>NZ_QCXS01000002.1 GCF_003260015.1 Nakamurella deserti | reverse complement strand
AGACCAGCTGGACGCCGTGTTCTTCGTAGATGGCCTTGCCGAGGGTGTCGGTGCCGGTGACGAGGTGGCGCCACTGGTCGGGGTCGAGGTCGGCGGTGCCGGTGGCGGCGCCGGTGTGCAGATCGGTGTACTGCTCGGGTAGGTGGACCAGGTACTTCGCGTCGACCGCGGCGAGCAGTCGGGCCTCGCGGCCGAAGTCGGCCAGCGCCTTGTCCAGCCCCTCCTTGCCCTTGTGGAGCCCGGCGAAGACGGTGCCGCCGGCCACCTCGAGGCCGCGGGATCCGAGCTCGTCGCGGAGCTGGGCCGGGTCCTGGGGCAGGAACCCCTGCGGGCCGAGCTCGGTCCACACGTAGCCCGCCCTCGCGACCTCGTCGAGGTACTGCTTCCACCCGACCTGGTGCTCGTCGGCGGCGAACCACACCCCCCACGAATCCGGGGCGGTGCCCAGGACCAGCTGGGAGACGTCTTCGGTGGGGACTCTCGCGGTCACATCAGGCCTTTCGAGCGCAGGGGGGCAGGGAGAGGGGGAGCGCCGGGCAGGGTCCCCATTGTGGAACGGGTCGTCGCGCAGGGCGCGGCGGGTTCAGGAGCCGACGACGCCGGCGGGGGCGGTCGTGATCAGGTGGGTGGCGTCGTGGTCGCGGAAGTCGTCCTCGAGCTCCTCGAGCGTCCGGCCGCGGGTCTCCGGGACGAACCTCGTGACGAACACGAGGGAGCCGACGTTGATCAGCGCGAAGACACCGAAAGTGACGGTGGCGCCGACGGCTTCGACGAGCAGCGGGAAGACGAACGAGATGAGGGCGTTGACGCACCACAGGAAGAACACCGCGATACCCATGGCGAAGCCGCGGATGGCCATCGGGAAGATCTCCGACAGCAGCAGCCAGACCAGCGTGCCGATGAAGCCCTGGACGAAGGCGACGAACAGCAGCATCGCGCCGAGGATCAGGTAGCTGCGCACGGTCGACTCGGGCAGCTGGAAGGTCAGCGCGAGCACCACCTGGGCGACGACGACCCCGGTGAAGCCGGTGAGCAGCAACGGACGTCGGTTGAACTTCCCCAGCAGGACGATGCCGACGATGGTCATGACCACGGAGGTGACGCCGACCGCGATGGTGGCGATCAGCGAGGCGCTGGTGCCCAGACCGGTCGACTGCAGGATCGTGGGTGCGTAGTAGTTGACGGTGTTGACACCGGTGGCCTGCTGCACGGTGGCCAGGCCGATGCCGATCCACAGGGTGCGCCGCATCCACGGGTGTTCGCGGAGCTGCCGGAAGGCGTCGCCCCGGTCCGCGGACCGCTCGCGCTCGGCGTGCTCGGTGATGACGGCGAACTCGCCGGTGGCCTCGGCGTCGCCGCGGCTCAGCCGCAGCGTCCGCTCGGCCTCGTCGTGGCGGCCACGCAGGGCGTACCAGCGGGGGGAGTCCGGCAGGAAGAACATGCCGACGAACAGCGCGACGGCCGGGATCGACGCGACGCCGAGCATCCAGCGCCAGACGTGGGTGTCGTCGATGAGCTGGTCCAGCACCGCGTTCATGATGAAGGCGAGCATCTGGCCGCTGACGATCATCAGCTCGTTGATGGTGACCATCCGGCCGCGGCGGTGCGCCGGGGCCATCTCGGCGAGGAACAGCGGACAGGTCGCGGCGGCCGCACCCACGCCGAGGCCCAGGACGATGCGGGCCGCGACCATGACGGTGACGTTCGGGGCGAGCGCACAGGCCAGGGCGCCGACCAGGAACAGGCCGGCGCAGACCAGCAGACTGCCCTTGCGTCCCAGCACGTCGGCGAGCCGGCCACCGAGCAGAGCGCCGATCGCGGCCCCCGGGAACAGCAGCGAGCTGACGACGATCGCCTCGGACGTGGTGGTCAGACCGAGATCGTCCTTCATGTACAGCAGCGCGCCGGAGATGACGCCGGTGTCGTAGCCGAACAGCAGACCCCCGAGGGTCGAGATGACCGTCAGCTTGACCAGAAAACGGTTGTGCTCTCTCGTCGCCGGTCCCTGGGGGCGCGATGCCGTGATCCCCGCCATTGGGGCTCCTCCTCGGTGTGAACGGATCTCGTCGTCGTGCGCGGTGGCGGCGGCCCGCTGCTGCCGGGCGCCGCGTGGGCCCGTGGCGGGCGTGTCGAACGACCCCGGCCACTGGTTTTCAAGCGCTTCAATGAGTACCGTCAGTGTTGGCGACCACGGTGCTGTTGTCAAGACAAAGTAGGCGGATGATGTCCGAAGCGACGCCACCCCGACGGGTGCGGCTGGACGACGTCGCCGCGGCGGCGGGCGTGTCCAGTGCGACCGTGTCGCTGGTGCTGCGGGGTGTGGGTGGGCCGAGTGCGGCGACGCGGCAGCGGGTGTCGGAGGCGGCGACGCGGCTGGGATACCGGCCGGACCGCGCGGCCAGCGTGCTCGCCAGCCGCCGCAGCCGGCTCATCGGGGTGGCGCTGGACATCAGCAACCCGTTCCACGCGCGCCTGGTCCGCGACGTCTACGGCGCCGCGCACCGGCACGGGTACCACCTGATCCTGAGCACCGTCGCGCCGGGCCACGACGAGCGGCAGGCCGTCGAGACGTTGCTCGACTCGCGGTGCGAGGCGCTCGTGCTGCTCGGCCCCACCGCTCCGGTCGCCCAGGTCGACCGGATCGCGGCGAGCGTGCCCGTCGTCCTCGTCGGCCGTCACATCGACTCCACCGCGGTCGATGTCGTGCGTACCGACGACGGGGTCGCGTTCGAGCAGGCGGTCGGTCACCTCGTCGGCCTCGGGCACCGGCGCATCGCCCACGTCGACGGCGGCCGCGGGGAGGTGTCGGTGCTGCGGCGCCGGGCCTACCGCGCCGCGATGCGCCGGCACGGACTCGGGGACCAGATCAGGGTGGTAGGCGGTGGTGACACCGAGGTGGCCGGCGCCGCCGCGGCAGGGCCGCTGCGCGACGGGGGGCTGCCGACCGCGGTCGTCGCGTTCAACGACCGGAGCGCGATCGGGCTCGTGGACGCCCTCGAGCGGGCCGGTGTGGTGGTCCCGGCGGCGGTGTCGGTCATCGGCTACGACGACAGTCCGGTCGCGCGGCTGAGGTCTGTGGATCTGACGACCGTCGGGCAGGACACCGAGCGGTTGACCGAGGAAGCTGTCCTGATGCTCATCGAACGCCTCGAGGGCGGGCGGACCGCGCCACGCGAGGTCGTCGTCGCGCCGCACCTGGTCGTCGGCAGCACGACGGGTCCGCCGCCGGGTCCGTGACCCGTCGCACCGGCCCGTCCCACCCGGGGTACCCCCCGGCCCCGGTCAGGTCGACGCCCAGAACTCCCGGATCGCCGCGACCAGGGCGTCCGGTTGCTCGACCGCCGGCAGCACCCGGGAGCCCGACACGGTGACCTCCCGGGCGTCGGTCATCCCGGCGGACACCTCGCGGGCCCGCTCCGGCGTCCATTCGCCCCGGTCGTCGGTGGTCACGAACAGCACGGGCCGGCGGATGCGGGCGGCGGCCCAGGCCAGATCGGTCCGGTTGACGATGGCGGTCTCGACGGCCAGGGCCATGCCCTCGCGGTCGGCCCGGCGCAGCGGCCCCAGGATGAGCTCGACCGCCACCGGGTCGCTCGCACGGCTGGCGTCGGTCAACAGCGTGTCCAGGATCGCCGATCGCACCGGGCCGCGGGCGCCGACGGCCCGGAACAACGGCAGCAACACACGCAGCCTGCGGCGCAGGCCGGCGTCGATGGGGTCGGTCGGTGCGCTGATGGCGACCAGTCGGCGGATCCGCTCGGGCTGGGTGGCGGCGAGCTGCATCCCCACGTGACCGCCCCACGCGCTGCCGATCCAGTCGACCGGGCCGTGGATCTCGTCGGCCAGGCCGTCGAGCAGGGCGCCGGCGGCCAGGGCGCAGCCGGCGATGTCGGAGGCGCGAGTGAGGCGGTCGCTGCCGCCGGATGAGGGCCCGTCCACCAGCAGCAGCCGCCGGTCGGTGGCCAGCGCCGGCACGACCCGGTCCCAGCTCGTCGCGTCGACGAACATGCTGTGCCACAGCACCACCGGCGCACCGCGGCCGACGGCGCGGACCCTCAGCCGGCCCAGTGGGGTGGGGACGAACCGGGTGCGGACGTCGGTGTCAGCCATGGCGGGGACCTCTCGGCGGTGGATCGGATTGACTGTACGCAGCGTCCAGTCAATGTCAACTACCATGCGACCGTGCCCAGGACCTACAGCTCCGACGTACGGACCGCACGGTCGCGGCGCACCCGGGCCGCCGTGCTCGAGGCCGCCGCGGCGATGTTCCTCGACGAGGGCTGGGTGGCCACCACGATGGCCAGGGTGGCCGCCGCGTCCGGTGTCGCGCGCCAGACGGTCTACACGCTGTTCGACAGCAAGCTGGCGCTGCTGGACGCGTGCATCGACACCGCGCTGTCGGCCGGGGCCGGAGTACGGGTCCGCGAGATGCCCGAGTACCGGCTGATGGCCGAGGGCGATCTCGACACCCGGCTCGCCGCCGGTGCCCGGTGGCTGGCCGGCGCCCACGAGCGCTCGGCCCGCATCCAGCGGGTCCTCGACGAGGCCGCGGTGACCGATCCGGCGGCCGCCGCCCGGCTCGTCGTCCGGGAGCAGACCCGGTGGGAGGAGGTCCGCTTCGCCATGACGCTGGTGCTGCGCCGCCCGGATCCACCGACCGCGGTGATCGATGCGGTGTGGACGACCGCCTCGCGGGACGTCTGGCTCCGGCTCGCCGGACGCGGCTGGACCGGCGCGCAGTGGCAGGAGTGGTTCGTCGCCACCACCGCCCTGCATCGCCACCATGCCTCGGACGTCGTCGCCCGGTGACCCGGACCGCAGGGAGAACGCTCCGATCGGGCACAGCGTCTTGCATGCAGACGTTCCTGCCCTACCCCGACTTCGAGGAGTCCGCGGCGTCGCTGGACGCGCCCCGCCTCGGCAAGCAGCGGGTCGAGACCCTCCAGATCCTGCGGGCCCTCGAGCTGCCCGAGTACGGCTGGGCCAACCACCCCGCCGTCGTCATGTGGCGCCACCACGTCCCCGCCCTGGTGCTGTACGGGCTGATCTGCGCCCGCGCCTGGACCCGGCTCGGCCACGCCGACACCACCTACGACCAGATGGCCGAGTTCGCGCCCGACGTCGCCGGTCTCGACCAGGACGACCTCGCCGCACGCGGGCAGCTGCCGTCCTGGCTGGGGGACCCGCAGCTGCACCTGTCCCACCGCAGCAAGCTGCTGGCCAAGGATCCGGCGTTCTACGGCGCACGGTTCCGCGGCACCCCGACGGACCTCGACTACCACTGGCCCGGGCCGGATCCGGCGCCGCCGCCGGCGCCGGTGCGGACCGGGGACACCCTGTGGGTCGTGCCGGCGGAATCCTCCGCCCGGCTCGGCACCTGCCTGGAGCAGGGCATGATCGCGCTCGGCACCGAGTCGGGGATGACCGGCGACGCCACCGGTCACGAGATCGAGGACCTGCAGGCCGCCCTGGGTCTCACCCGGCGCCGGACCAAGCCGCTGGTCGCGCTGGCCCGCTTCGTCAACGAGATCCGGACCGGCGACCGGGTCGCCGTCTTCGTCGAGCACCGGGCCCGGCTGCTGGTGGGCACCGTCACCGGGGACTACCGCTGGGCCAGGACCGCCGAGCACGGTCTGCACCACCAGCGCCCGGTCGCCTTCGACGGCGTCCTCGTCCGGTCCGACGTCGACCCGCCCGCCTCACTGCAGGACGTGCGGCCGCTGTTCCGGGTACGGCTGCGGACTCCGACGGGTTGACACCGGCCCCCGGTGTCCGAGACGTCCCGACGCCGGGTGTCCCGACCGGTCAGATCCACGGCAGCGGCGCGGCGCCCAGGCCGACCAGTCCGCCGCCGAGCGTGCGGCCACCCACGGTGCCCAGGCCGCACGCCACCGCCGCGTCCGCCGGTAGGACGTCACCGGTCACGGTGCGGCCGTCGACGCTGACCACGACGCGGACGGTCAGGGCGCCGGCCGCGGTGACGTCGGGCAGACCGGTCAGCCGCTCGGCGGTCCAGCGGCAGCCGTCGGACACCGTCGCGATCGGGGTGCCGGCCGGCAGGTCGCGGGTGGTGGCCAGCAGTTGCACGGTGTGCGGGCGGCTGCAGGCCGCCGCCGGGTAGGCCGTGTCGAGGTCGGGCGCGGTGGCGCACGCACCGATGCGGTCCCGCGCAGCGCCGGTGGCGATCGCGTCCCGCAGCGTCCCGTCGTAGGGTGCCGGCTCCTGTCCGGGGAGGGTCGGGCCGCGGGCCGCGGCCAGGCACGCCAACCAGCGTTGCCCAGCGGCCTCCTGCCGCGACGCGGGACGGGTGACCGACACCTCGACCGTGGTCACGGTAGACCAGATGACTCCGGCCGGGTCGACCGTGACCGCGGTGCCCAGGTAGTCGTGCACCGCGGTCCGACAGGCCGCCTGGTTGGGATCGGAGATGTTCAGCGACGAGCCCTGCGCGACGATCTGCGGCTGGGCCGGTGCGTCGAGCACCGAGACGACCTCCGCGAAGCGGGGGCCCGTGCACGGCGCGACCGTCAGCTGGGGATAGACATACGTCTGACCGGTGCCCCCGCCGTATCCGGGGTACTGCTGCACCGGCTCCGACACGCACTCGCCCGCGGCCGGGGGGCCGGGCACGGGCTCGGCTGCTGCGGTGCCGGCGACGGGCCCTGGACGCAGCGCGGTGACGACCAGCACCAGCAGGGCGGCGAGCAGGACCAGCACTCCGCTCCGGCGCGTCATGCCTGCGCACGCTACGCGGGCCGGTTCCGGCCGCGGCGCACGAGCCCACAGACGCCGGAAGGCCGCCCCGATCGCGGGACGGCCTTCCGGGGCGGGCGGCTCAGGCGGCCTGACGGGCCAGGATCGCGCGGACCTCACGGGTGTCGGCGGACGGCTGGGCCTCGAGCAGGGTCTCGAGCTCGAGACGGTCCGCGGCGGTGGTGAAGCCGGCCAGCTCGCGGGCCAGCGTGCGACGCTTCGTCGCCCGCGACAGCACCCGGGTCAGCGTGGCGGGGCGTCGGATGTCCTTGGGGCTCATGTGGTTCTCCTCCAGAGAGTGGGATGGAGGCATCGCTGTCGTAGGGCTGCCTGGAAGGGTGCGGCCCGGCGGACCGTGGTGTTCCTTCCACCCATACAGACGCGGTGGCGGCCTAGAACGTTCCAGGTCGCCGGCATGGCCTGCGACACATCCCTGCGCCGCCGCCGCCGCCTCGTCGGACCCTGCGGTCCGTGCGGTGTGCGATGACTCACCCGTGCTTGCAGTTAGCCGGGCCTGCTGGCTAACCTGCTAACAGGGCCGATCAGCACCAACGGCCACGGAACGACGCATCAGCCCGTCACCGGGACCCATCGCACACGAGGAGCAGCTCATGGCCGAGACCACCAACGGCACCGCCCAGTTCGCCAAGGCCGTCGACGCGGGCAAGGCCACCAGCGCCGCCACCGCGAAGGCCGCCAAGGCCACCGCCGAGGCCACCAAGGCCGCCGCCGCGACCGCCACCAGGGCCGCCGCCGACGCCACCACCTCGGTCGCCGACACCACGCAGGAGGCCACCACCTCCGCCACCGCCTCCGCGACCAAGGTCGCCCAGGACCTGACCAGCGACCTCGTGGCCGCCGGCACCAAGGCCACCGAGGAGGCCAAGGCCACCACCGCCGAGGTCACCAAGTCGGTCACCGAGGCCGCGCAGGCCGCCGCCGACCACACCCGCGCCGGGTACGAGGCGGGTGTGAAGACCGCGCAGGACAACACCGCCGCCGTCACCGAGTACATGACCAAGGCCGCCGGGTCGTTCGTCCCCACCATGGAGGACGCCGCCAAGAAGGCCCAGGACCTCGCCGCGTCGATGGTCCCGGTCGTCGAGGACGCCAACAAGAAGGTCGTCGAGTACTGGACGTCGTCCGCGGAGACCTTCCGCCCGGCGATCGAGGACGCGACCCGCAAGGCGCAGGAGCTGGCGCAGTCGTTCGTGCCGGCCATGGAGGACGCCGCCAAGCGCGCGCAGGACTACCTCACCGCCTACACCCCGTCGCTGGACGAGATGACCACCAAGGCGCACGAGTACGGCCAGACCGCCCTGGACAACTCCACCGCGGTCGCGGGCTACCTGACCAAGGCCGCCGAGTCGGCGCGCCCGGCCATGGAGGACGCCACCCACAAGGTGCAGGCCGTCGCCCAGACGATGACCGCGCACGGCAAGGTCGCCGGTCTGGCATGGCTGGACGCCTACGACGCCGGTTTCGCCGCCTACCTGGACCTGCAGAAGGACCTGGCCGCCGCCACCGACGTCTCCTGGGTCGCCGAGCTGTCCCGCGCCCAGAACCGCGCGCTGGTCGAGCTGAACTCCGCGTACACCAAGGCCGTCCGCGACCTGCTGAAGTGAGCACCGGCCTCGCCCGAGGCCTCCGGTGCGCGGCCCTGACGGCCGCGCACCGGTGACACCGCCCGGACGCGGTCGTTCCTGCGGGAGCGGCCGCGTCCGGGCGGTTCCGGGGTTCACGGGGGTGTGCCGGGTGCGCGATCCGGCGCTCCGCGGTCCACGCCTTCGGGTGGGCGTTGCCCCATTCAGCCGCCTACCCCCGAGTAGGATGGCGGGATGAGCAACACCTGGCCCGAGTCGTCGACGCTGGGCGAGATCATCCGTCGGCAGCGCGAACTCGCGTCGCTGCCGATGCGTCAGCTCGCCGCCATGGCGGGTATCTCCAACCCGTACCTCTCGCAGATCGAGCGGGGTCTGCGAGAGCCGTCCGAGCACGTCCTGCACGCCATCGCCGATTCGCTGCAGGTCTCCGCGGAGACCCTGCGGTCCACCGACGAGGACGACGCGGAACGGGTCGACGGTGCCGCCGGATCGGCGGTCCTGGACGCCATCCAGGCCGACGCCGACCTGACACCCCAGCAGCGCCGGGCGCTGCAGGAGACGTACGAGGCTTTCCGCGAAGTGACCATCGAGCGCCGGCGGGCCAAGGGCCGCCAGCGTCGTACCTAGACGCTCCATCGTGGGCAGGAAAGAGAGCCGTCGATGACGACTGCCGACAAGCGCGACACCCCGTCGTGGGACCCGCTGGACACCCGGGTCGCCGACCGGCTGCGCGCCGACATCATCGATGCCGCCGCCGCCCGGATCGCCAAGGGACCACTGGGTGATTCCGACGCGATCAGCGCCGCCCCGGTGCTGTTCAAGGCCGCCGCCTCGCTCGCCGGGATGCCGGCCGCGACGATGAAGGTCGCCACCGACTGGACGCTGGGCCTGTGGAAGAGCTCCTACGCCGCCACGGCCCGCGCCTTCGGCACCAAGGTCGACGGCGTCCCACTGACGCGGGACAAGCGGTTCGCCGACGCCTCCTGGACCGACAACGCCGGCTTCTTCTGGCTGCGTGAGCAGTTCGAGCTGTGGCAGAAGGCCACCCACGACCTCCTCGACGCCGCCGACCTCGACGCCAAGGAACGCGAGAAGGCCCGGTTCATCGTGCAGGGCCTGCTCGACGCGATGGCGCCGACCAACTTCCCCGGTACCAACCCGGCCGTGCTCAAGCGCGCTCTCGAGACCAACGGGCAGTCGCTGGTCAAGGGCCTGCAGAACATGGTCGACGACATCCGCCACAACGAGGGCCAGCCGCGCCAGGTGGCCACCGGCGTGCACGAGATCGGCCGCAACCTCGGCATCACCCCCGGCAAGGTCGTCTTCCGCAACGACCTGATGGAGCTCATCCAGTACTCGCCGACCACCGACACCGTGCACGAGATCCCGCTGCTGTTCAGCCCGCCGTGGATCAATAAGTACTACGTGATGGACCTCGCCCCGGGCCGCAGTCTGGTCGAGTTCGCGGTGAACAACGGCCACACCGTGTTCCTGATCAGCTACCGCAACCCCGACGAATCCATGCGCGACGTCAACATGGACGACTACCTGATCTCCGGGCCGCGCGCGGCGCTGGACGTCGTCACCGACATCACCGGCGCGGAGAAGGTCAACCTGCTCGGACTCTGCCTGGGCGGCACCCTGACCATGGCCACGCTGGCCTACCTCGACCTGCAGGGCGACGACCGCATCAACGCGGCGACCTTCCTGAACACCCTCATCGACTTCTCCAACCCCGGTGCGCTGGGTGTGTTCACCGACGAGGCGTCGGTGACCAAGCTGGAGAAGTCGATGCGCAAGACCGGCTTCCTGTCGGCCGACAGCATGCGCAAGACGTTCGACGCGCTGCGGGCCAACGACCTGATCTGGAACTACGTCGTGTCGAACTGGATGCTCGGTCAGGACCCGCCGGCGTTCGACATCCTCACCTGGAACGCCGATTCCACCCGGATGCCGGCCGCGATGCACTCGTTCTACCTGCGCAGCTGCTACCTCGACAACCGGCTCGCCCAGGGCACCATGACGCTGGCCGGCCAGCAGCTCGACATCAGCAAGGTCGAGCAGGACCTGTACTTCCTGGCTGCCGAGCAGGACCACATCGCGCCGTGGCAGAGCTCCTACGCGGGGGCCCGCCTGACCGCGGGGAACGTGCGGTTCGTGCTGTCCAACGCCGGCCACATCGCCGGCATCGTCAACCCGCCGAACCCGAAGTCCAAGCACTGGGTGCTCGCCGAGGAGGCGCGCAGTGAGCAGCGCGAGCTGCCGGAGTCGGCGGCCGAGTGGCGCGCCGAGGCCACGCTCGTCCCGACCACCTGGTGGCTGGACTGGGCCGACTGGATCGGCGCCCGCGCCGGCGGGCAGGTGCCGCCGCCGCCGCTGGGCAACGACGAGCACCCGGTGCTGGGCGACGCGCCCGGCACCTATGTCCTCGGCTAGATCGTCGAGCCCGGCGTGAGAGTGCCCGCCTCGCGGCCGCTCTCACGCCGGAGCTGTATCCGGGGCCGATCGGCGCCCGTGTCTGTCCCGTTGACCAGAGGAGTTCCGTCGTGAGTGCGTTCAGTGTGTCCAGGGTTGTGGTGACCGGTGGTGCGCAGGGGATCGGTGCGTCGATCGCGCGTCGGTTGTCGTCGGAGGGTCTGGTGGTGTCGATCCTGGATGTCAACGATGTCGGGGCGAAGGAGACGGCGGAGCGAATCGCAGCCGAGACCGGGGGTGAGGTGTTCGGGTTCGGGTGTGATGTGACTGATCGTGAGCAGGTGGGTGAGGTGTTCGCGGCGGCGGCGGAGGCGATGGGGGGTCTGGACACCTATATCGGTAATGCGGGGATCACCCGGGACGGGATGTTCCACAAGTTGAGTGAGGATGACTGGGATCGGGTGATCTCGGTGAATCTGACGGGGGTGTTCAACGGGTTGCGGGCGGCGGCGCCGTGGTTGCGGACGCCGGGGGTGCCGGGCCGGGTGGTGTTGGTGTCGTCGGTGGTGGCGAAGGCGGGGAATCTGGGTCAGATGAACTACATCGCGGCGAAGGCGGGTGTGGTGGGTCTGGTGCGGTCGGGGGCGTTGGAGTTGGCGCGGTTCGACACGACGGTCAACGGTGTTCGGCCGGGGTTCATCGAGACGCCGATGACGGCGGCGATGCCGGAGGCGGCGCAGGCGGTGATGACGGCGAATCCGTTGGGTCGGGCGGGTCAGCCGGGGGATATCGCGGGTGCGGTGGCGTTCTTGTGCAGTGATGATGCGTCGTTCGTGACGGGGCATCTGTTGGATGTGAACGGCGGGATGGCTCTGTAACACCGGGTCTGCCACGGACAGGGCCCCGGGGAATCGTTCCCCGGGGCCCTCTGTCACGATCGGGCGTCAGTCGTGGAGGAAGAAGCGGACCAGTTCGGCCGAGGCGTCCGGACCGCTCGCATCGGTGTAGGACCCCCGTGGGTCACCACCGAACCACGCGTGGCCGCCGCCGGTGACGATGATCGACTCGGCGACCGTCCGGCCGTCGACGACGTGCCGGGTCCGCACGTACGACCGCCCGCCACCACTGCTGCGGGTCACCTCGGGGGCGCCGGCCCGCGGATGGGCGAGCAACCGGGCCCGGATCACCGCGGCGGCGTTGGCCGCCGCCACGGTCGAGTCGCGGTCCCCGTGCAGGACCAGCACCGGGGTCGGGTGCGGGGCGGGGCTGAAGCCGCCCGAGGACATCTGGCCGAACGCCGAACCCACGTCGGACGCGCTCGCGTAGGGCAGCCCCGAGTGCACCCCGACCTTCGCGAACAGCTCCGGATAGGTCGCGGCCATCACCTCGGCCATCGCCGCGCCGGCCGACAGCCCGGCGACGAAGATCCGTGCCGGGTCGATCTCGTGGGCCGCTGCGATGTCGCCGACGATGCCCGCGATCACGGCGGGTTCCCCGCTGTCGCGCCGCTGGTCCTCCGGCTGGAACCAGTTCCAGTAGCCCGCCGCATTGGCCGACCGCGACTGCTCCGGGTAGGCGACGACGAAGCCGTGCAGGTCGGCGAGCCGGTTCATCCCGGTGCCCACGGCGAAGTCGGCGGCGTTCTGCGTGCCGCCGTGCAGCATCACCAGCAGCGGAGCCGGCCCGTCGAGAGCGGCGGGGACGTACAGCCCGTAGCTGCGGGTCCCGGTCGGACCGGAGTGGCTGCGCGAGGACGTGGTCCCGGCGGCGGTGACGGTGCGCGACGCCGAACCGGCGCCGACCGTGGTGTCGTGCTGGAACAAGGAGGGGTCCGATCCGTCGGAGAGCTCCGACGTCGAACGGACGTCGTGCGGGCGAGGGCCGGAGTCGGCCGCGCTCCTGCAATTCTCCCATCCCGCCCGGCACCCGGACCGGTGGTGGCCCTGTGGTGTGCGTCGTCAGGGCGTGATGATGACGACCGGACGGTTGCGTCACCCCGGCCGGCCGGCCGGCCGCCGCCGGTGGGCCCCGCAGCCGTCCCGGCCGGGTACGTCCCCGACCCGGGCGCGGTGCGGCCGGCGGTGTGCCGCGGACGGCACCTAACCTCGGAGGATGGACAGCCACGGCATCACCGTCATCGGCCACGGCAGCGTGCGGACGCCGGTCGACCGCGTCGAGCTGAGCATCGGTGTCGAGGTGAACCGTCCCGAGCCCGGTCCGGCGTTCCAGGCGGCGGCCGCCTCGGTCGCCACCGTCCTCGGGGTGCTCGCCGACGCCGGGGTGGACTCACGGCACGTCCGGACCGCCGACCTGCGGCTCGGACCCCGGATGAGCTACCAGGACAACCGGGAGGTCGTGCTCGGCTACACCTCCGGCCAACGGCTCATCGCCACCCTGCAGGGGTTGGACGGGGTGTCGCGGCTGCTGGGCGACCTCGCCACCACCGGCATCGAGGGTGTCCGCTTCGACGGCATCTCGTTCTCCACCTCCGACCCGACGGACCACCTGAGGCAGGCCAGGGAGCAGGCGATGGCCGACGCGCGAGGGAAGGCCGAGCAGTACGCGCAGTTGGCGGACCGCCGACTGGGTCAGGTGCTGTCGGTGAGCGAGTCGCTGCACGGCGGGGGACCGACCCACATCCCGGAGGCCGCCTACCTGTCGAAGGCGGCCAGCATGCCCGTCGGCGCCGGCGACACCACCTCGGTCGTCAGCGTGCAGGTCGTGTACGCGCTGCGCTGACCGGTGCGTGCCGGGCCGGCCCCGGGGCCCGGACGTCCAGGCACACCCCCTTCGGATCGCACGGAGACGGGCCGCGGGTGCGTCGGTCGACGGCGTCGACGGTCCGCGGTCCGATGCGCTCAGCGCGCGGCTCAGCCGATCCGGCGGACGTCGAAGCGCCGCTCAGCCGATCCGGCGGACCTCGAACTCGCTCAGCCGATCCGGCGGACCTCGAACTCGCTCAGCCGATCCGGCGGACCTCGAACTCGCAGGCGGGTTCGGCGATCGACTGCTGGGCGTCGACCAACCGGATCTCGCGGGCCCCCACGCGGTCGGTCTCGGCCAGGATCGCGTAGACGGTGGACGCCGTGCGCGCCAGCGCCGCTTCGATGCCGACGGTGCTCAGGTGGGCCAGGAAGAGAGCGGCGGTGACGTCGCCGGCGCCGTTCACCGACAGCGGCAGCCGGGGGGTGCTGACCTCGAAGGCGCCCTCCGCGCCGACGGCGATCATCCCGATCCGGCCGGCCAGCTCCGGGTACTCGACCGACGTGACCAGGACGGTGCGCGGTCCACGGGCCCGCACCGTCTCCGCGGCGGCGACCACCGCGACGGCGCTGTCGAAGGGAGGCGGGTCGTAGCCCGCCGGGTCGAACACCGGGGCGGTACCGGCCGCGGCGTCGAAGCCGCCGCCGGTGCGGTCGCCGGTGCCCGGCACGCCCGCGAGGAAGGCCAGCTCGAACGCGTTGGGAGTGACGATGTCCGCCGTCGGGACGACCCGGTCGCGGATGAGCTCCGGGATGCCGGGAGCGACGAAGAAGCCCCGTCCCACGTCACCCATCACGGGGTCGCAGCAGTAGACCGCCGCCGGGTTCAGCGCCCGCACCCGCGCGACCGCGGACAGGACCACTTCGCTGACGCCGGGGGAGCCCTGGTAGCCGGTGAGCACGGCGTCGGCGGTGTCCAGCACGCCTCGATCGGCGATGCCCTCGACGACCTCACCCACGACGGCCGGATCGAGGACGGCGCCGCGCCAGCTCCCGTAGCCCGTGTGGTTGGAGAAGTGCACCGTGAGCACGGGCCAGACCTCGTGGCCGAGACGCTGCAGTGGGAACGTGGCGGCGCTGTTGCCGACGTAGCCGTAGGCGACGGAGGACTGGATCGACAGGATCCGCATGGGCCCACCCTAGAGGCTCCGGTGTTCGTCCGAGGACCGTGCTCCGACGGGCACCCCGGTCACCCGCCCGGCCCAGCGACGGACCCATGACGTCGCTGCTAATCCGAGTTGGCAATCCACCCATCGGGGGACGATCGTCCGTCCGCCGTGTGAGCGCTCACATCGGCACGCGACCGATCCGGTTACGGGATCGTTATCCGTGTCCGGGCACTCCGGGCTTGCAAACGGTCTTCGCAAGCGCTTTCATACATGAGGTTCACATCGTTGTGAGGCCCCTCACATGGGACCGAGAGACCGGGAGGCTGCCGGGTGTCACGTACATCTGCACGTAAGTCCATCACCGCGGTCGCGGGCATCAGCGCCTTGTCGCTGTTCCTGGCGGCCTGCGGTGGCGATTCACCCACGACCACCACCAACGCCGGCACGTCGACGTCGTCGGCGACGAGCTCGACCTCGGCGCCGGCCACGTCGGGCGGTGCCACCAGCGAGGGCGGCAGCACCGAGGCGACCGAGACCGGCAGCGGCGGCGGCGGTGACGTCGGTGCCGAGTCCGACTGGTGCAACACCGTCAAGGGTCTGTACCCCGACACCGACGGCAAGACGGTGAACCTCTACACGGTCATCACCGCGCCCGAGGACACCCCCTACATCGAGACGTTCAAGTCGTTCACCGAGTGCACCGGCGCCACCGTGAACTACGAGGGCTCCAAGGAGTTCGAGGCCCAGATCGGCGTCCGCGTCTCGTCGGGCAACCCGCCGGACGTCGCCGTCTTCCCGCAGCCCGGTCTGATGCGGCAGGTGCAGGAGTCCTCCGGCGCCATGCTCGAGCTCAAGCCCGAGGTCGCCGAGAACGCGAAGAAGTACTTCCCCGAGGACTGGACGAACTACGGCACCATCAACGACCAGTTCCTGGGGATTCCCAACAACGCCGACTTCAAGTCGCTGGTCTGGTACTCGCCCAAGACCTTCGAGGCCAAGGGCTACACCGTGCCGACCAACTGGCAGGAGCTGCAGGACCTGCAGGCCAAGATCGTCGCCGCCGGTGAGAAGCCGTGGTGCATCGGCATCGAGTCCGGCGAGGCCACCGGCTGGCAGCTGACCGACTGGCTCGAGGAGTACGTCCTGCGTACCGCGGGCCCGGACGTCTACGACCAGTGGATCAGCCACGAGGTGACCTTCCAGGATCCGCAGATCGCCGACGCTCTCGCCCAGATGGGCCAGGTCGTGAAGAACCCGGAGATGGTCAACGCCGGCTTCGGTGACGTCAGCTCCATCGCCTCCACCCAGTTCAACGCCCCGTCGGCCAAGATCCTGGACGGCACCTGCACGCTGACCCGGCAGGCCGCCAACTTCGGCTCCAACTACGACGCGAGCGTCAAGGTCGGCGAGGACGGCGACGTCAACGCCTTCTACTTCCCGCCGATCAGCGAGGATTTCGGGCAGACCGTGCTCGGCGGTGGCACCTTCACGGCGGCCTTCGCCGACCGCGACGAGGTCAACGCCCTCATGTACTACCTGACCACCCCGGAGTACGCGAACACCCGGGCCAAGGCCGGTAACTACATCTCGGCCAACCGCGGTCTCGACCCGGTCAACGTGCCGGTCGTCGTGCAGCAGGAGGCCCTGGAGACGCTGCAGGACCCGGAGGCCACCTTCCGCTTCGACGCCTCCGACCTGATGCCGGCCGCCGTCGGCGCCGACGCCGAGTGGAAGCAGTTCACCGCGTGGATCACCGGTCAGGACGACGCGACCACGCTCGCCAACATCGACAACGCCTGGCCGGCCGAGTAATCCTCCGACCGGTCCGCTGAAGCAAGGGGCGGCTCCCAGCAGCGTCACGGGAGCCGCCCCCGCTTCGTTCGACACGAGCACCAAAGAAAGGGGCGTTGCAGGTGGATTGGTTCATGAGTCCCACCTCGGCCGGCGAGAAATTGCTGGTGATGGTGGTGGCGATCCTCATTTTCGTCGCGATTGTCGGCATCATCCTGTGGGCCATCGACCGGCCGAAGATCCCCAACTGGGTCGTCGTGGTCGGCTTCCTCGGCCCGGTGACGATCGCGCTGGCCGGCGGTCTGCTCTATCCCGCGGTCGGCACCGTGATCCGCTCGTTCCAGAAGATCCAGAACGTCATCGGCCCGGACGGCAAACGCATCCTGGTCAACGGCAAGGTGACGACCGAGAAGGTCTTCGGGTTCGACAACTACTCCCGCATCTTCACCGAGGACGGCTTCCAGCGCGTCCTGCTCAACACCGTGGCCTGGGTGATCCTGGTACCGCTGCTGGCCACCAGCTTCGGCCTCATCTACGCCGTCCTGGTCGACCGCACCCGGTTCGAGAAGGCCGCCAAGGCGCTCGTCTTCCTCCCGATGGCCATCTCCATGGTGGGCGCCTCCATCATCTGGAAGTTCGTCTACGACTACCGCCAGGCGGGCACCACCCAGACCGGCCTGGCCAACCAGCTCCTGGTGTGGCTCGGCCTCGAGCCGGTCCAGTTCCTGCAGGCCGACCCGTGGAACACGCTGTTCCTCATCATCGTCATGGTCTGGATCCAGGCCGGCTTCGCGATGACCGTGCTGTCCGCGGCGATCAAGGCCGTTCCGGACGACATCATCGAGGCCGCCCAGCTCGACGGCGCCACCGGCCTGAAGCTGTTCATGAGGGTCACCGTGCCGAGCATCAGGCCGTCCGTGGTCGTCGTGCTCACCACCATCGCGATGGGCTCGCTCAAGGCCTTCGACGTCGTCCGCACCATGACCGGCGGAAACTTCAACACCTCGGTCGTGGCGAACGAGTTCTACACCCAGACCTTCCGACAGGGTGACGCCGGCCAGGGCATCGGCGCCGCGCTCGCGGTCATCCTGTTCATCATCATCATCCCCGTCATCATGTACAACGTCCGTCAGATGCGGCTCTCGGAGGAAATGCGATGACCGCCGGTTCCGGAGTTATCCCCCCGCGCATCGAGGCCGTCGACGAGAAGCCGGTCTCCGCGCGCAAGCTCAAGGCGCAGCTGCGGGCCCAGGACGCGAAGACCAAGCTGTCGTCCCCGTGGGCGTCCGGCGTCGCCATCATCCTGGCGATCCTGTGGTCCATCCCGACGCTGGGTCTGTTCATCACGTCCTTCCGGCCCGTCGAGGACCTGCGCGACACCGGGTGGTGGAACTGGTTCACCAACTTCCACGTCACCCTGGACAACTACGAGGGAGCGCTGTCCACGACCAACGGTGGTCTGGGCGGGTTCTTCCTCAACACCTTCGTCATCACGATCCCGGCCGTGATCATCCCGATCAGCCTGGCCCTGCTGGCGGCCTACGCGTTCGCGTGGATCCCGTTCAAGGGCCGCAACATCCTGTTCGTGGCGGTCTTCGCGCTGCAGATCGTGCCCATCCAGGTCACGTTGATCCCGCTGCAGACCATCTTCGTCAGCCTCGACCTGCAGAACTCGTTCTGGCCGGTCTGGATCTCGCACACCATCTTCGGTCTGCCGCTGGCGATCTTCCTGCTGCACAACTTCATGACCGAGATCCCGCGCTCCATCATCGAGGCCGCGCGGGTCGACGGCGCCGGGCACGTCAAGATCTTCTTCGTCGTGCTGATGCCGCTGCTCATCCCGGCCATCGCCGCGTTCGCGATCTTCCAGTTCCTGTGGGTCTGGAACGACCTGCTCGTCGCGCTGGTCTTCGCCCCGAGCCCGAACCTCAAGCCGCTCACCGCGGCCGTGGCCGAGCTCTCCGGCACCAAGGGGACGCAGTGGGAGCTGCTGTCCTCCGGTGCGTTCATCTCCATCATCGTGCCGCTCATCGTGTTCCTCAGCCTGCAGCGGTACTTCGTCCGCGGGCTGCTGGCCGGTGGCGTCAAGGGCTGATGGCCGCTCGGTCGCTGCGCTGAGCACAGGCACTCCCGCCCCGACGATGGAGTCGATCGGGATTGCCGAGGTGGCCGCCCTGGCGGGCGTGTCACCGGCGACGGTGTCGCGGGCACTCCGGGGGATCCCCGGAGTGGCCGCGGCCACCCGCTCGTCTGTCCGCGCCGCCGCCGAGCAGCTCGGATACGTCGCCTCCCCGAGCGCGGCCAGCCTGTCCACCGGACGGGCCGGCGCCCTCGGCGTCATCTCACCGTGGTTCTCCCGCTGGTTCTTCGCCTCCGCCGTGGAGGGCGTGCAGTCGGAGGTCCTCACCCACACCTACGACCTGCTGCTGTATCCCGCGACGCTGGCCGTCAGCGCGGACGTGCACCGGGTCAACCTGCGGTCCATCCACAAACGGGTGGACGGCGTCATCGCCATCAACGTGCCGATCTCGGTGGAGCAGTTCGCCGACTTCCGGGTCCCGGTGGTGACCCTGGGGAGCCACTACCCGGGTATCTCGGCGGTGTCGGTCGACGACGTGTGCGTCGGCGAGACGGCCACCGAGCACCTGCTGTCGCTCGGTCACCGGACCATCGCGTTCCTCGGCCAGGACCCGGACCGGCTCTACGGCTTCACCACGGCCGCCGACCGGCTGACCGGCTTCCGGCGCGCGTTGACCACCGCCGGCCACGAGGTCGACGAGCGCCTGATCGAGACGACCGGCTTCTCCACCCAGGGCGGAGCCGAGAGCTTCCGGCGGCTGTGGAGTGCGGTCGAGGCCGGGCGGGTACCCCGGCCGACGGCGATCTTCGCGGTCTGCGACGAGGTCGCGATGGGGATCATCCACCACGCCCGCGGCCTGGGGCTGCGTGTCCCGGAGGACCTGTCGGTCATCGGCGTCGACGACCACGACCTGTCGTACCTGTACGACCTCACGACCGTGTGGCAGCCGGTCCGCGAGCAGGGGGCTATGGCCTCCCGGCTGTTGCTCGAGCGCATCGCCGATCCCCGGGTCGCGGCGCGACACGAGTTCGTCGACCCCCGCCTGGTGGTGCGCGGCACCACGGCGGCTGCCGCCCGCTGACCCCGTTCCGGTACGGTCTGCCGGGCCCGCACACCCTCGAGGACGGACGACGACCGTGACCCAGGCCGGCACCGAATGGTGGCGTACCGCCGTGGTGTACCAGGTGTACCCGCGCAGCTTCGCCGACGCCGACGGTGACGGGATCGGTGACCTGCCCGGCCTGACCGCCCGGCTGCCGCACCTCGCCGCGCTCGGGGTGGACGCGCTCTGGCTGACGCCGTTCTACCCGTCGCCGCTGGCCGACGGGGGCTACGACGTGGCCGACTACCGCGACGTCGATCCGCGGCTGGGCACCCTGGCCGACGCCGACGCGTTGATCGCCGCGGCGCACGCGGCGGGGCTGCGCCTCATCATCGACATCGTCCCGAACCACACGTCCGACCGGCACGCCTGGTTCGTCGAAGCGCTGGCGGCCGCGCCCGGCTCGCGCCCGCGGCAGCGGTACCACTTCCGCGACGGCACCGGACCCGACGGCGCCGAACCTCCGTCGGACTGGGTGTCGCACTTCGGCGGCTCCGCCTGGGAGCGGCTGCCCGACGGACAGTGGTACCTGCACCTGTTCGCGCGCGAACAGCCCGACCTGAACTGGGACGACGACGAGGTGCGTGAGGCGTTCGAGGGGACGCTGCGGTTCTGGGCCGACCGCGGAGTCGACGGGTTCCGCATCGACGTGGCCCACGCCCTGGTCAAGGACATGACCGAGCCGCTGCGCAGCCAGACCACCCTGGACACCGCCCTGCCGCTGGACGGCAGCGACCCGCTGTACGACCGTGACGGGTTGCACGAGATCTACCGCTCGTGGCGGCGGGTGTTCGACGCCTACGACCCGCCGCGGATGGCGGTCGCCGAGACCTGGACGCCGACCAGCTTCCGCAACTACCTCTACGCCCGGCCGGACGAGCTGGGTCAGGTCTTCGACTTCGCGCTCTCCAAGGCACCCTGGGACCGGGACACCGTCGCGGACGTGATCCGGACCTCGCTGGCCGACCAGTTCGAGTACGCCGGCACGGAGGGCGGTCTGACCTGGGTGCTGTCCAGCCACGACGTGCCGCGGCACGCGTCCCGACTGGCCCTGCCGGCCGGGGTGGACCCGATGGCCTGGGTGACCTCCGGCGACACCGATCCCACGATCGACCGCGCGGCCGGTCTGCGGCGGGCCCGGGCCGCGACGCTGCTGATGCTGGCGATGCCGGGGTCGGCGTATCTGTACCAGGGGGAGGAGCTGGGCCTGTTCGAGGTCGCGGACCTGCCGGCCGAGGTGCTGCAGGACCCGATCTGGGAGCGCACCGGGCACGCGCTCAAGGGCCGCGACGGCTGCCGGGTGCCACTGCCGTGGTCGCGCACCGGCCCGTCGCTGGGTTTCGGCGCCGCTGCCGGCTGGCTGCCGCAGCCGCCGGCGTTCGCGGACCTGTCCGTCGAGGCCCAGGACGGTGTCGAGGGCTCGACGCTGGAGCTGTACCGGGCGGCGTTGCGGCTGCGCCGGACCCTGCAGACCCACGACAACGAGGTCACCACCGTCGCGCACCCGGACCCGCAGGTGCTGCACCTGCGCCGGTCCAACGGCTGGGAGTGCGCGGTCAACTTCGGCACCACCCCCACGGCGCTGCCGGCCGGCGAGGTGCTGCTCGCGTCCGCGCCGCTGGACGGTGCGCTGCCGGGGGAGTCGGCGGTCTGGTCGCGCACGACGGGGATCAGCGCGTCGGACTGAGCGGCAGCGGCTGTTCACCCCATTCGACGAGGCTGCGACGCACGGTCCCGTCGCCGACCACCCGGGCCAGGCAGTCCGGGATCAGCCACGCCGACGACGTCGGCTTGTGGTCCTGCAGCGACCGTTGCCACACCGACTCGGCGACGATCTCCACCTGACCGCCGAACGTGGGGTCCGCCCGGCCGATGCGCTCGACGGCGAGCTCCCGGCACGCCGCGGCGACCTCGTCGGCGGTGCGGTCCAGGGTCACCGAACGGCCGGCCATCATCCGCTGGGTGAGGTTGACCGAGCCGATCATCTCGGTGTTGTGGGCCGCCGTGCAGTCGGTGAAGTCCAGGCCGGACCCGGTCACCTGCAGGCAGACCGACACCGCGTCCGGGCGGGCGGCGGTGGATCCGAAACGGGGTGCGAAGGCGGTGTCGCGGACGGATCCGACGTAGGTCGGTTCACCGGTCACCACCGCACAGCCGGTCCAGCCGAGCGTGGCGACGGCCTCGTCCAGAGGCGCGTGGACCATCCGTCCCGCGACGAGCGGCTGGGGGGCGAGCCAGAGGTCGTCGTCGTGCCGGGCGATGTAGCGGTCCCAGCCGGTGTACCGCTCGGCCCACCCGATGCAGCGGGTGTCGATGTCGGGGTGGCTC
Organism: Nakamurella deserti; assembly: GCF_003260015.1. NCBI lineage: Bacteria > Bacillati > Actinomycetota > Actinomycetes > Nakamurellales > Nakamurellaceae > Nakamurella > Nakamurella deserti. The sequence continues at coordinate 2,916,871 of NZ_QCXS01000002.1, read as the reverse complement.
ATCGGCCGGGTGACGCTGAAGTGCGGGTAGCGGACCAGCGCCCCGGCCGCCACCGGCGGCACCCCGGCCCGCCAGGTCATCGCCAGCTCGCCGGCGTGCGGCTCCGCGCAGGACACGACCGTGGCGCTGTCGTCCTCGGCGATCTGCAGGCAACTGCCGACGGCCGGTGGCAGCGGCACCGCGGTGGCCGCCGCACGCCCCATCACGCCCACCCCCACCAGCTGGGAGCCGCCGAGGGCGGCGACCACGGCGAGCACGAGGACGATCAGCCCGACGGACCGGCGCCGGGTCAGCGCCGACCCGGCGTCGGGAGGAGGGACGGGGACGGGAACGGCTGGGACTTCCCGGGGACGACCGGCCGCACCGGAGGGTGCCCGCATGCCACCAGGTTACGCCGCAGTGACGCCGGTCACGCCGGCGCGGACGGTACCCGGTCGTCGGGATTCCACGTCCAGCCGCGTACCGTGCAGTCGCCCTCGTCACGCGCGCCGGCGCGGGCGTAGGTGGCGAGCGCGGCGTCGTTGTCGGTGTCCACGGCCACCCACATGCCGTAGCAGCCCCGGCTCCTCGCGAGGGCGCCGAGGGCGTGCAGCAGGGCGGTGGCGACGCCCCGGCGGCGGGCCGACGGCGCCACCCCCAACTCGTAGACGAACATCTCGGTGCCCTTGTCCGGGTGCGTCAGCTCGACGCCGGTGACCATCCCGACCGGGTCGTCGTGGTCGTCGTAGGCGACGAGGAGGTGATGGCCGGGTGCGGCCAGGAAGACGGCGGTCGCGGCGGACCGCGGCGGCCGGTCGAACAGGTCGGCTGCGCGGTGCACCTGGGCGGCCTCGGTCACGCGGTCGATGCGCACGGATCCGAACCTAACCGTCCGGGTGCGCTGTGGGCGAAACCGGCTGGGCGGGCGGTGGCCGGGTGTGGCAGGAAGGGAGTGGCCGGCGCAGGTCCGGCGCGGAGGGAGTCGGGCCATGAGGTTGCTCGTGCTGGGCGGCACCGTGTTCCTGGGACGTCACGTGGTCGACGCCGCGCTGGCGCACGGTCACGACGTGACGATCTTCCACCGCGGACGGCACCCCGCCCCCCGGGCCGCCGACGTCTGCGAGGCGCTCGGCGACCGGACCGCCGGGTTCGCCGCCCTCGCCGGCCGGGACTTCGACGCGGTGATCGACACCTGCGGCTACCTGCCCGCCGACGTGGAGCGCAGCGCACGCGGGATCGCCGCCGGTTCCTACGTCTTCGTGTCCAGCGCCTCGGTGTACGCGGACCTGGCGACGGCGCCGGTCACGGAGGACACCGCGGTCCTGGAGCCCCCGGGTCCGCAGGTGACCGACGTCCACGGTGAGTTGTACGGACCGCAGAAGGCAGGCTGCGAGCGCGCACTGCGGGCGGTCCGCGGCGACACCGCTCTCGTCGTCCGCGCCGGCCTGCTGGTCGGGCCGCACGACGCCACCGACCGTTTCACCTACTGGGCCACGCGCTTCGGTCGTCCCGGCCCCGTGCTCGCCCCCGCGGTCGCGGCGCACCCGGTGCAGTTCCTCGACGCCCGGGACCTCGCCGACTGGATGGTGCGGGCGGCCGCCGACCGGGTCACCGGGACGATGAACGCCTCCGGGCCCCGGCGGGCGTGGACCTTCGGGGAGTTCCTGCAGCAGGCGGCGGCGGCCGCCGGGGTGTCCCGTCCGGACGTCCGGTGGGTCGACGAGCAGCTGCTGATCGGGGCGGGTGTGCAGCCGTGGAGCGAGCTGCCGCTCTGGGTGCCGACGGCGTGGAGCGCACCCGGCGTGCTGGACATGACCGTCGACCGGGCGTTCGCCGCGGGGCTGACCAGCCGGCCGCTGGTCGACACCCTGCGCGACGTCGTCGCGTGGGCGGCCGGGGGCCAGCGGGTGTCGGCGGACTACGGGACCCGGGCGAGCAGTCGGGTCCTCACCGCCGACCGGGAGGCGGAGCTGCTGGCCCGGCTGACCTGACCCCGGGTCTCAGGCCTGCTGGCGGCTCTGCAGGAAGGCCCAGGCGTCGGAGACCATCGCCTCCAGATCCAGCTCGGGCTCCCAGCCGAGCCGCTCCTTGGCCCGCGCGGCGGAGGCGACGAGCCGGGTGGGATCGCCGGCGCGGCGCGGGCCGACGGCGTGCGGGACCTCCATGCCGGTGACCTTCTCGACCGTGGTGATGACGTCGCGCACCGAGAACCCGTTGCCGTTGCCGAGGTTGCAGATCAGGTGCTCGCCCGGATCGGCCGCGGTCAGCGCGAGCACGTGCGCCCGCGCGAGGTCGGCGACGTGCACGTAGTCGCGCAGCGGGGTGCCGTCCGGGGTGGGCCAGTCGTCGCCGTAGACGGTCAGCTTGTCCCGCTTGCCGAGCACCGCCTCCAGCGCGATGGGGATCAGGTGCGTCTCGGTGCCGTGCCGCTCGCCGGCGCCGTGCGAGGCGCCGGCCACGTTGAAGTACCGCAGTGACACCGCGGCGAGATCGGTGGCGATGCACTCGCCGGTGATCATCATGTCCACGGCCAGCTTGGTGGCGCCGTAGGTGTTCGTCGGCTTCGTCGGGAAGTCCTCGGTGATGGGCACCTCGTCGGGCTCGCCGTAGGTCGCGGCCGTCGAGGAGAAGACCAACCGGGGCACCCCGTGCGCCGTCATCGCGTCCAGCAGCGCCCGGCTGCCCTCGACGTTGGTGTGCCAGTACAGCGACGGGTTCACCACCGACTCGCCGACCAGCGACTTCGCCGCCAGGTGGATGACCGCGTCGTACCCGCCGTCGGCGAACAGGTCGCCGGCGGAGGAGATGTCGCCCTGCACGAAGTCGACCCCGTCCGGCACCGCGTCGCGGTGCCCGGTCGACAGGTCGTCGAGCACGGTCACCCGGTGACCGGCCTCCAGCACGAACCGCGCCACCACCGAGCCGATGTATCCCGCACCACCGAGCACCAGAACCCGCACTGCACACCACCTGTCGTCAGGCCGCCTCGCGGCGGCGGAGAACGTCCGTCGCAGATCGTCCCATCCCGGACGCCCGCCGGGGGCCCGCACGGGGGGAAAAGAGGCTCAGTACACAGCCGCCTCACTCAGGTACAGCGAGCTCTCCTTCGACACGCAGATGACCTCGCCGACGCGGTCGCGCAGCTGCGAGACCGCGGAATGGGGGAGTTTGTCGTCGGTGACGAGGGTGCTCACCGACTCCAGCGGCGCGATCTGGGACAGGCCGACCACACCCCACTTGGTGTTGTCGGCGATCACGACGAGGCGGCGCGCCGAGTCGACGAAGGCCCGGTTGGTCTCGGCCTCCAGCAGGTTGGGCGTGGTCAGGCCGGCCCGCTCGTCGATGCCGTGCACCCCCATGATCGTCATGTCCACGTGCAGCGAACGGATCGCGTGCACCGCGATCGGTCCGACGAGCCCGTCGGAGGGGGTGCGGATGCCGCCGGTGAGCACCACGGTCAGGTCGCGCCGGCCCTGCCCGTGCAGGACCTCGGCGACCTTGAGGGAGTTGGTCACCACGGTGAGGTTGGCGATCGCGGCCAGGTGGGTGGCCAGCGTCCACGTGGTGGTGCCCGCGGTGATCGCGATGGCCATGCCCGGCCGTACCAGCGACGCCGCCCGGGCCGCGATGGCCTGCTTCTCCGCGGTCTCCCGGACGCTCTTGGCCTCGAAGCCCGGCTCGTCGGCGGAGGCCGTGTCGACCACGGTCGCGCCGCCGTGCACCTTCGACAGCAGGCCCTTGCGGGCCATGACGTCCAGATCGCGCCGGATCGTCATGTCGGAAACACCCAGGATCTCGGTCAGGTTGGACACCCGCACCCCTCCGGTGCGGTGCAGTTCCTCCAGGATCCTGGCCTGGCGTTGCGGTGCGAGCACGGTTTCTTCCCCCCGTTGTGACCAGTGTCGATGACGCAGCCGACGCCGCCCCGCTGTCCCCCGCGACCCTCGGCGCCGTGGGGATCAGTGTCCGCCACCGGCGGGGACGAGTCAACGCAATCGAACGCATCGGTGTGGGTTTGTGTGCGGTTGCTCCGGGTCGGGTCGTCGGCCGGCCGGCGCCGGTGACCGGCGTCCCATCCGGGGCGGCCGGGGCGGCGCCCGGCGGGTGGCACGATGGATCGGTGCCCGAGACCGCCGATGCGCTGATCCCGGCGGCGACCACCGGCCCCCACGTCGACGCCACCACCCCCGTCCGCGCGGATCCCGTCGTGACCGCCGAGGACGTCGACCGGGCGGCGCGGCTGCTCGAGACGGTGGTCGTGCGGACCCCGCTGCAGCGCAGCGAGCGGCTGTCGGCGATGACCGGCGCCGAGATCTGGCTCAAGCGCGAGGACCTGCAGGTGGTCCGCTCGTACAAGCTGCGGGGCGCGTTCAACCTGATGAGCGGGCTCAGCCAGGACGAACGTGATGCCGGGGTGGTGTGCGCCAGCGCCGGCAACCACGCCCAGGGCTTCGCCTTCGCCTGCCGGACGCTGGGCATCTTCGGCCGGATCTACCTGCCCCGCAGCACCCCACGGCAGAAGCGTGACCGGATCCGCTTCCACGGCGGCGACTGGGTCGAGCTGGTGCTCATCGGGGCCACCTACGACGATGCCGCGGCCGCCGCGAAGGCCGACGCCGCGCAGAGCGGGGCCACGATGGTCGCCCCCTTCGACGATCCGCGGACCATCGCCGGGCAGGGCACCGTGGCCCGCGAGGTGCTCGACCAGCTCGGTGCCGCGCCGGACGTGGTCGTGATGCCCGTCGGCGGCGGTGGTCTGGCCGCCGGGATGGTGACCTACCTGCGTGCGCACGCCCCCGACGCGGAGCTGATCGGCGTCGAGCCGGCCGGGGCGGCGTCGATGACGGCCGCGCTACGGGCGGGGGAGCCGGTCACGCTGGCCGCCATCGACCCGTTCGTCGACGGCGCCGCCGTGCGCCGCGTCGGCGACGTCACCTTTCCCATCGTGGCGGCCGGCGGGACCCGGGTGCTGACCGTCGAGGAAGGCGCCATCTGCACCGAGATGCTGGCCCTGTACCAGACGGAGGGAATCATCGCCGAGCCCGCGGGAGCGCTGGCCAGCGCCGCTCTCGGTACCGCCAGCGACCCCGGAGTGGTCGTGGTCCGCCCCGGCAGCACGGTGGTCTGCGTGGTGTCCGGCGGCAACAACGACGTCTCCCGGTACGGCGAGATCCTCGAGCGCTCCCTGGTGCACGACGGACTCAAGCACTACTTCCTGGTGAACTTCCCCCAGGAGCCGGGCGCGCTGCGGCGCTTCCTCGACGGCGTGCTGGGTCCCGACGACGACGTGTCGCTGTTCGAGTACGTCAAGCGCAACAACCGCGAGACCGGTCCGGCACTGGTCGGGATCGAGCTCGGCTCGGCCGACGGACTGCCCTCGCTGCTGCGGCGGATGGCCGACAGTCCGCTGGAGATCGAGAAATTGGATCCCGGGTCCCCGACCTTCCGCTTCCTGACCTGACCCCGGTCGCGCCGCCGTCCGTACGCTGGGGACATGAGCGTCCTCTCGGTCCAGGACCTGGTGCTGCACCGCGACTTCGCCGCCGCGTTCCCCGAGCTGTCGATGCCGTGGACGGCCGAGACCGCACCCGATCCGGCGCTGCTGGTGCTCAACGAGCCGCTGGCCGCCGAGCTCGGGCTCGACCCGGCGGCGCTGCGCACCCCGGACGGGGTCCGGCTGCTGATCGGCAACACCGTGCCGCCGGGGGCGACCCCGGTGGCGCAGGCCTACGCCGGCCACCAGTTCGGCGGCTACTCGCCGCGCCTCGGTGACGGTCGGGCACTGCTGCTCGGGGAGATCACCGCGGTCGACGGCACGCGGCGCGATCTGCACCTCAAGGGCTCCGGACGGACGCCGTTCTCCCGCGGCGGCGACGGCCGGGCCGTCGTCGGTCCGATGCTGCGGGAGTACGTCGTCAGCGAGGCGATGCACGCCCTCGGGATCCCGACCACCCGGTCGCTGGCGGTGGTGGCCACCGGCCGGGCGGTGCAGCGCGAGGAGGTGCTGCCCGGCGCCGTCCTCACCCGGGTGGCGTCCAGCCACCTGCGGGTCGGCAGCTTCCAGTACGCCCGCGGCACCGGCGACGTGGCCCTGCTCCGGCGGCTGGCCGACGCCGCGATCCGCCGTCATCACCCGGCCGCGGCCGACGCGGACAACCCCTATCTGGCCCTGTTCGAGGCGGTACGCGACGTCCAGGCGTCGCTCATCGCCCGCTGGATGCTGGTCGGCTTCGTGCACGGCGTGATGAACACCGACAACATGACCCTCTCGGGCGAGACGATCGACTACGGCCCGTGCGCCTTCCTGGACGCCTTCGACCCGACGGCCAGTTTCAGCTCGATCGACACCGGAGGCCGCTACGCCTACCGCAACCAGCCGGTCATCGCCGAGTGGAACCTGGCCCGGTTCGCGGAGTCGCTGCTGCCGCTCATCGACGACGACGCCGACGCCGCGGTCGAACGGGCGGTCGCGTCACTGGGCGTGTTCCGCGAGCGGTACAGCGTCGCCTGGTCGGCGGGCGTGCGGGCCAAGCTCGGGCTGGCCGGCGCGCTGCCCGAGGGTGCGACCGCGCCGGTCGTGGACGAGCTGTTCCGCTCCCTCGAGCAGAGCCGTGTCGACCACACCCGGTTCTTCCGGCGGCTGTCGGGGGCCGTCCGGGGTGACGCGGAGCCGGTGCGCGAGCTGTTCGTCGACCTCGCCGGCTTCGACGCCTGGCTCGAGCGGTGGCGGGCCCTGAACCCCGACCCGGAGCTGATGGACCGCACCAACCCGGCGTACATCCCGCGCAACCACCTCGTCGAGGAGGCGCTCGACGCCGCGACCGGCGGCGACCTCGGACCGCTCGGGCCGTTGCTGGACGCGGTGACCCGGCCTTTCGACGAGCGGCCCGGACTCGAGCGGTACGCCGCGCCGGCGCCGGCGGAGTTCAGCGCCGGATTCCGGACGTTCTGCGGCACCTGACGCGCCCGGCGCCGGCCCGGCGGGGCACCGGAGGTGATCTCGACCATGCGCGCGGGTCGGAGCTGGCCCCCTCCCGACCCGCTCGGGAAGGATCAGCGGCGATCCTTCCCGACAGCGACGTCACCTGGAGCGCCCATGGCCTCGACCAGTCCCGGCTACTCGATCACCATCCGGGTGGCCGCGCCGCCCGTCATCGGCGCCACCGCGCAGCTCGCCTCCGCGGTGATCGAGGCCGGTGGCTCACTGACCGCCCTGGACGTCGTGGAGTCCGGTCGGCAGACCATCGTCGTCGACGTCACCTGCGACGCCCGGAGTGCCGGGCACGCCGTGGAGATCACCGACACCCTGCGCGCCCTGGACGGGTTCGAGGTCCGCACGGTCTCCGACCGGACGTTCCTGCTGCATCTCGGCGGCAAGATCGAGGTCACCCCCAAGGTCCCGCTGCGCCACCGCGACGACCTGTCCCGCGCCTACACGCCCGGGGTCGCCCGGGTGTGCCTGGCGATCGCGGAGAACCCGGCCGACGCCCGCCGCCTCACCATCAAGCGCAACACGGTCGCCGTCGTCACCGACGGCACCGCGGTGCTGGGACTGGGCGACATCGGACCGGCCGCGGCGCTGCCGGTGATGGAGGGCAAAGCGGCGCTGTTCAAGCAGTTCGGTGACGTCGACGCCTGGCCGGTCTGTCTGGACACCACCGACACCGACGCCATCGTCGAGATCGTGCGGGCCATCGCCCCGGTGTACGGCGGGATCAACCTGGAGGACATCTCCGCGCCGCGCTGCTTCGAGATCGAGCGGCGGCTGCGGGACCTGCTCGACATCCCGGTGTTCCACGACGACCAGCACGGCACCGCCATCGTGGTGCTCGCCGCGCTGACCAACGCGATGAAGGTGGTCGGGAAGGCGCCGGCCGACGTGAAGGTGGTGGTCAGCGGCGTCGGGGCGGCCGGGCACGCGATCATCCGGCTGCTGTCGGCACAGGGCTACGGGGACATCATCGGCTGTGACCGGCACGGCGCGGTCCGCCCCGACAACGCCGACCTGGACGAGTACCGCCGGTGGATCGCCGACCACACCAACCCCCGCGGACGGCAGGGCACCCTGGTCGAGGTGCTCGAGGGCGCCGACGTCTTCATCGGGGTGAGCGCGCCGAACCTGCTGACCGGTGACCACATCGCCACCATGGCGCCCGGGGCGATCGTCTTCGCGTTGGCCAACCCCGATCCGGAGGTCGATCCGTTCGCCGCCGCCCAACACGCCGCGATCGTGGCGACCGGCCGGTCGGACCATCCGAACCAGATCAACAACGTGCTCGCCTTCCCCGGCTTCTTCCGCGGGATGCTCGACGCCGGCACCCACACCATCACCGACGGGGCGATGATCGCCGCCGCCACGGCCATCGCCGACTGTGTGCGGCCGGGCGAGCTGAACGCCAACTACATCGTGCCGTCGGTGTTCGACGCCGACGTCGCGCCCGCGGTCGCCGCCGCCGTTGAGAAGGCGGCCACCGCGTGAGCGCACCGGTCGAGCTGCTCGCGACCTGCTGGACGCACTCCGGGGCGCTGCCGCTGCCCGGCGCCCACCTGAGCCCGTACGACCTGCGGACCCGGGCCGAGGCGGTGGCCCGCGCCGGCTACACCGGGATCGGTGTCACGATCGACGACCTCGAGGCGTCGCCGCTGCCGCTGGCCGATTTCGCCGTGCTGCTGGACGATCTCGGTCTGGTGCACCGCGAGGTCGAGCTGCTGGAGGACTGGTGGGCGACAGGGGAGCGACGCCGGACGTCCGACGCTGTCCGGTCGCGGCTGCTGGTCGCGGCGGAGGTGCTGGGCGCGCGGTCGATCAAGGTCGGCCCGGACGTCGTCCTGGACGACTCGCCGCTGCCGCCGCCGGCCGACGTCGCGCGGTGGGCGGCCGAGCTGCACACCCTGGCCGGTCAGGCCGCCGACGTCGGCAGCCGGATCGCCCTGGAGCCGTTGCCGTTCTCCAACGTGGCCGACTTCCGGCTGGCCGGTGAGCTGGTGCGGGCGGCCGACCACCCGGCGGCCGGGCTGACGGTGGACATCTGGCACGTGGAGCGGGGCCCGTCGACGCTCGCCGACGTGGCCGCGTTGCCGGCGGGATCGGTGTTCGTGGTGGAACTCAACGACGCCGGCACCCCGCAGGGCCACCTGTTCGACGACACCATCCGGCGCCGGGTGCTCCCCGGCGACGGGGTGTTCGACGTGGCCGGTTTCGTTCGGGTGCTCGCCGACGGCGGTTTCGCCGGGCCCTGGGGCGTGGAGATGCTGTCCGACGCACACCGGTCGCAGCCGCTGGACGAGGCGCTGGCGGCGGCCGCGGCCGGCACCCGGGCGGTGTTCGCCACGCTCTGAGGCGGCAGGCGCGGAACCGACGGCCGATCCCGCGGGTACCGCCGCAACGCGGGCACCGCCGGAACGCGGGCACCGCCGGGACGCGGGCACCGCCGGGACGCGGGCACCGCCGGGTCGCAGGCACCGCCGGGACGCAGGCACCGCGCCACATCGGCCGGTCCGGTCCGCTGCCCCGGCGCCGTCCACCGTGTCCGGGTCCGGCGCGCCGGGTACCGGACCCGCGACGGAGTGTGTCGGACGGAGGATCGCATGGTGGGACAGGACCGCGGATCAGCACGGCGGGTGGTCGTCGTCGGATCCGGCTTCGGAGGGTACGGCGCGGCGCGGGCGCTGCGCCGGCCGGCGCTGGACGTCACCCTGCTGTCCGCCACCGACGGGATGCTGTACGCGCCGCTGCTGCCGGACGTGGCGGTCGGTGCCGTGGACCCGCGCTCGGCGGTGGTGCCGCTGACCGGCACCCTCGGCGACGTCACCGTCGTCCGCGGACGGGCCCATCACGTCGACCTCGAGCGCCGCGTCGTGCGCTTCACCGGCCCCGACGACGCCGATCACGAGCTCGGCTACGACCGGCTGCTCCTGGCGCCCGGCGGCGTGACCCGGATGCTCGACATCCCCGGTCTGGCCGACCACGCCATCGGCCTGAAGACCGTCACGGAGGCGCTCTGGCTGCGTGACCACGTCCTCGGCCGGGTCGAGCTGGCGGCGGTGCTCCCGGCCGGACCGACCCGCACCGCCGCGCTGACCTTCGTCGTCGTCGGGGCCGGTTACGCGGGCACCGAGCTCACCGCGCAGATGGCCCGCTTGACCCGCCGGCTGCTCGCCGAGCGGCCCGGCCTGGACCCGGCCGACGCCCGCTGGCTGCTCGTCGACGTCGCGGAGGCCGTGATGCCGGAGCTGGGCGAGAGCCTCGGCGCCGACGCCCTGGCCCTGCTGCGGCGGCGCGGGGTGGACGTGCGGTTGGGCGTCAGCATCGAGTCGGTGACCGACGACGCGGTGACGCTGACCGACGGGGCCCGGCTGGACTGCAGCACCGTCGTCTGGTGTGCCGGGGTGACCGCGAACCCGCTGATCGCCACCCTGGGGCTGCCGACGGTCAAGGGCCGGCTGGTCGTGGACGCCGACCTGCGGGTGCCCGGGCACCCCGAGGTCTACGCCATCGGCGACGCGGCGGCGGTCCCCGACCTGACCAAGCCGGTCGACGACGACGGGCACCGGCCGCTGTGCCCGCCGACCGCGCAGCACGCCACCCGGCAGGCCACCGCGGCGGCACGGAACATCCGCGCGGACCTCGCCGGCGACCGGGTGACGCCGTACACGCACCACGACCTGGGCCTGGTGGTCGACCTCGGCGGGCCGGACGCCGCCGCCACCCCGCTCGGCATCCGGTTGAAGGGCCGGCCGGCCAAGGTCGTCACCCGCGGCTACCACCTGCTGGCGATGCCCACCCTGCGCCGCCGGGCCCGGGTCGCCGCCGACTGGCTGCTCACCGGCTCCCGTCCCGACGACGTCTCCTTCGGTGTGGTGGACCGTGAGGAGGCGCTGATCGCGCGCGCCGAGGGGGAGTGAGGGTGCCGCAGCGAGCGTGAGCGGGCGCCCGGCCGCTGGTCCCGGACCGGCCGCGTCCGGCGTGGGAATCGCCGGGATCCGGTGAGGTCCACGCCGCAGTGGCGGTGACGGGGGCCGACCCACGACGGTGGGCTCGACCCGCACCGAATCCGGTGATGACCACGCCGGGAGCCGACGTCCCGGTCGGGGGGTGAACAATCGAGCCATGACTCTCTCCACGCGCACCCTCGGCACCGGCGACGCGGCGCTCGTCGTCTCCACGATGGGCCTCGGCTGCATGGGCATGTCCGAGTTCTACGGCGACTCCGACGACGCCACGTCCACCGCGACCATCCGGCGCGCCCTCGACCTGGGCGTCACCCTGCTCGACACCGCCGACATGTACGGCCCGTTCGTCAACGAGGAACTCGTCGGCCGCGCGATCGCCGGCCGCCGCGACGAGGTCGTCGTGGCCACCAAGTTCGGCAACGTCCGTGATCCCGAGAACCCGACCGCCCGACGTATCGACGGCAGCCCGGCCTACGTGCACGCCGCCTGCGACGCGAGCCTCGCCCGGCTCGGGGTCGACCACATCGACCTGTACTACCAGCACCGGGTCGACAGGTCGGTGCCCATCGAGGACACCGTCGGGGCGATGGCCGAACTCGTCGCGGCCGGCAAGGTCCGGGCGATCGGCCTGTCGGAGGCGTCGGCGACGACCATCCGGCGCGCCGCCACGGTCCACCCGATCACCGCCCTGCAGACCGAGTACTCGCTGTGGACCCGGCACGTCGAGGACGAGATCCTGCCGCTGCTGCGAGAGCTCGGCACCGGGCTGGTCCCGTACGCGCCGCTCGGCCGGGGCATGCTGACCGGCGCGATCACCACCACCGCCGACCTCGCCCCGGACGACTTCCGCCGCCGCAACCCCCGGTTCACCGGCGACGCCCTCGAACACAACCTGTCCCTGGTCGCCGCGGTCCGCGCCCTGGCCGACCAGAAGGGGGTCACCGCCGGGCAGCTCGCGCTGGCGTGGGTGCTCGCTCAGGGCGACGACGTGGTGCCCATCCCCGGCACGAAGCGGATCGCCTACCTGGAGGAGAACGTGGCCGCCGCGGAGGTCACCCTCTCCGCCGAGGAGCTCGACGCACTGACGGCCGCGATCCCGCCGTCGGAGGTGCGCGGCGAGCGCTACCCGGACCTGTCGAGCATCGACCGCTGACCGCGGCGTTGGACGTCGACCTCAACAGCGACCTCGGCGAGGGCTACGGCGCCTGGACGCTGGGCGACGACGAGGCGATGCTCGGCGTGGTCAGCAGCGCCAACGTCGCGTGCGGCTTCCACGCCGGGGATCCACTCACCCTGCTCCGCACGGTGCAGGCCGCGGTCGAACGTGGTGTCGTGATCGGGGCGCAGGTCGGCTACCACGACCTCGTCGGTTTCGGCCGGCGGTTCGTCGACGTGGAGCCGGCGGCGTTGCGGGCCGACGTGCTGTACCAGATCGGCGCCCTGGACGGACTGGCCCGCTCCGTCGGTGGGCGGGTCGCCTACGTCAAACCCCACGGGGCGCTGTACAACGCGATCGTCCACCACGAACGGCAGGCCGCCGCCGTGGTCTCGGCGGTGGCGGCCTGGCCGGGTGGGCTGCCGGTGCTCGGGCTGCCGGGTTCGCGGTTCCTCACACTGGCGGCGGAGGCCGGTCTCCGGGTGGTGGGGGAAGCCTTCGCCGACCGCGCCTACACCGCCGACGGCACGCTGGTGCCGCGGGACCGGCCCGGCGCGGTGCTGCACGACCCGGCGGTGGTCGCCGACCGGGTGCGCCGGATGGTGCTCGACGGGATCGTGGACGACATCGACGGCCGACCGGTCGCCGTCACCGCCGGATCGGTGTGCGTGCACGGTGACACCCCGGGCGCGGTGGCGATGGCGCGGGCGGTACGGGAGGCGCTCGCAGCCGCCGACGTCGAGGTGGTGCCGTTCGCCGGCTGAGCTGCCCGGTCAGCGGGCCGCGGACGGATCGCCGGCGGCCCGGAGCTCGGCGATGCGGCGGCGGATGCGACCCGGCCGGACCAGCGTCCAGATCAGCAATCCCGCTCCCAGGACGACGAGGATCAGCGACCAGGTGTTGTCGAGGCTGTCGACCACGCCGAAGAGCAACGCGACGACGTAGAAGACCAGCGACGAGAACCGCTCGGCGCTCTCGTGGTCGAGCGTCCGCCGCAGCAACCGGATGGCGGCCGCCCGCCGCTCCGGGTCGGCGGGCACCGGTCCGCGGAACGCCTCGCGGCGGAAGTCGGACAGCTGCGACCGGTGCAGGGTGTCGACGTACGGGTCACCCGGCCCCATCGGCGGAACCGTCGGATCCACGGTCCGCCGCAGCAGGCCGGCGAGGACGCCCATCAGCGCGCCGACCCCGAGTCCGAGCACGACCAGATCGCGCACGGGCTGACCGTTGACCACCGCGACCAGCCCCAGCGCCGCCCCACCCAGCACGGCACCGAGCACCCCCGGCACCACCCACCGACGCACCGCGCTGCCGCCCATGCCCACCCACCCCCGTGACCGTGACGCGTCCGTGCGTCCAGGGGGACCATGCTGCCGGACCGTCGCGGCGGGCGGTGACGTCGTGCCCGGAGTGGTCACCGACCCCCGCGGCGGGGCAGCATGGCGGGAGTGACCTCGAACCGCCGCGCCCGTCTCGCGGTCAGTGTCCTGTTCCTGCTGGTCGGTCTGATGATCGGGAGCTGGGCCGCCCGCATCCCCGGCGTCCGGTCCCAGGTCGTGGTCGACGACGCGCAGTGGGGGCTGATCCTGCTGGCCGCGCCGCTGGGCACGCTGACCGCACTGGTGGTGGTCACCCGGTTGATCCCGCGCGTCGGCTCCCGGCTCCCCGCCCTGACCGGTGCGCTGCTGGTGCTGCTGGTGGTGCCCGCCACCACCGCCTCCCAGCAGGTCTGGGTGCTGATGACGTTGTTGCTGCTGCAGGGTTTCGCGGCCGGACTCGTGGTGACGCCGATGAACGCCCTGGCCGTCCACGTCGAACGGGCCGCCCGACGGCGCATCATGTCGACCTTCCACGCCTGCTTCAGCCTCGGTCAGCTCAGTGGCGCCGGGATCGGTGCGGCGGCCGCCGCGCTGGGGGTGAGCCCGGTGCGGCAACTGTTGCCCACCGCGCTGGTCATGCTGGTGGCCTTCGCCGCCACCCGGCGCTGGATCCCGCAGGACCGTCCCACGGCACCGCCGGTCCGGGCGGCGAAGGCCGCGGCCGGCCCGCGGACGATGACTCCGCAACTCGTCCTGCTCGCCGCGATCGCGCTGCTGTCGTCGATCAGCGAAGGGGCCGCGGTGCAGTGGAGCGCCCAGTACGGCGCGGTCACCGTCGGTGCCGGCGCGGGTGTCGGTGCGCTGGTGCTGAGCTGCTTCTCGATCGCGATGACCACGTCCCGGCTGTTCGGTGACCGCGTCGTCGGTCGGCTGGGACAGGTCCGCTTCATCCGCGCGTCGGCGCTCACCGCCGCCGTCGGGATGGCGGTCGGCCTGGGGGTCGGCACCACCTGGGGGGCCTTCGTGGGCTTCCTCCTGCTCGGCGTCGGCTGCGCCTGCCTGGTGCCGACCGTCTACGGCCTGGCCGGTAACCAGCCGGGACTGCCGCCCGGCCGTGGGGTGGCCGTGGTGTCGTTCGGGCAGTGGCCCGCCTACCTCGTGGGTCCCCCGCTGATCGGTGCGCTGGCCGGCCTGACCGGGCTCCGCGGGGCGCTCGGGGTCACGGTGGTCGCCGGCATCGCCGTGGCGGTGCTCGCCGGGCGGATCCACGAGCCGGACGTCGCCGTGCACCGCGCCTGATCCACGCCGGGACGGCCGTGGCGCTCGTCGGTCACGCCGACGTCGGCGCGGCCACGAGCCGGGCGACCGCATCCCGGGCGGTCCGGCCCACGCCGATGAGGGTCGCCGAAGCGGGACCCGTCCAGTCCCCGTGACCGAGCAGATGCAGGCGCGGGTCGGAGACCAGGCGGGTGCCGTCGACGGCGGGGTGGTCGCCGTCGCGGGCCGGCCGCAACGGGGCGAGGTGGTGCAGCGCCGGCCGGAACCCGGTGCACCAGATGATCGTGTCGGCGACGACGACACCACCGTCGGCCCCGACGACCCCGTCGGGGACGATCCGCAGGAGAGGCGGGTGGGCGACCAGCGCGCCGCGGTCGCGGGCGTCGAGCACCGACGGCACCATGACGATGTCGCCGAGCGGGCCGGCGCTGTCGGCGGTGCCGGCGGCGCGGGCGGCGATGCGTCGGGTGGCGACCTGGAAGAGCACCCGGCCGTCGACGTCGTCGGGCATGAACCGCGGCGGCCGCCGGGTGACCCAGGTGGTCCGCGCCACGGTGGACACCTCGGCGAGGATCTGGGCCGCGGAGTTGCCGCCACCGACGACGACGACGCTGTGGCCGGCGAACTCCGCCGGGTCGCGGTAGTCGCGGGCGTGCAGCTGCCGGCCCCTGAAGTCGCGCATCCCGGGGTAGTGGGGCCGGAACGGACGGTCCCAGCTCCCGGTCGCGCTGAGGACCGTGTCGGCGAGGAGCATCCCGCGATCGGTGTGTACCTCGAGCGGTCCGGTGCGGCCGGCGGCGCGGACGGCGTCCACGGTCACCCCGTGTCGCACCGGCAGCCCGTAGTGCTGCTCGTAGTCGGCGAGGTAGTCGCGGACGTGGCCGGCGGTCGGGAACCCGTCTCGCGACGGCGGCATCCGCCTGCCGGGCAACGAGGAGTGCTCGGCGGGGGAGAACAGCCGCAGGCTGTGCCACATGTGCTGCCAGGCTCCACCCGGCCCCGGGTTGCGGTCCAGCACCATGTAGTCCCGCCCCGGCTCGAACCCGGCCCGGCGGAGATGGAAGGCGGCCGCCAGACCGGCCTGCCCGGCACCGATGACCGCGACCCGGGTGCGGGCGGTCACGGGCGGCGCGGCAGGGTCGTCACGCCGTCGATCCTGCCGGAGCGTCGGCCGGTCCGGTCCGGCCCGGCCCGGTCCGGCCCGGTCCGGCCCGGTCCGGCCCGGTCCGACTCGGCCCGGACCGACGCGGCGGGTCCGATCCGACTGGACCCGGCGCGGTCCGGTCCGACCCGGACAGGCGCGGGTCCGATCGCGTCAGCGCCGCAGCTCGGCGACGAGTTCGTCCACCCGGCGGGCGATGTCGTCGCGGACCAGCCGCATCCGCTCGACGCCCTCGATGCCCCGCTCGGACGGTTCGTCGGTGTCCCACACCTCCACCGGAGTGCCGCCGACGGAGGTGACCTGCGCGTCGCGGCCGAGGACGACGACCCGGTCCGCGGCCGCGACCATGTCGTCGGTCAACTGCTGGGTGGTCCGGTCGGTGATGTCGACGCCCACCTCCAGCAGCACCTGGGCGGACAGCGCGTTGACCGCGGTCCCGGGTCGCGTTCCGGCGGAATCGACGGTCACGGTGTCGCCGGCGGACTTCCGCATCAGGCCGGCGGCCATCTGCGACTTGCCGCCGTTCTTGACGCACACGAACAGCACGTGAGGCGTGGGGGACATGTCAGTTGCTCCTCGGGACGGCGGTGGTGACAGCGGCCGACAGGGCCGCCGGCTGGGGGTGGACGGTGGGGAACCTGCGGCGCAGCCGCAGCGCGACGTGGACCAGGGCCACCAGGGCGGGAACCTCGATGAGTGGCCCGACGACGCCGGCGAGGGCCTGCCCCGAGGTGACGCCGAAGGTGCCGATGGCGACGGCGATCGCCAACTCGAAGTTGTTGCCGGCGGCGGTGAACGCCAGCGTGGTGGTCCGCGGGTACGTCATCCCGAGGAGGGGCCCCAGTGCGAACGCGAGCCCGAAGGTGACCAGGAAGTAGACGACGAGCGGCAGCGCGATGCGGGCCACGTCCCACGGCCGGTCGATGATGCGGTCACCCTGCAGGGCGAACAGCACGACGATGGTGAACAGCAATCCGTACAGCGCCCACGGCCCGAGCCGCGGCAGCACCCGGGACTCGTACCGATCGCGGCCCAGCCTGCGTTCGCCCACGGTGCGGGTGAGGAACCCTGCGAGCAGGGGGACCCCGAGGAAGATCAGCACACTGGCGGTGATGGCCCCGACGGAGAACCCGGCGCTGGTGGTGGCGAGGCCGAGCCAGCCGGGCAGCACCTGCAGGTAGAACCAGCCCAACGCCCCGAACGCCACCACCTGGAAGACCGAGTTGATGGCGACCAGGACGGCAGCGGCCTCCCGGTCGCCGCAGGCCAGCTCGTTCCAGATCATCACCATCGCGATGCAGCGCGCCAGCCCGACGATGATCAGGCCGGTCCGGTACTCGGGGAGGTCGGGCAGCATCAGCCAGGCGAGGGCGAACATCAACGCCGGCCCGACGAGCCAGTTCATCACCAGCGATGAGATCAGCAGTCGGCGGTCGCGGGCGACCTGACGGGTCCGGTCGTAGCGCACCTTCGCCAGCACCGGGTACATCATCACCAGCAGCCCGACGGCGATGGGCAGCGACACCGACCCGATGGTGACCGCGCCGAGGGCGTCGGCGATCCCCGGGACGAAGCGACCGGCGAGCAGTCCGGCGGCCATCGCGGCGACGATCCACACCGGGAGGAAGCGGTCGAGGGTGGACAGGCGGGCCAGGACCGGCGCCTCGCCGGTGGCGGTGGGCGTCGTGGCGGTGTGCGTCATGCGGTGGAGGGATCCTCGGCTGCGGTGGTGGGGAGTGCGGTCGACTGCGCGGGTGTGCTCGCGCGGATGATGGCGGCGTGCATGCCGGGCGCGGCTTCGTGGGTGAAGGTGACCTCGGCGTCCACGAATCCGGCGGTGGCGAGGCCGTCGAGGTACTCGGTGCGGGACAGGGCGCCGGCGATGCACCCGACGTAGGAGCCGCGCTCGGCGCGCTCGGCGGTGGTGAGGTGGTCCTCGGCCACGACGTCGGAGATCCCGATGCGGCCGCCGGGGACCAGGACCCGGAACATCTCGGCGAGGACGGCCGGCTTGTCGGTGGAGAGGTTGATGACGCAGTTGGAGATGACCACGTCGACGGCGTCGTCGGGCAGCGGGACGGCCTCGATCCGGCCGTTCAGGAACTCCACGTTGGTGGCACCGGCCTTCGCCGCGTTGCTCCGGGCGAGTGCGAGCATCTCGTCGGTCATGTCGAGACCGAAGGCGAAGCCGGTCGCGCCCACCCGGCGTGCCGACAGCAGCACGTCGATGCCGCCCCCGGACCCGAGATCCAGCACCCGCTCGCCCTCCTGCAGGTCGGCGACGGCCAGCGGATTGCCGCAGCCGAGGCTGGCCAGCACCGCTTCCGCGGGAAGGTCGGCGGTGTCGGCCGCGCGGTACAGCGCGGCGCCGAAGATCTCGGCGTCGTCGGCGGTGCCCGGGTCGCCGGGATCACCGAGCGCGGTCAGCGCGTCGGTCGGACCGCAGCACCCGGAACCGGAGCTCACCGCGGTCGCGGCCGCGGCGTAGCGGTTGCGGACCTGGTCGCGCAGCAGATCGGCGTCGGACAAGGCACACCTCCCATAGACGGATGTCGATGTCTTCCAGCATCACCGCAGACATAGACGATTGTCAATGTCTCACGCATACTGGGGCGGTGACGACGTCCGATGCGCCTTCCGCGGGAGTGGCCTGCTGTGCGCCCCTGACGCGCGAGCCGCTCTCCGCCGCGGCGGCGACGGAGCTGGCTCGCACGCTGAAGGCGATCGCCGACCCGGCCCGGCTGCGGCTGCTGTCGATGGTGGCCGCCCACGACGGCGGTGAGGCGTGCGTCTGCGACCTCACCGAGCCGCTCGGATTGTCGCAGCCCACCGTCTCGCACCATCTCCGCGTGCTCGTCGACGCCGGGCTGCTCACCCGCGACAAGCGCGGCGTGTGGGCCTATTTCGCCCTGGTGCCCGGCGCGCTCGAGGCGGTGGCCGCCGTCCTGGCCGGTGGGGTGCGGGCCGCCGGCTGACGTGCCCGCGCGACGCCGCCACAGGGGCTCCGGGGTCAGCCCTCGTGCCGCTGCCGGGCGATCAGGTCGGCCAGTGAGGTGGCGGGGTGTCCGATGAGGGTGGGGACGGCGTCGCTGACGCCGGCCATCTCGCCGGCGGCGATGGCGGTGTAGGTGGAGACCCAGGCGTCGACCAGCCAGTCGGGCGCGCCGTAGGAGGCGCGTGAGGCGAAGGCCTCGTCGAGGGTCTCCTCCTCGTACCGGACGTCCCGACCGGTCAGCGCGGTGAGCTTGTCGGCGATGCCGGCCAGCGTGAGCTCTTCCGGGCCGGTCAGGTCGTAGGTGCGGCCGGCGTGGTCGGCGGGGTGCTGCAGGACGACCGCCGCCACCTCGGCCACGTCGTCGCGGGCCACCGCCGACACCGCACCGCTGCCGCCCGGACCGCGGATGACCCCGTCGGTGCCGGCCAGGTCCGGCAGGAAGTCCAGGTACAGGTTGTCCCGCAGGAAGGTGAACGGCACACCGCTGGCCCGGATGTGGTCCTCGGTGGCGGCGTGCAGCCGGCCGTGGGCGAACGTCGCGTCCGGGGAGGCACCGTAGTAGCTGGTGTAGACCAGGTGCGGCACCCCCGCGGCGGCCGCCGCGTCGACGAACGAGCGGTGCTGGTCGAGCCGGTCCGCCGACTCCGCCGCCGACACCATCAGCACCGGTCCGGCGTCGGCCAGGGCGCGGGCCAGCCCGTCGGCGTCGGTGTAGGAGCCGATCGTGGACAGCTCGACGTGGGCGACGTCGGGTGCCCGGGCGGGATCGCGGACCACCAGGCGTTGGCGGACCCCGGCGGTGTCGAGCAGGCGCACGACGCGCCCGCCCAGCTGTCCGGTCGCACCGGTGACGACGACGGTCATGCGCGTACCAACCTCTCGGTGGGGCGGGGTCGCCGGTCGACGCCGGCCCGGGAGCTCAACGCCGGACGAACTCCAGGTCGAAGATCTCCCTACCCGCGGTGAGCCCACGGCGCTCGAACCGCGTGCGGGGGCGGAAGTCCGGGCGCGGCGCCCAGCCGGCGTGCCGGTTCTTCAGCTTCGGCTCGTTCGTGCAGACGGCCAGCATCTGCTCGGCGTAGGGCTCCCAGTCGGTGCCCATCCGCAGGATGCCGCCCTTCTTCAACCGGGACGCCACCAACGTGGCGAACGCCGGGTTGACCAGGCGGCGCTTGAGGTGCCGCGCCTTGGGCCACGGATCCGGGAAGAACAACCAGACCTCGGAGACCGAGCCCGGCGGGATCAGCGCCTCGAGCACCTCGATGGCGTCGCCGCGCATCAGCCGGACGTTGTCGGCGCCGGCCTTGCCGAGGTGATGGAACGTCTGGGCCACCCCGGGCTTGTAGACCTCGATGGCCAGGATGTTCACCTCGGGCCGGTTGGCCGCCATCCCCGCGGTCGCCTCGCCCATCCCGGAGCCGATCTCGACGACCAGCGGGGCGCTGCGGCCGTACAGCGACTTCAGGTCGGGCAGGCCCTGGGTGGGGTCGACGTTCCAGCGGTCGGCGTAGGTGTCCCACGCCTTGCGCTGCACCGGGTTCAGTCGGCCGCCCCGCGGGTGGAAGCTGACGACGCGGCGGAAGTGCAGCGGCAGGCCGTCGTCGGGGACCGTCAGGTGCGGCAGGCGGGTGTCGCCGGCCGGGACGTCCTCGTCGTCGTCGAACGGGATCGGCTGCGGGTCCAGGACGGCGGCGGCCGCATCCCCGTCGTCCACCGCATCCCCCTGATCCGCCGTTCCGGCCCCGTCCGCCGTTCCGGCCCCGTCGGCTGGATCCGGCCGGTCCGTGACCGCGACGGTGTCGACGGTGTCGAGGGGACCGGTGGCGTCGGCGCGGTCGTCGGTGCCGACGGGGGACGGCTGCTCGGTGGACATCGGCCCCAGGTTACGGCCGCCCGGCGACGGGTGGCGAATCGCGGGCCGGTCACCTCGGCGGGGTCCGCGACGCGCCACCGCCCCGGTCATGCGGTGCTGCGGCGCCCGTACAGCGAGATGACCACGAGGATGATCACCCCGTAGATGAGCTGCTGGATGTTGGCGCCGAGGTTGAGCACGGTCACCAGCGTGGAGACCTGGCCCAGCACCAGGGCACCTCCGACGGTGCCCACCACGGACCCGCGGCCACCGAAGATCGAGGCGCCGCCGACGACCACCGCGGCCACCGACGAGAGCAGGTAGTTGGCGCCCATGGTGGCCGACGCCTGCTGGTAGTAGCCGACGATGACGATCCCCGCGAAGGCGGCGAGGACGCCCGAGAGCAGGTAGCCGGAGATGCGGATGCGGTCCACGTTCAACCCGGCGAGCCGGGCCGTCTCGGCGGCCGATCCGACCACGAAGAGCGAGCGACCCCAGCCCGAGAACGACAGCACGAGCTGCAGCACGAGCATCAGGGCCAGCCCCAGCGGCAGGACCGCGGCCATCTGGACACCGAGGATCTCCACCTTCGCCGATGTCAGGCCGATGACGAAGTCGGGCACCACGGTGAGTTCGGAGAAGTTGAACGCCAACAGGATGGCGCCGAACAGCAGCCCGTTCATGGCGATCGTGGTGACGATGGGGGTCAGCCCGAGCTTGGCGATGACCACGCCGTTGACCAGCCCGATGAGCGCGCCGGACAGCAGTGCGGCCACGAAGGCGCCGACCGGGCCGAGCGGTCCCACCCAGGCCAGGAACGACAGGGCCGCGAACCCGATGGTGTTGGGCACCGACAGGTCGATGCCGGCCTGGATCACCGCGACGGTCTGTCCGAAGGAGGCGATCGACAGGATGAGCGCGAAGGTCGCCGTGCCGATCAGGGAGTCCACCGACACCAGGTTGGGCCGGATCAGGCCGCCCACGGCGAACAGCACCACGAAGGCGAGCAGCGGCCACACCGGGCGCGGTACCCGGGCGAGCACCGAGCGGCCGCTGGAGGTCTCCGGCGCGGCGTCGACAGCAGTGGTCACGGCGGTCACGACCGGCCGCCCTTCATCCGGAACGACAGCATCCGCCACACCACGGGAACGCCGACGACGGCCACGATGATGAGCGCGCTGATGACGTACTGCCAGTAGGAGTTGACGCCGGCGAAGAAGAGCAGGTTGCCGATCAACCCGAGGGTGCAGGCGGCGAGGATGGTCCCGATGATGCTGCCGCGACCGCCGGTGAAGGCCGCGCCGGCGAGCGCCACCGCGGCGATCGAGCTCAGCAGGTACGAGTCGCCGCTGCGGGGATCACCGGTGAGGGTGGATCCGGCCAGCAGGATGGCGCCCATCGCGGTCACGAGCCCGGCCAGCCCGAAGGCGATCAACGTGGTGCGCCGGTCGTCGAGACCGGCGGCCCGGACGCTGTCCATGCTCGACCCGACCCCGTAGATGTGACGCCCGAGGGCGGTGCGCTGCAGCAGCAGCCACAGCAGGACCGCGACGACGGCCAGCCAGACCAGCGCGATCGGCACGAACGGCACGAATTCGCCGGAGGTGGCCAGGTAGAACTCCTTGGAGATGTCGCCACCGGGCCGGTCCAGCACCTCCCGTGCGAGCGAGCCGAAGATGAACGCGCTCGCCAGGGTGACCGCGATGGCCGGCAGCCCGCCGTAGGCGACGAGAAGCCCGTTGAACACCCCGCAGGCCAGCCCCACGAGCAGCGCCAGCACCATCGCCACCGCCGTCGGCAGCGATTCGGTCTGCGACGCGAAGACCACGTTGGCCAGGCTCATCGTGGCGCCGATGGAGATGTCGATCCCGCCGACCAGCACGATGATCAGTTGACCCAGTGCGACCAGCGCCAGCGGCACGACCAGGTTGACCGCGGTCTGCAGCTGGAACCGGGTCAGCAGGCTCGGATTGATGATCACGTAGACCAGCAGGAACAGCAGGAACGCCCCGATGGGCGGGATCGCACCCTCCCGGCGCAGTCGCACGACGCCGCTGCGGTCGAGCAGCCGCCGCGGGGTGACCAGGGTGCTCACCGGGCGACCTTCGCGCCGACCGCGGCGCCGATGACGGCGTCGGCGGTGAGCCGGTCCCCGGTGAGCTCGTCGGCGACGGCGCCCTGGTACAGCACCACGACGCGGTGACACACGTGCACGAGCTCCTCCACTTCGGTCGAGAACCACAGCACGCCGACCCCCTGGCCGGCGAGGGCGACGATGGCGTTGTACAGCTCCTGCTTCGCCCGGACGTCGATGCCCCGGGTGGGGTCGTGCAGCAGGATGACGGTGCGGCTGCGGTCGAGCCACCGGCCGAACACGAGCTTCTGCTGGTTGCCGCCCGACAGCGCCCCGGAGCGCTCCAGCGGGCCACGGGTGCGGACGGCGAGCGCGGACAGCACACCGCTGATCCACCGGCCTTCGCGTGCCTCCCGGGGACGGCCACCCAGCTGCCACCAGCGCAACCACGGGGCGAGGAGGTTCTCTCCGACGCTCATCTCCAGGGCGAGGCCCTCCCGCCTGCGGTCCTCCGGGACGTAGCCGAGGCCGAGGCGGACCGAACGCATCGGGGTCGTCCGGCGGATCGTGACCCCGCCGACCGTCCAGCGGTCGGCGGTGGCGGGTACCGCACCGAACAGGGCCCGCAGCAGCTCGGCCTGGCCGTGTCCCTGGAGCCCGCCGACGCCGAGGATCTCCCCGGCGCCGAGCGAGAGCGTGAGACCCTGCAGACCGTCGGCCCGCAGTCCCTCGACCGACAGTACGACGGCGTCGGACGTGCGCGCCGGTGGTGCCGGGAAGAAGCGCTCCGCCTCCCGACCGGCCATCATCGAGATGAGCTCGTCCTCGGTCCAGCCGCCCCGGACGAATTCACCGGCCACCAGGCCGTCACGGAGAACGGTGCCACGGTCGGCGATCTCGGCGATCTCGCCGAGCCGGTGCGAGACGTAGATGACGCTGCCGCCGCGCGCCGTGAGGTCGCGGATGCGGGCGAACAGCCACGCGACCCCCGGAGGGGTGAGGGCCGACGACGCCTCGTCGAGGATCAGCAGCCGCGGCCGGCCGGCGAGGGCCCTGGCGATCTCGACCAGCTGCCGGTCGGCCAGCGACAGGGTCGCCACCGTGGCGCGCGGGTCGATGTGCGGCAGGTCCAGCTCCGCCAGCAGGGCGGCCGCGGCGTCCACGGAGAGCCGCTGGGAGAACCGGCGCAGGGCCGCGCCGTCGGGGAGGCCGAGGTTCTCCGCGACGGTCCACTCGGGTACCAGGGCCAGTTCCTGGAAGGCGCACCGGACACCCGACTGCCGCGACAGCCGTACGCTCCCCGACGCCAGCGGCGCCCCGTCGACCGTCAGCGACCCCGCGGTCGGGGCGACCGCGCCGGCCAGCATCTTGGCGACAGTGCTCTTGCCGGCGCCGTTCTCGCCGACGAGGGCGAGGACCTCGCCGGGCCGGCACTCGAAGCTGACGCCCTTGACCGCGGTCACCGGGCCGTAGCTCTTGACCAGATCGGTCGCCACCAGCATCGGGGCGGAGCCTGTGGATGACGCGGGCGTCGCGGCCGGGGCCGCGACGTCCGCCCGGGATGGGATCACGGGGACCTACGACCCGGAGTAGTACTTCAGGACCTCGTCCAGGCTGAGGTCGAGACCGGGGAAGTCGTAGCCGAGCTGGAAATTCGCCGGCTTGTCCGCCAGGCAGTAGTCGGCGGCGTTGTCGTTGGTGATCTCTAGCGGCGGGAAGTACTGGGCCTTCTCGATGGTGCCGCCCTCGAGCAGCTTGACCGCCTGCTCCAGCCCCTTGGCGTAGATGGCCGGCTGGCCGAAGACCATGTCGCCCGACAGGCCCTTCGGGCCGCTCTCCACCAGTTCGCAGGCCTCGCCGTTGTACCCGGAGCCGCCGACGACCGGGACGAAGGGCAGACCGGCGGCGCTGAACGCCTCGGGCACCCCCTGACCGCCGGTGAGGAAGGAGTACACGCCACCGATGTCGGGGTTGGATCGCAGGATGTTGGACATGGCCTCCTGTGCGGTGGCCTCGTTCCAGCCGTTGGTGTCCTGGGCGACGACGGTGGCGCCCCCGGCCTCCAGCCGCTCGATGACGCCGGGCATCGACCCCTCGTTCAGCGGCACCCCGGCGAGTCCCTCGAGCACCGCGACGTTCTTGTTCTCGCCGAGGTTCTCCAGCAGCCAGTCGGCCCCGATGGTGCCGGCGTTGGCCCAGTCGGTGGACACGATGTAGACGTCGTCCCCGTCGTAGGGTCCGCCGTTGGCGATCACCGGGATGCCCTGGGCGGCGGCCTGGGTGATCGCGGCGTCGGCACCGCTGGACGAAGCGGGATCGAAGAGGATGAGGTCGACACCGTCGGCGATGAGGTTCTGCATCGCCGCGTTCTGCTGGGCGGCATCGTTGTCGTTGGTGCGGACGATCTTGAGCTCGACCTTGTCCTTGTAGGCGGGGGAGGCGGCGAGCGCCTGCAGCGACGCCAGGCCCATCTCGCGCCAGGCCTGGCCGCCCAGCGGTTGCTCGAACCCGATCACGAACTTGCCGGCCGCCGCCGATCCGGAGGCGGCGGCGGGGGTGGACGGTGCCGGTGCGCTCGAGCAGCCGGTCACCGCGGCGATACACACGAGGGCGGTCAGACCGGTGAGAGTGCTTGTAGCGCGCGGTGTTCTGTGCACAGTTTCTCCTTTGAAACCCAGCTCCGACGAACATTGACGAACGAGTGGCGCTGACGATAGCGTAGGTTTGGCAGCGCTGCCAGTAGCGCTATCAGATTGCACCGGTCCGAGGTGACGAGGGATCCGGTGATACTCGCAACGACGCGAAAGGAGACTGGCGTGACCACTACCGAGACCGACACCGCGCGGTTCGAGCCGGATGTCGAGATCCGGGCCCGGGGGCACGGGATCGGCTGCCTCGGTGCCGGCATGATCATGGCCGAGCAGCATCTGGTGGCCTACCGGCACGCCGGGTTCCCGGTGGTGGCCATCGCGTCCCGGACGCCGGCCAACGCCCGCCGGGTGGCCGCACAGCACGGGATCGGGACCGTCCACGACGACCCGATCGCCCTGCTGGACGACGAGCGCGTCGAGATCCTCGACATCGCCTACCCTCCCGACCAGCAGCCGGCCCTCATCCGGGCGGCGCTGGCCCGTCCGCACATCAAGGCCGTGCTGGCCCAGAAGCCGCTGGCCCTGGACCTCGACGAGGCGATCGCGCTCCGCGACGAGGCGGCGGCGGCCGGCACCATCCTGTCGGTCAACCAGAACATGCGGTTCGACCAGTCGATCCGGGTGCTCAAGCAGCTCCTGGACCGCGGCGACCTGGGCGAGCCGGTGTTCGCGTCCATCGAGATGCACGCCATCCCGCACTGGCAGGGTTTCCTCGCCGCCTACGACCGCCTGACCCTGGCCAACATGAGCGTCCACCACCTCGACGCCCTGCGTCACCTCTTCGGCGAGCCGACCGAGATCTCGACCGTCGTGCGGGAGGACCCCCGCACCGAATTCGAGCACACCGACGGCATCGTGGTGTCCACCTTGCGCTTCCCGGGCAACCTGCTCGCGCTGTCCCTGGAGGACGTCTGGAGCGGTCCGCGGGAGGACGGCTATCCGTCCGACGAGTACATCTCGTGGCGCGTCGAAGGCACCCGCGGTGTCGCCAAGGGCACCATCGGTTGGCCCGACGGCTCCCCGTCGACGTTGGCCTACGCCTCGGCCGACACCACCGGCGGTCGGTGGATCACCCCCACCTGGGACACCCACTGGTTCCCGCACGCCTTCGTCGGGGTGATGGAGCAGGTGCAGTACGCGGTCGCGACCGGCACCGCGGCCGAACTGTCCGTCGCCGACAACGTACGGACCATGGCGCTGGTGGAGGCCGGCTACCGGTCCATCGCCGAGCGCCGGCCCGTTCCGCTCAGCGAGTTCCCCGTCTGAGCCGGGCGGTCCCGCCCGCACCACCGTCGATCCCGCCCGTACCGCACGCCCCCGGCAGCACCCCACCCGCAGCACCCCGAACCGGCACCGCCGTACCACCACCGCCCGGCCCCGACGACCCTCACACAGGAGTGACGACGCCCATGATCCAGGTAGGAATCTTCAGCGGGTACTTCCCCTACGACCTCGAGACCACTGCGAAGACGATCCGCAACCTCGGCTTCAACACCGTTCAGCTGGACCTGCACTTCAAGGACGTCGACCTGTCGGCGGGCCAGATCACCAAGGAGAAGGCCAAGCGGGTCGCCGACACCTTCCGCGACCACGACCTCCCGGTCTGCGCCATCTCCGGCTACACCAACATCGTGCACCCCGACCTCGAGCACCGACGGAGCAACGTCGAGCGGTTGAAGGAGATCATCCGCAACGCCCGTGATTTCGGCAGCGCCTACGTCATCAGCGAGTCCGGCACCTTCAACCCGGACAGCGAGTGGGACCACGATCCGCACAACCGCACCGAGGACGCCTACGAGCAGGTCCGGGACGTGCTGGCCGAGCTCGCCCAGGAGGCCTACGACCACGGGGCGACGTTCCTGCTGGAGACCTACGTCAACAACGTCATCGGCTCGGTCCGCGAGACCGTCCGGGTCTTCAACGACATCCGCAGTCCTGGACTGGATCTGGTGTCGGACCCGACGAACTACTTCGACGAGAACAACATCGACGACATGGACGCCGTGCTCAACGAGGTGTTCGACACCCTCGGCGACCGGGTGCGCATCGCCCACGCCAAGGACGTCAAGCGCGCCGGGGACGACAAGAGCGAGAAGCACGCCGACATCGGCGACGACGACGCCCTGGCGTCGCACACCTTCCGGGGCGTCGGCGAGATCGAGTTGCCCGCTGCCGGTCTGGGGTCGCTCAACTACGACCTGTACCTCCAGCGGCTGTCCGAGCGCAACCCCAACGTGCCGCTGATCATCGAGCACCTCGACGAATCGGACGTGCCGCGCGCGAAGAAGTTCGTGACCGACACACTCAAGGCCTACAGCATCTGAGCTGCGGTACCGGCTCGACGGAGGGAAGAGGATGGACAGATCGGCGATCGTCACCGGAGCGGGCGGTGCGCTCGGCCGCGCCACCGCGCTGCGACTGGGTGCGGACGGCTTCGGAGTGGCGGTGCTCGGCCGCCGCGGTGCGGCGTTGGACGAGACCGCCCAGCTGCTCGACGAAGCCGGCGTGCCGGTGCGCGTGCTGGAGGTGGATCTGCGCGACGCCGCGTCGATCGAGTCCGCGATCACCGCCACCGACCGGGATTTCGGCCCGGTCGGGGCGCTGATCAACAACGCGGCGATCTATCCCAGCACGCCGTTCCTGGACATCCCGTTGACCGAGTACGACGACGTCGTGACGGTCAACCAGCGCGGGTACTTCCACGCCGCCCAGGTGGCCGCCCGCGGCATGGTGCAGCGGCGCGAGGGTGCCATCGTCAACGTCGGCTCCATCACCTGGCACGGCGGCTGGTCCAACCTGGCCAGCTACGTCTCGACCAAGGGCGCCGCGGTCGCGCTGACCCGTGCGCTGGCGCGGGAGCTGGGCCCGTTCGGCGTCCGCGTCAACGCGGTGTCCCCGGGCGCGTTCCCGACGAAGGCCGAGGAGATCCAGGGCGACGCGGCGGAGTACGCCGCGCACGTCATCGAGCACCAGGCGATCAAGCGGCGCGGTACCGACGCCGAACTGGCCGCCGTGGTGAGCTTCCTCGTCGGGCCGGACGCGAGCTTCGTGACCGGCCAGACGATCAACGTCGACGGTGGATGGGTGATGGAGTGACGTACGAGGTCTTCGGGAACCGGCTGAGCCGGCGGGAACTCGCCGCCCGCACCGGTGACGTGTCCGCGGTCGCCGGGATCCGCTCGGTGGTCCTGGACGACGGGGTGCAGCGCGGGGTGCGCGCGATCGACCTGCGCACCTCGTCGGGTCTGGAGATCGAGGTGCTGATCGACCGGGCCATGGATCTCGGCTCGGCGCGGCTGCGGGGCGTGCCCTTCGGCTGGCGGTCGGGTAACGGCTTCCGTCATCCCGGGCTGCACGAACACTCCGACGAGGGCGGCCTGTCGTGGCTGCGCGCCGTGGACGGGCTGCTGGTGTCCGGGGGGCTGGACCACACGCTCTTCGGTGGGACGGTGGACGCCACCCGGTACGCCTACCCGCCGAAGGACACGGTGTCCCACGGCCTGCACGGGAGGCTGACCGCGATCCCGGCCCGCCTGCTGGAGGCGAGGGAGGTGGTCGACGGCGACCGGTGGGTGCTGCGTGTGGTGGGCGAGGTCGTCCAGGCCACCTCGTTCGGCGAACACCTGCGCCTCACCCGGACCATCGAGGTCGACATCGACGGCCGCGAACTGCGGCTGCACGACGTGGTGGACAACCTCGGCTTCGAGCCAACGCCCCACATGTTCCTGTACCACTTCAACTTCGGGTGGCCGATCGTGGACGAGGGCACGGAGTTCGTGGCCCCGATCCGCCGGCACCTGTGGGCCTCGGACTCCGTCGCCGAACAGGGCACCTCCTACCGGACCATGCCCGCACCGCAGCTGCATTTCGTCGAACAGGTCAGCGAGCACGAGCTCGTGGCCGGGCCGGACGGTCGGCACCGGGTCGCGCTGCTGCGCGGTGACCGCACGCTGGGGGTCGAGGTCGCCTGGGACGCCGCCGGGATGCCGTGCTTCTTCGAGTGGCAGAACCTGCGCAGTGGGCAGTACGCCGTCGGCCTGGAGCCCTCGACGCACCACGTCGCCGGCGACTCCGCCGCCCGCGAGGACGGATCGATGATCTGGCTCGAGCACGGCGACGCCCGTGAGTACCGGACGACGATCCGCTTCCTCGACGGTGCGGCCGAGGTCGACGCCGTGCGGGCGGCGGTCCGCGCCGCCGGTGATCAACCGGCCTGACCGACCCGGCGGACCTCCGCCCCTGCGCTGCTACCGCGATGGCAGCGCTGCCATCGCTTCCGAACACCTGCTCCGAACGGACATCAGATGACTGAACCTGCCGCACCGACCGCCGCCCCGGAGGTCCTGTCGGGCGTCCGCGTGCTCGACTGCTCGATCGCGATGGCCGGGCCGTTCGCCGCACAGCGGTTGGGCGACCTCGGCGCCGACGTGATCAAGGTCGAGCCCATCACCGGCGAGTGGCAGCGGCACGCCGCGGCCGGTGGTGCCACCGGTAACCGGATCAACGTGTCGTTCCTGTCGCTGAACCGGAACAAGCGGTCCATCGCGGTCGACCTGAAGAGCGACGAGGGGCGGTCGATCCTGTACGACCTCGTCGCCACCAGCGACGTCTTCCTGCAGAACTACCGCCCCGGAGTGGCGGGTCGGCTCGGGGTCGACTACGAGACGCTGCGGGCGATCAATCCGGGCCTGGTCTACGTCAGCATGTCCGGCTACGGCGAGGACGGCCCGTACCGCAACCGTCCGGGGCAGGACCTGCTGCTGCAGGCGATGAGCGGTGCGATGCTCTCCGCGGGCAGCCACGGGACGCCGCCGCAGCCGGCCGGGCAGTACCTCGTGGACGCCGTCACCGCCTCCACGGCGTTTGAGGGGGTGCTCGCCGCCCTGTTCCACCGCGAGCGCACCGGCCAGGGCCAGCTCGTCACGGTCAACATGCTGGACGCCATCACCACGCTGCAGATGCAGGAGCTGTCGGTGTTCACCGTCGGCCAGGTGGCGCAGACCCGTGGGCAGCAGCCGCACGCCCACGTCTACATCCGCGCCCCCTACGGCGCTTTCGCCACCTCCGACGGCTTTCTCGCGCTGGCGATGCCCGAGCTCCCGCTGCTCGGCAAGGTCATCGGTGAGGACTCGTTCCTGTCGATGGACACCGAGGTGGACAGCTGGACCCACCGCGACGAGATCTACGAGCGGACCGCCGCCCGGCTGGTCGAACGGGCCACCGCGGAGTGGCTGGAGGCGTTCGACGCGGTCGGCATCTGGGCCGGTCCGGTGTACGACTACCAGGACCTCGTCGACGATCCGCAGATCGTCCACAACGGTACGTTCATCGAGTACGACCACCCCACCGAGGGCCGGATCCGGACCCCCGGGTTCCCGTACGGGATGTCGGTCACCCCGCCGCGCATCGACCGCGGCGCACCGTTGGCCGGCGAGCACACCCGGGAGATCCTCACCGAGCTCGGGGTGGCCCCGGAGCGCATCGAGCAGCTGGTCGACGGCGGGGTGGTCGCCGCGGAACCGGCGGCCGCCGAGGCCACGCCCGACACGATGCCGGCCGCCGGCGTCGCCCCGGCCGGCCAGGGCGGGCCCGCGTGAGGTACGCGGGCATCACCTGGGACCACCCGCGGGGGCGCAACGCCCTGGTCGCCGCCGCCGACCGCGAGCGTGCCGCCGGTTCCGGCCTCGACATCGTCTGGAAGGCGCACAGTCTCGAGCACTTCGAGTCGTTCCCGATCGACGAGCTGGCCCGCGATCACGACCTCATCGTGCTCGATCACCCGCATCTCGGGGAGGCGCTGGAGCACGGTTCGTTGATCGCCCTGGACACCGTGGTCGATCCGGCGGTGCTGGCCCGGTGGCGGTCGGCCGCCGTCGGGCCGTCGTTCGCGTCCTATGCGGTGGCCGGGGCGCAGTGGGCGGTGCCGCTGGACGCCGCGACCCAGGTCGCGGTGAGCCGGACGGCGCTGCTGGCTGCGCCGCCGCACACCTGGGAGGAGGTCCGGGCGCTCTCGGCGGAGGTGCCGGTGGCCCTGTCGCTGGCCGGCCCGCACGCCTACCTGACCTTCGCCTCGATCTGTGCGGCCCACGACGAGCCCTGCGACGGAGACGATCTCGTCTCCGACGAGGTCGCCCTGACGGTGCTGGACCTGATGTCGGAGCTCGCCCGGCGGGCGCCCGCCGGGACCGCCGTCGCCAACCCCATCGCCCTGCTCGAACGGCTGCGCAGCACCACCGACATCGCCTACTGCCCGTTGGTCTACGGCTACGTCACCTACAGTTCGGCCGACGTCCGGTTCAGCGACGCGCCGGTCGCCACGGCCGGTGGCCGGCACGGGTCCACCCTGGGTGGTACGGGGCTCGCGCTGTCCCGCCGGGCGGTGGTCACTCCCGAGCTGGTGCGCCACATCGAGTGGCTGATGGGTGATCTCGCCCAGACCCGGTTCATCCCACAGCACGACGGCCAGCCGAGCGCCCGCCTCGCGTGGCTCGATCCCGACCTCGACGAATCCGCCGCGGGGTTCTACCGCGCAACCCTGGCGACCGTCTCCGACGCCTGGGTCCGCCCCCGGCACGCGGGGTTCATCCGCTTCCAGACGGAGGCGTCGGCGGTCGTCCGCGACATCGTCGACGGCACCACCCCGCCGCGGGCCGGGTTGGCCGCACTGCGCGACCGGTACCGGCACAGCCTCGCCCGCACCCTCCCCGAGAAGGTCTGACATGACGACTGACCCCGCGCTCCCGGATCTCGGCACCGACGAGATCCGGCTGGAACTCCACGGTCTGGTGGCCGTGGTGACGATCGACCGGCCGCGCAAGCTGAACTCGGTGACCCAGGAGATGTCCGACGCGCTGGTCGTCGCGATGACCTGGGCCAACGACCACGACGACGTCCGCGCGGTCATCCTGACCGGGGCCGGCGACCGGGCGTTCTGCGCCGGGTCGGACATCCGGACGCTGGACAAGTACGCCACGCCCTGGCAGTTCCGCAACCGCGAGGACTACTGCGACGCCCTGCGCCGGCTGCGCAAGCCGCTGATCGCCGCGGTCAACGGCTACGCCTTCGGCGGCGGCCTCGAGACCGCGATGACCTGCGACATCCGGATCGCCTCCGAGACGGCGTCCTTCGCCGCCCCCGAGATCAAGCTCGGCTGGATCGGCGGCGGCGGGATGAGCACCTTCCTGGCGCACTCTATCGGTGCCAGTAACGCGGCCGTGATGCTGATGACCGGTGATCCGATCGACGCCGCCCGCGCGCTGACCTGGGGACTGGTCTCGGAGATCGTCCCGCCGGAGCGGCTGCTGCCGCGGGCCCGGGAACTGGCCGCCGTCATCGCCTCCCGGCCGCCGATCGCCGCGGAGACCGCCAAGGCCAACCTCCGCGCGGCGTACAACCTGCCGCAGGAGGAGGCCATCCGGTACGAGCGGGACCTGCAGACCGTCACCTTCGCCACGGCCGACGCCGACGAGGGCCGCGCCGCCTTCGCCGAGAAGCGTCCGGCCACGTTCCACCGCCGCTGACCGTGCCCACCGAGGAGTCCGCCCCCATGACGACCACCACCGACCGACCGGTTCTCGCCCCCGACATCCCGACCACCCTGCCCGACGACGGCTGCGCGGGCACCCTCGTCGGCCGGGTCTGGCGACCCGAGCACGGTGGCCCGTCACCGGTGCTGATCCGGGCGGACGGGGTGTTCGACCTGGCAGCCTCGTTCGCGACGGTCCGCGACCTGATGGAGACCGACGACCCCGCCGCAGCGGCCCGCGGCGCGGCGGGGGAGCGGATCGGCTCGCTGGCGGAGCTGCTGGCCAACACCCCGCCCGCCGGCCGGAACCCGGAGCGGCCGTGGCTGCTGGCGCCCATCGACCTGCAGGCGGTGAAGGCCGCCGGGGTCACCTTCGCGGTGTCGATGATCGAGCGGGTCATCGAGGAGCGGGTGCACGGCGACCCGGACGCCGCCGCCGCCATGCGTGATCAGATCCTGTCCGAGATCGGTGTCGAGCTCGGTGATCTCACCCCGGGGTCGGCGGAGGCCCAGTCGCTGAAGCAGTATCTCGTGGCCGAGGGCCTGTGGAGTCAGTACCTGGAGGTGGGGATCGGCGTCGACGCCGAGATCTTCACCAAGGCGCCGGTGATGGCGGCCGTCGGCACGGCCACCGCGGTCGGGGTGCTGTCCACGTCGAGCTGGAACAACCCCGAACCCGAGGTCGTCCTCGTCGTGGACTCACGCGGGCGCATCCGCGGTGCGGCCCTGGGCAACGACGTGAACCTGCGCGACATCGAGGGGCGCTCCGCGCTGTTGCTGGGCAAGGCCAAGGACAACAACGCCTCGTGTGCCATCGGGCCGTTCATCCGCCTCTTCGACGCGACCTTCGACCTGGACACGGTGCGCTCGATGGTGGTGTCCCTGGACATCCTCGGCGTCGACGGGTTCCGGGTCCGGGGCACCAGCAGGATGTCGCAGATCAGCCGCGACCCCGCCGACCTGGTCGCCCAGTTGATGGGACGCCACCACCAGTACCCCGACGGCGCGATCCTGATGCTGGGAACCATGTTCGCGCCGGTGGACGACCGTGCCGAGCCCGGACGCGGGTTCACCCACCGGCAGGGCGACGTGGTCGCCATCTCGTCGGCCGAGCTGGGTACGCTGGTCAACCAGGTCCAGGCCAGCGAGGAGTGTGACCCGTGGGAGTTCGGGATCGGGTCCCTGATGCGCAACCTCGCCGCGCGAAGCCTGCTGTGACCGCTGCGGTGACCGGTCCGGTGACCGCCCCCGGGCCGGCGGCGACCGACGAGCCGGTCGACGCCTCCCGACCCACCCGGCGCTCCACCCACGTCGTCACCCTCGACGACGTCGCCCGGCACGCGCAGGTGTCCCCGCAGACGGTGTCCCGGTCCATCCGCGCCCCCGAGCAGGTCTCGGTGCACACCCTGGAGCGGGTGCGGCGGTCCATCATCGCCACCGGCTACGTCCCGAACCTGGCCGCTTCCAACCTGGCGTCCAACCGCAGCATGACCGTGGCGGCCATCGTCCCCGACGTCTCGGCCAGCGTGTTCGCCGACGCGCTGCACGGCCTGGAGGAGGTGCTCGCGCCGTCGGGCTACCACCTGTTCATCGGCTCCACCGGATACCGGCCCGACCACGAGGAGGACCTCGTCCGGGCGTTCCTGGGCCGGCGGCCGGACGGCTTCTTCATCGTCGGCACCACCCACACCGACCGGACGACCCGGATGCTCCAGGAGTCGCGGGTGCCCACGGTGGAGACCTGGGAGATGAGCGAGACGCCCATCGACTCCGTGGTCGGCTTCTCCAACCGCGACGCCGCCCGGGCCGTGGTCCAGTACGCCGCCGACCGCGGCTACCGCCATCCCACCTTCGCCGGGTCGCTGCAGACCGGCGACTTCCGCGCGGCCCGCCGCCGGGACGCGTTCATCGAGGCGGTTCCCGAGCTGTTCCCCGGCGAGCCCGTCCGGGTGGTCGACTCCGGGACCCAGAAAGTGGACCTGGACACCGGGCGGCTGTTGCTGCACATGACCCGGTCACTGCACCCGGAGACCGACGTGCTGTTGTTCGCCAGCGACGTCTTCGCCGCCGGCGCCATCCTGGAGGCCGCCCGCCGGGGCATCCGGATCCCCGACGACCTCGCGGTCACCGGCTTCGGTGACTTCGAGCTGGCCCGTCACCTGCTGCCCACCCTCACCACGGTCTCGGTGCCCAACCGGCGGATCGGCACCGTGGCCGGCACCGTCCTGCTCGACCGGATGTCCGGACGGACCTCCGACGTGAGCATCGTCGACCTCGACTTCTCGATCGTCGCGCGCGAGAGCGCGTGAACCCCGCGCCCCCGCGCGCCCCCCCTGTCAGGAGACCACCATGTTGACCACCACCGATCCGCGCTCCGGTGTCAGCGCTGCCACGACGATCGAGCCGACCCCGACGGCGTCGGTGTCCGTCATCGCCGAGGCCGCCGCTGCGGCGGCGGCGTCACTCTCGTGGCGCGGGAGGGCGTTCCGCGCCGACCTGCTGGACGCGATGGGCACCGCCGTCGAACGCGCCCGGACCGAACTCGTCGCGGTTGCGGACGCCGAGACCGGTCTCGGACCGGTCCGGCTGAACGGCGAGCTCAGCCGGAGCGCCTTCCAGTTCCGGCTCTTCGCCGCCGCCGTCCGTGAGGGCTCGTACGTCGAGGCGGCCATCGACCACGCCGCGGACACCCCGCTCGGCCCGCAGCCCGACGTGCGGCGGATGCTGGTGCCGATCGGGCCGGTCGCCGTGTTCGGGTCCAGCAACTTCCCGTTCGCGTTCTCGGTGCTCGGTGGGGACGTCGCGTCGGCCATCGCGGCCGGTTGCCCGGTGGTCGCCAAGGCCCACGGGTCGCACCCGCGCACGTCGCAGTTGTCCTTCGAGACGCTCGCGGCGGCGTGCCGGACCGCCGGCGCCCCGGCGGGCACCGTCGGCATCGTGTACGGCCAGCAGGCCGGGACCGAGCTCGTGAAGCACCCCGCGATCCGGGCCGTCGGCTTCACCGGATCCCTCGGTGCGGCGGAGGCGCTGCAGGCGGCGATCGGCACCCGGGACGAGCCCATCCCGTTCTTCGGCGAGCTCTCGAGCATCAACCCGCTGATCGTCACCCCGGGGGCCGCCGCGGCCCGGCCCGCCGAGATCGCCGCCGGCCTCTTCACCTCCTACACCGGCTCGGCCGGCCAGCTGTGCACGAAGCCGGGGATCGCGTTCGTGCCCGACGGTGAGGCGGGTGACGCGCTGGTCGCCGAGCTCGCGACCCGTACCACCGCGGCGGATCCCGGCATCCTGCTGAACGCCCGGATCCGCTCGTCCTTCGACGACATCGCCGACCGTCTGCGCGGAGCCGGCGCCGAGCCGCTCGCCCGCGCCGCGGAACCGGCGGCGGACGGCGGGTTCACGGTGCCGCCGACGCTCCTGGAGACCACGGCCGTGGCGATGACCGCCGAGGTGGCGGAGGAGTGCTTCGGGCCGTTGCTGGTCGTCGCGCGGTACGCCGACCTCGGCGAGGTCACCGCGGCGGTGGGCCGGATCCCGCGGTCGTTGACCGCCACGGTCCACGGTGAGCCCACCGAGACCGACGTGGTGGCCGACCTCTTCGAGGCGCTGGCGCCTTTCGCGGGCCGGCTGGTCCACAACGGCTACCCGACCGGGGTGCGCGTCTCCTGGGCCCAGCAGCACGGCGGCCCCTGGCCGGCCACCAACTCCCAGCACACGTCGGTGGGCGTGACCGCGGTGCGCCGCTGGCTGCGCCCGCTGGCCTGGCAGAACGCCCCGGAGGCGGCGCTGCCGCGGGAGCTGCGCGACGCGGACGCGGGGATCCCGCGCCGGATCGACGGCGTGCTGACGCTGCCGGTCTGATCGGGTCCCGGCACGACGATGCCCGCCGCCCGGAGGATTCCGGGGGCGGGCATCGCGGCGGTGTCCGACTCAGGCGTCGCGGCGCTTCGCCGACGCCAGGGCCAGGATGAGCAGCACGACGGCGGTGCCGAGGAAGACCAGGCCGCCCTGCCACCAGTTGGGCGCCGCGTCGGCGGCCCGCCCGAAGCCACTGTCGCCGCTGTAGAACGCGGTCGACGCGCTGAACGGCAGCCACGGCTGCAGGTCCCGGCCGAAGTCGCCGAAGAGGTTGAACAGGTTCTCGACGAGCAACGGCCACAGCAGCACGACCGCGATGGCGCCGGCGGACTGCCGGATGAGGATGCCGACCGCGATCGCCAGGACCGCCGCGACCGCCGCGATCACCCCGGGACCCCAGATCACCCGGTAGTCGGTGGAGGACGTCAACGCGAACGCCGCGTCCGTCGAGCCCGGGCCGTGCACCGCCCGGGCCAGCAGGTAGCTGGCCACGGACGTCACTTCGACGATGAGAAAAGACAGGACGGCGAGGAGCACGCACTTGGCCAGCAGCAGGCCCGACCGCGAGGGCACCGCGAGGAACGAGCTGCGGATGGTGCCGAACCGGTACTCGGTCGTGACGGACAGCGCGGCCATCACCATCACGATCGAGATGGCGAAGTTGACCCAGGCCTGGCTGGTCTCCAACGACGCCGCCGAGCCGCGGTCGACCAGGGAGACCAGCAGCGTGATGCCCAGGCCCAGCACGGGCACCAGCGCGAGACACCAGTAGGGCGAGCGGGTGGAGAAGAGCTTGATGCGTTCGACGGTGATCAGCGACATCGGTTCACCTTCCTTCGGGCGAGCCGGGCAGCGCGGCTGCGGTGGTGCCGTGACCGGCGTCGGGGTGGGCGGCGTACTCCACGGCGCCACCGGTGAGGCTGATGAAGGCGTCCTCCAGCGAACCACGTCGGATCGACAGTTCGTGCAGAGTCAGGCCGTTCGCGGCGGCCAGCTCACCGATCCGCTCGATCGGGGCGTTGCCGACGGTGAGACCGTCGGCGTCGGCGGTCGTCTGGATGCCGGCACCGGCCAGGACCTCCTGCAACCGGGCCAGCTGCGGGGAGCGGACCCGGACCGAGCTCGAGGTCGCGTTGGCGATGAAGTCCTTCGTCGACGAGTCCGCGATCAGCCTCCCCCGGCCGATGACGACGAGATGGTCGGCGGTGAGGGCCATCTCGGACAGCAGGTGGCTCGAGACGAGCACGGTCTTGCCCTCGGCGGCCAGCGACTTCATGAAGTTGCGGATCCAGAGGATGCCCTCGGGGTCGAGGCCGTTCACCGGTTCGTCGAACATCAGGATCTCGGGGCGGCCCAGCAGGGCACCAGCGATGCCGAGGCGCTGCTTCATGCCGAGCGAGTACTTCCCGGCGCCCTTGCCGGCCACCGCGGTGAGACCGACGGTGTCGAGCACCTCGTCGACCCGCGACCGCGGGATGCCGTTGGAGGCGGCGATCCAGCGCAGATGGGCACCGCCGCTGCGGTTGGGGTGGATCCAGTTGGCGTCGAGCAGTGAGCCGATGCGGGTCAGCGGGTTCTTGATCCGGGAGTAGGGGACGCCGTCGATCAGCGCCCGGCCGGCGCTCGGGTTGTCCAGCCCGAGGATCATCCGCATCGTGGTGGACTTGCCCGCGCCGTTGGGTCCGAGGAAGCCGGTGACGACTCCCGGTCGGACGCTGAACGACAGGTCGTCCACCGCCAGCGTGGCGCCGTACCTCTTCGTGAGGCCTACGGCTTCGATCATGGTGTCATCCCCTTTGCGAGGTGATCGGTGGCGGGAGTGCCGGTCGGTGTGGTGCCGTTCCGTTCCCGGGTCCGTCACCGGCGAGAACTCTGCCGTATCGGCGCCGGGGTTTCATCGGTCGAAGGTCGTGTCGTGGTGTCCGCCGCGCGGGGGAGACGACCCCGGCCGCCGTCGGGGGCGCACCGACCCGTGGTCAGGGACCACCCCTGCGGGGTCAGCCCGCGAAGGGACTGGCGTCGCCACCCAGCGTCCGCGCCGCCCGCAGCGTCACGATGACGTCGTCGAGCATCTCGATCAGCAGGTCGATGCGCCGGTCCAGACTCGTCGTGGCCAGGATCTTCTGCCGGTCGAACGCGCCCAGTGGCGACAGCGCCGCGACCTGGAAACTGCCCAGCCGGGGGTCGTCGGCCACGTCGGGCATGCCGGCGTAGGACTCGTCGCCCATGGTCGTGGCGATGTCGGCGACGACGGTGAGCCGGTTCAGCACCCCCGTCCAGCGTTCGCCGACGTTGCGTCCGAGGGCGTCCACCGGTCCCTCGTCGGTGTCCACCAGCGGGGTGACGTCGGCGTGCGGCCACGGTTCGTCGGGATGCCAGCGGCGGACCCGGATGCGGCGGACACCGGCGGCGACCACCGTCCAGTGCCCCGGGGCGGCCAGGTGCGCGTCCAGGATGCGGGCCACGGTGCCGACGTCGGACCGGATGTCCCCGCCGCCCACCTCGTGCCCGCGCTCGATCAGCACCACGCCGAACTCGTCGCCGTGCTCCCGGCAGTGCTCGAGCATCGCCTGGTAGCGCGCCTCGAAGATGTGCAGCGGCAGCAGCTGGCCGGGCAGCAGGACACTGCCGAGCGGGAACATGGGCAGGTCCACGGATCCAGTGTGCCTCGTCGGCCGGTGGGCGTCGGGGGTCGCTCGTCGGGAGACGTCAGCTGTGCGTCACGGGTCCGGGGCCGGTGAAGAGTCCCACGCCGACGGCTCGCCGGCTCCGCGCTCAGCCGCGGAGACCGTACCGACGGCCGACCGCACGGCGTCCGCGACCGCCGCGGCGCCGCGGTCGCTGAACAGGATCGTGTAGTGGTTCACGCCCGGCACGTCGCGCAGGGTCAGCGAGGGCCGGCCGGCGACGACCGAGCCGGCCCATTCCGGCGGGTACATCCCCGGCTCCTCACCCTGCAGACCGCGGGGTGCCCGCAACACCGTGGTACCGACGGGCAGGTCGTCCAGCGCGGCCGGCAACCACCGGCCCCACAGGTCGGCCGTGTCCGCGGTCAACGCCGCGACCGGGGTGGACGGCCGCAGCTCGGGCGGGGCACCGGTGAGGTCGTAGTCGACGTAGTCGGCCACCGCGTCGTTCCACCCACCGGCGAACGCCGGGTGCGCGCGGAAGAAGTCGCGGTAGCTCGCGCGGTCGGGGAAGGTCATGGTCAACCGGGCCTTGGCCGGTCCGAGCAGCGCGGTCGACCGCTCGTCGTCGGTGAGACCCGGCGGGCCGGGCGGCAGCGGTAGGCCCCCGTCCACCAGCACGACCGCCGGGACCCGCGCCCGGTGCCGGCTGCGCAGCGCGACCGCCACGAAACCGCCCATCGAATGGCCGACCACCGTGGCCGTCGGAACCTCGAGCGCGTCCAGCACGGCGGCGATGTCGTCGGCGTGACCCGCCATCCCGTACGGCCCGGGCAGGCCGGCGGAGCGGCCACGGCCGCGCAGATCGGGAGCGACGATCCGCACCTGCGGCAGCCGGTCGGCCACCATCGACCAGCAGCGGTGCGACGCGGTCACCCCGTGCACGGCGACGACCGTGGGTGCCCGGCCGTCGGCGCCGGCCGGTTCCCAGACGCCCAGCCGCAGCTCACCGCCGCGCACCGGCACGTCCAGGGTGCGGTACCGGTCCGTCCCGGTCACGACACGGTGTCCACGGCGCGGACGTCGGCGAGGAAGGCGAGCAGCACCGCGAGCCAGCGGTCCTCGGCATCGATGCACGGGCCGTGGGCGGAACCCTCGAACATCTCGCTGCGGACGCTGCCGCCGGCGGCGGCGTAGCGCTGCAGCACGTCCCGGATCTGGGTGACCTGAGGCTGCACGGGGAACTCGTGCGCACCCGGCCAGCCGGGCACCAGGCCCTGCGCACCCAGGACCCCGAAGTCCAACGGCGAGGCGTCGGACACGACCAGATCCAGGGCGCCGTGCGTCCACAGCACCGGCGGCTTCGGGTCGAGGTCCACGATGTCGTCCCAGCGGCAGTACTTCGGCGACAACGCGTTGGCGATCCCGCGGACCCCGGGCGCGACCCCCGGCCAGTGCGGTGAGGTGGCG
This sequence comes from Nakamurella deserti, assembly GCF_003260015.1. NCBI lineage: Bacteria > Bacillati > Actinomycetota > Actinomycetes > Nakamurellales > Nakamurellaceae > Nakamurella > Nakamurella deserti. The sequence continues at coordinate 2,875,975 of NZ_QCXS01000002.1, read as the reverse complement.
GCGTCACCGGGATAGCCGTCGTCACCCAGCAGCGTCTTGTGGATCTCGGCGACGAGGACGTCCTCCCGCTCGGCCGGCAGCGTGAACCCGGGCGCGAAGAACAGCGAGCGCATGACATTGCGGATGGAGAACGGATTCCCGGGGTCGTCGTCGTGGCGGGCCAGCGACGCGACGAGCTGCGGGTTGACGCTGCCCGCGCCCGACCCGGCGTGGTCGTCGGCGTTCGGTGTGCCGTCGCGGCGGACACCGCCGTAGCCGTACGGCGACACCGGATCCAGGAAGGTCAGCGACGCGGCCGGCCGGGTCCGGACGAACGCGGTGATGGCGGCGGCTCCGGTCGACCAGCCGACCAGATGCGGTGGCCGGTCGATCCCGAGAGCGTCCAGCAGGGCGGCGAGGTCGTCGGCCCAGTCGGTGAGGCCGCGGGTGGCGTCCAGCGGCAGTGGCTCGGTGTCGCCGAAGCCACGCATGTCCGGCGCGAGAACCCGGTAGGTGTCCGGGATCCGGGGCATCAGGTGCTCGTAGAACCGGCCGGTCGACAGATTCCCGTGCAGCAGCACCAGCGGCACCCCGTCCGCGGGACCGCTCTCCAGCAGGTGCACCCGCAGCCGCTCGGTGTCGACCTGGACGGAGCGCACACCGGGCAGCAGATCCATGCGCTGCATCCTGGCCGGGCCGGTGCGGCCGGTCAAGGGTGCCCGCCGCCGGGCGGACGCCGGCCGTCCGCCCGGCGGCGACGGTCAGCGCGGTCCGCGCCAGGCCCGCTCGAACGGCAGCCGCCAGGCGTGCGGGGCGATCAGCTGGTGGATGGCGTTCGGTCCCCAGCTGCCCGGCGGGTACATCTTGACCTCGGGCGGGTCGTCCAGCAGCGGCATCGACCGCTCCCAGAGGCTCTCGATGCCCTCGGCGGTGGTGAACAGCGTCCGGTCCCCGCGCATGGCGTCCAGGATGAGCCGCTCGTAGGCCTCCAGGACGTCACCGGCGCGCTCGGTGTCGTGGGTGGAGAACTGCATGGACAGCTTGTCCAGCCGCATCCCCGGGCCCGGCCGTTTGCCGTAGAAGGACAGCGACACCTTGCTCTCGTCGGCCAGATCGAAGGTCAGGTGGTCGGGCCCCTGTGACCCCACACCGGAGCCGGCCGGGAACATCGACTTCGGCGCCTCCTTGAAGGCGATGGAGATGATCCGCTGGCCCTCCGCCATCTTCTTGCCGGTCCGCAGGTAGAACGGCACCCCCGCCCAGCGCCAGTTGTCGATGGCCACCTTCATGGCGATGAACGTCTCGGTGTCGGACTCCCGGGCGACGCCGTCCTCGCGGCGGTAGCCCTGGTACTGCCCGCGGACCACCTCCGCGGGGTTGATCGGCAGCATCGAGCGGAAGACCTTGTTCTTCTCCTCGCTGATGGCCCGGGGCTCCAGCGCCGTCGGTGGTTCCATCGCGACGAAGGCGAGCACCTGGAACAGGTGCGTCACCACCATGTCCTTGAACGCGCCGGTCGACTCGTAGAAACCCGCCCGGCGGTCCAGCCCGAGTTGCTCGGGGATGTCGATCTGCACGTGGTCGATGAAGTTGCGGTTCCAGATGGGCTCGAACAGGCCGTTGGCGAAGCGGAACGCCAGGATGTTCTGCGCGGCCTCCTTGCCCAGGAAGTGGTCGATCCGGAAGACCTGACTCTCCTTGAACGTCTGGTGGACCTCGGCGTTGAGCGCCACGGCGCTCTCCAGGTCGGTGCCGAACGGCTTCTCCATGACGATGCGGGAGCGCTCGACGAGCTTGGCGTCCTCCAGCATCGTGATCACCGCCAGTGCGGCCTTCGGGGGGACGCTCAGGTAGTGCAGCCGCCGCACGTCGGGTCCGAGGGCGGCCTCGGCCTGCTCGACCGCGGCGGCCAGCGCCTCGGGACCGGCCGACTGCGGGACGTAGCAGAGCTTGGCCGCGAAGGTCTCCCACTGCTCCTCGCTGAGCGTGTGGGTGCCGAACTCGGTGATGGCCTGCCGGGCGAAGGCGCGGAAGCTGGCGTCGTCGAACTCCTCCAGCGACGTGCCCACCACCTGGATGTCCGGGGCCAGCTCGGACAACGCCAGGTGGGCGAGCCCGGGCAGCAGCTTGCGGCGGGCCAGGTCGCCGGTCGCGCCGAACAGGGTGACGACGTGCGGGTCGATGTGCTCGGCGTCCCGGCGCGAGGGCCGCGATCCGAGGGCGGGGTAGGCGATCGTCTGCGCGGTTATCTCAGCCATGTACCGATGGTCCCACCTGGACGGCGGTCCGGGTTCCCGGGGTTGGGCACGCCGGTGCCCGGTCCGCCGTCCGGGGCCGCCGCCCGGTGTCGCCGCCGCGCCGGGCCGGGACGCGGTGGCTAGGGTGGGTCCGTGGCTCCCGACCGTCCCCGCACGCCCTCGCAGCACGACGTCGACCCGGAGTTCCTGGCCCTGCCGCTCCGCCGGCTCGCCGACGCCGCCCTCTCCACCGCCCGGGCCGCCGGCGCCGAGCACGCCGACTTCCGGCTGGAACGTCTGTGTTCGCAGCACATCTCGGTGCGGGACGGTCAGGTCGAGACGGCCGCCGACAGTGTCACCGTCGGCTATGCGGTGCGGGTCGTCGTCGACGGCACCTGGGGGTTCGCCGCCGGCCACCGGCTGGACCCGGACGCGGTCCGCGCCGCCGGCCGGCAGGCCGTCGAGGTCGCGCGGGCGCTGCGATCGGTGGTCGGGGAGCGTGTCGAGCGGGCGGACGAGCCGGTGTACGCCGACGTCAGCTGGGTCAGCGCCTACGAGATCGATCCGTGGAGCATCCCGACCGCGGACAAGGTCGCGCTGCTGATCGACCGGACCGAGCGGCTCGCCGCGGCCGACGGGGTGGCGCACGCCACCGCCGCGGTGCAGCTGGTCAAGGAGAACAAGTTCTACGCCGACCTCGCGGGCACCGTGACCACCCAGCAGCGGGTCCGGGTGCAGCCCGAGCTCGAGGCCGTCGCGGTCGATCCGGACTCCGGTGCGTTCGAGACGATGGCGTCGACGGCACCCCCGACGGCCCGCGGCTGGGAGTACGTCACCGGCGCGGGCGGCTGGGACTTCGACGCCGAGATCGCCACGCTGCCCGGCCACCTCGCGGAGAAGACGAAGGCGCCGACCGTGGTGGCGGGCCGGACGGACCTGGTGATCGACCCGTCGAACCTGTGGCTGACCATCCACGAGTCGATCGGTCACGCCACCGAGTACGACCGGGCGATCGGCTACGAGGCCGCCTACGCCGGGACCTCCTTCGCCACGCCCGACCAGCTGGGCAGCCTCGCCTACGGCTCCGCTCTGATGAACGTGACCGGCGACCGGACCGTCCCGCACGGGCTGGCCACCGTGGGCTTCGACGACGACGGCGTCGCGGGCCAGCAGTGGGAGATCATCCGCGGCGGCACGCTGGTGGGCTACCAGCTCGACCGCGTCTTCGCCCGCCGGCTCGGTCTGCCCCGGTCCAACGGCTGCGCCTTCGCCGACTCGCCCGGGCACACCCCGATCCAGCGGATGGCCAACGTCTCGCTCGCGCCGAGCCCCGACGGCGGTTCGACCGCCGACCTGATCGCCGACGTCGAGGACGGCATCTACGTGGTGGGCGACAAGTCGTGGTCGATCGACATGCAGCGCTACAACTTCCAGTTCACCGGGCAGCGGTTCTACCGGATCCGCAACGGCGAGCTCGCCGGCCAGGTCAAGGACGTCGCCTACCAGGCCACCACCACCGACTTCTGGGGGTCGATGGACGGCGTGGGTGGACCCGAGACGTGGGTGCTCGGCGGTGCTTTCAACTGCGGGAAGGGGCAGCCGGGCCAGGTCGCCGCGGTGTCGCACGGCACTCCGTCGGCCCGGTTCCGCGGGATCAACGTGCTCAACACCGTCGAGGAAGGTGCCGCGTGAGCGGGCCGGGAGTCGAGCAGTGACCCATTCAGACGAAGGTGAGCCGGCCGTGAGCACCCCCCAGGAGATCGTCGAACGCGCGCTGGCTGCGTCCCGGACCGACGGCTGCATCGTGGTGGTCACCAGCCTCCGGACGGCCAACATCCGGTGGGCCAACAACACGGTGACCACCAGTGGCGCCACCGAGGCGTTGAGCTGGTTCGTGGTGGCCGTGGTGGGGGAGTCCGCCGGCACCGTCGAGTCCACGTCCGCCGACCCCGCCGACATCGAGGCGGCCGTCCGTGCCGCGGAGCGGTCGGCCCGCGACGCCGGTCCGGCCCGGGACGCGTCGGACTTGGTCACCGGGTCCGCCGACGACGACTTCGGGTTGCCGCCGGCGCCGTCCGGGTTCGGCGTCTACGACACCTTGATCCCCTCGCTGGCAACGGCTTTCGACGCGGCCACCAGCCGTGGTCAGATCCTCTACGGGTTCGCCCGGCACGAGACGGCGACGTTGTACCTGGGGTCGTCGACGGGTCTGCGCCGGCGCTGGGTCCAGCCCACGGGCACCGTCGAGGTCAACGCCAAGTCGGCCGATCTGGCCCGCTCGGCGTGGGCGGGCCGGTCCACCGACGACTTCACCGACGTGGACGTCGCCGGGCTGGCCGATGCGCTGTCGGAGCGGCTGGGCTGGGCCGAGCGGGCGATCGACCTGCCGGCGGGCCGGTACGACACCGTGCTGCCGCCCACCGCGGTGGCCGATCTGCTGATCTACCAGGCGTGGTCGGCCGGTGCGCGGCCCGCGTACGAGGGGCGCTCCGCGTTCTCGGCCCCCGGTGGCGGTACCAAGCTGGGGGAGCGGCTCACCGGGCTGCCGCTGACGTTGTTCTCCGATCCCACCGTGGATCCGATCCGGTCGGCGCCGTTCGTGGTCGCGGCCGGGTCGGGCGACGAGGTCTCGGTGTTCGACAACGGCGCGCCGGTGGACCGTTCCGAGCTCGTCTCCGACGGGGTGATCAGCGGCCTGATCCACACCCGGGCATCGGCGCGCGAATACGGTGCGGCGTTCCGGCCGCCCGCCGACAACCTGCTGCTGACGGGCGGCGACCCGGCGCTGTCGCCCACCGACCTGGTCCGCGGAGTCGAACGTGGGTTGCTGTTGACCTCGCTCTGGTACATCCGCACGGTCGACCCGATGACGTTGCTGCTCACCGGACTGACCCGGGACGGCGTCTTCCTGGTGGAGAACGGCGAGATCGTCGGCGCGGTGAACAACTTCCGGTTCAACATGTCGCCGCTGGACGTCCTCCGGCAGGCGCGGCAGGTCAGCGCGTCGGAGCGGACACTGCCGCGCGAGTGGTCGGACTGGTTCACCCGCACATCCATGCCCGCCGTGCGGGTCGACGGGTTCAACATGTCCTCGGTGTCACAGGCCCGCTGAGCCGGTCCCGGCCCACCCACGATCCGGAAATGATTCCGGATCATTCCCGAATGGCCCGCGAGAATCCGCGAGCATTTCGGCGTGCCCATTCTTTGTCCTGACAAAGATGGTGAACGGGATGCTGCCACAGGATGACCGACGGGCGCCGACTTGTGTCCGTTGTGGTCGTTGATGTGTGACTGCGAGCTGGCCCACAGTCGTTACCGCAGGTCGGACATCCCAGCCCAAGATCAAACGAAAGCGAACAAACAAAATCGAACATGACGTTCTGAATCGATCTACTTTCTCGATTCTGTGGGCTGTCCGACATATTCAGGCATCGTGGTGCGCCATTCGACGTGGTTAGGTCGTTCATCACCTCCGGTAGAACACCGCCCGGACCTCCCGCTCCCCCGCCGACGACGTCGGGCACGCCATCCCGTACCCCCGCCACCGAGGAGAACCTTCGCCATGACCGCTGTCATCGCCTCGCCCCAGTCCACCGCGAACGCCCCGGCACCCGCCGTCACCGGCACCACCCACGAGGGACTCGCGCAGTGGGTGGCCGAGGTCGCCGCGCTGACGACGCCGGCGGCGATCGTCTGGGTCGACGGCAGCGAGGAGCAGTGGCGGACCCTGGCGCAGAAGCTGGTCGCGGCAGGGACTTTCACCGAGCTGGAGACCATCCCCGGGTCGTACCTGGCCGAGTCCGATCCCACGGACGTCGCCCGGGTCGAGGACCGGACGTTCATCTGCTCGGTCGCCGAGCGGGACGCCGGTCCGACCAACAACTGGATGGCACCGGCGGAGATGAAGTCGCTGATGACCGAGCTCTACCGCGGGTGCATGGCCGGCCGGACGATGTACGTCATCCCGTTCTGCATGGGCCCGTTGGACGCGGCCGACCCGAAGCTGGGCGTGGAACTGACGGACTCCGAGTACGTCGTCGGCTCGATGCGCATCATGACCCGTGTCGGCACCGAGGCGCTGCGCGTCATCGAGCGCACCGGCCCCTACGTCCAGGCGCTGCACTCGCTGGGCGCCCCGCTGGGCGAGGGTGAGCAGGACGTTCCGTGGCCCTGCAACGACACGAAGTACATCTCGCACTTCCCCGAGGAGCGCGCCATCTGGTCGTTCGGCTCCGGGTACGGCGGGAACGCGCTGCTGGGGAAGAAGTGTTACTCGCTGCGGATCGCCTCGGCGATGGCGCGCGACGAGGGTTGGCTGGCCGAGCACATGCTGATCCTCAAGCTCACCGGGCCGACGAACGACGTCCGCTACGTGGCGGCGGCGTTCCCCAGCGCGTGCGGGAAGACCAACCTGGCGATGATCGAGCCGACCATCCCGGGGTGGAAGGCCGAGCTGCTGGGTGACGACATCGCCTGGATGCGCTTCGGCGAGGACGGCCGGCTCTACGCCACCAACCCCGAGTTCGGCCTGTTCGGGGTGGCGCCGGGCACCGGATGGCACACCAACCCGAACGCGATGCGCACCATCGCCGCCGGCAACTCCGTCTTCACCAACGTCGCCGCCACCGACGACGGCGGTGTCTGGTGGGAGGGCATGACCGAGGAGGCGCCCGCGCACCTCACCGACTGGAAGGGTCGGGAGTGGACCCCCTCCGGCCTCGATACCGACGGCAACACCCTGCCCTCGGCCGGACAGCCCGCCGCGCACCCGAATTCGCGGTTCTGCACGCCCATCACGCAGTGCCCGATCCTGGCCGACGAGTACGACTCGCCGCAGGGCGTGCCGATCTCGGCGATCATCTTCGGCGGCCGCCGCAAGACCACCATCCCGCTCGTCGCCGAGGCCTACTCCTGGCAGCACGGCGTGTTCATGGGCGCCACCCTGTCGTCGGAGACGACGGCGGCCGCGACCGGCGCGGTGGGTGTGGTGCGGCGCGACCCGATGGCGATGCTGCCGTTCATCGGCTACGACGCCGGCGACTACCTGGACCACTGGTTGAGCATGGCCGACCGCACCGACGCCGCGCTGCTGCCGAAGGTGTTCTACGTCAACTGGTTCCGTCGCGACGCCGACGGCGGCTTCCTGTGGCCCGGGTTCGGCGAGAACTCCCGCGTGCTGAAGTGGATCGTCGACCGTCTCGACGGCACCGCCGACGCGGAGCCCACCGCCATCGGGAAGATCCCCACGCCCGGTGGCCTCGACGTCGACGGACTCGACCTGACCTCCGCGCAGGTCAAGCAGGCGACCCGGGTCGACAGGGCCGAGTGGAGCGCCGAGGTACCGCTCATCAAGGAGTGGTTCCAGTTCCTGGGTGACACGGTTCCGGGCGCGCTGCGCGAGGAACTGGCGGCACTGGAGTCCCGGCTGGCAGAGTAGCCCGCCGGGTGTCGTGACCCGGGGCGTCAGCGCCGCCGCTCCGGACACACACCCCCCACCCGTGACCGGGCCGCCACCGTCGTCGGCCCGGACACGTGACCCGCGAAACCGGGCCGACACCGTCGTCGGCCCGGTTTCGCGCGTTCCGGGCCGGTCGCGGGAGCCCGGGCGCTCGGATCCGGACCCGCGGGCCGGTCGCCGACGACTCCGGCCGTGACCGCGGCCGCGGGCGCGGCGTGCCGGTCACCGGGTGAGGAACCGATCGGTCTCGCGTGACGGAACGTGACCGACGGCGTCTCCTCCGTGACGGGCGGGCCGAAGGCGGCCGGCCGGTCGGTACCTGGTGCCCCGCCAGATCCCGCGTCGTTCCGCGCTGTTCCCTTCCCCGGAGGCCTGAACCCATGGCTCGCCTGCTCTCCCGACTCGGCGCGTTCGCGCACCGCAACCGCCTGGCGGTCGTCCTCGTCTGGCTGTTCCTGCTGATCGCGGCCTCGGTGGGCGCCACGACGCTGGCGGGGACGACGTCGAACACCTTCTCGATCCCCGGCCAGGAATCCACCATCGCGCTGGACCGGATCACCTCCGAGTTCGGCACCGGTTCGGGAGCGACCGCCACCGTCGTCCTGCAGGCGCCCGCCGGGCAGACGCTGACCACGCCCGACAACGCCGCCAAGGTGGCCGGTGTCGTCGACGCCCTGGGCAAGCTGCCCGGCGTCGTCGCGGCCAGCGACCCGCTGTCGCCCACCGCGCCGGCGATCGATCCCGGCCGGACCACCGCGTACTCCACAGTCACCTTCGTCGCCGCCGCCGGCGACGTCAGCGCGAGCGACCAGGACGCCCTGACCGCCGCCGTCGACCAGGCCAGGACCACGGGCCTCACCGCCGAGGTCACCGGACAGGCCGTCGCCGCCGGGCCCGCGCACCAGCCGGTCGGCGAATCGCTCGGCATCGTCGTCGCGCTGCTGGTGCTCGCACTCACCTACGGCTCGCTCGTCGCCGCGGGGATGACCCTGCTCACCGCCGGGGTCGGCGTCGGCCTGGGCGTCGCGGGGATCACCATCGCGACCGGGTTCATCGACCTCGCCAGCACGACCCCGGCGCTGGCCGGCATGCTCGGCCTCGCCGTCGGCATCGACTACGCGCTGTTCATCGTCAGCCGGTTCCGTCAGGAGCTGCGGCACGGCTCCGACGTCGGCGCCGCGATCGCGACCGCGGTCGGCACCGCGGGCTCCGCGGTGGTCACCGCCGGCGTCACGGTGGTCATCGCGCTGGCGGGTCTGGCCGTGGTCGGCATCCCCTTCCTGACCCAGATGGGCCTGGCGGCCGCGGCGACCATCGTCGTCGCGGTCCTCGTCGCCGTCACCCTGGTTCCCGCCGCCCTCGGCTTCCTCGGGCGCCGGGCGCTGCCGAAACGGGAGCGCACCGGCACCGCCGGGGCCTCGGCGCCGATCCGCAAGGACCGTGGTGTCCTCGCCGGGTGGGTCCAGGGGGTGACCCGCCACCGGGTGCTCGCGGTCGTGCTGACCGTCGCCACCCTCGGTGTCCTCAGCGTGCCGGTGCTGTCGATGCAGACGACGCTGGTGCCCGCCGCCGAGGCCGACACCACGCAGGCCCGCGCCGACCAGCTCCTCACCGGCGCGTTCGGGAACGGCTTCACCGGCCCGCTCACCGTGCTGTTCGAGGGTGCCGGTGCCGCCGCGGCGGCCACCGCCACCACGGCCGCCATCACCGCGCTGCCCGACGTCGCCCTGGTCTCACCCCCGGTCCCCGACGCGGCCGGGACCGCCGCGCTGCTCACGGTCGTCCCGAAGTCCGGACCGAGCACGACCGAGACCGAGACGCTGGTGGGCGCCCTGCGCGACACCCTCGCCGGAACGCCCGGTGTCACCGTCTCGGTCACCGGAACCACCGCGGTCAGCGTCGACGTGACCGCGGCCGTCGACGGCGCGCTCCCCGTCTATCTGGTGCTCGTGGTCGGTCTCGCGTTCATCCTGCTGGTGCTGGTCTTCCGGTCGCTGCTGGTTCCGCTGGTCGGCGTCCTCGGTTTCCTGCTGACCCTCGGTTCCGCCCTCGGCGCGGCGGTCGCGGTCTTCCAGTGGGGCTGGCTCGCCGGCCTGATGGGCGTCACCACCACCGGGCCGCTGATCGCGCTGGCCCCGATCCTGGTCATCGGCATCCTGTTCGGGCTGGCGATGGACTACCAGGTGTTCCTGGTGTCGCGGATGCACGAGGCCCACGGTCACGGCGACGCGCCGGTCGCCGCCATCCGCAACGGTTTCCGGCAGGCGGCGCCGGTCGTGGTCGCCGCCGCGCTGATCATGTTCGGGGTCTTCGCCGGGTTCGCCTCCGGCGACGACCCGACGCTGAAGTCCATCGCCTTCGCGCTGGCCGTGGGCATCCTGGTCGATGCGTTCGTCGTCCGGATGGTGCTGGTCCCGGCGGCGCTGGCGCTGCTGGGCGAGAAGGCGTGGTGGCTGCCGGGTTGGCTGCGGTGGCTCCCGGTGCTCGACGTCGAGGGCTCGGCGCTGCAGGAGCACGCCGCTGTGGACGACGGACGTCCGCAGCCGGTCGGCGCACTGCGCTGACCGTCGTCACCGAGCTCCCGGCGGCGTCCGCCGGACGCTCGCCCGGCCCGCCGTCCCGGACCGAGGACGACCGCACGCGGTCGTTCCCCGCCCCGGGCGCGGACGGATCAGGCGAGGTTCTCGCGGAGCCGGCCGTACTGGTGGCGCACCTCCGGGGCGGTGTCGCCCTCGACACGGCGGCCACCGACGACCGGCCACTCCGGCAGCGTGCCGGTCAGTGCCCAGGCCGCCTGCCGGGCGGCGCCCAGGGCGACATACTCGGCCGGGGCGGGGATCTCGACGGCGGTGCCGAAGATGCCCGGTGCGAGCTGCTGGACGGCCGCGTTGCGGGCGCCGCCGCCGATCAGCACCAGCCGCCGCGGCGTCACGCCGAGGGCGTCCACCGCGTCGGCCAGCGAGCACAGCAGGGCCTCGACCGCCGCCCGGGCGAGATCCTCCCGGGTCGTGGCCGAGGTGATCCCGCTCAGGACGCCGGTCGCGTCCGGTCGGTTCGGGGTGCGCTCGCCGTCCAGGTAGGGCAGCAGGGTCAACCCGTGACTGCCCGGCGTACCCGCCAACGCGAGCGCGGTCAGCCCGTCGAAGTCCACACCCAGCAGGCCGGCCACCACCGACAGGATCCGCGAGGCGTTGACCGTGCACACCAGCGGCAGGTAGCGCCCGGTGGCGTCGGCGAACCCGGCCACCTCACCGGACGGGTCGGCCGCCGGGGTGTCGGTGACGCAGAACGCCGTCCCCGAGGTGCCGATCGACACCGCGACGTCGCCCGGGCCGAGCCCGAGAGCCAGTGCTGCCCCCATGTTGTCGCCGGTGCCCGCGGACAGCAGCGCCCCCCACGACGTCTCGCCGACGACCGCGCCCGGGTCGGCCAGCCGGGGCAGGGCCGGCTCGTGACCCAGCGCCCACGCCGCGACGTCCGGTCGCCAGGCGCGGTCGGCGGGGGAGTAGTAGCCCGTCCCGGAGGCGTCACCGTGGTCGGTGGTGACCCCGCCCACCGGGGCTCCGGTGAGCTGCCAGGTCAGCCAGTCGTGCGGCAGCGCCACCGTCGCGGTGCGGGCGGCGGCGGCCGGTTCGTGTGCGGCGAGCCAGCGGAGCTTGGTCACCGTGAACGACGCCGCAGGCACCGAGCCGATGGCGTCGGCGCACCGCTGCGGTCCGCCCAGATGCTCGACCACAGCCGGGATCTCGTCGGCGGACCGGAGGTCGTTCCAGAGCAGGGCCGGGCGCACCACCGCACCGGCTCCGTCGAGGCAGACCATGCCGTGCTGCTGACCGGCCACCCCGATCGCCGCGGCCCGGCGCAGCAGACCGGAGTCGGCGGCCCGGAGCGCGGTCCACCAGGCGGCCGGGTCGACCTCGGAACCGCCGGGGTGCGGTGCCGACGACTCGTCGACCACCGTCCCGTCGGCGGCGTCGACGAGCAGGATCTTCACCGACTGGGTGGAGGAGTCGATCCCCGCGACCAGCGTCGAATCCGACATCAGCGGTGAGTGGTCAGCGGGCGCCGAGCGCGTGCTCGACGGCCAGCTGGTTCAGGTGCACGAAGCCGAAGCCGTGCTCGGCGGACGTGTCGGCGTCGTAGGCGTCGTAGGAGGACGCGTCGGCCAGCAGGTCGGCGGCGGTCTCCCCGGCACCCAGCGTCGGGGTGGCCAGGTCCAGCACGCCGGAGGCCGCCAGGGCCTCCTGCACCTCGGGGTCGGCGCGGAACGCCAGCGCCCGCTCCTTGAGCAGCAGATAGGTGGCCATGTTCGCCTTCGCCGACGCCCACACCCCGTCGTAGTCCTCGGTGCGCGACGGCTTGTAGTCGAAATGGCGCGGACCCTCGTAGCGGGCGCCGCCCCCCGGGAAGCCGTTCTCGATGAGGTCGACGGTGAAGAAGGCCGACAGCAGGTCCCCGTGTCCGAAGACCAGGTCCTGGTCGTACTTGATGGACCGCTGGCCGTTGAGGTCCAGGTGGAACAGCTTGCCCGCCCACAGCGCCTGCGCGAGGCCGTGGGTGTAGTTCAGGCCGGCCATCTGCTCGTGGCCGGTCTCGGGGTTCACGCCGACGATGTCGCCGTGCTCGAGCGTGGCGATGAAGGCCAGCGCGTGCCCGACGGTCGGCAGCAGGATGTCGCCGCGGGGCTCGTTGGGCTTGGGCTCCAGCGCGATCCGCAGGTCGTAGCCCTTGGCCTTGATGTAGGACGCGACGGTGTCGACACCCTCGCGGTAGCGGTCCAGCGCGGCGTACAGGTCCTTGGACCCGTCGTACTCCGCACCCTCGCGGCCGCCCCACATGACGAAGGTGGCCGCCCCCAGCTCGGCGGCCAGGTCGACGTTGCGCAACACCTTGGACAGCGCGAACCGGCGCACGCCACGGTCGTTGGAGGTGAACCCGCCGTCCTTGAAGACCGGGTGCGAGAACAGGTTGGTGGTCACCATCGGCACGACGATGTCGTTGGCGCTCAGGGCCTGTCGGAAGCTGCCCAGGATCCGGTCGCGGGTGGCGGCGTCGGAACCGAACGGGATCAGGTCGTCGTCGTGGAAGGTGATGCCCCAGGCGCCGAGGGCGGCGAGCTTCTCGACCGCTTCCACCGGATCCAGGGCGGTCCGGGAGGCGTCACCGAACTGGTCGCGACCCTGCCAGCCGACGGTCCAGAGGCCGAAGGAGAAGTGGTCGTCGCGGGTGGGGGTGGGGCTCATGGCGGACATCCTTGTCACGGTTCTGGGCGGAGGCCGGCGGTCCGGAGGATGGCCGACCAATTTGTCAGTCCGTTGAACATATACACCTGCCCGTCTAGGGTCAAGAGATGACCGAGAGTGCGCGCAGCCTGTCGCCCGGCAGCCCGGCCCGCCAGGCGTCGCTGCGCGCCCACAACCTCGGAGTGCTGCTCGCCGCCGTCGTGGACAGCACGACGCCACCATCCAGGGCCGATCTCGCCCAGCTGACGGGCCTCACCCGGGCGACGGTGTCGGCGCTGACCGACCGGTTGCTCGCGGCGGGGCTGGTGACCGTGCTGCCCACGGTGCGCGCCGTCTCCGCCGGCCGCCCGGCGGCTCCGTTGGTGCCGGCCGCCGGGACGCTGGCCGCGGTGGGGGCGGAGATCGACGTCGATCACCTGGCCGTGCGCGTGGTCGACCTGACCGGCGCGACGCTCGGCGAGCGGATCGTGCCCGGCGACCACCGGTCCAGCGATCCGGCACCGGTACTGGCCGCCCTCGCCGCGCTGTGCCGGGACGTCGTGGCCGCGGCCGCGGCCGACCTGCCGGTCGCCGGACTGTGCGTCGCCCTGCCCGGACTCGTCGACAGCGGAGCCGGCCGGTTGCGGATCGCGCCCAATCTGGGGTGGCGGGACGTGGACGTGGTGGGGGCGTTGAGCGGGCTGCTGGACCGGCCGGGACTGCGGGTCGTGCAGGCCAACGAGGCGACCCTGGCCGCACAGGCCGAGGCGCGGGCGCTGCGGGAGTCCGGCGTGACCTCCTTCTTCTACGTCTCGGGTGAGATCGGCATCGGCGGTGCCCTGGTCCGGGACGGCCGGATCGTGGCCGGCAGCCACGGTTGGAGCGGCGAGATCGGCCACACCCTGGTCGATCCCGCGGGTCCGCGGTGCGGGTGCGGGGCCAGCGGGTGCCTGGAGCAGTACGCCGGCACGGACGCCCTCCGGCGCCGGGCCGGGCTGCCCATCGACCGCGGGGTCGGGGAGCTCAGCGCCCTCGCCGGACGCGGCGCGCCGGGAGCGGTGGCCGCCCTGCAGGCCGCGGGGCACGCCCTGGGCCTGGCCCTGTCGACCGCGGTGAACCTGCTCGACGTCGACACCGTCGTGCTGGGCGGGACTTTCGCCGCGCTGGTCGACCACCTGCGGGAGCCGCTGCAACAGCAGCTGCGGAGCCGGGTGCTGTGGGACGCGTGGGCGCCGGTCGCCGTGCGGCCGGCGCTGGTGACCAGCGGGGCCGCCCTCGCCGGGGCCGCGCTGTCGATACGGTCCGAGATCGTCCGCGACCCGCTGGCCTGGATCGAACGTTGAGCTCCGGGGCGGCCTTCTCGCCCGTCACCCGTCACCCGTAACCCGTCGACCCGGGCCGCCCGGCCCGCCGCCCGTCGACCGCCGACCCGGGCCGCCCGGCCCGTCGCCCGTCGACCGCCGGCCCGCGTTCGCCGTCCACCCCTCGGCACGGCCCCGCCGGTCGAGGAGGCGCGCACCGCGGCGCCCGGCCCCGGCTCGCGGCACCCGGCTGACCTGTCGCCACCACCCCTCCGGCCGGCGACCGCACACCCGGTGCGGTGGGCCGGCATCCGTCGGCCGCGGCCCGCGGCGGTGGGCCGGCATCCGTCGACCCTGACCGCCGGACGGGAGTCCGGACTCGACGGTCGCGACCGGCCGGCCGTACGGTCGCCGTCATGAGAGCGCCGTCCCCGTCCCGGACCGCCGTCGGCATCGTCGGCGGTGGCCCCGCCGGACTGATGCTCGCCCACCTGCTGCGCCGCGACGGCATCGACTCCGTCGTGATCGACACCCGGCCGCGGACGGAGATCGGGACCACCCACCGCGCCGGCATCCTCGAGCGGGACAGTGCGCGGTTGCTGGTCGACTCGGGGGTGTCGGACCGGGTGCTGACCGACGGGCACGAACACCGCGGCATCGACCTGCGCTACGGCGGGGAGAGTCACCGCATCGACTTCACGGCACTGGCGGGAACGTCGGTCTGGCTCTATCCGCAGACCGACGTGTTCCTCGACCTCGCCGACGCCGCCGACCGCGACGGCGGCGACGTCCGCTTCGGGGTCGCCGACACGGAGGTGACCGACGTCCTCGACCGTCCGCGGATGGCCTTCACCGACGCCGACGGGGTCCGCCGGGAGATCTCCTGCGACTACGTCGTCGGCGCCGACGGATCCCGGGGCGTCACCCGGCACCTGTTCCCCGAGACGGACCGCCGCCGCTACGCCCGGGAGTATCCGTTCGGCTGGTTGGGCATCCTCTGCGCGGCGCCGCCGAGCGCCCCGGAGCTGATCTACGCCCGCTCCGACCAAGGATTCGCGCTGATCAGCCGGCGCACCGACACCGTCCAACGCATGTACCTGCAGTGCGACCCGGCGACCGACGTGGCCGACTGGCCCGACGACCGGATCTGGGAGGAACTGCAACGGCGCCTCGCCGGACCCGACGGGTTCCGGCTGCAGGAGGGGCCGATCCTGGAGCGCACGGTGCTGCCGTTCCGCAGCTTCGTCCAGGAGCCGATGCGGTACGGCAACCTGCTGCTGGCCGGCGACGCCGCGCACACCGTCCCGCCCACCGGGGCCAAGGGGCTCAACCTGGCCCTGGCCGACGTGCGCGTGCTGGCTGAGCATCTCGCGGCGGCGGTCGGTGAGCGGGACCCGGACCGACTGGACGGCTACACCGAGCGCGCTCTCGCCAGAGTGTGGAAGACACAGCACTTCTCGTACTGGATGACCACGATGCTGCACACCCCGGCGGGGGCGGACGCCTTCGACCTGCGGCGGCAGCTCGGCGAACTGGACGCGGTGACGTCGTCGGAGGCCGGGTCGCGCTACCTCGCGGAGGGCTACACGGGCTGGCCGACCGGCTGAGCCGTCCGCTCGAGTCGCCGCTCGAGCGCACCCCGGGCATCCCGGCAGGGCCTCCGGTCGAGCGGCGCTCCGAGGCGCGGGGGTCGGGCTCACCCCGGCGGAGACGGTCCGCCGGCGCGACCGGTCAGACCTGCTTCTTCGGCTTCTTGCGCAGGATGAGCACGGCCAGCACGACGGCTCCGATAACCGGAGCGATCTGCTGCAGGAACGGTCCCTTGGCCGCGGTCAGCACCTCGACCGGCTGACTGCCGCCGCCGGCGGACCGAGCCGGGGCGTGCGTCGCCCGCGGTGCGTCGGCCGGCAGCCCGCCGAGCGGGGTGGTGGCCTCCGCGGCCGGCTGCACCGGCTCCTCGAACTCGTCGGCGACCACCTCGGCCGCGACCTCGTCGGGGTTGAGGACGCTGAGCAGCTCCGCCTCGGGAGCGGACTTGCCGGCCAGCTTCTGCGCCATCGCCTCGGCGAACCGGGTCACCGACTCGTTGCCGACGTCGATCATCACCTGGCGGCTGAAGGACGACTCGCGGCCGGTGATGGACAGGGTGGTCAGCAGCACCACCGCCGTGCGGTTGGGCGTCACCGCGGTGGCCGAGGCGTTCACCAGCATGGTCGCCGAGCTGCCCGACCGGGTGGCGCCGCCGGTCGCCTCGATGACCGCGCGGTGGGCAGCGCTGTCGCGCTCGACGAAGCGTCCGGTGCCCTTGAACGTCCGGGGGATGCGACCGATCCTGATCTTCAGCGAGCCCGAGAACGTGTCGCCCTCGGCCTTGTCCAGGGTGGCCCCCGGCCAGCACTGCGCGACCAGGTCCAGGTCGGTCAGCGCCGGGTACGCCCGGTCGACCCCCACGGGCAGCTCGAAGCGGTGTTCCAGTTCCACGACGAACCTCCAGGACGCAGACGAGACGGTGATCGACGTGCCGCCGGAATCGGTGGCCGGCACTGGCGATGATCGTAGAGGTCGCCGGTATGGCCGGCCCCGCCAGCACGGCGTGACGGTCCCGTCGCCGGTCGCGACGGCGTCGCCCGACCTGCGCATATCCCGACCGTCGCGGGTCCGACAGTCGGGGTGGCGCAGGTCACCCCGCCCCCTGATCCGTGCCACTATGGGAGGAATTGAGGAGAGGTCCATGCCATCGCAGCCGTCCACCCACACCACCGACACCGACAGCACCGCGACCGCCAGTGCGGCTGCCGCACGGGGGGCGGCCGGTACCTCGTCACTGCCGCAACCCCACGAGGTGATGGCCGGTCTGCGCGCCACGGTCAGTGCCCCCGGCATCTTCTCCCTGCTCAGCCCGGAGGGTGAGTACACCCCCTCCGACCGGTTCCCGCTCGACGTCACCCCCGACCTGGTCCGCGACCTGTACCGCGACATGGTGCTGGTCCGTCGCGTCGACCGCGAGGGCAACGCCCTGCAGCGCCAGGGGCAGCTCGGCCTGTGGGCGCCGCTGCTGGGTCAGGAGGCCGCCCAGATCGGTGCCGGTCGCGCCATGCGGCCGCAGGACATGGCCTTCCCGTCCTACCGCGAGCACGGTGTCGCGCACTGCCGCGGGATCCCGCCGGTGGAGATCGCGTCGATCTTCCGCGGTATCGACTTCGGATCCTGGAACCCGCGCGAGAAGCGTTTCAACTCCTACGCGATCGTCATCGGCAACCAGGTGATCAACGCCGTGGGCTGGGCGATGGGCCAGCGCCTGGACGGCGCCATGGGCGACGAGGACACCGCCGAGGCCACCATCGCGTTCTTCGGCGACGGGGCGACGTCCCAGGGCGACGTCCACGAGGGAATGGTCTTCGCGGCGGCGTTCAACGCCCCGGTGGTGTTCTACTGCCAGAACAACCAGTGGGCCATCTCGGAGTCGATCCACCGGGTCGCGCGAATGCCGCTGTACGAGCGGGCCGCCGGATACGGCTTCCCGGGGATCCGCGTCGACGGCAACGACGTGCTGGCGTGTCTGGCCGTCACCGCCTGGGCGCTCGACGAATGCCGGTCGGGCAACGGGCCGGTGATGATCGAGGCGTTCACCTACCGGATGGACGCCCACACCACCTCCGACGACCCGTCCCGCTACCGGATGGCCGACGAGACGCAGGCCTGGAAGCTGCTCGACCCGATCGAGCGGGTCAAGGCCTACCTGGCGCGCAACGGCCTCGCCGACGCCGCGTTCTTCGAGGCCGTCGCCGCCGAGTCGGACGCGCTGGCCGCGGACTTCCGCACCCGGGTGGTCAACCTGCCCGCGCCGTCGCCGTCGGTGATGTTCGACCACGTCTACGCGACGCCGCACCCGCAGGTCGAGGCCCAGCGCGCCGCGTTCGAGGAGTACCTGGCCGGTTTCGCCGACACCGACGCGACGACCGGCGGGGACCGCACGGGAGGTCGGCACTGATGGCCACGATGACCCTGGCGAAAGCCCTGAACACCGCCCTGCGTGACGAGATGGCCGCCGACCGCAAGGTTCTCGTGATGGGTGAGGACGTCGGGCGGCTCGGCGGCGTCTTCCGCATCACCGACGGGCTGTACAAGGACTTCGGCGAGGACCGGGTCATCGACACCCCGCTGGCCGAGTCCGGGATCGTCGGCACCGCCGTCGGTCTCGCGATGCGCGGGTACCGCCCGGTGGTGGAGATCCAGTTCGACGGGTTCGTGTTCCCGGCCTTCGACCAGATCATCTCGCAGGTCGCCAAGATGGGTTTCCGCTCCGGCGGCGCCTGGACGGTGCCGCTGGTCATCCGGATCCCGTTCGGGGGCGGCATCGGGGCGGTCGAGCACCACTCGGAGTCGCCGGAGTCGTTCTTCTGCCACATCGCCGGTCTGCGGGTGGTGTCGTGTTCCAACGCCTCCGACGGCTACCACATGCTGCGCCAGGCCATCTCGTCCGACGACCCGGTCGTCTTCCTCGAGCCGAAGCGCCGCTACTGGGAGAAGGCCGAGGTCGAGACCGCGAACCATCAGGGCGACTGGTTCACCAGCCGGGTGCGTCGGGAGGGCAGCGACTGCACGGTCGTGACCTACGGCCCGTCGGTGTCGATCGCCCTCGCCGCCGCCGAGGCCGCCGCCGCCGAGGGCCGCTCGCTGGAGGTCATCGACCTGCGTGCGCTGTCGCCGCTGGACCTCGCGCCGGTGGTCGAATCCGTCCGCCGCACCGGGCATCTCGTCGTCGTGTCGGAGGCGCCGCGGGAGAGCTCGATCACCTCCGACATCGCCGCGCGGGTCACCGAGGAGGCGTTCTACTCGCTGCAGGCACCCGTGCTGCGGGTCGCCGGCCTCGACGTCCCGTACCCGCCGAGCAAGCTCGAGGACGAGTTCCTGCCCACCCTGGACCGCGTCCTCGACGCGGTCGACCGCAGTCTGGAGTACCGGTGAGTCACGTCGAGACCTTCGCGCTGCCCGACGTCGGGGAGGGCCTCACCGAGGCCGAGATCCTCGACTGGCGGGTCGCGCCGGGGGACGAGGTCGGTGTCAACCAGATCCTGGTCGAGATCGAGACGGCCAAGGCCGCGGTCGAGCTGCCGTCGCCGTACGCCGGCCGGGTGACGTCACTGCTGGTCACCCCGGGACAGACGGTCGACGTCGGCGTGCCCATCATCACCATCGACACCGATCCGGGGTCGGACCCGGCGACACCGGTCGCGGCCGTCGCCACCGGTCCGGCCGGCGCCGCCGCGGCGGGACCGGGCGACGACGAGGCGGGCACCAAGATCGGCGAGATGACCGCCGACGGACGGATCGCGACCCTGGTCGGCTTCGTGTCGGCGGGAGCGGCGTCCGGTCGACGTCCGCGCCGTACCCCCGCTGCCGCGCCGGTGCCCGGAACGGCGCCGGTGAACGGGGCCGCCGCGTCGGCGCAGGTCGGACCGGCCGCGGTGGCGCCGGCCGCTCCCGCTGCGTCGTCGTCCGCCCCGGCCGTCCCGCCCGCTCCGGCCCCCGCCCGGCCCGCTCCGGCCCCCGCCCGGCCCGCTCCGGTCGCGACCGATCCGCACCCGGCCCCGGCGGCACCCGCGGTGGCCGGTGCACCCACCCGGGGCGTGCCGCTGGCGGCGCCGCCCGTCCGGCTGCTCGCCCGTGAGCTGGGCGTCGACCTGCACACCGTGACCGGGAGCGGCCCCGGTGGCGTCATCACCCGGGACGACGTCCGGCAGGCCGCCGCGCCGGTCACCCCGGCCCCGGCGACAGCCGCCCCGCCGCGGTCCGGCATTGACACCTCCCGCCAGACCCGGGTGCCGATCCGGGGCGTCCGCAAGGCCACCGCGGCCGCCATGGTCGGCAGCGCCTTCACCGCGCCCCAGGTCACCGTCTTCCAGAGCATCGACGTCACCGAGCTGATGGCGTTGCGTCAACGGCTGCGGGACCGACGCGAGTTCGCCGACGTGAAGCTGACCCCGCTGGTTTTCGCGGCCAGGGCGGTCTGCCTCGCCCTGCGCCGCGCCCCCGACCTCAACGCGCACTGGGACGAGGCCGCCCAGGAGATCGTCTTCTCCGACTACGTCAACCTCGGGATCGCCGCCGACACGCCCCGCGGGCTGGTGGTGCCGCACATCCGGGACGCCGACGCGCTGGATCTGCACGGGCTCGCCCTCGCCCTCGCCGACCTCGTCGAGACGGCGCGGGCGGGGCGCACCTCGCCGGCGGCGATGAGCGGCGGCACCTTCACCATCACCAACATCGGCGTCTTCGGTATCGACGCCGGGACGCCCATCCTCAACCCGGGGGAGGCGGGCATCCTGGCGATGGGGGCCGTCAAGGCCGCTCCCTGGGTGGTGGACGGTGAGCTCGCCGTCCGGCAGGTCTGTCAGCTCTCGCTCACCTTCGACCACCGGTTGGTCGACGGCGCGCAGGGGGCGCGGTTCCTGTCCGACGTCGGCGCCCTGCTGACCGATCCGGGTCTCGCCCTGGCCTGGTGACGCCGGCCGGTGCCGGTCAGCTGCTGCGCAGGGCGGCGCGGGCCGGCAGCACGTGTGACACCAGGCCGATGCCGGTGCCGAGGATCGGCCAGACCGGCCAGGGGTACCAGGCGCCCGTCGGGATGGCGACGGCGAGCCAGATGGTGATCAGCAGCGCGGCGAGACCGAGCCAGCCCGCGGTGCGGGTGCGGAGGTCACGCCGGGTGGCGGCGGTGCGTTCGGACCGCGCGACCGGGTCCTGCCGGCGGAGCCTGTCGACGGGGAGATCCGCGGTGACCGCATCCAGTGCGCCGACGGTGGTCGCCGTGCGCACGGACGCCGTCCGGTCGTGCCATTCGTCCCAGGTCAGGTACCCCGACGCCATCGCCTGCGCCAGGACCGCGTCCGTGCTGCGACGTTGCGCATCACCGATCCGGATGTGTCGCCGCACGCCGGCACCGGGTGCGGACGCACCGGCGCGGTCGGCTGCCGCCGGAGGCGGGGTGTCGCCCGGTGCCCGGTCGGGACCAGCTGAGGCGAACGGGGCCGGGTGCTGGTGCGGTCGTCCACACATGGGAACCTCCGTCGACGGGTGGTGTCACCCAGTGTGCGGCGGTGGATTGACAGTGTCAAGGAACGAGCGGCGGGTCGGGTGGTGCGACCGTGGCGGCGGTGCCGCTGCTGAGCAGCAGGTCGTGGGCGAGTCGGGCGGCGGCCGCTGGGTCGGCGACGCCGGCGATGCCGGGCAGGGCGCCGTCGCGGGTGAGTACCACCAGGCCGTGCACCAGGGCCCAACTGCTCAGCGCCGCCGCCGACGGTGCGTCCGGTGACGTACCCGGCGCCCGTGCGTCCGGAGCGAGTCCGGCGACGGTGTCGCTGAGCACCCCGATCGCCGCGCGCTCGGCCCGGATCAGGTCCGGGTCGTCGCCGCGCAGCTCGCTGGGTCGGAACATCAGGTCGAACAGCGCGGGATGGGCGAGGCCGAAGTCGATGTAGGCGCGGCCGAGCTCGGCGAGGGTCGCCGCGGTGGGCGGGCCCTCGGCGGGGAGGATCCGTCGCAGGGTGTCGGCGAGCGCGTCGAAGCCGTCGGTGGCCACCGCGGTGAGCAGCCCGGCCCGGTCGCCGAAATGGTGCTTGGGTGCGGCGTGGGAGACGCCGGCCCGCCGGGCGACCGCCCGCAGGCTGATCGCGGAGCGGCCGTGTTCGGCGAGTTCGGCGTGAGCGGCGGCCACCAGAGCCCGGCGTCCGCCCGGCGGGGTCGCGGAAGTGGTCATGCGGCGATGGTCGTGACCGGCACCGGTGCAGTCAACTCGGCCTCCGGGCCCGGGCGGCGCCGCGAGGCGACACCCGGCTGGGCGGGTGCGGCGTCCCCGGGGGAGCCGGCCGTGCCGCCGTGGCGCCGAAGGGCTGCCGCCGGCTGGGGCGCCGGACCGCGTGACCGGGTGGCCGGCCGCTGCGGGGGCACCCGTCGGCTACGGACTCACCCGGACCGGACGCCGGGATCTGGCGTCCGGAGGCGCCGCCGCCGGACGATCGACGGCGTGTGAGCCACTTCATCGACGAATCGGGCATCTTTGCGGGTACTGGGGCGTCTGTATCAATGCAACGAGAGAACCAGTCGTCATCAGACGGCGCCCCCGCCCGGCCGGGCGGATCGAGCAGAGAAGGTGTTTTGAATGAGTAACCTCGCGAAGGCCATTCGCAGCCGCCGTGAGACGTCCCGTACCCGTCGCCTGGTGACCCGGGCGATCGACTCCGCTCCGACGGCGTCGATGCGTGACGAGCTGATCGTGATCGCCCAGCGTCAGGGTCGGATCTTCGACTGACGACCTGGCCTCGGTCGTGACCCGGCGGCCGCGGCGAGGTGCGCCGGAAGTTCTCCTGACCGTGTGTAACGCCCGGCGGGGGGACGGCGATAGAGAGCATGACCCCGGATTGCTGCCAGACCCCCGACGTGGCAGCAGCCCGGGGTCTTTCTCTGTCCCGGCGGCGCTGCGCACTCCCGGGAGCGTCGTCGACCGCCCCCACCAGGGATTCCATGTCCCGACGGGGTCGTCCCGGTTCTCACTGACGGTGACCGGAACCCGTCCGTCGATGGGCTTTTCGAGGTAACGGGTGACGCCCGCCACGACGGAGAACCGCCCGGACAGCTCAGTAACTGAGCGTGTTGGTTGAGCTACTGTCGAGACGCTGCGCACTCAGGCAGCTACAGTCAGTTGCCTCCCGGACGCGCTCAGAGCTCCGGTGGACGGTGACCAGTCCCGAAGTGGAGTTCGCGTCGATGCGTCCGAGGCCGCCCGGTCCCGCCCGTTCCTCCGTACGCCGTGGAGCGGCCCTCGCGGCCGTCCTCGCCCTCGTCGGCAGCACGGTGCTGATCTCGACCCCGCTCGCGAGCGCCGCCGCCGTCACGGTGACGCCGCTGGGCGCGGACAACTTCGCCGACGCGACGACGGCGTCACCGAACTGGCGGGTCGTGGGTGAGGGCTCGAGTACGCGCGCCTGCCTGACCGCCGGCACGGACGCGACCCAGCTGCCCATCGGTGGTTGTGCGTCGCCGGCGATCGACGCGCCGGGCTCCGGCACGCTGCGGCTCACCACCAACGCCACCGGCCAGGTCGGCACC
Organism: Nakamurella deserti; assembly: GCF_003260015.1. Classification (NCBI taxonomy): domain Bacteria; kingdom Bacillati; phylum Actinomycetota; class Actinomycetes; order Nakamurellales; family Nakamurellaceae; genus Nakamurella; species Nakamurella deserti. The sequence goes on along the minus strand of NZ_QCXS01000002.1, from coordinate 2,852,670 downwards.
GTCTACAACAGCACCAGCATCCCGACGACCGAGGGCATCGACGTCGTCTTCAACACCTACCAGTACAGCGGCAGCGGGGCGGACGGCATCGCGTTCGTCCTCGCGGCGACCGATCCGACGAATCCGAGCCCGCCGGTCGTGACCGGGCCGGCCGGCGGTTCCCTCGGGTACAGCGCCACCGGCGGTGGCCAGCAGGGGGTCAGCTTCGGGTACATGGGCTTCGGGCTCGACGTCTTCGGCAACTTCCGCAACTCCGCCTTCGGCGGGGTGGACTGTGCCAGCAGCTCGTTCTCGGCGCAGAACGTCACCGTCCGCGGTCCCGGCAACGGCAACCGGGGGTACTGCATCCTCGGTACCGCCACGTCCTCGGGTCGGTTGGACCGCCTGGCGGCGGGCCCCCGTCCGGCGGCCGTGCCCGTCCAGGTCGCCCTGAACCCGGACCCGGTGCCGGCCACCACGGCGAGCGGCCTCACCGTGCCGGCCCGTAGCTGGCTCGTGTCGTGGACGTCGCTCGGCGCGCCCCGCCAGCTGCTCACCGGGCCGCTTCCGACCGCCACCACCCTGGCCGGACTGGGCTTCCCGGCGTCGTACTACGACCCGGCCACCGGTCTGCCGTATCAGCTGACCTTCGGGTGGTCGGCGTCGACCGGCGGTTCCACCGAGATCCACGAGATCAACCGGCTCAGCGCCACCACGCTGACCGGACAGTTGCCGTCGTACCGGTTGGCCGTCGACGACGACCAGGGCGGGCGTCTCCTGACCGGCGGCCGAGCGACCATCGCCGTCACCCCGTCCCTGGACCCGGCGCAGGGCGTGGAGCGCGAGCCGGCCACGGTCACGACCACGCTCCCGGTCGGGCTCACCCCGACCAACCCCACCACCCCCGGTTACGTCTGCACCACCACCGGCCAGGTCGTCAGCTGCCGCTACACCCCCGCCACGCCGATCCCCGCGGGTGCGGCGCTGCCCACCCTGCAGATCCCGGTGACGGTCGGCGCCGCCGCCGGGTCGTCGCCGGTCATCACGGCGAAGGTGTCCTCGACGGACGCCAACCCGCAGACCGCCACCCGGACGGTGAGCGTCGTCGCCTTCACCGCCTCGGCGACGCCCGCGTCGGTGTCCTACGGCACCGCCACCACGCTCAGCGGCATCGGGCTGCCGTCCGACGCCACCGGCACGATCGTCTTCCGCAGCGGGACCACCGAGCTGTGCACGGTCGCACTGCCGGCGACAGGGTGCACACCGTCGTCGACGTTGCTGCCGGGTACCTATCCGGTGACCGCCACCTACGCCGGGGACGCCAGGTATCCGGCCGCGTCCGCGACGACCACCTTCACCGTCGGCCGGGCCGCGACGGTCGTCACCGGGGCGGCGAGCTCCGCCTCCGTTCCGTACGGCACCGCCCAGACCCTGACCGCGTCCATCGCACCGTCCGGTGCCACCGGGGCCGTGAGCTTCCGGGCGGCCGACGGCACCGTGCTGTGCACCATCGCCGACATCACCGCGGGCGCCGGCTGCGCCGCACCCGCCGCACTCGAGCCGGGGACCTACCGGGTCACGACCGAGTACGCCGGCGACACCCGCTTCGCCGGGGCGACCGCCGCCCCCTTCGCCTTCGACGTGGTGCGGGCGGCCACCGACATCACCGCCGCGGTGGCCGCGGACCCGGTCGTGTTCGGCACCGCCGCCCTGGTGTCCTTCGCGGGCCTGCCCGCCGGAGCGACCGGCAGCGTGGTGTTCACCGCGGGGGAGACCACGCTCTGCACGGTGGCCGACGTGACCTCCGACCAGGACTGCGTCGCACCCGCCGACCTGCCCGCCGGGTCCTACCCCGTGCTGGCCACGTACTCCGGGGACAGCCGTCACCTCGGGTCCACCGCCGAGACGTCCTTCACCGTGTCGCCGTACCCGACCGTGCTCGCCGCCGGCGTCAGCGACGCCGCGGTGCCGTTCGGCACCGCGACCACCGTCAGCTACTCGGGGGTCCCGGCCGGCGCGACGGGCACGGTGGTGTTCACCGCCGGTGACGTGGCCCTCTGCACGGTCGACGTCACGGCCGGCACCGGCTGCGCCACCCCGGTCACGCTGACGGCCGGCGCCTACGACGTCACCGCGGTGTACTCCGGCGACGCCGACCACGAGAGCTCCACCGCGACGACGTCCTTCGACGTCACGCCCGCGGGGGTCCCGTCCTTCGCCGCCGGGGTCTCGGACGCGGAACCGGTGTACGGCTCGCCGGTGACGCTGTCGTTCTCCGGCCTGCCCAACGGATCCACCGGTGCGGTGGTCTTCCGCAGCGGCACGTCGGTGCTGTGCGAGATCGTCGACGTGACGGCCGCGGCGAGCTGCGCCACCACGGCCGACCTCCCCGCCGGCCCGTACCCGGTGCAGGCCTCCTACTCCGGCGACCGCAACCACGCGCCGGCGACGGCGACGACCGCGTTCACCGTGCTGCGGGCGGCGACGCAGGTGGTGGCGGCGGTGTCGGCGGCGCAGACCACCTACGGCACCCCGGTCGGTGTCTGGTTCACCGGCCTGCCGAGCGGCGCGACGGGGACGGTCACCTACGCCGGCGCCGGCGCCGGCTGCACGGTCGACGTCACCTCGGAGCGGACCGGCTGCCTCGGCGACGCCGGTCTCGCGGTGGGCACCTACCCGGTGTCGGTCACCTACAGCGGCGACGCCGACCACCTCGGATCCTCGGCGGAGGCCGTGGTCACCGTGGTCCCGGCGCCGAGCCCGGACTTCGCGGCGGCGGTCACTCCGGCGGAGATCCCGTTCGGCTCCCCGACGGTGCTGTCCTTCGTCGGCCTCGTGCCCGGCGCCACGGGCACCGTCGTCTTCCGGGCCGGTGACCGGACCCTGTGCACCGTCGAGGATGTCGTCACTTCGACCGGTTGCACGGCGACGGGTGGCCTGCCGGTGGGTGACCATGCGGTCGAGGCGGTGTACGGGGGCGACCCGAACCACGCGCCCGCCGTCGCCGGGACCGCGTTCCGGGTCGTCAGGGCGACCGTCGTGCCGGTGGTCTCGCCGGGCCGCCCGGCCGTGACGTTCGGCGACACGACCACCCTCAGCGTCACGGGGCTGCCGTCGGGTGCGACCGGCTCGGTCACCTTCACCGCCGGTGACCGGGTGCTGTGCACCGTCGCCGACGTGACCGCCGCGGCGGCCTGCCTGACGCCGGCGGACCTGCCGGCCGGCGTCTACCCGGTGGTCGCCGCCTACAGCGGGGACGGCTCCTACACCGCCGCGACGAGTGCGGCGGTCACCCTCGGCGTCGACAAGGCGACCAGCGCGGTCACCGTCGTCGTGGCCGACACCAGCCCGGTCTACGGCGCCGGCACCACCCTCGCGCTCACCGGACTGCCCGTGGATGCCACCGGCTCGGCCACCTTCACCTCGGGCGACCGGGTGCTGTGCACCATCGCCGACGTCTCGACCCAGCCCGACTGCGCGGTGCCGGCCGACCTCGACGCCGGGAGCTACCCGGTCACCGGCGTCTGGTCCGGCGACGCCGATCACCTCGGCTCCTCCGCGGCGGGACTCTTCGTGGTCGAGCAGGCGCCGACCGACATCAGCCTCACCGTCGCCGATCTCACCTTCGGCGAGGAGGCGGCGCCGCGGATCGGCGGGATCCCGGCGGGCGCGACGGGAACGGTCACCCTGACCGGGCCGACCGGTGTCCTGTGCGAGTTCGACGCCGCCGACGGCGAAGGATGCCTGGCCGTCGCGGGTCTGCGGGCCGGGGACTACACGGTCGTCGCCGAGTACAGCGGCGACGGGAACCACGCCGGTTCCCGGGCCACCGCCTCGTTCACCGTCGCGCCGCGGGCGACCTCGTTCACCGTCGCGGTCGCCGACGTGGCCTACGGCACGGTCCCCGTTCCGGTGGTGTCCGGGCTGCCGGAGGGCGCCACCGGCACGATCACCGTCACCGCCGGCGGCCAGGTCGTGTGCACGGTGGACGTGGTGACCGGACAGGGCTGCACGGAGGTGCTGGCGAGCCTGCAACCGGGTGCCTACGCCTACGTCGCCACCTATTCCGGCGACCGCGACAACCTGCCCGCATCGGCCGACGTCGCGTTCACGGTGTCGCCGGCGCCCACCGCGGTGGCGCTGACGGTGCCCGACGCCGCCTACGGCGGCGCGATCGTGCCCACGGTGTCCGGGCTGCCCGCCGACGCCACCGGCACCGTCACCATCACCGACGGCGACGGCGTGGTCTGCGTGATCGATCTCGGTGACGGTTCGGGGTGCGCCGGTCTCGTGGCCGGCGCGGTCGGCCCGGTGACGCTGACGGCGCGCTACTCCGGCGACGCCCGGTACCTGCCGTCCGCCACCACGACGACGTTCCAGGTGACCCGGGCGACGGTGGCCGTCGTGGGCGGGGCGACCGGTCCGGTGGTCAGCGGTGGCACCACCACGCTGACCGTGGGGCCTGACGTTCCCGCCGACGCGACGGGCACCGTGACGTTCGTGGTCGACGGGGTGGTGCTGTGCACCGTCGCGCTGCCGGAGCGCACCTGCCAGGCCAGCACCGCGCTGCCGCCGGGTGACTACGACGTCCAGGTGCTGTACGCCGGCGACGGGAACTACGCGCCGTCGGAGACCGTGACCCGGCTGACCGTCACCACCGACGTACCGGATCCGGTGACCCCGGTGACCCCGGTGGTGCCGGCCGGCGGCGGATCCAACCCGCTGATCCCGCACCAGCCACTCGCCTACACCGGCACGTCGCTGTCGGGCGGCATCGCCGGCGGCGCGCTGCTGCTGGTCGTCGGCGGTCTGCTGCTGCTGGGCTCCCGACGTCGACCGGGGACCCGCGGCCACTGATCCGAGCGGCTCCGACCGGCCCGGCACCGACCACCCCGTCGGTGCCGGGCCGGTCGGGTGTCGGGGCGCGTCCCCGGCGGACATCGTCGTCTTCACCCGGTGGTCACACCGATGTGTGACGATGCCCCCGGTTGCAGCGGCAGCCACCGCCGTGAGGGGAACAACGCGATGGAACAGTACGACCTGGTCGTCATCGGATCCGGGCCAGCCGGGCAGAAGGCGGCGATCGCCGCGGCGAAGCTGCACAAGCGGGCGGCGATCGTCGAGCGCCCCCTGATGGTCGGCGGGGTCTGCATCAACACCGGCACCATCCCGTCCAAGACGATGCGCGAAGCCGTGATGTACCTGACCGGTCTCAGCCAGCGGGAGATGTACGGGCAGGCCTACCGCCTCAAGAACGACATCACCATCGCCGATCTGATGGCCCGGACCAACCACGTCATCAACCGTGAGACCGACGTGATCCGCAGCCAGCTGTCGCGCAACCGGGTCGCGCTCTACACCGGCACCGCCTCCTTCACCGATCCGCACACCGTGCAGATCGAGGAGGCCGAGGGCGAGAAGAAGGTCGTCAAGGCCGACAAGGTCGTCATCGCGGTCGGTACCCGGCCGGCCCGGCCGGCCACCGTCGAGTTCGACGGCGCCACCATCGTCGACTCCGACCAGATCCTGAACCTCAAACACATCCCGCGTTCGATGGTGGTGGTCGGCGCCGGGGTCATCGGCATCGAGTACGCGTCGATGTTCGCCGCTCTCGGGACCAAGGTGACGGTGGTGGAGCAGCGGCCGCGGATGCTGGAGTTCTGCGACCTGGAGATCGTCGAGGCGCTGAAGTACCAGCTGCGCGACCTCGCGGTGACGTTCCGGATGGGCGAGAGCGTGCGCACCGTCGAGAAGCACGAGGGCGGCACCCTGACCATCCTCGAGTCCGGCAAGCGCATCCCGGCCGACACGGTGCTCTACTCCGCCGGCCGCCAGGGCGTCACCGACGAGCTGAACCTCGATCTCGCCGGACTGTCCGCGGACGGCCGCGGCCGGATCACGGTCGACGAGCACTTCCGCACCGGGGTCGACCACATCTACGCGGTGGGTGACGTCATCGGCTTCCCGGCCCTGGCGGCCACCGCCATGGAACAGGGGCGCCGCGCCTCCTACGACGCCTTCGGTGAGCCGGTCGGCGACAAGCTCGGCGACCTGCAGCCCATCGGCATCTACACGATCCCGGAGATCTCCTACGTCGGGGCGACCGAGGAGCAGCTCACCGAGGGCAACGTGCCGTTCGAGGTCGGGGTGTCGCGGTACCGCGAGCTCGCCCGCGGCGCGATCCTGGGCGACTCGTACGGGATGCTGAAGCTGTTGGTGCACGCGGAGACCCGCACGTTGCTCGGGGTGCACGTCTTCGGCACCAACGCCACCGAGCTGGTGCACATCGGCCAGACCGTGATGGGGCTGGAGGGCACCGTCGACTACCTGGTGAACGCCGTCTTCAACTACCCGACGCTCGCCGAGTCGTACAAGGTCGCGGCGCTGGACGCGGTCAACAAGATGCGCAACATCGAGCGGGTCACCAGCGGCTTCGTCTTCTGAGCCCGGGCCGCTGCGCCTCGCCGCCGGGGGCGGCGCGGAGCCGCCCGCCGCGCACCCGCCCGCCCCGAGCCCCCGGACCGGAGTCCGGGATGCCCGGGTCGGGCGCGGGTGGTCACACGGCGGCGCGCAGGCCCTCGAGCAGCGGGGTGGTGGGACGGCCGATCAGGCGGGACAGGTCGCCGGTCACGACACCCAGCAGGCCCTTGCGGGTGTCGCCGTCCAGGGCGACCACGAAGCCCGCGGTGCCCTCGTCGAGGCCGTGGGCGATCAGCGCCGCGCGCTGCTCGTCGGGCGTCACGCGGACGTACTCGACCTGGCGGCCCACGACCTGGCCGATGGCGTCGGCGAGATCGTCGAAGTGCCACGCGGTGTCGCCGGACAGCTCGTAGACCGCACCCTGGTGACCGGGGGTGGTGAGCACGACCGCGGCGGCCTCGGCATAGTCGCGGCGCGACGCACTGGCGACCCGGCCCTCACCGACGCTGGCGACGAGCTGGCCGGTGGCGCGGGCCTGCTCGACGGTGGGCAGGTAGTTCTCGGTGTACCAGCCGTTGCGCAGGATGGTCGCCGGAACGCCCGACGCCTCGATGATCTCCTCGGTCGCCTTGTGCTCCGGCGCCAGGATCAGCTCGGTCTCGCGGGCGTTCGGCGCGCTGGTGTAGACGAGGTGCTGCACACCGGTGGCCGCAGCGGCCTCCACGGCGTTGCGGTGCAGCTCCACCCGGGTGCCCGGGACGTCGGCGGACACCAGCAGCACGGCGTCGGCGCCGGCGAAGGCCTCCTTCAACGAGGCGGGGTCGGCGAAGTCGGCGACGGCGGTGCGCACGCCGCGCTCGGCGAGGGCGGCCAGCGCATCGGTGTTGCGACCGGTGGCGACGATGTCGCCCGCGGGCACTCCCCGGTCGAGCAGGGCCTCGACGGTGTGGCGGCCCAGGTGTCCGGTGGCTCCGGTGACGACGATGGTCATGGCGGTCCTCTCGCTCTGGGTGCTGTGCGTTCAGCACTCTATGAGCGTTCAACAATTCGCGACGACGCCTGTTCCGGGGCTGCCGGTGACCGCCGTCACACGTCGGGCGTGCGGTGATCCGTGGTCAGGACGCGCGGTCAGCGACCGTAGCTCTCCAGCAGACGCAGCCAGATCTCGCTCATGGTCGGGTACGACGGGACGGCATGCCAGAGCCGGCTGATCGGCACCTCGCCGACGACCGCGATGGTGGCGGCGTGGATCATCTCGCCCACCTCGGCGCCGACGAGGGTCAGCCCGACGACCACCTCGCGGTCGGTGTCGACGACCATCCGGGCCTGACCGCGGTAGCCGTCCGCGTGCAGCTTCGAGCCCGAGACCTGGCCGAGGTCGTAGTCGACGACCCTGACGTGGGGGTACTTCTCACGGGCCTTGGCCTCGGTCAGACCGATGGAGGCGACCTCCGGATGCGAGAACACCACGGCGGGGACGGCGGCGTGGTCGGCGGTCGCGACGTGCTTCCCCCAGGGGGCGTCGTCCACCGCGGCGCCCGCCGCCCGGGCGGCGATGACGTCGCCGGCGGCCCGGGCCTCGTACTTGCCCTGGTGGGTCAGCAGCGCCCGGCCGTTGACGTCGCCGACGGCGTAGAGCCAGTCCAGACCGTCGACGCGCAGGGTGTCGTCGACCGTGAGGTAGCCCTTGGCGGGGAGGCCGACCGTGTCCAGGCCGACGTCGGAGGTGGCGGGGGTGCGGCCGGTGGCGACGAGGATCTCGGCCGCGTCGATCGTCGAGCCGTCGTCCAGCGTGACGTGGACGCCGCTGCCGTCGCGGTGGACGGCGGTGGGGGAGACGCCCAGCCGCAGGTCGGCGCCCAACTCGCGCAGGGAGTCCGCGACCATCTCTCCCGCGAACGGCTCGAGTCCGGCGAGCAGCCCGGACCGGACGAGCATGGTGACCTTGCTGCCGAAGAAGCTGTAGGCGGTGGCCATCTCGGTCGCGACGACGCCACCGCCCACCACGACCAGGGACGCCGGCACCGTCTTCGCGCTGGTGGCCTCCCGGCTGGTCCACGGTCGCGCGTCCGCCAGCCCGTCGATCGGCGGGACCGTGGCGGTGGTCCCGGTGCAGACCGCGACCGCGTGCCGGGCGGTCAGCGTCCGGACGCTCCCGTCGGGGGTGGTGACCTCGACCGTCTTCTCGCCGGCGAGCCGGCCGTGGCCGCGGACGAGATCGATGTGCGCGCTCTCCAGCCACTGCACCTGACCGCTGTCGTCGCCGTCGCCGGTGAACCAGGTCCGGCGGGCCAGCACCGCCTCGACGTCCAGCGAGCCGGTCACGGCCTGCTTCGCGCCGTCGATCGCCCGCGCCGCGGCCAGCGCCAACGGCGGCCCGAGCAACGCCTTCGACGGCATGCACGCCCAGTAGGAGCACTCACCGCCGACCAGTTCGTTCTCCACGATGACGGCGGTCAGGCCGCCCTGGACGGCGCGGTCGGCGACGTTCTCGCCCACGGGGCCGGCACCGATCACGATCACGTCATAACTGTCGGACATGGCCCCAGTCTGCTCCAGGGCCGGTGCCGACCGGCACCGGGCCGCCGGCGGCCCCGGGGGATCCGGTGATCCGGCGGCGGCGGAGTGAGGCCGCGGACGGTGCCGCACAGCCACCGGACGGGCTCGGGGCCGGCGCCGGCGGGCGGCTCGGCGGGACGGTTCCCCGTATCGACCCGCCGGGGCCCATGGGTCGGCGTCGGGGCGGCGTCGGCGGGCGGCTCGGCGTCCGGTCCGCCGCGACCCCGTGCCGGAACCGCCGTCGACCGCGCCGTCCGGGCGTGCCGTGGGTTTCCTCCGCGCGGGACGTGGGCACCACCCACACCAGAGCGGCCGCCCGGCGGTCGCTCCGGGCCCCGAACCCGGGTCCACGTCCGCCGCACCGGTCCTGCGTCGACCGGTTGCCGCTGCGCAGCCGTCGCCGACACAGCAGGTGTGCGCAACCGCAGGCGTTCACGTCACGGCTGCACTGCGGACGGATCATCCATTCCCCAGATCCAGGGAGCTCCACATGGTCAACCCCGTCAGCCGCATCCTCCACGACGTCGGCCTCGCCGCCTGGTTCGGTGGCACCCTCAGCAACGCCGTCGCCCTCAACGCCGCAGCGGCCGAGACGACGTCGCGCGCCGACTCCGGTGCGGTCGCCAACGCCGGCTGGGACCGCTGGACGCCGGTCAACGCCGCCGCCATCGGCGCCCACCTGGTCGGCAGCGTCGGCCAGCTCGCCGGCAACAGCAGCCGCGTGGCCAACCAGAAGGGGGTGGGCACCATGGCCGTCGTGAAGACGGTGACCACGGTCGCCGCCCTCGGTGCCACCGCCTACGCCCGCGTGCTCGGCAAGAAGATCGACAAGCACGGTGCGGTACCGGTCACCGACGGCACCACGCCCTCGGCCGCCACCCCGCCCGAGGTGGCCGGTGCGCAGTCGCAGCTCAGCGCGCTGCAGTGGGCGATTCCCGCGCTCACCGGTGCGCTCGTGGTCATCAGCGCGATCGCCGGCGAGCAGCAGCGCTCCACCGCGGTGCTGTCCGGACTGGTCAAGCGCGTCACCGGCTGACCTGGCCTCGCCGGCCGCCGGTACCGTTCGGCGCGTCCCCGACGCGGAAGAGGTGCCATGAGCGGACCGGTGACCCTGGGAGTGGTCGGGACGGGGTGGCGGGCGGAGTTCTTCCTCCGCATCGCCGCCGCCCTGCCCGACCTCCGCACGGTCGGCATCGCCGCCCGCCGGCCGGACGCGGCGACCGCCGCCACCGCCCGGTGGGGCGTCCCCGCCCATCTGTCGCCCGCCGCGCTGGTCCGCCACGAGCGGCCCGCGTTGGTCGTCGTCTGTGTGGGCAAGTCCGAGAACGCCGCGGTGGTCGAGGATCTCGCGCTGTCCGGGGTCAAGGTGCTGTGCGAGACGCCGCCGGCGCCCGACCTGCACGGACTCCGCGCCCTGTGGTCCGCCGTCGGTGCCACCCGCGGCGTCCAGGTCGCCGAGCAGTACCTGATGATGCCGGGTCACGCCGCCCGCCGGGAGCTCGTCCGCCGCGGCACGATCGGCGAACCCACCTCGGTGCAGGTCTCGTCCACGCACGACTACCACGCCGTCGCAATGATGCGTGGGTTCCTGGGCGTCGGCACCGGGCCGACCGAGGTGCGGGGCGTCCGTTTCACCGCGCCGCTGGTCGATCCGCTGAACCGGGCGGGATGGACCGATGACCCGCGACCCCGCCCCGCCGGGACCACCCTGGCCACCGTCGACTTCGGTGACGGCCGCTCGGGCCTGTACGACTTCACCGACAACCAGTGGCACAACCGGCTGCGTCTGCGCCGGGTGGTCGTCCGCGGCAGTGCCGGCGAACTCGCCGACGACACGGTGGTCCGGCTGGCCGCGCCGCGGACCGTCCTGCACTCGTCGATCTCCCGGTCACAGCTCGGTCAGGACCTCAACCTCGACGGGCACGACACCGAACACCTGTCCTTCGACGGACAGGTGCTGTGGCGCAATCCGTTCCTGGGGCAGCGCTGGATGGACGAGGAGATCGCCATCGCCACCGTCCTGCGGGACAGCGCCCGCTGGGCGGTGGGTGACGGACCTGGCCCCTACTCCCTGGCCGAGGCGTGCCAGGACCAGCTGGTCGCGCTCGCCGTCGACGAGGCGGTGCGCACCGGTCGGCCGGTCCGCACCGGGACGGAGGCATGGGCGGCCCGCTGACCCCGGCCCGGTGGCGGACGGCGGATCAAAGTGATATCACATAGATATCACTTCAGCGTCCGCCGACCGACAGGAGGCCGTCATGGTGCACCTCGATCCCACGACCCACGTCACCAGGGACCCCATCGCCGAACCACCCGCCACCGCCCCGGTCGGCCATGACGGAACCCGGGTCGAGGTGACCGAGAGTCGGGCCTGGGCGGTGAGCGGCTTCCTCGCCCTGCTCGTCGCGCTGGCGATGCTCGGCATCGGCGGTTGGCTGCTGGCGTCGGGGATCGTGACCGGCAACCGCGGCGGGCACGGGCTCCCCGGCATCCTGGGCGGTGCGGTGTTCGTCGTGCTGGCACTGGTCACCGCGTCGCCACTGGTGGTGGTGGCCCCCGGCGAGACCCGCGTCGTGCAGTTCTTCGGCCGCTACATCGGCACCATCCGGCGCACCGGCCTGGTCTGGACGGTGCCCTTGAGCACCCACCGGCGGGTGTCGGTGCGGGTGCGCAACTTCGAGACCAACGGGCTCAAGGTCAACGACGCCGACGGCAATCCGGTGGAGATCGCGGCCATCGTCGTCTGGCAGGTGGCCGACACGGCCAGGGCGGTGTTCGCCGTCGACGACTACACCCACTTCGTGACCGTCCAGTCCGAAGCCGCGTTGCGGCACGTCGCGACCACGCACCCCTACGACGACCAGCACGGACACGGCACCTCGCTGCGCGGCTCCACCGACGTCGTCTCCGACGAACTCGCCCACGAGGTGGCGGCCCGTGTCGCGGTGGCCGGCCTCGAGGTGGTCGAGGTCCGGATCTCCCACCTGGCCTACGCCCCCGAGATCGCCGGCGCGATGCTGCAGCGTCAGCAGGCGGGCGCGGTGGTGGCGGCCAGGGAGCGGATCGTCGACGGGGCGGTCGGCATGGTGGAGATGGCCCTGGAGCGCCTCGAACGCGACGACGTCGTCCGCCTCGACGAAGAGCGCAAGGCCGCCATGGTGTCGAACCTGCTGGTGGTGCTGTGCGGCGACCAGCGGGCCCAGCCGGTGGTCAACACCGGCTCGCTCTACACCTGACCGGTGGCCGACGCACAGCCGCCGGCACGCGGCCCGGGGCGGCACGCCGTCCTGCTGCGGCTCGATCCCGCGGTGCACGACGCCCTCGCCCGATGGGCCGCCGACGATCTGCGCAGCCTGAACGCCCAGGTCGAACTCCTGTTGCGGCGCGCGCTGTCCGACGCCGGCCGGTTGCCGGGCGACGCCGGTCCGGTGCCGCGCCGGGGACGGCCCCGCAAACCGTCCCCGGAGCCGCCGGGGCTCGTGGAGGGCGGCGGCGCGAAGGTGAACTGAGCCGCCGCGATCAGCGGATGAGCACGCCGCCGGAGGCGACGCCCGCCACGGTGCTCCCGACGTTCGCCTTGACCGTCATCGTGTACGTCGTCCCGGGGACCAGGTTGGTGACCGTCACCGAGCGCTGCGACGCCGGAACCGTTGTGGTGTACGGGCCGTAACCGGTGGCGCCCTTGCCGTCCCGGGTCACCGTGTAGCCGGTGATCGTGGTGCCCGCGGGCACGGTCGGCGGTTGCCAGCTGATGCTCTGGCTGGTGGACGAGACCTGCACGACCGAGACCTGCCGCGGGGCCGGGATCCCGGCCCCGGTGCCGACCCGCACCTGTGCACCGTGCGCCGGCGAGGTCCCGGCGGCGGTGACCGCCGCCACCGTGACCGTGTAGGTCTGTCCCGGCACCAGGCGGCCGAAGGTGAAGGAGCGCTGGCTCGCGGGCACCACGGTGCTGTAGGCGCCGTAGCCGGTGCTGTCGGTGCCGTTGCGCGACACCCGGTACCCGGTGACCGGCTGCCCCCCGGTGTCGGCGGGCGGTGACCACGTGATCGCGGCGGACCCCGCCGTGGTGGTCGGGGCGACCGTGACGGCGGTCGGGGCGACCGGCGCCGTCCAGGCGCGGACGGTCACCGCGCCGCCCCGGGTCGCGCTGGTGCCCGCCGCGGTCACCGCCTGCACGGTCAGGTTGTAGGCGCTGCCGGTCACCAACCGTCCGAAGGAGAACTGACGCTGGGTCGCGGGGACGACGGTGCTGTAGGCGCCGTAGCCGGTGCTGTCCTTCCCGTCCCGCGACACCCGGTACCCGGTGATCGTCTCCCCGGTCGCCACCGGCGGCGGCGACCAGGTGAGCGTCGCGGTCCCGGCCGCGGTCTGCTGCGCCGTCACCGCGGTCGGCGACGCCGGGCCGGCTGCGGTGAAGGTCGCGGTGAGCGTGGCCGCCGCCGCGGGGGTGGCGAACGCGTGGGCGGCGGCGCCGCCGTCGGACCATCGGGTGAACGTGTAGGGCCGGCCGGTGCTGTCGTTCTGGGCGGCCGCCGCCACCGGCACCGCCCACGCCGCCCAGGACGTGAAGGTGCTGGGCGCCTTGACCGGCGTGGCGTTCACCGTGACCTGCAGCCCGGCCGGGGCCGTCACCACGGTGACGGGCACCGTGCGGGGGCGGAACTCCCGGGTGACGGTGGTGCTGGCCCCGCGGGAATCGGTGGCGGTCAGGCGGATCTCGAGGAACGTCGTGGTGGTCGACGACGGGTCCTCCGGCGGCGGTGCGGTGATGGTGGCGGTCGCGCCGGTGACCGGTCCGAGCACCGGGTGCGTGTGGGTGTCGTGGTGCTTGATGACCGTCCAGCTCAACGAGGACCCGGGCAGGGTGCCGTCCTCGGTGTCGGTGGCGGTCCCGCGCAGGGTGTAGCTGCTGTTGACCGAGAACAGGTCCGTGGCCGCGGGTGCCACGATCGTCGGGACCGGTGCGTCGTCGCCAACCTGCAGCGTGGTGCCGGCGGTGTTCGTCAGCCCTCCCGGATCGGTCACCGTCAGGGTGGCGGTGAAAGTGCCGTCGCGGTCGTAGGTGTGGCTGGTCCCCGGTGTCGAGGTGGTCACCGTGGGGGTGCCGTCACCGAACGCCCAGGTGTAGCTGAGAGCGCCGCCGTCGGGATCCGAGCTCGCGGAGCCGTCGAAGGTGTACGCCCGGGGGGTACCGGCGGCCGGGGCGGCGGTGATCCGTGCGGTGGGTGCCCGGTTGGCGGCCGCGGTGTAGCTGATCTTGCGCAGTCCGTCGGGAACCGTGTAGTACAGCGCGGTCCCGCTGCCGGCGGTGTCCGGGCCGAACGACATCGACAGCACGGCGCCCATCCCGGTGGCGAAGTCCGTCCGGGTCCGGTTGTCCGGGGCGAGGGCGAAGATCTTCCCGCAGACGTAGTCGGCGAACAGGTAGCTGCCGGTGAACTGGGACGGCCAGATGCCGTTGGGCACGTAGGCGCCGCCGGTGATCGAGGCGCAGCCGTCGCTCTGGTCGTAGTCGTACACCGGGTCGGTGAAGCCCGTCGGGGTCGGCAACCCGCTACAGGCCGTGCCGGGGCCGGTCTGGGCGCAGTGACCCTCGCGGACGTTCCAGCCGTAGTCGGCGCCCTTGCTGCCCTGGTCGATCTCGTCCCAGACGTCCTGACCGACATCGTTGATGCGGAAGGACGTTCCGGTCGCGTTCGGGTCGAAGGCCATCCGGTACGGGTTGCGCAGGCCCCAGGCCCACGTCTCCTGGCAGATCGTCCCCGGCGCCGACGGCCCGGTCGCGCACCGCGCGGTTCCGGCGCCGGTGAACGGGTTGTCGGTCGGGATGCCGCCGTCGCGGGTGATGCGCAGGACCTTGGCGTTGAGCACGTTGCGGTCACGGGCGGTGTCGTTGGCGCCGTTGCAGCCGCTGCCGCCCGGGTTGGCCGGACCACCCAGGTAGTCGCACTGGCCGTCGCCGGTGGAGATGTAGAGGTTCCCGTCCTTGCCGAGTTCCAGGTCACCCGCGTTGTGGTAGCCGGAGGTCGAGAAGATGCCGTCGAGCAGCACCCGCTCCGACGCCGGGTCGACGGTGCCGTCCGACCGGAAGGTGAAGCGAGACACCCGGTTCCGCGGTGCGGTCGACGGGTTGGGGGCGCCGGAGGCGGCCGCGCAGGTGCCCCCCGCGTCGCGTGCGGTGTAGAACGCCCAGAGGTAGGTCGCCGACGTGGGATCGGTGGCGATGCCGAGCAGCCCGCGCTCGTAGTTGCTGCACACCTTGGCGGTCAGATCCAGCGCCGGTGTGCTCACCAGGGCGCCGTTGCGCACGGTCCGCACGACACCGGACTTGGTCGCCACCAGTAGTGACCGGTCGGGGCGGGCGGCGGTGTCGAGGGCGTAGCTCAGCGACGCGACCAGCGTGTCGGAGAACGCGGCCGGCACGGCGGCCCCGGCATCGGGTGCCCGGACCACGGAGACGACGTTGACGGCGGTCGCCGTCAACAGCACAGCGAGGAACACACGGAAGAGCCGCATCGTCGGATCCAGACCTGGAGAAAAGGGACATTCGGCGCTGACTATCGCCCGCCGATCCCGCCGTCCGCTACGTTTCGTGAGCACCTCACCGAAGTGCACCCGATCGGCGCAGTGCACGACTGCGCCGCACCCGCCGGTCGCCGCATCCGGCCGTGCAGACGCCGTTCACGGCTGATTCATCAAGGCGTGGAACGCTTCCCGGATGCCCGTCGCCGCCCTCGTCCCGCCGTCCCCGGTCACCGTCGCGCCGTCCCCGGCCCTCGTCGCGCCGTCCCCGGTGACCGTCGCGCCGTCCGCCGTCGCGGTGGAGATCCTGCTCCTCGCCCTCCGGGAACTGGCGGCGTTGCAGCGATCCGATCCACAGCGATCGGGCCGGCTCCGGCTCGAACTGTGCCGCGCCCGCCGCGCGCACCATCGCGGACGCCAGGGCGCCCTCGCCGAGCAGGGGTTCACCGCCGCCGTCACCGCCATCGTCCTGGCCGCCCGCGGGCCGGGGGACGCCGGCTGAGCGGACCGCGCCGTAAGGCGTCTCCTATGCTCCCTGGATGACGACAGCCGGCGACCAGGGGGGGCCGGGACCGGGCCGCCGCCGTCGGCCCGGTCCGTCGATCGCCGATGTCGCCACCCTCGCCGGGGTCTCACCGCAGACCGTCTCGCGGGTCTCGACCGGCGCCGACAAGGTGCGTCCGCAGACGAAGGCCAGGGTGCTGGCGGCGATGGCCGAGCTCGGTTACTCGCCCAACCGCGCGGCGCGGGCACTGCGCAACGGCAGCTTCGGTGCCATCGGCCTGATCGCCCACCAGCTCGGGCGCACGGGGGAGGCCAAGACGGTGGAGGCGGTCGTCGAGGCGGCCCAACAGGCCGGTTACACGGTCACCCTCGTGGATCTGGAGACCCCCTCGGCCGACGACGTCAGCGACGCGGTGGTGCGGCTGAACAACCAGGCGCTCGACGGGCTGATCATCATCCGGGCCGAGACCTACCCGGCGGCCGCGGTGTCGTTCCCGGCCCGGCTGCCGGTGGTGGTGTCGGACTCACGTTTCACCGGTCACCACCCCGGTGTCGGATCCGACCAGACCGCGGGCAGCCGCCGGGCGGTGCGGCACCTGCTCGAACTCGGGCATCCGACGGTGCACCATCTCGCGGGTCCGGTCGGGTCCCGTCCCGCGGAGATGCGCAGCGAGTCGTGGCGGCGGACGCTGCGCAGGGCCGGGGTCGAGCCGCCGCCGGTGTTCCAGGGCGACTGGACGGCACGGTCGGGCTACGAGCAGGGTCTGCTCATCGCCGCCGACGACACGGTCACCGCGGTCTTCTGCGCCAACGACGAGATGGCCACCGGGCTGATCCGGGCGCTCGGCGAGCACGGCCGGGCGGTACCGGCCGAGGTGTCGGTCGTCGGTTTCGACGACATTCCGGTCGCGGCCTACCTCTGGCCACCGTTGACCACGGTCGCCCAGGACTTCCTGGCCATCGGCCGGGAGCTCGTCGCCATGGTCGTGCACCAGATCGACACCGGCGTCGCCGGCCGCGAACACCGGCTGATCCCCACCCGGCTCGTCGTCCGGGGCAGCACCGGTCCGGCACCCCGCTGACGGCCCCGACCGCGAGGTGCGGTCACCGGGACGCCCGCAGTGCGCGATCCCTCCGGTACCCCGCGAGGCGTCGGCCGGTGGGCGGCGGATGTCCGGGCGCCCGCCCTCGTAGCCTGGGCCGGTGAGCGATCGTGAGTACGACCTGGCGGTGTTCGGGGCGAGTGGCTTCGTCGGGCGGTTGGTGGCCCGGCGGCTCGCCGAGGCGCGCACGGAGCTGCGGATCGCGCTCGCCGGACGCTCCCGGGAGCGGCTGGTCGCGGTCGCCGACGACCTCGGGGTCGACTGGCCGGTGGTCGTCACCGACTCCGGCGACCCGGCCGCCCTGGCCGACCTCGCCGGCTCCACCCGGGTGGTGCTGACCACCGTCGGGCCGTACGCGCGGCACGGACTGCCCCTGGTGCTCGCCTGCGCCCGAGCGGGCACCGCGTACGGCGATCTGACCGGCGAGGCGCTCTTCGTCCGCGAGAGCATCGACACCGCAGACACTCTCGCCCGGACGAGCGACGCGCGCATCGTGCACTCCTGCGGTTTCGACTCCGTGCCGTCCGATCTCGGCGTGCAGATGGTCGCCGAACGGGCCGCGGCCGACGGCGCCGGAGAGCTGTCCGAGGTGCTGTTGATGGTCGTCGCGGCCGCCGGTGGCGTCAGTGGCGGCACCGTCGACTCGCTGCGCGGACAGGTCGACAGTGTGCGTCGCGACCCCGCGCTGGCCCGGCGGCTCGCGGACCCGTACCTGTTGAGTCCGGATCGGGACGCCGAACCCGATCTCGGCCCGCAGCCGGACGCGTTCCTGGCCCGCCGGCTCGAGGACGGCACCTGGACGGCGCCGTTCGTGATGGCGCCGTTCAACACCCGCGTGGTCCGGCGTTCCAACGCGCTGCTCGGCCACGCCTGGGGTCGGGAGCTGCGCTACGCCGAGGCCGTCCGGACCGGTCGTGCGCCGTGGTCACCCGTGCTCGCCGGCGGGGTGGCGCTGGGTACGGCGGCGGTGGCGGCGGGGCTGCGGACGCCGGTGGTGCGACCGCTGCTGGACCGGATCCTGCCCGACCCCGGCGAAGGTCCCAGCCCGCAGGCCCAGCAGGCGGGCTCGTTCCGGCTGGAGCTGCGGGCGGTCACGACCACGGGCGCCCGCTACACAGGCACCGTCGCCGCACCCGGCGATCCCGGCTACGCGGCGACGTCGGTCATGCTGGCCCAGTCGGGGCTGTCGCTGGCCCAGGACGACCTGCCCGACCGCAGCGGGGTACTCACCCCGGCGGTGGCCATGGGCTCCGCGCTCACGGAGCGGCTGCGCGCCGCGGGCTTCACGTTCACCGTGCAGCCGACCGGCTGACGGGCCCGCGCGGACCCCGGCGTCCGCTGGAAAACCCTGGTCCCGCTGCCGTTTCGGATTCCTGGAGCGTATCCGTCCCGCCGGCTATCCGGGATGACCCTTGACGCATGCCGATATGGGAATATGATAGCGGCATGGCACGAGCAGCGACCACGACCGACGTCTTCAACGCGATCGCCGAACACCAGCGCCGCGAGATCCTCGTCCTGCTGCGGGCGGGGGAGGGTTCGGTGACGGACCTGGCCCACGAGCTCGGCATGACCCAGCCGGGAGCCTCCAAGCACCTGCGGGTGCTCCGGGAGGTGGGGCTGGTCCGGGACCGCCAGGCGGGCAGGCAGCGCCTCTACGGCCTCGACGCCGGCGGGCTGCAGCCGGTCCACGCCTGGACCGGCGGGTTCGAGCGGTACTGGAACGCGAGCTTCGACCGACTCGACGCCTACGTCCGGGACCTCGGACGCACGTCGACCACGGCACCACCAACCGACGAGGAGCACTCATGAGTACAGCGGCCCGATCGACCACCCAGGACCGCGAGATCGTCATCTCGCGGCGGATCGACGCCCCCCGGGAGCGGGTGTTCCAAGCGTTCACCGAGGTGCGGCACCTGTCCCGGTGGTGGGGTCCGGACGGTTTCACCACCACCACGCGGGGGTTCGCCTTCACCGTCGGCGGCCACTGGGATTTCGTGCTGCACGGGCCGGACGGGACGGACTACCAGGAGTGGATCACCTGGACCGAGATCGCGCCCCCGCAGCGGATCGCCCTGCTGCACGGTGAGTCCCGCGACGACCCGAACGCGTTCGAGTCGGTGCTGACCTTGACCGCCGACGGTGGGGCGACCCACCTCGAGATGCGAACGGTGTTCCCCAGCAGGGAGTTCCGCGACGAGGCGGTCGAGAAGTACCACGCCGTCGAGGGTGGGCAGCAGACCCTGGGCAACCTCGCCGCCTACGTGACCGACCCGGCCCGCGCCACCCACGCCTGACGGCCGCCGGGCCGCGCGGGTGCCGTCATTCCCGGTCCCCGGGACGGACGGAAGCGGGCGCGGCCGACCCGGGCGGCCCGACCAGGACGGCCGCGGCCCGGCGGTCGCGGCGCAACTCGTCGATGCGCACCACGGCGACCCCGCCGACGATGAACACCCCGCCGACCAACTGGATCGGTCCGGGGAGTTGATCGAGCAGCAACCAGGCGAACAGCACCGCGAAGAGCACCTCGGTGAGCCCGACGAAGGACGCCACGGTCGCGCCCAGACGGCGGGCGGCGACCACTCCGACCGCGTAGGCGAACGCGGCGGCGACGACCGACAGCCCGATGAACGGCACCCAGAACGCGACGGTGGCGCCGGCCAGCACCACCGTGGACCCGCCGGCCCGGAACGGCAGGGCGCCAGCCAGGCCGAGCACCAGCAGCACCACCGCGCCGACGCCCATCCCGAGCGCGGCCATCGCCACCGGCGGCAGGGCGTCGTCGGACCGGGCCGAGATGACGAAGAACGCCGCCAGGCCGACGGCGGCACCGAGTCCCCACAGGGCGCCGACGAGGTCGATCCGGGTGCCGCCCAGCAGGTCCAGGACCAGCGCCAGCCCCACCAGCGCCAGCACCGAACCGCACACGGTCAACCGGTGCGGCCGGCGATCGTGCCGCAGCCACATCCAGACCACCACGAGTACGACGCCCAGGTACTCCAGCAGCAACGCCACTCCGACCGACAGCCGCTGGACGGCGTTGAAGTAGAAGACCTGGGCGCTGGCCACCGCCAGGACGCCGTACAGCACCACGGTGCGCCGGCTCGCCCACACCTGTCGCCAGCGCCCGCGCAGCGCCAGTGCGGCGGGAAGGGCCAGCACCAGGGCGCCGAGGCTGATGCGGATGAGGATGACCAGCGGTGGCGACCAGCCGGCGGTGATCAGCGAGCTGCCGAAGGTGCCGGAGGTCCCGAACGACGCGGCCGACAGCACCGCGAAGACCAGTCCGACCGCAGCGCTGTCTCGGTTCGCCATTGCGGCACCCTCTCGGTCGCCCCCGTGTGTCATCAGTCAGATGCACCTATGCTGATGACGGTAGAGGTCGCCGCGGGCAGGAGTCAAGATGGTTTTCACTGATGACACCGAGTTGTCGTTGGCGGCGCTGGCCGCGTTGGTCAACTCCGGCGCCGACGGCGAGCAGCTACCCGACGTCGACGCCCTCGACGCCTTCGTCCAGCGGTGGAGCTGGACCGGCAGCCGTCGGCGGGGCGCGACCGAACTCGCGGCGGTGCAGGCACTCCGGCCCCGGCTGCGGCGGTTCTGGACCTCGGACCGCGACGCGGTGGTGGTGCTCGTCAACGAGTTGCTCGCCGAGTTCCGGGCGCTGCCGCAACTGGTGCGCCACGACCGGTGGGACTACCACCTGCACGCCACCTCCGACACCGCACCGCTGGCCGACCGGATGGCCGTGGAGGCGGCGATGGCGCTGGTCGACGTGGTGCGCGCCGACGAACTCGGCCGGCTGCGCATCTGCGGCAACGACGACTGCACGAACGTGCTGGTGGACCTGTCGCGGAACCGCTCGAAGCGGTACTGCGACCTCACCTGCACCAACCGGGCGGCGGTGCGGGCCTACCGTTCCCGCTCGGCCGGAGCCTGAGCGAGCCGGGTCAGCCCAGCGCCTTCTTCACGTACGCGACGACCGCGTTGGCGTGGCCGTGACCCATCCCGTGCTCGGACTTCAGCCAGGACACCACGGCCATGTGCCGCTCGCTGCCGAGTCTGTCGACGACGAGGTCCAACCATTCCTGGACGGGGCGGCCGTAGGTCTTCTCGATGGACGGGAAGTACGACGCCGGCCCCGGGAGCGAGGTGCCGTCGGTCGGCTGAACGGGAGCGGTGACGCGGCTCGGGGGCATCGGCTCACGATAGCCACGGCCCTGTCCCGCCGGACGTCGGCCTTCCGGCCACTTGGGCGCAGGTGGTCGTGCGCGGGGACCGGACGCCACCGGCCACCGCGCGAACCGGCGCCGGACGCGCCGGAGCCGCCGCGACGGATCGCGGCGGCTCCGGTGGTGATGCGGGGCCCGACTCAGCCGTTGATGACCTCGGGCTGCGGGAACCCGGCGGCCTCCCACTCTTCGTAGGAGAGCGTGTAGTCGGTCAGTGTCGGTCCGCTGTAGACGATGTCGGCGCTACCGGCGACCTGGAAGAAGCCGTCACCGGCGATGCGGTCGACCGCGGCCGGGGTCGGGAAGTCCAGCAGCGACCACTCGTCGTAGCTGATCTCCACGGCCGCCTGCTGATCGACGGCCTGGAACGCGATACCGGGGGTGTCCACCCACGCCAGCGTGAAGAACCCGGGTCCGGCGAGCTCCGGCGTCTTGAAGCCGGTCTTGGCCCACTGGTTGTAGGTGAGCTTGTGGATGCTGCCGCTGCCGTCCTCGCTGGGGAAGGCGGCGAACAGCTCGGGGGAGCTGCCCCACTGGTAGATCAGGGTGCCCGCGATGAACCCGGCGACGGTCGGGGCCGGCCAGCCCGCGCGGGCCCACTCCGCGCTGTTGATCGAGTTGATGATCTTCGCGTCGGGGGTGAAGGTGCTGATCGCGTAGACGGTGTCGTCCCAGCTGTACTTCACGTACACCGTGGGGGCCGGCTGCGGTGCCGGAGCGCCGAGAGCGAGCCACTCGTCCAGCGTGAGCTGGGTGGTGGTGCCGTCACTGACGGCGTAGATGTCGTCGGTGTAGGCGGGCTGGTAGACAGCGACCGCAGCGGATGCCGGGGCGGCGACGAGCACCGATCCGACCGTGGCGACCGTCGCGGCGATCATCGACGCGAGCAGCTTTGACTTCACAGGTCCTCCTCAGGACACACACACGATGGAAAACCGGACAATACGGGTGGGTCACACCACTGGCAACAGTGGGTCCCCGGGCCTCGGCGACGGCATCGACGACCTCGACCCGCACCGCCGTTCGGGGGCCCGACCACCCGTCCGGGTCATCCGATCAGCGTGGGCAGCAGCACCGCGCCGGCCGCGCCGGCGGTCAGCAGCAGCGCCCACAGCAGCGACCCTGCCGTCGGCGCCCGGAAGCCGGTCGCGGTGGTCCGGGTGGACTCGCGCACCGGCACCCGGTCGAGCGGCGGGATGGTCCCCTCGCCCGGCTCGAGTCGCGCCTCGGCCCGCGCGGCCGCCGCCAGGTCGGCGGGGGGCTCCGCGATCAGCCGGACGTCGGGCCGGGCCGGGTCGGGTCGCGCGACGACGACGACGGCCCCCGGCCGGTGGTCGGCCAGCGTCACCACGTCCAGGATCGCCCGCGTGGTGGTCGCGTACGCCGCGCCGTGTCCCGGCGGGGGGCTCACCACGAGCAGCAGGTCGCACTGCGGCTGTCCGTTCAGCTCCAACCCGGTACGGCGCAGGGACTCGACCCGCGCCAGCGCCGCCTCCGCCGGTGCGGCGGTGCCCCGACCCACCGGGGCCGGCGACGTGGCGCGGACCGCCGCGACGGTGCGCACAAGCGTGAGCAGGAGCCAGAGGACGAAGCCGACGACGAAGGCGAGCACGTACCGCCCCCGCGGATCGGCGACCATGCCGACGACACCGCCGATCGCGACGCCCAGCGCGAGGGCGTGCAGGGAACGTCCGACGAGGGTGGAGTGGTGCGCCGGGGACTCCGGACGGACCTCCGGGATCGACGCGGACCGGATGCCGGCGCTCACTGCGACGATCCCTGCAGGGTGCCGGTGAACGGAGCCAGCGATACCGGATAGGCGTAACACAGAGCGGTGGTGTCGCCGTCCGCCCAGCTGTCCTTGGACGGAGTGACCGCGTCGAAGGCGACGGCCGTGTCGATGACGGTGCCGCCGACGTACTCCAGGAAACCGTTCCCACACCCTTCCTGGGTGACCTCGACGAGGTCGGTGAAGACCGGGTAGTCCGGGCCGAGCGGCGCGAGCGTCACCGCCCGGTACACCTCGACCAGATGCTCACCGGCGCAATCAACGGCGGCGATGTCGGCGGCGGTGTCCTCGGCCCCGGTCGGGAGGTGGTCGAGGCAGTCGCCGACGGCCAGCGCCGTGGCCGGCTGCGGTGCGGTCTCGCCGGGGCGCTCGGTGGCCCCATTCGGGTGGGACGCGGGGTCGCCGGAGGCCGGGTCGGTGGGGTCGGCTGCGGCGGTCCTCCCGGCGAGCCAGGCTTCGTACTCCCGGCGGGCCTCCTCCGGCGACGGGGCGTCAGCGGTGCCGAAGGCCGCGTCCAGGCTCTGGACGGCCTCGACGACGTCGACCTCGGCGGCCGCCCCGGCGGCGGGATCGGCCGGGTCGGGGCCACTGCCACAGCCGGTGAGGAACAACGTCAGGCCGGCGGCCACGACGGCCCCGGCCAAGCGGTGGCGGCGCACCGGTGCGGCCGCGGGGAGGGAGGTGCGGGTGCTGCTGGGCATCGTCGACGACTCCAGGGAGAGGGTGGCCGGTCGTGGTGCTCCGGCGGCGTT
Organism: Nakamurella deserti; assembly: GCF_003260015.1. Classification (NCBI taxonomy): domain Bacteria; kingdom Bacillati; phylum Actinomycetota; class Actinomycetes; order Nakamurellales; family Nakamurellaceae; genus Nakamurella; species Nakamurella deserti. Next base: position 2,828,807 of record NZ_QCXS01000002.1, on the reverse strand, counting down.
TCAGGACGGGATCGACGGTATGGAGCGGCTCTCGGGAGCGGCACCGTACCGGGTACGGGATCGTGCCCGTCCGGTACGGAACCCCGTACGGATCCCGGTCGGAGGTCCCGGCCCGGTCGCAGGGTGCGCCGGAGCGCTCACCGCGAGCCGGCCACCGACGTGCCCGGGCCGCCGTCTCCGGCCGCCGGGGCCCCGGACGCGCGGTCGACGCGCGGCGTGCCGGGGGCGCGCGGCGGAGTCGGACGCGCGGTCCGCAGCTGCAGCACCACGACGGCAGCGAGCACCAGCAGGCCGCCGACCAGCTGCAACGGGGTCAGCTGATCGCCGAGCGTGAGGGTGGCCAGGGTGGTGGTCACGACCGGTTCGAAGGTGGACAGGATGGCCGCGGTGGACGGTCCGGTGCTCTGCAGGCCGGCGAAGAACGCCAGCATCGCCACCACCGTCGAGACCACCGCGATCGCGGCCAGCCACACCCAGCCGGCCGGGCCGAAGCCGAGCTCCACACCGCCCGTGAGTACCGCCCGTATCCCGAACGTCCCGGCCGCACCCGCCATCACCAGCGCGGACAGTGTCACGGGGGCGAGACGGTCCACCACGGTGTCGGAGACCAGGATGTAGACCGTGTAGGTCGCGGCGCTGCCGACCGCGAGCAGGGCGCCCCACCCGTCGAGGCGTCCGGTACCGGCGCCGACCAGCACCAGCACGGTGCCCGCGGACGCCACGACGAGGGCGACGGTGCGTCGCCGGGTCAGGTGGTCCCGCCCCAGGGCCACCGCGGCGACGGTCACCATCACCGGATACGTGTAGAGCAGCAGCGACAGCAGCGAGGCGTCCATCCGCTGCAGGGCGGCGAAGTACAGCCCGGCCTGCGCGGCGTAGCCGACGGCACCCAGCAGGATCGCCACGGCCACGACGGCGGCCGGGCGCCCGGCCCGCCGCCCGGACGGGGCGGCACCGGACCGGCGACGCCGCCCCGGACGCAGCGCCGCGGCCGTCCCCAGGATGACCGCCGCGAGGGTGAACCGGATCAGCAGCAGCGCGTCCGGAGACACCCCGGCCGCGAACGCCAGCTTGCCGAACACGCCCATCGCGCCGAAGCACGCGGCGGACACCAGACACCACAGCAGACCCATGACCCGAGCCTGGGGTGGTCGACCGATCAGGTCAAGCGACGAATCGTGCACGTCAAAGGTAAGCTGATGTGCATGATCTTCGATCTGCACCGTCTGCGACTGCTCCGCGAACTCGAGGAGCGGGGCACGCTCGGTGCGGTGGCCTCGGCGCTGGCTTTCAGTCCGTCGGCGGTGTCGCAGCAGCTGGCCGTGCTCGAACGCGAGGTCGGCACCGCGCTCTTCGAGAAGGCGGGTCGCAACGTCCGGTTGACCGAGGCCGGCCGGTTGCTCGCCGACCACGCGCGGGCGCTGCTGGCCGCCGCCGACGCCGCCGCGGTCGAACTGGCCGGACTCGGCGGCGAGGTGCGCGGCACCGTCCGCGCGGGCGGTCTGCAGTCGGTCACCCGCCGCCTGCTGGTGCCGGCCGTCGCGCAGCTGCGGACACGGCACCCGCGGGTGCGGTGGGAGGTCGCCGAACTCGAACTCGAGCAGGCGCTCCCGGAGCTGCGGCTCGGTGCGATGGACATCGCCATCAGCGACGAGTACGACGGCCACCCCCGCCCGCGGCCGGCCGGGCTGTCCTGCGAGTCCGTCCACGACGAGCCGCTGCATCTGGTGCTCGCGCCCGACCATCCCCTCGCCGCGGGGTCGGGCCCGATCGCCCCGGCGGCGTTGCGCGACCAGCAGTGGGTGACCTCGCCGGAGGGCACCGGGCACCACGCCATGGTCGTCGGCACCTGTCGGGCACTCGGTGGTTACGAGCCCGACGTGCGCCACCAGGCCACCGACGCCGACATCCAGCTGGCCCTCGTACGCAGCGCCGGCGCGATCGCGCTGCTGCCGGCGCTGACCCTCCCGACCCACGACCCGACCCTGGCGTTCCGCTCGATCGCCGGAGCGCGGCTGCACCGGCGTCTGCTGGCCTACACCCGGGAGGGTCCGCGCAGTCCCGCGCTGACCGCGTTCCTCGCCGCGGTCGGTGAACACCTCGACGATCTCCGCACCGTCCAGGGGCACTCCGGCTGATCCGGTCGCGACCGGGGTGGCGCGGAGGTGGTCCGCCCGCCCCCGACTTTCGTTGCGCGGCAGCTGTGTCCGCCTCGCGGCGGCTGCGTCCGCTTCGCGACGGCTGTGTCCGCTTCGCGACGGCTGTGTCCCCTTCGCGACGGCTGCGTCCGCCTCGCGACGGCTGCGTCCGCCTCGCGGCGGCTGCGTCGGCGTCGCGGCGGTTGCGTCGGCCTTGCGACAGCGCCAGCCGGGTCCAGTCAACGACAGCGGCGTCCGCTTCGCGACAGCTGCGGCCGCTTCGCGACAGCTGCGTCCACTTCGCGACAGCTGCGGCTGCCCGGACGTGTCGCGAAGACGTCGAACCTGTCGCGGAGCCGCTCGCGGCGCGGCGTTTCCCGCTCCGCCTCGACGTGGCCGTCCGCGCGACCCCGCGGGCCTCCTCGTCGGTCGTCCGGCCCGGTGGTCCGGCGCTCCAGTATCGCCCGGCCGTGGCGGCCCTGCCCCGTTCGGCCGCACTTGGGTCAGCGCTCTGGACTTATGTTTACGTCACCACCCATGATGTGAACGCAAACACGAGGCGCAACCGCCGCCGTGCAGGGCCCTTTCCAATGACGGAAGAGGATTTGATGACGTCACGTCGATTCACCCGGGCGTTCAGAGGTGCGACGGCGGCCATCACCGCGGTCGCCGGTCTGACCTTCGGGCCCGTCCTTCCCGCGCATGCCGCGGATCCGACCGTGGCCGTCACCCTGACGCCCAACCCGGCCTACCGGGGTCCCGCTTTCCAGGGGTGGGGCACCAGCCTCGTGTGGTTCGCCAACGCGACCGGCGGTTACCCCGACGCGCTGCGGAACCAGTTGGCGGACATGGTGTTCGGCGACGACGGCCTCAACCTCAACATCGCCCGCTACAACATCGGCGGCGGCAACGCCACCGACGTCGGCGACGACTACTTCCGCAAGGGCGGCGCGGTGCCCGGCTGGTGGAACCCCGACTACGCCGCCGCCGACGCACAGGGACCCATCACCTCCGGCTACGCCGACCGTGACCGTTACCTGGCCGCCTGGGACCCCGCCGACCCGGCCGCCTACGACTTCGACGCCGACGCCAACCAGCGCTGGTGGATCTCAGCCATCAAGGACCGGGTCGACCGCTGGGAGGCGTTCAGCAACTCGCCGCCCTACTTCATGACCGAGAGCGGTTACGTGACCGGTGGTTTCAATTCCTCCGCCGACCAGATCAAGCCGGCCGCGGCCGCGAAGTTCGCCGCCTACCTGAAGACGGTCAGCGAGCACATCGAGCAGACCGAGGGCATCACCTTCGATTCGATCGACCCGCTGAACGAGCCGAACACCCCGTACTGGGGGACCGACCTCGGCGCGAACGGCACGCCCAGCTGCTGTCGGCAGGAAGGTGCCCACGCCGGCCCGGGCCTGCAGGCCACGCTGCTCGAGGCGATGAAGGCCGAGCTCGACAGACCGGGCACCACCACGCCTGCCGTCGTCTCCGGACCCGACGAGACCAACCCGTCCATCTTCGTCACCGACTGGTACGGCTGGACCGACGCCGCCCGGCAGGCCGTCGCCCAGCTCAACGTGCACACCTACGGCACCGCCGACCGCCCGCAGGCCCGCGACATCGCCAAGGCCAACGGCAAGAGCCTCTGGATGAGCGAGGTCGAGGGCAACTGGGGCGGCGCGGGCTGGAACCCGACCTCCATCGAGAACGGCCTGGGCCTCGCCGGCCGCATCACCGACGACCTGCGCGAGCTCGAGCCGTCGGCCTGGGTGTTCTGGCAGCCCGTCGAGGACTACTACAACATGCAGCGCACCGAGAAGCTCAACTGGGGCAGCGTTTTCATCGACTTCGACTGCAACGCCGCGGGCCTGTCCGAACGCCGGATCGCCGCCGGTGAGGCCGACCCGACCTGCCGTCTGGCGAGCAACACCAAGTACGACACCACCCGGAACTTCACGCACTACATCGGCGAGGGCGACCACATCATCCCGACCGACGACACCAAGACCACCTCCGCGGTCAAGGCCGACGGCTCCGGCGTGGTGATGGTGCACAGCAACAACAACGCCGTCGCCGAGACCGTCACCGTCGACCTGCGCAAGTTCGGCACCGTCGGTGCCGGCGCGACCGTCACCCCGGTCGTCACCACCGAGTCGCCCGCGGCCACCCCGAGCTCCAACGCCCTGATCCAGGGCACCCCGGTCGCGGTGGACGCCGCGACGAAGACCGCCACCCTGACCGTCCCGGCGAAGTCCGTGACCACCTTCCTGGTCAGCGACACCACCGGCGCCGCCGCGGGTGCGGCGACGCTGTCCGACGGCCGCTTCCAGTTCGTCGGCGTGCAGAGCGGCAACGCCCTCACCGCCGCCGCGCCCGGAGCCGCCGGCACGGCCACCACGATGACCACCCCCGGCACCACCGCCGGCGCGGCCGGCCCGCAGCAGTGGACGGTGACCCGGCTCACCGGGGGCGGCACCTCCGACGAGCGCTACCTCGTGCAGGCCGCCGACGGACGCGTGCTGTCCGCCCAGGCCGCCGGTACCCAGCTCGGCGCCGTCTCCGTCGCCGCCGCCCGCACCACCCCCGCGGCGCAGTGGATCGGCACGACCACCAACGGCATCACCTGGAGCCTGGTCAACGTCGGGCAGGCCAAGAGCCTGGATGTCAACGGCCAGTCGACGGTGAGCGGTGCCTCCGTCGGCATCTACGGCTCCAACAACGGCGCCAACCAGCTGTTCCGGGTCCGCGCCACCACCCCGACCGGCGTCACTCCGATCCGGATCGCCACCCCACCGGGAACGGCCCCGACCCTGCCCGCCACGATCACCCCGCTCTACGCCGACGGCCCCGGCGCGCCGGCTGCCGTCACCTGGAACACCGCGGGCCTGGACTGGACCTCCCCCGGGGTGCGCACCGTGTCCGGCGCGGCGACGGACGTCTTCGGCACCGTCCTCACCGGTGTCACCGCCACCGTCGAGGTGGGCAGCTTCACCGGCACGGACGCCGTCAGCGTGACCACCTACGCCGGGGCCGGGGCGGCGGGCGTCACCGCCGCGGCACCGACCACGGTTGCGGCCCGCACCGCCGACGGCTCCGCGTCCTACCCGACCGCGGTGACCTGGGACTTCACGCCGGTCACGGACGCCGCCCTCGCCCAGCCGGGCGTCGTCCTGGTGCCCGGTACCGCCGCCTCGAACACCACCGGGGCGCCCGGCCTCCCGGCCACGCTGCGGGTCGTCGTCACCGCCCCGACCACGTCCAACACCGCGACCGCCCCGACCACCACCGCCTCGGCCACCTACACCGAGAACGGCTATCCGGTCGACCGCACCCGCAACGGCGACCTCACCGACAAGGGCTGGTCGAACTGGCTGTCGGGCACCAAACGCACGACGGACACCCTCACCTACCTCTTCGGCGAGCAGCTGCTGTCCGACGCGGTGATGACGTTCTTCCGGGACGGCGGCAGCAGCTGGGCGGCCACCGTCCGCGCGGAGTACCGCACCCCGGCCGGACAGTGGACCGCCACCGGCGGCACCGTCACCACGGTGGTGCCGACCGACGGGGCCGCCCCCACCGCCACGCTGCCGCTCGGCGGGGTGCGGGCCACCGGCGTGCGGTTCGTGCTCACCGCCACCCCCAACACCCACATGGTCGTGTCGGAGACGCAGATCAACGCGGCCGTGCCCGCCCGGGCGAACCTGGCCGACGCCGGCGTCATCCGGGTCGCGGGCGCGCCGGTGGCCGGCTTCGATCCGGCGACCACCACGTACCGCGTCGAGAGTGCGGCGGCGACCCCGCCGACCGTCACCGCCACCGCCGCCGATTCCCGCGGCCGGGTGTCGGTCACCCAGGCCACCGCGGCGGCCCCCACCGCGACGGTCGTCGTGACCGCCGAGGACGGCACCACCACGAAGTCCTACCAGGTCACCTTCGTGGCCCCCGCGGAGAAGGCGACGGTGGCCCTCACCGCCGCGATGCCGGCCACCGAGCAGGGCTGGTACCGCTCCAACGTCATCGTCGGGCTCACCGGGCCGGCCGGCACGAAGATCCAGTACAAGCTCGGAGACGGCAGCTGGAAGGCCTACGGCACCGCGTTCACGCTCTCGACGCAGGGCGAGAACCGGTTGTCCACCCGACTTCTCCGGTCGTCGCTGGTGGTGGCGGGGTCGGAGGCGGTCGCCACCGTGAAGATCGACCGGACCGGACCGGCGGTCGGCCTGATCGCGTCACCGTCCACCCGCTCCGGCACCCCACGCAACCCGGTCTCCCTCCAGTTCACCGCGACCGACGCCGTGTCCGGCTCGCCGGTCACGGAGTACCGGATGAACGGCGGCGGCTGGACGACGGGCGACCGGGTCGAGCTGTCCACCGTCGGCGCCTACTCGATCGAGTACCGGGCGACGGATGTGGCCGGCAACGTCGGCGCCTCCCGGAGCACCACGGCCACGGTCAACCCGGACCCGGCCACGACGGTGAAGTCGAATGTGGCCAAGCCCAGGGTCGGATCGATCGTCACGTTCACGATGACCGGCTTCAGCCGCTACTCGACGGTCGACCTGACCGTCGGCGACAGCCCGTTGGCCTCGGTGCTCACCGACGTCAACGGCACCGCCAAGGTGACCGTGACCCTGCCGGCGTCGGCCGGCGCCGGGGTCCAGACCGTGACCGCCACCGGCGGGAACCTCACGGCGACGGTGAAGATCACGCTCGTACCCTGAAGTCCCTACGTCACGCGGCCCGTCCCTCCTGCTTCGGCAGGGGAGGCGGGCCGCTGTCGTGTCCGCCGAGGGGCCCGGTCTTGACGTCGAACTTGCTTTTTGCAAGTGTCATCGCACACCACCACGGAACCGACCGGAGGAGCCACCATGACCTCGATGTTCGTCAACCTGCCGGTGACCGATCTGGAACGCGCGAAAGCGTTCTACACGGCCCTCGGTTTCCGGGTGAACCCGCAGTTCACCGACCACAACGCCGCCTGCGTCGTCGTCGAGGAGGACCACAGCTACTTCATGCTGTTGGTGCGGGACTTCTTCCAGACCATGACCGAGCTGCCGATCGGCGACCCGGCGGTCAACCCCGCCTCGTCGACGGCGATCTTCCTGGACAGCCGCGAGGAGGTCGACGCCGCGGTCACCGCCGGACTCGCCGCCGGCGGCAACCGGGTGGGGCCGCCGCAGGACTTCGGATTCATGTACCAGTCCGGCCTCACCGACCCCGACGGCAACCCGATCGACTTCGGCTGGATGGATCCGGTCGCCGCCGCGCAGGGACCGGCGGCGTTCGCCGAACAGCAGGGCTGACCGTGCCGCCGCGCGAATACCGCCAGTACTCCGGGATCTCGCGCGCGATGGAGCTCGTCGGGGAACGCTGGGCGATGCTCATCGTCCGGGACCTGCTGGTCGGGCCCCGCCGCTACGGCGAGCTCGCCGCCGGACTGCCGCGGATCCCCACCAACATCCTCGCGACCCGGCTCAAGGAGCTGCAGGCGGCCGGCGTGCTGCGGCGGGCGCCCCGCTCCCGGGTGATCGTCTACGAGCTGACGCCCTACGGGCGCGAGTTGGAGCCGGTCGTACTGGCGCTCGGAGCCTGGGGTTTCCGGGCCATGGAGGACCCACGGGAGGAGCAGATCATCACGCCCGCGTCGATGACCATGGACCTGCGGAGCGCCTTCCGGCCGGAGGTGTCGCTGACGCTGCCGCCGACCGCCTACGCCGCGCACCTCGGTCCCGCCGCACTGCACATCCGGGTCGATCGCGCCGAGCTCTCCGTGACCTCCGGGGACGGTCCGGTCGACCTCGCCGTCGCCGCCGACGCCGGTCTGTACCGGATCATCTCCGGCCATCTCGCCCCGGACCGCGCGATCGCCAGCGGAGCCGTGACCGTGCTCGGCGGCCGCGGCGACCTGCTGGACCGATTCGCGAGCACCTTCCGGCTGGCCGCCTGACGTACTCCGGGAACGCGACACGACCCGCCGCCCGTCGCGGGCGGCGGGCCGGAACGTCGGGGTCAGAAGGCCGCTTCGGGAACCTCCATCAGCGACAGGTCGGCGGCCTGCACCACGGCGCGCCGCGCGGTCAGCTCGGGCAGCACGTTGCGGGCGAACCAGCGGGCCGAGGCCAGCTTGCCGGTGTAGAAGTCCGCTTCACGGCCGGCGGCGCCCGCGTCCAGCGCGGCCTGCGCCACCAGCGACTGGCGCACCAGCAGATAGCCGATGAGCAGGTCGCCGGCGGACATCAACAGGCTCACCGCGTGCTCGCCGACCTTGTAGACCGACGCCGGCTGCTTCGCCGCGGCCATCGTCCAACCGACCATCGAGGCGACCATCTGCTGCACGTCGTCCAGTGCGGTGGCCAGCAGCGCCAGTTCCTCCTTCTGCCGGCCGTCCGCGGTGGCCGAGGCGGTCCCGACGAACGCCGCGATCTCACCGGCCACCACCCCCAGCGCGGCACCCTGGTCGCGGACGATCTTGCGGAAGAAGAAGTCCTGCGCCTGGATCGCCGTGGTGCCCTCGTACAGGGTGTCGATCTTGGCGTCCCGGATGTACTGCTCGATGGGGTAGTCCTGCGTGTAGCCGGAACCGCCGAAGACCTGCAACGCCAGGGCCAGGTTCTCGTAGGCCCGCTCGCTGCCGACGCCCTTGACGACGGGCAGCAGCAGGTCGTTGACGCGGGTCGCGAGACCCACGTCGACGCCGTCGATGTCGGCACAGGCGATGCGGTCCTGCCAGGTGCCGGTGTAGAGGTACACCGCCCGCAGGCCCTCGGCGTAGGCCTTCTGCCGCATCAGGATCCGCCGCACGTCGGGGTGGTGGATGATCGTCACCCGCGGCGCGTTCTTGTCCGCCGCGCGGGTCAGGTCCGCGCCCTGCACCCGCTGCCGGGCGTACTCCAGCGCGTTGAGGTACCCGGTGGACAGCGTCGCGATCGCCTTGGTGCCGACCAGCATCCGGGCGTACTCGATGACGTGGAACATCTGGGCGATCCCGTCGTGCACCTCGCCGAGCAGGTAGCCGACGGCCGGCGCGCCGTTCAGACCGAACGACAGCTCGCACGTCGTCGAGACCTTCAACCCCATCTTGTGTTCGACGCCGGTGACGAAGACCCCGTTGCGCTCGCCGAGCTCGCCGGACGTCCAGTCGAACCGGTACTTGGGCACCACGAACAGGCTCAGACCCTTGGTGCCGGGGCGGCTCTCGATGCCCTCTCCCGCCGGGCGGGCCAGCACGAAGTGCACGATGTTCTCGGTCATGTCCTGGTCGCCGGAGGTGATGAACCGCTTCACGCCCTCCAGGTGCCAGGTGCCGTCGGGCTGCCGGGTGGCCTTCGTCCGGCCCGCCCCGACGTCACTGCCGGCGTCCGGCTCGGTCAGCACCATCGTGGAGCCCCAGTGCTTCTCGACCATGATCGAGGCGAGCCGGCGCTGCTCCTCGGTGCCCAGTTGATCGAGCACCTTGGCCATCCCCGGCCCGGACTGGTACATGAAGACGCTCGGATTGGCGCCCATCACGAGCTCGGCGGCCGCCCAGCGCAGTGACGGCGGCGCACCGAGACCTCCCGCGCCCGCAGGGGCTTCGAGGCGGAACCACTCACCGTCGATCATCGCCTGGTAGCTCTTCTTGAACGACTCCGGGAGCCGGATGCTGTGCGTCGCCGGGTCGAACACCGGCGGGTTCCGGTCCGCGTCGATGAACGACGCCGCCAGTGGGCCGGTGGCCACCGTCTCCAGCTCGGTGAGCACCCCGCGGGCGGTCTCCGGGTCCATCTCCTGGAACGGGCCGCGGCCCATCCGGACGTCGTCGGTGAAGACCTCGAACAGGTTGAACTCGAGGTCACGCAGATTGCTCTTGTAGTGGGACCCGCTTCGGTCAGACATCGCGCACGCTCCAGCGTCGGGTTCGGCCGCCCGGACACGACCGACCGTTCCGGCGCAGCGGTACCGCCCGTGGGTTACCGGCCAGTAACTTGCACGGTATTACCGGCGGGTAACCGACGCAAGACCCGATCGGAGTGCGTCGCGGTGTCGGTGGCGGGTGGCAGCATGCAGGCGTGCTCGCCGCCCTCTCCCGCTCCGGCCCCGGCTGGTCCGTCCAGTGCGCCGACGACGCGGGTGTCCCCTCGGGCGCCGTGGTCCCGGTGGTCGCCGCGGACGTCGCCACGCTCGAGCGGGAGCAGCGCCCACGGTGGCTGTGGGACGCGGCCGCCGTCGTGTACCCGGGTCTGCTGGCGGCCGGGGTGCGGTTGCACCGGTGCGTCGACATCACCCAGCACGAGCGGGTGCTGATCGCCCGGGCCGGCCGGTACGGCGAGCCGGTGTCGACGGCCGCGGTGCTCGCACGACGGGACGGCCGACCCGCACCGCCCGACGTCGCCCTCGCCCCGGCCGCCGAACCCGGCCTGTTCGACGACGGACCGGTCAATCCGGCCGCCACCCCCGGGGACCTGCTCGCCGCGCACCGCGACCAGCAGGACCGGCTCGCCGCGGCCGCCGGCTCGCCGGCGGGCGAGGCGGTGGACGTCGATCCGGCGGCGCTGCGGCTGCTGCTCGCCGCGGAGTCGGCCAGTGCCCTGGTCGCGGCCGAGATGGGTCACCTCGGCATGCCGTGGGACGTGGGCGTGCACTCCGACATCCTCTCCGGACTGCTCGGGCCCCGGCCCGCGGCGGGGGAGCGGCCGGCGGTGATGGTGCGGCTGGCCGACGACATCCGTGCCGCCTTCGGCCATCCGGTCAATCCCGACTCCGCCACCGACCTGCGGGCGGCGTTCCGGCGGGCCGGGTTCGACATCGACAGCACACGCTCGTGGACGCTGCAGCAGCTCGACCACCCGGCGGTCGCGCCCGTCCTGGCCTACAAGGAACTGCACCGGCTGTTCACCGCGAACGGCTGGAACTGGCTGCAGCAGTGGGTGCGCGCCGGTCGGTTCCGTGCCGACTACGTGGCGGGCGGGGTCGTGTCCGGGCGCTGGGCGACCCGCGGTGGCGGGGCGCTGCAGATCCCCAAGGTCGTGCGGCGCGCGGTCATCGCCGACCCGGGTCATGTCCTCGTGGTCGCCGACGCGGCCCAGCTGGAGCCCCGGGTGCTCATCGCGGTGAGCGGTGACGAGCGGCTGGGTGCGCTCGCCGCCGCCGACGATCTCTATGCCGCCCTCGCCGACGTCGGGTTCGCCGGCCGCCGCGAGAACGCCAAGATGGCCATGCTCGGCGCGATGTACGGCGCCACGTCCGGAGCCGCCGGTCAGCTCCTGGGCACTCTGTTCCAGCAGTTCCCGGTGGCCATGGACCACGTCGAACGGGCCGCCCGCCGGGGCGAGCAGGGCCGGCTGGTGAGCTCCGTGCTGGGCCGGACCTCGAACCGGCCGGGGCCGCAGTGGTGGGCGACGGTGGACCGCGGTGCGGCCCCCGACGCCTCGCCGGCCGAGGAACAGCGCGGTCGGCAGACCGCCCGGGCCTGGGGCCGTTTCACCCGCAACTTCGTCATCCAGGGGTCGGCCGCGGACTGGGCGGCGGTCTGGTTGTCGTGCCTGCGGCGCGATCTGACCGCGCAGGTGCCGGCGGCCGAGCTGGTGTTCTTCCAGCACGACGAGCTGATGGTGCACGTCGCCGAGGCCGACGCCGGGCACGTCGCCGCGCTGGTCGCCGCGACCGCCGCGGAGGCCGGACGGTTGGTGTTCCCGCACGCCGCCGGGGGCTGGCGGGTGCCGGTCCGCCCCACCGTGGTGCGCTGCTACGCCGACGCCAAGTAGCCCACGACCCCCGGGCCCGGGCGTCGGGTGCTCAGCGGGCGCGGCTCAGCCGACGGGGACGCCGCTGCGGGCCTGCCGGGAGCCCCGGATCCGTCGGACCAGCTCGATGACGAAGACCAGCCCGACGGCGACCCCGATGCCGAGGGCGGTTGCCAGCAGCGGGTTGTCCTGGAAGATCCGCCCGCCCAGGTAGCCGAGCACGCCGGCCTGCAGTGACCAGGCGGACACCGCGATCGCGTCGAAGACCAGGAACCGACGGTGCGACCAACGGACGACGCCCATCGTCATCGTGGTGGCGGTCCGGCCGGCGGGCAGGTAGCGCGCGAGCACCAGGACGGTGCCGCCGCGCCGCTCGATGTGGTGGCGGGCCCACCGGTAGCTGCGTTCACGCCGGTGGCCGCGCAGTGACCAGCGCACCACCGGCCCGGTGCCCCAGCGACCGATGCCGTAGGAGACGTTGTCGCCGATCCAGGCGCCGCACGCACCGGCCAGGACCAGCAGCCACAGGTTCGGGTCGTCCTGGGTGGCGGCGAACGCGCCGCCCGCGATGATCAGCGATTCGCTCGGGATCAGCGGCAGGAACGAGTCCACGACGGCGGTGCCGAGGATGATCAGGTAGATCCACGGCATGCCCATCAGGGCTTCGGCCCAGGCGGTGATCCCGTCCAGCACCACGGCTCCCTCTGCTCCGGGACGGCCTGCCTCGGCGGTCCGGTTCGTACGGTGGAATCCGCCAGCGTACCGACCTTCCTTTGCCTGGGCTTTACTCGAGCGGCTCTAGGCTGCCGACATGAGCAACGACACCCCGGCCGTGCCGCCCCCGGACGAGAAGGACTGGACCTGGGTGCTGGACGCCCCCTGCCCGGACTGCGGCTACCGCGCCGACACCCCGCACGCGGCGGTGCCGGTGCTGGTGCGTGGTCATCTGGACCGGTGGTCGGCCGTGCTCGGACGGGACGACGTCCGGGTCCGGCCGGCCCCCACCGTGTGGTCCGACCTCGAGTACGCCTGTCACGTCCGCGACGTGTACCGGGTGTTCGGAGAGCGGTTGCGGCGGATGCTCACCGAGGACGACCCCGCCTTCGCCAACTGGGATCAGGATGCGACCGCGGTGGAGCAGCGGTACTGGGAGGCCGATCCGGACCGGGTGCGGACGGAGCTGATCGAGGCGGGCAACGCGATCTCCGACGCGTTCGCGGCGGTGCCCGACGACGCCTGGGAGCGCACCGGCCGCCGCAGCAACGGCAGCGTCTTCACCGTGGAGACGCTGGCCTGGTACTTCCTGCACGACGGCGTGCACCACCTCGTCGACGTGCAGGGTTGACCCCGTGCGGTCGGTGCGGTCGGTGCGGTCGGTGCGGTCCGTGCGGGCGCGTGTGCTCCGTGAGGTCCGTGCCGTCGCCGCGGGCCGGCCGGTAGCGTCGCGGCCATGAGCGACGACATCCGGGTGGACCAGCTGCGGGCGCGGCGGCAGGCGCTGGGCTGCGCCTGGTTGTTCCTGGCCGTCCCCGGGGTCTTCGGCGTCGTGGTGCTGCTGGCCAGCGGCGGCACCAGCGTCCCGGGTTGGATCCTGACCGTGGCCTATGTCGCCGGCACCGCGCTGCTGCTGGTGCTGTTCCTCCGGGCGAGCCGGTTGAGGGTCGCGCCGATGGAGTCGCGCAGCAACTGGATCGGCTGGCGCCGGACCGACCGGTGATCCTGGAACACGCGGTGCTGCCGGTCGTCCCGGGGCGGGAGGAGGAATTCCTGGCCGCCTTCGCGCAGGCGCGGCCGATCATCGTCGGGATGCCCGGGTGTCGCGCCGTCCGGCTCGCACGGTCGGTGGAGGCGCCGCACCTGTTTATTCTCCTCGTCGAGTGGGACACCCTCGAGCACCACACCGTCGGGTTCCGCGGCTCGCCGGAGTACCAGCGGTGGAAGGCGTTGCTGCACCGCTTCTACCGGCCGTTCCCGGAGGTCGGACACTTCGTCGACGTACCGGCCTGAGCGGGCGGCGCCACCGCCGCCCCACAACTGACCGCGGCTCACCCGCTGCGGCCATCCGGATGGCCGACGGCACAGGGCTTCTCGGTGCCGCTGCCACCGGAGGAGTCGCGCGCGACGTCGTCGGGCAGGGGAGACGCGACGTCGTCGGTCACTGGACAGGGCGCTCGGATGGCCGTCCGGCGTACCGGGAGGACCGGCCCGACGGTGACCGGCGGAACGGCATGGAGCGGGTGACGAGAATCGAACTCGCGCTATCAGCTTGGGAAGCTGAAGTTCTACCACTGAACTACACCCGCAGGATCTGCGCCTCGACGCTAGCAGAGCGGCCCCCGTTCACCAATCTGCCGGTCGGTGGTTGGCCCGGAGAGGTTTGGGTAGCTAGGTAGTGGCGATTCAGTCGTATCCGGAGCGGTTGAACGCAAGGCCCGACCGGTTGAAAAAATCTGCCGGTCGGGCCGTTCGGCCTCCGTGGGGCGACCCGTTGGGTGCCGTGGGTCGGTCACCCGCTCCGGCCCGGTGGCTCGCGTCGCCCGACGACGCTGGATCGCCACCGGGGACCGCAACTTCCGATCACCGCCGATCCCGGCCCTGCGGCTGGATCGACCGCCGCGAGGGCGTCGACCGCCACCTGTCGCGCTCTCGTGGCGCGCCGTCCGACGTCGTTCCCGACCGGCCCGGACCTCCGGCAGGGCGGCGTCGCGTGACCCCGTCGGTGGACCGGTTACTGACGATCGGACACTTCGCCGGTGACCCGCGGAACCGCCCCTCGGGCCGTCGCGCAGTGGAATCGTCCCGCTGCCAACGCATCTCGGCCCCGGAGAAATAGCGTGTCAGATTTGCCACACCGCTCCCGGCGGATGCACCATGGGCGGTGTCGAGAGGGTCGCGAATGCGTCCGACCCCTCCCTCTTCCCGTTTCCCCCCTTTCCAGAGGAGTTCCGTCGTGAGTGCGTTCAGTGTGTCCAGGGTTGTGGTGACCGGTGGTGCGCAGGGGATCGGTGCGTCGATCGCGCGTCGGTTGTCGTCGGAGGGTCTGGTGGTGTCGATCCTGGATGTCAACGATGTCGGGGCGAAGGAGACGGCGGAGCGAATCGCAGCCGAGACCGGGGGTGAGGTGTTCGGGTTCGGGTGTGATGTGACTGATCGTGAGCAGGTGGGTGAGGTGTTCGCGGCGGCGGCGGGGGCGATGGGGGGTCTGGACACCTATGTCGGTAATGCGGGGATCACCCGGGACGGGATGTTCCACAAGTTGAGTGAGGATGACTGGGATCGGGTGATCTCGGTGAATCTGACGGGGGTGTTCAACGGGTTGCGGGCGGCGGCGCCGTGGTTGCGGACGCCGGGGGTGCCGGGTCGGGTGGTGTTGGTGTCGTCGGTGGTGGCGAAGGCGGGGAATCTGGGTCAGATGAATTACATCGCGGCGAAGGCGGGTGTGGTGGGTCTGGTGCGGTCGGGGGCGTTGGAGTTGGCGCGGTTTGACACGACGGTGAACGGTGTTCGGCCGGGGTTCATCGAGACGCCGATGACGGCGGCGATGCCGGAGGCGGCGCAGGCGGTGATGACGGCGAATCCGTTGGGTCGGGCGGGTCAGCCGGGGGATATCGCGGGTGCGGTGGCGTTCTTGTGCAGTGATGATGCGTCGTTCGTGACGGGGCATCTGTTGGATGTGAACGGCGGGATGGCTCTGTAACACCGGGCCTGCCACGGACAGGGCCCCGGGGAATCGTTCCCCGGGGCCCTCTGTCGTTCCGGCCGCCGGACGTCGGGTGGTTCAGGAACTCGGCACCGTCTCCCGGGCCGACCGCGGCCCCAGCAGCTCCAGGGCCTCGTTCAGCCGGGCCGCGGCCCGGTACGCGGGATCCCGCCGCCCGTCCGTGGCGGAGGCCACCGCGTCGAGGAGCACCCGCACTCCGTCGCCCGGCCGGGCCTCGCCGTCCCCGGGCGGGGTGGTGCCGCGCAGCGTCGGAGCCGCGGCCAGCTCACGCGCCGCCTCCGCGAGCTCTGCACACACGGCGGCCAGCGCGGGGTCCGGGCCCCGGTCCAGGATGGCGGCGGCCAACGCCCGCGCCGCGGCCCCGCACGCGCCCAGCACCGACACCCGGTGACGCAGCTCCAGGCGGTTCGCGCCGAACAGCCGTCCGCGGGTCAGTGCCTTGCGGGCGCGCACCACCTGGCGGCCGGCGTCCTCCACCAGCACGGTCAACGTCAGCGCCGAGCGGTCGACCGGCTCCCCGCGCAGGGTCGTCCCGCACGCGTCCAGCAGATCGGCCAGGGCCGTGAAGAAGGTCTGCCGCGCGACCCGCAGCGTCGCCCGGCTGTGCGTCGGCAGCACCAGCAGGGAGACCCCGATGCCGATCAACGCGCCGACCGCGGTCTCCTCGAGACGCAGGATCAGCACCCGGTCGGAGAACGTGCCGAGCAGCGTGTACAGCTGGCCCAGCATCACCGTGAAGAAGAAGACCATCGCGCTGTTGGACACGACCTGCACGAAGAACGCCGCCGCGATGCACACCAGCACGGCCAGCGCCGCCCACACCGGGTGTCCCCGCGTGACCTCGCCCAGCGCCACCGCACCGAACAGCCCGAGCACCGTCCCGAGGATCCGCGACGCGCTCTTGGACACCGTCTCGCCGGACGTCGCCGCGCCGGCGAACGCCACGAACGCGGCGATGACGGCCCAGTAGAAGCGTTGCGGCGAGATCAGCTCGCCGGCCACGATGGCCAGCGCCGCCGCCACCGCCGCCTGCACCGCCTGCCGCGTCGTCAGCCGCCAGCGGGAGGGGGCGAACCGCGCCGCGTCTGGCTGGTCGAGGGAACGCTCGGCCAGTGAGGCGGAGCCGGGCAGTGCCCCACCGACGAGCGTCACGGCCGGCTCGAAATCGTCCTCCTCGACGTCGAGCGGATCGGGGGAGCCGTCCGTTCTGGCCGGGTCGGTGAGCGCACCGGAGTCCCAGGCACCCACCGTGTCCAGCAGGAACAGGGCGGCGCTGCCCAGCCGGCGCAGCGCCGGCACGTCGCGGCCGTCCGGCGCGGCCAGGGCGTGCGCCACCCGGTCGGCGCCCGCGCGGTCGCCCCAGCCCAGGGCGGTCAGCACGGCACGGACGTCACCCACCGCGGCGGCCGGCAGGGCGTCCCGTCGGGCGGCGATGTCGCGGACGGCTCCGCAGACGGCGTCCAACCCGATCTGCACGTCGACCGTCCACCGGCGCAGCCGGCCCGGCGGCACCCCGGCCGGCAACGCCCGCGGTTCCGCGAGCTGGCCGTCCAGCAGCAACGCCACCTCGTCGACCTGTACCAGCTGTCGCCTCAGCCGGCGCAGCGTCCGGGCGTTGTCGGGCTCGTCGAGCACGTCCAGGGCGGCCGAGATGGCGGCCCGCGCCCGCGCGCGGAGGGCGACGACCGTGCGGTCCAGGGTGCGCCGGGGATCGGGGTGCAGCACCGTCACCAGCAGCAGGCCCACCCATCCCGCGGCGACCAGCAGCGCCACCCACAGCACCGGCAGCTCGGACCGCGGCGCCTGCAGGAACAGGGTGAAGAAGTAGCTCTGCCAGAACACGAAACCCAGGGCGAACCACCGGGGGCCGAAGCGGCGCAGCCACACCGCCAGGAACGAGATCGAGACGAAGCCGATCAGGGACGCCAGGTGGTGTGGCGCGATGAGCACACCGATGGACGCCGACAGCAGCGCGAGACCGGTGCCGATCAGCACCGTGACGGCCGCGCCGCGACGGCCGGCGTCCTTCACCCCGGTGGCCAGCAGCATCGCCAGCACGCCGCCGAACAGGATGAGCAGTCGAGGCGGCTGCCGCAGCAACGCCGCGAGCGCCCACTCGACGAGCAGGGTGCTGCCGACCGCGACGAACACCCGGACCGCGATGCGCTGCCGGGCCCGCCCCGGGTCGGAGGCCACGAAGCGGTCCCGGGCGTCGCGGACCTCCTGGACCACGCGGTCCAGGCCGGCTCCCACGCCCGCACGCACCCGGGTACGGGCCTGGTCCACGGGGCTGGTCACCGGCTCATTCTCGTCTGCCCGCGCGGCGGCGGCGGAGCGGGTTCGCAGCGGCGGCGTCATCATGGGAGGGCGGTCCCGCACCGCACACCGGCGCCCGCCGGGGAAGGCCCCACGAAAGGAGTTCCCATGACCATGCCGGACATGAGTGCCGAGATGGAAGCCGCGACCAAGCGTGTCCAGGAGCTGAGCGACCAGGTGGTCGAGCAGGCCAAGAAGAACGGCCTGGCCTGGTTGGAGGGCTACGAGAAGGTCCTCGCCAACATGCTCGACCTCGAGGAGCAGGCGGCCAGGCAGACCGGCAACGAGCTCGCCACGACCCTGGCGACCACGCACGCCAACTTCGTGCGGGCCACGTCCGAGGTGTTCTTCTCCACCATGACCCGCCAG
This sequence comes from Nakamurella deserti, assembly GCF_003260015.1. Taxonomy (NCBI): domain Bacteria; kingdom Bacillati; phylum Actinomycetota; class Actinomycetes; order Nakamurellales; family Nakamurellaceae; genus Nakamurella; species Nakamurella deserti. The sequence continues at coordinate 2,810,541 of NZ_QCXS01000002.1, read as the reverse complement.
CTCAAGGGCTGACCCCGGCCGGGCGCGGGACACCCGTCCCGCGCCCGGCATCCGGCGGAGGTCCCGATGCCGCAGGATGGACCACTGTGACGCCCGAGAACCCCGAGAGCCCCGATAACCCCGAGACGCCCGAGCACTCCGTGAGCACCGGACCGGCCGCGACCACCGCGCCCGCCGCCGTGGCGCCCTCCGCTACCGGCCGACTGTCGGTCACCGTCCTCAACGGACCCAACCTCAACCTGCTCGGGACGCGGCGCCCGGAGGTGTACGGGCACACCACGCTGGCCGACGTCGCAGACCGCTGCCGCGAGCACGCCGGTCGGCTCGGGCTGGAGCTGGTGTTCCGGCAGTCCAACCACGAGGGCCGGCTGATCGACTGGATCCACGAGACGGGGGCGGCGGTGCAGCGCGGCGAGTCCATCGGGGCGGTCTACAACCCCGGCGCACACACCCACTACGCGTACGCGATCCGCGACGCCATCGAGGCGGTGCAGCTGCCGGTGATCGAGACCCACATCAGCAACGTGCACGCCCGGGAGGAGTTCCGGCACCACTCGGTGGTGTCGCCCGTGGCGGCCGGCGTCGTCGTCGGCTTCGGCGTGCTGGGCTACACGCTGGCCATCACCGGTCTGTACGAGCTGACTCGCGCTCAGTAGCTCGGCCGTCACGGCCGTCGCTGGGCCGCGACTCCCGCTGGGCCCGGTGCGCCGCCATCCGGATCGGCCCGTTGCTCTCGCCGTACCCCGTGTAACCGGCCACCCGCTCCACCACCTCGAGGAACACCCGGCCGCCGAGCACCTCGGTGTAGAAGTGCAGGTACGCCCCCTGGGGGCCCTCGTCGTAGAGCACCCCGAGCCGCCGCATCCGCTGCAGGACCTCGGCGGGCAGCTCGAGCCGGGCGTCCAGGTCGTCGTAGTAGTTGTCGGGCACCCTGAGCAGCGGTGCGCCGGCCTCCCGGGCCGCCTCCGCGGCGCCCAGCGCATCCCGGGTGGTGAACGCCACGTGCTGCGGCTCCACGACCCCGGGCCGCCAGTCCGCCCCGCGCCGCAGCACCGAGACGTTCAGGCACACCCGCACCCGGTTGGCCGGATCCGCGACGACCCGGTTGCGGACGAGCCCGTAGGGCGCGGCGATCTCGACGTTCATCCGCGTCTGCATCCCCAGCACCGCCCGGTAGAACAGCGTCGCCTCGTCGAAACGGTCGTAGGGCTGCGTCAAGGCGATGTGGTCGATGCCGTCCAGGTCACCGTCACCGGGCCCGCCGGGCCCGTCGGGCCCGCCCCCGTTGGTGGCGACCGGCGGGAAGTCGGCAAGCCAGCCGTCCACGGCCGCGGCGCCGGTGCGGCAGAAGAACACCTCCGTGCCGTCGGGTGCGGCCACCGCGGCCAGGTCGGCCTCCGCCGGGCCGCGGGTCCGCGACAGCACGGGGGCCAGCAGCGCCCGGGCGCGGGCGAGAGCCGCACCCGGGTCCGCGGTCTCGACGCCGATGGCGGCGACGGCGGCGCCGTGTCCGGGGCCGCCGCCGTCGACCGGCCCGTCGACCTCGGGTCCACCGGCGTTGAGCAGGATGCGCGCACTGCCCTGCTGCCACAGCTGCACCGGCTTGGTCCGGTGCCGGCCCGCGTGCTGGAAGCCCAGGGCCGCGAGGGCGTTGGCGACCGCCGGCCCGCTGCCGGCCCCGACCGCGAGCTCGACGAAGGCGTACCCGCCCAGCTGCGGCGACGGGGGTGCCGGCGGCACGTCGACCGGTGCGCGCGGCCCGGAGGGGAGCCGGCCGACGGCGTGCTCCTGCAGCAACAACAGCGACCGGAGGGCGTCGACGGCCGCCCGCTGCGGCTCGGCCTGCCGGAACACGTCGTTGAAGACCTCCAGCGACAACGGCCCGGTGTACCCCGCGGCGATGACGTGCCGCAGGAACGCCGGCAGGTCGAACGCTCCCTGACCGGGGAACAGCCGGTGGTGGCGGCTCCACTGCAGCACGTCCATGGTCAGGTGCGGGGCGTCGGCGAGTTGCAGGAAGAACAGCTTGTCCGCCGGGATCTCCTCGATCCCCGCCGGGTCGGAGCCGCGGGACAGGATGTGGAAGCTGTCCAGACACACACCGAGCGCCGGATGGTCGACGGCCTCGACCAGCCGCCACGAGTGCTGGTAGGTGTCGACGTGGCTGCCCCAGGCCAGCGCCTCGTAGCAGACCCGCAGACCCCGCTCGCCGGCCGCGGCGGCGAGCACCGCCAGCTGTTCGGTGAGTGCGTCGTCGTCCCGGACGGCGTCGTCGGCGGCACTGCTGCAGAGCAGCATCAGCCCGGCGCCGAGCTGCTCCATCACGTCGAACTTGCGGTGCAACCGGCGCAGGTTGCGCGCGGCCCGGTCGCGGTCGGTGCTGTCGAAGTCACGGAACGGCTGGTACAGGTCGATGCCGAGGCCGAGATCGGCGCAGCGGGAGCGGACCTCCGCGGCCGAGCGCGGCGAGCCGATGAAATCCGGCTCGAAGATCTCGACACCGTCGAACCCGGCCGCCGCGGCCGCCGCGAGCTTGTCCTCGAGCGTGCCGGAGATGCAGACGGTGGCGATGCTGTTGCGCCAGGTCCGTACCGGCGGCGGCGTCGCGCCGGCCGGTCGCGTCGTCGTGGACATCCGCCTTCTTCCGTCGTCCGTCCCCCGGTGGCTGCGTTGCGGACCCAGTATGTCGCGGTGGCGGCGTGCGGTGGCCGCCGACCACCGGTCGGCACGCACCGGCGTGGGTCCGTCGCCGTGCGCACCGGCCGGGGCAGGCGTCAGACTGACCCCATGCCGACCGACCCGCTCGAGATGACCCGGGAGCTCGCCGAACGGGCCGCCGCTGTGCTGGCCCCCGAGACCGACCTGTTCGAGGACTCCGACGCCGCCGGCCTGCGCGCCGCGCTGACGAGCGCGCTGCGGGCCGCCGCGCTGCACCCGGTGGGTCCGGCCCGCGCGGCGCTGTCGCTGGGCAGCCGGCTCGCCCGGATCCCGCTGACCGCCACCCGCCGCTTCCTCGGCCAGGACGCACAGCCGCCGGTGGCCGTCGATGCCCGGGACCGCCGGTTCGCCGCCGTCGCCTGGGACGCCAACCCCGCGTTCTACGCGTTGCGGCTGGCCTACCTGGCCGGCGCCGAGTTCGCCCGGGACGTCGTGACCGGTGCCGACATCGACGCCGACGACGCCCGGAAGGCGCGCATCATGGTGGATCTGCTGATCGACGCGCTGGCCCCGACCAACTTCCTGGCCACCAACCCGGCCGCGTTGATCCGGGCGTTCGAGACCGGCGGTGCCAGCGTCGTGCAGGGCACCCGGACGTTCCTGGACGACCTGGTCCACCACGGCGGTCGGCCGCGGCAGGTCGACACCTCGGGTTTCACCGTCGGCGGCAACCTCGCGTGCACCCCCGGCCGGGTGGTGCACCGCAACGCGTTGATGGAGCTGATCCAGTACGCCCCGCAGACCGACGAGGTGCAGGCGGTACCGCTGCTGTGCAGCCCGCCCTGGATCAACAAGTACTACATCATGGACCTCGCGCCGCAGCGCAGCTTCATCGAGTGGGCCGTCCGCCACGGCCGGACGGTGTTCGCCATCAGCTACCGCAACTCCTCACGCGAGATGGCCGCCACCACGATGGACGACTACCTGGTGCACGGTCCGCAGGCGGCCCTCGACGTGGTCTGCGAGATCACCGGCGCCGCCACCGTCGACATCGTGGGGCTGTGCCTGGGCGGCGCGATGACCGCCGTCACCGCGGCCTGGCTGGCCGGCGCCGGTGACTCCCGGGTGGGCACCCTGACCCTGCTGAACACGATGCTGGACTACCGCGAGCCCGGCGCGCTCAAGGCGTTCACCGACCAGCGCACCGTGGAGCGGCTGGAGAAGAAGATGGCCAGGACCGGGGTGCTGGAGGGCGAGTCGATGGCCGGCACCTTCGACGTGCTGCGGGCCAACGACCTCATCTTCAACTACGTCGTCTCCAACTGGCTGATGGGCCAGCAGCCGCCGGCCTTCGACATCCTCGCCTGGAACGCCGACTCGACGCGGATGCCCGCCGCCATGCACGCCTTCTACCTGCGCCACTTCTACGTGCGCAACGACCTCGCGCGGGGAACGCTGGAACTGGCCGGTCGGCGCATCGACCTGTCCGCGATCACCGTGCCGACCTACGTGGTCAGCGCGATCAACGACCACATCGTGCCGTGGGAGGCCGCGTACGAGACGGTCAACCTGGTCAGCGGCCCGGTGCGGTTCGTGCTGGGCAACGGCGGCCACATCGCCGGCATCGTCAGCCCGCCCGGACCGAAGGCCTGGCACGAGGTCGTGGATCCCGACGCCGAGCTGCCCGGCACGCCGGGGGAGTGGCGGGCCGCGGCGACCCGCCGGGAGGGGTCGTGGTGGGAGGACTGGACGGAATGGGGCCGTGCGTCGGCCGGCCCGTCCGTGCCGCCGCCGCAGCTCGGCAGCGCCGCGCACCCGCCGTCGGGTGACGCTCCGGGCACCTACGTGCACACCTGATCGGAATCCCGGAATCCTCCGGACGGGCGGTCCTTCCCCCGGTCGGGGTCGGCCGTTCCGGCGTGACGCAGATCGCCACGGACTCCTCGGGGTGATTCGGTAACGACCGGCGGGCGGCGGGCGATGTAGCGGTCGACACCGTCCGCCCGCCCACGTCAGGAATACGTTGCCGCACTCTTCGTTGGAGCTCGCCGTGACCGGACCCGCCGCCGAGGGACCCGGGTGGGCGATGGCACCGCTGGACGCGGCCGCCGCCGGGTTCGAAGCCCGTGGGTCCTGGCTGCTCGAGCCCGACACCGGCACCGGGATGCTGCTCTACCCCCGCGACTGGACGTTCACCGAACGCCGCGACGTCACCGCGCACCTGCGCGCCGGCGGCTGGTCGGTGGTCCCGATCAACCGGTTCCTGCACCTGGCCAGCGACGGGACGACCGCCATCCGGTTGCTGACCCGGATCGACGACGCCGAGGTGGTCACCGGTATCGCGGCCGCGGTGTTCGCGCTGCACCGTGGCGAGGCCGGCCCCGACACGATCGCCGCGGACGTGCGCGAAGCCTCCGTCTGAGGCTGCGCCCCGCCGCTCAGGCGGGCCGCCACCGGGAGAGGCGTTCCCGGACGGCGTCGGCGGCCGCCGTCTCGCCCGCGCCGGCCAGCAACACCGCCGCCCGGTCCAGGTGGGCCGTTCCCTCGGGACGCCCCAGGTGCAGCAGCGCCGTCCCGAGTTCGTCCTCCAGCCGCGCCCGGATGAGAGGACTCCCGTCGCCGTCCTCGGCGGTCAACGCGGCCGCGAAGCGGTCCGCGGCCGCGGCCCACCGCCCGTCGTCGGCCAGCACCGAGCCCGCCATCAGCTCGGCCTGCACGACGGTGTGCCGGGCCACCCCCGGCGCGGGCGCGGTGGCCGGGTCGGCCGTCGCGGTGAGCAGCTCCGCCAGCACCTCCAGTGCCGCCGTCGACTCACCCAGCATCCGGCGGCCGGCCGCGCTGCAGAGCCTGGCCTGCGACCAGCCCTCCGCGTCGCCGACCCGGCGGAACAGCGCGGCGGCGCGGTCGCCGTTGTCGCGCAGGGTGCGGCCGTCGCCGTCGCGGCGGGCGGCGAACGCCGCGTACAGCCAGGCCCAGGCCTCCTGCCGGCCGTCACCGATCCGGCGGGCGAGGGCGGCCGCCCGCTCCGCGGTCGCGACGGCGGTGGCGTGCTCGCCCAGACACATCGACTCGGCCCACGACAGGTAGTTCAGGTGCACCGCCGACAGCAGCGGATCGCCCAGCGCGATCGCGGCGTCGGCACCGAGCCGGAAGACGTCGTACCAGGTCCGGTCGCTGTAACTGCGGTCGGAGAACCAGTGCAGCGCCTCGACGACCTCGACCACCCGGGTGTGCCGACCGGCCGCGGCCGCGGCGTGCAGGGCGGCCAGCCAATGCGGCCGCTCGGTGACCAGCCACCGTTCCGCGGCCGCCGCCGACGGCAGTGGTGCCCGGTCGTCGGGCACGGCGGGCCCGCGGCCGTGTCCCGGCTCGAACCATCGTCCGGCGTGCACGGTCGTGTCCAACAGCCAGTCGTCCAGCGCCGACACCGTGGCCGCCCGCACCGACGGTGGGTCCTCGGCCACCGCGCGATCCCGGGCGTAGAGCCGCAACAGGTCGTGAAATCCGTGGCGGTCGCCAGGGACCGGATGCAGCAGCCCGAGTTCCAGGAGCTCGTCCAGCACCGTCTCGGCGTCGTCGGGACCCAGACCGAGCGCCGCGGCGGCCGAACCCACCCCGAACTCGGGGCCGTGGATCGCCGACAGTCCGCGGAACGCCGCCGCCGCCGCCGGGCTCAGCTGCCGGTAGGACAGGGCGAACGCGGTCGAGATCTGCCGGTCTCCTGCGGTGAGCCGCTGCAGCCGCGACGTCTCCGCGGCGAGCCGGGCGGCCAGCGCCTCGGCCGTCCAGCCCGGGCGGGCGTGCACCCGGTTGCCGGCGATGCGCAGCGCCAGCGGCAGGTGTCCGCACAGCCGGGCGATCTCGGCCAGCACGGCCGGATCGGGGTCGCCGTCGACGATGCCGCGGAGCAGCGCCACCGACTCGCCGGTGCTCAGGCCGGTCAGCGGGATCCCGTGGGTGTGGTCCAGACCCGACAGCAGCCGCCGGCTGGTGATCAGGGTCAGCGACGGCCCCGCATCCGGGATGACGTCGCGGACCTGCGCCTCGTCGGCGACGTTGTCCAGCACCAGCAGCATCCGGCGGTCGTGCAGGGCGCCGCGCAGAGCGTCCCGCTGTCCGGTCGGATCGGTCGGGACGTGCCGGTCGGGGACCCCCAGCGAGCCCAGCAGCAACCACCGGATGCGATCGGGCGGCAACGGTGCGGCGTCCAGTCCCCGCACGTCGAGGTAGCGCACCCCGTCCGGGAACGCCCCGGCGACGTGGTGCGCCGCGGCCACCGCCAGCGAGGTCTTGCCCAGGCCCGCCGCGCCGGAGATCACCACGGCCCGCGGGTGGCCGGCCCGCCGGTCCCGGTCGGCCACGATCCCCGCGACCGTGGCGAGCTCCGCGGTGCGGCCGGTGAAGTCGGCGACCGGATCGGGCAGCACACAGCGGCCGGTGGGGACCGGTGACGGCCGGACCCGGCCGGCCGCGGCCGCGGCGAGCAGCGCCGCGCGCTCGGATGCGTCCAGCCCCAACGCGTCGGCGAGGGCGTCGACCGTGCGCGCCTGCGGACCGCGGCTGCGTCCGCGCTCGATGTTGCTGATCGCGCGGTCGCTGATCTGCGCCTTCCCCGCGAGGTGCTCGAGGGTGAGGTGCCGCTCCCGGCGGAGCCGGCGGAGCAGCGCGCCGAACCCACCGGCGGTGTCGTCCTCCATCCGTGCCTCCTCTCAGCGGCGCGCCCGGGACGGACGCCAGTTGTTCGTGCGGTTGTTCGTGGTGCGGCGGCGTCGCGGCACGTTGGATTGTCGTCGACCACCGACGGTCATCCCGCTCCGGGCGCCACCACGGCCGCCGGACGATCGACGTCCGCACGCAGCTCCCGGTCGGGACCCCACCGAACCGAGGAGCTCCATGCCCTACGTGACCCTGCCCGACGGCGCCCAGATGTTCTACAAGGACTGGGGCGCCGGTCGGCCGGTCGTGTTCAGCCACGGCTGGCCGCTGAACTCCGACGCCTGGGACGTCGAGCTCAAGCTCGCCGCCGACGCCGGCTACCGGGCCATCGCCCACGACCGTCGCGGCCACGGCCGGTCCGAGCAGACCTGGACCGGCAACGACATGGACACCTACGCCGCCGACCTCGCGGCGCTGGTCGAGGCGCTGGACCTGACCGACGTCATCGTCGTCGGGCACTCCACCGGCGGTGGCGAGGTCGTCCGGTACGCCGCCCGGCACGGCGAGGCCCGGGTGGCCAAGGTCGCCACGGCCGGTGCCGTGCCGCCGCTGATGGTGCAGACCGACGCGAACCCGGAGGGCACACCGCTGTCGGCGTTCAACGACATCCGGGCGGGGGTGCTCGGCGACCGGTCGGCGTTCTACCAGGAGCTGTCGGCGGCGTTCTTCGGCACCAACCGCGAGGGTTCGATCATCCCGCAGGCCGACCGCGACCAGTTCTGGCGGCTCGGCATGCAGGTCGGTCTGGCCGGCGCGTACGACTGCGTGAAGGCGTTCTCCGAGACCGACTTCACCGCGGACCTGGAGATCCTGGCCGAGCGCGGCACCCCGATGTTCGTCGCGCACGGCGACGACGACCAGATCGTGCCGATCGCCGCCGCGGCCCGCAGGACGGCCGAGCTGGTGCCGCAGGCGCAGCTCAAGGTCTATCCGGGTGCCCCGCACGGCATCGCGGGTCCCTACCAGCAGGCTCTGGACCAGGATCTGCTGGCGTTCTTCGCCTCCTGAGCCGTCCCGGCCGACCGCCGGCACCCGGGCCCACGGGTCCGGGCGCCGGCGCGGTGCGGGGCGGGCATGTCAGTCCCGTCGCTCGCGCCGGCCGCGGATGATCCTGGCCACCAGGGCGAGTGCGCTGAAGCCGATCACGACGCCGGCGTAGACCACCGCGGTGGGGTGCAGGCCGTACGCGGTGCTCGCCAGACCGGCGATCACCGCGGGCACGCTGAAGGCCACATAGGAGATCACCAGCGCGACCGCGAGCAACTCGCCGCGCTGCTCGGGGGCGGCCAGTCTCACCAGGGTCGAGAAGCTGGTCAGCGCCGAGCCGCCGAAACCGAGACCGGCCACGACGGTGCCGGCCACCGCCGCCCACACCGTGCCGGTCTGCACGCCCACCAGCGAGATCGCGGTGCCCACGGTCAGCAGTGCCGGGCTCCACAGCTGGACGGGACGCGGATCGGCGGCGCGGAACGCGAAGGCGGTGAGTGCGCCCGTCCCGCAGAACAACGTCACCACGAGCCCACCGATGAGGTGCGACCGCAACCCGAGCAGGCCCGACGCGATCGACGGTCCGAGCGACAGGTACAGCCCGACCAGCGCCCAGCTGGCCAGCAGGATCGGCACCAGGGCGATCAGATGACTGCGGATCAGTGGCGGTACCCCGAGCCTGGGGATCAGCGAGTGCCGGGCCCCGGGGCGCCGGGCCGACGTCTCGGGCAGGATCGCGACCGCGACGGCCGCCAGCACCATGCCGCCGAGCAGCAACTCGTAGACCAGATGCGTCGGAGCCGGGCCGTACTGGACGAGCGCGCCGCAACCCAGGGCGCCGATCGCCAGGCCGGCCAGCGGCGCCACCCCGTTGACCACGCCGGCCCGGCGCGGCGCGTGCGGTGGGTTGAGGTCGATGAGCGCGGCGCCGAGCGTCGTCATGGCGGCGCCGGTGGCGATGCCCTGCAGGACCCGGGCGACCAGCAACACGCCGACGTCGCCGGCCACGGCGAACAGCGCCAGCGAGATCGCCTCCAGCGCGATCGCCGCCGCCAGCACCGGACGCCGGCCGATGTGGTCGCTGAGGGCGCCCAGCGTGAGCAGGGAGGCGACGAGGCCGACCACGTACACGGCGAAGATCAGCGTGAGCGTGGTCGCGGAGAACTGCCAGAGCTGCTGGTACACCACGTACAGCGGCGAGGGTGCGCTCGAGGCGGCCATGAACAGCACGAAGACGGCGGCGATCGCGACGAAGGCCCGGGCGTGGCCCAGCCGGCGGGCCGGGGTGGCATCGGACGGGGCGGCGATCGACACGGGCGTCGGCGTGGTCATCGGTCTCCTCGGACCCGGTCCGGTGGACCGGACGACGTGTGGACCCGCGCGCCGGTGGGCGTGGTCGTGGATGGACGGTCGTGGTCGGACGTCCGCGTGACGGCGGCCGGAGCCGCAGTGCAGAGCGCAACGTTGCACACCGCATGGTTGTTCCCGTCGGGGCCGACGGAACCCTCCGATGCGGGCAAAAGGCGACGCGGTCACTGACGCAGCGACAACTCCATGCGTGCGAATCGAATCGTCCGCCGGTGTGGATGACCCTTGTGCGCCGACTGGCAGGGCAAACGGGTTGTCTTACTACGTAGTGGACCGGCCTCGGGTTGTGTCGTCACTCGTCCGGTTAGAGATGAGGTGTCGACGGCGCGTCCGGTCGCACCGTTCGACACCGTGGCACCGGAGCCGCGCCAGGACCGTCGTCGACGACGGCCCCTCCCGGTGCTGTCGGCGAACAGGCGTCCGTTCCGGTCGGGCCCCGTTCGTCGGGAGTTCCGCGCCGGCGGCGGTGGTGGTCGGCTCGCCCGATCGCCGCTCCCCGCCGTACCCGCTGCTCATGCGACGCCCTCACCCCGACGGCGCGCTCGATGACCGTTCCCCGCCGTACCCCCTGTTCATGCGACGCCGTCACCCCGACGGCGCGTCCCCTGCTGTCCCCGTCCCCCAGGAGTCCCGGTGCAAGAGTCACTGCAGAACGGCCTCGACGCCGTCATCACCTTCGTTCCCCGGTTGCTGGCCTTCCTGGCCATCCTGATCATCGGTCTGCTCGTCGTGAAGGCGATCTCGAAGGCCGTCGACAAGGTGCTCGAGCGCGTCGGCTTCGACCGTGCGGTCGAGCGCGGCGGCATCAAGAAGGCGCTCGCGAGCAGCACGCTCGACGCCAGCGACATCGTCGCCAAGATCGTCTACTACGCGCTGGCCCTGTTCGTTCTGCAGCTGGCGTTCGGGGTGTTCGGGGCCAACCCGATCAGTGACCTGCTGACCCGGATCATCGCGTTCCTGCCGTCGCTCGTCGTCGCCATCATCATCGTGGTCGTCGCCGCCGCGATCGCCGCCGCGGTCAAGACGCTCATCCAGGGCACCATCGGCGGCCTGTCCTACGGCCGTACCGTCGCCAACCTGGCCAGCATCTTCATCCTCTTCCTGGGTGTCGTGGCGGCGCTGAACCAGATCGGCGTGGCCACCACCGTCACCACCCCGGTGCTCGTCGCCATCCTCGCCACCGTGGGCGGCGTCATCGTCGTCGGCGCGGGGGGCGGGCTGATCAAGCCCATGCAGCAGCGCTGGGAGGGCTACCTGAGCAGGGCCGAGGAAGAAGCGCCGAAGCTGCGGGCCCACGCCGCCTCGGCGCCGGGTGCGAAGGACATCGCCGAGCGCACCGCCGACCGGGCGCGCTCCGCGGTGAGCGACCACGGCCGGTCCGCCGGCCCGTCCGGTCGCTGACCGGAGCTCGTTCCCCCCACCTCGTCCGAACCCCGGCCCGTCCGGCCGCTCGCTCCAGGAGTCCCCATGACCCGACCGTCCGCTCAGGACGCACGTTCCACCGTCTCACCGGCCCGCATCGATCCCGCAGCCGTGCAGGCCCGCCAGGAGGACCGCTTCGGCGGCATGCGATTCGGCAGTGCCTTCTTCGGCTGGCTGACCGCCGCCGGCATCACCGCCATCCTCGGCGCCGTGCTCGCCGCCACCGGCGTCGGGCTGAGCCTGGCCGGTGACACCACCGTGCAGGACGCGGCGAACCAGGCGCAGCAGGCGACCGGAGCGGCCCGCACCATCGGTCTCGTCGGCGGCATCGCGCTGCTGGTGGTCCTGTTCCTCGCCTACGTCGCCGGCGGCTACGTCGCCGGCCGGATGGCCCGCTTCAACGGCGTCAAGCAGGGCGTCGCCGTGTGGATCTGGGGCATCGTCGTCGCGGTGGTCGTCGCCATCGCCGCGGCCGTGTTCGGCAGCCGCTACAACGTGCTGACGTCGCTGAACCTGCCGCGGTTGCCCATCGACGAGGGAACCCTCGGCACCGCCGGCATCATCGCCCTGGTCGCCATCGTGGTGGTCACCCTGCTCGGCGGCATCGTGGGTGGCGCGGCCGGGATGCGCTACCACCGCGCGATCGACAGGGCCGGCCTGTCCGCCTGATCGCAAGAGGTCCCGGCGACCCGTCGGCCGTCCCGAGTGGGCGGCCGGCGGGTCGTCGGTCGTCGTGGGCCGGCCCGGCGGGGGCGGCACCGCGGGGTCGGGCCCCGGTGGTGGCTCCGGGGGCAGCCACGGAGTCCGTGCTGGGTACTCCTCAGTAGTGCCAGCGCCGGACGGCGGGGAACGGGCACCGGAACCCGGACACGCCGCCTCCTGCGGTCAGAGTCGTTGCTCGGTAACCGATCCGGCCGTCAGGTCCGTCGGGGAGTAGTGACGTGCTTCCAGTAGCCCGGTCGGCCGATACCGCGATGAACGCGGCTACCGACGGGTATCATCGACGATGAAGCATCACCCCGTGCCGAGGACGTCGACCGGCCGGTCACCATCGATCGCCGCTGGGTGGGCCGTTCCGCCCCCTCCCGCCGCCCGTCAGGATGGTGGCCGACCCGCTCCCGGCCGGGCCGTCCGACCCGGCGCTCTCCGCCGCCCGCGCTCCCGCACCGTCCCTCCTGATCGGCCGCCGCCGGTCTCGGACCCCGAAGGACCGTCATGACCGCTCCGTCCCCCTCCGTCATCCTCGCCGGTGCGCGTACCCCGATCGGCAAGTACCGCGGAGGACTGTCGTCGCTGACGGCCGCCGACCTCGGCACCGCCGCGATCCGCGCCGCTCTCGAGCGCGCAGGGGTGGACGCCGCGGCCGTGGACTACGTGATCATGGGCCAGGTCGTCGCCGCCGGCACCGGGCAGAACCCGGCCCGCATCGCCGCGGTCAACGCCGGCATCCCGATGAGCACCGCCGCCATCACCATCAACAAGGTCTGCCTGTCCGGCGTCGACTCGATCGTGCTGGCCGACCAGCTGGTGCGGTCCGGCGACTACGACGTCGTGGTGGCCGGCGGCATGGAGTCGATGAGCCAGGCGCCCCACGTCCTGCCGTCGGTGCTCACCTACGGCGACGTCGCCATGCACGACGCGCTCGAGCGTGACGGCCTGTGGGACTACTTCTCCGACAAGTCGATGGGCGAGCTCACCGAGGACGCCAACGACACCTACCAGGTCAGCCGCGCCGACCAGGACGAGTTCGCCGCCACCAGTCACCGCCGGGCCGCGCTGGCCTGGAAGGAGGGGCGCTTCGACGCCGAGGTCGTCCCGGTCCAGGTCCCGCAGCGTCGCGGCGAGCCGATCACCGTCAGCCACGACGAAGGTGTGCGCCCCGACACGACCGTGGAGACGCTGTCCCGGTTGAAGCCCACGTTCCGCAAGGACGGCACCATCACCGCGGGCTCGGCCTCGCCGATCTCCGACGGCGCCGCCGCCGTGGTCGTCACCAGCCGCGCCTACGCCGAGCAGCACGGCCTGTCCTGGCTGGCCGAGATCGGCGCGCACGCGACCGTCGCCGGCCCGGATTCCACGCTGCAGCTGCAGCCGTCCAACGCCATCGCCAAGGCCTGCGAGCGGCAGGGCGTCGTCCCCACCGACCTGACCGCCATCGAGATCAACGAGGCGTTCGCCGCCGTCGGTATCGCCAGCACCCGGGCGCTGGGCGTGGACCCGGAGAGGGTCAACGTCGACGGGGGCGCGATCGCCGTCGGGCATCCGCTCGGAGCGTCGGGCACGCGCCTGGTCCTGCACCTCGCGCACGCCCTCAAGGAGCAGGGCGGCGGCCTCGGTGCGGCGGCGCTGTGCGGCGGCGGCGGCCAGGGCGAGGCCCTGATCCTCAGCGTCGGCTGAGCGCTCCGGCGCCGCCGGTAGGGTCGGCGGCCATGACCTATGACGTGAGCGCGTTCCGTGCCGGATTCCCGGCCCTCGCCGCCGGCACCGCCTTCTTCGACGGGCCCGGCGGCTCGCAAGTGCCGTCGGCAGTGGCAGACGCGGTGGCCCGGACGATGACCGCGGGCCTGTCCAACCGGGGGAGGGTCACCGAGGCCGAACGCCGCGCCGACGCCGTGGTCGTCGACGCCCGCCAGGCCGCTGCCGACCTCCTGGGCGCGGATCCGGCCGGCATCGTCTTCGGCCGCAGCATGACCGCGCTGACCCTCGACCTGGCCCGCACGCTGTCGCGCACCTGGCACCGCGGCGACGAGGTCGTCGTCTCCACGCTTGACCACGACGCGAACGTCCGGCCGTGGGTGCTGGCCGCCCAGGCGGTGGGCGCGGTCGTCCGGTTCGCCGGCTTCGACGCCGCGACCGGGGAGCTCACCGAGGAGCACGTCGCCGAGGTGCTCTCGGAGCGGACCCGGCTGGTCGCGCTCACCGGCGCGTCCAACCTGATCGGCACCCGGCCACCGTTGGCCCGCATCGCCGAGCGGGTGCACGCGGTCGGCGCCCTGTTCTTCGTCGACGGGGTCCATCTGGCCGCGCACGCCCCGGTGGACGTCGCCGAGCTCGGCGCGGACCTGTTCGCCTGTTCGCCGTACAAGTTCCTCGGCCCGCACTGCGGCATTCTCGCCGGTCGGCCCGCCCTGCTCGAGAGCCTGCGTCCCGACAAGCTGCTCGCCTCCTCCGACGCCGTCCCCGAGCGGTTCGAGCTCGGCACCCTGCCCTACGAGCTGCTGGCCGGCACGACCGCGGCGATCGGGGTGCTCGCCGGACTCGGTGGCGGCACGGGCACGCCGCGGGAGCGGGTGGTGGCCGGGATGACCGCGGTCGAGCGCCACGAGGACGGTCTGCGGCGTGTGGTGGAGGAGGGGCTGGCCGGGCTGCCGGGCGTCACCCTGTACTCCCGCGCGGCGCGGCGCACGCCGACCCTGCTCGTCACCTTCGACGGCCGTGATCCCGGGGACGCCCACCGCTTCCTCGCCGGTCGCGGGGTCAACGCGCCGGCCGGCTCGTTCTACGCGATGGGTCCGTCCAAGGCGCTCGGGCTCGGGCTCGCCGGCGGGCTGCGGATCGGCCTCGCGCCCTACACCGACCGCGACGACGTGCAGCGGCTGCTGGACGGGCTCCGCGCCTTCCTGGGCTGACGCTTCAGCTGCCCAGCCGCTGCGTCGACAGGAACCGCCACAGCTGGGTGGTCGCCCGAGGCCCCACCGGATCGCTGAACGACCCCTGTGCGAGCCCACCCGACCAGGCGTGACCGAGCCCCGAGACCAGCCAGCTCTCCAGCACCGTCCGGCCCCGCGCGGAGTACCAACGGGTCACCGTGGCGGTGCGGCCGCCGGTGGTGCTCGTCGTCGTCCGGGTGCGGGCCACCCGGCGCGGGTCGCCCGGGCCGGCGGCGGCGTCGGACACCTCGAGCCACTGGGCGGTGACCTGCTCGGCGGCGGCGGGCCGCACGGTCGTGTCCCGGGTGCCCTGGAAGACGATGGTCGGCGGCAGTCCCAGGGTGCGGGCGGGGATCTCGCCGAGGCCCGGCAGCGCGGTGCGGCCGGCCATCGCGGCCAGCGCGTCGCGCCCGCCGGAGGCCGACTTGAACGGCGGACCGGAGTGCACGCCGACCGCGGCGAAGACGTCCGGGAACGTCGCGCCCAGGGTCAACGCCATCCCGCCACCGGCGGAGATCCCGGCGACGTAGATCCGCGTCGGATCGAGGGTGAAGCGGCTGTCGGTCAACAGCGAACGGGCCAACCCGGCCAGGATCGCCGGCTCACCGGCCAGCCGGGACTGGTGCCGCGGGTCGAACCAGTTCCAGCAGCGGTTCAGGTTGTGGGTCGCGGTCTGGTGCGGATAGACGACCACCACCCCGTGCCGGTCGGCGAGGACGTTGAAGCGGGTGGCGGCGGCGAACTCGGCCGGGGTCTGCGTGCAGCCGTGCAGCATCATCACCAGCGGAGCGACCGTGGCCCGGTGCAGTCCGAACGGGATGTAGAGGGCGTAGCCGCGGGTGCCGGCCGGACCGAGATGGCGGTGTTCGGTCCAACTGCCCTTACCGCCGGGTCGGCTCGCCGCGGCCGGCCGGGACGATCCACCGGGCGTGAACACCGCCATCGTGGGGACCTTCGGCGCTGCGGCGTTGCGACGGGTGGGGCGACGTTTCGGGGTCGGCAGCATCGCCGCGAACAGGGACTTCCGGCGTCGGGCCACCCGGTCAGCCCCGCATCAGGTGCACCAGCACCGGCAGCACCGCAGTGGTGGCCAACGCGTTGAGCACCATCCCAGCGCTGGACCAGCCGCCGGTGGTGGTGCTCTCCTGTAGCGCCCGGGCCGTCCCGATGCCGTGGGCCGACACCCCGATGGCCAGTCCCCGGGCCCGGGGGTCGCGCACCCGGACGAGGTCCAGCAGCGACGGACCCACGACCGCGCCGACCACCCCGGAGGCGATCGCGAACACCGCGGCCAACGGTGCCGGCCCGCCAATCGCCTCGGCCAGACCGATGGCGAACGGTGTCGTCGTCGATTTCGGCAGCAGCGCCAGCACGAGCGGATCGTCGGCGCCGAGTACCGACGCGAGCACCCAGACGGAGCCGATCCCGACCAGGCAGCCGACCGCGACCGACACGAGCACGGGCAGCCAGTCCGCCTGCAGGCCCCGGCCGGCCCGGACCAGCGGCAGGGCCAGCGCCACGGTGGCCGGCCCCAGCAGCATGCTCACCGGGGCCGCGGAGGCGGCGTACGTCGCGTAGTCGACGCCGATCGCCTGCAGCACCAGCGCGACCACGACGATCGTCACCATCACCGGGGTGAGCAGCGGGTGCCGTCCGCAGCGGCGGTGCAGCCACAACGCTCCGGCGTAGACCCCGACGGTCAGCCCGGTACCGAACACCGGCGAGCCGGTCACCGCGTTCACCCGCTCGCCCGGCGACGCACCAGCAGCTCCAGGATCCCGCCGGTGGTCAGCAGCGTCGCCGCGAACGACAGCACCAGCGCGACGACCACCGCGCCGAGATGGTCGCCCAGCACCGGCAGGTAGGCCACGACGCCCACCCCGGCCGGCACGAACAGCAGCGGCAGCAGTTCCAGCAGGGTGTCCGCGGCCGGTTCGACCCGCTGCCGGCGCCAGGTACGGCCGCGTGCGCCGACCGTCAGGGCGAGCCCGAGCAGCGCCAGCCCCACGACGGTGCCGGGCAGGTCCACCCCCGTCAGCGCGACGACAGCCGTCCCCAGCAGCTGGAAGACGACGAGCACCGCGAACGACCCGAGCCAGCCGGCCACGGTGACCCGGCGGTCGGGATGCACCGCTCAGCCGGCGGCGGCGCGGTGCCGGGCGGCGACGGCCAGGTACCGGTCGGCGCTGTCGACGGCGGCGGCGACCTCGGCGTCGGACAGCTCGCGGCGGACCTTCGCCGGCGATCCGGCGACGAGGCTGCGCGGCGGCACGGTCGACCCCGCCAGCACCAGCGCGCCGGCCGCGACCAGCGAACCCGTGCCGATGACCGCACCGTTCATCACGATCGCCCCCATCCCGATCAGCACACCGTCCTCGACGGTGCAGCCGTGCAGGACGGCGCCGTGCCCGACCGTCACGTCGTCGCCGATGACCGCCGGGTGTCCCGGGTCGGCGTGCACGACCACGTTGTCCTGGAGATTGGTGCGCCGCCCGACCGTGATGGCGGTGGTGTCGGCGCGGACGACGGCACCGTAGAACAGGCTGGCACCGGCCGCGATCGTCGCCTGCCCGACGACCGTGGCCGTCGGGGCGAGCCAGGCGTCCGGATCGATCTGCGGGGTGTGCCCGTCGAAGGTCAGCACGGTGCTCATGCCGTCGATCCTGTCACCGGGCCGCGGCGTGGCCCGCACCGGATCACCGCCGCGGTGCCGCTGCGCGCCTGCGGGCCGATTCGACCGCCGGGCCGCGGCGCGGCCCGCACCGGATCACCGCCGCGGTGCCGCTGCGCGCCTGCGGGCCGATTCGACCCGGATCGAGGCGACGACCCCGAGGACGGCGCCGACCGCCGCGCCGACCGCGACCGCCCAGAACGGGTTCTCGAACGTCGACCAGTCCAGGGCGTACTTGCCGACCAGGCCCACGGCCAGGCCGATCAGGCCGCAGACGACAGCGAGGACGACGATGCGGGCGAGAAGTCGGGCGAACACGGCAGCTCCTTCGGGAGGGGTTGTCTGACCTCGTGTCTACCCGCGCGGCGGCCGCACCGCCCTGTGACCGGGTAACGATCGCGCAGCCCACGCCCCTTATGCTCCGACGATGCTGCTGTCCGACCGTGACCTGCTGGCCCAGATCGACGACGGGCGGTTGGGCATCGACCCCTTCGACCCGACGCTCATCCAGCCGTCCAGCATCGACGTCCGGCTGGACCGCTTCTTCCGGGTGTTCAACAACTCCCGGTACACCCACATCGATCCCTCCCAGCAGCAGGACGACCTCACCTCGTTGGTCGAGCCGGAGGGGGACGACCCGTTCGTGCTGCACCCGGGCGAGTTCGTGCTCGGCTCGACGTTCGAGTCGGTGTCGTTGCCCGACGACCTCGCGGGCCGGCTCGAGGGCAAGTCGTCGCTGGGCCGGCTGGGCCTGCTGACGCACTCCACCGCCGGTTTCGTCGACCCCGGCTTCTCCGGCCACATCACCCTGGAGCTGTCCAACGTGGCCAACCTGCCCATCACGTTGTGGCCGGGGATGAAGATCGGTCAGTTGTGCCTGTTCCGGCTGACCAGCGCCGCTCTGCACCCGTACGGATCGACCGTGTACGGCTCGCGCTACCAGGGCCAGCTCGGCCCCACGCCGTCCCGGGCGTTCCTGAACTTCCGCCGGGACTCCACGGCCCGCTGACCGGCCGCCGCCACGCGGTGGGAGCGGGCCCGGCGACTGGGTACGGTCGTGATCAGGTGCGTCCGTCCGTTCCCGACCCGGGAGCGTCCGGACGCCGATCACCGCCGGCGTCCGCCCCGCCGGTGCTGCCGGAAGGTCGTCGTTCGTGACTCTGTTGTCCTACATCCTGGCGCCGTTGGCGATCGTGTTGATCATCGTGGGCTTCGCCATGCTCGGCCGGGCCGCCTGGAAGATGATGCGGACGGTCCAGCTGGGCGCACCCGACCCGACCCGCAACGGACCGGTCGGCCCCCGCCTGAAGCGCGTGCTCATCGAGTCGCTGGGTCACACCCGGATGCTGAAATGGGGCATCGTCGGGGTGGCGCACTGGTTCGTCATGGTGGGCTTCGGGGCGCTGGTGCTGACGCTGGTCGAGGCGGTCGGGGAGACGTTCTACCCCGACTACGAGCTGCCGATCATCGGGCACTGGGCGCTGTGGGGGCTGTTCGTCGAGTTCATCGCGCTCACCACCATCCTGGGCATCGGCACGTTGATCGTGGTCCGGCAGCGCAACCACCCGCGGGTGGCGGAGCGCAAGTCCCGGTTCGTCGGGTCGAACTTCGCGCAGGCGTACTTCGTCGAGTCGGTCATCGCGACCATCGGGGTCTGCATCTTCCTGATCCGCGGCTTCAAAGACGCGAACGGCCTGCTGCCCTACCCGGTGTGGGCCGCGCCGATCTCGCACGCGCTGGGCGCCGTCCTGCCGGCGTCGCTCGCGGCGATCTCGGTCGTGGCGTTCGTCAAGGTGCTGGTGTCGATGGTGTGGGCGATCGTCATCGCCCGGAACCTGACCATGGGCATCGCCTGGCACCGCTTCACCGCCTTCTTCAACATCTACTTCAAGCGCGAGCCCGACGGCGCCGTGGCGCTGGGCGCGCTCAAGCCGATGATGTCGGGCGGCGAGGTGCTCAACCTGGAGGAGGCCGACCCGGAGACCGACACGTTCGGCGCCGGCAAGGTCGAGGACTTCTCGTGGAAGGGCTGGCTCGACTTCAACACCTGCACCGAGTGCGGCCGCTGCCAGTCGCAGTGCCCCGCGTGGAACACCGGCAAGGCGCTGTCCCCCAAGATCGTCATGCTGCAGCTGCGCGACCACGCCTTCGCCAAGGCCCCGTACCTGGCGGCCGGCGGCGGCAAGGACGCCGAGGGCAACGAGACCGGCACCGCGGAGCAGCTGGCCAAGGTGCCGGCGGCGGCCCTGCTGGAGGCCGAGCGGCCGCTGGTCGCCGGCGCCGACCTGGACGGCGTCATCGACCCGTCGGTGCTGTGGGACTGCACGACGTGCGGCGCGTGCGTGGAGCAGTGCCCGGTGGACATCGAGCAGGTCGACCACATCGTGGACATGCGCCGCTACCAGGTGATGATCGAGTCCGAGTTCCCCACCGAGCTGGGCGGCCTGTTCAAGAACCTGGAGAACAAGGGCAACCCGTGGGGCCAGAACAACCGGGACCGGATGGACTGGGCCAAGGGCCTGGACTTCGACGTGCCGGTCGTGCAGGGCGAACTCGACGACGAGACCGAGTACCTGTTCTGGGTGGGCTGCGCGGGGGCGTTCGAGGACAAGGCCCGCAAGACCACCCGCGCGGTCGCCGAGCTGCTGCACATGGCCGGCGTGACGTTCGCGGTGCTGGGCACCGAGGAGACCTGCACCGGCGACCCCGCCCGCCGCGCCGGGAACGAGTTCCTGTTCCAGATGATGGCCCAGCAGAACGTCGAGGTCATCAACGCCGCGTTCGGTGAGCGGACCCGCCGCAAGGTCGTCGTCAGCTGCGCGCACTGCTTCAACACCCTGCTCAACGAATACCCGTCACTGGGCGGTGAGTACGAGGTGGTCCACCACACCCAGCTGCTCAACCGGCTGGTCCGCGACAAGAAGCTCGTCGCCGTCGCCCCCGTCGACCGCGCCGTGGGCTCGAAGACGGGCACCGTCACCTACCACGACCCCTGCTACCTGGGCCGCCACAACGGCGTCTACACCCCGCCGCGGGAGCTGATCGAGGCGACCGGCGCGACGCTGGCCGAGATGCCGCGCAACAGCGCCCGCTCGTTCTGCTGCGGCGCCGGTGGCGCGCGGATGTGGATGGAGGAGAAGACCGGCAAGCGGATCAACCTCGAACGGGTGGACGAGGCGCTGTCGGTGTTACCGGACGGCGGCGACGGGAAGATCATCACCGGCTGCCCGTTCTGCTCGATCATGCTCAACGACGGGATCACCAACCGGCAGGGCACCGGGCAGGCCAGTGACACGACAGAGACCATGGACGTGGCCCGCATGCTGCTGGCCTCGATGAAGGGAACCACCGCGTGAGCTTGCAACAACGCACTTTCGGCCGGCTGAAGTTGTCCGGGGCCTGGCACGCCGACGCCTCGGTGGTCGGTCTGGGCTGCTGGCAGCTCGGCGCCGACTGGGGCGACGTCAGTGAGGACGACGCGCTGGCCGTGCTGCGCGCCGCGCACGAAGAGGGTGTGACCTTCTTCGACACCGCCGACGTCTACGGCGACGGTCGCAGCGAGCAGTTGATCGCCCGGTTCCGGGCCGAGCTGGGGGACGCCGCCGGCGACATCATGGTCGCCACCAAGGTCGGCCGCCGCGCCGACCCGTTCGTGGCCGACACCTACACCGACGTCAATCTGCGGGCCTGGGTCGAGCGCAGCCGGACCAACCTGCAGATGGACACCCTGGATCTGGTGCAGCTGCACTGCCCGCCGCCGGCCGTCTACGACATGGACCCGGTGTTCGACACCCTCGCCGAGCTGCGCTCGGAGAAGGCCATCGCCGGGTTCGGCGTCTCGGTCGAGACCACCGAGGAGGCGCTGAAGGCCATCGCCCGGCCCGGCGTGGTCAGCATCCAGATCATCCTCAACGCGTTCCGGCTCAAGCCGCTGGACGAGGTGCTGCCCGCCGCCGCCGAGGCCGGCGTCGGGATCATCGCCCGGGTGCCGCTGGCCAGTGGCCTGCTGTCGGGCAAGTACTCCCGCGACACCGCGTTCGCCGAGAACGACCACCGCAACTACAACCGTCACGGCGCGGCGTTCGACGTCGGCGAGACCTTCTCCGGGGTCGACTACGAGACCGGGTTGGCCGCCGTCGACGAGCTCAAGGCGGCGCTGCCCGACGACGTGCCGCTGCCGCAGGCGGCGCTGCGCTGGATCATCGAGCAGCCGGGAGTCACCACGGTGATCCCGGGCGCCCGTAACCCCTCGCAGGCGCAGCGCAACGCCGCCGCCGGGCGGTCGGAGCTGCCGGCCGGGTTCGGCGACGCCGTCCGCAGGGTCTACGACGAGAAGCTGCGCGCCGACATCCACCCCCGCTGGTAGGTCTCCCTACGGTGCTGCCCCCGTCGCCGTCCGGCGACGGGGGCAGTGGCGTGTCGGAGCGGGAGGTCAACGGGGGCTGAGCAGCACCCGGCCCTGCCCGTAGTCGAACGTCACGAGGTGGTCGAAGAAGAACGACAGCCCGGTGTTGAACTGCGTGGTCCCCAGGCTCGCCTGGTGCACGCCGGTCAGGGCCTGCCCGGTGGTCGTGGTCCACAGCGGAGTTCCGCCCTGGCTCGCGGCGACGGTGACGGCCTGACCAGCGGCGGGGGACACCCCGGCGACGTCGCTGTTCACCAGCAGGTCCTGGGCGCCGGTGTCCAGATCGGTGGCCCCGCAGGCGGGGGACCCGCCCGCGAACGTCCAGCACAGGTTCATGTCCTTGCCCCACCGGCCGGCGTTGTCGGGTGCACCGGTCACCGCGGTCAGCGCAACCGTCACCGCGTCCGCGGCCGAGGGCACCGGCCCGAGCGTCCACGTCCCCGCATCGCTGGTGGCGACCTCGAGGGTGGACATGGTGTCGTACGGAGCCGGCAGCTGCAGACTCGGTGACCAGACCGGTGCGGCGGTACCGGTCTGCCCCTCGGACGCGATGCCGATCAGCCCCTTGGCGATACCGCCGGTGAGCTGGTCGTTGGCGCCCTGGGAGCTCTGGTAGGCCACGACGCCGATCGCCGGCGTGCTGACCCCGCCGATGCTCACCGGGGCCTGGACGACCGAACCCTGGATCGAACTGCTGACGTAGTTCTTGGTGAACGGGACGGCACCGCTGGTGTCGACGTCCGACCCGAGGACGCTCGCGTCGATCATCAGGCCGGACGAGCCGGTGTCGAGGATGACCGGCACGGGGGCGCCACCACCGACGCTGATCTCCACGACCACCCGGGGCAGTCCGTTGGCGTCGTCCACCGTGGTGACCGGGACGGTCAGCGGGGCCGTGGCGGTGCCCGACGTCGCCGCCTCGGCAGGGCCGGCGGTGGCGGGGGCCGCGGATGCGGGAGCGGGCGAGACGTCCGCGGCGTTCGCCGCCACCGGTGTGGTGCCGGGAGTGCCGGCCGGAGCGGGGGTGGCGGACCCGATGGACGCGGCCGTGCCGGTGTCGGCGGTCGTGCCACAGGCGCCGAGCAGGACCGCCGCCAGGAGTCCGGTGATGCCTCTCGTACGTCGCCTCATGGCCGACCCCAATTACTCACAGTTGTCATTGACAGGCTGAGAGTAAACAGCTGTCGACGGGTCGGGCAGGGTGTTCGGCGACTTCGTGCCGTGGCGGCCGCCACAACGCCGGGCCGGTCAGTCGTCCTTCATCGCGGCGCGGATGGCCGCGAGGCGGTCCTGTGCGGCCTTGTCGCGTTCGTCAGCGGTCATCGCCTGCTGCCGACCGGCGCCACTGAGCTCGTCGAGTTCGGCCTGACCGGCGGCGGTGGCGGAGCGGGCGTCGATCTTGGCCCGCATGTCGTCCATCGTCGGGACCGTCCAGTCCGTCCGGCCGAGTTCCTCGCCGGCGCTGTCCTGCCCGACGGTGGTGAGTTCGGCGTCCGGTCCGTCGGGGCGGCCCGCTCCGGTTCCGTGGTCCTCGGTGGCCGACATCGGGCCCTCCTTCGCTGGTGGTCCGTCCGAGGCTACGCGGCGCCGCGGACGGTCCCCGGGTGGCAGACTCCGACGATGGCCGACGGTGGACAGGTGTGCATGCTGTGTCGCCCCGCCCTCGCCGACGCCCACTTCGGCCGCGTCCGGCTGTGGGAGGACGCGCACTGGCGGTTGTCCGCCGTGACGGCGGGACCGGTCCCGGGGTTCGCCCACCTCGAGAGCCGACGGCACATCCCGGCGATCACCGACCTGGACGGACCGGAGGCGGCGACCTTCGGTCCGGCGCTCGCCCGGGCGACCCGGGCCCTGCGCGACGCGGCCGGGGCCGACCTGACCTACGCGTACGTCTTCGGCGAGCGGGTCGCGCACCTGCACGTCAATCTCGCGCCGCACCGTGACGGGGACGCCCTCCGCGGCGGTCCGGGACTGCTCGACCCCGCCGCGCCGGCCGTCGACCGTGCCGTCCACGCAGCGGTCGCCGCCCGGGCGGCACGGCTGCTCTCGGGCTGACTCCGGTGGGAGAATCGACGGGTCCCACCACTGGAGAGGCCGACCGATGTACGTCCCGCACTTCAACGCCCTCGACGACGAGGCCGCCCTCCGGGCCATGGTCGCCGCGGTCGGCTCCGCGCAACTCGTCACGGTCGGAGCCGACGGGTACCCGCGGGCCACGCTCCTGCCGGTGATCTGGACCGGTGACACCGTCGTCTGCCATCTCGCCAGGGCCAACCCGCACTGGCGCGAGATCGCCGACGACAGCCCGGCGTTGCTGGTGGTGTCCGGTCCGCAGGCCTACGTCTCGCCGTCCTGGTACCCCGCCAAGGCCGAGCACGGCCGTGTCGTCCCGACCTGGAACTACGCCGCGGTGCAGCTCACCGGACGGGCCCGGGTGCACCACGACCCGGAGTGGCTGCGGCAGGCGGTCGACGAGCTCGTCACCCGGCACGAGGCGTCGCGCCCCGATCCGTGGAGCAGCGCCGACGCCCCCGACCGCTACATCACCGGTCAGCTGCGCGCCATCGTCGGCGTCGAGATCACCGTCGAGGGGGTGATCGGCAAGGAGAAGTACAGCCAGAACCGCTCGGCGGCCGACCGGCGCGGGGTGGCCGACGGCCTGGCCGGCGAGGACGATGCGGACGCGGCCGAGATCGGCCGCATCATGGCGTCGCGGCTGGACGGCCCGGAGAGCCGGGCCCCCGAGGCGGTCCCGGACCGCTGATCGTGGCGGTCACCGGCCGCCCGGCGAACGGCGAGCGGCGACGGCGCCGGGTCGGCGCCGGGGTCGGGGTCGGGGTCGGGGAGGCCGTCCGCCGACGCGTCAGATCAGCCGGCCGGGGTCGGGGTGGTCGTCCGCCGACGCGTCAGATCAGCCGGCCGGGGTCGGGGGGCAGCGGGGTGTAGGCGGCGGGGCGGTTCCGTTCCGGTCGGCGGCGGCTCCGCGCGAGTGCTCGCACGCGTCCCTCGCAGAAGGTGACCGCGGCGAGCGCGCCGACGTGCCGGTGGGTCACCCGCCCGGTGACCGGCAACGGATAACCGGGGTGCTCGTACCAGGACGCGATGCGTTCCACCGCGGCCAGCTCGGAGTCGTCGAACGACAGCGCCCGCGCCGCCAGGCCGTCCTCACCGAAGTCCCACAGCGCCGCGGCGATCTGGCTCCGCGAGGTGAAGACGGCGAACTGCGGCCGGCCGCGGAGGAGTTCGGTCAGGCCGAGCGGCTCGAGGGGCTGCACGGTCGTACTGTACGACGGTCCGTCGCACCCCTGGCGTGCGTGCCCCGCCGGGTCAGCGCCGCAGTCCCCGGCTCGACGCCGCGCCCAGCACGGTGAGCACGGCGAGTGAGGCCGCCGCGGCGAGCAGCGGCGGCGTCCACGAGCCGGTGGATTCGTGCAGCCCGCCGATGACCACCGGCCCGACGCTGGCGATCACGTAGCCGCCGGTCTGCACGACGGCCGACAGTTGCCGGTTCTCCCGCAGGCTCGTCGCCCGCAGCACGACGACGGTGAACACCGCGGTGAAGCCGCCGCCCTGGGCGATGCCGCCGAGCGCGCTCCACAGCAGCCACAGGTCCGGGTCGGCCAGCAGCCCGAGCGGCAGCGAGATCCACAGGACCCCGTTGACCAGGAAGGCGGTGAACGGCCCGCCGGTCCGGTTGATCAGCACCGGGGTGGCGACGGCGCCGAGGACCGCACAGATCTGGAACACCGACGAGGCGGCACTCGCCCCCGCCCGGCTCATGCCCTGCTCGTCGGCCAGCAGGGTCGGCAGCCAGGCGGTCAACCCGAAGTAGGCGAAGGCCTGGCCGGTGAACGCGAGGGTGAGCATCCAGGTGGTCGGGCGGCGCAGCAACGTGCCGATCGGCACCGCGGGCCGGTCGGACGTGGCCGGCCGGGCCGGGGCGGGGAGGGCGGCGCGGCGGCGGGCCAGGGGGATCCACAGCGCGACCGCGATCACCGGCAGGACCGCCCACACAGCCAGGGTGCCGCGCCACCCCCACGCCTCCAACAGCGCGCCGCCGCCGGACAGCGTGATCATCGACCCGATGTTGAGCGCCGCGGTGTAGCTGCCGGTGACCGCGGCGGGCTGGCGCCGGAAGTCCCGGCCGATGAGGACGGGGCTGACCACGTTGCCGATGGTGATGGCCACCCCGATCAGCACGGTCCCGACGACGGCGAGGGCGACACCGCCGGCCGAGCGCACCAGGACCCCGGTGAACACCCCGGCCAGCGACAGCAGGATCGACCGTTCGACGCCGATCCGACCGATCAGCCGCGACGCGCCCGGCGCGGCGAGGCCGAAACACAGCACCGGCAGGCTGGTCAGCAGTCCGATGGCGGTGGCCGACAGCTGCAGGTCCTCGCGGAGGTCGGTGCTGACCGTCGAGACGACGACGAACGGCCCGCGCAGTACGAGCGCGAACAACATCAGGCCGACGAACGCCGGCTGCCGGCCGACCGGGGTGCGGCGGAACGGCTCAGAAGTAGTCACGTACGTGCCGCGGCCGGTGCAGCGCGAGGAGGTCGAGCCGGGTGTCCGTGTCCGCGGGGCCGGTGAGCAGGCCGGCGAACCGCAGGCTCGCCGCGTTCTGCGATCCCGTCCAGAGCAGGGCCAGACCGTTCGGGGTCAATGTCGGGCGATCGGACCCGGCGTCGACGCGGGTGGCGGTGGTGCCGTCGGCGTCGCGCCGGACCCGGTAGCCGCCGTCGGTACCGGCGACGCCGTCGCCCACCACGTCGAAGGTCATCTCGGCGGGGGTGCCGCCGGGGACGACGGCGAGGGCGGCGGCGACGTCGAGGATGCGCAGCATGTAGGGGCGGCGGTCCACCGGCGTCCAGCGGGCGGCCGGCAGCACCAGCCGGGCGGTGTCGTCGCCGGAGGTCCACAGCCGGACATGTGGTGCCACGGGCGCGAAGGTGCCCAGCATCCGCCAGAGGGCGCGGTAGCCGTCGGCGGTGAGGGCGATCAGGTCGTCGACCTCGATGACGGCGGTGTCGTCGTAGCCGGTGCCACGGTTCCACGACAGGTATCCGACGACCGTTCCGTCGGCGTCGACGGCGAGGGTGACGGCGGTGACGTCATCGAGCAGCTCACGGTCGGTGGCGGCGAAGGTGAGGCCGCGCCGGGTGAGCGGACCGTTCTGGGCGGCGGCCCAGGTGTCGTACACCGCGCGGACCACGGGCATGTCGTCGAGGGTCGCGCGGCGGGTGCCCACCCCGGCCGGGGCCCGGACGGTCGTCAGGTCGGCGGTGCGCAGTTCGACCAGGTCGTAGGAGCTGATCAGCTCGTAGCCGTTGCGCCGGTAGATGCCCGGGGCGGTCGGGTACAGCGCCGACAGCACGTCGCCGCGGTCGACGGCCTCGCTGAGCAGGGCCGCGAACAGGTCGTGCAGGAGTCCCTCGCCCCGGTGCTCCGCGGCGACGGTGACCCCGGCGACGCCGCACATCGCGAGCTCCCGGCCACCCCACCAGGAGGCGCGGCGCAGCCCGACGACGCGGGCCAGCAGCCGCTCCCCGTCGAAGACGCCCCACGAGTCGCGGCCCTCGGCGAAGACGCGCTCCGCGGTCGGTCGCGGAATGCCGGGCGGCAGGTCGCCGAACGCCTCCAGCCCCAGCGCCATCGTGCGGTCGAAGTCGCCGGGGGTGAGCTTGCGCAGCGTGCGGGCGCTGCCGGTCGCCTGGGTCATGGTGCGTCCTCTCCGCCGTGGTCGGTCGGGGTCACGCTACGCGGCGGGAAGGGTGCCACCGGCCCCACGGACGGGACGCGGTCCGGTCGGTGGGGGCAGCCGCCGGTTCACCGTCGACCGATGCTCCCGGCGGGCACCGTCGACGGAACCCGCCCGCGTCTGCGCACCGTCGTCGTCGGAACCTGATCGACCGGCGCGACCCGATCCGGCCCCGGCTCGCGCGACTGCCCGCCGAGGCGGCGCCGGTCATCGGGGGCACCCGGCCCCGGTGGTGACGTGGTCGGGCGGTGCCCCTTCCGACCGGACGCGGTGTCCGGTCCAGGTGGCGTCGGACGAGGGTCCGGCACCGACCCGGGCCCGACGCCGCCGGTGGCCGGGCCGGTGCCGGACGCGTCGGGCACCTGCGCCACCGCATCGACCTGCCGGAGCGTGGCGAGCTGGGGGCCACCATCGCGCGTGACCCGTCCCGGGACCTATGCCGGGACGTCCGCGGCGTCCGTGTACGGCATGCCGTGGGCGGCGGCGACGGGTTCGGTGACGAGGTGTCCGCGCAGGGTGGACAGTCCGTGGCTCAGCGCGGGGTCCGCGGTGGCCGCACCGGCGATGCCCAGATCGGCGACCTTGACCAGGTAGGGCAGGGTCGCCGAGGTCAGCGCCAGGGTGGAGGTGCGGGCGACCGCGCCGGGGATGTTGGCGACGCAGTAGTGCACGACCCCTTCCTCGACGTAGGTCGGGTCGGAGTGGGTGGTGGGGCGGCTGGTCTCGATGCAGCCGCCCTGGTCGATGGCGATGTCGACCACGACGCTGCCGGGTCGCATGCTGGCCACCATCTCGCGGGACACGAGTTTGGGTGCTTTGGCGCCGGGGACGAGGACGGCTCCGATGACGACGTCGGAGTCGGCGATGTAGGCGGCCATCCGGGCGCGGTTGGGGGTGACGAGGTCGACGCGGCCCTCGAAGATGTCGGAGAGGTAGGCCAGGCGGCTGGGGTTGGTGTCGAAGACGCGGACGATGGCGCGCATGCCGATGGCGATCTTGGCGGCTTCGGTGCCGGAGACGCCGCCGCCGATGATGGTGACCTTGGCGGCGGGGGTGCCGGGGACGCCGCCGAGCAGGAGACCGGCGCCCCCGGCGGGGCTCTCCAAGGCATGGGCGGCGGCCTGGACGGCGAGCCGGCCGGCGACCTCGCTCATCGGGGTCAGCAGCGGCAGCTTGCGGTCGGGGGTCTGCACGGTCTCGTAGGCGATGGCGTCGATGCGGCGCTCGAGGAGGAAGTCGGTGAGTTCCCGGTCGGCGGCCAGGTGCAGGTAGGTGAACAGCTGCTGGCCGTCGCGGAAGCGGTGGTACTCGGCGGGGATGGGTTCCTTGACCTTGACGATGAGGTCGGCGCCGGTGAACACCTCGTCGGCGGTGGCCACCACGGTGGCGCCGGCGGCGGCGTACTCGGCGTCGGGGAAGCGGGAGCCGTTCCCGGCGCCGGTCTCCACCAGCACCCGGTGCCCGTGGTGGACCAGTTCGGCCACCCCGTCGGGCTGGACGGCGACCCGGTTCTCGTTGTCCTTGATCTCCTTCGGGACACCAACGATGAGTGCTGACACGGGAACTCCTTCACGGGTCGGTGGCGGCGCGCGCCGGGCCTCCCCACCGGTCGGGATCCGACCGCGCCGACGGGGCTTGGCTGCATCCTGCCCTCCGGGCCGTGCGGGCGCCCACGCGGTCGCCGCCTGCCGCGACCGGCTGGTCTCACGGCGGAGCACCACGGTCGACGGGCACCGACCTCGGCCGCGACCTCGGCCCACCGCGTCGGACGGCCCGGGCTCCGTCGTCGAACTGGGTCTTGCCTCTGGCCGACGGACACTTGTATATTAGTGCCGCATACAGCGATACCCGCCGTCCGGCCGATCCGGTGGGCGTCCCTGGACCCATCAGTCGGACACCGAGCGAGAGCTCCCGGCCCCCTCCCCACCACGACGTGGCGGTGGCGGTCGCATCCACAGAAGTCCTGCGCAAAGGAGCACAGAAATGACCCAGGCAGAGTCACGCCAGCACGGCGCCGGGGACCCGCCGGCAGACGGTTCAGCGCATCGCAGCACGAAGGACCTGACGAAGGCGGCGGTGTCCGGCTGGCTGGGCACCGCCATGGAGTTCATGGACTTCCAGCTCTACTCGCTCGCCGCGGCCATCGTGTTCAACAAGATCTTCTTCCCCAACGTCAGCCCGGCCATCGGCCTGATCGCGGCGATGGCCACCTACGGCGTGGGCTACGTCGCCCGCCTCGCGGGTGCCGTCTACTTCGGCCGGATGGGCGACCGGATCGGCCGCAAGAAGGTCCTGTTCATCACGATCGCGCTGATGGGCGGCTCCACCACGCTGATCGGCGTGCTGCCCACCTACGCGACCATCGGCATCCTGGCGCCCATCCTGCTGGTCGCGCTGCGGCTGGTGCAGGGCTTCGGGGCCGGCGCCGAGATCGCCGGTGCCACGGTCATGCTCGCCGAGTACGCGCCGGTCAGGCGCCGCGGCCTGGTCGCCTCGCTCGTCTCCCTCGGCACCAACTCCGGCACCCTCGCCGCGTCCGGGTTGTGGGCGCTGCTGCTGAGCATCCTCACCGAGGAGCAGCTGCTGTCGTGGGGCTGGCGCCTGCCGTTCCTGCTGAGCTTCGTGCTGTTGATCTTCGCGCTCTGGCTGCGGACCAACCTCAAGGAGAGCCCGGTCTTCGAGGAGCGCCCCGACGTCGTCGACGGCGTCGCCCTGACCCGTCAGGAGCTCGAGGCGCAGGCCGCCGCGACCCACGCCGGCGTCCTGGAGGCCGGACTCAAGCAGCGCAAGGGCAAGGCGTTCTTCATCGCCCTGGGGCTGCGGTTCGGCCAGGCCGGCAACTCCGGCCTGATCCAGACGTTCCTGGTCGGCTACATCGCCACCACGCTGCTCATCGAGCGCGCCGTCGCCACCGAGGCGATCCTCTACGGTTCGCTCGTCGGCTTCATCACCGTCCCCGTCGTCGGCATCCTCGGTGACCGCTTCGGCCGCCGTCCGATGTACATGGCGCTGAGCCTGACCACCGCCGTGCTGGCCTTCCCGCTGCTGTTGATGGTCACCAGCGGCGACAACGTCTCGCTGCTGCTGGCGATGGTGATCGCGCTGAACATCGGCGTGCTGGGCCTGTTCTCGCTGGAGAGCGTGACCATGGCGGAGATGTTCGGCTCCCGCACCCGGTTCACCCAGCTCGCGCTGGCCAAGGAGATCGGCGGCATCCTGGCCACCGCCATCGGCCCGCTGCTCGCCGCGACCCTGACCGCGGTCACCGGTTCGTGGTGGCCGATCGCCGCGATGCTCGTCGTCTACTCCGCCATCACCTTCGTCACCGCCTGGCTCGCGCCCGAGACCCGCGGTCGTGACCTGGTCCGGCTCGAGGACGCGGTATGAGAGCCGTCGTCGTCCACGGGGCCGGTGACGTCCGTGTCGACACCCTGCCCGATCCGGTCGCCGGACCGGGTGAGGTGCTGATCGCGATGGAGTGGGGCGGCATCTGCGGCTCCGACCTCGCCTATCACCGGTACGGCTCCTCCGGCACCGCGGTGCTGCGGCAGCCGTTGGTCCTCGGCCACGAGATGGCCGGTCGCGTCGCCGCTCTCGGACCCGGCGTCGCCGGGCTCGAGGTGGGCGCCGCGGTCACCGTGCATCCGGCCACCCTGGTCGGCGACCACGTCCTGCCCGAGCGCATCGCCGGTCGCACCAATCTGTACCCCGAGGTGCGCTACTGCGGGTCGGCGGCGTTCGACCCGCACACCGACGGCGGCTTCAGCTCCCTGAAGGTCGTCCGGGCCGCACAGGTCCGGGTACTGCCCGAGACGGTCAGCACCCGGCACGGCTCGCTCGCCGAGCCGCTGGCCGTGGCGCTGCACGCCGTGTCCCGGGCCGGTGACCTGACCGGGCGGGAGGTCCTGGTCAACGGGGCGGGCCCGATCGGCAGTCTGGTCGTCGCCGCGGCGAAGTACCGCGGCGCCGCCCGGGTCACCGCCGCCGATCTGTCCGAGTCGTCGCTGGCCGTCGCCCGGGCGATGGGCGCCGACAAGACCGTCAACCTCGCCGACGGCGAGATCCTCCCGGCGGACTCCGAACTCGTCTTCGAGGCGTCCGGTGCGGCCGGTGCCCTCGGCGCCGTGCTGCACGCGACGGCCCGCGGCGGCACGCTGGTCCAGGTCGGCAACCTCCCCGGTTCCGCGGTGTCCGCGGTGCTGGGGGACCTGGTCACCCGCGAGATCAGCTGGCTCGGCTCGTACCGCTTCGTCGACGAGATCACCGACGCCGTCGTCGCTCTGGATAACGGGATCGACGTCTCACCGCTGATCACCCACACCTTCGGGATCGAGGAGGCGGCGACCGCCCTGGCCGTCGCCGGCGACCGGACGACGGGCAGCAGCAAGGTACTGCTCCGGCTGTCCGCATGACGGCCGCTGTCGTCACCCTCGGCGAGACGATGGCGCTGCTGACGGCGCCCTCGGGCCGGCACCTGCGGGGCGGCACGCAGCTGCCCATCGGCATCGGCGGCGCCGAGTCCAACGTCGCCATCGGACTGGCCCGTCTGGACGTGCCGGTCACCTGGATCAGCCGGGTCGGCGACGACGCCTTCGGGGCGATGGTCACGCGGGAGATCCGGGCCGAGGGCGTCCGTGTCGTGGCCGCCGTCGACACCACGGCACCCACCGGACTGATGGTCAAGGAACACCTGCACGGCACTCCGGTGCGGGTGCGCTACTACCGTGCCGGAAGTGCCGCGTCCCGGCTCTCGCCGGCGGACCTGGACACGCCGCTGATCGCCGGTGCGCAGGTACTCCACCTGTCCGGCATCACCGCGGCCCTCAGTCCCACCGCACTCGAGACCGTGCGGGAAGCCATCCGGATCGCCCGCGACGCGGGCACTCTCGTGTCCTTCGACGTCAACCACCGGGTCGCGCTGTGGTCGACCGAGCGGGCCGCCGAGGTGCTGCGCGCGCTCTGCGGACAGGCCGACCTGGTCTTCGCCGGGGTGACCGAGGCCGAGCTGGTGCTGGGGACTCCGTCGGGATCCGCTGGTGAGGACGCGCTCGCCGCCGGGCTGGCCGACCTCGGACCGGCGACCGTGGTGCTCAAGCTCGGTGCGGCCGGTGCGCTGGCCCGTACCGACGGCGCCACGCTCCGCGCCGCGGCCGAGCCGATCGAGGTCGTCGACCCGGTCGGCGCCGGGGACGCGTTCGTCGCCGGCTACCTCAGCGCCCTGACCGGGGGCCGTCCCGTCGACGTCTGCCTGCGACGCGGCAACCAGCTGGGCGGCGCGGTCTGCCGCGTGCCCGGCGACTGGGAGGGCCTGCCCACCCGAGACGAGTTGCAACGACTCGGCTCCCACCTCGAGGACGTCGTCCGATGACCACCACCGAACCTGCCGCACCGACCTCCACCGACCTGCTCGCCGGCTGTCCCGTCGTGCCCGTCGTGGTCCTCGACCGCGCCGAGGACGCCGTTCCGCTCGGAGAGGCACTGCTGGCCGGTGGCATCACCGGCATCGAGATCACCCTGCGCACCGCCGCCGGACTGGCCGCCATCGGCCTGGCCGGGCGGGCGCTGCCGGAGCTGACCGTCGGCGCCGGGTCGGTGCTCACCCCCGCGCACGTCGACCGGGTCGTCGACCAGGGCGCCCGGTTCGTGGTGTGCCCCGGTCTCTTCACCCCGGTCGTCCAGCGGTGCGGGGAGCTCTCGGTCCCGGCGCTGCCGGGGGTGGCCACCGCGTCCGAGCTGATGACCGCGGTCAACCTCGGCCTCGACGTGGTCAAGTTCTTCCCCGCGGGGCTGCTCGGCGGGCCGGCCGCCATCAAGGCACTGTCGGCGCCGTTCCCCGGGCTGCAGTTCCTGCCGTCGGGCGGGGTCAGCCCGGCGAACATGGCCGACTAC
This sequence comes from Nakamurella deserti, assembly GCF_003260015.1. NCBI lineage: Bacteria > Bacillati > Actinomycetota > Actinomycetes > Nakamurellales > Nakamurellaceae > Nakamurella > Nakamurella deserti. The sequence continues at coordinate 2,777,011 of NZ_QCXS01000002.1, read as the reverse complement.
CTCGGCCTGGACTGCGTTCCCGCGGTCAGCGGCAGCTGGATGGTCGACCCGGCGCTGATCCGGGCGGGCGACTGGGCCGAGATCACCCGGCGGTCCCGGGCCGCCGTCGACACGGCCGCTGCGGCCGTCGCGGCGTCCTGACGCCATCCGACCTTCCCGTCGCGACGACGCGGCGGAACCCGAGACTGCGAGGAACACGACGATGAAGATGGGCTTCCGCTGGTACGGCGAGGGCAACGACACGGTGACGCTGGACGAGATCCGGCAGATCCCCGGGGTCGAGACGATCGTCTGGAGCCTGCACCACAAGGCGGCCGGCGAAGTGTGGGAGACCGCCGAGATCGAGGCCGAGATGCGGCGCATCACCACGATCACGGACGCGGCCGCAGCCCGTGGGGTGACCCGCACCTTCGACGCGGAGGTCGTCGAGTCGGTCAACGTCCACGAGTCGATCAAACTCGGCAGGACCGTCCTCGGGATCAGCCGCGACGAGGCGATCGCCAACTACATCACCACTCTCCAGCGGCTCGGACGGGCCGGGGTCAGGGTGGTCTGCTACAACTTCATGCCTGTCTTCGACTGGCTGCGCACCGACCTCTGGCACCCGCTGCCGGACGGCTCGACGGCGTTGTTCTACGAGAAGGCCGTCGTGGAGAAGATGTCGCCGCAGAGCCTGATCGCCGAGATGGAGCTCAACGCCGGCGGTCTGACCCTGCCCGGCTGGGAGCCCGAGCGGCTGGCCGGGTTCAGCGAGCTCAACGCGGCGTACGAGGGCGTCACCCACGACGACATGTACCGCAACTACCGGTACTTCCTGGACGCGATCATCCCGACGTGCGAGGAGTTCGGCGTCAAGATGGGCGTGCATCCGGACGACCCGCCGTTCGACCTCTTCGGCTGGCCCCGGGTGGTGTCGTCGAAGAAGGATCTGGCGACGGTGCTGTCGCTCAACGACAGTCCGTACCACGGGCTGACGCTGTGCCTGGGGTCGTTCTCGGCCAACCCGGAGCAGGACGCCGTGGACGCGGTGAAGACCTACATGGACCGCATCCACTTCTCGCACGTCCGCAACATCAAGCACTTCGACAACGGCGACTTCACCGAGGTGGCGCACCGGGCGTGCGAGGGCAGCGTCGACACCGTCGGGATCATGAAGGCCTACGCGGAGGCGGGCTACACCGGGTACATCCGGCCCGACCACGGACGCCATCTGTGGGACGAGAACACCACGCGGCGGCCACGTCCCGGGTACGGCCTCTACGACCGGGCGCTGGGCATCCAGTACCTGCTCGGGGTCTGGGACACGGTGAACCACCGCGGCTGATCCGCCGACATCCGAAGGGCGCGCACTCCGCGGAGTGCGCGCCCTCCGTCGTTCCGGCCCCGGTCAGGGGAGGTCGATGCGCCCGGCCTGCACGGCCGGCAGCAGCGCGGCGACCGTGCGGACCAGCTCGGCGTCGCCGGCGAGGTCGTCGGCGCCGGCGGTGCGGAGCAGGGCGGCCACGACGGCTACGGGATCGTCGGCGTCGCGCCAGTTCTCGGCCAGTGCGGTACCCGCCGGGTCGGTGGTGCCGAACCACTGCCCGCCGTCGGCGGCGGGGCGGGTCGCGTTGACCCATCCGGCCAGCGCGAGGGTCAACACCGGCGCACCGGACGCACCGAGCCGGCGCAGCACCCCGAACCAGCGCTCACCGACCTTGAGGGAGCCGTCGCAACCGATGCGGCGCAGCTGGTCCCGCATCGACGGGTTGGAGAACCGGGCCACCAGTGCGTCGGTGTAGGCCGGGACGTCCAGGGCGCCGGGCAGCGTCGGGGCGACTTCGGCGGCCAGCCCGCGCACGAGCTTCTCGCCCCACGACGTGGAGAGCACGTCGGCCACCGTCCGGCAGCCGGCGGCGAGCCCCAGATAGGCCATGGCCGAGTGGGATCCGTTGAGCATCCGCAACTTCATCAGCTGATAGGGCGCGACGTCGTCGACGAAGCCCGCGCCGGCGAGCTCCCAGGCGGGCCGGGGTGCGGCGAAGGAGTCCTCGAGCACCCACTGCCGGTACGGCTCTCCGACCACCGGGATCCGGTCGGTCACCCCCAGGGCGGCCGCGACGGCGGTGCGGTCGTCGTCGGTGGTGGTCGGCACGATGCGGTCGACGACCGTGTTCGGGAAGCCGACGGATGTCTGCGACCAGGCGAGCACGGCGTCCCGGTCGGCGAACGACGAGGCGGTCAGGAACTCGCGGACCGCCCGCGCGGTGGCGGCCCCGTTGGCCGTCATGTTGTCGCAGGACACGATGTCGATCGGTGCGCCGCCGGCCCGGTACCGGGCGACGAGCCCGGCGGCGAGCGCCCCGACGACGGTGTGCGCGGACCTGTCGTCGGCGGTGCGGGCCAGGTCTTCCGCGATCGCCGCCGACGTCAGATCCAGACCGCCGGTGTCGCCGCGGCGGTGGTAGCCCTTCTCGGTGATGGTGAGGGTGACCGTCGTGAGGTCGTCGGAGGTGAACAGCGCCCGGACGCGGTCGGCGTCCGGCTGCAGCCGGAGTGCCTCGGTGAAGGCGGCGACGACACGGGTGCTGGCCCCGTCGGGGGCGAGATCGGTGACGCTGTAGAGGTTGTCCTGCGCCCGGAGGCCCTCGACGGTGGCCGCCGATCCGGGGGCGACGCCCGCGATGCCCCAGCCGACACCGGCGGCGGCCGTCGCGGCCTCGGTGTAGACGGCCTGGTGGGCCCGTTGGAAGGCGCCGAGTCCGATGTGCAGGACGCGGGAGCGGAGTTCGCGTGGGTCGACCAGCGGCCGCTGTGCCGTGGTCAGCGCGGAGAGGGCGGCCAGGCCCAGCGCGGGGGTCATGCCGGGCGCCGGGTCGCTGCGGGGCGTCGAGGGGTGCGGGTCATGTCCACCTTCGTCGTCGAGGGTCTCGCGCCGGATCGCGCAGGGCGCGTGAGATATACAGAGCTAGTATACAAGTGGGGGCCAGCCCTGCCACTGAAAAGTCGTCGGGATCGCGACGCTGCGCCGGACGGGTACCGCGTCGGAGGCGGCGAACCGCGCGGGATCACTCCCAGACGGCGACGCTCCGCCGGACGGGTACCGCGTCGGAGACGGCGAACAGTTCGGGCGAGCGCCGTCGGATGGTCTCGATGTCACCGAACACCGACCGCAGGTGCACCCGCAGGCGGTCCTGGGCGGTGGGTCGGTCGCCGGCGAGCACCGCGTCCAGCACGGCGGCGTGTTCGTCGGCGAAGCGGATGGTCGACTCGTTGGCCTGCAGCCCCAGTCGGCGGGCGCGGTCGAGGTGTCCCTTGGCCGCGACGACCGTCGGCCAGACGCTGGCGTGCCCGCTGAGGCCCAGGAGTCCCTGGTGGAACTGCTCGTCGAGGGCGAAGAAGTCCTCCACGGGGAGGTCGGGGGAGTGCTGCTGCGCGAGGTTGGCGCGCAGCCGGGCGACCGCGTCCGGATCCGGCTCGTCGGGCATGTCCTCCAACGAGGCGAGTTCGATGGCCTCCCGGATGAACTGGGCGTCGACCACCTTGGCCGCGTCGACCCGGGACACGAAGGTTCCCACCTGGGGGAAGACCTGGACCAGGCCCTCGTCGGCGAGCAGGATCAGGCTCTCGCGGATCGGCGTCCGGGAGACGCCCAGTCCGGCGGCCAGCTCGTTCTCCGAGAGTGCCGCCCCGGGCGGGAGTTCCAGGGTCAGGATCCTGCGGCGGAGCGTCTCGTAGACGATCCGTCGGTTGCTGCGGGAAGCGCCGGCCATCCCGTCAATTTAGTACGCCAGCGCTGATGTGCAGGCGGCGCCCGGGAGGGTGGGAGCGGGGCCGTCCGCCGCCGGGACGCGGTACGCCGGCGTCCGCCCGACGGCTCCGCCCGGGCTGCTCCCCGCCCGCGTCCGGCTGCCCGGGTGCGGACGGCGGTCGGTCAGTCCACACACGACCGGCGCAGGGCGGCCTCGATGAGACGGTCGTCGTCGGGCCAGGGGAAGCGGGGGTGCACCGGTGGCAGGCTGGCGATCCCGTGCAGCTGGATCCAGAGCCCCACCGCGGCGTCCCAGGCCTGCGCCGAGCGCGCGTCGACGGCGAGGACCAGTGCGACCGCGTCGACCAACCGCGAGAAGCCGGCCAGCGCTGCCTCGCCGACCTCCACGATCGCCGACGGCGACGACCGCGAGTGCAGCACGCGGTACAGACCCCACCGCTCCCGGGCGAAGGCGACGTAGGCGTGGGCGAAGTCGCGGATCTGCTCGCGCGGCGGCGCGCCGGGATCACCGGCGGTCACGGCCCGATCGTGCTCGGCCCACGCCCGGACCACCACCTGCCGGCAGATCTCGCCGACCCCCGGGAAGTGGTCGTAGATCGACGGCACGGCGATGCCCAGCCGGCGCGCGATCTCGCTGAGCGTCACCCGCGCCTCGTCGCCGGTCTCCTCGATGATCTGCCGGCCGGCGTCGAGGATGTCCTCGGCCAGCTGGCCACCGCGTCCCCGGGGGTTGCGCCGTCGCCGCGGCGTTCCCGACCCGTCCGCGGTCACCGTCGACCACCGGCGGCCGGCCCGGGACGGCGGAGCGGGCGCGCCGCCCGAGCGGTGGGAGCGCGGGCGGCGTCACGGTGCATGACCCCATCCAAGCCGACTCCGACGGCTGTCCGGCCCCGCCGGCAGGCCCAGCGCCGGAGTCGTCCGTGGTCGGCGGGTCCCCCGCGGTGCACGCGTGCGTCAGCCGGGTCGCAGGTCGCATCGGCCTCTGTCCGCCGGCGCCCGCGGTTGCTAACCTAAACACCCTTCGGTCAACGTCGTCGGTCCCGGCCGGCGGGGCCGGGGCCACCACCGCGACACACGCGACACCGCAGCGCGCGGCGCCGCCCACCCGCCACCCGGAAGCTGCCATGTCGATCTACGAACTGCTCGGCGTCCTCGCCCTCACCGGCTACGCCGTGTACCAGCAGACCCGCCGGCACCAGGTCGTCGCCCGCACCCGGTTCACGCTGGCGCTGATCTACGGCGTCGCCGGGGTGATCAGCGGCGGCCTGCACCTGCCGCCGACCGGCCTCGCCGTGACGTTCCTGGTCATCAGCCTCCTGCTGAGCCTGATCGTCGGGCAGGTCCGCGGCCGTCTCACCCGGCTCTGGGTCGAGGACGGCCGGATCTGGAGCCAGGGCACCACGCTGACCGTGTCGCTGTTCCTCGCGCTGATCGCCTCGAAGTTCGTGCTGGGCACCGTCGCCTACTTCGCCCACGTCAGCGAGAACGGCGGGATCGGCGAGGTCCTGCTGATGCTCGCGGTCATGATGGCCATCCAGGCCCAGCTCATCCACCGCCGCGCCCAGCGCCTCGCCGCGCAACAGCCCGCGGGCGGAATCGCGGGCGTCACCCGATGACCCGATGACCTGCTGACCGCATCCAGCGCCACGGACGGGCGTCCCGTCGGTGGTACCGGGGGTTCTGGCGTGTCCCGGGGTTCGCGCTCTCCTCACACTCATCGTGACGGGGCTCGTCTCCGAACCGGTGCTCATCCACGACCTGCCCCGGACGGTGGGCAACGGGTGGCCAGTCGCGGCTTCCACGACATCGCCCCGGGCGTCCCTCGTCAGGCACGGCTCCTCCGCCCCGGACGCGGCCGGACCGCCGCACCGTCAGCTGGGCCTTCGCCGGGCCGGCCGCCTGGATCGCCTGCACCCTCGTCCGGAGCCGGCCGGTGGCCGGTACCTCACCCCGTTCCCCGACGTCCAGCGGATCGGCTACCCAGAGCCCTCGGCAGCACGGCGGTCGTCGTCGCGGTCGTCCTGCGGGCCGTCCTGCGGGCCGTCCTGCGGGCCGTCCGCCACCGACGCCTCGACCGGCTGCCGGTCGCGCGCCCTAGAGCGACGCGCCCCCGCAGATCACCAGGTGCTGGCCGGTGATCATCGCCCCGCCCGGGCCGAGCAGGAACGCCGCGTAGTCGGCCACTTCGGAGGGCTCGACCAGCCGGCCCAGCGGCGGCGACAGCGGGGGAGTGGCGGCCCGGTGCGGATCGTCGAGCATGGGGGTGCGGGTCGGCCCCGGCGCGAGCACGTTCACGGTGACGCGTCGTGGCGCCAACTCGGCCGCCCAGGCTCGCGACATCGCCTGCAGCGCCGCCTTCGTCGCGGCGTACTGGCTCTTGCCGGCCACGCCGACCGCGGTGCGGGAGCCGATCAGCAGGATCCGGCCGCCGTCGACGACCGACGCCGCCGCGCTGTCGGCGAGCGCCGCCGCGGCGGCCACGTGCACCTGCCACATGGCCGTGAACGCCGCGTCGTCCAGTGCGCCGAGCCGGGCCGAGTGCTGTAACCCGGCCGCGTGCACGATCGCGTCCAGCGGGCCGAGGTCGGCGGTCGCGGTCCGCACCGCCGCGGTGTCGGTGAGATCGACGGCCAGGTGGTCGCCGGGCAGGTCGCCGCGACGTCGGCTCATCCCGACGACCCGGCGGCCGTCGGCGATCAGCCGCTCGGCGATCGCCCGGCCGATGCCGGAGCTGACCCCGGTCACCAGGGTGCGTGTGTCGGTCAAGGAGGGCCTCCGAGGGGTCAGCCGAGCAGCGCCGCGACCGCGGTGAGCGCGATCGGGGCGAGGGTGGTGGTGAGCAGGATGCCGTCGCGGGCCAACGTGAGCGAGGTGTCGTACCGCCAGGCGTAGGTGAAGATGTTCTGCGCGGCGGGCAGCGCCGCGAGCACCACCACCCCGAGCAGGGTGCGGGCGTCGAAGTCGAACACCAGGGACCCGATGAGCCAGGCCACCGTGGGTTGCACGGCGGTCTTGAGCCCGACCGCCAGCCACAGCGGCCCGCGGTTGCCGCCGCGCCCGGGGGCCTCCGCGCCGCGCAGCGAGATGCCGTACGCCAGCAGCATCGCCGGCACGCTCATCGCGGCGATGAGCTCCACCGCGTCGGCCAGCGGATGCCACAACGGCACTCCGGTGGCCGACACGACGACCCCGGCGAACGCGCCGATCACCACCGGATTGCGCAGCGGCGTGGACAGCAGTTTCCAGATCGACGTGCGCCGTGCCCCGCTCTGCGCGGCGTCGATGACGGTCAGCGCGATCGGGGTGTAGACGACGAGTTGGAACAGCATCACCGGCGCCACCAGGGTCGCGTCACCGAGGACGTAGACCGCGATCGGGATGCCGAGATTGCCCGAGTTGACGTAGGAGGCCAGCAGGGCGCCGATGGTGGTGCGGCCGACGCCCCAGCGCCGCACCGCCCCGACCGTCGCGTACACCGCCGCGCAGACCAGCGTGCTGATGACCAGCGCGAGCAGCGGTGTGGACAGCATCACGCCGAGATCGGACGCGGACATCAGCTGGAACAGCAGGGCCGGGCTGGCGACGTTGAAGGTCAACGCCGACAGCACGTCCCGGCCGTGCGGGCCGAGCACCGACCACCGGCCGAGCAGGTAGCCGATCCCGACCACCGTCCCGATGACCGCGAAACCGCTGAGGACGCCGCCCACGTCGCGCTCGTCCTCGTGTCGACCTCAGCCCTGATCGATCCAGTCGAGGTCGACGTGCACGTACTTGATCGCCTGCCGGAAGTAGGTGAACGCGATGTGCAGCGAACCGTCGTCGCCCTGCCGGATCGACGGGTAGGAGAACTCCCGGTTCAGGCCGTCCCGGGAGTTGTTGGTCATGCAGTAGCCGTCGCCGACCTCGAGATCGCGCATCAGCGGCCAGGTCCGGCCCCCGTCCGAGGAGATCGCCAGCGTCATCGGGGCCCGCGGTGCACCCCAGAACGCCGTCCGCTCGGCGGATCCGGCGTCGGTCAGGACCTGCGGCTCGGCCACGTCGGCCAGGCCGTCGTCGTCGATCTCGTCGTAGAGCGAGACCCGCCGGTCGGTGGCGTCGGCGGCGCTGGAGTTGTTGAACACCATCGCCACCCGGCCGTCGGCCAGTGCCACGGCCTGCACCGAACTGTTGTTGTTGGGCAGCGCCAGCGGCACCGGCGCGGAGAACTGCACCCCGTCGGTCGACCAGCTGGCGTGGACGTGGTCGGCCCAGCGGCTGCGGTAGACGGCGAGGAAGTCGCCGTCGGCGAGCGGCACCGGGTTCATGTGCACGGCGCCGACGCTGTCCGGCACCGGCGTCTCGGTCCAGGTCGCACCCTGGTCGGCGGAGCTGTACACCGAGCTCGTGTCGACGTTGCCGACCCACCGCTCGCCGGGCACGCTGACGCAGTTGAAGACGCCCAGCACCCAGCGGCCGTCCGGCAGCACGACCGGCGGCTGCCGGACGAAGACGCCGCCGCCGGCACCGGCCGGGATCATCGTGCGGACCGGGCCGAAGGTCAGGCCACCGTCGGTGGACACGCGGCACCGCACCTCGGAGGTGTCCTGGTTGCCGGCGAACTGCGCCGTGTACATCAGCCAGACGTCGCCGCCCGGGGCGACGAACAGGATCGGGTTCTGCTCGGAGCGGGTGGAGTCGTCCGAGAGCTGCTCGGGTCGCGTCCACCGATCCGAGCCCGGCACGAGACGGGAGTACCAGACGGAGATGTCGGGCACGCCCTCCTGGGTACCACCGAACCAGACACACCCCAGGGTGCCGTCGGGCAGCTGCATCAGGTTCGCGGCGTGGCTCTGCACCGTCGCCGTGGGGAGGTAGGCCTCCCGGCGGCCCGGACCGGCGTCGCGGACGACCCCGTCGGTCGTGCCGGGCAGCGTCGCGGCGGCGGTCACTGCCCGCCCCGCGCGGCGCCCAGATGACTCTTGGCGATCAGCTCCAGGTGGGTCAGGTCCGAGGCCACCGAGACGAAGGTGAAGCCCTGCGCCAGCCGCTTCGCGGCGGCCTCACCGGTGGGGTTGTGGATGCCGGCCGCGATGCCCGCGGCGGCCGCCGCCTCCCGCACCCGGGTCAGGGCCGCCTCGAACTCCTCGGACACCGAGGTGTCGGTGGAGCTGGTACCACCCAACGACAGCGTCAGGTCCGACGGTCCGATGTAGACGCCGGCGAGACCTGCCGTGGCGCAGATGCTCTCCACGTTGGCCAGGCCGTCGGCGGTCTCGATCATGGCGATCACCGCGACCTGGTCCTGGACGTCGGCCGGGTTGGGGCCGATCCGCAGCGCGGAGCGCATCGGGCCGTACGAGCGCAGCCCGCCCGGTGCGTACCGGGTGTAGCTGACCGCGGCGGCGGCCTGCTCGGCGTTGTCCACCAGCGGCACGATGACCGCGGCGGCGCCCGCGTCCAGCGCCCGGCCGATCTGGTACAGGTCGTTGCTGCCGACGCGGACGACGCCGACGGCCCGCTGGCCGGCGTCGACGGCCATCAGGCCGGTCAGCAGCCCGTTGTAGCCGAGCAGCCCGTGCTGGGCGTCGAAGGCGACGTAGTCGTAGCCGAGCCGCGCGATCCGCTCGGTGGAGACGGGTGAGTCGAGCGTGATCCAGTATCCGACGATCTGCTCGCGGTTGCGCAACCGGGCCGCGAACGACTGGTGCACCGACGACACCTGCGAGGTCGCCGCCTCGTATCCGCCGCCGGTCATCGGTTGTACGCCGGCATCGTGCCCTTGAGCGGCTCGCCCGCCTGGTCGCACGCCGTGATGACGTCGTCGGGCAGCGGGCCGTTGTCGGCCGCGGCGATGGTCGCCTCGATCTGTTCCACTCTGGATCCTCCGATCAGGACCGATGTCACCACCGGTTTGGACAGCAACCAGCGGATGGCGAGCTCCGGCAGGCCGACGCCGAGGTCGGCGGCGATGCGCGAGAGCTTGTCCACCGCCTCGAAGTTCTCCTTGTTCCAGTACCGGTCGCGGTACATCCCGGCGATCGCCGCGGAGCCGAACCGGCCCTCCGTCGGCAGCGTGTCCAGGGAGTACCGGCCGGTCAGGAGCCCCGCGCCGAGCGGGTTGTAGACGATGGTGCCGACACCGTGGGTCATCGAGAACTCGACGTACTCGTCCTCGAGGCGACGCGCGATCAGGTTGTACATCTGCTGGGCCAGCACCGGTCGCGGCGCCCCGACCTCGTCGCAGATCTGCAGAATCTCGGCGATCTGCCAGGCGGAGTAGTTGCTGACGCCGATGGACCGGACGGTCCCCTCGCGGACGAAATCGGCCAGCGTGGAGAGCGTCTCGGCCAGCGGCACCGAGCGGTCGGGCTTGTGCAGGTAGTAGACGTCGACGTCGTCGACGCCGAGCCGGCGCAGCGAGCCCTCGAGCGAGCGCCGCAGGCCCAGGGCGGACAACAGCGGCGCACCGCCGGCGTCGCCCTCGTAGATGCCGGCCTTGGTGGCCAGCACGACCTTGTCGCGGCGGCCCTTGAGCAGGTCACCGACGATCTCCTCGGACTTCCCGCCGGCGTAACCGTTGGCGGTGTCGAGCGAGGTGACGCCCGCGGCGAGGGCCGCGTCGACCATCCGCTGGGCGAGGTCGGCGTCGGCGGTGTCGCCGAACGTCATGGTGCCCAGCACGAGCTGGGACTGCCGCACCGGAACACCGGCGAGATCCAGGTACTTCATTCGGTCCTCGTTTCCTGTCGTACCGCGACCCCGGGGTCGTGGCGCGACGTCGAGTCCGCCGGTCGGGGACCGGCGGGTGGTCAGGGCGCTCAGGACGCCTTGGCGGTGGTGACGGCGGTGGCGGCGTCCTCCGCGGCCAGCGTCTCGTTCTCGGCGGCGCGGGCCAGTGCGATCGCGCGGACCACGGCCCTCGGCTTGCGCCCGAGCATGGTGGACGGCTCCAGCGCCGACCGCCGCAGCCGCTGGGTGTACTCCTCGCGCGGCGACGACAGCACCTGGTCGGTCGGTCCGGACTCGACGATGCGGCCGGACCGCATCACCACGGTCTGCTGCGAGATCGCCCGCACCACGCCGAGGTTGTGTGAGATGAACAGGTACGTCAGCCCGGTCTCGCGCTGGATGTCGGCGAGCAGGTCCAGCACCTGGGCCTGGACGGAGACGTCCAGCGCGCTGGTGGCCTCGTCGCAGACCAGCAGGTCCGGCTCGGACGCGAGCGCCCGGGCGATGCCGATGCGCTGCCGCTGGCCGCCGGAGAACTCGGCGGGCTTGCGGGCCAGCGCGGTCATCGGCAGACCGACCCGCTCGATGAGATGCGCCGCCTTCGCGGCGATGTCGCTCTTGCTCGCACCGCCGCGCATCCGGATCGGCTCCGCGACGATCTGCTGCGCCGTGAGGTGCGGGTCCAGGCTGCCGTAGGGATCCTGGAACACCATCTGGATGCGGTGCCGGATCGGCCGCAGCTGCTTCTCGGTCAGACCGCCGATCTCCTGGCCGTCGAACGTGATGGTGCCCGAGGTCGGCTTGTTCAGCCGGACCAGCGTGCGGGCGATCGTGGACTTGCCGCAGCCGGACTCCCCGACGACGGCCAGCGTGCCGCCGCGGGGAACGGTGAAGCTGACCCGGTCCACGGCGCGGAAGGTGCCGGCCGCCACCGGGAACTCGACGACGAGGTCCTCGACGGTCAGCAGGTTGTCGGCCGGTGCGGCGGCGGGCAGGGGGGTGCTCATACCGAAGCCTCCTGGGCGTGCGCGCGGACGGCCGCCGCGGCGGCCTCGGCCGCGAGTTCGGGGTGCTCCAGCGCCGGGTCGTTCCACGGACCGAGGTCCGGGATGGCGGCCAGCAACGCCTGGGTGTAGGGCTCGGCGGGGGAGTCGACGATCTGTTCGGCCTCGCCGCTCTCGACGAACTTCCCGGCCCGCATCACGTGGATGCGGTCGCTCATCAGCCGGGCGACGCCGAGGTCGTGGGTGATCATCATGATCGCCACGCCGGTGGTTTCCTGCAGCTCCAGCAGCAGGTCGAGGATTCCGGCCTGGACGGTGACGTCCAGCGCGGAGGTCGGCTCGTCGGCGACCAGCAGCTCCGCCTCGGCGGAGATGGCCATCGCGATCAGCACGCGCTGCAGCATGCCGCCGGACAGTTCGTGCGGGTAGGCCTTCAGCCGACTCTGCGGCTCCCGGATGTGGACCTGGGTGAGCAGCTCCAAGGCCCGGTCGGACGCCGCGGCCTTGCTCAGCTCGGGACGGCGGATGCGGATGGCCTCGACCATCTGCCGGCCGACGGTGCGGATCGGGTTCAGCGCGGTCATCGGATCCTGCGGGATGAGCGCGACGCTACGGCCCCGGAGCTGGTCGATCTCCTTGCGGCTGCCGACCACGTCGTGGCCCTTGATCGTCGCGTGGCCGGAGATCACGGCCAGCTCGTCGGGCAGCAACCGCAGGATGCCCATGGCGGTGGTGGACTTGCCCGAACCGGACTCGCCGATCAGCGTGACGGTCTCACCGCGGTGGATGGAGAACGAGACCCCGTCCACCGCGCGGATGACGCCGCGGTTGGTCATCAGTTCGACCTGCAGTTCCCGCACGTCGAGGACGGGGGCGCTGGAATCGGTCTCGGTGCTCAGGACTGTGCTCATCGGCTCGCTCCTCGGTGCTCCGGGCCTCGCTCGCTGTGCCCGTTGCTCGGCTTCTCACCGATTCCGGCCCTCGCTCGCTGGCGCTCGCTCATGTCCTCATCGGATCGGCGCCATCGGGCGCTCGCTCGTGTCCTCGCCCTGTCGTCGACTCGCATGTCAGGCCGCCTTGAGCTTGCGGCTGCGGTCACGCAGACCGTCGCCGAGCAGGTTCACGCCGATCACCAGCAGGGCGATGATCAGACCGGGGATCGTCACGAGCCACCAGCCGCCGAGGACGACCTGGCCCTGACCGTCGGCGATGATGCCGCCCCAGGTCGGGTACGGCCGCTGCACGCCGGCGCCGAGGAACGACAGTGAGCTCTCCAGCAGCACGGCCTGGGCCAGCAGCAGGAAGACCACGACCATCGCCTGGCTCAGGATGTTCGGGATGATGTGGCGCAGGATGATCAGCAGCCGGCTCAGTCCGAGCACGCGCGCCGCTGCCACGTAGGGCTTCTCGCGTTCCACCAGCACCAGGGCGCGCGTGATACGGGCGGGTTCGGGCCACTGCGCGAAGGCGATGACGATGGTGATGACCGGGATCGACGGACCGAACAGGGCGACCACCAGCAGCAGCATCAGCAGCAGCGGCAGCGCCATCTGCGCCTCGAGCAACCGCGAGATCAGGGTGTCCACCCAGCCGCCGAAGTAGCCGGCCGCGGCACCGGCGCAGATGCCGACGATGCCCGACACCACGATCGCGAGGATGCCGATCAGCAGCGAGGTCTGGCCACCGAACAGGACACGGGCCAGCAGGTCGCGGCCGTTCTTGTCGGTGCCGAACAGGTGCCCGCCGGTCAGCGGCGGCAGCATCGACTCCCGCAGGTTGGTCTTGGTCGGGTCGCTCAGCGGCAGCACCCGGGCCAGCGCCACGGGGATGATGACCACCCCGGCGCAGAACGCGCCGATCCACATCTTGATCGAGGCGTAGCGGCTCTTACGTGCCGCGCCCGACTGCTTCAGCTGCTTCTTCGACACCACGGAGGGGCGCTCGGTGCGGCCCTGCAGGGCCGACGTCGACGGGGCCGCGGCCGGGTCGGTGATCGGCCGGCCGAGATCGGGATCCTCGGTGACCTGCGGGCTGATGTCAGCGGTGCTCATCGGTGCCCTCCTCGGAGGATCGGCGTGTACGGGGGGTTCGTCATCAGGCGGCGTCCTCTCACCCGGTTCGTCGCGCACTGCGGGCCTGGCTGCGCTCGTGTCGTCGTGCGGTCCTCATCGGGCGGCCTTTCCCAGTCGGACGCGCGGATCCATCACCGGGTACAACAGGTCGACGGCGAGTTGCACGATCAGCGCCAGGATGACCGTGACCAGCACGGTGGCCTGGATGAGGGGCAGGTCCCGGGTCTTGAGGGCCTCCACGACCAGCGATCCGACGCCGGGCCACTGGAAGACGACCTCGACGATCACGACACCGTTGAGCATGGCGGCGAACCGGGTGCCCAGTGCGGTGACGACCGGGATGGCCGAGTTGGAAAACGCGTAGCCCCAGGTCAGTCTCCGTTCGCTGACCCCGCGGGCCCGGGCGATGTTGACGAAGGGGGCCTGCAGGTTGCTGACCATCTCGCGGCGCACGAGCCGGCTGATCAGCGCGATCTGCAGGATGGCGATGGTGATGGTGGGCAGCACGATGGACGAGGTCTGCGCGAAGCCGGACGAGTCGAACCAGCCCAGATTGACCGAGAACACGATGATCAACATGAACGCGATCCAGAAGTCCGGCATGGACTGTCCGGCGATGGTGAAGATGTTCGCCGTCGTCTCGCGGGCGGTGTTGTTGCGCCGCGCCATCCAGACACCCAGCGGGATCGAGACGATCGCGGTGACCACGATCGCCGCGACCGCCAGCGTGATGGTGTAGGGCAGTCGGTCCAGCACCACCGTCAGGGCGGACTCGCGGAACTTGAACGAGTCACCGACGTTGCCCTGCACCAGGTTGGTGAGGAACGTCCAGTACTGGCTGAGCACACTCTGGTCCAACCCGAACGCACGGCGCACCGTGTCCAGCTGCGCCGGCGTCGGGTTGGGAGGTGCGTAGTTGTAGGCGATGTCGCCGCCCGGCAGCCGCAGCAGGACGAAGACCGTGGTGACGGTGAGGAACACCGTCAGCAGGCTCTGACCGAGCCGCTTGAGCAGGTACCGGGCCATGGGTCAGCTCGAGACCGTCACGGAGGACAGGTCGTAGGAGTTGATCGCCCGCAGGTTCAGCCCACCGACCGTGGTGCGCTTGGCCAGCACGTTGTTCGGGGTCCAGGCCCACATCGCCGGCCACTCCGCCCAGATCTTCTCCTGGGCGTCGGCGAGCAGCGCATCGCGCTTGGTCTCGTCGGACTCGGCACCGGCGGCGGCGATGACCTCGGTGATCTCGGGGAACACGAAGCCGTGGTAGCTCTCCTTGTTCGCCTCCTTCTCCGCGGTGCCGGCGTACATGCCGACCAGGTTGGTCAACGCCAGACCCGTCTGGTTGCCGTAGCCGTTGCCGAGGATGTGCCAGTCACCGGACTTCTCGCCCGAGCGCCAGGCGGCGATCTCGCCACCCTTGGGGATCTGGGTGAGCTGCAGGGTGACGCCGACCTCGCCCAGCATCGTGACCAGGGCCTCCATGACCTGGGCGGCGCCGGCGAATTCCGACTCCTCCCAGATGACCACGAGGCTCAGGTCGCTGACGCCCTCCGCGGCCAGCATCGACTTCGCCTTCTCGGGGTCGTAGGAGTAGGTGCCGGTCTGGGCGAACCCGGCCAGCGTCTTGGGCACCACACCCTCGGCGCTGGAGACCTGACCGCTCATCAGCGTCGACATCAGGGTCTCGCTGTCCACGGCGTAGGAGAGCGCCTCCCGCACCTTGGGGTTGGAGATCGGGTGGTCGGCCGGCAACCGGAAGTTGTAGAAGAGGTGGATCAGCCGGGTGCCCGGGGTCTCGATGACCTCGATGCCGTCCTTGCCCTTGAGGTAGGTGGCGGAGTCCGGGGTGATGGTGTCGATGACGTCGATCTGGCCGGTCTCCAGGGCGATGACGCGGCTCGACTCGTCCTCGTTGTAGCTGACGTTGACCTCGGAGGCCTGCGCCTTGTCGGTGCCCCAGTAGTTCGGGTTCGGGGTGAGCTTGTAGGTGCCGGTGCCGGAGTCGGCGGACGCCACGACGAACGGGCCGGTGCCGACGCCGGTCTGCAGTTCCTCCGCCTTGTTGGCCGCGGCCGGCGTGATGAGGATGTTGCTCATCGAGCTGTCCAGCGTCACGACCGGGACCTTGGTGGTGAGCGTGAACGTGGTGTCGTCGACCTTGGCGAAGGCCGGCTGCTCGGTGAACTGGGTGGCGACGTACCCGGCGGGCACCTCGAAGTACAGCTTCAGGGCGGTCTCGACGTCCTCGACCGTGACGGGAGTGCCGTCGCTGTACTTGATGTCGGAGCGCAGCTTGACCGTCCACACCGTCGGGCTGGTGGCCTCGAACGACTCCGCCAGCACCAGCTGCGGCTTCAGGTCGTCGCCGATGGCGGTGAGCGCCTGGCGGACCGCCCGCTGCACGGTGACCGCGGCGTCGAACTGGTTGAGCTTGTTGTCCAGGCTGACCAGGTTGCGGTTGAGCGCGATGTTGAGGACACCGGTGCCGCCGGCCGCGCCGCCGCCGGTGGCCGAGCCCGTCGCCGCCGCGGCGCTGGGGGTCGAGCTGGGGGTGGTGCCGGTGGCACCCGCGCAGGCGACGAGGGTCGGGGCCAACAGGGCGCCGGCGCCGGCGAGGCCGGCGTAGCGCAGCAGGGACCGGCGCGACAGCAACGGGTTCGTGGTGTTCACGGCCGTCGGATCAGTGGAAGTCATCGAAACCTACCCATCAGATGTGAGTGTGGACGGCCGACCCGGACGGGCCCCATTGCCGTGATGCGTCCATCATCACACCCTTGCGCACAATGCGCAAGTGCCGTAGCGTTTTCCACGCAAGACGTGCAGCGGACCGTGCAGGTCCGTGTTCCGTCCCCGGCAGGGGCTCCACCGCACCTGACCCCCTTTACCGAGTCGTTATACCGCCTCTCCACTCCGATCGACGCTGACAGGAGGTCCCGCGTGACGCCCACCATCGCTGTCATCGCAGACGACCTGTCCGGTGCCGTCGAGTCCGCAGCGGGCTTCTTGTTGCGCACAACGCGCATCACCGTCAGTCTCGGTGCGCGAGCGGGAGCGGCTGCCGTGGCCCATCCGGCCCGTCCCGCGGGCCCGGCCCACCCGACCGCCCCGGCTGGTCCGGTCGACGTGCACGTCGTGGACACCGACAGCCGCCAGGTCGCCGGCGACGTCGCCGCCGGGCGGGTGGCGGACGCGATGGCCACCCTGGGCGGGGTCCCGGTCCTGGTCAAGAAGATCGACTCCCTGCTGCGGGGCAACGTGGCCGCCGAACTCCAGGCCGTCCGGGACACGCGTCCGCATCTCGTCGTGGCGCCGGCGCTCCCGGCGGCCGGCCGCACCGTCCGCGCGGGGCGGGTGTGGGTGGGTGACCGGTTGCTGCACGAGACCGACGTGTGGCGCGCCGAAGTCGGCCCAGGGCCGCTCACGGTCGCGCACGCCCTCGCACCGATGAACACCGAGACCCTGACCCTGGACACCGTCCGGGGCGGGGATCTCGACACCCGTATCGGCGAGATCCTCGCCGCCGGAGCGGTTCCGGTGTGCGACGCGGAGACCGACGACGACCTCGACCGGATCGCGGCGGCCGTGGCGCACCTGGACCGCCCGGTGCTGGTCGGCAGCGCCGGCATCACCGCGGCCGCCGCCCGCACCCTGGCCGCGCGACCGCAGTCGCCCGGACCGGACGCCGCCCACCACACCGCCGCCGCCGACGCGCAGAACACGGCTGACACCACCGCTCGGGCCGGCTCCGACACCACCGGCCGTCGGCGTGCCGGGGGCACCGTGCTCGCCGTCGTCGGCAGTGCCGCACCCGGGATCGCCGCTCAGCTGGCCGCTCTCGGGCCGGGGTCGACCGTGGTGCTGTTGTCCCCGGCCGAGCTGATCGCCGCGGCCGGCGACCCCGCGGTGCGCGACGCCCTCGCGGCGCGCATCGCGGCCGCCGACGGCCCCGAGGTGGTGGTCGCCGTGGACGCGACCGGTCCCGTGGACGCGACCGCGTCCCGCACCATCTCCCGCGCGCTGACCGACGTGGTCGCCGCCACCGCGGAGCGGGCGGCGGGGCTGGTGCTCACCGG
This sequence comes from Nakamurella deserti, assembly GCF_003260015.1. Classification (NCBI taxonomy): domain Bacteria; kingdom Bacillati; phylum Actinomycetota; class Actinomycetes; order Nakamurellales; family Nakamurellaceae; genus Nakamurella; species Nakamurella deserti. The sequence continues at coordinate 2,759,403 of NZ_QCXS01000002.1, read as the reverse complement.
CGGTGAGACCGCCCGTGCGGTCCTCGACCGCCTGGGCGTCACCAGGCTCCGGCCACTGTCGCAGGTCCACCACGGTGCCGTGGTGTGCCGTGACGACGCCGGCCGCGCCGTCGCCACCCGACCGGGCAGCTTCGGCGACCGGGACTCGTTGCGCCACCTCGTCTCCGCCGTCCGCGCCGTGGTCGGTGCGACCGCCGCAGTCCCGCCGGTCGGCCCCCTTGCTCGTCCCATCCGTGAAGACGCTCCACCCCACCCTCCCGAGGAGTCCGCATGACCAAGAACCCCTTCATCGCCGTCACGATGGGCGATGCGGCCGGCGTCGGCCCGGAGGTGGTCGTCAGGGCCCTGCTGGCCACCGAGGTCGTCGACAACGCCCGCTGCGTCGTCATCGGCGACACCGCCCGGCTGCAGCGGGCCGCCGACCTGTGCGGGCTCACGGGCGCGGTGACGCTCGTCGAGATCGACGACATCGGGCAGGCCGAGTTCACGCCGGGCCGCATCAACGTCATCGACCCGCACCTGATCCCCGCGGACCTCCCGTTCGGCGTGCTGTCGCCCATCGCCGGTGACGCCGCGTTCCAGTACATCCGTATCGCCTCCGAACTGGCGATGTCGGGCAAGGTGCAGGCCATCTGCACGGCGCCGCTGAACAAGGAGGCGCTGCACGCCGGGGGCCACCTCTACCCGGGGCACACCGAGTTGCTGGCCGCGCTGACCGGCACCGGTGAGGTGTCGATGATGCTGTCCACGCCCAAGGTCAAGGTCATCCACGTGACCACGCACATCGGGCTCATCGACGCCATTGCCAAGATCGAGCCGGGCCTGGTCGAGCGCACCGTGCGCCGCGGCCACCGGGCGATGGTCGACTCCGGCATCAGCAACCCGAAGATCGCGGTGTGCGCGATCAACCCGCACGCCGGCGAGAACGGCCTGTTCGGCCGTGGCGAGGAGGCCGAGAAGATCACCCCGGCCATCGAGGTGCTCCAGGCCGACGGGATCGACGCCCGGGGGCCCGTTCCCGCCGACACCGCCTTCTTCCTGGCCGGCCGCGGTGACTACGACCTGGTGGTCGCGATGTACCACGACCAGGGGCACGGCCCGGTGAAGGTGCTGGGTCTGGAGGCCGGCGTCAACATCACCGTCGGGCTGCCCGTCATCCGGACGTCCGTGGACCACGGGACCGCCTTCGACATCGCCGGGAAGGGCATCGCCGATCCGGGCAGCATGCTCGAGGCGCTGCGCCAGGCCGTCGAGATGGCGCCGGAACCGGCGGTCGCCTGACGGATGCGGGCGCCCGGGGGGACCGGGCGCCCGCCCGGATCACCGTGCCAGGAACCCGATGACGACGCGGTTCCACTCGTCGGCGTCGCTGACCGTGCAACCGTGCGGCGCACCGTCGATCACGTGCAGCTCGCTGCCCGGGATGGCGGCGTGGGTGCGCTGCCCGGACCCCTCGAACGGCACGGTGGCGTCGGCGCTGCCGTGGATGACCAGGGTCGGCACCGTCACCCTCGTCAGGTCCTCCCGGAAGTCGGTGGTGCCGAAGGCCTCCATGCAGGCCAGCGCGGCCCGCTTGTCGGCCTGGTGCGCGAGCGCCAGTGCCTCCTGGCGCTGCTCCTCGGTGACCTTGAGAACGCCGTCGGCGGAGAAGAACTCGGTGGTGAACCGGTCGTAGAAGGCGTCCTCGTCCTTGGCCAGGCCGGTGCTCATCCCGGCGGCGGCCGCGGCGGTCAACGGGCCGTCCGGGTTGTCCTCGCCCTGCATCAGGAAGGGCGGGACGGCGGAGGCGAAGACGACGCTGTGCAGGCGCTCGTCGCCGTACAGCGAGAAGTAGCGGGCGACCTCGCCGCCGCCCATCGAGAATCCGACCAGGGTGACGTCGGTCAGGTCGAGCTCGGTGAGCAGGGTGTGCAGGTCCTCGGTCAGGGTGTCGTAGGTGTAGCCGGTCAGCGGCTTGTCGCTGCGGCCGAAGCCCCGCCGGTCGTAGCTGACGACGCGGTAGCCGGCGTCGACCAGGGCGGGTACCTGGTTCTTCCACGACTCGCCGGAGAGCGGCCAGCCGTGGATGAGGACGACCGGACGGCCGGGGCCGCCGGTGTCGTCGACGTGCAGGTCGGTGTTCTTGAACAGGCCGTGGTGCGCGGTGATCTCGGGCATGGGTGTGCCTTCCGTCGGTGGTGCGATCCGGACCGACGCTGCTGCAGTCCGGTGGTGGTGGTTCGGTGCGGTCCCGCCCGCGGATGGCCGGGATCGGCCTCCTAGGGTGGGCGCATGTCCCGACCTGACCCGGTACCCGCTCCGGCCCCCGATCCATCCACCGCTGCGGTGACCGCGCTGCACGACCTGCGGGTCGTCGTCGACCGCATCGAGGGCCGCTCGGTCTGCGGCCACCGGCCCGGCGACGCCTTCACCGTGACCGGAAGCAACCAACTCCGGGTGGAGAACGGCGGCCACTTCTGCTTCTACGCGCTCTCGTGCGTGCTGCCGATGATCGCCGCCAAGCAGCGAGCCACCGATCCGGGTGACTGGATGAGCCGGGACAGCGAGGTGGCCTGCCCCGACCCGGAGGAGCGGCTCATCATGCGGATCGAGCGCGGGCCGCTGGTCGAGCACCTCACCGACGAGCTGACCTGATGGGGTCCGTCAGCATCGCCGTGCAGACCGACAAGACCGCGGGTGACTACGCCCGGCTCGCGGCACGCGTCGAGGAACTCGGCTTCGACGGCATGAGCGTGTTCTCCGACCTGGGCTACCAGCCGCCGCTGATGGCGCTGACCGCCATCGCGGCGGCGACCCGACGGATCCGGATCGGCGCGGCCTGCTGGAACCCGTTCACCACCCACCCCGTCGAGATCGCCGGGCAGGCGGCCGCTCTCGACATCGCCAGTGACGGACGCGGATACGTCGGGCTGGCCCGCGGCTCCTGGCTCGACCGGGTCGGCATCTCGACCGCCGACGGCCTGGACCGGCTCGCCGACAGCGCCGAGATCATCCGGCGGCTGCTCGCCGGTGACGACACCGGCTACCGCGGCGCGGTTCTGGGCATCGAGCCCGGCTTCGGCTTCGCGTTCCCGCGGCGCCGCCCGCGAATGCCGCTGCTGTTCGGGGTGTGGGGACCGAAGGCGTCGGCGGTGGCGGCCCGGTACGCCGACGAGGTCAAGATCGGCGGCTCGGCCAACCCGGACATGGTCGGCGTGATGCGGCAGCGGCTCTCGGCCGGCGCGGTCGCCGCGGGCCGGACGCCGGACGCGGTGGGGGTGGTGGCCGGTGCGGTGACGGTGGTCGACCGGGACCGGCGGGCGGCACGCCGCCGGGCTCGTACCGAGGTCGCCATGTACCTCGACGTCGTCGGCGCGCTCGACCCGACCGTGGACCTGGCCGACGAGCTGCTGACCGGTGTGCGCAGCGCCCTCCGCGACGGTGACGCCGACGCCGCCGGCGCGCTCATCCCGGACGACGTGCTGGACCGTTTCGCCTTCGCGGGCGCCCCGGACGACGTCGCGGCACAGGCGGCCGGACTGTTCGAAGCCGGTGCCGCCCGGGTCGAATTCGGAACGCCGCACGGTCTCACCGATCTCGGCGGTGTGGAGCTGCTGGGGACGGCCGTCCTGCCGGCGCTGGCGGAGTGGCGCTCGTGACCGCGGCCGCGGTGGCCGACCGCTACCTGGCCGACCTCGCCGCCACCGACGGGGACGCGGCGGCCCTCGTCGGCCGCGAACCGGCATGGTCGGTGCCGCAGACGTCACCCGACGCCGTCGACAGCCGGGAGCAGGCCGCCCGCCGGGCGCACGCCGCCCTGGCCGCGGTGGAGCCCGGCGACATCGCCGACCGCACGCTCGCGGCCGCGCTGGCCGAGCGCACCGCCAGCGAGATCGCTCTGTATGACAGCGGATTCACCCCGAGATTGCTGGCTCCGCTGGCGACTCCGGTGCACCTGATCCGGGAGACCTTCGATGATCTCCCCGCCGGGACCCCTGATGACTGGGAACGGATCGGCCGGGCGCTGGCGGAGGTCCCGGCCGCACTCGCCGGCTACGGTGAGACCCTGCGGCGGGCCGCCGACCGCGGGCAGTTGGTGGCGCCCCGGCAGATCGCCGGGGTGGTGGCGCAGTGCCGCGCGTGGATCGACCCGGCCGGTGACGACTTCTACCCCCGGTTGGTGGCGCGGGCGGACGTGCCGGATCCGTTGCGGCGGCGTCTGGTCCGTGATGCCGCCGGGGCGACGGCGGCGACGGCGGCGTTCGCGGACATGCTCTCGTCCGACCTGCTGCCGCGGGCGACCGCGCCGGACGCCGTCGGCCGTGAGATGTACGCGGTGACCGCATCGGCGTTCCTCGGCAGCACCGTCGACCTCGACGACACCTACGCGTGGGGGTGGTCGGAGCTGCGCCGGATCCGGGGTGAGATCGCCGCGGTGGCGGCCACGATCAGTCCCGACGGGGTGCAGGCGGCGGTGGCCGTGCTCGACGCCGACCCGGCGTACCACCTGCGCGGCAGCGACGCCCTCGCCGGGTGGCTGGACTCCCGGATGCGCGAGATCGCCGACAGCGTCGACGGAGTGCACTTCGACCTGCCCCCGGCGGCGCGGCTGCCCGAGTGCCGGATCTCGGCGGCGACCAGCGGGGTCATGTACTACACACCGCCGGATGCGCTGCTGACCCGGCCGGGCCGGGTGTTCTGGACCCGCCCGCCCGGGGACGCAGTGACCCGTACCTGGCGGGAGGTGACGACCGTGCACCACGAGGGCATCCCCGGTCATCACCTGCAGACGGTGACCGCGCTGACCGCGCCGGGTCTGCATCCGTGGCAGCGGGCGCTGTGTCACGTGCACGGGTACGTGGAGGGCTGGGCGCACCACGTCGAGTCCTACGCCGGTGAGATCGGGTTGTTGCGGAGCCCGGGGGAGCGGCTCGGGATGTTGTTCGGCCAGGCGTGGCGGGCCGCACGGATCGTCATCGACGCCGGCCTGCACCTGGACCTGCCGATCCCGGCGGACAACGGTGTCACCACCGCCACCCGCTGGACCCCGGAGGTCGGCGTCCGCTTCCTGGTGGACGCCGCCGGGGTCGACGAGCGGTCGGCCCGGTTCGAGGTCGACCGGTACCTCGGCTGGCCGGCCCAGGCCCTGGCCTTCCGGGTCGGTGCGCGGCTCTGGGCCGAGACGCTGGCGGCGGCGAGAGCCGGGCAGGGCGACGACTTCGACGCGCGCCGGTTCCACACCGAGACGCTGCGCCGGGGGCCGATGGGGCTGGGTCCGATGCGCGACCTGGTGCTGGGCCACTGACCCTGGGTCCACGCGACCGGCCCACCGGGCCGGGCGCTCCGGGAGCGCGGTCCGCAGCGGTGGCGACGGCCGCCGACGTGACCGGACGGGCGTCCGCGCTCCGACCACCGGGGAGCGGGGTCCGGGCCTCAGGTGATGCGGAACCGGGCGTGCCGCAGGATCTCTTCTGCGGTGACGAGGTCGTCGGGGTAGGTGATCTTGATGTTGCGCGGGTCGCCGGTCCGGTAGAGCAGTGCTTCGTCGCGGTACTGCTGGAAGCAGACGCCGGTGTCGGTCCCGACGAAGCCGTCCTCAGCGGCCCGTTCGTAGGCCTGGAGCAGCGGCAGGGCGCGGAACACCTGTGGGGTCTGCGCGCGGATCATGCGTGGCACCCGGCCGGTGTCGAGCGTCCCGTCGGGGAGCAGGTAACGGATCTCGTCGGTCTCCAGACCGGGGAAGACGCCCCCGTGTTCGACGGCGACGTCGATCAGCTCCCGGGTCAGCGTGGGTGAGATCAGCGGCCGGGCGCCGTCGTGGACCAGCACCACATCCACGTCCCCGGAACGGATCGCGGGCTCGAGGTGGCGCAGCGCGGCCAACTCGGACTCGTGCCGGGTGTCTCCGCCGACGATGATCTCGACGGGGACGTCGGGTACTTCCGTGTCGACGGTCTGCTCGGCGAGCGCGCGGTCGGCGTCCCGGATCACCATGACGAACCGGCGGATCGACGGGACCCGGATGAAGGCGTCGAAGCTCCAGGAGATGACCCGGCGGCCGGCCAGGGGCAGGAACACCTTGTTGTGGACACTGCCGACCCGGGAGCCGCTGCCGGCCCCGAGCACGACCGCGGCGACCCGGGGCAGCCGGCCGGCGCCGTCGTCGCTGGCGGGATGCATGGCCGGTTCCGTTCGAGGTTCGTGGGTGGGCCGTCCGGCCGTCGCCGGAGGACGGTACGGGAATGGTAGTCCAGAGGCGCTTCTCCGCCGGTCCGGTGAGGTCCTGACTCGAACTGCCGGATGCCGACGCTTCCGACGCCGCGGCGGCGCGGGAGGCTCCGGTGGTGCCGCGCCGCCGCCGGGTCCTCTCCGCCGGTGAACCGGGGCCGCTGCCTGTCGATGGTCCCGGGATGGTCGGCCACGGTCCAGCGCACCTCAGACCCCGGCGCGGCCGTCCAGCACGGCCAGGAACCGCTCGGCGTCCGTGGCGCGCGGCAGGTTGTTGAACAGCACGTACGGGTGGGGTCGGCCGGCCACCGCGTCGCGGAGGCGGCGGAGCTCCTCGTCGGAGTGGACGTGCCGCATGCCACTGGTGCCGTGCAGCCGGTAATAGGTCTGTTCCGGCGTCACGGTCTCCGTCTGCATCGGGTCCACGACATGGGCCAGGTCGAGGTCACGGCACAACTCGCTGATCAGCGACGCGGGCCAGTCGCCGCGGGGTTCCCACAGCAGGCGGGCAGCGGGCCGTTCGACGGTGGTGAGGAACGTGCGCATCCGGTCGACGTCGACCGCGGTCGGCCGGAAGCTCTTCGGGCACTGCAGCAGGATCGCGGTGGCCCGCAGCACGCGCGCGCACTCCAGCGTCCGCTCCCAGGCCGCGAGCACCGGCGGCGAGATCCGGAAGCCACCCACCTGCCCACGGTGTTCCGGGGGCAGCGGTCGTTTCAGCCGACGGTAGGTGGGACTGCCCGACTCGTGGGTCACCAACTGCCACGCTTTGACGGTGAACTCGAACTGGGGCGGGACACCGGCCCGCCAGCGGGCCAGCATCGCGTCCGCGGGTGGTTCGTAGAACGTGTGCTGCACCTCTACGAGAGGGAAGCGGCGCACGTACGACGCCTGCGCGATCGTCCACCCGCAGAGCCCGACCCTGACGCCACCGACAGCGGCATCCGTCGAACCCGGTTCCGTCACGAGTTCGACGGTAGACGTCGGGGGGCCGGTGAGCACCGAACCGACCTGGCCTGTCGACGGTGGCCGGATCCGGTTCCCGGTGCCGGGCGTCCGGTGCCTCCGCCCGGGCCGGGTTCTCGCGGCCGGCGGCGGGCCCGCAGGAGTGTCCTCGGTGCTGCCGGACCCGGGCGTCGGCACATCGCACGAGCGGCCCCGGAGCGGCTCCGGCGACGTGGTCACGCGCCGGCGACGCATCGACCGGCCCGGGCGACGGCCTCGCTGATGCGGTGAATGCGTGGTGCGGCAGTCCCTTTTACCGCCGGCGCCGTGCATCTCCCGGATCCGGGTCCGGAATCGGGCCCACCGGGGTCGGCCGACCGCTACCATCGCCACCATGAAGTGCATCGATGCATCGAAGTCCGTGTTCATCACCACCATCGCCGCCGCGGCTGTGTTCGTGACCGGTTGCGGGAGCTCCGAACCGGCCGCGACGACCACGGCCGGTGCAATCAGCTCCGCGTCGTCGGTGTCGACCCAGACCACGGCGTCGGTGCCGTCGAGCTCCTCTCCGGCGTCCACCGTCACCTCCTCCCCGGAGTCGCAGACCAGCTCCACGTCGGTCTCCAGCACCTCCAGCAGTTCCAGCAGTTCCAGCAGTTCCAGCGTGACGGCGGACAGTTCGTCCGTGGCGACGTCAGCTCCGGGAACGGAGTCGACGATCTCGGGAAGCGGCGGGGTCATCAAGGCCGGTGCGGCCACGAACCTGCCGGCCGAAGTGGGAACGTGGGTCAAGGCTGCCGGCGGGGGGGAGTACTCCACCTACACCAGCGGGGACAGCGCGATCACCCTGAGCTTCCTGGCCGGCTCGGACTACGACGGCATCGCCAGCAACGTCACCAACAGCCGGACCAACGTGGGTGCCGGAGTCTGCGGGTCGACCTCGGTCGAGACCAACCTGACCTGCTACCTCAAGACCGCCGACGGCGTCATCAACGCATCCGCCGACGGCGGCGACACCCCTCTGGTCGCCCTCGTCGATTTCGCCGACCAGCTCACCACGGCCCTCGGTACCAGCTGACCGGACGAGGGCCGGCTGCGGCACCGCCGGCGAGGCCCGGACGGCACGGATGCGGGCATCGCCGCGTCGACCCGCCGGTCGTGTCGGCTCCTGACGGCTCGGCGGCCCGTCCGGTCACCGGTGTCCGGCGCGCTCCGTGGGCTCGACGGTCGACGGCGTTGTCGTCCTCGGCGCGGTCCGGTCGCCGGTCGGCGGCGAGGGACAGCACCGATCACCATCGGCCCGCCGGCGAGTCGGCAGTGGCGACTGCACCGGAGTGAGGACGGTCGCCGCCCGACCGTGAGAGTTCCGCTGCGGCAACGAAGGTCGGGGCGGTGGTGGCCGCGGAACGGCCTCCCGCCCCAGATCCCGCTCGGAGCGGGTGTTGGCTTCCGGCGGTGTCGGTGGCCGCTCAGGCGAAGGTGGACACCAGCGCGTCGGCGATCTGCTGGGGCGAGGTCTGTGCGTACCGGGATTCGTCGAGTGAGTTGACCTCGAGGACGACGACGGCGAGGGCGGCCGGGTCGAAGTACATCGCCTGGTACAGGCCCTGGGGATTCGTGGGGTACCAGCGGCTGAGCACGTGGACGTCCAGCTCGCCCGACCGGAGCGTCTGGACGGAGTTGTCCTGTTGCGTGGTGCTGGGTCGGTCCAGGAAGTCGTCGACGGTGCGCTGCGCCTGGGCGGCGCTGTCGGCCTTGATCAGTTGGAGTTGTCCGGCGTAGTCGCCGTCGGCCCAGAAGTCGCAGACGTACCGGTAGCTGGTGTCGTCGGCGTCGTCGTCGCCGAACGGGCCCCAACCGACGTCGGTGACGTCGGCGGTGCGGCCCAGCAGCTCGGGGGGAGTGTCGGCCAGGAGGCAGGATCCGCTCTGGAGCACGGGCATCGACGCTTCATGCCCGTCCGAGTCCGGCCACCCCTGGCTCGTGCGTTGCACCCACGAGAGGGGGATGCCGGTGACGGTGGGGGGCTCGGGAGGCGCCGGGTCGGCGCATCCGGAGACGACGACGGCCACGGCCGCTCCCACTGCCATCCACCAGCGGATGCCGAATCGGTTCGCTCGCACCCTGTCGGTATTCCCTTCTCGCACCACGTCGAAGCGATTCCGGCCGACCGTGTCTCACGAACCCGGTGGTGGCAGGTGATGTGCCCCACCCGTTCCCGTCCGAGCGCTGGTCGGGGACGGGTCGTCGCTCGGACCGTGGGTGGCCGGGCGGCACCGGCGGGCGCTGCCATCCGGCGGATCCCGACCGGCGGCGTTACCGGAGACCGCCAGTTCGCGCCCGTCACCGCTCCAGGGTCGCCCGTCCGTCCCGCTGTCCGGCGCCGCCGCGGGCAGCCGAACCGGTGGACGCTGAAGGGGTCTCCCGGCGGTGGCGGAATCGCCGTGTCCGGCGGAGCCCACCGTCGGGACCGGACGTGGGATCCCTCGCGGCGGACCGGAGCGCGCCACGGTCGAGCCACCCCTGTGCCGGCAGAGCCGTGCAGATGGGTGACGTGGACCCGGACGTCGTGTCGACGTCGAGCGGTGGCCGTTGCGAGGCGGTGGTGTGCGTCAGCGCAGCCGCCGCAGGATGGTGCGGGTCACCTCGTTGAGCAGTGACGCTGTGGTGACCTCTTCACCGGAGCTCCACCGTGCACTGGGTTTGGAGCAGCTGATCGCGTAATGGCGGCCGTGGGCGAGGAACGGGACGGCGACGCAGCACAGACCCGGCGTGCCCTCTTCCAGATCGACCGCATAGCCCTGCTCCCGGACGCGGATCAACTCGTCAGTCAGGTGCTGAGGGTCGGTGATGGTGTTCGGTGTGAGCGGCGCCAACGTCTCCGGCAGGTGCGCGGGCACCTCAGCCGGATCCAACGTGGACAGGATCGCCTTCCCCAGTCCGGTCGCGTGCAGCGGCAGGCGCCGGCCGGAGTGGAATCGCACGCCCAGTGCCTGACGGGAGTAGCGGGACGCGAGGTAGAGGATGTCCGTTCCGGTCAGGGTGGCCAGGTGCACCGTCTCGCCGAGCTGATCCCTTGCCTGTTCCAACAGGTCCACAGCTGCATCGATCACCGAGTCGTTGTGATCACCGGAGGTGCTCAGGGTTCGCAGCCGGTGCCCGATGCTGTACACGCCTCTCGCGCTCAGTTCCAACCAGTCACGGCCGACCAGGGTCGACAGCAGGGCGTGCAGGCTGCTCTTGGGCAGCGCCAGCGCCTGCTGGATCTGGGTGAAGGTGACGCCGTCCGGAGCGTCGGCGACGAGCTCGACCACCGTCATCGCGCGGTCGGCCGATTTGACCGCTGAACTCGCCGTCGTGGCTGTGACCGGATTCGCCATGCTGCCCCATTCCGCTCAGTGGTTCACGAATGTGAACATAGCACCGGATGCATCGGGGCGCCCGTCCGAGAACAACCAGTTCAGAGCGCGAACTGCTTGCAGTGGCCGGACTCCTGGTCTAACTTATGGTCCATCCACAAGAACTAGTGTTCACATTTGTGAACTAGGAGCACCGTGACGACGACGTCCAGGTTTCTTCCACCCATCCCCGCCGATGCCGACCTCGCGACGGCAGGGGTGCGTGAGATGCTCTTCTTCCCCGTGACCCCGTTCCGTTCCGACGGCGCGGTCGACCACGACGTGTTCGCCTCCCATCTGCGAGAACGGTTGCCGTACGGGCCGCCGGCGGTGTTCGCCGCCTGCGGCACGGGGGAGCTGGCCTCGCTGGGCATGACCGAACACCGCGAAGTCGTGCGCACCGCCGCCGAGAGTTGCGGCGACGTACCGGTCTTCGCCGGAATCGGGGGTGGGCTCGGTGTCGCCCGAGCGCAGGCCCTGGCCGCCGAGGACGCCGGTGCATCCGGACTGCTCGTCCTGCCGCCGTACCTCAACGAAGCGCCCCAGAGCGGCTGGCTCGAGTACTACCGTCGGATCGCCGAGACGACCGACCTGCCGGTCATCGTCTATCAGCGCAATCAGGTGCGACTGGATCGGGACACCTGCCTGCGTCTCGCGGAGACGCCGACGATCGTCGGCCTCAAGGACGGACTGGGTGACCTCGACCAGATCCGAGACCTCGTGCAAGCGTTGGGGGACCAGTGGGTGTTCTGCAACGGGCTCCCCACGGCAGAGCTGAACCAGATTGAATTCCGCGAACTCGGGGTCCGCAGCTACTCCTCGGCCGTCTTCGCATTCTTCCCCGAGATGGCCGTCGCCTACAAGGACGCCCTCGCCGACGGGAACACCGAGCGGCTGCAGCACCTGCTGGACGGCTTCTACCGGCCGCTCGGCCGCCTCCGCGACGAAGTGCCCGGGTACGCCGTCGCCTTGGTCAAGGCTGCACTGCAACTGACCGATCCTGCTTTCGGTAACGTGCGCGAACCGTTGATGGACCCCACGCCCGGACACCTCGAGCGCCTGCAGCAGATCATCGAGGCGGGCCGGGAGGCGTTGGCCACCACGCCGTCAGGTCCGACACCGGAGGCCGTTCGATGACCGGTTCGACCACCCTGAAGCCGCCGGCCACGACGGGTCCCGGCCTGCCCAGGTCCAGCCGCGTCGCCGACTTCGTCGACCGGCGCATCGGGTGGATCCTGGTGCTCCCGACCGCCGCCGCCGTGGTGCTCATCAGCATCTTCCCGCTGATCCAGGCCGTGCAGATTTCGTTGCAGGACAACAAACTCCGTAACCCGTCGCCGAAGTTCATCGGATTCGAGAACTACCGCGTCCTGCTGTCGGACCCCGCGGTATGGCACTCGCTGTGGATCTCCGCGTTGTTCGTCGGCCTGTCGGTCTTCTTCTCCTGGTCCATCGGTCTGGCTCTCGCTGTGCTGCTGAACCGTCCGATGCGTGCCCGGGGCGTGGTGCGCGCGGCGATCATCGTGCCGTGGGCGGTGCCGGCGTTCGTCGCGGCGCTCGTGTGGGCCTGGATGTACAACGACCAGTTCGGCATCATCAACTCGCTCCTGGGCGACGCCGGCGTGGACAACCCCCCGACGTGGCTCGACCAGACGTGGGCGTTGACGTCACTGATCGCCGTCATGGTCTGGAAGAGCTTCCCGTTCCAGTTCGTCATGCTGCTGGCCGGTCTGCAGGCCATCCCCAGAGAACTGTACGAATCGTCGAGCGTCGACGGGGCGGGGAAGTGGCGGCAGTTCTTCTCCATCACCCTGCCCATGTTGCGGCCGGTGTCGGCGATCGCGGTCCTGCTCGCGGCGATCAACGCGTTCCACTACTTCCCGATCCCCTGGATCATGACGCAGGGCGGACCGTCCAAGGCCACCGACGTCATCCCCGTGGCCACCTACAACATCGCCTTCAACGCGGGGGATCTCGGGTACGGCTCGGCGGCAGCGGTGTTCATGTTCGCGGTGATCCTTCTCGCCGCGCTGCCCTTCCTCCGCTCCTACTACCGGGAGTTGCGACAGACATGACCGGACCTCTCCTCGCGGGCGAGGCGATCCTGGTGACCCAGGAGAGCGACCCCGAACCCACCGGGCGGCGACGCCGGCCCAGGCGCAACGTGAACGCGCCATCGACGCTGGAATCCGTCCTGGTCTTCATCACGCTGACCATCACCGTGCTGGTGTGTCTGTTCCCGTTCCTGTGGATGATCCGCACCGCACTGACCCCTGCCCCGCAGGCGTTCTCGACCGATCCGAGCCTGCTGCCGGACTCGTGGACGATGAGCAACTTCGGTCGGGTCCTGACCTCGCCGACCGCGCCCTTCGTACAGCAGTTCCTCAACACACTGTTGGTGTCCACGGTGACGACCGCATTGGTCATCGTCTTCGGGATCACCGGAGCCTATGCGCTGGCCCGGTTACGCTTCGTCGGTCGTCGCGCGTTCGGGATGACCCTGCTCATCGTCCAGTTGTTCCCCGGGGTCCTGCTGGTCATCCCGTTGTTCGTCGTGCTCGTCAATCTGAACCTGACGAACTCCTACCTGGGCCTGATCCTCGCGTACAGCACCACGAACCTGCCATTCGTCGTGTGGTTCCTGCGGGGCTATTTCCTGTCCATCCCCGAGGAGCTGGGCGAAGCCGCCCGCATCGACGGGTGCACCCACCTCGGCGTCCTGGTGCGGATCGTGCTGCCGCTGGCGAAGCCCGGGATCGCCGCCGCTGCGACGCTGGCGATGGTCAGTGCCTGGAACGAGTACCTGTTCGCTTTCATCCTCATCAAGGACAGCGACAAGCGGGTTCTCTCAACCGGCCTCGCGTCCTTCATCGAACAGTTCACGGCCGACTACAGCGGTCTCTTCGCGATGGCGACCCTGACCACGATTCCCATCGTCGCCGTCTTCCTGCTGTTCCAGCGCCACCTGGTCGGTGGGCTGGCCGCCGGCGGGGTCAAAGGATGACCCCGCCCTTCTCCTCAGGAGCCCCCGTGTCACAGCACATGAACCGCCGTCAGGTCCTGAAGGCGCTGTCGATCCTCGCTGCGCTGCCCGCCGCCGGTGGCCTCGCCGCCTGCTCCACCGGGACCGCCCCGGCGAGTGCGGGCGATGGCGGCGGCTCCGCCGGGACCAAGGCGCTGGAGTTCTGGACCCGCGAAACCCAGGACAACGGCGCCCGGCAGCCGCGGATCATCGAGCGGCTGGCCGCGTTCGACGCCGAGCGGGGCACCACCATCACGCCGCAGTTCCTGGTGTTCCAGGAGTCGGTGCAGAAGACCCAGGCCGCGCTGGCCGCGGGCAACCCCCCGGACGTCGGTCAGCAGGGCCCGGATGTGAGCCTGGGGTTCGCCTCCGCCGGCAACCTCCTGGCCATCGACGACGTCTTCGCCGGTCTCGAGGACAGGTACTCCGAACTGCAGAAGGACGCCTTCGTCGTCTACGAGGACAAGACGTACGGCGTTCCGTGGTACCTGGAGACGCGGGTGTTGTTCTACCACAAGGACCTTCTCGAGCAGGCCGGTGTCGAGCCGCCCACCACGTGGGACGAATGGCTCGCCGTCGCCCAGGCGACCACCCGGGGTGAGGACCAGTTCGGGTTCCTGTTCGGACCGGAAGGACCCCAGCCCGGTCAGTTGCTCATCCCGCTGGCCACCGCTGCCGGGGCTCCGCTGCTGGACGCACAGGGCCAGATCTCCGCCGACACCGCGGGGCACAGGCAGGCCCTGCAGTTGTTGAAGGACATGTTCGATGCGGGCGCCATCCCCAAGGCGTTCCCCACCTACAAGAACAACGATGTCACGCAGCTGTTCGCGCAGAAGAAGGCAGCCATGTACTGGGCCAACGGCGAGGTGCTGCTGGCGCTGCAGAGCATCGACCCGACGCTGGGGGACAACATCGGCGCGGTCCTGACCCCGGTACCCAGGGCCGGCGACGTGTCCCGGTCGTTCCTCGGTGGCTTCGAGCTGTTCGCGTTCGCCGGCACCCAGTCGCCTGACGACGCCAAGGCGTTGATCTCCTACATGTTCGACGCCCAGTGGTACGGCGACTACATCAAAGCCACCAACGGCGCCGCGCTGCCGGTCACCAAGGAACTGGCCGCCGACCCCTTCTTCTCCTCCGACCCGCATCGCAAGGTCCTGGTCGAGCAGCTCGCCACAGCGGTCCGCTACGGCGGCCCCGAGTTCGGCAACGTGCCGTACCTGGGCGAGGCGGAAGGCAAGGGCCTGTTCAGCAAGGCCGTCCTCGACGTCTTCACCGGAGCGCAGACCGTGGACAGCGCCCTGTCCATCCTCGACGGCGAGCTCAAGGTCATCGCGGGGCAGGCCCAGTGACCGCCGGTACCGACGAGCAGCAGCGCACGACCGCGCAGGTGCAGGTCGGCGCCGCCGCCGCCGGCACGATCCGCCGGTTGTGGCACGGAGTGGGCTACGACGAGCTGAACTGGACTGCGACCCGGCGCTGCTCGATCTCCTGGGATCCGAGGTGCTGCCCGGTGGCTACAGCATCCGCATGCACAACACCCTGACGAGCGGCAACGGCTGGTCGACGCCGGCCTGGGGGGCCGGGGACGTCTTCCACCGGTTGTCCGACGGGTCGGTGCGCTACCGGTGGGACATCCTCGACACCACCTACGACGCGATCACCGCCGCCGGCGGAACCCCACTGGTCGAACTGGGATTCATGCCCCGAGGCCTCTCGGTGGTGCAGAGTCGCAGCGCCAGCTTCGAACCCGGCGTCGACGTCGGCTACGAGGACTACGAACTGGGCAACTGGAAGTACCCGCCCGCCGACGAGGGGGAGTGGGCGGACCTGATCCGTGCGGTGGCCCAGCACTTCGTTCAGCGGTACGGCCGGGAGGCCGTCGTGCGATGGCGCTTCGAGATGTGGAACGAGCCCGACATCCCCAACTACTGGAAAGCCTCCTGGGACGACTACCTCAGGCTGTGGGACGTGACCTGCCGGGCGTTCCGGGAGGTGCTTCCGGACGGCCAGATCGGCGGCCCCGCCACCACCGCGCACGGGTCCGACGAACTCGCCAGATTCTGCCGCCACGCCATCGACCACGACACCGTGCCGGACTTCCTGTCCTTCCACACCAAGGGTGCCCACTACGACCCGCGCCGCGTCTACGACCACTTCGGGACTCCTCCGAAGCAGACACCGTCCCGCGCAGTCATGCTCGACGACATCAGCCGCAACCTGGCCGTCATCGCGGCGTATCCCGAACTGGCGCACCTGCCGGTCCTGGTCGACGAGTGCGACCCGGCCGTCGGCACGGTCTACGGCGAGTTCGACAATCCCTCCTTCGCGGTCACCAACTCCGAGCACTACCCGTCCTTCGTCGCCCGCCTCGTCCACGACCTGCAGGAGACCCGGTTCGATCCGGTGGAACAGATCACGCACTGGGCCTTCTACATGGAGGGCAAGCGGTGGTTCGAAGGCAACCGGACCCTCATCGACAACGAGGACGTGGAGAAGCCGATCCTCAACGGGCTGCGCATGCTCGAAGCGCTGTCCGGGTCGGACCGCCTTCCCGTCGAGATCGACGACGCCGCAACCGACGTCGCGGTCCTCGCCGGCCGGGACGGCGACACGGTGCGGGTCCTGCTGATCCACCACCATGACCATTGGTGGGCCGAAGGAGCCGCCGAGATCACCGTGCACCTGCCTGTGGGGGGAGCGGGTCGGCTGTACCGACTCGACGCCGGCCACGCCAACACCTACCGGGCCTGGGAACGACTCGGCCGTCCGGCGTGGCCTGACGCCGACCAGGTCGAGCACCTCCGGCGATCCGGCAGGTTGCAGCCGGAGCCGGTCGCGCTCGTGCCGAACGCCGGCGTCAGCACCCTGACGGTGACCGTGCCCATGCACGGGTTGGTGCTGCTGGAGATCGAGGCGGACCCGTCCCCATGACTCGGCACATCCCTCCACACGACGCGCCGCCGGCCGGAGGCAGCGCCACCGCGGGCTCGTCCCCCGGTCGCCCCTTCGCCCTGATGCTCATCGGCTGCGGCGGGATGGGCCGACGCTACGTCGCCGGCCTGACCCGCCTCGCCGCCAGCGGCCATCCCGGGCTCGGCCCCGACGACGTCCGGTTCAGCTGCCTGGTGGACCGGACACCCGAGCGCGCGCATGCACTGGCCGACGACGTCGCCACGGCCACCGGCCGACGTCCTTCGGTGGCCGCCTCCATCCAGGAGGCCCGGGCTCTCGGGCACGTGGACGGTGCAGTCGTCGCATCCTCCACGATTGCCCACGCCGACACGTGCCTCGAACTGGCTGCCGCCGGTATCGCGATGCTGGTCGAGAAACCGTTGACCACCGATGTCGCTCGTGGCCGGGAGGTCGTCGCGGCGGCGCGGGCCACCGGGACGGTACTGGCGGTGGCCGAGAACGTGCGGCGGGAGCCGGTCAACCGGTGGGCGCGCGCCGTCCTCGCCTCCGGGCGGCTCGGCCGACCCCGGTTCGTCCTCGACCAGGTGTTCACCGGTGCGGACGCCATCCAGCTCACGCCCTGGCGGCACCGGGCGGAGTCGGGCGGCCTGCTGTTGGACGTGGCCGTCCACAACGCCGATGTCCTGGAGTACCTGCTGGGCCCGGTGGAGACCGTCCTCGGCGGCACCACCAGGCTGGACGAGCCGGTTCGTCGCCGATCGAGCACCATGACGGTCGCGTCGGCGGAGTTCTACGACCGGTTCACACCCGAGCTGCCGGAGACCGTGGAAGCCGACGCCGACGATGTCCTCGCCGCGCTACTGGCTTTCCGGAGCGGAGCCATCGGGCAGTGGGTGCAACACCAAGCGGCCCACGGCCTACGGCGCGCCGAACGCACCATCTGGTGTGCCCGTGGATCCCTGGAGATGCCGCCGGACCGCTCCGGCCTGACGCCGCGGGTGATCGTGGACGGGGACCGGGTCCACGACCTCGATCTCGCCGGACTCGCCGATCCCCCCGGGGGGCGACCCTGGGCACTGACTCCGTTGGAGGCGGCGCTGTGGGGCGATTCCCGGACGACGGTGAGCATCGGCGACTTCTCGCGGATCGACGGCACCCTGATCGCCATCGAACTCGGCGACTTCATCGACGCCGTGCGTACCGGCGGTGCACCCGAGGTCGACGGCGTGACCGGTCTCCGGGCGATGTCGGTGGTCGAAGCGGTGACGCTCGCCGGCCGACGAGGCGGGGCCGTCGCGCTGCCCGACGCCACGCGGGCGTCGGCGTGACGCTGCCCCCGATCGACGCCGTCCGGGTGGTGGCGCTGAATGTGCCCACCGTGTTGGCCAGTGCCGACATCACGTCCCCGATGGACGCCGTGCCACAGCACCGACACCGGCGTGCCAGCTGGTACGGGTCGATGGGTGAGGTCCTCGTCGAGGTCGCCGCGGGCAGCCTACGAGGCGTGGGCATGACGCATGGTGGTCAGGCCGTGACCGCGCTCATCCGCACCCACCTAGGCCCACTCCTCGTCGGGACGGACCCCACCGACGTCGAGGCTCACTGGGACCGACTCCGTCGTGCCTGTTACCCCTACGGAACCGGTGGTCTCGCGGCGATGGCGCGCTCCGCGCTCGACCTCGCGCTCTGGGACATCCGTGGCCGCGCCGCGGGTGTCCCGGTGACGGAGTGGTTGGGCGGCGGCACAGCGCCGATCCCGGTGTACGCCACCGGTGATCGGGTCGCCGAGTTCGCCGCCGCCGGGTTCACCGCCGTGAAGATCGGCATGTCGTACGGGCCGTGGGACGGCCCCGGTGCTGCCGCCGCCGTCCAGGACAGGTTGACCCGGGCACGCGGCGACGCAGGACCGGATCTCGCGCTGATGGCCGACGCCTGGATGGGATGGACGCCGGAATTCATCGCCGCGGTCGCTCCGGTCATGGCGGACGTGGGACTGCGCTGGCTCGAGGAGCCGCTTCCGCCGGACCATCCCGGGATGAGCGCGGCAGCGGGACACTCGGGGGCGGTGCCGGTGGCCAGCGGCGAACACCTGGTCCACCCGCACGAGTTCAGCGCCCTCGCCGCCGCCGGTGTAAGGATCTGGCAGCCGGATGTCATGTGGTGCGGTGGACTGACCGCGGCACTGCAGTTGGCCGACCTCGCCCAGCGCACTCCGGTGGCCACCACCGGGGGAGACGAGCATTGTCGTCTCGTCCCTCATCTGGGTGCCGGCCCGTTCTCCCTGCCCTTGGTCGCCGCGCGGTGCCCCGACGAACTCGCCGAATGGTTCGTCGGATCCGCCCCCGGCGCCGGGTGGCACACCGCCCCCACCGTGGTCCGGGGTGCGCCCACGCCCGACAACGGCTGGATCACTCCGTCGGCCGCGCCCGGCTTCGGAATCACCATCGACGAGGAAGCAGTGAACCTCCATGCCCAGTGACCTGACACGGCCGTCCCGAGGCGCCGCACCACAGGCCATCGACGAACTGGTGGGCCGCAGCGATCAGGCGTTCGCCCTGGCAACCGCGAGCGAGCCCGCCGACAGGGCCCGGTGGATGGCCGCCGTCGCCGATGCCCTCGACGCGGCCGGTGGTGAACTCGTCGTCCTCGCCCAGCAGGAAACCCACCTGGCTGCCACCAGGCTCTCCAGCGAGGTCGCGCGCACCTCGGGTCAACTCCGGCTGCTCGCCGCCGCCGCACGCGAGGGCGCCTGCTTCGAGGTCACCATCGATCACGCCGACCCGACCGCGACCCCGCCGACACCGGACCTCCGCAGGATGCTGCACGCCGTCGGGCCGGTCGTCGTCTTCGCCGCGGGCAACTTCCCCTTCGCCTTCAGCGTCCTGGGCGGCGACACCGCAGCGGCCTGGGCCGCGGGATGCTCCGTCCTGATGAAGACCCATCCCGGGCACCCGCAGCTGTCCCAGGCGACGTTGCGTGTCGCGCGACGCGCACTCGAAGACGCCGGTGCACCGGCGGACCTCATCATCGGGTTCGACGGTCAGCAGGCCGGTCTCGACGTCCTGGCGCACCCGCGGGTCCGGGCCGGCTCCTTCACCGGCTCCGAACGCGTCGGACGACTCCTGCTGGCAGTGGCCGACAACCGGGACGAACCGATCCCCTTCTACGGTGAACTCGGTTCGGTCAACCCGGTCATCGTGCTACCGGGTGCTGCCCGCCGGCAGGCGGACACGGTCGCTGCCGGGTTCGCGGCGTCACTGACCATGGGGCGCGGCCAGTTCTGCACCAAGCCCGGCCTCGTCGCTGTCCCGGACGCGGAATCGGTCGCCGCCGCGGTCGGTGAACACCTCTCCGGCGAAGCTCCGGGTCCGATGCTCACCCCCGGCATCGACCGGGCATTCCGCGACGGGGTCGACAGCTGGTCGGCCGACCCTGAGATCCAGGTGGTCCACGACGGACTCAGCGTCGAAGGCGCGGTGAACCCCTGGCTCGGCACCGTCGCGATCACACGCTTCCTGGCCGACCCCGTGTCGTACAGCGGTGAGCGTTTCGGCCCGGCTGCGCTGCTCGTCGAATACGACGACAAGGATGCCGCCACCCTCGGCGAGACACTGGACCGCTTCGTCGATGTCCTGCCCGGTTCGTTGACCGCCACCATCCACGCCGATCTCGCCGATGCCGGTGATGTCGCCTTGGCCACCCGGCTGACCGCCCGCCTCAGCAGACGGTGTGGCCGCGTCATCCTCAACGGGTGGCCCACTGGCGTCGCCGTGTCCTGGGCGATGCACCACGGCGGGCCCTGGCCGGCCACCACCGGATCCCTGCACACCTCGGTCGGCCCGACGTCGATACGTCGTTTCCTCACCCCGGTCTGCTACCAGAACCTCCCCGAAGCGATGCTGCCGCCGCTCCTACGAGATGGCCGCACGGACCTCCCGCGCCGCGTCGACGGCGTGTTGGCCACCACGCACCCACTGCCTGCAGAATCCGCCAGTGACGAGTGAGCCGGTGTTCGACAGGACCCGCTTCCGGGAGTGACGGACACGAGTCGGCGCAGGGTGGTGACCTCGGCTCTCCGACACTGATGCTCGTGCTGGGTACCTGCCGTGTCGCGACGTCACCCGCACGACGACGACGCCTACCACGCAGCTCGACGTCTGGCCCTGACTCGTCTCTCGCGAGCGAACTCTCACCGTAGAGATGACGACGGGCAGTGGTGTGCAGGTTCGAGCACAGCGTCAGCCGCCGATCGCCAGTCGGCGACAATCAGCACCGATTCCGGCCGCCGGTCACCCAGCCACCATGGAGAGCCGTTATCCCGTCCGTTGGGGGATGGTGACGGCGGTCGACAACACGGCAGGTCCTTCAGTGCCGCACCTTTCCTGAGCAGCACAGGCCGAATCACCGTCGCGAGGCGCGTTCGGGCGCGGCCGCCGACGTCTGAGCCGCCGCGCTCCGAGTGCCGACGATCAGGAAGACGCTTCCCAGGAGCGCCCCGCCGGCGACGAAACACGCAGCCGGCAAGGCCGTGTCGAGTCCCATGAGACCGGCGAGCGGGGCGGCGGCCGCGGCGGACACCATGTTCGACGCACCCAACAGCGACGCGGCTGTTCCCGCCCTGTCGCCGTGACGTAACAGGGCCACGGACTGAATCGTGGGTGACACCATTCCGAACCCGGTGGTGAACACCAGCAGCGGCACCAGGAACCCGACGAACCCCCACCCGGGGAACGCGACGACCGATATCAGCAGGCCCACGGCGGCTGTCAGCACCACAGCGGTGCCATAACGCACGAGACGGCCGAGATCGACTGTGACGGCGACCCGTGAACTGACCTGAGCGCCGACGACCATGAGCGCGCCGTGTCCGCCGAACACGATGGCATATGCGGTTGCCGACAGTCCGAAGACCTCCTGGAACAGGAAAGACGACGCCGCCATGTAGCTCATCATCCCGGCCCACAGCAGCGCCCCACCGATGACGACGCTGCGGTATTGCGGGTCGCCGACCAGCAGCCGGTAATCCGAACGCAGGGCAGCTCGGTCACGACCGCGAGTGGCGGCCAACGTCTCCGAGCGGAGCAGTACCGCCACAGTGACGACCAGCAGGGCGACGCCGTAACCGAGCAGCACCCAGAACAAGCCCCGCCAGCCGGTGAGGGGCAGTAGCTGCGCGCCCATGGCTGGGGCACCGACGACGAAGACGCCATTGACCAGCTGCAGCCGGGCCAGCAACGCCACCATCCGCGAGCCTGATGTCACATCGCGCACGATCGCCAGGTTGATCACGGCCGCGCCCGCCGCGCCGAAGCCCTGCAGAGCGCGGAAGCCGATGAGTGCGGAAACGTTGGGCGCCACCGCGCACCCGAAGGTTGCCACGCAGAACACCACCAGAGCCACCGCGAGCGGCCGCATCCTTCCCATCCGGTCTGACAATGGACCGGTGATCAGCTGTCCCGCCGCCATCCCGATGAAGGCGCCGGTCAAGGTGAATTGGACGGCGGCAGGATTGGCGCGCAAACCGTCCTGGATGACCGGGAAGGCGGCGAGGTACAGGTCCATGGTGAGTGGCCAGATGACCTGGATACAGCCCAAAGCTACGAAGAACGTCGCCGACCGGCGGGTCGTCAGATCACCATGCATACGCTTCGGGCGCCTGCCCGCCTGGGCCGGGAAAGATCGCGTCGAGCCGCGCGAGGTCGTCCGGAGTCAGCTCGACGTCCAGCGCTGCGACGGCGTCGTCGATGTGGGCTGTGGTTCGAGGTCCGACGACCGGGGCGGTGACCACCGGTTGGGCGAGGAGCCACGCCAACCCGAGGATGGCCGGCGCGAGATTTCGCTGACGCGCGAATGTCTCGAACTCCTCCAGCTGAGAGCGCAGGAGACCGTCGATGGGGGCGCGGCTGCTACGCGGCCCAGCGGTGCTCTTGGCCAGCACACCTCCGAGCAGTCCACTGGCCAACGGCGACCAGGGCAGCAGTCCCATGGCGTAGTGCCGTGTCGCCGGGACGACTTCGAGTTCGATGTCGCGCTTGAGGAGGCTGTACACGGACTGCTCGGTGACCAGCGGGAGGCCCCCGGTGGCGGCGGCCAATTCGCGGTACTGGGCGATGTTCCAGCCGGCGAAGTTCGACGACCCCAGGTAGGTGATCTTGCCTTGGGCGTGGAGCAACGAGAACGCCGCGAGTACCTCGTCCGCCGGGACCGTCCGGTCGATGTGGTGCATCTGGTACAGGTCGATGTGGTCGGTCTTCAGCCGCCGGAGTGAGGCGTCGACGGCGCGCCGGATGTAGAGGGCCGACAACCCGGACTCGTTCCCGCCCGGGCCCATGGGGCCGTGCACTTTGGTGGCCAGCACCACATCGTCACGGCATCCCCGGCTGTGCAGCCACTGCCCGACGATGTTTTCCGTCTGCCCCGGGTGGTCGCCCCACGGCGCGCCGCCGTAGACGTCGGCGGTGTCGAAGAAGGTGATGCCCTGATCCCTTGCGTGGTCGAGGAGCCGGAAGGATTCCTCCTGATCAACGATGGGTCCCATGTTCATCGTCCCCAGGGCGATCCGGCTCACGACGGCGCCCGAGCGTCCCAACGCGGTGTAGTGCATCACTTCTCCTCGAGTGTCGGCTGGTCGGTCATCACCCAGGCGAACGGGGCGAGGGTCACATCGTCGAGTGGGTCGCCGGTGAGCAGATTGGATCCTGGTAGTGACAGCGACACCGGGTACGCCCCGTGGTTGATGACCGTGAGGACACTGCCCCGGCGCGCCACCTCCACGCATTCCGGCAGCCCCGGCAGCTCGGGAGCGATAACGGCCCGGTCGAGCGCCCAGCGCAGAACGGTCGTCATCCCGGGATCGTCCGGGATGGTGGCCAGGTAATGGGCCTGTCCGGCACCGCTGACCCGGGTGGTCAGCGCGGGCCAACGCGCCGACCGTCCATCGGTGAAAGTGCCGACGACGGTGGCATCCAGGACCCTGAGCTCTTCGGCGAAGTACTGCCCGACGACGGGCCCGAGAGGCGTACTCACGGTGGCGTGCCGTTGTCCCGGCCCCGCCGGCGAAGGCGGCCCGTCGAGAGCGCCGCCGGCGCTGTCGACACCGGCCGGGCCGGCCGGGGCGACGAGGGCCCCGAAGTCGTCCACCCTCATACCGAGGATCGGTCCCAGCACGGTGGTGAAGCCGCCGTCACGGAAGGCGTCATCGGAGTCCACCACATCGGTGAACGACGACACGAACAGATGCCCGCCGTCGGCGACGTAGCGGTTCAGGTTCGCGGCGGCGGCGTCACTGACCAGGTACAGCTGAGGGACCACCACCAGGCCGTAACCGCTCAGATCCTCCTCGGGGCCGCGGATGTCGACGCTCACGTGCTGACGATGCAGAGCGCTGTACCAGCGTTGCACCAGATGTGCATAGTCCAACCGCACGGGGTGGTCCGGATTGCCGATGGCCCACCAGTTCTCCCAGTCGAAGATCAACGCGACCCGGGCGCCGCTCGGCCCGGCCGGCAGCGTCGGCAGCGCGGCCAGGACACTGCCGAGTTCGGTGACCTCACGCCAGGTGCGGGTCTGCCGGCCGGCGTGGGGGAGCATCGCGGAGTGGAACTTCTCGCTGCCGCGGCGGGACTGGCGCCACTGGAAGAACATGATGCCGTCGGCTCCGCGGGCCACCGCCTGCATGCTCAAGGCAGCCATCTGGCCCGGTGCTTTCGGGGCGTTGCTGGGTCGCCAGTTCACCGCGCTCGTGGCTTGCTCGGTGAGGATCCACGGAACCCCTGGCTTCAGCGATCTCATCAGGTCGCGGCTGAATGCGGCGCTGCGGAACGACTCCGGGTCGTTGGGGTCGGCGTAGTTGTCATCGGTGATGACGTCGATCTCGCGCGCCCACCGCCGGTAGTCCGCGGGCGGGAAGGCGCCCATGAAGTTGGTGGTCACCGGTTGCGTCGCGCCGTGTTCACGCAGGATCTGTTTCTCCATCGTGAACAATTCCAGCAGAGCGTCCGAGGTGAAGCGTTTGAAGTCCACGAGACCGCTGGGGTTGTGGCTGTAGGGCGCCTTCCGCGGCGGCACGATCTGGTCGAAGTCGGTGTAGCGCTGGGACCAGAAGTCGGTGCCCCACGCGCGGTTCAGCGATTCGATGGATCCGTAGCGCTGCCGCAGCCAATCGCGGAATGCGTCGCGGGCATGGTCGGAGTAGTCGTAGTGCAGGTGGCAGCCGTACTCGTTGTTGACGTGCCACATCACCACCGCCGGGTGCGAGGCGTACCGCTGGGCGAGAGCGTGGACGAGCTCTCCGGCCAGGCGCCGATATTCGGGCGAGGTGGGTGCGTAGTGCTGACGACTGCCGTGCCAGAAGATCGAACCGTCGGCGTCGCGGGCGTGCATGCCGGGATAGGCGGCCGTCGCCCACGGTGGGGGAGACGCCGTCGCGGTGGCGAGGTCGGCGGCGATTCCACCCTCGTGCAGCAGATCCAGCACGGTGTCCAGCCAGTCCCAATCAAAACGGCCCTCCGCCGGCTGAATGCGGGACCAGGCGAAGATACCGACACTGACCATCGTCACGCCGGCCTCGCGCATGAGAGCGACGTCCTCGCGCCACGTTGCTTCCTCCCACTGCTCCGGGTTGTAGTCACCGCCGTAATGCATGTGCTTCCTCCGATGTCGGTGTGCCGGCGGCCGTGGTGGCCGACGCGCGGGTACGGATGGTCTTGCGGGCACGTCCGGTCACCACGGAGGGGGGCGGAGGCACCGCCTTGGTGGACTGGCGCACCATCAGCTCCGGATCGAATCGGATGGACCGGTGGTTGTCGCCGTTCTGCAGGCCGTCGAGCAGCAACGTCGCGGCTGCTACACCCATGCTGTAGCTGGGTTGACGCACCGAGGTCAGCGGAACGATGGAGGCGGCGGCGAAGTCGATGTCGTCGTAGCCCACCACCCCGACGTCCTCGGGTACCCGAACGCCGTGACTGATCAGGCTCTGCATCACGCCGAGGGCCAAGACGTCGTTGGCCGCGAAGATGCCGTCTGGCCGGTCGGCTACCGGCAGGTCAGCGATCTGCGCGCCGAGATGCCGCCCGAGGCCGGGATTGAGGGTGTCGGTTTCGATGAGCCGGAAACCGACCCCCGCGTCCGCGGCCGCCGCCCGACAGCCCGCCAACCGGTCACGCATCTGCGGAACGACGAAAGGCCCGCCCAGGAAGGCGATCTCGCGACAGCCACTCGCGACCAGGTGTTCGCACGCCATTCGGCCACCCAACACGTCGTCGAGGGATACCGAACTGCACAGGTCCTGCGGGTCGGCGCGGTCGATGAGCACGACGGGGATGCCCCGCTTCTCGAACTGGCGTCGGATCGCGTCGTGGCCGCGGACCGGGGCGATCAACACTCCGTCCAGCCGCTGCCGCTCGAACAACTCGAGGTAGCGGCGCTCGCGTTCCACCGAGTCGTAGCTGTTGCCGAGGATGACCGCATAACCCCGCTCGTGGGCGGTCTCTTCCGCCCCCAAGGCGACTTCGGCGAAGAAGGGGTTGGTGATGTTCATGACGGCCATGCCGATGGCCTGGCTGCGGCCGGCGCGCAGCTGGCGGGCCGCGGTGTTGGGCACGTACCCGAGCTCGGCGATCGCGGTGGCCACCCGCGCGGCCGACCGTGGGGATACTCTCTCCGGACGGTTGAGTGCGTTGGACACGGTGCTCATCGACACCCCTGCGTGCGCCGCCACCTCCCGGATGCTGATCTCAGCCACGTCGACCACCAACCGACCGCAAGGCTTCGAGCAGGGCCAGTCGGTGCCCGATCTTGGCGGCCGACGGCCCGTGCACCAGGGTGAGGCGCCAGCCTGGTGTGCAGCCGACCTCCACGCCGTCTGCCGTCTCCACGCCGGCTGGGGTGTCCTCGACCAGGAACCCGACTCCGCCGACGCTCCACACGTTTCCGTCAGCGCCGGCCAACACGGCCGCCGCCGGTTCCGCGTCCTCGTGGGCGGCGACGGTCAACCGGCGCAGTCCGGCCGGGCCCGCGTCCCCCAGCCGCAACCGGGCGGCCGGATACCCGTGACTGGTCACGATCAGGTCCGGCGCGTCGAGGTCCACGGCTACGGCCAGGTACCCGCAGACCAGCCGCCACCGCGGGTGGCCGGTCACCCAGAAATCGGTGAAATTCTGCGGCCCCACCGCGGCACGATCGCTGCCTACACTGATGATCTCGTAGTCGACGGCATTGAAGAACAGTCCTCCGTGCCACGCCGACATGCTGTGTCCTGTCCGTGTTCTGAGGGCCGTCCCAACGCCCGAGCGCCAACGCACCGCCTCTCCCGGGAGCACACGATGGCCCTTCCGACCTGCGTCATCCTCACGGGCGTGTCCGCCCACACCGATCGCTGGCACCATCTGCCGGCGACGAGCGCCGCCGTCGCCGCGACCTTCGGGCCGCAGTACCGCTGGCGCCTGGTCTCCACCGACGACGTCGCCGCGGCGGGGCTTCCCGCGGCCGACCTGGTGGTGGTCAACGTGTCCGGCATCCCGGGCGGGGCGGTACCGGACACCGCCAGCATCGTGGATGCACTGGTGGATCACGCTGCGGGTGGCGGGGGGCTGCTGGGCCTTCATACGGCCAGCTTGGCCTTCGCCGGCGATCCACGGTGGACCGGCCTCCTGGGCGGTCGGTGGGTGGCCGGCGTGACCGGACACCCGCAGATCGGCCACGCCGTGGTGCAGGCGCTCCCTACCACGGAGACCGACGTCCCGGCGGTGGGGAACTTCGTGGTCTACGACGAGCGTTACACCGACCTGGAGCTGAACCCGGGGAGCACGCCCCTGGCGCTGCACACGGAGGACGGTCTGCCGCATCCGCTGGTCTGGGTACGGGACGGCGACGGGTCCCACGGGCGGGTCGTGTACAGCGCCCTCGGCCATGGGGTGGAGTCCTACGACGCACCCGGTCATGTCGCGATGCTGGGGAATTGTCTGCACTGGCTCACGCCCGGCGACAGGAAGGTCGTCACTGATCGTTGATCCACGAGGACCGCGGCGGGACCAACGGTTCCAGCTCCACCCAGAACTCGGCCGGGATCGGCAGGTCCGCCCACCGCAGCGTCTCGGTCAACTGCTCGGGTGAGACCATCCCGCAGATCGTGGCGTGTACCCGCGGGTCACGCATCGAGAACTGCAGAGCGGCTGCGATCAATGGGATTCCGTGGCGGTCGCACAATGCGCCGATCGCGTCCACGGCGGCGAGCAGCTCACGGCGGGCCGGCCGGTAGTGGTATCGGTCGGTGACGCGCGGCCAGCGGGACAGTATCCCTCCGCCGTAGACCGCGGCGTTGAGGACGCCGACTCCCCGCTCGGCCGCCTCGGTCAGCAGCGCATCGGCGGACCGGTCGACCAGGGAGTAACGGTTGTGCGTGATCACCGCGTCGAACAGGTCGGTGGCGACGAAGCTCCGCAGCATCGGCACCGGTCCACCGGCCACGCCGATGTGGTCCACGAGCCCTTCGTCGCGCAGTGCGACGAGTGCGTCCACCGGACCGCCGGCCGCCATCGCGCCGTCGAACCCCATCACCTCGGGATCATGCAGATAGAGCAGCGGTACGCGGTCCAGGCCCAGCCGCTGCAGACTCTCCTCGAACGAGCGGCGCATCCGGGCGCCGCCGAAGGAGTCGGTGTGCGGATCCCGGTCCAGTTTGGTCTGCACGACGAACCCGCTCGGCAGCCCGCCGTGTCGGCGGATCGCCGCCCCGAGGCGGCGCTCGCTGTCGCCGTCGCCGTAGTTGTTGGAGGTGTCGAGGAAGTTCAGCGGGCCCCGGAACACGAGCGCCGCGGTCGCCGCTGTGTCGTCGGCGTCCACCGGCCCGTGGGCCACCGAACCCGGACCCCACGCCCCGGTGCCCACACAGATCCGGGAGACCACCAGGCCGGTGCGGCCCAGGACGATGCGCCCGGCCGGGTGTGCAGCGGTATGTGTCTGAGTCGTGGCGTCGTGGGTCATTCGAAAGCATCGCCCTGTCGGAGCCGGTCGACGAGCACCGCGGTCAGCAGCACCAGGGCGACGATGACGTCGAGGTAGTCGGGGTCGATGAACTGCACGTTGAGGATGTTGGTGATGGCGGCGACCACGATCAGCCCGAGCAGAGCGCCGACGGGGTTGCCGACACCTCCGCGGGTGATGGAGTACCCGCCGATCATGAGGGCGGCGTAGATGCTGAACTCCAGGCCGGTACCGAGAATGTTGGAGGCCGAGCCGAGCTGACCGACGTAGAAGATGCCGCCGACGGCGGCACCCACGGACGACAGCAGCAGCGCACCGACGCGGACCCGGGTGACCGAGATGCCGGCGCGCGCGGCGGCCGCGGCATCACCGCCGACCGCCTGGATCTTGCGCCCGACCCGGGTCTTGGTCACGATCCCGGCGGCAACCAGAGCGACGCCGATGGCCACCAGGAACAACGTCGGTACCGATGTCGCGCTGCCCTGGGTGAAGGTGTACAGGGAGTCGATGAGCGTGGACGGCGGTGCCGAGACCACCACGACGTTGGACAACCCTCGCAGCAGGGTCAGCATACCGAGGGTGACCGCGAGCGGTTGCGCTCCCAGCCCGACGATGAAGTAGGCGTTGACCGCGCCCACGGCCACACCGATTCCCACGGTCGCCGCAGCTGCGGTCCACGTCGGCGTGCCGGCGGCCACGAGCTGGTTGAAGGCGACGGCACCGAAACCCGCCATCGACCCGATCGACAGGTCCACGACTCCGGCCAGCAGAGCGAACGACGCCAGCACCCCGACAAACAGCGGAATAGCCACGTCGGTGGCGATGATGCGCAGGTTCGACTCGGCGAAGAAGTCGGGTCCGACCCAGGCCATGGCGACCACCACGGTGACGACCAGGGCGATGGAGATACTGCCGACGGGACCGGCGAGTGTCCCCACCGCCCGACGTGCGAGCGAGACCGGCTGCTGGTCGAGCATTGTCGAGGCGGGTGCGGCCGACGTGGTCATCGCGCTCCTCTCTTCTGGCGGTAGCCGTCGATGCCGACGGCGAGGATGAGCAGGCTGCCTTGGAAGACCAGGGTGAAGGCGGGCGGCAACCCGAAAAAGGCGATGGACACCGCGATGGTGGACAGGAACCCGACGCTGAGGAGCAGCACCACGAAGTTGCCCTTGCCGCCGGACAGGCTGATGCCGGCCAGGATGACCGCCGCGATGACGGTGAGCTGGAAGCCCTCACCTGCCGCCGGGGTGAAACTCGGGTTCACCGTCGAGAAGAGCACGCCCGCGACGCCGACGATGAGCCCGGAGCCGGTGAAGACGCCGAGCCGGACCCTTCGCAGCGAGATGCCCCGCGACTTGGCAGCGGCCGGGTTGCCTCCTACCGCCACCAGATGCCGGCCCCAACGGGTGTAGGCGACGGCGAGACCGACCACCACGACGATGAGCACCATCGGCCAGAACACGTTGGGCAGACCGAGGAACCGACCGAGTCCGAAGCTCCGCAGAGCCGACTTCGACGGGATCTGTGCCGCCTTGAAACCGATGAGCATCAGGGCGAGACCGCCGAAGCCGGTCGCCAGCGTCACGATGATCGGATTCAACTTCAACACCGTCACAATGGTTCCGTTGAGCAGACCCCACACACCGCCGGCGCCGATACCCAGCAGCACCGCGACCCCGGTGCCCCACCCTGCCGTCAGGGCCGTGACCGTCGCCCAGGCACTGAAGACAAGGCCGACCGGGATGCTCAGGTCCAGCAGGGCACCGCTGATCACCACGAGACTCTGAGCCACCGCGAGGATCCCGACGATGGACATCGCGAACGTGACCGCCAGCAACGACTGTCGCGACAGGAAGTCCGGTCGGGTCGCCGTAGTGGCAATCACCAGCACGAGCCAGACAGCGGCGATGCTGAGGGCATCGCGACGGACCGCGCCGGTCCGCCGATCGGCGGTGCGGACCGGGGCATTGTCGCCCCCGGTGTCCGTCGCCGCCGACTGGCGCTGGTGGAGAGTACTCATCGAAATCGAAACCGTCCGTCCGTTGTGGCTCAGGCCTTGCAGAACAGGTCGTACGCCGTCTTGTCCGGGTTGGCGGCGAGCTCGGCGACACGATCGGCGATGGAGGGGATCGCCGCGGCGTCCTCCTGCGTGACCGGGCACGGCTGCACGCTGGCAGCCGCATCGGCACCGGTGTCCTTCACCGCGGGGGCGTCGCCGGCGGCGATCTGATCGGCGATCTCGAACGCGTACGCCGGGTAGCCCTCCAGGAAGTACATGACACTCCCGACCAGATGCGGGTCGACGTTGTCACCGGTGATGAGGCCGCCGTCCTGGCCCCAGCCCATGATGTCGGAGTCACGGCCCAGCTGGGTGGCAGCCTGGAGGGCTCCGACAACCGCCTGATCGTTCAGGCCTACGACGAGGATCTTGGTAGCGTCCGGGTGGGCGGCCAGCACGCCGGGGGCGTTGGCCAGCGAGGTGGTCAGGTTGCCGTCCGCCTCGTAGGAGACGTAGGCGTCGGCCGGAATATCCGGGCACACCGACTTGACGGCATCGCGCGCATTGCCGGTGCGCCACTCGTTGATCTGGCCGGCGGCGGTGCCCTCCGCGGACATCACCAGATCGACCTGGCAGTCCCATTTCTCCTTGGCCATCTCGGCAAGCGCGGTGCCGCCCTCGGTGCCGGCCTTGGCGTTGTCCACACCGACGAAGTACCAGCCGGGCTGGGCGATGTCGAAGGTCATGACCGGAATGCCGGCGTCGGCATACTTCTTGGCGATGACGGGGTTCGCAGACGGCTGACCGTTGAACATCATCACCGCATCGACGCCCTGCTGGATGAACAGGTCCGCGTTCTTGGTCGCGGTCGCCTCGGAGTTGTCGTTGCTCAGCTCAACGAACTTCCAGCCGCGCTCCTCGGCGAGGGCCTTGGCGACGTCGCCCTGCAGGTCCTGCCAGTCGGCGTTGGGCTGACCACCGACAGCGAACCCGAGGGTGAAGTCGCCGGCGGCGCCACCACCGCTCGCGGACCCAGGGGCGGAACCGGCGGCCGCAGCGCTCGACGAGGACGTGGTCGAGTTCGCGGCCGGCGTGGAGCTGCCACCGCAGGCCGTCAGGACCAGAGCGGCGGTCAGTAGACCTGCAGTCGGGAGAAACCGGCGAACGGATGCGTGCGTCATTGCAGACTCTCCTAGGAATGTGATGCGGTCCCTCGCGCGGACGGCGAGGGAGGACGGGACGAACGGGCCGACACCGGAGCTGTCCGGGTCAGCGATGACGGCGTCTCAGATGACGCCGTCGGGCGTGCCGTGGGAGACGGCGTCAGGCGACAACGGTGGCCGAGTCCTCAGGGGTGCGCACGTCGGCCGGGATCGCCCCGGTGATGAGACCGACAAGGTGCTCCGGGTTGACGGCCGCGACGTCGCGGGTGGCGATCGTGCGGCCCAGGCGCATGACCGTGATGCGGTCCGCCACCTGCACGAGTTGCTGCATGTTGTGGCTTACGAGGATGACACTGATGCCGTGATCGCGAAGCCGGCCGATGATCCCGAGGACATGCGCTGATTCGCGCACTCCAAGTGCCGCGGTGGGCTCGTCGAGGATGACGATGCGGCGTCCCCACAGGATGGCGCGGGCGATGGCCAGGCACTGCCGCTGCCCGCCGGACATGCCCTTCACGGACACGTTGACGGATTGGATCCCAACACCGAGGTCGGTGAGCACTTCACGGGCGCGCCGCCGCATCCCCCGGTCGTCCACCACGTTCAGCATGCGCAGCAACGGGTTGGTTGACAGCGGCTCACGTCCGACGTAGACGTTCTGTACGGCGGACATCGTGTCGACCAGTGCGAGGTCCTGGTACACGGTCTCGATTCCAGCCTGCAGGGCGTCGCTCGGCCGACGGAACTGCACCGACGCGCCCTCCACCTCGATCGTCCCGGAATCCGGGATGACCGACCCGGACAGGGTTTTCAGCATGGTGGACTTTCCGGCGCCGTTGTCGCCGACCAGTCCCATGACCTCGCCGCGGCGCAGTTCCATTGACGCATCGGCCAACGCCACGACGGCCCCGTAGTGACGCTGTAGATGCTGAGCCCGCAGGACCACGTCCTGACCAGTCTCCGACGTACCAGACATCGATCGAACCTCTCCATCGAGGCGAAGTAAAACGTTGCAATCGGAGCATCGCATGCGTGGAGGGTGTCGAGCAAGTGCCGATTCGTGTTGCGACGTAAGTGTTCCCGCTGGGTTTACGAAAGGCGGTTGTGAGCTTTCGTTTCGTCCCTGCGATCACGGGATCGGGCACCCGTGAGTGCGCGTGGCGCCGGGTGGGCCCGGTCGACGACGGCGACCGGCGTCGGCGGGTCAGACGGCGTCGGGGCCGGGGATCACCTTTCTCAAGGCCTCGAGAATCGGGGCGACGCGGTCCCGGCGGTCCATGGCGTTGGTGAGGTATCCGATGGCCAGGCGGGCCTGTGGGTCGGCAAACCCAGACTGGCCGCCCGCGCCGTCGTGCCCGAACGAATCGGCACTCCACCACGGGGTGACGGCGGACGACAGTTGAACGCCGGCGCCCCAACGCTGATAGGGAGGGCCAGGATCGAACACCCAGGGTCCCTCGCTCCTCGGCCGCCGCATGGCTGCGGCGCTTTCGTCGTCGAGGAGCCGAACCCCGAGGGTCTTCGCGACCGTCGCCGACCAGATGCGTGCCAGGCCGGAGGCCGTGCCAATGGCGCCGGCGGCGGCCAGGCCGGCCCGCTGCACTCGGGCGTCGTTGAAACCTGTGTCGCCGCGCACCAGCCCGCGGGGGAACACGGTACCCAGGGTGGAGCCGCGCGCGATCCACTCGTCGTCGGCCGGGGACGCACCGCTGACCGCAGATTCCCAGGTGTCGTCGGTCACCAGTCGCGACACGCGCCGCAAGTCCGAGGCGTCGGGGCGGAACGAGACGTCGGCTCCCAGCGGAGCGGCGACCTCATCGACGAACAACTCGTGGAGTTGTCGGTCTGTCGCTGACGCAACGATCCGCTCGACAATCGGGCCGAACGTCAAGGCGTGATACGAGTGCCCGGATCCGGGCGTCCACAACGGCTGCTGAGCGGCGATACGCGCAGCCCAGCTGTCGCCGTCGAGGACATCGTCCAGCGCCAGGTCCTCGAGAGGCGCCGAAACGCCGCCGCGATGGGCGAGGACATCGGCGATCGAAACGCGGTCCTTACCGTGGGCGCTGAAGTCGGGCCAGAGGTCGGCCAACGGCGCTTCCACGTCGAGCAGCCCTGCCTGGGCGAGCCGGGCGATCAGGACCGCCACGAGGCCCTTGGAACACGAGAACAGCACGCTGGTGGTGTCTTGGCCCCAGGGGCGGCCGGTGCGCTCGTCAGCGGTGCCGCACCAGATGTTGACGACCTCGTGCCCGTGGTGCCACACCGACAATGCCGCTCCTGTGCGGGCCGGGTCGGCCACGCCGGCCCGGAAGGGCTCCATGACGGTCTCGAAGCCCGGAGTCACGACACCTACGATGCGCGGCTCGCCGGCTTCTGGACGCGGCAAACGGACGCTGTTCACGGTGGCCTCCAGTTGACGATCGGAAGACGGGCGCCGCCCACGATAGAGAGCGGGTGTCGGCGCTGGTGGGTCGATACCGCTGGGTCGTTCACGCGAACTGCGGCGGCCCAGGAACCTGCCGCCACCGAGCACGGCGCGGAGGCGGGACATCAGACGAACTCGGATGACCTCGCTGTACGGCTGACCGCAACTGCGATCTCCTGTGGGAATTGGTGCGGCAGTAGAGCCGGGCGGCGAGCTCCCCACGCCGACATGTGTGCTCATCGCCATCCGACGCCTGTTCGTGACCGCGCGATGATGTTGCATGCAGGTAGTTACCGAACCCGGTGACGCTCACGTCTTCGGTACGCATCGGCAGCGCACCGGAGGGCGATCAAGGCACTCCAGGGGCCATGACGTCGTCGCGAGCCGCCCCAGGCTCCAGCCGCGTCAGACCCGTGGGTTCAGTCCGGCGACCGGACCGGTCGGGATGATCCTCGTCGGACGATCGCGGTCGTCACGGGAGTCACGCGGCCGCCGGCGGCGCCATTGATCCGGTCGGTCAGCATGGAGGCAAGGGACCGGCCGATCCCGTGGAAGGGGATGCTCATGGTGGTGAGGGAGGGGCGGCAGGTGTCCGCGGGGAGGGAGTTGTCCCAGCCGACGAGCTGCACGTCATCCGGTACCCGGAACCCCCGATCGATGAGCACGGGCAACGCGGCGCTGGCCATCACATCCGAAGCTACGAACACGCCATCGAAACCCAGGTCCCGGTCCAACAGTTCGTGCATGCGGTTGCGTCCCGCTTCCGGCGTGTGATCACCGAAGGTGATGTGGTCTTCGCTGGTGCCCGGGAAAACGTCTCGGATTCCGGCGATCATGTTCCAGGTACTGGGAACGTCGCGCTGGCCCGCGATGACCGCGCATCGCGTGACTCCGGCTCTCGCCAGATAGGTGCACATGTCGCCGGCGCCCTTCCGGGTGTCGGTGACGAGGCTGTCCATGCGGGGTGCCCCGTCGACGAGTCCGTTGGCAGCGATGGGCACCCCGGCGCCGGCAATGTCGACCACGAGTGGTTCAAGAAGTTCAGGCGTGAGCACGATGACGCCGTCGACGTGGCCGCCCTTGACGTACCGAGCTGCTTTGAGCTGATCCTGCTGGTCCTCGACGATGAGGGTGACCAACTGGATGGGGCTGTCCTGTAGTACCTCCTTGATGCCGCCGAGGACGGCGGCGACGTTGGGGTCGGCGAAGAAACGCTGGTTGGCCATCGGCGCGATGAACCCGATGGTTCCTGTCCGGTTGAGGGCCATCGCTCGGGCGCCGGCATGCTGGACGTAGCCCAACGCCGCGATCGCCTCGTGTACCCGCGCTGCCGCGCGGGGACTCACATTCGCCGCCCCGTTGACGGCGCGCGAGGCGACCATTCTGGATACACCGGCTTCACGCGCCACGTCATCGAGCGTCGGTCGTCCGGATCTGGTCATTCCTGGCGCCTCTCCTGTTGAGCTGCATCCGGCACGTGTACGGGGTCGAGTTGGTAGCCCTACCATAGCGGCATCGCTGGATCGTCGCGCACGAGCACGCACGGTCGTGCCCCACTCGAATCCTCTCATTCTGGCGTATCGCGCCGCGCGATCGACGACTCTGCGAGAAGGTTGCTTCGGACCGTTGACACCAGGTTTGTCATCGAGTAGAAATCTGTCAGGCGTCGACTGGTAGCCCTACCATTCCTCCGAAGAGCACACGTGTGCATCGGAAGGCCGCCCACATCTCACGGGAGCATCGTTGCTCGCTTCGTCAGCGCCGCCGCAGCGGGCGCCCACCACCCGACGCACGCCGGCGTTCCAGCGCCGGCTGGCCCGCACCGGCCTGGCCTTCATCGCCCCCTTCGCGATCCTGTTCGTCGCGACGCTCATTCTGCCGCTGGCCTATGCCGCGTGGCTCAGCCTGTACCGGGAGCAGATGGTCGGCGGCAACACCTTCGTCGGTCTCGCCAACTACGTCCGCGCGTTCGAGGACCCTGTGCTCAGGTCCGGCCTGGGTCGGGTGCTGGTCTTCATGGCCATCCAGATCCCGATCGGGCTGCTGATCGCGCTTGGTGCGGCAGTGGCGATCGACAGCCGGCGGCTTCGAGGTGCCGGGCTGTTCCGACTGGGGATGTTCGTGCCCTTCGCCGTGCCCACCGTGGTGGCCGCTCTCATGTGGGGATACATGTACGGGCCGAAATTCGGTCTCGTCGGGGACGTCGCACAGTGGCTGGACGTCACGCCGCCGAACCTGCTGGACCGGGGTTGGATCCTGCCGTCGATGGCCAACATCACGATCTGGCAGGGCGCCGGATACAACATGCTGATCTTCTTCTCGACCCTGAAGTCGATCCCGGAGGAGCTGTACGAGGCCGCCGAGATCGACGGTGCCGGCGAGTTCCGCAAGTTGATCAGCATCAAACTGCCTGCGCTGCGGTCGACCATCGGTCTGACGATGTTCTTCAGTGTCATCGGCGCCATCCAGCTGTTCACCGAGCCGAGCATCCTGCAGTCGCTCGCGCCCACTGTGATCACCTCGGGTTTCACGCCCAACCTGTATTCCTACAATCTGGCGTTCGCCGGTAACTCGTACAACTACTCCGCGGCCGTCGCGGTGTCCCTCGGGTTGACCACCGTGATGTTGGCGGTCGCTTTCCAATTCTTCCTGGGCCGTTCACGGCGAACACAGACAGGCCTGAGCAAGTGACTGCACAGCTCGACGCGCTCGACGTCACCACAACCGTTGTCGAGCAGCGGATCCATGGGAGCAGACCTGGTCAGCGCAAGAGCACCACGCTGACCGTGGTGATGATCGCGGCACTGCTGTATTTCATGGTGCCGCTCGTCTGGTTGGTCATCAACAGCACCAAGACTCAGGTCGATCTGTATGCCACCGGTGGTCTCGAGTTCGGGCACACCTTCGCGCTCTGGGACAACCTCAAACGGCTGTTCACGATCCAGGACGGCATCTACGGCAAGTGGTTGCTGAACACCGTGTTCTATGCGGTAGTCACCGCCGTCGGCTCCGCCCTGGTCAGCGCCTTGGCCGGCTACGCCATGGCGCGATTCGAGTTCCCCGGCAAACGGCTGTTCTTCGCCGTCGTCCTGGGCGCGGTGATGATTCCCGGTTCGGTGCTGGCGGTCCCGATCTTCCTGCTCAGCAGCAAGGTCGGGCTCGCCGACACCGCGGCCGCGGTGATCCTGCCCGGCCTGGCCAGCCCCTTCGGCCTGTACCTCATGTGGGTCTACGCCGAACGTTCCGTACCCCAGGAGATCATCGAGGCCGCCCGCTCCGACGGAGCGTCGGAATTCCGCATCTTCCGCTCCGTCGTCCTGCGGCTGATGGCCCCCGGGATCACCTCCGTGATCCTCTTCGGGCTCACCGGCGCGTGGAACAACTACTTCTTCCCGCTGATCCTGCTGACCAGCCCGGAGAAGTTCCCCATCGCGGTGGGCCTGGCCCAGCTCAACGGCCAGGCGAACCAGACCAATCAGACCGTCACGGTCGAAGGGGTCTATCCGCTCGTCCTCGTCGGCTCACTCGTGGCGATCGTTCCACTGATCTTGGCTTTCCTTGTGCTGCAACGATTTTGGCAATCCGGTCTGGCGACCGGCAGTGTCAAGATGTAGCTCACGCCTCCGGGCAGCGTCCGGATTCACCCCGCCGGGGGGCCACCTCCGCGCCGGTTAACGCTGCGCCCAGATCCGGCGCCGCGCTTCTGCACGACCTTCACAAAGGAGTAAGGCCATGCCTGTCAACCCACTGCTCAACCGACGCCGCTTCCTCGCGATCAGCGGCTCCGCGGCCCTCGCCGGCGCTCTCGCCGCCTGCGGCACCTCGGCGCCGTCTGGCACCTCGTCCACCTCGACGGGCTCCGCCGGCCCGGCCGGGGACGGCGAGAAGTTCGGCACCGCGGACAAACCCGTCACCGTCAGCTTCTGGACCTGGGGCACCCCTGACCCGGCGCTGGTCCCGGCGTACAAGAAGCTGCACCCGTACGTCGATCTGCAGGTGACCGCCGTCGGGTCCACCGCGGACCTGTACCCGAAGCTCGCCACGGTCTACAAGGCCGGCACCGGGGCACCTGACTGCACCGCGCTGGAACTTCCGATGATGCCCACCTACGCGGCCGCCGGGTACCTCGAGGACATGACCCCCTACGGGGCGTCGGTGGATGCCTACGACGCGTCCGCAGCGCGCGCTTCGCAGTTCGGCGGGAAGCTGTACGCCGTCCCGACTGACTACGGGCCGATGGTCATGTACTACCGCACCGACGTCTTCGACAAGTTCGGCCTCACCGTCCCGACCACCTGGGACGAGTACCGTCAGACAGCAGAGGCTCTCAAGAAAGCCGCACCCGACGCCTTCATCTCCAACCTCGACCCCGGGGACTCCACCGAGGCTCTCGGGCTGATCTGGCAGGCCGGTGGTCGGCCCTTCCAGCTCGACGGCACCAACCTGGCCGTCGACCTCGCCGACGAAGGAACCACCAAGTACGCCACCTACTGGTCCGGCATGCTCCGCGACGGCCTCGTCAACCCGGTGCCCGGATTCACCGCCGACTGGTTCAACCAGATGGGATCCGGCACCTACGCCACCTGGTTCGCCGGCGCCTGGGGGTCGTCGGTGCTCGCGCAGTCGCTCACCCAGAACAACGGACTGTGGCGAGCGGCGGCCATCCCCAATTGGGAAGCCGGAACCGCGGTGAACGCGGCCATGGGCGGCTCGGGTACCGCCGTCAGCTCGACCAGCCCGAACAAAGCCGCGGCCGTGGCGTTCGCGCAGTGGTACGGCACCGACTGGCCGCTGGCCAACGTTGGCAAGGCCGGCGGTGCCACCTTCCCGGCGAGCCTGACCGTGCAGAAGGACCCGGCGTACCTCAACGCCCCGTCGGAAATCCTCGGTGGCCAACTTGCGGCCCAGCTCTACGTCCAGCTGTCCGGTGACGTCGCCGAAGGCTGGCAGTTCCTGCCGTACCAGCTCTACGCCAACAACCTGTACAAGGACACCGCGGGTCAGCAGGTCGCGTCAGGCTTCGACCTGGCGGCGGGCCTGTCGCAGTGGCAGGAGCAGATCGTCAGCTACGGCCGGCAGCAGGGGTTCACCGTCAATGGATCTTGAGACCAGTTACCGCGCTGATCCCAACCGCTACGAACAGCAGCCCTACCGCCGCACCGGACGCAGTGGTCTGCTGCTGCCGGTGATCTCATTGGGCCTGTGGCACAACTTCGGTGCAGACCACAACCGCATCACCGCACAAGCCATCCTGCGGCGGGCCTTCGACCTGGGTGTCACCCACTTCGACCTCGCGAACAACTACGGACCGCCCTACGGGTCCGCCGAATCGCTGTTCGGCGACATCTACAGGCGCGACTTCCGCCGCCACCGCGACGAGATCGTGATCTCCACCAAAGCCGGCTACGACATGTGGCCCGGCCCGTACGGTGACCACGGCTCGCGCAAGTACCTGATGGCAAGCCTGGACCAGAGCCTCACCAGGATGGGCGTCGAGTACGTCGACATCTACTACCACCACCGCCCCGACCCCGACACGCCCATCGAGGAAACGATGGGTGCCCTCGCGAGCATCGTCGACCAAGGCAAGGCGTTGTATGTCGCGGTCTCCAACTACAACGCGGAGCAGACACGAGCCGCCCATGCTGTGTTGGCGGCGCACGGGACACCGCTTCTCATGCACCAGATGCGCTACTCGATGCTTTCACGCGGTCCTGAGGAAGCACTGTTCGGGGCCATCGACGCGCTGAGCATCGGCGGCATCGCCTTCTCACCGCTCGCCCAGGGCCTGCTCACCGACCGATACCGCGATGGGATCCCTGCCGGGTCCCGAGCAGCCGGCAACAGCCCTTTCCTCCAGGGGCAGGCCATCACACCCGAGCTGCAACAAACCCTCCGGCGGCTCAGCGACATCGCCGCCCAACGCGAACAGACCCTCGCCCAGATGGCGATCTCCTGGATCCTTCGTCGCCCGACCATCACATCGGCGCTCGTCGGTGCGAGCAGTCCCGAACAGCTCACCCTCACCCACGCGGCGAGCCGACACCTCGACTTCGAACAGGCCGAGCTGGATGCCATCGACGTCGCCCTCACACCGGTGCGCTGACCGACGCAACGGCACCCGACACACCCCTCGCAGTAACAACGCGCCGCCCACCCCAGACGGCCGAAAGGTAAACGGCGTGAACAGCAACACCATCGCGGCGCAAGGCATCTTCCAGCCCCGCCCCACCCACGTGGATGTCCCGAGCCCAGCGACAGCACCCCTGCCCGGCAACGGACTGCACCAGCACTCCTTCCTCTACGCAGGCGAATGGCAGAACGCCTCGTTCCACCACCAACGGATGTTCCGCATCACCGGCGGGCGCGTCGCGTGGACCTACGAACTGCCAGAACCCGGCGAATTCGGCCAGATCAACACGCTGCCCAACGGCAACGTGTTGTTCGCCAGGCTCCACGGAGCCAGCGAAATCGACCCCCATGGACGACGAGTCTGGGACTATCCTGCAGCGCCCGGCACCGAGATCCACACCTGCCGGCCCGTCGACGCCGATCACGTGTTCGTCGTCATCAACGGCAACCCGGCCGCAGCGCTGATTCTGCGCAAGCGTGACAACGCGGTCGAGCATCGCATCGAGATCAGCACCTCAGGGACAGACCCGCACTCCATGTTCCGGTCCTGCGCCTTCACCACCGACCGAACGGTTCTCTTGGCGCACATGGATCGCCAGGAGGTGGTCGAATACGACCTCGACGGGCGAGCGATGTGGTCCATCACCGCTGAAACCCCCTGGGGCGTCGAACGACTCGCCAACGGCAACACGCTCATCAGCGGCGACCACAGCGGCTACGTCCGAGAAGTGGAGCCGTCGGGAAATATCGTATGGGAGTACAACCGCGTCGACGCGCTCGAGGACGGCTTGAAGCTGGACGCCATACAACAGGCGACCAGGCTGCCCAATGGAAACACCGTCTTCGCCAACTGGTGCAGCGACCGGACTCCCGCACGCGACCAACTCCAATCGGTTCAGCTGTTGGAGGTGACACCGGACAACACGATCCGGTGGGCCCTGCGTCAATGGCACGAACCCAACCTGGGCCCGGCGAGCTTCTTCGAATTCTCGTGACTCCGTTGCGACGTAGCCGGCGACAGCTTCCTGACCCCCGATGCAGCCCCAGCGGCCACGTGGCCGCGCATCAACCCACGTTCGACCCGGTTGCCGCGACCTCAACCCGGCGGAGCCGCCAGTGACACCGAGGTGGTTCACTCCGATCCCTGGCGCCCCCTAGCCGTCGACATACTCGCGATCAGCACAGTCGAGAACTGCGAGCTACAGACCTGCCTCGAACGGAACTGTCAAAAGGCCAGCATGGACACCTGTTGGAGGGCCTGCGTGGACATCAACGAATTAGCCGCCCAGACCGGGGTCAACAAGTCCGATCTCCATGCTTACGAACGCAGTGGGCTCATCACCGCCCTGCGCGTCGGTCGAAGACGTCGCTATGACATCGCGGACGTGGCGCGGGTCCGGACCATCCGAGGTCTTCTTGCCTTCGGGATGTCTGCAAGCAGTGTCCGCGAGATCGTGGCTGGTACGACCAGCGATGACTGAAGGATGGTCCGAAAGCTCCCAGCACCCGGGTCTTGCCGGGACCTGGGTGGTGCTGAACCGACCAATCGATCGCCGCGCCCCGATCGGTGACAAGTCCAGCCGAGACGATCACGGTCGACCAAGTTCTCTTCCCGCAGGGGCCGCAGAGTCCATAACCTGCGGGGCTGCGTAACGCCGACGAAGTCGGCCGGCTCAGCCTGCGTGATGCCACCTTTGACCGACAGCTGGACCCGCAGCACGGCGTAGAGGCCGTACCCGCGGCGCCCGCGGCGTGGCGCCGCAGTTCCAAGCCGGGGACAGAAGTTGCTGGCGGATTCCGCGGCCGGGACCACGACGTTGTCCCCGCCGCGCCAGTCCAGGCTGTTGATGACGATCGCCAACACGGTGCTGGTGTCCTGGGTGAACGTGACCTGGTGGGGGTGGCCGCCCACAAGCTGGGCAACCGACATCCGTACGACATCGGCCTGGGCGCCCCAGCCGGCGTAGGCACCGATGCCCTGTCGGGTGTGGCCGTCGATCACGGCGGTCATCGCGGCCTGCACCCGGGTGGAGAGCACTACGACGGCCGCTGAGTCCACAGACGACATCGACGCAGCCCCCGGGTACAGACCCCGCACCCCTTCCCGGTACAACGTCTCCGGACCGCGGCGAAATCGGCGACACCGCGGCGGCAACGCAGGTGGGCTTGCGGGCGGGAGACGTCGCCCGAGGCTACGGGTCGGTGCCGCCGCGTCGGCAGTGGAGTCACCCGGGTGCAGCTGCGGGCGTCACCGGGCGACCGACAGTGCGAACGGGGTGAACCCGAACGCGCCGAGCAGGGCCGGCACCATCAGCGCCATCGCTTCGGGGCCCCGCGCGGTGCTGATCGGGCCGAGGTCGACCAGCCATCGATCGGCCCAGCCGAGGCTGTGCAGGACGTCCCGAACCAGCGTCTTGGCGGTGATGTCGTCGCCGGACAGGAACGCGGTGGGGGCGGCGGCGAGTGCCGCGGGTGAGGTCATCACCGAGAACAGCATCGTGTTCAGGCTTTTCACGACGCGGGTGTGGGGGAGCGCGGCCTGGAGTTGCGCGCCCAGGCTGGAGCCCTCGTAGAGTAACCCGCCGGGCATCCCGTCCGGGGTGCGGGTGGTCGCGTTGGCCACATCGAGGAGCACCCTGCCCGCGAGAGCGTCACGCAGGACGGAGAGCCGCTCCAGGGTGGTGTCCCCGGGGGTGGCGTTGATGACCAGCTCCGCCGCGGTGATCGCCGCGGCGGTGTCGGTCACCGTCACGGGGGAGCCGGCCCACTGGCCGCGGGTGACATCGGGCTGACGGACGCCGAGGACGATGCGGTGACCGGCACCGCTGAGGCCGGTGGCGAGGTTGGAGCCGACCCGGCCGGCACCGAGAACGGCGATCGTGGTGTGGATGCGGGTGGTGGGGGACATCGGGATTCTTCTTCCTGTGGTGGTTCAGGAGGTGAGGGCGGCGGAGAGGGGGGCGGCGAGGCCTGGTGTGGTGGCGATGAAGTCGGCGCTGGTGAGGGTCCATGGGGCGCCGGAGGTGTCGATGACCGTGCCGTGGGCTTCCTGCACGAGCAGCGCCCCGGCGAGCAGCCCGGAACGGACCTGCCCGTACTGCCAGAACGCGTCGGTGTGGCCGGCGGCGACCTGCACGAGCTGCAGCGTCGCTGGGACGGTGGCGGAGACGAGCAGCGCCGCGTCGAGCATCCGGTCGATCGAGGTGCTCATCGCGTGCCGGATCGTCGGGTCTTCACCGGGTGTGGCTTGGCCGGTGCCCACCAGTGCAGCCTTGAGGTCGGATTTCGCCGACACCGTGATCGGGGCGCCGTCCAGGAAGGCGCCGCCGCCCCGGACCGCGGTGTAGGTGCGGTTGAGGGCGGGCAGGAACACCGCGGTCAGGACCGGCACGTCGTCGCGGACCAGGGTCGCGGTGACTCCCCAGTCGACGGAGCCGTGGATGTGGTTGACGTTGCCCTCGGCGGCGTCGGCCACCCACCACTCACCGGGCCCCAGACCACCGCGGCCCTCTTCGTCGTCGTCCCACCGGGCGCCGGGGCGCAGCCGTTCCAGGGCCGGTCGCAGCACCGCCGTGGAGGCGATGTCGTTGGCGTCGATCGCTGCGAGCAGCGCGGTGATGTCGCCGACCCGGTTGCTGGCGGAGAACCGGTCGAGCAGGACCCGGCCCGCCGCGGTGACCGCCGCGGTCATCCCGTCCAGAAGTGCGAGGTCCTGTTCGGTCTGTGACTGAAACTCGTTTCCTGTCATGATCTCTCGTCCCTGCGGTCGTCGGTTCTGCGGTCACCTGCCGGTCATCACGGTATGAATCGGTTGGGTTGTAGGCAAATACAATCCGTGCACTAGTAGATTGCGTTTCATGCAACTCGATCTGAACTTGCTGACCGCGTTGGACGCCCTGCTCGAGGAGGAGAGCGTCACCGGCGCGGCGGAGCGTCTGCACCTGTCGGCGCCGGCGATGAGTCGAAGCCTGGGGCGGCTCCGGCGGGCCACCGGTGACCAGATACTGGTGCGCAACGGACGCATCATGCGTCCCACGCCGCGTGCGGTGGCACTTCGGGCGGAGGTGCGGGCGTTGGTGCTGCGCAGCCGCGAAGTGCTCACCCCCGAGGCGCCACTGGACCTGGCCGCATTGCGCCGTACATTCACGCTGCGCGCGCACGACGCGTTGACCGTGATCCTCGCCCCGGAGTTGGTGCACCGGGTGTCGGCTGCGGCCCCCGGGGTCGGGTTGCGGTTCCTCGGCGAGGCGGCAGGCGACAGCACGGACCTGCGTCGTGGGATGGTCGACCTGGAGATCGGTTCCGCGGCCCCCGTCTCACCCGACATCGACCGGGACGACCTCGGTCATGACCAGCT
Organism: Nakamurella deserti; assembly: GCF_003260015.1. Classification (NCBI taxonomy): domain Bacteria; kingdom Bacillati; phylum Actinomycetota; class Actinomycetes; order Nakamurellales; family Nakamurellaceae; genus Nakamurella; species Nakamurella deserti. The sequence continues at coordinate 2,714,857 of NZ_QCXS01000002.1, read as the reverse complement.
GGTCGGGTTGGCCCGTACCGGGCACCAGCTGCTCGACAGTGCCGGTGCGGGTGCCCGGGGCGAGGCGGTCGACCTGCAGCAGTGGATCGCCACACCCCACGTGCTGGTGTCGCGGCGTGGCCGGCTACGGGACCGGACCGACGAGCAGCTAGAAGCGGCGGGCCACAGCCGGACCGTGGTGGCGGCCGTCGCCTCGACCGCGGCCGCAGTGGAGATCGTCCGCCACACGGACGCTGTCGTGGTGATGCCGGCCGCCGTCGCCGCCCGCCTGACCTCCGCCGGAGGGGTCGCGGAGTTCGCCCTACCGGTTCAGGTGCCGCCGGTGCGGGTGGTGCTCGCCTGGCATCACCACTTCACGGCCGACCACGCCCATCAATGGCTGCGAGCACTCACCCGGGACGTGTTGACCACACATCGATGTGACAGGACGCCGGCGGTGCCCGACCGCACCGGACAACGAATGCCGCCGGCGGAGCGTCGGTCCCGGGCCGGCATCGAGGGTCGTACGTCGGCCGAAAACCGGTTTCCCGGTGTGCCGGTCTGACCGATGACCGAGTGTCGTCGCCTGGCGGCCACGGATGCGACGCGCCATGGGAGCCGGCGCTGTCGTGATCAGGCTGCCCGCCCAGCGGAACCACCGCCGGACACCTGGTCCCGGGTGCGGGATCCTCACCGACACAGCGGAGGTCGCGTCCACCGTCGAACTCAGACCTCCTGGCCGGTTGGCTGTGCACCACCCGCACCGGATGTGCGGGGTGCCGCCGGCCCGGGGGGGCCGAGAACGTTCTCGATGGTGGTGAGCGCGTCAGCGGGATCGCGGACGAGGATGAGCTTCGCCGTCGGCGCATGCAGGTGGGTTATGTTCAGGATCCGGTTGAACCATGCCGTGGTGTCGGGAGTGGGTGGCTCGCTGGGGTTCTGGCCGTTGATGTAGCTGCCGATGAGAATGCCGTCGTACTCGCCGTCGGTGAGGTGTCCGACCAACGCGGCGTCGCCCTCTGCGTCGTCGGTGAGCGCGAAGTTACGGGCGCGGAGCCCCTGCCCCCGGAGGTGGGCCTGCACGGCGGCGGCGGTGTCGGGGTGTTTTCCGAAGCCCAGGATTCGCCAGCCCTCCGGCGGGGACGTGCTGTCGGTGATGTGAACGGTTGTCATGGTCGGTGCTCCCGTCGTTGGTGCCCCGTGGGGCTCGGTTCCGGAGTGGTCATCGGCATCGGGTGGATGGCCGGTCGATCAGCGCCGTCGTTGCGGGTCTCGTTCGGTCGGCGAGGCTGTCGGTGCGCTGAGGTGATGGGTCAGCATGCGGTGGGCGAGCTCGAACCGGGCCTGTTCCTGGCCCGGAGTCAACCGCCCGCCGGCCTGGAGAGTAGCCAGTCCGTGGAGCACCGACCAGGCGATCTCCACCTCGGCGCCTCCGGCTCCGGGGAATGCGTCGGCGATGCCGCGGAATGCCCGGGCGAGGGCTTCCGGGGTGTCGGCGGATGCGAAGGCGAGGCCCGACGGCATCGAGAACATCGCCTCGTACACCTGGGGGTGTGCGGCGGCGAACTCGAGGTATGTGCGCATCCGTGCCCGTGGGGTGGCGTCGACGGCGTGCAGAGCGTCGGCGATCCCGGTGAAACCGCTGACCGCCACGGCATCCACGACCGCATCGCGGCTGTCGAAGGCGGAGTACAACACCGGTTGGCTGACGTCGAGTTCGGATGCGAGGCGGCGGATGGTCACTGCAGCCCAGCCCTCGGTCTCGGCGAGATCCCGGGCCATCTGGACGACCTCGTAGCGTCGGCGGTCGAGGTCCGGGCTGGGGCGTGGCGACATGGCCATAATCTAGCACTGCTAGTTAACGGTGCCGCCAGGCGGGTCGATAATGCCCCGTCGACGTCCGGCTCACGCACGGTGACCCGAAGTGCCCGTCGTCCCCTGCTGCTACCGGGACTTCGCCCGGGTGGATCGGGCCGCGTCGTCGACGCCGCCGACGGCGGCCTGCAGGATGCGTTCGACGGGCACGATGCCGACGTAACGGCCGCCGGCGTCGGTGCACAGCAGAGGCGCGAAGCGCGATGGTCGATCCCGGCCGATGGCTCGGAGAGCCGCTTCGGCCAGCGGTGTGTCGACGTTGAACCGGATACCCGGGTGCGCCTGGCCGACCAGGGCGGTCTCGGCGGTCATCGTGGCGGTGGGGCGACCGTGTTCGTCGAGCAACACGACCACGTCCACGGTGCGATCGGTGAACCGCGACCGGGCTTCGTCGACCGTGCGTACCGTCGGAGCCGGTTGCAGCAGGCCGCGCAACGTGTCGCCGGCGTGGTGCTCCGCGACCGCGGTGAGCAGTTGGAGAGCGACCGAGGGATCCAACGCCGGCCAGGCCGGTCCGGGGCGGGCCAGCAGGTAGCCCTGGGCCAACGGCACGCCCAGGCGGGTCAGCACCTCGAGCTCCGCCGCGCGTTCGATACCCTCGGCGAGCAGCCACGCGTCGAGACGACCGGAGAACGTACCCATCATCTCCACGAGTGCGCGCTTGCCCTCGTCGAGATCGATGTCGACGATGAGCGAACGATCGAGTTTCACGATCTCGGGTCGGATGGTGAGCAGGTGCCGCAGCCCGGCGTACCCGGAACCGGCGTCGTCGATGGCGATCATCGCGCCGGCGCCGCGGAGACGCCGCAGATCGCCGTCGAGGACGTCGTAGGAATCGATCGGTGTCTGTTCGGTCAGCTCGACGACCAGCCCGCCGAGGTGGCCCTGCCCGGCCCACACCGCTCGGACGGCCGGTGTCACCAGCGACATCGGGGAGACGTTGACCGACAGGAAGCAGTTGCCGGGCAGCGTCGACCGTCCGGTCAGAGCGCTGCGGACGGCGGCGGCGTCGAGGGCGTCGACGACACCGTGCCGGGCGGCTGCGGCGAACCACATCTCGGGATCGGCCGGCCCGTCCTCGAAGCGGATCAGCGCCTCGTATCCGGCCACGACGCCCCGCGCGACGTCGACGATCGGCTGGTAGACCGAACGCAGACCCTCGCCCCGGCAGGCTCTCTCGAGAAGTGCCGGCCAGTCCGGAGCCGGTCCGTGCTGCGGTGCCGGGGGACCGCTCATGTCACACGGTCACGACGGCGGATCGCACCGCTGTGACCAGGTCGTCGGAGAGGCTGGTCAGACCGTGGTCCTGACGGGCGTGGACGGCCACCTGGTGCAGGACCTCGTCCTCGGACGAACAGAGAAAACGGACGTCACAACCGGGGACGACGTCACCACACGAGAAACTCTTCATGGAATGGTCTTTCGAGATCGGGTCCGCCCCGGACGCGACGGGCGTCGTCGATCGGGCGGAGGTGGCGAGCAGGACAGAACGTGGGGGAGCCGACGTCGGTCACCATCCGTCGGCCCAGGCCCCACGGTACGACGTGGATCTCGACTCGGGCCCGACTCCGCGGAAGTTCCACCGGACGGTCGCCGGGCGCTTCGGGTGCCGATCTACGGACGGTCACGACACGGCGGCGTGCCGCCCCCGTCGTACGTCTCATCGAATGGTTCCGGCCCGTGACGCCGATCGGGCGATGCGGTCGTTCGGAAACAGTCGGGCAGGATCCTGCGCGGTCGACCGGAACCGCCCGGCCATCGCGTCGCCGGCCGGCCCCGGTGCACCCGGACGTCGTGGTGCCCGGAGAGCCGCCCGGCAACCGCCCGGCGGCGGGGCGCGCCTCCTCGCGGCCGCTCACGCCGACTCGGTCCGGCGTCCGTCCCCGCGTCCGACCCGGACCGCAGGTGCGGCGCTGTCGACGCCCGGCGCGCTGTACGCGACAGCGCGGGCGGATGTCAGTGGCTGTCCGGCATCCGCCCCATGAGGGAACGGGCGGCTGCGGTCACCGTCTCCCGGTCGTAGGTGAGCGCGAATTCGAACCGTCGGTCGCGGTCGGCCGTCGGCCGGCCCTCGGTCACGTCCCGGGCCAGCAGAGCGGCCGCGAAATGCGGTGTGAGCACGACGATGTCCCACTCCTGGACCACCGGGTCGCCGGCGGGGAGGTCGCAGCCGCGCACCCCCTCGACCGGAGCGGACGCGAGATCCCGGGCGAAGACACCGACGAAGCCGACCGCGCCGGCCAGCTGCCGGTAGCGGGTCCGGGTGGCGGGCGTGAAGTGGTGGTCCTGCTGGAATGTCGCCAGCACCATCGCCGAGATCCCGATGTCGGCGGCCTGTCGCTCGAGGTGCTTGCTGACCTCGATCAGGAGTGCCTTGGTCGACACCCGCAGCTCGACCCCGGCAGGGAGGCAGCGGAACGGCGAGGCCGGCAGCTCGGTGCGGACCGGCGGCGGCAACGTCAGTGCACCCGCAGGGCGATCGGCCGCGGGGTGGGGGTTCGGGCGGCCGAACAGCCAGCCCTGGCCGAGCCGCGCCCCCAGCGCCAGTGCCGTCCGCAGGTGCGCCTCGGTCTCGACTCCTTCGGCGAGCAGCACCGCGCCGGTGCGTTCGGCGTAGGCGTTCAGTGCGTTCATCAACGTGGCGGTGGCTGCGTCGGGCCGTCGCTGGACGGTGCCCATGTCGATCTTGACGACGTCGGGGGCGAGCAGCGACAGGAACGTCAGGGACATGTCCACCGCTCCGACGTCGTCCAGTGCGATCCGCCAGCCGGCGGCCCGCAGCCGGGCCACCGCGGCGAGCAGCTCCGCGGGTCGTGCCGCCAGCTCCCGCTCGGTGATCTCCAGGACCACCTGCAACGGTCGGGGCGCCGAGGCCACCTGGTGGACCAGAGGGTCGAGGGCGTTCGCCCGCAGGGTCGACGGTTCGATGTTGACGAAAACCGCTGCGGGGGCGGCCAGGCCGTGGTCGATGGCCGTGCGGACCGCCACCTCGCGGCAGAGTGCGTCGAGCTCGGCGACGCGGCCGGCCCGCTGGGCCGCGCCGAACAGGGCGTCGGGTGTGTGCAGCGGACCCAGCGGTCCGCGGGCCAGCGCCTCGTGGGCGACCACCGCGCCGGTCGAGAGGTCGACGATCGGTTGCAGGAGACTCGTGACGGCGCCGCGTCGGAGGACATCGTCCAGGTCGGTGGTCGCCGGGACGCCCCCGCCGTCGTGTGAGCGGGCGCCGGCAGGTACGTCCCGCATCCGCCCGCTGTGTGACACCACCTGGTGCTCAACGACTGTCGGCACACCCACCGCGTTTCTCCTCGATCCGGGTACCTGCTGTGGTACCCGGCGCACCCCTCACGTGCGCCACCCCGGCGATGGTTTCGTCGGCTGTCGGGACTCCCCGCCCACCGTCCATGACACCACCTACCGCCGCGCATCGGAGTCTTTCGCCGGCTCTCCGGCCGAAGAATCACCCTGTGCACTCCGCTCGGTGCAACTTTGCTCACGCGATGCGAGCGGCGAAAGGGCCGAGCGCTCCGGCTCTCATGCAGCCGAGGGTCCGGTGGTCACCGAACGTAATCACGGCCCGCGGCCGTCGGCACGAGCTTCGGCGAAGCAGTCACACAGAGAAAGCTTGTTGCTACGCTGCGTGTGACCGGTGTCGAACAGCGTGCACCGTCGTCAGCGGTGGCAGGGGCCCGCCCAGCCGCCGGCGCCCGGGTCCCATGACGACGGCGCCGCCCGCGACGCGGCCGTCGTCAGCACCGCTCGGACGGGAAGCACCCGCCACCGCCGGCCGGAGAATCGTCCAGCGCCCAGCCCTTCCGCTCCCACGAGGTCACCATGAGACGCATCATCTACTGCAGTCAGGCCACCTACGACATCGCCCCGGACGAGCTCGTCGCGCTGCTGGACGTGTGCCGCCGCAACAACGCGCAGGCCGGTCTGAGCGGCATGCTGCTGTACAGCAACCAGAGCTTCCTGCAGGTGCTGGAAGGCGAGCCGGACGCGCTGAGCGCCGCCTACGGCCGGATCGCCGCCGACGAGCGGCACACCAACCTGCGGCTGCTGGCCGACGCCCCCACGTCCGCCGCCCTCTTCCCGGACTGGACCATGGGATTCGAGCACGTCGACGACGAGGAACTCGCCGACGAGGTCGACGGATTCACGCCGGCCACGCTGTACCCGTTGGTCAACCCCGATCTGATCAGCAACGCCGGAGTCGCCACGACCCTGTTGACCCTGTACGCCAAGAACCGCGTCCGGTGACCGGGATCCCGCTCGTCGACCGGACCCGCCTCGACACCGCCACCGGCACGGAGATCGAACTGTTCTCCCTCGGTGGGCACGACGGACACCTCCGAGAGGTCAACCGCGCCTTCGCCTCCCTGCTCGGGCTGGACGTCGATCAGATCAACGGCCGCTCCCTGCTGGAGTTCGTCCACCCCGAGGACATCAGCGAGGTGGTCGCCGGTATCACCGCCCTCGAACGTGGGCAGGCCGAGGTGCTCATGGAGACCCGTTTCCTGCCCTGTGGCGGCGACGCGGTGCATCTGCAGTGGGTGGCCCGACCGGTACCCGGAACCGACACCTGGTGGGCGGCCGGCCGCGACACCACCGAGTTCCACCGGCTGATCGCCCAGCGCCGGACGCTGCGCGCCGGACTGGATCTCGCACTGGGGCAGACCGCGGCCGCGATGTGGGAACTCGGCGTGCCCGACGGGATGTTCACCTGGGAGGCGCAGGCCGCCGGTGTCCTCGGCGTGGCGCCGGACGCGGTACCGACCACCATCGCGGCACTCACCTCCGCGGTCCATCCCGCGGATGCCGACTCCGTCACCGCAGCACTGCAGCAACTCGTCGGCACCGGCGCCATGGAGGTCGAGGTACGCGTCGGATCGGACACGGACCTGCGCCACCTCTCGCTCCGCGGCAAGGTCCTCACCCGCGATCGGCGCGGCCGCCCGCAGCGGGCGGTCGGGCTGGTCCTCGACGTCACCGCCGAGAAAGCCATGCAGGATCAGATGTTCCGCATGGTGATGAGCGACCCGCTGACCGGAGTGCCGAACCGGCGGTCCTTCGACCAGTCCCTCCGCAGCGAATGGCGGCGCTGCACCCGGCAACAACTGCCGCTGTCGGTCCTGATGGTCGATCTCGACCACTTCAAGACCTTCAACGACACCTTCGGTCACCTCGTCGGCGACGCCGCGCTGATCGCGGTGGCCAGGGCGCTGTCCGGCTCGATCGACCGGGCGGGTGACGTGGTGGCGCGGTACGGCGGCGAGGAGTTCGCGGTCGTCCTGCCGGGCACCGGTGCGGCCGATGCGGCGACCGTCGCCGCACGGCTTCTCGACCGGGTCCGGGCCGTCGTCGTCCGTCAGGCGCCCGGCTGGCAGGCGACGGTGTCGGTCGGCGCGGCCACCTGGACCCCCGGCCCCGAAACCGCCGACATCGGTACGGCCGCTGCGCTGCTGACGCGGGCCGATGCGGCGCTGTACCGGGCCAAAGCCGCCGGCCGGGACCGGCTGGCGGTCGACCGGCCGGCAGTGGGCTCCGCCGAGCAGCGCGGTACCGACTGAGAAACGCACGCCGACGGCGGCGTCGAGTGACGACAGCGGTGACGGCTCAGCCGGCGCTGCCGGCATGGGCCGGCTGCCGCTGCCGAGGTGGGCGACCCGGAGAGGGAAGCCCGACAGACCTACGCTGCTGAAGCCTGCCGGAGCTCTTGCTAGTATCACCGGATGTCGCTCGATGGTCAAGCAACTCGATGAACGAGGTAAGTCAAAGCCCAGGTAAAGCCGGGGGGCCGGCGGGAGACCTGCGTCGGGCGGGGGAGGCCCTGCGGGTGCTGATCCTGGCGGCCGAGCACTACCGTCAGGCAGTGGCCGGCGAGACCGGCCTGGACCTCCGCCAGACGCAGGCCATCAGCTACCTCCACACCCGCGGCCCGATGGGTCAGTCGGATCTGGCGGAAGCGCTGGGACTCAACACGGGGAGCGTGACGTCGCTGGTCGACCGTCTCGAGGCGCACTCCATCGCCCAGCGCACACCGCATCCGACGGATCGACGCCGCTTCGTCGTCGAGCTGACCCGCGGCGGCCGCGAGATCGCCGATCGCAGTACGGATTTCATGCTCGGTGCGTTCGCCGACATCCCACCCCGGCGCCTCGGGGAGCTGGCCGATGCGCTGGTTCTGCTCGCCACCGGTCTCCGGCGACACATCGACGGTGGCGCCGCGGGCAGCTGAACCACCGGGTCGCCGCTACGAAGTCAACGCACCGTCGGCACCACGATGATCTTCCCGGTCAGGATGCCGGCGGCCGCGCGTTCGTGCACGGATGCGAGGTCGGCCATCGGTACGCGCTCGGCGACGTCGACCGTGAGTTCGCCGCGGTCGACCCGGCCGGCCAGCTCGGCCAGCTGCGCCGCGTCGCTGCGCACGAACAGGTCGATCCCGCGGACCCCGCGCGCCTCGTCGGACGGGGCGGGCATCCAGACCGTCGTGTTGACCACGACCCCGCCGTCGCGGACCCGACCGGCGAGCGCGGTGAACTGTTCCGGGGTGATCGGGGCCAGGTTGAGCACCACGTCGACCGGCTCGCGCAGCTGGGCGGCGGTGTCTGCCGCGGTGTGGTCGACGAACTGGTCGACTCCCGCGATGGTCAGTCGGTCGCGGCTGCGGGGGCTGCCGGCGGCGATGACCACCGCGCCCGCCGTCCGGGCCAACTGCACGGCGTAGCCGCCGACCGCACCGCCCGCACCGTTGATCAGGATCCGTTGTCCTGCCTGCAGTTCCGCGTGTTCGAACAGAGCCTGCCAGGCGGTCAGGCCCACCACCGGCAGGGCGGCGGCGTCGGCCAGCGGGATGCTCGAGGGGGCTGTCGCCAGACTGGCGGCCGCGGCGATGACGTAGTCGGCGGTCGCACCGTCGGCGGCGAAGGGCAGGAATCCGATCACCGGATCGCCGACCCGGAGCCCGGACACGCCGGCTCCGAGGGCGTCCACGGTTCCCGCGAGGTCCAGGCCCGGGGTGTGCGGGAGTGCCAAGGGCATCGGTCCCTGCATCCGACCGGCGCGGATGTTGCCGTCGACCCCGTTGAACGACGTCCCGGCGACCTGCACCCGCACCTCGCCGGCGGCCGGCGCCGGCACCTCGACGTCCTCCAGGCGCAGGACCGCAGGATCGCCGTACTCGTGGAAACGGACTGCCTTCATGGTGACCTTCTTCATCGTCCGAGGGTGTTGCTCCGAATTCGAAGCACACCAGGACGGTAGCAGCGCTTCGAGTTCGAAGCAATAGCCTCGTAGACTCGGGACGTGGACACCCCGGAGAAGCCCCTCGAACCCGACCAGCTGGGCGCGTACTTCGCCGTGATGGAGGTGGCCGGACTGCTCCGTCACGGCGTGGAACAACAGCTCCGGGAAGCGGCCGACCTCAGCTACGTGCAGTTCCAGCTGCTCGCCCGGCTGGGTCTGGACGCGCCGGCCGGCAGCCTCCGGATGACCGACCTCGCCGACGGCCTGGTCCACAGTCGCAGCGGTCTGACCTACCAGGCGGGTCTGCTCGAGCAGGCCGGTCTCGTCACGCGTGCCCCGTCACCGGACGACGAGCGCAGCATCATGGTGACCATCACCGCGGCCGGCCGCCGACGCCTCGGAGACGTCCTGCCGGGCCATGTCGACGTCCTGCGGGAGATGTTCCTCGCGCCCCTCGGTGACGAGGGCGTCCATGCGCTCGCGTCGTTGCTCGCCCCGGTGCGGGACCACATGCGTGCGAGTCCACCCCGCTCCGCGACCCGTCGCCGCCGGACGGCTCCGCCGGAAGGATGACCGCGGGGCGACCGCGCAGCGGCCCGGTCGGTGGCGTCGGAGCCGGTAGGGCTACGACCCGGTCGGTGGCGGCGGCATCGCTCCGGTGAGGACGACCTCGGCGGCGATGTCGCTGAGTTTCCGGTTCTGTGCCCGGCTCGCCGCCGTCATGACCGCCATGGCGTCGGCCTCCGTACAGCCGTGCAGGGTCATCAGGATCCCGGTTGCCACGCTGATCGGCTCGTTCGTCCTGATCGCGCGCTGCAGGTTCTGCGCGCGGGTGCGCTGGGCCAGTGCGGCGAGGGCGATACCCGTGTGGGCCAGCACCAGCCGGAGCAGGTCGGCGTCGAGGTGGTCCAGCGCCGACGGCTGCGCCGCGTAGAGGGTGAGCGTGACCGGTCGCTCGGGATCGCCCATCGGGAAGCACACCACCGACCGCACCGGCAGCGCGACCACCATCTGCCCCAGTTTCGGCCAGCGGATGTCCGTGGTCAGATCGGCGGAGGTGATGGTCGTCCGCTGCTCGAACGTCTGCACGGTGGGGCCCTGCCCGAGATGCCGCTGCGCTTCCGTGAACGGATCGGCCACGTCCCCGTGAACGGCGACCGTCACCGGCTTGCCGGCCTTCACGACACACAACACCGCGCCATCCACTTCGGGCAGCGCCGAGACCACCGCCTCCAGCACCGCGCCGTAGGGATCCACGTCGCCGTCCGCGTCCACGACGGCCGCGCTCAGCGCTTCCATCCACGCTGTCGTCTCATGGGAGTGCATGTCGTCGCTCCTGCCCGGATCCGAGGACAGACCCCCGGGCGTGGAGGGTGGCGCCCCGGCACGCGGGGCGGCTGCAGCGACACGAGCACCGGGTGGAGGCTCCGGGTCGCTGCCCTTCGTAGGAACTGAATGCCCAGGTGTCCGGTCGGCGACGCGCGCGCCAGGCGCCGTCGGCTTCACCGACCGGTATCGGCGCGCCGATCCGCGGAGTCCCGCCGCACCGTCCGGTCCTTCCCTGCGCACCATACCGCGACGGTGAGAGGGTCGCTCCGCTCGGAGAGGGGGAGGTGTGGTGCGGCACGACGCCGGGGTCGGGCACACCCCGGGCGGCCCATCGCGACCGCGGATCCGACGACGCCGGGGGCTCCGAGGACGTCATTGACAGCCCTCGGATGGTCTGCGACTGTTTCATCACAACGGGTCAACGGGCGGCCGAACTCTCACCTCGATGAGGTCATCATGAAACGTGTCGTGTGTACCGCTGCCGCCATCAGCGTCGCGGCATCAACCATAATGATTACGCCAGCCTTCGCGGCGCCGTTGGCACCGGTGACGGTGGCGAAGCAACTCGACAACCCGCGGCAGCTGGGTCTGACCACCGACGGGACCTTGATCATCGCGGAGTCCGGCACCGGCGGCGATGACTGTGCGGTCGTCGACGGGGACGAGGTGTGTGTGGGGACCACCGCAGCGGTCAGCGTGGTCCGACGTCCGAGCAAGGCCGAGAACGTCCTCGCGGAGCGCGTGGTGACCGGCCTGCTGTCGGAGTCCGGTCCGGGCGGGTTCGGCGCGACCGGGAACGACGGGGCCAGTGCGCGGACCCTCGACCGGATCTTCGTCGCCAAGGACGTCGACGTGCCGGACGGGATCACCGGCTTACCGGAGGAGCAGGAAGGCAAGCTGCTGCGTGCGGCGGCGGGCCGGCCGCCTGCCGTGGTCGCCGACATCCGGGCTTTCGAGACGGCGAACGACCCGGACGGTCAGGGGGTCGAGTCGAACCCGTACGCGGTGCTCGACCTGGGAGACCGGGTGCTGGTCGCCGACGCCGCCGGCAACGACATCCTCGCCGTGGACGACCGGGGCCGGATCAGCGTTTTCGCGGTCCTGCCCCACGTCACCGGTGGCGCCTGTGACTCCCGCCCGAACCAGGGCGGATCCTTCTGCGACCCGGTCCCCACCTCACTGACGTTGAGCCGTGACGGCGACATCATCGTGGGTGGCCTGGGGTCACTGGTTCCCGGTGCGGGACGGGTCTGGGAGCTCGACCGCCGGACCGGGGCGATCCAGCAGACCTGGACGGGGTTCACCGGCGTGACCGGGGCGGCGCAGGACCAGGCGGGGAATCTGTACGTCAGCGAGCTCTTCGGCGGCGCGAACAGGACCGGCCAGCTGGTGTTCGTGCCGAAGAACGGCGCGCGGGTCGTGCTGTCCGTCCCGGCCCCGGCCGGCGTGGTCGTCGACCAGCCCGGCAACGTCTATGTGGCCGTGAACTCGATGTCCCCCGGTACCGGTACCGGCACCCCGGGCAGCGACGGGCAGGTCTGGCGGCTCACCAAGCGTTCGTTCTGAGGCGCCCCGGTGCGTCGGTGCTCGGGTCCGCTGCCGGACGCCGGCGGGTGGTCACCCGGCAGGGCGGGGCCGGACGGGGCGTCGCCGCCGCCGCTGTCCCGCCCACGTCGCATCGGTCGTGGACCGGTCGAGCGGCGGCGACCTCGCTCGTCGCCGCTCGACCGGTACGGCGGCATCCTCGTCGGCGCAGACCCGGCTGCAACCCGGCTGCTCGGTGCAGCACGCCCGGTCTCCGGTCGGGGTGGCGTCCACCGCCCGGTGCGGGTGTGCGCGGTGGCGTCACGCGGCCGCGTTCGCGCTCACGGGGTGGAGACGGCGCCCGCCCGCCGCGCCGCGTGATGCACCAGATCGACGATGAGCTCGGGATTGTCCGACATCGGGGCGTGCCCGCCGCCGGGCAGCACCACGAACCGGGCGTCGCGGATGAACGGCGTGTACCGGGGTGTCTGTCCGGAGCCGACGATGTCCCACGAGCCCTGCGCGACGATCACCGGGCAGTCGATGCGTCGGAGGTGCCGGGGGACGTCGACGACGATCGCGTTCACCAGGGTCGACCAGAACCCGCGCTGGGCACCGAACCCGTCCTTGCCGATCCTCGCCTCCGTCGGCGACGCCCGCCACGGCCGGGCGCGCATGCCCGCCAGCAGCAGGGTTCGGCCGGCGGCCGTCTCGGACAGGGCGTCGATGAAGGGTCGGCGGGCCACGTTCAGCAGGCGTGAGGTCACCATCAGGTTGGCCTGGTGGACCCGTTCGGCCGGTGTCCCCAGCCCCGAGGGGGAGATCGCGACGACCGACCGTGCCCGGCCCTCGCAGGCCAGTTCGAGGGCGATCCGCGCACCCAGCGAGTTCCCGAGCACGTGCACCGTGTCCAGGCCCTGCGCGTCCAGCTCCGCCACGACCGCTGCCGTCAGGGCCGCCACGGACGGCACCCCGTCGATCATCGGGGACGCGCCGTGTCCCGGCAGGTCGAACGACCACACCTCGAAGGACGCGGTGAGCGCCGGCAGCAGGGCCGTGAAGTCGTCCCGGGTGCTGCCGAACCCGTGCAACAGCACCAGCGGTTCGCCCCGGCCGGCGCGGTCGTGCTCCAGTGTCGTCACGGTCATCTCGGATCCTCCTGTGGTCGCGGGAACGGGTCGGAACGGGAAGGTCTGCCGGACAGTGATTCTCGGGCGGGCGGGGCGGGCGCCACTCGGGACAGGTGCCCGGCGAACGGTTGTCTCGGCTGAGACCGCCGGCCTGACGGGCGGTGAGTCGCACACCCGCCGTCCTTCCGATGCGCTCGCCCCTGTCGATGCACGCGGCGGCGTCGGCGCGGTCGGTGACCGGCCACGCCGACGCCGGCACGGGCCGCGGTGATCGGATGATCGACCGCGGCCCCGGAGACCTACTTCGCGTCGGTTCCGGCCTGATCGGCCGCGGTGAGGCGACCCAGGAGCTCCTCGACGGTGCCCGACTTCGGCAGGTCGCGCCGGGCGAGCTCGTCGGACAGTTCCGTCCTGGTCAGGTCCTGGTAGGGGGCGCGGGCCAGGTCGGACTCGACGATGCGCTCGAGGAGTTCCTCGACGGTGCCGGACCTGGTGAGGCCACGCTGGGCGAGCTTTTCCGCCAGCTCCGTCCTGGTCAGGTCCTGGTAGGGGGCGCGGGCCAGGTCGGACTCGACGATGCGCTCGAGGAGTTCCTCGACGGTGCCGGACCTGGCCAGGCCGCGCTCGGCCAGCTTCTCCGACAACTCGGTCTTCGTCGCCTCCTGGTACACCTGGCGGGCCTGGTCGTGAGCCGCCTTCTCGGCTGCGCGCTCCGCAGCCCGCACCCGACGCTCCTCGGCCCTGGTCGCCTCCAGCTCCGCTTTCTCCTGCGCTGCCTTGGCGGCCGCGCGCTCCTCGGCCCGCACCCGACGCTCTTCGGCCTTCGCCTCTTCGGCCGCCTGTGCCGCCTGCTCCTCGGCGGCCCGCGCGGCGGCGCGCTGTGCTGCCTGCACCCGGCGTTCCTCCGCCTTCGCCGCTTCGGCCGCCTGTGCCGCCTGCTCCTCGGCGGCCCGCGCGGCGGCGCGCTGTGCCGCCTGCGCCCGGCGTTCCTCCGCCTTCGCCGCTTCGGCCGCCTGTGCCGCCTGCTCCTCGGCGGCCCGCGCGGCGGCGCGCTGTGCCGCCTGCACCCGACGTCTCTCGGCCTCGGCTTCGGCCTCCGCGAGCTGGGCCCGGCGCTCGGCGGCCTGCTCGACCGCCCGGGCAGGGCTGCTGACGACGTCGGCGACGACCTCGACCTGGCGGCGAGCGGCACCGGTCACCGCGGTCACCTGATCGCTCCATCTGCCGGAGATCGCATTCACCGACGACGCCCAGGTGACGGCCAGCTCGCGCTGCGCGTCGATCGCGTTCTGGACCATCGCGAAGTACCGCTGGACTCCGACGGTGGGGTCGATCCGGGGGGCGCGCGACCACAGCCCGGCTCCCGTCGTCGCCGCGTGGACGGACTCCTTCCACGCGCTCACCGACCTGTCGGTCGCGGCGCTCACGGTGCGTGCGGTGGTCAATTCGTTCTCGGTGCTGGTCATGGCACTCCTGATCCGGTGGGAAGCGTCTTCGACGGCCGAAGCTTTCGGCCGTCGTCGTTCGGGTGCGTGCACGAGCCGCAGCGGCCGGAGGTGCGGTCACTCCGGTGATGTGCGACGAGGTCGATCGCGGATGCGTCGCCGGCGGAAGGGCGGACGACACCGGTGGACGATCCAGGGAGGGTCTTCCCACCGCACCACAGCTGCGCGGCAGCCGGCGTACCCACCACCGGAACCCAGTTAGCAGGTTAGCACGACAGTTGGCTAACGACGAGCGCGTGCGCAGGGTCCGACCGGGAGGTGAGCACCCTCACGGCGTTCGGGAGCCAGCCACCGGTGCGCGCGTCTCCTCCGCCCGGGATCGGGGCCCGTCACGCAGGGCACAATCCGTGGATGCCCGCACCCATCACCTCCTCTCCCGGCTGCACGCTCGTGGTCGTGCCGCCGTCGCGGCCACGATGGCGACAGCGCAGTCGCGCGGTGCGTCTGTGGCGGCTCGCTTCCACGGCGCGGCCACGGACGTTCTCGGAGAAGGTCCGCTACAAGATGCTGCGTGACCACCGCGACATCCTCGTCACCTTCGCCGACAAGTGGGCGGTGCGGGCGTACGTGGAGTCCGTCGTCGGGCCCGGTCACCTGCCTGCGCTGGTGGGTGTCGCGGACGACCCGGCGGCGCTGCGGACGATGTCGCTGCCGGAGTCGTTCGTGGTGAAACCGACGCACGGCAGCGGAGCGGTCATCGTCGTCTCACCGATGGCCGCACCCGAGGAGCGACTCCCGCCGGCGCAGCACAGCTGGGTCTACCGGCACGTCCGCCCGGCGGCAGCCGACCGGGACGAGCTGGCCGCCATCGCGGCGCCCTGGCTGGGGCAGCTGTACGGGCAGGGACCCAACCGTGAGTGGGTGTACGGGAGGATCCCGCCCCGCGTCCTGGTGGAGGAGCGGCTGCTGGGGGCGGCGGGTTCGCTGCCGGAGGACTACAAGTTCTTCGTCTTCCACGGCCGGTGCCATTTCGTCCAGGTCGACGGAGGTCGGTTCGGTGACCGTACCCAGGACTTCTTCCAGCGGTCGTGGGAGCACATGCCGTTCAGCGGTGGCCCGCCGTGGGCGCACCCACCGATTCCCCGCCCGGACCGCCTGGACGAGATGATCGACCTGGCCGAGCGGCTCTCCGCCGACACCGATTTCGTCCGGGTGGACCTGTACCTGCTCCCGGATCGCATCGTGGTCGGCGAGCTGACGAACTATCCCGCCGGCGGTGACAGCCCCTTCCATCCGCGATCCTTCGACGAGGTGTTCGGCCGTTCCTGGACCGTGCCGCGCCGCTACCGCTGAGGCGGCCGTCGGACGGCACCTCACCCCGAGAGCCGTGCTGTCACTCCACCTCTCGAGGTCGGCGTCGCCGTCACCCGCGGCACCCGCGCCGGCATCCACTGTCGGGCGGTCACCCCGGTGCCGCACCGGGCCGGCGTGCCGGCGGGTCAGGCCGGCCGGCGGCGCTGCGGATGGTCCTCGGGTGACGGCGACACCGGTACGGCCACGCGTCCGGCCTCGAGGTGCACGTGACGATGGGCGCGTCGGACGGAGTCGGCGTCGTGGGTGACGTGCACGACCACCACGCCGCGTTCGGCCTCGGCGGCCATCGCGTTCTCGATGCGTTCGCGCGCGGCGGCGTCGACGCCTGCGGTCGGCTCGTCGAGCAGCAACACCCCGGACCGCTGCGCCAACGCCTGTGCGACCAGGACCCGTTGCCGCTGACCACCCGACAGACCGCCGAGCTGCCGCTGGGCCAGGTCGGTGACGTCGAGCTGTTCCATCGCGCGGGCGACGACCGCCCGGTCGTCGGACCGGAAACGCCGCCAGTGGCCCCGGTCGTGCCAACGGCCCATGCCGACCGCCGCGGCGACGGTGAGCGGGAGCGGCTGGTCCGGCGACCACGACTGCCGGACGAGGGCCACCCCGCCGGCGGGCCGTCGCACCTGTCCGCGGGTGGCGCGGTGCACCCCGGCGAGGACCGCGATCAGCGTGGACTTGCCCGATCCGTTGCCTCCGGTCAGGGCGGTGACGCGCCCGGCCGGGAACGCGCAGTCGATCGACTGCAGCGCGAGAATCGTGCCGTGGTGGGCACTCACGTCGATGACCTGCATGCTGTCGGACACCGCACTACTGTAACTAACGATTACCGTTCTCATGTACGGTGCCGATGTGTCCTGGTTCCTCGATCCGTTCTCGGTGTCCTTCATGCTGCGCGCCCTGCTGGGCGGTGTCCTGGTCGCCGGCATCTGTGCCGTGGCCGGCACCTGGGTCGTCATCCGGGGTTCCGCGTTCCTCGGTGAGGCCCTGGCCCACGGGATGGTGCCCGGGGTGGCGCTGGCGGCGCTGCTCGGGTTCCCCAGCCTGCTGGGTGCCGGGGTCAGTGCCGCGGCCATGGCCGCCGGGATCGGGTTCCTCACGCGGAACCGGCGCCTGTCGGACGACACCGCCATCGCGCTGCTCTTCGTCGGCATGCTCGCCCTCGGCGTGCTCATCGTGTCGCGGTCCCGCTCGTTCGCCACCGACCTGACCGCCATCCTGTTCGGCGACGTGCTGGCCATCCGCGTCGGCGACCTGGTGCAAGTGGCGGTGGCGGTGCTGCTCACCGTGGCCCTGGCCGTGGCGTTCCACCGGTCGTTCGTCGCCCTGGCCTTCGACCCGGCGAAGGCCGCCACCCTGGGCCTGAACCCCCGGGCGGGCCGGATCGCGTTGACCGTCCTGGTGACGCTGGCAGTGGTCAGCTCGTACCAGGCGGTGGGCAGTCTGCTCGTCGTCGGCCTGCTTGTCGCGCCGGCCGCGGCGGCCCGGCCGTGGACGAACGGCATCGCCACCACCATGGGCCTCGCCGCCGTCCTGGGCGCGCTGGCCGTCGTCGCCGGCCTCCTGCTGTCGTGGCACGCCGGCACCGCCGCCGGTGCGTCGATCGCGCTGGTCGCGGTCCTCGTCTACCCGGTGTCCACGGTGCTCCGCACCCTCACCCACCACAGCTCCCGACGCCGATCGCCCGGCGTCGGAGCACCGCTGCCCAGCCGCCGCTGACCGCTGTCGGTCGCCCACCTCCCGTTCCGTCGTCGCACCGTGCAAAGGAATCCTCCGTGCCCGCCCCGCCCCAGCCCCCCCGGCCCGTGATCACGGCCGCCGTCCTCGCCCTCGCCCTCGGCCTCACGCTCTGCGCGTGCTCGGGCTCCGGCGCGCGCTCCGCCTCCGGTGCGTCCGCCCCGTCCGCCCTGTCTTCGCCGGCGCCGTCGGCCCCCGCCGGCGAGGACGCCTCCGACGCCCCCGGACACGGCGCCATCCCGGGGGCGGCCGAGATGACCGAGCCGCAACTGCGTCTCGCGGTGGTGGCGCCCGACGGCAGCACCAGCGGCATCGACCTGCTCACCGGGGACAGCGTGGAGCTGCCCGATCTCCCGGCGCCCACGGCGGTCACCACTGACGGCCGGTACCTGTTCGCCACCTCCGCGTCCGGCCTCACCGTCGTGGACAGCGGAGTGTGGACGGTGCCGCACGGCGACCATTCGCACTACTACCTGGCCGAGTCGCGACCGGTGGGTGAGGTCGACGGTGGCGCCGCGATGCGGACGTCGTCGGCGCCGTCGCTGGTGACCGTGCTCGACCCTGATGCCGGCCGCGCCGTCGTGCTCGACGGGGCAGCACTGGGAGCCGGCTCCGTCGCTCTGCTCGCCGAGCTCGACGATGTGCCCGCCGACGGCCTGTTGGTCCCGTCGGGGCGACGCCTCGTCCAGACGACCGCCGGCTCCGCCGGGTCGTCGCCGGACACCGTCCGGGTGCTCGACGCCGCCGGTGCGCCGGTCGCCGGCACCGGCGTCGCCTGTCCGGGGGCGGGGGAGACCATCACCAGCCGGGTCGGCGTCGTCGTGGGCTGCGCCGACGGCGCTGTCCTCGCCGTGGCCGGCTCCGATCCGGACGGAACCGTCGCCCTCGAGCACATCCCCTACCCGGCAGCGGTGTCCGACGCCGACCGGGCCCGCGACTTCCGGGCGCGCAAGGACCGGCCGGTGGTCGCCGCGGTGGCCGGCGAACGCGGCGCCTGGGTGCTGGACACGCGGGACCGTGAGTGGAGGTTGATCGAGACGGGCACTCCGCTGGTCGCGGTGTCGGCGGTGGACGACCGGGACCACGTGGTCGTCGCCGTCGACCGTGCGGGTCGCGTCCTGACCCTGGACGCCCGGACCGGAGTGGTGACGGGGACCTCGGAGCCGCTCCTGGCCGACACCATGGCCGAGCCCGCACTGCGGGACGCGGTGACCATCGAGGTCGACGCGGCCCGGGCGTACGTCAACGACCCCGCCGGGCGCCGGATCCTGGAGATCGACCACGGCGACGCGGCGCGGATCTCGCGGGAGTTCCCGACCCCCGACGTCCCGATGTTCCTCGCCGAGGTGGGGCGGTGAGGGCCCGGCGTCTCGTCGCCGGGCTGGCCGGCGGGGTGCTCGCGGTGCTGGCGGGTTGTGCCGGTGCCGGTGCCGGTGCCGGTGCCGATGGCGTGTCGGAGCGTCCGACGATCGCGGTGAGCACCAACATCCTCGGTGACGTCGTGCAGCAGGTGGTCGGAGATCAGGTCGACGTCCTGGTTCTGATGCCACCGGGTTCCGACCCACACTCCTTCGAGGTGTCGGCCCAGCGGGCGGCCGAGCTCCGCGACGCGGAGCTGATCGTGTCCAACGGACTCGGTCTCGAGGAGGGGGTGCAGCATCATCTCGACGCCGCCGCCGCCGACGGCGTCCCGCAGTTCGTGGCCGGTGACCACGTGCAGGTCATCGCCTACACCGACGACGAGATGTCAGGCCCGGACCCGCATCTGTGGACCGATCCGCAGCAGGTGCTGCGGGTCGTCGATGCGCTCGAGCCGGTCGTGGCCGGGTTGGCCGACGTCGACGCCGGTGCACTGCGATCCTCCGCGGACGCCTACCGGCAGGAGCTGCGCACGCTGGACGCCGAGCTGGAACAGCAGTTCGTTGGCATCCCCGCGGACCGACGCGCCCTGGTCACCAACCACAACGTCTTCGGCTACCTCGCCCAGCGGTACGACTTCACCGTGGTGGGAACGGTTCTCCCGGGCGGCAGCACTCTCGCCGCCCCCAGCGCCAGTGATTTCGACGACCTCGTCACCGCCATGGAGACCGCCGGCGTCGACGTCGTCTTCGCCGACGCGACCCAGCCGGAGCGACTCGTGCAGGTGTTGGCCGACGAGGTCGGTCTCGACGTCACCATCGTCTCGCTCTTCACCGAGTCCCTTACCGCGGCAACGGACGTCGCCGCGGAGAGCGCGCCGGGGGGCGACGCCGCCACCTACCTGGCCATGATGCGCAGCAATGCGGATCGCATCACCTCCGCGCTTCGCTAATGAGAATGGTTCTTGATAAGGTGATGACATGAAAACCCCCACGACCCTGCGTCCCCTCGCCCTGTTGGCCGGAGCCGGCCTCGTCCTGACGGCATGCGGCTCGCCCGCGGCCCCGGCTGCCCGGATCAGCTCGTCCGCCCCGGCCGCCGGCACCGCCGCCACGTCCGACTCCGCACCATCCGCCACCACCGGGGCGTCCGACGGGACCACCCGCGTCGCCCTGACCTACGACGGCGGCCTGCTGGTGCTCGACGGCACCACCCTCGAACTCGCCGCCGACCTGCCGCTGGAAGGCTTCAACCGGGTGAACCCGGCCGGGGACGGCCGGCACGTCATGGTGTCCACCACCGGCGGGTTCCAGGTGCTGGACGCCGGCACCGCCGTCGACGGTGCTGCGTCCGAGCCGACGCTGACCGACCTGGTCTTCGCCGCGGACGCCCCGGGCCACGTCGTCCGTCACGGTGGTCGGACCGTCCTGTTCGCCGACGGCACCGGCGACATCACCGCCTTCGACACCGACGCGCTCGACGGTGCCGAGATGCCCGAGGTCACGGTCACGAAGTCCGAGGCGGCCCACCACGGTGTCGCCATCGAACTCACCGACGGCAGCATGCTGTCCACCCTCGGCACCGCCGACGGACGCACGGGAGTCCGTGTGCTGGACGCCTCCGGTACCGAGACCGCCCGCAACGAGCAGTGCCCCGCCGTCCACGGTGAGGGCACCGCGCAGGACGAGGTCGTGGTCTTCGGTTGCTCCGACGGCGTGCTGGTCTACCAGGACGGCACCTTCACCAAGCTCCAGGCGCCGGACACCTACGGCCGCATGGGCAATGCCTACGTCAGCGAGACCTCGCCGCTCATCGTCGGCGACTACAACTCCGACCCGGACAGCGAGGGGTACCTGCTGACCGAGTTGGCGCTCATCGACACCACGACCGACACCCTGAAGGTCGTCGACCTTCCCGACGGCGTCAAGTACACCTGGCGTGACGTCGCCCGCGGGCCCGCCGATGAGATCGTCCTGCTCAGCGCCGACGGCACCCTGAACACCCTCGACCCGGCGACCGGTGACATCACCGAATCCTGGGACGTCATCCAGCCGTGGACCAGCCCCGTCGAATGGCAGGACCCGCACCCGGCCCTCTCGGTCCACGGCGACATCGCCTACGTGACCGAGCCGGCCGAGCAGCGGATCGTCGCCGTCGACCTGACCGACGGGACGGTCGTCGCCGAGGCCACCCTGCCCGGCACCCCCAACGAAATCGCGGTCGCCGCAGCCTGATCCGCCCGGCCCGGACACGCACGTGCGGGTCGACCGCCATCGGTCGACCCGCACGCGTCAGCCGGCTCGCGAGGCCCACTCGGGCACGGTGCGCCGCCGGGACCCACCGGCACCCCCACCGTGGTGCGCTCCGGTGCCTCTGGGAGCGACCGACCCGGCCGCGGCGGTGTGCGCGGCCGACACGTGACCGTGAGATCCCCCGCCGCTGCTCGTCCTTCGGGATCGGCGGCACCGGACGAGCCCCGCCGGAGCAGGTCCCGATCGCCCGCGTCCGACGGGACCGAAACTCCGGCGAGCCGGTACGTGAGTCGACGGCTCAGATCAGCCGGAGCGCCCCCGGCCGGACGAGGCGGAACCAGCGGCTGCCGTAACGGCCCAACTCGACCTCCACCGCCCCGTCCCCGGCCACCGTGTCCTGCCGACGCGGATCGACCAGGTCCACCAGGAGGTCACCGGCCCGGTCGGGCAGCTGCAGCGCGACCGACACCGGATCGGACCCGACGTTGTGCACCAGCACCACCGTTCCGCCGCGCCAATCGGAGCGGTGCGCCAGCACGGCCCCGTGCTCCTGGTCCAGGACGGTCGTGGCACCCCAACCCAGTTCCGGTGACTCCCGGTAGATGCGGATGCGCTCCCGCATCCAGCTCAGCAGCGACTCCGGGTCGTGCCGCTGGTCCATCACGTTGACCTGGTCCGGGCCGAACGGCGCGTCGGGGAAGGGCCGGCAGAGCGCATCGGGGGAGTCCACGGCACTGAAGCCGCCGAGATCGCCGTCAGTCCATTGCATCGGCGTGCGCACGGCCATCCGACCGTCCAGTGAGAGCTGCTCGCCCAGCCCGATCTCCTCGCCGTAGAACAGGGTCGGCGTCCCCGGCAGGGACAGGGTGAGGCTGTACACCAGACGGATCCGGTCCTGGTCGCCGTCGAGCATGCCGGGGAGCCGGCGGCGCAGACCACGCCCGTAGACCTGCATCGTCTCGTCGGGGCCGAAGGCGTCGAAGACCTCCTGCCGCTCCGCCCGGCTCAACTTGTCCAGGGTGAGCTCGTCGTGGTTGCGGGCGAAGACCGCCCACTGCGAGTCGTCCGGCGTCGCCGGTCGGCTGCCGAGGGCGGTGCGCACCGGTCCCGCGTCGCCGCGGGCCAGCGCCAGGTACATCGCCTGCATCAGCGGGAAGTCAAAGAGCATGGTCAGCTCGTCGCCGTCCTCGTCGCCGAAGAACGCCCGGGCGTCCTGGTAGGGCAGGTTGACCTCGCCCAGCAGCACCGCGGTGCCGTCGCGCCGGTTGAGGAAGGCCCGGAGGTCGCGCAGGTAGTCGTGGGGGTCGGACAGATCCTCCGAGGGACCGGGAGCGCCGTCGCTGGACTGGGTCTCGAGGAGGAACGGGACGGCGTCGACGCGGAACCCGGACAGTCCGAGGGCCATCCAGAACCCCATGATGCGGGCGATCTCCTCCCGCACCTGCGGATTGGCCACGTTGAGATCGGGCTGACTGCGGTAGAAGCGGTGCAGGTAGTACTGGCCCGACTGCTCGTCGAGTGTCCAGATGCTGTCCTCGCGGTCGGGGAAGACGACGTCGCCGGGCTTCTCGGGGCCGGGCTCGTCGCGCCAGACGTACCAGTCCCGTCGTGGCGAGTCCTTCGAGGCGCGGGCCGCGACGAACCACGGATGCTCGCTGCTGGTGTGGTTGACCACCAGGTCGGCGATGACCCGCAAACCCTTCTCGCCGGCCGTCCGGACGAACTCCGCGAAGTCGCCGAGCGTGCCGAGACGGGGGTCCACGGCGTAGTAGTCGGTGATGTCGTACCCGTCGTCGACGTTCGCCGTGGGGTAGAAGGGCATCAACCAGACCACGTCGACCCCGAGATCGACGAGATGGTCGAGTCGCTCCGACAGGCCGGCGAAGTCACCGATGCCGTCGGCGTCGCCGTCGAAGAAGGTCTCCACGTCCAGGCAGTAGACGACGGCGTTCTTCCACCACACGTCACCGGTGATCGTCGCGCGCACGGGGGGTGCTCCTCGGGGTCGGAGGGACGGGGATGTGATCGGGTCGGCCCGGTACCGGAGGTGGCCTCACGCGACAGCGGGCTGCTGCAGCTGGGGCAGGACGTGACCGGAGAACGCCGCGATGAACGGATCGTCGTGCTGTCCGACGTGGTGCAGCATCAGCTCGTCGAAACCGAGGGCCGCGAACTCCGCCAGCCATGCGGTGTGCTGGGCGAGATCGGCGGAGGTGAGGACGTTCTCGGCCACCACCGCCGGGGGCACGTGCCGGGTCGCCGCCTCGAACTGCTCGGGATGCTCCAGGTTCCACGCGAGGTCGGTGGGAACGCAGTTGCCCTGCCACTGGTCGACGGCGATGGCGGTGGCCTCCTCCGCGTCGGGAGCCCAGGACAGGTGCACCTGCAGTCGCAGGGGTCCCCGGCCGCCGGCGTCACGGTAGGCACCGACCACCCGTCGCAACTGGTCGACCGGCTGGTTCACGGTGATCAACCCGTCGGCCCAGCCGGCCGCCCACGCGGCCGTCTCGGCGCTCACCGCCCCGGCCACCAGCTCGGGCGGTACCTCCGGCAGCGACCACAGCCGGGCCCGGTCGACGATCACGTGCCCGCGGTGGCTGACCTCCTCGCCCCGCCACAACGCCCGCATGACGTCCACGCACTCCCGGAGTCGTTCCATCCGTTCCGGCTTGGACGGCCAGCGGTCCCCGGTGACGTGTTCGTTGAGCGCCTCACCGCTGCCCAGGGCCACCCACGGCAACCGGCCGGGGAACATCGCGGCCAGGGTGGCCATGGCGTGCGCCGAGACGACCGGGTGGTAGCGCTGGCCGGGCGCGTGGAACGACCCCATCGGTATCCGCTGCGTGGCCTGGAGCGCCGCACCCAGCCAGGACCAGGTGAACCCGGAGTGGCCCTGCTTCGACGTCCAGGGCGCCAGGTGGTCCGAGCACATCACCGAGTCGAAGCCGGCCTGCTCGGCCTGGACCGCGGAATCGCGGAGCACCGCCGGGTGGACCTGTTCGTGAGAGGCGTGGAAGCCGATCAGCACCATGGCCCCATCCTGCCCGGCGGTCTCCCGAGCGGCGACCCGGGTGCGGGAGCACGGCGGACGGTGCGGGGGACGAGCGCGAGGCGCTGCGGTCCGACCGGGCCCGTCAGGACGGTCCCGGCCGCTGGATCGACCAGGGTCTCCGGCGAGCCGGCCGATACCCGCTCAGCTCAGCCGTTCCTCGTGGTGGTGCACGAACTTCCACGCACCGTCGACCCGCCGCAGTGCCGAGGTGCAACGCAGGTGCTCGTCGAGCGACGCGTCGTCGAAGACGGCGTCCAGCACGTGGTGCTCCACCGCCAGGTCGCCGTGCACGATGACGGTCGGCTCGGTCGCGTCCAGCCGCAGCGGGGCTTTCCGGGGCGCCGCCGGCTTCCCGGCGGCCGCCTCCCGGGCGGCGACCAGGTCGGCCTTGGTGCGCAGTCCCGGCGACGCGGTCTCCCACATCGTGCAGCCGTCGGCGAGGTGACCTTCCAGCCGCAGCCGGTCGTCGTCCAGATAGGCCTGGTACAGGTCGGTCACCACCGCCCACACCGCCGCCTGCTCACCCTGCAACCGCGAGGTCATCGCATCCCCTTCCGGTCGTCGCGGAGGACGACTCCGTCCTGCATCACGAACGAGATGCCGGCCATGGCGGCGATGTCGGCCAGCGGATCGTCGTCGACGGCGATCAGGTCGGCCACGTAGCCCGGCGCCACCCGGCCCACCTCGTCGTCGATCCGGCACACCGCGGCCCCGTTGACCGTGGCCGAGCGCAGCGTGTCCCGGAGCGACAGGCCGGCACCGTGCATGAAGCCCATCTCGGCGACGAACGCCGGCACGCCGTCGCAGTCGTCGCCGGGCGGGTAGTCGGTGCCGTTGGTCAGCGTCACCCCCGCCGCGATCAAGCGCTGGATGCTGGCCAGGTGCTCGCCCGACGCCGCCTTCGCGTTGGCGATCGAGTGTTCCTCGAAATGGTTGGCGCGCATCCAGCTCTCGCTGCGGGTGACGCTGAGCGTCGGGCTGACGAAGATGCCGGGCCGGGCCAGCAGTGACGCGGTCGCCTCGTCCACCACGTAGGCGTGCTCGAAGCTCGTGACCCCCTGGTCCAGCGCCTGCCGGATCGCCGCGTGGTGCCCGGCGTGCGCGACGACGTAGGTGCCCGCCTCGGTGGCGGCCCGCACCACGGCACCGATCTCGGCGTCGGTCATCTCCGGTACCTCGGGGCGCTCGCCGGCGTGCGCGAGCCCACCGGTGATGAAGATCTTGAGATGGTCGGCGCCCGCCTCCAGTTCGGCGACGGCCGCGGCGTAGAACGCGTCGGCGCCCTTCGCGTAGGCGCTGCCGGTGCCCTGCCCGTGTCCGTCCGGCGTCGACAGGGCCCGGCCGCCGGCCAGGATGCGCGGCGCGCGGAACCAGCCGCGGCGGGCCGCGTCCCGCACGGTGATGTCGATGCGGTGCTGCTCGTGGATGCAGCGCACCGTCGTCGCCCCGGCGAACAGGGCGGCGTGCGCCCGCTCGGCCGACCGCAGCGCGGTCAACGCCCGGTCCTCGTCCTCGTCGGTGTCGCTGAACGGGAAGACGATCGACAGGTGGGTGTGCACGGTGACGATGCCGGGCAGC
Source organism: Nakamurella deserti (assembly GCF_003260015.1). NCBI lineage: Bacteria > Bacillati > Actinomycetota > Actinomycetes > Nakamurellales > Nakamurellaceae > Nakamurella > Nakamurella deserti. The sequence continues at coordinate 2,688,981 of NZ_QCXS01000002.1, read as the reverse complement.
AGGAACCGGCCGCCGAGGTCCAGGGTCGGCGCCTCCGGCGGGGGAGCGTCGGCGATCCGGTCGATGCGGCCGTCGACGACGTGGACCGCGGCGGCGGCGTGCGCCCCGAGGTCCAGGTCGACAAGACGGACGTCGGTGAGCCACATGTCGGTCACGCCTGCACCACTTCCCGGTCGTTGAGCCAGCAGGCCGCCTGCCGGCCGGCACCCAGCTGCAGCATCACCGGTTCGATGTCGGTGCACGGCTCGAACCGTCGCGGGCAGCGGGGATGGAACCGGCAGCCCGCCGGCGGCGCGGCGGGGTCGGGGACGTCACCGGGCAGGTCCACCGGCAGGGCGCCCGAACCGTCCGGGACGGGCACCGCCCCGATCAGCGCCGCGGTGTAGGGGTGCGCGGGCGCGTCCCAGACCTGTGCCGTGGGGCCGGCTTCCACGACTCTGCCCAGGTACATCACCGCGGTGACGTCGGCGACCTGCCGCACGATGGCCAGGTCGTGGGAGATGAACAGCAACCCCATGTCCAGCTCGCGGGTCAGCGTCACCAGCAGGTTGGCCACCGCCGCCTGCGCCGACGCGTCCAGGGCCGAGATGGCCTCGTCCGCCACGATCAGCGACGGTTCCGCCGCCAGCGCCCGGGCGATGGCCAGCCGCTGCCGCTGACCGCCCGAGAACTCGTGCGGGAAGCGGCGGGCGGCGTCGGTGGGCAGTTGCACCCGCTCCAGGAGCTCGGCGATCCGGGTGCGCCGGTCGCCGCGGAACCCCGCGGCCAGCCGCAGGCCGTCCTCGATCTGGTCGCCGATGCGCCGCCGGGGGTTGAGCGAGGAGTACGGGTCCTGGAACACCATCTGCATCCGCCGCAGCGCCGCCGGCCGGGAGCGGCGTCCCAGCGGCACCACCGGGGTGCCGTCGAAGCGGACGGTGCCGCCGCTGGTCGGTACCAGGCCGACCGCGGCCTTGGCCAGCGTCGACTTGCCGCAGCCGGATTCACCGACCAGGCCGACGATCTGACCACGTTCGACGGTCAGGTCGACCCCGGCGACGGCACGCACCGACCGGCCCCGCTGGGCGTAGGTGACGGCGACGTCGGACAGCTCGAGCAGGCTCATGCCGGACCCTTTCCCGACAGCACCGGGTCGGCCACGAACGGATCCACCCAGCAGGCCAGCCGGCGGTGGTCGTCCACCGGCAGCGCTTCGGGACGGTCGGTCCGGCAGGTCGCCTCGGCGAACGCGCAACGTGGGTGGAAGGCGCAGCCGGCGGGCTTGCCGCCCAGCACCGGCGGCGCTCCGGGGATCGGCACCAGCGAGGTGGTGCCCCGTTCCGGGTGCGGCAGCGCGTCCAGCAACCCGCGCGTGTAGGGGTGCCGGGGCACCCCGAGAACTCCGTTCGTGGGACCGCTCTCGGCGACGCGACCGGCGTACATCACCACCACCCGGTCGGCGATCGAACTCATCACGCCGAGGTCGTGGGTGATGATCACGATGGCCAGACCCTCCTCGCGGCGCAGCCGGTCCAGCAACCGCAGGATGCCGGCCTGGACGGTGACGTCCAGCGCGGTGGTGGGCTCGTCGGCGATGAGCAGCCGCGGTGAGCAGGCCAGCGCCACGGCGATCGCGACCCGCTGCCGCATGCCGCCGGAGAACTGGTGCGGGTAGGCCGACAGTGTCCGCGCCGGATCCGGGATCCGGACCTGCTCCAGCAGTTCCAGCGCCCGGGTCCGCGCCGCGCGCCGACCGGCGCCGGTGTGGAAACGCAGGTGCTCGGTGATCTGCTTCTCGACCGTCAGCATCGGGTGCAGCGAGGTCATCGGGTCCTGGAAGACCATCGACATGCTCCGGCCCCGCAGCCCGCGCAGCTGGTTCGCGGGCATGGTCAGCACGTCGTCCCCGTCGAAGCGCAGCGTGCCCTCGGTGGTGGCGCCGTGCGGCAGCAGGCCGAACAGCGCCAGCGCCGTCATGGTCTTGCCGCTGCCGCTCTCGCCGGCGACGCCGACGATCTCTCCCGGCGCGACGGTGAACGAGACGCCGTCGACCGCGGGCAGCCTGGTCCCGTCGCGCCCCGGCAGCAGCACGCGCAGGTCGTCGACGTCGAGCACCGGGGCGGTCACGGCAGGCTCCGCAGCGCGCGGGCGGTGCGCGGGTCCAGCGCGTCGCGCAGGGTGTCGCCGAGGAAGTTGAACGCGAGCACCACGGTGAGGATGGCCAGGCCCGGGAAGGCGCCGACCCACCAGGAGTCGAAGTTGCGGGCGCCGTCGGACACCATCGCACCCCACTCCGCCTGCGGGGCCTGGGCGCCCAGGCCCAGGAAGGACAGTCCGGACAGCAGCAGCACGGCGTTGCCGACCTCCAGGGCGGCGAGGACCAGCACCTGACCGGCGGCGTTCGGCCGCAGGTCGACGAGCAGGGTGCGGCGGGCCGACGAGCCCATCAGGCGTGCGGCGGAGACGAACTCGCTCTCCCGCAGCGACAGGATGAGGCTGCGGACCACCCGGGCGTAGGACGGCCAGGTCACGATGACCAGCGCGAGCACGGCGTTGCGCAGGCTCGGGCCGAACGCCGCCGCGGCGGCCATCGCCAGGATGATGCCGGGGAAGGCGAAGACGAGGTCGGCGATGCGCATGACGATCCCGTCCGCCCACCGTCCGAAGTAGCCCGCGATGGCGCCGAGCGTGGAGCCGACCAGGGTGGACAGCGCGACCAGCAGAACGGCCAGCGGGATGCTCACCCGCGCGCCGTACATCAGGCGGCTCAACACGTCCCGGCCGGAGCCGTCGGTGCCGAGCAGGTGCGCCGCGTCGGGCGCGGCCAGCCTCGGGAAGTCTTGCACCAGCGGGTCGTACGGCGCGAGCCACGGCGCGAGCAGGGCGACGAGCAGCCAGAAGGCGATGACCACGACGCCGACGACGGCCATCGGCCGCCGCCAGGGAGAGCCGCTGCGGCGCCGTACCTTCCGTCCGGTGGCGGGTTCGTCGGCCGGCGGGACCGGCAGCCCGTCGGAGATGATCGGGTTCGTCGTCACGTCAGCCCTGCCGGATCCGCGGATCGATGACGCTGTAGAGGATGTCGACGACCAGGTTGACGACCACGTAGATCACCGCGATCACGATGCTGACCCCCATCACCGCGGGCAGGTCCAGCGCCAGCGAGCTCTTGTAGGCGTACTGGCCCATCCCGGGCCAGCTGAAGATGTTCTCGACCAGCACGGTGCCCGACAGCAGCGACCCCAGCGCCAGGCCGGTGACCGTGATGATCGGCACCAGGGCCGGTCGCAGCACGTGCCGGAACAGCACCGTCCGCTCGGGAAGCCCCTTGGCGCGGGCCGCCCGGATGTAGTCGTTGCCCAGCACCTCGAGCATGGACGCCCGGGTGAAGCGGGTGATCATGCCGATCGTGTACGCGGCGAGGACCACCGCGGGCATGATGATGTGCTCCAGCGCCGAGCCGAAGGTCTCCCAGTTCCCGGTGAGCAGGCTGTCGACGAGCACCATGCCGGTGATGTCGGTCGGCCGGTCCATCCCGGGGTCGAGCTGACCGGTGCTGGGCAGCCACCCGAGCTTGACGCTGAACACGACCGAGGCGGCCAGGGCGAGCCAGAACGTCGGCACCGACACGCCACCCAGACTCAGCACCCGGATCAGCGAGTCGAGGAAGCGGTCGCGGTAGACGGCGGCGACGATGCCCAGCGCGAGTCCGACGACCAGCGAGATGACGATGGCGGCCAGCGCGAGTTCGGCGGTGGCGGGGAGGAACTTGGCGATGTCCGCGCCGACCGGACGTCGCGTCTGCTGCGACGTGCCCAGGTCGCCCTGCACGAGATTGCCCAGGTAGATGAGGTACTGCCGCCAGAGGGGTTCGTCCAGCCCGTACTTGGCGCGGAAGGCGGCGACGGTGGCCGGGTCCTCGATCGCGCGCTGCCCGAGGGCGGCGGCGGCGGGGTCACCGGGGACCAGATTGGTGAGGATGAACGCGACGAAGGAGATGCCGACGACGAGGAGCACGCCGGCGACCAGGCGCCGACCGATGAAGGACACCATCGGCGGCACCCCCCGGCGGGACCGTGGAGACGGTCCCGCCGGGGCGCCCGGTACGGCGGTGGCCGTCAGGTCAGGAGAGCTCACCGAGGTTCACGGTCCAGACCAGGTTGTAGGTCAGGCCTTTCAGCGAGCTCGCCGCCAGGAAGACCTGGGCCGGCTGGATGAGCGACATGACCGGACCCTTGTTCAGCTCGCGCTGGTAGTCCTGGTAGACCGCGACGCGCTCGTCGGCGTCGGTGGTCTCCAGTGCCTTGGCCATCAGCGCCTCGATGGTCGGGTCGCTGCCGGGCTGCCAGTTGACGCGCTTGCCGCCGACGACGCCGCCGGGGCCGAAGGCGAGGTAGTTGCTGGCGTCCGGGAAGTCCGGTCCCCACAGCCACAGCCCGATCTGCTGCTTGCCGCCGCGGGCCAGGTCGAGCACGGTGGTGATCGGTGCGCCCTGGAGTTCGACGTTGATGCCGACCTCCTTGAGGTTGGCCTGGATGCGGGTGGCCATGTCGGTGAACGACACGCCGTTCTGCGTCAGGTCCGAGGGGTAGGACACCTGGACCGGGCTGCCGTCGTAACCGGACGCGGCGAGCGAGGCCTTGGCCTTCTCCACGTCGCGCGTGATGCTGTCGGAGTCGGGCAGTGCGCCGGCCAACTGGACCGGGATCATCCCGGCGGCCTGCCGGGACCCCTCACCGGCGAGCTCGAGCAGGCTCTGGTAGTCGATGCCGTACCGGATCGCGTCCTCGAAGTCGCGGTTCGCCGTCCACTGGTTGATCTCGGGGTTGGCGTTGGTGAACAGGTAGAACGTGTACTGGCTGGGGACCGAGTTGGAGACGACCTCGCCGCCGCTGAGGTCCTTGACCTGGTCCGGGGACAGGTCCAGCGCGAGCTGGCTCTGGCCGGTGACCACGTTGTTCTTCTGCTGGGCGGCGTCGACGTTGCGCAGCACGACCTTGGTGTAGGTCGGCTTGGTGGCGCCCCAGTAGTCGGCGTTGATCTCGAAGTCGACCTCGGTCGTGAGGTCCAGCGACGCCAGCGTGTACGGGCCGCTGCCCATCGACTCGCTGTTGAGCGCCTGCTCGGCGGTGTCGGTGGTCGCGGCGTCGGCGGCGTCGGTGGCGCCGGCGGCCTTGGCCTTGGCGCTGTTGAGGATGCCCAGCGACGGGTTCGCGAGCTTGCCCAGCACGGCGGAGTCCACCGTGGCCGACTCCACCACGACGGTGGTGGCGTCGGGGGCGGAGACCGTCAGGCCGTCCATCAGGAACGACGGGTTGCCCTTGACGTTGGCCACCCGGTTCAGGGAGAAGACCACGTCGGCCGAGGTCACCGGGGTGCCGTCGCTGAACTTCGCCGCCGGGTTCAGGGTGAACGTGTAGGTCTTGCCGTCCTCGGACGTGGTCCAGCTGCTGGCCAGGTCGGGGACCACCTTCGTCAGGTCGTCACCGGCGAAGGTCACCAGGGTCGAGTAGAGCGCACGGGCCACGATCTGGCCGGTCGGCTCGTAGTTGTGCGCGGGATCCGCGCTCTTGAGCGAGAACACGGCGTCGACGACGAGCGTCTTGGACGCCCCGCCCCCGCCCGAGGTCCCGCTCGAGGAATTCTCCTCGGATCCACCACCGCATGCGGCGAGGACCATCGTCGTCGCCAGTAGACCGCCCAGAATGCGGCCCTGACGTGTGCGTCGTACACCCACGGACATTTCCTCTCCGACTTCGTCGACGATGCCGCGGCCGACCTCGACGAAGTGCGGGGCAGCCGGTCGTCGGGAGTATGGCACACCGGTGTTCTCGCCTCGTGTCACGCGAGAACGCCGGCACCGGCCGCAGCGGTGCCAGGAGATCCGTTGCGCATGGGTGCTTCTCGGAGCGAGCGCGGTTCGCGTGCCGACGGGCCCGTGTTCCACGCACGGTCGACGTCCCGACGGGGTCGACGTGCGTCGGCATCACCGGAGAATCGGGGCCGCACCGTCGGCGGTTCGTGCACGGCGGAATTCCCTTCGGGCGGACGTGCACCCGGGATTACGCTGCGCCGATGACGGACGAGCCCGGCGCCGACGACCGCATCCCGACCCTGTACGAATGGGCCGGCGGTTCAACTGCCTTCGACCGGATGATCGACGCCTTCTACGACCGGGTCGAACAGGACGACCTGTTGTCGCCGCTGTTCCCCGGCGGCGTGGCGCAGGCGCACCGCCGGCACGTCGCGACCTGGTGGTCGGAGGTCTTCGGCGGCCCGGCCGACTACACGGCGCATCACGGCGGGTACCGGGCGATGCTCGCGCACCACCGCGGGTTGGGCATCACGTCCGAGCAGCGGTTCCGGTTCGCCTCGCTGATGAGCCTGGCGGCCGACGACGCCGGAATGCCCGACGACCCGGAGTTCCGAGCGGCGCTGGTCGGCTACCTGGAGTGGGGCACGCGGCTGGCGCAGTCGAACTCGCAGCCGGGGGCGGTGGTCGTCGAGCAGGCGCCCGTGCCGCGGTGGGGGTGGGGAGTGGCGCCGCCGTACCGAGGCTGATCGTCCCGGTCAGTGCAGGGCCGCGCTCGCGGCCCGCAGTTCGGCCAGTGCGGCCAGGGCGTGGGGTGCGAGATCGTCCCCACCGTCACGCCCCTCGGCGGACCACGCGGCGTAGCCGCGCTTGAACGCCAGCACGCCCAGCTCGGCGGCCAGGTGCGCGGCCGCGTCGGGGACGCCCCGGTCCACCAGGGCCGCGGTCATCGCGGTGGCCATCCCGACGCTCTTGAGGGCATCCCGTTCCTGGAGCTCGGTGTGGGCCGCGACGGCGGCTTTGATGCGTGGGCCGAGATCGCGGTTGGCCGGTCCCATCGCGCCGGCGGCCCGTTCCAGGCCCACCGCGACGGCTTCCAGCGGACCCGCCTCCGGGGGCGCGTCGGCGATGCCGTCCGCGAGCAGCCGGCTCAGCGTCTCCTGGCCGGCCACCAGGAGTTCCCGCTTGTCCGAGAAGTGGCGGAAGAAGGTGCTTCTCGTGACTCCGGCGCGCTCGGCGATCTGCGCCACGGTCGTGGCGTCGTATCCCTGCTCCGTGAAGAGGTCGACGGCGGCGACGACAAGCCGTTCCGTCGCCCCCGGTTCCCATCGCGCCATCCGGTCATCGTAGGTGGCGGGCCGGAACCTCCCGGATCGCAGTGACGGGACTTCAGTCCCATCAGTCTGCTACGGTGATGAGACAGTAGTCCCGTCACGGAGGAGAGTCCCATGCAGGTCTTCGTCACCGGAGGTACCGGCACCATCGGTTCCGCCGTCGTCGCCGAGCTCGTTGCCCACGGCCACGCCGTACGGGGGCTGGCGCGCTCGGACGCGTCGGCGGCCGCGCTCGACGCCGCCGGCGCGGTCCCGGTGCGGGGGTCGCTCGCCGACCTCGACGTGCTGCGCGCCGGTGCCGCGCAGTCCGACGGGGTGATCAGTCTGGCGTTCGGCTCCGATTACAGCTCCGCGGAGGCGATCGAGCGCTCGGTCGCCGAGGAGCGCGACGTCCTGGCCGCGCTGGGGGAGGTGCTCGCCGGCACCGGCCGCCCGCTGGTGACGGTCTCCGGGACGCCGTGGATCCCCGGCCGCCTCGCCACCGAGGCCGATCCGCTGCCGACCGACGGCGTGGTGGGCGGCCGGGGACGTACGGTCGGCGCCGCGTTGGCGCTGGCCGACCGCGGGGTCCGCAGCACCGCCGTCCGGATGCCGCGGACCGTCCACGAGAACGGTGCCGGCGGATTCGTCGGCCTGCTGACCGCGGCCGCCCGCCGGTCTGGGACGGCGGCCTACCCCGGTGACGGGGCCCAGCGCTGGCCGGCCGTGCACGCCCGGGACGCGGCGGTGCTGTTCCGGCTGGCTCTGGAGGTCGCGCCGGCCGGCACCGCGTGGCACGCCGTCGCCGACGAGGGCACCGCGGTACGCGACATCGCCACCGTCATCGGCCGTCGGCTCGGTCTGCCCGTCGCTTCGGCGCCGGTGGAGGAGTTCGGGCCGTTCGGCGCCATCTTCGCGCTGGACCAGCCCGCCTCGAGCGCCCACACCCGGGACGTGCTGGGCTGGCGACCCACCCGTCCGGGCCAGCTGGCGGACCTGGAGAACCTCCGTCCTTGAATGCCTGCCGGGAGCGTCACGCGCAGGTCGGGCGCGCGGGGGTCACCAGGCCGACCCGGGCCACATCCGCCGGGACGCCGTCCCGATGACGGCGCCGATCACCGCACCGGCCAGGACATCGCTCGGGTAGTGCAGGCCGGTGCTCACCCGGGCCAGCCCGACGACGGTGGCCGACGCGGCGAGCGGAGCCGTCGAGCGCCGTCGGCGGCGCGCCACGACGACGAGGAACGCGATGGCCGACGCCGTGTGCCCGCTGGGGAAGCTCGACGACGACTTCGCCGGGGCCCGGCGCGTTGCGGGCACCAGCTGCCGCGGTGGGCGTCGGCGCACGATCACCCGCTTGAGGCCCTGGTTGGCCAGGAGACTGGTCACGGCGATGGTGACCAGCCCGTGCGCCGCCGAGCGGACGGCCGGTGGCCGGCGGGTGGCGGCCATCCCGGCGGCCACCAGCACCCACACCCCGGAATGGTCGGACAGCCGGGTCACCACCGGGGTGGCCCGGTCGAGCACCACGTTCTCCACGGTGGCGAGCCGGCGGAAGGCGAGGTCGTCCCAGCGGGCCACCTCGGCCGCGGCGCGGCGGGCCATGGCCCGCACGGACGCCCCGGTCGCCGCCGCCCGGTGGCGCCGGCCCGTGGTCATCCGCCCGCCCGGCTGATGGTGAAGGCCGTCAGGAACCCGGCGGCGGTGATGAGACCCGTCGCGGCGTGGTCCTTCTCGAACGCCTCCGGGATCATCGTGTCGGCGAGCATGGCGAGGATGGCGCCCGCGGCGATCGCGGTGATCACCGCGACGGTCGCCGGCGAGGCGTCCTGCAGCGTGAGCGCCCCGACCAGCGCGGCCAGGCCGCTGGCGACCGCGATGCCACCCCACACCCCGAAGACGTAGCCGGCTCGTCGCCCGGACGCCTTCATGCCCGCCGCGCTGCTGAGGCCCTCCGGCAGGTTGGAGATGAAGATGGCCGCCAGCACCCCGATCCCGACGCCCTGCCCGCCGAGCAGCGACAGGCCCAGCACCACCGACTCCGGGATGCCGTCCAGCAGCGCGCCGATCGCGATGGCCGCGCCGCTGCCCTGCTGCTCCTGCTCCGACGGCTGCTGACCGCCGGACCGCTTGCGGTGCCGGGCCCCCCGCCGGGCCAGCAGCGCGTTGGCCGCGACGTAGACGACGGCGCCCGCCACGAACCCACCGATGGTGGCGCCCAGCCCGCCCTGGGTCTCGGCCTCGTCGACGAGGTCGAAGGCCAGCGCCGAGATCAGCACCCCCGCACCGAACGCCATCACGCCGGCGACCACCCGCGGTGGTACCCGGACGAACCAGGCGATCAGGGCGCCGAGCACCAGTGCCAGTCCGGCCACCAGTCCCCACGCGCCGGCCTGCAAAGACAGAGACACGCCGTACTCCGGGTCCTGACGTCGCCGTACCGGCGCCGTCCGCTGGGCCGCGACCGGTGACCGGTCGCGGGCGGTTCCGCCGTGGGTTCGACGTGCAGATCAGTCGTACCCGATCCGGTGCCGGCGTCGTGCGGGACGGGCCGGCGGCGTGCGCCCGCCCCGGTGGCTGGGTATCCCCTGGGTGGCCGGCTGTGACGGCGCCCCGCCCGGGGGCGCGTCGCGCGCCGGTCCGCGACCGGGCCGGGTTGAACCATGCAGCCCTTCGAGCCCGGTCCCCGGGAGACCGCCCCACCCGGGTGTCGGCGGGTCCCGGTCGTACGGAGAGAGATCCCCATGACCGACGCATCCACGCGCCCGCTCGCCCTCGTGACCGGCGCTTCCAGCGGTATCGGGCTCGAGTTGGCCCGTCAGTTCCTCACCCACGGCTTCGACGTCGTGGTCACCGCCGAGGACGACATCGCCGAGGCCACCGCCGGACTCGCCGTCGACGGGGCGGCCGTCATCCCGGTGAGAGCGGACCTCGAGGTCCCCGGTGGAGCGGAGACGGTGCTCGAGGCCGTCGCCGCGACGGGCCGACCGCTCGCGGCGGCGGCACTCAACGCCGGGTTCGCGAACGGCGGCCGCTTCGTCGACATCCCGCTGGCGGACGAGATCCGCCTGATCGCGGTCAACATCACCGCTCCGGTGCACTTCGCCAAGCGGCTGCTGCCGGCGATGATCGAGCGTGGCGAGGGCCGGATCCTGTTCACCTCGTCGGTGGCGGCGACGATGCCGGGCCCCTACTACGCGACCTACGCGGCGTCCAAGGCGTTCGTGCAGTCGTTCGCCGAAGCCGTCCGGCACGAGGTCAAGGACACCGGGGTCACCGTCACCGCGCTGCTGCCCGGGCCGACCGACACCGACTTCTTCGCCGCGGCCGACATGCTCGACACTCCGGTCGCCAAGGCGAAGAAGGACGACCCCGCCGACGTGGCGAAGGACGGCTTCGAGGCTCTGATGGCGGGCAAGGACTCGGTCGTCGCGGGGTCGCTGAAGAACAAGGCGCAGGTCGTCGGCGGCGCGGTGCTGTCGGACACCGCCAAGGCCAGGATGCACGCCGGGATGACCAAGCCCGAGAGCGTGTGACGCCGTGAGACCGCGGCCCGGACGGGAGCGTCCGTGGATGTCCTCCCGCCGGGCCGCCGCACTCAGAAGTCGATCTCGCCGCGGATGAAGCGCTCGACGTTCTCGCGGGCGTCGTCGTCGCCGTACTGCACCGGCGGCGACTTCATGAAGTAGGCGCTGGCGCTCTCGACGGGGCCACCGATGCCGCGGTCCAGGGCGATCTTCGCGGCGCGGATCGCGTCGATGATGACGCCGGCCGAGTTGGGGGAGTCCCAGACCTCGAGCTTGTACTCCAGTGACAGCGGTGCGTCACCGAAGGCGCGACCCTCGAGCCGGACGTAGGCCCACTTGCGGTCGGTGAGCCACGGGACGTGGTCCGACGGGCCGATGTGGACGTTGTCCCGGCCCATCTCGCGGGGCACCTGGCTGGTCACCGACTGGGTCTTGGAGATCTTCTTCGACTCGAGGCGGTCGCGCTCGAGCATGTTCTTGAAGTCCATGTTGCCGCCGACGTTGAGCTGCATGGTGCGGTCCAGGGTGACGCCCCGGTCCTCGAACAGCTTCGCCAGCACCCGGTGCGTGATCGTGGCGCCGACCTGGCTCTTGATGTCGTCCCCGATGACGGGAACCCCGGCCGCACGGAACTTCTCGGCCCAGGCGGGGGTGCCCGCGATGAACACCGGCAGGGCGTTCACGAACGCCACCTTCGCGTCGATGGCCGCCTGCGCGTAGTGCTGCACCGCGTCCTCGGAGCCGACCGGCAGGTAGCAGACGAGCACGTCGGCGCGGGCCTCGCGGAGTGCGGCGACCATGTCGACCGGCTCGGCGTCGGACTCCCCGATCGTCTCCCGGTAGTAGCGGCCGAGGCCGTCCAGGGTGACGCCACGCTGCACGACGACACCGGTCGGCGGGACGTCGGCGATGCGGATGGTGTTGTTCTGCGAGGCCGAGATCGCCTCGGAGAGATCGGTGCCGACCTTCTTGGCGTCGACGTCGAAGGCGGCCACGAACTCCAGATCCGAGACGTGGTAGTCGCCGAAGCTGACGTGCATCAGCCCGGGGACGCGGCTGTCGGGAGCGGCGTTGCGGTAGTACTCCACACCCTGCACGAGCGAGGAGGCGCAGTTTCCGACGCCGACGATGGCGACGCGGATCGGGTGCGCAGACGGCGTGGCGGACGCCTCGGCGGCCGCGGGTGAGGCTGTGGTCATCGGGATACTCCAGGCAGACGGGGTCGGGCGGGTGCCCCGATGTTACAAGCCTGGCTCCATGTCACCTGACATAGCTGCACGAATGTCACTACTGGGCCGGCGGTCCGAATCGACCCGACCGGGTCGCCGCCCGGTCGTACAGCGGTCGCTCACGCGCTGCCGGACGCCGGGCCGGTCGGTGCACCCTGGGCCGGCGGTGCGCGGTGACCGCCGAGCCGGACGGTGCCCCCGGACGGGCGGTCACGACGACCCGCACGTCGCCGTGCCGACCTGGGCGTCCGGTGGGGCTCGCCGTAGCCATTTGATCCCGGGCGGTCCCGGCGGATGGTGGGATGCGGGGGGACGATCGACGCGCGACCGTCCCTCGCGCCCTCGGCGGTGCGTGACGCCGCGGCCCTGCGGACGTCGCCCGGAGGGAAGGCGGTGCGCATGGCGGGTCGGACGCGGGTGGGGTGGCGGTGCGCCGCGGCCGCGACGATCCTGGGCCTGGTCTCCGGATGCGGGCTGTGGCCGAGTGGACCGGTGGTCGGCACATCGTCCACGTCCGCCACCGGGTCGGGGCCCGCCCCGACGTCCGTCGGCGCGGCCGCGGCGGCGTTGTCCCGGCTGCCGGTGGCCGAGTGGGAGCGCAGCGCCCCGTACTCCCGGGACGCCTTCGGTCAGCGGTGGTCCGACGACGTCGACGCGCCCGGTGGGCACAACGGCTGCGATCAGCGCTCGGACGTCATCCGGCGCGACCTCGCCGCGGTCGTGGTGAAACCGGGGACCCAGGGATGCGTGCCGCTCACCGGCACCCTGCTGGACCCGTACAGCGGTGCCTCGATCGCGTTCGTCCGTGGAGCCGACACGTCGGCGGCCGTCCAGATCGACCACGTGGTCGCGCTGTCCAACGCCTGGCGGACCGGCGCCCAGCGGTTGACCGCACAGGCGCGGCAGGACTTCGCCGGTGACCCGCTCGGTCTGCTGGCCGTGGCCGGCCCGGTGAACCAGGCCAAGGGCGACGACGACGCCGCCGCCTGGCTACCGCCGAACGCCTCCTACCGCTGCGCCTACGTGGCCCGCCAGATCGCGGTCAAGACCGCCTACGGATTCTGGGTCACCCCCGCCGAGGCCGCCGCGATGGAAACGGTGCTCGCCACCTGCCCCGGACAGCCGCTGCCGGTCGGCGACGACATCCCGCAGCCGGTGCGCTGATCTCAGCTCGGGTCGGCGCGGACCGTTCGAGGTCCGCGGGTGTGACCGTCGGATCTGGGTGTGCTCGTCCTGCAGGGTGCGTGGATCCCGGTTCGTTGAGCGGACCTGGCCCCCTCGTTCCACCCGGGCACCTCGTCCGCAATCCTCGGGTTTGCCCATCGAATGTGGGCGTGCCGGTCCTACAGGGTGCGTTGATCCAGGTTGGTGCGGCAGATTCGGCGTCGACCGCGAGTTCAGCGCCGCGTCTAAAATCTGCGGGTCTGCCGAACGGATGTGGGTGTGCCCGTCCTGCAGGGTGCGTTGATCCAGGTTGGTGCGGCATATCCGGCGTGGTCGATCATGAGCTCGGGCGCCTTGTGCCGACTTTGCCGGTGTGCCCATCGGATTCGGGTGTGCCTGTCCTGCAGGGTGCGTAGATCCAGGTTCGTGCGGCAGATTCGGCGCCGACCGTGAGTTCAGCGTCTGTGTCTGCGGGTCTGCCCATCGAATGCGGGTGTGCCTGTCCTGCAGGATGCGTGGATCCCGGTTCGTGCGCCACATCCGGCGCCGACGGTGAGTTCAGCGTCTGTGTCCGGGGTCTGCTCATCGGATGTGGGTGTGCCTGTCCTGCAGGGTGCGTTGGTCCCGGTTGGTGCGGCAGATCCGGCGTGGTCGACATGGATTCAGCGCCTCCGTCCGAATTCTGCGGGGTTTGCCCATCGGATGTGGGTGTGCCTGTCCTGCAGGGTGCGTAAATCCCGGTTCGTGCGGCAGATCCGGCGTGGTCGATCCGTGAGTGCCGGCGCCCCGCCGGGGTCCCGCGGTTGTACCCATCGGATGGGAAGGTGCTCGTCAGGGGGCGTGGGTCCCGGTTCGTTGAGCAGACTCGGCTACTCGTTCGACCCCCGGCACCTCGTCCGGATGCCCCGGGGTTTGCCTACCGGATGTGGGTGTGCCTGTCCTGGAGGGTGCGTACATCCGGATCGGTGCGGCAGATTCGGCGTGGTCGATGCGTGAGTGCCGGCGCCTCGTCGGGGTTCTGCGGGTCTGCTCATCGGATGTGGGTGTGCCTGTCCTGCAGGGTGCGTTGATCCAGGTTGGTGCGGTAGATCTGGCGTCGTCGATCTGGGAGCTCGCGCGCCACGTCCTGATTTTCGGGTCTGCTCATCGGATGTGGGTGTGCCTGTCCTGCAGGGTGCGTTGATCCAGGTTGGTGCGGCAGATCCGGCGCCGACGGTGAGTTCAGCGTCTGTGTCCGGGGTCTGCGGGTGTGCCCATCGGATGCGGGTGTGCCTGTCCTGGAGGGTGCGTACATCCGGATTGGTGCGGCACATTCGGCGTGGTCGATGCGTGAGTGCCGGCGCCTCGTCGGGTTCTGCGGTTGTGCCCATCGGATGCGGGTGTGCCCGTCCTGCAGGGTGCGTGGATTCAGGTTGGTGCGGCAGATTCGGCGCCGCCGGTGAGTTCAGCGTCTGTGTCCGGGGTCTGCGGGTGTGCCCATCGAATGTGGGACTGCCCGTCCTGCAGGGTGCGTGGATCCCGGTTCGTGCGGCAGATCCGCGTGGTCGACCGTGAGTTCAGCGCCGCGTCCGGGATCTGCGGGTCTGCCCACCGGATGTAGGTGCGCAAGTCCTGCATGGTGCGCGGATCGCGGTCCGTTGAGCAGACCCAGCCCGCCGTCGGGCCCCGGCACCCGGTACCGCCCGGTGCCGTCGCCCCGCTACCGTCACCCGGCCGCCGCCTCCAGCAGCGGCCGGATGCGCATCGGCATCGCCTCGACGAGCGAGATGGCGGTGTTGGTCCGCACCACCCCGTCGATCGTCAGCATCATGTTGGTGATCCGCAGCAGGTCGGGGGTGTCGCGGGCGACGACCTTCACCAGGAAGTCGTACTCGCCGGTCATCGCGTGGATCTCCACGACCTCGGGCAGCGTCCGCAGCCCCGCGACGGCGCTGCCGCCGGACGCCTGGCTGATGGCGACGGAGACGAACGCGACCAGGTCGTAGCCCAGGGCCACCGGGTCGACCCGGCGGCTGAAGCCGCGCAGGGCGCCCCCGTCGGTCAGTCGGCGCAGCCGGGCGTGCACCGTGTTGCGGGCGATGCCCAGCGACCGGGCCAGAGCGAGGGTGGTCGCCTCGGGATCGTCGTCCAGCGCGAGCAGGATGCGGGCGTCCAGGGGATCGATGCGGTCCATGGTGAGCATTCTGACACAAATTGTCAGCGTAAGGTGCCACAATGCGCAACATTTCCGCCGCGTGTTGTGCAGAGTGCGGTACGGAGACACACTGGAGCCATGACATCTTCCGTGCTGGTCGACCGGCTCGATCCCGCCGCCCCGGCTCTGCGGGCGGCCGTCGCGGGGTTGCCCGCCTACCTCGCCGGCCGCCGCTCGGTCTCCGAGCTGACCGCGGCGCTGGCCTCCAACGAGAGCCACTACCCGCCCCTGCCGTCGGTCGTCGACGTGGTCCGGGAGCAGGCGCTGCGCATCAACCGGTATCCCGACATGGGGGCGGTCGAGCTGCGCGAGCGGATCGCCGCGCACCTCGGCGCCACGGTCGACGAGATCGCGGTCGGGCCGGGCAGTGTCGGAGTGCTGCAGCAGATCGTCACCGCGCTGTGCGACGCCGGCGACGAGGTCGTGCATGCGTGGCGCTCGTTCGAGGCGTACCCGATCCTGGTCAGCCTGGCCGGTGCGCGCTCGGTGGGCGTGCCGCTGCGCGCCGACGAGAGCCACGACCTCGACGCGATGGCCGCGGCGATCACCGACCGCACCCGCGTCGTGGTCCTCTGCTCGCCCAACAACCCGACCGGCGTCTCGATCAGCGCCGGTGAGCTCGACCGGTTCCTGGCCGGGGTGCCCGCCTCCGTGCTGGTCGTCCTCGACGAGGCCTACGTGGAGTACGCCACCCGGCCCGACACCATCGACGCGATGGCGGTGTTCCGGGCGCACGGGAACGTCTGCGTGTTGCGGACCTTCAGCAAGGCGTACGGCCTGGCCGGGCTCCGGGTCGGGTACGCCGTGGCCCGGCCGGCCCTCGCCGACGGCCTCCGACGCACCGGGATCCCCTTCGCCGTCAGTGGTCTCGCCCAGCGCGCGGCCATCGCGTCGCTCGATGCGGTGGGCGAGATGCGTGACCGGGTGGCCGCCGTGGTGGCCGAGCGCCGCCGCGTCACCGATGCGCTGCGGTCCGCCGGCTGGCAGCTGCCCGACAGCGAGGCCAACTTCGTCTGGCTCCGGGCCGACGACACCCTGCGCGCCCGCCTCGTCGACACCCTCGCCGACGCCGACATCCTGGTCCGGGGCTACGCCGGGGACGGGGTCCGCATCTCGCTGGCCGACCGGGCCACCGACGACCGGGTGCTCGCCGTGCTGAGCGACCGCGGCCGCTTTCCCGACTGACCCGTCACTCCTGACGACACCACCCGCAGCACCGAAGGACGCGCCCGATGAACCGCACCACCAGCGACACCACCACCACCGCTACCGCCACCATCGCCGACACCACCCCGGCCGTACCCGCCCCGTTCCCGGTGGCACCGAAGCACACGCTGTTCGAGGACGTGATGGGGCTGGTCACCGGGACGCTGCTCGCGTCCTTCGGGCTGTTCCTGCTCAAGACGGCGGGGGCCGTCACCGGCGGCACGGCCGGTCTCGCACTGCTGCTGAGCTACCTGGTGCCGTTGCCCTTCGGTGCGGTGTTCTTCCTCGTCAACGTGCCGTTCTTCGCGCTGGCGTTGTGGAAGAAGGGCCTGGACTTCACCGTCCGGACGGCGCTGGCCGTCGGTCTCGTCGGCGTGTTCTCCTCGCTGCACCCTGCGGTGGTGGATCTGCAGCGGCTCGACCCGGTGTACGCGGTCATCCTCGGGAACCTCATGGCCGGGGTGGGGCTGCTCATCCTGTTCCGCCACAAGGCCAGCCTGGGCGGGTTCAACATCCTCGCGCTGATCCTGCAGGAGCGACTGGGCTGGCGCGCGGGGTACGTCCAGATGGCGCTGGACGTCACGGTCGTCACCGTCGCGCTGACCGTGGTGACCCCGCTCGGTGTCCTGCTGTCGGCGGCCGGCGCGGTGGTGCTGAACCTGGTGCTGGCGCTCAACCACCGGCCGGGCCGGTACCAGGGGCTCTGAGCCCCGCCGGGCGCCGGAGGTCGGGCGACCGGCGGCCTCCGCCCCAGGACCGTCGTCGTGGCGGCGACGGAGCGCGACCCGACCTCAGTCGAGCCGGGCGGCGGCGCCGGCCCGCAGCGCCGCGGCCACCCGGTCCAAGGCCGGTGACCGGAGCTTCCACTGCTGCCAGTACAGGGTCACCGCGACTCGGTGACGGCGGTCGAACTCCACGAGAGCGGCCGCGTCGAGCAGCTCGCGGGTCTGCAGCCGGGGGAGCAGCCCCCAGCCGAAGCCGGCCACGGCCGCCTCGACGAACTGTGACGACGCCGGGATCGCGTGCGTCGGCGGGGTCGGCGGCGTGCGGAAACGCTGCTCGAGGTAGCGGTGCTGCAGGGTGTCCTTCCGGTCGAAGACGAGCATCGGTGCGTGCGCCAGGGCGTCCCGGGTGGGCCCGTCGGCGAACCAGCGGGCGACGAAGGCCGGTGACGCGACGGGCCGGTACCGCAGCCCACCGAGCCGCACCACGCTGCATCCCGGCACGGGCTCGGCCTGTGTGGTGACCGCGCCCATCACCGTGCCGTCCCGCAACAGCGCACTGGTGTGCGACTCGTCGTCGCACCGCAGATCGAAGCCGATGCTGTCGGCCAGCGGCGCCAGGGTCGGCAACACCCACGTCGCCAGCGAGTCGGCGTTGACCGCGATCGGCAGCACGGGCGGACGGCCCGGGCGATCGTCGGTGCCCAGCTGAGCGGCGGTGTCGGCCGCCAGCAGGTCCAGCTGGCGGGCCAGCCTGACCACCGCGCGGCCGGAGTCGGTCAGCCGCACCGGTCTGCTGCGGATCAACAACACCCGGCCGGTCGCCGTTTCGAGCGCCTTGAGGCGCTGACTGACCGCCGACGGGGTCACGTGCAGCTGCCGCGCGGCCGCGTCGAGCGTGCCGGCGTCGGCCACCGCGCTCAACGCCCGGAGCTGCATGAGGTCGAGATCCACGGCGCCGACAGTAGATGAAGCATCTCTCATGGTCGGTGAAA
Organism: Nakamurella deserti; assembly: GCF_003260015.1. NCBI lineage: Bacteria > Bacillati > Actinomycetota > Actinomycetes > Nakamurellales > Nakamurellaceae > Nakamurella > Nakamurella deserti. The sequence goes on along the minus strand of NZ_QCXS01000002.1, from coordinate 2,670,840 downwards.
ATCATGAGCTGGACTGTCGTCGGTGTGCGCTCCTAGCGTGGGCGCCCGTGACCACCTCCCTCCTCGCCGCCCTGGCCGGCCTCGGCTTCGGCCTGTCCCTCATCGTCGCCATCGGCGCCCAGAACGCCTTCGTACTGCGCCAGGGGTTGCGCGGTGAGCACGTCGCCGCGGTGGTGGCGATCTGCGCGGTGTCCGACATCGTGCTCATCGCGGCGGGTGTCGCCGGTGCCGGAGCGGTCGTCTCGGCGGTCCCGTGGGTGCTGACGGTGGTCCGGTACGCCGGCGCGGCGTTCCTCCTCGGCTACGGACTCCTGGCCGCCCGCCGCGCCGTCCGGGGCGGCACCCTCACCACCGACACCACCGGGCGGGCCACCGCCCTGGGCGCCGCGGTGGCGACCGCGCTGGCGCTCACCTGGCTCAATCCGCACGTCTACCTCGACACCGTGGTGTTGCTGGGGTCCATCGCCGGCACCCACGGCGATCGCCGCTGGTCGTTCGCCGGCGGCGCGGCGCTGGCCAGCGTCGCGTGGTTCGCCACGCTGGGTTTCGGCGCCCGCTACCTCCGGCCGGTCTTCGCCCGGCCGCGGGCCTGGCAGGTCCTCGACGCGGTGATCGCCGTCGTCATGACCGCCCTCGCGGTGTCGCTGGTCGTCTCCGCCTGATCTGCGGGTGCGATGATCGGCGGCGGCCCGCACCCGGGCCGTCCGACCGAGGAGAAGCATGTCCGGCTCAGCTCTGCCCCGCAGCACCCCGTCCGCGGCCGGCGTCGACGCCGCCGGCATCAGCGCCTTCGTCGACGCCCTCACCTCCACGCCGGGGATCGACCCGCACAGCCTGATGCTGATCCGCGGCGGGACGGTGGTCGCGGAGGGTTGGTGGGCGCCGTACGCACCGGACCGGGTGCACCTGCTCTACTCGCTGAGCAAGAGCTTCACCTCGACCGCGCTGGGCTTCGCCGTCGCCGAAGGGCTGGTCGACCTGGACGCGACGGTGCTCGGTCATTTCCCGGAACTCGACGCCGACATCACCGACCCCCGCAGCCGGGCGCTCACGGTGCGCCATCTCGCCGCGATGGCCGCCGGGCATCCGGTCGACATGCTGGAGCCGGCGAAGGACGTCGATCCGGTCGACCTGGTGCGGGGTTTCCTGCTGCTGCCGCCCGACGGCGAACCCGGCACCGTGTTCGCCTACAGCCAGCCCTGCACCTTCACCGTCGGGGCCATCGTGCAGCGGGTCAGCGGCGGCTCGCTGACCGAGTGGCTGCGGCCGCGGCTGTTCGAGCCGCTGGGCATCGGGGAGGTCGGTTGGCAGCGGGACGCGTCCGGCCGCGAGATCGGCTACTCCGGCCTGCACGCGGTGACGGAGGCGATCGCCGCGCTCGGTGTGCTGTACCTGCAGCGCGGCCGCTGGGGCGACCGGCAGCTGCTGCCCGCGTCGTGGGTGGACGAGGCCACCCGGCCGCAGGTCAGCACCGCCGCCGAGGGCAACCCCGACTGGCAGCAGGGCTACGGGTACCAATTCTGGATGGCCCGGCACGGGTACCGGGGCGACGGCGCCTACGGGCAGTACTGCATCGTGCTGCCCGAGCACGACACCGTGCTGGCGATCACCTCGCAGACGCCGCAGATGCAGTCGGTGCTGGACCTGGTGTGGGAGCACGTGCTGCCCGCCCTGGCCGGTCCGGGCTCCGCGGCGGCCGACGAGGCACTGGCCGCCCGGCTCGCGCACCTCACCCTGCCGGTGGTGACCGGGGAGGCGCTGGTCGCCGACGGACGCACCCTCACCGCGGCCGCCGGGAACGACCAGCCCACGGTGTCCGGGCTGCGGGTGACCGGAGACCCGGCCGGTGTGCGCGTCGTGCTGACCGAGGGCGAGCGGACGCTGGAGTACGCCGTGGGACAGGGGGAGTGGGCCGTCACCGACGTGGTCGCCGCGTCCGGCGCGATGGTCGACGGGGTGCAGGCGATCGACCTGGTCTTCCTCGAGACCCCGCACCGTCTGCAGCTGCGGGTGCCGGCGGGGGCGTCGGAGTTCACCGCCCACTGGGTCAGCGCACCGTTGTGGACCACCCCGCTGGCCGCGCTGCGGATGCCGTCCTGAGCCGCACCACGCCGTCCGCCGTCGACCGGTCCGCAGGTGGGCGCCGGTGACGTGGCGCATCGTCGCGGCGCTCGTCGGGTGCGCGCTGCTGGCGCTGTCCAACGTCGACCGCACCCGGGCGAATCCCGGACGGACGCTGGAGCTGTTCCCGAACGCCCGCCCGGCCCAGCTGCGCCGGACCGTCGTCGTCCCGGCGGTCGGCTTCTTCCTGCTGGTCCTCGGGTGCGCCGCGATGCAGGTCCGGATCGGCGTCTGGGCGTTCGGGGTCTTCGCCGTGCTGTCCGCCGCGGCCACCCTGCCGGTGGTGATCCACAACCGCCGCACCCGCCGTTCCGCCTGATCGGCACGGTCGGCGGGGCCGGCTGCCGGGTCGAACCACCGGGGCGGTCGTGGCGTTGCGCCTGCGCCGAGAGCGGAACGTCGCACCGGGGAGACGGGCCCGCGACACCCCGGTGCGACACTGCCTGTCGTGAACATCGCTCTCGGCCTCGTGGCCCTGGTCGCGGTGGTGTGCCTCGTCACCGCCGTCTGCGACCGACTGAGACTCTCCCCGCCGCTGATCCTGGTCCTGGTCGGGGTGGTCGGCTCGTACCTCCCGTTCGTCCCGGACGTCACCCTGACCGAGGAGATCGTGCTGGTCGGGCTGCTGCCGCCGCTGCTGTACGCCGCCGCCATCCGGACGTCGCTGGTGAGCTTCCGGCAGAACCGGCGCTCGATCGGGTTGCTGTCGGTGGGCTACGTCATCTTCTCCACGCTCGGCGTCGGCGTGGTCGCCCACCAGGCGCTGGACATCGGCTGGGCCGCCGCGTTCGCCCTCGGCGCCGTGGTCGCGCCGCCGGACGCGGTGGCCGCCACCGCGGTGGCCCGCCGGATCGGCATGCCGCGGCGGGTCGTCGACATCCTCGAGGGCGAGTCGCTGGTCAACGACGCCACCGCCATCGTGGTCCTGCGCACCGCGGTCGCCTCGATCAGCGGCACGGTCGCCGCCTGGCAGATCGCCGCCAACTTCGTCCTCGCGGCCGGCGGCGGCGTGGTGATCGGGCTGGCCGTGGCGTTCGTGATCGTCAAGCTCCGTCCGCACATCGAGGACGTGCTCATCTCCACCGCGGTGTCGTTCACCGTGCCGTTCGTGGCGTACGTGGCCGCCGAGGAGATCCACGCCTCCGGGGTGCTCGCCGTCGTCGTCGCCGGTCTGCTGATCGGGCACAAGTCACCGGTCACCCAGTCCGGTACCGCGCGGCTGTCGGAGCGGATCAACTGGGCGACCGTGCAGTTCCTGCTGGAGAACTCGGTGTTTTTGCTCATCGGTCTGCAGGTGCGGCAGATCGTGGAAGCCGCCGAGACCGACTCGCTGGGCACGACACGGATCTGGTGGGGGTGCGCCGCGGTGCTGCTCGCCGTCCTGGTGCTGCGGCCGCTGTGGGTGTTCCCGGCGACGTACCTGCCCCGGCTCATCCCGGCGGTACGGCGCAACGACCCGGCTCCGCCGCTGACCTACCCGACGATCATCTCGTGGGCCGGGATGCGCGGCGTGGTCACGCTGGCCGCGGTGTTCGCCATCCCCGAGGACGTCCCGCATCAGCCGGTCCTGGTGCTGGCCGCCCTGATGGTGGTGTTCGGCACGCTGATCCTGCAGGGCTTCACACTGCCGACGCTGGTCCGGCGGTTGAAGGTCCGCGGCACCGACCCACGGGAGGATCTGCTGCAGCAGGCGGTGGTGCTGCAGGAGACGGCGGAGGCGGGACTGGCGAAGCTGGAGAGCGAACGCCTACCGGACGACCCGCCGGACATCGTGCACAGCCTGCGACAGCGGATGGAACAACGTCGGTTGACCGCCTGGGAGCTGCTCGGTCGCCCGGAGTCCGACGGCGAGACCCCCAGCCAGCGTTTCCGTTCCCTGCGGCTGACCATGCTGCAGGCGGAGCGGGACAAGGTGCTCGAGCTGCGCAGCGAGGGGCACCTGCCGCCCAAGGTGCTCAGTGACGTGCTGGAGGTGCTCGACGTCGAGGAGGCGCTGGTCACCAGTTGGGCCGAGCCCGATCTGGCGCCGGACCGCGACGACGTGCTGCTCGCCCCGGAGCCACTGCGCGGCGGCTGCGACCACCTGACGCATGCACCGGTGTCGCTGAAACCCAAGAGCGCCGGGGTGTGCGAGGACTGCATCCGGGAGCACACCCAGCCGGTGCACCTGCGGATGTGCCTGAGCTGCGGCAACGTCGGATGCTGCGACTCGTCGGTGGGCAGGCACGCCGACCGGCACTACGCCGAGACCGGGCACGCGGTGATGCGCAGCATCGAGCCCGGCGAGGCCTGGCGCTGGTGTTACGTGGACGACCTCATCGGCTGAACGGGCTCAGCCGACCGCGGCGCGGACCCGGTCGGCGACGGCCCGCAGTCCGGCCGGCACCGGCGTCGCGACCGGCAACGGCAGGTCAAGCTCCAGCCAGCTGACGCAGCCGCCGTACGCCGGGAGCCGCGGTAGGACCACCGGCGCGGGCAGCGGGGTGACGTGGACGACGAGCGCCGTGAGCCGGTGCCGCGGCCGGAAGTCCACCCGGTGACGTCGCACGGACTCCGTCGTCCACAGGTGCAACGGCTCCAGTGCGCCGATGTCGTCGGGCCGCACGACCGGGATCGCCGCGACGACCTCGGCGGCCGCCCGGATCGTCAGCGCCTCCGGGGTCGCGTCGGCGGCGCCGGGAGCCAGCAGGTGCGCGAACTCCGGCCGGGTCGACCCGGCGTGGGTGTGGACGTACGTCGGGAACAGCAGGAACCGGGACGCGCCGACGGCGAAGCGCTTCTCGTGGATGCCGCCCTTGCGCAGCAGCACCGTCTGCCGCCCGGCGAGCAGTGCGTGGACCGCCGCACCCCACTCCTTCAGAGCCGGTGTCACGGGTCCGGTGCGGGCGGCACGGAGCGGCTCAGCGCTCCAGCTCGCGGGTCTCGGTGTCCTCGGGGCGCCGGACCTCGACACCGCCCCAGAACGCGAGGCCGTTGATCCGGACCACCGGTCCGCCCGGGCGGCCCTGGCAGCGGGCCTTGTCCTCGAACGCGCCCATGATCCCGACCCCGCTGACGATCACGGTGGTGTCGGGTGACACGACGATCTCGATCCCGCCCATGATGGCCACCGCGGTGATCGTCACCTCCCGCTCGGCGTACCGGGCCTGGGTGAGGTCGAGCTCGACCCCGCCCCAGAACGCGACGGCGGTGAACTGTCGCGGTACCACCCACAGACCCTTGCGCTCCGACCCGGACATCACCGCGATCGCCGCCGACGAGGTCGGGGCGCCGCCGACGAGCCCGCCGGACGGCCCTCCGGCGCTCGGCGTGGGTGCGGTCAGTCGCACGGGCTCGGGCAGGTCGTGGGTCAACGGCTCGAGCTCGCCGACGGTCCTGGAGGCGTAGACGACGTCGAGCCGCTCCTGCAGTTCGTCCATGGTCAACCGGCCTTCGGCCACCGCGACCTGCAACGCGCGGGCGACGCGCTCGCGATCGGCGTCGGAGGCGCGCAGCCGGCCGGGGTGGGCACCGGGAACCAGGTCGTCGGACACGCCCCAGATCGTAATCGCCGGACGCGGCGCCGGGGCGGCGGTGCCGACCGGTGGGGCCGGCCCGGGCGCGTCCAACGCGGGCGGTATTCGATCATGCCGTCCGGGCACAGACCCTGGTGACCCCGACGTCAGGAGCGACCATGACCGACACCGAGACCCGTCTCCGACAGTTGAGTGACAGCTGGCAGACGCTGTCGCCCGACGGGCAGCAACGCGCGATCGCCGAGCTGGACGAGTTGCGGAGCGGCCTCGACCCGGCGGCCGACCAGGGGCTCGTCGACCGCCTCGAGGCCCTGCGCGCCGACCTGACCCTCACCGTCGGACTGCAGCCGCCGTCCGAGGAGCTGGGTTTCAAGGGCTGAGGAGTTTCCCGCCGGGCGGTGCCCGGGTAGAGCCAGCAGGACGCTGAAACCGCCGGCCGGTACCGGAGAGCCGGGTGATGTCCGATGTCGGATTCCGTGAGTACCCCGACCCCGACCCCGTCCACGGGTTCGCGGCCCGACGGGTCCGAGCTCGCGTCGGCCGTCACGTCCGTGGAACGGGTGACCGTCGTGCTGCTGACCTTCAACTGTGCGCACCGGTTGCGTCCCGTGGTGGAACGACTGCTGACGCTGGGTGTGCCGGTGGTCGCGGTCGACAACGGGTCCACCGACGCCACCGTGGCGACACTCCGCTCGTGGCCGGGGATCACCGTGGTGCCGCTGCCGCGCAACATCGGCGCCGCCGCCCGCAACGAAGGGGCCCGCCGGGCGGGCACCCCGTACGTCGCGTTCTGCGACGACGACGGCTGGTACGAGCGGGACGGGCTCGGGGTGGCCGTCCGGTTGCTGGACCGGCACCCCTCGCTGGCTCTGGTCAACGCCCGCATCCTGGTCGGCGAGGAGGAGCGGCTGGACCCGATCAGCGCGGAGATGGCCGACAGCCCCCTGACCGAGCGGGACGGCATCCCCGGCACGGTGCTGCTCAGCTTCATGGCCGGCGCGGTCGTCGTCCGGCGTTCGGCCTTCCTGGGCGTCGGCGGGTACCACCCGCGCTTCTTCATCGGCGGCGAGGAGGAGACCGTGTCCTACCCGCTGGCCGACGCCGGTTGGCAGATGCGCTACGTGCCCGACGTCGTCATGCACCATCACCCGAGCGTGGCGAACGCACCCCACCTGCGGGCGTTCGGGATGCGCAACACGCTGTGGAACGCCTGGCTGCACCGGCCCTGGCGATCGGCGCTGCGGTGGACGGTGTTCACGCTGGCCGACACCCCGAAGAACCGGGACTGGGCGCGCGGGCTGATGATGGCCCTCGGTGGCCTGCCGTGGGCCCTGGCCCACCGGCGGCCGGTCGAGCGGGAACTCGACGAGGCGATGTCGGTGCTCGACCGGCGCCGGTTCGCCGCCCGGCGCCGGCTGCTCAACCGTGCCGATCCGCTGACCACACGGCGAGCGGCCGGCGCGACGGGCGGCCGGTGACCGCCGCCGGCGCGGTGTCTGCGGCCGGCGCGACGGGCGGCCGGTGACCGCCGCCGGTGCGGTGTCAGCAGCCGCACCGCCCCGTCGGTCGGCGTCCGCCGGCGAGGGGGCCGGGCGCGGCCAGGGGCGGGCCGGTCACTCGTGTTTCTGCAGCGCCCGCCCGAGCTCGGCCTTGTTCATGTGGGAGTAGCCGGTGATCCCGGCCTTCTTCGCCCGCTCGATCAACTCGTCGCGGGTGTTGCCCTCGACGTCGACACCGCCGAACGTCTCGCCCCTGCCCTGGCGCTTCTCCTCGGTGGTGCCCTTCGACCGGGGATCCGACGGACCCTTCTCGTCCTTGAGCTCCCAGTGGTCGCCGACCTTCTCGGCGACGTGCTTGACCGAGGCCCAGGCCGTGCGGTGCGCCCGCGACTCGTCACCGTCGTACTGGTCCTCGGCGCTGTCGAGGGTCTCGGTGTAGGTGTGCTGGATCTTCTTCGCCGACCGCTCGAGGGTGCTGGGCAGGTCCGGGCTGTCGTCCTTGTCGTCGGTGGGCACGGTGGCTCCTCTCGTCGGGCCGGCGGGCGGCGGTCGCACACCGGGCGGTCTGTGCTGTTCCTTGCCCACGGACCGGCCACCCGTGCACACGACGGCTCCGGCTGCGCACGGCGCGCACGCCGTCCTGCCTGATCGGTGCAGCGTGCGGGCCTGCGGGGTGGGACGATCGTCGCGGGCCGCGCGGCCCGGCACAGGAGGAGACGCGATGGGAAAGCAGACGTCCCGGGAGCGGCGGGCCGAGATCGTCCGACTCGCCACGGTTTCGGGCCTGGCCAACGTGGAGGAGCTGTCCACGGTCCTGGGCGTCACCTCGTCGACCATCCGGCGCGACCTCGCGGTGCTCACCGCGCAGGGCAAGCTGGCCCGCACCTACGGCGGCGCGATGGCGCTGGTGCCGCATCCCGAGGCGTCGCTGCGGCAGCGCAGTGGGCAGGCGTTCGAGGCCAAGCGCGCCATCGGCCGCTGGGCCGCCGCCCAGGTCCGGCCGGGTGAGACGGTGTTGCTGGACGCCGGGTCGACCACCGGGGCGATGGCCAATGCGCTGGCCTCCGCCCGCGAGATCGTCGTCGCCACGGTCGGTCTCAACGCCCTCGACGAACTCGCCGACGCCACCGGTGTCGAGGTGCTCAGCCTCGGCGGCCGGTTGCGTCCGCTGAGTCAGGGCTTCGTCGGCCCGCTGACGGAAGCGTCCCTGGAGCGGATGACCTTCGACCGGGCGTTCATGGGCACCGACGGGGTGACCGCCGACCGCGGCATCTGCGAGGCGGACCTGACCCAGACCCGGCAGAAGGAGCTGATGATGCGCCGCGCCGAGCACGTCTACGTGCTGGCGCACGCGGCCAAGCTGGGCCAGCGGCCGTTCCACGCGTGGGCGGTGATGCCCGACCACTGGACGCTCGTCACCGACGACAGCGCCGAGCGCGAGGAGGTCGCGAAGTTCAAGGACCACGGGATCGACGTGGTGGTGGTGGACAGCGCCACCACCTCGTTCGAGGCGGTCGACGAACGCTGACCGTCGTCCAGGCGGCCGTCGAACGCTGACCGTCGTTCGATGCGGTCGACGAACGCTGACCGTCGTCCAGGCGGCCGTCGAACGCTGACCGTCGTTCGATGCGGTCGACGAACGCTGACCGGGAGCGCGTCCGAGGGACGACGGACCACCGCCGGCCCCGAGCCCTCGGGACGGGCCGTGGCGGCCCGCTGACGCACCCCGCGGTCCAGCGCGGGGCATTGCCGGTTCAGCCTGCCGGCTCGGCCCGGCCGGTTCAGCCCCGCCGGTTCGGCCCCGCCGGTTCGGCCCCGCCGGTTCAGTCCAACCGGCTCGATTCTGCCGGTCGAGCCCCGCCGGTTCAGCCCGACCGGCTCGACCCTGCCGGACGATCCCTGCCGGTTCAGCCCTGCCGGTTCAGCCCTGCCGGCTCGGCCCCGCCCGGCTCGACCCTGCAGGTCCAGCCCTACGGCCCTTCGGTACAGCCCGCCGGCTCAGCCCTGCCGGTTGGCCGGGGTGAAACCGGTGGCGTGGCTCTCGGCCTGGGCGCGGATCACATGGGTGACCGCGTTGATCAGCGCCAGGTGGGTGAACGCCTGCGGGAAGTTGCCCAGGTGCTGGCCCGTCTTGGCGTCCAGCTCCTCCGCGTAGAGCCCCAGCGAGGAGGCGTGCGACAGCAACCGGCTGCACAGGTGGTGCGCCCGCTCCACCTCGCCGATCTCCACCAGCGCCGAGACCAACCAGAACGAGCAGATGGTGAACGTGCCCTCGTCGCCGGCGAAGCCGTCGTCGGTCTCGTGGACGCGGTAGCGCAGCACCAGCCCGCTCTCGGTCAGCTCGTCGGCGATGGCCAGCACGGTGTCGCGGATGCGCGGGTCGTCGGCCGGCAGGAACCGGACCAGCGGCGCGAGCAGCAGCGAGGCGTCCAGCGCGTCGGAGCCGTAGCGCTGGACGAACACGCCACGGTCGTCGACGCCGTGGGTGCAGATGTCGTTGTGGATCTCGTCGGCGATCGCCTGCCACTTCTCGGCCGTGCCGGGTGAGTCGTGCAGCCGCGCGAGCCGCGCGCCCCGGTCCAGGGCGACCCAGCACATGATCTTGGACGAGGTGAAGTGCTGCGGCTCGCCGCGCACCTCCCAGATCCCGCGGTCGGGGGCCCGCCAGTGTGCCGCGGCCTGCTCGACCTGCGCCTTCACCACCGGCCACAGCTCCTCGGGCATCTGCTCGCGGGACCGGGCGTGCAGGTAGATCGAGTCCAGCAGCGCCCCCCAGACGTCGTGCTGCTGCTGGTCCCAGGCGCCGTTGCCGACCCGGACGGGCCGGGAGTCGGCGTACCCGGACAGGTGGTCGAGGGTGAACTCGTCCAGCGTCCGCTCGCCGCCGACGCCGTACATGATCTGCAGGTCGTTGTTGTTGTCCCGGCAGACGTCGGAGATGAAGAAGAAGAAGTCGTTGGCCTCGCGGTCGAAGCCGAGGGTGTACAGGCCCCACAGCGCGAAGGTCGAGTCGCGGATCCAGGTGTAGCGGTAGTCCCAGTTGCGTTCCCCGCCCGGGGTCTCGGGCAGCGAGGTGGTGGCCGCGGCCAGCAGCGCACCGGTCGGCGCGTACGACAGGCCCTTCAGTGCCAGCGCACTGGACTGCAGGTACGACCGCCACGGGTGGTCGGGGAACGAGCCCTGGGTGAGCCATTCGCGCCAGTACTCGCTGGTCCGCAGCAGGTAGGCGTTGGCCTCGGCGGTGGTCTGCGGTCCGGGCAGCTCGGAGAACGACAGCGCCACGAAGTGCTCGTCGCCGGGTCGCATGGTCGTGCGGGCCTGTGCGGTACGGCCCTCGTTGCCCATCCGCAGCGAGGAGGTCAGCACGATCGTCGGCTGTCCGTCGGCGGAGGCCTTCATCTTGTTGTAGCCGGCGTCGACGTACTCCCAGGTCGGGCCGACCTTGGCGTAGTCGAACAGCGGCTCGCAGTGCAGGCCGATGTCCACCGAGCCGTGCAGGCACTTCACCACCCGCACCAGACAGTGCTCGGCGTCGATGTCGGTGGGGGAGCGCCGGTGGGTCCTGGACCGCTCCCGGACGTTGTGCCACGGGCCCATGATCAGCGCGTCCCGCACGATGATCCAGCCCGTCGGGGTCTGCCAGGTCGTCTCCAGCACCAGCGTCCCGGGCAGGTAGCGACGTGCTGCCGGGACCTGGACGCCGTAGGGCCCGAGCCGGAAGAAGCCGCCCGCCCGGTCCAGCAGGGCGGTGAAGATGCTCGGCGAGTCCGGCCGTGGGATGCACAGCCACTCCACCGCACCCGACGGGGCGATGAGGCAGTTCGTCTCGCAGTCGGAGAGGAATGCGTAGTCGGCGATGTTGGGGAACGCGTCGCTGATCCGACCGTCACTGGTCGCCATGACCGGGTGCGAGCTGCCCCCGCCCGGCGTCGCCGACGCACCCAGCGGATGGCCGGTGGCGGTCAACGGATGCCCCTTGTCATTCACGGCACGCCCCAGGTTCAGGATCGGATGGTCGTTCTCGCCGTCCAGACCGCGCGTCGTCGACGCGACCGAGCCGGTTCCGTCGTCGGTGGGCGGCGGGGGCAGCGGATCGAGGCTCATGCACCCATTCTGACGCCATCGCGGCTGGTCACGAGACCCCGGCGGGTGGCGCGCTCATCGGAGGAAGCCCAATCCCCCCTTGGGGCTGTTGCCGGGAGCCAACGACGCCGCCCAGGCGGCGAACGCCGACGGATTACGACTCTGCAGGATGACTCGGCCCGGGCCGGCGAAGTCGAACACGAACCCCTCCCCGGACTTCATCGTCTGCACGGTCCGGCCCTGGACCGCGCGCCGCATCTGGAACTGGATGTTGAGGTCGTAGGCGACGACGTGCCCGGTGTCGACGGTGACCTGCTGGCCGGGGGCCAGGTCGAAGACGTCGATGGCGCCGTAGACGCTCACCACCGCGGTGCCCTGACCGCTGCAGCGGATGCCGAAGCCGCCCTCGCCGCCGAACAGGTTCGCGCGGCCGCCCCACTGGGTGTCGATCTGCGTGCCGTGGGAGTTGGCGATCCAGTTGCCGCGGGCGATGTAGTACGGCCGGTCGGGCTGGATGTCGATGGGCAGGACGTCGCCGGGCAGCACCCCGGCGACGTCGACCCAGCCGCCCTGCGGGGGCGCGGTGTAGGTGGTGACGAAGAACGACTCGCCCGCCAGCACCGACCGCTTGAGCCCGGCCATGATGCCGCCGTCAGCCCTGGCTTCGATCTGGACGCCCTGACTGTGGGCCATCATGGCCCCGCCCTCGACGCGGACCGGCTCGTTGGGAGCCAGGATGAGCCGCGCGACGCTGAAGGACGGGTTGTGGCGGAGTTGGGTCTGCATGGGGAAACGGTAAACCTCCGGTGCCGGGACGGCAGTGGCATCCCGGCAGGTTCCGCCGTCGAGACGTCCGGCACATTCCGGGCGGTCACCGGTGCGGCCGGGGGGTCCCCCGGGAGGATGGAACGGTGCACGTTCCCCCGGCTCTGGTGACGTTGCGTGAGGAGCGGCTGGAGGGGCGTCCGGTCGCACACCGGCTGCGTCTGGTCGCGCTGGTGCTGCTCGGTCTCACGGTGTTCGTGTCGGGGCTGATCGTCTTCACCCCCGGCCCGCCGGCGCGGCACGGCCAGTCGTGGTTGCACCACTGGTCCGCCGTGTGGCAGGCCAGCGGCGCCCAGCCCCGCTTCCTCACCTACGACACGGTCGAGTGGGGCTCGAATCTGCTGATGTTCCTGCCGATCGGGTTCCTGTTCGCCGCGGCCGTCCGGCCGGCGCTGCGGCACTGGGTGGTGCCCGTTGCCGCCGCCGGGTCGGTCGTTATCGAGACGGTGCAGCTGTTCATCCCGGAACGCGTCTCGTCGGTGTCCGACGTGCTGTCCAACACCGTCGGCGCGCTGCTCGGGGTGCTGCTGCTGGTGCACCTCACCGAGCGCACTTCGGGCCGCCGCGCCGCCGCCGGTGTCGTCGACCGGGCCGCCGACGGCCCATCCTGGACGGGATGACGACGCAGCAGAACCCACCCACCCGCTGGCAGACCGAGACCGTCGGTGAGCGCTGGACCGGCTACCGCGAACGGTTCGCCGAGCTGGTGGCCTCCGGCGCCGACCTGGACGGCGAGGCCCGGCTGCTGGACGCGATGCTGCCCCGGGGTGCCGCGGTGCTCGACGCCGGCTGCGGGACCGGTCGGGTCACCGACGCGCTGCGCCGCCGTGGGCACCGCGCCGTCGGCGTGGACCGGGACGAGGGGCTGCTCGCCGCCGCGCGGGCGTGGTACCCCGGGTCGTCCTACGTGGCCGCCGACCTGCTGACGCTGACCCCGGATCTGCTCGCCGCCGCCGGGGCGCCGACCGCGTTCGACCTGGTGGCGCTGCCCGGCAACGTGCTGGTCTACCTGGCGCCCGGCACCGAGCGGCAGGTCCTGGCGGTGCTGCGCGGCCTGCTCCGGCCGGCCGGGCGGATCGTCGCCGGCTTCGCCACCGACCGGGACTACCGCGTCGACGCGCTGGACGTCGACGCCGCGGCACTCGGCCTCACCGTCGAGCACCGCTTCGCCACCTGGGACCTCGTACCGTGGACGGCCGACGCCGACTGGTGCGTCACGGTGTTGCGAGCCGACTGAGCGGGGTCCGTGACCAGCCGGTGACTGTCCGCAGGCATACGTCACGGTGTCGCTGCGACGATCAACCGGGGGTCACGTTTACCTCACTCGTGCACATCTGCAGCGGCTAGGCTGCCGCCGTGCCCGCACATCAGAGCTTCCGCCACGAGGCATTGCTCTACCACGACCACGACGAGTACCTCGACACGGTGGTGCCTTTCCTCCGGGAGGGTGTCGAGCGGGGCGAGCACGTGCTGGTCGCGGTGGTCGAGCCCGCCGGCGACGAGATCCGGGAGCGGCTCGGGGACGCGGCCGGCGAGGTGGCGTTCGTCGACATGAGCGACCTGGCCGCCAACCCGGCCCGGATCATGCCCGCGCTCACCACGCTGGTCGAGAGCCACCACCACGACGGCCGCGCCATGCGGGTCCTGGGGCAGCCGGTCTGGGCGGGCCGCCGTGACGTCGAGATCGTCGAGTCCCGGTTGCACGAGGGCCTGATCAACCTGGTGATCCCGCCGGACGCGCCGCTCTGGCTGATCTGCCCCTACGACGCGTCCACCGGCGACCCCGAGGTTGCCGAGCACGCCGCGCACAGCCATCCGGTGATGCTGGAGAAGGGCGACTACCGCGGCAGCACCGGCTACACGGGCGCCTGGTACGTCGAGAACATGTTCCGCCGGGCGCTGCCGCCGGCGCCCGACGACGCCGAGGTGCGCACGTTCCGGCGGGCGGAGATCGGGGAGGTCGCCAACCGGGTGCTGGCCACCGCGTTCCGCGCCGGCCTCAGCGTCGAGCGGTCGCACCGGCTGGCCGCGGCGATGCGCGAGCTCGCCTCCGACGCGACCGTCGGTGACACCGCCGTCCTGCGCGTGTGGACCGACGCCGACGCGGTGGTCTGCGAGATCGAGGACCCGCTGGTCGCGGCGCCCGTGGTCGGCCGGGTCCCCACCACCACCCGGGCCGCCCGCAAGGGCCTGTGGTTGGCCAATCAGACCTCGGATCTCATCCAGGTCCGCTCGACCGAAGCCGGCACCACCGTGCGGGTGCACACCTGGCGCTGAACGCCGACGCCCACGGTCCGTGCCCGCCACCCCGCCACATCCGACTCCGGACACACGACGACCGCCGCGCCGGCGGGTGAGCCGGGCGCGGCGGTCGTCGGGGGTGTCACGCCGGGACGTAGTTGAAGACGTCCGGATCCGGCCCGGTGCGCTCGTCGCGGTTCAGCGCCGAGATGAAGCCCATGTCGGCGGGGGACAGCTCGAAGTCGAAGATCTCGAAGTTCTCGCGCATCCGCTCGGCCGACGACGACTTCGGGAAGATGATGTTGTCCAGCTGCACGTGCCAGCGCAGCACCACCTGTGCGGTCGACTTCCCGTGCTCCGCCGCGATCCCCTTGATGACCGGGTCGTTCAGCACGCCACCCTGGGCGATCGGCGACCAGGCCTCGGTGGCGATGCCGTGCTCGGCGTTGAACGCGCGCAGCGCGTCCTGCGTCAGGTACGGGTGCACCTCGATCTGGTTGACCGCCGGCACCACGGTGCACTCGTCGGCCAGCCGGTTGAGGTGGTTGGACTGGAAGTTGGACACGCCGATGGAACGCGCCCGGCCCTCGGCGTAGACCTTCTCCAGCGCCTTCCAGGTCCCGACGAAGTCGCCGGCCTCGGGCAGCGGCCAGTGGATGAGGATGAGGTCGATCTGCTCGACACCCAGGTCGGTCAGGGTCTGGTCGAACGCGGCCAGGGTGCTGTCGTAACCGTGCCGATTGTTGTTGATCTTGCTGGTGATCCAGATGTCGGCGACGTCGACGCCCGACGCGCGGATGCCCTCACCGACCTCCTTCTCGTTGCCGTACATCTCGGCGGTGTCGATGTGGCGGTAGCCCACGCCGATCGCCTGGGAGACGGCCGCGGCCGTGTCGGCCGGGTCGATCTGGAAGACGCCGAAGCCCAGCTGCGGGATCTCCACGCCGTTGTTCAGGTGCACATGGGGGACGGTCATACTGCATCTCCTTGCCTGTGGTGCGATGGTGACGCCGGGGTCCGGGGTACCGGCACTCCCGATCCGGAAGTCTGCCCAGCTCCGCCCACCGGTACGCACGACGTGCGAGGAGGACCCTTGAGCACCGTGACCCTGCGGCCGATGACGGCGGACGTCCTGGACACGTTCCGCCGCGTCCAGCTCGACGGCTACATCACCCAGCGCGTCGAGTTCGGCGGCGAGGACCACGCCACCGCCACCGCCGTCGCCACCGACCAGAACGACCGGTTCTTCCCCGGCGGCGTGCCGGCGGAGGGTCATGCGCTGTTCACCGCGCACGACGCCGACGGCGCCCGGGTCGGCGCGTTGTGGTTGTTCCGCCGGTCGGACACCACCGTGTGGATCTACGACGTGGAGATCGACGAGGGCTTCCGCGGCCGTGGCCTCGGGCGGGCGTTGATGCTGGCGGCGCACGGTTGGGCACAGTCGCAGGGGGCGACCGTCGTCGAGCTGAACGTGTTCGGCGGCAACGCGGTCGCCCGCGCCCTCTACACCTCACTCGGGTACACCGAGCGATCCGTGCACATGGCGAAGACGCTGGTGCCCGAACCCCAGGAGCATTCATGACCGACCGCCGCATCACGACCGTCGCCGTCACCGGCGGCAGCGGCAAGCTGGGCCGTGCGGTCGTCCGCGACCTCGTCGAGCACGGGTACACCGTGGTCAACCTCGACCGGATGACCCCGCCCGCCGACGCCGGCAATCCTTTCGTGCGGGTGGATCTCACCGACTACGGGCAGGTGTTCGAGTCCCTGCACGCCATCGACGACCGTCATAGCGGGGTCGATGCGGTGGTGCACCTGGGGGCCGTCCCGGCCCCCGGTCTGGTGCCCAACGCGGCCTTGTTCACCAACAACATCACCGCGACCTACAACGTGTTCGCCGCGGCGAAGGCGTGCGGCATCAAGCGCGTGGTGTGGGCCTCCAGCGAGACGGTGCTCGGCCTGCCCTTCGACACCCCGCCGCCGTACATCCCCGTGGACGAGGAGTACCCGCCGCGGCCGGAATCGTCGTACTCGCTGTCCAAGCGGCTCGAGGAGTCGATGGCCGAGCAGTTCTGCCGCTGGGACCAGGAGCTGACGATGATCGGCCTGCGCTTCTCCAACGTCATGGAGCCCGCCGAGTACGCCGCGTTCCCGTCGTTCGACGCCGACGCGACCCTGCGCAAGTGGAACCTGTGGGGTTACATCGACGCCAGGGACGGCGCCCAGGCGGTCCGCAAAGCCCTCACCGCCGAGGTCACCGGCCGGGAGGTCTTCATCATCGCCGCCGCCGACACGGTGATGAGCCGACCCAACGCCGAACTCGTCGAGGAGGTCTTCCCGGGCGTCGGAATCACCGGTGAGGTCGGGGCGAACGAGACCCTGCTGAGCATCGGCAAGGCGCGCCGGCTGCTGGGCTTCGACCCGCAGCACAGCTGGCGCGACGAGGTCTGAGCGCTCCCGCCGGGCCGCTCGCGGCCCCCGGTCGTAGGCTCGGCCCATGATCGACACCGAATCGATGGCCACCGGATTCCACGCTGAGTTGCCACCGTGGGTGTGGCCGTTCCTGGACGACTACGAGGCGCCGCTGACGTCGTCGGCGGAGCGGATGGCGCTGGTCCACGCGCTCGCCGACCGCAACTGGGTGGCCGGCAACGGCGGGCCGTTCGCGGCCGTCGTCGCCGACACCTTCACCGGCGAGATCGTCAGCGTCGGGGTCAACGTGGTGCTGTCCAGCGGGCTGTCGTCGGCGCACGCGGAGGTCACCGCGATCAGTCTCGCGCAGGCCGCCGTGGGCAGCTGGGACCTCGCCGCGGTGCGGCCCGGTCTGGAGCTGGTGGTCAACTGGCGGCCGTGCGCGATGTGTTTCGGGGCGTTCCTGTGGTCGGGCGTGCAGAAGCTGGTGGTGGCGGGCGACGGACCGGAGCTCGAGGAGCTCACCGGGTTCGACGAGGGTCCGGTCGTCGCCGACTGGGCGGAGCAGCTCGAGCAGCGGGGCATCACCGTGGAGCAGGACGTGCTGCGCGAGGGTGCCATCGCGACCTACACCGCCTACGGCCAGGGCCGCGCGCTGGTCTACAACGCCCGCCGGGGCTGACCCCGGCGGGCGTCGGAGCAGGACGAGCCGCTCGCTCAGCCCAGGGTCGTGGCGTCGATGACGAAGCGGTAGCGGACGTCGGAGGCCAGCACCCGCTCGTAGGCCTCGTTGATCTTGTCGGCGGGGATGACCTCGACCTCGGCGCCGATGCCGTGTGCGGCACAGAAGTCGAGCATCTCCTGGGTCACCGGGATGCCACCGATGAGGGAGCCGGTGACCGACTTGTGCCCGGCCAGCTGTCCGCTGCTGACCGACATCGGGTTGGGAGCCGCGCCGACGTTGCTCATCGCCCCGCCGATGTCGAGCAGCCCGACGAAGGCGGGGATGTCGAGGTCGGCGCTGACGGTGTTGATGATGATGTCGAACCGACCGGCCAGGGTCTCGAAGGTGGCCGGGTCGGAGGTGGCGTAGTAGTGGTCCGCGCCCAGGGCCAGACCGTCCTCCTGCTTCTTCAGCGACTGCGACAGCACGGTCACCTCGGCGCCCATGGCATGGGCGAGCTTGACCGCCATATGCCCCAGGCCGCCGAGCCCGACGACGGCGACCTGCTTGCCGGGGCCTGCGCCCCAGTGCTTGAGCGGGTTGTAGGTGGTGACGCCGGCGCACAGCAGCGGCGCCGCCTGCTCGGCGTCGATGCCCTCGGGGACCGACAGCACGAAACCCGCGTCGACGACGACCGAGGTCGCGTACCCGCCCTGGGTGATGGTGCCGTCGCGGTCGGTGTCGCCGTAGGTGAAGACCGCGCCCTCGAGGCAGAACTGCTGCTCGCCGCGGACGCAGTTGCGGCACTCGCCGCACGAGTTGACCATGCAGCCGACGCCGACCCGATCGCCGACCTGGTGGGTGGTGACCTCGGAACCGACCTCGGCGACGTGACCGAAGATCTCGTGTCCGGGGGTGAGCGGGTAGGTCTGAGGACCCCAGTCGCCCTGGACGGTGTGGATGTCGGAGTGGCAGATGCCGGCGTAGGTGACATCGATGCGGACGTCGCGGGGGCCGACGTCGCGGCGCTGGATCGTGGTGGGAACCAGCGGTGCGCCTTCGGCGGGGGCGGCGTAGGCGGGGACGGTGCTGCTCATGGAGATGCTCCTCGAAAAGGGACGATGCGGGTGCAGTGCCGCCGACTCCGACGTGGATCCGGCGCCGGGCTGGTCGGCGCCGGTCGCCTGCGAACAGTCCGGTACCCCGGGCTCCCGCCCGGCGGTCACCAGGAGCGGCGACGTGATCCATCAGACATGAGCCGGCCCGACTCAACCGTCTTGACAGAACCGCCAACGATGGGCATTCTTGAGTCAATGGCGCTCAAGGTGAGTGCCCTGCCCCACGCAGTACCCACCCCGCCCGGGGAGACCACGATCCGGGTGCAAGCCAGGAGGATTCGCTTCCATGTCGCGTGCCGTCGGTATCGATCTCGGTACCACCAACTCTGTCGTCGCCGTTCTCGAGGGCGGCGAGCCCACCGTGATCGCCAACGCCGAGGGCGCTCGCACCACCCCGTCGATCGTCGCCTTCGCCAAGAACGGTGAGGTGCTCGTCGGTGAGGTCGCCAAGCGCCAGGCAGTCACCAACGTCGACCGCACCATCCGCTCGGTCAAGCGCCACGTCGGCACCAAGTGGACCGTCGACATCGACGGCAAGGGCTACAGCCCGCAGGAGATCAGCGCCCGCGTCCTGGGCAAGCTCAAGCGCGACGCCGAGGCGTACCTGGGCGAGCCGGTCACCGACGCCGTCATCACCGTTCCCGCCTACTTCAACGACTCGCAGCGTCAGGCCACCAAGGAGGCCGGCGAGATCGCGGGCCTGAAGGTCCTGCGCATCGTCAACGAGCCGACCGCCGCCGCGCTGGCCTACGGGCTGGACAAGGGCGACAAGGAGGAGACCATCCTGGTCTTCGACCTCGGTGGTGGCACGTTCGACGTGTCGCTGCTGGAGATCGGCGACGGCGTCGTCGAGGTCAAGGCCACCGCCGGTGACAACAAGCTCGGCGGCGACGACTGGGACGAGCGCATCGTCAACTGGCTGGTCGAGAAGTTCAAGAAGGCCAACGGCATCGACCTGACCAAGGACAAGATGGCCATGCAGCGCATCCGCGAGTCCGCGGAGAAGGCCAAGATCGAGCTCTCCAGTTCGCAGAACACCTCGATCAACCTGCCCTACATCACCGTCGACGCGGAGAAGAACCCGCTGTTCCTCGACGAGTCGCTGTCGCGCGCCGAGTTCCAGAAGATCACCTCGGACCTGCTCGACCGCACCCGCACCCCGTTCCACCAGGTCATCAAGGACGCCGGCATCAAGGTCGGCGACATCGACCACGTCATCCTCGTCGGTGGTTCCACCCGCATGCCGTCCGTGACCGAGCTGGTCAAGGAGCTGACCGGTGGCAAGGAGCCCAACAAGGGTGTCAACCCGGACGAGGTCGTCGCCGTCGGTGCCGCGCTGCAGGCCGGTGTGCTCCGCGGTGAGGTCAAGGACGTCCTGCTGCTCGACGTGACCCCGCTGTCGCTGGGCATCGAGACCAAGGGCGGCATCATGACCAAGCTGATCGAGCGCAACACGACGATCCCGACCAAGCGGAGCGAGATCTTCACGACGGCCGAGGACAACCAGCCGTCGGTGCAGATCCAGGTCTACCAGGGCGAGCGCGAGGTGGCCGCCTACAACAAGAAGCTGGCCATGTTCGAGCTGACCGGCCTGCCGCCGGCCCCCCGCAACGTGCCGCAGATCGAGGTCACCTTCGACATCGACGCCAACGGCATCGTCCACGTCACCGCCAAGGATCTGGGCACCGGCAAGGAGCAGTCCATCAAGCTCACCGGCGGCTCGGCCCTGTCCAAGGACGAGATCGACCGGATGATGCGTGAGGCCGAGGCCCACGCCGAGGAGGACAAGGCCCGCCGCGAGGAGGCCGAGGTCCGCAACCAGGCCGAGGGTCTGGTCTACCAGACCGAGAAGTTCGTCAAGGACAACGACGAGAAGCTGCCCGAGGAGCCCAAGGAGCGCGTCAACGAGGCGATCGCCAAGGTCAACGAGGCGCTGAAGGGCACCGACCTGGCCGAGCTGAAGTCCGCGGTCGAGACGCTCGCCACCGAGTCGCAGACCCTCGGGTCCGCGCTGTACGCCCAGCAGCAGGCCGACGGCAGCACCAACGGTGCCGCCGACGGGACGACGGGCTCCTCGAACGAGGAGGAGATCGTCGACGCCGAAATCGTCGACGACGAGGCCAAGAAGTGACGGCCCCCGACCAGAACGGGACCAGCAGCACCACCGGAACAGAGGAGCCGCACGTCGTGTTCAGGGACAAGCGGCGGATCGACCCCGACACCGGGGACGTCCGTGACGCGGCGGGGAATCCGTTCCCCGCCGCGGGGGACCCGGGTGACCCGGCGCAGGCCGGTCAGCCCATCGACGCCCACGTGACCGCCGACAGCGAGGAGGTCGCGAAGCTCGCGACCGATCTCGCCGAGCGGACGGCCGACCTGCAGCGGGTCACCGCCGAGTACGCCAACTACCGCAAGCGGGTCGACCGCGACCGGGAGGTGGCCACGGTGACCGCCAAGGCGGCCGTGGTGGGTGAACTGCTCGGGGTGCTCGACGACATCGAGCTGGCCCAGAAGCACGGCGACCTCACCGGGGCGTTCAAGTCGGTCGCCGAGCGGCTGATCGGCACGCTGGAGCGCGCCGGGCTCAAGGGCTTCGGCGCCGAGGGCGATCCGTTCGACCCGGCGCACCACGAGGCCGTGCAGTTCGGCACCTCGGTCGACGTCGACGCCCCCACGGTGACGAGCGTCTTCCGGCGCGGCTACGAGTTCAAGGAACGCCCCCTGCGGGCCGCCGTGGTGGTGGTCACCGGGCCCGATCAGGACGCGGCACCGCGACCGACGAATGGAGATGCTGTGAGCACGCCCGACACGCCCGATTCCGAGGCCGCCGACGAGCAGGACCGCGTCGACGACGCCAAGGCGCGCGCCGAGCAGGAGAGCAAGTCCGGCAGTGTGCCGGACCTCGACGGCGACGCGGTGGGATCGGACGGGCAACCCCGGCCCGCCGAGGACCCGGCCTGATCAGGACCGCATCACCGGGTGCCCCGGCCGACCCGGCCGGGGCACCCCGCACGTCAGCAGGACGACAGTGACCGCAGGACCACCGGTACCGGGTGATCGACAGGAGGGAGGTTCCGGGTGAGCGCGCAGGACTGGATCGAGAAGGACTTCTACAAGACGCTCGGCGTCGACAAGAAGGCGCCGGCGGCGGACATCAAGAAGGCCTACCGCAAGCTCGCCCGGGAGCTCCACCCCGACAAGAACCCGGACAACAAGGCGGCGGAGACCCGGTTCAAGGACGTCTCCGAGGCCTACGACGTGCTGTCCGACGACGCCAAGCGCGCCGAGTACGACGAGGCCCGCTCGCTGTTCGGCGCGGGCGGCATGCGCCGCCCGGGTGCCGGCGGCGGCGGCTTCGGCGGGCCCGGTGGCGGCGCCACGTTCGACGTCGGTGACCTGTTCGGTCGCGGCGGTGGGGCCGGCGGTGGCGCGGGCGGTCTCGGGGACATCTTCGGCAACCTGTTCAACCGTGGCGACGGCGGTCGCGCCTCCCGCGCCCAGCGCGGAGCCGACACCGAGGCGGAGGTGCGGATCTCCTTCGAGGACGCCGTGCGCGGGGTGACCGTGTCACTGCAGCTCGGCCAACGGGCGAGCTGCCCGACCTGCGCCGGTACCGGGGCCAAGCCCGGGACCAGCGCACACGAATGCCCGGTCTGCAACGGCAAGGGACTCGTCACCCGCAACCAGGGGTCGTTCGCGTTCTCCGAGCCGTGCAAGAACTGCCGCGGTACCGGGATGGTCATCGACGAGCCCTGCCCGACCTGCCACGGCGAGCGGACCGTGCTCACCACGAAGTCGCTCACCACGCGGATCCCGCCCGGGGTCACCGACGGGCAGAAGATCAAGCTGTCCGGCAAGGGTTCGCCGGGGGCCAACGGCGGACCGGCGGGTGACCTGCTCGTCACCGTGCACGTCGCCCCGCACCCGATGTTCGGCCGCAACGGTGACAACCTGACGCTCACCGTGCCGGTCACCTTCCCCGAGGTCGCCCTGGGCACCTCGTTGACGGTGCCGACGCTGGACGCCCCGGTCACCCTGCGGGTGCCGCCGGGCACGTCGTCGGGACGCAAGTTCCGGGTCAAGGGCGCCGGTGTGCAGCGCCGCGACGGGCGGCAGGGCGACCTGATCGTCACCGTCGAGGTGGCGGTCCCGGCCCGGATGAGCGACGCGGCGAAAGCTGCGTTGGAGGCCTACGCCGCCGAGCAGACCGACGATCCCCGTGCGGCCATCACCGCCGCGGTGGCTGCCGGCAGTGCGACCACGGCCGGCAGTGGCAGCACGGTCGGGGCGGGAGCGTCGTGATGGGCGACTCCGGACGCCGTGACCGGCGCGACATCCCGCTCGACGAGCTGGCTCCGCTGTTCGTCATCTCGGTGGCCGCGGAGCTCGCCGGCATGCACGCCCAGACCCTGCGGTCCTACGACCGTGAGGGCCTGGTCTCGCCGGGTCGCACGCCCAGCGGTGGCCGCCGGTACTCCCAGCGCGACATCCAGCTGCTCCGTGAGGTGCAGCGGCTGAGCCAGGACGAGGGCGTCAACCGCGCGGGCATCAAACGGATCATCGACCTCGAGTCGCAGGTGCTGGCCCTGCAGGCCCGGCTCACCGAACTCTCCGACGAGCTGGACCGGGCCAACGCCGAGCTGCGGAAAGCGTCCCAGCACACCGCCAGTTCGGTGGCCGAGGCCTCCGAGGCCGTGCACCGCTCCTACCGCCGTGACGTCGTCCCGTGGCGGGCGCCGTCCGCCGCCATCGTCACCTGGCAGCCGCGGTCCCGCTGACGCCGCCCCTTCTTCAGGTTTCGGGGTGATTCTGTCCGCTGAGCGGACACAATCACCCCGAAAGCTGACACGGGATACTGGAGTCCGCCCCGCCCCGGGGCGTACGACCGCGGGAGGTGCATCGTCGACGCCGAGATCATCGCCGGGCGCTACGCGCTGTGCGACCCGATCGGCGTCGGTGGCACCGGGACGGTGTGGCGTGCCTGGGACCGCGACCGGAGCCGCTTCTGCGCGGCGAAACTGCTGCGGCAGCGTGACGCCGGTGAGCTGCTGCGGTTCGCCCGGGAGCAGGCCGTCCGCCTGACGCATCCCCGGGTGGTCAGCCCCTACGCCTGGGCCGCCGACGACGGCATGGTGGTCATCGTCAGCGAACTGATCGACGGCGGCTCCCTGCAGACCCTCATCGGCGATTACGGGCCGCTGGCCGAGGGGACCGTGGTCGCCGTCCTGGACCAGGTGCTCGACGCGCTCGGGGCGGTGCACGCCGCCCAGCTCATCCACCGCGACGTCAAACCCGGCAACCTGCTGCTCCGGTCGGGGAACCGGCTCGAGGTGCTGCTCGCCGATTTCGGCCTGACCATCGGCGTCCGCGACGCCCGTCTCACCCAGGTCGGCACCGTGATCGGCACTCCCGGCTACCTGCCGCCCGAGGTCCTCGCCGGTGGGGTGCCGCCGGACGTCCGGCACGACCTGTACGCCGTGGGACGGCTCGGGTTGACCCTGCTGGCCGGGGGCGAGGTCGACGACGCCCGCCCGGTGCTGGCCGCGATCGCCGATCCGGTGCTGCGCTCGGCGCTCACCGCGTTGGTGGCGACCCGGCCGGCCGACCGCCCCGCCGCCACCGAGGCCGCGCGCGGGCTGCTGGCCGGGGCGCGGCGAGACGACGTGCCGCACACCCGGGACGGCGACCCGCTCACCGTGCTCGACCAGCTGCCACCGCTGCCGCCGGGCTGGTCCCCTGACGCCGGGCCCGACCGCGGCCCGGGTCGGGAGGTGCGGCCCGTCCGGGACCCGGGTCCTGACGTCCCGCCCGAGGGCGGTCCCGGTGGGGAGGTCCGGTCCGGTCGAGGCGCCGGCCAGGAGGTGCGGCCCGTCCGGGACCCGGGTCCTGACGTCCCGCCCGACGGCGGCCCGGGTCGGGAGGTGCGTCCCGACCAGGACCAGGGTCACCAGGTCCGGCCCGGACCGGACGCCGGTCGAGCGGCCGGATCTGGCCACGAAGGGCCGCGCAACCCGCGGACCAGGGTCGACGCCGCCGTCACCGACGTGGTGACCGCGAGAGCGGAGCCGGCTCAGCGCGTCCCGATCACGACCACCACCGCCGGATCGACCTCACCCCGCACCGTGGCGTCGCCGGCCCGCCCGCCGGTGAACCGCCGCTGGTGGGTTCTCAGCGGTGCCGCGGTCGCGGTGGGTGTTCTCGGGATGCTCGTCGCCGCCCTGAGCACCGGCTCCGCGGATCGCGACCCGACGGCGCCCGGCGACGACGGAACGCCCGCCTCGACCGCCCCGGTGGCGCCGGGGACCGTCGAAGCGGGCGATCCGTGCAGCTGGCAACAGGTGAACCCGACCGGCTCACCCGACGGGGTCGCCCTCACCTGCACCGTGGTGGACGGTTCCTACGTCTGGACGCCGGGGTGACCGTCAAGCGCTAGCGGGCCGGGGGCCACGGCTCACCAGTGCGACGGCGGCGGGGTGGACCGCCCACGACGTGCCCATCCCACCGCCAGGCCGACCAGACCGGCGGCCGCCACCGAGGCGAGCACGATCCACACCGCGGCCCCGGGGCCGGTGGTGTCGGTGGTCGCGCGGGCCACCGTGATGGCGGCGGTGGTGCCGGCCGAGGACGCGTCGGCGACGTCGGTTCCGGCGGAGGTGTCCGACCCGGACGTCGCCGTCCCGTCGTTCGAGGACGACGAAGACGAGGACGGGGAGGTGGCCGGGGACGACGTCGACGGGGACGACGAGGACGGGGTCGACGGGCCGGTCGCGCCGGTGCTGCGATCAGAGGTGGCCGCGCCGCCGCCGTCGGGCTGGTACACCGGACCGGGCTCGACGTCCCCGCTGACCTGCACCGTGATCAGGAACGGCACCGTTACGCGGTCCTCGTCCAGGCCGGCGTCGATGCGCAGGTAGTAGGAGCCGTCGAGCGCGTAGGCGCGGGCGAAGGTGCTGTCGCGGTTGGTGTAGCGGGCCGGGTAGCTCGACGACGCGCTGAACGGGTCGCCGGGCAGCGAATTGAACCAGACCTGGCCGGAATCGGTGCCCTCGGTGTCGACCTCCTGCCGCACCGGGTTGAAGACGTCGACCCAGGCGATGGAGTAGGACTGTGCATCCGCGGTGGCGGTGGGCGTCAGGGTGTAGGCGAACCGCTGGCCCCATTGCACGGGGAACTTGTAGTAGCGGCTCTCGCCGGTGGTCAACGTGTCCGCGTAGGTCGCGCCGCTGATGAGGTCGGCGGCGTCGTTGAAGCTGTGGCCGCCGGTGATCGGCGTCGGCGATCCGTGGTTGACCAGGGGCAGCGGCTCGCTCTCGTCCGCCGCGGCGGCCGGCACCCCGGAGGCGTCGGCGGGGGGTTCGGAGCGCACCACGATCTCCATCGCCAGCTCGCGGTCGGTCAGCAGGTTGCCGATCCGATCCACGCGCAGGATCTGGACACCGTCGGTGTTGCACCTGCTCCGGTAGTTGGGTCCGCCGACGGTCGGGCCGTTCAGCACCGTGGTGGCCGGTTGCAGGCGGTCGGCGGAGTTGACCACGGAGTCGCGTTCGTCGGCGCACACGGTGCCGTCGGCGGTCATCAGGCTCAGCTCGACCCCGAGCAGTTCGATGCCCATGTCCGCCCGGCTGACGTCGTCCGGGACGATCAGCGACGCGGAGATGTACGGCCGGAAGCCGGCCTGCACCGGCACGGTGTAGTACTTCGTGGTGCCGTTGCGGCCGGGCCCGGCGTCGCCGGCCTTGACCTCGCCGAGGGCGTAGCGGTCGACGTACTGACCGGGGGTCAGCAGTGGTGCGTCGAGGGTGGGCTGGTCGTCGCCGGTCACCGGGGTCCCCTCGGTGGTGTAGCCGGACAGGGCGTACCCGACCCGGACCTTCAGGGCCTGCTCGAGCTGGGCGGCGTCGGCCGCGTCGGCGAACGTGCCGCCGGTGGCGCCGGCGATGCAGCTCAGCTGCTGCCGGGCGGCGTCGTCGACCTTGAACCCGACGGTGTGCACGGTCAGGTCGACGCCCTGGGTGTCGAGTTCGGCGGCGACATCACAGGGCGTGGGCGGTGCGCAGGTGTCCTCCCCGTCGGAGACCAGCACGATCGACCGTGGCCCCTCCGCGGGCAGGGCGGCGGCCGCGGCCCGCAGCGACTCGCCGATGGGGGTGTACCCGGACGCCTGGACGGACGCGACCTGCGCGGTCATCGTCGCGGCGTCCAGCGGGCCCACCGGGGTGAGGGTGGTGATGTCCCGGCACCCGGCGGCCTTGTCGGTGTCGGCGGATCCGGTTCCGGTGCCGTAGACCATCAGTCCGACCTCGCTACCGGCGGGCAGGGTGTCGATGAGCGAGGTGACCGCGGCCTTGGCGGCGTCCATCCGGACGCCGGGGGCGTCGTCGGCCCTCATCGAGCCGGACGCGTCGAGCACGATCATCACCGGGGCGGTGGACTCGACGGGCGCGACCGCGGCGGCGGCACCGGTCTGGACCGCACCGGCGGCCAGGAGGCCCAGGGCGGCTGCCGCGGCGAAGAGCCGGCGGGCCGACGGGCGGGGAGAGAGGTGGTTCATCGAAACCTCCGGTATGTTTGCACCTGCAAAGCGAGACCAATGTTTGCACATGCAAATCACGAGCGCAACATCCGGTGCGACCCGACCGGATCGGAGGAGACCCGTGGACGCCGTCGAGGATGCCCGATCAGCGGCGTCGGCGCGCCAGACCGAGATCTACGGCGAGAGCTGGGCCGACCGGCTGCACCGGCTGATGGCGGCCTACCGCCTGTCGCAGGCCAGGCTGGCCGGCGTCATCGGGCTGAGCGCTCCGATGCTCAGCCAGCTCATCAGCGGCCAACGCGTGAAGATCAGCAATCCGGCCGTCTACGGCCGCATCGTCGCCCTCGAGGAGGCGTGCGCGGACCCGGGATTCGCGCGCCGGGACGCGGCGGAGATCGACGCGTTGCTCGCCCGGACCGCCGCGTCCCAGCCCGTCCTCAGCACCCGCGTCACCGCGGCGGGTCCGCCTGCGGGCGACGGCATCGCCGACGCGCTCGCGGCTCTCGCCCCGACGGCCGCCCTGGCGGCGGCAGCGGACGCGGTGCGGGCGACCGCGCCGGCGCTGGCCGCCGTGCTGGACGCGGCCTCGGTCCGAGCCGGGCGACCGCGCAGCTGACCGGTGCGCCCGGCGGCCGTCGTCCGGGGGCCGGGTGGCATCCGATCGGTCGCTGCCGTTGGACACGTCGATACCCGCTGGACACGTCGGCAGCCGTGGGGCCGTGGAGCCGGTGATGCCGTGGTGGGGGGATGACGGCAATGCCCCTGATGCCGTGATGCCCTGATGCCCTGATGCCGTTGCCGGTCGCGGTTCGGGGCTGCCGAGCGGTCAGGTGGTCGGGCCCTGCGCCCGGCGGCTGCGCGCATAGCCGTAGCCGGCGCCGGCGATCAGGACGACGAGGGCGATGCCGGCGAACCACCACCAGCCGGAGATGCCGGGGTCCGACTCCGGCACCACGGCGGCGGCTGTGGAACCCGGGCCGGTGGCGGCCGAGGGCGCGAGCTCTGCCGTGGTCCCGGGGGCGGCCGCCGAACTCTCCGTCGTGGTGCTCGCGACGGTGGTGCCCGGTGCCGTGGACGCGGGGGTCGCGGACGCGGTCGCGGCGGGGGTGTCGGTCGGGGAGGCGCTGGTCAGGGCCGGCTCGCCCGGAGTGGAGGCCTGCGGGGTCGCCGGCGGGGTGGCGTCGGCCGGGCCGGCGACGGTGAAGGTGAGGTCTCCGGTGAAGGTGTCGCCGTCGGTCGCGACGAGTCGGTAGCCGATCTCCCACTCCGCCGGGTAGGTCGCGGCGGTGGGCAGGGTCACCCCGGTCAGGTCCGCGGAGACCGTGTCGTCGACGACGGTGGCGGGGACGTCGACGGGGTCGGCGCCGGCCACCGTGAGCGTCAGGGTCGGGCCCGCCGGGTCGGGCGCAGCGACAGGATCGGCGAAGACGAGCCGCAACACCGCCGGCGGCCCCTCGACGGTGCTGCCGTCGGCAGGGTCGCTGGAGGACAGATCGGTGTGCGCCCAGGCGGCCGGGGCCACTCCGATACCGAGCACCACCGTCAGAGCGGTGAGCAGGATGGCGGTGCCGGCCCGAAGGGAGCGGGCGGTCGGGAAGCGGGTCATCGTCGTCCTCGGGGATGTCGGGTGCGGTGACGGTTCCGGGAGCGGGGGCGGTGTGGGCTCCGAGCCCGTGCCGGAAATTCTCCCTCTCCCCGGATGCCCGCGCCGCCCGCCGGGAGCACACTGGGGACATGACCCACGACACCACCGGTGAGAACCAGCTGGACCAGTTCGGCCTCGGACCCGAGGACGAGGCGCACGACGACGCGGGGAAGCCGCGCAAGGGTGAGCCGGCCGTTGAGGGCGAGGACTCGAGCGTCAACACCTTCGGCATGGGGCCGGAGGACAAGGAGCGCCACCACTCCTGAGGCGCACCTGGACGGCGTGTCCGGGGGAGTGATGCAGCCAGGGTCCGCCGACGTCGTCGGACGATCGGCAGTCGACATCCCGGTCCGGCGCCCGGACCGGTGACGTTCCGCGGAGCCGGCGTGACACCCGACCCGTCGGCTGCCCGGTCCCGTCGGCCGCCCGGTCCGGTAAGCCACCTGACCCTCTCGGTCACCGGGCTCATCGGTCAACGGACCTCCGGCACGCCACTGATCCCACGGGTACGTGATCCCGTCGGTCAGCCGCTCCCGTCAGCCGACCACCGGCGGACCTCCGGCACGTCACTGATCCCACGAGTTCTTGATCCCGTCGGTCAGCCGCTCCCGTCGGCCGACCACCGGCGGACCTCGTCATGTGCCCGGTCACGGTCAGGGCTGGCGCCGGCGGCGTCGGGACGGCCAGGGCGTCACCGATCGCGTTCTCGCGATGGCCCCGACGTCGTCCATCTCGCGCGGTGGTACGCAGGCAGCGTCAGCGTGACGGCGACCACCGCGCCGCTGACCCGCCCAGCCCGACGGTCGGTGACGACAGTCCGTCGGGCGCCACCGGTGACGGAGTCGACGGCAGGCCACGCGGGGTGTCGACGGCGACGCCGAGGTTGACGCTGCCGTGGTAGGTGATCTCCTTCATGTCGTCGGACAGCGACGAGTTGATCACCGGGTACAGCGTGGTGTCAGACTGGCCGTCACGGCGGACCGGCGGACCCGCCCGGGATCGCCCGCCGCGCGACGAGGGGGTCGTATGTCGTTGTGGATCTGCCTGACCTGCGGAGCCGAGCACCCCGACACCCGGCGGCCGCCGGACGTGTGCGCGATCTGCGCCGACGACCGGCAGTGGATACCTCCCGAGGGTCAGCGCTGGAGTACCGCGTCGGACCTCGAGGTGGGCCGGACCTTCACCGTCGAGGAGATCGAGCCGGACCTGTTCGCCGTGACGGTCACGCCCGAGGTGGCGATCGGCCAGCGCTCGCTCGTCCTCCGGACCCCGCACGGCAACATCCTGTGGGAGCCCTCGGCCTACATCAGCGCCGATCTCGTGGTCGCCGTCGAGGCGCTGGGCCGCGTCGTCGCGGTGGCCGCGAGCCATCCGCACCTGGCCGGGGCGGCCGTGTCCTGGAGCCACATGCTCAGCGCCCGGCAGCAGCACGAGGTGCCGATCCTGTGGAACGCCCACGACCGGCGGTGGGTGCAGCGGCCGGACCCGGCCTACGTCTTCTGGACCGACCGGCACGAGCCGGTGCCAGGCGTGACCCTGCTGCGGGCCGGCGGGCACTTCCCGGGGTCCTGCGTGCTGCACTGGCCGGCCGGAGCCGGCGGGCGCGGTGTGCTGCTGGTCGGGGACACGCTCATGGTGGGTCCGAGCGGGCACACCGTGTCGTTCATGCGCAGCTACCCGAACCAGCTGCCGCTGTCCGAGCGACTGGTCAGGCAGATCGTGGCGACGCTGGAACCGCTGGCGTACGACCGCATCCACGGGGCCTTCCCCGGTCGGGCGATCGTCAGCGACGCCCCGGCGGTCGTCCGCTCGTCCGCCGAGCGTTACATCGGCTGGCTCACCGACACGATCCGCGACCCCGACGAGGAGCTTCCGGCGAATACTCAGCACGCTGGGTAATTCCTCAGCATGCTGGGTATCAGTCGGTCATGAACAGCGACCGCACCCGTCAGATCACCGTCACCGCCAGCGAGATCGTCTGCGTCTTCGGCACCCTGCTCGGCGTGGGGGTGTTCGGCGGCACCCAGGTCGACCGGGCCGCCGGCGGCGCCCTGTCCGCCGACGCCACCCTGATCGCACCGGGCACCCAGGCCTTCTCGATCTGGTCGGTGATCTACGCCGGGCTCGCCGCCTACACGGTGTGGCAGTGGTTGCCCGGGCAGGCGACCGCCGAGCGGCACCGCCGGATCGGCTACCTCGCGGCGGCCTCCATGTTGCTCAACGCCGGCTGGCTGCTCGTCGTCCAGGCGGGTTGGCTGTGGGTGAGCGTGCTGGTGATCCTCGCGCTGGTCCTCGTCCTCGGCGTGATCATCTCCCGGCTGGCCGCCGCGCCGTCGCGGTCGGTGGTGGACACGGTCATCACCGACGGGACCTTCGGCCTGTACGTCGGCTGGGTCAGCGTCGCGACCGCGGCCAACGTCACGGCCACCCTGCAGGACGCCGGTCTCGACCCGTCCGAGGGTGTCGCCGAAGCGCTGACCGTGGCCGTGCTGGCCGTCGCCGCCGGCATCGGCGTGCTGCTGTCCCGGGTCAGCCGCGGCAACCTCGGTATCGGTGCCGCCATGGTCTGGGGCATCAGCTGGATCGCCATCGCCCGGGCGACGGCCGCTCCCGAGTCGACCGTGGTCGCCGTCGGAGCCGTGGTCGCGGCCGTCGTCGTCGCCGTGGCGTTCGTGGCGGCCCGGGTGCAGGCGACCTCGGGCAGGCGCGCACTCACGCGCGTCTGAGCCGACGGCTCAGGCCAGAGTGACCCAGCCGCCGGTCGCCACGGACTCGACGATCGCGTCGAGGGTGATCGCGCTGCGGACGGCGTCGGCGACGGTGGCGCCGACCGGGGCGCCGGAGTCGATGGAGGCCAGGAAGTTGCGCAGTTCGACGACCTTGAGGTCGTCGTAGCCCATCGGATTGGACGCACCGGGCTGGAAGGCGCCGAAGTCCCCGTGGCCCGGGCCGACGAAGACGGTGCTGATGTTCTGGTCGGCGTAGCTGCCGCCGAGACCGACGCCGAGCTCGCCCATCCGCCGGTAGTCCCAGGTGAGCACCCCCTTGGTGCCGTGGATCTCGAAGCCGTAGTTGTTCTGCTCGCCGACGGCGACCCGGCTCGCCTCCAGTGACACCCGGGCCCCCGAGCCCATCCGGATGAGACCGCTCATCCAGTCCTCGTTCTCGACCGGTCCGAGCTCGCCGCCGGTGGCCCGCTGGTGACCACTGGTGGCGCCGGTCGGGCGGGACCGCTGCGGCAGGAAGACGGTGGTGTCGGCGACGACGGACTCGAGATCGCCGAGCAGGAACCAGGTGAGATCGACGCCGTGCGAGACGAGGTCGCCGAGCACGCCGTTGCCGCCGCGGGCCCGCTCGAAGCGCCAGCTCAGCGCTCCGTCCGGGTGGGCGGCGTAATCGGACAGGAAGCGGAAGCGGGCGTGGGTGACGTCGCCGAGCTCACCGGCGTCGATGAGCTGCTTGGCGTACTGGACGGCGGGCGCGTTGCGGTAGTTGAAGCCGACGGCGCTCTGGACGCCGCCCTTGGTCACTGCCGCCTGGACGGCGCGCGCGTCGTCGGCGGAGAGTCCGACCGGCTTCTCGATCCAGATGTGCTTGCCGGCCTCGGCCAGCGTCACGCCGATCTCCCGGTGCAGGAAATTGGGGGCGGTGACGCTGACCGCCTGCACGTCCGGGTTCGTCGCGAGGTCCCGCCAGTCGGTGGTGGCGCCGGCGAAGCCGTACTGCGCCGCTGCCTGCTCGGCCCGCCCGGGCACTTCGTCAGCCACCGCGACCAGCTCCGGGACGGGGGTGACGTCGGGGAAGTGGTGCCGGACCCGGGCGTAGGCCTGCGTGTGCACGCGGCCCATCCATCCGAACCCGGCCACGGCCACTCCGAGGGACGGGCGGGACGACGGCTGCGACATGATTGCTCCTCGGCGGTGGCTGGTCTATGGTTGGACAGAGTTGGACCGGTCCAACAAGCCCAGGATGACGCACCGGCGTCACCGGTGTCAACCGTTGAGCGGAGGTGGCGTCGATGGTCGGAGAACCGTCCCGTCCGCCGACCATCCGCGACGTGGCCGCCGCCGCCGGGGTCTCCAAATCGCTGGTGTCCCTGGTCCTGCAGAACTCCGACAAAGTGGGCCCGGCCAAGCGGGCCGCCGTCGAGCGCGCCATCGCCGAGCTCGGGTACCGACCCAACGCCACCGCCCGCCACCTCAGCCAGCGCCGGACCTCCACGGTCGGTGTCCTCCTCAACGATCTCCGCAACCCCTGGTACGTCGACTGTCTCGAAGGCCTCGCGGCGACGTTGGGGGAGCGCGGCTACCGGATGTACCTCGGCGATTCCCGGTTGGACAGCCGCACCGACGACCTGCTGACGCAGGGTTTCCTGGACTTCCCGGTCGACGGTCTGGTGCTGGTCGGCACCATGCCGCTGACCGCCCGGTTGCAGGAGGCGACCCGGCTGGTGCCGACGGTGGTCGCCGCCAGTCGCGACGTCGACCTGCCGGGAGTGGACGTCATCGCCGGTGACGACAGCGCCGGCGCCACCCTCGCCGTCGACCACCTGGTGGCGCTCGGCCACCGCCGTATCGCCCACATCGCCGGTAATGCGGGACGTTTCGCCGAGCTCCGGCGCGACAGCTACGTGGCGGCGATGGCACGCCACGGTCTGGACCCCCGGATCGAGACCTCGGACGCGACCGAGGAGGGCGGCTACCGCGCAGCGGTGCGGCTGCTCTCCCCGTCCGGCGACCGGCCGACAGCGGTCTTCGCCGTCAACGACGTCGCCTGCATCGGGGCCATCTCCGCGGCGGACGAGCTCGGTCTGGATCTGCCCCGCGACCTGTCGGTGGTCGGGTTCGACAACACCCATCTCGCGCAGCTGCGGCACCTGTGGCTGACCAGCGTCGACATCGCCGGGCACGCCCTGGGCCGCCGCGCCGGGGAGGCGCTGCTGCGGCGGATCGACCGGCCGGACACGCCCGCGACCGCGGCGCTGATGCCGGCCACCCTGCACGTCCGCGGATCATCGGTACGACCCGGCTGACCCCGGTGCGAGGGTGCCTGCCGGACGACGGGTGTCGACCTCCGCGGCGCACCGTAGGGGTGTGGGTGGCCCGCGACCGCGGCGCCGATTCCGGCCACCCTGCACGTCCGCGGATCATCGGTACGACCCGGCTGACCCCGGTGCGAGGGTGCCTGCCGGACGACGGGTGTCGACCTCCGCGGCGCACCGTAGGGGTGCGGATGGGTGTCAGCCCACCAGCAGGTCCACCGCGTCGGGCGCCAGGACGTGGTCGATGGCCATCACGCTGGCGCCGATGACGCCGGCGTCCGGGCCGGTGACCGAACCGACGATGCGCAGGTGCTGCGTCGCCAGCGGCAACGAGCGCTGGTAGACGATCTCGCGGATGCCGGCCAGCAGGTGCTCCCCGGCCCCGGCCATGATGCCGCCGATGGCGATGACCGACGGGTTGAGCAGACTCACGCACGTGGTGAGCACCGCCCCGATGCGCCGCCCGGCCTGCCGGACGGCCAGGCTCGCCCGCAGGTCGCCGGCCCGAACCAGCGCGACGACGTCCGCTCCGCTGTGCACGCCGACCCCCTCGGCCGCGAGGGCGTCGGCGACGGCCTGACCGCTGGCGATGGCCTCCAGACAGCCGGTGTTGCCGCACCGGCACAGCACGTCGCCGCCGTCGGGCACCGCCACGTGGCCGAGGTCGCCGGCCGCACCCTGCGCGCCGCGGCGGAGCCGGCCGTCGGCGATGATGCCGGCCCCGATCCCGGTCGCCAGCTTGACGAACAGCAGGTCCGACACGTCCTTCCATGCGGTGCGGTGTTCACCGAGAGCCATGATGTTGACGTCGTTGTCGACCAGCACCGCGGACCCGAACCGGTCGGCGAGGATGCCCCGGACGTCGGCGTCGTCCCACCCCGGCATGATCGGCGGGTTGGTCGGCCGTCCGGTCGCGTGCTCGACGGGCCCGGGGAGGCCGACGCCGATGCTCAGCAGGTCACCGACCTCACGACCGGCCTCGGCGAGCAGCCGCTGGCCCTGCGCGACGACCCAGGCCAGCACGTGGTCGGGGCCTTCCGCGATCAGCAGCGGGGCCTGGTGGGCGGCGAGCACCCGGGACGCCAGGTCGGTCAGCGCCAGCCGCGCGTGCGTGGCCCCCAGGTCGACCGCCAGCACCACCCGGCTCGAC
Source organism: Nakamurella deserti (assembly GCF_003260015.1). Lineage (NCBI taxonomy): Bacteria > Bacillati > Actinomycetota > Actinomycetes > Nakamurellales > Nakamurellaceae > Nakamurella > Nakamurella deserti. The sequence continues at coordinate 2,635,993 of NZ_QCXS01000002.1, read as the reverse complement.
GGGTTGAACGCGAACGTCGCGGGCGGCCGGCCGCCGGTGGAACCGGCACCGCCGGCCGGGGCGACCAGCCCGGAGTCGAGCAGCAGGTCGATGCGACCACCGATGGTCGACCGGGCCATACCGGTCATCGCGATCAGGTCCGCGCGGGTCCGGGGCGCGCCGTCCCGCAGGAGCTGGAACAGCTCGCCGGTGCCGCTGCTGCGGAAGACCGGCCGTACCTCCGGCTCGCCGGTCAGTTGCATCGCCACAAAATACCGCCCGTCCCTGTCCCGGTCGACCGGCCGACACCCACCGTCGCGGCGTCCCCGGCGTGATCGACGGCCCGACGTCCCGCACCGTCGCGAGGCTTCGTGTCGCCAGGCAGGCAACATTAGCCGAAAAGTTGCGGACTTTTGCTTGACACTCATCAAAAGGGGTGAAACATTGCTCGCATGGTCACCGCAGACCCCCCGACGCCGTTGCTCAGCCTCCGGGGCATCGTGAAGCACTTCCCCGGGGCGAAGGCCCTGGACGGCGTGGATCTCGATGTCGTTCCCGGCGAAGTCCACTGCCTCCTCGGCCAGAACGGAGCCGGGAAGTCCACTCTCATCAAGGTTCTCGCCGGCGCCCACCAACCCGATGCCGGCACCGTCGAGATCGGCGGCACCGCCGTCGTCATCCCGAACCCGGTCGCGGCGCTGAAGCTGGGCATCGCCACCATGTACCAGGAGCTCGACGTCGTCGACGGCCTCAGCGTCGCCGAGAACGTCTTCCTGGGTCACGAACTCGCCGTCGCCGGCTTCTCGCAGCGGCGGGAGGCCACCCGACGCACCCGGGACATCCTCGCCCGGCTCGGGCATCCGGAGATCTCCCCGCACCGCGAGGTGGGCCGGCTGTCGGCCGCCGGCAAGCAGATCGTCTCGATGGCCCGGGCCCTCTCGCACGACGCCCGGGTGATCGTGATGGACGAGCCGTCGGCCGTGCTCGACTCCGAGGAGGTCACCAACCTCTTCCATCTCGTCCGAGAGGTCACCGGCGCCGGTATCGCCGTCATCTACATCTCCCACCGGCTCGAGGAGATCCGCGAGATCGGCGACCGCATCACCGTTCTCAAGGACGGCCGGACGGTGGCCCGCAACCTCGCGGTGTCCGAGACGCCCACTGCCGACCTCATCCGGTTGATGACCGGCCGCACCGTGGACAACGTCTTCCCGGTGGGTCCCGGTGTCCCCGACGACGCCGAGGTCGTCCTGGACGTCGACGGCCTGGCGCTCGCCGGTATTTTCTCCGACGTCTCCCTCCAGGTCCGGGCGGGCGAGATCGTCGGTCTGGCCGGTCTCGTCGGCTCCGGGCGGTCCGAGATCCTGGAGACCATCTACGGCGCGCGCAAGGCCTCGGCGGGCACCGTCACGGTCGGCGGCCGCCGGCTGCGCCGCGGCTCGGTGAGCGCCGCCGTCGACGCGGGGATCGGGCTCGCCCCCGAGGAGCGCAAGAGTCAGGCGCTGCTGCTCGACGAGCCGGTGTTCCGCAACATCACCCTGTCCAGCTTCGGCCGGTTCGCCCGCTTCGGCATGCTGGGGGAGAAGCAGGAGCGGTCCACCGCCCTGCAGCAGTCCGAGGCCCTGCACCTGCGTCCCGCGGGGGTGACCCGGGCCGTCCGGACACTGTCCGGCGGCAACCAGCAGAAGGCCGTGCTCGCCCGCTGGCTGGTGCACGGCTGCCGCGTGCTGATGCTCGACGAACCCACCCGCGGTGTCGACGTCGGTGCCCGCGCCGAGATCTACGCCCTGATCCGCACACTGGCCGACGACGGCGCCGCCGTCGTCGTGGTCTCCAGTGAGATCCCCGAGGTGCTCGGTCTGTCCGACCGGGTGCTGGTCATCTCCGACGGGCGGGTCGTCCACCAGGGCGCCGCCGCCTCGATCGACGAGCACCGCGTGCTCGACCTCGTCATGGAAGGAAGCGTCGCGTGAGCGAGCAGAAGGTCTCGGTGGCGAAAGCCACCGCCGCAGGCGGGGATTCGTCGCCCGCCAAGCCGGACCGGTCCGGCGGCGGGCTGCTCAGTGGGTCGGTCGGCCGCAACCTGGGTCTGGTCGTCGCACTGGTGCTGCTGTGCATCGTCGGGGTCATCACCGGCGGCGAGCGGTTCGCCAGTATCGACAACATCCTCACCGTGCTGCGGTTGGCGTCGGTGATCGGGGTGCTGGCCGTCGGGATGACGTTCGTGATCACCGCCGGTGGGATCGACCTGTCCGTCGGGTCGGTACTGGGGCTGGCCACCATCTGGGCCTCGACCCTGGCCACCCAGACGATGGCCGGTGACGTCCACTGGATCGTGATGGTGGGCAGCGCGCTGGCCGTCGGCATCGTCGCCGGCCTCATCAACGGGGTGATCATCGCCTACGGCAACGTGGTCGCCTTCATCGCGACGCTGGCCATGATGGTCGCCGCCCGCGGCGTCGCCGAGATCATCTCCAACCGGCAGACCCAGGTGGTCACCGTACGGCCGTTCCTGGAGGCGTTCCGCGGCAACATCATCGGCGTCCCGAAGCTGGTCTGGATCTTCGCCCTCGTCGCCGTCGCGGGCTGGTTCCTGCTGAACCGCACCACGTTCGGCCGTCGCACGGTCGCCGTCGGTGGCAACCCCGAGGCCGCCCGGTTGGCCGGTATCAAAGTCAAGCGGCACACCATGTACCTGTACGGCCTGGCCGGGCTCACCGCCGGTATCGCCGCCGTGATGATGCTCGTCCGCACCACGTCCGGCAGCTCCACCCACGGTCAGCTGTACGAGCTGGACGCCATCGCCGCGGTGGTCGTCGGCGGCACCCTGCTCGTCGGGGGTCGCGGCACCATCGTCGGGACCGTCTTCGGGGTGCTGATCTTCACCCTGCTGACGAACCTGTTCACCATCAACAACATGTCGATCTCGGCGCAGTCCGTGGCCAAGGGCGCCATCATCGTCATCGCCGTGCTGCTCCAGCAGCGCTTCGTCGTCCGGGCGCACCCCCGCAAATAGCGCCGCCGCCGTCCCCGCCCTGTCGGCCTGCGTCACCTCGCAGGTCCTGTTCGTCGCGTCCAGATCCGTTCCGTCACCGCACGTTCCGTCCTGAGGAGAAGTCGATGTCCGTACGTCGTGCCCGTCGCCGCGTCACCACCCCCATCGTGGTCGCCGCCGCCCTGACCGGCCTGGTTCTGGCCGGTTGCACGTCCAACACCGCGGCCGAGGAGTCCACCACCTCCGCGCCGGCGGCGACCTCGTCCAGTGCCCCCGCCGGCACCGGCACCGGCACCGGTTCCGCACCGGCCGGCACCGCTGGGGGGTCCGCCGGTGCCCCCGCCACCGGCGAGAAGGTGGTCATCGGCTTCTCCGCGCCGGCCGCCGACCACGGCTGGATGGGTGCCATCACCAAGGCGGCGGTTGCCGAGGCCGCCACCTACCCCGACGTGGAGCTGCGGCAGGCCGAGGCCACCAACGACGTCAACCTGCAGATCAGCCAGATCGAGACGTTCATCAACGACGGCGTGGACGCCATCGTGCTGCTGCCGTTCGACGGGGCGGCCCTCACCGAGGTGGCGACCCGCGCCATGGACGCCGGCATCCCGATCATCAACGTCGACCGGGAGTTCACCAGCCCGTTCGCCGCCCGCACCACCGTGCTCGGCGACAACTACGGCATGGGCGTCAGCGCCGGCACCTACATCTGCAGCCAGCTCGGTGACAACCCCGATGCCGTCATCGCCGAGGTCGCCGGCATCGACTCGCTGCCGCTGACCCAGGACCGCAGCAAGGGCTTCGCCGACGCGCTCGGCGACTGCGGTCTGTCGGTCTCCAACCGGGTCGCCGCCGACTTCACCGTCCAGGGCGGCGAGACCGCGACGTCGAACCTGCTGCAGGCCGCGCCGAAGATCGACGCCCTGTGGAACCACGACGACGACCAGGGTGTCGGCGTGCTCGCCGCCATCGAGAACGCGGGCCGCAGCGAGATGCTCATGGTCGGCGGGGCCGGCTCGAAGAACATGATGGACCTCATCAAGGCCGGTGACTCCGTGGTCAAGGCCACCGTCGTGTACCCCTCCACCCAGGCTGCGGACGGCGTCTCGCTGGCCCGCCTGATCGTCCAGAACGCCAACCTCGGTGACCTGCAGTCCTCCGGTGTGCCCCGCACGATTCAGCTGTTCGCGCCGGTCGTCACCGCCGACAACGTCGACCAGTACCTGCCGACCGCCTTCGAGTCCTGATCCGGCCAGGCCCGGCGGGACCTCCTCCCGCCGGGCCCGTGCCCGCACGCCACCGGAAAGGACCCAGCATGACTAGCACCCCGCCCGCACCCCTCGGTGTCGGCATGATCGGCTACGCCTTCATGGGGGCGGCACACTCCCAGGCCTGGCGGACCGCCCCCCGCTTCTTCGACCTCCCCGTGGACCCCCGGATGCGGGTCCTGGTGGGGCGCGACCGCTCCGCGGTGACCGCGGCGGCGACGCAGCTGGGCTGGGACGGGGTGGAGACGGACTGGCGCGCACTGCTCAGCCGGGACGACGTCGACCTCGTCGACATCTGCTCGCCCGGCGACACGCACGCCGAGATCGCCATCGCCGCGCTGGAGGCCGGCAAGCACGTGCTGTGCGAGAAGCCGCTGGCCAACACGGTCGAGGAGGCCGAGCGGATGACCGCGGCCGCCGCCGCGGCCGCCGCTCGGTTCGGCACGGTCGCCATGGTGGGCTTCACCTACCGGCGGGTACCGGCCATCCAGCTGGCGCGGACGCTGGTCGAGCAGGGGCGACTCGGCACGATCCGTCACATCCGGGCCCAGTACCTCCAGGACTGGCTGTCCGACCCCGAGTCGCCGTTCACCTGGCGGCTGGACAAGTCCCGTGCCGGCTCCGGTGCACTCGGCGACATCGGCGCCCACATCGTCGATCTCACGCAGTTCATCACCGGACAGCGGATCACCTCGGTGACCGGGCGCCTCACCACCTTCGTCGACGAGCGGCCCGTGCCCGGGACCACCACCCGCGGCCAGGTCACCGTCGACGACGCCGCCGCGTTCCTGGCCACCTTCGACGGTGGCCCGCTCGGCGTCTTCGAGGCCAGCCGCTTCGCTCTCGGCCGCAAGAACGCCATTCGGCTGGAGATCAACGGCTCCCTCGGATCACTGGCCTTCGACTTCGAGGACATGAACGTCCTGCACTTCCACGACGGCGCCGACGATCCCGCGACCGCCGGGTTCCGCCGCATCGTCGTCACGGAGCCGGTCCACGCCTACGTGGGCCACTGGTGGCCGCCCGGACACGGTCTCGGCTACGAACACCCGTTCACCCACCAGGTGGTGGACCTGTTGACCGGGATCGCCGACGGCGTGCCGCCCGCTCCCGGCTTCGCCGACGGACTGCAGGTGCAGCGGGTGCTCGACGCCGTCGAGCGCAGCTCCGCGGGTGACTCGTGGGTCACCGTCTGACCCGTCAGGGCACCGCCGATCCGACCTCCGGCCCACGCGTCCACGACGACGGGGCCACGCGCACACGAGGAGCACCATGACCCGACCCATCACCCTGTTCACCGGCCAGTGGGCCGACCTGCCGCTGGAGGAGGTGGCCCGGCTGGCCGCCGGCTGGGGTTACGACGGTCTCGAGATCGCCTGCTGGGGAGACCATCTCGATCCCTACCGGTGGGACGACGCCGAGTACGTCCGAGGCCGGCTCGAGCTGCTGGAGCGGCACGGGTTGACGTTGCACGCCATCTCCAACCACCTCAAGGGTCAGGCCGTGTGCGACGACCCGATCGACGAGCGGCACCGCAACATCGTGTCCGACCGGGTGTGGGGCGACGGCGATCCCGAGGGCGTCCGGCAGCGGGCCGCCGAGGAGATGAAGGCGACCGCGCGGCTCGCGGCGGCGCTCGGCGTCGACACCGTCATCGGCTTCACCGGCTCGGCCATCTGGAAGTACGTGGCGATGTTCCCGCCGGTGTCCCAGGACGCGATCGACGCGGGCTACCGGGACTTCGCCGACCGGTGGAACCCCATCCTGGACGTCTTCGCCGAGGTCGGCGTGCGCTTCGCCCACGAGGTGCACCCCAGCGAGATCGCCTACGACTACTGGACCACCGTGCGCACCCTGGAGGCGATCGGACACCGGCCCGAGTTCGGCCTGAACTGGGACCCGAGCCACATGGTCTGGCAGGACATCGATCCGGTGGCGTTCCTGTGGGACTTCAAGGACCGGATCTACCACGTGGACTGCAAGGACACCCGCAAGCGGATGGGCAACGGCCGCAACGGCCGGTTGGGGTCGCACCTGGCCTGGGCCGACCCGCGGCGCGGGTGGGACTTCATCTCCACCGGCCACGGTGACGTGCCGTGGGAGGACGCGTTCCGGATGCTCAACGCCATCGGCTACGCCGGCCCCATCTCGGTCGAGTGGGAGGACGCCGGGATGGACCGGCTGCTCGGCGCCCCGGAGGCGCTGGAGTTCGTCCGCTCGCTGGCGTTCGAGGCTCCCGACAGCGCCTTCGACGCGGCCTTCGCCACCCGGGACTGACCCGGCGGCGCCTCCCCGGGCGCGGCGACCGCCGTCCCTGGGGCGCCGCCGCGCCGGGCACCGGTCACCGCAGCCAGCTGATGAGCTCCCCGTCGTCGGCCCGGTCCCAGGCGTCGGCGAAGTCGTCGACCGCGGACAGCACGTTGGAGTCGGCGACCGCGTGCAGCCGTCCGTAGAGGAAGCCGGCCCGCCCGGAGGTGCGCACGTCGGCGGCCAGCGCGACCAGGAACTCGCCGACCAGCAGCGCGTTGCGGTGCTCACCGAGCACCTCCTGGATCTCCTCCACGGCGGCGGCGAACACGATGGGCGCGTCGCCGAGCGCGGTGCCGGCGAGTTCGGCGGCGTAGCGCACCGACTTGGCCGCCCGCCGCACCCGCTCCAGCGCCCGCACGTCCTCCGGGTCGGCGAGCGCCACATCGGCCAGCTTGCGGACCCGGCTCCAGGCGGCGGCGATCATCGCCGGCAGCAGCCGGCCCGCCTGACCCTGCTGGGAGGCGTCCAGCGGCGGATCGGCCAGGAACGCGTCCAGCCGCTGGAGCAGCCGCACGGCCTGCGGGCGGGACAGCCAGTGCTCGACCTGCTCCCAGGCCGCGGCGTTGCGGTCGGCCAGAGCCCGGCGCAGCAGCACCTCGGCCGGCTGTGCGAACTCGGCCGGCTCCTCGCTGATCTCGGTGGTGAGCCGGGTCAGGAGCACGTCGTTGTCGCGCACCGGCTGCAGCACCTTGTCCATCGCGCGCAGCCCCTTGAGGAGGCGGTCGACCTGGTCCGGGTCGAACAGCGCGCGGAACACCGTCAGGGAACTGCGCAGCCGCCGTGCCGCAGCGCGGCTGGCGTGCAGCGACTCCGGTGCGCCGAGGCGCAGCCCCACGTCGGCGACGACCAGCGCGTCGCGGTGCCGGGCCAGTCCCCGCAGCACCACGTCCTGGGCGCGGCTGCGACGGGTGGGGGTCGGGCCACCCGGGACCGAGCGCGCGGGCGCCCGGCCGCCCGCGGCCAGCGCGGACGACAGCTTGGACGGCGACTTCGCCGTCCGCGCGCCCGCTTTGGTCAGCCGGGCGGCGGCCAACCGGACGGTGTCCTCGTCCCCGCTGAGCAGCTCGACCTCCAGCTCCCGCCAGGCCGTGGGGCCACCGGCGCCGCGCGCCACGCCGACCTCACCGAGGACCTCGGTCTCGACGGCGTCGTCGGCGAGCTCCACCAGGCCGGTGCCGTCGGCGTCCAGCAGCTCGACGACCGTCCGCCGCGTACGGATGGAGGCGACCGGCACCACGGGACGCCCGCGGGTGACGCCGCGGATGAGGTCGGCCAGCTCGTCGGGGAGCTCGTCGCCCAGTGGGAACGCCAGTTCCGTGCGGTTGCTGCTGCCGACCCAGGACGACCCGGGCCCGGTCCCCGGCAGCTTCAGGTGCCAGCCCTGGTCCTTGCCGCCGACCCGGCGGCGCAGGGTGATCCGCGACTGCAGGAGGTCGAGCTCGGCGGTGTCGTGGTAGGTGGCGTCGAGTTCGTGCACGACCGGTGCGGAGACCGCGGCGACCCCCCGGACGGAGCGGAGGTCGGGCATCGAGAAGTCGCTGCCCGCCTCGAGCTTGACCTCGATCTCCTGGTGACGGGACATGCCGGAAGCGGTCATCGGTTCTTGCTACAGCGTCCGCACGGCAAACAGCAAGCGCTCCCCGGGCGCGGCGGTGTCGGCAGGACGACACCGCCGGACACGCCGTCCGCGCGGGTACTCCGGTCCCCGTCGGGGCATAGAACTCTGGCCTTCGGAACATGAGTCGAGTACACTCAACTTAACGCCCGATCGACACTCAGGTCGGGCTCCACGAACCACCGCACACCTGACCGAGAGGCTCATGAACACCGACCTGCTCACCACCCGCAGCCGCGAGGTCCTCGCGGACGCCATCACGACCGCCACGACGGCCGGCAACGCCACCGTCGAGCCCGCGCACCTGCTCGCGTCGCTGCTCACGGTGCAGGGCTCCACCGCCCCCGAGCTCCTCCGGAGCCTCGGGGCCGATCCGGCCGCGATCGCCGCCCAGGTCAAGACCGCACTCGACCGCTTCCCCCGGGCGTCGGGCAGCACCGTCGCGAAACCGCAGCTCGCCCAGGCCACCGCCAACGTGCTCACCGCCGCCGAGCAGATCATGCGCACCACCGGCGACGAGTACCTGTCGACCGAGCACCTGCTGGCGGCGCTGGCCCGCCGCACCACCGACACCGCCGCCGTGCTCAATGCCGCCGGGGTCACCGAGGACGGCGTCATCGCCGCCTTCCCGTCCGTCCGTGGTGGCGACCGGAAGGTCACCTCGCCCGACCCGGAGGGCAGCTACCAGGCGCTGGCCAAGTACGGCATCGACCTCACCGAGCGGGCCCGCGACGGCAAGATCGACCCGGTCATCGGCCGCGACGCCGAGATCCGCCGTGTCGTCCAGGTGCTGTCGCGGCGCACCAAGAACAACCCGGTGCTGATCGGCGAGCCCGGCGTCGGAAAGACCGCCGTCGTCGAGGGACTTGCCCAGCGCATCGTCGCCGGCGACGTGCCGGAGTCGTTGCGGGGCAAGCGGTTGATCTCGCTGGACCTCGGCGCGATGATCGCCGGCGCGAAGTACCGCGGTGAGTTCGAGGAGCGGCTCAAGGCCGTGCTCGAGGAGATCACCGGATCCAACGGTCAGGTGGTCACGTTCATCGACGAGCTGCACACCGTCGTCGGTGCCGGCGCGACCGGCGAGGGCGCGATGGACGCCGGCAACATGCTCAAGCCGATGCTCGCCCGTGGTGAGCTGCGGATGGTCGGCGCCACCACGCTGGACGAGTACCGCAGCCACATCGAGAAGGACCCGGCGCTGGAGCGCCGCTTCCAGCAGGTGTTCGTGGGGGAGCCGTCGGTGGAGGACACCATCGGCATCCTGCGCGGGCTCAAGGAGCGCTACGAGGCGCACCACGGCGTCCGGATCTCCGACGCGGCGGTCGTCGCCGCGGCCACCCTCTCCGATCGCTACATCACCGCCCGGTTCCTGCCCGACAAGGCCATCGACCTCATCGACGAGGCGGCGTCGCGGCTGCGGATGGAGATCGACTCCCGGCCCGTGGAGATCGACGAGCTGCAGCGCGCCGTCGACCGGCTGACGATGGAGGAGCTGGCGCTGGAGAAGGAGTCGGATCCGTCGTCGGTGGAACGGCTCGAGCGGCTCCGCCGTGACCTCGCCGACCGTAACGAGGCCCTGGGTGAGCTCAACGCGCGCTGGGAGCGGGAGAAGACCGGCCTGAACCGGGTGGGGGAGCTGAAGAAGAAGGTCGACGAGGCCCGGATCGCCGCCGAGAAGGCCCAGCGCGAGGGTGATCTCGCCCAGGCGTCCGAGCTGCTATACGGACGGATCCCGGTGCTGGAGCGCGAGCTGGCCGAGGCGTCGCAGAGCGAGCCGGCCCCCGCCGAGGGTGCCCCGATGATCAGCGAGGAGGTGGGTGCCGACGACATCGCCACCGTCATCTCGGCCTGGACGGGTATCCCGGCCGGCCGGTTGCTCGAGGGCGAGACCGCCAAGCTGCTCCGGATGGAGGACGAGCTGGGCCGGCGCGTGGTCGGGCAGAAGGCCGCCGTCCGTGCCGTTTCCGATGCGGTCCGTCGCGCCCGGGCCGGGATCTCCGACCCCGACCGGCCGACCGGCTCGTTCCTGTTCCTCGGCCCGACCGGCGTCGGCAAGACCGAGCTGGCCAAGGCGCTGGCGGACTTCCTCTTCGACGATCCGCGGGCGATGGTCCGCATCGACATGAGCGAGTACGCCGAGAAGCACTCGGTGGCACGGCTCGTCGGCGCCCCGCCCGGCTACGTCGGATACGACCAGGGCGGCCAGCTCACCGAGGCGGTCCGGCGCCGGCCCTACACGGTGGTGCTGCTCGACGAGGTCGAGAAGGCGCACCCGGACGTGTTCGACGTCCTGCTGCAGGTGCTCGACGACGGCCGCCTCACCGACGGGCAGGGCCGCACCGTCGACTTCCGCAACACCATCCTGATCCTGACCTCGAACCTGGGATCGGCGGCGTTGATCGACCCGGCGCTGTCGGACTCCCAGAAGCACGACGCCGTCATGGACGTGGTGCGCCGTTCGTTCAAGCCGGAGTTCCTCAACCGGCTCGACGACGTGGTCTTCTTCGACGCGTTGACCATCGACGACCTGGTCGCGATCGTCGACATCCAGGTCGCCTCGCTCGCCCGGCGGCTCGCCGGCCGCCGGCTCACGCTGGACGTGCGTCGTCCCGCGCTGGAATGGCTCGGCATGAACGGCTTCGACCTGCTCTACGGGGCCCGGCCGTTGCGCCGGCTGGTGCAGTCGTCCATCGGCGACCAGCTGGCCCGGGAACTGCTCGGCGGCGGGATCCGGGACGGCGACACCGTGGTGGTGGACGTGGCCGACAGCGGCGACGGGCTCGTCGTCCGCGCCGGGAAGAGCCTCACGGTCTGACCGGCCCCGGTCCGGCGGTCCGGGTCCGCCCGCGCCCGGTGGTGATCCCGCCGGTGCCGGGCCGCCGGGAGACCGCCGGCCGGACCATGGTCGTCTCCGCGGTGGCGATCAGCGCCCAGAACCCGGCGGCGTCGCGCACCGGGCCGACGGCCTCACCGGTGGCCACCGCCACCTCGGCGGGGAAGGTCTGCAGGGTCCGGGCGATCCGGCCGGGCAGCGCCGGGTCCAGCGGTTCGGGTCCGGCCACCACGAACCGGTCGCCGCCGGTCCGGCCGACGACCGGATCCGGCGGTGCCGTCCCGCCGGTCCGGTCGGCGGGCAGCGTGGTGGCCACCGCGGTGGTCAGCGCCCGGGCGACGTGCACCAGCACCTCGTCGCCGAAGACGTGGCCGTAGGTGTCGTTGAGCGACTTGAACCCCACCACGTCGAACGTCAGGATCCGCACGTCGCCGCCCGTGGTGCCGCGGATGACGTGGTGCTCCAGCCCGGTGCGGTTGAGCACCCCGGTCAGCGGATCGATCGAGGCGAGTCGACGGAGCCGGGTGTTCGCCCGCTCCCGCCGCTGCCGCAGCCAGAACAACACCCCGGGGGCGGCGCACAGCACCGCCGCCTGACTCAACGTCCGGTGCATCCATTCCGCGTCGACGGTGTCGGCGGTGCTGGTCGCGGCGATGCCGACCCCGACGAAGACCAGCAGGATCTGACCACCCAGCCAGGGCAGGGGCATGGCGTGCGCGGAGACCAGGACGGGCACCGTCAGCACGCTGATGATCATCAGCCGGTGCTCCAGGTCACCGGTGGCGAGCACCGCGCTGAGCGTGCTCACCTCGATCACCACGCAGATGACCCCGACCAGCAGCGGCGGCGCCAGCTGACGCCGTCCGACGGCGACGGCACCGAGCACGGCCATCGCGACCAGCCCGGCGGCGAACACCGTCGACCAGTCGGACCCGCGGTCCACGGCCACCGGGATGAGCAGGGCGCAGAGGCCGATGGCGGCGAAGACCAGGCAGTAGGCGCCGAACAGCCGGCCGTCGCCGGCGTCGTCGCCGACCGCGTCCGGGCAGCCGGTCTCGTCCGGGCCGCCGGTGGGCAGCGCCGGACCGACAGGCCGGGGACCCCAGTGCGGCGGCACCGGCCGGGTGCCGGTCCGGTCCGCCTCACCGTCCCCGCGCGCGCCGGGCGGCGTGTCGGGCCCACCGCCGGCGCCGGGCTCGGCGCGGGCGATCCGATCGCGGCCCTCCTGCTTGGCGCGGTACATCGCGGCGTCGGTCAGGTGCACCAGTCGCCACATGGCGTCGATGTCGGTGCAGCTGCGGGGGTCGGCGTCGGCGATGCCCATGCTCACCGTCAGTCCGGGATGCAGCGACGACCGGGCGAGCGCCTCCCGCAACGCCACCGCGGTGGTCCCGGCCGGCCGGGGCACGACCACGACCAGCTCCTCACCGCCGATCCGGGCGACGATGCCCTCCGCCACCTCGGGCAGCTCGGACACCAGGGCGCACAGGTCGCGCAGCACCGCGTCCCCGTACGCGTGGCCGTGGACGGCGTTGAGCCGGCTGAAGTGGTCGATGTCGATCATCACGATGCCGATCGGCACGTCGCTGTCCACGCATTCCCGCCGGACCTGCGGGAACCCGGCGACGAAGCCCCGGCGGTTGAGCAGCCCGGTGAGCTCGTCCCGCCGGGAGCGGCGCAGCCACTGCCGGAACCGCACGTCCAGGGCGGTCCGGTCCTGGCGCGCCAGGCTCGCGCACACGACGATCAGGAAGGTGCAGCCGACGCAGGTCAGCAGTCCCTCCTCGACGCCGGGGGCCCGGATCACCATCACGGCGATGCCGACGAGGCACCCGGCGACCAGCTGGGCCACGTACAGCCGGCGGTTCAGGGTCGCCGCGGAGATGAGCACCGGGATCAGCAGCAGCGAGGTCCACTGACGGACGGGGGAGTCGTCCTTCAGCGACGTGGCCAAGGTCAGCGGCATCAGGTCGAGGACGACGAGCGCACAGACGACGTAGCGGGTGTTCTGCAGTCGGTGGGTCAGGAACGGCCCGAGTCCGCAGCTGAGAGCGACCACCACCGTGAGCATCAGACCGGCCTGGTGCATGCCGGGACGCACGTTCTCCACCACGAACAGCGGCAGCACGCAGGCCAGCACCACGATCAGGATGCTGCCGCCCAGCAGCAGCGCGATGTGCGGGTGCTGCGGCGACGGATCGGCCTGCCAGCCGGCGAGGTCGTCGTCGGCGTCCTCGTCGAATCCCATGTCGGTGGTCGCAGCGCCGGAGGTCGTCACCCGCCACCTCCCCACCTCGGATCATTCGACAGCGACCCGGACGGCCCGCCGGCTGTCGTGATCCGTCGGCGCCCGTCGGCAGCGCGCCGCGGACCCGACGACCGGCCCGGTCCGACCAGCGTAGTCGTGGCGAGCATCCCCACTCACCTGTCGGTGAATCGCCACCCACGATCGGACGCCAGCCGTACGTGCCCGCGACGCCTGCCGGCCATCGGGTCGCCGCCGCCCGGACACCGTCCCGCGCGCTCCCTCGGTACGGTCGGGCGATGACCCCGCTCCCGGCGCCGGATGGTGCAGGCCCGCCCACCGCGTTGATCACCGGCGCGACGGCCGGTATCGGTGCCGGTTACGCCCGCGCTCTCGCCGCCCGCGGCGACCGGCTGGTCCTCGTCGCCCGGGACGGCGCGCGGCTCGCGGCCGCCGCAGCGGACCTGCGAGCTGCCGGGGCGCCCGACGTCGAGGTCCTGGTGGCCGATCTCACGACCCCCGAGGGCAGGGACCGGGTCCGGCAGCGACTCGGTGACCCCCGCCGTCCGGTGGCGACGCTGGTCAACAACGCCGGAATGGGGCTGGGGCGGCCGTTCTCCGCGGTGTCACCCGCGGAGCTGGAGCGCCAGCTCGCGTTGAACGTCACCGCGGTCCTCGCCCTCACGCACGCCGCACTGCCGGGGATGACCGCCCGCCGGGAGGGGACGGTCGTCAACGTGGCGTCGGTGGCCGGGCTCTTCCCGAACCCCGGAGCGAGCTACGCCGCGTCCAAGGCCTGGGTGGTGGCGTTCACCGAGGGGCTGGCGATGACGCTGCGCGGCACCGGCGTGCGGGTGCAGGCGCTGTGCCCGGGCCTGGTGCACACCGAGTTCCACGACCGCGCCGGGATCGCCCTCGGCCGGGTCCCCGCGGTGGCCTACTCGGAGGTCGACACGGTCGTCGCCGGATCGCTGGCCGATCTGCGGCGGGGCCGGCTGATCTGCGTGCCGGGGCCGCTGTACAAGACCCTCGTCGGCGTCACCCGGGTACTGCCGCGACCGCTCGTGCGGGTCCTCAGCCGGACCGTCTACGGGGCGCGGGAGTGACCGCCGGCCTGTGACAGGCTGTCCTGATGAGTGTTCCCACCGAAGCCCCCGCGGTCGATCCCACCGCCAAGCAGCGCCTCGCGGCGCTCGTCGCCGAGCTGGCCGTCGTGCACGGAAGGGTCGTCCTGTCGTCCGGACGGGAGGCCGACTACTACGTCGACCTGCGTCGGATCAGCCTGCACCACGAGGCGTCGCCGCTGGTCGGACGACTGCTGCGGCAGCTCACCGCCGACTGGGACTTCGCCGCGGCCGGCGGCCTGACGCTCGGCGCCGACCCGGTCGCCACGGCCATGCTGCACGCCGACGGCCGGCCCCTGGACGCCTTCGTGGTGCGCAAGTCGGCCAAGGGCCACGGCATGCAACGCCAGGTGGAGGGCCCCGACGTACGGGGCCGCCGGGTGCTCGTCGTCGAGGACACCACCACGACCGGCGGTTCGCCGATGACCGCGGTCACCGCCGTCCGCGAGGCCGGGGCCGAGGTGATCGGCGTGGCGACCATCCTCGACCGTGGCGGTGAGGCGGCCGGCGTGTTCGAAGCGGCCGGTATCGCCTACCGCAGCGTCCTGAGCCGGGCCGACATCGGCCTCGGCGACCGGCCTCAGTGACCCGGTGACCGACCCGGCGTCGCCGGTCGAGCCGCAGCGCGACAGCGCCGCGCCCGAGCCGACCGGACCGACGGAGTGGGAGCGGCCGGGCCAGGAGGTCGGCGTCGGCCCGCACCCGTTGCCGTGGCCGGCCGGCGATCACTACGACCCCGAGCTGCTGGCCGCGGGCGACCGCCGCAACGTCGTCGACCGCTACCGCTACTGGCGGCGCGAGGCCATCGTCGCCGACCTCGACCGGGTGCGGTTCCCGTTCGAGGTGGCCATCGAGAACCTGGGCCACGACCACAACATCGGTACCGTCGTCCGCACCGCGAACGCCTTCGCCGCGGCCCGGGTGCACATCGTCGGCCGGCGCCGGTGGAACCGGCGGGGGGCCATGGTGACCGACCGGTACCAGCACCTGGAGCACCACCCGACGGTCGGGGGACTCGCCGACGACATCCGGCGACGCGGTCTCGTGCTGGTCGCGGTGGACAACCTGCCGGGAGCGGCACCCCTGGAGCGCACCGCACTGCCCGAGCGGGCCGTCCTGCTCTTCGGTGCCGAAGGGCCGGGGCTCAGCCCGGAGGCCACCGCCGCGGCCGACCTCCACGTGTCCATCGCCCAGTTCGGCTCGACCCGGTCCATCAACGTCGGGGTGGCCGCCGGGATCGTGATGCACGCCTGGATCCGCGAGCACGCCGGACCACCGCCGGCCTGAGCACGGCGTCCCGTCGCGGACCGCGACGCCGCCACGACCACGAACGCGCCCGCCGGGACCGGCCGAGCCGGCGTACCCGGAACGCCCCGCCGCGCCGGTTACCCTCACCAGCGTGGACCTGGAAACCGTGAAGACCGTGGCGATCGTGGCCATCATCGCCATCGCCGTGATCGGGCTGCTGCTCGCGATCGTGATCCGCAAGATCGTCGGCAAGATCATCAGCCTGGTCGTCGCTGCGGTCCTGGTCCTCGTGGCGTGGCAGCAGCGCGACAAGGTCGTGAGCTACGCCGAGGAGGTCCAGGGACAGGCCTGCGACTCGGTCTCCGGGGCGGTCGACAACCCGACCACACGGGAGGCGACGTCCTTCCTGGGGATCGGGATCAGCCTGCCCGACGGCTGGTGCACCGCCCGCTGACCGGACTCCGACGCCCCGGACGACAGAACCCCCGGGCCGTCGGCCCGGGGGTTCTGTCGGAGTGAGGGGACTCAGACGGTCTTGGCGTCGTTCTCGATGCCCTCGGCCGCGTCGTCGACCGCCGCGTCGGACTCGGCGGGGCTGATGCCCTTCCGGCGCTTCTGCAGCAGGTGCATGACCGCGGGGACGACCAGGCCGAGCACGATGACCGCGACCGCGGCGACGAAGATGAGGTCGACGTTCTCGCGGATGAAGGTGATCTGGCCGAGGAAGTAGCCGGCCAGGGTGACGGTGGCGACCCAGATGATCCCGCCGATGGCGGAGTAGGTCAGGTAGATCCTGCGGTCCATCTTCGACGCACCGGCCATCACGGTGGCCACCGTGCGCACGATCGGCACGAACCGGGCCAGTACGACGGTGATCTTCCCGTACTTCTCGAAGAACGCCGCGGACCGGTCGATGTGCTCCTTCTTCAGGAACTTCGCGTCCGGGCGGCTGAAGACGGCCGGACCGACCTTGTAACCGATCCAGTAGCCCACGACGTTGCCGACGAAGGCGGCCAGCGCCAGCAGTGCGACGAACAACCAGATGTTGATGTCGATACCGCCGGCGGCGCCCTGGGCGACCAGCAGGCCGGCCAGGAATAGCAGCGTGTCACCGGGGAGGAAGAAGCCGATCAGGATGCCGCACTCGGCGAAGATGATCAGCAGCACGCCGACCACCGCCCACGATCCCAGCGAGGAGATCAGGTTCGAGGGGTCCAGCCAGCCGGGCAGCAGGGCGAGTTCAGTCGTCATCATCGTCGACCAGTATGGATCAGTGACCCCGCCGTTCGGGGGCTTCGCGAGGAAGGCCACACCCACGCAACCTGCGGTTCCCCCGGTCGCCGGACCGGGTTCACGCTGCGTGGTGGCGCCCGCGGTGGGGTGGGCGCGCGGTCGAGCCGGTACCTTGCTCATCGGTGCGGGCCCGTCCGCCGGTGTCCGATCCGGGAGGCAGCGTGACGCAGGGTCCACCGGTGGCCGAGATCGGCGCCCGCGCGGCCGCCGACGCCGGTGGGGTGGATGTCGCCCTGCTGGACGACTTCCTGCCGGTGCTGGTCGACGCGGTCGCGTCCGGCCGGCGGCTGCAGCGCCGCGACCTCGCCCGCTACCGGGACGCCGGCCGCGCGGCGGCCGATCGAGGGGTGCCGCCGCGGGCGCTCGTCGATCTCTACCTGTCCGCCGCCTGGCGGCTCTGGCGGCATCTCCCCGAGGTGGTCGCGGCCCGGGACGATCCGGCGGCGGTCGTGCAGGCCGGTGAGGTGATGCTGCGGTCGGTCGACGACGCCGTCGCCGTCCTCATCGAGGGGTACCAGCTCGCCCGGCGGGATCTCGTCCGGTCGCAGGTCGCCGCCCGCCGGGAGTTCGTGGACGACCTGCTGATCGGGGGCGCGCAGGCGCTGCCCAACCTCGTGCAGCGCGCCGGCCTGTTCGGCCTGAGCCTGGTGGGCCCGCAGGCGGTCATCGTGGTGCGCGCCGAACGCGACTTCACCGACAGCTCTCCGCTGACGACCCTGCTCGAACGGGCCATCCAGGGCGGCAGCGCCGACGCCGACGCGCTGGTCACCACCAAGGACGGACTCCTGGTCGTCGTGTTCGCCGCGCCGGACCGGGCGGCGATCGACGAGGTGATCGCGGGCCTGACCGGAAGCCTGCCGTCGGATCCCGGGGAGGGGGTCAACCTCCGCCGGACCGCCGCGGTGGGCTCCTGGCGGATGGGGGTGGGCCGGGCGCACCAGGGCCCCGGCGGCGTGCGGGCGTCCTACGAGCAGGCGCTGGAGGCACTCGAGCTGGGTGCCCAGCTGGGCGGGACCGCCCAGGTGCTGGACGCGGCCGATCTGCTGATGCACCGGGTTCTGGTGCGCGACCGGGCCGCGATGCTGGAGCTTGTCGAGACGGTGCTGGCGCCGTTGGTGCACGCCCGGGGCGGTGTCGAGCCGATGCTGCAGACCCTCGAGGCGTACTTCGCCGCGGGTGGTAACGCCTCCCTGGCCGGTCGCTCGCTGCACCTGTCGGTGCGGGCGCTGACCTACCGGCTGGCCAAGATCGCCGAACTTACCGGACGCGACCCCGCCGACCCGGCGCAGCGCTTCGAGCTGCAGACCGCGGTCACCGGCGCCCGGCTGCTGGGCTGGCCGGACCGGGCCTGACCGTCAGGAGGTGGCCGAGGGTCGCCGCAGCCGGATGTCGTTGCACGCCTCGCACACCGACGCCGGGATGACGCCGAGCGCCTGCAACCGACCGAAGGCGACGCAGCCGAGACACACGGCGAACACCGACTCCAGCGTGGCCGCCACGGTGATCATCCCGACCAGCACCAGGGCGGCGGTGGGAGAACCGGTGACGAGGCACCCGAAGGCCGCGATCGACAACGTCGCGCCGACGGCCTGCGCGAACCGCTTGGGCGGTCCGGGCACGGGTACCGCCGGGCCGAGTCGCGGCGCGATGACCTGGGTGGCGAGCCGCCCGAACAACGAGAACCGCGGCCCCGCCGCCACCCGGGCGAGAAAGCCCAGGGCCAGCAGGCCCAGCAACCAGGGGCTGCCGGTGACCAGCACGGCGGTACTCAGCAGCACGACCAGGCCGGCGACGGCCCGCGCGGCCTTCTCGTTGACGGGGTGGGGGAAGGCGAACACCGCAGCCACGGCAGCTCCCGGGAACGGGACCGGACGGCATCCGGTCACGACGTTGCCGGCGTCGGTCGACGCCGGCCAGGTGGTTCTCCTGGAGCACCCCGTCGTCGCGGAGGGTTGCCGGTCAGCCAGCCAGAGCTTGTCGCTGACGCTCATCACCTGAACGCCACGATACCGGGCGCGCATCCGGGTCTGGACTGCGTCGGCGACACCGCGACAGCCCGCGCCCGGGCGCGCATCCGGTCGGGCGTGGGTCGGTGACAGCACGGCAGCCCGCGCCCGACGTGCGTCCGGTCGGGCGTGGGTCGGTGACGCCGCGACAGCCGCGCCTCGGTTGCGCGCGGGTCCGGCGCCACCGCGACAGCCGCGCCCGGGGGTGCGTCCGGGGGGCCGGTCGGCGTCGGGCCGGAGTCGGCTGACCTCCATCCGCGTCCCGTCGGTCCGCGGTCGCACACCACTCCGAGGGCTTTGACAGACGTTTACCATCTTCGGAGTGAATCTGCCGAGGTTCGGCAACGAAAAGGGCGCACCTTGTGTCGAAGTGTTCATGGTTGGGCAGTCGGAAGGGCGGCACTCTGGAGACATCGCGGCGAGGTCTGCCGCAGCGCCAACCCGCACCACACCCGACTCCCCCTGCGAAGGACTGCCGTGAACGTTCCCCTCTGGGCCTGGGCCGCTTTCGGCGCCGTGGTCGTCATCATGCTGGCCGTCGACCTGCTCGCCCATCGCGGTGCGCACGTCATCAAGTTCAAGGAAGCCGCCATCTGGAGCGCGGTCTGGGTCGGCCTCTCGCTGATCTTCGCCGTCGTCGTCTGGTTGACCCTGGGCGGCGGCGCCGCGGTCGACTTCACCACCGCGTGGTTGCTGGAGAAGTCCCTCAGCGTCGACAACCTGTTCGTCTTCGCGCTGATCTTCGGCTACTTCAAGGTGCCCCGTGAGTACCAGCACCGGGTGCTGTTCTACGGCGTCATCGGCGCCCTGGTGTTCCGCGGCATCTTCCTCGCCGCCGGTGTCGCCATCGTCACCAAGTTCACCGCCGTGCTGTTCGTCTTCGGCGCCATCCTGATCTACAGCGCGATCAAGATGCTCAAGGACGATGACGAGTCGATGGACCCGGGCAAGAGCTTCGCGGTCCGGATGCTCCGCAAGATCGTGCCCGTGTCCGACGAGTACCGCGGCACCAAGTTCTTCTACAAGGAGGCGGGCAAGCGCATCGCCACCCCGCTGCTGGCGGTCGTGGTGGCCATCGAGGCCGCGGACCTGATCTTCGCCGTCGACAGCGTGCCGGCCGTGCTGGCCGTCAGCAGCGACCCGTTCATCGTCTACTCCAGCAACGCCTTCGCCATCCTGGGCCTGCGTGCCCTGTACTTCCTGCTCGCCGGGATGCTGAAGAAGTTCCACCTGCTGAGCAAGGGTCTCGCCTTCATCCTCGCCTTCATCGGCGTGAAGCTGTTCCTGCAGGCCGGCCACAAGACCATCTCGACCTCCATCCCGGAGATCCCGTCGCTGGTCTCGCTGGCGGTCATCGTCGTCGCGTTGACGCTCTCGATCGTGCTGTCGCTGCGCAAGCCGCTGCCGCCGGAGGAGGAGGAGACGCTGGAGGACGCGGAACTGCAGGCCCACGACCGCCACGACATCGTGGACGGCATCGAGCACCCGCACACGTCGGCCGACCGGGCCGAGGGTGCCGCCGCGGCCGCCGCGGCGGTGGCCACCGAGGACCGGCCCGGCCCGACCGGGCGGCCCGACCGCAGCTGATCCATCCGGGTCCATGGACCCGCCGACCCGCCGACGCCGGGCCGCTCACCGTGAGCGGCCCGGCGTCCGGTCGTTCGGGGTGCGGAAGGGCCGGAACTGCGCGGATCCGGCTCAGACGAGCGTCAGGACGGCTGCCAGGATGCCGATGACCAGTCCGGCGATGGCTGCCGCGAGGACCAGCTGCACGATGGTCATCGGCGGGCGGGCCGCCACCGGTCGGGCGGTCGCGGTGCTGCGTGTCGGCACACGGGGCGTGCCGCCGGCCCGGGCGCGCAGAGCCTCGGCCAGGATCTGCTCCGAGCTCTTGCCCGCGTCGCCGGACCTGCGGGGGTCGGTCATCGCTGGTGCTCCTCTCCGGTCAGGGCGAGGGCGACCGCGTCGCGTGCCGTGCCCCACGACCATTGAACCCCGTTGCCGCCGTGGCCGTAGTGATGCACCACCCGGGTGCGGCCCACGGTGCCGGCCTCGACGCGCATCGTGGAACGGCGCGGACGCAGCCCCACCTCGACCCCGAGAACCTCGGCACCCCGCAGTCGCGGCTCGCGCGCCGCGGCCCGTTCCAGGATCGCTGCGGTGACCCCGGGGTCGGGGGTGCGGTCCCAGACGCCGGGCACGGACACGCCGCCGAGGACGACCCGGTCGCCGTACGGGAACCAGCTCGTCCACGCGGCGGCGTGGCCCTCGTAACAGAACTCGTCCAGACCGGGATCGGCGACGATGACGTGCTGGCCGCGCACCGGGTGCAGATCGGCATCGCCGGTGAGCCTTCCGGCGGCGACGCCGGCGCAGTTGACCACCACCGGCGCCATCGCAGCGGCCTCGGCCAGGGTCGCCACCGTGCCGAGCTCCACGACACCGCCCGCCCGGCCGAGCCGCTCGACGAGGTAGGGAAGATAGACGCGCATGTCGGCCAGCGGGAGTTCCGCGCGGTAGGTGGTCCCGGGCCGGGGGATCGCGTCCTCTCCGGTGCACACCGCGTACCCGGGCGTGGCCCGGATCGAGGGCTCCGGCTCGCCGGGCTCGAAGAGCCGGCCGCGGCGGACCCGGACCCCCGACGTCGGATCCGCGGCCAGTTCCCGGAACACCGCGTCGCCGTGCTCCAGCCACCCACGGACCCGCGGATCGTCCGGTTCACCGTGGACGGGGCCGAGCAGCGCGCCGGCCACCACCGACGTGGTCTGCGCGGGCGGCTCCGCCGTCCGGACCACCACCTGGGCGCCCTGCTCGGCCAGCAGCACGGCCGTGGTCAGGCCGGTGACACCGGCTCCGATCACCAGCACGTCGGTCATGCCGACGATGGTGCCCGACGCTGTCGGTGGCGCGGTCCCGCGGGCCACCGGCGTGTCCTGCGCGCCCGCCGGCCGGGGAGGGTTCGCCCCGCGGACGGGACGTCCCCGTGCCGATGCCGCACACCGCCTGGCGCGCTCGGCGGGTCAGACCAGCGGACGGGACGTCCCCGTCCCGACGCCGCACACCGCCGGGCGCGCTCGGCGGGTCAGCCCAGCGGAGGGGACGTCCCCGTGCCGACGCCGCACACCGCCGTGCGCGCTCGGCGGGTCAGACCAGCGGACGGGACGTCCCCGTCCCGACGCCGCACACCGCCGGGCGCGCTCGGCGGGTTCGGCGGTGTGCGGGCGCCGCGTCCCACGTCAGGCGGCGGGGCGCTCCCGCAGCCGGGCGATCAGGTCGTCCCGGTCGACGCCCGCCAGTGCGATCAGCCGCGGCACGGTGCCCACCTCGGCCTGCAGTCCGGCGACGAGCAACTGCGCCTCGTCGATCGTCCGGGTGCGGTGCCGGCCCGCCTCGCGGACCGCCCGCTCGAGCAGGGACTTGGTGGAGGTGGCCAGCTTCAGCGACCGGCCTCGACGCGAGACCCGGTGCAGCGGATCGTCCGGGATGGCGTCGACACCGGCGGTCGCCAGGCTGCGCCGCCGCTCCTCGACCAGCAGTTCCCGGAGGCGGCGATGGTCCAGGCCGGCCGAGGCCATGGCCGCCGAGGCGCTGCTGCCCGCCCGGGCGCTGACGGCCAGCACGACGTGCTCGGATTCGATCGCGGGAGAGCCCAGCGCCTCGGCCTCCCGTTGTGCGTCGGCGAGGATCGTCCGCGCCGACGGGGTCAGTTGCTCAAACACCGCGTCTCCTCAGGGTCACGCCGGCGTCCGCGAGGCGGGACGCATGGCTCTTGTGGACCGCCTGCCGGGTCACCCCGAGCGCCTCCCCGACCTGTGACCACGACCAGCCGGCCCGCATCGCCCGCTCGACGGCGGACTCCTCGAGTTCGTCGGCGCGGCGGCGGAGGGCGACGACAGCGGCCAGCGTGTCGGCGATCTCGTCGAGTGGGGCGATGTCCGGGGGCATGCGAGCAACTTTAGTTGCTGAAGGCAGATCGAGCAACCGCAGTTGCTCACCAGGTGGCATCGTGGTGGCCGGTGAGGGGCGGGTCCGCCCGTCGTGCACGCCAGGGGTCAGCTCGCGGTGAAGAACTCCGCGATCGTCGCGGCCTCGCTGTCGACGGTTTCGGTGGCGACCAGGTCGCCCGCCTGACCGGTCAGTACGGCGGTCCAGGAGTCGAGGATGCTCTGCGCCGTCCCGTCGGCGTAGTCCGCCGTCAGTTGCGTGACGGCGGCGTCGTACAGAGCCGCGAACGCGGTGTCCGCGAAGAAACGTTCGGACAGGACGTTGCCGCCGCGCGGGCCGCCCATCCCGCCGGCCACGCCACCGTCCGCGGACTCCCCATCGGCGGGGGGAGTCGCTGCCGCGTCGCCGGTGCCGGCCGCGCTGCCGTCCGTGGCGGTGGCCCGATCCGGGCGTGGCCGCATCCCGCCGCCGCCCATGCCCCCACCCGCGCCGCCGCCCATCCCGCCGAACGACAGATTCTGGTCCCAGGCGACGACGGTGAAGACGCCGGTGGCCGCGTCCCAGCGGAGGTAGGAGTTGTTGCCGGGCCCGTCGATGTCGTCGGCGTTCGCGACCAGCGTCTGGACGGCGAGGTAGGTGGCGAAGGCGTCGACGTCCAGGTGCTGCGACAGCTCGGTGGCGAAGGTGGCGTCGTCGGACTCGTTGACGAACTCGAGGAACGAGACCAACGGGGTGTAGTCGTCCTCGCCGCTGGTCGATGCCTCCACCGAGAACGCCTCGGCGTAGGCGGTGGGATCGTCGCCCCGGTAGGACCAGTCGCCCTCGGCCTCGGACTTGTACAGCACGCCGTCGGTGTCGAAGTTCTCCTCGTCCCAGGTCTCGCCGGGGTTCTGGATGACCAGGCGTAACGCCTGGGTGCCGCCGTTCACCCAGAACCGGGTGCTGGCCGCCCCTTCGGTGGCCAGACCCGCCACGCCGAGCAGCTCCAGGGCGACGGCCTCGTTCAGGCTGGTCTCGGTGTTGGTGCCGCGGATCACGAGATCGGTCTGGCCCTGGTAGTTCTGGCCGTCGACGTACTTGTCGAGCCGGATGCGCCAGGGCAGCCCTTCCGGCGCGTCGGCGGAGAGGTCCCCGCCGGTGCCGCCTCTCCCGCCGCCGCCGTCCTGCAGGCCACGCAGCGAGGAGTTCCCCTTGAGCTTGATCCCGACGTCGGTGAACACGGTGCCGTCGATGGTGACCGTCGCGGTGATCCACTCCTTCTCGCCGGTGGTGGTGAACGTGGTCATCATCGCGTCGTAGGCGGCCTGGTCGTACTCGACGGAGATGCTGTGCACGGTCGAGCTGTCGAACACGCCGCTCCCGGCGGCCGGGGTCGCGGTCGCGGTCCCGGTGGCGGACGTCGAGGAGACGGCCGACGACACGGCCGTCGGGTCACCGGCGGTGCCGCAGGCGACGAGCAGGACGAGGACGGTGGCGCCGGCGGCGACCCGGTGGGTGGCGCGGCGCAGCTGACGGACGGTCATGGGTGGCGGTTCCTTCTTCCTCGGGACTGCGTCCCATGCCACCCGAGCCGGCTGGCCGCCGGCTGGGCCCGACCTGTGCCCGGGCTGAGACCGTGGCGCCCCGACGCGACTGCTGCGCCGGCTGCCAGCGCACGCACAGCTCCGGTACAGCGGGGCTCCGTAGACATCTCCGGGTGAACCCCCGCTGAACGCCGGCCGAACAACGGCCGGCCACAGCCGCCCCCGCCACCCGAGGAGCCCTCCGTGCCCGACCTGCTCATCCTGGCCGTCGACCTGATCGCCGTCGCCGTCCTCGTCTTCGGCGTCTACCACCGCCGCCACCGCGGCCGCGACATGCTGTTGCCGCTCGTCGGTCTCAACGTGGGCGTGCTCGCGGTCTGTGCGGTGCTGTCCGGGATCGACGTGAGCGTCGGCGTCGGTCTCGGCCTGTTCGGTGTGCTCGCCATCATCCGGCTGCGGTCGTCGGAGATCTCCCACGACGAGGTCGCCTACTACTTCGCCGCACTCGCGTTGGGCCTCGTCTGTGGGCTGCAGCCCACGCCGCAGTGGCTCGCACCGGCGCTCAGCGCGGTGATCGTGGGCGTCTTCGCCCTCGTCGACCAGCCGCGCGTGCACCACCGGTACCGGCACCAGCTGGTCACCCTGGACGCGGTCTACCACTCCGAAGCGGCGCTGGTGCGCCGACTGGAGGACCTGCTGACCGGCGAGGTGCAGCGGATCGTCGTGATCAGCACCGATCTCGTGCGTGACCTCACCGTGGTCGACGTCCGGTACCGCCGGCACCCGGCGGCGGACGTTCCCGCCGACGTGCCCGCTGACGACGCGATGTCGTTCGTGACGGCGCCGCTGCGGCCGGGGTCCCGGTGACCCGGGCCGCCTGCGCCGCCGTCGGTTCCGTCCTGGACACGTTGCCACCCATCGGCCTGGCCGAGCTGCGGTCGACCGCGGACCTGCAGACCCGGCTGGACCGCAAGTACATCCTGGCGCCGGAGGTGCTGGTGGCCGCCGTCCGTGCGTTGGCCCCGACCCTGCGGGTGCTGACCATCGACGGACTGCGCGAATTCGCCTACGACTCGGTGTATTTCGACACCCCGGCACTGGACTCCTACCACGGAGCCGCGACCGGGCGCCGCCGCCGGTTCAAGGTGCGCACCCGGTCGTACCTGGACTCGGGGGAGTGCGTCCTGGAGGTGAAGACGGCCGGCGGCCGCGGCCACACCGTGAAGGAGCGGCTGCCGTGGCTCCTGGACCGTCGGGACGCCCTCGACGACGCCGGCCGGGAGTTCCTGCACCGCCACCGGATCGACCCCGACGTGAGCCACCGGTTGACGCCGACGTTGGTCACCCGGTACCGACGCTCGACGCTGCTCGGTGACGACGGCGCCCGCTTCACCGTCGACACCGGACTGCGGTGCGTGACCCCGTCCGGTGCGTCGGTCGACCTGGGCCGGAAGGTGTTGGTGGAGACGAAGTCCCCCGGGGCGGTCACCGGGATGGATCGGTTCCTGTGGGCGTGCGGTCTGCGCCCGGTGACGGTCAGCAAGTACGCGACCGGGCTGGCCGCGCTGACCCCGGGGCTCGCGGCGAACAAGTGGAACACCACGCTGCGGCGGCACTTCTGCTGGGCGCCGGCGACGCCGGAGCGGGTCTGACGCCTACTGGTGCTTGTCGCGGATGATGTCGCCCAGCTTGGCCACCGCGCGGCTGGCGGTCGACTTGACCGTCCCCGTGGTCAGTCCGGTGGCTGCGGCGATCTCGGCCTCACTGAGCCCGCCGTAGTAGCGCAGCACGAGGATCTCCCGCTGGCGGGGGGCCAGCTCGCCGAGGGCGCTGATCACCGACTGGTGCTCGGCGGTCAGCATGGCCATCGATTCGGCGGAGCGGGCGTCGGCGCTGTGCGGCGGGACGTAGGCACGGGCGGTGCGCCGGCGGCGCAGCATCGACCGGGAGCCGTTCACCACCGCGGTCCGCAGGTATCCGATCGCCGCCTGGGCGTCACGCAGCTGGTCCCACTGGCGGTACAGCCCGGCGAACGCGTCCTGCACCACGTCCTCGGCGCTGTTGATGTCGTCGACCAGCAGGATCGCCAGCCGGACCATCCCCATCCGGTGCGTCCGGTAGATGTCGTCGATGGTCTGCGGCCGGTCGCTCGCCGTCGGCGACCCGGCCGGATCGCCCACCACCGGATTCAGGGCGGACAACGAGGTCAGGGTGCGTTCGACCGCCGTCCCGTCGCGCCCGCCGGCGGCGTCACCGAAGCCGCCCGGGTCGTCTCCCGCAGGTGAGGACATGTCCGCCGTTTCTTCCGGATCGCCAGGACCCGGGGTCGGTGGACCGCGGGCACGGTGTCCCATTCTCCTCCGCCGGACCCCGGTGTGACGGCTTTCGGGGACACCGGGGGCGTCGAGCCGTGGGCGGGACGATGGGCAATACTGGTCCGCAGTTCGAGAACGCGCCGCGGCGTGGTCGCGCGCCCAGAACCACCGAGTTCACCGATCGCGAGAGGACCGTCAGAGATGCCCATTGCCACCCCCGAGGCCTATGCCGACATGCTCAACCGAGCCAAGGAAGGCGGGTTCGCCTACCCGGCGATCAACATCACGTCCTCCGAGTCGATCAACGCGGCCATCAAGGGGTTCGCCGACGCCGGGAGCGACGGGATCATCCAGGTCAGCACCGGCGGCGCGGAGTTCGCCTCCGGCCTCAACGTGAAGAACATGGTCGTCGGCGCGACCGCACTCGCCGAGTTCGCGCACGTGGTCGCCGCCCGGTACGACATCACCGTCGCGCTGCACACCGACCACTGCCAGGCCGACAAGCTCGACACCTACGTCAAGCCGCTGATCGCCATCTCCCAGCAGCGCGTCGACGCCGGCGGCAACCCGCTGTTCCAGTCGCACATGTTCGACGGCTCGGCCGTCCCGCTGGAGGAGAACCTGGCGCTGGCCAAGGAACTGCTCCCGCTGACCAAGGCCGCCCGGATCGTCCTGGAGATCGAGGTGGGTGTCGTCGGTGGTGAGGAGGACGGCGTCAGCCACGAGATCAACGACAAGCTGTACACCACGCCCGAGGACCTGCTGGCCACCGTCGAGGCGCTCGGCGCTCCGGTCGACAACAACTACATCGTCGCCGCGACCTTCGGCAACGTGCACGGCGTCTACAAGCCCGGTGGCGTGCAGCTGCGGCCGTCGGTGCTCAAGGACATCCAGGACGCGGTGGCTTCGGAGCTCGGCCAGGCGGCCGGCTCCAAGCCGTTCGGGCTGGTCTTCCACGGCGGTTCCGGCTCCACCGCCGAGGAGATCGCCGAGGCGGTGTCGTACGGCGTCATCAAGATGAACATCGACACCGACACCCAGTACGCGCTGGCCCGTCCGGTGGCCGGTCACATGTTCGCCAACTACGACGGCGTGCTCAAGGTCGACGGCGACGTCGGCAACAAGAAGGCCTACGACCCGCGCACGTGGATGAAGCTGGCCGAGGCCGGCATGGCCGCCCGCGTCGTCGAGGCCTGCGAGCAGCTCGGCTCGGCCGGGAAGTCGCTGGGCGCCAAGTAGAAAGCTCCCCGAGTCGGGTAGGGAAGTGCTCGCTCAGCGGGCACTCTCCTACCCGATTCGCCGTTCCGGGACCGGGAGGACCGATGGCCGAGTACGAGGTGAACACCGCCGCCGTGGCGCACGCCCGACGGCTGATCGACAGCCGGCAGTACGTGCTCGACAGCGACTGGGGCGACGTCCAACCCGACGCCGCCGCCGAGAACGCCTATCTCGAGCGGCACTCCTGGGACGACTACGCCGCCTGGCACCTGGGCCTCACCGCCGGTGCCGCCGACCACACCAAGGCGCGGTACGCGTTCGTGTACGGCGACCTGCGGCGCGTGCACCGGTCCGCGCTGATCGCCGCGGTCTACCGGGCCGGCGAGTGGCGGCACAAGGCGATCGAGCTCGCCGCCCACGACCTCCTGCAGCACCTGGACGCGACCAGCGCCTGACCGGTCGGCGTCCCGGCCGGGTATGGATCGACCCGGGTGCGCCGTTGCACCGCAGGGTGCCTGCGACGGCACCGGGTCGAGCGAGCGGGGCAGCACCCCGCATGGAGGTTCACAATGACGCAGAGAACGTGGTTCATCACCGGCACGTCCCGGGGCTTCGGCCGCGAGTGGGCGATCGCGGCGCTCGACCGGGGTGACCGGGTGGCGGCCACCGCCCGCAACACCGACAGCCTGGGCGATCTCGCCGCCACCTACGGTGACGCCGTGTTGCCGCTGGCACTGGACGTCACCGACCGGTCGGCGGTCGTGGCGGCCGTGGAGCAGGCCCACCGCCACTTCGGGCGCCTCGACGTCGTCGTCAACAACGCCGGTTACGGGCAGTTCGGCATGGTCGAGGAGGCCGACGAGGCCGAGATCCGGGCGCAGTTCGAGACCAACGTCTTCGGAGCGCTGTGGGTGACGCAGGCGGCGCTGCCGTACCTGCGGGAGCAGCGCAGCGGGCACGTCATCCAGGTCTCGTCGATCGGCGGGATCTCCGCGTTCCCGAACATCGGCATCTACAACGGGTCCAAGTGGGCACTGGAGGGGATCAGCCAGGCGCTGGCCGCGGAGGTGGCACCGTTCGGCGTGCACGTCACGTTGGTGGAGCCGGCCGGCTACTCGACGGACTGGAGCGGATCGTCGGCCAGGCACGCCACCACGCTCGACGCCTACGACCCGGTCCGTGATCGGGCCGCCGAGCTCCGCAAGACCCGGCAGTCCACGCCGGGTGACCCCGTGGCCACCCGGGAGGCCATCCTGCAGGTCGTCGACGCCGAGAAGCCGCCGCTGCGCGTCTTCTTCGGTGACGGCCCGCTCGCCATCGCCACCGCCGACTACGAGTCCCGGCTGGCCGAATGGCGCGCCTGGGAGCCGGTCTCCGTGGCGGCGCACGGGAAGAAGTGAGCCGGACTCGGGTAGGGAAGTTCCCGCTGGGCGGGAGGATTCGTCCCGGACTCGGGGAGGGAAGTTCCCGCTAGGCGGGAGGATTCCTCCCTGACTCGGGGAGGGAAGTTCCCGCCGGGCGGGAGGATTCGTCCCGGACTCGGGTAGGGAAGTTCCCGCTGGGCGGGAGGATTCGTCCCGGACTCGGGGAGGGAAGTTCCCGCTGGGCGGGAGGATTCCTCCCTGACTCGGGGAGGGAAGTTCCCGCTAGGCGCGGGGAGATTCCTCCCGGACTCCGGTAGGGAAGTTCCCACCCAGCGGGAGGATTCGTCCCGGACTCGGGTAGGAAACGTCCCACCCAGGCACGAGGGTGCCTCCCGGATCGGGGGAGGGAGTTCCGGCCCCGGGCGGCACGCTCCCGGATCCTCAGTGGCGGAAGGGGCCGTCCAGGGCCGCCCACTGCAGCAGCATCACGGTCTTGGCGTCGGCGATGTCGCCGCTGCGGATCATGGCCAGCGCGCGGTCGAAGGGCAGCTCCAGGACGTCGATGTCCTCGCCCTCGTCGGCCAGGCCACCGCCCGCGGTGAGCCGGCTGTCCGGTGAGTAGCGGGCCGCGTAGAAGTGCAGCCGTTCGGTGACCGACCCCGGGCTCATGTAGACGTCGAAGACGTGCTGGAGATCGCCGACCGCTACGCCGGTCTCCTCCTCGGCCTCCCGGCGGATCGCGTCCTCGGGAGAGTCGTCGTCGAGCAGCCCGGCGGCGGCCTCGATCAACATCCCGTCGGGGTGGTCGTTGACGTAGACCGGATACCGGAACTGGCGGGTGAGCAGCACGGTGCGGCGCTCGGGGTCGTACAGCAGCACGGTCGCTCCGTTGCCGCGGTCGTAGGTCTCGCGGGCCTCCCGGGTCCAATGGCCGTCACCGTGCTGGTAGTCGAACGTGGTGCGCCGCAACACGTGCCAGCCGGAGCCGACCAGCTCGACGTCGGCGACCCGGACCCGCGGGTTGCGGTCGAGGTCGCGGCCGGCCCGGTCGAGGCCGGTACGCCCGCGGTGGTCGGGGATGTCGATTCCGGGCCTGCCTGTCGTCGCCATGCCGCGAAGCCTAGCCTCCCGCTGTCCGCGGTGCGGCTGATCCCTCGGGGCCCCGACCACCCCGAAACCCGCGGAGGCTCAGGCGTTGTCGGAAACCCAGGCCCCCAGCAGCCCGCGGAAGTGCGGGATGAACCGGTCGTGCTCGGCGGCCGGGTAGGTGCTCCGCACCGTCTCGACGAGCAGTGCGTCGAACTCCGGCGAGCCGACCCACTCGTGGACCAGCGCGGGCAGCGACGCCAGTGAGGTGTCGCAGAATTCGCGGTACTCCTGCACCTGGAAGTACTCGTCGGCCATCGCCGAGTAACGCTGCAGCTTGGCCGGGAAATCCAGGCCGGGGTCGTCGGCGACGTCGAACCAGGCTCGGGTGCTGGTGTCCACCTTGGGCTGTCGACCCGTCACGGTGCAGAACGCGCTCCACGACAGCAGGTTCTGGATGGCCCACGGGAAGTAGTAGTGCAGCGAGGTGATCGCGATGTCCGGGCAGGCGTTGGCGTAGTCGATGGGCTGCACGCGCTCCCCGGTCACCAGCGCCTCGCACGAGTTGAACTCCCAGCGGAAGAACGCGTTGATGACCTTGGACAGGGTGAGGATCTCCGCGCCCGCCGACGCCGGCAGGAAGTTGTGGGCGACCTCGTAGCGATCGTGCATCGGCAGCTCCGGCCGGAACTTCATCACCTGGGTGTTCGGGCCGATCGTCAGCGACCGGGCGAAGGCGTCGTAGTGGTTGACCGCGCCCTGCAGGTGCATCAGCATCTGGCCGGACGCGTCGTAGGCGGCGT
Source organism: Nakamurella deserti (assembly GCF_003260015.1). Taxonomy (NCBI): domain Bacteria; kingdom Bacillati; phylum Actinomycetota; class Actinomycetes; order Nakamurellales; family Nakamurellaceae; genus Nakamurella; species Nakamurella deserti. The sequence goes on along the minus strand of NZ_QCXS01000002.1, from coordinate 2,604,826 downwards.
GCAGCGCGGCGGTGTCGTCGATGCGGCTCACTCCGCGCCACGCGCCGCCGTCGAACGGCTTCATGAACATCGGGAAGCCGACGCGACCGGCCACCTCGTCGAGGTCGAAGGGCAGGTTGTACTGCGACGCGGTGTACTTCCACTTCTCGCTGTCGACCGGGTTCTTGTACGGCACCAGCACCGTCGGCGGGATGTCGAAACCGAGCCGCATGATGGCGCAGTACGCGGAGTGCTTCTCCATCGCCTGGAAGGTGAAAGGGTTGTTGAGCAGGTAGGTGTCGTTCATCAGGGCGGCCTTCTTCAGCCACTCCCGCGGGTGGAAGTACCACCACGCCAACCGGTCGATGACGAGATCGTGACGGACCGGGTCGCGCAGGTCGAACGGCTCGATGGTGATCCTCTCGGTGTTCAGCGTGTGCTCACGCCCCCGGTACGGCACCGGTCCGAGCCGCCGCGCGAGCGCCTCGAACGCCCGGGGCCAGTCGTTCTCGGTGCCCAGCAGGAGCCCGATCAGGTGGGTGGTCTGGTCGCCGCGGTTCGTCATGGCTCGATCCTGACAGCCACCCCCGGGTGCCCGCTCGGCAGGATCAGCGACGGGGCCGGACTCAGCCCAGCGCCGGCAGGTACACCGCGGCCTGGGCCCGCCAGCTTGACCAGTCGTGCGGCCACTCCGCGCCCCAGTCGAAACACTCGTGTGGGATCCGCTTCTCCGACAGCAGCCCGTCCAGCGCATGGGTGGAGGCGTTGGCTCCGGTGGTGTCCTCCCACTGTCCGCTGCCGACGACCAGCGTCAGGAACAGCTGTGACCGCAGGTACGCCAGGTGGTCGCCGTCGAGCTGCGGCAGGAACTGGAACGGGCTCATCAGGTAGCTCAGTTCGTCCTGCTCGCCCCAGCCGCGCCAGGCCCGCGGGTCGTAAGCACCGGAGAACGCCACCGCACGGCGGAACACGTGTGGGTGCCGCAGCGCGAACAGCACGGCGTGGAAGGCGCCCATCGACGGGCCGGCCACGGCGATGTCGTCACGGCCGCCGGACGTCCCGCGCACGAACGGCACCACGGACCAGATGATCCAGTCCTCGTAGGCCCGGTGGGCCGCGGCGCGGTGGGGCATCGGCTTCCGGTCGGCCGACCACGACTCGACGTCGTACCCGGACACGCAGTAGATCTTGATCCGGCCACCGTCGACGGCGTCGCGGACGGCGTCGAGCACGCCCTGCTCGGCGAACTCGTGAGCCGATTTCAGTTCCGAGGGGAACCACAGGACCGGTCGACCCCAGTGACCGTGCACGACGACCTCCCCGGTGCCGCCGCCGAGGCTCGGAGCCTCCAGCCGGTGGTATTCGGTGCGGGTCACGGCAGCCGTGTCAGCAGGTCGTCCAGCCCGGGCGACCAGGCGTCCCGCCAGCCGATGACGTTGTGGGCGTCGGGGACGATGCGTGCGTCGAGCGGATAGCGCTGGAAGGCCAGCGCACCGGCCATCCGTTCGTTGTTGGCCCGGTTCTCCTCGACCGCCCCGACGGTGAGCAGGGTCGGGACGGGACGGACGTCCGCCGCCGGCGCCTCCGCCATGCGTTCGACGGCGGTGCAGACCCTGGTGAAGTCCGTCCACTGCGATTCCTGGCCGTCGAGCTCGCGCCGGAAGAACGATCCGGACTGCAGCGCCATCGCGTCGAACGCCCGGGGGTGCCGTCGGTGGATCAGCAACGTGATGAGGCCGCCCAGGCTGGCGCCGAGTCCGATGACCGAGGTGGTCGGCACCAGCGACCGGAGGTGCGGGACCAGGGCGGCCCCGATGTGGTCGGCGTACCCGGGATCGGCGGCGTACCAGGTGTGCCGGAAACCCTCCGGCGGGTCGAGCAACGCGACGCGGACGGGTCGCTCCTGGGCGCACGCCCACTGCAGCAGGCACCCGCGCCGAGCGAGGTCGGAGCCGTCGTGGGCCACCAGCAGCGGGGCGGGGGCCATCGGCTCCAGGGCCGCGGGGGAGAACAGCCGCACGGGGACCGGGCGGGGCAGGGCGCCCGGCGGATCGGCGACGGTGACCGTGCTGCCGCGCTCGGGCGTGTCCAGCCAGCTCGGCATCTCATAGGCCGGGAACCGGATCTCCGAGAGCGGCCCGAACGGTCCGGCCACCTGCAGCGGGTTCGTCGGGTCGACGTCGATGACGGTGCGCCCGTTCGAGCGCATCCGCAGCCGGTACTCGAACCGCTGCACGGCCGGGCGGTGCAGGTTCAGCTCCCAGCCACCGCGGCCGTCGGCAACGAAACGGGTGCCGGCGTGCAGCGGGAAGTCGACGTCGAGTTCGACGCCGTCGAGGGCGGCCACGGAGGCGGGCAGGTGCAGCCGCACCCCGAGGGCGGACACGACGGGGCCGTCGGTGCGGGTCTCGGCTCCGGTGGGCACGGGGTCACCGTACGGCACCGGGCCGCCGGACGACCCGGTTCAGCGGGGGCGGGGCGACCCCGGGGCAGGCCCGGCGGCCGCCGGGGTGGCGACCGGCTCGGCCACCGCGCGGTTGCGGGAGGTGGCCAGCGCCGCGCCCAGGATGACCAGCGGGAAGCCGATGGCGATACCGACGGTGAACGGCTCGTCGAGCACCAGCACCCCGAGCAGGATGGCCACCGCCGGGTTGATGAAGGTGATGACGGTGGCCCGGGCGGGGCCGGCCTCCTTGATCAGGGCGAAGAACAGCTGGAAGGCCGTCGCGGTGCAGACCACCGCCAGGGCCACGACCGCCCACCCCGCGTCGGCCGGGACGGTCGCCGGCCAGACGAACGGCAGTACGGGGACGTACAGCAGGGCGGCGAGCAGCAGCGACGCGGTGATCACCCCGGTGGCGGGGATGTCGGACAGCCGGCGGTTGATGATGATCGGACCCACCGCGTATCCGATGGCGGTCAACAGGATCGCCCCGACGCTGGTCAGGTCACTGAAATCGACGTCCAGGCCGACCAGGGTCGCGACGCCCGCGATGCCGATGCCCAGTCCGACGACCCGCAGCGTGGACACCCGCTCGCCGCCGCTCGCCCAGACCAGGACGAACGAGATCAGCGGGACCATGGCCACCAGCAGTCCCGCCGTCGAACTGGTCAGGGTCTGCTCGGCGTGGCCCAGGAAGAACCACGGACCACTGATCTCGACCACCGTGTAGAGCAGCAGCACCGGCCAGCGCTTCAGGACCGGCCGCAACGCCTTCTGCCGCAGGGCCACCGGCAGCAGGATGAGTCCGCCGAGCAGCGTCCGCCCGAAGGCCACGACCACCGGGTCCAGGTCGGTGACCGCCACCCGGATGAGCAGGTAGGGCACTCCCCAGACCAGGCACAGCGTGCTGAACAGCAACCAGGCGCGGCGCGTCATCGACGGAGGACCTCTCTCACTACGGGGACGGCGGCGTCGGAATCGTCGAGACCGGCGATCGGCCGCCTGCGTAACCTATCGGTCCGCGATCATCCGGCCCAGACAATTGCCGGCCGCCGGTTGTCCAGGCCGACAGGGTCCGGGCGACGACACCACGGCAGTGCGGCAGCGGTGCGCCGAGCGTCGGCCGCCGGTGCCCGGCACATCGGCCACCGTGTCCGGAGGAAATTCCGCAGATTCACAGGAAGGACGAAACGGACACCGATGTGGCCCTCGTCGGGCCGGTCGCAGCACGATTCCGGGTGGTGACCGAGCGTCATCGGCCCCTCCGACCAGCGGGAACGAAAACCACATCCGTGTGATTCGCGCACCCGAAAGTGCCGCCGGGCAGGGGGTTTCGCGACCCGGTTCGGTCACTGTGTGTCAGTTGGGACTCTTGTGACTCGAGTGAACACTGGGTTACCGTCTGCCGCGTGGTCGTTGATCGACCTCCGGACAGCCCAGCACCCGCCCTGGAAACGTCCGGATCGCCGCAGTTCCGGTCTCACCGAGAGTCGATCAACGGTACGGCGGGATCGTCACCCGATGGAGATGCCTGACAAGGGGAAGGGGCATCGACAGTTGGGTGCGCGTCTGTAGTCGAACGCGCGCCTTGCACGGTGACGGGGCCAGGAAAGGACTACACCGTGCGGCGCACCCTCGCGTTCCTCACCACTCTCGTCACCGCCGCGACCGGCCTGCTGCTCACCAGCGGGGTCGCGTCGGCGGACCCGTCGGCCGCGGACTGGGAAGCACTGCGTCAGTGCGAATCCACCGGTCGCTACGACATCAACACCGGCAACGGTTACTACGGGGCCTACCAGTTCGACCTGTCGACCTGGCGCAGCGTCGGGGGCTCCGGCTACCCGCACGAGGCCAGCCCGGCCGAGCAGGACTACCGGGCGCTGTACCTCTACCGGATGCGCGGCTGGCAGCCGTGGACCTGTGCCCGCATCGCGGGGCTGTCCGAGGACGGCGACGCCCGGTCCAAGAACGTGCCGACCTACGGCGGCGGCAGCAACGTGCCGACGCCGCCGCCGGCTCCGCCCAGCACACCGGCCCAGCCCGCGACGCCGGCCGGCGTGCCGGCCTACCCGGGTCGCATCTTCACCGAGGGCGTCACCTCCGACGCGCTCGTGGCCTGGCAGAAGCAGATGGGCGCCCGCGGGTTCGGCCTCACCGGAACCGGCTTCTACGGTGCGCTGACCAAGTCGGCGGTGATCTCGCTGCAGCAGCAGGCCGGGCTCGAGGTCGACGGCAAGATCGGCCGCAACACCTGGAACGCGGCGTGGACGACCAGTTTCGGCCCGACCGCGGCCCCCGCCGCACCGGCGACGCCGACCGCTCCGGCCGCCCCCGCGAACGCGGAGAACTGCTCCGTCGGCGCAACGGCGGCCCCGGCCTGGCCGGGCGTGCAGTACAACCCGGGCGACACGGCGGCGCAGCTGCAGTGCTGGCAGAAGCAGATGGGCTCGCGCGGCTACGGCCTCGTGGGCACCGGGTACTACGGCCCGTCGACCAAGGCGGTGGTGATCGGGGTGCAGCAGCGCAACGGTCTGAACCCGTCCGGCATCCTGGGCCCGAAGACCTGGGCGGCCGCCTGGGAAGGCAACTGACCGTGACGCGGGCCACATACGAGAAAATTCCCGCGATTCGCTAACGCCGGCGGGACGGGAGTCGATACCCCCTACAGGGAATCACCCCGCCCGCACCACGACGTTACGAAGCACGTAGCAGTGGCAGCACGAAAGGCCCGGAGCACGCCGCTCCGGGCCTTTCGCTGTTCCGGGCTCCGAACTTCCCCGGGTCGACGGCTCCGGCGGGCCGAACGGCCGCACGTCCGCCGGCGAGCAAGCCCGTGGCCGGACCCCCTCGAAGAGGACACACCCAGGCCGGACGCCCCTGTGGCCGGACGCGCTGCGGCCGGACGCACTACGGACGGCCGCAGGTTCCGGCCGGGCGACGGTCACCGGACGGTGTAGACCTCGACCACGCTCGACGACGAGTTCGCCGCCTGCACACCGCCGCCGGCCACCGTGATCCGGTTGCCGACGAGCACGGGGTAGATGCCGTGCCGGCCGGTGGGCATCGGGGTGCCCAAGCGCCACGTCCGCGTCTGCGGGTTGTAGACGTCGACCCGCTGGTAGACCTTCCGGCTCGTCGCGCCGGCGCCGGTGTCGGTCTCGCCGCCCATCACGTAGATCTCTCCGCCGGAGAACACGGCCCGGCCGGTCCCTCCGCGAGCCTGCGGCAACGCGGGCAGCCCGGAAGCCGGGTAGGCGCTCGAGCGCCAGCTGTTCGCGGCGGGGTCGTACACCTGCAGGGTGTCGAAGCCGTTGGCCACCACATTGCCGTCCCCGCTGCCCGCGCCCCGGCCGCCGGCGACGTACAGCAGGGATCCGTCGGTGGTCGCGGCGGCATGGTTGCGGCCCTGCGGCATCGACGCCATGGCGGCCCAGGTGTTGGTCGCCGGGTCGAAGCGGGCCACCCGGTCGGTCGTGGTGGATCCGATGATGCCGCCCGCCACGTAGACCCGGCCGTTGATCACCGCCGACGACGACGACCCGGCGGCGAAGGGCATGTCGGGACCGAGCGTCCAGCGGTTGGTGACCGGATCGAAGATCTGCACCTTGCCCGCCCCGGCGCCGAGACCGCCGAACAGGTAGAGCCGGCCGTTGACCACCTCGGCGGTGTGGTGGTGCCCGACGAAGGGCCGCACGGGCAGGTCGCGGCGCCACACGCCGGTCCCGAGGTTCAGCGCCAGCGTCGCGCTGTTGCCCTCGCCGACCAGGTACAGCGAGCCGCCGACGACCCCGCCGGCGACCTCGCCCAGCGCCACCGGCATGGCGGGACCGGTGGCCCACCTGGCGGCGAGACGGCCGCGGTAGGTGGCGGTGGCGTGGCTGCCTCCGCTGACCACGACCGTGTCGCCGACCGTCGCCACCACGGGCGTCTTGCGGCCGCCCGGCAGCGACGGCAGCTGCGACCACGTGTTGCTCGCGGGGTCGTAGGCGGTCACGTCGCTGCTGGCGACGTTGCCGGGGTTGGTACCGCCGAGCGCGAGGATCTGCCCGTCACGGACGACGGCGACGAGGTGACTGCGGGCCCGGGGCAGCGAAGCGACCTTCGTCCAGGCGTCGGTGGCCGGGTCGTAGCGGTGCACGTCGGTCTGCAGGCCGGTGTTCTCGTTCTCGTTGTACTGGCCGCCGATGGCGTAGACCTTGCCGTCCAGCGTCGCCCCGGTGAGGTGGTTGCGGGGGTTCGGCAGCGGGGCCCGGGCCGTCCAGGTGGTGCCGCCGTCGAGGTTGAGCACCCAGTGGTCGGGCTGGTCGGGGTCGGCGGTCGAGCCGGCGACCCGGTTGGTACCGCCGTAGAAGTGCAGTTCGCGGCCGACGATCGCGGCCGCTCCGGCGCCGCGCGGGGCGGGCAGTTGCGGGCCCGCACTGAAGGTGCGCCGCACGGTGTCGAACTTCCAGACGTGGCGGGTGGCCGGCCCGGGGTGGTCGTCGACGTACCCACCGACGATCCACACGGTGGTGCCGTCGACGACCGTCGCCGAGTGGGTGATCTCCTCGGGCATGTCGGGCAGCCGGGTCCAGGTGTCGGTGACGGTGTCGTAGACGTCGCTGCGCGCGGTGGTGATGGTGCCGGTGGCGAAGCCGCCGAAGACGTACACCTTGCTCCCGACCGCGGCGCCCTGTCCCTCGGAGCGGCCGATGGGTGACGGCATCCTGGTCTCCCAGGTGAAGGGAGTCGGGTCGCCGAGGGCCGGACTGCCGGCCGGAGCGGTGACCTCGATGGCGGCGACGGTCGGCTGATCGACCGTCGCGGTGAAGGCGAGGTCGAGCCGACCGTCGGTGACCGGGACCGTGAAGCTGCGGGTGGTGGCGGTCATCGCGCCGACCGTGGCGAACAGGTCCAGATCGACCACCTCGGCCGCGCCACCCTCGGCGTTGACGCTGAACACGCGGCGTCCGGCGCCACCGGGGCCACCGCCGGGCGCCCCGTGGTAGAGCTCGGCGAAGTGCAGCGTCACCGTGTGATCGCCCGGGACGCCGGCCGGGATCGCGTACGCGAACGATCCGGGACTGGTGGTGGCGCTGCGTTCGTCGAGGTACAGGGCGTCGTCGGTGGTCCCGGCGATCGCGGTCACCGACGGGTTGCGGTAGGACTTGCCGCCGGTCGCGTAGCTGTCGGCGGCGAACGCCCGCCCGGAGACGGTCACCGCAGGCCCGCCCGCATTGATCCGGGTCGTCGGACCGCTCGGGGCCGGTGCAGGCTGGTCGGGCACGTTGTCGACGGTGAAGGTGGCCGCGCCGGAGACGACGTCGGCGTCGCTGTAGGTGACCGTGTACGAGACGGTGTGGCTGCCCTCGGTCAACGACGTGGTGCTCAGCGGGGTCGCCGCCGTGTCGGTGCCACCGGCCAGGTCGTAGGGCGCGGTGCGCTCGATCTGCCGCGGAGCGCCGGCCATCGCGGGGTCGTCCAGCCAGAACCGGACGGCGGTGACCCCCGCGGTCGCGGGCAGGAAGACGTGGACCGGGCCTCGCACCGTCGCCCCGCTCAGGGTCGACGACGGGGAGCGACCCGCGCTGCCGCTGACCTGCAGGGCGGGGGCGTCCCCCTCGTGGGCCGACGCCGGGGCCACCCCGAGGACGAGTCCGGCGAAGGCGGCCAGGGCGACGGCCGCCGCCGACCGTCGCCCTCCGATGGCAGGACCCATGGAAGTGCTCCGTCCGTGTGCGCCGCTGTCGCCGGCGCGTGGAGCCCGGCACGGCCAGGCAGTTCTAACACCGGGCCCGCCGGTCCGGCGCCCCCTGAACACGGGGCAACCGATGGACCGTGCCCGGCACGCGGCGGGCCCCGTCCGTGGTCGGGGCCTCGCCGCGGCGGATCAGCGGCGGGTCAGCCCTTCGACCCGGTGGTGGCGATCCCGGCCACGAACTGCTTCTGGCCGATGAAGAACAAGATGATCACCGGGATCGTGGTGATGACGCTGGCCGTCACGACGATCTCCCAGTGCCACTCACCGCCGAAGCCGTACTGGTCCAGCAGCGCCTTCAACCCGCGCGGGACGGTGAAGTCCTCGGAGTCGCGCAGATAGATCAGCGGCCGCATCAGGTCCGTCCAGGACGCCTGGAACTCGAACAGGAACGTCACCACCAGCGCCGGCTTGCAGAGCGGCATCGCCACCCGCCGGAAGATCGTCCAGTTGTTGGCGCCGTCGACCTTGGCCGCGTCGAACAGGTCCCGGGGCAACCCCAGGAAGAACTGCCGCAGCAGGAAGATGTAGAACGCGCTGCCGAACAGGTTGCCGGCCCAGAGTGGGGTCAGCGTCCCCACCTGGCCGAGGGCGTTCCAGATCAGGAACGTCGGGATCATGGTGACCGCACCGGGCAGCATCATCGTCGCCAGCACCAGCCCGAAGAGGGCGTTGCGGCCCTTGAAGCGGAAATAGGCGAAGCCCCACGCCACCATCGCGCTGGACACGGTGACCGTGACCGTCGCGAGCACCGTGACGATCACCGTGTTGACCAGCCACGCCGCCATCGGCGCCTGGTCCCACACCGTCAGGTAGTTCTCGAAGGTGAACGTCCTGGGGATCAGCCGGTTGTCGAAGACCTCGCCGCGGGGTTTGAACGACGCACTCAGCAGCCAGATGAACGGATAGATGAACAGCACCGAGAACAGCAGCAGCAGCACCGACACGGCGATCTGCCAGGCCAGTCGCCGGTTCCGGTTCTGGCCGGCGGGGCGGGCGCGTCCCGGCTGGGGGTCCCGGTGGTCCGCGTCCCCGGTGCGCAGGTCGTCCGGACCCGCGGCCCCGTCGACGATCTCGGGTGCCGCCGCGGGAATCGCCTTCGGCTCGAGCGCGGTCATCGCTGGTCCCCCTGGTAGAAGACGAACTTCTTCGAGCCCCAGAACTGGATCGCCGTGACCGCCATGATGATGACGAACAGGACCCACGCCATCGCCGAGGCGTAGCCCATGTAGAGGAACTCGAAGCCCTGCCGGAACAGGTAGACCACGTAGAACAGCGCGGCGTCGTTGGAGTAGGTGCTGTTACCGGACCCGAAGTAGGCCGTGTAGGCCTCGGTGAACATTTGGAACGCCGCAATCGTGTTGACGATCAGCACGAAGAACAGCGTCGGGCTGATCAGCGGCACCGTGATCCGCCAGGTGCGCTGCCACGGGCCGGCGCCGTCAACCATGGCCGCGTCGTACATCTCCTGCGGTACGTCCCGCAGCGCGGCCAGGATGATGATCACCGTCGAACCGATGGTCCACATGCTCATCAGGATCAGACCGGGCTTCACCCACGACGGATCGGTGGTCCACGACGGGCCGTCGACCCCGAACCAGCCGAGAACCTGGTTGACCAGACCACTCTGCCCGTTGAGCAGCAGCAGCAGCAGCACACCGACGGCGACCGGCGGCGTCATCTTGGGCAGGAAGAAGGCGGTCCGGAAGAAGCCGGTCGCCTTGCCCGCCTGGTTCAGCAGCATCGCCAGGAACAGGGCGCCGAGCAGGTGCAGCGGCACCGACAACGCCGTGTAGTACAGCGTGTTCTTCAGGGACAGCGCGATCTTGGGGTCGTTCCAGAGCTGCTCGTAGTTGGCGAACCCGACGAACGTCGGCGGGTTGATGACGTCGTAGTCGGTCAGCGACAGGTACCCGCTGTAGATCACCGGCCACAGCGTGAAGACGGCGAAACCGATGATCCACGGGCTGATGAACGCCAGCGCCGGCCACACCTCACTTCGGCGCGGACGGTTCAGCGGCACCTCCGCCGGTGTACCCGGTCGTCCCGCCGCGACGACCGGAGTGGAACCGTCGTTCGCGGTGGTGCTCACTTGGGCTGGCTGTCCCAGGACGCCCACGCCTTGTCCAGCGCGGACTGGGCCTCCTGCTGGGCCTGGGTGAGTGCGGCCTGCGGCTCCTGCTGGCCGTTGAGGACCCGGTTGACCGCGTCCTGCCAGGCGGTCTTGAACTCGGTGTCGGCGGGATTGGCCGGCAGCGAGAAGGTGTGGTCGTTGGCGGTGTAGAAAGCCTCGATGCCGGCGTCCCACTTCGGGTCACCGGACGTGGTCACGTAGGTCTCGCGGATCTGCTCGTCGGCGGTCTTGTTGCCGGTCAGCAGCCCCGTGAAGATGCCGCCCTCCGCCTTGCGCGCCTCGACACGTGCCGCGGCGGCCTTCATCCAGCTGTCGGTCGCGGTCATGGTCTTGGCGAACCGGCACGCGGCCACCGGGTTCGCGCTGCCCTTCGGGATCGCCCACGCCGAGCCGGACGCGTAGGCCAGGGGCTGGCCGTCCTTGCCCTTGACGGTGTCGAAGGCGACCGGGGCGTCGGGGGAGACGTCGTTGAGGACGTTGAGGTACCACTGCTCCATCGGCATCGCACCGAGGGTGTCGGTGGCGAACTGGTTACCGGAACCGAAGAAGTCCGCGGAGTCGCGGAACGCCTTCACCGCGGCGAACCCGCCCTGCGCGTCGTAGATCGACACCGCCCAGGTCAGCGCCTCGACGACCTTCGGATCGTCCAGCTGCGCCTTGCGGCCGTCGGCGGAGAGCAGCTCGACGCCGTTGGACTTCGCCCACAGCGGCAGGAACTCGGGGAGCTTGCTGTCGTAACCGATGACGCTGAGCGCGCCGCCGTCGGTCACCTTGAGCGCGTCGTCGGCGGCGCTGACCGCCTGCCAGTCCGATCCGTCGACGTCGGCGAGAGTGAGACCCGCCGCGTCCAGCAGCTTCTGGTTGGCCATCGTGATCTGCACGGAGTTGAACTCCGGAATGGCCCAGACCTGGTCGTTGAACGTCACCTGCCGCACCGCCGGCTCGAGGAACTGCCCGGTGTCGATACCCTCACCGCTGATGCAGTCCGTCAGCGGCATGATGGCGCCGCGCGAGGCGAAGGTGCCGATCTGGTCGCGGTTGGCGTAGATGATCTCCGGCGGCTTGCCCGACGCGACGGCCGACAGGAACGCCTGGATGTCGAGGTCGCCCTCGATCTGAGAGACAGTGACACCGGGCAGCGCGGCCTTGGCCAGATCCAGGCGGGTGGAACCGATCTCGTCGTCGCCGCCGAAGCCCATCACGGTCAGGGTGCCGCTCACGGCCTGCGACGGGCCGTAGGACGCGGTCGCACTGCTCGACGAGGTGGTGGTGGCGGTACCGGTGGCGCAGCCGACCACCATGGCGACCCCGAGGGCCGACCCGCACCAGCGCAGCAGGGGAGAAGCCATCTTCTTCCTCCGTGGGTTCCGGATGGGAAAAGGCTGCTGTTCAACCCTGAACAGGCATATTCCCTGTGCTCTACGAAGTCAATCCGAAGCGCTACTCAGCGTGTCGGTGCTACGCCGATCGGGGGTCGCGTCGCCGGGCCCCGGGCCGGGTCGGACGACGGTGGTGAGCCGTCCGGCGGACGAGGACGCGGTTGCGTGCGGTGCGGCTCGCCCGTCGGTGTCAGCGCTGGTAGACGTCGGGAATGGAGTCCCGGTCGGTGTCCACCGACTCCTCCTCGCAGAGCCGCCGGTAGACGCGGTTGCGCAGCCGCAGCACGACGGCGGCCAGCAGCGACGCCAGGATCGATCCGGTCAGCACCGCGACCTTGACGTGGTCGTCGGCCGGGGAACCCGCACCGAAGGCGAGCTCGCCGATCAGCAGCGACACCGTGAAGCCGACCCCGGCCAGCAGGGCCAGGCCGAAGACGTCGACCCAGGCGAGGTCGGCGTCCAGCTCCGCCCTCGTGAAGCGGGCGACCAGCCACGTGGCCCCGAGGACGCCGATCGCCTTGCCGGCGACGAGACCGACGACCACGCCGAGGGCCACCCGGTCGGACAGCGCGGAACCGAGTCCGCTGAGCCCGCCGATGGCCACCCCGGCCGAGAAGAACGCGAACACCGGAACGGCGAAGCCCGACGACAGCGGCCGCCAGACGTGCTCGAAGTGCTCGGCCAGGCCCGGACCGGCGTCCGGACCGCCGTTCTTCGCGCTGCGGATCACCGGCACCGCGAAGCCCAGCAGCACGCCGGCCACCGTCGCGTGCACGCCGGAGGCGTGCACCAACGCCCAGGTCACGGTTGCCAGCGGCACCAGCAGCCAGAACGAGCGCACCCGGCGCTGCACGAGCACGGTGAACAACCCCAGCGGCACGAGCGCGAGCAGCAGCGGGACGATCGCCAGGTCGTCGGTGTAGAACACCGCGATGATGGTGATCGCCATCAGGTCGTCGACGACCGCGAGCGTGAGCAGGAACGTCCGCAGTGCGGCCGGCAGATGGGTGGCGATCATGGCGAGCACGGCCAACGCGAACGCGATGTCGGTCGCGGTGGGGATCGCCCATCCCGCGACATCGTCGGTGCGGGCGTTGAAGGCGACGTAGATCAGCGCGGGTGTGACGACGCCGCCGAACGCGGCGGCCACCGGGACCGCGGCCCGCCGCGGGTCCCGCAGATCACCGGCCACGAATTCGCGCTTGAGCTCCAGGCCGGCGACGAAGAAGAACAGCGCGAGGAGCCCGTCGGCCGCCCACTGGCCGAGCGTGAGGTCCAGGTGCAGTGCGGCGGGCCCGAACCGGACGTCGCGGAGTGCGAAGTAGCTGTTCGACCAGCCGGAGTTGGCCCAGACCAGGGCGATCACGGTGCCGATCAGCAGCAGGGCGCCGCCCACCGTCTCCTTGCGGAGGATGGCGGCGATCCGGCTGTCCTCCGCCCAGCTGCCTCGGCTGAACAGGGAGGTGCGGGCGGGGTGCGACACGGGCGGCTCTTCCGGGGGTTCGGGGGTACGGCACAGACGTTGCCGACCAGACTTCCCGGCGCACCACGGGTGAGCCTACCGGGCGGACCGCCGGCGGGACAGCGGGCCGCGGTGTGACGAACCCTGCGGACCGGCCCGGCTGACCGCCGGCGCGCGTCACGCCGAGCGCGTCACGGCGACCGCGTCGTCGCGGCGCCCTGAGCGAGGTCGTCGGGGTCGTCGGGGTCGTCGGGGTGGTCGGGGTCGTCGGGGGCATCGGCGACGGCGCCGGTGGCCGCCGACCCCGGCCCCGAGCCGGTCTCGGCCCGACTCGACGGGATCACCGACGTCGGTGCGCCCGCTCCGCCGGGGATGGTCGCGCCTGCGGGGGTGCCGTGCCGAGCCTGGCGTCGACCGCGCCGTCCACACCGTGCCCCGCAGGCCGACGACGGGCGCCGGGGCTCCCGCAGTCGCACCGCGGAGCCGACCGGAGAACTTCGCGGCCGGCGACGGGCGCCGGGGCTCCGGCAGTCGCACCGCGGAGCCGACCGGAGAACGTCGCGACCGGCGACGGTGGAACGGCCTCAGGGCCCGTCCTGGTCGAAGCGGATCTCCAGGCGGCTGGAGTACGCCGCGGACGGGCCCTCGACCCGGATGACCTCGTCCACCGGTGCCTGCCCGACCGGCCAGACCCGGGTGGCCCGGAAGGCGTGCCCGTCCTGGTCGGCGCGCTCCCACTCCAGGTGCACCGCCGCCCCCACCACCAGAGCCCGTGGCGACGGGACGTGCACCGCGGCGAAGAGCACCCGGCAGCCGCCGGGCGTGGCATCGCTGTCGCCCACCCCCCAGCCCTCGTCGTCGTGCCAGCTCCGCACCGTGCCGACGGTGCTGCCGGTCATCCCGCCCACGGCACCACCCCGTCGCCGATGCCGCGGAGGGAGGCGGTGAGCTGCCGGCCGTCGAGGGCCCGCACGACGCAGCGCGCGGTGGCGGTCGCGTCCCCGACGTCGTCACCCTCGCGCACCCGGTCGTCCGTCACCACGGCCTCCACGGTGAACGCCGGGTCGGTCAGCACGGCGGGCCGCCCGGTGTCGGCCGCCGCCAGATCGCGGCAGGAGGCGGTCAGGGCGTCGCGGTCGGCGTCGGTGCCGACGACGCGGCTGCCGAACAGCTCACCGCTGTGCGGCCGGTCGCACGGTGACGTCCCGCGGAAGGCCAGGTCGGTCGCGCCCCCGTCGAAGCACACGCCGACCTGCGGCGGTACGGTGTGCGCCGCCGCCGCGCCGGCCAACGGTGCGGTCAGGGTGGGGCCGACGTCGTCGACGAGCACACAGGCCGCCCAGTTCTGACCGGCCGCGACCTGCCGGGCGTCGGGCCCCGACGCGGTGATCCGGACCTGCAGCTCGGGTCGCCAGCCGCCACCCGCCGTCCCGAGATAGGTCGAGAACTCCTCGACCGAGCCGCACAGGTCGAACACGGTGCCCGCCGAGGCGGGCGGCGGCAGCGGGTCCACCACCCGGAAGATCTCGGCGCGGTGGGGCCGGTCGCAGGTCACATAGACCGTGTCGCTGGGTTGCAGCACGCCGCGCGCTCCCCACGAGGAGGTCACGCTGTTCTGCAGACACGTGCCCACCGCCGGCGCCGGTGGGGGCGGGGTGGTGCTCGCGACCCCGTCGAGCAGTGGGGGATTGAGCAGCCGGGGTACCGCGACGAGCACGGTGACGGCCACCGCGAGAGTCAGCGTCCCACCGGCGCGTCGATCCATCCCGTCGAACCTACCGACGGCGGTGCGACCGGACGGGGATTACCGGCGGTGGGCCGCCACGCGGGAGGATGGGGCCATGACGCGTGCCAATCTCCTCGGACCCCCGCCCACCCTGCTGCCGGAGGATCCGGCCGCCGCCGACATCGCCGCCGGTACGTCCCCCGCCGACGCGGCCCGCGACCACCCCGACTCGAGCCTCGCCTGGGCGCTGCTGGCCGAGGAGTCCCTCGACCAGGGCGAGGACATCCGCGCCTACGCCTACGCCCGCGTCGGGTACCACCGCGGTCTCGACCGGCTGCGCCGCAGCGGATGGAAGGGTGCCGGTCCGGTGCCGTGGTCGCACGAGCCCAACCGGGCATTCCTGCGTGCCCTGTCCGCGCTCGGCCAGGCGGCCGCCGCCATCGAGGAGGCTCCCGAGGTCGAGCGGATCCGCGCCTTCCTGCTCGACGCGGACCCGGCCATCCCGACGGAACTCCTGCCCTGAACCGCCGCTGTCCGGTCCGGCCGTGCCGACGCGTCAGTCGGCCGGCCGGGCCAGGTACAGCGGCTCGGTGTGGGCGTACCAGGTCCACCGGGGCAGCTCGCGGGGGCGCCGGGCGCCGTCGCTGACCACCATGGTCGGGGTGTCGAAGCCGATGGACAGCGCCCGTCCGCTGTGGGTCTGGCGTTTCGGCGGCAGCTTGAACGCCCGTCGGCGTTCCACCGTCACCGACAGGCCGGCCGGGGACTCCGGCCGCACCACCAACCGGCTCGCGCTGCCGCGCAGCAGGGTGTGCTCGTCGAGATAGGCGGTGCCGGCGGGATCGTCGATCTCCCCGTGACTGATCAGCACCCCGCCGTTGTCGTCCCGGGCCACCGGGATCGGGTGCACCGCACCACGACACGCCTCCTCGACCGCGTCGACGCCGACGCCCAGCCGCCAACGGCGGCTCAGATCGTTGCGCTGCAACGGGATGTAGCCCACCGGCGTGATCTGCGCCGGAGGTCCGGTGTCGGGGGCGCCGAGCAGCCCGCGACGGATCATCCGCAGCACCACCGCGGCGAACTGGTTCTCCTCGCCGACCACCACGATGCGGCCGGTCAGCAGCGGATCGATGTCCCTGTTCGGGAACCGCCCCACGAAGTGCACGCGGTCGGTGTGACCGGCCAGCGCCGTCAGCACCGGGGACACCAGCGGGCCGGTCGCTTCGTCCTGACCGTCGGGTCGTGCGCAGATTACGGTCAGCTCGGACAAGCGGTTACCCTTTCTCCTCGGCAGGTTGCACCCGCGAATGTAGCGGCGCGCTGCGAGGATTGCGGAGCGTGGATCGACCGCGCACGCTCGCGCGGGCACACAGGGAGAGATTCACTCATGGCGGTCGTCGTACTGATCGGTGCCCAGTGGGGCGACGAGGGCAAGGGCAAGGCAACCGACCTCTACGGCGGTCGCGTCCAGTGGGTCGTGCGCTACCAGGGCGGCAACAACGCCGGGCACACCGTCGTGCTCCCGGACGGCCAGAGCTTCGCCCTGCACCTGATCCCGTCGGGCATCCTGACCCCGGGCGTGAAGAACGTCATCGGCAACGGCGTGGTCATCGACCCGGCCGTGCTGCTGCGCGAGCTGGGAGGCCTGGAGGACCGCGGCGTCGACACCTCGAACCTGCTGATCAGCGCGGATGCGCACCTGATCATGCCGTACCACGTGGCCATCGACAAGGTCACCGAGCGCTATCTCGGCAAGGCCAAGATCGGCACCACCGGCCGCGGCATCGGCCCCGCGTACCAGGACAAGGTCGCCCGGATGGGCGTGCGCGTGCAGGACCTCCTCGACGAGTCGATCCTGGCGCAGAAGGTGGAGGCGGCGCTCGACGTGAAGAACCAGATGCTGGTCAAGATCTACAACCGCAAGGCGCTCGACCCGGCGCGCATCGTGGACGAGGTGCTCGAGCTGGCCCAGGGTTTCGTGCACCGCATCGCCGACACCAAGCTGGCGCTGGACGACGCCGCCCGGCGCGGCGAGCACATCCTGCTCGAGGGCTCGCAGGGCACCCTGCTCGACGTCGACCACGGCACGTATCCGTACGTGACGTCGTCCAACCCGACCGCCGGTGGCGCGTCGGCCGGTTCGGGTCTCGGGCCCACCCGGATCGATTCCGTCATCGGCATCCTCAAGGCCTACACGACGCGCGTCGGGTCGGGACCGTTCCCGACCGAGCTGTTCGACGAGTGGGGCGAGTACCTGCGCAAGACCGGCGGCGAGATCGGTGTCACCACCGGGCGTCTGCGCCGCTGCGGCTGGTTCGACGCGGTCATCGCGCGCTACGCGAGCCGGGTCAACGGCATCACCGACTACTTCCTCACCAAGCTCGACGTGCTGTCGTCGCTGGAGAAGGTGCCGGTGTGTGTGGCCTACGACGTCGACGGGGTCCGGCACGACGAGATGCCCATGACGCAGAGCGATCTGCACCACGCGAAGCCGATCTACGAGGAACTGCCCGGCTGGTTCGAGGACATCTCGCACTGCCGCACCTTCGAGGAGCTGCCGGCGAACGCGCAGGCCTACGTCCGGCGGCTGGAAGAGCTGTCCGGATCACGGATCTCGTCCATCGGGGTCGGTCCGGGCCGCGATCAGACCATCGTGCTGCACGACGTCCTCGCCGCCGGCTGAGAGGACCGACGTCGGACCGGGGTCGGTCCCGGTGCCGGCCCGTGCCGCTCAGCCGCCCGGGCCGTCGACGCCCGGCCGGGGCGGGACGGGCACCGTGAGATCGCGCCGCATCTCGAGCTCCTGCTGCGCCGGGTTCAGCGGATAGGGCTTGCGTCGCCCGGTGAAGGCGTACCCGCGGCGCCGGTACAGCGCCTGCGCGCGGGCGTTGTCGGCGTGCACGTCGAGGAAGAGCTCGGTGAGACCCTCGGCGGACACCCACGTCTCGATCGCGTCGAGCAGGGCGTCGGCGACACCGGCGGGTCGGCCGCGGTGTGACGGCGCCACGAAGACGCTGAGCAGCGTGGCCGTGCCGTCCTCGATCACCGCGCGCATCGTCGCGACCCAGCGGGTCCCGTCGATCGCGGCGAAGCCGACCTGTCCCGGCTCCGCGCAGCGCCGGGCCCGCTGCCGCCAGTCCTGTTCGGTCTGCTGGACGGCGTGCACGAAGGTCTCCAGGTAGGCGAACGGTGTGTCGGCCAGCGCCTGCAGGCGCAGGTCCCGCATCTGCCGCCAGTCCTGCTCGGTGATGCCGACGATCCGCACGGTGCCCATGAGCCCATCCTTCCGTGCGGGGGAACCCGGTTTCCGCCGCGGTAGCCGTCAACCGGTGGCGCCGACCGGACGCTGTCCGCCGGGGTCGACCCGACCCGCACTGCCTGCCGCCTCGCTCACCCCGCCGGACCCGGGAGCACCCGGGCGACCTCGGCGTCGACGCGGTGGCGGTGCGGACGCTCGACCGGTGGGCCGCGGCGCGGCGGACCGCCACCGGCTGAGCAGGTCACGGTCACGGACCCGGGGTCGGGCCGTCAGGGCTCGAGGTCCAGGGCTTCCTCGGCGACGGCGATCACCGACCACGAACGGTCGTCGTCGTCGATCAAGGTCCAACTGGGGACCAGGAGCACACCACCGTCGGACGAGACCTGCTGAACCGTCGTGATCGTCGCTGCGGTGATCGCGACGGTGTCGACCGGCCAGCGGATCCGGTCGTCCAGCGTCGGTGGAGCCGGTGCCACCGGCTCCGTCCCGGAGGCGAACCGGGAACCGGAGCTGTCGGCGGGCATCGGGATACCGGCGCGCACGACCGGCCCGGACGCCGGGTCGTTCAGCCGCTGCACCGCCGCCGCCGCGCTGATCGTCGGCACGGTGCCGAGGTCGACGAAGGTCGCCGCGGCCCCGCTCATCCCCGCCAGCCGGTCGGCGAGGAACCGGAAGGTCCACACCTGGGCGGTGTCGACGCCGTCGTGCAGGTGCGTCGCCGACACGTCCACCGTCAGGGAACCCGCCGCCGCCGCCGTCCCGCCGCCCGTGCCCGGGGTGCCGAACCGGAAGTCGGCCGGGTCGGCGCCCAGCGCGACGATGACGGCGGTGGCCCGCCGGGCGGCCTCGTCCGGCGACAGTCCCACCCCGCCCTGCGGGGTGCACCGCTGCGCCTGCGACGTCACGATGCTGACCTGGTCGTCCCGGCGCGTCGCCGAGGACACCGCCCCGTCCGCGGCCGTGACCACGTCGGTGACCTGTTGATCGGGGAACGACCAGGTGCTCACGACCGGGTCCTCGGGGACGTAGTAGGTGCAGGCACCGGGTTGCGAGGTCGGATCGTCGAAGCCGAAGCTCGCCCAGCCGTCCGCCCGCAGGGCGAAACGCGGCCCGGTGCCGTCGGTGGAACCCACGACCCATTCATGGTCACCCGGGGTCGCCGCACCGCTCACCCCCAACGCGGTGGCCGGCCTCTCGGCCGTCGCCGCATCGACGACCCCGCTCGCGTCGTAGGCCCACGCCGGTGCGGTGGCGGCCGCTCCGGTCACGCCGCCGTCCACGAAGCGCTGCCGTACCCCGGTGTCGGTGCCGGGGAAGGCCGACGCCGAACGGCCGCCCGGGTCGCCCCACCCCTGGACGTCGCCGTGGTGCCGCCGCACCCCACCAGGGCGACACCACCGCCGAGAACCCCCACCGCGGCGAGCGCAGCCACCGCCCGCCATCGCGTCCGGGAACGCGCGGAGCCGGACGGGGAGCGGAGCATCATCGGGACACCCTTCGGTCGTCGCCGCGGTCGCGGCACGGCCGGGACGGTGCGGACCGCCCGTGGGGTTGCACGGCGGCGGCCCGGGCCCCGTCCCCCGTCCTATGCTCCGACCGGGACCACGGGACCACGGCGACGGAGGTGCGGGATGGCGGTCAAGGCCACCGACGTCGCCGCCCGCGCCGGCGTGTCGATCGCGACGGTCTCGCTGGTCGTGAACGGCAAGGGCGCGGGACGGGTCTCCGCCGACACCCGGACCCGCGTCGAGCAGGCCGTCCGCGAGCTGGGTTACGTGGTCAACCCGGCGGCGCGCTCGTTGGTCACCGGAACCCACGGCCGGATCGCCCTGCTCACCGACGATCTCGTGAACCCGTTCATCGCCGCCATCGCCTCCGGGGTCAGTACGGCGTCGGGCGCCGACACCGCGCTGCTACTGGCCACCGGGTCGCGGCCGGATCACGCCACGCTGGCGTCGATGGGGGTCGACGGGATGCTGGTGCACCGCGACGAGCCGGACGGTCAGGCCGTCGGCGGTGGTCCGGTGCCGGTGGTCGTCCTGGACGAGCCCGGCGTGCCCGGCGGGCCCACGGGCGTCCACTTCGACGTCGGCCGGGGGGCCGCCGCGCTGGGTGCCCACCTGGCGGGGATCGGCCACCGGCGGGTGGCCTACGTCGACTCCGCCCGGTCACGCACGAGCTTCACCCTCCGACGGGAGGTCTTCGCCGCCGCGTTCGGCGGCGAGGTGTCGACCACCGGTTGCGGGCTGGACCTCGCCCTCGCCCGGGAGCTGACCACGGACGCGCTCGCGGGGTGGCGCCGTTCGGGGATCACCGCGATCGTGACGGCCACCGACGTGCAGGCCTACGGCGTGCTGGCCGCCCTCGCCGCGGTCGGACTGTCCGTCCCACACGACTTCTCGGTCGCCTCCTTCGACGACAACGCCCTCTCCTCGATCACCGCGCCACCCTTGACCACGGTGGCGATGGACGCCGCCGAGCTGGGCCGCCGCGCCGTGACGCTGCTGCTCGAGGAGATCCGGGGCAGCGCGCCGGCCGGCCGGTCCGTGGTGTTGCCCAGTTCGCTCGTCATCCGGTCGTCGACCGCCGCCCCCCGGGAGGACCCATCATGACCCGCACCGTGATCATCGACTGCGACCCCGGCCACGACGACGCCCTCGCGCTGTTCGCGGCGTTCGGCAGCCCGGAACTCGAGGTCGCGGCGGTCACGACCGTCTGCGGCAACCAGACCGTGGACCTGGTCACCCGCAACGCGCTGGCCGTGGTGGAGGTCGCCGGGCGCACCGGCAGCGTCGTCGTCGCCCGCGGTGCCCAGCGCCCGCTGACCCGGGAGCACGTGCCCGCGACCGGCATCCACGGACCGAGCGGGCTCGACGGACCGGCGCTGCCGGTGGCGCCGGGGGAGATCGATCCGCGGCCCGCCGACCAGGTCATCGTCGACCTGGTCACCGCCGCCGGAGCCGGCGCCGTCACGCTGGTCGCCACCGGCCCGCTGACGAACCTGGCGCTTGCCCTGCGGCGGGAACCGGCGATCGCCGACCTCGTCGCCGAGGTGGTGATCATGGGCGGGGCGGCCACCCAGGGCAACATCACGCCGTCGGCGGAGTTCAACATCCACGTCGACCCGGAGGCGGCGGCCGCGGTGTTCGACGCCGGCTGGCCGGTCACGATGATGGGCCTCAAGGTCACGCACCAGGCGCTGGCGACCGCGGAGGTCCGGGCGCGACTCAGCGGCCTCGGAACGCGTGTGGGCCGCTTCAGTGCCGACCTGCTCGACTTCTTCGCCGAGCGGTACCTCGTCGAGCAGGGGTTCGAGCACCCGCCGGTGCACGACCTGTGCCCGGTCGTGTACCTGGTGGACCCGACGGTGTTCACCGTCACGGACGCGCCGATCGCCGTGGAGACCGCCGGCGCGCTGACCGCCGGCCGCACCGTCGTCGACCTACGCGGGCCGGCGCCCCTGGACTGCCGGCACCGCATCGGCCTCGGGCTGGACCGGGACCGGTTCTGGGACCTGGTCATGGCCGCTCTGGCCCGTCTCGACGGCAAATGAGGATGCCCGGGCGTTAAACGCATAATGCCAGTCCGTGATAGTCTCCGGCGGCCGCGAGCGCGGCTCGGCGCGAGTGTCGCGACCGCCCCGGGGACGACCGGTGGCGCCGTGCACGACAGTCCCGCCCGACCCCGGAAAGGCAGAACGTGACGGACTTCTCGGCCATCAGGATCTCGGCGCAGGTGCAGGACGCGCTCCGCGAGCAGCGGCCGGTGCTGGCCCTGGAGTCGACCATCTTCACCCACGGCCTGCCGCGACCCCGCAACCTCGCGGTGGCCATGGAGGCCGAGGTGTCGCTGCGGGAGGCGGGCGTCCAGCCGGCCACCATCGGCGTCGTGGACGGCGAGGCCGTCGTCGGCCTGTCCGAGTCCGAGATCGAGCGGCTCGCCGCGGCCGACGACAACGTCAAGATCAGCATCCGCGACCTGCCCATCGCGATGGCCCGCGGGCTGTCCGGCGGCACCACGGTCGCGGCCACCGCGCTGCTCGCGCACGCGGCCGGCATCCAGGTGTTCTCCACCGGCGGCCTGGGCGGCGTCCACCGCGAGGCGTCGGTGACCTTCGACGAGTCGGCCGATCTGCTCGCGCTGTCGACGACGCCGATCCTGGTGGTCAGCGCCGGCGTCAAGTCCATCCTCGACGTGGGGGCCACCCTGGAGCGGATGGAGACGCTGAACATCGGCGTCCTGGGCTACCGCACGCACGCCTTCCCCGGGTTCTACGTCCGCGACTCCGGCTTCCGGATCGAGTACCGGGTCGACACCCCGGAGGAGGCCGCCGACGTCGTCACCATGCGCGACCGCCTCCGGTTGCCGTCGGCGGTGCTGTTGGCCAACCCGGTCGCCGAGGAGCTCCAACTCGACCCGCGCACCCACCAGACCGTCCTCGTCGAGGCGCTCGCGGAGGCCGCGGCGCTGGGGATCGCCGGCAACGACACCACGCCGTTCCTGCTCGACTACGTACAGCGCGCCACCGGTGGCGAGAGCCTCGAGGTGAACGTCAACGTCTACCGCGGCAACGTGGCCCTCGGCGGCCAGGTCGCGTCGGTCCTCGCCGAACGCGCCCGACTGGGCTGACCGCCGCGCCGGCCGACGGATCGCCGCCCGTCACACTGACCAGGCGGCCCGTCCGGCCCGACGGGCCTCGTCGCGGTAGTCGACCACCGTCATCACCGACATGCAGGCGAAGAACCACAGGCCGTCCGACACCGGCCGCGGCGAGCCCATGACCACGGCCGCGACGACGCCCGCCAGCGCGTTCACCGTGAGCCCCAGGCGCAGCCGCCGCGGCGGGGTCGACGGATCGACCCCGAGGCTCATCGTCCCCGCTGATGCCATGGCCGCCCCCCGTGGGCGTCCCGACCGACGCCCCGACCCCCGACGATGTCATGTCCGCCGGGGTGCCGACGGTCGAGCCGCCGGGCCGCGGACCGATAGCCTGACTCCTCGTGAAGATCCTGGTCATCGGCTCCGGTGCCCGCGAGCACGCCCTGCTGCGTGCCCTGCACCGCGACCCCGCCGTCACCGCCCTGCACGTCGCCCCGGGCAACGCCGGTACCGCGGCGCTGGCCACCACGCATCCCGTCGCCGTGGCCGACCCCGCCGCCGTCACCGCGCTGGCCCGGGGTATCGGAGTCGACCTGGTGGTGATCGGTCCCGAGGTGCCGCTGGTCGCCGGGGTCGCCGACGCGGTCCGTGCCGCCGGGATCGCCGCCTTCGGTCCGTCCGCGGCCGCCGCCCGGATCGAGGGTTCGAAGGCGTTCGCCAAGGACGTCATGGCACAAGCGGGAGTGCCGACCGCAGCGGCGTTCCCGGTCACCGCGGCCGCCGAGGTCGACGCCGCGCTGGCCGCCACCGGGGCGCCCTACGTGGTCAAGGACGACGGGCTGGCCGCCGGCAAGGGCGTCGTCGTCACCGAGGACCTGACCACCGCCCGCGACCACGCCCTGGACGTCCTGGCCGGCGGGCACCCGGTGCTGATCGAGAGCTTCCTGTCCGGGCCGGAGGTGTCGCTGTTCGCGATCTGCGACGGCACCCGCGCGGTGCCGCTGCTGCCCGCCCAGGACTTCAAGCGCGTCGGCGACGGCGACACCGGGCCCAACACGGGCGGAATGGGTGCCTACGCGCCGCTGCCGTGGGCGCCGGCCGACCTCGTCGCCACCGTCCGGGCGACCGTGCTGGATCCGGTGATCGCCGAGATGGCCCGCCGCGGCAGCCCGTTCAGCGGGTTGCTGTACGCCGGGCTGGTGCTCACCCCCACCGGCCCGCAGGTCATCGAGTTCAACTGCCGCTTCGGCGATCCCGAGACCCAGGTGGTCCTGGAGCTGCTCGAGACCCCGCTGGCCGGGCTGCTGGCTGCATCGGCCGCCGGCGACCTGTCGGACCACACCGACCTGGTCTGGCGGGACGGGTCGGCGGTCACCGTGGTCGTCGCCGCCGAGAACTACCCGGGCGCCCCCGTGACGGGTGACGTCATCACCGGAGCGGACGCCGACGGGGTGCTGCACGCCGGCACCGCCACCGACGACACCGGCGCGGTGGTCTCCGCCGGTGGCCGGGTGCTGTCGGTGCTCGGCCTCGGGGGCGACCTCGACGAAGCGAGAACGCAGGCCTACGAACGCGTGTCGGGCATCGGACTACGAGGTTCGCACCATCGCACCGACATCGCCCTCGCCGCGGCGCAGGGACGGGTCACGGTCCCCGCCCCGTGAAGTCGTCCGCGCGGGGGAGCACCCCGCCGTTCCACGTGATGCACGTGTGGGCGGCGGCGGCCCGGCGCGCCGAGGCGGGGCTGCCGGTGTTCAACCTGTCGGCCGGTCAGCCGTCGACCCCGGCACCCGAGCCGGTACGGCGGGCGATGCGGGCGGTGCTGGACACCGAGGTGCTCGGCTACACCGAGACCCCCGGGATCCCGGCGTTGCGATCGGCGATCGCCGGGCACTACGCCGACTGGTACGGCCTGGCGGTCGATCCCGACGCGGTGGTGGTGACCACCGGTTCGTCGGGAGCGTTCACGCTGGCGTTCCTGGCCGCGTTCGACCCCGGCGCGCGGGTCGGCATGGCGGTGCCCTGCTACCCGGCCTACCGCAACATCCTGCAGGCACTGGGGTGCGAGGTGGTGCCGATCCGCACCGGTCCGGCGACGCGCTTCCAGCCCACGGTGGCTCAGATCCGGGACCTCGCGCTCGACGGTCTCGTGGTCGCCAGCCCGGCCAACCCCACCGGCACCATGCTCAGCGCCACCGAGCTCGCCGAGCTGGCGACGTACTGCGAGACGGCCGGCATCCGGCTGGTGTCCGACGAGATCTACCACGGCATCAGCTACGGCGAGCCGGGCGCCTGCGCCTGGTCCACGTCGCGGTCGGGGCTGGTGATGAACTCGTTCTCCAAGTACTTCTCGATGACCGGCTGGCGGGTCGGCTGGTGCCTGGTGCCCGACGACCTCCGGGATGCCGTCCTGGGGCTGGGCGGCAACTTCAGCATCTGCCCGCCGGCCCCGGCGCAGTACGCCGCGGTCGCCGCCTTCGACGCCTACGCCGAGCTGGATGCCCACGTCGGCCGGTACGCCGTGAACCGGCGGCTCATGCTGGACCGGCTCGCCGGCCTCGGCTTCGACCGGCCGGCGCCCGCCGACGGTGCCTTCTACGTCTACGCCGACGTCGCCCACCTCACCGACGACGCCGAGGTGTGGTGCCGCCGGTTGCTGGCCGAGCAGGGCCTGGCCATCGCGCCGGGCATCGACTTCGACCCCGGCGGGGTCCCGGCCATCCGGTTCAGCTTCGCGGGGGACACCACGACCATCGAACGCGGTCTGGACGCGCTGGAGCGGTTCCTCCGCTGAGGCGGCCGATCGCTCAGACCCGGTGGCGGAGCTTGCCGCGGCTTCCGAGCGCGGCGGTGACCAGGAAGGCGAGCCCACCGAGAACACCGAGCCAGAACAGGCCCTTGATCAAAAATCCCAGCACGCTGACCGCGAGCCAGACGGCGAGGATGACGACGACGATCTTGCCCAGTGTGTGCACGGCGGTGGCTCCTTCGAGCGTTCGCGGTACCTGACCGGCCGGGTGGCCGGTACTCCGGGTCGGTCCGCGTTGTCCACCACCCTGCCCGCCCGCCGCCGCCCGCACCTCCGGTGGACACCCTGAATTCCGGCTCAGGGACCGCCCTGACGCGGCCCGCCTTGACCGCGACGGGGTCGCCGGACAGGATCGGCGACATGCCGACGACCGTCGCCGAGCTGTATCCCATCGAGTCGTACTACGACACGGTGCCCCGAGCTTCGGCGACCGTCGAGACGATCGGCCCGTTCACCCTGTTCGTGTCCACCGCGGACTTCCCGTTCTACGCCCGCCCGGCGGCGGGTGCCATCGACACGGACACCGCGATCCGGCCGGCGGACGTGGTGGCGGTGCGCACCCGGCAACGCGAGCTGGGTCTGCCGGAGGCGTTCGAATGGGTCGACGAGCTGCGACCCGGCCTGGTCGACACGGTGCGGGCCACCGGGATGGCCGTGTACCGGCTGCCGTTGATGGTGCACCGGGTGGACACCGGCTCCGCGCCCGCACCGCCGGACGTCCGGGTCCGGATGCTCACCGCCGACGACCCGGACCTGCCTTCGGTGCAGACGGCGATCGGGCTCGGTTTCACCACGCCCGGAACCTCGGTGGGTGCGGTGGGGGACCGCGAGCGCAGCGCCGCGGAGGCCACGCTCCCCGACGTGCACCGGCGTACCCGTGAGCGCATCGCGCGCGGTGACGTCGCCCTCGCCGGTGCTTTCACCGACCGCGGCGCGGTCGGCGGCGGCAGTCACTCACCCCGCGACGATGTCAGTGAGATCACCGGTGTGGCCACGCTTCCGGCCTACCGTCGGCGGGGGATCGGAGCGGCGGTGACCGCCCGGCTGACCGCCGACGCCTACCGTCGCGGCGTCGGTACCTGTTTCCTGTCGGCCGGGAGTCCCGCTATCGGCCGCATCTACGCCCGGGCCGGGTTCCGCAGGATCGGCACGGCCTGCGTGGCCGGCGCGCCGGCCTGAGGCTGGGCACAACAGGCCCCGATTCGGGTAGGAATGTGCCCGCCCAGCGGGCACATTCCTACCCGGTTCGGGGCGGGAAGTGCCCAGCCGGTCAGCGGCGGACCGTGAGGCCGGTCAGCCGGGTCCACAGTCGGGCCGGCGGCAACCGGCGGTCGCGCCGTCACGTGGGTCCGGGACAACGACGAAGGACCGGACCGCCGAAGCGGTCCGGTCCTTCGTCACAGCCGGCGGCCCGGACCAGTCGGGGGCTGGGCCGGACCGTCGGGTCGTGCGGTGCCGGTGCGGTCGGGGAGCCCGATCACACCGGGATCACCGGATCAGGAAGCCGGCGGGGTCAGAACGGTGTCGATCAGGTAGACGGTCGCGTTGGCGGTCTTGACGCCACCGCAGATGACCGCGGCGTTGCCGTTGACGGTCAGGTCGTCGCCCGAGCCCTCGACGGTCAGGTCCTGGCCCTCGACGGTCGTGTGGGTGCCGACGATGGCGTCGGGGGCGATCTGGCCGGGCACGACGTGGTAGGTCAGGATCTTGGTGAGCAGATCGGCGTCGGTGGTCAGCGTCGTCATGGTGGCGGCGTCGACCTTGGCGAAGGCCTCGTCGACCGGGGCGAACACGGTGAACTCGTCGCCGTTGAGGGTGCTGACCAGGTTGACCTGGGGGTTGACCTGGCCGGAGACGGCCTTGACGAGCGTGGTCAGCAGCGGGTTGTTCGACGCGGCGGTGGCGACCGGGTCGGCGGCCATGCCCTCGACGGAGCCGGCGCCGGTCGGGACGGCCTCGGCGTAGGCGGCACAGCCCGCACCGACCAGGGTGGAGGCACCCATCGCTCCGGTGGACTCCATCGAGGAGGACTCCATCGGCGCCGACGACTCCATCGAGGACTCCATCGACGACGACGGGGCGGAGCTCGAGCTCATCGAGGACGAGGAGCTCGACGACGGGCTCGTGGTGGAGCTCATCGCGCTGGAGGACACGCTGGAGGCGGCGGAGGAGACGCTGGACGCGGCGTTGTCGGCGTTGCTGCCGCAGGCACCGAGCAGAGCGAGACCGGCCGCGGTGACGGCGATCAGGGAAGCGCGCTTGGAGAACATGGATGGAGCCTTTCTGGGTGTCGGGGCACGCTGTCGCGCACCCCGGGGTGGGAACCGTGGGTGGAGAAGGGAACTGCGGGTGGGTGGAGCGGGACGGCGCTGTCGGCTACTCGACCGTGAAGGCCGTGGAGTCGTAGCCGGTGGAACCGTCCGGTATGGGGGTGCGGATGGCCGAGTCCTGGACTGCTCCGGTGGAATCGGTCGCCCGGCACGCGACGTTGTGCGAACCCGGTGTGGCGTCCCACACGTAGGTCCACTGACGCCAGGTATCGGTGGTGACCTCGGTGGACAGCGTCGCCATCTCCCAGGCGCCGCCGTCGATCTGGACCTCGACGGACCGGATGCCGCGGTGCTGGGCCCAGGCCACACCGCCCATCACGACCTGGCCGGCCGGGAACTTCTGGAACGACCTGGGAACGTCGATCCGGCTGGCGGTCTTGATGGGTCCTTCCGGGGACCAGCCGCGGTCGGTCCAGTAGGAGGTCTGCCGGTCGAAGCGGGTGACCTCGAGCTCGGTGACCCACTTCGTGGCGGAGACGTACCCGTACAGACCGGGAACGACCATCCGGACCGGGAACCCGTGCTCGAAGGGCAGCACGGACCCGTTCATGGTGATGGCGAAGATCGAGTCGCGGTTCTCGTCGGTCAGGACCGAGAGCGGGGTGCCGGCCGAGAAACCGTCGTCGGAACGGGACATCACCATGTCGGCGTCGGCGCTCGGGCCGGCCTCGGCCAACAGGTCACGGATGAGGGTTCCCTGCCAGACCGCGTTGCCGACCAGGTCGCCACCGACCTCGTTGGACACGCACGTCAGGGTGATCATCTTCTCCAGCTGCGGGCGGGCCAGCAGCTCGTCGTAGGAGAGGCTGATCTCCTTGTCGACCATGCCGTGGATGCGCAGCTGCCAGGTGTCGGCGTTGAGCCGCGGCACCGTGAAAGCCGTGTCGATGCGGTAGAAGTCGGCGTTGGGCGTCACGAAGGAACTGATGTCGGGGACGTCCAGGCTGGCACCGGCGGGTAGCGCCGGCATCTTCTCGACCGCGATGGAGGCGGTGGAGTTCGCCGCCTGCAGCTGCGAGCTCTCCGCTCCGGCCGAGGTCGGGACGATGCGTGACAGGCCACCGGCGACCACGGCCGCACCGGCCCCGCCGCCTGCCAGGGCGAGGAAGCGACGACGGCTGCCTTGCGACTCCGCCGGAGCCTCCGGAGCACCGGCAGGTGCCCCGGTGAACATCCGGGTCAGCAGCCAGAGCCCGGCACCGACCCCGACCACGGTCGGGACGACGTCCACCAGGGACGCCTCGGAGCGGCTGTACACCGCCACCGCCACCACGAGACCCAGGACGGCGTAGACGATCTGGGCGACCCGCAGGGTGCGCAGCGCCAGCAGGCCGAGGATCGCCGCGAGGGCCGCGAGGGTGAGACCCATGCCGGTCTTCAGGGCGACCTTGTCGTACACCCCGAACATCTGGATGGCCAGGTGCTTGAGCCATTCCGGGGTGAACTGGATGAACGTCGATCCCAGCCCGAACAGCGGCGAGGACGACGTGGCCGTGGAGGTGACGCCGGCCCACGAGCCGATCGCCGCCAGCAGCTCGGCCACCGCGACGGTGAGACCGACCGCGACGAGGCCGGCCAGCACGGCGAGCCGACGGTTGATGCCGTTGCCTCCCGAGCGGGTCCCGGTGCTCGGGACCTCCGGAGTTCTCGTATCGATGGTCACGTGAGTCCATTCGGGACAGCTCGTTGGTCGGATGGGTGGCGTTGCGAATTCGTGTTGTTCGTGACGGCAACCGCGCCTCACGGGTGAAGGTGACCTCCCCGGCGCGTCGGAACGACACGGTCGGCGCACCGCTTACCCGGACAGTCCAGTGCCCATTTTCGGATCGTGTAGTCGTCTGCCTCGCGATCCCGTGGAACGCATCGACCCTGGTGGGCCCCGGCCCGTCCGAGGGCCGGCGAGGTCGAGCCCTGCCTGTCTCGCCGACCTCTTCCCCTCCTCTGTACTGCGACACCCGGGGTGCCGGATGCGGAACCGTCCGAAGACGCCATCGCGGTGGCCGGCGGCGGCAATCCGCCCGGGCCGTCGCGCCGAACACCTTTCCGAAAACCGACCGACCCGCAGGACGGGTCGGCACGGTGTCCGCACCGCGGTCGATCCGACCGGGATCCCATCCCGGCCCCGGCGGCCCCGGTGCGACAGGTCCGGACCCGCGGGGCGTCCGGGCGGGTGCCCGCGTCGCCGCGGGACCGGGCGAACGGCCTGCCGTCGCAGCCCCGCCACCCACCGATCGTGCGGTAGCCCGACCACGACGACTCCGGACAGGGAAGGATGTGCACGTGACCACGAGTGAACCGCAGTCCCGTCCGGCCGCCCCACGCCCGGCGCCGACCCTGGCCGACGAGCCGGCCGCAGCCACGGCCGAGGACCTCCTCGCCGCCGTGGCCCTGGGCGACCAGCAGGCGTTCGCGCAGCTGTACGACCTCATGTCGTCCCGGGTCTACGGACTCGTCCGGCGCGTGCTGCGTGACCCCGCGCAGGCCGAGGAGGTCGGCCAGGAGGTCATGCTGGAGATCTGGCGCCGGGCCAGCCGCTTCGACCGGGCTCGCGGCTCGGCGCTGTCCTGGGTGATGACCATGGCCCACGCCCGCGCCGTCGACCGGGTCCGCTCGGAGCAGTCCTCGACCGACCGGGACCTGAAGTACGCCACCCAGTCCGTCCAACGCGACGTGGACGTCGTCGTCGACGCCGTCGAGCTCTCGCTGGAGAAACGGCAGGTGCAGCGGTGTCTCGGCGGCCTGACCGCCCTGCAACGGGAATCGATCAACCTCGCCTACTACTCCGGCTACACGCAGGCCGAAGTGGCAGCCGCACTCAAGGTTCCGCTCGGAACCGTCAAAACTCGCCTTCGGGACGGACTCATCCGTCTCCGTGACTGTCTGGGGGTCGCGTCATGATGGCGCACGATCCGTCCCTGTTCGCCGGCGGTGCCGCGTTGAACGCACTCGACGAGCTGGAGGCCGCGCAGTTCCGCCGCCACCTCGAGGACTGCCCGACCTGCCAGGTCGAGCTGTCCGGCTTCGCGGAGACCGCCGCCCGCCTCGGCGCGGCGTCGTCCGAGCCGGCACCGGCGTCGATGCGGTCGTCGGTGCTCGCCGCCGTGGCCGTCACCCGGCAGCTGCCGCCGCTGACCGACGACGTCGCCGGCGCCGACGGCACCGGCTCCGCCGTCGCCGGATCCGGCGGGGGCGACGGTCCGTGGCGCGACGCCGCCCCGGCGGACGCGGGTGACCGGTCGGGCGGTGAGGTGGTCGACCTGGCGTCCCGGCGCCGGCCGCCGACCCGCTGGCTGCTCAGCGCCGCCGCAGCGGTGGCGATCGCGCTGATCGGGTTGTCCTTCTTCCTGGTCAACCGGACCAGCACCACCGACAACGACGCCGACGCACTGAAGCGGTGCGTCAGCACCGCGGCCGACCGTGAGCAGCTGCCGACGGCGCCCGGTTCCACCGGCGACACCACCGTCGTGGTGTCGGCCAGCTGCGGCGGCGCGCTGTTGTCGTTCGCGGACGTGCCGGCCCTGGACGCGGACCAGACGTACCAGCTCTGGGTCATCTCCGGCGACCAGACCCGCTCGGTGACGACCCTGAACCCCGCCGCCGACGGATCGATGCCCGAGACGGTGGCCGCCGTCCACCTCGGGGACACCGCGCTCGGGGTGACCGTGGAGCCGGCCGGCGGGTCACCGACGCCGACCACCACCCCGGTCATCACCGTTCCGTTGTCGGCCTGAGACCTTCCCGCAGCTTTTCCCGACCCCCGCTCCCGTAGCCTCCCTGAGGATGAACGGGGGCGGGGGTCGTCGCATGTGTGCCGCCCCGCACCGCGTCCGCCCCGCCGTGCAACCGCGCCGCGGCCGGTCCGCGTCTGGTTGTCATGAGGGGCGGGGCGGGTGACGGCGGCGCGGGACGAGGAGTTCTCGGCGTACTTCGCCGTCCGGCGCGATCCCGTCCGGCGGCTGGCCTTCCTGCTGAGCGGCGACTGGCACAAGGCCGACGACCTGGCCCAGACGGCGTTCCTCAAGCTGTACGGGGCGTGGGACCGGGTCCGCGACCGTTCGTCGATGGACGCCTACGTCCGTTCCTGCCTGGTGCGCTCGGTGGTGGACGAGTCCCGGCGGCCGTGGCGGCGGGAGAAGGTCGTCGAGTTCCTGCCGGAGAACGCCGACGACGGCGGGCCCGACCTCGCGGCGCTGGTGTCCGATCGCGAGGTGTTCCGCGCGGCCCTGGCCGAGGTCCCGCCCAAGCAACGCACGGTGCTGGTGCTGCGCTACTACGAAGGGATGGACGTCGCGTCGACGGCCGCCGCGATGGGCATCACCACGGGCACCGTGAAGAGCCAGACGGCGCGCGGGCTGGCCGCACTGCGGATCGCCGTGGAGGCACTCGGGGTCACCGGGCCGCGGCACGAGCGTGATGACGACGTGGCGGGCACCGGCGGCCCACCGTCCACCGACGACACCGACGACACCGAGGGGAGGGCGCGGCGATGACGCACGACCGTGACCCCTTCGACGGCCCGTCACCCGTCGGCCCCCTCGGTGCCGCCATGGCCCGGCTGACCGAGGACGCCCCGCCCGCGGGGTTCACCGAGTCCACGATCCGCTACCACCTCGACAACGGCCGGTCGCTGCGCCGGCAGGTGTTCGGCGGGATCGCCGCGGCGGCCGCGGCCATCGCCGTGCTGGTGCTGTTCGTCAGCACCCTGGGCCGGGGCGGCGACGCCACCTCGGCGGCGTCGACGTCGATGGCGTCCACGTCGTCCAGTTCGGCGGCGGCCAACGCCGCGCCGTCGGCCGGATCGTCGTCCGCGTCCTCGGCGGGGGGCGCGTCCTCGGGCGGAGCGGCGGCGCCGAGCGCCGGGTCCTCCGTGCCCGGGTCGTTCGGTGTGCCCACCGCCGCACCGGGACAGCTGCCGGACGACGCGTCCGCCGGCGGGGGCCAGGAGAGCGCCGACACCACGTCGTGCCGGCCGGCGCCGCTGGACGAGACGCAGCTGCAGGCCGTGGAGAGCGTCCTCGGCGGGGCGACCCGGCTCGACTCCTGCGCGCTCGCCGACGCCGACCTCGGGGTTCAGCGCTATGCGGTGGCCGGCGGCTCGGTCGTGGTCGAGCGACGGGCCGGCAGCTACGACCCCTGCGCCGGGACGGCCGGCGCGACGTGCACCGACGTCCCCGGTCGGCCGGGGGTGCGGACAGCCGAGCTCGGCGGGGTCGGTGCCGTCTGGATCAGCGGGCGTGACGGGTCCGTCGTGCTCACCGCGGACCCGGCCGGTGCCGTCCCCGTCGACACCCTGGCCGCCGCGGCGGAAGCGCTGGCCGCCGTCGCGCCCTGAGGGTGTGGCGCGGATCGGTGCCGGGGCAGCCGCGCGGGCGGGGAGAATGGTGGCCGTGAAGAGCACCGTGCAGAACGTCCTGGCCGCCCGCTACGCCTCGCCTGCGATGGTGGCCATCTGGTCGCCGGAGAACAAGATCGTCGCGGAGCGCCGGCTGTGGCTGGCCGTGCTGCGCGCGCAGGGGCGCCAGGGGATGACCGTGGACGAGCAGGTGCTGCGCGACTACGAAGCGGTGATCGACACCGTTGACCTCGCGTCCATCGCGGCCCGCGAGCAGGTCACCAAGCACGACGTGAAGGCGCGCATCGAGGAGTTCAACGCGCTCGCCGGCCACGAGCAGGTGCACAAGGGCATGACCAGCCGCGACCTCACCGAGAACGTCGAGCAGGCGCAGATCCTGCAGGCGCTGGCGCTGGTCCGCGACCGGGCGGTGGCCGTGCTGGCCCGGCTGGCCGAGCGCGCCGCCGAGTACGACGACCTGGTGATGGCGGGCCGTTCGCACAACGTCCCGGCCCAGGCGACCACGCTGGGCAAGCGGTTCGCGTCCGCCGCCGACGAGGTGCTGCAGGCCTACCTGCGGATCGAGGCGCTGCTCGAGCGGTACCCGATGCGCGGTGTCAAGGGTCCGGTCGGCACCTCGCAGGACATGCTCGACCTGCTCGGCTCGGCCGACGGCCTCGACCAGCTCGAACGCGAGGTCGTGCAGGAGGTCTCCGGGACGTCCCGGGTGCTGACCAGCGTGGGTCAGGTCTACCCCCGCTCGCTGGACTACGAGGTCATCTCCGCGCTGGTGCAGCTGGCCGCCGGTCCCGCCTCGTTCGCCACCACCGTGCGGCTGATGGCCGGCGCCGAGCTCGCCACCGAGGGCTTCCTGCCCGGCCAGGTCGGCTCGTCGGCGATGCCGCACAAGATGAACGCCCGCTCGTGCGAGCGGGTCTGCGGGCTGGCGGTCATCCTCCGCGGCTACGCCTCGATGGCCGGTGAGCTGGCCGGCGCCCAGTGGAACGAGGGCGACGTGTTCTGCTCCGTCGTCCGCCGCGTGGCGTTGCCCGACGCCTGCTACGCCATCGACGGGCTGTTCGAGACGTTCCTGACGGTGCTCGACGGCTTCGGCGCCTACCCGGCCGTGATCGGTCGCGAGCTCGACCGGTACCTGCCGTTCCTGGCCACCACGAAGGTGCTGATGGCCGCGGTGCGCGCCGGTGTCGGCCGGGAGACCGCGCACGAGGCGATCAAGGAGCACGCCGTCGGGGTGGCGCTGGCGATGCGG
Organism: Nakamurella deserti; assembly: GCF_003260015.1. Taxonomy (NCBI): domain Bacteria; kingdom Bacillati; phylum Actinomycetota; class Actinomycetes; order Nakamurellales; family Nakamurellaceae; genus Nakamurella; species Nakamurella deserti. The sequence goes on along the minus strand of NZ_QCXS01000002.1, from coordinate 2,570,364 downwards.
GAGAGCGGCCAGGCCGGGAACGACCTGCTGGACCGGCTCGCCGCCGACGACCGGCTGCCGATGGACCGCGCCGCGCTGGACGCGCTGCTCGCCGACCGGCTGTCGTTCACCGGTGACGCCGCCCGTCAGGTGGCGGCGCTGGTCGCCCAGGTCGAGGCGGTGGCCGTGAAGCACCCGGAGGCCGCGGCCTACCGGCCGGGCGCCATCCTCTGACCGCTGAGCGGAATCCACCCCGACTCGGGGAGGAGAGTTCCCGCTGAGCGGGCACGATGCTCCCCGACTTCGGGCGGATCCTGCTCACTCCCGGCCTTCGGAACGCAAATCGGGGCGGTTCACGACCGCTGAGCGGCCGCGAACCACCCCGATCCGGGACGTGCTGGGATCAGTGTGCGACGACCTTCGGCGCGTCCGGGTCGACGGCCACCGCGCCGTGGCGCAGCAGCAGACCACAGACCACCGCGCCGAGGGTGAAGATGCCCGCCGCCCACCAGAACGCGGTGGTGTAGCTGTCCATCGCGGCCTGGGCCGCGGTCGCGGGGGTCGTGCCGTTCGCGGACAGGTAGCTGGTGGCCGCCGCGGCGGAGACCGCGCTGAGCACCGCGGTGCCCACGGAGCCGCCGATCTGCTGGACGGTGTTGACCACCGCGCTCGCGACCCCGGCGTCGGCGGCGTTGACCCCGAGGGTCGCGGCGCCGAAGGCGGTGCCCATGACGGCGCCGATGCCCAGGCCCATCACGATCAGGCCGGGGAGGATGTCGGTGACGTAGCTGCTGGTGAGGTCCAGCCGGGTCAGGTAGAGCATGCCCGCGGCGGCGACCAGCATGCCGATGGTCACCGGCACCTTGGCGCCGATCCGGCTGACGACGGCCGGGGTCAGCTGGACCGAGATCATGATGCCGCCGATCATCGGCAGGAACGCGAAGCCGGTCTGCAGTGGGGTGAAGGCCAGCGTGGCGGACATGTAGTACGTCAGGAACAGGAAGACGGCGAACATCCCCGCACCGATCACGGCGACGGCGGCGTAGGCGCCGCCACGGGTGCGGTCGGCCAGGATGCGGACGGGCAGCAGCGGGTGTGCCACCCGGGTCTCGACCAGGCCGAAGATGCCGATCAGCACCACACCGGCGGCGGTGAAGCCGAGGGTGATCGGGCTGGCGAACCCCTCGGTCTCGGCCTGCGCGAGGCCGTAGACCAGCGACACCAGGCCGAGCACGATGACGATGCTGCCGAGGACGTCGAACGACTGCGTGACCGCGGCCTTGACCTGGCGGGGGAGCAGCACCGCGGCACCGACGACGGCGAGCGCGGCGAGCGGCACGTTGACGAACATGCACCAGCGCCACGAGGCGTACTCGGTCAGCGCGCCACCGAGGATGAGGCCGATCGCGCCGCCGCTGCCGGCGACGGCACCGAACACGGCGAACGCGCGGGCGCGCTCCTTGGCGTCGGTGAAGGTGACGGTGAGCAGCGACAGCGCGGCCGGGGCGATCAGCGCGCCGAAGACACCCTGCAGGGCGCGGGCGGCGAGCAGCACCTCGAAGCTGGCGGCGGCACCGCCGAGCGCCGACGCGGCACCGAAGCCGAGCAGCCCGATGGTGAACATCAGCCGGCGGCCGAACAGGTCTGACAGCCGTCCGCCGATGAGCAGCAGGGCGCCGAAGGCCAGCGCGTAGCCGGTGATCAGCCACTGCCGGTTGTCGTTCGAGAAACCGAGGGACGCCTGGGCCGTCGGTAGCGCGATGTTGACGATGGTGGCGTCGAGCACCACGATCAGCTGGGCCAGACCGGCGACGCCGAGAACCCACCAGCGGCGGCGGTGGGCGGTGGCCGCGATCTCCGCGTCACGGGGTGAGCCGACGGTCGCCGCCGCCCCGTCACGGTCGAGCTGAGCGGTTTCGGTTGACATCGTGCCTCCAACGACAGGAATCGGAAAGGTGCTTCCGCTTCGACTGACGGTAGCCGAAAGCGGAGAGACATTTCCGGATCGTGACGCACGCCTCAACAAGCGGAAAGATGTTTCCGCTCCCGTAAACTGCAGGTCATGACCGTTGACGCACGCGACGATGCGAGCCCGAGGCGATTGCGGGCCGATGCCGAACGCAACCGGAAGCTGATCCTCACCGTCGCCGCGCAGGTCTTCGCCGAGAAGGGGCTGGACGCCGGCTTCGACGAGATCGCCCGCCGCGCCGGAGTGGGGGCGGGCACCGTCTACCGGCGGTTCCCGCACCGCGACGAGCTCATCGAGGCGTTGCTGGACGAGCGGCTCGAGAAGGTCGCCGACCTTGCCGAGCGTGCGGGCGAGAATCCGGACAGCTGGACGGGTCTCGTCGAGTTCCTGACCACGAGCATCGCGCTGCAGATCGAGGACCGCGGCCTGCGGGAACTGATGGAGGTCTCGGGCAAGTGGTCGGAGTGCTCGCTGGACGCGAAGGGCCGGCTCGTGCAGTCACTGCGCCGGCTGGTCGCCCGGGCGCGCGACGAGGGGCATCTGCGGCCGGACGTCGAGATCACCGACCTCGGCGTGATGGGCACCATGGTCAGCTCGGTGCACGACCCCGAACTGCCCGATCTGTGGCGGCGCTACCTGGCGGTGTTCCTGGACGGCCTGCGGGCCCGGCCGGACGCCCCCGCGCTGCCGATGGCCGCGCCGTCGGAGCACTTCTACGCGCGGTTCCGCGACTGACGTCTGCGGCTTGCGCCAGATCGGGGCAGTCGACGAAGGCCCGGCGGACGGCGACTGCGCCGATCCACGACGGCCCGCACGGGGGCCGACGAGCGCACCCGCGGACCCCGCCGTCGAGGCCCCGCCGCCGCTGCGGGGGCCGTACTGGCCGGACGGTTGCGCGCCGGCATCGTGCGACCCCGATCGGGAGCGTGGGGCTGACGTCCGACACCCGGTGCTCCGGATCTGCCGGCGGCAGCGACGAGGCGCGGCTGGTCGCCTGGTGGCTGGAGCCGTTCCGTCAGCTGCGGCGCCGCCGCCGACCCGGGGACGCAGATATCGGGGAGGGAAGTGCCCGCTGAGCGGGAACTTCCCTCCCCGATTCGGGGAGCTTTCTGCTCAGCTCGCCTTGACGGCCAGCACCGGGCAGGGGGCGTGCAGCAGCAGCTGCTGGGCCCGGCTGCCGAGGAACAGCTTCCCGGTGGGCGAGCGCTTGCGCAGCCCGATCACCAACACCGACGGCGTGAGCTCGTCGACGGCGTCGAGCACCGCCGAGACCACGTCCTCGCCGACCTCCTGGCGCCAGTCGAACGACACCCCGGCGTCCGTCAGCCGGCCCTGGACCTCGGTGACCTGGCCGGGCTGGGCGAAACGGGGATCGTCGTAGGCGTCGCCCCTGCTGCCGTTGAGCACGACGAGCCGCTCGTCACGGAGCTTCGCCTCCGCGATCGCCGTCTCGAGGGCGGCTGCGCCCTGCGGGGTGGGGACGTAGGCCAGCAGGACGGTCACGAGGCACTCTCCAGTACGCGGTCGGTGGGGGTGGTACCGCCGGAGCCGTTGCGGCGCCGGCGGAGCTTGGCGATGAGCGGCAGGGCCAGCAGGATCGCGATCACGACGTAGATGACGACGGCGATCGGCTCGCTCCACAGACCGCTGACGCTGCCCTCGGACAGCTGCAGGGTCTGGCGGAGCTGACGCTCGGCGCGCGGCCCGAGGATGACGCCGATGATCAGCGGCAGCACCGGCAGACCGAAGCGGCGCATCATCAGCCCGAGCAGACCCAGCACCAGCAGGATCGCCAGGTCGAACCACTGCAGGTTGACGGCGAACGCGCCCAGCGTGGCGAAGAACAGGATGCCCGCGTAGAGGTAGGGCCGCGGAATCCGCAACAGCCGGGCCCACAGCGGCGCCAGCGGCAGGTTGATCAGCAGCAGCAGCAGGTTGCCGATGAACAGGCTGGCGATCAGCGTCCAGATCAGCGCCGCCTGGTTGGTGAACAGGTTCGGGCCGGGCTGGATGCCGTACTGGGTGAAGGCGGCGAGCATGACGGCGGCGGTGGCGTTGGTCGGCAGCCCGAGCGACAGCATCGGGACGAGAGTGCCCGCGGCGGAGGCGTTGTTGGCGGCCTCCGGACCGGCGACGCCCTCGATGGCGCCCTTGCCGAACTCCTCCGGGTGCTTGGACAGCTTCTTCTCCGTCGCGTACGACAGGAAGGTCGGGATCTCCGCACCACCCGCGGGCAGGGCGCCGAACGGGAAGCCGTAGGCGGTGCCGCGCAGCCACGGCTTCCACGACCGCTTCCAGTCCTGCCGGCCCATCCACGGCCGCCCGACCGGGATGACCTCGACGGGCCGGCGGCGCAGGTGGGCGGCGACCCAGAGGGCCTCACCGAGGGCGAAGATGGCGACCGCGATGACGACGATGTCGATGCCGTCGCTCAGCAGCGGGATGCCCATCGTGAGCCGCGACTGCCCGGTGAGCGAGTCGATGCCGATCAGCCCGAACGCCAGGCCCAGGAACAGCGACGCGAAGCCGCGCAGCCGGGAGGTGCCGAGCACGGCGGTGACGGCGATGAAGGCCAGCGCCATCAGCGCGAAGTAGGACGGCGCCCCGAGCTGCACGGCGAACGTCGACACGATGGGCGCGAACAGTGCCAGCAGTGCGGTCCCGATGGCGCCGGCGATGAAGGAGCCGATGGCCGCGGTGGCCAGGGCCTGGGCGGCTCGTCCGCCCTTGGCCATCTTGTTGCCCTCGATGGCGGTGACCACCGACGAACTCTCACCGGGGGTGTTGAGCAGGATCGAGGTGGTGGAGCCGCCGTACATGCCGCCGTAGTAGATGCCGGCGAACATGATGAACGCCCCCGCCGGGGGCAGGTCGTAGGTGACCGGCAGCAGCAGGGCCACCGTCATGGCCGGCCCGATGCCCGGGAGCACGCCGACGGCGGTGCCGAGCAGCACGCCGATGACGGCGAACAGCAGGTTGACCGGGGTGAACGCGGACGCGAAACCGTCCATCAACGCACCGAAGTTGTCCATCAGAGGATCCCGTCCAGGATGCCGGCGGGCAGGTGGATGCCCAGGCCGGACCAGAAGCCGTAGAAGGTGACGAGCGACAGCACCGCGGAGATGATCAGGTTGCGCACGACGTGCCGGTTGCCGAGCACCCAGGCGGTGCCGAAGAACAGCAGGCCGCCGGAGATGACCCAGCCGAGGATGTTCACCAGCGCGATGTTGGCGACGAAGACGGCGACGAGGGCGCTGACGGTCTTCCAGTCCGACGGGGCGGACAGGTCGATGTCCTCACCCTCCTCGGCCTCGCCGTGGCCGCCGCGCAGGACGTTGACCGCGAGCAGCGCGGCGGTCAGGAACAGCCCGCCGGCCACGATGTAGGGGAAGACCTTGGGGCCGATGGGGTCGACCTTGGAGAACGCGCCGGTCAGGTTCACCGCGTCGATGAGGACGGCCGCGCCGATGACGACGAGGACGACGCTGACCCACAGCTCGGAGAGGTGGCCGCGGGAGGCTCCCGCGGGCGCCGGGGTGCTCCCGGCGGATTCGACGGTGCTCATGCCAGTCCCAACTCGGTCAGCGTCGACTTGACGCGCTCGTCCTGCTCGGTGAGGAACTGGCCGAACTCGTCGCCGGTGACGAACGCGTCGGTCCAGTTGTTCTTCTCCAGCTCGGCCTTCCACTCGGCCGACCCGTGCATCTCGGTGAACACCTCGATGAGCGCGTCCCGCTGCTCGGTCGAGATGCCGGGCGGGGCGAGGACGCCGCGCCAGTTGGTGAAGACGAGATCGATGCCGGACTCGGTGAGCGTGGGCGCCTCGATGTCGGGGACGCGCTCGGCCCCCGACACCGCGAGCACCCGGACCTGGCCGGACTTGATCTGCTCGGTGTACTCACCCAGACCGGAGGTGGCGAAGGCGATCTTGCTGCCGAGCAGGGCGGGCAGCAGCTCGCCGCCGCCGTCGTAGGAGACGAAGTTGACCGAGGTCGGGGCGACCCCGACGGTCATCGCCAGTTGCATCGGCATCAGGTGGTCGGGGCCGCCGGGGGAGGAGCCGCCGCCGACCGACAGCGCGCCGGGGTCGGCCTTCCAGGCGGTGACCAGCTCGTCGATGGTCCGGTAGGGCGAGTCGGCGGGCACCATGACGCCCTCGGATTCCTCGATGAGCTTCGCGATCGGGGTGGCCATCGAGACCCGGGAGTCGGTCTTGTTGGTGAAGGTGGCGCCGACGACACCGAGGCCCATCATCATGGCCAGGTCGCCGTTGCCCTCCTCGTTCATCAGCCGGGCCATGGCGACGGTGCCGCCCGCGCCGATGACGTTGAAGACCTGCACGCGGTCGGTGATGCCGGTGGTCTCGGTGACCTTGACCGCCGTCCGGGCGGTCACGTCGTAGCCGCCGCCGGGACTGTTGGGCACCATCATCCGCAGCCGGTGCACGCCGGTGTCGTCCTCGCGGGTCACCCCGCAGCCGGTCAGGGCCAGGCCGGTGACCAGCACCGCGGCGGCCGTCCGCCGCAACAGCCGGCGCCGGGAGATCATCGGTGGATCCTGCTGTCTCATCGCTGCAGCCTCATCGCTTCGCCTCGTTGCTCTCGATGGTGTGATCGGATGGCGTCGGTGCCGGGCCCGATCACGGCCCGCGGAGACTGTGACAGACTCGGGTGAGCCAGGTCACGATTGCGTTCGCAACGGTCGTTGTGGTCGTTGTGGTCACGGCCGGAGCGGGCGCGCCACGGCTGACGCGAGGCGAGGAGGCCGGGGCGATGGGACGGTTCGGGCCGCGCTCGCTGGCCGGCCAGTTCCTCGTCCTGCAGCTCGTCGTCGTCGGTCTCGTGCTCCTCGTCGCCGGCCTGGTCTCGGTGCGCCAGGCCACCACCCAGTTCTCCGCGAGCAGCGGTGACCGCATCCTCGGTGCCGCCGAGAACCTCGCCGGCACCCCCCTGCTGCGGGGTCGCGCCGACGTGAACGTCCCGGCGCGGGTGCTCGCGCCGCTGCTGGAGGGCGCCCGCAGCCAGTCCGGGGCGACCCTGGTGCTCGCCGCCGACCCCGACCACACCGTCATCGCCGCGACCGATCCGACCCTGGTCGGCGACGACCTGACGCTGCCGGACGGATCGGCGTGGGAGGGACGTTCCTGGGACGGCGACCTCACCGTCGGCGGGCAGCGGCTGATCGCGGCGACGGTGCCGGTGCAGGACGAGGACGGCGACGTCGTCGCGCTGGCGTTGGTCGCCGAGCAGTACCCGAGCACCTGGGACATCGTGGCGTCCGGGGTGCCGGAGCTGCTGCTGCTGCTCGCACTGGCGTCGCTGGCCGGCGTCACCGGGTCGTGGCTGCTGGCCCGCCGGGTCAAGCACCAGACGCACGGCCTCGAGCCCACCGAGATCGCCAACCTCGCCGACCACCGCGAGGCGTTGCTGCACAGCATCCGTGAGGGCGTGCTGGGTGTCGGGCCGGACGGGGTGGTCACGGTGGCCAACGACGGCGCCCGGGAGCTGCTGGACCTACCGGCCGACTGCGTGGGCCGCGACGTCACCACCCTGGGGCTGGAGACCGAGCTGTTGGACGTCGTGCTGGGTCGGCGGACGGGCACCGACCTGCCGGTGTTCCACCGGGATCTCGTCCTGGTCGTCAACCGCCGGCAGGCCCGCACCGGACGGAACGGGGACGCCCTCGGAGCCGTGACCACCCTGCGCGATCGCTCGGAACTGCTTGCGGTGCAACGGCAGTTGGGCGCGACCCGCAACGCCACCGACACCCTGCGGGCGCAGACCCACGAGTTCGACAACCAGCTGCACGTCATCTCCGGGCTCGCGCAGCTCGGGCTGCACGACGAGTTGCGGGAGTACGTCACGGGTCTCACCCGGCGGCGGTCGGAGGTGGATCTCGCCCTGACCGCCCACATCGAGGATCCGGCGTTGGCGGCGCTGCTGGTGGCCAAGGCCAGCCTGGCGTCGGAATCGGCGGTGGAGCTGCAGGTCTCGCCGTCGACGCGGTGTCCGCGGCTCGCGCTGGAGCTGTCCACCGACGTCACCACGGTGGTCGGCAACCTCGTCGACAACGCGCTGGACGCGGTGGCCAACGTGGCTGACGCCGTCGTCACGGTGGAGGTCCGGGCCGACCTCGGGATCGCGGAGCCCGCCGTCCGGGTGGTGGTCTCCGACACCGGACCCGGCGTCTCGCCGCAGGCCGCCGACCGGTTGTTCGAGCGTGGCTTCACCACCAAGTCCGAGGCGGTGGTCGGTGGCCGTGGCGTCGGGTTGTCGCTCGTCCGGCGGATCTGCGAGAGTCGCGGCGGAAGTGTCGCCGTCCGCTCCGGCGCGGGCGCCGTGTTCGTCGCGGTGCTGCCGGTGTCGCCGGCCGACACCGCCGGGCCGGCCGTGCCCGCGGCTGCGAGCGTCGAGGGGAGCCACCGATGACGGCGCCGCCGCCCGTGGGTCCCTTCCGGGTCCTCGTCGTCGACGACGACTTCATGGTGGCCCGCATCCACACCCGCTACCTGGAGGGCGTGGAGGGCTTCGGGGTCGTCGACACCGTGCACACCGGGAACGCCGCCCTGGCGGTGCTCGCGGCGCAGCCGGTCGATCTGATGCTGCTGGACATCTACCTGCCGGACATGACCGGGATCGACCTGCTGCGCCGGGTACGGGCCGAGTTCCCGGGGGTGGACGTCCTCATCGTGACCGCGGCGCGGGAACTGGAGACGGTGCGCGAGGCGATGCTCGGCGGTGCCGTGTCGTACCTGATCAAGCCGTTCGACTACAGCTCGCTGGGCGAGCGGTTGGCGCACTTCCGCCGGACGCGGTCGATGCTCGGCACCGCCGACCGGGTCGAGCAGCACCAGGTCGACCAGTTGTTCGGCGTCACCGGCGCCAAGGCGGCGGCGGCCGAACTGCCCAAGGGGCTGAGCCGGGAGTCCGCGGACGCGGTGCGCGGCCTGCTCAGCCGGGAGGAGGCGATCTCGGCCACCGAGTGCGCCGAGCGGGTCGGGTTGAGCCGGGTCAGCGCGCGACGGTACCTGGAGTACCTCGAGCAGAGCGGCGCCGCGGAGGTCTCGCTGAAGTACGGCACCGGACGTCCCGAACGTCGCTACCGACTGCGCTGACCTGCGCATTCGACCGATGTGCCGGAGGACTTGTCAGGGGCGCCTAACTTAGGCTAGCCTTACCTCTGCAAGCACGAAGCCGAGTGGGCCTCCAGCCGGAGGCTCCACCACGCCGAGGCGGGGCCCCTGATTTCCGCGGCGGGAGATCAGTGCGGCGTACCCCGGCAGGTGATCGGCTTGCCCGGGCGGGGTGGGGGTCGAGAGGCCTCCGCCCCGCCCACCTCTCGTTCGGAGCTCAGCAGGTGGGGTCGGACGGGACGCAGGGGTCGGGTGGTCCGCAGGGATCCGGTGCCGGCAGGGCGATCGCCGTCCGCTCCCGGATGCGCTGACCGATCTGCTCCAGCTGGCGCACCTGGCCCGCGGACAGCGGGTCGAGGACGAAGTGCCGGACCGTGCGGACGTGTCCGGGCGCCGCGGCCACGACGGTGTCCCAGCCGGTGTCGGTGAGTGCCGCGACGGTGTACCGGCCGTCCGTGGGATCCGGTCGCCGGACGACCCACTGCCGCTGCTCCAGGCGCTTCACCACGTTCGACAGCCGGGACAGCGAGCCGTTGGTCAGCTCGGCCAGCTCGCTCATCCGCATCCGGCGATCCGGCGACATTGACAGGGTGCTGAGGGTCAGGTACTCGAACAGGCCGAGCCCGGAGTCCCGCTGCAACTGGCCGTCCAGGACGCCGGGCAGCTTCAGCATCAGCGCCGCCGCCCCCAGCCAGGCGCGCTGTTCCGCGTCGTCCAACCACGGCGGGTCCGCCGCCTGCTCCGACCCCGGGGGCGTCGTCGTCGCCATGGCCTGCAGTCTAGGTCGCCCGGATCCAGACGCCGAGCAGTTCAACGATGAAGTCAGCGTCTGCTACGGTGACTTCACCATTGAAGTGACGGGTGACCGTCGCGACCCGGAGGACCCCCCATGACCCTGTTCCGTCTGGACGCCAGCATCCGCACCGACGGCTCGGCGAGCCGCGAGATCGCCGACATCGTGGAGGCCGAGTGGCTGGCCGCCCATCCCGGCGACACCATCGAACGCCGGCACCTCGGCGTCGACCCGTTGCCCGCCGACGCCTGGGGCACCGCCGTCGGTGCCGCCTACGTGCCCGAGGAGCAGCGCTCGCCCGAGCAGCGGTCGGCGGTCGCACTGGCGGCGGCGCTGGTCGACGAGCTGCTCGCCGCCGACGGCATCCTGCTGGCCGTGCCGCTGTACAACTTCGGCGTGTCCCAGCACGTGAAGACGTGGATGGACCTGGTGATCACCGACCGGCGGGCCGCCCCCGGAGCCGCCCCGCTGCTGGCCGGCCGGAAGGTGGTGCTGGCCACCGTCCGGGGTGGCGCCTACGGCGCCGGCACCCCGCGCGAGGGCTGGGACCACTCGACGGGCTTCCTGCGCCGCATCATCGCCGACGTCTGGGGCGCCGACCTGACCGTCGTGGAACGCGAGTTCACCCTGGTCGGGGTCAACCCGGCCCTGGACGACTTCCGGGACCTCGCGAGCCAGCTGCACGAGGGCGCGCTCTCCTCGGCCCGCGAGGCCGGCAAGGCGCTGGCGGCCTGAACCCACCGCGGGGTGGGCGGCCCGGTCGCCGCCCACCCCGGTTCCGGTAGCCTCCCCGGCGATCGGGAGGAACCCATGAACACCGTCATCCACGACCCGTCCACCAACCCGCTGAGCACCCCGTCGACGCTGCCGTTCGAGCTGCCGCCGTTCGCCGCCATCACGCCGGACCACGTCCGGGCGGCCTTCGACGCGGGCATGGCCGAGCAGCTCGCGGAGGTCGCCGCGATCACCGGGCAGGCCGCGGCCCCCACCTTCGCCAACACGGTGGAAGCGCTGGAGCGGTCGGGTCGGCTGCTGCACCGCACCGCGTCCCTGTTCTCCAACCTGGCCGCCGCGCACGCCACGGCGGAGTACCGGGCCATCGAGGCCGACATCGCGCCCCGGCTGACCGCGCACGCCGACGCACTGTCACTCGACCCGGCCCTGTTCGCCCGTCTCGACGCCGTGCACAGCGACCGCGAGCACCTCGACGCCGAGTCCCGGCGGCTCGTCGAGCGGTACCACCTCGACTTCGTCAGGGCCGGCGCCCGGTTGGACCCCACGCAGGCCGACCAGCTCCGTGAGCTCAACCGCGAGATCTCCGTGCTGGGAACGACGTTCGGGCAGAACCTGCTCGCCGCCACCAGCGACGCCGCCGTGCTGGTGGACTCCGCCGCCGAACTCGACGGACTGACCCCGGAGGACGTGGCGGCCGCCGCCGAGCGCGCCGCCGAGGCCGGCCACCCCGGGCGCTGGATGCTCGCCCTCGGGCTGCCGACCGGCCAACCGGTGCTGGCGCGGCTGACCGACCGGGCCCTGCGGGAGCGGGTGCACCGGGCGTCGGTGGGGCGGGCGTCGTGCGCCCCGTACGACAACGGTCCGTTGGCCATCCGCATCGCCCGGCTCCGCGCGCAGCGGGCCCGGCTGCTCGGCTACCCCGACCACGCCGCCTACGTCGCCGCCGACAACACCGCCGGGTCGCCCGCCGCCGTCGACGCGTTGCTCGCCCAGCTGGTACCGGCCGCAGTGGCCAACGCGGAGCGGGAGGCCGCGCTGCTGGCCGAGGCGGCCGCCGCCGACGGCATCGACACCCTGCAGCCGTGGGACTGGAAGTTCTACAGCGAGAAGGTGCAGGCGTCGCGGTACGCCGTGGACACGGCCGCCCTCCGGGACCACCTGAGCTTCGACCGGGTCCTGCAGGACGGCGTGTTCCGCGCCGCGAACCTGCTCTACGGACTGTCGTTCACCGCCCGCCCGGACCTCGTCGGCTACCACCCCGACGTGCGCATCTTCGAGGTCACCGACACCGACGGCGGCCCACTGGGGCTCTTCGTCCTCGACCCGTACGCCCGGGCCGAGAAGCGCGGCGGGGCCTGGATGAACACCTTCGTCGACCAGAACGGGCTGTTCAGTCAGCGGCCGGTGGTCACCAACAACCTCAACCTGGACAGGCCCGCGCCCGGCGAGCTCGCGCTGCTCACGCCGGACGAGGTGCGGACGATGTTCCACGAGTTCGGGCACGCGCTGCACGGGTTGTTCTCGGCGGTGCGCTACCCGCGCTTCTCCGGCACCAACGTGCCCGGCGACTTCGTCGAGTTCCCGTCGCAGGTCAACGAGATGTGGCAGTGGTGGCCGGAGATCCTCACCGGTTACGCCCGGCACCACCGGACCGGCGAGCCGCTGCCGGCCGACACGGTCGCCCGGCTCGACGCCGCCGAACTGTGGGGACAGGGCTTCGCCACCGTCGAGTACCTGGCCGCGACCCTGCTCGACCAGGCCTGGCACCGGATCACCCCCGACACCGTCATCGACGACGCCGCGGCCTTCGAGCGGGCGGCGCTGGCGAAGGCGGGGGTGGCGATGGATCTCGTCCCGCCGCGGTACCGCACGACGTACTTCCAGCACATCTTCAACTCCGGCTACGCGGCCGGCTACTACTTCTACATCTGGGCCGAGGTGCTCGACGCCGACACCGTCGAGTGGTTCAAGGCCCACGGTGGGTTGCAGCGGGCCAACGGCGACCGGTTCCGCTCGGCGCTGCTGTCCGCCGGCGGGGCCCGGGACGCGATGGGCACCGTGCGCGAGGTGCTCGGCCGGGAACCGGAGATCGGGCCGCTGCTGCGGCGCCGCGGCCTGACCGGCGGGTGACCGACTCCCCGATCGTGGCGGCAGGTGACCCCGCCGACGGGCTCGGCCACGATCCGGGACAGGCCGGGAGGTCCGGGAGTCCGGCCCCGCCGGATCAGTCCAGCGCCGCCCGGAGCGCGGCTGCGAAGCCGTCGGGATCGCTGGGGAAGCCGAACTCCGGGCCCATGAACCCGCCGTGATGGCTGGGGAACGCCGTGGCGGTGATGCCCAGCCGGTCGGCGAGCGCCCGGGCGGCGCGGGCCGCCAGCTGCTCGCCGCTCTCGACGCCGGCGGCCACGACGATCCGGGTGGGGGCGGCGCGCAGGGCGTCGACGTCGGGCCGGTAGCCGGTGCTGGTGCGCAGGTTCTGGCCGAGCAGGGCGTCGTCGCGGCTGCCGTCGTCGGTGGAAGGCAGCCCGAACGCCGCCGGGTCGGGACCGGGCGCGGCGGCGGCGTCGTCGGGGATGGGCCCCGCCCACTGGGTCAGCACGATGAACTTCGCCATCGCGGGGCCGACACCGGACGTCCGGTACGTACGGCCGATGTCGGCGATCGCGGCCAGCGCCGCCTCGCGGTCCGGCAGCACCTCGGCCAGCGGCGGCTCGTGCGCGACCAGGGTGCGCACCGACTCGGGACGGGCGGCGACCAGGGCCAGCGCGTTGATCGCACCACCGCTGGTGGCGAAGACGTCGGCCGGTCCGGCAGCGACCGCGTCGATCACCGCCGCCAGGTCCGCCGCGTGGTCCTCGGGGGTGGCCTCGGTGCCCGGGTCGGTGCGGGGACTGCGGCCGGTGCCGCGTGGGTCGTAGGTGACCACCGTCCGGTCGGCGAAGCGCCCGGCCAGGTAGGCGAAGCCGCGTGCGTCCATCGGGGAGCCGACCAGCAGCAACGGTGTCCCGCCGGCCTCGCCGTGGACGTCGTAGGTCAGCGTCGCGCCAGGCACGTCGAGGGTGTGGGTCTGCACTGCCGTCATGGTCGCTCCGGTCCGTGGACGTCGGCTGGACAACCCAGCCGCCGCCGATTGTCGCGTACGGGACGACCTACGCTGCTGAGGATGGAGCTGGAGTTCAGCGGCGAGATCATCCACTGGCGCGGGCCGTCACCGTTCTTCTTCGTCGCTGTCCCCGACGGGCCGGGGGCCGACATCCAGGCGGTGAGCGCGCAGTTCACCTACGGCTGGGGCGTGATCCCGGTGACCGTCACCCTCGGCCGCACCACCTGGACGACCTCGCTGTTCCCGCGGGACGACACCTACCTGGTGCCGCTCAAGGTCAAGGTCCGCACGGCCGAGAAGGTCGGGGAGGGTGACGTCGTGGCCCTGCGGATGACGCTGGGCCGCTGACCGTGGCCTAGGGTCGGACGCTGTGAACAGCGTCGACGACCTCGTCCGTATCGCCTCCGGGAAGGTCCGCGACCTCTACGCCGTGGACGACGAGCTGCTGCTGATGGTGGCCAGCGACCGGATCAGCGCCTACGACCACGTGTTGCCGACGCCCATCCCGGACAAGGGCCGCATCCTCACCGCGATGAGCATGTTCTGGTTCGAGCTGCTGGCGCCGGCCGTCGCGCACCACGTCGTCGCGGTCGACGATCCCCGGATCCCGGCCGACGTCCGCGGCCGCGCCATGCTGGTCCGGCGGCTGGACATGGTGCCCGTCGAGTGCGTCGCCCGCGGATACCTCACCGGTTCCGGTCTCTCCGACTACCGGCGCACCGGGGCGGTGTGCGGGGTGGACCTGCCCGCCGGGCTCGTCGAGTCGTCGAAGCTGCCGTCGCCGATCTTCACTCCCGCCACCAAGGCCGACCTCGGCGACCACGACGAGAACGTCAGCTTCGAGGTGGTCGCGGCGCAGGTCGGCCCCGACCTCGCCACGGAGCTGCGCGACACCACGCTGCGCATCTACGCCACCGCCGCCGACCACGCCGCCGGCCGCGGCATCATCCTGGCCGACACCAAGTTCGAGTTCGGCCACCGCGACGGTGCCCTGGTCCTCGGGGACGAGGTGCTGACCCCGGACTCGTCGCGCTTCTGGCCGGCCGACCGGTACCGGGAGGGGCGCGTCCAGCCGTCGTTCGACAAGCAGTACGTGCGGGACTGGCTGACCTCGGCCGACTCCGGGTGGGACCGGGCGACCGACACCCCGCCGCCGCCGCTGCCCGACGAGGTGACGCGCGTGACCCGGGAGCGGTACGTGGCCGCCTACGAGCAGATCTCCGGACTGCGGTTCGACGACTGGATCGGATGAGCCGGGCGCGGCCGCGCCGCAGCGGTCAGACCTCGACGGTGCGCCCGTCGTCCAGGTCGAGCCACTGGGTGTCGGTCGGCTTGAGGTTCTGCAGCAGCCCGTAGACCATCCCGGTGTCGACCAGGAGCTTCTCGTGGATCGGGACGGCGACGGTCGGGTCGACGGCGCGGACGAACTCGACGGCTTCCTTGGCCGCCATCCACGGTGCGGCGACGGGGACCGCGAGGATCTCCACCGCCTGGTTGGGCACCTGCAGCGAGTCGCCCGGCAGGTACAGCCGGCCGTCGATCAGGTAGCCGCGGTTGGCGATGCTCGGCAGGTCCCGGTGGATCACCGCATGGGTCTCGCCGAACACCTGCACCGGCGTGGCCAGGTCCAGGGTGTCGCCGGGCTCGACCGGGGTCGCGGTGACGCCGGCCTCGGCGAGCGTGCCGACGGAGCCCGGATCGGCGAACAGCTGCACGTCGGAGTTCAGCGCGAGCAGCCCCGGCAGACGGGCCGGGTCGACGTGGTCGGGGTGCTGGTGGGTGACGAGCACCGCGGTCAACCCGGTGAGGCTCTCCCACCCCTGGGAGAAGGTACCCGGATCCACCAGGATGCGGTCCGGGCCGACCTCGACGAGGAGGCAGGAGTGACCGTACTTCGTGAGCTTCATGGCCCACCTTCCGTGTGCGGCCGGGGCGGGCCGCCCCGGAACGGCTCAGTTGACGATCAGCCAGGCCGCGACGAAGCCGAGGGAGTTGGTCGCCCAGTGCACCAGCATGGACGCCTTCAGCCCCCGGCCGATGTAGCAGGCCAGCGACAGCAGTATGCCCACCAGCGCCGTCGACAGGACCGCCAGGACCGCGACCAGCACCGCGGACCCGCCGAGCGCCTCGCGGACCGCCGAGTTGCCGGTGGTCAGGGCCGCCGACGGAAGCACGTGCCACAGACCGAACAGCGCCGACGACAGCAGGATCGGTTTCCAGCGCCACACCTGGGCCGGGTTGCCGCCGAACAGCGACGGCAGCACCCCGCGGAATGCGAGCTCCTCCAGCAGCACCGTGCCCAACGGGATGCGCACCAGCACCTGGAACAACATCCCGGCCAGGCCGGTCTGCTGCACCCGCTCGTCGAGGAAGATGTCCCGGGTGGCCGGCAGGGCCAGCCCGATCGCGAGCACGAACCCGGTGGTGGCCACGAGCAGCAGCCCGACGCCGACCGGGCGGTGCCACCGGCGGAACGCCAGGCCCACCCCGGTGAAGTCGTAGCCGGCGCGTCGCGCGATGAGGATCAGCAGGCCCGCCATCAGCAGGTTCCACGGCAGGTACGCCCACGGCGGCAGCACCCGGTTGGCCATCACGTTCGACACCACGAGCAGGGCGACGGCCAGCCAGGCACCGCGCCGCCGCGACAGCTGCGCCGTCCGGCTCTCGGTCGTCTCCTCGATCAGGGTGCCCACGCGACTGCCTTCGGAGGTTCCAGGCCCGCGGCGGCGGGCGGTCGGACGGGTTCGGCCGGGCCGTTGTCCGCACTCTACGTGCGCGTCCGGGGAGTGGTCAGCGGATCAGGGTCGTCCCCGATCCGCACTGTCGGGGCCGGACAATATGCTGGTTCCGCGACGAACCCCCTCGGAGAACGATGGGGGACCGAGGTGGATCCGAGCGGAGGTGCGCCGATGCCCGTCCCCGCCGGCACCCCCCGCCCGGCGCGTTCGTCGCGCGACCCCTACGCCGATTTCCTCCGGTCGTTCTCGCTGCTGGTGGTCATCGTCTGGCACTGGTGCTTCACCATCCTGATCTGGGACGACAACGGCCCCAACGCCACGAGCCCGCTGGGTTTCACCTCGGGGCTGTGGATCTTCACCTGGCTGCTCCAGGTGCTGCCGGTGTTCTTCTACATCGGCGCCTACGTGCACCTGAAAGCGTGGGAGCGCAGCGAGGCCCGCGGCGAGCGCGTCTGGCACTTCGCGTTGCGGCAGGCCCGCTCGCTGGCCATCCCGGCCGCGGCGCTGCTGCTCACCTGGGTCGTGCTGGGCATCGTCGTCGGCAACGTCTTCGACCTCACGTGGATGACCCGCGGGGTGTTGCTCGTGATCAGCCCGCTGTGGTTCGTGGCCGCCTACCTCGCGCTGATCTGCCTGCTGCCGATCACCGTCTGGCTGCACCGACGCTACGACGCCCTGGTGCTGGTGTTCCTGGGCGGGTTCGCGATCATCGTGGACATCCTCCGCTTCCGGTACGGCATCGAGGGCGTGGAGTGGGCGAACATGCTGTTCGTCTGGGGCTTCGCCTTCCAGCTCGGCTACTTCCACAGCCGCATCACCGGGCTGGACAACGCCCCGCGGTACCGCGACGGCCGTCTCGAGTGGGACTTCCAGTCCCGGCAGAGCCGCCAGCGGGCCCGGTTGTTCACCTTCACCGGTCTGTTCGCGCTCGTCGGGCTGGTCTTCTCCGGGCTGTACCCGGGTTCGATGGTCGGAGTGCCCGGCCAGGGCTCGAACATGGCGCCACCCACGGTGTGCATCATCGCACTGACGGTGTTCCAGGTCGGGGTGGCCGAGCTGCTGCGGCCCGCGGTGCTGCGGGTGCTCGGGCGGGGGAAGCTGTTCGCCCGCTTCGTCGGCGTGCTGACGCGGTTCGCGCTGCCGCTGTTCCTGTTCCACACCACCGGGATGGCGCTGTCCCGCGCGGTCGAGTGGACGATCTTCGGCACCGAGTCGGAGGCGACCGTGCCCGACCTCAGCTGGTGGCTGCTGCGGCCGGTGTCGGTCGTCGGGCCGCTGCTGGCGACGCTGCCCGTCATCTACTTCTTCGGCCGCAAGTACCAGAGCACGCCGGTGACGGTCACCCCGCGGCATCCGGTGCGCGACGACGAGGTGGGCGACGGCGGCGACGAGCTGCTGCCCCCGCCCCGGCGGCCGGCCCGCCGCCGCTGACCGGGCCCGCTACCGGTTCCAGCCGGCGGTGACGGACCGGCGGCAGCGGGCCGGCTCGTCGCCGGCCGCCGTGCACACCGCGATGACCAGCTCGACGGCCGGCGCGGGGATCGCGGCCGGTGGCAGCACCCCCGTGACGGCCAGCATCGCCAGGCCGTGTCCGGCGGCCCAGAGCTGGGTCGCCAGCGAGCCCGGATCGGTGGTGCCGTCGAGGCGGTGCGCGGTGACGGCGCGCGCGGTGGCCGTCACCAGCAGCGCGAAGCCGTGGTCGGCGACCGCCGGGTCGTCGAGGTCGGCGGCGGCGTCGAACATGGCCCGGTACAGGTCGGGAGCGGACAGGGCGGCCGCCTGGTAGCCGCTGCTCAGAGCGGCCAGATCGGCGACCGGATCGTCGCTCTCGCCGATCGCGTCGAGCCGGGCGGCGAGCCGCACGAAGCCCTCCTGCCGGACGGCCCGCCACAGGCCCGGCATCCCGTCGAAGTGGGTGTAGACCGCCATCGTGGTCGTGCCGCTGCGGGTGGCGAGCGCGCGCAGCGTCACCGGCTCGCGGGCCGCGAGCATCGCGGCGGCGGTGTCGATCAGCGTCATCCGGACGGCGCGGGGGGCGGCGCGGGGCACCTTGATGACGATACATAACGGTGCTATGTTTGTTGCATAACGCTGCTATGGAAGGAGAGTCGTCATGCCGATCGAGCTCATCCACCCCGAGGCCCTGCCGAGGTCGGAGATCTACCACCAAGTGGCCGTCGCCACCGGCGGTCGGACCGTGTACCTCGCCGGTCAGGTGGCCCGTACCGCCACCGGGGAGCCGGTCGGCGCCGGCGACCTCGCCACGCAGGTCGAGCAGGCCTGTCTCAACGTCGCGGCGGCGCTCGCCGCGGTCGGCGGCACCTTCGCCGACGTCGCCAAGGTGACGGTGTACGTCGTGGACTGGACGCCCGACAAGATGCCGTCGCTCGGCGCGGGTTTCCGGCGGGCCTGCCAGGCGCTGGAGCAGGAACTCGGCGCGCCGATCACGCTGATCGGGGTGGTCGCGCTGGGGGAGCCGGACCTGCTGGTCGAGGTGGACGTCACCGCCGTGCTGGCCTGAGCCGGCCCGGGGTCAGATGGCGAAACCGCGCAGCAGCGCGGCGACCTCGGCCGGGTGCTCCTGCGGCATCGCGTGTCCGCTGGCGGCGATCACCTCGACCCGGGCCCCGGCCGCCCGGTAGCGGTCGGCGGCGCGGGCGCCGTACAACCGGTCCCGACCACCGAGGACGACCAGGGCGGGCCGTCCGAGCGCGGACAGCTGCGCGTCCAGCGGGGTGGCGGCCAACGTGGCCCGGCGGTCGGCGAGCACGACGCGCAGCATCGCCGGATCGGTCGCCTTGAGGTCGTCCAGACCCTGCCGGACGACCGGTTTCCACGGGCGCCGGGCGAGTGTGCCCAGCGCCGGCCGGAGCGCGGTGTGCAGCCGCCGGGTCAGCGCCGGCCGGTCCGTCAGGAAGCCGACCCGGGGCACCGGGGTGCCGGCGTAGTCGGGCCCCTGGGCCAGGATTACCGTCCGGCGCACCCGGTCGCTGACCGCGGCGAGCGCGAGGACCACGTCGGCGCCGTAGGAGTGGCCGACCGCGGTCACCTCGTGCAGGTCACGGTCGTGCAGCACCGCGGCGAGCGCGTCGGCCTGGACGGTCGCGTCCGCGGCGCCGCCGCCGGTGCGGCCGTGGCCCAGCAGGTCGACCCGGATCACGCGTCGGTCGGGCAGCGCCTCGACCAGCCGGTCGAAGGCGTGGGACGAGGACGCGAATCCGTGCACCAGCAGGATCGGCGGTCCGTCCCGCGGACCGTCCTCGACGACGTACACGCCGCCCAGTGTGCCGGGCCGGGGTGAGCGGCGTCGCATCCGAGGTGTCACCGGCGCACCTGTGGCAACCGAGGCGCGGCATCAACTGGTGATGCGGAGCTGCGCCACATGATGCGCGGGTGCCCGCACCGGGGCCCGGAACCCAGGGTTCGCCGGGCCTACCAGGCGCCCTTGTGCTCCGGGATCATCCGGACCGACACGGCGGCGACGACCAGCAACCCGGCGGAGACCAGGAACACGGTCGACAGCGCCTCGGCCGGCACCGCGGCGCGCGCCATCACGGCGGTGGCGACGCTGACCGCCACGATCGCCCCGGCCTGCCGGAACATCCCCCGCAGACCCGCGATGACGGCGACGCTCTCCGGGGCGAGCTGCAGGCCGGCGTTGTTCGCGGCCGGCACCGCGAGGCCGGTACCGACGCCGGTCAGCACCGCCAGCACGGCCAGCCAGACGAACGGCGACGCGGTTCCCGGCGGCACCAGCGCCATCCCGCCCAGTCCGGCCGCCACCAGCAGGAAGCCCACCGTCATCGGCAGTCGCACACCGGTCCGCCGCAGCGCCCAGACGGCCAGTCCCGCCAGCGCGATCATCCCGACGGCCCGCCCGGTGAGCAGCGAACCCGCCTGCAGCAGGTCCAGCCCGTAACGGTTCTCGACGTAGACGGGCACCAGCACGGCGAAGCCGAGCGCGGCGGCGCCGTAGACGAAGTTGAGCAGGTTGATGACGCCGAAGCCCGGCCCGTGGAGGAACCGCGGCGGGATGACCGGCGTGCGGTGCCGGCGGATATGGCGC
Source organism: Nakamurella deserti (assembly GCF_003260015.1). NCBI lineage: Bacteria > Bacillati > Actinomycetota > Actinomycetes > Nakamurellales > Nakamurellaceae > Nakamurella > Nakamurella deserti. The sequence goes on along the minus strand of NZ_QCXS01000002.1, from coordinate 2,549,849 downwards.
AGGAACCCCACCGCGGCGAGGACGGCCACCGCCACCAGCACCAGGAACAGCGGGTCCGTCACCGACGCCGCCGCCGATCCGAGGTGGGTGACCGCGCCCATCCCGGCCAGCAGGATCCCGCTGAACAGCGCGATGCCGGCGACGTCGGTCGTACCCGCGCGACGCACGTCCGAGCGGGGCAGGAACTTCCAGCCGAGCAGGATCAGCGCGATCCCCAGCGGCACGTTGACCAGGAAGATCTCCCGCCACGACCAGGTGCTGACGATGACCGAGCCGACGACCGGGCCGACCATGCCGCCGATGGGGAAGACGCTGGTGAACAGGCCGATGGCGCGGTCCCGGTCGGCTCCGAAGTGGTCGGCGACGATGCCGGTCGCCGACGGCATGAACGCGCCGCCGCCGACGGCCTGCAGCACCCGGAAGAGAACCAGCAGGTAGATGTTGCCGGCCAGGCCGCAGGCGAGCGAGGCGCCGGTGAACAGCGCCGCGCTGGCCAGGAAGATCTTCTTGCGCCCGTACTGGTCGCTCATCCGGCCGGCGATCGGCATCACGAAGACCTGCCCGAGGGCGTAGGCGGTGACCGTCCAGCCCGTCCAGTTGATGCCGGCGCCCAGATCGGTCTGGATGGAGCCCAACGCGGTCGCGACGATCGACTGGTCCATCGCCGACATGAACAGTGCCACCGCGACGATCGCGAAGATCAGCCGCCGGCGGGCGGGGGAGGTGTCGGCGACCGGCGGGACCGGGGGTGCCGCGGGTGGCCGCCGGACCGGTGACGACCCGGACGGGCGGACCGGCGCGTGGTGGGTGGGCGGCGGCGCGGGGAGGCGGCGGGTGCGGCTCGGCAACGTGGGTGTCCTGCGACTGGTGATGCTGATGTCCGCCTCCGGGGCCGTGCCGCGTGTCCGTGTGCCCGCTCAGGAACGGGTAATGCTTGCTTGCCGACCGGCAATCTTCCGGATACGTTACTCCGGCGAACGATCTGCGTCGAGTCCTCCTGTCCCGAGGGAGCCGGATGCGCCGATCCGCCGCCTATCGTGAGAGCGCCACCCGGCCGTCCGACGCCGGTGTCGGCACGGCATCCGGCGCCCGGAGGGGAGAGATGGACCACACCACTCCCGCTGAGGTCACCCTCCCCGCCGGCGGGACGACCCCCGCCGGCGCCACCGGGTACGCCGTGCCGGCGGGGCCCACGGGTCCCGCCCGGCCCGGGGAACCCGGCGAGCGTGTCGACCCCGCCGCCGGCCCCGCCGCGGCGCACGGCGAGGAGATCAGCCGGATGCGGATCGCGCTGGCCCGCACCGCGCGCCGGCTGTCCCAGCAGATCCCCGACGTCGGCCTGACCCCGACGCAGCTGTCGGTGCTGGCGACCGTCGCCCGCGAGGAGGACATGGCGCTGGCCCAGCTGGCCGAGTTCGAGGGGCTGAACCCGTCGATGCTGTCCCGGGTCGTGGGCAAACTCGAACCGATGGGCCTGATCCGGCGCTACACCGACCCCGCCGACGGGCGGGTCGCGCACGTGGCCATCACGCCCGCCGGGACGGCGCTGCAGACCCAGATCAAGCAGGCCCGGACCGCCGTGTTCGCCGCCCACGTGTCGGCGCTGCCCGCGCACCTGCAGCAGGACCTCGTCGACGTGGTGCCGGCGCTGGAGGCACTGGCCGAGCACCTGCGTGCCGTCGCCGTGCCCGTGCGACCGATCGTGCCGCCCGGCGGAGCGGCCACGGCCGCCGTCGATCCGAAAGGGGAGGGGTCCCCCAGCGACTAGGCTGTCTGCTGCCTACCCCCCACTTTCAGGAGAGTCGCTGTGGCGCGCGTAGAAGTCGACGTGGTGATCAAGCCGGAGATCCTCGACCCCCAGGGAAAGGCCATCCTCGGCGCCCTCGGCCGGTTGGGGCACCCCGGGATCTCGTCCGTCCGTCAGGGCAAGCACTTCGACCTCGAGGTCGACGACACCGTCACCGACGAGGAGCTCGAGCACATCGCCTCGACGCTGCTGGCCAACCCGGTGATCGAGCTGTGGACCATCCGCCGGGTCGACGCGGTGGAGACCGTATGACCCAGGCAGGCGCGGCGAGCGGCGCCCGGATCGGCGTCATCACCTTCCCCGGCACCCTGGACGACGTCGACGCCGCCCGCGCGGTGAGGTACGCCGGCGCCGAGGCCGTGCCGCTGTGGCACGCCGACGACGCGCTGCCCGCGCTGGACGCGGTCATCGTCCCCGGTGGCTTCTCCTACGGCGATTATCTTCGGGCCGGTGCGATCTCCGCGCAGGCGCCGGTGATGCGCGCGGTCATCGACGCCGCCCGCGGCGGACTGCCCGTGCTGGGCATCTGCAACGGCTTCCAGATCCTCGTCGAGGCGCACCTGCTGCCCGGCGTGGTGATGCGCAACAACGGCCTGCGGTTCCTCTGCCGCGACCAGTGGCTGCGGGTGGAGAACACCGAGACCCCGTGGACCACGCGCTACGACAAGGGCGCGGAGATCCTCGTCCCGCTGAAGAACGCCGAGGGCCGCTACGTCGCCGACCCCGCGGTCCTCGCCGAGCTCGAGGCCGAGAACCGTGTCCTGATGCGCTATGTCGTCGACGAGGGCCATGCGAACCCCAACGGGTCGCTCAACGACATCGCCGGCATCTGCTCCGCCGACGGCCGCATCGCCGCCCTCATGCCGCACCCCGAGCACGCCATCGACGCCCTCACCGGGCCGACCGACGACGGGCTCGGCATGTTCCTCTCCATCGTCGATGCCGTGACGTCGGCAGTGAAGGTCTGATCGCCGTGCAGCTCGACACCGTCACCGTCGCCGAGGCCACTCCCGACCAGGAGCAGCCCTACCGCGAGCTGGGGCTCAAGGACGACGAGTACGCCGCCATCAAGGAGATCCTGGGCCGCCGGCCCACCGACGCCGAGCTCGCCATGTACTCGGTGATGTGGTCCGAGCACTGCTCGTACAAGTCGTCCAAGGTGCACCTGTCCTACTTCGGCGCGACCACCACCGACGAGATGCGCTCGGTGATGCTGGCCGGCATCGGCGAGAACGCCGGAGTCGTCGACGTCGGCGACGGCTGGGCGGTCACCTTCAAGGTCGAGTCGCACAACCACCCGTCCTACGTCGAGCCCTACCAGGGTGCGGCCACCGGTGTCGGCGGCATCGTCCGCGACATCCTCGCCATGGGCGCCCGTCCGGTCGCGGTGATGGACCAGCTGCGGTTCGGTCCGGCGGACGCCCCCGACACCGCGCGGGTGCTCCCCGGGATCGTGTCCGGCGTCGGCGGCTACGGCAACTCCCTGGGCCTGCCCAACATCGGCGGCGAGGTCTTCTTCGACGCCTCCTTCGCCGGGAACCCGCTGGTCAACGCGGCCTGCATCGGCGTCCTGCGCGCCGCGGACATGTACACCGCGCACGCCTCCGGCGAGGGCAACAAGGTCATCCTGTACGGCTCCCGCACCGGCCTCGACGGCATCGGCGGCGTCTCCGTGCTGGCCTCGGACACCTTCGCCGGCGACGGTGGTGCGGGCGGCGGGTCCAACAGCCGCCGCAAGCTGCCCAGCGTCCAGGTCGGCGACCCGTTCGCCGAGAAGGTCCTCATCGAGTGCACGCTGGAGGCCTACCAGGCCGACCTCGTCGTGGGCATCCAGGACCTCGGCGGCGCCGGGTTGTCGTGTGCCACCTCCGAGCTCGCGTCCGCCGGCGACGGCGGGATGCGCATCGAGCTCGACCGGGTGCCGCTGCGCGCCGAGGGCATGTCACCCGCCGAGATCCTGTCCAGCGAGTCGCAGGAACGCATGTGCGCGGTCGTCACCCCCGACAAGGTGGACGCCTTCCTGGCCGTCTGCGCCAAGTGGGAGGTCCAGGCCGACGTCATCGGTGAGGTCACCGGGACCGGTCGGCTCGTCATCACCTTCCACGACGAGGTCGTCGTCGACGTGCCGCCGCGGACCGTCGCCCACGACGGCCCGGTCTACCAGCGGCCCGTGCAGCGTCCCGACTCCCAGGACGCGCTGATCGCCGCCGGCACCGCCGGTCTGGCCCGGCCGGGCACGCCGGCGGACATCCGCGAGCTCATCCTGACGATGATCGCGTCGCCCAACCTGTGCTCCCGCGGCTGGGTCACCGACCAGTACGACCGCTACGTCCGCGGCAACACCGTGCTCGCGCAGCCCGCCGACGCCGGCATCGTCCGCGTCTCGGACGACTCGTACCTGGGCGTGGCGATGGCGACCGACTGCAACTCGCGCTTCACCGCGCTGGACCCCTACGCCGGGGCGCAGCTCGCGCTGGCCGAGTCGTACCGCAACGTCGTCACCACCGGCGCCAAGCCGGTCGCGGTCACCAACTGCCTGAACTTCGGCTCGCCCGAGGACCCGGCCGTGATGTGGCAGTTCCAGCAGGCCGTCCGTGGGCTGGCCGACGGCTGCGCGACGCTCGGCATCCCGGTCACCGGCGGCAACGTCAGCTTCTACAACCAGACCGGGACGACGGCGATCCTGCCGACACCGGTGGTCGGGGTGCTCGGCGTCATCGACGACGTGCGCCGCCGGACGATCCCCGGCATCGGGCAGGAGGCGGGCGAGACCCTGCTGCTGCTCGGGGCGACCCACGACGAGCTCGACGGCTCCGAGTGGGCGAACGTGGTGCACGGTCACCTCGGCGGGAAGCCGCCGGTCGTCGACCTCGAGGCGGAGCGCAAACTCGGCGAGATCCTCATCGCCGGGTCCCGGGACGGCATGGTGTCGGCCGCGCACGACCTCTCCGAGGGTGGGCTGGCGTCGGCGATCGTCGAGATGTGCCTGACCGGCGAGACCGGTGCCCGGCTGGTGCCGCCCGCCGACATCGACCCGTTCACGTTCCTGTTCTCCGAATCGACCGCGCGGGTGCTCGTCGCGGTGCCGCGCAGCGAGGAGCTGCGCTTCACCGAGATGTGCCTGGCCCGGCAGCAGCCGCTGCTGCGCGTCGGCGCCGTGCTGCCGGCCGGTCCCGGCGAGGTGCCGACCCTGGAGATCCAGGACGTCGGCGACCTGACCCTGGCCGAGCTGCGCGAGGCGTGGTCCGGCACGCTGCCGGCGCTGTTCGGCTGAGCCGCCCCGGTGGCCGGGTGATCGTGTCCGCCGAGCGGGCGGGACCGTCCCGCCACCGGGTCCGCCGCTGATGCAGGCCTCCACCCGGCTCACCGTCGCGCTGCTCGCCGGCGGGGTCGCCACCTTCTCCGAGCTGTACACGACGCAGGCGCTGCTGCCGGATCTGGCCGACTCCTGGCAGGTCGGCGAGTCCGCCGCCGCACTGACCGTCTCGGTCGCCACCGGGGCGCTGGCCCTGTCGGTGCTGCCGTGGGCGGCGGTCGCGGACCGCATCGGCCGGGCCCGGGCCATGCGGCTGTCGGCCGTGGTGACCGCGGTCGTCGGTCTGCTGCTGCCGCTGGCCCCCACGTTCGGGACGCTGCTGGTGTTGCGCGGCATCTCCGGTCTCGCGCTCGGGGCGCTCCCGGCGTTGGCCATCGCCCACGTCGTGGAGCTCGACCGAGCGGGCCGCGCCGCCGCGGTCGGCGGCATCTACGTCGCCGGCACCACCATCGGCGGTCTCGTCGGCCGGCTGGTCTCCGGCACCGTCGGCGGCACGTTCGGCTGGCGGTGGGGGACGGCGGCCACCGGCGTCGTGGTCGCGGTCGCCGCGATCGTGTTCGTGGTGCTGCTCCCGGGCTCCGCGGTCCGCCCGACCGCGCGCACCCCCGGCCGGATCCGGCTGGCGCTGCGGTCCGACCGCGTGGTGTGGGTGTTCTACCTGCAGGGCTTCCTGCTGATGGGCGGGTTCGTCACGATGTACAACCTGCTGGCGTTCCGGCTGGTGGCGCCGCCCTACCTGCTGTCGCCGACCGTGGTCAGCCTGCTGTTCGTGGCGTACCTGGTCGGCACCGTCGGGTCGTCGGCGGTGGGACGGCTGGTCGGGCGCTGGGGCCGCCACACCGTCCTGATCACCGCTGGGTCCGGAATGAGCGTCGGGGCGCTGGTCACGCTCGCCGGCCCGCTCTGGCTCATTGTCGTGGGGCTGGTGCTGGTCACGTTCGGCTTCTTCGTCGCGCACGCGCTGGCCGCCAGCTGGGCCGGTGAGCGCATCCCGCAGGCCCGCTCCCAGGCGACCGCGCTCTACTCGCTGGGCTACTACGCGGGGTCCAGCCTCATCGGCTATCTCGGCGCGGCCGTGTACGTGCGGACCGGCTGGTGGGGCGCGGCAGTGCTCGTCGCGGCACTCGCGGCGCTGGCCGCGACGGTCGCCGCGGTCGGAGCGCCGCGGCGACCCGCGGCCGCCTGACCGGTCCGGAAGAGCGGGACGGGTCCGGGCCGGCGGCGGCTCAGTGCTCGGGCTCGCTGCGGACCCGGTCCCCGGGGTTCCCCGCCGCCGGGTCGACCGGCGAGCCCGGGCCGGTGCGGCGCGCGGCGCCGAGCAGGGCGGTGACCGCGGCGACCACCTCGGCGTTCCAGCGTCGCCATCCGCGGACCATGCCGTGACCGGTCCCGGGCAGCACCGAGCGGCGGACGTCGACGCCGGCGGTGAGCAGCCGGGCCACCACGGCGCGGGTGCTCGGCTCGGGGACGATCCGGTCCCGGTCACCGTGCACCAGCCGGACGGCGACAGCGCCCAGGTGGGCGATCGGCTCGTCGGCGGGCAGCCACGGGGCCAGTCCCACGACCCCGACGACCGCCGGCTCGTCGGCGACACGCAGCACCGTGCGGCCGCCCATCGAGTGCCCGACCAGCACGATCGGGACGTCCGGATGCAGCGCCCGGAGGGTGCGGACGGCCCACCGGGCGTCACGGACCGGGGCGGCGCCGGAGCCGTTCCAACCGCGGATGGACAGCTGCAGGCGGTACACCGCCACCGACGGCAGCGCCCGGGCCAGCACCCGGGCGACGGGACGCATCCGCAGGACCGCGATGTGACCGGCCAGCACCTCGGCCTCACTCACCGACCGGCCACCGTGCAGGACCAGGCACAGCGCGGACGGCTCGGCGGTGCGACCCTCCGCCGCGTGCATCCCGATGAGGTGCGCGTGGTCGGGAGAGGTCCGGGAGAACGTCACCAGAGCCCTTCGGAGCCGCGCCCGGATCGGATGGGGTGATCGGACGGGGTGCCGCCACCGGTTCCGCGGGTCACGCGTCGGGCTGCACCTGCAGGACGCCGGACGTGCGGCCGTCGACGGGCGTCGCGGTCACCGAGACGGTGACGCCGTCGGCCGCCCAGGACGTGGACAGCATGTCGACGAAGCCCTCGTCGGTCTTGCGCTCGTACCCCAGCGCGGTGACCACCCCGTCGAAGTACGACCGCAGGGTGGCCAGATCCTGCGGAGCGTCGAACAGGACGGACATACCGGTGTCGTCGGTGGTCGACCACGTGATCGTCGTCCCCTCGGGGAACGTCAGCCCCGGCGGCCATCCCGTCGGCAGCGCGGTGGACTGCGTCACCGGTCCGGACGTCTGCACGTCGTCGGTCGGCGCGGTGCCACCCGACGCCGCCACGTCGGCGGGCACCTCCGTCACCACCGCGGACGCGGTCGAGCGCGATCCGGTCCGGTCGGCGGCGGCGCATGCCGTCAGGGTCAGCGCCGCCAGCAGGACGCCGACGACCCCGCGCCGGGGCACCGGGCACAGCGGGCGGCGGTGCATCGCGGCTCCTGTCTGTGCACGTGGCGCGTCGTCCGACCGGGGTGACCGGTGATCGATCGGATCCCGTCCAGTATCCCGGGTCCGTCGGCGATCCCGCGCAACGGCGGCGGATGCACCCCTTCCGCGCGGCCGGTCGGCACGAACGGTCGAAAGGCCGACCGGAGCGCCGTCACCGCAGGTGAGGATCGGGCCGGCGCCGTCATCCCAGCCGGGGAGTGCGCGTCGGTCAGGCCGGGGCGGCCGGGGCGGCCGGTGCGCCGACGGCGTCCCGGATCGCGGTGGCGACGGCGGCCGCGGCCGCGTCGTCCGGGTACCGGGTGCGCGGCCAGAAGAAGCCGCGAAGGCCGTCGCCGCGGGTCCGGGGGACGACGTGGACGTGCAGGTGCGGGACGCTCTGGCTGACCGTGTTGTTCATCGCCACGAAGCTCCCCTCGGCGCCCAGTGCCGCCGGCAGCGCCGCGGAGACGAGCCGGGCCCGCCCGAACAGCGGGGCGAGCAGCTCCGCGGGGAGGTCGGCGAGGGTCACGTGGTGGCGCCGGGGCACGACGAGCACGTGGCCGGGGAACAGCGGCCGGGTGTCCAGGAACGCCACCGTGTGGTCGTCGGACCAGACCAGGTGCGCGGGCTCGTCACCGGCCACGATGCGGCAGAACAGGCAGGACGGTTCGGGGGTTCCGGGGTCGGTCGTCATGGCCGCATCGTGCCACCCCCGGTCGGTGGCGGCGGTCGGCGATCGAGGTGGCGGATCGTCGCGAGCACCCGGCGGTGGTCGTCGCCGCCGGGCGCCAGCCCGAGGATGTCGTAGATCGCCGACGCGTGAGCCACCACCGACTTCTCGGAGATGCCGAGCCGCCGGGCGATGGCGAGGTTGGTGCGGCCCTCCGCGATCAGCGCCAGCACCTCCCGGCGGCGGGGGCTCAGCCGCTCCAGCGGGTCGGGGTCGCGCCGGGTGCGGGTCATCATCGCGGCCACCACCTCCGGGTCCAGCGCGGTGCCGCCGTCGGCGACCCGCCGCAGCGCCTGCACGAAGGCGGGGACGTCGAGGACACGCTGCTTGAGCAGGTAGCCCACCCCCGCCGGGTCGTCGCCCACCAGCTCGACGGCGTACCGCTGCTCGACGTGCTGGGACAGCACGACCACCGCCGTGCCGGGCAGGACGCGGCGGATCGCCGTGGCGGCGCGCAGACCGTCGTCGGTGTGGGTGGGCGGCATCCGGATGTCGGTGAGCACCAGGTCCGGCCGGAACCGGCGGCTGAGGACGATCAGCTCGTCGGCGTCCGCCGCGGTCGCCACCACCTCGAACCCGTCCTGCCCCAGCAACACCTCGAGCCCGGCCCGGAGCAGGGCCTCGTCCTCGCCGATCACCACCCGCACGGCATCTCCACGGTGAGCCGGGTGCCGGTACCCGGAGCGCTGTCGACCGTCAGGGTGCCCCGGAGGGCCGCGACCCGGTCGGCCATCCCGGCCAGCCCGACGCCGCCGTTGGCGACGGCGCCGCCGACGCCGTCGTCGGCGACGAGGATGTGCAGCCGGTCCGCGGTCCGTCGCACCCGGACGTCGACCGCTCCCGCCGCCGAGTGCTTGACCGCGTTGGTGAGGGCTTCGGAGACCACGTGGTAGGCGGTCGTCTCGACCGCGGTCGGCAACCGGCCGTCGGTCGCGCCGCCGATCTCGACCGTGGTGGGAATGGGGCAGCGGTCGGCCATCGACTCCAGCGCCGCGTACAGGCCCCGCTCGATCAGCACCGCCGGCAGCACCCCCTGCACCAGCAGCCGCAGCTCGGTGATGGCCTCGTCGAGCCCGCGGCGCAGCTCCAGCAGCACCGGGTCGTCGTGGTGTGCGGGGGCGGCGAGGCGCCCGCCGACCTGCAGCCCGAGCAGCACCAACCGGTTCTGCAGGCGGTCGTGCAGGTCGCGGGCGAGCCGCCGCCGCTCCTGGTCACCGGCCTCCACCAGCCGCCGCCGGGAGGTGAGCAGCTGTTCCCGGGTCGCCAGCAGCTGTGTGGTGAGCCGTTCGTGGCCGATAGCGATGGCGGCCACCCGACCGACCGCGCGCACCTCGGCGGGGTCGCGGATGAGCGCCGCGTCGTAGCGGATGGCGGCGATCCGCTCCCCGTCGAGCACGACCGGCACCGTGCGGTGGCGGCCGTCGTCGTCGACGGTGACCGGCGTTCCGTCGCCGTCGGCCCACCAGTCGGGGCGCCCGTCGCCGGACTCGACGCGGTACAGCAGGGTCGCACCGGGGTCACCGAGGGCCCGGGCCAGGGTGGCGCCGAGGTCGTCGCGGGCGGCCCGGTGGCTACCCAGCCAGACCCCCAGTTCCTCGAGCCCCGCGGTCCGGGAGAACCCACCCCGGAGCACGGCGGCGACGAAGGCGACGGGGACACCGGCCAGCACCGCGATCTGCACGACCGGCACGACCAGCGGGTCCAGCTCGACGAACCGGGCGAGGACGTTCACGGACGCGGTGACCCCGACGACGGCGAAGACGCCGAAGCCGTACAGCGGACCGAGCACCCGGCGGTGGGCGAGGTCGCCGCGCACCAGCCGCCGCACCAGCAGCACCGACGTCACCGCGATCAGCACCGCCGCGATGCCCGCCTGCACCTGCTGGCCGACAGCGACGAGCTCCGGTCGGTCCGCGACGACCAGCGGCCCGCCGGCGCCCCCGTCGGGACCGCCGAACAGGTAGAGGGGCGCCTGCCCGACGACGGTGGTCAGGTAGCCGGCGACCACCAGCGTGGCCGGCAGACCGCTCCCGACCCGCCCGGACGGAAAGGCCAGCAGCGCGTGCAGCACGATCGCCAGCGGCACGGTCGCCATGATCTGCCCGACGGCGACGAGCGGCGGCGGTGCAGTGTTGAGCAGGCCCGCCCCCAGCCAGACGAGACCGCCGACGACGAACAGCGGCCCGGTGCGGTTGGCGGGTCGGCGGACCCAGGCGAGGGCGCCGACCCCGGTGTAGACGAGGCCGGTGGCCGGGAACATCAGCAGGACGGCCGTCGGGCCGCCCACCGCGACCAGCAGGACGGTCTCGACGCCGGCCAGCACCACCGTGGCCACCACGGTGAGACCCACCGCGAGCCGCAGGCTGCGCCCGCCGGAGGCGCGTCGCAGCCCGGCGTCCCTCACCGCAGCATCGTGTCAGATCACGACCCGTCCGTGGGTGCGCCCCGGAGATCCGCGGGATCCGCCGGAACCCGCGGGATCCGCGGATTCCGCCCGGGTGCGGCAGCCGTCGGCGAGGATGACGACCATGACGACCCCCGTCCGGCACCCGATCTTCCAGACCAGTCTGATGAGCGCGCTGCTCGACGGCGTCTACGACGGTGAGATGACGGTCGCGGAACTGCTGCGGCACGGCGACTTCGGGCTCGGCACGTTCAACGCGCTGGACGGGGAGATGGTCGTGCTGGACGGCGTGTGCCACCAGCTGCGCGGGTCCGGGGAGGCGACCGTCGCCGCACCGGACGCCCGCACGCCCTTCGCCGTGCTCACCCGCTTCCAGCCGCACGTCACCACGGCGCTGCCCCCCGACCGGACCCGGGAGCAGGTCGTCGAGATCATCCACGACCTCGTCCGGTCGGAGAACTACTGCTACGCGATCCGGATCACCGGGGACTTCTCCTGGGTCCGCACCCGTACGGCCGCCCGGCAGACCCGGCCCTACCCGCCGCTGACGGCCGCCACCCGGGGCGAGCCGGTGGTGACGTTCACCGACGTCAGCGGGGTCGTGGCCGGCTTCCGGACGCCGCTGTACGAGCAGGGCATCGGTGTGCCGGGCGGTCACGTGCACTTCCTGGACGCGGCCCGGGCGAAGGGCGGCCACGTGCTGGACTACCTGCTGGCCCGCGGCACCCTGGAGATCTGCGTGGGCACCGACCTGCACGTGTCGCTGCCGCTCACCGACGCCTTCCGTGACGCCGACCTGGCCCCGGCCGACCTGGCCGTGCAGATCAGCGCGACCGAGAACCATTCCTGACCGGCCCGGAGCGTGCAACCGCGGGACGGCTGCGTACCGTCGGAGCAGACATGAGGACGAGTCGTGTGATCCTGCCCCTGCTGCTCGCGGCGGTGCTCGCCGGGTGCGGCGGCAACGCCCCCGCCACCCCGACGGGCGGGTCGGGCACGCCCGGCGGGCCCACGCCGGCGACGAGCACGGTCGCCGGGGGTCCGTCGTCGACCGGACCGGCGACGCCGTCAGGCCCCGCTCCCGGGAGTACCGCTCCCGTTCCGACCCCGGGCACCGAGATCGAGGACCCGACCCTGTCGCCTCCCGCGGTCGGAACGGCCGCCGCCGTCACCGTCACCGGTGTGCCGACCGCCGGCGTCGAGGCGAACTGCTGGTTGCTGGACGGGTACCTGCTGGTCGGCGGTCCCGTGGAGCTGATCGCGTCCGGACAGCGGCTGACCGTCACCGGTCGCCCCGAGCCGGACCTGATGACCACCTGCCAGCAGGGCGCCCCGCTGCGGGTCACGTCGGCCACCGCCGCCTGAGCGCCCCGGCGGACGCCGGACCGTGCGGACGATCGGGGGCCGCGACGACGAACCGGGCCCCGCCGGATGCCGCATGCTCCGGACGATCGGGGGCCCGCGACGACCAACCGGGCCCCGCCGGATGCCGCATGCTCCGGACGATCGGGGGCCGCAACGACGAACCGCGCCCCGGCGGATGCCGGGACGCGGTTCGTTCGGACGGTGCGGGGGTCAGCCCGTCGTCACGCTGCCGATGCGGACCTGACCGCGACCGACCACGGCCCCTTCGTCGGTGACGACCAGCAGCTCACCGAACAGCTGCCGGCCCTCCTCCGGTGCGGCGTTCGCCGTGACCGAACCCTCGATGGTCGCGGTGGCGCCGTAGGCCAGCGGGATCGCCGTCGCCGGAGCCGACACCGCACCGAGGGTGGGGGAGTAGAAGACGTCGGTGTAGTCGAACTCCGTGGTGCCGGCCGGCACGTCGTAGCCGACCACCTCGGCGGTGTAGGTGCCCGCCGCCGGGTTGACCAGCGTGACGGCCTCCTCCGAGTCGCCGTCCGCCTGCTGCGCCACCTGCACGCCGTTGAGGGACAGCGTGAGGTCCAGATCGGCGCTCTGATCGGTGGTGCCGCCGATGCCCACGTCGAGCCGGGTGGTGCCGGCGGGCACCTCGACCTCGTAGGACAGGGTCTGGCCGTCGGCGATGGTGGGCCGGCTCGCCGCGCTGCTGCCCATCGGGCCGCCCTCGCCGTGCACGGTCACCGCGCCGAAGGTGTTCGTCAGGTTCCAGGTGACCGGGGTGGCGACGCCGACCGTGGCCTGCGCGACCTCGACGACTTCCGGCTGGACGTCGACACCCTGGATGCGGGCGGTCAGCCGGAACGGGTTGTTGATCGACGGTGACGTCCGGCGGGACTCGACCTCGAACTCCCAGACCCCGGCCATCGGCTCGCTGAACGACCGCTCCTGCGGGTTGCAGGTCGCGGGGTCGGAGAAGTTGGTGAAGCACTCCAGGCTCGAGGTCGACTCGACCGGCACGCCGTACGGGTTGATCGCGATGAACCGGGTCTGCGAACCGGTCGCGATGCCCGAGAGGTCGACCTGCAGCGCGGGTGCGCCCTCGGGCACCGTCACCAGGAACGACCGGGTGGCGTTGCGGTCGACCGTACCGCGGTTGACCACCGAGAAGGCGGGTTCGGTGGGTGCGGTCGAGACGAGGACGGCGTTCATGATCTCGAAGTCCACCGTCGGGGTGCGCCAGTCGTCGACCTCCAGCGACGCGCTGTGGATGCCGGCGTCGCCCTCGACCCGGACGGGGATGTCCACCGGCTGTCCCAGCGGGAGCTCGACCGTCCGTGCGGACGAGAAGGTGCCGTCGTTGCCGACCCAGCGCAGCGTGTGGCGGGTGCTGCCGGGCTTTCCGACGGTCCGGGTGACGGTGACCGTGTAGGTCTGCGCCGTGCCGGCCGCCAGGCCGCCCGCACCGGCGGCGCAGCGGTTGTAGATGCCCTGTCCGCGGTCCGGGGTCGCCAGCGATCCCGACAGCGGGGTGCAGACGGGCGCGGAGGAGGTGTACTCCGGGACCTCGACGTCGCGGGCGAGCAGCCGCCACGCCTTGTTCACGTTCATCCGGCCGTTGCCCTGGGCGGCGGCCTGGACGCCCTTGATGAAGGTCGCCGAGGAGTACAGCGCCCGGCGCAGCTGGGCGGGGGTGATCCCCCGGTCGGTCGCGCGCGCGGCCGACAGCAGCAGTGCGGCGCCTCCCGCGGCCTGCGGGGAGGCCATCGAGGTGCCGTTGAGCATCTGGTATCCCGGCGGCAGCGGATAGCCGGCCTGGGGGACCGGGCCACCGGGCTGCCAGAGCGGGGTGGTGGAGATCGCCGAGCCCGGCGCGGTCAGGTTGGGCTTGAAGCCGCCGTCCTCGCGCGGTCCCCGGGAGGAGAAGTTGAACATCCCGTAGCTGGTGCGCACCACCGACCCGTAGTTGGCCAGCCAGGTCTTCCGGCTGATGCCGGCGGCGACGCTGACCACGTCGGAGGCCACCGAGGGATCGCCGATGGTGTTGACGCCGGGGCCGGAGTTGCCGGCCGAGATGAACAGCTGGACGCCGTAGTCGTCGATCAACCGGGTGTAGAGCAGCGACCGGGCGTTGTTGCCGTCGTTGAGCGCGGGCAGGCCGCCGATGGACATGTTCACCACGTCGACCTTGCGGTTGCGCACGAGTTCGACCATGCCGTCGGTCAGCGCGGCGGCGGTGCAGCCACCGCCCCAGCTGCAGGCCCGGGCGGAGACGATCGTGGCCCCGGGGGCGGCGCCGTCGAGGTTCGGGTTGCCGAGCATGTCGTTGGCGGCGGTGATGCCGGCGACGTGCGAGCCGTGCTCGTCCTCGATGATCCCGATGTTGACGAAGTCGGCCGTGCCGGGGAGGTTGTACGGCGCCAGGCTGACGGCCTTGCGCACCTCGACGGTGAACGGCATCTGCTCGCGGACGTCGGTGGCGGGGTCGTCGGTGCCGAAGTGGCCGACGTCGAACTTCTCCGCGTAGGGACGCATCACGGCCTCGTCGGTGAAGTCGAGGTCCTGGTCGACGTCGACACGGACGTCACCGGTGGCCGGGTCGTAGAGGACCCCGAACCGGTCGGTGGTGTCGCCGTCCCGGTTGACGTCGCCCCCGGGGGAGCTGCCGGCGGTGATCGACTCGGAGAACCGGTTGACCAGGTACGCCCCGGCCGGGGCGGTCCACTGCTGGCCGCCGAAGGTGAAGGTGGGACCGCTGACGGCGGTCAGCATCGGCCGCCACGTCAGGTCGTTGTCGAACACCGGGTCGGTGGCGGTGAACCAGTCGACGATCTTGCGCTCGCCGGTCGAGGTGGTCTGCAGTGCCGGGTTGTCCAGGTCGACGCCGGAATCCATGATGCCGATGGTCACGCCGCGGCCGTCCCATTCCGGGTGGGCGCGGACGAATCCGACGGCGCCCGTCTCGGCCGTCGGCATGAACGGGTTGTCCGCGGGGGTGTCCGCCCCGGGGCCGGCCTGCGCGGCCACCGCACCGGCGGCGGCGTCGCTGCGCTGCGGCTCGGGTTTGGGCCGCATGAGGACCTCGTTGAGATCCATCGCCAGCACGCCGGTCACCGTAGAGGCCTTGAGCACCTCGGCGGTGGGCACCTGGACCCGGACGTATCCGAGGTCGTCGACCTGGTTGGCGACCTGCCCGCCCAGGGCGACCATCTCGTCGGCCACCGGAGCGGTCTCGCCCTTCTCGGTGGCGACGATCAGCGTGACCTGCTGCTCGCCCTTGGCCTCGGCGTCGGCGAGCAGGTCGAGGTCGTGACTGCTCAGCGTCTCCGACGCGGAGTCCTTGGGTGGGTCGGTCGTTCCCGGGTCGGCGTCGGGGTCGGCGGCCGCGGGTCCCGCGCCGGTCATCACCACCGCCACGGCGACCGCAGCGGACAGCAGCCCCTTCCAACGCCGGGTTCTTCTCCCGTGGTGCTCGTTCACGCTTTTCCTCCGCGCTTCATCGCCGTTTCACAGCTGGCGAGCCGATCGTCAGCGCTTCGTCGCAGGAAGTCACGGAACGAAATTTCTTGTGACCAGAACGTTATCCAGCGCCGTTTCTGCGCTCGTTCGGGGAAACGGACGAAAGGCGCGCGCCGGAAGTGTTCGCGCAGCGTGACGAACCCGGCGTCCTGCTCACCGGTCCGGGGCGGCACCGGGCGGGCGACGCGTGTCGCCGGGACGGTTCAGACCCGGACGAGGTCACCGAGCTGCAGGAACTCCAGCGTCATCGTGGTGACCGGACCGCCGGGTTCTCCGCCGAACGTCACCGCCGAGACCGGGTCACCGTTGCCGCCCGGCGGCTCCCAGGCGAAGACGTCACCGTCGTAGGGGGTGAGGGGTGCGGTCAGGTCCTTGGGTCCCAGGGTGACGGTGAGCGTGCCACCGCTGTCGGTCACCGTGACGTCGCCGACGTAGTCGTTGCGGTAGATGCCGGTGTACGCGGCCGACGGGCGCGGCGGTGCGGCGTCCGCCGGGGCGGGGCCGGCGACGGTGCTCGGGTTGACGAACAGCTGTGTGAACAGCGGTCCGTAGTGGTCGAGCCAGTCCCGCTCCACCACGCCGGTGCGCACCAGGTCGGTGAAGCTGAAGGCGACGGCTTCCGCGACGCCCAGGGGCGCGGCGTTGGTGAGCACGACGACGGCCACGCCGGCCGCCGGCACGATGCCGTAGCAGGTGCCGGCGCCGACGTAGAAGGCGCCGGAATGCCCCCACCGCACGTGACCGCTGGAGGTCGTCTCGACGTTGACGCCGTAGCCGTAGAAGCGGCTCCGCTCGACCGGTGCCGTCGCCGGCGCGTTGGTGATGTGGGGCAGGTGCATCTCCAGCAGCACGTCCGGGTCGATCAGCGGCACGCCGTCCACCTGCCCGTCCGCGAGCTGCAGGCTCAGCCACCGGGTCAGGTCGTTCACCGACGAGCTGACCCCGCCGGCCGGCGACTGTGCGTCGGCGTCGCGGGTGTACAGCGGCCGGAAGCCGCCGTCGACCGGGAAGTGGATCGTCGCGCGGTTCGCCCGCGAGAGATAGCCCTCGTGCGTGGAGCTGGTGGCGGTCATCCTGAGCGGCTCGTAGACGTTCTTCGCACAGAGGTCCTCCCACGGCAGGCCGGCCGCCGCCGCCACCGCGGTGCCGCCGAGGGTGAGCCCGAAGTTGGTGTAGTGGTAGGAGGCGCGGAACAGATCCAGCGGGAACAACCGCAGCCGCTCCAGGATCTGCGTCCGGTCGAACCCCAGCCCCTCCAGGTCGTCGCCGGCCGCGTCGGGGAGGCCGGTGCGATGGGCGAAGCAGTCCGCGACGGTGACCATGGCGGTCACCGCCGGATCGCTGAGTTCGACGTCCGGCAGGTGCGACACGATGGGGTCCGTCCAGGTGACGACCTTGTCGGTGACGGCCTTCGCCACGCACGTGGCGGCGATCGACTTGGACACCGACGCCAGCTGGAACACCGTGTCGGCGTCGATCGTCTCGGGCCTGCCGACCTCCCGGACGCCGAACCCCTTCGCGTACCGCACCTGCGCCCCCCGGACGACCGCGATGGCCATGCCGGGGATGCCCGAGCGCTGCATCACGTCCTCCGCGATCCCGTCCAGCGCCGCCACCGCCGCCTCGATACGGGAGTCGTCGACGGCGAGCACGGAGTACCCGTCGGGGGAGGTGTCCCCGACCGGCGCGAGCGTGAACGTGGGGTTCCCGGCGGGAGGTGCGGCGGTGGTCGTCCCGGTGGCCGGCCCGGAGGCGCCGGACGTGTCGATGGCGGCGGACGTGCCGATGGTGCCGGAGGCGCCGGTGGTGGTCGGCGTGGTGGTGCAGGAGGCGAGCAGGCCGCCCGCTCCCAGCGCACCGACGGCGCCCGCGGCGCCGGTGAGGAACGTCCGTCGATCGGTCATCTCTGCTTCTCCCACGCCGCTGCGGCCCTGCCCGTCGAGGACCGACGATAGGGACCGGCGGGCCCACCGGACAGGGACCTGGGTCGGGCTCGCGAGAGCACCATCCGTCCACTCTGTGCCACCGGGCGGGCACGCTGCGGAACGGGAGCCGTCGTCGGGTCGTAATCTGGCGCGGTGATGGTGCGACGGGCGGTGACGGCGGCGGAGGTCCGCACGGCCTTGCGGCGACTGGCCGACCCGGCCGACGCCGGCGCCCCGGTCCCGGCCCGCGACCTCGTGCGCACCACGCTGCGGTGGCTCGCGCAGCAGCACCCCGGCCACACCGTGGAGATCCGGGTGCCGCCGTTCGCCGCGGTGCAGGCGATCGAGGGCCCGCGGCACACCCGCGGCACCCCGCCCAACGTCGTGGAGATGGACGCCGCGACCTGGCTGGACCTGGTGTCGGGCCGGTTGTCGTGGGAGGGGGCGGTGGCGGCCGGCCGGGTCAACGCCAGTGGGCTGCGGGCCGACCTCGCCGCCCTGCTGCCGTTGGCGGAGCCGTGACACCGGACCGGACACCGGGGGAGCGGTTCCTGCTCGAGTCCGGGTGCCCGGCCCTGGTGCCGGGGTACGCCAGCGTCCGCGGCGTCTTCCGCCGCCCCGGCGCCCTGCTGACCGGCATCGTCGCGGCGGGCGTGCTGCTGGCCGCCACCCTGGTGCTGATCCAGGAGGAGGACGCCACCGCGCCGGCGTTCGTGTGGTGGGCCGTACCGGTGCTGGCCGTGGTGCTGGCCTTCGCCGCCACCGCGTTCGGCGTCAACCGGGTGCTGCGGTTCTCGCTGCACTGGTTCTTCCGCTCGGTGGTCACCGGCGAGTCCGGCGTCCTGCACGTGCTGCCCCTGCTGCTGGTCGCGATCACCTTCTTCTTCCTCAACAACGCGACCTGGCAGACCGCCGGGGAGCTCAGCGGCATCCCCCTGGTGCTCACCGTGCTGCTGCTGCTCGCGCTGATCGTCGCCTTCCTGATGCGGCGGGGCCGGGCCGATCTGGAGGACTTCGCCGTCTTCGCCGATGCCGAGGAGGTCCGGGCGGCGCTGCCGGCGGCGCTGCGTCCGGCCGGGGCGGTGGCCTGGACCGTCGTGCCGCTGCGGCTGCGCGAGCGGCTGAACCTGCTGCTGGTCGCGGTCTTCGGCAAGCTGATGGTGGCGTTCGTGGTGGGGCTCGCCATCAGCGCGTTCTTCGTGCTGTTCGGAGTGCTGACGGTGGACGAGCCCACCGTCCGGTCGTGGATCGGGGTGCAGCCGCGCATCCTGTGGGAGGTGTTCGTGGCCGGTGACCGGTACACGATGACCGCGGAGCACGTGCGGGTGGCGGTGTTCCTCGGGGCCTTCTCGGCGCTGTACTTCGTGGTCAGCTCGGCCAGTGACGAACACCTGTCCCGGTCGCTGGACACCGCGACGAACCGGCATCTGCGGACCTGCCTGGCGGTGCGGGCGGTCGTGCTCGCGGCGGGCCACCACCGGAACGGGCGGCCGGTGCGCCCGGACGTCGAGGTGTGAACCCGCCCACAGACCCGCGGTGTTAACGCCGTGTTACGTGCGCAGACATCACGGGCGTCGGTGTGATGCCGCCGTGCGCCCGGTCCGGGGCCGGGGGTGGCCGTTAGAGTGGTGCCGTAGTTTCCGCCCACACAAGGAGCCCTGACTCGTGGACAGACTCGCGGCGAACAGCCTCGATGCGCACCCGATCAGCCACCACCCGGCGGACCCGCCGCAGCCGCCCCTGTCGGGGCGACGTCTGGAGATCGACGTCGTCGACGAGGGGCCCAAGGAGGAGTGCGGCGTCTTCGGCGTCTGGGCTCCCGGCGAAGAGGTCGCCAAGCTGACCTACTACGGGCTGTACGCGCTGCAGCACCGCGGCCAGGAGGCCGCCGGCATCGCCGTGGCCGACGGCGCCGGCATCCTGGTGTTCAAGGACCTCGGCCTGGTCTCCCAGGTCTTCGACGAGCAGACGCTGTCGTCGCTGGTCGGACACATCGCCGTCGGGCACTGCCGCTACTCCACCACCGGCGGGAACAACTGGGAGAACGCGCAGCCCACCTACGCCACCACGGCGGTCGGCAGCGGCATCGCGCTGGGCCACAACGGCAACCTGGTCAACACCGCCGAGCTCGCGTCCAAGGCCGCGCTCATCCCCGGCCGGTCGGCGTTCAACCGGTCGACCACCGACTCCGACGTCGTCACCCGGCTGCTGGCCGACCGCTCCGCCGACTCCACGATCTTCGGAGCCGCGATGGAGCTGCTGCCCACGCTCAAGGGCGCGTTCAACTTCGTCTTCTGCGACGAGCAGACCCTGTACGCCGCCCGCGACCCGCAGGGCATCCACCCGCTGGTGCTGGGCCGGTTGGACCGCGGCTGGGTCGTCGCCTCCGAGACCGCCGCCCTGGACATCGTCGGCGCCTCCTACGTCCGTGAGGTCGAGCCGGGCGAACTGCTGGCCATCGACAACGACGGGCTGCGCAGCGAACGGTTCGCCACCCCCGATCCCAAGGGCTGCCTCTTCGAGTACGCCTACCTGGCCCGGCCGGACACCACCATCGCCGGCCGCGGCGTGCACGCGACCCGGGTCGAGGTCGGTCGCCGGCTGGCCATCGAGGCACCGGTGGAGGCCGACCTGGTCATCCCGACGCCCGAGTCCGGCACGCCGGCGGCCATCGGCTACGCCCAGCAGTCGGGCATCCCGTACGGCCAGGGCCTGGTCAAGAACGCCTACGTGGGGCGGACCTTCATCCAGCCGTCGCAGACCATCCGGCAGCTCGGTATCCGGCTCAAGCTGAACCCGCTGCGGGACGTCATCCGTGGGAAGCGGCTCATCGTCGTGGACGACTCCATCGTCCGCGGCAACACCCAGCGGGCCCTGGTCCGGATGCTGCGCGAGTCGGGGGCGCTGGAGGTCCACGTGCGGATCGCCGCACCGCCGGTGCGCTGGCCCTGCTTCTACGGGATCGACTTCGCCTCCCGCACCGAGCTGATCGCCAACGCGAGCCCGGACGAGAGCGCCGTCGAGTCGGTGCGGGCCTTCATCGGCGCGGACACCCTCGGCTACGTCTCCCTCGAATCGTTGGTGCAGTCGTCCGAGCAGCCGCGCAACCGGCTCTGCACGGCCTGCTTCACCGGTGAGTACCCGGTGGCCATCCCCGCCCAGGTCGGCAAGCACGTCCTGGAGGGCATCGCCCGGGGCGTCGCCTCCGGTGCGGATGCGGGAGTGCCATCGGTCCACGCGGCAAGCTACGGCGCAGAGGATGCACTGACCCGACCATGACCGAACACCACCCGCTGGGCTCCGGCACGACCTACGCCGGGTCCGGCGTCTCCGTCGCCGCCGGTGAAGCAGCCGTCGATCTGATGCGCAAGCACACCGAGAAGACCTACCGGCCCGAGGTGCTGGGCGGCATCGGCGGTTTCGCGTCGCTGTTCAAGCTGCCGATGGGCAAGTACCGGGAGCCGGTGCTGGCGTCGTCGTCCGACGGGGTCGGGACCAAGACCGCGATCGCGCAGGCTCTGGACGTCCACGACACCATCGGTATCGACCTGGTCGCGATGGTGGTCGACGACCTCGTCGCGTGCGGCGCGGAGCCGCTGTTCCTGCAGGACTACATCGCCTGTGGAGCGCTGGTCCCGGAGAAGATCGCCACCATCGTCGGCGGGATCGCCAAGGGCTGCCAGCTGTCGGGCTGCGCGCTGGTCGGCGGGGAGACCGCCGAACACCCGGGTCTGATGAACGTCGACGACTACGACCTGGCCGCCACCGCCGTGGGGATCGTCGAGATGGACGCCATCCTCGGGCCGGACCGGGTCCGGCCGGGCGACGTGGTGATCGCGTTGGGCTCGTCGGGCGTGCACGCCAACGGGTTCTCGATGGTCCGGCGGATCCTGTTGGAGATCCAGCGGCTGCCGCTGGAGGGCTACGTCGAGGAGTTCGGCCGACCGCTCGGGGTCGAGCTGCTGGAGCCGACGCGGATCTACGCGCTGGACTGTCTGGCGCTGGGCCGGGACACCGAGGTGCACGCCTACGCCCACATCACCGGTGGTGGGCTGGTCAACAACCTGGCCCGGGTCATCCCCCGCGGTGTCACCGCCCGGCTGGACCGGCGCAGCTGGCAGCCGCTGCCGGTGTTCGGCTTCGTCGCCGGACACGGTCGCGTCGAGCGGGCCGAGATGGAACTGGCCTTCAACATGGGTGTGGGCATGGTCGCCGTCGTCAAGGCCGACGACGCCGACCGGGCGCAGGCCATCCTGACCGCCCGGCACGTGCCGAACTGGGTTCTCGGCACCGTCGAGGCGTCCGGCGTGGACGAGCCCCGGGTGACCCTCGAGGGCGATCACCCGCGCTTCTGACCCTGCCTTCACGACGCGAGCCGCCGTCCCCGAACACGGGGACGGCGGCTCGTGGCGTCATAAGACCGGTCAGTACGTACCGGGGCCGCGGGTGCCCTTGTTCTTGCCGCCGAACTTCTTGGCCAGGTCGGCGATCTTCTGCCGGTTGGCCGGGTCGGCGGCCATCTGCTTCGCCTTGGCGATGGCCTGCTGCCCCTGCGGGCTGCGCAGTGCAGCGGCGATACCACCGGCGGTGGCCAGCTTCTTGAGTGCTCCGAACATGGTGGTGCTCCTCTCGGGTGGCGATGGTGTGGTGCGGTGGTGCGGGCGGTTCACGTCCCGGTCAGGGAACGTCCGGGAGGCGACGGCGGTTCCGCAGATGCCGTCCGTCCCGAGAGGCGGAAAAGCACAGGGCCGCCGCGGACGAGACGTCCGCAGCGGCCCCGGGGTGACGCTGGCTCAGCTGCCGAACACGTTCTTGGCGGCGTCGCCGACCTTGTCACCGGCCTGCTTGGCGTTGGCCGACGCCTGATCGGCCTGGCCCTCGGCCTTCAGGCTCTCGTTGTCGGTCGCGTTTCCGGTGGTCTCCTTGACCTTGCCCACGGCCTCTTCGGCGGCGTGCTTGATCTTGTCTCCGATGCTCATCGGGTACTCCTCTCGTTCTCGACCGGCGGCGGTTTCGCCGATCTCCGAAGGTGACCTCTGGGGGCGGATGCCCTGTCAGACGCCGTGCGTTCCGTCGTCCGGCCCGCCGCGCTCAGGGAATCCCCGCGTCAGTGGCCACATCGTCTCGCGACTGCTGTACTACCCAGCCGCGGAGGGCCCGGAAACATCGCTGACGTGGGAGAACGGTGTGAACGCACGTCCACTCCTCCGAGGGTGTCCAGGGCACCCGGCGGGACCGTGCTCACCACCAGGGTCCGGGCGGCCGGAGCTCGCCCGGCGCCGCACGGCGCCGACGGCGTGACGTAACCGCCCACCAGCCCGCGGCGGCGAGGAGCATCGTGGTGGTCGGGACGATCACCCAGGCCGAGGTCCACAGGTCGCCGGCGGCCGCGCCGAGCACGATCGCGGTCGGGCCGTCGCCCAGGGCGTGACGGCCGTCGGAACGCCCGCTCCAGAGCAGCGTGCCGGTGGGCCGGCCGGCCCCGCCCGGGTCCGCACACGCCGGACCGGTGGGTGAGCCGAAGTCGATCGCGTACCGGCCTCCGGTCGGCGTGACCGTCAGCGGCGGGTAGGTGTACCGCCCACAGGGCGTCTCGGCCACCACCGACCGGCTGTCGAACGTGAGCTCCAGGGCGGCCCCGGGAGCCAGGGCGGTGATCTCACCGCCGGCGCCGCTCACGGTGCCGACGGCGACGAAGGAGCGGCCGGCCAGCTCGGGCAGCAGCGGCTGCAGCGGTACCGGCGAGGTCGCCACGTCCGAGGCCGCGGCCGTCGACAGCACCAGCGCCACGGCCAGGAAGATCGGTCGTCGTCCCCGCACGGTCATCTCCGATCGGCTCGTCGGATCAAGGACGGTGCCCGGCCCGGATCGGTTGCCCGCGTCCGGAACCGGTTGCCGCGTCCGGGTGCCGTCCGCACTCCCGACCGCGAATCGGGCGCCCGCATCCGGGATCGGTCGCGCGTGTCCGGGGTGCCCTCCGGACACCGGGCCTGGATCGATGGTCCGGGACCGGTCCCTCGTGGCCGTCAGTGGATGAGCTCCCGGGATGCCGCTCGTCCGAACCCGCCCGTGACCGTGACCGCACCATGGAGGTCACGTCGGCCGCCGACCCGCCGGGACGGCCGACGGGCCGTGCCCGCCTGCTGACGGCGGTCACCGGGAAACCGCTGGGCGCCCTGATGCAGGACGAGACCCTCGGGCCGATGGGGCTGCGGACCACCGCCGGCGCGGACACCGCCCTGCTCCCGTCGCCGACGCTGCACAGCCGGAGCGCAGAACGCCGACCGTTCCCGCAGATCCCGGCGGCCACGCCGTCGTCGAGGACCCGACCTCCTGGAATCCGTCGTGGACAACGGCCGGAGCGGTGCAGCCCACCGACATCACCGATCTGGCCACCACCGCCGAGCAGGTCGGCCCGGGTGCGCTGTTGACGCCGGAGAGGTACGCGCAGCAGATCGGCGACAACCTCGTCGGCCCGGGCCGGCGCACCGAAGCGTGCCCGGTGTGCACCACGCGGAACGCCGACCGTGGCTACGGTCTCGGCGTGTTGCTGATGGCCGACTGGATCGCCCAGGCAACCTTCGCCGGTGTCGGCGCCGGCATGCCCACCCGCCCGAACGGCGCATCGCGATCAGCCTGGTGACGACGCTGACCGCCACCACCGACGATCAGGGCCGTGCCGCCGATCCGAGCCTGCCGTTGCTGCGGCAGGTGGCGGGCGCTGTCGCTCCGGACCGTCCGCTGAGCCCACGGTGAGCAGGCGGGTCAACCCCGGCGTGAACCGGGGTCACCCGTCGTCCGCGTTAGCACCGCGTCAGGAGAGAGAAGATCCGGTCTCAACGACCGGTGCCGTAGGCATCCTCATAGTCGCCGTACCCTTCGTCAAGGTCATCCCTCGTGGCCGACGGCGGAGAGCCGGGTCGTCCAGAGAGCTCGTTCTGTAAGGCGCTGACGTCGATCTCGCGGGTGTTGTACTTCAGATCCCGTGCGACCTTGGTCTGCTTTGCCTTCTGACGGCCTCGCCCCATCTGGCGGACCCCCTTGCGCGAAGAAGCGGAGCGGCCAGCAAGTGGCGGCTCCGGATTAGTTGACCATTCGTGCGGCCCAGCTTACAGGCTCCGTCGTGGCGGTTGCATCCCGCTGTGACGCAGCCGCCGCGGCGCGTCCCGGCGACACGCCGGGCCACTCAGAACAGACCGGGCACGACCTCGACGGACCCCACCGGCACGCCGCCGCCGAGCACCACACCGCGCTGGAACCGGTCGAGCACCGGGCTCTGCACGCCCAGCGAACGCAGCGCCGCCACCAGCACCGGGGTGCGCGCGCGTTCGTGCCCGTCGGCGATCTTGAGCGCGACGGCGCGGCCGTCGGCGAGGGCGGCGGCGTGCACACCCTCCGCGCCGGCCTTCATCAACAGACCCGGGATCGCCTGCATCATCAGGGTGTCGTCGCGGCCGGTGCCGGCGACGAGCTCCGGGTGGGTGCGCATCGCGTCGGCCACCGCCCGCTCCGGCGTTCCCGGTGCGGCGGTCGTCAGCCGCCCGAACGCCCGCGCCAGACCCGTCAGGCTGATCGCGTACAGCGGGGCACCGCAGCCGTCGACGCCGGTGGCCACGGGGGCCTCGCCGGAGAGCCGCTCGACCTGCGCGGCGACCGACCGTTGCAGCGGATGGTCGGGGGACAGGTAGGAGCGGGTGTCCCAGCCGGCGGCGACGCAGGCGGCCAGCATCCCGGAGTGCTTGCCCGAGCAGTTCATGTAGATGCGGCGCGGGGTACCGCCGGCCCGGATGACCTCGTCCCGGGCGCCCTCGTGCAGCGGCAGGGCGACGGGGCAGCCGAGATCGTCCTCGCCGAGCCCGGCGCGGGCCAGGATGGCCAGGGCGCGCTGGGTGTGCATCGGCTCACCGGAGTGCGACGCGGACGCCAGCGCCAGATCGGGGCCGGCCAGCGGAGCACCGGCGGCCAGCATCGCCAGCGCCTGGAACGGCTTGTTCGACGACCGGGGGAACACCGGGAGGTCGACCGGGCCCAGCGCCCGGAGCACCGCGCCGTCGGGTCCGGTGACGACCACCGCCCCGAGGTGGCTGCTCTCGTGGAATCCCGACCGCACGACCCGCACCAGCTCGATCACCGTGACGCACCTCCCGTTCGCGGCCGCCCGGCGGTGGCCGCACGCCACCATAGATCCGGCTCACCGCAGCAGCCGCGCCCGGGCCTCGTCGAGGGGGGTGGGCGGTGGGTGGCCGACCGGGCCGGTGCGGCGGCCCGGGACGGTGGCGCGCACCGCGTCAGCGACGACGACGTGGGCTCACCGGAGCAGCCGCGCCCGGGCCTCGTCGACGGTCGACGGTGGCCGGCCGGCCAACCGGGCCAGTGCGGCGGCCCGGGCGAGGGCCCGCACCGCGTCACCGACGACCACGGGCCCGTCGCCCGGCCCGATCCGCAGGTGGGCGCCCGTGGCCAGCGCGGTGAGCACCGCGGGCGTCGCCCGGTCCCCGCGGGCGATCACCGACCGCAGCGGGCCGTCGGCGGGCAGCCCGGCCAACCGGCCGCTCAGGGCGGCCACCAGAGCGGCGTCGTCGTCGGCCGCGGGCGGCACCATGTCGACCAGGACCGCATCGCCGGCACGGCCGACGAAGACGGTGTGTCCGGCGACCGCGGGATGGTCGTGGCCCACCAGGTCCAGGACGTCGTCGGCCGGCCCGGTGGCCGCGCTCAGCAGGGCCGGGGTGGCGGCCCGCAGCGCCCTGACCGTCACCACCGACGCCGGCGCCGCCAGGTGCACCCGGACGGCGCCCACGTGCACGGCGTCAGCGACGAGGCGCAGCAGGACGTCGTCGTCGGCCGCCGGCAGCGCCAGCGACAGCAGCACGCCGCTCACGCCAGCAGCGAGCGCAGCACCGCGGGGTCGATGTTGCCGCCGGAGATCACGGCGACGGTCCGGCCGGGCGGGAGGCGGTCGCGGTGGAAGAAGAACGCCGCCGCGCTCACCGCGCCGGACGGCTCGGCGAGCAGCCGGCCGTCGATGAGCAGCCGGCGGGTGGCCTCGGCGATCTCGTCCTCGGTGACGGTGACGATGTCGGCGACGTGGGCCTGGATGTGCGGCCAGGTGAGGTGCCCGACGGAGAACGTCCGCAACCCGTCGGCCATCGTGCGGGCGGTGTCGTGCGGTGACCACTCCTGCCGGACCCCGGCCCGGAACGACGCCGCGGCGTCGCCGGCCAGCTCCGGTTCGACGCCGATCACCACCGCGTGCGGCAGCAGCGCCGCGACCGCCGCCGCCGTGCCGGAGATCAGCCCGCCGCCCGAGACCGGCACCAGCACCACCGCGACATCGGGGGCGTCCTCGGCGATCTCGAGACCGACGGTGCCCTGACCGGCGATGACGTCCAGGCTGTCGAACGGCGGGATCATCGCCTTGCCGGTCTCCCGCTGCAGTTCCGCCGGCCGGCTGAACCGTTCGGTGAGCGGCACCAGCTCGACGGTGGCGCCGTAGCCGCGGGTCGCCTCGATCTTGCGGGCCGGGGCGTTGTCGGGGATGACGATGTGCGCGTCGATGCCCAGCCGGCGGGCGGCGTAGGCCACGGCCTGGGCGTGGTTGCCCGACGAGTGGGCGAGGATGCCGCGCGCCCGCTCGGCGGCGCCCAGCCGGCTGATCGCGGTGACCGCGCCGCGGATCTTGAACGCACCCATCGGCTGCAGGGTCTCGGGCTTGAGCCACAGGTCCGGCCACGGCGACTCGAGCAGCGGGGTGCGCACCGCGATGCCGTCGATGCGGCGGGCGGCGTCCCGGAGGGCGGCGAGGTCGACGAGGTCGGTCACGGGGCGACGTACCGGACTCAGTTGCGGCGGAGGTCGACGAACGCGCCCCGGTCCAGGCGGGACATCGGTGAGGCGTCGTCGGGCACGCCGTCGGCCGGGTCGATCCGGGCGTCGACGCCACCGGCGAGCAGCGCGGCGTCCGGGCCGACCGCGCGCTTGACCAGCGCCAGCGCGATCGGGCCGTCCTCGTGGTGCTGGGCGACGGTGCCGAGCCGGCCGACGGTGCGGCCCTCGGCGGTGGTCACGGGGTCGCCGGGGGCGGGCAGCAGGTCCTGGCTGCCGTCGAGGTTGAGCATCACCAGCCGGCGGGGCGGCCGGCCCAGGTTGGCCACCCGGGCCACGGTCTCCTGGCCGCGGTAGCAGCCCTTGTGCAGGTGCACCGCGTCGGTCAGCCAGCTGACCTCGTTGGGGATGGTGCGGTCGTCGGTGTCGACGCCGATCCGCGGCCGTCGGGTGGGGACGCGCAAGGCGTCGTCGGCCCAGCTGCCGGTGGGTGCCGCGCCCGCGGCGATCAGCGTCGTCGCGGTGCCGGCCACGTCGAGGGTGAAGACGTCGACGCCCAGCCGGCTGCGGCGCACGAATCCGTCGCCGTGGGCCACGGCCCGGCCGACCGCCGGTGTCCCGTCGATCAGCTGGGCGGCCCCCCTGCCGAGCAGGCTGAGCTGGCGCAGCGGCGCGACCGACAGGTCGACCCGGCTCCAGAACTTCATCCGCTCCAGGTAGTCCAGCAGCGCCGTTCCGCGACCGGGCTCGGTGTCCAGGTACACCGCGTCGCCGAACTCGGTGACGCCGAAGTGGTGCTCGACGTGGCCCTGCGGTGACAGCACCAGCGCCTCGGTGGCGGCGCCGTCGGCCAGCGGCAGCAGCAGCTGGCTGGTCAGCTTGTTCAGCCAGTCGTGCCGGTCGGTGCCGGCGACCTTCAGGACCTCCCGGTGCGAGCGGTCGACCAGGCCGGTGCCGCGCTCGGTCCGGCGCTGCTCGCCCATCGGGTCGCCGTAGTGCCAGGCGACGGTCGCGTCGGCGCCGCTGCCGGCCACCGCGCCGGGGCGCTGCAACAGCGGGGAGTGTGCGGGGTGCAGGAGGGGCAGCGGACCCGGGGTCTCGTCCATACCTGCGATGGTAGGCCGGTCGCCCGGTCGTCGGTGGCCGCGGACCGTGCCGGCCGCGCGGGCCCGCCGGCCGGCCGGCGGATGCGGCGCGAGTCACGTCCCGGAGGCGGTCCGCGCGGCCGGTCGGGGCCCGGTGACCGGGCACAATCAACGTCCATGTCCCACGTCAACGACGGTGTGCGGTTCGTGCCCGAGGCCCTCCCCGCAGCGGTGCCCGACGGGACGGTGCCGTCGCCCGCGGGGACACCCGCCGACCCGGACGGGCGGCCGCACCACGAGGACGACCGGTCGCCGTGGGTCGAGTTCGACCGGGCTGAATGGAGCGCGCTGGCCGCGTCCACCCCGGTGCCGCTGACCGACGACGAGATCGCCCGGCTGTCCGGCCTGACCGACCCGATCGACCTGGCCGAGGTCGAGCAGATCTACCTGCCGCTGTCGCGGCTGCTGAGCCTGTACGTCGCCGGCACCGGCGAGCTGCACCGGGTGACGTCGAAGTTCCTGTCCGAGCGGCAGCAGCGCACCCCGTTCGTGATCGGTGTGGCCGGGTCCGTGGCCGTCGGCAAGTCGACCACCGCCCGGGTGCTCAAGGAGCTGCTCGGCCGCTGGCCGGACACGCCGCGGGTGGAGCTGATCACCACCGACGGGTTCCTGCACCCGAACAAGGTGCTGGAGAAGCGCAAGCTGATGCAGCGCAAGGGGTTTCCCGAGTCCTACGACCGGCGCGCGCTGCTGAAGTTCGTCCGGGACGTGAAGTCCGGGGCGGCCGAGGTCCGGGCCCCCCGCTACGACCACATCACCTACGACATCCTGGCCGGCGAGGAGATCGTCGTCCGGCGGCCCGACGTGCTCATCGTCGAGGGCCTCAACGTGCTGCAGCCGGCCACGCTGCCCGCCCCGGGCAAACGGCTGCACGAGAGCGCGCTGGCGGTCAGCGACTACTTCGACTTCTCCATCTACGTCGACGCCCGGACCGCCTACATCCGGCAGTGGTACGTCGAGCGGTTCCTGCACCTGCGCGAGTCGGCGTTCGCTGAGCCCGGCGCGTTCTTCCACCGCTTCGCCGCGCTGTCGGACGAGCAGGCCGTCGCGCTGGCCACCGAGATCTGGGGATCGATCAACGAGCCCAACCTGCTGCAGAACATCCAGCCGACCCGGGGCCGCGCCAACCTGGTGCTGCGCAAGGGCGCCGACCACTCGGTCAAGCGGATCCAGCTGCGCAAACTCTGAGTCAAGTGGTGGGTGCGGACGCCCAGCTGGCCAGCATCGGCATCACCGCGGCGGTCGGGGATCCCGGTTCGACCGTGTAGACGACCAGCCGCTGGTCGGGGTCGTGCGGCCCGACGACCGACTCGACCCCGAACTGCAGCGGTCCGGCGGCGGGGTGGTCGACGACCTTGGTCAACGAGGTGCGGAAGGTGACCCGCTGGTCGTCCCACCACCGCGCCACGTCGTCGTCGGCGGCCCGCAGGTCGGCGATCAGTGCGGTCAGCCGGCGGTCGTCGGGACGCCGTCCGGACTCGTAGCGCAGGGCCCCGACCGACGCGGCGGCGAAGTCGGTCCAGTTGGTGATGCGCACCCGCGCGCCCGGGTCGAGGAACAGCCAGCGGAGGAACGACGAGCCCGGCGGCAGCGACGCACCCAGGACCTCGCACAGCAGTCCGTTGCGGGCCAGCACCTCCGAGCGCCGGCCGAGCAGCAGGACCGGCAGGGAATCCAGCGCCGTCATCAGCCGCAGCATCCCGGGCTCGGGCCGCTGGGCGATCTCCGGCGCCGCCCGGCGCCGCTGCGAGGCCGGTGCGGCCAGGTCGCGGAGGTGGGCGCGTTCGACGTCGTCGAGCTGCAGGGCCCGGGACAGCGCCTCGACGACCTCCTCGGTGACGGTGTGCTGCCGGCCCTGCTCCAGGCGGCTGTAGTGATCCGGGCTCAGCCCGGCCAGCACCGCCAGTTCGTCCTTGCGCAGGCCGGGAACGCGGCGCGCCCCGGGGAAGGCCCGGATCCCGGCCCGGGCGGGGGTCAGCCGGTCCCGCCGGGAGCGGAGGAACGCGCCGAGGGCGGAACGGTCGGCGGGCACAGCGCCACTCTAGGTCGACCGCCGCGCGCCTGGGTGGGCATGCGGTGACCAGGCACGTCCTGCCCTGGTGGGACGCGGCCGGAGCACGTCCACTGGATCCCATGACCTCCACCGAGTCCCCGTCCACCGTCCTCGTCACCGGATCCACCAGCGGCATCGGCGCCGCCACCGCCCGCGCCCTCGGGGCGCAGGGTTGGCGGGTCGTCGTCACCGGACGCGACGCCGCCCGGGGTGCGGCCGTCGTCGCCGACGTCGAGCACGCCGGCGGTCACGCCGTGTTCGTCCCGTCGGATCTGACCTCCTCCGCCGACGAGCTACGGACCTTCGCGGCCGTGGCGACCGCGGCGGCCGGGGGACGGTTGGACGCCGTGGTGCACAACGCCGCGCTGTGCCCGGCGGTGGACACGTTCACGCTGACCGACGCCGAGCTCGACGCCACCCTCGCCGTCAACGTCCGGGCGCCGCACGTGCTCACCGCGGCCCTGGCACCGGCGATGGTGGAGCGGGGCCGCGGCGCGATCGTGGTCATCGGGTCGTGGATGGCCCACGTCGGGCATCCGTTCGTCGGGCTCTACGCGGCCAGCAAGGCCGCCGGGATCCAGCTGGCCCGCAGCTGGGCCGCGGAGTTCGGGCCGCGGGGCGTCCGGGTGAACAGTGTGTCGCCGGGCGCCACCAGGACCCCGATCAACGCCGGTGACGGCGACGTCCTCGCCGCGATGACCGCCGGCATCCCCGCCGGCCGTCCGGGCACCCCGGAGGAGGTCGCGGCGGCGGTGGCCTGGGTGCTGTCGGAGCAGTCCGCCTACCTGCACGGCACCGAACTCGCCGTCGACGGCGGCATCACCACCGCGCGTTCCGCGTGACCCTGCGCTCCGGGACGGGCCGGAGCAGCAGTGTCCCGGCGACGACCGGAGCACCGGCACCGGGCACCGGCCCACTAGCGTGTCGCGGATGGACACCCCGGTCGCCGCCCTGCTCGACGGCACGCTCGTCGACGTCAACCAGCCGCTGATCCACGTCGACGACTACGGCGTGCTCCGCGGCGACGGCATCTTCGAGACCACGCTGGCCGTCGACGGCCGACCCCGCGACCTGGTCGAGCACCTCGCTCGGCTCGAGGTCAGCGCCGGGATGCTCGACCTGACGCTGCCGCCGCTGTCGGACTGGCACCGGGGGATCGACGCCGTGCTCGTCGCCTGGACCGGCGGGGCGCAGATGGTGCTCCGGCTGATCGCGACCCGCGGCCGCGAGGGCAGCGGGGCGCCGACCTGCTTCGTGCTCGGCGGGCCCGTCGGAGCCGGGATCGCCCGGGAACGCGCCGACGGCATCGCGGTGCTGCTGCTCGACCGGGGCTTCGCCGGTGAGCAGGTCGCGACCCTGCCGTGGCTGCTGGCCGGGGCGAAGACGCTGTCGTACGCGATGAACATGGCCGCCCGGCGCTGGGCCGACCGGCACGGCGCCGACGACGTCGTCTTCGTCGGCACCGACGGCCACGTGCTGGAAGGTCCCACCGCCACCGTCGTCATCGCCCGCGGCCGGCTGCTGATCACCCCGCCGGTCGAGGGGATCCTGGCCGGGGTCACGGTCCGCCGGCTGTTCCGGGCGGCCGAGGACGCCGGCTGGGAGGCCCAGACCGCGCCGCTCACCCCCGACGACCTGCGGACCGCCGACGGTGTCTGGCTGGTCTCCGGGGTCCGGCTGCTCGCGCCCGTCGTCAGCATCGACGGGACCCCCCGCGCCCGCGGCGCGGCCACCGGTGAACTCGCCGCGCTGCTGGAGATGCCCGGCTCCTGACCACCGTCCGGACCGCCGGGTCGCAGCGGCCGGACACCGGCGTCCCTGTCGTGCCGGGGACCGTCGGGTCGGGTTAGATGCGTGCATGACCTCACGTGCCGGACAGCTTCCCGAGCCCAGCGATCTCATCGACGTCGACGCCGTCGTCGGTGCCTACTACGACCTGCACCCGGACGTGCAGAACCCGGCCCAGAAGGTCGCGTTCGGCACCTCCGGCCACCGCGGCTCGTCGCTGGACACGGCGTTCAACCAGGACCACATCGTGGCCATCACCCAGGCGATCTGCGAGTACCGCCGCGGCCAGGGCACCACCGGGCCGCTGTTCCTCGGCGCCGACACCCACGCGCTGTCCGCGCCGGCCACCCAGTCGGCGCTGGAGGTGCTGGCCGCCAACGACGTGACCGTGCTGCTGGACGTCAACGACGGCTACGTGCCGACCCCCGCGCTGTCGCACGCCATCCTCAAGGCCAACCGCGGGTCCACCGGTCCGCAGGCCGACGGCATCGTCGTCACCCCGTCGCACAACCCGCCCCGCGACGGCGGCTTCAAGTACAACCCGCCGAACGGCGGGCCGGCCGACACCGACGCGACCTCCTGGATCGCCGACCGCGCGAACGCGATCATCGCGGGCAACCTGGCCGACGTGAAGCGGGTCGGCTACGAACAGGCCCGCAACGCGGACTCGACCGGCTACTACGACTACACCGCGTCCTACGTCGGCGATCTCGAGAACGTCCTGGACATCGACGCGATCCGCGAGGCCGGCATCCGGATCGGCGCCGACCCGCTGGGCGGCGCGTCCGTCGGCTACTGGGAGGTGATGGCCGAGCGGCTGCACATCGACCTCGACGTCGTGAACAAGGTGGTGGACCCGACGTTCCGGTTCATGACCCTGGACTGGGACGGCAAGATCCGGATGGACTGCTCGTCGCCGTCGGCGATGGCCTCCCTGGTCTCGCGCAAGGACCAGTTCCAGATCGCCACCGGCAACGACACCGACGCCGACCGGCACGGCATCGTCACCCCCGACGGCGGGCTGATGAACCCCAACCACTACCTCGCGGTGGCCATCCAGTACCTGTACTCGCACCGGCCGGACTGGCCCGCGGACGCCGGCATCGGCAAGACCCTGGTGTCGTCGTCGATGATCGACCGGGTCGCCACCGACCTCGGTCGGCGGCTGGACGAGGTGCCGGTCGGCTTCAAGTGGTTCGTGCCGGGTCTCATCGACGGCACCATCGGCTTCGGCGGCGAGGAGTCGGCCGGGGCGTCGTTCCTGCGCAAGCGCGGCACCGTGTGGACCACCGACAAGGACGGCATCCTGCTCTGTCTGCTGGCCTCGGAGATCCTGGCCGTGACCGGTAAGACGCCGTCGCAGCTGTACGGCGAGCTGACCGCGAGGCACGGCTCGCCGGCCTACGCCCGGGTCGACGCCCCGGCCACCAAGGAGCAGAAGGCCAAACTGGGCAGGCTGTCCCCGGAGGACGTGCAGGCCGACACCGTGGCGGGGGAGAAGATCACCGGCCGGCTGGTCACCGCGCCGGCCAACGGGGCCCCGATCGGCGGCCTCAAGGTCACCACCGAGAGCGCCTGGTTCGCCGCGCGCCCGTCCGGTACCGAGGACGTCTACAAGATCTACGCCGAGTCGTTCAAGGGCCCCGAGCACCTGGCCGTCGTGCAGGCCGAGGCCCGTGAGGTGGTCAGCGCCGCCCTCGGCGGCTGAGCGGTCCCCCGGCCCCGACGACGACGGGCCCGGCGCCTCCTGGGGGAGGGGCCGGGCCCGTCGCTCGTGCGGGGTGGTGTCAGACGGTGCGCGGAGCGCGGAAGTCCATCGCCGCCCACTCCGCGTAGGTCAGCTCGTGCACCAGGCCGGTCGGGTCCTTGACGTACAACGTGCTGGAACCGCTCTTCTTGTACAGGTCCGAGCCCGCGATCCAACCCGCGGTCCGCGGGGCCGGGAAACCGGCGCGGGACCACTGGTCGTAGTTCAACCGGTCCCACTGCCATCCCGCCGACCAGAAGGTCACCGCGTAGATGCTCGGCGCCCACGGGTACTTCACGAACTCGGTCGGGCTGTTCTGCGGGGCCGGGAAACCGGCGCGGGACCACTCGGCGTAGTCGATGGGCACGGCGCCACCGTTGACCGTCTTGTACAGGGTCGAGCTGTAGCTGTTCTTGTACACGGTCAGCTTCGGCGCGGCCGGCGGGGCGAGCGCGGTCGGGGTGGTGTTGCCGCCGCTGCGCTTGTAGTTGCCCTTGAAGGTCGGCCAGTCGGCCCTGCCCAACGCGGTGTTGGTGGTCCAGGCGAAGACCCGCCCGGTGTTGCGGTTGGCCGTGACCTCGACGATCCAGGTCTTGCCGTTGACCGAGACGACGCTCGGGGTGGCGGTCATCGGGTCGGTGTAGGCGGCCGTCTCGCCGCTGTAGCGCAGGTCGCCGTTGGCGTCGTAGGCCCGCAGCCACTGCTCGCCGCCGATGACGACGTTCTGGCGCCCGTCGTTGTCCACGTCGGCGATCGACGCCGAGGCGTGCAGCCCCGGGCACGTGGTGGAGGTGGCCACCCCGGTGTTCTGCGGTGCGTAGGGGTTGTTCCCGGCGCAGCGGGCGAACAACGTCTGGCCTGCGTGGTTGAAGGCGTACAGGTAGCCGTCCTCGGCCACGACGGCCACGTCCGGCCGGCCGTCACCGTTGACGTCGCCGACCGCCGGCGAGGAGGTGACGTTGCGCCCGATGCCCACCGGCCAGCCGGGGACGTTGGAGCCGTCACCGCGGAACGCGTAGACGTACTGCCCGTTCATCTTCTGCGCGTAGTTGTCCCACATCGTCCCGGGCATGTTGCCCTGGCCGACGACGACGTCCAGCCGGCCGTCGCCGTCGAGGTCGGCGAGGGCGGGGGAGGACCACACGACCTGCTTGGCGACGAACTTGGGCCAGCCGGGGACGTTGCTGCCGTCGGGGTTCCAGGCCCCGACGTACCCGCCGTAGTCGGGTGCGCAGCTCTGACCGGGGGCGCCGTCGCAGTCGTAGCCGGCGACGATCTCGAGCTTGCCGTCGCCGTCGATGTCGCCGACGGCGGGGCTGGACCAGCTGGTGTCGTTGAGGTACTTCGGCCAGCCCGGGAACTCGAGGCCGTTCTCCATGTAGACGTGCACGTAGCCGTCGAAGCCGGTCACGATGATCTCGAGGTTGCCGTTGCCGTCGATGTCGGCGATCGCCGGGGTGCCGAACGCGCCGTTCCACGGCTTGTCCGGGCCGAACTTCACCCGCAGGATCGAGCGGGTGTCCGCACCGACGACGCCCACGTCGCCGTGGGTGTTGGCGTAGACCACGTCCAGCCGCCCGTCGCGGTTGTAGTCGATGAGGGCCGGGGACGCCTGGATCGCGCCCGGGCCCGTCCAGTACTGGAACCAGCGGGCGCCGTTGTCGGTGCGCCAGGCGTAGATGTTGCCGTCGGGGAAGCCCGCGACGATGTCCAGCACGCCGTTGTTGTCGAAGTCGCCGATGGCGGCGGCGGAGAACTTCTCGCCGATCTGGCTGTAGTTGGTGCCGAAGGCGGGGGTCTCCCAGCCGGCGTTCGGGCTCACCTTGGGGATCTGGACGTTGCCGGGGACTCCGGCGGACGCCGTGGCGGGGACGGTCGCGAAGCCGGCAGCCAGGGCCGCCACCCCCAGGATCGTCGTCAGTGTCCTGCGCATGCGAACTCCTCGTGCTGCGGCCGGCCGGCGGGGTGCACTCCGGCGCGGGCGGTGGCGGGGGCGATGGTGGGGATGAGGGCGAAGACGGTCGAAACGGTCGTGCAGTCGGTGTCGTGCGGTCGTTGCGTGGTCACCGAGGGTGGCCGACCACCCGGCGGTGGCGTTCGGCCCGGCGGAACCGCGATGAATGCGGGTGAATGCATCACGGAATGCGTCACCCAGCCCGGAAATGCCACCCGATCGGGTCGCCGAGCGGTTCCGTAATGGCGGAGTTGCATTTGTCCGAATTCCTTTCCGTGATGCGGGCGGGCATTCCTGCGCGCAGGCGTCGACCACCTCGGAATGCGTGGCGGGGTGGTCGTGCCGGGATGCGCCGGCAGTGCCTGCCCTGCGTCGTGCCGTCCGGGACGACGGCGGACTGCCGGATCCTCGCCTACGCAAGGTGACACCCGGACAGTTCGCATTGACGCAGTGCAGTTGTTCAGTGACGTAAACACTAGATCTGTGACTACGCGCAGTCAATAGACTACGCAAGGTGAGATCGAGTGCGGAGCGCGCGACAGTGGGCGCCGGCTCGGCGCCCGTCCGATCTGTCCCGTCCGAGGCGTGCTCGTGGCGACGCGGCGGACGTCACCGGAGTGTCCGGCGACAGAAGGACGAGCTTCGGGTCGTGGTGGACGACGTCGTCCATCACGCGGAACGTTCGGGATCAATCGTTGATGATCGATCCGAATGGGCGCATCCGCAATTTACCGCGAACCCGGGACAATTCTTGACATCGCGTGATGCACATCGCGGTCTTTCGGTGTAACCGCGGTCGCAGCGGTGAGTGATCGCCCCCCGGAGTCACTCTGTGTGGTCTTGCCAGGACGCTGGGTGCTGGGGTTCACTGCTGTCACGGGGGCTGGTCCCCGGACACTGCCGTCCCGGGTCGGCGCCGACGGTGAACCGCCGAGGCGAGGCCCGGCCCCACGAACCGCGGAGAGCTGATCACCCGTGCGCCCCGTTCTCGCCCTCCGGTCCAACTTGACCGCGGCTGTCGTGCTGAGCAGCGTCCTCGTCGGCACCCCGGCGTCCGCCGAGCCGCCGTCCGGCACCCCGTCGGCGCCGGTGGTCGCCGCCACGGCACCGGTCGCCCCGGTCGCCGCACCCGGCGTCGCCCCGGAGGTGACCCGTACCGAGCTCACCCTGACCGCCGCGGTGGAGGCCGGCGCTGACAGCCGGGCCCGCACGGGCGGTGGGCCGACGGCCCCGGACTCCGCGGCCGGGAGCACCGGAGCGGCGCCGTCCGGTCCGCCATCTGCGACCGTCGGGGCTCCGGCACTCGTCGCGGCGGACTCCACGGTGGAGCCGTTCGACGCGATCGGGTTCAGCTACGCGGCCGGTACCGCAGCGCCGGTCATCGAGGTGACGGTGCGGGAGAACGGCACCTGGTCGTCGTGGGAGCAGCTCGAGGCCGTCGACGGCGGGCCGGACGCCGACACCGCCGAGGCCGCCCGGGCGGCGTCGTCCCAGTCGCTGACCGTGACCGAGCCGCTGCTGGTCTCCGGCGCGGACGCCTACCGCGTCCGTGTGATGCCGGCGGTGGGGGCACCGGCACCGGCCGGGTTCGCCGTGACCACCGTCGACGCGGGCACCGGGCCCGGCGACGCCGCCCTGGCCACGGTGCCGCCCGCCGGGGCCGGGCCCGCGAACCCGTCGGCCGCCGCCGCCGCGCCGCCGGCGCCGAACGCGCCGGCCATCATCACCCGCGCGGAATGGGGAGCCGACGAGAGCCTGCGGGAGAAGCAGCAGGGCTGCGACGTCGAGTACAACAGCACGATCAAGGTGGGTTTCGTGCACCACGTGGCGTCCACGAACACCTACGACGCCGCCGGTACCGCCGCCGAGGTCCGGTCCATCTACGCCTACCAGGTGCTGGTCAACGGCTGGTGCGACGTCGGCTACAACTTCCTCGTCGACAAGTTCGGCCGGGTCTACGAAGGCCGTTGGGGCGGCGTCGACCGGGCGGTCAAGGGCGCGCACACCGGCGGGTTCAACACCGACAGCTTCGGCGTCTCGGCCATCGGCAACTACGAGACGGTGCCCCCGACCGACGCGTTGCTCAGCGGCATCGCCCACCTGCTGGGCTGGAAGCTCGGCCTGCACAACCGCGACCCGTTCGGCCGCGACTCCCTCGTCGGCGCCGGCGGCGGCACCTCCAAGTACCCGGCCGGTCAGCGGGTGACCTTCGACGTGGTCAGCGGGCACCGCGACGCCGGGAACACGCTGTGCCCGGGCGAGTACCTCTACCCGCGGCTGCCCGAGCTGCGCGTCGCCGCCGACCGGGTCGCCCGCCAGACCGACACCACCCTCACCGGGGCCGCACCGGCCCTGCAGCAGGTCGCCTACGCCGGCGCGCCGGCGCCGTTCACCGCGATGCTGCCCAGCGCACAGCCGTGGGAGTTCAGCGTGGTCGAGGAGTCCACCGGTGCACAGGTCCGCCGGGTGACCGGGTACGCCGAGCGCGGCCCGTTCCCGGGGGCGTGGGATCTGCTCGACGACTCCCTGACGCCCGTCCGCGGCGGGATGTACACCTGGTACCTGCGCACCGCCGCCGGCGGGCTGGCGGCCGGCCGCATCGAGGTGGTGCCGCCCACGGAGACGGCCCGCGGCGCCGCGTTCAGCGGCGGCATCACCGCGGCCGGGTTCGTGCCCGTCGCCCCGTCCCGCATCTACGACAGCCGGTCCGGCCGCACCCAGCCGCTGGGCCCGGGATCCAGCCGCACCGTGACCGTCACCGGCGGGGCGGTCCCGGCCGACGCCCGCGGGGTCGCGCTCAACGTCACCGCCGTGGACGCCACCCAGCCGAGCCACCTCACGGCCTGGCCGGCCGGGGCGGCCCGGCCCTCGACGTCGTCGCTCAACGTGGGTACCGGCACCACGGTGCCCGGCCTCGTGGTCGTGCCGATCGGCAGCGGCGGCGGCGTGACCCTGGGCAACAACGCCGGCTCCGTGCACCTCGTCGTCGACGTCGTCGGCTACTTCACCGCCGCCGGTGGCAGTGGGGTGCGCACCACCGCCCCGACCCGGCTGCTCGACGGCGCCGCCCTGCCCATGTCCGACGGCCAGACCCGGACGTTGGACGTGGCCGGCGCCCTGGGGGTGGACCGTTCCGCGATGACCGGGGCGATCGTGAACGTCACGCTGTCGCAGGCCTCGCGGCCCGGGAACGTCTCGGTGCAGCCGGCGGGGGCGGCGTCGGCGTCGTCCACCGCCAACGTCGTGCTGGGCCGCGACGTCACCAACCGCACGCTGGTCGCGGTCGCCGACGGCCGGATCTCGGTGCGCAACGTCGGCGGCGACACCCGCGTCTACGTCGACGTCGTCGGATGGTTCGGCCCGGGCGGCGCGCGGTACACCTCGGTGCCGGCCTCGCGGGTGCTGGACACCCGCTACGGCCCCGGCCGGCGCGCCCCGCTGGGGGCGGGGGAGGCGCTGACCCAGACCACCGCCGGCGCCGGTGGCACCCCGGCCGACGCCACCGCGGTGCTGGGCACGCTCACCAGCGACGGCACCTCCGCGCCCACCCACTTCCGGGTCTGGGCCACCGGCGGGACCCGCCCGACCACCTCCGATCTCAACCCCTGGCCCGGTGTCGCCGCGGCCAACGCCGTCCTGCTGCCGGTCGGGACCGACCGGTCCGCGCAGATCTTCAACAACTCCGGGAGCAGCCACGTGATCGTCGACGTCGTCGGGTACTTCTCGTGACCGGCCGCTGGAAGCGCACGCTGGCCGCGGCGGCGGCACTGGCCGTCGCCGCGGGGCTGGTCGCCGCGGTGCCCGCCGCGGCCGCTCCCGGCTCGGTCACCCTGGTCGGGCACGGCTACGGCCACGGCCGCGGCCTCGGCCAGTACGGCGCCCTCGGGTACGCCGTGGACCAGGGCTGGAGCGCGCGGACCATCCTGGACCACTACTACAACGGGACCGACCAGGGGGTGGTCGGCAACTCGCCGATCTCGGTGCGGCTGACCGTGCTGGACTCCGCGGCCGGCACCTGGATCACCGCCGGCCAGGGCTTCACCGTCGGGGGCGTGCACATCGAGGCCGGCGCGGCCGCGCGGGTCACCCGGGACGGCGGCAGCTGGCAGCTGTTCACCGCGTACGGCGGCTGCCGGCCGGGCGAGCAGTACGGCCCCTACCCGCTGCCGGCCAACCCCACGATCACCCTGGACGCCGACCCCGGGGACACCCTGTCCCGGATGCTCACCACCTGCGCCAACGCCACCCAGTACCGCGGGTCGCTGGCCGTCATCGCCGACAACGTCGGCGGCGCCCTCCGGGTGGTCAACACGCTGCCCGTCGAGCAGTACCTGCGCGGGGTGGTGCCGCGGGAGTCGGTGGCGAGCTGGGCCGACCTCGGCGGCGGCCGGGGGATGCAGGCCCTCGCCGCGCAGGCCGTCGCCGCGCGCAGCTACGCGCTGTCCGAGCGTCGGTACGCCTACGCCATGACCTGCGACACCATCGCCTGCCAGGTCTACGGCGGGGCCGGCCGCAACGGGGCCTCCGTCGAGGACCGTCGGACGGACTTCGCCGTGGCCGCGAGCGCCGGGGTGGTCCGGGTGCGCGGCGGTGCGGTGGTGCACACCGAGTTCGGCTCGTCCACCGGCGGCCGCACGACCGGCCCGAGCTTCGGGCACGTGCAGGACTGGGGCGACCTGCGCTCGCCGCACAACACCTGGCGGGTGGAGCTGACCGGTGCCGCCATCACCGCCGCCTACCCGCAGATCGGCCAGTTCACGGCGCTGCAGGTGACCCGCCGGGACGGTGAGGGAGCGCAGGGCGGCCGGGTGCTGAACATGGACGTGGTCGGCAGTGCCGGCCGGGCGACGGTCACCGGCGACCAGTTCCGCAGCGCGATGGGCCTGCGGTCGAACTGGTTCTTCCCGATGCAGCAGGCGACGTCGGTCAGCTACGTCAAGACGCAGTTCTCCGACACGGTCTACCAGCTGGCCCAGGTCAACGGCTGGTCGGAGAAGATGGCGATGACCTGGGACGACTACGTGGCCGCGGGCTACCCGGCGGTCGGCTCCATCGCCTCGAACGTGGTCAAGTACTCCTGGGCACCCGGCCTGGTCGCGGTGACGTTCTGGCCCGGCGACCCGCAGTGGCAGTGGGACTTCCTCGACTACGACCGGTGGGCGCGCGCGGGGTATCCGGCGCCGGCGGAGGCGGGCTGGATCATCAACACCAGCTTCTGGGGCAACGGCGTGGACCCGACGATCTACGCACAGGCGCCGGACGGCACGGTGACGGCACTGAGCTACGCCCAGTGGGCGGCGGCCGGTTACCCGAAGCCGGAGGTGCGCTGAGTCAGCCGGCCTGGCGGTCCAGCAGCGCCGAGGCGTACGGCCGCATCGGGTGCTCGGCGGTGGCGCGCTCGCTGACGTAGGCCAGCCGCCCGTCGACGATCCCGTACAGCCGGGTCGCGCCGGTGACGGCGGGCGCGCTGGTGGTGCGCAGGACCGCGTCGGTGCCGAGTGACCAGGACGCGAGGGTTTGCGCGGTGCCGTAGAAGACCTCGACGACGCCGTCGGCGTCGGCGAGCACCAGCTCGATGACGCCGTCGGGCTGCGGCCGCCACCAGCCGACCTCGCGGCCGGCGGGCAGCGCGGTTCCGTCCTCGTCGAACACCCAGGTGATCGACTCGTGACGCAGGAAGCCCCGACCGTCGTGGGAGATGGTCAGCTGTTGACCGAAGACGCGGTCCGGGGTCTCCTGGGGACCGTGCAGGTGACCCTCGCCGCGCCAGACCCCGACGAGCGGCAGCAGCGACAGGTTCGCGTCGTCCAGGGGTGGACCCAGCCGGACGTTGGCGGTGTCGGCGCCGACCGGCAGCGGCACGGTGTCGCCGATGTTGAGCGCAGTGGTGCCCTGCGGGCTCAGGCTGCGCTCGATGGCCGCGGCCAGAGCGTCGTTGCCCGAGGGGCGCGAGCCAGGATCGTCAGCGGCGGGCGTGACGTCGG
Source organism: Nakamurella deserti (assembly GCF_003260015.1). Lineage (NCBI taxonomy): Bacteria > Bacillati > Actinomycetota > Actinomycetes > Nakamurellales > Nakamurellaceae > Nakamurella > Nakamurella deserti. The sequence goes on along the minus strand of NZ_QCXS01000002.1, from coordinate 2,507,755 downwards.
GGAGCGGCGATCCTTCCGGGGTGTCCGGTCGGTCGTCCGCGGCGGACGGAGGGGTCACTTGTCCTCGTGCAGCAGCCGGTACACCACGTAGACGGCGAACCACGTGATGACGATCGCCACGAGCACCAGCAGGCCGGTGTAGAAGATTTCCACGGACCCACCATAACCGGAGCCGTCCGGCCGACGCGCCCCGCCCGGGCGTGGGACCGGCCACGTCGGTCGCTGTGTCGCGAATGCCGGCGGGGCACCGGCGCCGGGCGCCGGGGGACGGGGACCGTGCCCGGTGCCGCCCGGGGGGCGCAGGTCCGGGAACGCCGACGGGGTGCCGGCCGCAGCGGCGGCCGGCACCCCGTCGGGTGGTGCGGTGCGTCAGGCGCCGACGAGGACGTCCACCGAGTAGACGCCGTACCGGGTGGCCACGTCCGACTGGCCGCTGCCGCCGCGGGACAGCGCGCGGACCGTCCAGCTGCCGGGGCCGGCGTAGAAGCGGAACGAGCCCTCCGGCGAGGCGACGACCTCGGCGGTGAACTCGCCGGTGCCGTCGAGCAACCGGACGTGGGCGCCGGCGACCGGCTCCGCGCCGGCCAGCACGCGGCCCTGGATGACGGCCTGGGTCACCGTGTCGGTGCCGGGCGGGAGGTCGAGCGTCTGCTCGGGTGCTGCACACATGGCGGGTGTCCGTTTCTCGGGTCGGGGCTTACTTGGCGGGCTCGCCGAGCTCGATCGGGACCCCGATGAGGGTGCCGTACTCGAGCCAGGAGCCGTCGTAGTTCTTCACGTTCTTCTTGCCGAGCAGCTCGCTGAGCACGAACCAGGTGTGGCTGGAGCGCTCGCCGATGCGGCAGTAGGCGATGGACTCCTTGGAGTCGTCGAACCCGGCGTCGGCGTAGAGCTCGGTGAGCTCGGCGTCGGACTTGAACGTGCCGTCCTCGTTGGCCGCCTTGGACCACGGGATGTTGATGGCGCCGGGGACGTGGCCGCGGCGCTGCGCGTTCTCCTGCGGCAGGTGCGCGGGGGCGCCGAGCTGGCCGGCGAACTCACCGGGCGAGCGGACGTCGATGAGGTTCTTGGTGCCGATCGCGGCGACGGTGTCGTCGCGGAACGCCCGGATCGACAGGTCGGCGTCCTTGGCGGTGTAGGTGGTGGCCGGCCGGGTCACGGTGTCGGTGGTCAACGGGCGGCCGTCGAGCTCCCACTTCTTGCGGCCACCGTCGATGAGCACGATCTTCTCGTGGCCGTAGAGGGTGAAGAACCAGTAGGCGTAGGCGGCGAACCAGTTGTTGTTGCCGCCGTACAGCACGATGGTGTCGTCGACGGCGATGCCCTTCTCGCTGAACAGCTTCTCCAGCCCCGCCTTGTCGATGAAGTCGTTCTTCACCGCGTCGCGCAGGTCGTCCCGCCAGCTGATCTTCACCGCGCCCGGCAGATGACCGCCGTCGTAGGCGCTGGTGTCCTCGTCGACCTCGACGAAGACCAGTCCGGCGGTGTTCAGGTTGTCGTTCGCCCAGTCGGTGGTGACCAGGTTCTCGGCACGGCTCATGGTGGTGACTTCTCCTCAACTGGGGGACGGCCCGGCATGCGCGGGACGGTTGCTGCGGGGGCGGACAGAGGTCCGGCGGGCGGGCGGTGTGACGGGACCGGGCGGACGGTGGTCCGCGGGCGCACCCGGTACGGGTGGCGGGCTGCTCGGCGTCAGCGGGAGGGTCGGCAACACATCGCGCTGGCGACCCGGTTCAGGTCGATCGCGCGGCGCTGAGTCAGCAGCGGGCCCATGGTGGGTCAAACTACCAGCCGCGGCCTGGCGCGGGAACCGTTCGACGGTGCTGCGCCGCCGGTGGGAGCGGGTGCGGTGGGTCAGCCGGTGGCCAGGTCCAGAGGGCCCGTCGTCGCGTCGACGACCACGTCCGCCCCGTCCACGGTGACGCTGCCGCTGGTCACCCGGAACGGGAGCGCGTCCAACGGGACGGTGAGGTCGACGAGGGTGGCGAGCGCGTTCGTCACCTCGGTGGGCAGGGTCAGGCCCGCGCCGCTGAGCTCGCCGCTGCGGAGCACCAGGGCGGCGTCGTCCACCGCGGCGTCGAGCCGGGCGGTCACCGGGTACGACTGCCCGAGGACGGTGACGGTGGCGCCGACGACCAGGGCCCCGTCCTGTGCGGTGACGGTCAGGCCCGGCAGCCCGACGGCGGCGGCCACCGCGGCGGTGGGGACGGTCAACCGGATCCGGCCCGCGTCGGCGGTGAGCCGGTCGACGGTGCCGCTGAGCGCCTCGGACAGCGGCAGCCGGACCCGCTGCAGCTCGACGGACACCCGGACGTCGGTCAGCGGCCCGAGGGTCTCCGGCGGCAGGGCGGCGCGCACGCTGCCGTACTCACCACGGACGGCCTGCAGCAGGAAGGGGAACCCGGCGATGTCCACCGTCGGCGGTTGCCCGACGCCGAGCCGGCTCTGCAGCGCCTCACCGATCTTCTGGGTGGCGACGTACCGCGCACCGAAGTCGGCGCCGACCAGCAGCACGGCGAGCACGACGAGGAAGACCAGGAATCTGCGCACAGCGACAGTGTGCGCGACTCACCGTGACGTCGGTTGCCGCAGCGACCAGTCGAGGATGCGGTCGACGGTGGTCGCGGCGATGCCGCTCTCGGCGTGCCCCATGCCGTCGACGAGCCACAGCTCGGCGCCGGGCGCGGCGCGGTGCAGCCGGACGCTCTGCTCGGGACCGAAGTAGTGGTCGGCGGTGCCGTGCACGAACAGCAGCGGGGTGGGGGCGATCCGCGACACCTCGTCCAACGGGGTGCTCGGCACCGTGCTCCACGGCCGGCCGAGCCGGATGCCCAACCGGGGCCCGAGGAACGGGCCGACCGGGTGCTCGAGCAACCACTGCACCCGCAGCATCGAGCGGCTCTCGCGGAGGAACCAGCGGGCCGGCGGCGACACCGCGACGACGGCGTCGGCGGCCTCGGTCAGCGCGGGGTCGGTGCGGGTGCGTCCCGCGTGCCGCAGGGCGACCGCCGCGCCGAGCGAGAACCCGACCAGGGTGACGCGGGTGTAGCCGAGCCCCCGCGCGGCGCCGATCGCGGCGTCGACGTCCAGGATCTCGTCCCGGCCGACGCTGGACCGGCCGTCGGACCGTCCGTGGCCACGGAAGTCCAGCGCCACCACCGCGGTGCGGTTCGCGAACCGCGCGAGCACGGCGCGGGTGGAGACCCTGGCTGTGGCGTTGGTCATGCCGTGAGCGACGACCACCGCGTGATCCGTCGGGGTGTCGGCACCGCCGGACAGGTGCAGCCCGCGCAGGGTCACGCCGTCGGCGGTGCGGGCGGTGAGCCCGTTCGGACCAGCGTGTTCGGTCGACCGGCGCCGCAGCATGGCGCCATCCTGTCACCGTGGGCGTGGTGGTCCGCCCCGCGTGCCACCGGTGGTGTGACGCGCTCGATTCGGTCGGCGCCGTCCAGCCGTTATGATTTCCGCAGCTGGACGCCTGTGTTTCGGTCCGTTGACGCCTTGTTGTGTGGTCCGGGTGGTAGCGACGGTCCCGCGACCCGGTGCCCGCGGCGCCCCCGCAGGACCGTGAACTCCGCACGCACCGGGAAGGGAGTCGACGAGTGGATCTTCTGTTGCTGACTGCTGATCCGGATCCCAACAGCGTGCTGCCCGCGCTGGATCTGCTGCCGGTCAACCTGCGGTCCGCCGCACCCGAGGCCGCATCGCTGGTCACCTCCGGGCCGTACGACCTGGTCATCCTGGACGCCCGGCAGGATCTCGCCGCCGCTCGCAACCTGTGCCGGCTGCTCGGCTCCGGCGGGCTGGACGTGTGCATCCTGGCCGTCGTCACCGACGGCGGCATCGTCGCGATCGGCCCCGAATGGGGGGTCTCCGACGTCGTGCTGGCCGGCGCCGGGCCGGCCGAGGTGCACTGTCGGCTGCGGCTGCTGGCCGGCCGCAGCAACCCCGCCTCGAACTCGGGCCTGATCAGCCTCGGTGATCTGACCATCGAGGAGGACACCTACACGGCGCGGCTGCGGGGCAAGACCCTGGAGCTCACCTACAAGGAGTTCGAGCTGCTGAAGTTCCTCGCGCAGCACCCGTCGCGGGTCTTCACCCGGGAGCAGCTGGTCACCGAGGTCTGGGGCTACGACTTCTTCGGCGGCACCCGCACCGTCGACGTGCACGTCCGGCGGCTCCGCGCCAAGCTCGGCGCCGAGCACGAGTCGCTGATCGGCACCGTGCGCAACGTCGGCTACAAGATGGTCCCGCCCGCCCGTTCGTCGCTCCGGGAGGAGCAGACCGCTCCGGTCACCGGGTGAGCGACCTCCGCCCCGACCTGCCGCCGGTCGACGACCTGGCCGCCCTGGTCGATGCCTGCGTCGCCGCCGACGGGGTCTCGCCGTTCGGCGGCCACGTCCTGGAGTCGGTCGGCCTGGACGGCGACCTGCGCTACCTGACCGCCACCGAGGGGGGAGCGCTGGTGGCCGTCGCCGTCCTGCCGGCCGGCGACCCCGCGGAGCTCGCCGTCACCCCGTCGCACCGCCGCCGCGGGCTCGGGGACCGGTTGCTGCGGGCGGTGCTCGACACGGGTCCGGCGGTGTGGGCCCACGGCGACCTGCCGGCCGCCCGGGCGCTGGCGGCGCGGCACGGTCTCCGGGAGACCCGCGAGCTCGTGCAGATGCGGCGGCCGGCCGCCGCGCCGACGCCGCGTCCGGAGCTGCCGGACGGGGTGCGGATCCGCACCTTCGTCCCCGGTGCCGACGACGCCGCGTTCCTCGCCGTGAACGCACGGGCCTTCTCCTGGCATCCCGAACAGGGCCGGCTCGACCAGGCGGGCCTGGACCGGGAGCTGGCCCAGGACTGGTTCGACCCGGCCGGCTTCTTCCTCGCCGTGGACGCCGACGACCGGCTGCTGGGCTACCACTGGACGAAGGTGCATCCCACCGACCCGACCCCGGCCGACGCCACCGCACCGGCCGGCCCGCTCGGCGAGATCTACGTCCTCGGGGTCGACCCGGAGTCGCCCGTCCGGGGCCTCGGGACGCCGCTGTCGCTGGCCGGCCTGGAGTACCTGCGGGCCCGCGGCCCGGCCCAGGTGATGCTGTACGTCGAGGGTGACAACACCCGCGCGCTGCGCCTGTACGAGCGGCTCGGGTTCACCCGCTTCCTCACCGACGTCGTCTACGCCCGCTAGCAGCGGTCGGCGGCCGCGCGGACCGGCCGGCCCGCCCGGGGTGTGTGAGGATGCCAGCAGGGCGGGCGGCGGCGCCCGGCGAGCAGAGGAGCCGGCCGATGGACGAGCGCACCGAACCCCCGGTGGTGCTGTGGGCGCCGGACGAGCAGCGGACCACCCGGATCGGCGTCTTCGCCGAGGAGCTCGCCACCCGCACCGGCCGCGCCTTCCCGACCTATGCGGACCTGTGGTCGTACTCCACCACCGAGGTGGGCGCGTTCTGGGCCGCGCTGGCCGACCACTTCGGGGTGCGGTGGCACCATCCCGCGATCGGCGACCTGGCCGACGCGCGGATGCCCGGCGCCCGCTGGTTCCCCGGCGGCACCCTGAACTACGCCGAGCACGCCCTGGCCGACCTGCCCGGCCGCACCGACGACACCGTCGTGGCGATCGTCGCGGCTGAGGACGGCACCGCCGAGCCGGTCACGCTGGCGGAGCTGCGGGCGCTGGTCGGCGCCGCCGAGAACGGCCTCCGCCGAGCCGGCGTCGGCACCGGCGACCGGGTGGTGGCGCTGGTGCCGAACGGGCTCCACGCCCTGGTCGGATTTCTGGCCACCGCCGCGCTGGGAGCGGTGTGGTCGTCGTGCTCGCCGGACTTCGGGCCCGGTTCGGTGATCGACCGCTTCCGGCAGATCGAGCCCACCGTGCTGCTCGCCGTCGACGGGTACCGCTACGGCGGCCGGGTCTTCGACGTCTCGGCGACCGTGGCGCAGCTGCGGGCCGCCGTCCCGGGGATGACGCTCGTGCACATCCCGGTGCTCGGCACCCCCGTGCCCGACGGCGCGACCGACTGGGACACCTTCACCGCCGAGGCCGGTGCGCCGGTGTTCGTGCCGGTGCCGTTCGCGGCTCCGTTGTGGGTGCTGTACTCGTCGGGCACCACCGGGCTGCCCAAGCCGATCGTGCAGTCCGTCGGCGGGATCCTGCTGGAGCACCTCAAGGTCCTCGCGCTGCAGTCGGACCTCGGTCCCGGCTCGGTGTTCCTCTGGTTCACCACGACCGGCTGGATGATGTGGAACTACCTGATAGGTGGCCTGCTGGTGGGCGCGACGATCGTGCTGTTCGACGGCAACCCGGGGCACCCCGATCTCGGCGTCCTGTGGCGGTTGGCGCAGCAGTGGCGCGTCACGTACTTCGGGACGTCGGCGCCGTGGATCACCGCCTGCCGCAAGGCCGGCCTGACCCCGGGCACCGACCACGACCTCGGTGCGCTGCAGGTGGTCGGTTCGACCGGGTCGCCGCTGGACGCCGACGGGTTCGGCTGGCTGCACGACGCGGTGGGGGAGCACCTGCAGATCGTGTCGTTGTCGGGCGGCACCGATCTGTGCACGGCCGTGGTCGGTGGCGCGCCGACGGTGCCGGTGTGGGCGGGGGAGATCTCCTGCCGGGCGCTCGGCGCCAAGGTCGAGGCCTTCTCCCCGACGGGTGATCCGCTGGTCGGCGAGGTCGGTGAGCTGGTGATCACCGCGCCGATGCCGTCGATGCCGGTGGCCTTCTGGGGCGACGACGACGGGACCCGGCTGCGCGACGCCTATTTCGCGGAGTACCCGGGCGTCTGGCGGCACGGCGACTGGATCCGCGTCACCGACCGCGGGTCGTGCGTCATCGAGGGCCGGTCGGACGCCACCCTCAACCGCGGCGGGGTGCGGATGGGCACCGCCGAGTTCTACCGGGTGGTGGACGCGGTGCCGCAGGTGCGGGACGCGCTGGTGGTCGACACGTCCGGCGCGGCCGAGGGCGAGCTGCTGCTGTTCGTGGTGCTCGCCGACGGCGCCGATCCGGACGCGGTCACCGCCCGACTGCGCCGCGACATCCGGGCGGACCTGTCACCGCGGCACGTGCCCAGCCGGGTGATCCCCGTGCCGGCGATCCCGCGGACGCTCAACGGCAAGAAGCTCGAGGTGCCGGTCAAGCGCATCCTCGCCGGCGCCGACGTCGCCGGCGCCGTGTCCCGCGACGCGCTGGCCGACCCGGCCGGCTTCGACGCGTTCCTGGCGGCGGCCCGACAGGCCCACGGCGGCGCCGCACCCCGCTGAACCCGGTGCGCCGCCCGCACCCGGGCCGCGGATGCCACCGTTCACCGAACCTTCACCGCCCCTTCGTGGCCCGGGGAGGCGCGTCGTGGTGCCTGCGGGTCAGCCTTGACGGGTGTCCATCGAGCAACTGCGCGTCGCCGAGGCATCGCCCGCCGACGATCGAACAGCGCCCTACACGGTGACGGTCACCCGTCAGTCCGACGACATCCGCAGCGCCCAACGGCTGCGGCACCAGATCTTCGCCGGTGAGTTCGGCGCCATCACCCCCGGCCCGGTGGGTCTGGACGCCGACGGCTTCGACGAGGCCGGCGACCACGTCATCGTCACGCACACCCCGCGGCCCGGGGCGGCGCCGGAGACGGTGGCCACCTACCGGCTGCTGCCGCCCGCATCGCGCAGCACGGGGCTGTACTCCGAGACCGAGTTCGACCTCGACCGGATCGCCGGCCTGCTGCCGTACACGGTTGAGGGCGGCCGGTCGTGTGTGCGCGCCGATCACCGCAACGGGGCCACCATGTCGCTGCTGTGGTCGGCCATCGCGCAGTACATGATGCGCGGCGGCCACCGGTACCTGATCGGCTGCTCGTCGATCCCCCTCACCGACGGGGGCGAGCTCGCCGCGGGGGTGTGGCAGGACCTGCAGGTGTCGCACCGCGATCCGCGGTTCAGCTGCCCGCCCCGGCGACCGTGGGTGCCCGGGCCGCCGCCCGCGGTGGTGCGGTTCCCGTCGCTGCTCAAGGGCTATCTACGGCTGGGGGCCACCGTGCTCGGGCCACCGGCGCACGACCCGTTGTTCAACTGCGTGGACCTGCTGATCCTGCTGGACCTGCAGAACGCCGACCAGCGCTACCTGCGTCGGTTCCTGCCGGCGACGGGGCAGCCGGGGCCGCTCCCGGCGCCGCGTGCGGCCCTGCCCACGGTGTCGCGCCGGACCCGCGGCGGTGCCCCGTGAGCACCGCGCGTGTCACGGGGAGCGGCTGTCACCACCTGCCGGCGCCGCGGTCGGCCTGCGTCGCCGGATGCGTCGCGCCGTCCGCCGATCTGGTGGGCATGACGCTCACCTGGTGGCGGATGGCGTCGCTGGCCGTGGTGGTCGCCGTGCTGGTCCCCCCGGCCCTGCTGGTGATGAGCCTCCCCGGGTACGGCCGCGCACACCGCCGGGCGTGGCTGCTGCAGTGGCTGTGCCGCCGGGTGCTGACCGCCGCCGGGGTCACGCTGACCGTGTCCGGCACCGTCCGCAGCGGCGCCGGTCTGGTGGTCGCCAACCACAGTTCCTGGCTGGACGTGCTGGCGCTCGCCGCCGGCGCACCGATGGTCCCGGTGGCGAAGTCGGAGGTGCAGGAGTGGCCCCTGGTCGGCGCGGTCGCCCGGCGCAGCGGCGCGGTGTTCCTGCGGCGACGTCGGTACCGGGACCTGCCCGCGGCCGTCGATGCGATGACCGTGCTGCTCCGGCAGGGGCACCGGGTGCAGGTGTTCCCGGAGGCGACCACCCGGTGCGGCCGGGCGGTCGGCGAGTTCCACCGGGCCGCGTTCCAGGCGGCGCTGAACGCCGCGGTGGTCGTGCAGCCGGCGACGGTCCGGGTGTCGCAGGGGGCGGTGCCCACCACGGCGACCGCCTTCGTGGGGGACGACACCCTGGCCGCCGTCGTGTGGCGGACGCTGCGGATGCGCGGCGTCGTCGTAGAGCTGCAGTGGCTGCGGCCGATCCCGGCCATCGCCGGCAGTGGCCGGGCGCCCGTGGACCGCGCGGTGGTCGCCCGGCTGGCCGAGAACGCGGTCGCCCGGGCGCTCCGGCAGGACGTCGTGCTCCGGCGGCGCCGGGCCCTCGACCGGCCGCCGGCCACCGGGTGGCTGCCGGCCGCAGTCCGCGTCTCCCGCTGACGCGCCGACCCACCGAGGCGCTGACGCGCTGACCCGCTGACGCCTGGAGCGCGCTGACGCGCTCTCGCGCTGTCGCGCTGTCGCGCTGACGCGCTGACGCGCTGACGCGCTCTCGCGCTGTCGCGCTGTCGCGCTGACGCGCTGACGCGCTGACGCGCTGACGCGCTGACGCGCTGGAGCCGCTGACGCCCTGACCCGCTGACGCCCTGACCCCGCTGACCCGCTGACCCGCCGACCACCGGCCCGCTGACCCTGACCCGCCGACCAGAGACCCGCTGACCCGCTGACGTACCGACCACCGGCCCGCTGACCCCGACCCACTGCCGTGCTCACGCGCGACCCGCTGACCGACCCGCCGGCCTGCGGCGTCGGCTGCCGTTCACCCGGCGTCCATCGGCCGGTCCGGCGGGTCGGCCACACTTCGCGGCATGACCGATCTCGCCGCGCAGCTGGCCGCTCTCGAGGACAAGTACGGCACCGGCGGTTTCGTCGTGGAGGAACTCGACGACGACGACCCGGTGCTGCGCGCCGTGGACGGCCGGATCGTGGACACCTGGCGTGAGGACTACCCGTACGACCAGCGGCTCGGCCGCGAGGAGTACGAGCACGACAAGCGGCTGTTGCAGATCGAGCTGCTCAAGCTGCAGAACTGGATCAAGGCCGCCGGCGCCCGCTACGCGCTGCTCTTCGAGGGCCGCGACGCCGCCGGGAAGGGCGGCACCATCAAGCGTTTCACCGAGCACCTCAACCCCCGCGGAGCGCGGGTGGTGGCGCTGGAGAAGCCCACCGACCACGAACTCCGCCAGTGGTACTTCCAGCGGTACGTCAGCCATCTCCCGGCCAAGGGCGAGATGGCCCTGTTCGACCGCTCCTGGTACACGCGCGCCGGGGTGGAGACCGTGATGGGTTTCTGCTCCGCCGAGCAGACGGCCCGCTTCCTGCGGCAGGCGCCGAAGTTCGAGGAGGTGCTGATGGACGACGGTTTCACCCTGATCAAGTTCTGGTTCTCGGTGTCGCCGTCCGAGCAGCGCACCCGCTTCCTCATCCGGCAGATCGACCCGGTGCGGCAGTGGAAGCTCTCGCCGATGGACCTGGCGTCGCTGGACAAGTGGGACCAGTACACCGCCGCGAAGGAGGCGATGTTCCGGGCCACCGACACCGACCGCGCGCCGTGGACGGTGGTGAAGAGCAACGACAAGAAGCGGGCCCGGCTCGAGGCGATGCGCTTCGTGCTCGCCGACGTCGACTACGACGGCAAGGACACGACCGTGGTACGCCGCCCGGACCCGCTGATCGTCGGCCGGGCGGCTGAGCTGTTCGAATGAGGTGACCGCCGCGGCGGTCACCCGCTGTCCCGGACACGAGGCGACAACCACCCGTCAGGGGTGGCGGGCCGTCGTGCATCGAGGGCTGTCCGGGCATCCGGGTGACGGAGGCGGGGCCGGCGGCGGGTCAGAGGTGGCCCGGCCCACCGTCGGCGCCGGCGGCGGCCGGGCACCGGTGCCGCACGCCCACCGTGACCGGCGGTGCACCCGGACACCGCGGCGGCGGCCGTGCCGGGATGATTGTGTGCGATCGGTTCCACCGCTAGCATCTCGCGTGAGCGACGGCTGGTCCGTCGCCATCCCGACCGCCCTGTGTCCGCGGTCCGTTCTCGATGCCGTCCCCTGTCCGGGGACCGGCCGGCGGACTGGAGAGACATGGCTGCGACGACCGGGTCCGGCCCGCATGTCGGGCGCGTGCGGTGAACCGCGGCCCCGCGGTCCCCGGAGACACCCTGCGTGGTCTCGAGGTGAGCGTCGGTCGATCGCCCGTGGAGACCCTCGTGCCGCGGTTGCGTCAGGTCGTGACCGCCGCGAGCGACCTCCTCGCCGCCGACGGGGTCGGTGTCCTGCTGCTCGACGACGACAACGCCGTACGGACGGTGGCCGCCACCGACCTGGCCGCCGAAGCGCTGGAGCAGGCCCAGCAGCAGCTGTCGGTCGGACCCGGCATCGACGCCATGCGGTCGCAGCGCACCGTGGCGGTCGCCGACCTGGCCACCCACGACGCCTACCGGTCGGTGTGGCAGCGGCTCGCCTCCGACGGGGTGCGGGCGGTGCTGTCCGCGCCGATCTGGGTGTCCGGAGAGGTGGTGGGCAACCTCAACGCCGTCCGTGCCGCCCCGCACACCTGGTCCGACGCCCAGATCTCGGGCTCGGAGGCCTTCGCCGGGGTCATCGGCCGGCTCCTCGAGCTGAGCGCGGCCTCCGCGCGGCATCTGCCCCACGGCGCACACGGCCGGGCCGACCTGGACCCCGTCGGCACGCCGCCCGGTGGTCCCGCCGGACCCCCGGACGACGGAATCGGGCAAGAGTGAGCACATGACAACGAGCATCGACGCCACCGCCCTCGCCGCGAGCCTCCGGCGGCTGGAGAAGCAGCAGGCCAACACGGTGCTGGAGGAATCGCTGCAGCGCGTCGTCGACGCCTGCGCGCAGATGTTCGACATCTCCGGCAGCGGCCTGATGCTCGCCGACGAGCACAGCGAGCTGCGCTACGCGGTCTTCACCGATCCCACGAGCCGCCTCCTGGAGAACGCCCAGCTGGAGACCGGCGAGGGGCCCTGTGTGGACACCTTCGTCCACGACGCGGTGACGGCGACCACGGACGTGCAGAACGACGAGCGGTGGACGCAGCTCGCCGGCGTCCTGGACGGCAGCGGCATCCGGGCCGTCCTCGGCGTCCCGGTCCACCTGAGCGGCATCCCGGTGGCCAGCCTGGACATCTACCTCGACCGCGAGCACCGCTGGGAGGCCGCCGAGCAGCACGCGCTCAGCCGGTTCGGTGACGTCGCCGAGGCGATGCTCGCCACCGCCGTGAGTGCCGAACAGGCCGGGGTGCTCGCCGCGCAGCTGAACTACGCCCTCGACTACCGGGTGCCCATCGAACGGGGCGTCGGTTTCCTGATGTCCCGCGAGAACCTCGACCACGTGGCGGCTTTCCACCGCCTCCGTACCGCTGCCCGCAGTACCCGACGCAAGATCGGCGACGTCGCCCAGACGTTGCTCGACACGGGCCGCCTCCCTGGAGAAGAACCATGACCGACAACCCGTCCATCAACGGCAGCACCGCGACGGCACCGACGCTGGCCGCGCAGCTCGCCTCGCTGGCCCAGCTGGTGGCCGAGCCCGCCGAGAACCCCGGCGACCCCATCGCCGGCGTCCTGCAGGTGGTGACCACCGTCGTGCCGGGGGCCCGCTGGGCCACGCTCACCGAGCGCAACTCGCGCGGCATCCCGCGGACCGTGTCGACCACCGATCCGGTGGCCCAGGAGGTCGACGTCGCCCAGTACCGCCTGGGAGAGGGGCCGACGCTGGAGGCCATGCGCCGCGGATCCGCGGTGATGGTGCGCGACCTGCGGACCGACGTCCGCTGGCCGCGGCTGAGCGAGATCGTCGTGCAGCGCACGCCGGTGCGGGGGGTGCTGTCCTACCCGCTGCGCGGCGCCGGCCCCGTGACGCGGACGCTCAACCTGTACGCCGAGGACGTCGAGGCCTTCGCCGGGGCCGCCACCACGGTCGCGGCGGTGACGATGGCGTCCACCGAGACCGCGCTGGCCGGCCTCGCGCAGCGGGCCCGGGCGGCGAACCTGCACCGGGCACTGATGAGCAACCGCCGCATCGGCGTGGCGATCGGCATCCTGATGGCCCGCAGCCAGTGGACCGAGGACCAGGCCTTCGCCGCGATGTGCGAGGCGAGTCAGGCACTCAACCGCAAGCTCCGGGACCTCGCCGAGGAGGTCGCGCTCACGGGCGCGCTACCGGAACTGCCCATCCCGGCTCCGGAGGAGCCGGCGCCGGCGGTCGGCCTGGCCGCCACGTCGTCCTGACCGCCGCCCGCGGCGCCGTGCCACCGACGCCGGCCGGGATAGGCTCAGCCGGAAGGTCTCCCTACCGACCTGACGTGACGACGGCGCTGCCGACCAGTGCCACAGGTGAGCGGGGTTGCCCAGATGGTCGATGAGCCCGGCGGTCCCGGCGGGGGGTGGCCGGACGACGCGGTGGACTGGTCGCCGGCCCTGAAACGGGCGCTGGCGCAGTCGCCGGACGAGATCGGCCGGTTGATGATCCAGTTGCAGGGACGCGTGAACGACGCCGACACCCTGCTGGACCTGATGAGCCGGGCTTCGCGGGAGGCGGTGCGGATGATCGCCGACGCCCACGGCGCCGGCGTCACCGCCCGGTTCGCCGGTGAGCCGTTCACCGCCGCCCACACCGACGACGCCGTCCTGCTGATCGACGAGGGCCAGTACGACGAGGGCGACGGGCCCTGTCTGTCGGCGGCCCGGTCCGACCGGCGGGTGGCCGTGACCCTGGACGACGTCCGGGTCCGCTGGCCGCTCGTGGCGGCCGCGGCGGCGCAGGTGGGTGTCCGCTCGTTCCTCGCCGAGCCGCTGCACGTGCGGCCCGTCGTGGTGGGTTCGCTCAACCTGTACAGCCGCCGGGAGGGCGGACTGCGGGTACCCGAGCCGGACGTGCTCGTCGTCCTGCTGGACTACCTCGACCGTGGGCTCGCCGACTATCTGGCGGCTCAGCCGGGCGAGGCGCCCGCCCGCACGCTGGTCACGGCGTTGCGGCGCCGTCAGCTGGTCAACCAGGCGGCGGGGGTGACGATGGCGCGGCACGGCGTCGACATCGATCAGGCCTTCGGATTGATCGAGGACGAGGCCCGGCGCCGAGGCGTGGATGTGGGTGTCGTGGCTGCGGACATCGTCGGGCCGACCGGCTGATCCCGGGCCCCGGCCGGGCGGGTGCACCGCCACGGAGGTGCCGTATGGTGCGTGTGGCGGCAATCGGTGGACCCGGGTCACCGGCCGGCAGAGGGGCGGCGCCGATGAAGCACCGCCCGCCGCCCGTCGAGGTCGACAGCACACCGGACGACCTCTGCCGTGACCTTGTCGCCACTCTCGGGCTGGACGGTGCGGCGGTCACCGCGCGCGGCAGCCTGGACCACGGGCACCTCGTGTTCGCCACCGACGACGTCGCGCGAGCCATCGACGAGTGGCACCTGACCCTCAACGAGGGCCCGTCGATCGACGCGTTCCTGCATCGCAGTCCGTACGCCGTCCCGGATCTCACGGCGGGCGTGGCCGGTGACCGTTGGCCCGTGCTGACCCGCGAGGTCGGGAGCCTGGGGGTGGCGGCCCTCTTCGCGTTCCTGCTGCAGGTGGGGACGGTGCCGTTCGGCACCGTGCAGCTCTACCGCCGCACCCCCGGGGCCCTGAGCCCGGTGGCGACGACCACCGCCCTGCTGGGCACCGGGCACATCGCCCGCGCCGTGCTGCGCGAGCTGCACAGCACCCGCGGTCGCACCCTCGGCCACGACGAGATCGCCATCGCCACCGGGATGATCGCCGTGCAGGCCGAGGTGCCGGTGACGAACGCGCTGGCGCTGCTGCGCGCGGCCGCCTTCGCCGAACGCACCTCGATCCACGAGATCGCCGATGCCGTGGTCCGGCGCACCCGACGTTTCGGGTGACCCGGACGAGCGTGGTCTCAGCTGACGCGCAGGTCCACCGGCTGCAGTCGCCGGGCGACGACGGCGGCGGCGATGTCGTCGACGGAGCTCCGGTCGCGCAGGGCCCGGGTCCGCAGCAACCGCAGCGCCACCTGCGCGGTGACGTCCAGATCGACCGATGCCATGCCCATGGCGACGAAGACCATGGTGCGGTGGACGGCCGGCGGGCTCTGCAGCCACACCGGTTCGGCCTCCGCCGACCGGTCCGTGTCGCCCTGGTCCGTCGCCGGAGCCGGCACCGCCGAGAGCCGGTGCGACACGGCATCGGTGACCGCGGCGACGTCGTCGGGATCGAGCCGGGCCAGCTGCGCCGGATCGTCGAGGAACAGATCGGTGGTGCCGAGCGTGTCCAGCCCGACGGACAGCGGCGCCGCCAGGACCGCCCGGTAGGGGGTCGCCGTGGTGAGCGCCGACGCGAAATCCGGCCAGCGGGCGGTCATCTCGTCCGCGGTCAGACCGATCATCCGCCGGGTGCGGTGCGCTTCGATGCACGGGCCGGTGCCCAGGGTGAACTGGAGGCGTTCGGCGTGCGCGGCCGTCTCGTCGCTCGCCCCGACCGGCACCCGGAAGCCGTCGGGCATGAACAGGCTGATGCCGGCGCCGGCGATCGGCAGGACCTCGGTGCAGGCCGTCGCCAACCGCGCCGGCAACAGCTCGGGCTCGCCGAACGCGTCCGCCAGCCGGGCGAAGGCCAGTTCGAACCGCACCAGCGCCGTCACGGACCCTCCCGACCGGTGGGGACCGCCGCGATCACGTCCGACGTGCGAGCACCGATGCGGTGACGCCGGGTCCGATTCTGCCATCCCCGGCGACCGCGGACGCTGCCGCTCCGTCGCCCGGCCGGGCGACGGACCCCCAGGGCGACCCTCGGGTCAGGCCTGGCGACCGCCGGTCTCGCGGATGCGCCGACCCTGCTCGACCACCTGCTCCTCCTTGGCCGCGGCCTTATCGCTGGCCTTGGTGTCGCGCGGCGGTAGCTGGAGTGTCTCCTCGGCCTCGATGCCCGCCTGCAGCTGACGGCCGCGCTCGAGCTCGGAGTCGACCTCGGCACCGAACAACAGAGCCAGGTTGGTGATCCACAGCCAGAGCAGGAAGACGATGACGCCGGCCAGCGAGCCGTAGGTCTTGTTGTAGTTGCCGAAGTTGGCGACGTAGAAGCCGAAGGCGGCACTGGCCACGATCCACACCACGACCGCGATGACGGCCCCGACGCTGATCCAGCGGAACTTCGGCTGCTTGATGTTGGGGGTGGCCCAGTACAGGACCGCCACGATGAACACCACCACCGCCAGGATGACCGGCCACTTGGCGATGTTCCAGATGGTCAGACCGGTCTCACCGATGCCGATGGCGTCGCCGACGGCCCCGGCGACCGGACCCGACACCACCAGCGCGACGGCGACCAGGGCAGCCAGCACCACGGCGACGAGGGTGACGAGGAGCATCACCGGCCGCAGCTTGTAGAACGGCCGGCCCTCGTCGATCTCGTAGACCCGGTTCATCGAGCGGCCGAAGGCGCCCACGTACCCGGACGCCGACCACAGCGCACCCAGGATGCCGATGACCAGCCCGATCCCCGCTCCCTGACTCTGGGTGAGCTGGGTGACCACACCCTGCATGGTGTCCGCGGCACTGGGTGCGACCTGCCGGATGATGTTCATCAGCGCGTCGGTCCCGGCCTGGTCCTGCCCGAGCAGTCCCAGCAGCGACACGATGGCGAGCAGGGCGGGGAAGAGGGCCAGCACGGCGTAGTAGGTCAGGCCCGCGGCGAGGTCGAGACACTCGTCCTGCGAGAACTCCCGGACCGTCTTCTTGAAGACGAACTTCCACGACGGCTTCGTGAGGTCGGAGATCGCGTCGGGTTTGCGGTCGTCATCGGGATGCGGTGCGGTGGCCGCCTTGTCGCCGCTGTTCTGCTGGTCCATCGGGTCCTCTCACGTCATCAGGTATCTCGCACGGACCCGTCGGCGCTCCGCGACGGGCCCACAGACAGCGGTGGGGCGGGCCGGCTGTTCGCCGACCCGCCCCACCGTGCACCGCAACTACTCGATCAGCTGCTCCGGGCCTGCTGGACGCTGTCCTTGGCGTCCACGGCCTGGCCCTTGACCTCGTCCTTGGCGCTGCCGGCCTCGTCCTTGACGGTGTCGACGGCGTCGGTCGCGGTCGACTTGACCGACTCGAGCGCGTTCTGTGCGGGCTCCTGCAGGTGCGCCGCCGCCTCCTTGGCCACCGAGGTGACCTCGTCCACCAGCGGCTGCGCCTTCTCCTTCAACGCCGCCGCCGCCTGCGACTCCTTCTCCGACGCCGGGAACAGCGAGGAGACGAGCACACCGGCACCGAAGGCGATGAGCCCGGCCGCCAGCGGGTTGCCCCGAGTCTTGGACTTCACCGCGGACGGCGCGTCGCTGACGGCGTCGCCCACGGACGACACCGCGCTCTGGGCGGAGGACGTCGCAGAATCAGCGGATCCCATGATGCTCTCCTTCACCGAGCGGGCGGCGCCCGTGATCTTGGACTTCTGGCGCTCCACGATCTGCGTGGGGTTCACCTTGTCCGACAGGGCGTTCACGTCGTTGCTGAGACCGGCGCGGGTGGCCTCGATCTCGCGACGGATCTGGTCGGGGTCGTTGCTCGTCGTCATCGGTTCTGCTCCTCGTTGCCTTTGATCGCGTTCGGGATCTTCGCGACCGTCTCGGTGGTGCGGTCAAGGCCGCGGACCTGTGCGATCGCCTTCTTGCCGACGCTGAACAGCACGGCGCCGACGACGCCCCAGAGGACCGCCACGATCAGTGCCGACCAGCCGTGGCCGATGGAGTTGCCGAGACCCCACCAGAGGGCGATGGACAGGAACAGCAGCACGAAGTGCGCGGCCACCACGGCGCCGGCCATCATGCCGGCGCCCTTGCCGGCGCGCTTGGCCGACTGCGTGGCCTCGGCCTTGGCCAGCTGGACCTCTTGACGCATCAGCGTCGAGAGGTCCTCGGTGACACCGCTGAGCAGTTCACCGAGTGACTTGGACGAACTGTCCGTCGTCTCCGTGGGTGAGCTCACCGCGGGACCCCCGGATCGGACCAGGCAGGGGTGCCGTACGCGGGTGCGGCCGGGGTGCCGTAGGCCGGTGCGGCGGGGGTGCCGTAGGCCGGCGTGCCCAGCGCGGGCCGGGGGACGGTGCCGCCGACCTGCGCGGTGCCACCGGTGCGCGGCGCATCCGAGCTGCTGCTGTCGTCGGCGGTGAGGCCGCGGGTCAGGCGACCGGCGAGAACGCCGGCGCCCAGCGACAGAGCGAGGAACATGCCCGGGCGGCGCTGCGCGTAGCGACGGACCTCGTCGAGAAGCTGGCCCGGGTCACGGTTCTCGAAGAACGAGGCGATCTCCTGGACCTTGTCCGCCGCCTGGTGCGCCAGGTCGGTGGTGGGACCCTGCTGGGCCTCACCGTTGGCCAGCGACCGCAACTGGTCGCTGACCGAGTGCAGACCGCCGGCGACCCGCTGCTGCTGGGTGGACGCCTGCTCGGTGAGCTCGGAGCGGGTCTGGCCGAAGAGATCCTTCGCCTGCTTCTTGGCCTCACCGGTGACCTGGCTGACCTGCTCCTTGGCGGTGCCGGCGACGTCCTTGGCGGCGTCCTTGGCGCTGCCGGCGACGGACGCGGCCTGGTCCTTGGCGACGTCGGTGGTGGAACCGCCGGAGCCCGAGGTGCCGGTGCTCAGGGGCGTGCTCGACGGCGCCTGCCACGTGGAGGGCGCCGGCGGCGGCGGGAGATCAGGGATGCCGCTGGGAGTACCTGTGGATCCGAATCCGGAACTGCTGGTCATCGTGATTCCCTTCGTCGATCGAGTGGTGCTGGATCAGGCAGAGGTGCCGCGGCCGGTCGTGGTGTCGCCCTCGACCTCGATCTGCTCCTTGCGGACCTCACCGGTCACCTGCTGCTGCTCGGTGACGGTCTCGGTGCCCAGGCGCACGCGCTCGACCGGAACGGCTTCGGTCTCCACGACCGGACGCTCGGCGTGCAGGACGACCTCGTGCTCCTCCTCGGAGATCTCCGGGCCGGCCAGGGCGTCGCCGCGGTTGGCGTCGGTGATGGGCTCGCGCTCGACGCGGACCTCTTCGCGCGAGACCGGGACGGTCACGCTCTGCTGCTCGGTCACGACGTACTTGCGCAGTCGGGCCCGACCGGCCTCGACACGCTGCGTGCCCACGTTCAGCTGCTCCTCGGAGCGGGTCATGGCGTCGTCGGTGGTCGGACCGGAGGTGTCGTGGCCGACGGTGCCGTGACGGTTCACGTCGCCGGTGCCCACGGTGGTGTCGGTGCCCACGGTCGTGTCGGTGCGCGCGAAGTCTGCGTCGGCGTCGACCGTGCCGGTCGTGGTGCGACCCGAGGTGATGTAGCGGGAGTAGTGCGCGTACAGCTCCTCCTGCTCGTCAGGGTCCAGGTGGCTGGCGTCGGCGACCTTGGGGGCGTCCTTGACGATGTCCTTGCCGAACGGCAGGACCAGGTTGTCGCCCTGGATGCGGGAGCCCTCGAGCGGCACGAAGTTCTCGGTGGTGCCGAAGAGGCCGGTGTTGACGGTGATCCAGTCCGGGACGCCGCTCTGGTCGTTGACGTAGACCTGGCCCACGGAGCCGATCTTGTCCTGGTCCGGGCCGACGGCGGTCAGGCCCAGGTACTGGTCGGGGCTCGTGGTCGTGTGCTGTGCCTCGGTCATGGAGACCTCCTCATGGGTGGGTGTGCCACCGGGCGCCCCGTGGGTCGGGATGCAACCGGATGGCCTGGGTGGAAAGCCTGGGTGGAAAAGCCTGGGGGGAGCGGTGTCGTCTCCCGCGGGGCGCGGTCGGTCGGAGCGGCGTCCGGACGACCGACCACCGGCGGGCGGCGGTACGGGTGGAGCAGAAACGCCGGAACGGGTGCTCTAGGGCCTCGCCGCACGAATACCGGGGGGCTGCCCGGTGTGCAGGCGGGGCGGCACGGAGACCGTCGATGGGCGCACGCTGCCGGCGGCGGCCGGGAAGCGGGTGGAGACGTTCATGGGCTGGGTGTCGCTTTCGTGTCCGAGCCCGGATGACATCGCATTGTTAGCGACGTGTTCCTGTCTACCCGGCACTCCCGGGGCTAAACACGGACCGGATGGGCCGATGTCGCGAATCACCCGTCCGGGCCTCCGCCGTCGGGGTCGGCGGCGTGCGGGTCACCCGTGACGTGGCCCCGGTCGGGTGGAGCCGGGAGTGGAGACGTCGTTGCGAAGAGGACTCGCGTCCAGGTCACCGAGCAGGGTGGCCACGTCGTCGTAGACCGCGACGGCTCCGGCAGCGGCCAGTTCGGCCCGGGCGATGCCACCGGACAGCACCCCGACGAACGCCACGCCGGCCCGCGCGGCCGCCTCGCCGTCCCACACGGTGTCACCGACGAGCACCGCCTCGGCCGCGGTGACGCCGGCGCGGCCGAGCGCGACCTCGATCAGCTCGGCGGCGGGCTTGGCCTGGCTGACGTCCTCCCCGGAGGTGACGTGGTCGACGTCGTCCGCGGCGTCGAGCACGGCCAGCAGGGCGTCCAGTTCGGCGGGCGGCGCGGACGTGGCGAGGACGACCTGCCGGCCGCCGGAGTGGATGGCGTGCAACAGTTCCCGGGCGCCGTCGAAGACCCGCAGCCGCGACGCCAGGGCCTGGTAGCGGTCGGCGTGCCCGGCGGCGGCGGCGTCGGTGACCGGAGTCGGGGTGTCCCGGCCGAGCACCGACCGCAGCAGCAGATCCGAGTCCATCCCGATGGCCCGGTGGATGCTGGCGTCGTCCGCCGGGTGCCCGGCGGCGGCCATCGCCTCCGACCACGCCTGCACGTGCAGGTAGTTGGAATCCACGAGGGTGCCGTCGATGTCGAACAGGACGGCGCGGACGGTCATGGCGTGACCGCCCCGTCGTCGCCCCGGACGGCGAGCGGGACCGTGCCGCCGCGTTCCAGGAACCGCACCCGGTCGAGCAGGCCGCGCCGCTGCACCTCGTCGCGGAAGTCCGACAGCGGGCTGGTGAACACGGTGTAGTCGTCGAAGTGCACCGGGATGGTCACGGTGGGGTCGATCAGCTGCATCAGGTCCGCCCCCTGGACCGCGTCCATGGTCACCATCAGCCCGCGTCGCAGGCCCGCCGGGATGCGGGTGCCGCCCAGGTGCAGCACGCCGTTGTCCACGCGCGGGAACCGGGCCGGGATCTCGGCGAGGTCGTCGATGAGCAGGGTGTCGCCCGACAGGTACATCCGCATCTCGACCGGGCCACCGCCGGTGCTGAACTCCAGCATCGAGCCCATCACCGGGGGCAGCAGGTGCCGCACCCACCCGGTGGCGTGCCGGCCCGGCAGCGCGGTGATGCGGACCGAGGTGGCCCCGTGGGTAAGGGTGGTCGACTCCCAGGTCGCGAGGCCGGCCGCGCCACCGAAACCACGGTGGTGCAGCTTCGTCCGGGCGTGCGGGGTGGTGACGATGGGCAGGGCCCGGTCGAGGCCCCGTTGCGCGACCCGGTCCCAGTGGTCGCCGTGCAGGTGCGACAGCACGACACCGTCCAGGGGCGGGAGCGCGGTGACGTCGAGGGCGGGGTCGGTCAGTCGGCGTGACGTGAGTCCGTGGCCGAGATAGGCGTATTGACCGGCGTGCAGGAAGTTCGGGTCGGTCAACAGGGTGAGCTCGCCGAACCGGATGAGCGTGGTCGCGTTGCCGATGAAGAACAGCGACGCCTCGGCGCGTGGGGTGTCGGAGCGGTCGGGTCGGGACATGGGCATGCCTCCGGTCGGTCCGGCCGTCGGCGGCCGGTGCGTCGACCCCGGGCGACCCGGACTCCGGGTGCTGTACCCGAACCCGGGTGGGACCGCGCGTTCGCCCGGACGCCGGTGCGCTCACCCGGTCGGGTGGGGGCACGCGGCTGCCGTCCGGGGTAAGACTGGAGCAGGGACGAAACGTCGCGCACCCGGACCGGACAGCGGTTCAGCGGGTGCCCGGCGCCGCCGCGGGGAGGTCGACCGTGAAGATCCCGGCATACCTGGAGCTGGTGGACGCCGCCGAGGACTCGCTGGCCGGTTCGTTCCGCCGGGCGGCCGAGGTGCACCCGGAGGAACCCGACATCGTCGGTGTGTGCACGAGTCTCGCCGGGCAGTGTGAGGAGCACCGGGGTGCGCTCGGCCCCCTGTTGCGCCGATACGGCGCGGTCGATCCGGGCGACGTCCCCGACGGGCCACCGGGCCCGCGGTCGGACACCCACCGGACCGGCTCGGTCGGGCTGTTGTGCGATCTGCAGGATCTCTGGATGCTGGCGTCGTTCGTGCACCTGAGCTGGACCGTGGTGGAACAGGCCGCGAACGGACTCCGCGACCACGGGCTGGCGACCGTGGTGCGCACGTGTGACCGCGAGACCGAGGTGCAGCTGCAGTGGTTGACGGCCCGGATCAAACAGACCGCACCGCACGCCCTCATCGCCGGCCGCTGACCGCGCACGGGTGGTGCGGGAGGCTCCCGGCCGGGAACCTCCCGCACCGGGGTGGTCACCGGGTGGCGAAGACCTGCACCACGGCAGGCCGCGGGCCGCGCCAGTCACCCGGCGCCGGGGTGGTGCCCTCCGGGACGTAGTCGGGGAAGAACGACAGCTGCTCGGCGAAGGTGCCGTCCTCGCCGGGGTGCTGCACGGAGACGAACACGAGGTTGTCCTGGTCGTGGATCACCGGGCCGCAGGTCTCGGCGTCCCGCGGGACGGAGAGGAACTGCTTGACGTGGCCCCGCTCCGGGCCACGCAGCGGCACCTTGAACAGGCCGTCGTTCTTGCCGATGGAGCTCGGGGCGCCGTCGGTGGCGATCCAGAGGTTGCCCCAGGAGTCGAACGCCAGGTTGTCCGGGCAGCTGATCGGGGAGACCTTGTCCTTGGGGTAGCCCGCGAAGTACGTGGCGGCGTTGGTCGACGGATCGCCGCAGACGAGCAGCAGCGACCAGCGGAACGTGGTGGAGCGGACGTCGTCGCGGCTCTCGGTGATCTCGACGATGTGGCCGTCCTTGTTGCCGTTGCGGGGGTTCACCTCGGTGGCGGCCTCCTTGCCCGGCTTGACCCCGCGGTCGCTGTTGTTGGTGCAGGCGACGTAGATGCGCCCGGTGCGCAGGTCGGGCTGGACGTCCTCGCAGCGGTCCATCTTGGTGGCGCCGAGGGCGTCGGCGGCGAGCCGCGTGTCGACGAGCGCCTGCTCGACGGTGAAGCCGGGGACCTGGGAGACGCCGTCGATGACGATGGGCAGCCATTCGCCGGTGCCGTCGAACTTCCCGTCGGCGGGGAGTGCGCCGTTGCCGTCGATCTCGCCGGCGGGGGAGTCCCCGCTGAACCGCGCGACGTAGAGGCTGCCGGAGTCCAGCAGCGTCTTGTTGAACGCGCGGTCCTTGCTGCCGATGATCTGCGAGGAGTTGACGCCGTTGCGCCAGCCGCCGCGCATCTTCTCCTTGGAGACGAACTTGTAGAGGTAGTCGAAGCGCTCGTCGTCACCCATGTAGGCGGCGACGTGGCGGCTCTTGCCGACGATGACGTTGGCGCCCTCGTGCTTCATGCGGCCCAGGGCGGTGTGCTTGACCGGGGTGGAGGTCGGGTCGAACGGGTCGATCTCGACGATCCAGCCGAAGCGGTTGGGCTCGTTGACCGTCTCCGGGGTGCGGGCGTCGAACCGCGGGTCGATCGTCTCCCAGCCGTTGGCGGTCTCCTTGTCGGCGAGGCCGTAGCGGGCCTCGCCGGTGGCGGTGCCGGCGGCGCGGAAGTAGCCGTTGAAGTTCTCCTCGCCGGACAGCACCGTGCCCCACGGGGTGGTGCCGCCGGCGCAGTTGCCGAGGGTGCCGAACACGGTGGTGCCGGCCGGGTCGGCACCGGTGCGGACGAGCTCGCTGCCCGCGGCGGCACCGGTCAGGGTGAACGGGGTGGTGGCGGTGATGCGGCGGTTGTAGCGGCTGCCGACGGTGTAGGTCCACGGGTCGGTGCGCTTCTTGCGGTGCAGGTGCACCACGGACATGCCGTGCGCCTGCATGGCGATCTTGCGCTGGGCGACCGGGTCGGTGCCGTCGGGGAACATGATGGCCGGGTTGACGTACTCGTGGTTGCAGACCAGCAGGGCCTCGCGGCCGCCCGTGCCGGGGATGTGCATGATGTCGAGATAGTCGTTGTTGTAACCGAACTGGCGGGCCTGCCGGTCCTCCGTCTGGTTCTGGACGTCGAAGATCTCGTTCTCGTCGAAGAGCGGGTCGCCCCACCGCAGGATGGTCGACCAGTCGTAGCCCTCGGGGACGGTGAAGGCGTCGACCTCGGCGCTGACCGGCTCGATGGGGTTCCAGTACAGGCCCGGGGCGCGGCCCTTGCCGCCGAAACCGGGGACCACCGGCGCCGCCGGGTCGACGACCGGGGTCGCGGACGCCGACGGGGTGGTGCCGGCCAGCTCGCCGCCGAGCAGGACGACGGCGGCACCGGCCGCGGCGCCCTTCAGCAGCATCCGGCGGCTGAGGGCGGCACCGGCGATGTCGCGGAACGTCGGGTTGTCGCTGACGTTGGGAGCGGGGTGCGCACAGGCGTTGTCGCACTTGAGTGCACACGTCACGGCACTGCGCTTGCCGACGGTGTGGCCGGCCATGAGCAGGGGGAGACGACGGTCGTTCAGGGTCACGGGGACTCCAGGTCTGTCGGCGGCGCACGTCGCGGCGGGCGGTGCGCGGAGGTGGGACCCGCGTGACGTTACGAAGACGGCACCGCGCGGCAGGGGTTCGCAGGTGTCCGGCGGGTGAACAGTGGGCGGCCGGGAGGCGGTCGGGCCGCGTGGGTGGCCCAGGGGTCCGACGCTGGTGGGTCGGGCCGGGCTGCGGTGGGTGTGACCGGTGGGGTAGCGGGTTCGTCGTCGCGGTGGCGGACGGGCGTCCGGTCGTGACGTGATGTCGGGACGGGGGGATCCGGACGTCGACGCCGCCCGGGGAGTCCGCCGGCAGGGGTGCTCACCGTTCCGGACCCGCTGCAGCGCCGGTGATGTCGTCATCGACGGCGCCGGGTGGCGGAGGTGTGCCCGTGTCGGCGCGGGGCCCTCCGGAGTGGGCGATGGATGCCGAGGGCCGGCGGCGACGGCGGTGTGCTCACGGGCGTGGAGCCCCCGCCCGGTGTTCCTCGACCCGGCGCCGACCGGACCGGCCCACCCCCTTGACACCTCCGATCGATCGCGCAATAGTTAACCACGTGGTTCACCATCAGTTCGCGGCGCTGGGCGACCCGACCCGGCTGGCCATCGTCGAGCGGCTCGCCCGCGGTCCGACGTCGGTCGGCGATCTCGCGGCCCCCACGGCGTTGTCCCTGCCGGCGGTCCTGAAGCACCTGCGGGTGCTGGAGGAGGCCGGTCTGGTGACGACCGTCAAACGCGGCCGCGTTCGCGAGTGCCGGCTGCGCGACGACGCCCTCGTCGCCGTGGCCACGTGGACCGCACGGCAGCAGGCGCTCTGGTCGACCCGGCTGGACGCTCTCGGCACACTCCTGGAGGACACATGACCACCGCCCCGCTCCTGTCGTTCGACCTCGACCGCACCTACCCGGCCCCGCCCGAACGGGTGTGGGACGCCTTCACCGACGCCGACCTGCTGCGCCGCTGGGTGTGCCCGGACCCTGACTGGGCGGTGTCGGCCTGCGAGGTCGATCCGCGCACGGGTGGCGGCTACCGGATCCGCTTCGGCCCCCGCCCCGACGGTGACGCCTACCGCGAGAGCGCGACGTTCGTGGTCTTCGAGCCTGTGTCACGACTCGTCCTCGAGGTCCGCACCGAAGGGGCGGACATGTCCGAGACCTCGCGCTGCACCGTGACGCTGCATCCGGCCGACGGCGGCACCCGCCTCGACCTGACGGTCGACGACCTCTCCGACGCCGAGACGCTCGAGAACATGCGGACCGGCTGGCAGTGGTGCCTGGAGGGTGTCGCCCAGGTGCTCGGGGCCGGCTGACCCGGACTCCGGCGCCGGGGACCCGGGAGCGGTCGGGGTCGGCTGTTGCCGACCTGTCCCGGTCCCCCGGGCGCGGACTGTCCGGATGGACGTGGCGTGGACCGACGACGCACTCGCCCGGATCGGTGCCACCGGGGAGCTGTCCATCGCCGTCGCGTGCGCGGACGGGACGCTGCGGCCGTGGACGCCGATCTGGGTGGTCCGTGTCGACGGCTGCGTGTTCGTCCGGAGCCGGCACCGCCGGGAGACGGGTTGGTTCGGTGCGGCCGTCCGCACCGGGCGGGCCCGGGTGCGGGTCCAGGGCTCGAGGGTGAGGTCGGTGTCGACGACATCGGTGGAGCCCACCCGGGTCTCGGCGACCGGATCGACGCTGCCCACCGGACCAAGTACGGCGGACCCGGACCGCCTGCAGTGCACCGGACGTGCACGCAGGCCGCGGCCGCCACGACGCTGCGGCTGCGGCTGCGGCTGCGGCTGCGGCTGCGGCTGCGGCTGCGGCTGACGCGCCGGTCAGCGTTCCCGCGTCGTCCCGCCGGCGTCGGCCTGCCGGCGCAACCCGTCCAGCAGCAGGTCCAGTCCCGCGCGGAACTGGTCGGCGTCCCGGTGACGGGCGAACTCGTCGAGGATCGTGTGCAGGAAGGGGTACTCCGCCGGATCCAGCGCGCTCCACTCCGCGACCACCCCGTCCATGAACCGGTCGCGGTTCATCTCGCCGCTCAGGACCTGCTCCGGCGGTTGCTGACCCATGTCGGCCGCGAGACCCACCACGAAACCGACGACCGCTGACGCCGCGTGGAACGACTGCCGAGGGGTCAGGTGCAGGCGGAGCACCTGTCCGCCGACCCGCTCGTAGAAGCGCAGTGAGTTCGGCTGGAACCCGGTGTTGCGCATGAAGTACCGGCCCAGCCACGGCCGGTCGATCGCGGTGTCGTAGAGGGTGACACCGATCTCGCGGAGGGCGTTGATGGGATCCTCGTCGGCGACGAAGGTCTCGGTCGCGGCGAGGACGCCGTCCATCACGTGGTCGGCGGCCCGGTCCAGCAGCTCGTCCTTGTTCTGCACGTACCAGTAGATGCTGCCGACACCGCCACCCAGCCGGGCGGCCAGGGCCCGGAACGTCAGCGCGCCCTCGCCGGCCTCGTCCAGCAACCGGACGGCCTCGGTCAGCACCGCCTCCATGGAGTGCGATGCGCGGCGGCGGGCGGGGCGCGTACTCGTCTCGCGATTCACCCTTGCAGTCTATCGAACGCGGTTCTATAGTTCGAACAGCGTTCGATTATCGAACGTCGTTCGATAATCGGAGGCCTCATGACCACATCTCAGACCCCTGCCCGGGCCGTTGCCCCCGGCGGGTCGACCCGCTCCTACCCGTCCCTGCGCGCCGCCTGGATCCCGCTGACCGCTCTGTGTCTGGCTTTCTTCGTCGAGATGGTCGACAACACCCTGCTGACGATCGCGTTGCCCACCATCGGGCGCGACCTGCAGGGGAGCACCACGTCGCTGCAGTGGATCACCGGTGCCTACTCGCTGACGTTCGGCGGCCTGCTGCTCACCGCCGGGTCGATCGCCGACCGGTTCGGCCGGCGCCGGGTCCTGCAGATCGGGCTGGCCGCCTTCGGCCTGATGAGCCTGGCCGTGCTGGCGGTGACCAGCACCGGCGAGCTGGTCGCGCTGCGCGCCGGGCTCGGGATCGCGGCCGCGGCGATGGCGCCGATCACCAATTCGCTGGTGTTCCGGTTGTTCTCCGACCAGACGCTGCGGATGCGGGCGATGACCGTGATGATCGTCGTCGGCATGAGCGGCTTCGTCCTCGGGCCGCTCATCGGCGGCACCGCCCTGGCCCACGTCGGCTGGCAGTGGCTGCTGCTGGCCAACGCGCCGATCGCGCTCATCGCCTTCGTCGGTGTGCGTCTGGGCGTCGCCCAGGACCGGTCGGAGGACCTCACCGCCGACACCCTGGACCTTCCCGGGGCCGCCCTCACCGTGCTCGGGATCGGCCTCGGCTGCTACACCCTGACCAGTGGGGTCGAGCACGGCTGGCTCTCGGCCGCGACCCTGCTGTCCGCCGCCGGCGCGGTCGCCGCGGTCGCCGGGTTCGTGGTGCGGGAGCGGCGCACCACCTCGCCGATGCTGGATCTGAGCCTGCTGCGCGACCGCACCGTCCGCGGCGCGACGCTCGCCCAGATCGGCACGTCGCTGGCGATGGCCGGCGTGATGTTCAGCCTGATCCTGCACTTCCAGTACGCCTACGGGTGGAGCCCGATCAGGGCCGGGCTGGCCAACCTGCCCTTCATCGCGACCATGCTGGCCGTCGGGCCGCTCACCGAGCGGCTGGTGGCGCGGGTGGGTCGGCGCGCGGCCTGCCTGGTCGGTGCCGTGTCGCTGACCGTCGGGTTGGGATGGCTCGCCTGGGCCGTCGACCACGGATACGCCGCCATCGCCGTCGGGATGGTCATCATGACCGTCGGCCTGCGGACCGTGATGACCATCTGCGCCGTCGGGCTCATCGATGCCATGCCCGAGAACCGGACGTCACTCGGTGCGGCGCTCAACGACACCGCACAGGAGGTCGGCACCAGTGTCGGCACCGCGTTCATCGGCACCCTGATCGCTGCGCTGGTGGTGACGGTCCTGCCGCTCGGCGGCTGGAGCCCGGACCTCGTCGCCTCCTACTTCCACGGGGAGCGCGTCGCCTATCTGGCGCTCACCGTGCTGGCCGGTGTTCTCGCGGTGCTCGGGGCGCTCACCCTGGACGACGCCCGCACCGTCGACGAGCACCCGGCGGCGCCGCCGGCCTGACGTCACGGTCCGGGATCGGGCTCCGCCGATCGCCGGACGCGAGCCGCGGTCGTGCCTGCGCAGGAACCATCGTGTGGCACCAGCTCGTCCACGACCCGTTGACCGGACTGGCCGACCGCACGTTGCTGCCGGCTCGGCCGGAGCACGCGATCGCCCATCGGCGGCGGCCCGGCCGGTCGCGATGCTGTTCGTCGACCTCGACCGGTTCACGTCCGTCGACGACACTGGGAGGTGAGTTGCTGACCGTCCCGCGGCGCAGGTGCGGCACGCCCTGCCGACCGAGGAATTCGCCACGGGGCCGGATCCGGGTGGCCGCACCGGTTGCGCCCGGCCGGCCGAGACACAGGTGCATCCCGCGGCCGGCATCAGGGTCGTCGTCGACGGCGGCACCCGCACCGCCGACGCCCTCGTCTCGACCGTCGACGAGGCGATGTACCTGCAGAGGCGCGGTGGGCGCGACCGACACCGACACCGCGAGGCCGACCGGCGACCTTGACAGTGTCAAGGTCGCGCTGCGACCATCGGACCGTGACCTTCGACGCGGTGCTGACCGGCCACATCGTCGCCGGGACCGTCGGTCTGCTGGCGGGGCCGGCGTTCGTGTCCGTCCGTCGTCTCCGGTCGGTGACCGGGCCGGGTTACCAGGCCGCGGTGGCCCTGACAGCGGTCAGCGGCGGCGCCCTGGCGGTGATCGCGTGGGACCGGCTCTGGTGGCTGCTGCCCGTCGCGATCCTGACGGAGGTGAGTGCGGTGGCCGGCCTGTGGCTGTGGCGGCGACGGCCTCCGGGGTGGACGACCCTCGTCCCGCACGTCCTCGGTGGCAGCTACGTCGCCCTGCTCACCGGTGCCTCGGTGGCCGGCACCGGCAACCCGTTGTTCTGGGTCCTGCCCGCCGTGGTCGCCCAGTGGCCCATCGCGAGGGCGAAGGCCCGGCTCGCCACACGGCAGCCCGTTCCCGGGCGCCGCTGAGCGACCGCCGGGGAACCGTCGGTGTGAGTTCCCCGGAACGCCGGTCGACCTCCGCCCGGGTGAGCTCCGACGTCGGGCTGAGCGCCGTGGCGGCGCGGCGTCGTCCGTGCGGTGGATCGACGTCCGCCGAATTCACGCGTAGGAGTAAGACGGGTCCACACCGGGTCACCTACCGTTCAACCTCGGGTCGCAGCCTTCACCGGCGGCTCGTCGTCGAGACGGCCACGGAGGAGGCAGCCATGCGACATCCGTTCCTGGGTTCGATCATCGCCGCGGTGGTGGCCGCCGGATCGGTGGTGATCGCCGTGCCGTCCGCAGCGGCCGCCCCGCCCGGCGCGCCGAGCCGACCGGGCTGGTCGGCCGGTGCCGGAGACGCCGTGCTCGAGCGACGCGCCGTGCTCAGCGCCGACTTCCAGGCACCCGGCCCGCCGTCCGGCGCCCTGGCCACAGCGGCGAACGGCCGGGTCGGCCCGTTCCCGGGACAGGTCATCCCCGGGTTCTCGGGCATGGTCGCCGACGGGGACGGGACCTTCTGGGCGATGCCGGACAACGGCTTCGGGACCAAGGCGAACTCCGCGGACTTCCTGCTCCGCCTCTACCGGATCACCCCGCGGTGGGAGACCGCCGACGGCGGCCCGGGTGTCGTGGACGTGGGTGAGTTCATCTCCCTCCGCGATCCCGACGGGCTCATCGACTTCCCGATCGTCAACGGCGCGACCGCGGAGCGGCTGCTCACCGGCGCGGACTTCGACATCGAGTCGGTGGTGCGCTCCGCCGACGGCTCGTTCTGGATCGGCGAGGAGTTCGGGCCGTTCCTGCTGCACGTGGACGCCACGGGCCGGCTGCTCGCGCCGCCGGTGCGGTTCCCCGACGGCAGCTCGCCGGCGGATCCCCACCTGGACCCGTCGGCGACCCCGCGGGTGCGCGGGAGCCGTGGCTTCGAAGCGATGGCCGCGTCGAAGGACGGCGCCACGCTGTACCCGGTCGTCGAGGGCTCCTTCACCGACGACCCGGTGCTGCGCCGCCGGTACATCTACGAGTTCGACACCGCGTCGGCGTCCTACACGGGCCGGACGTGGCAGTACGAGACCGATCAGGACGCCAACGTCATCGGCGACGCGTTCAGCACCCGCGACGGCGACATCGTGCTCATCGAGCGCGACGACTTCGAGGGTCCGGCATCGGTCACGAAACGGCTCTACCGCATCGATCTCGACGACACCGACGCCGCGGGCTTCGTCGAGAAGACCCTGCTGGTCGACCTGCTGCGGATCGCCAACCCCGGCCACATCGGAGTGACGGGTACCGCCGACGGCTACGGCATCGGGAATCCCTTCGCCTTCCCGTTGCAGTCGGTCGAGGTCGCGCTGCCGCTCGCCGACGGACGCATCCTGGTCGCCAGCGACAACAACTACCCGGGCAGTGCCGGACGGGTGCCCGGCACCCCGGACGACACCGAGCTGATCGTCCTCGACATCGAGAAGCGTCACGGACACGGACATTCCGCCTCCCGTGACCCGCTGGTCATCGGGCATCGCGGCGCCAGCGGCTACCGGCCCGAGCACACGCTGGCCGCCTACGAGACGGCCATCCTGCAGTGTGCGGACTACATCGAGCCCGACCTGGTGTCGACCGCGGACGGCGTCCTGGTCGCCCGCCACGAGAACGACATCACCGGCACCACCGACGTGGCCACCCGGCCCGAGTTCGCCGACCGGCAGGCGACCAAGGTCATCGACGGCGTCGCGCTCACCGGGTGGTTCACCGAGGACTTCACCCTCGCCGAACTCAAGACACTGCGCGCGGTGGAGCGGATCCCGGCCACCCGGCCGCAGAACACCGTCTACGACGGGCTCTACCAGATCCCCACCTTCGACGAGGTCGTCGACCTGGCCCGGCACTCCCGGACCTGTGACGGGCGGCCGGTGGGCGTCTATGCGGAGACGAAGCACCCGACCTACTTCGACTCCATCGGCCTGTCGCTGGAGGAGCCGCTGCTGGCCGTGTTGCACGACAACGGTTACGACGGCCGACGGGCGCCGGTGTTCATCCAGAGCTTCGAGACGTCCAACCTGCGGGACCTGGACCGGATGACGCGGTTGCCGCTGGCCCAGCTGGTCAACTGCACCGGCGCACCGTACGACCTGGTCGCCGCCGGCGACTCCCGCACCTACGCCGACCTGATGACCCGGGCCGGGATCACGGAGATCTCGCGGTACGCCGACGGAATCGGCGCGTGCAAGGACGTCCTCATCCCGCGGGACGCCGCCGGCGACCTGACCACACCGACGAACGTCATCCGGGACGCCCACCGCCGCGGGCTGGTGGTGCACGGGTGGACGTTCCGGGTCGAGAACCGTTTCCTCCCGACCGCTTTCCGCAGCGGTGCGGATCCGGAGGCGCCGGGGGACGTGCTCGGTGAGATGCGGGTCTTCCTCGACGCCGGCCTGGACGGCATCTTCACCGACAACCCCGATCTCGGGGTGACCGCCGTCGAAGGGCACTGAGACCGGACCCGACGACGGCCGGGCCGGCCCGCGGATACCGCGGACCGGCCCGGTCGGTCAATCCCGGAGGCCGGCGAACAACGCGTCGGCGCGCCGGCGGCCCTCGACGGCCCGCTCGCGCTCGCGGGCGTACAACAGGCCGTAGGTGAAGCCGTTCTCCTTGCGTTTGCCGACCGTGCCGGTGGCCAGCCGCCGGATCAGCGCGCAGGCCACGACCCCGTCCTGGAAGTCACCGAGGACGTCCTGCACCTCCTCGTACCGCGACACCAGCTTCGCGCCCTCCTTCCCCAGGACAGGGGCGGCGAGCTCGGCCGCGTACCGGGCCCGCTTGCCCGCCTTGCGCGCACTGTGCAACTCCTCGTCGTCGCCGCCGGCCCGCAAGCCGGCCTCCAGGTGCGCCACCAGCTTGGCGGCCGCCTTGTCGACGCGCCCGGTCAGCACCTCGGCGTCGTCGTCGGCCCGGGCCGTGAACGGGGGAGTCGTGCTCCACAGATGCGCCTCGCGCAGCAGCGCCAGGTACCGGTCGGAGTCCATGGCCTCGGCGAGGCGTCCGCGGTGCAGCACCTCTTCCGACCGCAGCACCGCGTCGATGCTGCTGCCGACGGGCCCGAGCACGAGGTCGTCCGGGATCTCGTCGAGCAGCGCCCGCATCCGTACCCGCTGCACCTCGCGGTCCCGCACCTCGCCGAGAGTCGCGGCGTACCACGAGAGTTCGGCGTCGAAGGCGGCCGCGCGGTCGGCGTCGACGAACGGCCGGAAGATGCGCAGCGTGCTGCGCAGCCGCCGCGTCGCCACCCGGGTCGGATGGATGCCACCGTCGCGGGCCCGCAGGACCAGGTCGCCGGCGATCAGGGCGTCGTCCTGGGCGCGGAGGTAGGCCAGGATGAGCTCGCCGGCCGTCCGTCCGTCCGCGGCCTTTCCCTTCCCCTTCCCCTTCTGTGCCTTTCCTTTCTGTGCCTTGCTGCCCTTCCTGCCCTTCGCGTGCTCGGTCCCGCCGGCCTTGTGCGACGTGCCGGCGCTCGCCTGGTCGGACGACGGCGGCGGCGTCGTGGCCGCGCCCGGATGCCCGACCAGAGCGCGCTGCAGGTCGGTGCCCGGAGCCGGGTCGAAGACCGCTCCGTCGGTCCCGGTCAGCCGGGCGGCCACGGCGTCGACCACCGGGGCCACACCGTCGTTCCCGGCCGCGGAGCCGGCGAGCACCCAACGCCGGAAATCCTCCAGCAGGACCCCGTCGGCGGT
Organism: Nakamurella deserti; assembly: GCF_003260015.1. Lineage (NCBI taxonomy): Bacteria > Bacillati > Actinomycetota > Actinomycetes > Nakamurellales > Nakamurellaceae > Nakamurella > Nakamurella deserti. The sequence continues at coordinate 2,474,583 of NZ_QCXS01000002.1, read as the reverse complement.
GGTGGCCGCGGTGTGCACGGTCTCGTCGGCGAGCTCGACCAGCGGATCGCCGGCGGCATCGACCAGCCGGTGCACGGTCCGGTGGATCCGCACCGTCGCCACCTCGGCCACCTCGCGGCCCCGGCGGACCCCCACGGTGGCGGCGGCCAGCGCCGCCGGCAGCTCGGGGGTGACCGTCGCGCGCGGGCGGTCGACCAGGTACTGCGGCGGGCGGCCGGGCAACTCCAGCCGCCAACCGGCGCCACTGTCGCCGGTGGTCCGGGCCAGCGCCGCACCCGCGCGCGTCAGGTCGTGCGCCGCGGTGTCGAGGTAGCGGGTCTCCGACGACGCGGCACCCACCTCCCAACGGCCACCCTCGGGCGGAAGGTCGGCGAGGTCGGGCACTGCGGTGTCGGCGCGGACGTCGAAGTGGAGCGGGCTGGGGGCCACGGTGGTTCTCCTGGGGTCGGTGCTGGGGTTCGGACGGTGGAGCGGACGTCGCGGGCTCACGGCGGTGCGGTCGGCGGGGTCCGGCGGCGGAACCGCTGCTGGGCGCCCTGCCGGGAGAGCCCGTAGCGGGCGCCGATGTCGGTCCAGGTGTGCCCGGCGGCGCGACAGGCGGCCACCGCGTCACGTTCGAGGCTCTCGAACTCCTCGCGGGCCGCCCGCACGGCGTCCAGCCGGACGATGGGGTCCTCGATGGCCTGCAGGGCCGCCACCGCCCGGGCCAGCCGCTTGTGCGGGGGACGTCCGGTCACGGCGCACTCCTCTCGCGGCGGGCGGTCCGGGCCGCCGGGGCGGGGTGCCGGCGTCGGTCCGACCGGGCGGTCCCGCCCGGTCGCTGTCAACGGTACGTTGCCGTGGACGTCAACGTCGGGTTGACAAGTCGGCCGGGGGCGCGCACCGGTGCCGGTCCGTCGCCCCGGCGGCGGGTCGCCGCGCCGGGAACGGAGGCGTCGGCCGCCCGGATCACCTCCTTTACCCGGCGATGATCAGCCCTTGACCCGCCCTTGACCTGGGACGACGCGTCGCGGTGGAACCACCCGGATGCCGCAGACCCGGACAGCAGCCGCACAGCCGCCGTTCACCCGGGGTTCAGCGTCCGCTCCTAGCGTCAGCGCGGTCCGCCGGCCGTCCGGGCCCCGGATCCCCCGCCCGAAAGCGAACCCGCCCATGTCGGCAACCCTCTTCATCGTGGTCATGGTGGTGCTCACCGCGCTCGCGTTCGACTTCACCAACGGCTTCCACGACAGTGCCAACGCGATGGCCACGTCGGTGGCGACCGGGGCGCTCAAGCCCCGGGTGGCGGTGCTCATCGCCGCCGTCCTCAACGTCGTCGGCGCCTTCCTGTCCACCGAGGTCGCCAAGACGATCTCCGGCGGCATCGTCGACGACGCGGTCGTCACCCCGGTGATGGTGTTCGCCGGGCTCATCGGCGCCATCCTGTGGAACCTGATGACGTGGCTCTTCGGCCTGCCGTCGAGCTCCTCGCACGCCCTGTTCGGCGGCCTGATCGGTGCCGTGCTGGTCGGCGCGGGGGTGTCCGGCGTGCACTTTTCGGTGGTTGTCTCCAAGATCCTGCTGCCGGCCGTCATCGCCCCCGTCGTCGCGGGACTCGCGGCGGGCCTGGCCACCTACCTCGCGTACAAGATCGTCGCCGGCCGTGGGGGCAGGCGCGCCGAGAGCGGCTTCCGGCACGGACAGACCGTGTCGGCCTCGCTGGTCGCGCTGGCCCACGGCACGTCCGACGGGCAGAAGACGATGGGGGTCATCACGCTCGTGCTGATCACCGCCGGCTACCAGGACAGCGGCACCGGACCGCAGTTCTGGGTCGTGCTGGCGGCCGGCCTCGCCATCGGGCTGGGCACCTACTCCGGCGGCTGGCGGATCATGCGCACCATGGGCAAGGGTCTCGTGGAGATCGAGGCGCCGCAGGGCTTCGCCGCCGAGACCGCCTCGACCGCGACCATCCTGGCGTCCTCGCACCTGGGCTTCGGGCTGTCCACCACCCACGTGTGCTCCGGGTCGATCGTCGGTTCCGGCGTCGGACGCCGGTTGGCCGAGGTGAAGTGGACGACCGCCCGCAAGATGCTCTACGCCTGGCTGCTGACCCTCCCGGCCGCCGCCCTGGTCGGCGGCGTCGCGGCCCTGGTCGCCAACACCGGCACCGTCGGCACCGTGGTCATGCTCGGCGTGCTCGTCGTCGCCGCGCTGGCCATCTTCTCGATCGCCCGCCGCAGCCGGGTCTCGAGCGACAATGTCAACGACTCCGACGAGGTCGTCGTCACCACCGCCAAGGAACCGGCGGGCGTCCGATGAACCGGTGCCCGTCCCGCCACCGCACCACCGAGCGCCGGGAGGCCACCGCATGACGATCGACTGGAGTGCCCTGGGACTGGTCGCGGTGGTGGCGCTGTCGGCCACCGTCGTGGTGGTGGGCGTCGTCGCCCTCGGTATCGCCTCGCTGAGCGCGGCCGACGCCCGGGTGGCGGCGGGCCGTCCCGCCGGCGCCGGCCGGGCGCTGGGTGCGGCCTGCCTGGTGATGGCCGCCGTCGTCGTGCTCTACGGGCTGTGGCTGATCGTCCCGCAGTTCCACTGATCATCCGCAGTTCCACCGGTTGCCCCGCACCGCGCCGCCGGATCCTCCCGCACCGGGGTGGCCGGAACCGATCGCCGTCGATGGGTCCGTTCACTTTCATGGAGTACAACTCCGGGTTGAACGACCACCGATGTGCGAGGAGTACCGCTGTGAATTTCGACGGAACTGCCGTTGACGACATCTACGACATCACCCGCTACGTACGGCCGGTGACGGTGCGGAGCTCGCTGGTGCCGTGGCCCATGGAGGCCTGGACGAACGGGAAGAGCGTCTTCCTGACCGCCTCCCAGGTCGAGGCCGTCGCCGCGGTCGTGGGCGCCGAGACCCTGTACGCCACCGGCGACCAGGCCTGGGAGGAGGTCGTCCCGGGCAAGGGGCCCAAGATCCTGGCCCGCCGCTACATCGACGGCGTCACGCACTACCGCTTCAAGGGGCACTGGCGGTTCGAGCCGGCGTCCTGACCCGTCCGGGGCTCACGCCCCGGACCGACACGCGCGTCCCGACGGCCCGCCACCCCTGCGGTGGCGGGCCGTCGGCGTCCCGTGATGCAGCTCTCGCGACGTGACGTCCGCGTGTCAACGGTGTGTCGTCCTCTCGGTGACCTGCGGCGATCATGCGGCTCGCCGTCGAGTGCATGAATCCGCATGGATCGTGTTCATCTGCGGTTCATCTTCGTGGGGTCGAGCGTCCATCCGGGTCTCCTACCGTCCTGTCCCAGCGGGCCGTCAGGGCCCGACGCCGCACGGCACATCCATGAATGGCCCCAGAACCACGGAGGATCTGCGTGAAGATCACGCGCAAGCTTTCCCTGCTCGGCATGTTCACCGCCACCGCGTTGACCCTCGCCGCGTGTGGCTCCGACGAGCCCAACGTCGCCGCCCCGTCGTCGACCTCGTCGACCTCGACCTCGGCGCCGTCCAGCTCCACGTCGACCTCGGCCACCGGCTCCTCGGCGGGCACGGGTTCGGAGTCCTCCTCCTCGGAGTCCTCGACCGCCTCCTCTCCCGCCGCCGGCGGCGGCGAGACCGCCTCGTTCGAGTGCGCCGAGGGCGAGCTGCGCTCCTCGGGCTCGACCGCCCAGGGCAAGGTCATGGAGGAGTGGATCCTGGCGTTCAACGCCAAGTGCAACGCCAACGTCGGTGCCTACCAGGGTGGCGGTTCGGGCAAGGGCATCAGCGACTTCACCGGCAACCAGGTGGACTTCGCCGGCTCCGACTCCGCGCTCAAGGAGGACCAGGCCGCGGCGGCCAAGGCCGACCGCTGCGCCGGTGCCGACGCCGTCAACCTGCCGATGGTCACCGGGCCGATCGCCCTGGCCTACAACGTCCCCGGCGTCACCGACCTCACGCTCAACGCCTCGGTCCTGGCCAACATCTTCAACGGCACCGTCACCAACTGGAACGACGCCACCATCGCCGAGCTCAACAGCGGCGTCACCCTGCCGGACCTGACCATCCAGTCCGTGCACCGCCAGGAGGACTCGGGCACCACCGAGAACTTCACCCGCTACCTCAAGGCCGCCGCCGGTGACGCCTGGACGTTCGACGCCGCCAAGGCGTGGGCCGCCCCCGGTGGTATCGCCGCCAACGGCTCCGACGGTGTGGCCCAGGAGGTCGTCGGCAAGGAGGGCACCATCGGCTACGTCGAGTGGGGCTACGCCGCCGACAACAGCCTGGCCATCGCCAAGATCGACAACGGCTCCGGCGCGGTCGAGCTGACCGGCGAGAGCGCGGGCAAGGCCGTCTCGGCCGCCGAGGTCGTCGGCACCGGCAACGACGTCGCGCTGAAGCTGGACTACGCCACCGACGAGGAGGGCGCCTACCCGATCGTCCTCGTCACCTACGAGATCGTCTGCTCGGCCAACAACGGCGACAAGCTCGACATCCTCAAGGCGTTCCTCGGCTACACCGCCACCGAGGGCCAGGAAGGCCTCGAGGAGCTGGGCGCCGCCCCGCTTCCCGCCGAGATCCAGGAGAAGGTCATCGCCTCCATCCAGGCGCTGAGCTAAGTACCCCCGCCGATGCCCGCGTCGTCGGTCCCGCCCGGGACCGCGACGCGGGCACCTGCACGTCACGCATCTGACAGCCGATCCACGACGAGTGGTTGAGGGACAATGGAAAGCACGAACGGCTCGGACAGGGCAGACCTGATGATGGAAGACGTGAGCGACGTCGATCCCGAGAAGTCCCCGCGTCCACCGGCCGGTGCGCCGGCCGACGCGGGCGTCCACATCGACGCCGATCCGGGGAAGCCGACCTCACTCGGTCCGGTCGCGGTCATCGACACCGCCAAGGACGTCACCCACCCCCGGGAGCCCGTCCCGATCACGGGTCGGTCCGTCCGTCTCGGCGACCAGGTGTTCAAGGGTCTGGCCGCCGGTTCCGGCGGCCTGCTGCTGGTCATCATGGCGGCCATCGCGTTCTTCCTGATCTGGAAGGCGATCCCGGCCTTCAGCGGCAACTCCGGCAATCTCCTCACCACCCAGGTCTGGAGCCCCGGCGCCAACCCGCCGCTCTTCGGCATGGCCGCGCTGCTCTTCGGCACCATCGTCAGCTCGGTGATCGCGATGATCATCGGCGTGCCGGTGGCCATCGGCATCGCGCTGTTCATCTCGCAGTACGCCCGCCGTCGGCTCGCCACCGTGCTGGGCGGCGTCGTCGACCTGCTGGCCGCCGTCCCGTCACTGATCTTCGGCATGTGGGGCCTGTACTTCCTGGTGCCGGAGACCACCGGCTTCCAGAAGTGGTTGACCGACTACTTCGGTTGGATCCCGCTGTTCGCGACCTCCACCCCGCTCACCGTCAACCAGTACGGCAAGAGCCTGCTCATCGCCGGCGTCGTGCTGGCGATCATGATCATCCCGATCGTCTCGGCCGTCAGCCGCGAGGTGTTCCTGCAGACCCCGCGCGAGACCATCGACGCCGCACTCGCTCTCGGCGCCACCAAGTGGGAGTCGATCCAGACCGCGGTACTGCCGTTCGGCCGCCCCGGCATGATCTCCGCCGCGATGCTGGGCCTGGGCCGGGCGCTGGGCGAGACCATCGCCGTGGCGCTCGTCCTCAACTCCGGTTTCAAGATCAACTGGCACCTCACCGAGCCCGGCGGCGACACCATCTCGGCCAACATCGCCAACAAGTTCGGCGAGGCCGCCGGTTCGGAGCTGGGCATCCCGGCGCTGATCCTGTCCGGCTTGTTCCTCTTCGTGATCACCCTGGTGGTCAACTCCGCCGCGCGTCTCGTGATCGCCCGCAGGAAGGACTTCGTCTGATGGCGACGCTGAGCTACTCCGACAACCGGTCGCCGCTGAAGAAGGCGCCGTCCGCCCTGGTCGGCAACCGCATCCCGAGCTGGGCGGTCCCGGCCAGCGCGGCGATCGCGGTGGGTCTGGCCCTGGCCGCGAAGTTCGGCATCGGCTGGGAGGGCTGGGGCACCGCGTTCTTCACCGCGGCCGCGCTCTTCATCATCGTGCTCACCGCCTGGTCGTTCTCGGTCGAGGGCAAGCGCCGGGCCAAGGACCGGTTCGCCTCGACCCTCATCTACGCGTCCTTCGTGGCCGCGCTGGTGCCGCTGACGCTCATCCTCGGTTTCATCGTCGTCAAGGGCGCCGGGGCGCTGGACTGGAACTTCCTCACCCACTCCATGAACGGCGTCAGCACCCGGGTAGGAGGCGGTGGCGTCTACGCCGCCATCCTCGGCACCCTGCTGCAGGTCGGCCTGGCCTCGCTCATCGCGCTGCCGGTCGGCATCCTGACCGCCATCTACCTCGTCGAGTACGGCAAGGGCCGGTTCGCCAAGGCCGTCACCTTCTTCGTCGACGTGATGACGGGTGTGCCGTCGATCGTCGCCGGCCTGTTCGTCTTCACCTTCCTGCTGCTGGGCTTCGGGCTGCGCCCCTTCGGGGCCGCCGGATCGATCGCGCTGGCGATCCTGATGCTGCCGGTCGCGGTGCGGTCGTCGGAGGAGATGCTCAAGCTGGTGCCCCGCGAGCTGCGGGAGTCCTCCTACGCGCTCGGTGTGCCGAAGTGGCGCACCATCCTCAAGGTCGTGCTGCCCACGGCGCTGTCGGGCCTCATCACCTCGGCGCTGCTGGCCATCGCCCGCGTCGCCGGCGAGACCGCGCCGCTGATCCTGCTCGTCGGCTACGCCCCGCGGATCAACGCCGACCTGTTCGGTGACGACCAGGCGACGCTGCCGATGATGATCTGGGACCAGCTGGGCAAGCGCGGCGGCTCGGTCACCCAGTTCACCATCGAGCGCGCCTGGGGTGCGGCGCTGGTGCTGGTGCTGATCATCCTGATCCTCAACATCGTCGCCCGGCTCATCGCCAAGCTCACCCAGCCCAAGTCACGCTGACACTGCTTCCCGGCCAGCGGCCCCACCATCCTGAGAGAGAACCACTGACATGGCCAAGCGCATCGACGTCGAGGACCTCAACGTCTACTACGGGGACTTCCTCGCGGTGGAAGGCGCCTCGATCAACATCGCCCCGCTCACCGTCACCGCCTTCATCGGGCCGTCCGGCTGCGGCAAGTCCACCTTCCTGCGGACCCTGAACCGGATGCACGAGGTGATCCCGTCCGGCAAGGTCACCGGCAAGGTGCTGCTCGACGGGGAGGACCTCTACGGCCCCGGCGTCGACCCGGTCAACGTCCGCCGCACCGTCGGGATGGTCTTCCAGAAGGCCAACCCCTTCCCGTCGATGTCCATCTACGACAACGTCATCGCCGGCTACAAGCTGGCCGGGTCGAAGAAGTCGAAGAAGGAGTACGACGACATCGTCGAGCGCTCGTTGCGCGGCGCGAACCTGTGGGAAGAGGTCAAGACCCGGCTGAACCGGCCGGGCGCCGGCCTGTCCGGCGGCCAGCAGCAGCGGCTGTGCATCGCCCGCGCCATCGCGGTCGAGCCCGAGGTACTGCTGATGGACGAGCCCTGCTCGGCGCTGGACCCGATCTCCACGCTGGCCATCGAGGACCTGATCAGCGAGCTCAAGCAGAGCTACACGATCGTCATCGTCACCCACAACATGCAGCAGGCCGCCCGGGTCAGCGACCGCACCGCGTTCTTCAACCTGGCCGGCGTCGGCCAGCCCGGCAAGCTCATCGAGTACGACGAGACCGCGAAGATCTTCTCCAACCCCAGCCAGAAGGCCACCGAGGACTACATCTCCGGCCGCTTCGGCTGAGTCGTCCCTTTCGGGCCCCGGTCCGGGAGCCTCACGCGGTACCGGCGGCGCCGGTGGCAGCAGGACCGCCACCGGCGCCGTGGTCTGTCCGGGGACGGAACCCGGGGCCCTGTGTCGAACGTATGATCGAACGCGATGTCGGAGAGCCGTACCCCTCAGGACGCCGCCTACCGGGCTCGGCTGATCCGGTCGGTGTCGCCGCCGCGCCACGTCGCCATCGACCTGCCGGCCCTGTACGGGCGGACGCCGCACTTCGTGCCGCCGGCGACCGTGTCCGCCATCGCTCCGCTGGCCGTGGTCGTCGGCTACCTGCAGGCCTGGGTGCTCTGCGACGCCGGTTGGCTGGGTTCCTGCACCTACCGGCTGCACCTGACGGGCACCCACTTCATCGACCAGAGCCACCTTGTGCCAGGACGCATCCTCACGCCCGCGACGGCCGCCCAGATCGAAGCGGCCAAACGGACGGGGCAGCTGCGGTACTGACGGCTCAGCCGCGGTCCCGCTCGGCGAGCCGGTCGACGAGTTCGGCGACGGCGGGCGCGAGGACCGGGCACGGACCGGAGACGGCCGGCGTCTCGACCAGGATGACCTGCCCGGTGCCGAGCAGCGCGACGAAGGTCAGGTCCGGCACCATCGGTCCCGCACAGGTGATGCCGGCGAAGCTCTCCGCCGGGAGTCCGGGGATGCGCAGCGCCGCCTCCGCTTCCGCCCGTTCGCCCTCCCGCCAGGGGACGGGGGCGCCGGCCGCCCCGCAGGCCACCAGGTCGACCACGACATCGGCATCGGTCAACGGCCGGGACGGCAACTCGACCGGTCCGCAGGCGTCGGCCCGGTCGACCGTCGGTGCGGTGACGGCGGACGGGGCGGCGGGCGTCGTCGGCGCTGCGGTCGCCGTCGGAGCGGCGGGCGTGATCGTCGCGACCGTGGCGGTGGTGGTGCGGGTCGGCTCGGGCACCGCCGCCGCCGGCTGACACGCCATGCAGCACGCGGCCGCCCCGACTGCCGCGACGACAGCTCGCCATCCCATCCGCCCACCCCGTCCGTCCGCGGCCCGGACGGGCCTGCAGACCGGACGGACCGGGCCGGGCGGCGGGTTGCACCGCGCGCGTCGACGGTCGGTGGGGCCATGTCCAGGGTGACCGGCGCGGAGCCGGTGTCGCCGGCGACGGGCACCACCCGGCCGTCGGGCGCCGGCCGGTCTCACGACGACGGTCAGGCCGGGGAGTGCGTAGCGGGGGCACCGGACGGGGGCGTCCGTGCGGCCAGCACCGCCAGGTACCCCGGGATCTCCTCGGGTACCGACGTCGTGCGCATCGGCACCGCCCGGATGTGCGTGTCGCCCTCGACGAGCACCGTCCAGTCCGACGAGGGAAAGGCGGCCGCCCGTTCGGCGGCGCCGAAGGCCCCGGGCCGCGGAAGGCCGCCGATCGCGCGAGCCAGCGGCATCGGAATGGCGCGTGGGCCGGCTCCCAGCGATTCGAGGTACTGCAGGCCACTGCCGCGGAAGGCGGTCTCGGCCAGCAGCAGCCGGCCGTCACCTCCCACCAGCTGCCGGGCGCCGGCGGCCAGCCGGCGCTGCGCCGGTCGGTCGAGCACGTGCAGCACCCCGCGGACGAAGAGGTTGACCGGGCCGAGTTCCGCCGCCAGTGCGGCGACCGCTCCGGCCGCCGTCACGTCGACGGTGCGGAACTCCACCCGCGGATCCGCGGCGGTCTCCGCCCGGGCCCGGTCGACTGCGGCCGCGGCGACGTCGACGCCGATCGCGCGGGGGTAGACGGTCGCCAGCCGGCGGGTGAAGCGTCCGTTGCCGCACCCCAGGTCCACCACCGGCAACGAGACGTCGGTGTGGCGCAGCAGCAGCTCCCGGTACCGGTCGAACTCGTCGTCCTCGTCGACGTCCCAGAGCACCTCGCCGCCCGACCCGGTCGTGCTGATCCCGGCCCAGTAGCGTTGCCAGGCCAGCAGCGGATCGCGCGGGGCCCGGGACCCGAGCACCGCGACGCGCGGCACCAGCAGGCCGCGTCGCAGCGATCCGCGCCAGGCGGTCGAACGGCGGCCCAGCCGGCGGGGGACGTCCATCGGTGCGGTCCGTTCTGGTCAGCCCGGCCCGTCGGGGGAGTCCGTCGCCACGGCGCCATCGGCGGATCCCGCGCGCAGGAGGGTGCGGAAGGTGTCCGGCGGAACCGGCCGGCCGAAGAAGTATCCCTGAGCGCGGTCCGCGCCCCAGTCCCGGATCTCGGCCAGTTGCCCGGCCGTCTCCACCCCCTGCACGACGACCGCCAGGCCCACCGCGGCGACCATGTCCAGCACCGCGCGGGCGAACCGGCAGCGGGTGCCGGCGTCACCGATCCGCGCGACGACCGCCCGGTCGAGCTTGACCGTGTCGACCGGGAGGTCCCGCAGCGCCGCGAGCGGTGACGCACCCGCCCCGAAGTCGTCGATGTGCACGCCGACGCCGATCCCGCGCAGCTCCGTGAGGGTCCGCAGGACGGCCGGGTCGTCGCCCATCAGGGCCGACTCGGGCACCTCCAGGGCGAGGCGACCGGCCGGGACGCCGGCGGCGGCCAACGTGTCGCGGACGAATCCCGCCAGCCCGGGCCGCCGGAGCTCCACCGCCGAGACGTTCACCGCGGCGACGAAGGGCGCGTCGGCCGCCAGGTCGGGCGTCCAGCTGCGCAGCGTGTCGATCGCGCTGCCGAGGATCCACCGGCCCAGGTCGGCGATGATGCCGCTCTCCTCGGCCAGCGCCAGGAAGGCGCCGGGCAGGATGGTCCCCTCGCGGGCGTGGCGCCAGCGCAGCAACGCCTCGGCGCCGCGCACCCGCCCGTCGGCGAGCCCGACGACGGGCTGGTAGACCAGGCACAGCTCGTCGCGCTGGATGGCCTCGCCGAGTTCGGCGAGCAGCTCCATCCGCCGTTGCGCGGCCACCTGCATCGACGGCTCGAAGACCTGCACGTTGCTGCGCCCCTGGGCCTTGGCCCGGTACATGGCGATGTCGGCGTCCCGCAGCAGCATCTCGCCGTCCTGGCCGGCCATGCCCAGCCGCAGCCCCAGACTGGCCGAGATCGCGACCTGCCGGCCCCCGATCGGCACCGGCAGCTGCAGGGCCGACAGCGCCCGCCGGGCGACCTGCAACGCCTCCTCCTCGGTGGTGTCGGGCAGCACGATGGCGAACTCGTCGCCGCCGAGCCGGCCGATCGTGTCCGAGGCACGGACCACGCCGCGCAGCCGGTCGGCGATGACGATCAGCACGGTGTCGCCCGCACTGTGTCCGAGGCTGTCGTTGATGACCTTGAACTCGTCGAGGTCGATGAGGATGACGGCGGGCGGCAGACCGCCCCGGTCGGCGCGGGCCACCGCCTGGCTGATCCGGTCGGCGAGCAGGGTGCGGTTGGCCAGCCCGGTCAGGGCGTCGGTCAGCGCGAGCCGGCGGAGGGACTCCTCTGCGGTGGCCAGCTCGCGCGTCCGTTCGGCGACGCGGGCCTCCAGGTGCTGGTAGACCGCGTCCAGCTCCTCGGCGAGCAGGTTGATGCCGGTGATGACGGCGTCGATGGTGTCCCGGGCCGGCGACGGCGGGACACGCACGGTGAGATCACCCGACGCCAGCTGGACGATCACGTCCACCAGCTGCGCCAGGCGCGGATCCTCGGCCGGGTCCGTCATGCCGACACGACGCCGCGGAGCCAGGACCGGGCAGCCGTCTCGGAGGTGAAGAACCGGGTGGGGCAGGGCAGGTTGCTGACCCCGAGGACGAAGTTGGCGATCACACGGTCGACCGGTGAGGTGCCGAGCAGTGCGATGCGCGAGGCGGCGCCGGGTTCCAGGAACACCGTGCGCGCCTGCCGGGTGACGGCCGCCGTCCGGGTCATGTCCACGATCATCGGTCGCCGCCGGTCGGCGCTGATCCGGTTGACGAAGGCGGCGGCGGTGCGGGCGGCGTCCTCGGTGATGGTGATGCCCTCGGTCCATTTCAGCAGGATGATGTCGTCGACCACGGTGACGATCACGTCGTCGTTCGCGGTGGACGTCATGGTGTTCATTGTTCCGGGACCGGGCCGTTCGTGCGGCATGATGACGCAAGGTATGCACGAACGTGGCTGATCGGGTGGTCCACCCCGATCGGCGCAGCCCTCCCGCCGCGTCCTGTCCTCGAAGCGAAGAATGCGGTCAGCCCTCCGGATAGATGCCGCGCCGGGCCACCGCCGGTGGCCGGTCACCGCGGATGGCGGAGACCATGTCGAGCACCTGGCGGATCGGCACCACGTTGTGCACCCGGAACACCCGGGCGCCGAGCCACGCGCTGACCGCGGCCGCCGCCATCGTCCCGGTGAGGCGGTCACCGGTCGGCAGGTCCAGGGTCTCGCCGATGAAGTCCTTGTTCGACAACGCCACGAGCACCGGTCGGCCGGTGGCGACCAGTTCCGGCAGCCGGCGGGTGACCTCGAGGGACTGGACGGTCGTCTTGCCGAAGTCGTGTCCCGGGTCGACGAGGATGCCGTCCGGGCGGACCCCCGCCGCCAGGGCCGCGGCGGCCAACCGGTCGACGGTGCGCACCACGTCGGTGACGACGTCGTCGTAGACCGGGTTGTGCGGATCCGTCCGGGGCGGCAGATGGCCGGCGTGCATGCAGACCAGTCCGGCGCCGGTGGCACCGGCCACCGCCGCCAGCGCGGGGTCGTGTCCCTCCCACGCGTCGTTGAGCAGGTCGGCGCCGGCCGCCACGACCGCCCGGCCGACCTCCGCGCGCCAGGTGTCGACGCTGATCACGGCGTCCGGGCGCAGCCGCCGCACCTCCGCGACGACGGGCACCACCCGGTCGATCTCCTGCGCTGCCGAGACGAACTCCCCGACACCGGCCTTCACGCCGCCGATGTCGACGATCGCCGCGCCGGCGTCCAGTGCCGTCACCGCGGCCTCGACCGCACGGTCCTGGGCGAACGTCGCCCCCTGGTCGTAGAACGAGTCCGGCGTGCGGTTGACGATGGCCATCACCACGAGGTCGGTGGGGGCGAAGGTGCGGGTGCCCAGCCGTAGTGGGCCGGGAGCGGTCACCGGCGCACCCCGGTGACGCGGTACCGCAGGAACAGGTGGTCGCCGTCGGCCAGCAGGTGCACCAGCTCCATCCCGCGGGGCGCGATCACCGGGCCGGCGGTGATCCGGTGCGCGTCGCCCGCGGTGAGCAGCGGCGCCAGCGTCAACCGCAGCTCGTCGAGCCGGTCCGTGGCGATCACCTGGGCCAGCAGGCTGGGGCCGCCCTCACAACTCACCCGGCGCAGACCCCGGTCGGCCAGCGCGTCCAGGGCCCGCCCGACGTCCACCCGCCCGGTGCCGGCCACGACCACGTCGGCGACGTCGGCCAGCGCGTCACGGGCGGCCCGCGGCGATGCCTCGCTGGTGACGACCAGCGGCCGGACCTCCGTGTCGGTGAAGAGCGGATCGGCCGGGGTGAGTTCCAGCCGGTTGGTCACCACAGCCATCCGCGGGGCCCTGGAGAGGCCGCGCCGGGCCCGCAGTTCCCGCAACTCCGGCGACGGGTGGTCACCGGCGTAGCCCTCGGCGCGGGCGGTCGCCGCACCGACCAGCAGGACGTCGGCCTGGGCACGCAGCAGGGCGAAGAGCGCACTGTCGGCGGCGTTCCCGAGCCCGCCCGAGCGGCCGTCCAGCTGGGCGGCGCCGTCGGCGGTGCTGACCATCATCCCGGTCACCACCTGCCGACCCGGCTCGTCGATCCAGTAGGCGGCGTCGAGATCGACCCGGTCGTCGGCGTTGCCCGGGGCGGGGAGCGGGTGCAGCCACCTCATCGGGTGCGGCCGGTCGCGCGCGTTGCTGACACCTGTCCTCCTCGACCGCCCGCCGGTGGGGCCATGTCGACGGTACGGACAACGGCGGGCGGGTGCGCGTAGCTCCCGGCCGGTGTCGTCGCCGATCAGCTGTCGACGAACTCCAGCGACGCGGGAGTGGTGTCGCCGCCGACGTTCTCGCCGGTGACCAGGAAGATGACGCGCCGCGAGATCGACACCGCGTGGTCGGCGAAACGCTCGTAGAAGCGGCCGAGCAGGGCGATGTCGACCGCGGTGCCGGCGCCGTGGCTCCAGCCGGGATTGTTGAGCTGGGCGAACATCTCGCGGTGCAGGTCGTCCATCAGGTCGTCGTCGGTCTCCAGCGTCCGGGCCACCTGCAGGTCGCGGCCGAGCAGCACCTTGCCGGCCTGGTCGGCGAGATGGACGCCGACGCGGCCCATCCGCTCGAACACCGGGCGCATCTCGGACGGGATGACGGCGTTGGGGTGGCGGCGGCGGGCCGCCTTGGCGACATGGATGGCCAGCGCGCCCATCCGCTGCAGATCGGCGACGATCCACAGGGCGGAGACCACGACCCGCAGGTCGGAGGCGACCGGTGCCTGCAGGGCGAGCAGCTCCAGGGCGACCTCCTCGGCCGAGGCGCGCATCTCGTCGATGACGACGTCGCGCGCGATGACCTGCTCGGCGAGCGAGAGGTCGGCGTCGAGCAGGGCCCGGGTGGCGTCGCGCATGGCGTCGCTGGTGACCTGACACATTCGGGCACCGTGCTCGCCCAGGTCGGCGAGACGGATCTGATAAGCCTGGCGCATGCTCCCACCTTAGGACGCGGTCCGGGTAATCAACCGCTCGTGAGGTGAACGGAGTGTGAAGGCCAGGCGTGGCGCAGATGAAGCCCGTCCTGTGCTGTCTCCTACCCTGTCACCGCTGGTCGTAGCGCCGCGCCGGGGTCCTCACAGGCACGAGGCGTCGGCTGCGTTGACGACGGTGGTGGTGGTCGTGGTGCCGGTCGGCTCGCTGGTCGTCGGGGCGACGACGTTGCCCGCCGATCCCGCGGGGACCTGGGCGAGCAGATCCGCCGCGATCGGGTCGCCGACCGCCACCGCGGCGACCGACTCGTCCCAGTCCGAGCCCAGGCGCAGTGCCACCCGGCTGCCGAGACCCTCCGCGGTCTCCAGGACCGCGCCGGGGACGGCGGCGGCGACGGTCAGGGCGGCCGCCTCGTTGCCGGCCGAGTAGCGGACGGTGACGCCGGTCTGGGTGGTCTCGTCGGAGTCGAGGTCGTCCTCGGTGGTGGCGAAGCCCAGGGCGTCGAGCGCCTCGGAGGCGCGCGTGGCGATGCCGGCGACACCGGCGGCGTTGACGATCTGCAGATCCACCGCGTCGGGCGCCAGCGTCAGGGTGGTGATCTCGGCGGCGGTGGTCGGCGCGGGGGTCTCGACCGGCGTGGTCTCGGTACCGGGCACCGGGGTGTCGTTGCGCAGGGCGTCCAGCAGCGGGGCGGCGGCCGCCTCGTCGATGAACATCGAGCCGCGTCCGGTGTCGTTCGGGTCGGGGGTCGTCGGCATGGTGAAGAAGTTGACCAGCGCCGGGTCCAGGTTGCCGATCGACTCGGCCAGGTCCATCAGCGACTGGAAGGTGACGTTGCCGGTGGTGGTGTTCTGGGTGAACGCGTTGACGAAGGCGGTGAGCTTGCCCGGGTCGAGCAGCGTGCCGGCCGACTTCACCTCCCGCAGGATCGCCGACAGGATGAGCTGCTGGCGGTGGATGCGGGAGAGGTCCGAGCTCGGGTCGCCGACGACCTTGCGGGCCCGGGCCAGGTTCAGCGCCTGGGCGCCGTTGATGACCTGCTGCCCGCCCGTGGGCAGGATCGTCTGGAGGGTCTCGTCGACGATCGGCCCGCAGGCGTTGATCGCCACCCCGCCGAGGGCGTCGACCATCGACTGGAAGCCGGCGAAGTCGATCTGGATGTAGTGGTCGACGGGCAGCTGCGTCAGGTTCTCCACCGCGTCGACCAGGCACTTGGGCCCGCCGACGCCGTAGAACGAGTTCATGTGCTGCCGGGACAGGTCGGCGCCGTCGGCGACGCCGCTGTAGGTGTCGGTGTTCTGGTCGTACCGCTCGCAGGGCACGTTCGGCGCCCACATGTCGCGGGGGAGCGACACCGCGTAGATGTGCTGCCGGTCGCCGCTGATGTGCAGCAGCATCATCGAGTCGGTGTTGGCCACGCCCTCGAGCTCGGCCTCCCCGCCGTCGATGTTGTTGTCGCCGGCACGGGTGTCGGAGCCGACCAGCAGGAAGTTCTCGGGTGCGTAGACCGTCGCCGCGGTGGAGGTCGTGCCGGTCCCGCCGCCGGCGGTCGGCTGCCGCGTGACCAGGGAGTTGCCGCCGCCGATGCCGGCGTCGACCGAGCCGCTGTCCAGGCCGGCGTTGCCGACCCGGACGATGTTCCAGTAGATGCCGGTGACGGCGAGCACGAACACCGAGAACACGGCGATGACGATGTGCCAGGTGTAGTTGAACCAGGGGTGACGGTGGCGCGGGGCGGTGGTGGCGGCACCCGCGAGGTGGGCCGCCCGGCGGTCGCCGTCGGCACCGTGGTTGCCGGCATGCCGACCCGTCACGCGCTGCTCCTCGCTGTTCACCGGCGCTGACGCCAGCGCGCGGGCGGAAGGCCGCGCCGGACCGCGGTGAGGACGTCTCGGTGCGGGGGTGGGGCCCAGGGTGACCGGTCGTGTCGGGACTGTGTGCGCCTCGCCGACGGCTGACGTGATCTCCGCCATTATTCACCGCATCGTGGCGCGGCGGCTTGTCGGAAGAAACACAAGGGGCGCGCACAACCTGCACGGACGCCGCTGCCGGCGCGCATCCGGGTCCGGCGAGGGCCGGTGCCGGCCGCGTCCGCGTGGCCCGGGTCGGCGCGGACGGCGCGGTGTGGGTCAGCGCGGACGGGGCGGCGCGGTGTGGGTCAGCGCGGACGGGGCGGCGCGGTGTGGGTCAGCGCGGACGGGGCGCCGCGGTGTGGGTCAGCGCAGGCAGAGCGGCGCGGTGTGGGCGACCCCGTCGACGAGGGTGAACTCCAGTCCGGTCAGATCGGTGCCCGTGCGGATCGGGCCGGTGTAGACCTCGAGCAGCGCGGGGAGCCGCAGGTGCGCGGTGGTCGCCGCCGACCGGTCCGGCCCGGCGGTGGCCGACCCGTTCCCGCCGGCGTCCTCGGGACCCGGTAGCGGTGTGAGAGCGTCCAGCGCCGGGTCGATCCGGATGGTGATGGTGGCCGGGGCGCAGGCGGTCTGCTCGGCGGCCCGGGCGGGGTCGACGACGCGGGCGAGTACCGCCTGCTGAGCGGCCACGTCTCCGGCGGCGGCGGCGTTGACGGCGTCGACCGTGGCCTGCACGGCCCGGCGCACGGCATCGGTGCGGTCCGGGGCCGCAGCGGAAGCCGCGGTCGGGGCGGTCGGCTCCGGGCCGGCGGTGCAGGCGGCGCCGGTCAGCACGACGACGGTCGCGACGGTGGACCACCGCCGGCGTCGGGTCGGCTCAGCCACCGCTGCTGTCGAGCTCACCGTCCGCCGGCACGACGAGCTCGTCCGGGTCGTCGAGCCATCCGTCGGGGAGGTGCACCTTCTTCTGCGGGGTGCCCTGCCGGCCGCGCGGGCCCTCGGCCGCGGCCGGGAACGGCTGGTGGTGGTCGAGCACGGCCAGCAGCTCGTCGAGTTCGTCGAGGGTGCTGACGGTGGCCAGCGCGGCCCGCAGCTGCGAGCCGACCGAGAATCCCTTGAAGTACCAGGCCATGTGCTTGCGCAGGTCGCGCGGTCCGCGGTCGGGTCCGAGCTCCTCGACGAGCAGCTCGGCGTGCCGGCGGACGATCCGCGCCACCGAGCCCAGGTCGGGCGGGGTCGGCGACGGGCGGCCGGCGAACGCGGCGGCGAGCTCGGCGAACAGCCACGGCCGGCCCTGGCAGCCGCGTCCGACCACCACGCCGTCGCAGCCGGTCCGGGCCATCATCTCCAGCGCGTCGTCCGCGGCGAAGATGTCGCCGTTGCCGAGCACGGGCACCTCGGTGACGACCTCCTTGAGGCGGGCGATCGTCGACCAGTCGGCCGTCCCGGAGTAGTGCTGCACCGCGGTACGGCCGTGCAGCGCGACCGCGGCGACCCCCGCGTCCTGGGCGATGCGGCCGGCGTCGAGGTAGGTGATGTGGTCGGGATCGATGCCGACGCGCATCTTTACCGTGACCGGGATGCCGGCCGGTGCGGCGGTGCGGACCGCCGTGGTGACGATCGCCTCGAACAGCCGGCGTTTGAACGGCAGGGCCGATCCGCCGCCCCGGCGGGTGACCTTGGGGACGGGGCAGCCGAAGTTGAGATCGATGTGGTCGGCGAGGTCCTCGTCCACCACCATCCGCACGGCGCGGCCGACGATCTCGGGGTCGACGCCGTAGAGCTGCAGCGACCGCGGCTGCTCGTCGGGGGCGAAGCGGATCATCTCCATGGTCTTGCGGTCGCGCTCGACCATCGCCCTGGTCGTGATCATCTCGCAGACGTACAGACCGGCATGGGTGGTGGCGGTCGGGTCGACCGCGGCGCCGTTCTCCCGGCAGAGCCGGCGGAACGACGAGTTGGTGATGCCGGCCATCGGTGCGAGGACGACCGGGGGCCACACCTGGAACGGGCCGATCGCCAGCGCCGCGGCCACCGGGGTGGTGGCCGGCGCCGGGGCGGGGGCGGTCCGGGCCGCGGCCGCCGCCGGGGCGTCGTCGAGCAGGGAGGAAGCGGCGGTCATCGTCCCATTGTCCCCGACGCGGCCCCGCCACCGGGCGATCCGGCCTCCCGGCGGTGAGAGCCTGTGCACATGACCCCGACCCTCGGATCCCTGCACACCGTCCCCGCCCTCGACCGTCCCGACCTGCTGGCGCCGTCGGTACCGGCCGCCCTCCGGCTGTTGGGAGCCGACGTCGGGGTGGCCGAGATCGATCCGGACCTCGCCGACACCGCCGCCTTCTGCGCCGCCCACGGGGTGCCCGCCGCCGCCTCGGCCAACTGTGTCGTACTCATTGGCAAGCGTGAGGGAACCGTGCGGTACGCGGCGGCGGTGGTGCTCGCCACCACCCGGGCCGACGTCAACGGTGTGATCCGGCGGCTGCTCGACGTCCGCAAGATCTCCTTGGCGCCGATGGACGTGGCCGTCGAGCTGACCGGTATGGAGTACGGCGGCATCACTCCGCTGGGGCTGCCCGCGGACTGGCCGGTGCTGGTGGACGGGGCGGTCGCCGCGGCGGGACCGGTGGTCGTCGGGAGTGGCCTCCGACGCTCCAAGATGGTGCTCGACGGTGCGCTGCTGGGCTCGCTGCCGACCGCGCAGGTGGTCGCGTCGATGGCGACGCCGATCCCGGTGTGACGGGTCGCGGTGTGATCGCCACCCGCCGATGACCGAAGATCAGCGGGTGACCGACACCTCCGAGGACCTCATCCCCGCCCTGCTCGAGCTCGCCGTCCGGGCCGCCCGGGCCGCCGGCGCCGAACTCATGGCCCGCTACGGGCACGTGGAGGGCCTGGACTCCAAGTCCAGTGCCACCGATCCCGTCTCCGACGCCGACCGCGCCGCCGAGACGCTCCTGGTGCGGCTGATCGACGAGTCCCGGCCCGACGACGGCCTGCTCGGCGAGGAGGGTGCGAGCCGGCCCTCGGGTACCGGCATCACCTGGGTCGTGGACCCGCTGGACGGCACCGTGAACTACCTGTACGAGCTGGACACCTTCTCGGTCAGCGTCGCCGCGGTCGACGACGCGGGTGCGGGCCTCGTCGGTGTCGTCTACGAGCCGGTGCGTGACGTCATCTACACGGCCGCCCGCGGCCGTGGGGCGCACCGCAACGGGGTCGCCCTGCAGGTGAACGCGGCGGTGCCCGCCGCCCGCGCGCTGCTGGGCACCGGCTTCGGCTACGACCCGGAACGGCGCCGGCGGCAGGGCGCGCTGATCGCGGCGATGCTGCCCGAGGTGCGCGACATCCGCCGGATCGGCAGTGCGGCCCTGGACCTGTGTTACGTGGCCGCCGGATCGATGGACGCCTACTACGAGGAGGGCACCAACCCCTGGGACGTCGCCGCCGGCGGACTCATCGTGACCGAGGCGGGCGGGGTCTTCTCCGAATGCACCCCGCTGGGGGTGCCGAGCGGCAAGCTCGCCGCCGCCCCGGGCCTGCACGAGGAGCTCTTCCGGTTGCTGCACGCGCACGCCGGACACTGACGTTCACCCGGCGGTGTCCGGGCGTCCCCCATGCGGTCTTTACCTGGTACAGCGGGTCATCTAGGTTCAGACCTCTACGGGCGGTGACTACTCCTGACGAGCGTGTCCCGGTCCGACGTTCCGTACCGCGATCCGGTTCCGACCTAGGGGTAACTGTGGCGTTGACTGACTCTCACCGGTGGCGACGACTGGCAGGCGGAGCGGCGGTCAGCGCGCTGGCGGCCGGCTCGCTCACGGTCGGCGTGACCCTCCCGGCGCACGCGCTGACCCCCACCGTGATCAACCTGCTCAGCATCAACGATTTCCACGGGCGCATCAACGACGCCACCGTGGACTTCGCCGAGACGGTCGAGAAGCTCCGGCAGGACGCGCTCATCGCCAACGACGGCGTGGACAACACCCTGCTCGTCGGCGCCGGGGACCTGATCGGGGCGTCGGACTTCGCGTCCGCGGTCGCGCAGGACCAGCCCACGATCGACGTGATGAACGCCCTCGGGATGGCCACCTCCTCGGTGGGCAACCACGAGTTCGACCAGGGCTTCGCCGACCTGACCGACCGGGTCATCGCCGACGGGACCAACGCGTCCTGGGAGTACTTGGGCGCCAACGTGTACGAGAAGGGCACCACCACCCCGGCACTGCCGGAGTACAGCGTGACCACCGTCAACGGGCTCGAGGTCGCCGTCATCGGCGTCGTCACCCAGGAGACGCCGACGCTGGTGTCCCCGGCCGGCATCGCGACCCTGGACTTCGGTGATCCGGTGGCCGCGATCAACCGGGTGGCCGATCAGCTCACCGACGGCGACCCCGCCAACGGCGAGGCCGACGTGCTCGTCGCCTCGGTCCACGAGGGCGCCCCGGCGGGGGAGAACGCAGGCGCCACCCTGGAGAGCCAGGTCGCGGCCAGCGCGGTCTTCTCGTCCATCGTCAACGGCACCTCGGCCAAGGTGGCGGCCATCCTCAACGGGCACACCCACCAGACCTACGCGTGGGACGGTTCGGTTCCGGGCGGCGACGGCGCGACCCGCCCGATCATCCAGACCGGCAACTACGGCGACAACGTCGGCCAGATCCAGCTGACCGTCGACGCGGACACCAACGCCGTGCTCTCCTACACCGTCGGCAACGTGGCCGCCCAGGAGGACGTCACCTTCGACCCCGAGCTCGGCACGCCCGCCTCGATCGGCGAGATCACCGGCATCGTCGACGCCGCCCTGGCCTATGCCGAGGAGGTCGGCAGCCAGCCGGTCGGTTCGGTCACCGCCGACATCACCACCGCCTTCAGCGGCGGCACGTACGGTCCCGACGGCTACGGCGGTGAGGCCGCCACCCGGGACAACCGTGGCGCGGAGTCGTCGCTGGGCAACCTGGTGGCCGACGCCCTGCTCGACTCGATGTCGTCGGAGGAGCGCGGCGCCGCCGAGATCTCGCTGGTCAACCCGGGAGGGCTGCGGGCGGAGCTGCTCCGCGGCGACGACGGGGTCATCACCTACGCCGAGGCCAACGCGGTGCTGCCGTTCGTGAACAACCTGTTCACCACCGACCTCACCGGCACCCAGCTCCTCGCCGTGCTCGAGCAGCAGTGGCAGACGGTCGTCAACGCCGAGACCGGTGCCGTCGAGGTGCCGTCCCGGCCGTACCTGCAGCTGGGCCTGTCGGACAACATGAGCTACACCTTCGACCCGGATCCCGACGGTGACGGCGTCACGGTCGGCGACCTCGACGACCAGGGCCGGCACATCCGGACGGTGGTGGTGAACGGCGAGCCGGTCACCGCCGACGCCGTGTACCGCGTGGGCTCGTTCTCCTTCCTGCTGCAGGGCGGCGACAACTTCACCGCGTTCGCCGACGGCACCGACACCCGCGACTCCGGTCTCATCGACCGGGACGCGTGGATCGCCTACCTGCAGGCCAACCCCGGGCTGGCCCCGGAGTTCGACAAGCACGCGGTCGCCGTCACCGGGCTGGCCGACCTGCCCGGGCCGGGTGGTACCACCACGCTGACCGTGGGCTCGCTGGATCTGACCAGCCTCGGTGCGCCGGCCAACACCTCGCTGGCGACGCGGCTGCTCGCGCTGCCGGAAGGCGGCGGTGAGCCGGTCGCGACCGATCTCGGATCGGTGCCCGTGCAGGGCGGAGCGGCGACCGTGCCGTTCACCGTCCCCGCCGCCGGCGCCTACTACCTGGAGATGACCGCCGCCCCGTCGAACACCGTCGTCACCGTGCCGATCCTGGTGCTGGGTGAGCAGACGACCCCGCCCTCCACCACGACGACGCCGACCACCGCGACGAGCACCACCGCGACCAGCACTAGCACGACGGCACCGGTGGCCGCGACCACGACGAAGAGCACCGCGAAACCGACGACGAAGCCGGGCAAGGGCCAGCTGGCCAGCACCGGCATCTCGGACGAGGACACCACCACGGCGACGCTGCTCGCCACCCTCCTCATCGCCCTCGGAGCCGGGCTCGTCATCGCCGGTCGTCGTCGGGAGCTGCCGGGCCGCCACCAGGGCTGACCGCGGCCGACCCCCCGAACGGGGTCGTTCCTCCGGCCGGGCGTGCACGTCGCGCCCGGCCGGAGGTGTGTCCGGAGTACGGCCGCCCGGGTCAGGCGGTGCGGTGGCCGGCGAGCAGGTCCCGGTACACACCGAAGCTGCGCTTGGGCGTCCGCGCCCGTGTCACCGGGTCCACCGAGACCAGCCCGAACCGTCGCCCGAGCCCCTCGGCGAACTCCCAACCGTCCAGCAGCGACCAGTGGAAGTAGCCACCCACGTCGGCGCCTGCGTCCACCGCGTCGGCCACCGCGGACAGGTGCGACACCAGGTAGCGGGCCCGGTGCCCGTCGTCGTCGCCCCCGGTGTCCTGGGTGCCGTTCTCGGTGACCCACAACGGCGGCAGTTCCGGGTGATCGCGGGTCAGCGTCAGCAGCGTGCCGGTCAGGGCGGCCGGGTCGGCGGGCCAGCCGAACGCGTCGACGGGCACGTCCGGTGGCGGCTCGGTGATGGCGAAGGGGATTGTGCGGTTCTCCGGCTCGGCCGCGATCCACTGCGGGTGGTAGTAGTTCACGCCGTAGAAGTCCAGCGGGGCGGCGATGGCGGCGCGGTCGGCGTCGGTCGGGTCGAACTCCTCGGCTCCGCCGAGGCCCGCCAACCGCTCGGGCCAGCCGAGTCCGAGCAGCGGGTCGGTGAACACGTGGTTGTGCAGCGCGTCGTAGAGGGCCGCTGCCGTGATGTCGGTCTCCTCCGGTCCGGCGGGGCGCACGTCGGTGTGGGCGTTGGCGATGCCGACCAGGCGGGCGCCCCCGGCCCGCAGCGCCTGCACGGCACGCCCGTGACCCACCAGTTGGTGCTGCGCGCCGATCAGGGCACCACCGAGCAGCGTGAGCCCCGGAGCCTCGATACCGACCCCGTAGCCCAGTGCCGTGTGGATGAACGGCGCGTTCATCGTCACCCACGCATCGACCCGGTCGCCGAGCGCCGCCACCGCATCGGTGGCGTGATCGGCGAAGATCTCCGCCGTGTCGGAGACGAGCCACCCACCCGCCTCCATCGCGGTCAACGGCATGTCGTAGTGCGTCAACGTCACCACCGGCCGGATGCCGGCGGCGACCAGCGCGTCGACGAGCCGCTGGTAGAACGACATGGCGGGGCGGCCGGGGGCGTCCTCCCCGAGCGCGGACCAGGACAACGACAGACGGTAGGAGTCGACACCGAGGTCGGCCAGCAGGCCTACGTCGGAGCTCCAGTGGGTGAAATGGTCGGGACCCTCCCGGGGACCCGAGCCGTCGGTCACCCGACCCGGAGCGGCGGCGAAGACGTCCCAGATCGAGACACCGTCAGCGGCGGGTTCACGGGACTCCACACACGTGGCGGCGGTGCTCACACCGAAGCGGAAGCCGCCCGGTCGTGCGTCGAGTCGGCGGCGGAGGGGTACGTGGCTCACCATCCGTTCCATTGTGCGGTGTGGTCACGCTCACCCGGGGTGGGGAGTCGTCACTACGCAGGTAAACGATGTAATGTACGAAAATCACCTCCGAACGGGTGATTCCAGCTTTTCCGGTCCATCAAACAACGGCGGACCTCACGGCGGAATCTGTCGCACTGAACGCGTGCGACGCGAAGGGCAGTACACGGTGGAACAGGCTCTCAGCCCCCTCCCGGACACCAACACCCAACCGGGTTCCCGTGCCATCTCCGACACCAGCGACAGCATCCGACGCGCCGCGGTGGACCTCCTCAATGAGGGCGGGATGTCGCACGCCACGATCCCCAACATCAGCGCCGCCGCCGGTCTCCGGGACGGTGAGTTCGCGGAGTACTACGCCTCGGTGGACGCGGTCTTCCTCGACGTCGCCGGGTCGCTGGTGTCGACCCACACCGAGAAGATCGACGCGACGATGCTGCGCCGACGCTCGCTGACCGAGTCGATGAAGCTGGCGCTGTACGCCTTCTGGGACGTGGTCGAGAAGCGCGTCGACGACCACCGCGCCACCAAGTACGTCACCCTCGCCGGCCTGCGGACGCAGAACCCGGGCGAGGAGAGCCGCTCGCTGTACGACGACTTCCTCGCCTTCGCCGAGAACTGGCTCAACGAGGTCGAGCGGATCCACAGCATCACCTGGGAGCTGCCGGTCCGGCAGCTGGCCCGGCTGATGCTGGCCACCCTGGACGGTCTGGTGCTTGACTACGTGGTCACCCGGGACAGTGCCGGCGCCCGCAAGCTGCTCGAGGTGCTGGCCTACCAC
This sequence comes from Nakamurella deserti, assembly GCF_003260015.1. Taxonomy (NCBI): domain Bacteria; kingdom Bacillati; phylum Actinomycetota; class Actinomycetes; order Nakamurellales; family Nakamurellaceae; genus Nakamurella; species Nakamurella deserti. The sequence goes on along the minus strand of NZ_QCXS01000002.1, from coordinate 2,450,034 downwards.
ATGGCCCAGCACGGACGACGGGTCGCGAAGAACTACCCGCACTGACCATCCGGCCGGCCGGGCTCAGTCCCGGCCGGCTCCGCGGGCGACGTGGAACGCGACCAGCGTCGCGTCGCCCGGCCCCAGGGTGCTCCAGGCGTCGACGGTGAGGACCGCCATCCCGGACGTCGGGAAGTGGGCGGCCACCTGCTCGGCCGCCGCCGGGTCGGTGGTCCGTCCGGTGAGCCGGTGCGCGAGACCGGGCATCCCGGGGGAGTGACCGACGACCAGCAGGGTCCGGACGCCGTCGCCGGTGCGCTGGATCTCGGCCAGTACCTCGCCGGGAGACGCCTCGTAGATCTCGTCCGCGTACCGGACGTCCGCCGTGATGCCGGTGGCCGCGAGCGTCTGCCGGGTCCGCAGGGACGACGAGCACAGCACCGCGTCGACGGGCGGTTGGTGTTCCCGCAACCAGCGCCCCGCGGCGGCCGCGTCGATCTCACCGCGGTCGGCCAACGGCCGGTCCACGTCCCTGGTGCCGCCGGGATAGTCGGCCTTTCCGTGGCGCAACAGGATGAGTGTGCGCGGCGCGCCGGTGGTGCTCATGACGTGCTCCTCATTTCCCGGAAACGCTCCTCGGTAGTCGCGTGGCTACTTATAGTCACCATCATGACCGTCTCCCCGTCCTTCCGCATCTCGCCCGCGACGCGCCTCGCCGTCGCCGCCGTCCTCGTCATCACGGCGGTGTACTCGTTGCTCGATCCCACCGACGTCGTGGACCTGGTGGCGAATCTGTTCGTGGCCGCCGTCGGCCTGCTGATGGCCCTGGAGGGCATCCACCAGCTCCGGGCCGCCCGGGCCGGGGTCTCCGTCCTGCGCTGACCGCGGGCCGCCGCTCAGTCGACCCACTCCGAGTCGGCCCCGCGGCGCTTGTCGGGGCCCACCCGGGGATGCCGGGCGTCCGGTGCCGCGCGGACCCGGTTCATCGACGTGTGGGGCGTCTCGCTGGACGTGATCACCACGATCTGGTCGCCGGGCTGGAAGACGCGGACCCCGCCGGAGTCGAAACGGTGCGACATGCCGTTGCGGATCACGGTGAGCACGATCTCGCCCTGCGCGGTGAGCCGGGCCGGCGACAGCCCGACCTCGGCGGGGGTGATCTCGCGCTCCTTGATCTGCAGACCGGCGACCGGTTCCAGCAGGTCCTCGATGAGCTCGCCAGCGCCCGGCGCCTGGATCGACAGCCCGAGCAACCGGCCCGCGGACTCCGCGGTCGGGATGACCACGTCGGCGCCGGACTGCCGCAGGACCGGGATGTTCTGCTCCTCCCGGGCCGCGGCGGCGATGGTCGCGTCCGGGGCCAGCCGGCGCGCGGTCAACGTCACCAGCACGGAGACGTCGTCACGGTCGGTGGCGACGATGACCTTGTGCGCGTGCTGGACCTCGGCCCGGCGCAACACCTCCTCCCGGCGGGCGTCGCCGAGGATGCCGGCGCAGCCGTCGGAGGTGGCCGCCTTGATGTTGGTGCCGTTGGTGTCGACGACGACGATCTTGGCGGGGTCGTGCCCCTGGTCCTTGAGGGCCGCCACTGCCGAGCGGCCCTTCATGCCGTAGCCGATGACGACGGTGTGCTTCTTCACCCGTCTCCTCCAGAGCGCGTAGCGGAACTGCTGTCGGCTGCGTTCGGTGAGGACCTCGATCGTCGTGCCGATGAGCACGATGAGGAAGAGGAACCGGAGCGGGGTGACGAGCAGGATGTTGGTCAGACGGGCGGACTCCGACACGGGCGTGATGTCGCCGTAGCCGGTGGTGGAGAGCGTGACGGTGGCGTAGTAGAGCGCGTCCAGCCACGAGTCGAGCTGGTCGTCGAGGTCGCGGTACCCGGCCCGCTCGGAGTACACCACGGTCGCGGTGACGAACAGGCACGCCGCCGCGATGAGGATGCGGACCAGGATCGCGCGGACCGGCCCGCGGACGCGCTCGGGCAGCATGATGCGCGCGGCCTCGTCCTGCGCCTGCATGCGGGGGAACTTGTCTCGGGCCACGACCGTCACCCTACGACCCGGTCGTGGCGGGTCGGCGCCGCCGGGCGCGCGCGGTGCCGGAGCCGGGGGTCCGGGGTGGTCGCCGGAGGGTGCGGCAGCGGATCGGTCGGGGGTGAGACGCCCGTTCCCGGGACCCTGGAGGTGGTGTGGTCGCCGATCGGTGCGGTAGCGGAACGGCCGGGGGGTGGGACGTCCGTTCTCCTGGCCGGGGGTCGTCCGGTGTGGTCGCGGATCGGTCGGGGGCGGGTCGTCCGTTCCCGGGGCCGGGGGGGTGGTGTGGTCGCCGATCGGTGCGGTAGCGGATCGGCCGGGGGCGGGTCGTCCGTTCTCCTGACCGGGGGTCGTCCGGTGTGGGTGCGGACCGGTGCGGTGGCGGATCGGTCGGGGGCGGGTCGTCCGTTCCCGGGACCGGGGATGGTGTGGTCGCCGATCGGTGCGGTGGTGATCGGCTGCGGGCGGGTCGTCCGTTCCCCGGACCGCGGACCCCGATCGATGGGAGGATCGCCGTCAGGAACGGGCGGCCCAGCGCCCGTCGTGTGCGCGCCCACCGCCGGGTCGCCGACCCGGGTGGGTCGTCGGTCCGGAGGGCGCCCGAAGGAGGAACCCCACCGTGCGACGACTCGGCGCCATCGCCACCGTTCTGGCCATCCTCACGACCTCACTGGTGGGCGGGTGGTCGCCGGTGCAGGCGTTCGCGGCCTCCCAGGACATCGGCGAGTTCCACCTCACCGCCCCGACCCGCATCGTCGACACCCGGATCAACCTCGGTCACACCGGACCGTTGGCGTCCAACGAGGCGGCGGTGATCGACCCGAGGGTGGTCGCACCGGACCTGTTCCTGGCCAACGCCTACGTCGTCAACGTCACCGTGGTGGACCCGAGCGCCCCGGGCAACATCGAACTGGCCCCGTGGGCCGGTCCGAACGCGGGCCCGTCGAAGTCGTCCGCGGTGAACTTCGTCGCCGGCCGCACGGTGGCCAACCTGGCGACCGCGTGGACGGATCTGCGCGACATGCGGCTCGCCGTCGTCAACCGCAGCGTCGGTGCCACGCAGGTGGTGGTGGACGTGCTGGGCTACTACAGCTTCGGGACGTCGGAGGTCAGCCCGGGCATGATGGCGCCCCGCACGACGGCGTCGTTCGGCCGGGTGCTCGACACCCGGCGGAGCGGCAGCGTGCCGGCCAACGGGTCGGTGACGGTGGCGGTCGCCGGCATCGCCGACGCCAACCTCGGCACCGCGCTGGCCAACGTCACGGTGGTGGACGCGAGGGCTCCGGGGCACGTCACCGCCGACGCGCAGGACCGCACGTCGGTGGTCAACTACACGACCGGCGACACCGTGGCCAACCTCGCCTACCTGCCCATCCAGAACGGCCGGACGGTGACGCTGTACAACCGGAGCACCGGCCCCATCGACCTCGTCGTCGACATCGCGGGCGAGTTCTACGCCAACAACGCGCCGCGCGAGGCCGGGGTGCCGCTCTACGACGGCCGGTTCGTGTCGGTGCCGACGGCGCGGCTGGTCGACACCCGCATCAACCTGGGCGCGCCCGGTCCGGTGGCCTCCGACGGGTCGTTCCGGGTGCAGCCGACCGGGCTGCCGGCGAACGCCACCGCCGTGGTCGTCAACCTCACCACGACCGAGGCCACCGCTCCCGGGTCGGTGGTCGCGTGGGCGACCGGGACCCGCGAGCCGTCGACGTCCAACGTCAACGTCGCGGTGGGCCGGTCGGTGGCGAACCTGGCCATCGTGCCGCTGGGGGCGGACCGGTCGATCACGGTGCTGAGTCACAACGTCGGACGGGTCCAGCTCATCGTGGACGTCGCCGGCTACTACGTCGGAGCCTGACGCGCGGCGCCCCAGAACGGGACGGGACGAGGGCGCGCGACGCGTCCGGTCCGGAGGTGGCGGCGCGTGGATCTGCCGCACGGATGTGGGTCTGCCGAGCCTGCAGGGTGGGCACCGCCGGATTCGGTGGGCAGATCGGCGGACCTGAGCTGGGACGGAGTGGCGTCCGGCGCCTGGGCGTTGCCGGGTCAGCCCGTCGTGACGTGTCAGCGGCGTGGATCTGCCGCACGGATGTGGGTGTGCCGAGCCTGCAGGGTGGGCACCGCCGGATCTGGTGGGCAGACCGGCGGGATTTGAGCTCGGTTGTGCCCTCGGTGTGGACGGAGTGCCGTCCGGGGCTTGGGCGTTGCCGGGCCATGGCGTGACGTGTCAGCGGCGTGGATCTGCCGCACGGATGTGGGTCTGCCGAGCCTGCAGGGTGGGCACCACCGGATTCGGTGGGCAGATCGGCGGGACTTGAGCTGGGTTGTGCCTCCCGTGTGGACGGAGGGCTCATGGGCAACCGGGCTCCTGCGACGCTGGCGGCATGGACGCCACCGGCCTTCCCCTGTCCAGCACGCTGTCCCGGGCCGATGCCGCGCGTCGCGGCATGACCGACGACGACCTCCGCAGGCTCGTGGCCGGCCGGGTGCTGACACGGGTCCGGCGCAACGTCTACCTGGCCTCCGCCGCGCACGGTGCCCTGTCCGCCGAGCAACGGCACGCGGTCGCGGTCCGGGCGGCCGTCGCGGCACACAGCGTCGACGCCGTGGTCAGCCACCAGTCCGCGGCGGTGCTCCATGGACTGCCGGTGTGGGGCACGCCGCTGGACGTGGTGCACCTGACCACCCGACGTCGTAATGCCGGTCGTCGTTCGCGTCTGGTGCACGTCCACACCGCGCCTGTCGCCCCCGACGAGCAGTGTCTGATCGAGGGAATCGCAGTCACCACACCGGCGCGCACGGTCTTCGACCTGGCGTGTTCGATCCGGTTCGAGGCGGCGGTCGTGGTGGCCGACGCCGCGCTGCACGCCGGGTCGACCTCGCCCGCGGACCTGTTGGTCCAGGTCGAGCGGGGGCGTGGACGCACCGGGCGTCCCGCCGCCCGCGTGGCCGTCACGTTCGCGGACGGGCGCAGCGAGAGTGTCGGGGAATCCCGGAGCAGGGTGGGGATGCACCTCGCCGGAGTGCCCGCGCCGGACCTGCAGGCGGCGGTGTACCGGCCGGACGGCAGCGTGGCCGGTCGGCCGGACTTCCGGTGGAGCCGGCTGCTCGGCGAGTTCGACGGAGCGGTGAAGTACGGCCGACTGCTGCGGCCCGGTGAAACGGCAGGCGACGCCGTCGTACGCGAGAAGCGTCGTGAGGACGGACTGCGCGACCTCGGATTCGACATGATCCGTTGGGGCTGGGCGGACCTCACCGAACCCGACCGGCTCTACTCCCGCATCCGCGCGGCTGTCGAACGCTCCGGACGACGGGCGGCGTCGGGCTGAAGGTGCCGACCTGTGCGGATCTGTTGCACGAATGCGGGTCTGCCCACCCTGCAGGGTGGGCCTCGCCGGGTTCGTTGGGCACACACGGGCGAGAGTCGAGACGAGCAGCGGGCCGGCGGCTGGCAGGTGAGCGGAGCCGACATCGTGCGGATCCGGCGGCGCGGCGTCGGGACGGAGGTCCACATCTGTGCGGATCTGCCGCACGAATGTGGGTCAGCCGATCCTGCAGGGTGGCACCGCCGCATGCGTTGGGCGTATGGGCGATAGCCAAGGGGCGCAGGCCCGTGAGGCGGGCATCGTGCGGACGCGGACCCGGCGGGGGCGGCGTCAGGCTGAGGCGCCGACCTGTGCGGATCTGCCGCACGAATGTGGGTCTGCCGACCCTGCAGGGTGGGCACCGCCGCATTCGTTGGGGGTATGGGCGAGAGCGAAGAGGCGCAGGCCCGTGAGGCGGGCATCGTGCGGACGCGGACCCGGCGGGGGCAGCGTCAGGCGGGGCACGCCGAGACGACCATGAAGGTGGGTCTGCCCACCCTGCAGGGTGGGCCTCGCCGGATTCGTTGGGCACATGGGCGAGAGCCGAGACGGGGCAAGCATGAGTGGGCGATGCATCGTGCGGGCTCGGAGCCGGCGGGGGCGGCATCGGGCTAAGGTGCCGGCCTTTGCGGATCTGCCGCACGAATGTGGGTCTGCCCATCCTGCAGGGTGGGCCTCGCCGGATTCGTTGGGCACGTGGGCGAGAGCCGAGACGGGGCAGGCAGGTGAGTGGGCGAAGCATCGTGCGGGCGCGGACCCGGCGGGGGCGGCATCGGGCTGAAGTTACCGACCTGTGCGGATCTGCCGCACGAATGCGGGTCTGCCCACGCTGCAGGGTGGGCCTCGTCGGATTCGTTGAGCACGTGGGCGAGAGCCGCGACGGGGCAGGCAGCTGAGCGGGGATGAAACCGTGCGGACCCGGCCGGGGCGACGTCAGGCGTAGGAAGCCGATCTGCCGCAAGAATGCGGGTCTGCCCACCCTGCAGGGTGGGCACGGCCGAGTTCAGTGGGCAGATCTCTCGTCGCGACTGATTCACCTGTCGTGACTGATTGACCTGACTACGGCGCGAAAACCGGGCCACGGCAGGACACGGCACCCGGGTCACAGCGCGACAGGGCCCCCAGGCCGCGTCACAGCGCACCCGGCAGACGCCACAGCGCCGTGCGCGCCGCCGTCAGGAGTTGCGGCGCAGGAACGCCTCGAACTCCGCCCCCAGCTCGTCGGCGGTGGGCAGCGGGGCGTCCTCGGCGAGCAGCCCACGGCCGCGGGCGGCGATGAAGCTGTCGTACTGCTCCTCCAGCGCGTGCACCACCCCGGCGACCTCCTCGGACCCGGCGACCTGCGCGTCGATGTCGTTGCGCACCGACGCCGCGGTCTCGGTCAGCTCGGTGGTCGGCAGCGTCAGGCCGGTCGTCTTGGTCAGCGCGTCCATCAGCTCCAGCGACGCGTCCGGGAACTCCGAACGCGCCAGGTAGTGCGGCACGTGCGCGCTGAAACCGACCGCGTCGCGGCCCTTCTCGCCGAACCGCAGCTCCAGCAGCCCACCGATGTAGCCGGGGACCTGCATCGAGCCGGCCCAGAACGGCCGTTCGCTGACCAGGCCGTCGCGGGTGGCGTGCGCGGTCATCCCGGTCGGCCGGGTGTGCGGCACCCCGAGCGGGATCGCGTTCAGCCCGATGGTCATCCGGACGCCGAACCGGTCGGCGATCTGCCCCACGGCCTCGATGAACCGCTCCCAGTACACGTCCGGCTCCAGGCCGACGAGCAGCAGGAACGGCGTGCCGTCGGCGTCCATCACCTGGAACAGCTTGATCTCGGGCGGGTCGACCGCGGTGAAGCGGTCCTGCTCGAAGGTCAGCACGGGGCGGCGGGCCCGGTAGTCGATCAGCAGGTCGGCGTCGAACGTCGCCAGCGTGAAGTGCTCGCGGGTGGCCAGGATGTTCTCCACAGCCAGCCGGACCGCGGAACCGGCGTCGACGAAGCCCTCCAGGGCGTGCACCAGCACCGGTTCGGCGATGAGCGCGACCCGGTCGTCCTCCAGATGGAGTTCGTACAGGTCGCCGGGCTCGATGGACACGGTGTGCAGATCCTTCGGGTCGAGGGGGTGAACGGAACGGCTCTCTCTGACCAACGCCGGTGGTGGTCGGACCCATTCCCATCAATCATCGCCCATTCCGTGGCGGGGAGGGTGGCCCGGCGCCCGCGTCGCCCGAACGCGTCACCGTCGGTCCAGAGCCGGATAGACCACCTGTTGCACCACGAGCACCACCCCGGCCGCCACCGGCACCGCCACCAGCGCGCCGAACAGGCCCAGCATCGCCCCGCCGATTAGCACCGCCGCGGCGGTCAGCACGGCCGGCACCCGGACCGCCCGGCCGATGATCGGCGGGATCAGCACGTACCCCTCGATGGACTGGTAGACGACGTAGAAACCCAGCGTGGCCAGGCCCACCGGCCACGACACGGTCAGGGACACCAGGGCGACGCCGATCCCGCCGAGCGTCGCCCCCACCACCGGGATCAGATCGGTCAGGGCCACGAACGCGGCCAGCAGCAACGGGTAGGGAACGTCGAAGATCAGCAGCCAGACGAACGTCACCAGACCCGCCACGGCGGAGATGGCCAGGTTGCCGAGGACGTACGCGCCGACCTTGACGAAGATCTGGTCACCGATGAGGATCGCCCGTGGCCGGCGGCCGGCCGGGAACATCCGGTAGAAGGTGCGGCGAAGCCGTGGCATGTCGCTGAGCAGGTAGGCGGTGAACGCCAGCACCACGACGAGACTGCCGATGCCGCTGAGGATCTTGATCCCCACGCCGAGGACGCCACCGGCCAGCGCGGGCCCGGCCTCCGACAGCAGCCGCTGCACGTTCTGCTGCAGGTCGACCTGTTGGCTCAGCCGGCCGATGACGTCACTGTTGTCCTGGATCCGCCGGATCAGGTCGGGGATGTTGGAGACCAGGTTGCCGATCTGGGCGATCAGCGGCGGCACCGCCAGCGCGAGGAACCCGGCGACCACTCCGAACACCGTCAGCAGCACCGCCGTCACGGCCGCCCCCCGACGCCAGCGGTGGTTGACCAGCCAGGAGACGGCGGGCTCCAGTCCGACCGCCAGGAACAGCGCGAAGGCCAGCAGCACCAGCACCTGCGCCGCGGCCCCGATCAGCTGCAACACCCCATAGGTGAGGACGACACCCACCGTGCCCACCACGGCCACCATGAACGGCGAGCGCCGGTCCACCGGCCGCCCGGGCAGGCCCAGCGGGTGCTCACCCGACAGCATCCGCGCGGCGGCGGCCTCCGCCTCGGCGATCGGCCCCTCCGCCGCGGCGTCGTGGGGCTGGCCGATCAGCCGGTTGTGTCCGGAGGGGGCGACCCCGACAGCGTTCTCGGGGCGACCCTCGTCGTCTGCAGCCATGTCCACTCCCGTGGCCGGCGGCGGCCGGAACGCCGCGGTGTGGCGTGACCGCCCAGCCGGCCGGTGGACCCGCGGGCCCGTGACGGGCGGCTGCGGCCGATCATCGCAGCCGGTCGGGCCGCCGTCGATCCCCGGCGCACACCGCCCGTCGACCGCACCACCCGACCCGGCTCGACAGCGCCGGGAAGGGGGCCCTGCCGCGGGAAGGGCCCACTGCGGGCAGGGGCCCGCAGGGGAGAAGACACCTCCACTGCGGGAAGGGCCTCCGCTGGAGGAAGGTGCCCCGCCGCGGGAAGGCTGCGGGGGAGGGTTCGCCACCGGGAATCCCGTGGCCGGAAACTGCGGCCCCGGGTCCGACCGTCTCGCGGGCAGCGGGGCCACCGGAGGGACGGCACCGGGAAGGGGCCCTGCCGCGGGGAGGGGCCCCGCCGCCGGAAGGGCCCGCTGCGGGGAGGATTCGCCACCGGGAACGCCGTGGCCGGGAGCTGCGGCCCCGGCTGCGACCGTCTCACGGCCGCCCACACCGCCGCCGGGTCCGGACGCGGAAGGTCACGGCCGCCCACACCGCCGTCGGGTGCGGACGCGGGAGGTCATAGCCGCCCACACCGCCGTCGGCTCCGGACGCGGGAGGTCACGGCCGCCCACACTGCCGCCGCGTGCGGACGCGGGCGGTCACCGCCGCCCACACCGCCGGGCGGCCGGCGTCGACGCCGGACGCTCAACGGAAGACGACCGTCCGCAGCCCGTCGCGGAACACCCGGTCCTGCAGGTGCGCCACCAGCCCGTTGAACAGCACCGAACGTTCGATGTCGCGCCCACGGCGGATCATCACCGCGGGGGAGTCGGTGTGGTCGACGTGGATGACGTCCTGCTCGATGATCGGGCCGGCGTCGAGCTCGGCGGTCACGTAGTGGCAGGTCGCCCCGATGAGTTTCACGCCGCGGGCGTAGGCCTGGTGGTACGGGCGCGCCCCGCGGAACGACGGCAGGAACCCGTGGTGGATGTTGATCAGCAGCCCGTCCCACGCTGCGCAGAGGTCGGCCGGGACGACCTGCATGAACCGGGCCAGCACGATGGCGTCGGGGGTGGCCGCCTCGGCCAGCCGGCGGATCTCGGCGAACGCGGCCTGCTTGCCGTCGGCGTCGGACGGCACCGGGACGTGCACGAACGGGATGCCGAACATCGTCGCCACCGGCTCGAGATCGGCGTGGTTGCCGATGACGAGCGGGATGTCGACGTCGAGCTCGCCGGAGTGCCAGCGGCCGAGGATGTCGTACAGGCAGTGACCCTCGCGGCTGACCAGCAGCACCATCCGCTTGCGAACCGCGGTGTCCACCACCTGCACGTGGTCGGCGGCGAGCCGGTCGGCGACGGCTGCGAACCGGTCGCGGAGCTCGTCGACACCGAAGTCCAGCGAGTCGGCGCGGATCTCCTGGCGGGTGAAGAACCGTCCGCTCTCCTCGTCGGAGTGGTAGGCGGCGTCGACGATCCAGCCGCCGATCTCGGCCAGGAAGCTCGTGATACCGGCGATGATGCCGGTGCCGTCCGGGCAGGCGAGAGTGAGCACGTAGCGGCGGTCGGGCAGCGCGGGAGCAGACACGATCCGACATCGTCCCACGGCCTCAGCCGAAGGGCGTCCGCCACGGCAGCGGGAGTCCGGCCACCACCGCGAGGAAGTACAGGTGCGGGACGGCGAACGACAGCACCGACCCCCACACGAACCGACGCCGCGACAGGTCCGGCACCAGTCGCCGCAGACCGGCGTTGACCACGGTCCCCGCCAGCACGACCGCGCCGACCGCGGCGGCTGCGCCCACCGCCGACAGCACCGGTCCCGGCTCGTCACCGTGGCCGACGCTGTCCAGCAGCAGGACGGCGAGCAGCGTGCCGGGCACCGCCCACCAGCCGGCGTAGCCGCTGACGGCCACCCAGAGCACGGCCTGCACCGCCCGCCGGACCGGGCCCCACACCGGACGCGTCCGCGGGCTCCGGTCGCGGGCCCCGTCGGTCGTCGACCACGGACCCCCGCTCATCCGGACGCGACCGCCGACCAGGCGACGGTCAGCTCGCCGAAACGGTGCCGGCGCGGGGTGGACAGCACCGGCCAGGACGGTGCCAGCGCCGCGGCCGCCGCCGTCCAGCGCTGCCGCGGGCCGAACACGGCGAGCGGCGCGGCGGTGTCCCACGCCGCGCCGAGCGCCGCCAGCAGGGCGTGCACCGGCCGGCCCGGGACGTTGTGGTGGATGAGGGCCTTCGGCAGCCGCTCGGCGATCGACCGGGGGTGGTCCAGGTGCTGCACCGAGCACGACAGGGTGAGGCTGACCGGCCCGGCGCCGTCCAGCAGCACCCAGCTGCCGAGCCGCCCGACCTCGTCGCAGGTTCCCTCGACCAGCAGCCCACCGGGCGCGAGCCGTCCGCACAGCTCCGTCCAGGCGGTGGTCGCGGCGGCCTCGTCGTACTGGCGCAGCACGTTCATCGCCCGCACCAGCTGCGGCCGCCGGCCGGCGAGCTCGAACCCCCCACGGGCGAAGTCCAGCCGCGGCGGGTCGGCGACGGCGACCCCGGCCGCGACCCGGTCGGGGTCGATCTCCAGGCCGAGCATCCGGGTGCGCGGGAACCGCGCCTGCAGCCGGTCGGCCAGCTCGACCGTCGTCACCGGCGTCGCCCCGTACCCGAGGTCGACCGCCAGCGCGTCCGGGTCGCCCAGGACGGCGGCGACGCGTTCGTGCGCGACGATCCAGTTGTCGTTGCGGCGCAACCGGTTCGGGTTGGTGGTGCCGCGGGTGGGCGCACCGAGGGTGCGGGCCCGGCCGGCCGCGTACCGGCGGATCCGCGGCGGCGGCGGAGCCGGGCTCACCCGGCGAGCTGCTCCCGGGTGAACGCCTCCTCGCGGTCGAGCAGCTCACCGACCTGTTCGACGACGACCTTCTCGACCTTCCCGCCGAACATCGGGATCGGCACCGTGGCGTCGGCCAGCACCGTCAGCACCGAACCGCCGGTCGGGTCGTCGGACAGCGTCATGGTGCCCTTCATCGAGGCCGGGGCGCCGTGGATGGTGACCTTCAGGTCGGCGGTGTAACCGTCGGCCGCGGGACGCCAGCTCTCGGTGCGCTGCGTCGACAGGTCGCCGTTGATGAACGACGCCACCACCGAGGGCAGCTTCGACGCCGGGATGCCCTGCCGGGTCACGACGACCACGCCGCCGTCGTCGCTGAGGTCCAGCGACATCACCTGCGGGTCCAGGCCGCCGGTCGCCGCCAGTCGTGCCTCGAGGAAGCCGCGGTCGCTGAACAGCGCGTAGACGGCGGTGGCCGGGGCGGGGTAGCGCTGGGTGGCGGTGAACGTGGTCGGCACGGGGCAACCTCCGGGGCGTGGGGACGGGTGCTCCGGTCGGGAGCGCGGACAGCCCCGACATCCTCGCCGCCGCCGCGCGGCCGGTGCAACCGACGCGCGGGCGTCGCCTCGCCAGCGGCCCCGGGCCGGCGCAGGCCGGCGTAGGGCGGTGCACCCGACGTGCGGGCGGGCGCCGCTGTTGGCGGCCTCGGGCCGGCGTAGGCCGGTGCACCCGACGCGCGGGCGTCGCTTCGCCTGCGGCCTCGGGCCGGCGAAGGGCGGTGCAACCGACGCGCGGGCGTCGCTTCGCCTGCGGTCTCGGGCCCGCGAAGGGCGGTGCATCGCACGCGCGGGCGCCGCCCCTCCCGCGGCCCCGGGCCGGCGTGGGCCGGTGGACCCGACGCGCGGGCGCCGCCCCTCCCGCGGCCCCGGGCCGGCGTAGGCCGGCGCACCAGGCGCACGGGCGTCGCCCATCCCGCGGCCCCGGGCCGGCGTAGGCCGGTGCACCAGGCGCACGGGCCTCGCTGCCGGGGGCCCGGGCCGGAGAAAGGGCGGTGCGGCACGGCCCGCCGTCCTGCGTGAGCCGTCACGGCCGCCCCGGCGCGCGCGCCCACTAGGTTGGAGCCGTGACCGCGCCGGTGGAGTTGTCCGACCTGACCACCCTCGGTCTCGGCGGCCCCGCCACCGAACTGATCGTCGGCGACACCGACGCGACCGTCATCTCCGCCCTGGACGGCCTGGCCGACCGCGGCGCCCCGGTGTTGCTGGTGGCGGGCGGCTCGAATCTCGTGGTCGCCGACGCCGGGGTCGACCACCCCGTGCTGCGGATCGCCACCACCGGCGTGTCCGCCGATCGCGACGGCGACGATCTCGTGGTGACCGCCGCGGCGGGCGAGAACTGGGAGCGGGTCGTCGAGCAGTTCACCGCCGACGGCTGGTCGGGCCTGGAGATGCTCTCCGGCATCCCCGGTTCCACCGGGGCGACCCCCATCCAGAACGTCGGTGCGTACGGCGTCGAGCTGAGCGACATCCTCGTCGACGTGGACGTTTACGACCGCACCACCCGGACGGTCCGGACGCTGCCCGCCGCCGACCTGGGCCTGGGCTACCGCAGCAGCGTGCTCCGTGGGTCGACCGATCTGGTGGTGCTGCGGGTCCGGATGCGCCTCACCCGCAGCCACCACGCCATCCGCTACGCCGAGCTCGCCGCCACCCTCGGTGTCGCGCCCGGGCACACCGCGCCGCCGGCCGAGGTCCGGCAGGCGGTGCTGTCACTGCGTCGAGGCAAGGGGATGGTGCTCGACCCGGCCGACCCCGACACCCGCAGCGTCGGGTCGTTCTTCACCAACCCGCTGCTGGACGACGACGCCCTCGCCGCCGCGCACACCGCGATCACCGGCCGGCTCGGCGCCGACGTGCGCTACCCGCGCTATCCGGCGGGACCCGCCACCAAGCTCTCGGCGGCCTGGCTGATCGAGCGGGCGGGCTTCGGCAAGGGGTTCGCGCTGCCCCGCGGCGGCGCCGCGATCTCGTCCAAGCACACGTTGGCGCTGACCAACCGGGGTGGCAGCACCGAGGACCTGCTCGCCCTGGCCCGGCACGTCCGGGACGGGGTGCAGGCGGCGTTCGCGGTGCGGCTGCACGCCGAGCCGATCCTGGTCGGGGTCGCGCTGTAGCCGTTCCGTTCCCGTTCCGCCGTCGTTTCGTAGCCCCGGTCGTGCCGTCGCCGACCGCCCTGCCGGCGCGACTGCCGTTACCGTGGAGGACGGAACCACGACCGGTGCGGCCCGCCAGGGGGATGCCGCCGGGACCGGAAGAGGAGTCGTCAGAGTGTCTGTGTCACGTTGGCTGCGGGAGAGCACCGTCAACCGCCGGAAGTTCCTCGGCCAGGCCGGCGCGATGTCGGCCGTGCTGGCGACGGCGGCGTGTTCGTCCACCGGTCCGGTCGTCATCACCCAGACCGTGACCCCGGGCCAGCCGACGTCCTCCGGCGGGGTCACCGTCCCGCCGGCCGGGGGGACGACCCCCGGTGCACCCGCGGCGGGAACCACCCCCGTCACCAACGCCCGGATCATCGCCTCGCCGAAGTTCGGCACCGCCGACATGGCCCCGACCGCCGGGGTCACGATCACCACCTTCAACGCCACGATCGACGAGCTCACCGTGACCGGCTCGGACGGTGCGGTGGTCAACGGCGCCCTCGACTCCGGCGGCGCGACGTGGACGCTGTCGGACCGGCTGAAGTTCAACACCGTGTACACCTTCGCCGGCACCGCCACCGACACCGCCGGCACCCAGGTCCCGATCGACGGGACGCTGACCACGGTGAACCCGTCGTCGACGATGGGCCTGAACTGGGTGGTCGAGGAGGCGGGTACCTACGGCGTGGGACAGCCGATCATCGTCGTCTTCGACGGTCAGGTGTCCAATCAGGCCGCCGCAGAGAAGGCGCTCACGGTCACCACCGACAAGGGCGACATCGTCGGGTCGTGGGGGTGGCTGCAGGACGAGGACATCCAGGGCAAGGGCCTGCAGTCCCAGGTGCACTGGCGGCCCAAGGAGTTCTGGCCGGCCAACACCAAGGTCACCGTGCAGGCCGACATGTACGGCGTGGACTTCGGCAACGGCTCGTGGGGCGGAACCGACGTCACCCGCAACTTCACCATCGGCCGGTCGCTGGTCGTCACCGCCGACGTGAACTCCTTCCGGCTCAAGGTCGAGCAGGACGGCGTGCAGATCCGCGACTACCCGGTCTCCTACGGCAAGGGCGACGACGACCGCGCCACCCGCAGCGGCATCCACCTGGTGCAGCGCAAGTACCCCGACTACGACATGTGCAACGCCCGGTTCAACTACTGCGGCGTCAAGGTCACCTGGGCCGTCCGGATCAACAACAACGGCGAGTTCATCCACGAGAACGACAGCACGATCCCGTACCAGGGCATCGCCAACGTCAGCCACGGCTGCGTGAACATGAGCACCGCCAACGCCAAGGACTTCTACGACATGGCGATCATCGGCGACCCGGTGATCGTCTCCGGCACCGGCGTGGACATGAGCGAGCAGGACTTCATCTACGACTGGATCTACAGCTACGACCGCTGGAAGGGCCTGTCCGCGCTGTAGCGCGTCGAGAGTTCCGCCGCGCCGGGGCATAGTGCAGGGATGACCATCCGCCGGCTGGCTGCGATCTCTCTGCACACCTCACCCCTGGCCCAACCCGGCACCGGTGACGCCGGCGGCATGAACGTCTACATCGAGGCCACCGCCCGCCGGCTCGCCGCCCGCGGGGTCGAGGTGGAGATCTTCACCCGCGCCACCTCGTCGGCCGACGCCCCCGTCGCCGAGCTGGTGCCCGGCGTCACCGTGCGGCACATCGTCGCCGGCCCCTTCGAAGGGCTGGAGAAGAACGACCTGCCCGGTCAGCTGTGCTCGTTCGCCGCCGGGGTGATGCGCGCCGAGGCCCGCCGCGACCCCGGTTGGTACGACGTCATCCACTCGCACTACTGGCTGTCGGGGCAGGTGGGCTTCCTGGCCAAGGACCGCTGGGCGGTGCCGCTGGTGCACACCGCGCACACGCTGGCCCGGGTCAAGAACGCCCAGCTGGCCGACGGTGACAGCCCCGAGCCGCCCGGTCGGCTGATCGGCGAGGACCAGGTGGTGGCCGAGGCCGACCGGCTGGTCGCCAACACCGAGGTGGAGCGCGACGAGTTGGTGCAGCTCTACGGCGCCGATCCGGCCCGGGTCGACGTGGTGCCGCCCGGGGTCGACACCGACGTCTTCGCCCCCGGCGACCGGCGGGCCGCGCGTGTCCGGCTGGGGCTCGGCACCGACGAGCGGGTGGTGGTGTTCGCCGGCCGCATCCAGCCGCTCAAGGGACCCGACGTGCTGCTGCGGGCGGCCGCGGTGCTCCGGCAGCGGTATCCGGACGAGCGGTGGCGGATCGTCGTCGTCGGCGGCCTGTCGGGAGTGGGCCGCGTCGGACCGCACGGGCTCGCCGGGATGGCGGCCGGCCTGGGCATCGCCGACCTGGTGACCTTCCTCCCGCCGCAGCCGCGGGAGCAGTTGGCCGAGGTGTTCCGGGCCGCGGATGCGGTCGCGGTGCCCAGCTACAACGAATCCTTCGGGTTGGTCGCGCTGGAGGCCCAGGCCTGCGGCACGCCGGTGGTGGCCGCGGCGGTCGGTGGCCTGCGGGTGGCCGTGCAGGACGGCGTGACCGGGGTCCTCGTGGACGGCCACGACGCCGACGACTGGGCGACGGCGCTGGCCGGGGTGGTGCGCGACCCCGGCCGCCGCGACCACCTGGCCGGCGCGGCGCGGGCCCAGGCCGAGAAGTTCTCCTGGGACGCCACCGCCGAGGGCCTGCTGGGCAGCTACGAACGGGCCGAGGACCAGCTGCGGGCGGTGGTCCGGTGACCGATCACCGCGCGCTGGTGACCGCCGCGCTGACCGAGGCCGAGGTGCCGTTCACCGAGCCGGAGCCCGGGGCGTTCCTGCTGACGCTGCCGGGTGAGCGCCGCCACCGGACGCTGGTCTGGCTGCTGATCGGCGACCACGAGCTGCTGGTGGAGTCGTTCGTCTGCCGCCAGCCCGACGAGAACCACGAAGGCGTCTACCGGTACCTGTTGCAGCGCAACGCCAAGCTGCGCACGGTCGCCTACTGCCTGGACGCCCTGGGGGACATCCACCTGGTCGGCCGGCTCGGGTTGACCACGCTCACGGCGGCCGAGATCGACACCACCCTGGGGGTGCTGCTCACCGCATCCGACGCCGACTTCAACCCCATCCTGGAACGCGGCTTCGCCTCGTCGATCCGGCGGGAGTGGGCGTGGCGGACCGAGACCGGACAGTCGGTCAAGAACCTGCAGGCCTTCCGGCGGCTCATCGAGTCCGGGGACACCGGGTCATGAGCGACGCGCCGACCGGCGGCAGCGGACGGCACAGCGCCGACCTCGACGGTCCGGCGCGCGGCGTCCGGATGCCCGACGAGGAGTGGGACCGCGACGCGCGCAACGAGACGACCACCGAGCGGCTGGACCGCAACTGGGTCGACCTGCTGCAGGAGCTGCGCGTGGTGCAGACCGGTGTGCAGCTGCTCACCGGCTTCCTGCTGACGCTGCCGTTCCAGCAACGGTTCACCGAACTGAGCACCTTCGGCCGGGTGCTCTACATCATCACCGTCGCAGCGTCCGTGCTGGCCACCGGTCTGCTGGTGGCGCCGGTGATGATCCACCGGCTGCTGTTCCGCCGGCACGCCCGGCACACCATGGTCAGCGCCGCGCACCGGCTCGCCGTCGCCGGCACCACCTTCCTCGGTGTCGCGATGATCGGGGTGGTGCTGCTGGTCTTCGACGTCGTGTTCGGCCGCACCCCCGGCATCGTCGCGGCGTCGGTGGCCGCGGTGATGCTGCTGGCGCTGTGGTGCGTGCTGCCGTTGTCGCTGCGCCGCCGACGCTGACGGCCACGCCGGACCCGCGGCCCGCCGGTCAGACCAGGACCGGCAGTGCCCGCAGATCGTCGAGGGGGGCCACCCCGGACGCCGCCACCTCGCGCAGCACCGCGAGCACCGGCGCGATGTGCGGCTGGTTGCCGGTGCCGGCCCGGTACTGCACCTCGATCCGGCGCGCGATCGGCGGCCCGGCGATCGGCAGGATGGCCACCGGCTCGTGCCGGAACGGACCCTGCGCGAGCCGGGGCAGCAGCCCGACCGCGGCGCCGGCGGCGATCAGCGCGACGAAGCCGGTGTAGTCCTCGGCCTGGTGGCGGGTGCGGGGCGAGAAGCCGGCCCGCGCGCAGGCGTCCTGGGCGATGACCAGGCACGCGGACGCGCTCATCCCGAGGATCCAGTCGTCGCCGGCCAGGTCGGCCAGCTCGACCTCGGACCGGTCGGCCAGCGGATGGTCCAGCGGCAGCACCACGTCGAGGATGTCGTCCACCACGTGCCAGTGCTCCAGCCGGGCGTCCTCGGCGCCCGCCACCGACGCGCCTGCGGTCAGGGTCAGCGCCACGTCGACGCGCCGGGCGAGCAGCGCGTCGACGGTGTCCTCGGGGTCGATCTGGATGATCTCCACCCGCAGTCCCGAGCTCGTCTCGATCCGGCGCAGCAGCGGCGCGGCGAGCCCGCGGATGGCGGTGGCGAAGGCGCCGACCCGCACGGTTCCCGCCTCGCCGTCGCGGAACCGGGCGAGGTCGGACTCGGCGTGCTCGAGGTGGGTGAAGATCTCGTGCGCGTGCCGCAGCAGCAGCTCGGCCGCGGCGGTCAGCCGCACCCGGCGCCCGTCCGGCTCGATCATCGGGGTGCCGACCTCGCGGGACAGCGACGCCAGCTGCTGACTGACCGCGGACGGCGTCAGGTGCACCGCGGCCGCGGTGGCGGCCACCGTGCCGCAGCGGGCGAGTTCACGCAGGATCTCCAGTCGGCGCAGATCGATCATGCAGCTGAGCTTAGCGTTACCGTGCAGAACAAACAGATGGACGTGGGCATTGGAGAGGTCGACCATCGATTCATGACGATCCTCGTGTTCTTCCTCCTGGCCCTGCTCCTCTACGCCGCCGCCCGCCGCTGGGGCGCCGACACCCGTGCCTCGCGGCAGTGGGAATGGGACCCACCGCAGTCGGGCGCCGGCGGGTGGGCGACACCGCACTGACCCGGCCGGGTCCCCGCGGCTGGCTACGCTGCTGGATGCTGACCGGTGCCCGCCGGGCGTCGGCGGCCCGACGACAGGTGACCGCGTGACGGCCGTGCCCGACTCCCTCGACCCCACCCTGCAGGGCTTCGTGTGTACCCACGTCCGCGAAGGTGAACTGCCGGTGCTGGTGGTGTCTCGGCTGTACGACGAGCTCGACCCCGAGGACGGGCCCGACTGGATGTTCTCCTGCGGCGCCGGCGACCACGGTCCGCACGAGGTCGTCACGGCCCCCGTCGGAGAGGTCCTCACCGCGGACCCCTCGCTCGGCGACATCGTGGACCTGCAGCCGCAGGAGACCGCCGAACGCGAAGCCCCGGGCGAGCCGTGGACGCGCGCCGAGCCGGGGGAGCCGTGCGCCCTCTGCGGCCGGTCGGCGGCCGCGCACGGACAGGACCCGCGGTTCGTGCTGCCCGACCGCATCGCCGCGCTGCCCGACCGGGAGTACACCCCGGGCATCGCGATGACCGGCGAGACCGCCGAGGACTCCGTGCTGCTCAAGACCGAGCACGAGGGCTTCATCCGCGCGACGCTGCCGGTGCGGCTCGTCGGCGGCCTGACCGTCGAGTACGGCCTGTGGGTGGCGATCAGCCCATTGGCGCTGGAGCGCGCCTCCGAGGCCTGGACCGAGCCGGAGTACGCCGACCTGCGGCTGGCCGGCACGCTGGCCAACGCCATCCCGCCGTGGGGGCTGCTCGACGCCCCGGTGCAGCTCGCGGTGCCCGATCCCGACGAGCTGCCGGTGTGCGTCGCGTCCACCGATCCCGAGCTGCGCACGGTGCTGGCCGGCGAGTTCGACCACGACTTCGTGCTGGGCGCGGTCGGGCTCTGACCGGCGCTCGCACCGGGGCCCGCGGCTGTGGTGCACTGACCGGCGTGGACGGGCGGGGCGGTGACCGGTGCTGAGCACCCACGGCGTCGAGACGGCGCTGAACCTCGTGGGCATCCTGGCGTTCGCGCTCTCCGGAGCCCTGCTCGGGGTGCGCCGGCAGTTCGACATCGTCGGGATGGCGGTGCTCGCCACGGTCACCGCGATCGGCGGCGGCATCATCCGCGACGTGATGATCGGCGCGGTGCCGCCCGCGGCACTGAACAACCCGTCCTGGCTGGTGCTGCCGCTGGTCGCCACCCTGCTGACGTTCCGCTGGCACCCGCAGGTGCGCCGGATGCACCGGGCCGTGGAGCTGTTCGACGCGGTCGGACTGGGGGTGTTCTGCGCGACCGCGACGGTCAAGGCCATCGAGTACGGCGTGCACCCGCTCGCGTCGGTGCTGCTCGGCTGCATCACCGGGGTCGGCGGTGGCCTGATCCGCGACGTGCTCGCCGGCGTCACCCCGGCCGTGCTGCGCAAGGATTCCCGGCTCTACGTCGTGCCCGCCGTGGTCGGCTGCGCGATCGTCGCGGTGGCGTCGGCGTTCGGCCCGGTCGACATCGGGGTGCAGGCGGCCGGGGCGCTGGTCATCGTGCTGTTGCGCGGTCTGGCCCTGTGGCGCGGCTGGACCGCCCCGGTGCCCCGGATGTTCGACAGCCAGGGGGAGTGACCGTCCTCAGCGCACCAGCGTCGTCGGGGTGAAGCTCTTCCAGCGGGCGCGCCCCAGCCGGGCGAGCAGCTCGGTGAGGTCGTCGGCGCACATCACGGTCAGCATCGAGGTGCCGAACCGACCGGACGCGGTCAGCTCGTCCTCGCGGCGCTGCACGATCTCCAGCGCCACCGCCGCCAGGTCGTTGGGCACGTCGTCGTCGTCGCCGATCGCGCGGGCGAGATCCCAGGCGTGAACCGTCAACTCGACGACCCGCCGCTCCAGGTACGCCGCCGCCGGCATCGGCCCGACCGGCAGTGCCACCGTGCGGTCCAGCGCACCCGGCGCGTTCCAGGCGTCCGCCGCGGCCGCGGCCGCGGATTCCCAGTCCGGCAGCAGGTCGGCCCCGACGGCGACCGGCGGCTCACCGGTGAGCAGCGCCACCGCCTGGCGCTGACCCTCCACGACGTGCGCCACCAGCTGCCGGACGTCCCAGTCGGTGCACGGGGTGGCGTTGTCCCACTGGGCGTCGCGGATCACCCGGAGGCGGTTGTCGAACTGACGGGTCGCGGCGCGGTGTGCGGTGAGCAGGTCCATCCCTCCATCGGACCACCCTCCGGGGCCCCGCGGCAACCGGCGGCCGTTACCGGATCGCAACCGTCGCTGCGCTCCACGGCGCAACCCCGGGCCGTGGCGGTGCCGTCTGTGGCGCATCAGCAGCGTCGAGGCGGAACGGGGACGGCGATGACAGACACACGTACGACGGCACGGGTGGGGCGACGGTGGCTGCACGTGGTGGCCGCGGCCGGGGCGGCGGTGCTGCTGCTGGCGTCCTGCAGCGGCACCTCGGACGCGGCCGGCTCCACGTCCTCCGCGGCGGGGTTCCCCACCGAGGCCATGGCGTCGGCGCCGGCGAGCGCGGCGGCTGCGGAATCCGCGGGCGGTGCGGCGGTGGATGCCGCGGACGCCCAAGGCGCTGCCCCCGCCGCGGCCCCGCTGGCACTGGACAACCGGCAGATCATCCGGACCGCGGACCTGCAGATCCGGTTGACCGTCCCCGCCGACACCCCCGACGAGACGCTCGAGCAGACGCAGCAGGAGGAGCTGGACAAGGCGGTCAACAACGCCCGGGCCCAACTCCTCGCGCTGGGCGGCTTCGTCGCCGACCTGCAGCAGGCCGGCAACAGCGCCTCGCTGGTGCTGCGGGTGCCGGCCGAGAACTACGAGGCGTTCCGCACCGGCGCGCAGAAGCTCGGCGAGGTCACGTCGAGCACCGAGGCCGCCCAGGACGTCACCGAGGAGTTCACCGACGTCGAGAGCCGGATCGCCAGCATGAAGGTCAGCGTGGACCGGATGCGCACCCTGCTCGCGCAGGCCACGGTGGTCGCCGACATCATCGCCATCGAGGGCGAATTGTCCCGCCGGGAGGCCGATCTCGACTCCCTCGAGGGTCGCCGTCAGGTGCTGGCCGACCAGGTGGCGCTGGGCACCGTCAGCATGACGCTGACCGCGGTGCGGGCCGCCGCCGAGACCGCGCCGGTGGCCCCGGCGGAGGAGGACCGCAGCGGCTTCCTCGGCGGGCTGGCCGACGGCTGGAGAGGACTGAAGTCGTTCCTCACCGGCGTCGGGGTCGTGGTCGGTGCGGTGCTGCCGTTCCTGCCGCTGGTCGCGGTCGTCGCGCTGCTCGGGTGGTGGGTGCGCCGGACCGCCCGCCGGCACCGCGAGCAGCCGGTCAGCGCGCCGCGCGCGGACGATCCCACCCCCGCCTGACGCCGGTGCCCGAATGGTTCGGCGCGGGGCCGTGAGGCAGACTTCCCTCCCATGACGTCGACACTGATCCTGGTCCGCCACGGCGAGAGCACGTGGAACGATCTCGGCCTGTTCACCGGTTGGGTGGACGTGCCGTTGTCCGAGAAGGGCACCGCCGAGGCCCAGCACGCCGGGGTGCTGCTCAAGGACGCCGGGGTGCTCCCCGACGTGCTGCACACCTCGCTGCTGCGCCGGGCGATCATGACCGCCCAGCTGGCGCTGGACGCCGCGGACCGGCACTGGATCCCGGTCCGCCGGTCCTGGAAGCTCAACGAACGGCACTACGGCGACCTGCAGGGCAAGGACAAGAAGTCCACCCTGCAGACCTACGGCGAGGAGCAGTTCATGCTGTGGCGCCGCTCGTACGACACCCCGCCGCCGGCCATCAGCGACAGCAACGAGTACTCCCAGGCCGGCGACCCGCGGTACGCCGACCTCGGTGACGCCGCCCCGAAGACCGAGTGCCTGGCCGATGTGGTGGACCGGCTCCAGCCGTACCTGTACGGCGAGATCGCCGACGACCTGAAGGCCGGCAAGGTGGTGATGGTCGCCGCGCACGGCAACTCGCTGCGCGCCGTGGTCAAGCTGCTGGACGGGGTCAGCGACGCCGACATCGCCGGGCTCAACATCCCCACCGGCATCCCGTTGCGCTACGAGCTCGACGACGACCTCAAGCCCCTCACCCCGGGTGGCGAGTACCTCGATCCCGAGGCCGCCAAGGACGCCATCGCCGCGGTGGCCAACCAGGGCCGCTGAGCCGGATCTCCCGACGCCCCCGCTCCCCGCCCCGGGAGCGGGGGCGTCGCCGTTCGCCGGGCGGTCGCCGGCTGTTCGGTGCGGCGTCACGTGACGTGCGCGGCCCGTCCACCCGCATGTCAGCGGCGGTGCCGCGGAACTTCCTACGATGACTGCATGAACACCGCCGCCGTCGTGGCCGTCGCCGTCGCCGCCGGCCTCCTCGGATGGCTCGCCGCCGTCCTGGTCCTGCGTCGCAACCAGGAGGACGAACGGGACCGCACGGGCGACGGCGACCCCCTGGCCCGCGCCGTGCTGGCCGGCACCAAGAGCGGTTACGCGATCCTGGACCACCAGCAGCACGTGCTGCTGGCCAACGCCCGGGCCACCGAACTCGGTGTCGTCCGAGCCGGTTTCGCCGACGCGCGGATCGTGGAGGCGGCCGAGCGGACGCTGATCTCCGGGGAGCCGGTCGACGTCGACCTGACCGAGAAGACCGGTCGCGGCGCGCCCCGCCAGGTCCACGCCGAGGTCCGCCGGATCGACGAGGACACCGTGCTGGTGATCGGTGCGGACGAGTCGGCGGCGGTCCGCACCGAGGCGGTCCGGCGCGATTTCGTGGCCAACGTCTCGCACGAGCTGAAGACCCCGATCGGTGCCATCTCGCTGCTCGCCGAGGCCGTGCTGGACG
This sequence comes from Nakamurella deserti, assembly GCF_003260015.1. Lineage (NCBI taxonomy): Bacteria > Bacillati > Actinomycetota > Actinomycetes > Nakamurellales > Nakamurellaceae > Nakamurella > Nakamurella deserti. The sequence continues at coordinate 2,426,461 of NZ_QCXS01000002.1, read as the reverse complement.
GTGCGGACGACCCGGACACGGTGCGGCACTTCACCAGCAAGATCGCCAAGGAGTCCACCCGGCTGGGAATGCTGGTCTCGGAACTGATCTCGCTGTCGAAGCTGCAGGGCGGCGGCGACGAGTCGTTGGAGCAGACCCTCGTCGGGCTCGACGGCGTCATCGACGAGGTCATCAGCCGCACCGCCACGATCGCCGACGCGGCCGGGATCACCGTCGGCGTCGGCGGCACCCCGGGCATCTTCGTGCGTGGTGACCGGACCCTGCTGATCACCGCGCTGACCAACCTGGTCGACAACGCGGTGCACTACTCACCGGCCGGCACCCCCGTGACGATCAACCGGGTGGTCCGCGACGACACCGTCGAGCTCGCGGTCACCGACCGCGGCGCCGGCATCCCCGCCTCGCAGCAGGAGCGCGTCTTCGAGCGGTTCTTCCGGGCCGACCCGGCCCGCTCCCGCCAGACCGGGGGGACCGGCCTGGGACTGGCCATCGTCAAGCACGTCGCCGCCAACCACGGCGGCGAGGTGACGCTGTGGTCGCGGGTCGGCACCGGCTCGACGTTCACCATCCGGTTGCCCGCGACCCACCGCGGCCCGGCGACCTCGCACACGCTGGCCGGGCTGGACGCGGTGGGCGTCGACCCCGTTCGCCCGTCGTCCACCTCGGGTTCACCTTCGGCTGTTATACCGAGCAGCGTGGATCCCCTTACCGGCTCGAGCCCGGCGACCCGCTCATGACCCGCGTTCTGATCGTCGAGGACGAGGAGTCGATGGCCGATCCGCTGGCCTTCCTGCTCCGCAAGGAGGGGTTCAGCACCGCCACCGCGACCAACGGCCCGGACGCCCTCACCGAGTTCGACCGCAACGGCGCCGACATCGTGCTGCTCGACCTGATGCTCCCCGGGATGAGCGGCACCGAGGTGTGCCGCTCGCTGCGGACCCGGTCCGCGGTGCCGGTCATCATGGTCACCGCCCGGGACAGCGAGATCGACAAGGTGGTCGGCCTGGAGCTCGGCGCCGACGACTACGTCACCAAGCCCTACTCCGCGCGGGAGCTGATCGCCCGCATCCGTGCCGTCCTGCGACGAGGCACCGACGCCGAGGAGCCCGAGTCGATGGTCCTCGCGGCCGGCCCGGTGCGGATGGACGTCGAACGCCACGTGGTCGCCGTCGACGGCCGGCAGGTGCTGCTGCCGCTCAAGGAGTTCGACCTGCTGGAGTACCTGCTGCGCAACTCGGGACGGGTACTGACCCGCGGCCAGTTGATCGACCGGGTGTGGGGTGCGGACTACGTCGGCGACACCAAGACCCTCGACGTGCACGTGAAACGGCTGCGGACGAAGATCGAGCCGGACCCGACCAACCCCCGGCACCTGCTCACCATCCGCGGGCTCGGCTACAAGTTCGAGACCTGAGGCCCGCTCCCGTTCCGGCTAGCCTGGGCAGCCGGGCGTGGATCAGGGGGTGGCACGGGTGAACGGCACGGTCCCCATCGGTCTGTCCACCGCATCGGTCTACCCGGAGTCGACGGCGACGGCGTTCCGGCGGGCCGCCGAGCTCGGTTACGACGGCGTCGAGGTGTTCGTCTGGACCGACTCCACGAGCCGGTCCGCCGACGAGCTGGACGCGCTGATGCAGACCTACCAGCTGCCGGTCATCTCGGTGCACTCGCCGTGTGTGCTGATGACCAGCCGGGTGTGGAGCACCGACCCGGTCGCCAAGCTCGCGCGGTCCGTCGACCTGGCCGAGACGCTCGGCGCGTCGGTCGTCGTCACGCACCCGCCGTTCGTCTGGCAGCGCCAGGCCGGTGCCGACTTCTCCGCGATCGTGGCGGAGCTGCAGTCCCGCACCGACGTCCGCATCGCCGTGGAGAACATGTTCCCGGCCCGCGTCCGGGGGCAGGAGGTGTCGACGTACCGGCCGCACTGGGACCCGTCCGTCGGAACCGGGCACGCCTGGTACACCCTCGATCTGTCGCACACCGCGACCGCCGGGGTGGACGCGTTGACGATGGCTGACCGGATGGGGGAGCGGATGACCCACCTGCACCTGACCGACGGCACCGGTTCCGCGCTGGACGAGCATCTCGTGCCGGGGCGCGGTGGCCAGCCGTGCGGCGAGTTGCTGGAGCGGTTGGCCCGCACCGGTTTCGACGGCACCGTGGTGGTGGAGATCAGTACCCGCAAGGCGACGCCGGCGGCACGCGAACTCGACCTCGCGGAGGCGCTGGGTTTCGCCCGGCTGCACTGGGCGCCGGGTCCGGTCGTCCCGGGCTGACCGTCAGACGGTGGTGAGCAGCCGGTCGATGCAGCCGGCCGGGCCGGTGTCCACGGCGGAGCCGTCACGGGTGGCGGCCGCGGCCGCACCGCACTTGACGTCGGCCAGCTCGTTGAGGACGTGACCGCGGTGGCCGCGGACGTGCTCGAAGGTGATGTCGCGGTCGGTCATCAGGAACGCGATGTACTCGATGAGATCGCGGTTGCTGACCGGCTTCTTGGCCGAGTTGACCCAGTTGTTGCGTTTCCAGGCCGGCAGCCATTCGGTGAGGCACTTGATCGCGTAGAGGCTGTCGCTCTGGATGTGCAGCGGGCGGTCGGCCGGGAAGGCGCGGACGGCCTCGCCGACGGCCTGCAGCTCCATCCGCTGGTTGGTGGTGCTCGGGTTGCCGCCGGCCGCCCAGCAGGTCGGTGACACCACCCAGGCCCAGCCGCCGGGCCCCCCGGGATTGGACAGGCAGGATCCGTCGGTGGCCAGGACGATGCGGGACGACACCCGGGTCAGGGTAGTGGCTCTGTCGCGGCGATCGGCCCGCCCCGGCGGGGTGCGGCCGGGTTCAGGCCCGGCGTACGGCGTTCTGGTTGACCGTCCGGAGCAGTTCGAGGACGGCGTCGGCGACCACGAGCTGGTCCGATTCCACCTCGGGCGGCCGGACGACGCCGGTGTGCACCGGGGCCGGCACGAACGGACGGTGCGGCCGGCGGGCCGGGATCGCGGCGTCATGCGGCTGCAGGTTCCCGGCGGCCGGGTGGTGTGGTGCGACGAACGGTGAGGTGGTCATGGAGGCCTCCGGCTCGCTCCCCGAGGGGTGTGAAGGGTGGAAGGGGCGGGTGGTGGGAACGGCAGGATCAGGGACGGACGGAGCGCCCGTGACGGAGTCCGGTGCAGCGTCCGCAGGCACCACGGTGGTCGACGACGGACCGTCGGTCTCGGCTCCGGGGCGTGCGGTCGACCCGGCAACCTGATGCACTGACTGTAACGCGGGACACATCAATTGCACAGGGTGAAGTCGGAGCGGGTTTCCGTCACGCACGGTCACGTATCGGGCGGTGCGGGCGGTGTCCGTTCGGCCCTGCCGTGGAGTGCGTCGCATCCGCCCGGGCGGTCGTTACGCAGTGCCCACCGATCCGGACACAATTAACCGGCCGTTCACATCGGCCCCCGTCCCCGTGGGAGGACCGCCGTGACCGCCGCAGCTGCCGCCGCCGACGACGCCCTCGACCGGCTCTGGGGCGACTTCTTCCGACTCCGGGCCGCGGTGGACTCGGGGATGCGGGAGCCGCCGGAGGTGCTCGTCGAGCTGCGGGCACTGCACGCGGCCGCCGGCACCACCGGTTCTTCCCACGTGCCGGTGTTCCGGGCCGAGGTGCGCGCCGAGATCACCCGTGTCAAGGGCGCCGGCTGAGCGGCCCGACGATGCTCGACCCCCCGGGGGCGACGGGGTGAGCCGGTAAGGTTCCCACGTGCCCCTTTCCCTCTACGACACCGCGACCCGGTCGGTGCGGACCTTCGAGCCGCTCGTCCCCGGCACCGTCTCGATGTACGTGTGCGGGGCCACCGTGCAGAGCGCCCCGCACATCGGGCACACCCGCTCGAGCCTGGTCTTCGACGTACTGGCGCGGTGGCTGACGCACCGTGGGCTAAACGTCGTCTACGTCCGCAACGTCACCGACATCGACGACAAGATCCTCACCAAGGCCGCCGCCGCCGGCCGGCCGTGGTGGGAGTGGGCCACCACGTACGAGCGGGTCTTCAACGACGCGTACGACACCCTGGGGTGCCGCAAGCCGTCGGTGGAGCCGCGGGCCACCGGGCACATCCCGCAGATGATCGCGATGATCGGCGAGCTGGTCGCCGACGGCCACGCCTACGCCGCCGACGGCGACGTCTACTTCGCCGTCCGGACGCTGGACAGCTACGGCGCGCTCTCCGGCCAGAAGCTCGACGAACTCAGCCAGGGGGAGTCCGCGGCCACGGGCAAGCGCGACGCGTCCGACTTCACACTGTGGAAGGCCGCCAAACCGGGCGAGCCGTTCTGGGACTCACCGTGGGGCCCGGGCCGGCCGGGCTGGCACATCGAGTGCTCGGCGATGGCCCGCACGTACCTGGGTCCGCGGTTCGACATCCACGGTGGCGGGCTGGACCTGGTGTTCCCCCACCACGAGAACGAGCGGGCCCAGTCCGTCGGGGCCGGTGACGACTTCGCCAACTTCTGGATGCACCACCACTGGGTCACCCTGGCCGGCGAGAAGATGAGCAAGTCGCTCGGCAACACCGAGACGGTTCCGGCGATCACCGCCCACACCCGGGCGATCGCGTTGCGCTTCTATCTGATCAGCGCCCACTACCGGTCGCCCATCGAGTACTCACAGGACGCCCTCGACGACTCGGTCACCTCGTTCGACCGCATCGAGGCCTTCCTGCGGCGGGTCGCCGACCGGGTCGGCGAGGTGGGGCTCGATGAGCTGCCGGCCGACTTCGTCACCGCGATGGACGACGACCTGCACGTGCCGCGTGCGCTGGCGGTGGTGCACGAGCACACCCGGCGGGGCAACACCGCGCTGGAGGCCGGTGACCGGGCGGCGGCGCTGCAGCACGCGGTGGCGGTCCGGTCGATGCTGGCCGTCCTCGGCACCGACCCGTTCGACGCCCAGTGGGCGGCCGGCGGCACCGACCAGGGGCTGCTGGCGGCGACCGACGCGCTGGTCAACGGTCTGCTCGCGCAGCGCGCCGCGGCCCGCGCCGTCAGGGACTTCGCCACCTCCGACCGCATCCGCGACCAGCTCGCGGCGGCCGGGTTCGTCGTCCAGGACAGCCGTGACGGCGCCACCTGGTCGCTCGTCGGCCACTGACCCGCACTCCCACACGTAGTCGCAGCACCGACGGAAGAACTGACATGGCAGGCAATTCGCAGCGCAAGGGCGCTGTCCGCAAGTCCGGCAGCAAGAAGGGCATGGTCGTCGGCTCCGGCGGCCAGGCCCGTCGTGGCCTGAAGGGCCGCGGCCCGACGCCGCCGGCCGAGGAACGCTCGTACCACCCGGCGGCCAAGCGCGCCGTCCGCGCCGCCAAGGCCGAGGCCCGCGGCGGCGGCACCCGCCGCGCCGCCCGCACCGGCAAGGGCGAACTGCCGGAGACCGTCATCGGCCGCAACCCGGTGGTGGAGGCGCTCCGGGCCGGGGTGCCCGCGACGGCGCTGTACGTCGCGCAGGGGCTGTCGGCCGACGAGCGGGTCACCGAGGCGGTGCACGAGGCCGCCGACCGCGGTATCGCGCTGCTGGAGATCAGCCGCGGCGAGATGGACCGGTTGACCGGCAACGGCATCCACCAGGGGCTCGCGCTGAAGGTGCCGCCGTACGACTACGCCCACCCGGAGGATCTCGTGGCCGCGGCGGCCGCGTCCGGCACCCCGCTGCTGCTGGTGGCCGTGGACGGCGTCACCGACCCCCGCAACCTGGGCGCCATCGTCCGGTCGGCGGCGGCGTTCGGCGCCCAGGGGGTCGTGGTGCCCGAGCGGCGCTCGGCCGGTATGACGGCGTCGGCCTGGCGGACCTCGGCGGGCACCGCGGCCCGGATCCCGGTGGCGCGCTGCACCAACCTGGTGCGCACCCTCAAGGACTTCGCCGCCACCGGCGCGATGATCGTCGGTCTGGACGCCGACGGCACCACCACCACCGACGACTTCGAACTGGCCACCGGCCCGCTGGTGATCGTCGTCGGCTCAGAGGGCCGCGGACTGGCCCGGCTCACCATCAGCGCCTGCGACGCCACCATCTCGATCCCGATGGCCCGTGCGGTGGAGTCCCTCAACGCCTCCGTCGCCGCCGGGGTGGTCCTCGCCGAGGTCGCCCGCCGACGTCGGCAGGACTGACCGGACCGGTCGGGGACCGACTTCGCAGACGTGCGGTGACCACACCCGATCCGCTGACCCTGGTCCGCGATCCGGTGTCGCGTGATCCGTTGCGTGACATCGCCCTCGGGCCGGCGTGGATGCGGCTGGTCGCCGAACGGGGCGAGGGTGCCACGCTGCGGCTCTACCGGCCGCGGCCGACGGTGGCCTTCAGCGCCCGTGACTGCCTCACACCCGGGATCGGCGAGGCGGTCCGCACCGTCCGGGCGGCCGGCTTCGCCGCGGTGCGCCGTGGCCCCGGCGGCCGGGCGACGGCCTACCACCCGGGGTGCCTCGGCCTGGACCACGTGTCGGCCGCGCCGCGCGGAGCCATCGACATCCGGGCCCGGTTCGCCGACTTCGGGGAGCTCCTCGCCGGTGCCCTGCGGCAGCTCGGCGTGCCGGCCGGCGTGGGCGAGGTGCCGGGCGAGTACTGCCCCGGTGAGTTCAGCGTGCACGACGGCGGCGGCCGCAAGCTCGTCGGCACCGCCCAGCGGCTGGTTCCCGGTGGCTGGCTCTTCAGCTCGATGATCGTGGTGACCGACGCGGCTGCCGTCCGCGACGTCCTGGAGCCGGCCTACCGCCACCTGGGCCTGAGCTGGCGGCCGGAGACCGTCGGCGCCGTCGAGGACACCGTGTCCGGCACGCCGGTGGAGGCCGTCGCGGACGCCGTCGTCGCGGCCTACGGCGCGCGCTACGACCTGGTCGCCGGGACGGTGCCCGCCGCGGTGCCCCTCGCCGCGGAGGCCGCCGTCGACCGGCACCGCACCCCCGAACCCGGCTGACCGGTCTTGGAAGGTGAGCGGTCACCGGTCACCGGTACGGTGAGCGCCATCGCGCATCGAGGGGGCCCGCAGATGACCGCATCCGAGGACGACGCACGCGCGTTCGCCCGTCGCTACGTCGCCTTCCTCGAGTGGGTGCACCAGGCGGCCGACCCCGGCGTCGGCCGCCGGGTCACCGAGTTGCTGGTCGGTCACCTGGGCGAGGAGCGTCGACACGCCTCGGTCGTCGCCCGCGACCTCCCGCCGTACGAACAGGTCAACGTCCAGACCGCACTGGATGCCTGGACGACGTCACCGGGCCGCACGGTGGCGGTGCACGGGCTGGCTCTGCCGCCGCACTACGGCGGCGTCACCCTCAGCCAGCTGCTCAGCGGGGAGGGTCTGCCGCCGCTGCGACTGTCCGCGCCCGACCTCGTCGACCTGCCGAACGGACCCGGCAGCACGCTCGCGTGCCTGCGCACCGGCCTGCTGCTCGTCACCGACAGCCGCGGGCCCTACGTGCTGATGGTCCGCGGACCCGAGCCGCACCAGCAACCCACCCTGACCCTGGAGGTGGTGGGGCTGTCGGTGGCCGCGGCGCAGGCTGTGCAGCAGGAGCTCGTCGAGCTGGCGACCGCGCTCAACGTGTACCGCGGACACGTGCTGGAACTCGTGGCCGACAACCAGGGCGGGCTGTCGATCGCCTTCGTGTCGCTACCGGAGACCCGACGGGAGGACGTGGTGCTCCCCGAAGCGGTGCTGCGCCGCGTGGAACGGCACACCGTCGACATGGCGGGCCTGCGCGACCGGATGCGGGCCGCCGGCCAGCACCTGAAGCGGGGGCTGCTGCTGTACGGGCCGCCGGGTACCGGCAAGACACACACGGTGCGCTATGTCGTCGGTCGGCTGACGGGCTACACGGTGCTGCTGCTGTCCGGTCGGTCCCTGCACCTCATCGGGTCGGTGGCCCCGTTGGCCCGGACGCTGCAGCCGGCGGCGGTGGTGCTGGAGGACGTCGACCTCGTCGCCGAGGACCGCGGATACGGACCCGGCCCCAGCCCGGTGCTGTTCGAGCTGCTCGACGTGATGGACGGGGCCGCCGCCGACGCGGACCTCGTCTTCCTGCTGACCACCAACCGCGCGGACCTGCTCGAGCCGGCCCTCGCCGCCCGGCCCGGCCGGGTCGACGTCGCCGTGGAGATCGGCCTGCCCGACGCCGACGCCCGTCGCCGGTTGTTCGCGGTGTACGGGGCACGGGTGCCGATGCGTGTGTCCGACGCCGACGTCGACCGGGTGGTCGAGCGGACCGGGGGGATGACGGCGTCGTTCGTGAAGGAGCTGCTGCGCCGGGCCGTGCTGGAGTCGCTCACCCGCACCGACGGGGAACCCGGGGCGGCCGTGGTGCACGGCGCCGACCTCGACGCGGCGCTGGACGACATGCTGGACGCCACCCAGGAGGTCACCCGGGCGCTGCTGTCCGGTCGGCCCGGAGGCGACCGGACAGCTCAGGGTCACGGTGGCTTCGGACCCGTGCCCGGTCTCGCGCCGCCGGCCTGGAGCGGCTGACCGGCGGGCGTCCGACCGCAGGTCCCGCCGGGCACTGTCGGTGCCCGGACCTAGGGTTCGACGACATGACAACCGCCAGTGCCGAGGGCACGTTCACCGTCTCGCAGTTCGTCCCGACCGACCACGTCCCCGGGATCGTCACGGCCCTCGGGGTCGGCCACGCCCACATGGTGAAGACCTTCACCGGAGCGGTCGAGGGGCGGTCGGAGACGCAGTTCAGTTACGCCTTCTCCGAGGAGACGGGCACCGGCACCTACGTGGCTCTGGAGTCGTTCGAGGGCAGCGTCGACGGGCGTCGCGGCACCCTCAACCTGGCGCACTCGGCGACCACGGACGGGGTGACCCGGAGCAATGAGTTCTTCCTCATCGTGCCGGGCAGCGGTACCGGAGAGCTGGCCGGAATGACCGGTGGCGGGGCGCTCGTGATCGACGGCGACACCGAGCGGTTCCGGCTGGACTACACCGTCGGCTGAGCGACGCCGCCGGGCACGGCCGTCAGCCCGCGGGCGCGTCCTGGCCGGGGTCGAGCAGCAGCTGCATGATGGTGATGTCCAGCCAGCGTCCGTATTTGGTGCCGACCTGCCGCACGCTGCCGCAGACCTCGAACCCCAGCCGCTCGTGCAGTCGGATCGAGCCGGCGTTGCCGGCCTCGATGTCGGCGACCATCACGTGGAAGCCGGCCGCCCGCGCCCGCGCGACGAGAGCGGTCAGCAGGGCCGACCCGATGCCGGCGCCCTGGTGGCCGTCGCGCACGTAGACCGAGTCGTCCACGGTCAGCCGGTAGCCGTTCTTCTTCCGCCAGGTCCCGAAGCTCGCGTACCCGACGACCCGGTCGTCCACCTCGGCCACCAGCACCGTGTGCCCGGCGGCCGCGTGGTCGGCCAGGTAGGCCTGCCGTTCGGCCAGGGTCTCCAGCCGGTCGGTGAAGATGGCCGTCGACCGGGTCACCGCGGCGTTGTGGATCTCCAGGATCGCCGCGGCGTCGTCCGGCCGGGCCACGCGGATGTCCATCGTCGACCGCCGTCCGGTACCGAGGAGAAGGGACAGCAGTCTCTCAGGCCGGGACGGCCACGCGCGCCCGGGCACCCCAGCCGCGCCGGGTCCGGCGACGGCCGATCAGCCGGCACACCAGGTAGATGAGGAACGACAGGGTCGTGACGTACGGGCTGATCGGCAGTCCCGGCGACAGCGCCAGCAGCACGCCGCCGACGGCGGAGGTGGTCGCGAAGAGGACGGACAGCAGCGTCACCCGGAGCGGGGACGCCGTGACCCGGGACGCCGCCGCGGTCGGCGTGATGAGCAGCGACAGCACCAGCAGCGCCCCGATGATCTGCACCGCCATCGCCACGGTCAACCCGAGCACCACCATGAACGCCGGTCCGAGCAATCCCATCCGTACGCCGCGGGCGACCGCCACGTCCGGGTCGACGGACCCGAAGAACAGCGGCCGCCACAGCAGCGTCATGGCCCCGATGACCAGCACCGCGACGACGGCGAGCACCCCGAGGGCCTCGCCGGTGACCGCGCTCGGCTGCCCGACGAGGGCTCCGAACTTGTTCGCCGTCCGCCCGCTGTACAGCGAGGCGAACAGCACGCCGAGACCCAACCCGAACGCCATCACGACGCCGATCGCGGAGTTCCGCTCACGGGCGCGCACCCCGAGCAGGCCGAAGGTCATCGCGGCGATGAGCGAGCCGACCAGCGACCCGCCGACCACCGAGACCCCCAGCAGCAGCGCCGCGGCCGCGCCGGTGAACGACAGTTCGGCGATGCCGTGGACGGCGAAGGCCAGGTCCCGGGCCTGCACCATCGGCCCGACGACGCCGGCCATGATGCCCATCAGCACCGCCGCCGCCAGGGACAGGGTCACGAGCGGGAGCAGATCCCAGAAGTCGGTGAAGGAGAGGAACCGGCCGAGGCCCACGGCGTCGCCGGTCACGCGGCGTCCCCGTGGTCGTGGTGGTGCGGTTCCTGTTCGACGCCGAGCACCATCAACCGGCCGGCGACGGTGACCACCTCGACGTGCGCCTGGTAGAGGTCACTGAGCACCTCGGTGCACATGACCTCGGCGGGGGTGCCGATGCGGAAGCGGCCGTTGGCCAGGTACAGCACCCGGTCGACCTTGTCCATGATCGGGTTGATCTCGTGGGTCACGAACAGCACGGCCGTGCGGGTGGCCCGCCGGCGTTCGTCGATCAGCTCGCTGACCGACCGCTGGTGCGACAGGTCCAGCGACAGCAGCGGTTCGTCGCAGAGCAGCACGTCCGGATCGGTGATGAGGGCCTGGGCGATGCGCAGCCGTTGCTGCTCACCACCGGAGAGCAGCCCGACGGGGGCGTCGGCGTAGGACAGCGCACCGACCTCTGCCAGCGCCCGGTCCACCCGGGCCTTCCGGCTCCGGGTCGGCCAGGCGACGCCCCACCGGTGCCCGTCGATCCCGAAACCGACGAGGTCGCGGGCACGCAGCGGCAGCCCCGGATCGAAACTCTTCTGCTGCGGGACGTAGCCGATCCGCGGCGAGCCGCGACGGACCTGGCGTCCGCCGACCTCGACGGAGCCACCGGCCAGGGCGGTCTGCCCGAGCAGCACCCGCAACAGCGACGTCTTCCCCGCGCCGTTGGGGCCGAGGACGGCGACGAACTCGCCGGGGGAGACGTCCAGGTCCAGGCCGTCCCACAGCACGTGGTCGCCGTAGGCCAGTCGAGCGCCCCGCAGCGACACCGCGGACGTACCCGGCGGGCCGCTCGGCGGCCGGTCCGTCGTCGCAGTCATCTCGGTCACTGTTTCTACCACCCTGCCGTTCCGGTCACCGCCGCCGTGGGCGAGGCCGGCCCGGACGAGCCCGCCGTCGGCCCGGTCGCCGGGCCCACGCACCGCACCGGTGCGCAGCCCGGCACGGCTCACGCCGAGCCGCCGAGCGCGGTCGCGACCTCCGCCAGGTTGTCGCGCATCCAGGTCAGGTAGTCGTCGACGCCCGCCGGCAGCGTCTCGGTGACCCCGACGACGCCCACCCCGGCCGACTCGGCCGCGGCCACCAGCTGGTCGGTGACCGGACCGCCGGTCTGGGTGTTGTTGAACAGCAGGGTGGCGGTCTTGGACGTGATCAGCGCCTCGGTGTCGGCGAGGTCCTTGACCGAGACCTCGGACTCGGCCTCGACGGCCTCGGAGAACGACGGCGGGGTGACATCGGTGAAGCCCAGGGTCTGGATCAGGTAGCCCGGCACCGGCTCGGTGACGACGACCTCCGTGCCCGGGTGCTGGGCGCCCAGGGCGGCGACCTCGTCCTCGAGCGTGGCCAGCTCGCCGGTGAAGGTGGCGGCATTGGCGGTGAAGGTCGCGGCCTGCGCCGGATCGGCCTCACCGAGCCGGGCGGCAATCGCGTCGGCGACGGTGCCCACCGCGTCCAGATCGTAGAAGACGTGCTCGTTGAAGCCCTCGACCGAGGTGTCGAGGCCGGAGGCCTCGGTCGCGTCGATCATCGTCGGTACCGGGTCGAGCGAGTCGGCGGTGCTGACCGCCCAGTCGTCGTAGCCGCCGCCGTTGACGATGACCACGGCGGCCTGGCTCATGGCCAGCTTGACCTTCGGGCTCGCCTCGAAGGAGTGCGGGTCGGCGCTGGGGTCGTCGAGCACCGAGGTGACGGTGACGGCGTCGCCGCCGACCGCGCGGGCGACCGAGGCCCAGACGTTCGTCGAGGCGACCACGGACAGGCCGGCCGCTGCGGCGGTCCCCGCGCCGCCGGAGGTGGACGACGCGGCGGGTTCGTCGGACGACGACCCGCAGGCGGTGAGGAACAGCGCGCCGGTCAGCAGGGCGGCGGGCAGGGCGGAACGCAGTCGGATCACGGAAGCCTTCAATCAATAATGGGAACGGTTCCCATTAGATCAGGCGGTCGCCGGTCGGGGCAACTCCGCGTTCCGGTGCGGTGCCGGAGACACCGGAGAACGGCACAGGGCCGGGTCCCGGATGGCTCCGGGGCCCGGCCCTGTCAGGTCGGCGGCGTGGTCGCGGTCGACCGCCGCGGATCAGTGTCCGGCGGCCGCACCCAGACGCTCGCCCGTCTCCGGGTGGAAGACGTGGATGTTGTTCAGGTCGGTGACGTGCGCCTTGACGGTCGCGCCGCCGGTCAGTTGCACGCGGGCGTCGGCCCGGACCACCATCCGGTCGCCGTCGGGCGTGTGGCCGTGGACGAACGCGTCGGCGCCCAGCTCCTCGACCAGATCGACGATCACCGGCATGCCCTCGGAGGACAGCGTGACGGCCTCGGGACGGACGCCGAAGGTGACCTCGGTCAGGTTCGCGGCCTTGGCCTCGTTCCACACCTCGGCCTTGAGCGGCACGACCTCGCTGCCGAACTGCACGCCACCCTCGACGAGCCTGGCCTTGCAGAGGTTCATCGAGGGAGAGCCCATGAAGCCGGCGACGAAGACGTTGGCCGGGCGGTCGTACAGGTTGCGGGGGGTGTCGACCTGCTGGAGGAAGCCACCGGCCTGCAGGACGGCGACCCGGTGACCCATGGTCATGGCCTCGACCTGGTCATGGGTGACGTAGACGGTGGTGGTGCCCAGGCGGGCCTGCAGCTCGGCGATGTTCGCGCGGGTCTCGACGCGCAGCTTCGCGTCCAGGTTCGACAGCGGCTCGTCCATGAGGAACACGGAGGGCTCGCGCACGATGGCGCGGCCCATCGCGACGCGCTGACGCTGACCACCGGAGAGGGCCTTGGGCTTGCGGTCGAGGTACTGGACCAGGTCGAGCAGGCCGGCGGCCTCCTTGACCTTCTTGGCGATCTCGTCCTTGGCGACGCCGCGGAGCTTGAGCGCGAAGCCCATGTTGTCGGCGACGGACATGTGCGGGTACAGCGCGTAGGACTGGAACACCATCGCGATGTCGCGGTTCTTCGGCGGCAGGTTCGTGACGTCGCGGCCGCCGATGAGGATGCGGCCCTCGTTGACCTCCTCGAGGCCCGCGAGCATCCGCAGCGCGGTGGACTTGCCGGAGCCCGACGGGCCGACGAGGACGAGGAACTCGCCGTCGGCGATGTCGAGGTTGACCCGGTTGACCGCCTTCACCGGCGGGTTGCCCGGGTAGATCCGGGAAGCGTTCTCGTAGGTCACGTTGGCCATCGGGTGGTTCTCCTTCGTCGTTGAAAGCGGTCCGGTGTCCCGGTGCCCACGCGGGGGGCGGCACTGCACGGACACCCTGCGCTGTGTGCCGTCGCCCACAGCCCGCTGCCGTCCAGGCCACGGTAGCGGCCCCGGGGCGGGTTGCCAAGGGATCCGAGAAAACGATTTCTCGCAGCTCCGCGCCCGACGGCCGCGGACCAACCCGAAAGCGCGGCGGTCCACCCGAACGGCTCACCGCAGGAACGGGCCCCGCCGGGCGATAGCGTGGCGCCATGGACCGTTCACCCCGGCGGCGGCCGCCCGCGACCCTGGCGTCACTCGCGGCCGAACTGGGGATCTCCCGGACCACCGTCTCCAACGCCTACAACCGGCCCGAACAGCTGTCCGCGCAGCTCCGGACCCGGATCCTGGAGGCGGCCCGCGCCCTGGGCTACCCCGGACCCGACCCCGTCGCGCGGTCGCTGCGGACCAAACGGGCCGGGGCCATCGGCCTGGTGCTGGCGGACAAGGTGTCCTACGCCGTGCGTGACCCGGTCGCGATCGCGTTCCTCGAGGGACTCACCGAGGAGTGTGACCGGGCCCGGGTCGGGCTGCTGCTCGTGCCGGCCGATCCCGACGCCGAGGACGTCGCCGCCGTCGCCTCGGCCTCCATCGACGGCTTCGTGGCCTTCGCGATGGCGGACGAGGACCCGCACCTGGAAGCGGTGCTGGCCCGCGGCGTGCCCACGGTGATCTGCGATCAGCCGGTCGTCCCCGGCGTCGACTCGGTCGGCATCGACGACGAGCAGGCGATGCGCGCCGTCGCCGAGCACCTCCTCGCTCTCGGGCACCGGCGGATCGGGGTGGCCTGCATGCGGCTCGGCCGCGCGCACCGGGACGGTCCCGTCGATCTGGAACGCCAGCTGCGGGCCCGCTACCACGCGCAGCGCAACCGGCTCGCCGGGCTGCGGAGCGCGTTCGTCGAGGCCGGGGTGGCGTGGGACCGGATCCCGGTCGTCGAACGGTTCGACAACTCGGTCGAGGCGGGTGCCTCGGCGGCCGCCGAGCTGCTCGGTCTGGACTCGGGGTTGACCGCCATCATCACCACGTCGGACGTGCTGGCGTTCGGGGTGTTGCAGGAGCTCGAGCGGCGACACCAGCGGGTTCCGCAGGACGTCGCCGTCACCGGTTTCGACGGCGTCAAGGACGCGGTGGCCCGCGGCCTCACCACGGTCCACCAGCCGTTCGTGGAGAAGGGGCGCCGCGCCGGTCAGCTGCTGCTGGAGAAGAACCCACAGCCGGGCGGCCGCCGGGTCGTGCTGCCGACGGAGTTCCTGCCGGGCTCGACGACCGCGGCTCCGCGGACCTGAGCGGCGGCGACCGACGATGGGTGGGGCCGTGGTGGTGGCGGCCGGGGTGCCGGCCTTGGGGACGATGCTGGTCATCGCCGTGCTGGCGCTGGTCCTGGGCCTGGCGGCGCTCTGGCTCGCGCGCCGACACACCCGCCGGGAGGCCGACCGGCACCGGGCCCGGGACGCCGGCGCGGACCGGACGGACGGGCCGCCGCCGGTCTGAAGGCCGGCCCGGTCATCCTCGGCCGGCATCACCCGGGGCGGACACCACCCCCGGGTTCCCCTCGCCGGCCCGACGCCCCGCAGGCGGCCCCGGCGGTCCGACCCAGGCCGGCCCGACCCGCGCCGGCCCGAGCCGCGCCGGCCCGAGCCGCGCCGGCCCGACCTGCCCCGGGTCGACTCCCGCGCCGGCTGACCGTCGCCGTCCCCACCGCGCCGGTCCGACCCGCGCCGTCCCGACCCGCCCCGGACGAACCCGCGCCGGCTGACCGTCGCCGGCCAGACTCCGCCGGGCGACCGTCGCCGGTCCGACCCCGCCGGTCAGATGCTGCTACGGCCCCGCCGCGATCCCGGGGCCGGCGGAGGTCGACCTCCGCGGAGGCGTCAGTCCTCGTCGTCGACGTCGGCCGCGTTCGCGGCCAGCCGGCGGCTGACCCGTTGCCGGATGGACGTCAGCACGGTGAGCAGGTCGGCGACCGCTCCCGGGTCGGCGACCCGCACGTCGGCCGACGTGGTGCCGCCGCCGACCTTGATCCCGAGATCGCCGGGACGCAGCGCCCCGAACGCGTTCTCGTCGGTGATGTCGTCGCCGACGTAGATCACCGCGGTCGCGTGGTACTGCTTGCGCAGCGCCTCCACGGCCCGGCCCTTGTCGGTGGAGATGACGGTGAGCTCGAGCACCTGCTTGCCGCGCAGCAGGTGCACGCCGGGCCAGGTGGCCGGGCCGTCCTCCACCTCGGCCGCGACCGCGGCGGCGGCGCGTTCGGTGGCGCCGCGCAGGTGCACCGCCACGCCGGTCGGCTTGATCTCCAGCGTCACCCCGTGGTGTTCGGCGGCGATCTGCTGCAGCGACCGCAGCAGCTCGCCGAGCCGCTTGCGGGCGGTCGGGGTCAACTCCAGCGTGCCCTCGGCGGCCACATCGGCGTCGACGCCCTCGGCGCCGTGACTGCCGACCAGGTGCAGGTCGCTGACGTCGTCGTCCAGCAGCTCCGGCAGCAGCGCGCGGGCCCGGCCGGAGATGACGCACACCTCGGTGCCGGTCACCGAGGCCAACTGGTGCAGTGCCTCCATGGACCGCGGCAGCGGCCGCGCCGCCGCCGGGTCGTCGACGATCGGCGCCAACGTGCCGTCGAAGTCCACGGCCACCAGCAGCCGGGTGGTGCCCGCGACGTCGTGCATGGCCGTGAGCACGTCGGCGGGCAACCGGCCGGCGGCGTCGGTGAGCTGGTCGGGCTGGCCCTCCAGCACCGTGAGGTAGCGGCGCGCCCACTTGTCGACGTCGTTGACCAGGACATGGCGCCGCATCGAGCGCATCCGGCGGCGGGCCTCGGCCGGCGGCATCGTCAGCGCCGTCCGCAGCGCCTCCTTGACCCCGTCGGTGTCGTAGGGGTTGACCATCAATGCGGTCTTGAGTTCCTTGGCGGCACCGGTGAACTCGCTGAGCAGCAGCACCCCGCCGCCGTTCACCCGGGCCGCGACGTACTCCTTGGCCACCAGGTTCATCCCGTCGCGCAGCGGCGTCACGGTCATCACGTCGGCGGCCGCGTAGAACGCCGACAGGTCCTCGCGGGGGAGGGACTGGTGCAGGTAGTGCACGGCGGGGGCGCCGATCCGGCCGTAGTTGCCGTTGATCGCCCCGACCTGGCGCTCGATCTCCTCGCGCATCCGGATGTAGGACTCCAGCCGCTCCCGGCTGGGCGTCGCGATCTGCACCATCACGGTGCCCTCGACCGACGGGTCCTTCTCGGCGAGCAGCTCCTGGAACGCCTGCAGCCGGACGTTGATGCCCTTGGTGTAGTCGAGCCGGTCGACGCCGAGGATGATCCGCCGGGGGTTGCCCAGCTCGGCGCGCAGCTGCTTGGCCCGCTCCAGCACCTCCGGCTCGGCGGCCAGGTCGGCCAGCGCCGACGAGTCGATGGAGATGGGGAACGCGTCCACCCGGACGGTGCGTCCCTCGTAGAACAGCCGGTGTCCCTTGCCGGTGACGTCCACCAACGTGCGGGCGAGCCGCGCGAAGTTGCGGGCGCCGCCGGGCAGCTGGAAGCCGATGAGGTCGGCCCCGAGGAGGCCCCTGATGATCTGGGTGCGCCACGGCAACCGGTTGAACAGCTCGGCGGGCGGGAACGGGATGTGCAGGAAGAAGCCGATCCGGACGTCGCTGCGCAGCGCGCGCAGCATCGCCGGCACCAGCTGCAGCTGGTAGTCGTGCACCCACACCGTCGCGCCGGGCGCGGCCACCTCGGCCGCCCGGTCGGCGAAGCGCTGGTTCACCTCGACGTAGCGCTCCCACCAGTCCCGGTGGAACTCCGACCCGGCGACCGCGTCGTGGTAGAGCGGCCACAGCGTGCCGTTGGAGAAGCCCTCGTAGTACTGCTGCACCTCGTCGGCCGAGAGCGTCACCGGCTCCAGGGTCAGCTGGTCGGCGAGGACGGGTTCGAGGTCGTGGTCGGCCGTCCCGGTCCAGCCGATCCAGGCACCGGCGCGCCGGCTCAGGATCGGTTCGAGGGCGGTGACGAGGCCGCCGGGAGACTGGTGCGTGGTGGTCGTCCCGTCGGCGTGCTTCTCGATGTCGAACGGCAGCCGGTTCGCCACCACCACCATCGACGCGGTGGACCGGGCAGGACTCTCGGTGGCCGTCACGACCGCAACCCTATCGTCGTGCCCCCGACGGGTCGGCCGCCCGTCCGGATCGGCCACGGGCAAACCCGGGACGGCGCAACCGATCCGGCGGTCGGCGAGACGTCCCGGCGACGGATCGCCGGTCCGGTGGTGCCGGCCGTGGCGGCGGCGTCGCGCCTGCTCAGTGGCCGAACGGGTCCTCGTCCACCCCGGGCATCCAGGTCAGTCCGGGTCGGGTCCAGCCGTTGGCCTTGATCATCTTGCGAGCCGCGCGCAGGTGCCGGCCGATGAGGCGGTCGGTGTAGAGGAAGCCGTCGAGGTGGTCGACCTCGTGTTGCAGGCAGCGCGCGAAGAACCCGGTGCCCTCGACCTCGACGGGCTGGTTGTCGGTGTCGACGCCGGTGACCCTGGCCCAGGTCGCCCGGCCCGTGGGGTAGTTCTCGCCGGGCACCGACAGGCAGCCCTCCCAGTCGTCGTCCGGGTCGGGCATGGTCTCCGGTACCGGCGACGTGGTGATCGACGGATTGACGACGTACCCGCGGTGGCGCACCCCCTCGTCGTCGGGGCAGTCGTAGATGAACACCCGCCGGGGGTCGCCGACCTGGTTGGCGGCGAGCCCCGCGCCGTGCGCGGCGGTGTTGGTCTCGAACAGGTCGTCGACGAAGGTCTTCAACTCGTCGTCGAACACCGTCACCGGGGTCGTCGGGCGGTGCAGGACGGGTTCACCGCAGATCACGATGGGCCGGATGGTCATTCCCGGGAGCTTATCGCCCGGTCCGGCAGGGGTCCGGCGACACCGCAACAGGGTGGTCCGCGCCACCTTCCCGGGGCCTCGGTGGGCGTGAAAGGTTGTGTTAGCCTCAGCTCAGTGTTGTGTTAGCCTCAGCTCAGTTAGGGCTGCCTAAGGTCCGCTGACCGGCCCCGGGTGCCCCGGCCGGAGCGCGACCCGACCGGATGCCCCCGGTCGTAGCGGAAGCAGGGAACCCGTGCTCACCACGTTCGTCATCGGGCTGCGCGAAGGCCTCGAGGCCTCCCTCATCGTCGGCATCGTGGCCGCGTTCCTGCGTCGCAACGCGGGTGCCGACGCCTCCCGGGCACTGCGCCGGATGTGGGTCGGTGTCGGCGCCGCCGTCGCCATCTGCCTCGCCGGGGGCATCGCATTGTCGGCGGTCAACGCGCACCTGCCGCAGCGCCAGCAGGAGATGCTCGAGTGCATCGTCGCGGTCGTCGCCGTGGTGATGGTCACCTACATGATCCTGTGGATGAACAGCCACTCCCGGGGGCTGAAGGGCGAGCTCGAGACGGCCGCCGCGGGGGCGCTGGCCCGCGGCTCGTCCTGGGCGCTGGTGTCGATGGCCTTCCTGGCCGTGCTGCGCGAGGGCTTCGAGACCTCGGTGTTCCTGCTGGCGGCGTTCGGGGCGGCGGTGTCGCCGGTCGCCGCGGCCGGCGGCGTCGTGCTGGGCCTGGCCGTGGCCGTCGTGCTCGGATACCTCGTCTACCGCGGCGGCACCCGCCTCGACCTGTCCCGCTTCTTCCGCGTCACCGGCGTCGTGCTGGTGCTGGTCGCCGGAGGGCTGGTGATGTCGGCGCTGCAGGCCGCCCACGAGGCGGCCTGGCTCACCGTCGGCCAGCAGCCGGTCGCCGATCTCGGCCGGCTCGTGCGGCCGGGCTCGATCCAGGCGTCGCTCCTCGGTGGGGTGCTGGGCGTCCAGCCACAGCCGGTCGTCGTGCAGGTCGTCGCCTGGCTGCTCTACGTGGTGCCGATGCTGGCGATCGTGCTGTGGCCGCGCACCCGCCGACTGCGCCGGCCGGCCGCCGCGAAGCTCGTCCTGGGTGCCGGTGCCGGGCTGGCCGCGGTGGCGGTGCTCCTCGTCGCGCTGGTCCCCGCCGGCCCCGTCGGTACCTCGGCGGTGGACCTGGACGTGGTCGGTGTCGGCGCCGGCCGCGGCGCGGACGCCGACCGCAGCTACAGCGGGGTCACCGCCGTGACCGTGCGGCAGCTCACCGGTGCGAGTCTGCAGGCCACGGTCACCGCGACCGCCGACGCCGGTTCCGACGCGTCCTTCGCGGTCGGTGGCGACGTGACGATGACGCTGGCCGGCGCCGCCGTCGTCGACGGCGTGACCGTCAACCGGTACGAGGCCGCCGCACCGTCGACCGGGGGCGCCGGTGGCGCGCTGCCGGTCACGGTCTCCGGCGCCGACATCACCGCCCTCACCGGCGGGCGGTTACCCATCGGCCTGACCGGTGCCGACAGCTCCGCGGACCTGCCGGCCACCTGGCTCGACTCCTGGCGGGTGACGGTGAGCGTCGATCCCGCGTCCGGTGTCGTGCTCGACGCGCAGACGCGGCTGGTCCGCTCCCTGCAGGTGGTCAACTCCACCGGGGTCTCCGTCTCGGTCGGTGTCGTCGCCGACGTCACCACCGCCGCCACCCCGGCCGTGGCCGCCGGGCGGCTCGCCGCCGCGGCGGCGGGTGACGCCGCCCGGCAGCGGGCCGAGGTCTGGGGACAGGTCGTCCCCGCCCTGCTCGGCGTCGCCGCCCTGGTGCTGTTCGCCGCCGGCCTGCGGCTCGCGCTCCGCCGACCCGCCGCGCCGGCCGCACCGCCGCCGGTCCGCCGGCCGGAACCCGCCGGCACCCGCTGACCCCCCGGGCGCGCGCCCGGCGCCGCCCCGCTCCGCCCTGAACCCTGCAGAAAGAGTCCCGCCATGTCCTCCGCAACGTCGACCCGCCGCCGCGCACCCCGCCTGCGTACCGCCACCGCCGTCGCCCTCGCCGGCGTCGTGCTCGCCGGGTGTGGTTCCGCCGCGTCCGGAGCGTCCCCCGCGCCCGCCGCTGCGACGAGTACCGACGCCACGACGTCCGCGGCTCCGGCGGCCACCGGTCCGGCCGGGGAGGCCGTGGTGGCCGTCGCCGTCACCGACGCCGGTGGGTGCGTCGCCACCCCCGACACGGTCCCGGCCGGAGCGGTCACGTTCAACGTGACCAACGTCGACGCGGTCGGCGTGAGCGAGGTCGAACTGCTGTCGGACCAGCGCATCCGCGGCGAGCGCGAGAACCTGGCCCCCGGCTTCGACGCCACCTTCACCGCCACCCTCGACGGCGGCAGCTACGAGTTGTACTGCCCGGGCGCGAGCACCGACCGGACGCCGTTCACCGTGACCGGCGAGGCCGCCGTGAGCTCCGGGGACACCGCCGCGCTGCTGCAGCAGGCCACCGTGGACTACGCCGACTACATCGACTCCCAGGTCGGGTTCCTCACCGAGGCGGTCGCCGCTCTGCAGACCGCGATCGACGCCGGTGACCTGACCGCGGCGCAGAACGCCTACGCCGCCGCCCGCCCGTACTACGAGCGGATCGAGCCCGTCGCCGAGTCCTTCGGCGACCTCGACCCGGCCATCGACCTGCGCATCGGCGACGTCGGGGACCCCGCCGCCTGGACCGGCTTCCACCCCATCGAGCAGCTGCTGTTCGAGGGCGGGACCACGGTGGGTGCGGAGAAGCTCGCCGCCACCCTCGTCACCGACATCGGTGAGCTGCAGTCACGCACCGCGGAGCTGTCGGCCAACACCCGCGCCGACGCCGCCGACGGCGACCGCTACCTGGTCGACGAGGTCGCCAACGGCGCCGTGGCGCTGCTCGGCGAGGTGCAGGCCAGCAAGATCACCGGCGAGGAGGAGTTCTACTCCAAGATCGACCTGTTGGACTTCCAGGCCAACGTCGAGGGCTCGCTGCAGGCCTTCGCCGCCCTCAAGCCGGCGTTGAACGAGATCGACCCGGCCCTGGTGACCGACGTCGGCACCCGGTTCGACACCCTGCTCGCGCTGCTGGACACCCACCGCGACCCGGCCGCCGTCGGCGGGTTCACCCTCTACGACGACCTCACCGACGCCCAGATCACCGAGCTGTCCAACGCGCTGTCGACGGTCATCGAGCCGCTGTCGGTGGTGCCGTCCAAGATCGCCACCGCCTGACCGACCCGGTCCGGTTCCCCGCGGGACGTCTCCCCGGGGGCGCCACCGCACCACCCGACGAGGATGTGAGCATGACCAGCGAGCACGGGACGCCGACCCCCGCCGCCGGACCGGAGCCGACCGGATGTCCGGTGGGTCATCCGGCCGGCGGGGGCGGCACCGCCGGGGGCGCGTCGGATCCCCGCCGCGCCAGCCGCCGTCGCTTCCTCGGTGGCGCCGCCCTGACGGCGGCCGGCGCCGCCGCAGGTGTCGCGGCGTCGACGGCGCTGCGGGGTCCGTCGCCGGTGGCCACCGCGGCGCCGCTGACCCTGGCCGACCTCGACGCGTTGCGCGCCCAGGCCACCGTGCCGTTCTACGGGGAGCACCAGGCCGGTATCACCACCGCGCAGCAGGACCGGCTGATGTTCGCCTCCTTCGACCTGGTCACCGGGGACCCGGTCGCCGTGGCCCATCTGCTCGGCACCTGGGCGGCCATGGCCGCCCGGTTCACCGCCGGTCAGCCCGTCCGCTCCGGTGACGTGCGGCCGGAGCAGCCGCCGCCCGACACCGGCGAGGCCTCCGATCTGGGCCCCTACTCGCTCACCGTCACGGTCGGCTTCGGCCCCGGGATGTTCGACGAGCGGTTCGGGTTGGCCGCCAAGATGCCCGCGGCGTTGCGCCCGCTCGACCAGCTGCCGGGCGACTCCGTACTGCGGCCCGAGATCTCCGGCGGTGACCTGTGCGTGCAGGCCTGCGCGGACGACCCGCAGGTGGTGTTCCACGCGATCCGCAACTTCGCGCGGGCGGCCCGCGGGGTGGCCACCATGCGCTGGTCCCAGCTCGGGTTCGGCCGGGCGTCGTCCACCGGTGCCGGCCAGTCCACCCCGCGCAACCTGTTCGGTTTCAAGGACGGCACCAACAACATCCACGCCGACGACACCGCGGCCACCGCCGCGCACGTCTGGGTCGACGCCTCGACCGACCAACCGTGGATGGTCGGCGGGAGCTACCTGGTGGCCCGCAAGATCCGGATGGAGATCCAGTCCTGGGACGCGGCGCCGCTGGCCGACCAGGAACGCACCTTCGGTCGGGTCAAGACGACCGGCGCCCCGCTGTCGGGCGGCACCGAGTTCACCCCGCTGGACCTCGCCGCCGTGGCCGGCACCGGCAGCGGCCCGGCGATCGACGTCGCCGCCCACGCGCGGCTCGCCTCCCCGGAGGAGAACGGCGGCGTCCGGATGCTGCGCCGCGGCTACAACTACACCGACGGTCAGGACAGCCGAACCGGGCTGCTCGACGCCGGACTCTTCTTCATCTGCTTCCAGCGCGACGCCCACGAACAGTTCTCCGTGGTGCAGACCAGGCTGGGATCGTCGGACCTGATGAACGAGTACGTCGCGCACGTCAGCAGCGCGCTGTTCGCCGTGCCGCCCGGGTTGACCGGTCCCGGTGACTGGTACGGCAAGGCGCTCTTCGACCTCTGACGGGCCGCCGCCGCGCGGGCCACGACGTCCCGACGAACCGCCCGTCCGTCCGGAGAGCCGCCCACCGGGCTGCGGCGTTCGGGTGTCCCGACGTCCCGATGTCCCGGCGACCTGCTGTGCCGGTCGTCGCCGGAGACCGGTCCCTCCGCCCGGTTTTGTCGTCGGTGTCGAGACGCGAACTCCGGGTGGGTGCCTCTCACCGTTCGGACGATCCGCGTGACACCACCGCCTGCGTTGCGTCACCGATGCGGCACCTCGCTCATGCGTGCGCATCCTTCACCCCCTCGTCACGGGCGGTCCGGCCCCCTATGCTGGTTACTCATAGTGAGATGCCACAGCGAATTCATGGCATTCGGGTGCCTCGGGCGAGCTGAAGGAGTCAAACGCGGAGAAAAACTCGGCGAAGTGAGTGAATATCGGACATCGGCCCCGCTACTATAGGTCCGATAGTGTGATAGCAATCAACGAGTCGATCGCAGGTGTTCGGCGGAGTGATGCTGTGGACGGGACCGTGTCCCGCCCGACCGCGGGTTCCGCGGGGTGCTCCCGGAGGTGGTTGGTCCGGTGGCGCCGGCATCGGAGCGTCCTCGACACCGGTCGTCGGTTCTGCAGTCGGCTCAGTGCACAGCGCGAGAACAAGGGGAACCACCGGTGGATGTCAACGTCGAACAGCTGATCGTCAGCGCAGGGGAAGAGTCGCCATGACGCAGCAGGTGATGACGAGCCATCCGGGGTTGTCCAACAACGACCAGCAGCGATTCGCGCAGGTCGTGACGGAGAAGCTGCGCGAGTCGCGGCGCCGCCAGAAGCTCACCCAGGCCGACGTGGCCAACCGGACCAAGGGTCTGGTCTCCAAGGCCGCGCTGGCCAACTACGAGACCGGTCACCGCTCGTTGCGGATCGACGTCCTGTGGGTCATCGCCCGGGCGCTCGGGGAGGACCTGGGCCACCTGTTGACCCTGGTCGAGCACGAGGTCGCCGGGGCCGTCACCGACGAGGCCCCGGACGCGATCGGTGTCCGGGTCGCCCAGCTGATGCGTGGCACCGATCCGCGGCTGGATCCGGTGCGCCGCTGGTTCGGGCTGCGCCGTGGGAGCGCCGCCGAGGCCACCGAGGACGAGGTCGTCAACCTCGACAACGACGCCCTGCGCGCTCTCGCCGACCTCATGCAGGTGAGCCCGGCCGACCTCCGCCGGATGCTCACCGAGCACTCCTGACCGCCGGGCGCCGGGCGGTGTCCGGCGCCCGGCGCCCGGCGCCACGACCGCACGTCGGTCCGAGGTTGCGTCCGCGTGGTGATCCCCTCACTGGGGTGACGTGACGCGATCGTCAGCCACAATGGAGACCCACCGCCTCTCGGCGGTGGTCGCGTGCTGCCCGGCCGCTATGCCGGTGCGGACGCCCTCCGTTGCGACCTGAGGATCCACTCCGTGCCTGACGACGTCCGTCCCTCTCCGGGTTCCGAGACCCCGACCGCCGACGAGACACCGACGACCGTGGTGCCGGCGGCCGACGCGACCCCGACCAGGGTGTCGCCCGCGGTCGACGCCCGGGCCGCGGACGACGAGGCGGCGGACGTGCTGCCGCTCGAGCAGGAGGAGCCCGAGCCGGCCCCCGCTCGGCGGGGGAGGACGACGGCGCTCGTCGTCGCCGCGGTCGTGCTGCTGCTCGGCGGGGTGTACCTCGTCGACTGGCTGCTCACCAAGAACGACCTGGAGCGCGGCACCACCATCGCCGGCGTCGACGTCGGCGGCCTCAGCCCCGAGCAGGCGCAGGCCCGGCTGGAGCGCGAGCTCGACACCCTGCGGGCACCGATCCCGATGTCGTCCCACGGTGCGGACATCACCCTCGACCCCACCGCGTCGGGGTTGTCCACCGACACGGCGGCGACCGTCGCCGCGGCCGGGACCCGATCGGCCAACCCGTTCACCCGGATCGGCTCGCTCTTCGGCCGGACCACGGAGGTCCCGCTGATCGCCACCGCCGACGAGGCCACCCTCGGCGGTGCCCTCCGCTACATCGGCCTGACCTCCGACGTCGCCGCGGTCGAGGGGCAGCTGACGGTGACCGGTACCGAGGTCACCACCGTCGAGCCCGTGCCCGGCGAGCAGCTCGACGTCGCCGCCGCCACCACGCTCGTCGCCGACGCCTGGACCAGCGGAGACCCGGCCGCGGCCCGCGGTCTGACGCTGCCGGTGACTGAGCAGCCCGTCCGGGTGTCGCCCGGAGCGCTGGCCGCCGCCGCGGCCGACGCCCGGGCCGTGCTGGCCGGTCCACTGACCGTCGTCGCCGCCGACACCACCGTCACCGTCCCGGTCGAGACCATCGCCGCCGCGCTGTCGGTCACGCCCGACGCCGCCGACGGCTTCACCGTGGCCGTCGACCGGGCCGCCGTCGGGGCGGCCTTCCTGCCGCAGGCCGAGGCCGCGCAGACCCCGCCCGTCGACGCGTCCATCGGCATCGTCGACAACGCGCCGGTCATCACCCCCGCGGTGGACGGCCGGACCCTCGACGCGGCGGCGACCGACGCCGCCCTCGACGCCGCCCTGCGCGCACCCGACCGCACCCTGACCGTCGCGTACGCGACCACCCCGCCGGCGGTCACCACCGCCGACATCGAGGCGCTCGGCATCAAGGAGGTCGTCAGCGAGTTCACCACCGGCGGTTTCGCCAGCGACTCCGGGCAGAACGTCCGGCGGGTCGCGGAGCAGGTGCAGGGCGCGATCATCCGGCCGGGGGAGACGTTCTCGCTCAACGGGTACACCGGGCAACGCAGCGCGGCCCAGGGGTACGTGGAGGCCGGCATCATCCAGGACGGCGTCGCGTCGCGGGCCGTCGGCGGGGGCATCTCCCAGTTCGCCACCACCCTGTACAACGCCAGCTACTTCGCCGGGTTCACCGACGTTGAGCACAAGGCGCACTCGTACTACATCTCGCGCTACCCCCCGGGGCGGGAGGCCACCGTCTTCGAGGCGGAGGACGGCACCAGCATCATCGACGTCAAGTTCAGCAACCCGACGGCGACGGCGGTGCTGGTCCAGACGGTGTGGACGCCGGACGACATCACCGTCCGGTTCTGGGGGACGAAGTCGGTCGAGGTGGAGTCCATCTCGGGTGAGCGCTACAACTTCACCTCCGCGCCCACCAAGACCATCCCCTACGGCCAGACCTGCCGCGCCACGAACGGCACCCAGGGGTTCTCCATCGACAACACCCGGGTGATCCGCGACCTCGCCGGCGTCGAGCTGTCCCGCGAGACCACCACCACCGTCTACAACGGGCAGGTCAGGATCAGCTGCCAGCCGCCGCCCGCGCCGTCCACTCCGCCGGCCGCGCCGTCCACTCCGCCGGCCCCCGAGGCGCCTCCCGCGGGGGGCTGACGCCGGCTCGGACCACCCGCACTACCGTGGGCCCGATGAGCGAACCCGAGGTGCTGGCCAGGGTGGAGGGTGCCCTCGGGCACCTCACGCTGAACCGGCCGCGCAGCCTGAACGCGCTGACCCCGACGATGATCGGCGATCTGCACGCCGCGCTGCGGGACTGGGCGGACGACCCGGCGGTGTCGGCCGTGCTGATCGACGGGGCCGGCGACCGCGGCCTGTGCGCGGGCGGCGACATCAAGCTGCTGTACGCCGGGATCCGCGGCGACTCGGTGGTGCCGCTGGAGTTCTGGACGCACGAGTACCGGATGAACGCCGCCATCGCCGCGTTCCCGAAGCCGTTCGTGGCCTACATGGACGGGATCGTGTTCGGCGGCGGGATGGGTGTCTCGGTGCACGGCAGCGTCCGGCTCGTGACGGCGCGGTCGTCGTTGGCGATGCCGGAGACCGCGATCGGACTCGCCCCGGACGTCGGGGCGCTGTACTGGTACGCCCGGATGCCCGGCGGTCTGGGCACCTGGGCCGCGCTCACCGGTGCGCGGCTCGGCGCCGGTGACGCCCTGGCGGCGGGACTGGCCGATCTGTGCTGGCCGGTCGACGGGCACGCCGAGCTGGTGTCCCGGATGCGCACCGGGTGGGTGCCGCGCCCGGTCGACGGGGTGGCGGCGCCGGCGGCCTCGGTGACCGATGCCGATCGGGCGTGGATCGACGACGCCTACACCCGCGACACCGTGGACGACATCGCGGCGGCCCTGGCCGCCCGGCCCGAGCCGGCCGCCGAGGCGTCGCTGGCCCTGCTGCGCGCGATGTCGCCGACCGCGGTCAAGGTGACCCTGGCGGCGGTCCGGCGCGCCGCGACGCTGACCACGGTGGCCGAGGTGCTCGCGCAGGACCTCCGGGTCAGCAGCGAGTTCACCCGGCACCCCGATCTCCCCGAGGGCATCCGGGCCGCGCTCATCGACAGGGACCGCACGCCCCGGTGGACACCCGACCGGTGGGAGGACGTGTCCGACGCGACGGTCGCCGCGTTCTTCACCTGAGGCGGCGCCCGGTCCCTTCCGGGCGGTCGCGATCCGGCGGAACCGACCCGGTCGGGGACCGGCCGCCCTACAGTGACTCTCGGGTCGTGGCCGACAGGGCTGCGCGACCGGGGGGAATCGCATGACCGACCACAACGACGCGAACGACACGGGCACCGGCGACGCGACGGGCGGGCGGCGGCCGACGGGCATCACCCCGCGGCCCGGCACCGTGATGTTCCCGCGGATCAGCCCACGGGCCTACGAGCACCCGGCCGACCGCGGCGTGCTGGCCACGATGCGCGCGGTCCCCGGGCTGTCGGACATCCTGCGCACACTGTCCGGCATCTTTCCCGAACGCGGTGAGCGGCTGATGGCGCTGGCCTCCTCCATCCGGGTGGGCGAGAAGCAGTATCCGCGGATCGAGGCGATGCGCCAGGAGTGCGCGGCGACCCTGGATCTCGAAGCCGTCCCGCACGTCTTCATCGACCGCAATCCGGTCGCCCACGCCATGACGGTCGGCATCGACGAGCCGTTCATCGTGCTCACCACCGGACTGGTCGAGGCGCTCGACGACGACAGCCTGCGGTTCGTCATCGGCCACGAGATGGGGCACGTGCTGTCCGGTCACGCGGTGCTGCGGACGTTGCTGCTGCGGCTGCTCAGCCTGCAGCACACCGTGTCCTGGGTGCCGGCCGGGGCGCTGGGCCTGCGTGCGGTGATCGCCGCGCTGCGCGAGTGGTTCCGCAAGGCCGAGTTGACCGCCGACCGTGCGGGGCTGCTGTGCAGCCAGGACCCGGGTGCCGCCCTGCGCACCCATCTGTTCCTGGCCGGCGGGACCGACACCGACGAGATCGACATCCCCTCGTTCCTGCAGCAGGCCACCGAGTACGAGAACATCGGCGACATCCGCGACTCCATCCACAAGTTCCGGGCCGTGGAAGGGATGAGCCACCCGATGGCGGTCGTCCGCGCCGCGCAGCTGCAGCGCTGGGCGGCGTCGGAGGACTACCGCGCCATCCTGGGCGGTACCTACCAGCGGCGCGACCAGGACAGGCCGGCCGGCGACCTCGGCGACGACCTCGGCTCGGCGGCGACGTCGTACGTGAACGCCGCAGCGGACTCCACCGACCCGATCGTGACGACGCTGACCTCGCTGGGGGAGCAGTTGGCCAAGGCCGGCTCGAAGATCGGCGAGGCGGCGGGACGGATGTTCAACCGGGGTCCCGACACCCGCTGACCGCGGTGCCGACCGGGCTCGCCGGGCACGGTGATCGGCGTCGGGTGGACGCTTCCGCCCGACGGGATCCGTCCGTGGTCGCTGACCCGGTGGTCGGGCTGTACTCCCGACGGGCTGTCCGTGTCTCGTGGCCGTGCCCGTGGACCCGGCCGTCGGCGGACGTCCGACGGGCCTGTGCGTGGATCCGACGGGCCTGTGCTGGACCCCGGCGGCCCGCGCACCCGACGGGACCCGTCCGTGGCCGCGGACCCGGCTGCCGGTGGACACGGATGCCCGGCGGGCCTGTGCTGGACCCCGGCGGCCCGCGCAGCGCGCGACGGGATGTGGCCGTGGCCGTGGCCGCGGACCCGGCAGCTGGTGGACACGGATGTCAGACGGGCTGTGCTGGACTCCGGCGGCCCGCGCAGCGCGCGACGGGCCGTGGCCGTGGCCGTGGCCGTGGCCGCGGACCCGGCGGCCGGTGGGCACGGATGCCCGACGGGAGCGGTCCGAACCCACGGACCGCGGGGACCGGGCCACACTGGACCGGTGCCCGACGACCTGCCCGTCAGCCGCACCCTGGTGATCCCGGGTGCGGAGCTGTCCGAACGCTTCTCGCGCTCCGGTGGGCCAGGTGGCCAGGGCGTGAACACCGCCGACAGCCGGGTCGAGTTGTCGTGGGACGCGGCGGCGTCGCCGGCGCTGGCCGCGGCCGGGGCGCGGGACCGGGTCCTGGCGGCCCTGGCCGGGCGGCTGGTCGACGGGGTGCTCACCATCGCCGCGAGCGAGCACCGCACCCAACTGGCCAACCGCCGCGCCGCCCGGCTGCGACTCGCCGCGCTGCTTCGCGCCGCCGCTGCGCCGCCGCCGGCCACCCGCCGGGCCACCCGGCCGACCCGCGGGTCGAAGGAACGTCGGCTGGCGGCCAAGAAGGTGCGCAGCGACGTCAAACGCGGTCGGGCCGGCGGCTGGAGCTGACGGTCAGTACGCCCGGGTGACCGTCCAGTTGCCCGCCGGACTACCCAGCGTCTGCCGGATGCCCTCGTCCAACGGGGTGTGGTGGTCACCGAACACGGCCACGGTGTCGGCGGTGTCGAGGGTGAACGGGCGACGGAACTGGTAGTTCATCTCCACCAATTCCCGCACCGTGCGGTCGAACAGGCCCGCCAGGCGGAGCATCCAGACCGGCATCGAGCGCAGCCGGGGCGCCGGCGTGTGCTCGATCCGCGCGGCCCGGTCCACCAGCTCCCGCAGCGACACCGCGGGCGGGCCGGGCACCAGCCAGTACCGGTTCCAGCCCCGCGGGTCCAGAACTGCGGCGACCAGCAACCGGCCGGCGTCGGCCGGATTGGTCCAGGCGTGCGGTGCGTCGAGATCGGCCGGTACCAGCGCGGTCCGGCCGGCGCGCAGCTTGTCCATGATCAGGATGGTCAGCAACGACGGTCCGGGGCCGACGTAGTCCGACCCGCGGACGGCTACCGCGGCCCGGATCCGCCCGGCCGCGGCGGCGGCCAGTGCGTCCTCCCACATCCGTTGCCGGACGGCACCTTTCACACTGCTCGGCCGGTCGGGGAGGGCTGCGCTCATGGGACCGTCGACCGGCCCGTAGGGGTAGAGGTTGTCCACGACGGCGAGCACCGCGCCGGCCGCCTCGGCGGCGGTGAGCATCGCCGCTGCCAGCGGCGGCCAGTCGGTGGTCCACCGGTCGTAGGGCGGGTTGACCGCGTTGTAGATGACGGCGGCGCCCGCGGTGTTTCGCACCAGTGCGTCGACGTCGGTGACGTCGAGGGCGATCCGCTCGGTGCCGTCGGGCCCGGTGCCGCGGCGGGTGAGGACACGGACGGTCTCGCCGCGGGTCAGCAGGTCCTCGGCGATCGCGGTCCCGACCGGGCCGGCTCCCAGAACGACGTGAAGGGCCATGACGTTACTCCTGCTCCAGAAGGAGAGCACTGCTCTCGGGGTGCCTCCATCGTGGACGCGTCGAGCCGCACTGTCAAGAGCGGTGCTCACATCGACGACAGGTGCTCTCGAATGCGGCATACTCGCGGTATGAGCACCGTCCGCGACCGCGTCCGCGCCGAGACCATCGACGGCATCAAGGCCTGCGCGCGGCGTCAGCTGGCCGTCGACGGAGCCGACCTGTCGCTGCGGGCCATCGCCCGCGAGCTGGGCATGGTGTCGTCGGCGATCTACCGCTACTTCGCCGGCCGCGACGAGCTGCTCACCGCCCTCATCGTCGACGGCTACACCGCACTGGCCGATCGGGTCGAGGCGCAGGAGGGGGCGGTGCCCCGGGACCGGCCGGCCGAGCGGTTCACCGCCGTCGGGCACGCGGTGCGCGACTGGGCCCGTGCGCACCGCGCCGAGTACGCGCTGCTCTACGGCAGCCCGGTTCCGGGGTACGCGGCGCCCGCGGAAACGGTGGCGCCGGTGCTGCGGATGACCCGCATCCTGGTCGAGATTCTCGTCGACGCTGCGGGTCTCGGGCTGCGACCGGCGCCGGTCGAGGTGCCCGAGCGGCTCCGCAGGGACATCGTCGCCGGCTTGGCGGTCGTCGACCGCGCCGGAGTGGACCCGGCCCTGTTCGCCCGCGGGTTCACCGCGTGGGCGTCGCTGTTCGGCGTGGTGAGCTTCGAACTGTTCGGCCACTCGGTCGGCATCACCGATGATTTCGACGCGTTGTTCGCGGTGCAGCTGGCCGGCCTGGTCGAGGTCGTCGGGCTGCGCTGAGCGCCGGGTTCTCGACCACGACCCGGGGGCTGCGCCGAGATCCTGCGCTTCCGGGCCGGCCACCCGTCGGCGACGACGTCGTGGTTCGACGGCCTCCTCGTGGCCCGATGACGACCCGCCCGGCCCGGTGAGACGCCGACGACCCGATCGCCCGTCGGCGGCCTGGTGTTCCGTCGGCGGCCCGGTGTTCCGTCGGCGGCTTGGTGTTCCGCCGGCGGCCTGGTGTTCCGCCGGCGGCCCGGTGTTTCGCCGTCGGCCCGGTGTTTCGCCGTCGGCCCGGTGTTTCGCCGTCGGCCCGGTGTTCCGCCGCCAGCCCGGTGGCCCGCCGGCGGCCCGGTCGCCCGCTGCCGGCCCGGTGTTCCGTCGGCGGCCCGGTGTTCCGCCGCCGGTCCGGGGTCAGCCGACGGTCCTGCTGCCCGGGTGTCGCAATCGGCCCGGAGCTCTGGCGACGACCCGGTGCAACGACGAGGATCCTCAGGGCCGGCGACGGCCCGGTGTTCCGCCGGCAACCCGGTGGCCGGTGGCCCGCTGGCGGGCCCTGGGGCCGGCGACGACCGGATCGCCCGGTGTCCCGCGAACGGCCGGGAGCTCTCATGACATTCGACCGCCCGGTGGCCCGAAACGACGAACGCTCCCGCCGGCCGTGGGCCGGGGGAGCGTTCGGGTCGAGCGGGGTCAGTTGGAGAGCTGACCGATGATCGTCGCGCCGGGGGTGACCACGGAGGTGGTCGGGGTGATGCCGGCCTGGCGCATCAACTGCTGCACGTCGCCCCGCTGCTCCGGGAGCATGATCGTGACGACGGTGCCGGCCGCGCCGGCCCGGGCGGTGCGGCCCGAGCGGTGCAGGTAGGCCTTGTGCTCGGTCGGCGGATCGATGTGCACGACGAGCGCGATGTCGTCGACGTGGATGCCGCGGGCGGCGATGTCGGTCGCGACGAGCACCTTCGCCGAGCCGTCGGCGAACGCGGCGAGGTTGCGCTCACGGGCGTTCTGGCTCAGGTTGCCGTGCAGGTCGACGGCGTTGATGCCGGACTTCGTCAGCTGCTCGGCCCACTTGCGCGCGGAGTGCTTGGTCCGGGTGAACAGCAGTCGGCGGTCGCCGGAATCGGCCAGCTCGCGCACCACCTGGTTGCGGTGGTCACGGCTGACGGCGAACACGTGGTGCTCCAGGGTCTCGACCTTGGACTGCGCGTCGTCGACGGAGAACACGGCCGGGTCGGTCAGGAAGTCGTTCACCAGGACCGAGATGCCGTTGTCCAGCGTCGCGGAGAACAGCAGGCGCTGACCGTTCGGGTCGGTTGCCTTGAGCAGTCGGCGCACGCCCGGCAGGAAGCCGAGATCGGCCATGTGGTCGGCCTCGTCGAGCACGGTGACCTCGACGGAGCCGAGGTCGGCGCTGCCCGTGTGGATCAGGTCCTCGAGGCGGCCGGGGCAGGCGATGACGATGTCGGCACCGGCACGCAGGGCCGAGGTCTGACCGCCGTAGCCCACGCCGCCGAAGACGACCATGGTCTTCAGGCCGGCCGGCCGGGCCAGCGCGGCGATGGTCTTCTCGACCTGCAGCGCGAGCTCACGGGTCGGCACCAGGACCAGGCCGCGGGGGTGGCCCGGCTTGCTGCGGCCGCCCATCAGGCGGGCGACGAGCGGGATGGCGAAGGCGATGGTCTTGCCGGAGCCGGTACGGCCGCGGCCCAGCACGTCCTTGCCCGCGAGGGTGGCCTCGAGGGTGGCGGACTGGATCGGGAACGGCGACGCCGCACCCAGCGCGGTCAGCGCGGGGATCAACGGAGCCGGCACGCCCAACTCGGCGAACGAGCGACCGTCGGCGGTGGTGACCTTCTGCTCGTTGGCGAACAGCGCCTGCGTCGACAGCCTCGCGGAGACCGACTGCGGGCGGCCGCCCTGGCCCTTCTCGCTGCGACGGTCGGCGCGGTCGAGGTCCTGGCGGGTCTTGATCGCCTCGGAGCCACGGGACTTCGGGCCCTGACCGCCGGAGCGGGTCGCGGTGCCGGTGGACTGGCCGCGACCGCGGCCGCCCTGACCGGACGGGCCGCCCTGGGTCGGCTGGGCACTGCGGCCGGCGCCGCGGGACTGGCCCTGGCCGCCGGAGCGGGCGGCGCCGCCACGGCCACCGCGGGCGCCGCCGCCGGACGTGTTGTCGGTGGTGGTCACCACCCGGTCACCGTTGGCGGTGCGGAAGGACTCGGTGGAGTACGAACTCTGGCGCGCCGGGGCGGTGTCGGAACGACGACCGGACGAGGACGAGCCGGAACGGGGAGAAGACATGAAAGGGGGACATTCCTCTGCGGAAACGGGCGGCACAGAACCGCCCTGGCTGGGTTGGCCGCTGTGCTGGCCACACTCAGCAACGACCGCAGGGACCCATCGTGGGTGCACCTACGCTCATCACGATACCGCTCCGACGATCGGACCTGCGTCCGGTCGCGTGAGAGATCACCCACTGTCCCCGCCGGGCATGTCGCTCCCGGGGCGCGCGACGCACGCCGGAGCGCGGCCGGCGACGTGGTGCGGGGGCGGCGTCAGCTCCGGCCGGTGGCCGTCCCCGGATGTCGGTCGGTGTTCGGGCCTCCCGGGGTCCGCCGCCGAACCGGTGTGCGCCGGGAGATGCGGCAGCACAGCCCGTCTCGCCCCGAGGGTGGTGCCGTCGGCCGGAAGCAGTGGCGCGGCAGGAGGTTTCGTCACCGGCGAGCCGACACCACGCCCGGGTCGGATTCACGTCGGCCGTGGTCCCGGGCATCGGGTCCCCGGCCCGGCACCACGTCTGGTGACCGGGCCGGGCCGGACCGCACCGCCCGACCGTGATCCGCAGGACCGGATCACCGTTCCGGCAACACATCTCGTCACCACCGGGCCGACCCGCACCGCCGGCGTCACCGGCCCGCCCGCACCGCCGGCCCGGCCGAGCGGTCACCCGTCCTCGGCGGAGCTCCCGGCGAACTGTGACCGGTACAGCCGGGCGTAGGTGCCGCCGGCGGCGAGCAGCTCGTCGTGCGTGCCCTGCTCGACGATCGCGCCCGCCTCCATCACCAGGATCAGGTCGGCGTCACGGATGGTCGAGAGCCGGTGCGCGATCACGAAGCTCGTCCGCTCCGACCGCAGCGCCGCCATCGCCCGCTGCACCAGCAGCTCGGTACGGGTGTCGACCGAGCTGGTCGCCTCGTCCAGGATCAGCAGGGCCGGATCGGCGAGGAACGCCCGCGCGATGGTGATCAGCTGTTTCTCACCGGCGCTGACGTTGCCGCCCTCGTCGTCGATGACGGTCTCGTAGCCGTCGGGCAGCGAGTGCACGAACCGGTCGACGAACGTCGCCTCCGCGGCGGCCAGGACGTCCTCCCGGGTGGCCCGCGGATTCCCGTAGTGGATGTTGTCGTAGATGGTGCCGCCGAACAGCCAGGTGTCCTGCAGCACCATGCCGATCTCGGAGCGCAACTGGTGGCGCGACATCGACCGGACGTCCACCCCGTCCAGGGTGATCCGGCCGCCGTCGATCTCGTAGAACCGCATGACGAGGTTGACCAGCGTGGTCTTGCCGGCGCCGGTCGGCCCGACGATGGCCACGGTCTGGCCGGGCTCGGCGACCAGCGACAGGTCGGTGATCAGCGGGGAGTCGGCGCGGTAGGAGAAGTCGACGTGTTCGAAGCGCACCTCGCCGCGGGTCACGGCCGGCGCCGCGGTGTTCACCGTGTCGGGGGTCTGCTCCTCCGCGTCGAGCAGCTCGAACACCCGCTCGGCCGACGCGACACCGGACTGCAGCACGTTGGCCATGGACGCCAGCTGGGTCAACGGCTGGGTGAACTGCCGGGAGTACTGGATGAAGGCCTGCACGTCGCCGACGGTCATCGAACCGGAGGCGATGCGCAGCCCTCCGACCACGGCGATCAGCACGTAGTTGAGGTTCCCGATGAACATCATCGCCGGCATGATGACGCCGCTGACGAACTGCGCGCCGAAGCTCGCGCGGAACAGCTCCTCGTTCTTGCCGGTGAACTGCTCCTCGACCTCCCGCTGCCGGCCGAACACCTTCACCAGCGAGTGACCGGTGAAGGCCTCCTCGATCTGGCCGTTCAGCTCGCCGGTGGTGCGCCACTGGGCGATGAACCTCGGTTGGCTGCGCTTGGCGATCCGCGCGGTCACCACCGCCGACAGCGGCACCGTGACCAGGCCGATCAGCGCCAGCAGCGGCGAGATCACGAACATCATGGTCAGCACGCCGATCACCGTCAGCAGCGAGTTCAGCAGCTGACTCATCGTCTGCTGCAGGCTCTGCGAGACGTTGTCGATGTCGTTGGTGACCCGGCTGAGCACCTCGCCGCGGGTGCGGGCGTCGAAGTAGGACAGCGGCATCCGGTTGAGCTTGTTCTCCACGTCCGACCGCAGCGTGTACATCGTCCGCGCGATGATGCCGTTGAGGATGAAGCCCTGCAGCCAGCTGAACAGCGACGCCCCGACGAACAGCGCCAGCACCAGCGTCAGCAGGCCCCCGAGCCGGGGGAAGTCGATGCCGACGCCGGGGGTGAGCTGCAGCGAGGACAGCAGCTGCGCCCGGTTCGGGTCGCCGGCGGCGAGGGCGGCCGCGACCGCGTCGGCCTGGGTCACCCCGGGGGGCAGGTTGCGGCTGATGAAGCCGTCGAAGATGAGATCGGTGGCCTGACCCAGGATCTTGGGGCCGAGCACGTTGAGCGCCACGCTGATCACGGCCAGCACGACGACGGCGACGACGCCCGGCAGGTCCGGCCGCAGCATCCGGAGCAGCCGGCGGACGGAGACGCGGAAGTTGAGCGCCTTCTCCACGGGCATTCCCATCCCGCCCATCGGCCCGCCGCCGCCGGGCCGCCCACCTGCCGGCCGGCCGGGTGGGGCACCGCCCGCGGGTGGTCCGGCCGGCGGGGTCGGCGCCTTGGTGGTGTCGACGGTGCTGCGGGTCATGCCGACGCCTCCACGGTCATCTGCGACTCCACGATCTCGCGGTAGGTGGGCGAGGTCTCGAGCAGCTCGGCGTGGGTGCCGGTGCCGACCACCCGGCCGTCCTCGAGTACGACGATGCGGTCGGCGCTGATGATCGTCGACACCCGTTGCGCCACCACGATGACCGCCGCATCGCGCACCCACGGGCGCAGCGCTGCGCGCAGCCGGGCGTCGGTGGCCAGGTCGAGCGCGGAGAACGAGTCGTCGAAGAGGTAGATCTCGGGCCGCCGGACGAGGGCGCGGGCGATGGCGAGCCGCTGCCGCTGGCCGCCGGAGACGTTCGTGCCGCCCTGCGCGATCGCGGTGTCCAGGCCGTCCGGCATCTCGCGGACGAAGTCCTCGGCCTGCGCGACCCGCAGGGCCGCCCACAGTTCGTCGTCGGTGGCGGCGGGATTGCCGTAGCGCAGGTTCGTCGCGACGGTGCCGGAGAACAGGTACGGCTTCTGCGGTACGACGGCGACCAGCCGGGCGAGCAGGTCGGGGTCCAGCCGCCGGACGTCGACGCCGTCGACGAGGACCCGGCCGCCGGTGGCGTCGAACAGCCGGGGGACCAGCCCCAGCAGGGTGGTCTTGCCGGAGCCGGTGCTGCCGATGATGGCGGTGGTCTCACCGGCGCGGGCGTCGAAGGTGACGTCGCAGAGCACCGGTTCGGCCGCGCCCGGGTAGGCGAACTCGGCGCCGCGCAGGGAGACCGTCGCGTGCTCCGTCACCGCGGTGACCGGGTCGGGAGGCGGGACGACGGAGCTGTCGGTCTCCAGCACCTCCATGATGCGGTCGGCGCAGACGGTGGCGCGCGGGATCATCGTGGCCATGAAGGTCGCCATCATGACCGAGATGAGGATCTGCATGAGGTACTGCAGGAAGGCGACCAGGTCCCCGACCTGCATCTGACCGCTGTCCACCCGGAACGACCCGAACCACAGCACGGCGACGCTGGACACGTTGAGCACCAGCATCACGGTGGGGAACATCAGCGCGAGCAGCCGGCCGACCTTCAGGGCGGTAGCGGTGACGTCGGTGTTGGCGTCGGCGAACCGCTGCGTCTCGGTGTCCTCCCGGACGAAGGCGCGCACCACGCGCATCCCGGCGATCTGCTCGCGCAGCACCCGGTTGATGGCGTCGATCTTGACCTGCATGATCCGGAACTGCGGGACCAGCCGCACGACGATGAGCCCGATGCAGATCACCAGCACCGGCACCGACACCACCAGCAGCCACGACAGCGGGCCGTCGGTGCGCAGCGCCATGACGATGCCGCCGATGCACATGATCGGGGTGGAGACGAACATCGTGCAGACCATCAGCACCAGCATCTGGACCTGGGTGACGTCGTTGGTGTTGCGGGTGATCAACGAGGGTGCGCCGAAGGTGTTGAGCTCCCGCGCCGAGAACGAGCCGACCTGCCGGAAGAGGCCGAGCCGGACGTCCCGGCCGAAGCTCATGGCGGTCAGGGCGCCGTGGTAGACGGCGCCGATGGCCGCCGCGATCTGGATGAGCGAGACGCCCAGCATGATCGCGCCGGTGCGCCAGATGTAGCCCGTGTCGCCGACCGCGACCCCGTGGTCGATGATGTCGGCGTTGAGGTCGGGCAGGTAGAGGGTGGCCACGGTCTGGACGAGTTGCAGGACGACGACGACCGTCAACGGGCCCCGGTAGCGACCGAGGAACAGGCGCAGCAGGCGGATCAACACGGGCGGCTCCGGATCGCACGGGTCGGCGCCGCGGCGGCGGACGTCGGGGTGTCCCGGGGTGGAGCCGCCGGTCGGAGCGCGGTCAGCCGGTCGGCCCTCCGCCATCCTGCTCCCGGGCGCGCCGTCCGACCAGTGACTTTCGTCTGCCGTAGGCGTAATAGACGACGACCCCGAGGGCCATCCAGACCAGGAAGCGCACCCAGGTGATGGCGGTCAGGTTGATCATCAGCCACAGGCAGGCGAGCACCGACAGGATGGGCAGCACCGGCATGAACGGCACCGTGAACGACCGTTCGAGGTCGGGTCGGGTCCGCCGCAGGACGACCACGCCGATGGACACGAGCACGAAGGCGAACAACGTGCCGACGTTGACCATCTCCTCGAGCACGCTGATCTCGGAGAACCCGGCGATGACGGCGACCACGGCGCCGACGCCCAGGGTGATCCGTGCCGGGGTGCCCGACTTCTCGCTCACCCGGGACATCCCCAGCGGGAGCAGCCCGTCGCGGCTCATCGCGAAGATGATGCGGCTCTGGCCGAGCAGCAGCACCAGCACGACCGTGGTGAGGCCGGCCAGCGCGCCGATGGCGATGACGTTGGCCGCCCAGCCGACCCCGACCGCGCTGAACGCGGTGGCCAGGGTGGCGGCGGAGCCGTCGTGGGTGCCGTCCGGCAGCTGCGGCCCGAGCTGGTCGTAGGGGACCATGCCGGTCAGCACGACGGTGACCAGCACGTAGAGCACGGTGACGATGACCAGCGACCCCAGGATGCCCCGCGGCAGGTCCCGCCGGGGGTTCTTCGTCTCCTCGGCGGCGGTCGCGACGATGTCGAAGCCGATGAACGCGAAGAAGACCAGCGACGCCGCCGACAGCACCCCGAAGACCCCGAAGCTGGACGGCGCCCCGCCGGTGATCAGCTGCAGCAGCGGCTGCTCGAGGCCCGCCACGGTGCCCTCGGCCGGCGGCCGGCTCGGCGGCACGAACGGCGACAGGTTCGACGCCTTGAAGTAGAAGAAGCCGACCACGATGACCAGCAGGACCACGGCGACCTTGATGGAGGTGATGACGAGGTTCACGCGCGCCGACACCTTGGCGCCCTGCATCAGCAGCACGGTGATGACGGCGACGATGATCACGGCGCCCCAGTCGAACTCGACGCCGCCCAGGTCCACCGTGGTGGTCAGCGACCCGCCGAACTGGGTGAACAGGTTGCCCAGGTACAGCGACCAGCCCTTGGCCACGACCGCACCGCCCAGCGCCAGCTCGAGCACGAGGTCCCAGCCGATGATCCAGGCGACGAGCTCGCCGAGCGTGGCGTAGGAGAAGGTGTACGCCGACCCGGCGACCGGCACCGTGGAGGCGAACTCGGCGTAGCAGACCGCGGCCAGCCCGCAGGCGATCGCCGCGATCACGAACGCCACCGACACGGCCGGTCCGGCCACCGTCGCGGCCGCGCGGGCGGTCAGGGTGAAGATGCCGGCGCCGATGACGACGGCGACACCGAAGACCGTCAGGTCCCAGGAGGTCAACGTGCGCTTGAGCTTCCTGCCGGGTTCGTCGGTGTCGCGGACGGACTGTTCGACGGATTTGGTCCGGCGCCAGCCGTTGCGGGCGGGGGAGGTCGTCATCGAGGGCCTTTCGCCGGGCGGGGAGGTCGGCTGACCAGGAGCGGAACGCTATCGCACCCCGCGCGGCCGGCCGGTCGTCAGCGCACGGTCCGGTACAGCTCCGACAACAACTCGGCCAACGGCGCCGCCGCCGGGGGCGGTTCGTCACGCCACCACACCAGCTGGACGGTGATCGGCGGGGCGTCGCGAACCACCCGGTAGGCGATGCCGGGCCGCGGATACTGCGCGACCGTCGCCTCCGACGTCATCCCGACGACGTCGCCGGCGGCGATCAGCCCCAGCCAGTCGTCGATGTCGGACGTCCCCACGACGTCCGTCGGCCGGGCGTCGGTGGGCCACAGCGCGGTGGTGGTGGTCCCGGTCCGGTGGTCGACGGCCATCCGGCGGGGGACGAAGTCGGCCATCCGCAGCGAGCGCCGCCGCGCCCACGGGTCGTCGGCCGCGCACACCCCGTAGCGCCGCTCCAGGCCCACCACCACCGACTCGAAGCGGCGGGCGTCGACCGGGCTGCGCACGATGGCCAGGTCCGACTGGCCCTCCGACATCCCGGCGGTCGGCGAGTTCGTCCGGGTCAGGATCAGCTCGACGTCGGGGTGGGCGCGGTGCCAGCGCCGCTGGAACTCCACGGTGTGCCGGCCCACCGCCGACCAGGCGTACCCGAGCCGGACCCGGTCCTGCCCGGCACGGGCGTCGACGACGAGCCGGTCGAGGTCGCGGAGCAACTGCCGGGCGTGCGGCAGCACCCGGGTCCCGGCCGTGGTCAGGGTCACCTCGCGCGAGGTCCGCCGGAACAGCCGCACGCCGAGGACGGCCTCCAGCCGCGCCACCGACCGGGACACCGCGGCCTGGGAGACCCCGAGCGCGATGGCGGCGTCGGTGAAAGTGCCCTGCTCGACCACCGCGACGAGACTGCGCAACTGCCCGGGTTCCACATCCATGCGTCGAGCGTATAGCTGCGGCAGTGAATGCATTGTGCGAATGCGAGAGCGGCCGTGAAGCTGGACGCCATGACCACCACCACCGGCGCCGCCTCCGTCTCCGCCCCGACGGCCGCCGACACCCGCGGGAGCCGC
Organism: Nakamurella deserti; assembly: GCF_003260015.1. Lineage (NCBI taxonomy): Bacteria > Bacillati > Actinomycetota > Actinomycetes > Nakamurellales > Nakamurellaceae > Nakamurella > Nakamurella deserti. The sequence continues at coordinate 2,385,515 of NZ_QCXS01000002.1, read as the reverse complement.
AGCGGCCTGGCGATGCTGCTGGGCAGCGCGCTCTCGGCGCAGGTGGGTGCGGCCGTGGGCAGCACCGCGTTCCCGGTGATCGGCCCCGTCGGGGTGGTCGCGGTGCGGCAGTTCGTCTCGGCGATCGCGCTGCTCGTCGTCGCCCGCCCGCGGCTGTGGACGTTCAGCTGGTTCCAGTGGCGGCCGACGATCCTGCTGGGGCTGGTCTTCGGGGTGATGAACTTCGGCCTCTACACCGCGGTCGACCGGATCGGCCTCGGTCTCGCGGTGACGCTGGAGTTCCTCGGTCCGCTGGCCGTCGCCCTGGCCACCGCCTGGACGGTCCGGACGGCGGCGATCGCCGCGCTGGCCGTGGCCGGTGTGGTGCTGCTGACCGACCCGTCACCGACGACCGACTGGATCGGCGTCGGCGCCGGCCTGCTGGCGGCCGGCTGCTGGGCGGCCTACATCCTGCTCAACCGGGAGGTCGGCCGGCGGCTGCCGGGTGTCCAGGGATCGGCCGCCGCGGCGACCCTCTCGGCGCTGTGCTTCATCCCGATCGGCATCGTCACCTTCGTGCACCACCCGCCGACCGGCACCGCCCTCGTCGCCGCCGTGGTGGTGGGGCTGCTGTCGTCGGTGGTTCCGCAGATCGCCGACCTGCTGGCGCTGCGCCGGCTGCCCGCCGCGGTGTTCGGCATCCTGATGAGCGCGCACCCCGTGTTCGCCGCCCTCGTCGGCCTGATCGGTCTCGGTCAGCACCTCGGCGCCGGGCAGTGGGCCGGGATCGGCGTCATCATCACGGCCAACGTCGCGTCGGTGCTCGTCGCGGCACGGGCGGTCACCGCCCCCGCGGAACGCCGGGTCGTCGTGCCCGCACGCTGACGGGGTTGCCGTACCCCCGCTCCGGTGGTGGGGTGGGCCATGCACAGTGACCACGTCCCCGGCGACACCCCGGAGGAGCGGGCGCGGATGCGCGCGCTGATGAAGGCGACCCGGATGCCACCGAACGAGGTCGGTGTCCCGGTGCCGGGGCCCCTCGTCCTGGCGCGGACGGCTGACGCCGCGGTCCTCCTCGGCGCCCTGCGTGTCTTCAGCACCGGTGTGCAGCTCGCCCTGCAGACCAGGACCCGCCAGAACCTGCCGCCGCGGGAGATCGGACCCGGTGGGGCACGGTTCCCGGGGTTGCGGGGGACCGAGGTGATGCTGGGCGTGGAGTTCTCCGACGGTCGGCGGGCCTCGAACCTGGGCGGCCCCCGCGGATTCCTGCCGACCGCCGCATCCGGGGCCGTCTCGCTGGTACGGGCCGGGGGCAGCGCGTCCGGTCGCACGGCGGACTCCACCTTCTACCTCACGCCGCTCCCGCCGGACGGGCCGCTCACGTTGGTCGTCGCCGCACCCGACCTCGACATCCCGGAGCACCGGACCGAACTCGACGCGACGGCGCTGCGCCAGGCGGCCGGCCGGGTCGAGGTGCTGTGGGTCGAGCCCGAACCCGTCGAACCCGGCGAGCCGCCCGTGTTCGGTGTCCCGGAGCCGCCGGCGGGGGGATGGTTCGACCGGCACCGCCGCTGACCGCGCTCCGCAGGGCACTGTCGGTGCCGCGGTCCACAATGGCGGGGTGACTTCGGACCTCCCTGCCGACGGCGGCGCCATCCTGCGTGAGGCGGGCTTCTCCGACCTCGTGTCGGACTGGTTCGGAGGCTCGTTCGCCGCCCCCACCTCGGCGCAGCTCGGGGCCTGGTCGGCGATCCGCAACGGCGACCACACGCTCGTCGTCGCCCCCACCGGCTCCGGCAAGACGCTGGCCGCGTTCCTGTCCGCGATCGACCGGCTGGTGGTGGCCAAGGCCGCCGCTCCGGTGCCCGCCGCGCCCCGCCGCGGGGCCCGGGGTGCGGTGGCCACCGCGGAGCGGGAGGAGGCCGCCGCGGCCGCCGCCTCCCGGTGCCGGGTGCTCTACCTGTCGCCGCTCAAGGCGCTGGCCGTGGACGTCGAACGCAACCTGCGCGCCCCGCTGATCGGCATCGCCGTGCAGGCCGAGCTGCAGGGCAAACCGGTCCCCGACATCCAGGTCGCGGTCCGCTCCGGCGACACCTCGACCGAGGAGCGGCGGCAGTTCGGCAAGGCCGGCGCCGACATCCTCATCACCACACCGGAGTCGCTGTTCCTCATCCTCACCAGCCGCGCCCGGGAGATGCTGACCGGCGTCGAGACGGTCATCATCGACGAGGTCCACGCCGTCGCCGGCACCAAACGGGGCGCACACCTCGCGTTGTCGCTGGCCCGGCTGGACGCCCTGCTGGACAAGCCGGCGCAGCGCATCGGTCTGTCCGCCACCGTGCGGCCCCTGGAGGAGGTCGGCCGCTTCCTCACCGGCGGCATGCCGGTGACCATGGTGCAGCCGCCGGCCAGCAAGAAGATCGACGTCGACGTCATCATCCCGGTGGCCGATCTGACCGCCCTCGGCGAGCCCACCGGCGACCTCACCGGTACCGCCGCCGGCGACGTCGCGCGGACGTCGATCTGGCCGCACGTCGAGGAACGCATCGTCGACCTGATCAACCAGCACCGGTCGACCATCGTGTTCGCGAACTCCCGCCGGCTCGCCGAGCGGCTGACCGCCCGGCTGAACGAGATCCACGGCGAGCGGCTGCTGACGGCGGCGAGCGAGGAGTCGGGCGAGCCCGTGTCCGCCGACGGCTTCCCGGCCCTGATGCCGGGCAGCTCCGGCCTGATGGCCGGCGCGTCCCCGATCCTGGCCAAGGCCCACCACGGGTCGGTGTCGCGCAGCCAGCGCGCCATCGTCGAGGACGAGCTGAAGTCCGGGCTGATCCCGGCGGTGGTGGCGACCAGCTCGCTGGAGCTGGGCATCGACATGGGCGCGGTCGATCTCGTCATCCAGGTCGAGACGCCGCCGAGCGTGGCCAGTGGCCTGCAGCGGGTCGGTCGGGCCGGCCACCAGGTCGGCGCCGTGTCGCACGGGGTGATGTTCCCGAAGTACCGCGGTGACCTGGTGTCGTCGGCGGTGGTGTCGGAGCGGATGACCGCCGGCGCGGTGGAGGCCCTGGCCGTCGTCGCCAACCCGTTGGACGTGCTGGCGCAGCACATCGTGTCGATCGTGGCGATGGACCCGATCACCGTCGACGACCTGCACGAGCTGGTCCGGCGGTCGGCGCCCTACGCCGGGTTGTCCCGCGGCGTCCTCGAGGCCGTGCTGGACATGCTGTCCGGCCGCTACCCGTCGGAGGAGTTCGCCGAGCTGCGCCCCCGGCTCGTCTGGGACCGCGGCAACGGTGAGCTGAGCGGCCGCCCCGGCGCCCAGCGGCTGGCCATCACCTCCGGCGGCACCATCCCCGACCGCGGGATGTTCGGCGTCTTCCTGGCCGGTGGCGAGGGCCCGGGCCGCCGGGTGGGCGAGCTCGACGAGGAGATGGTCTACGAGTCGCGGGTCGGTGACGTCTTCGCCCTCGGCTCCACCTCGTGGATGATCACCGAGATCACGCACGACCGGGTCCTGGTGCTGCCCGCGCCCGGCCGGCCCGGGCGGCTGCCGTTCTGGAAGGGCGACGGCCTCGGCCGGCCCGCCGAGCTGGGCCGGGCGCACGGCGCCTTCCTGCGTGAGATCGGTCAGGTCAGCGATCCGGAGGCCCGGACGCGGTTGACCGCCGCCGGTCTGGACACCTGGGCCGCCGACAACCTGTTGACCTATCTGGCCGAGCAGCGCGCGGCGACCGGCACCCTGCCCGACGAGAAGACGATCATCGTCGAGCGGTTCCGCGACGAGCTGGGGGACTGGCGCGTCGTCCTGCACTCACCGTTCGGCGCCGCGGTGCACGCGCCGTGGGCGCTGGCCGTCGCGGCCCGGATGCGGGAGCGGTTCGGCATCGACGTGCAGGCCATGCACGCCGACGACGGCATCGTCTTCCGGCTGCCCGACCTCGAGTTCGACGGTGGCGCGCCGGAGATCGGCGACCTGGTGGTGCTCGAGCCCGACGAGCTGGAACGCGACATCACCACCGAGCTCGGTGGTTCGGCGATTTTCGCGTCCCGCTTCCGGGAGTGCGCGGCCCGGGCGCTGCTGCTGCCGCGGCGGCAGATCGGCCGCCGGCAGCCGCTCTGGCAGCAACGGCAGCGGGCGTCCCAGCTGCTGGAGGTCGCGTCGCGGTACCCGACCTTCCCGATCATCGCCGAGACGATCCGGGAGGTCCTGCAGGACGTCTTCGACGTCCCCGGTCTGGTCGACCTGATGAAGCAGATCGCCGGCCGGGGCGTGCGTGTCATCGAGGTCGAGACCCAGACCCCGTCGCCGTTCGCCCAGTCGCTGCTGTTCGGCTACGTCGCCCAGTTCCTCTACGAGGGGGACTCGCCGCTGGCCGAGCGCCGCGCGGCCGCGCTCGCCGTCGACCCGTCGCTGCTCGCCGACCTGCTCGGGCACGGCGACGGACTCGCGCTGCGCGACCTGCTCGACCCGGCCGCGATCGAACGCACCGAGTTCGAGCTGCAGCGCCTCGCCGAGGGCCGGCAGGCGCGCAACGCCGAGGAGGTCGTCGACCTGGTCCGCGTCCTCGGGCCACTCAGCGCCGACGAGATCGCCGCCCGCAGCACCGAACCCGCGTCCGTCGCCGGCTGGCTGGACGCGCTGGTCGACGCCCGCCGGGTGGTGCTCGTCCGCGTCGCCGGTCACGAGAGGTACTGCGAGCCCGGGGATGTGGCCGCCCTGCGGGACGGTCTCGGGGTCAACGTGCCGCTCGGGGTGGCGCAGGCGTTCCTGGACCGGGTGGCCGATCCGCTCCTCGCGCTGCTCGGCCGGTGGTCGCGGGTCCGGGGGCCGTTCACGGCCGCCGACGCGGCGGCCCGTTTCGGCCTCGGTCCCGCCGTGGCCGGTGACGTCCTCAAACGGCTGGTCGGCAGCGGTCGGCTGGTGCAGGGCGAGTTCCGGCCCACCGGCTCCGGCGGCGTCGAGGGGTCGGTCGAGTTCGTCGATGCGGAGGTCCTGCGGCTGCTGCGCCGGCGCTCGCTGGCCAGCCTGCGCGCCGAGGTCGAACCGGTGCCGCCGGCCGCGTTCGCCCGCTTCCTGCCCGCCTGGAACGGCATCGGCCCGTCCGCCCGCAAGGAGGACCGGCTCCGCGGCTCCGACGGCCTGCTGCGCTGCATCGAGCAGCTGGCCGGGGTGATGGTGCCGGCCTCGGCGCTGGAGACCCTGGTGCTGCCGGCCCGTCTCGCCGGCTACACGCCGGGCCTGCTGGACGAGCTGATGGCCGCCGGTGAGGTCATCTGGGCCGGGCACGCCGCGCTGGCCAAGGACGACGGCTGGGTCTCGCTGCACCTGACCGACGCCGCCCCGCTGACCCTGCCGCTGCCCGTCGGCGCCCGCGACGAACCGGACCCGCAGGTGCTCGGGGACATCCACGGCGCGGTGCTCGAGGTACTCGCCGGCGGCGGTGCCTACTTCTTCCGTCCGCTGTCGGACGCGGTGGCGCTGCGGGTCGGCCACATCGACGACGCCAAGCTGGTCGAGGTGATGTGGGACCTGGTCTTCGCCGCCCAGATCACCGGCGACACGCTGACCCCGGTCCGGGCCCGGCTCGCCGGCGGCAAGACCACGCACAAGCAGCGCCCGGCGGCGCCGCGGTCCCGGCTGCGGGGGATGGGCCTGTCGCGCTCGTCGCTGACCGCCGCCGCCGCACGGCCCGCCCCGGCGACCGTGGCGGGTCGCTGGTCACTGGTGCCACCGGTCGACACCGACCCGACGGTCCGGGCGCACGCCACCGCCGAGATCCTGCTCGACCGCTACGGTGTCGTCACCCGCGGTTCGGTGGTGGCCGAGGAGATCCCCGGCAACTTCGCCGGCGTCTACCGCGTGCTGTCGGCGTTCGAGGAAGCCGGCCGCACCCGGCGCGGCTACTTCATCGAGGGCCTGGGGGCCGCCCAGTTCGCGTCCACCGGCGCGGTCGACCGGCTCCGCACCTTCGTGCGGACCCCGGGCTCGGAGATCCTGCAGAACGAGACCGAGGCGGCCGTGGTGCTGGCCGCGGCCGACCCCGCCAACCCCTACGGCGCCGCTCTGCCGTGGCCTGAGGTGATGGCCGATGAGAAGCACCGGCCGGCCCGCCGCGCGGGTGCGATGGTCGCGCTGGTCGACGGCGAGATCGCTCTGTACGCCGAGCGCGGCGGTAAGACCCTGCTCAGCTTCACCGAGGACGCCGACGTGCTCGCGTCCGCGGCCCGGGGTTTCGCGGCCGCGGTGACGCGCGGCGGTCTGGGCGCGATGACCGTGCAACGCATCAACGGGGCGGAGGCGCTGGCCGCGTCCGGCTCACCGGTCACCCCGGCGCTGGAGGAGGCCGGGTTCGCGGCCACCCCGAGCGGCCTGCGACTGCGCCCGGCGGTGCGCTGACCGGTCCACCGTCATCGGCTCGCTGTCGTCGGCTCGCTGTCACCGGCTTGCTGCGGTCGGTCCGGTGTCCGTCGGTCCGCTGTCCGTCGGTCCGCCACGACGGCCCGGCGTGGGGGAGGCGACCGGCGACTGTCGCCGGTCCGGTGGCCACGGCGAGCTACCCCGCACCGCCGACCCCCGCGGCCGGTCCGGTGGTCACGGCGAGCTACCGCCGGCGCCCGCGGCCGGTCCGGTGGCCCCCGTGAGCTACCGCCGACTCCCGGGGCCGGTCCGGTGGCCCCGGTGAGCTACCGCGCACCGGCGACGCCGACTCCTGCGGCCGGTCCGGTGGCCCCGGTGAGCTACTGCCGACTCCTGCGGCCGGTTCGGTGGCCCGGGTGAGCTACCGCCGACGCCGACGCCCGCGGCCGGTCCGGTGGCCAGGGCGAGCTACCGCACCGCCGACGCCGGCCGCCGCCGACGCCCGCGGCCGGTCCGGTGGCCACGGCGAGCTACCGCACCGCCGACGCCGCCGCCGACGCCGACGCCTGCGCCGGTCCGGCCCGGGTGCCGGCCCGGTCTGCAGGCCGCCCACAGGGACGTCCCGCAGCCCGGTGATCCGGCGTCGGTGGGGCGTCCGCGGTCGACGTGATGTACGTCGCATCGGCCCCCCGGGCGCAACCCCGGTGCCACGGCGCCCGGACGCGACGGCCGCCGCCGTCCCCGCTGGTCACTCGGCGCGTCACGGACGCACGGACCCGCCGGGCCGGCCCGCATCGGTGCCGGGGCGGACGCTCTCACCCTCATGTCGAGGGTCAGGTCAGATCACGGTTCGGTCTCGCCACGCTCCGATGACCGTGGGTAGCGTCCGGCGACAACGCGTGGGGGGCGGGCCGCGCAGACCTTCCCACGACCACAGATCGGTGTCGCATGCGCACGGGCTCGAAGACGTTCTCAGCCGCCCTCCGGCGGATCGCCACGGTCGGCGTGCTCGCCTCGGCCTCGGTCGTCACCAGCGCGGTGGTCGTCGCCCCGCCCGCCTCGGCGGCCGCGCCCGGCGTGACCTACCTGTGCTCGAGCACCGACTACGGCTGCCTCGCGAGCACCGGCTACTCGGGCCAGTCGGTCTGGGGATCCTGGGGCCCCGGCCACAACTGCGTCAGCTACGCCGCCTTCCGGCTCGCGCAGACCGGCGTGGCGCGGCCGTGGCCCGACCGCATCGGCAACGGCATCGAGTGGGACGACAAGGCCCGCGCCGCAGGCGTTCTCGTCGACAAGAACCCGACGGTCGGCTCCATCGCCCAGTGGGACGACTACGGCGCCGGCCACGTCGGTCACGTCGACCTGGTGACCGACACCTACATCCACGTCAGCGAGGACAACTTCGCCTCCAGCGGGTCCGGCACCTCGACGATCCGCCGGATCGAGCGCAGCAGCCAGATGTTCGCCGACGCCGACTTCATCCACGTCCGCGACGCGCAGCCCGCCGCCGTGGCCGCGCCGCCGCCGCCGGTCGACCGGGTGCAGCAGGGCGCCATCGGGGAGAACGCCCTCGTCGACTTCCGGGGTGACGTCTACAAGATCGTGGGTGGCGCGCCGCTGTACGTGTCGACCTACGACGCCGTCGGTGGACCGCAGCCCTCGACCACCCTCACCGACGCCGAGTTCGCGAGCCTGCGGTCGGTCGTCCGGGACGGCACCATCCTCGCCGGTGCGCAGACCGGCGAGGTGTACCGCGTGACCGGCGGTGCCCCGCTGTACCTGTCCACGTTCGACGCGATCGGCGGGCCGCAGGCGGTGACCTGGGTCGACCAGGCCGCCCTCGACAACGCCGGCGCCGACGGTGTCTGGAGCCACCTGCGCATCCAGCCCGCCGACGGCACCACCGTGACGACCTGGCCGAACGGCGAGGTCTACCGCTTCGCGGGCGGCGCGCCGCTGTACGTCTCCACGTTCGACGCCATCGGCGGGTGGGCGCCGATGCTGACCGTCGACCAGGTCGTCGTGGACCGCGGCAGTGGCGGTGGCCGCTGGAACCACGTGGCCATGCGACCGCACGAGGGCACCGTGATCCGCGGTGGCCAGACCGGTCGCGTCTACGTCATCCGCGGCGGCCACCCGGTGTACGTGTCGGACTGGTCGCAGATCGGCGGCCCCCAGCCCAGCATCGCCGTCGACCAGGTCGCCATCGACAACGCCGGCGGCCCCGGACTGTGGAGCCACCTGGGCTGACCGGGCGTGTGGTGGCCCGGCCGCCGGACCGTCGGTGCCGCCCGACTGCCGGTGCTGTCCGACTGTCGGTGCTGTCCGGCCGCCGGTGCCGCCCGTCCGCCCGTGCCGCCCGATCGCCGGTGCTGTCCGACTGTCGGTGCTGTCCGACTGTCGGTGCTGTCCGTCCGCCGGTGCTGCCCGTCCGGCGGTGCTGTCCGATCGCCGGTGCCGCCCGACCGCCCGTGCCACCCGTCCGGCGGTGCCACCCGTCCGGCGGTGCTGCCCGTCCGGCGGTGCTGCCCGTCCGCCGGTGGTGTCCGTCCGCCGGTGCCGCCCGTCCGGCCGGCGCGACGCCGGACCGGGGCTCGCCGTGCCCTACCGTGCCCGGTATGCCGCACACTCTTCCCGCCGGTCTCCGCCCGGGCGGACGCTTCGACACCTGGCGGCGCCCCACGGCCGGGTACGTGGTCGCCGACGTGGACGGGACGCTGATCCTCGAGGGGTCCACCGCCACGCCCGGGGTGGCCGCGGCGGTCGCCGACGCCACCGCCGCCGGGCTTCGGGTCGGCTTCGCCACCGGCCGGCTGCCGGCCGGTCTGCGCGACCTGCACGACCAGCTGCGGGTCCCCGGGCCGCACATCGTGCACAACGGCGCGCAGGTCCGCGAAGCCGGTCTGCCGATCCACACGTGGTCGCTGGATCGGCCGGTCGCATCCGCGCTCGTCGACTGGTGCGTCGCCCGCGGTCTCTACGCCGAGTTCTACCTCGGCGAGGAGTTCGTCGTCACCGAGCGTCAGCCCGCCGCGCAGACCTTCTGGGACCTGATCAGCGGCGACCCGCACGGCGTCGTGGGCGACATCGACTGGCGCAGCGCCGATGTCATCAAGGCCACGGTCGTCGCGTACCAGGGACGCGGCGCGGACACGCTGCTGGCCGGTCTCCGCGCGCTCGGCCTGACCGCCGAGACCTCCACCTCGCCGGTGTTCCCCGGCGACCAGTTCATCAACGTCACCAGCCCGCAGGCCGACAAGGGCCGGGCCGTGCGGTGGGCCGCCGGGTACCTCGGGATCGGGATCGAGAACGTGGTCGCCGTCGGCGACGGCCCCAACGACCTGTCGATGCTCACCGTCGCCGGCACCGCCATCGCCATGGGTCAGGCGCCCGCCGTGGTGCAGCAGGCGGCGCACCTGGTCGTCCCCGAGGTCGCCGCCGACGGGGTCGCCCACGCCCTCGCCGCCGCCGCGTCCTGGCTGGCCTGAGACCGGCGGCGGCTCACCCCGGCTCGCCCCGGTAGGTCCCGAAGCTCCACAGGTTGCCCTCGGGATCGCGCACCCCGATCGAGGCGCCGCCGCCGGCGTCGTACGGATCGTCGGCCAGCTCTGTGAGCACCTCGAAGCCGGGTGCCCGGCGGACCCGCTCGGCGATCTCGGCGGCGTGCCCGGTGACGACGTAGTTCGTGCCGGTCCCCGGCTGCGCGGGCCATTCCGGACTGTCGCGGTGCGAGCCGATCATGATGCCGCCGCCCTCGGGCCAGTTGAGCTGGGCGTGCTCGACGATGCGGTCGTCGTCGGCGCTGCGGTAGGCCGCGACCAGCCGGAACCCCAGCACGCCGGTCAGGTACTCCAGGGCGGCGGGGGCGTCGCGGTAGCGCAGCCCGGGCCAGATCTGCGGTGCGGGGCGGGCGTCGTCCGTGGTGTTGTCGCTCATGACGACCACTCTGCGCCGGTTCCGTCGGCGTCGTCTTGAACGAATGTCGACATCTCCGCGCGCCAGTCGGTGGGCGTGCACCCGGCCAGGCGGCGCCACTCCCGGGTCAGGTGCGCCTGGTCGGCGTAGCCGTGTGCGGCGGCGACGGCGGCCAGGCCGGTGCCCGGCCGGGCGGCGGCCGCCCGGGCCCGGGTGAACCGGGCGACCCGGGCCGTCTCCTTCGGCCTCAACCCGAACTCGGTGGCGAACAGGCGCGCGAAGTAGCCCCGGCTCCAGCCGATCTCGTCGGCCAGCCCGCCGGTGGCGGTGACCCCGCCGTGGACGATCCGTCGCCAGGCCCAAGCCAGCTCGGGCCGGATCGCCGACTCCGGCGCGAGCCGCGCGATCAGCGCCGCCTCGATCCGGTCGAAGCGGTCCGCCCAGCCGTCGCCGTCCTCGAGCCGGCCCAGCAGATCGTCGGCGACCGGGCCCCACAGCTCGTCCAACCCGACGATCCCCGCCGCCATCGCACCGGCCGGCAGCCCGAACAGTGCCCGCGCGCCGAGCGGCGTCAGCCCCAGCTGGACGCCGGCGTGTCCCGCCGTCGGGAAGATGAACGCCGGTGCGTCGTGCAGGCCCGAGACCATCCCGGAGAAGTCGCGGCTCCGGCTCCGGTCGGCCGACCAGCCGACACTCAGCGGTCGGCCGATCGCCAGGATGAACGTCAGCTCCGGCGACGGCACGCCGTGGTGCACGACGTCGACCCCGGCCATGTCGTACCCGGTCATCCCGGTGACGTACGGGGCGAGCGGGGGTGCCGGGCGTCGGAGGGGCAGACCCAGCGGCGTCCGCGACGCGCGTTCGGTGCCCGTCCCCGGCATGCGGCCCACCCTACGACGGGCCGCCCGTTGCGGCCCGCCGCGTACCGTGGCCGCGAAGACCGATCGCACCGGTGGGAGCCGAGCATGCCCGAAGGGGACACCGTCCGGCGCAGCGCCGGACGGCTGCACCAGGCCCTGGCCGGCCGTGAGCTGACCCGCGCCGAGCTGCGCTGGCCGAACCTCGGCGCGGTGCAGCTGGCCGGCCGCACCGTCACCGAGGTCCTCGCCTACGGCAAGCACATCTTGACCCGGCTGGCGCCCGCGACCACCGATGCCCCCGACGGGGACGTGGCGTTGACGCTGCATTCCCACCTGCGGATGGACGGCTCCTGGCGGGTGGCGGCCACCGGCCCGTCGTCGTGGCCGCATCCGAACCGGCCCGGGGTGCGGGCCGCGCTCGCCAACGCCGAGTGGACCGCCGTCGGGATGACGCTGGGCATGCTCGACCTCGTGGCCACCGCGGAGGAGTCCACGCTCGTCGGGCATCTCGGACCGGACATCCTCGCCGACGACTTCGCCGACCCGGCCTCGCCGTGGGGGATCACCGAGGCCGTCCGCCGGCTCACCACCGACCCCGCCACCGCGATCGGGGCCGCCCTGCTCGACCAGCGCAACCTCGCCGGGATCGGCACGTTCTACATGTCCGAGGCGCTGTTCTCCAAGGGCATCTCGCCCTGGACGCCGATCGGGGACGTCTCCGACCCGGTCGCGGTGGTCGACCGCGCCCGCCGGATGCTCGCGACCAACGTCGTGCGCGCCACCCCCAGCACCACCGGTGACCTGCGCAACGGTCAGCGGCAGTACGTGCACGCCCGGTCCGGGCAGCCGTGCCGGCGCTGCGGGATCCCGGTGCGGGTGGCGATGATCGAGGTGCACCGCCGCAGTCCCGGTCAGACCGCGGGCATCGAGCGCACCGCGTTCTACTGCCCGCGCTGCCAGGTGGGTCCCACGCCGACCGACGACGGCCGTGCCCAGGCCCCGCTGGGTACGTCCGGTGGGCGCGGCGGCTCGTACCGGAAGGGTTGACCGGTCGCTGCGGCGTTCGCGACCGTTCCGGCCCGGACGGTAACGTCTGGCCCATGTCTGCACCCAGCATCGACGTGACCACCGCCGACCGTGAGACCCTCGCCGCGCTGCACGCGGACCTGCAGGCGGACTACGACCGGCTCGTCGACCGCGGCCTGCGGCTGGACCTGACCCGGGGCAAGCCGTCGTCGGCTCAGCTGTCGCTGTCCGACCCGCTGCTGTCGCTGCCGGGGGAGGGCGACTTCACCGCCAAGGACGGCACCGACTGCCGCAACTACGGCGGCCTCGCCGGTATCGAGGAGATCCGCGAGCTGTGGGGCCAGATCTTCGACATCCCGACCGACCAGGTCCTGGAGGCCGGCAACTCCAGCCTCGCCCTGATGCACGACTGCCTGACCAACTTCGTCCTCAACGGCACGGGCGCCGGCGCCACCCCGTGGGGACAGGTCGAGGGCGGCGTCGCGGTCCTCTGCCCCGTGCCGGGCTACGACCGCCACTTCACCATCCTGGAAGGCCTCGGCATCCGGATGATCAACGTGCCGATGACCGCCACCGGCCCCGACATGGAGGTCGTGGCGTCCCTCGTCGCCGGGGACGCGTCGATCCGCGGGATCTGGGGGATGCCGTCCTACAGCAACCCGACCGGCGTCTCCTACACCACCGACGTCGCCCGCCGGCTGGCCGAGATGCCCACCGCCGCCGACGATTTCCGTATCCTGTGGGACAACGCCTACGCCGTGCACCACCTCACCGAGGCCGAGCCCAGGGTGCCCGACATCCTCACCCTGACCGCCGAGGCCGGCCACCCGGACCGGGCCGTCGTCTTCGGCTCCACCTCCAAGATCACCACCGCCGGCTCGGGTATGTCCTTCTTCGGCGGCTCGCCGGCGAACGTGGCGTGGATGCAGAAGTTCCTGTCCCGCCGGACGATCGGCCCGGACAAGCTCAACGAGCTCCGCCACTTCCGCTTCCTGCCCGATCACCTGCACGTGCAGGAGCTGATGCGCCGGCACCGCGAGATCATCGCGCCGAAGTTCGCCCGGGTGCTGGAGATCCTCGACGAACGGTTGACCGGCACCGGCACCGCGGTCTGGACGACACCCACCGGCGGTTACTTCATCAGCCTCGACGTGCTGCCGAACACCGCGTCCCGGGTCGTCGCGCTGGCCAAGGGCGCCGGCGTGGCGTTGACCCCGGCCGGTGCGACCTTCCCCTACGGCCGGGACCCGCAGGACCGCAACATCCGGATCGCGCCGACCTTCCCGTCACCGGACGACGTCGCGACGGCCACCGAGGCACTTACGCTGTGCGTGCTGCTGGCGGCCACCGAGCAGCGGCTCGCCGCCGCCTGACCCTCCGACCGGGATGGCCACCGCCGAGGACGTCCGCCGCATCGTCGGCACCCTGCCGGGTGCCGCCGAGAAGGCGGCCTGGGGACAGCCCTGCTTCCGGGTGCGCGACCGGATCTTCGCGTCCCTGGACGACGGCGACCAGGTGCTGGGATTCTCGATCGACCGGGACGAACGCACCGGGTTGATCGCCTCCGACCCGGACACCTACTTCCTCGAGCCTGGGCACGACGACCGCTACCACTTCGCCCGGGCGCGGCTGCCGCGCCTGGACGAGGCGGAACTGACCGAGATCCTCACCGCCGCCTGGCGGCGGATCGCGCCGGCCGCCCGGGTCCGGGCCTTCGACGAGGACCACCCGCCGCGCTGACGACCGCGGTTCGACAATCCCGAACGACGCCGCTCGCGGCCCTGCGGGAGCCGTGACAGGCTCGGCCTGTCGCCGGGGGCCCGTCAGTCCCGGCGACCCCCACGTCGTTCAGTGTCGAGCGGAGGAACCCCCGTGAAGAAGATCATCAACGACCCCGCGACGGTGGTCGAGGAGGCGTTGGCCGGGATGGCCGCGGCCCACCCGGACCTGTTGAAGGTGTCCTACGACCCGATGTTCATCACCCGGGCCGACGCCCCGGCCACCGGGCAGGTGGCGCTGGTCTCGGGCGGCGGCTCCGGTCACGAACCACTGCACGGCGGCTTCGTCGGCGCCGGCATGCTCGCCGCCGCCTGCCCCGGGGCGATGTTCACCTCGCCCACCCCCGACCAGGTCTCGGCCGCCGCGGCCGCCGTCGACGGCGGCGCCGGGGTGCTGCTGATCGTGAAGAACTACACCGGCGACGTGCTGAACTTCGAGACCGCCGCCGAGCTGATGGACGCCGAGGGCACCCCGGTACATACGGTGCTGGTCGACGACGACGTCGCCGTGGAGGACTCGACCTGGACGGCCGGCCGCCGCGGCGTCGGCGGCACCGTGCTGGTGGAGAAGATCGCCGGCGCGGCCGCGGCCCGGGGCGACGACCTCGACGCGGTGGCCGCCATCGCCGAGCGGGTGGTCGCCGGAGTCCGCACGATGGGCGTCGCGCTGACCCCGTGCACGGTGCCGCACTCGGGGGAGCCCTCGTTCACCCTGGCCGACGACGAGATCGAGATGGGCGTCGGTATCCACGGTGAGCCCGGCCGGGAGCGGATGAAGCTGGTCCCCGCCGACGACATCGTCGAGATCCTGCTCAGCTCGGTGACCGAGGACCTGCCGTTCGCGGCCGGCGACCGGACGCTGCTGTTCGTCAACGGCCTCGGCGGCACCCCGCAGGTCGAGCTGTACCTGGCCTACAACGCGGCCCGGAAGTACCTCGCCGGTAAGGGAATCGAGGTCGAGCGGTCGCTGGTCGGCAACTACATCACCTCGTTGGAGATGCAGGGCTGCTCCATCACCCTGCTCAAGCTCGACGACGAGATGGTGTCGCTGTGGGACGCCCCGGTGCACACCGCCGCCCTGCGGTGGGGGGTCTGACGATGGCCGGCTGCACCGCGTCCGACGTCGTCGCGGCGGTCCGTGCGATGGCCGCCGCCGTCGCCGAGCACAAGACCGAACTCACCCACCTCGACCGCGAGATCGGTGACGGCGACCACGGCGAGAACTTGGCCAAGGGGTTCGCGGCGGTGCTGACCAAGCTGGACGCGGCCACCCCCGAGACGCCGGGAGCGGTGCTCAAACTGGTTGCCACGACGCTCATCTCGACGGTGGGCGGCGCGTCCGGGCCGCTGTTCGGCACCGCGTTCCTGCGGGCGGCGACGTCCGTCGGGGATGCCGCAGAGCTGGACGGCCCGGCGGTCGCCAGTGCGCTGGAGGCCGCTCGCACCGGGGTGGTGGCCCGCGGCAAGGCTGAGCCCGGGGACAAGACGATGGTCGACGCGCTGACGCCCGCGGTCGCCGCGGCGACCGCGACGGCCGACGGGGGCGGTGATGTGGCCGCGGTGCTGGCCGCGGCCGCGGCCGCTGCGGTGACCGGCGCGGCGGACACCGTGCCGTTGCGGGCACGCAAGGGACGGGCCAGCTACCTCGGCGAACGCTCGATCGGGCACGCCGACCCGGGCGCGACGAGCGTCGGCCACCTGCTCGGCGCGCTGACGCCCGGGGCGGCATGACCGTCGGTCTGGTCATCGTCTCGCACAGCGCGGCGCTGGCCGCCGGCGTCCGGGAGCTCGCGGCCCAGATGGCACCGGAGGTGACCATCGCCGTCGCCGGCGGCACCGACGACGGCGGCGTCGGGACGTCCTTCGACCTGGTCACCGCCGCCCTCGCCGACGCCGACAGCGGCGACGGGGTGGTGGTGCTCTACGACCTCGGCAGCGCGCTGCTGACCACCGAGACCGCCCTGGAGTTCAGCGATCCCGACGCGGCCGGGCGCATCACGGTCGTCGACGCCCCGCTGGTCGAGGGGGCGGTGGCCGCCGCCGTGGCCGCCCAGAGCGGCACCGACCTCGCGTCCGTGGCGACCGCGGCACGGCGGGCCGGTGCGAGCTGGGACGGCTCCGGTGAGACCGGCACCGACCCGGCGCCGGACACCGCAGGTGCGGTCCGTCGCACCGCGACGGTCGCGGACGCCGACGGCGTCCACGCCCGGCCGGCGTCGCTGCTGGCCCGGGAGGCGGGACGCTGGCCCGGTGCCACCGTCAGGCTGGGCCGCCCCGGGGAATCGCCGGTCCCGGTGACGGATGTGCTGCAGCTGATCGGTCTGGGGCTCCGGCAGGGGGAGACGGTCGAGTTCACGGCCGGCGGCGACGGTTCCGAGGATGCGGCGGCCACGCTGGCCCGGATGATCGACGCCGGCCTCGACTGAGTCCCGGACGGGGCTGAACCTCCGCCGTCCGGGCGCGACCGAGCCTCGGACACGGGGCCGAGCCCACGCTGTGCAGGCTCGACCGAGCCCCCGGACGCGCGCGTGAGCCCGCGCCGTCGGGCGGCGCGGGCTCACGTCGTCGTCGATACAGGATGTGCTGTCAGTCGATCAGGTCTCCCTCCGTCGGCTCACCGCGGTGGTCCCGCCCCCCGCAGGGTGCCGGGACCGCTGACTGTTACGTGCGTGTCGCGCGATCGGACCTCCCTCCGCCCGGTGAACCCGTGGATCCGTGGTGCCTCAGCCGGACGTGACCACGCGGCTGTCGTCAGCGGTCGTACCGTCGCCGACCTGGCGCTGCTGGCCGCTGTGCGCCACCTCGATGCGCCGTGGCTTCGCCTCGGCGGCCACCGGGATGGTCAGCGTGAGCACACCGTCGGTGTAGGTCGCCGAGATGTCGTCCAGCGCGACCCCACGGCCGAGGGCGATCTGCCGGGCGTAGGTGCCGGTCGGACGCTCGTGGACGAGCCACTGCGCCTCGCCCTGGTCCGACGGCGTGCGCTCGGCGCGGATGGTGAGCATGCGGTCGTCGACGCTGACGTCGATCGACCCGGGATCGGCGCCGGGCAGATCCACCCGGATGACGAAGTGATCACCGGTCCGGAACAGGTCCATCGGCATCGCCGACGCGGCGCGGTTCGTGGCCTGCGCCGTGTCGAAGAGGCGCTCGAACTCGCGGAAGGGATCGAATCGGGTAGCCACACCAACCACCTCCTCACGGTCCGTCCCCGGACCGTCCGGGGACGTGGTGTGAGCCGCAGGCGCCCCGGTCGCCGCTCCAGTCGGTCCGAGAACCCCTGCGGTACAGCTACAGTCACTTTTTTAGCACTCGGCACCGCTGAGTGCCAAGGGCTTCCCGGAAAATTTTCCGCCCATCGTCACGGACACCGGTCGCGGTGCCGACAGACGGTGCGCCGGAGCCGCTCGACGGCGTACCGCCGTCGCCGTCGCCGGTGCGCCGTCGCCGGTACGCCGTCGACACGTCGCCGGGGCCGGCAGCCGGGACACGATCACGGGGAGCGTCGGTTCCGGGCCACTGCGGTGGAGGCACGACCGGTCGGCGGTCCGTGCCGCCGGCCCGTACCGTTTTCCCACCCTCCGGGGGGTGGCGCAGGGCGCGGGGGCCGGTCCAGACTCGACGTGTCGGCCCGGCGGCAGCACCGCGGGCCGGCCGGTCGTCGACGACGCCGATCGCCGGAGTTCCCCCGCATCGACGGAGCCGCGACGACCGTCGCCGCCCGCCCCCGACACCGGATGGACGGACCCACCATGACCGACCTCGCGACCGATTCCGTCGTCTCCGGCGTGCCCTACGCCGTCACCCGGGCCGACGGCAGCCCCGCCGGCGCGGTCCTGGAGTTCGTCGGCGACACCGCGTTCCTGGTGCACCAGGCGGGCCGGCACTCGCTGGTCTGCGGCACCGGGGTGCTCGACGCCGGCGGCACGGACGTGCGCTTCTACCAGAAGGACCCGGACCACGAGGGGCGCGACGTCCGGATCTGGCGACTGCAGTCCACCGGCACCGGCGTCACCGCCCGGCACGACGCCGCGATCTAGATCCCGAAGCCCGGATCGGCGATCTCCTCGGCGCGGCCGAGCACCCGCAGCACGTTGCCGGAGGTGAGCCCGGCCAGCTCGGTGTCCGACCACCCCCGGCCGGCGAGCTCGCCGAGCAGCCGCGGGTAGCTCGCCACGTCCTCGAGCCCGTCGGGCAGCACCGCGACGCCGTCGAAGTCGCCGCCGAGGCCGATGTGCTCGACCCCGGCGACCTCGCGGGCGTGCTCCACATGGTCGGCGACCTGGGCGAGAGTCGCCCGCGGGACCGGGTTCTCGGCGCGCCACCGGTCGATCTCGGCGAGGGCCGCCGGGTCGCCGGCGGGAGCGTCGAGGCTGTACACGGTGTGGGGGGTGAGGCCCAGTCGGGCGTGCTCGGCCTTTTCGGCGGCGTCGTGGTCGGCGCATTCCTGCGAGACGAACTGCGGCACGAACGTCACCATGATGACGCCGCCGTTGTCCTTGAGCCCGGTGAGCACGTCGTCCGGGGCGTCCCGCACGTGGTCGCACAGCGCGCGGCACGACGAGTGCGAGAAGATCAGCGGCGCCGACGATGTCGCCAGCGCGTCGCGCATGGTGGCGGGGGCGACGTGCGAGATGTCGACGAGCATCCCGATCCGGTTCATCTCCCGGACGATGTCCCGGCCGACGTCGCTGAGCCCGCCCGAGCGCGGCTCGTCGGTGGCCGAGTCCGCCCACGGCGTGTTGTGGTTGTGGGTGAGCGTCATGTAGGCGACGCCCAGCGCCCGGAGCATCCGCAGCGTCCCGAGCGAGCTGTCGATGCTGTGCCCGCCTTCCGCGCCCAGCAGGGAAGCGATCCGGCCGCCGCCCATGATGTCGCGGACCTCGGTGGCCGTCCGGGCGAGTGCGAAGGTCTGCGGGTACTTCGCGACCATCCGCCGCACGCAGTCGATCTGCTCCAGTGTGGCGGTCACCGCGCTGGATCCCGGCATGTCGCTGGGCACGTACACCGACCAGAACTGGGCGCCGACGCCGCCGGCGCGCAGTCGGGGGATGTCGGTGTGCAGGGTCGGCTGCGGCTCGGCGATGTCCATCGCCTCGAGGTCGTAGCCGGCCTTGGTGCGCAGGGCCCAGGGCAGGTCGTTGTGCCCGTCGAACACGGGGTGGTCGGCGAGCAGGGTGCGGATGCGGTCCGCGGTTTCCGTCATCGGTCCAGCATCGCAGGCGGTTCAGGTCAGGCCGACAGCCGGGACAACCGGGCGCAGGCGTCGTCGATGACCGCATCGGCCTTGCAGAAGGCGAACCGGACGATGGTCCGCCAGCGGTCGGCGTCGGCGGAGAACACCTGCGCGGGGATGGCGACCACCCCCGCCCGGGAGGGCAGCTCAAGGCAGAACCCCACCCCGTCGGTACCGCCGAGGGGGGTGATGTCGGCCAGCACGAAGTACGTGCCCTGCGGCCGGAACACCTCGAAGCCGGCGGCAACCAGCCCCGCGCAGAGCCGGTCGCGCTTGCGCCCCAGGTCGACGGCGAGGGCGTCCACCCAGGACTTCTCGTGCCGTAGGCCGTGCGCGACGGCGACCTGGAACGCCGGCCCGGCGACGAAGGTCAGGAACTGCTTGACCGCCCGCACCGCGGCGACCAGCGGCGCCGGGCCGCACACCCAGCCGATCTTCCAGCCCGTCGCCGAGAACGTCTTGCCACCGCTGGACACGGTCAGCGTCCGTTCGGCCATCCCCGGCAGCGTGCCGATCGGGACGTGGGCGACCCCGTCCAAGGTCAGGTACTCGTAGACCTCGTCGGTGACGACGAGCAGGTCCCGCTCCCGGCAGACCGTCGCGATCCCGGTCAGTTCCTCGCGGGTGAGCACCGTCCCGGTCGGGTTGTGCGGGGAGTTGAGCAGCACGATCCGGGTGCGGTCGGTGACGGCGGCGGCGAACTCCTCCACGTCCAGAGCGAGCCGGCCGGTGCCGTCCCGGCGCAGCGGGACCGCGACGTGCCGCGCGTGGGCCATCGCCGCCACGGCCGGGTACGAGTCGTAGAACGGGTCCAGGGTCAGCACCTCGTCGCCGGGTTCGCAGAACGCCAGGACCGCCGCGGCGATCGCCTCGGTGGCCCCCACCGTCACCAGGATCTCGGTGTCCGGGTCGAACTCCTGGTCGTGGTCGCGCGACCGGGCGTGGGCGATCGCGTTGCGCAGCACCGGGAGTCCCGGTCCCGGCGGGTACTGGTTGAGTCCCGACCCGATGGCCTCCTGCGCCACCCGCAGCATCGCGGCCGGCCCGTCGGAGTCGGGGAAGCCCTGGCCCAGGTTCACCGCGCCGGTGGCCGCGGCCAGCGCGCTCATCTCGGCGAAGATCGTCGTGGTGAACGGGGCCATCCGCGGCACCAGTGCCGCCCGGGACGCAGTCATGGCTCCTTCCTACCCGGGCGGCGGCCGACCCGCCCGCGGCGGACCGCGGGCCGCCGGCGCCGACCGGGCCGCCCGTCGGCCAGACTGGACGGATGAGCATCACGATGGAGTCGCCCGCCGACCGGGCGCGGGCCGTGGCGTTGCGCCGGATGAAGGTCGTCGCCACCAGCCTGCTGGGGCTGATGGCGGTCGTCTTCGTGATCGCGTGGACGCTGCAGGACACCCACCCGGCCTGGGGGTACGTGCGGGCGATGTCGGAGGCCGGCATGGTCGGCGCGCTCGCGGACTGGTTCGCGGTCACCGCGCTGTTCCGGCGTCCGCTCGGGCTGCCCATCCCGCACACCGCGATCATCCCGGAGCGCAAGGACGCCATCGGGGAGTCGTTGACGTCATTCGTCGCCGACAACTTCCTGAACGAGGACGTGGTGCGTGCCAAGCTGGCCCGTTTCTCGGTGGCCCACCGGGCGGGTCAGTGGTTGTCCAGACCCGAGTCCGCGGAACGCGTCTCGGCGGAGCTGGGGGCGGCTCTCAACGGCATCGGCAACGTCCTCGACGACGACGACGTGAGCGACGTGATGGCGTCGATGATCCAGCGCCGGGCCACCGACTTCGAGGTCGGGCCGCCGCTGGGACGCGTGCTGGGCGACGTCGTCTCCCGCGGCGACCACCTCGACCTCGTCGACGTGCTCGTCGAGCGCATCCACGAGTGGGTGCTGCGCAACGAGCACCTGGTCAGCGGGGCGGTGCTGAACCGGGCGCCGTCGTGGACGCCGAAGTTCCTCGACGTCATCGTCACCGACCGGCTGTTCAACGAGGTCGAGCGGTTCGTCCGGGGCGTCCGCGACGACAAGAACCATCAGCTGCGGATCGCCGTCGACCGTTTCCTCGCCGAGCTCGCCGACGACCTGCAGCACGACGAGATCACCCGGGCCCGCGCCGAGACCGTCAAGCAGCGCATCGTCGACAACCCGGAGGTGCAGAAACTGGTCCGGTCGGCGTGGGGCTCGGTGAAGGCCACCCTGCTCGACGCCGCGAACGACCCCACGTCCACGCTCCGGGTGCGGGCCGCGGCGACCATCGGCGACTTCGGGCGGAAGCTGCTCGACGACGCCGAGCTGGCCGGCAAGATCGACCGCTGGATCGGCGATGCCGCGGGCTACGGCGCCCGGCACTACGCCCACGAAGTGGCCGCGATCATCAACGACACCGTCGCGAACTGGGACGGCGAGGCCACCAGCCGCAAACTCGAACTGCTCGTCGGCCGGGACCTGCAGTTCATCCGGATCAACGGCACCGTCGTCGGCTCACTCGCCGGCCTGGTCATCTACACGGTCGCGCACAACTTCCTGGGCTGAACCCGGTTGCCGGGACCGTCGGGGGTGGGCAGGATTCCGGCATGAACGCTCCCCGGAAGCCCCGCGTCGGCTTCGACCTCACCGTGCTCGACACGCCCGACCCGATGGCGTCGGCGACCTTCTACGCAGAGCTGCTCGGCTGGGACGTCGTGCGCTCCGAGGACGACTGGGTGACCGTGCGGGGCCCCGGCGGCCCGGGCCTGGCCTTCCAGCTCGCGCCCGACCTGGTTGCACCGACCTGGCCCGATCCCGCGGTCCCGCAGCAGCTGCACATCGACTTCGACGTCGACGACCTGGACGAGTCCGAGGCGTTCGCGGTGCGGCTCGGAGCCACCCGCGTGCACGGCGCCGAGGGCGCGGGCTTCCGGGCGTTCCTGGACCCGGCCGGACATCCGTTCTGCCTGTGCGTGCAGTGAGCCGGTGCCTGCGGTGAGCTACTGGTCGCGGAAGCGGCGGGCGGTGTCCTCGAGCCGGTTCCGGTAGCGCTCCCACCAGTCCGGTTGCCGGTCGGGCAGGTTCGACGCGCTGTCCCGCAGACCGGCGGTGCCGTCGATCGTCTCGCGGACGATGTCGGCGTGGCCGGCGTGCCGGTGCACCTCGGTCGCCACGTGCACCAGCACCCGGTGCAGCGTCACCGTCGCCCGGTCCGGCGGCCACCACGGCACGGTGCCGGTGGCGTCGAGATCGAGGGCGGCCACGGTCGCGTCCGCGTGCGCCCACGCCCGGTGCCAGTACGCCAGCAGGTCCGCCCGAGACTCGTCCGCCGTCGCCCACATGTCGGCGTTGTCCTCGTCGTCCTCGCCCAGTCCCCGTGAGGGCTCACCGAACGGCCGGCCGAAGACCAGGCCCAGGTAGTCCACCGAGGTGCCTGCCACGTGCTTGACCAGGCCCAGCAGGTTGGTGCCGGTCGGCGTGATCGGCCGCCGGACGTCGTAGTCGGACAGGCCGTCCAGCTTCCACAGCAGCGCCTCCCGTCCTGCGAGGAGATAGTGGTGCAGATCGTCCTTGGCGTCGCTCATCCACCGAGCCTGGCAGGTGGCCCGTGGTGACGCACGCGGATGGTCAGGCGCGGGCCGGGCCGCTGGACGCGCGCAGCTGCACGTGCGTGGGCAGCACACGGCGGCGTGGTGCCGCGCCCCGCCGGTGGCTCAGGTACAGCTCCCCGGCGATGCGTCCCTTGTCCACCAGCGGCTGGCTGACCGTGGTCAGGCCGATGGCGGCCGCCCGGGGGATGTCGTCGTAGCCGGTGACGGTCAGATCGCCGGGGACCGACAGGCCGCGGGCGGCCGCCGCCTCCAGCGCCCCGAGGGCCATCACGTCCATCAGGGCGCACACCGCGGTCAGGTCCGGGCGCCGGTCCAACAGGGCGTGGCAGGCACTGACGCCGTCGGCGACGGTGTTCGCCGGCCGCAGCTCCACCGGCAGGTCGGTGACTCCGACGACGGCCAGGGCGTCCCGCAGCCCGCGCGCCCGGTCCTGGAACACCGAGGCGGCCGCCGGGCCGAAGGCGACGTCGTCGGCGGGGCCGCTGAACGACTGTCCACCGGTGCCGGCGGCGATCGCGCCGATGCGGCGGTGGCCCATCCTGACCAGCACCTCCCCGAGCGCCCGCGCGCCGGCCCGGTCGTCGGGCCCGACCCAGTCGACGCCCGGGGTGTGGCGGGGGGAGTCCACCACGACCGTCGGCAGCTGACGGTCGATGATCTGGCGGAAGTGGGGGTCGTCGTCGCCGACCGCGTAGACCACGAAGCCGTCCACGATGGCGTTGCCCACGGCGCCGCTGCGGTGACTGGTCGACTCGGCCGAGATGATCAGCAGGTTCAGTTCGGCGGTCTGGCAGCTGGACGACAGCCCCTCGAGGAACGCGACCGCGGCGGGGTCCTTGAACGCGTAGGACAGCTCGCCGGTGAACAGCAGTCCCAGGGTGTCGGTACGGCCGCGGCTGAGTTGGCGGGCCGCCGGGTCGGGTCCGGCGTAGCCCTGCCGTTCGGCGGCGGCCAGCACGCGCCGGCGTAGCTCCGGAGAGACCTTCTCCGGGCGGTTGTAGACGTTGGACACCGTGGCGGTGGACACCCCGAGCTCGGCGGCGACGGTGGTCAGCGAGGCGCGTGCGGTGATCCGGCGGGGCATGGGGAGTGGCGTTCCTGAGGTCGGGACGGATGCGGAGCGATCGCGGGGTTAACCGTTAAATCGACTTTACGACGGCCTGGAGGGGCTTGACAAGCCTGCGCGGATGGACTTGACCGGTCGAGCTGTGAACCGTTTTAATCGAGAGACCAGCATCGTGCGCCCGACCGGTGCGGTGCGGCCGACCACTGCCCCGGCTCGTCGACCATCCGCCCGCCTGAGCCCCACCCGAGGACGAGAGGACCGCTCCGTGTCCGTCACCACCACCGCGCCCGCCCCGGCCGACTCCCGGACGACCGCCGACGCACAGCCCACGGGCGGCCCGACCGCCCCGTGGTGGCGCTCCGCGGTGATCTACCAGATCTATCCGCGCAGCTTCGCCGACTCCGACGGCGACGGCATGGGCGACCTGAACGGGGTGCGCGGCAAGATCGGCTACCTCGCCGACCTGGGTGTCGACGCGATCTGGCTGAGCCCGTTCTACCCGTCGCCGCAGGCCGACGCCGGCTACGACGTCGCCGACTACCGCGACGTCGATCCCGTCTTCGGCACCCTGGCCGACGCGACGGCCATGATCACCGAGGCGCACGACGCCGGCCTGCGGGTCGTCGTCGACCTCGTCCCCAACCACACGTCGTACCGGCACGTCTGGTTCCAGGCGGCGTTGGCCGCCGGTCCGGGCAGTCCGGAGCGGGCGCGCTACATCTTCCGGGACGGCCGCGGCGAGCACGGCGAGCTGCCGCCGAACAACTGGGAGTCCAACTTCGGCGGTCCGGCGTGGACCCGCGTCGAGGACGGCAGCTGGTACCTGCACCTGTTCGCCCCGGAGCAGCCCGACCTGGACTGGACCAACGATGAGGTCGTCGCCGAGTTCCACGACATCCTGCGGTTCTGGCTCGACCTCGGCGTCGACGGCTTCCGCATCGACGTCGCCCACGGCATGGTCAAGGACCCGGACCTGCCGGACATGCCGGGCGGCCACCTGCTGACCGCGGAGAACGTGGGCGACCACCCGCACTGGGACCGCGACGGCGTGCACGACATCTACCGCGGCTGGCGCAAGGTCCTGGACGAATACGCCGGCGACCGGGTGTTCTGCGGCGAGGCGTGGGTGCCCAACCCCGACCGCTTCGCCCAGTACCTGCGGCCCGACGAGCTGCACACCGCGTTCAACTTCGACTACCTGGTGGCCGGCTGGGACGCCGACGCCGTCCGGAAGGTCGTGGACAAGACCCTCGAGGAGCTTCGCAGCGTCGGTGCGCCGGCGACCTGGGTGCTGTCCAACCACGACGTCACCCGGCACCGCACCCGCTTCGGCGGCGGCGACGTCGGCCTGGCCCGCGCCACGGCCGGCACCCTGCTGACGCTGGCGCTGCCCGGCGGCGCCTACGTCTACCAGGGTGAGGAGCTGGGACTGGAGGAGGTCGAGGACATCCCCGGCGCGCTCCGGCAGGACCCGATCTTCGCCCGGACGAACGGCGAGCGGATCGGCCGCGACGGTTGCCGTGTGCCGCTGCCGTGGTCGGGTACCGAGGCGCCGTTCGGCTTCGGCCCGGGCGGCACCCCGTGGCTGCCGCAGCCGGCCGACTGGGCCACCCAGACCGCCGAGGTCCAGGACGCCGACCCGTCGTCGACGCTGAACCTGTACCGGGCGGCGCTGGCCGCCCGGCGGTCCGCGGGGCTCGGGGACGGGCCGATGGGCTGGCTCGACACCGACCCGGGCGTCCTCGCCCTGCGCCGCGGCGACCACTTCGTCAGCGTCACGAACTTCACCGACGCCGAGGAGCCGGTGCCGGCCGCGCTGGTCGGTGCCACCGTGCTCGTCACCAGCACCCCGGGCGCGCCCGGCGTGATCCCCGCGAACACCACCACCTGGTTCACCACCGCCTGAACCGGCCGGCACCGTCCACCCGCGTCACCCGAGCACGAGGAACACCATGAGCGACCAGGCCCAGCCGACGACGTTGACCCGTCGGGACCTGACCCGTTGGCGCAACGCGGTGTTCGTCATCTTCGCGCTGTGCGGGCTGGCCATCTCGACGTGGTTGTCGCGGACGCCGAACATCCGCGACCTGCTCGGAGCGACCACGGCCCAGATGGGGTGGATCGTCTTCGGCATCGCGGTGGGTTCGATCATCGGCCTGCTGCTGTCGAGCTCGGTCCTGGCGCGGTTCGGGCCGCGGCGCACGATCGCGGTGACCCTCAGCGGGGCCGCGGTCGGGCTGGTGATCGCCGGGATCGGGGCCACCGCCCTGGAGAACCCTGTCGTGGTCATCGCCGGACTGGTGGTCTTCGGTGCCAGCAACGGTGCCGCCGACGTGTCGATGAACGTCGAGGGCGCCGCCAACGAGCGCGCGCTCGGCCGCACCGTGATGCCGCTGTTCCACGCCGCGTTCTCCGGCGGGACCATGGCCGGCGCCGGGCTGGGCGCGCTCGCCGAGAAGCTCGGGGTGTCGGTGCTCGTGCACATCCTGGTCGTCGCG
The DNA here is from genome assembly GCF_003260015.1 of Nakamurella deserti. Taxonomy (NCBI): domain Bacteria; kingdom Bacillati; phylum Actinomycetota; class Actinomycetes; order Nakamurellales; family Nakamurellaceae; genus Nakamurella; species Nakamurella deserti. The sequence continues at coordinate 2,359,223 of NZ_QCXS01000002.1, read as the reverse complement.
GTGGCGCTTGTCGGTGGGGCGTTGTTCGCGGTGACCCGGCTGCAGCCGCACCAGGACGTCATCTCCGGAGACACCGCGGTGCCGTCGGGCTGGCGGGAGCGGATGGCCATCTGGCGCGACCGCCGGACCATCCTGATCGGACTCATCGTGCTGGGCATGGCCTTCGCCGAAGGGTCGGCCAACGACTGGCTCGCGCTGGCCATGGTCGACGGTCACGGGGTCAGCAACGCCTCCGGGGCCCTCATCCTCGGTGTCTTCCTCACCGCGATGACCATCGGCCGGATCGCCGGGGTCAAGGTGCTCGACCGGTACGGCCGCGTCCCGGTGCTGCGGGCCACCGCGGCGCTGGCCGTGGTGGGGCTGCTGGTGGTCATCTTCGCGCCCACCCCGATCGCCGTCGTCGGCGTCGTGCTCTGGGGACTCGGGGCCTCGCTGGGCTTCCCGGTCGGGATGAGCGCCGCCGCGGACGATCCGGCCACCGCCGGTGCCCGGGTGAGCGCCGTCGCCACCATCGGCTACGTCGCCTTCCTCGTCGGGCCGCCGTTGCTGGGCTTCCTCGGCGATCACTTCGGCCTGCTCAACGCCCTGCTCGTGGTGGTGGCGTTGATCGTCGTCGCCGGCCTGATCTCGGGTGGGGCGCGCGAGCCGAAGACGGTCGTGACCCCGGCCGGCCGGCCGGTCGCCGACCCGGCGCGCTGATGCCCGCCTGGGCGCCGGGCCCCGCCGTCACCGCCCTCGCCGACCTGCCGTACGCGCGGGCGCTCACCGCGCAGGACCGTGATCCCCTGGACGGCGACGACCACGAACACGCGTCGTGGGAGGGCGGCTCGTGGGACCGCGTCGACGCCGGCGGCACCCGCTTCGCCGACACGGCGGTGTCGGGGATGACCGTCACCGGCGGCGACTTCGGCCGCAGCCGCTGGCACGACAGCTGGATCGGGCGGTCCCGCTGGATCGGCACCGATCTCACCCAGGTCGACCTCCGCGACGTCACCGTGGTCGGTTGCGCGCTGACCGCCACCGGCATGTCGGGAGCGACCTGGCGGCGGGTGCACCTCGTGGAGTGCCGGATAGAGTCCGTCAACCTGAAGTTCGCCACGCTCACCGATGTCCTCTTCGACCGGTGCGAGCTGACCGACGTCGACTTCGGCGGGCTGAAGGCGACGCGCGTGCGGTTCCCCGGATCGACCGTGTCGCGGTTGCGCCTCAACGACACCACGCTGACCGACGTCGACTTCCGCGGGGCGCGCAGCCTCGACGTCACCGGTGACGTCACGTCGCTCCGCGGGGCCGTCGTCGACGCCGCGCAGCTCGCCGACCTGGCACCCGCCCTCGCCGTCGGCCTCGGACTGCGCGTCGAGTAGCGGACCGGGGCGGTCCCGCTGGCCGAGTCCGGCGGTGCTCGGCCGACTTCGCGACAGCTTCGCCGGTCGCGACAGCTGCGTCTGGTTCGCGGTGGCACGGCGGGCTCAGCGACAGGCTGGCGGGCGGTACGACAGCTCCGTCTGCTCGGACGGCACGGCCGGCTCAGCGACAGCATGGCCGGCTTTGCGACAGCTCCGTCTGGTCGGACTCGTCGCGAAGTTGCCGAACCTGTCGCGGAGTTAATGCGGTGGAAGCTGCCGCGGAGCGGGCCCGGCGGCGCCGCTTCAGCTCCGCATCGACGTCGTTCGCGCACCGGTTGCAACGGATGCGCCGGTGACAGAGACGGTGCGCAGGCGGCCTGCTCATTCCGCAACTGACTTCGCAACAACTCCGCCCACTTCGCGACAGCTCCGTCTGCCTGAACATGTCGCGGAGTCGCCGAACCTGTCGCGGAGTTGCCGGGGTGGCCCGCGCAGCCCCACCTCCGCGTCGATTCCGTAATCCGCGCGTCAGTTGCAACGGGTGCGCCGGTGACGAAGGTGATGCGAACTCGGCCTGATCCGCAGTTGACTTCGCGACATCTTCGTCTGCTTCGCGACAGCTCCGTGTGGCTGGACGTGTCGCGAAGACGTGGGACCTGTCGCGGAGTTGGCGCGCTGGCCCGCGCAGCTGCGGCTCCGCGCCAGCTCAGCCGGCCGTGGGTGCGGAGCTGGTCCGCTGACCGCGACAGCCGGGCGACCGGCGCCAGCGGGGCCTGCGCGTCAGGGGCCGCCCGTCGGCAGAACGACGGGCCGGCGACCTATCCCTGGGTGACCTTGGCGATCTTCTTCAGCGAGTGCTCACCGGTGATCGACCGGACGGTGCCGGACTTGCCGCGCATCACCAGCGAATCGGTGAGTGCCCCGCCCGCGGTGTAGCGGACGCCGTTGAGCAGCTCGCCCTCGGTGATGCCGGTGGCGACCATGAACACGTTGTCGGTACGGACGAGATCCTCGGTGACCAGCACCCGGTCCAGATCGTGGCCGGCGTCGATGGCGCGCTGCTGCTGCGCGTCGTCGGCGAACCACAGCTTGGTCTGGATCGCCCCGCCCAGCGCCCGCATCGCGCACGCGGTGATGACGCCCTCGGGGGTGCCGCCGACACCCATCATCAGGTCGACGCCGATGTTCGGCCGCGCCGCCATGATCGCGCCGGCCACGTCGCCGTCGGAGATGAACTTGATCCGGGCCCCCGTCGCGCGGACCTTGCGGACCAGCTCGGAGTGCCGCGGCCGGTCCAGGATGCAGACGGTGATGTCCTCGGGGTTCTTGCCGAGCGCCCGGGCGACCGTACGGACGTTGACGCCCGGGGGCGCCTCGATGTCGATCGCGTCGACGGCCTCGGGGCCGACGGCGATCTTGTCCATGTAGAAGACGTCCTTGGGGTTGAACATGGTGCCGCGCTCGGCGATGGCGATGACCGCGATGGCGTTGGGCATGCCCTTGGCCAACAGGGTCGTGCCGTCGACCGGATCGACCGCGACGTCCCACTCGGCGCCGGTGCCGTCGCCGACGACCTCGTCGTTGTGGAGCATCGGGGCTTCGTCCTTCTCGCCCTCACCGATGACGATCACGCCGCGCATCGACACGGTGGCGAGCATCTGACGCATCTGATCGACGGCGGCCTTGTCGCCGGCCTCCTTGTCGCCCCGGCCGGCCCAGCGGCCCGCGGCCAGCGCGGCGGCCTCGGTGACCCGCATCAGGTCGAGTCCGAGGTTGCGTTCGCGGAGTTGGTACACCGGTCCAGACGTCGTCGTCATGTCAGTCCTCGTCAATCCAGGTGGGGCGTGCCGGTGATCGGGCCGGGCAGCGCCGCGAGCGTGATGGGTGTGGCATGCGACCCGTCGAACGCCGGATTCGGGCTCGACCAGCAGCGAGACCAGTCTGACCGTAGTGCAGCCCCCGGGCCCGCGCGGGTCGGGATGACCTCGGTCACCAGGGCCGCAGCGTCCTTCCGTGCCGCCGGTGGTGTTCACCGAACGCGAACCCGGCCGTCGCACCGTGGGCATTGTCGGTGCCCGGGGGCACAGTGGGGGGGTCGTCGACGCCCGGGCCCGCCGCAGCCCGGGGACGACGATCGGTTCAGGAGGATCACGATGACGTCTGCCCACCAGGCGATGTGGGCGATGCGGGGCGCCTCGCACCAGACCGACCGGCTCAAGGACCATTCCTTCGCGCCCGGCACGATCCCTCGGGTGCTCGGCTTCGCGCGCCCGTTCCGCCGCGAGATCATCGTCTTCCTGGTGCTCACGGTGATCTCGGCGGTGATCGGCGTGGCCACGCCGCTGCTCGCCGGTGGGGTGGTGAACGAGATCTCCGGGGGCGGCACCGTGTCGGCGGTCGTCTGGCTCGCGGTGGTCATCGCCGGTCTCGCGGTGGTCGACACCGCACTCGGGTTGGTGGGCCGCTGGTTCTCCTCGCGGATCGGCGAGGGCCTCATCTTCACGATGCGTACCCGCGTCTTCGAGCACGTCCAGCGGATGTCGCTCGCCTTCTTCACCCGCACCCAGACGGGTGCGCTGGTCAGCCGGCTGAACAACGACGTGATCGGTGCGCAGCAGGCGTTCACCTCGACGCTGTCCGGGGTGGTGAGCAACGTCATCGGGCTGGTGCTGACCGCCGTCGTGATGTTCACGCTGTCCTGGCAGGTCACCCTGCTGTCGCTGATCCTGCTGCCGGTGTTCGTGTTGCCGGCGCGGTGGTTCGGCCGCCGGCTGCAGGCGCTGACCCGGGAGAGCTACACGCTCAACGCGTCGATGAACTCGACCACCACCGAGCGCTTCAACGTGTCGGGCGCGCTGCTGGTGTCGCTGTTCGGCCGCCCCGCGGAGGAGGCGGCGTCGTTCCGGGAGCGGGCCGGCCGGGTCCGCGACATCGGCATCACCTCGGCCATGTACGGCCGGGTGTTCATCGCCGCCCTCACCCTCGTCGCGGCCCTTGCGCAGGCGTTGACCTACGGTCTGGGCGGCGCGCTGGCCATCGGCGGGTCGCTCAACGCCGGCGACGTGGTGGCCCTGGCCCTGCTGCTGACCCGGCTGTACGGCCCGCTGACCGCGCTGTCCAACGTCAGGGTCGACGTGATGAGCGCGCTGGTCAGCTTCGAGCGGGTCTTCGAGGTGCTCGATCTCGCCCCGCTGGTCACCGACAAGCCGGGCGCGGCCGACCTGCCCCGGACCGGGCCCGGCGGCGACCGTCCGGGTGTCGGCGCCGTGGAGTTCGACGACGTGCACTTCGCCTACCCGGGCGCCGACGAGGTGTCGCTGTCGTCGCTGCAGGACGTCGCCGTGCCCGACACCAGTCCGAGAACGCCGGTGTTGCACGGTGTGTCGTTCCGAGCCGAGCCCGGTCAGCTGGTCGCGCTGGTCGGTCCGTCCGGTGCCGGCAAGACCACCATCTCGCAGCTGCTGCCGCGGATCTACGACGTGGACAGCGGCGCCGTGCGGATCGGCGGTCACGACATCCGCGACGTCACCCTGCAGTCCGTCCGCGACGCCATCGGCGTCGTCGCGCAGGACGCGCACCTGTTCCACGACACCATCCGCGCGAACCTCGTCTACGCGCGGCCGGGGGCGACCGACGCCGAGGTCCACCGGGCCCTTGCCGATGCGCAGATCGGCGCATTGGTCGACAGCCTCCCGCAGGGTCTGGACACCGTGGTGGGGGACCGTGGCTACCGCCTCTCCGGCGGGGAGAAGCAGCGGCTGGCGATCGCCCGGGTGCTGCTGAAGGCACCGGCGATCGTGGTCCTCGACGAGGCGACGGCGCACCTGGACAGCGAGTCCGAGGTCGCGGTCCAGCGGGCCCTCAACGTCGCGCTGGCGGGGCGGACCTCCCTCGTCATCGCCCACCGGCTGTCCACCGTGCGCAACGCCGATCAGATCCTCGTGGTCGAGGCGGGCCGGATCGCCGAACGCGGCACCCACGCCGAACTGATCGCCGCCGGCGGGCTCTACGCGGAGCTGTACCGCACCCAGTTCGAACGCCAGGAAACCGCGGCCTGACGATGTCCGCCGACCGTTCCCGGACGGCCGCCCGGCCCGCGGCGCGTGGCGGGCCGGCGTTCGTGCCGCTGGGTCCCGACGAGCTGGCGCGCCGGCTGGCCCGCTGGATCGACCGGGTCGGGCCCAGCCGCGTCCGGATCGGGATCGACGGCGACGAGACGGTGGGGGCCGCCGACCTCGCCGACGCGATCTCCGGAGCGCTGCTCGATCTCGGACGGCCGGCGATCCGGGTCAGCACGCGGTGGTGGTGGCGGGCCGCGTCGCTGCGGCTCGAGCACGGGCGACGGGACGTCGAATCCCGGCTGTCAGGGTGGGTGGACGCGGGGGCGTTGTCCCGGGAGGTCGTCGATCCGCTGCACCCGGCGGGCAGTGGCCGGTACCTGACGAGGCTCCGCGACCCGGACCGGGACCGCGCGGTCCGGGAGGCCTACCGCCAGGCGCCCGATGGCGCCGTGCTGCTGCTGGACGGTCCGATGCTCGCGACCCACGCGCTGGACCTCGATCAGCGGCTCAAGGTGGGGGTCAGCCAGGGCCGGCTGCGCCGGGTGCTGCCCGACGACCGGCAGTGGGAGGTCGAGGCTTTCGCCGCCTACGACCGGGGCTGGGACGAACCCGAGGTGGTGCTCAGCTACGACCATCCGGCGACGCCGGCGGTCCGGGGCCTGCCCCGCTGACGTCGGTGCGTTCCACAGCAAGCAGGTGCTTGCCGTAGCTAGCACCTCGCGGTAGCGTGGACCGTGGCCGACGAGCGTGGTGGAGGTGGGTGGCGTGGACATCTCCGAGGTCCTCGCCCCGGTGCGCGACCTCGGCGGCTTCATCCGGCAACAGCGCGAGTCCGCGCAGATCTCGCTGCGCCAGCTGGCCAAGCAGGCGGGGGTCTCCAATCCCTATCTCAGTCAGGTCGAGCGGGGACTCCGTCGGCCCAGCGCGGAGATCCTCGCCCAGATCGCGCATGGGCTGCAGATCTCCGTGGAGAGCCTGTTGACCATGGCGGGGATCCTCGACGAGCCCGGGGGCGGACCTGAGCCCGTCGGAGTGCAGGCCGCCATCCAGGCCGACCCGGTGCTCAGCGACCGCCAGAAAGCGTCCCTGCTGGACATCTATCAGCTGTACCGCCGGGAAGCCGAACGGGCTTCCGAGCCGGCCGGCTCGCCTGCGGTCGGTCCTGTCGCCTCGCCTGCACCCGCCCGGCCCACCGTGTCGCCTGTACCCGGCGGGCCTGCCGTGCCGCCTGTACCCGGCGGGCCTGCCGTGCCGCCTGCACCCGGCGGGCCTGCCGTGCCACCGGTGCCCGCCGGGCCTGCCGTGTCCGCCGTGCCGCCGCCTGACACTGCCGGGCCGTCGGCTCGTGACGCGCCCACCCTGGCTGCGGTGCCGGTCGCCGTCGGTCCCACGACCACGACCGCGTCGACCTTCGGCCCTCACGCCGCGGCGTCCCACCAGGCCGGGCCGACCATGACACCGGCCTCCGCACCTCGGCGTCCGACCCGAGCGCGCCGACCATGACACCGGCCACCGCACCACGGCGTCCGACCCGAGCACGCCGACCATGACACCGGCCTCCGCACCTCGGCGTCCGGCCACGACACCGGCCACCGCACCACGGCGTCCGACCCGAGCACGCCGACCATGACACCGGCCTCCGCACCTCGGCGTCCGGCCATGACACCGGCCACCGGACCACGGCGTCCGACCCGAGCACGCCGACCATGACCACCGGCCTCCGCACCTCGGCGTCCGGCCACGACACCGACCACCGGACCACGGCGCCCGACCCGGTCGCACCGTCCATGACCATCGGCCCCCGCACCACGGCGCCCGACCCGGTCGCACCGTCCATGACCATCGACACCCACACCGCGGCGTCCCTGACGCCGTCCCGCGTGCCCCGATCGGGCACCACCTGAGAAGGAGAGATCCCGATGTCGTTCCTCACCGACCTCCGCGGCATGAGCGAGGCCGCGGTCAACCAGCTCACCGACCGCTTCGGTGATTTGCCCCGCCCGCTGCTCGCGGCCATCGGCGCCGGCGACTTCGCCGTCGAGCGACTGGCCGAGCTGCGCGAGGCGCTGGCCGCCACCGTCGAGAAGCGGGCGATCGAGACCACCACGGAGGCGCGGGACTTCGCGACCGACCTCCCGCACCGGGTGCAGGAGGCCGCCACCGACGTGATGGAGTCGGTGCAGAAGGTCGCCGCCGACGTCCCGGCGCGCACCCAGCACCTCGTCGACCAGCTGCCGGGCCGGGTGGCCGAGATCCGTGAGTCGCTGTCGCCCGAGCAGCTCAAGGGCGCGGTGGACGGCTACGCCCAGCTCGCCGCGGTCATCTACGGCAGTCTGGCCGAGCGCGGGGACAAGAAGGTTGCCACCGTCGTCGCCACCACCGGACACGAGGCCGCCGCGGCCGAGCGGGCGGCTGCCGCGGCGACCAGGACTGCCACCAGCACGGCCCGGACCGTCGTGTCGTTCGCCGCCGACAGCGCAGGCAAGGCCGCCGCGAAGGCCGCGGACACCGCCGGTCGTGCCGCCGGCCGCACCTCCGAGACCGCACACCGAGCCGCGGAGACGGTGGGCCGGGTGGCCGGGCGGGCCGCCGACACCGCCGCCGGAGCGGCTGACACCGTGGCCGCCGTCGATCGCGACGCCTCGGTGGCCGAGGCCGCCGCCGCCCGGTCCGAGAAGGCCGCCGCCCGCCGCGCGGCCGCCGCCGCGGTCACGGCCGACGCGGTGGCCGACGCCTCGACGGAGACGGTGACCGCCGTCGTCGGCACCACCCCGCCGGTCGTGCGTCCCCGCGCCACCGCCCGCATCAAGGCCACCACCTCCGCACCCAAGCCGGCGCGGACCCGTAAGCCGACCGTCGTGCCGGCGGTCGATAAGCCGTCCGAGGGTCGTGCCACCAGAGCGGCCGGGGCGCCCCGGAAGGCCCCCGCGCCGTCCCCGCGGAGCGCCGGCCGCAGCGGTGGCGGGCCCGACGCCGGCTGACCGACGGGTCCGCCCGCCGGTGGTCCGGCGGCTCGCGGGTTTCCGTAGGCTGTGGGGGTGGAGATCGCAGCGTGGGTGATCAGGTGGGTGACCCAGGTCATCGAGATCGGTGGCGGGGTGCTGGGCGCGTTCGTACTCGTCGATGCGGTGATGCGTCGGTCCGACGCCTTCGTCGCCGCCGACCGGCAGACCAAGACCGTGTGGCTCGCCATCACGGCGGTGTCGGCCCTGCTGCTGGTGCTCTCGGCGTCCGGCAGCGGCTTCCTGTCCGCACCGAGCCTGTTGTGGTGCGCCGCCACCGTGGCGTCACTGGTGTACCTGGTCGACGTCCGCCCCAAGCTCAAGGACATCCAGCGCGGTACCCGCTGGTGACCGCGGCGCCCCGCCGACGGCCGGCCGAACCGGTCCCGACGGCGTCTGAACCCGGTTCCGACGGCGTCTGAACCCGGTCCCGGCAGCGACTGACCGGTCGCCCGCGGCGCCGGAGCGGTCCTGAGCACCACGGACCCGTTCACGGCCAGCCCCCGGTACGAGACAGACCCGCCGCACGACAGAGGCTCCCCGACCTGACGGTCGGGGAGCCTCTGTCGTGCGGCGGTCGGTCAGCCGCGCTCGAGCTTCGCGGCGATGGCCTGGTCGGCCTTCTCGGAGTCGGCGATGAACTGCTCCGCCAGCGCCTGGGCCTGCGCGTCGGTGGTCACCGAGTACGGCTTGTGCGAGGTCGGCTTCGGTGCCGCCGGCTTCTCCGGGGTGTGCGAGGCGCCGGGGGTCAACGGGTGGGCGTGCAGGTCGTCGGCCGCATCGCCGTGACCGTCGCCCGCCGCCGCCTCGGCGGCCAGCCGCTTCTTCTCCCGGTTGTAGGAGATGCGGATCTCGGTCTCGGCGTCGCCGCGACCGACCCACATCGCACCCTCGACGGACTTACCGGGCTCGAGGTCCTTGTAGACGCTGAAGAAGTGCTCGATCTCCAGCCGCCAGAACTCGTTCACGTCGCCGATGTCCTGCAGGTGGTTCTGGCGGGGGTCGTTCGCCGCCACACACAGCACCTTGTCGTCGGGACCCGCCTCGTCGGTCATCCGGAACATGCCGATCGCGCGGGCACGCACCAGACAGCCGGGGAAGGTCGGCTCGGCCAGCAGGACGAGTGCGTCCAGCGGGTCACCGTCCTGACCGAGGGTGTCGTCGATGAACCCGTAGTCCGCCGGATACTGGGTCGCGGTGAACAGCGTCCTGTCGAGCATGATCCGGCCGGTGTGGTGATCGATCTCGTACTTGTTCCGGCTGCCTTTGGGAATCTCGATGGTCACGTCAAAATCCACCACTGCCGCCTTTCGCTTGATTCCGTCGCAGATTATGTCAGTCCTCCGGGGCCGTCGCTCACCACTGCGGGTGTGACGAGGGCGCGAGCGACCGGGCGGCCGGTGGCGACGCCCACCGGTCCGGCATGAACGGAACTCTGCCACCGTTGCGCCAGACTCTAGGGTGGAATGCGGAACACGGACTGTGATCCTGTGCGTGGACGCCCGCTCCCGGAGCCGCGGACAGGTCCCGGACGTCACCCTCGTCAGAAGGAGCAGGCTGCTGTGGCCACGAAGTCCCGTCTGCCCCGCCAGGGGCTGGTGATCGGTCTGGTCGCGGTCCTCGTCGTCGTCCTGGGCGTCGTCGGCTTCCTGGTCCTGCGCCCCGGGGGCGCCGCCGACACCACCGCCGACGGCAGTGGTGCCGGGACCGGTGCGAACGCTGCGGGCGTGGTCGATCCGCCGGTGGCGATGCGGCCGTTGTCCATCGGCAGCCTGGACACCGCCGCACCGTCGCCCAGCCCGGCGGGTGTGTCGAGCGCGCTGGCCGGGGTGCTGGCCAGCCCGGCGGTCGCCAGCCTGAGCGGGTACGTGATCGACCCGGCGACGGGCACCGTGCTGTTCGACCAGAACTCGGCCGCACCCCAGTCCCCGGCGTCGACGATGAAGCTGATCACGGGGGCGGCGGTGCTGACCCACCTCGATCCGCAGAGCCGTCTCGTCACCAAGGTCGTCCAGGGGGACGAGCCCGGCACGGTCGTCTTCGTCGGCGGGGGCGACGTGACCCTGTCGGCCCGCGCCGTCGGCGACGACACGGTCTATCCCGGGGCGCCCACCGTGACCGAGCTCGCCGCCCAGGTCCTCGCCAAGGGCGTCCCCGTCACCAGGATCGTGCTGGACACCAGCGCCTGGTCGGGGTCCGACTTCGCCGACGGCTGGCTGACCAACGACATCAACGACCAGAACGGCCAGGGCTTCATCACCCGGATGTCGCCGCTGATGGTCGACGGTGACCGGCTCCGGCCGGCACTGGAGAACTCCGGTCGCACCGGCACCCCGGCGCTCACCGCGGGCAAGGCGTTGGCGCTGGCGCTGGGTGTGCCCGATGTGGAGATCGTCGAGGACGGACAGGCGCCGCAGGACGCCGAGGTCCTGGGCCAGGTGTCCTCTCAGCCCATCTCGGTGCTGCTGGCGCAGGCCCTGGAGAACTCCGACAACATCCTCGCCGAGGCGCTGGGCCGGGAGGTGGCCCGCGCCATGGGGGCCGCGCCTTCGTTTGAGGGGGTCGCCGCCGCCCTGCAGATCAACCTCGAGGACCTCGGCTTCGACACCACCGGCATCGTCATCGCCGACGCCTCGGGCCTGTCGGTCCTGGACAAGGTGCCGACGCGGTTGCTGGCACAGGTCCTGGCCGCATCGGTGACCTCCACCGGCGGCTTGCGGGACCTCACCGTCGGGCTTCCCATCGCGGGCGCGTCCGGCACGCTGGCCCCCCGGTTCAAGCCGAGCGACCCGGCGTCGGTCGGTGGCCGTGGCTGGGTCCGGGCCAAGACCGGATCGCTGGAATCGACCTACGCGCTGGCCGGGGTGGTCCTCGACGTCGACGGCCGGGTGCTGACGTTCGCCTTCGTGTCCAACGGGGTCAACAGCCAGACGACGCGACCGGCCCAGGACGCCCTGGCCACCGTGCTGCGCAACTGCGGCTGCGCATGACGGCGATCCCGGACGGCGCCCGCTGATGGCCGGCGCCACCGACATCGACTGGGACGCCGCGGTGGCGTTCGGTCGTCGGGCCGCACCGACCGGTCCGCGGATCGGCCGGATCGAGGCCGCCACCGCGGTCGCCGAGCTGCGGGCGTTCTCCCGCCGGGCCGAACTCGCGGTCCGCGGTGTCACCCACCTCGGGGACGGGCTGCCCGTCCTGGACGGAGTCGTGGTCGACCGGCCCGGCTGGATCGCCGCGACCGCGGAGGGGATGGCCGTGCTGACCGCACCCATCACCGCACGGTTCGCCGAGCAGCTCGCCCGCAGGGACGACAAGGACACCCGGAGCAGGGGCGGTGCCCACCGGGTCGCCGCCCCGAGCACCGTCGCCGCCGCCCCCGTCGGCACCGTGCTGGGCTTCCTCTCCGGCAAGGTGCTCGGCCAGTTCGATCCCTTCGTCGGGGACCCGGCGCACCCTGGCCGGCCCGGGCGGCTGCTGCTGGTCGCGCCGAACATCATCAAGGTCGAGCGCGAGCTGGGCGCGGACCCACAGGACTTCCGGATGTGGGTGTGCCTGCACGAGAGCACCCACCGGCTGCAGTTCTCCGCGGTGCCGTGGCTCCGCGACCACTTCCAGGGTCTCGTCGCCCGGTTCGCCGCCGAGGCCGATCTCGATCCGGCCGCGCTCGTCGACCGGCTCGCGGCGGTGATCCGCAGCCGCGGGAACGGCGGCGTCAGCTGGATCGAGGCCACCCAGACCGACGCGCAACGCGTGGTCTTCGACCAGCTCCTGGCCCTCATGACGCTGCTCGAGGGACACGCCGACCACGTGATGGACGCCGTCGGCCCGCAGGTGGTGCCCAGCGTCGCGCAGATCCGCGCCCGGTTCACCCGCCGTCGCGCCCGGGGCGGCGGACCCGTGGACCGGATCGTCCGGTCGCTGCTCGGGATGGACCTGAAGATGAAGCAGTACGTCCAGGGTGGGGCGTTCGTGCACGCCGTCGTGGAGCAGGTCGGCATGTTCGGTTTCAACGCGGTGTGGTCGTCGCCGGCGGCGCTGCCGACCCGCGCCGAGATCGCCGATCCGGCCGCCTGGATCGCCCGGGTCCTGTGACGGCACCCCCGCCGGCCGCGCCCGGGCCGGCGCTGCGCCGGATCACCCGGGCGGTCGGGCACTGGCTCGACGCCCACGCCGCCCGCGGCGCCCGCATCACCGTCGCCGTCTCCGGCGGCGCCGACTCCCTCGCCCTCGCCGCCGCCACTGTGGTCGAGGCCGTCCGGCAAGGGCACCCGGTGGCCGCCGCCACTGTCGACCACGGACTGCAGGCCGGGTCCGCCCGACAGGCCGCGCGCGTCGCCGACCAGCTCCGCGGTCTCGGCTTCCCGTCGATCACAGTGCTCCCCGTCCGGGTCGCCGGTAGCGGGGGGCCCGAGGCCGCCGCCCGGCGGGCCCGCTACGACGCGTTGTTCCCGCTGGCCGGCGACGGTGCGGTGCTCCTCGGGCACACGCTCGACGACCAGGCCGAGACGGTACTGCTCGGACTGTCGCGGGGGTCCGGGCCCCGGTCGATCGCCGGAATGGCGCCGTTCAACGCGCCCTGGGGACGGCCGCTGCTCGACCTGCGCCGGGCCGACACCGAGGCGGCGTGCGCCGAGGCCGGGCTGGAGGTCTGGCAGGACCCGCACAACGACGATCCCGCGTTCACCCGGGTGCGGCTGCGGCACGAAGTGCTGCCGCTGATGGAGGACGTCCTCGGTGGCGGCGTGGCCGCAGCGCTGGCCCGCACCGGGCGACAGCTGCAGGAGGACGCCGAGGTGCTCGACGGGCTCGCCGTCGACCTGGCCCGGCGCGCGCTGACCGGAGCGGCGCTGCGCCTGGACGAGCTGCAGCCGGCCCCCGCGGCGCTGCGCCGCCGGGCGATCCGCTGGTGGCTCATCGCCGCCGGGGTGTCCGGCCTGACCGCCGACCACCTGTCGCGGGTGGACCAGCTGGTGACCGACCCCGGTGGCGTGGCGGCCGTCCGGCTGCCCGGGCGGTGGGACGCCGTGGCCGACGGGAGCCTGCTGAAGCTGCGACCCGCCGCCTGACGCCGGGGCCTGCCGCCTGACGTTGCGGCCCGCGCCGGGGGTGCGGAGGCCTCCACCGGCGGCCACTAGTCTGGGTCCGGATCCGTACCGCGCTCGCGCTTGCTCGAAACACCCCTGGGAGACCCGTGTCCGGCCTTGACCACACCACCGTTCTGACCGCGTCCGACCGGATCGAGGGCGGGGACCCGGGCCGTCCGCACGGCTACGGCGGCGAGATCGAGGCCACTCTGATCACCGCCGAGCGCCTGCAGGCCAAGATCGCCGAGCTGGCCGCCGTGGTCGCGGCCGATCACACCGCCGACGAGCCGCCGCTGCTGATCTGCGTGCTCAAGGGAGCGGTCATGTTCGTCACCGACTTCGCGCAGGCGCTGCCCATCCCGGCCGAGCTGGAGTTCATGGCGGTGTCGTCGTATGGCTCGGCGACCTCCTCGTCGGGTGTGGTGCGGATCCTGAAGGACCTCGACAAGGACATCACGGGACGCCGGGTCATCATCGTCGAGGACATCATCGACTCCGGTCTGACCCTGTCGTGGCTGCTCAAGAACCTGCACACGCGCAACCCGGGTTCCATCGAGGTCGTCGCCCTGCTGCGCAAGCCCGAAGCGGTCAAGGTGGACGTCGACGTGCGCTACGTCGGCTTCGACATCCCCAACGAGTTCGTGGTCGGCTACGGCCTGGACTACGCCGAGCGCTACCGCGACCTGCCGTTCGTGGGGTTGCTCGACCCGAAGATGATCCGCAACGGCTGACCGCCCCGGGCCGCCGCCGGCCGGGCTGCCGCCGGCCGGGCCGGCGCCGCGTCGGCCACCGCGTCGGGCGCCCGCCGGCGGACGTCCGGCCGGCCTCCGGACGCCGTGGTGCCCGCCGGGAACGAAGCCGGCCCCGGATTCGTTCGACTGTCGGTGCCGATGAACGTCCGGCCCGCCGCCGCTCCCCGGTCGCCCGGGAAACCGGCGCCGACGGACGTTCGCGACGCCCCGATCAGGCGGAACGCAGTCGACCGCCGGTGTCGGGGCCGGCGGTAGTCTGGACCCCACCCGAGGACGTCGTCGACGTCGCCGGGGGATGCGGACGACCGACACGCTCCATCTGTGAACCACCCCCGTCCGGTGCACCGGGTCCGCCCCGCGTGCCGCCGGATTCGCCTTGAGAGTTCAGGAGGGTTAGGCCGCCCCGCGGCCGGACGCCATATGGATCGCAAAAAGTTGCTGCGCTCGCCGCTCGTGTGGGTCGCCGTCGTCCTTCTCGTCCTCGTCGGCTACTCGGTGCTGTCCGACGACACCCGTGGCTACACCCCGCAACCGACGTCGGTCGCCCTGCAGCAGCTGTCCAGCGGCAACGTGTCCAAGGCGGTCATCGACGACAAGGAGCAGCGGGTCCGGCTCACGCTGAACTCGCCGGTCGACGAGAGCACGCAGATCTACACGCAGTACCCGGCCGGTGCGACCGACCAGATCTTCCAGGCCGTGCAGGACGCCAAGCTGTCCGGCGGCTACGACACCCAGGTGTCCAGCGACTCGTCGATCTTCTCGTTCCTCATCTACCTGCTGCCGATCGCGATCATCATCATCTTCCTGATGTGGATGATGAACAACGCGCAGGGAGGCGGCAACAAGGTCATGGGCTTCGGCAAGTCCAAGGCCAAGCTGCTCACCAAGGACATGCCGTCCACGAAGTTCACCGACGTCGCCGGCGCCGACGAGGCCGTCGAGGAACTCAACGAGATCAAGGACTTCCTGCAGAACCCGGCCCGCTACCAGGCGCTCGGCGCGAAGATCCCCAAGGGTGTGCTGCTGTACGGCCCGCCCGGCACCGGCAAGACCCTGCTGGCGCGAGCCGTCGCCGGCGAGGCCGGGGTGCCGTTCTACACCATCTCCGGTTCCGACTTCGTCGAGATGTTCGTCGGCGTCGGCGCCAGCCGGGTCCGTGACCTGTTCGAACAGGCCAAGGCGAACGCACCGGCCATCATCTTCGTCGACGAGATCGACGCCGTCGGCCGGCACCGCGGTGCCGGCATGGGCGGCGGTCACGACGAGCGTGAGCAGACCCTCAACCAGCTCCTCGTCGAGATGGACGGCTTCGAGGCCAAGGGCGGCATCATCCTCATCGCCGCCACCAACCGCCCCGACATCCTCGATCCGGCGCTGCTGCGCCCCGGCCGCTTCGACCGTCAGATCCCGGTGGGCGCCCCCGATCTCAAGGGCCGCCAGGCCATCCTCGCGGTGCACGCCAAGGGCAAGCCGTTCGCGCCCGACGTCGACTTCGTGGGCCTGAGCAAGCGCACCGTCGGCATGAGCGGCGCCGACCTGGCCAACGTCATCAACGAGTCGGCGCTGCTGACCGCCCGCATCAACGGCACCGTCATCACCAACGCCGCGCTCGAGGAGTCCGTCGACCGGGTCACCAGTGGCCCGGCCCGCAAGGGCAAGGTCATCTCGGAGAAGGAACGCAAGATCACCGCCTACCACGAGGGCGGCCACACCCTGGCGGCCTGGGCGATGGAGGACCTCGAACCGGTCTACAAGGTGACGATCATGCCGCGCGGCCGCACCGGCGGGCACGCGCTGGTCGTCCCCGAGGACGACAAGGGCCTGATGACCCGCTCGGAGATGATCGCCCGGCTGGTGATGGCCATGGGCGGCCGCGCCGCAGAGGAGTTGGTCTTCGCGGAGCCGACCACCGGCGCCTCCAGCGACATCGCGATGGCGACCAAGGTGGCCCGCGCGATGGTCACCGAGTACGGCATGAGCGCCAAGCTCGGTGCGGTCAAGTACGGCACCGGCGACGACGAGCCGTTCCTCGGCCGGACCTACGGCAACACCCCGAACTACTCGCACGAGACCGCGGGGGAGATCGACGACGAGATCCGGGCGCTCATCGAGGCCGCGCACACCGAGGCGTGGGCGGTGCTCAACGAGAACCGCGACATCCTGGACGCGCTGGCCCTGGAGCTGCTGGAGAAGGAGACGCTGGACCGCAGCGATCTGGTCCGCATCTTCTCCGCCGTGGTCAAACGGCCCAAGATCACCTCGTTCGACGAGTTCGGCTCCCGCGTGCCCTCGGACCGGCCGCCGATCAAGACGCCGAAGGAGCTCGCGCTCGAGCGTGGCGAGGAGTGGCACCCGCCGGCCCCGTCGTTCGCGCGACCGCTGCAGAGCCCCAACGAGGGCGGCTACATCCTTCCCCCGGGTGAGCCGTCGCAGGTCGGGGCCGGGGTGAACGGCTACAACGGCAACGGATCGGCCAACGGCAACGGCCAGCACGGCAACGGCCAGCCCCCGCACGGGAGCTACCCGCAGAACGGCTCGCACCCGCACGG
This sequence comes from Nakamurella deserti, assembly GCF_003260015.1. Classification (NCBI taxonomy): domain Bacteria; kingdom Bacillati; phylum Actinomycetota; class Actinomycetes; order Nakamurellales; family Nakamurellaceae; genus Nakamurella; species Nakamurella deserti. The sequence goes on along the minus strand of NZ_QCXS01000002.1, from coordinate 2,342,426 downwards.
ACAGCCGCCGGTGAACGGCCAGTACCCGCCGGCCGGGTACGGCCAGCAGCCCCAGTACCAGGTCCCAGGTCCGTTCCCGACGCCGCCGAACTGGACCGGCGGTGTCGTCTCGGGCCCGCTGGGTCCGCTCCCGCAGCGCGGCCCGGGCGGCACCGAGTCGGGCCGACCGGACCTGTCCAAGGAGGGCCGGCCGGCGAGCGGTCAGGCCTGGGGGCAGACCCCCGCGCAGGACGGTCGTCCGCAGTCCGGCAACGGCTGGGCCCAGGCCCCGCAGCCGCACGACGACCGGCCGTCGGACGCTCCCGACGACCCGTGGGCACCGCCGCGGGACCCGCGGTGACGGCACCCGACCGGCGGGCGGACAGCCTGCTGGACGGGGCCGCCGGGCACCCACCCTTCGACGAGGCGCGCGCCGTCGCCGCCATCCGTGAGCTGCTGTACGCCGTCGGTGAGGACCCCGACCGCGACGGCCTCGTCAGCACCCCCACCCGGGTCGCCCGGGCGTTCGCGGAGCAGTTCGCCGGTCTGCAGGGCAACCCGGACGCGGTGCTGGACACCGTGTTCGACGAGAACCACGCGGAGATGATCCTGGTCCGCGACATCGACTTCTACTCCACCTGCGAGCACCACCTGCTGCCGTTCTTCGGCAAGGCCCACGTCGGCTACATCCCCGGCCGGGACGGGCGGGTCACTGGGTTGTCGAAGCTCGCGCGGGTCGTCGAGGGCTACGCCCGGCGACCCCAGGTCCAGGAGCGGCTCACCACCCAGATCGCCGAGGCGCTGGTGCGCCGGCTGCAGCCGGCCGGGGTGATCGTGGTGCTCGAGGCCGAACACATGTGCATGGCCGTCCGCGGCGTCCGCAAAGCCGGTGCGGTGACCTCGACGTCCGCGGTCCGCGGCGTCTTCCAGACCTCACAGCCCACCAGGGCGGAGGCGATGGCCCTCATCGTCCGACGGTGACGGGCAGCCACACGGACGCGCCGGCGCCCACCCCGGCCCTGACCGCGCCGTCGACGTCCGGCCGGATCCGGGTCATGGGCATCCTCAACGTCACCCCCGACTCGTTCTCCGACGGCGGCCTGTTCGCGGCGACCGACGCCGCCATCGCGCACGGCGTGGCGCTCCGGGCGGCCGGGGCCGATCTCGTCGACGTCGGCGGCGAGTCGACCCGCCCGGGCGCCGCCCGGGTCGCACCCGACGTCGAGACGGCCCGGGTGCTGCCGGTCATCGAGGCCCTCAGCCGCGCCGGGGTGCCGTGTTCGGTCGACACCACCCGGGCGTCGGTCGCCGCCGCGGCCGTGGCCGCCGGTGCGGTGCTGGTCAACGACGTGTCCGGTGGTCTCGCCGACCCGGCGATGGCGTCCGTCGTCGCCGACACGGGGGCACCGTGGGTGCTGATGCACTGGCGGGCGCACAGCGCGACGATGACCGACCACGCCGTCTACGGCGACGTCGTCGCCGAAGTGCGCGACGAGCTGTCCGCCCGGGTCGACGCGGCCCTGGCCGCCGGCGTCGCCGCCGACAAGCTGCTGCTGGACCCCGGTCTGGGCTTCGCGAAGCGGGCGGAACACAACTGGGCCCTGCTGCGGCGCCTGCCCGACCTGCACAGCCTGGGGCTGCCGCTGCTCGTCGGGGCGTCCCGCAAGCGTTTCCTCCCGCCCAGCGGGCACCCGGCCGGATCCCCGGCCGATGTCCGGGCGCGGGACATCGCCACCGCGGCGGTGACCACCTCGGTCGCCGCCTCCGACGTCTGGGGGGTACGGGTGCACGACGTGGAGGGGAACCTGCAGGCGGCGGCGGTGGCCGCGGAGTTGCGCGGCGCCGCGCCGACCGACCGGCACGGAGCGCCGGCGTGACCGACCGGATCACGCTCACCGGGCTGGACGTCGTCGGTCACCACGGGGTCTTCGCCGTCGAGAAGGAGCAGGGACAGCATTTCGTCGTCGACATCACCACCTGGCTCGACCTGACGCCCGCCGCCCGCACCGACGACGTCGCCGACACCCTGCACTATGGCGAGCTGGCCGAGTACGCCGCGGGCGTCATCGCCGGTCCGCCCCGGGATCTCATCGAGACGGTCGCCGTCGAGATCGCCGAGGGGGTGCTCGGCCGCTGGCCCGTCACGGCCGTCGAGGTGACGCTGCACAAGCCGACCGCACCCATCCCGCTGACTTTCGCCGACGTGTCCGTGACCGTGCGCCGGACCGCGGCGCCGGGCGCCGGGAGCGCACCGTGACCCGCGCGGTGCTGAGCCTGGGGTCCAATCTCGGTGATCCCGCAGCGCAGCTGGCCGAAGCCGTGCACGCCCTGGGAGCGGTCGTGGTCGCCGCGTCCGCGGTGTGGTCGACCCCGCCGTGGGGTCCCGTCGCCCAGGACGACTTCCTCAACCGGACGGTCGTCGTCGACGATCCCGACCGCGACGCCCGCGGCTGGCTCGACGTGTGTCGCCGGCTCGAGACCGCCGCCGCCCGCGAGCGTCCGGTCCGCTGGGGCCCCCGCACGCTCGACGTCGACGTCATCGCCGTCTGGGCCGACGGTGTCCCGGTGACGAGCGACGACCCCGAGTTGGTGCTGCCGCATCCGCGGGCCGCGGAGCGGGCGTTCGTGTTGCTGCCGTGGCTGGAGATCGAGCCGGACGCCGTGCTGCCCGGCCACGGCGCCGTGGCCGGTCTGGTCGCGGCGTTGGACACCGGGGGACTCCGGAAGGTGACCGATGGCTGACGACGACCGCCGCCTCGGCTTCACCCGGGCCCGTGACCTGCTGGTGGTGGCGTGGATCGCGTTGGTGCTCGGCTACGTCGCCGTGCGCATCGCCTACGGTTCGCTGCCGGTGTTCCCCCGTTTCGCGGGTGTCTCGGCGGCGCTGCTCGGCGTCGGTGAGGTCGTCGCCGGATTCCACATCCGGGCGCGGCTGCGGGCCCGCCGCATCCCGCGCGGCGGTGCCGAGCATCCGCGCAGCAGCGTGTGGGGGGAGTTGAAGCCGCTGCCGCCGCTGGTGGGGGCCCGCTCGCTGATGGTCGCCAAGGCCAGCAGCCTGGCCGGTGCCGGCCTCGGCGGACTGTGGGCCGGTCTGCTCCTCTACACCGCACCGTTGGCGGGGTCGGTGACGGCCGCGGGACGTGACAGCCTCACCGCGGCCATCGGCATCGTCTGCGCGCTGGTCCTCACCGGCGGGGCGCTGTGGCTGGAACGCTGTTGCGTACAGCCCGACGACGACGACGACCGCGACGGACCCGGACCCGGGCGCGGCGGCCCGGGTGGATCGGGGCTCGGGGCCGCCTGAGCGGATCGGGCTCACCGGTCCGGCGGTCAGTCCAGCCGGGACAGGGCGGTCAGCAACTCGGCGCGCAGCACGGCGGCGCGGGCGGCGAACGCGCGCTGCCCGGCGACGTACTCCGCCTTGCCGGCGGCGGTCTCGATCGGTACCGGAACGTAGCCCAGGTCGCGCAGATCGTAGGGTGACGCCCGCATGTCGAGTTCCCGGACGTCGCGCGCCAACCGGAAGCAGGTCAGCACGAACTCCGACGACACCGCCGGCAGCATCTTGTACGCCCACTTGTACAGGTCCATCGAGGCGTGCAGGCACCCCGGCTGCTCCAGTCCGACGCGGCTGTCCACCGTCGGCTGCAGCAGGTTCAGTGGCCGCGCGGCGGGAGTGAAGAAGCGGAAGGCGTCGAAGTGGGTGCACCGCAGTTGCGCCCCGGCCACCACCTCGTCGGTACCGGCCTGTCCCAGCCGCAACGGCCACGCCGTGTGCCGGCGCCGGTCGTCGGTCTGCCGGTGGACCATCGCCCACTCGTGCAGACCGAAGCAGCCGAACTGCGGCGTCGCGGCCGCCGTCGCGGTGAGCAACGAGCGCACCAGGGACAGCGTCGCCCCCCGGTCGGCGCAGAACGCCGCCGGGTCGAGGGTGCTCACGCCGCCTGAGGTCCGGTAGAAGCGGGCGGCGGCGTGGTCGGGGGCATCGCGCAGGCCGACGCCCGCGCCGGGGTGCCAGTGCCGCAGCTGGCCTGGCTTCATCCGGTAGTAGGTGAAGAGAAAATCCTCGACGGGATGGGCCACCCCGGCGGCGCTGCGGGCGCGGGCGGCGGCGGTGATCTCGTCCACCCGGGCCCGGTGGCGCTCCTGCGCGTCCCGCCAGCGGGCCGGTTCCCACAGCTGGACCCCCGCGGCGTCGGTGTCGGGAGCGTCGGCGCGGGTCATGCCGACCATTGTGCCGTCGCCGCACCGGCCGGGACGTGCGTCCCCGGCCAGTAGAGTTCTCGCGTGTGACCGCGCCAGAACTGCCGAACCCGGACCCCGCAGCACCGAGCATTCCGGCCGGGACGCACGCCGCGCCGGTCGACGACCGGGCCACCGCCGCCGCACCGGCTGCGACGCCCCCCGCACCGGCCGTGACGCCCCCCGCACCCGCCGCCGCCGCCGCGCAGCGCGACGTCCCTGGCGAGGGTGACGACCTGCCGGAGCAGATGAAGATTCGGCGGGAGAAGCGGGAACGCCTCCTCGCCGCCGGTCGTGAGCCGTATCCGGTGGGTGTGGCGCGCACCCATTCGCTGGCCGAGATCCGCGCCAAGTACCCCGATCTCCCCGCCGACACCGAAACGGGTGAATGGGTGGGCGTGACCGGTCGGGTGCTGTTCCTCCGCAATACCGGCAAACTGTGTTTCGCCACGCTCCGCGAGGGTGGTGCGGGTGAATCGGGGTCCGAACTCCAGGTGATGATTTCCCTGGCCGGAGTCGGCGCGGACGAGCTCGCGGCCTGGAAGGCGTCGGTCGATCTCGGTGACCACGTATTCGTGCACGGTCAGGTCATCACCTCGCGGCGCGGGGAGTTGTCCGTGATGGCGGACCGGTGGTCCATCTCGGCGAAATCATTGCGGCCGCTGCCGGTGGCCCACCGGCCGATGTCGGAGGAAAGCCGGGTCCGGCAGCGCTACGTCGATCTGATCGTGCGGCCGGAGGCTCGGCGGACCGTCGAGTTGCGGTCGAAGGTCATGCGGTCGCTGCGCGAGACGTTCCACGCGCGGGATTACCTGGAGATCGAGACCCCGATGCTGCAGGTCATCCACGGCGGCGCGGCCGCCCGGCCATTCGTGACGCATCTCAACGCCATGGACATGGACGTCTACCTGCGCATCGCCCCGGAACTGTTCCTCAAGAGGGCCGTGGTCGGTGGTATCGACCGGGTGTTCGAGATCAATCGGAATTTCCGTAACGAAGGCGTCGACTCATCCCATTCGCCGGAATTCTCCTCCGTCGAGTCGTACGAGGCCTACTCGGATTACAACGGCATGGCCGAACTGGTGACGACGCTGATCCAGAACGCGGCGATGGCCGCCCTGGGCACGACGACCGCCGTCCACCCGGACGGCACCGAGATCGAGCTCGGCGGCACCTGGCGCGAGATCACGCTGTACGGCGCGCTCTCCGACGCCGCGGGTGAGGAGATCACCGCCCAGACCCCGATGGCGGACCTGGTGTCGTTGGCGGGACGGCTCGGCGTGGGCGTGGCGCCGCACTACGGGCCGGGCAAACTGGCCGAGGAATTGTTCGACCATCTCGTCGTGCCGAGCCTCGTACAACCCACCTACGTCCGCGATTTTCCGATCGACACCTCGCCGCTGACGCGTGCGCACCGCCGGACCCCGGGACTGGCCGAGAAGTGGGACCTCTACATCAACACCTACGAGACGGCCACCGCCTATTCCGAACTGGTGGATCCGGTGGTGCAGCGCGAGCGCTTCGTCGAGCAGGCCCGCTATGCCGGTCTCGGTGACGTCGAGGCGATGAAGCTGGACGAGGACTTCCTGCGGGCCATGGAGTACGGAATGCCGCCGTCGGGGGGTATGGGTATGGGGGTGGACCGGCTGATGATGGCCCTCACCGGGTCGGGCATCCGCGAAACCATTCTGTTTCCGTTCGTCCGGCCCGGCGAATAAGTCGCTCCGGGAACTCCGCCGTGGAGCCCGGCGTTGCCTCGGGGACGGCATTGTGTGATGCCGGTGGTCCCGGTCGTCGGTGAAACGCGTTGAGGATCAGCACGGCAGGTCGAAGCAATTGCCGGATTGACCTATGCTGGAAACACAACAACGGATTCCCGCTGTCCCGTGCAGGAGGATTGAAATGGCCACGCAGACCACCACCACACTGATCGACGACATCGACGGCTCGGCCGCCACGGATACCTACGTATTCGGCATCGACGGCACCTGGTACGAGATCGATCTGAATGAAAAGAACGCGAAGAAGCTGACCGACGCGCTTTCGGTGTTCGTCGAGGCCGGGCGTCGTGGTGAAGCGGGCCGACGCAGCGCCCGTGCCCGTACCCGACAGGCGAAGGCCGGCCGCCCCGCGGGCCGGATGGCGCCCGACCGTGAGCAGACCACAGCGATCCGCAACTGGGCCCGCAGCCAGGGTCTGACGGTCTCCGACCGCGGTCGGCTGTCGCAGTCGATCATCGACCAGTTCGAAGCGGCGCACTGAGCGCTCGCCGCCGGGTGTCCGGCGGCTGAGTGACGGGTGCCGCCGGCAACCGTTCGTCCGCGGGTTCCGGTGACCGGAGTCGGATCGGTCCGACTATCGCCGACCGCCACCGACCGCCACGACCACCGTCGACCGCAATTCGCCGCCTCCGACGACAGCTGATCGCGTCGGCTGTCCCGGACCTGCACCGGGGACAGCAGGCGCCGCACCGTCCCGGCCGCCCCCGCCCCCGCCCCGCCCCCGTCCTCGACCCGAGGACGGGGGCGGAGTCGTTCTCAGGAGTCGTTCGTGGACTCGGCTCCGGGGGCGTGCGGGCCCCGTTTCGCCCTCGGCGTAGCCGCGGAACTGGCGGAACGGGGCGGCCTCCGGCAGCGTTGACAAGGACAGAGGGGGACATGCGTGGTCCTCACCTCACTTGTGAGCGTTCGCGGACCCAGTACCGCGGCCGGTCTAGAGTGGAGCCAGCCGGAGCGGTGGGAAGGTTTCAAGCCCAGCTCAGCGCACGGGTCGGGGCTCATTGAAAGCGCACGGCCATGAGGAGTGCACATGTTCGAACGGTTTACTGACAGAGCGCGACGTGTGGTCGTGCTGGCGCAGGAAGAAGCGCGCCTGCTCAACCACAACTACATCGGCACCGAGCACATCCTGCTCGGTCTCATCCACGAGGGCGAGGGTGTCGCCGCCAAGGCCCTCGAATCGCTGGGGATCGCGCTGGAAGGCGTGCGTTCGCAGGTCGAGGAGATCATCGGCCAGGGCCAGCAGGCCCCGTCCGGTCACATCCCCTTCACCCCGCGCGCCAAGAAGGTGCTGGAGCTGAGCCTGCGCGAGGCGCTGCAGCTCGGCCACAACTACATCGGCACCGAGCACATCCTGCTCGGCCTCATCCGCGAGGGCGAGGGCGTGGCCGCCCAGGTGCTGATCAAGCTGGGCGCCGACCTCAACCGGGTCCGCCAGCAGGTCCTGCAGCTCCTCTCCGGCTACCAGGGCAAGGAGACCGCCGCCGCCGAAGGTGGCCGCAGCGAGGGCACCCCGTCCTCGTCGACGGTGCTCGACCAGTTCGGCCGCAACCTCACGCAGGCCGCCCGTGAATCCAAGCTCGACCCGGTCATCGGGCGCGAGAAGGAGATCGAGCGGGTCATGCAGGTGCTGTCGCGCCGCACCAAGAACAACCCGGTGCTGATCGGCGAGCCCGGCGTCGGCAAGACCGCCGTCGTCGAGGGCCTGGCCCAGGCCATCGTCCGCGGCGACGTCCCCACCACGCTGAAGGACAAGCAGCTCTACACGCTCGACCTCGGTTCGCTGGTGGCCGGCTCCCGGTACCGCGGTGACTTCGAGGAGCGCCTGAAGAAGGTGCTCAAGGAGATCAGCACCCGCGGCGACATCATCCTGTTCATCGACGAGATCCACACCCTGGTGGGTGCGGGTGCCGCCGAGGGCGCGATCGACGCCGCCTCCATCCTCAAGCCGAAGCTGGCCCGTGGCGAGCTGCAGACCATCGGGGCCACGACCCTCGACGAGTACCGCAAGTACGTCGAGAAGGACGCCGCCCTCGAGCGCCGCTTCCAGCCGATCCAGGTCGGCGAGCCGACGGTGGTGCACACCATCGAGATCCTCAAGGGCCTGCGGGACCGCTACGAGGCGCACCACCGCATCACCATCACCGACGACGCGCTGGTCGCCGCGGCCACCCTGGCCGACCGGTACATCAGCGACCGGTTCCTGCCGGACAAGGCGATCGACCTGATCGACGAGGCCGGCGCCCGGATGCGCATCCGCCGGATGACCGCTCCGCCGGACCTGCGCGACTTCGACGAGAAGCTCGCCCAGGTGCGCCGCGAGAAGGAGTCGGCCATCGACTCCCAGGACTTCGAGAAGGCCGCCTCGCTGCGCGACAGCGAGAAGCAGCTGCTCGCCCGCAAGGCCGAGCGTGAGAAGGCCTGGAAGGCAGGCGATCTCGATGTCGTCAGCGAGGTCGACGACGAGCAGATCGCGGAGGTGCTGGCCAACTGGACCGGTATCCCCGTCTTCAAGCTCACCGAGGAGGAGACCACCCGTCTGCTCAAGATGGAGGATGCGCTGCACAAGCGCATCATCGGCCAGGAGGAAGCCGTCAAGGCCGTCTCCCAGGCCATCCGTCGGACGCGTGCCGGCCTCAAGGACCCGAAGCGTCCGTCGGGCTCCTTCATCTTCGCCGGCCCGTCCGGTGTCGGTAAGACCGAACTGACCAAGGCGCTGGCGGAGTTCCTCTTCGGCAACGAGGAGGCGCTCATCCAGATCGACATGGGCGAGTTCCACGACAGGTACACCGCCTCGCGGCTGTTCGGTGCCCCTCCCGGATACGTCGGCTACGAAGAGGGCGGGCAGCTCACCGAGAAGGTGCGCCGCAAGCCGTTCTCCGTGGTGCTCTTCGACGAGATCGAGAAGGCCCACCCGGACATCTACAACACGCTGCTGCAGGTGCTGGAGGACGGCCGTCTCACCGACGGTCAGGGCCGCACGGTGGACTTCAAGAACACCGTCATCGTCTTCACCTCCAACCTCGGTACGTCCGACATCTCCAAGGCCGTCGGGCTGGGATTCCAGCAGGGCAACGACAGCCAGTCGAACTACGAGCGGATGAAGACGAAGGTCAACGACGAGCTGAAGCGCCACTTCCGCCCCGAGTTCCTCAACCGCATCGACGACGTCATCGTCTTCCACCAGCTGACGACCGTCGAGATCCACCAGATGGTCGACCTGATGATGGGTCGGGTGTCGGCGGCGTTGAAGAACAAGGACATGACCATCGAGATCACCGACGCCGCACGCGATCTGCTCGGCGAGCGTGGTTTCGATCCGGTGCTGGGTGCGCGGCCGCTGCGCCGCACCATCCAGCGCGAGATCGAGGATCAGCTGTCCGAGCGGATCCTGTTCGACGAGCTCAAGCCGGGCCAGCACGTGCTGGTCGGGGTCGAGGACGACGAGACCGGCACCGTCGCAGGGAAGAAGTTCACCTTCACCGGTGTCGAGAAGCCGTCGCTGGTCCCGGACGTCGTTCCGGTCGGCCTGGTCAAGGGCATCGAATCCGCCTGACCTCGGCGCTGTCACCTCTGGAGGCCCGTCCCGCACCGCGGGGCGGGCCTCCGTCGTGTCCCGGCGTCGTGTGTCCTGAGGCAGGGTCGGATGCGCACGCGGGTTCGCCGGCGTCGTAGATGTGATGGGGTGGCTCGCGAGCGGCCGCTCCACCGCCGGCACACCGGTCCGGGGAACGCGCCGGCGCACGGCACCGACTCAGCGGGGGAGGGTGTACCTGCCGTCGTCGGTGCGCTCGGTCAGCCCGTCGGCGACCAACGACGCCAGGCAGCGGCCGAACTGGATCGGCTCGGGCCACGCGGCGGCGAGCACCGGTTCCGGCAGCGGCTCGTCGGCCTCCCGCAGCAGCGCGAGGATCCGGCCGCGTGCCTGCCGGTCGGTGCCGTGCCACGCCTGCGTCCGGCGTCTCACCTGTGACGCCGGGCGGCCGGCCAGCACCCAGCGGCAGCCGGCGACCAGCGGGCACTCCGGGCACTTCGGCGCCGCGGCGGTGCACACCAGGGCGCCCAGCTCCATCACGGCGGCCGAGAACCGCGCCGCCACGGCCGGGGCGGCGGGGAGCCACTGCTCCATCAGGACGAGGTCGGCGGGGGTGGCGGCGCCGGCGTCGTCCGTGCCGCGCAACACCCGGTTCATCACCCGGCGCACGTTGGTGTCCACCACCGGCACCCGCCGGCCGGCGCCGAACGCGGCCACCGCCCGCGCGGTGTACTGGCCGACGCCGGGCAGCGTCAACAGGTCGTCGACCGCCGTCGGCACGGCACCGCCGAACCGTTCGACGATCACCCCGGCCGCCATCCACAGCCGCAGCGCCCGCCGCGGATAGCCCAACCGACCCCACGCGCGCAGCGGTTCGCCCGAGGGTTCGGCCGCCAGCGCCGCGGGCGTGGGCCAGCGCAGCATCCACGCCTCGAACACCGGCGCCACCCTAACCACCGGCGTCTGCTGCAGCATCACCTCGCTGGTGAGCACCCGCCACGGGGTCGCGCCGGAGTCGCGCCACGGCAGGGTCCGGCTGCGTTCGTCGAAGAACCGCAGCAGGGCCACCGGGTCCAGTCCGGCGTCGAGGTCAGTCAGCGAAGACCTCTTCGAGGAGGCCGGACTCGACGTCGAAGACGAAGCCGCGCACCTCGTGCGTGTGGATCAGGAAGGGCGAGTCGCGGACCCGCCGCAGCGACTCGCGGACCGAGTCGTGCGGATCCTTGAACGCCTGCACCGCCCAGGTCGGGCGGTAGCCGGCGTGTTCGCTGACGGTCTCGCGGAAGCCGTCGTCGGTGATCTTGGCCAGACCGCAGTCGGTGTGGTGCATGATCATGATCTCGCGGGTGCCGAGTGCGTGCTGCGAGATCGACAGCGAACGGATGATGTCGTCGGTGACGACGCCGCCCGCATTGCGGAGCAGATGCGTCTCACCGGGAGTGATGGCGAAGGCGGCATGGGCGTCCACGCGGGCGTCCATGCACATCACCACCGCGACGTGCATGGTCGGCTCCGGTCCCAGCCCCTGCGTGTGCGAGAGGGCCAGTCCCCGGTTGCGTTCGAGTAGTTCGTCGATGGCTCCCACAGCTGCTCCTCGGCGTTGCTTCCCTGATCCGGACGACGCAGACGTTACCGTCGATCCGTGTTGGAACCAGTCGGACCCCTGAGCCCCAAGACCTACTGGATCCGCCGGGTGGCGCTCGTCGGCATCGCCGTGGTGGCCGTGCTCCTGCTGGTCTGGGCGTTCGCCGGCCGTGGCAACGGCACGCCGGACAGCACCGCGGCGACGACCCCGACGTCCGGCGCCCCGCTGACCGGCGAGCTCGCCACGCCGCCGTCGGCGACCACCCCCACCGACCTCACCAGCAGCCTCTTCCCGGACGCCTCGACCGCGGTCAGCTCCCCGGTTCCGTCGGACACCGCCGGCACCCCGTCGGACGCCACCCCGACCGACGGCGGAGCGGGGACCGACGGCGGCACGGCGGAGACCACGACGGCGTCGGCCACGGAGGTGGCGCCCCCCGCCGATCCGGCCGCGGAGTCCGCGGCCGCGCAGGCCGCCGCCGACGCCGCGGCCGCGCAGGCCGCCGCCGACGCCGCCGCCGCGCAGGCCGCCGCGGACGCCGCCGCGGCGCAGGCCGCCGCCGACGCCGCCGCCGCGCAGGCCGCCGCCGACGCTGCCGCGGCGCAGGCCGCCGCCGACGCCGCCGCCGCGCAGGCCGCCGCCGACGCCGCCCGGCCCCGGGACGCGGAGGGCCGGCTGATCTGCCCGGACGCCGCCGTCCAGCTGACCGCAACCGTCGGCAGCCCCACCTACACCGTCGGTCAGCAGCCCATCGTCGGCGTGACCATCGTCAACGTCGGCTCCGAGCCGTGCGTGCGCGACGTGTCGGGGTCGCTGCAGGAGTACCTCGCCTACGACGCGGCGGGAACGCGGGTGTGGTCGACCAGCGACTGCCTGCCCGGCTCGGGCACCGACGTCCGCTTCCTGCAGCCGGGGGAGTCGCTGCAGTACAACATCAAGTGGTCGGGCACGACCTCGCAGCCGGGCTGCGCCGCCGAACGGACCCGGGTGCCGGCCGGCGACTACCGGATCGAAGCCCGGATCGGCAGTCTGGTGTCCAGCCAGGCGGCCCTGACCTTCCGGTAGCGGTCGCCGGTACGGAGCCGAGGGAACCGCTGCCCGGGAATCCGTGACCGGCGCGGTCATCCGTGATCGCCGCGGGAATCCGTGACCGCCGCGGTGATCCGGGATCGCCGCGGGAATCCGTGACCGCCGCGGGAATGTTCGGCGGTCGTCGGTGGTTGTGATGATCGACGGTCCTGGACATGCCCCGGGCCCCAACCCTTTCGCTGCCGTGAGCAGCCACTCGCCGTGAGGCGCACTGGCAGGACCGTCATCCGAGAAGCCCCCGGCCACCAGCCGGGGGCTTTCTCGTCTGCCGGCGGTGTCAGGGCCGGGGCGCGAGCTGTTCCGCCGGACGCGCGGGGTCGACGGCCGCCGTCGCCGGTCGAGCCCGTTCCGGTGTCGCCGGCCGGAGCTTGCGGAGCAGCCGCACGGCGTCCACCAGCGACAGGTGCGGCAGGTACGCCCGGCTGATCGCGTTGCCGATCCGGGGGAGCGCCGCCGCCTCCGGATAGATCATGTGGATCGGCCGGTACACCGGCTGGAACTTCGCCTTGAACGACAGCAGCGAGCGGAAGCCGTACACCGGTTCCATCCGGTGCCCGGTGGCGTCCAGCAGGCGCTGCAGCGCCGTCGGCGTCCGCCCCTGCTCCATCCGGGCCAGCGGCGCTCCCGACAGACTGACGAACTCCGCGCCCTCCTCCTGGAACTGCAGCGCCGCCCGGCTGATCAGGAACTCCATCCCGCCCTTGAAGCCCTCGGACCGCCGCCGCATGTAGTCCAGCGTCCAGCCGATCGGGGCGCCGTCGCGGTACACCGGCAGCCACGAGGTGATGCCGTGGATCAGCCCGGCCTCGTCGACGGCGATCAGGCAACGCACCGCGGGATCGTCGATCTCGTCGACACCGCCCAGGGTGAAGCCCATCTCCGGCAACCCCTTGGTGTCCATCCACTCCTCGGAGATGGCGGCGATCTGCTCGCTGACGTCCAACGGCGCCTCCGGGAAGCTCAGCCAGCGGGTGCTGATCCCCTCGCGGGCGGCGCGGCTGACCGCGGTCCGGATGTCCTGGAACTTCTTGCCGCTGAACGTCAGCGACCCGAGCGGCAGCATCGCCTCCTCCGCCACCTGCACGGACGGCCAGCCGAACGACGAACCGATGTCCCTGGCACCGCCGGTGGTGGAGTAGAAGCAGAACGTCCAGCTGCGCGAGGCACAGAACTCCGCGAAACCGCGCATCGCGTCCGCGGTCTCCGCCGCCGGCCCGATGGCGTCGCCCATGGTGATCGCGACCCCGCTCTGCACCCGGTAGGCGACGAAGCTGCTCCGGGCGGGGGTGAACCAGTACGTGTTGCCCTGCCACATCGTCAGGTACGAGAGCGCCTGCCGGCCGTGCATCTGAAGGATGCGGCGGGCGTCGGCGGCGTCGCGGGCGGTGGTGTCGACCCGGTTGGCGTTGAAGCTGCGCAGCACCCCGGCGATGGCGATGCCCCAGAGCGCGATGCCCGTCCATTCGAACAGCAGGGTGCCGGCGATGGTGGTCGGGACGAAGTCCAGGCCGATCAGCCCGAGGTACCCCGGGGGCGCGAGCCGGTGCGGGAACTCGTTGATCAGGTCGGCCACCGACGGGGTCGGCGTGAACTGGCCGGCGATGAGCAGACCCGCACCGACGAAGAGCACGAACAGCGAGGCCACCGCGACGGCCAGCAGCCGCGCCAGACCCCGGTAGGTGCCGCGCGGCGCCGGGATGTCGAACGCCCAGCGTGTCAGCAGCAGCACCGTCACCAGGATGAGCGGCACCAGCAACGGGGTGATCTGGGCCAGGGTGTTGCCGCCCAGGATGAACGGTGCGTCCCGGAGTGCCGGCTGCCGCCGGTGGGCGAGCGCCTGGAGGAACATCACCAGACCGAGGCCGGCCAGCAGGGTCTGCACCGCCACCATCGACCACCAGGCGAAGCGGCGGCCCTTCATCAGTCCGTAGGCCAGCAGCAGCACCAACAGGGACGGCAGCAGCGACAGAACGACCGGCCCGACCCCGTGGAAACGCAGCTGGCGGGTGTACTCCTCGCATCGCTGCGCGGTGACCCCGAGCCGGCACAGGCGGTCCAGTTCGTCCGGGCCGACCTGCGGTGACACCAGGGTGTAGCGCAGCACGATGAACGGCCCGGCGGCCCGGTTGTTCAGCGCCACCAGCACCGGACCGATCGCCGACGCGGCCATCAGCACCGCGACGGTCGCCCGGGTCTCCCGGCGGGCCGACCGCAGCGTCCGGGGGTACCGCGACCGCGTCAGCACGACACGGCCCAGCAGCAGCCCGACCACCGCCGCCCCGACCCGCAGCATGTTGTCGAGCGAGCCGTTGTAGAGGGTCAGCACGGCGACCGCGGCGAGCACGCCCAGCCGGATCCGTCGCCGCCACAGCGGTGTCGTGGTCGCACTGAACGCGAGCAGGACACCGACCAGCATCGGCCACGGCCCGACGATCGCGTCCGCCGTCATCTCCGACGCGAGGTCGCTGCCCCAGCGGTCGAGGACGTCGGCGGCGGCCAGCCCCAGCGCCACCCCGAGAAACTGGGTCAGCAGCGCCACCCACAGCAACCGGACCGATCCCCAGTGACGTTCGACGACCAGGCCCACGCCCACGACGGCGACCGTGGCCAGCAGGTACTCGAGCAGGCCGGGCGCCCACCCGCCGGAGGTTACGAAGGTGAACAGCCGGAGCCGCTCGAACGACTCCACGCTCGCGCCGACGTCGCGCAGGACACGTTCCCGGGGGCCGTGGACCAGCGACCCGGTGACGATCGCCAGCACCCAGAACACCGCGACGAAGCCCCAGGTGACCGGCGCCTGCAGCAGTCTGGGCACGTCGCGGTGCAGCCCCCGCCGGAGCCGGCCCGCCGGGCCGCCGGTTCCGGGTGCCGCCGCCGGGACGAGGGGCGCGGTCACGCGCTGATCCCCAACCGGGCACCGAGCCACGGGACGGTCAGCGCCAGCGCGGCCGACCAGAACGAGAAGTCGTGGCCGCCGGGCAGGATCGCGTATCGCGCGTCCATCCCGGCGTCCCGGGCCGCTGCGTAGACCGCCGCCGTCTGCGGTCCGTAGACGGCGTCGTCGGCGCCCGCGGCGAAGAAGCCGGCACTGGCGGGGTAGGTGCCGTCGGCCAGCAGCGCCATCGGATCGACGGCGTCGTAGGCGGCCCGGTCCCCACCGAACATGGTGTCCAGCGTGTCGTCGCCGGTCTCGAGCACGGGATGGTCCTGCGCGGAGAAGGCCAGCACGGTCGGGTAGGCGGCCGGGTCGCGGGTCGCCAGCTGCAGCGCGCAGGTGCCGCCGGCGGACAACCCGCCCACCGCCCAGCGGGCCGGGTCGGGAGCGACCTGCAGCCGGTCCAGGATCCAGTCGTGGACGTCGACGGTGAGATAGGTCCAGTCGTTGCCGGTGCCCGGCGAATCCACGCACAGCGGGTTCCCGCCGGACGTGCCGAGCCAGTCCGGGACCACGACCACCGGCGCGAGCCCGGCGTGCGTCGCGGCGTAGGCGTCCATCGTCCCGGCGACGTCGCCGCCGTCGAACCAGTTGCGGGGCTCGCCGGGTTGCCCGGCCATCAGGACCAGGACGGGCAAGCGGGGCCGCGGCACGGTCGCGTACGCCGGCGGCAGGTAGATCCAGGCGTCGCCTGCGTCGAACCCGGACACCGTGCCCGGGATCGGCGCCGCGGTCACCCGGCCGGTGGCCGGGAGGTCGGCGGGTGGTTGCCACGAGTCGATCAAGAGGTCACTGTCGGGGCCGGCCGTTGCGTCGGTGACGGTGCCGGGGGAGACCTCCTGGTCGGGCGGTCCGGGGTCGGGTGCGGCGGCCACGGTGGCCGGGGCGCCGCGAGCGGGGTCGACCCCGCCGGCGGCGCACCCGGCGAGCGTCACCAGCCCGACCGCGACGACCGCGCGCACGGCACGCCGACGGCGGGCCAGCGCCGGTGAGATCGCGGCGGTCCCGACGGCATCGGTGGGCACCCGGTGCGGCCACCGTGTCCGGGGTGCGCGACGTTTAACCGGCTCGCCGTCCCGGTCGCATCCGACCGCCGGTGCCCCCGGGAGCACACCGCCGGTCGTGATCGACTCCGCCACTTCGTTCCACCCCCGGACCCAGACTAGGGAGAGCCGGCCGACGTGTCGGTGCCCGAGGGACATCCGGACCGGCTCGGACCAGCGGTTCTACATCAAAGAGTGAATGAGCTACTACGTAGCGTCACGGCGCATAGTGCTGCACCGCTTCCCCGGGCCGCCGGGCGAGGAGCTCGGGTGCGACGGCCGCCGCGTCCCGGACGATCTCCGCGAGGTCGCCGCGGACGAGCCGACGATCCTCGACCACCACTTCGCCGTCGACGATGACCGTGCGGACATCGCTCGCGCGCGCCGAGTACAGCAGCGTGGCCAACGGGTCGTGCACCGGCTGGCAGTGCGGCCCCGAAAGGTCGATCAGCACCACGTCGGCGGCGGCACCCTCGTCCAACGATCCGGTGGTGCCGAACGGCGCCAGCGACGCGCCGCCCCGGGTGGCCAGCCGCAACGCCTCGCTCGTCGTCAGGAACCCGGGATCGTGCTCCTGCTGTTTCTGCGACAGCGCGAGCAGCCGGGTCTGCTCCAGGACGTCGAGGGTGTTGCCGCTGGCGGCGCCGTCGGTCCCCACACCCACCCGGATGCCGTGCCCGAGCAGGCCGCGGACCGGGGTCATGGTCTGCATGGCCACCTTGAAATAGCCCTTGGGGCAGCTGGCGACACCCACCCGGTCGCGGTGTTCGGCCAGCACCGGCAGGTCTTCGGCCACGATGCCGGTGCCGTGGGCGATCAGGGCGCCCGCCGCCAGCACCCCTGTCCGGGCCAGCACCTCGATCGGGGTGACACCCAGCTTCGCCTGCGAGGCCCGGGTCTGCTCGATCGTCTCCGAGGTGTGGATGTGGATCGGCAGCCCCTCCGCCACCGCGGCGTCGGCGAACCAGCGCAGATCGTCCTCGTCGACCGTGTAGGTCGCGTGCGGTCCCAGGCTGGCGGTGAGCAGCGGCGACCCGGCGTCGCGCACGGCGACGGCGGCGGCGACGGCCGCACGCCGGCCGTCCGGACCGTCGCTGGAGAAGAACGTCGGCGCCAGG
The DNA here is from genome assembly GCF_003260015.1 of Nakamurella deserti. Classification (NCBI taxonomy): domain Bacteria; kingdom Bacillati; phylum Actinomycetota; class Actinomycetes; order Nakamurellales; family Nakamurellaceae; genus Nakamurella; species Nakamurella deserti. Next base: position 2,325,122 of record NZ_QCXS01000002.1, on the reverse strand, counting down.
TTGGCGCGGATCCCCAGCTCGACGGCGGCCTCGGCGATGCGGTCGGTGGCGAAGTAGTGGTCGGCGACGGCCGTGACCCCGCCCAGCAGCATCTCGGCGATCGCGAGCCGGGCGCCGGCATGGACCCGGTCCGGGGTCAGGTTCATCTCCATCGGCCAGATCAGGTCGTTGAACCATTCCTCGATGCCGACGTCCTCGGCGGCGCCGCGCATCAGCACCATCGGCAGGTGGGAGTGGCCGTTGGTGAGACCCGGCATGGCGAGCAGACCGTGCCCGTCGACGATCCGGACGTCCGGGGGGACCGGGAGGGTGCCGGTCGGGACGATCGCGGCGATCCGGCCGTCGGCGAGGTGCAGGTCGTGGTCGGGCAGCACCGTGCCGGGACCTCCGTCCGGCAGCTGCAGGACCTGACACGACCGGACGAGGACATTCGACCCACTCATGCGACGAGCCTTTCCTCGGGTGCAGCGACTCCGGTGGGCGGCCCCGCCGGGATCCGGACGGTAACAGTGACCGCCGACGGTGGTCGTCGTGGCCGCCACCGCGAAGGGCATCGTGCGCCGCCAGAACGGGAGGAACGCGTGAAGCCGACGTCACCGGGCTGTGGGTCGGGCGGACGCGGTCGTCCCGACCGGCGTCGGACCGGTCCCGGGACCCGTGCCGACCGGACGGGTCCGGGCGCCACCGCCGGCCGGGCGGGTCCGGGCGCCACCACCGGCCGGGCGGGACGCCGACGACCACAACGACCACAACGACGCTTGCGTCCTCAACGACGGTTGTGTCCACAAGCGTGACCGTCGGCACGAGCCCTTCCTAGGGTCGTGCCAACACTCACCGTCGAGAAGGAGCACCGATGCTCATCGGTCTGGGATTCGCGATGATCGCGGTCTTCATGTATCTGATTCTGAGTAAGCGACTGACGCCGGTCGTCGCGCTCATCCTGGTCCCGGTGACCTTCGGGATCGCCGCGGTGCAGTTCGGTGCCGCCCGGCTCCCCGAGGACGAGGGCGTCGCGGACACCGTCATGGCCGCGATCAAGAGCTTCGCCCCGACCGCCGCCCTGCTCTTCTTCGCCATCATCTTCTTCGGCCTGATGATCGACGTCGGGCTCTTCGACCCGCTGATCCGGCTCATCCTGCGCGTGGTCGGCAACAGCCCGGTACGCCTGGTGATGGGCACCGCCGTGCTCGCCGGGCTCGTTTCGCTGGACGGTGACGGCTCGACCACCTTCATCATCACGGTCTCGGCGCTGATGCCGATCTACCGCCGGCTCGGGATGAGCCCCGTCGTGCTGACCGTGGTCGCGGTGCTGGCCAACGGCGTGCTCAACATCGTCCCGTGGGGTGGGCCGACCGTCCGCGCGGCCACCGTGCTGAACGTCTCGCCCAACGACCTGTTCCTGCCGATGGTGCCGGGCATGATCGCCGCGATCGGCACCGTGTTCGTCCTGGCGTACTTCCTGGGCCGCTCGGAGAAGAAGCGGCTCGAGGCCTCCGGCGACACCCTCGAGCTGGTCGCGGCCTCGGTCGGCGCCACCGCGGGCACCCGTGGTGACGGCCCCGTCGCCCTGCTCACCCGCCCCGGCGGTGGCTCCGCCGACCTCGACCTGGACAGCCTCACCGGTGGCCCGGTGGGCGGCGGCACCGACGACGGTCGCGACACCCACGGTTCCGACGGCTCAGACGATCTGGTCGGGGGTCTGGACCCCGACCGCCCCACGCTGCGACCGAAGCTGATCTGGGTCAACCTCGGTCTGACCGTCAGCCTGCTGGTGCTGCTCGGCCTGGACGAGTTCCCGCTGGCGCTGCTGTTCATGATCGCCGCCGCGATCGCCCTGGTCGTCAACTTCCCGAAGCAGGACGACCAGGCCGAGCGGATCAAGGCGCACGCCGGTTCCATCGTCGGCGTGGTGTCCATGGTGTTCGCCGCCGCGGTCCTGGTCGGTGTGCTCGAGGGCACCGGCATGGTCACCGCGATGGCCGACGCGATCGTGGACGTGGTGCCGTCCGGGCTTGGCCCGTGGTTCGCCGTCATCACGGGTCTGCTGAGCATGCCGTTCACGTTCTTCATGAGCAACGACGCCTTCTACTTCGGCGTGCTGCCGATCCTGTCCGAGGCGGCCGGCCAGTACGGCATCACCCCGGTCGAGATGGCCCAGGCGTCGATCATCGGCCAGCCGGTGCACATGACCAGTCCGCTGGTCCCGGCCATGTTGCTGCTGATCTCGCTGGCCAGGGTCGGCATGGCGGAGTTCCACAAGAAGGTGCTGTGGCGCGCCGCGCTCTGCTCGGTCGTGATGCTGGTCGTCGCCATCCTCCTGGGCGTCATCCCGCTGGGCTGACCGCCTTCCCCCGGGTCTCCCGCACGCCGCGGGGCCGTCGCCGACGACGGCGGTCCACGACCGACGGTCGCCCACGCAGGGCGACTGTCGGTCGTTGCCGTTAGGGTCCGACGGACCAGCTGCCGTTCCCCGAGGAGACCCGATGACCGACCCGGTCGCGACCGACCGCACCGCCGATCACGCCGCGATCGAACCCTGGTGGAAGTCGTCGGTGGTCTACCAGATCTACCCGCGCAGCTTCGCCGACTCCGACGGCGACGGCATCGGCGATCTGGGCGGTGTCATCGCGCACCTGGACCACCTGCAGGCACTCGGGGTCGACGTCGTCTGGCTGTCCCCGATCTACCGGTCCCCGCAGGACGACAACGGCTACGACATCAGCGACTACACCGACATCGACCCGACGTTCGGCACGCTGGACCAGTTCGACGAGCTGCTCGCCGCCGCCCACGGACGCGGCATCAAGATCGTGATGGACCTCGTCGTCAACCACACCTCCGACGAGCACCCGTGGTTCGTGGAATCCAGGTCGTCGAAGGACAACCCGAAGCGCGACTGGTACTGGTGGCGTCCCGCCCGGGACGGGATGGCGGCCGGCGCGCCCGGCGCCGAGCCGACGAACTGGGAGTCGTTCTTCTCCGGCCCGGCCTGGGAACTCGACGAGACGACCGGCGAGTACTACCTGCACCTGTTCTCCAGGAAGCAGCCCGACCTGAACTGGGAGAACCCGGAGGTCCGGCAGGCCGTCTACGCGATGATGAACTGGTGGCTGGACCGCGGGGTCGACGGCTTCCGGATGGACGTCATCAACATGATCTCCAAGACGCTGCCGCTGACCGACGGACCCTCGTCGCCCGGGTCGCCCTACGGAGACGGGTCCTTCCTCTACCAGAACGGGCCGCGCATCCACGAGTTCCTCCGGGAGATGCACGGCGCGGTCTTCGAGGGCCGGCCGAAGCTGCTGACCGTGGGCGAGACCCCGGGCACGAGCGTCGAGCACGCTGTTGTCTACACCGACCCGGCCAACCCCGAGGTCGACATGATCTTCCAGTTCGAGCACGTCGGCCTGGACTTCGACGGACCGAAGTGGAACTACACCGGGCTCGACCTGCTCGACCTCAAGGCCAGCTTCGGGCGCTGGCAGGCGGCCCTGGCCGACGTCGGCTGGAACAGTCTCTACTGGGACAACCACGACCAGCCCCGCGCGGTCAGCCGGTTCGGCGACGACGGCGCATTCCGGGTCGAGTCGGCGAAGCTGCTGGCCACCGTGCTGCACCTGCACCGCGGCACGCCGTACGTCTACCAGGGCGAAGAGCTCGGCATGACCAACATCGGCTTCGACTCGGGCGAGGACTTCGCCGACATCGAGTCGGTGAACTTCTACCGGGAGGCGGTCGCCGCGGGCCGCTCGCCGGAGGACATCCTGCCCGGGATGCGCGCGATGAGCCGCGACAACGCCCGCACCCCGGTGCAGTGGACCGCCGGGGACAACGCCGGCTTCACCACCGGTACACCGTGGTTCCGGGTCAATCCCAACCACACCGAGATCAACGCCGCCGCGGAACGCGCGAACCCGGATTCGGTGTTCCACCACTACCGGAAGTTGATCGAGCTCCGGCACACCGAACCGACGGTCGCGGTCGGCGACTTCACGATGCTGCTGGCCACCGACCCGACGATCTACGCCTTCACCCGCCGCCTGGACGCCACCACCCTGCTCGTCGTCGCCAACTTCTCGGGGGACGAGGTCACGGTGCCGGTCGGGGACGAGATCGACGCCACCTGGGGCGACGCCGAGCTGGTCATCGGCAACTATCCCGACGCCGGCGGCGGACTGACGCTGCGGCCCTGGGAGGCGCGGGTCCTGCGCCGCGGCTGAAGCGGGGCCGACCGGTACCGGCGCTGCGGACCCCGCGCGGCCGCCCGGCGGGCGCGGCAGCCCGGCCTCGCGCCGTGGCCCGGCCCGGCGGGGCTGCGGACTTCCAGCCCGGTTGTTCCTGGCCGCGGCCTGGCGGCTGCGGCTGCCCGGTGTGCAGCGTCACCCCGGCCCCGGCCCCGGCCCCGGCCCCGGCCCCGGCCCCGGTCCCGGCCCCGGGCCCGGCCCCGGCCCCGGTCCCGGCCCCGGCCCCGGTCCCGGCCCCGGGCCCGGCCCCGGCCCCGGCCCCGGCCCCGGTCCCGGCCCCGGGCCCGGTCCCGGCCCCGGGCCCGGTCGCGGCCCCGGCGGCGCTGGGACCCGGCCGGCCGACCCGGCGGGTGCCGCTGCCCGGCTTCGCGCCGTCACCCGGGCCGGTGGGGCTGTGGACCCCGGGCGGCCGGCCCGGCGGGTGCGGCCGTCCGGCCGCGCAGCGCCACCGACCTCGACGTCGCGGCGGACGTCATCCCCGGCCGGGGGACAGGGTGCGATCGACGGGGACCGGGCGCGAGGGGTGCGGAACGGGGGACCGCCGGGACGTCGCCGGCGACGGGGGATGATGGTCGGGCCGACACCCGGTCGCCGGTCCGCACCAGGGCCACGGCGGGGCCCGTCCCGACAGGAAGCCCGGATGACCTTCTCCTCGCTGTACTCCCACGGGTTCGCCCGGGTGGCCGCCTGCACCACCCGGGTCCACATTGCCGACCCGCTGCGCAACGCCGCCGGCATCGTCGAGGTGGCCACCCGGTGCCACGAGCAGGGAGTCGCGGTCGCGGTCTTCCCCGAGCTCGCGATGACCGGGTACGCGCTGGACGACCTGTTCGGTGCCGACGTCCTGCTCGACGCGGTGCACGAAGGTCTGGCCGCCGTGGTCGAGGCGTCGCGGGACCTGCTGCCGGTGCTGGTGGTGGGCGCCCCGCTGCGGCACCGGGCGCGATCGTTCAACACCGCGGTCGTCATCCACCGCGGCGAGATCCTGGGCGTCGTCCCCAAGTTGCACCTGCCGACCTACCGGGAGTTCTACGAGCGCCGCCAGTTCGCCGCCGGCGACGGCATCACCGGGCTGACCATCGACGTCGCCGGCCGCACCGCGCCGTTCGGCACCGACCTGCTGTTCGACGCGGTCGACGTCCGTGGTCTCACCGTCGGTGTGGAGATCTGCGAGGACATGTTCGTCCCGGTCCCGCCATCCAGCGGGCTCGCGCTGGCCGGCGCCACCGTGCTGCTGAATCTCTCCGGCAGCCCCATCACCATCGGCCGGGCCGACACCCGCACCGCACTGTGCCGCGCCCAGTCGATGCGCTGCCTCGCCGCCTACCTCTACGCCGCCGCCGGCCAGGGGGAATCCACCACGGACCTCTCGTGGGACGGCCAGACCAGCATCTTCGAGAACGGCGTGCTCATCGGCGAGGGGCCGCGGTTCGCCCGCGAACCTCAGATCACCGTCGCCGACGTCGATCTCGATCTGCTCCGCCAGGAGCGCGCCCGGCAGGGCACCTTCGAGGACAACCGGCGCGCGGTCGGCGAGGCGGTCCACCGGACCGTCGCTTTCACCCTCGGCGCGCCCGACACCGACCTGGGGCTGCGCCGGCCGATCGAGCGTTTCCCGTTCGTCCCCGCCGACCCGGCGCGGCTGGACCAGGACTGCTTCGAGGCCTACAACATCCAGGTCGACGGCCTGGTCCAGCGGCTGCGGGCCATCCGGACCGAGAAGGTGGTCATCGGCGTGTCCGGCGGCCTGGATTCCACCCACGCGCTGATCGTCGCGGCCCGCGCGATGGACCTGCTCGGGCTGCCCCGGACCAACATCCTCGCCTTCACGATGCCCGGCTTCGCCACCGGCGTTTCGACGAAGGCCAACGCCTGGGCGCTGATGACCGCCTTGGGAGTCACCGCAGCCGAACTCGACATCCGCCCCGCGGCCCGGCAGATGCTGTCCGACCTGGACCACCCGTTCGGCCGCGGCGAAGAGGTCTACGACGTCACCTTCGAGAACGTCCAGGCCGGTCTGCGGACCGACTACCTGTTCCGGCTGGCCAACCACCACCACGGGATCGTCCTGGGGACCGGCGATCTCAGCGAACTGGCCCTGGGCTGGAGCACCTACGGCGTCGGCGACCAGATGTCGCACTACAACGTCAACGGCGGCGTCCCCAAGACGCTCATCCAGCACCTCATCCGCTGGGTCGGCGGCCTGGACGACTTCTCCGACGAGGTCGACGCCATCCTGCTGTCGATCCTCGGCACCGAGATCAGCCCCGAACTCATCCCGGTCAAGGAGGGAGAGGTGCCGCAGAGCACCGAGAAGTCGATCGGGCCCTACGAGCTGCAGGACTTCACCCTCTTCTACACGTTGCGCTACGGCTTCCGCCCGTCGAAGATCGCGTTCCTCGCGCTGCAGGCGTGGGGCGACGCGCACGCCGGGCACTGGCCGGTCGGCTTCCCCGACGAGCGTCGCCGGCAGTACGACCTGCCCGCGATCCGGCAGTGGCTGGAGGTGTTCGTGAAGCGGTTCTTCGGCTTCAGCCAGTTCAAGCGCTCGGCGATGCCCAACGGGCCGAAGGTGTCGGCGGGCGGGTCGCTCAGCCCGCGCGGTGACTGGCGGGCGCCGTCGGACGGCAACGCCGCGGTGTGGCTGGCCGACCTCGAACGCAACGTCCCGCGAAGCTGACGGGCCTTCAGAACCCCGACCACACGTCCGCGCCGACGAGCGCGGCGAGCACCAGGTGCAGCACCAGCCACGCGGTCAGCACCACCCCGCTGACCACACAGGCGATCGACAGGAACGCGAGGCCACGCAACCGGCCGGGGAAGAACGGCGCCAACCGGGGGACATCGGTGACCCGGCCGTGCAGCGCCGCGGTGGTGCTGATGCCTCGCCACACCGACCCGGCCAGTGCCCGTGGGCGCAGCGACAACCGACGGCCGTCCTGGCGGAGCAGGTTGTCCCGCAGCTGCCCGCCGATGGCCGCGAGGTCGAAGGTCCGCTTCAGGTCGGCGACCGCGGCGTCCGCGGGTACCAACGCGGTCACCAGCTGCCGGCGCCGTACGGTCAGCCACACCGGCGCGACGAGACCGGCGATGGCGATGACGGCCGGGGTCGCCGTCCCGACGACGACCGCCGCGATCAGCAGACCGACCGCGGGCAGCAGCGGCAGCAGGGTCACCGCGAGCAGCGGGGTCCGCAGCCGCGCGATCAGCCCACCGAGGAGTCCGACGACCTCCACGGCCCGGCGCTCGACGGTGGCGAGGCCGCCGGCCACCGGTCCGGCGACGACCGCCGGGTCGGCTGCGGGACGCGTGTCGAGCGGGCCGGCAGCGATCTCCGCGGGATCGGCTGCGGGCCACGTGTCGAGCGGACCGGCAGGGGCGTCCGGGTGATCGGCGGGACGCTTGTCGAGGGGGCTGGTCATCTCTTGAGTCTCCCAGCCCGCAGCCGTTCACCTGTCGGCGCAACCACGGATCGACGGCCCCGATCGGGAATGCCACCCCGCCCGTCGGCGGTTGGACCACAGAGCGGGACGACCGCGGCGTCCGCGCCGCGCCCCGCGGGAATCACCCGCCACAGGAAGCAGGGACTCATGACCTCCACCACGGAACAGCCGATCGCCGCCGCCTCCGGGACTTTCGCCATCGGTGGCGACATCCCCGTCCACCGTCTCGGTTTTGGCGCCATGCGCCTGACCGGCGAGGGCATCTGGGGCCCGCCGAAGGACCACGACGAGGCCATCCGGGTGCTGCGCCGCGCCGTCGAGCTCGGCATCACCTTCATCGACACCGCCAACTCCTACGGGCCCTACGTGTCCGAGGAGCTCATCCGCGAGGCGCTGCACCCGTACCCGGAGAACGTGCTGGTCGCCACCAAGGCCGGTCTGCTGCGCACCGGGCCGAACGTCTGGCCCGTCCACGGGCACCCGGACTACCTGCGCCAGGAGGCCGAGATGAGCCTGCGCCGGCTGGGTCTGGAGCGCATCGACCTGTTCCAGCTGCACCGCATCGACCCCGAGGTGCCGCTGGCCGACCAGCTCGGTGTACTCGTCGACCTGCAGAACGAGGGCAAGATCAAGCACATCGGTCTGTCCGAGGTGACGGTGGACGAGCTGCGCGAGGCGCAGAGGTACGCGACCATCGTGTCCGTCCAGAACCGCTACAACGCCGGTTACACCGACGCCGAGGCGCTGTTGGACCACGTCACCGAGCAGAACATCGCCTTCATCCCGTGGGCACCGCTGGGCTCCGGCCCGCTCGCGCAGACCGACGGGCCGCTGCAGAAGATCGCCGCCGACCACGGCGCCACCCCGTCGCAGCTCGCGCTGGCCTGGCTGCTCAAGCGGTCCCCGGCGATGCTCCCGATCCCCGGCACCTCGAGCGTGAAGCACCTCGAGGAGAACACCGCGGCGGCCGGCATCGAGCTGACCGACGCCGAGTTCACCGCACTGGCGTCGTCGTTCTGATCCGCGGCACCTGAGCCGTACCGCCGGCAGGAACACACCGACGGCCGGTGGGCATCGCGCCCACCGGCCGTCGGTGTCTGTGCAGCACGCCACCAGGGGTCGGTGCTGCTGCCGAGGACGACAGGTCGACGCGCTCGTGTTCGCCGCCGTCGCAGGCCTTGGCGGTGACCTTCGCCGTGAGAGAGCGGACCGTCGCGGTGTTCGCCGCACTGGCGTTCTCGTTCTGAGCCGCGGTACTCGAGCCGTACCGCCGGCATGAACACCGACGGCCGGTGGGCATCGCGCCCACCGGCCGTCGGTGTCTGTGCAGTGGGCCACCGCGGGTCGGTGCCGCTGCCGAGAACGACAGGTCGACGCGCTCGTTCTCGCCGCCGTCGTAGGCCCTGGCGTTGGCCTGAATGGAGCTGATCACCGACGCCGAGTTCACCTCACCGGCGTTCTCGTTCTGAGCCGCGGCACCTGAGCCGTACCGCCGACGGGAACACCGACGGCCGGTGGGCATCGCGCCCACCGGCCGTCGGTGTCTGTGCAGTGGGCCACCAGGAGTCGGTGCCGCTGCCGAGAACTACAGGTCGACGCGCTCGTTCTCGCCGCCGTCGTAGGCCTTGCCGGTGACCTTCGCCTTGACGAAGCTGATCACCGACGAGACGCGGCCGCCCGGGGTGTCCCAGTACTCGGCACCGTGCGCGTTGATCTTGATGAGCACGACGTTCGGATCCTCGGGTCCGTCGGTGAACCACGCCTCGACCCACTGGTTCCAGAGGTCCTTCTTCTTGGCCAGATCGTCGACGATCTCGGCCTCGCCCTCGATGGAGATCCAGGTGTCGTTGGAGCTCAGCGTCACGCCGACCTCGGGGTTGGCGCGCACGTGCGCGACCTTGCGAGAGTTGCGCTCGGCGAAGAACCACAGGTCCCCGTCGAACTCCACCTCCTGCTGGGCCATCGGCCGGCTGATGTGGTGCCCCGCGCTGTCCATCGTGGTGAGCATCGCGATGCGGATGTCCTTCGCCAGCTCCGCGACCTTGGCGGCGCCGTCCTTCTCGTCTGCCATGACGTTCCCCTCCGGGCTCGATACGTCGCGGCATGCGTTGCTGCACACCGCCTTTGGCGGCGTGCGGCCCGGGGGCCGGGCGCGTCGCCTGCCCTCAGCCCTACCCGGACGGCCGCCGGTCCAGACGGAGAGCGGATCAGCCCTTCGGGAACCCCAGGGCGTGGTCGACGCGGGCCAGCACCGTGGCGTCGTCGGCGCCGACGCCACGGAGCAGGTCGATGGTGATGGAGCGCAGCTGGCCGACGATCATCACCACCGGCAGCGGCTGGTCACCCCACAGCAGCGGGCGCGCGTCGGCGATGGCGGCGAACGCCGACAGCTCGGTCCGGGCGGTGAAGTCGACCGCCTTGTCGTGGTCGCCGAGGATCTCCGACGCCAACGCCTCACCGGCGTGACCGACCGCGGCGGTCAGGTGCCGCAACGCCTCGCCGAGTTCCGGGCCGGTCGGGGTCGGCCAGCGGGTGAGGGTCAGTGACGCCCGGGCCAGCACGCGCACCCCGCGGACGGCGTAGTCGATCTGGCGGGTCGCGGTCTCGATCGTCTGCACTCCGGCGCGCCGCTGCCGGCGCCACACGTCCAGCGTGAGCACCTCCGCCGCGGCGGCGACCTCGGTGCGCAGGGTGTCGACCGCCGCGTCGACCTGACGGGCGCGGTCCAGGGCCTCCTTGGCCAGGCTCTCGTCGTGCCGGTCGATCGCCGCTGCGGTGCGGTCCACCACGTCGCAGATGCGCTCGGTGATCGAACGCATCTCGCGGACCAACCCGGCCAGCGGGTCGTGCACCACCACCAACTGGTTGACCAGCACCGCGACGGTGCCGCCGACGAGCGCGTCGAAGAACCGCACCGGCACCAGCGTCTGGGTCGGTGGTGCGATGACCGCGACGTACAGCGCCGACACCGCCGCCTGGACCACCGCGACCCCGTTCGCGCCGATCGCGGTGGTGATCGTCAGCGTGAGCACGATCAGGACGAAGATGGTCAGCGTCGTGTTCGATCCGAGGAGCTGGGCGACGATGTCGGCGAGCAGCACACCGCCGGCGACGGCGATGAGGATCTCCACCGTCTTGCGGATCCGGACGCCGCGGGCCTGACCCAGCACGATGATCGCCGCGGCCGGGGCGAAGAACGGCGCGGTGTGCCCGACCACCACCGTGGCGATGATCCAGGCGAGTGTCGCGGCGACCGTGGACTCCAGCAGCGGCACCCAGTTCGAGCGCAGCCTCCGGCCGGCGACCGCGATCCTGGACATCCCCGCACTGTAGAGCGCCGGCGGTCGTGCGCCCGCCCCGGTGATGGTTCCGTGGGCGCCGCGGTCGACGGGGTTCGCTCCGCCGGTGGATCCGGCGGTGGGCGACTCGTCCGATGGCGCTGGTGGATTCGCGCAGCGAAGATAGGCTCGACCGACACGCGCTGCCGCGCCGGGGAGTCGGGCCGGTCGGACGCATCGAGCTTCGCGGCGGGGGGCCAGGGTGAGCGGTGCGAACGGCCCGGCCGGTCCCGCCGACCTGCCGCCCGACCTGATGGCGCGTGCCCTGGACAGCGTGGCCGAAGCGGTCGTCATCACCGACCACCTCGAGCGGGTCATCTACTGGAACGCCGCGGCCGAGTCGCTCTACGGGTACACCGCGGCCGAGGCGCTCGGGTCGCGGATCTCGGAGCTGGTGGTGCCGGAGCCGGCGCGGCAGCGAGGTTTCGCGGTGTTCGACGATGTCGCCGCCGGTGAGGTGTTCCGCGGTGAGTGGCTGATGCGGGACAAGAACGGCCGGGAGTTCCCGGTGCTCGCCTCCACCAGTCCCATCCTCGACGCGAACGGGCGGCCGCGTCACTTCATCGGGGTGTCCCGGGACGTGTCGAGCGAGAAGGAGGCCTACCGGACGGCGCAGACCCTCGCCGGCGTGGTCGCGAACTCCAACGACGGCATCCTCACCTGCGACGTCGACGGTGTCATCACCTGGGCCAACGACCGGGTCGCCGCCATTTACGGCTGGCCGTCGGACGAGCTCGTCGGACAGCCGCTGTCGGTCCTGGTGGAGGCGACCGACGGGCCCCGGCGGGACGGCGTCCTCGCCAGGGTGCTCACCGGTGAGACGCTGGCGCCGATGGTCGAGCGCCGGCGCCGGCGGGACGGCGCCCCCGTCGAGGTGAGCCTCGCGTTGGCCGTGGTCCGGGACGAGGACGGCGAGGTCTGCGGCGCCAGCGCGGTCATCCGCGACCTGACGGTCGAGAACGCCCTCCGACGCGACCTCGAGCGGCAGGCCGAGGACATGCGCGCCCGGTTCGAGCAGTCCGCCACGCCGCAGACCCTGATGAACATGGCGGGGGAGTTCGAGGCGGTCAACGACGCCTTCTGCGCACTGCTCGGGCACACCCGGGACGAGCTGCTGCGGATGAACCGCCTCAGCGTCGCGCACGTGTCCGACTCCGGCGCGGGGACCGCCCACGTCGAGCTGCTGCAGAGCGGCCGGCAGCGCGCGGCGTCCTTCGAGAAGATGCTGCGTCACCGCGACGGGTACGCGATCCCGGTGCTGGTGGACGTCACCGTGCTGCACGACGACCGGGGCATCCCGTACGGCATGGCCAGTTTTTTGCGTGATCTGCGCCGGGTGTCCAGCGCCGAGCAGCAGCTCGACCGGCAGCGGGCGCTGTTCGCCGCGCTGAACCAGCGGGCGTCCGACGTCGCGCTGGTCGCCGACGCCGACATGACCCTGCGCTACGTCACCTCGTCGGCCACCGACGTCTTCGGCTATACCGCCGACGAGGTGCTCGGCCGCACCACCTACAGCTTCGTGCATCCCGACGACCTGCCCGCGCTGCGCGACACGGTCGCCCGGGTGCTCGCCGACCGGGAGGGCTTCGAACGGATCACGCTGCGGGTCGTCGACCGCTCGGGCGCCTGGCGGTGGGTGGAGGAGTCGATGACCAACGCGCTGGCCGAACCGGAGATCCGGGGGGTGGTGCTCAACGTGCGCGAGGTCACCGCGGAGGTCCAGGCCAAGGACGAGCTCCGCCGTTCGGAGGCCCGCTACCGGGCGATCGCGGAGACGGCCCAGGAGGGCATCATCGTCTTCACGCCCGCCGGCGAGGTCATCTTCCTCAACCAGAAGCTCGCCGATCTGCTCGGGCACGGCATCGAGGACCTCATCGGTGTCGACCGGGTGCCGATGTTCGATCCGGACACCGAGAACCTGCTGCGGGAGAAGCTGTCCCGGCGGGTCGAGACCGGCCCGGAGACCTATGAGGTGCCCTACCGCCACCCCGACGGCAGTTGGCACACGCTGTCGATGTCGGTGGCGCCGCTCCCGCTGCCCGACACCGACGAGCTGGGTTCGCTGGCCATGGTCTCCGACGTCACGGAGGCGCGCCGCGCCGAGAACGAGCTGCGGCACCGCTCGGCCCACGACGTGCTCACCGACCTGCCCAACCGGGCCCTGCTGGTGGACCGCATCCAACGGGCGCTGGCCCGGCGGCGACCGGCCACCGACGGATCCATCGCGTTGCTCTTCCTGGACCTGGACCACTTCAAGCTGGTGAACGACTCCCGGGGACACGACGCGGGCGATCTGCTGCTGATCGAGATCGGCCACCGGCTGCGGCACGCCGTCCGCCCGCAGGACACCGTCGCCCGCCTCGGGGGTGACGAGTTCGCGGTGCTGTGCGAGAACGTCGACGAGGCGCTGGCGATGAACATCGCGGACCGGCTCAGGGACGCGTTGAGCCGGCCGGTTGAGCTCGGCGGACCCCGGGTGTACGTGGACGCCAGCATCGGGATCGCGCTGTCGCCGCCGCACGACGCGGACACGCTGCTGCGGTTCGCCGACGTGGCGATGTACGAGGCGAAGGCGTCCGGGCGCGGGCGGATCCGGGTGTTCGACGCGACGCTGGCGCAGAGCGGAGAGCGCCGGCTGCTGGTGATGAACGCGCTGCGCGAGGCGTTGGACGGGGACCGGCTGACGTTGCACTATCAGCCGATCGTGGACATCGCCGGTGGTCGGATGACCGGTGTGGAGGCGTTGCTGCGCTGGCAGGACGACGACCTGGGCCGGGTCTCGCCGCTGGAGGTGGTGGACGCCGCCGACGCGATGGGCCTGTCGCTCGCACTGGACCGCTGGGTGATCCAGCGGGCGTCGCGGGAGATGGTGGAGCTGCGGCGACGCCACGGCCTGGAGCGCTTCCAGCTCAGCGTCAACGTCTCGGCACGCAGCTTCGCCGCGCCCGGCCTGGAGGGCATCGTCGCCCGGTCCGCGGTCGAGACCGGTTGGGCGAGCACCGATCTCACCCTGGAGGTGACCGAGTCGGCGATCATGACCGACGCTCCGGGCGCGGTCGCGCTGCTCACGGAACTCAAGGGTCAGGGGGTTCGCATCGCGGTGGACGACTTCGGCACCGGATACAGCTCGCTGGCCTACCTCAAACGACTGCCGGTCAGCACGCTCAAGATCGACCGGTCGTTCATCGACCAGGTCACCACCGACGCCGACTCGCGGGCGATCGTGCGCTCCATCGTCCAGCTCGCCGATGCGCTGGGCCTGGACACGGTGGCCGAGGGGATCGAGACCGCCGAGAACGCCGCGGTGATGCTGGAGCTGGGGTGTTCGGTGGGCCAGGGCTGGCTGTGGAGCGCCGCCGTGCCGGCCGACGAGCTGTCCCGGGTCGCGGCGCGCTGGGCGCACCGGGTGCCGGCGCGGTGAGCGTCCGCCACGCGACGTTCTGCGTGCCCCCGGCAGGATTCGAACCTGCGACCAACGCGTTAGGAGTGCGTTGCTCTATCCCCTGAGCTACGGAGGCGCACAGCCAGGGTAATGGCTCGGCGCACTCCGGCGGCACCGGAACCGGCGGGTGGACGGTCGCGTCCCCGCCGGCACCCGGTGCCCGGGGCTCAGCTGGTGCGGCCGATGGCCGCCAGGACGTCGTCCAGGCTCGGGTTGACCATCGAGTGGTCACCGACGTAGACCGTCGGCACCGTCTCGTTGCCACCGGTCGCCGCCCGCACCCGGGCCGCGGCGTCGTCGTCCTCCCAGATGTTGAACTCCCGCATCTCGACCCCCGCGGCGGTCAGCCGCCGGTGCAGCGCCGCGCAGAAGCCACAGCCGGGACGCCACAGGAAGTCGATGACCGGGGTCGCGGCGGCGGTCATCGGGCCGGGACGCTCTCGACGGTCACGCCGCGCCAGAACGCGACGTGGTCCTTGATCTCCGCAGCCGCGTCCTTGGGCTGGGGGTAGTACCAGGCGGCGTCGGGGTTGGTGTCGCCGTCCACGACGACCGAGTAGTAGCTCGCGGTGCCCTTCCACGGACACACCGTCGTGGTCGCACTGCCGGTGAAGTGCTCACGCCGGATCGAGTCGGCGGGGAAGTAGTGGTTCCCCTCCACCTGCACCGTCGTGGGGGACTCGGCGAGGACCGTCCCGTTCCACACTGCTCGCATCATCGACGCCACATCCGTTCCCGCTCGGCCGGCGCGGGGACCGTCCGGCGGACGCCGGCGACCGCGCTCGGCGCTGCCGTCAGGGTCAACCCGCGGGCGGCGTCGTTGATTCCACTCGTCTGCCGCCTGTGCGCGCGTCCGCGGCGATGCGAGGATCGTCCGAGAGGCATAATCAGCCGGCCGAGGCACGCAGGGTGTCGATCCGGCTCCGGAGCGTCGTCATCTTCGTCAGGGCGCCCGTCACGGTAATGGAGCGCCGCAGCGATGCCGCAGACTACGAAGATGCACATCACCGTCGACGCTGTCTTGTTCGACCTCGACGGCACCCTCGCCGATTCGACCGGCAGCGTGGACCGGAGCTGGAGTCTGCTGGCCGACCGGTTGGGCCTGGATTTCGGCTCGCTGCAGGGGATGTACCACGGTGTCCCGGCCCGCCAGACGCTCGCCCGGTTGATGCCCGACGCGTCTGCGGCCGAGGTGGAGGAGGTCAACACCTGGCTCGGTGACATCGAGGCGTCCGATTTCGACGGTGTCGTGCCGATCCCCGGCGCGCTGGCCGTGCTCAGTGTGCTGCCACGCGACCGGTGGGCGATCGTCACCAGCGGCACCCGACGGCTGGCCACCGGGCGCATCGCCGCGGCCGGTCTGCCCATGCCCGGTGAGCTGATCACCGCCGACGACGTGGCCGTGGGCAAACCCGACCCCGCTCCGTACGTGCTGGCCGCGAAGCGACTCGGGTTCGAGTCGAAGCGGTGCCTCGTCGTCGAGGACGCTCCCGCCGGCGTCGCCTCCGGCCTGGCCAGCGGGGCCATGGTCCTCGGCCTGCGCACCACGCACTCCGATCTCGGGGTGCCCAGTGTCGCCGACCTCACCGAGGTCGAGATGCGGGTCGACGGGACGCGCATCGGGGTCTGCCTGCGTAGCCGCTGAGCATGCAGCTGCAACTGGTCACCGGTGACATCACCGGGATGATCTGTGAATCCGTCGACGCGATCGTGAACGCGGCGAACTCGACGCTGCTCGGCGGCGCCGGCGTGGACGGGGCCATCCACCGGGCCGGCGGCGGTGCGATCCTGCGGGAGTGCCGTGAACTGCGTCGGACCACCTACCCGGACGGGTTGCCCGCCGGTGACGCCGTCGCCACCACCGCCGGCCGGCTGGGCTGCCGCTGGGTGATCCACACGGTCGGCCCGGTGCACGATCCCGCCATCGACCGGTCCGCGACCCTGCGGTCCTGCTATCTGCGCAGCCTCGCCGTCGCCGACCGCGTCGGCGCCGGGGCGGTGGCCTTCCCGTTGATCTCGGCGGGCGCCTACGGCTGGCCGAAGGACGACGCCGTGCTGCAGGCCCTGACCGCGGTGCGCGCCGCCGACACCGCTGTCGAGCGGGTGGTGCTGGTGCTGTACGACCAGGCCACCTTCACCCTCGCGCAGGAGGTGCTGGCCGCGCATCCGGTGGGCTGACCGGGTCGCTGCCGTGCGGCGGCAGGGACACCGTGAACCGGGTGCGTCCCGGGCGGCTGTCGACCTCCACCCGGCCTCCGTGCGCGGTGACCACGGCGCGGACGATGGCCAGACCCAATCCGGTGGAACCGGCCTGCCGGGACCGGGACGAGTCGCCCCGGACGAAACGGCCGAAGACGCCCGGCAGCAACGCCGGATCGATGCCCGGTCCGTCGTCGGTGACGGTCAGCTGGACCTCGCCGTCGACGAGGGCCACCCCGGTCGTGACCGTCGTCCCGGGTGGGGTGTGGGTCCGGGCGTTGGTCAGCAGGTTGGCCAGCACCTGGTGCAGCCGCAGTTGCTCGCCGGTGACCGCGACCGGCTCGGCGGGCAGGTCCAACCGCCAGACGTGCTCCGGCCCCGCCACCCGGGCGTCGCTGACCACGTCCAGGGCCAGCAGCGTCAGATCCACCTCGTCGGCGGCCGGCGGTCGCCCCGCGTCCAGCCGGGCCAGCAGCAGCAGGTCATCGACCAGCACCGACATCCGCACCGACTCCGAGTCGACCCGCGACAGCGCGTGGGCGACGGTGTCGCGGTCGACGTCACCGCGCCGGGCGAGCTCGGTGTAACCGCGGATCGCGGCCAGCGGGGTCCGCAGCTCGTGGGAGGCGTCGGCGACGAAGCGGCGGACCTGGGTCTCGCTGGCCTGCCTGCGTTCGAGGGCCGTGGACACGTGGCCCAGCATCCGGTTCAGGGCCGCCCCGACCTGCCCCACCTCGGTGCGCGGGTCGGTGTCGCCGGGCGGGACCCGGATCCCCAGGTCGACCTCCCCGCGGTGCAGCGGCATGGTGGCGACCAGGTGCGCGGTGGCGGCCACCCGGTCCAGCGGGCGCAGGGTCCGCCGGACGATGACGTAGGCGCCGGCGGCGGCGACGAGCAGGGCCGTGGCCATCACGATGAGCAGCGTCCGGACGAGTTGCCCGGCGGTGGCCTGCTCCCGTGCCAGCGGCAGTCCGACGACGGTGGTGGTGCCGCCCGTCGTGGTGCCCAGCACCCGGAAGTCGCCGTAGCCGTCGATGGTCACCGTGACCGGCCGGGTCTGGTCCGCGACGTCGGTCAACCCCGCCGCGGCGTCGGCGCTCACCGTGACGCACCCGTCCCGGGTGAGGAGCCCGGCCGTCACGACCCGGCCGTCGAGGAGCGTGGCGCCGAGGGTGTCGGTGAAGCCCGGCCCGCCACGGCCGGGGGTGCGGTCGGGCGGGACCACGCCGGTGCAGCTGCCGGTGAAGTCGAAGGGTCCCGACCCGTCGCCGTCCTGGGGTCGGTCCTGGGCGAAGGGCTGCAGTCGCTGGTCGACCTGTGAGGTCAGGTAGTGCGTCAGAGAGAGCTGGGTGGCCACCCCGGTGACCCCGCAGACGAGCAGTACCAACAGCACGGCGGCCGCGATCAGCTTCGTGCGCAGCCGGAGCGGCCGCCGGCGACGCCCCGGGAGCGGCCCGTCGGCGGGGGAGCCGGGGGCGGGCGGGGCCTCCGGGGGCGGGGGAGCGGCGGTGGCGGCGGGGGTCATCGGGGTGGCTCAGGAGGCGGGCTTGAGGACGTATCCGAACCCGCGCATCGTGTGGATCATCGGCTCGCGGCCGGAGTCGATCTTCTTGCGCAGGTAGGAGATGTAGAGCTCGACGATGTTGGCCTGACCGCCGAAGTCGTAGTTCCACACCCGGTCCAGGATCTGGGCCTTGGACAGCACCCGCTTGGCGTTGCGCATCAGGAACCGCAACAGCTCGAACTCGGTGGCGGTGAGCGGGATGAGGTCGTCGCCGCGGCGCACCTCCCGGCTGTCCTCGTCGAGGGTGAGATCGCCGACGACGATCATCGAGTTCTCGGTCGGCACCGCGCTCTTGCCACGCCGCAGCAGGGCACGCAGTCGCAGCACCAGCTCCTCCAGCGAGAACGGCTTGGTCACGTAGTCGTCACCGCCTGCGGTGAGACCGGCGATGCGGTCCTCCACCGCGTCGCGGGCGGTGAGGAACAGCACGGGTGCCAGCTCCCCGTCGGCCCGGACGCGCCGCAGCACCTCCATGCCGTCGAAGTCGGGCAGCATCACGTCGAGCACGATGACGTCGGGCCGGAATTCGCGGGCGGCCTGGACGGCGGCGGTGCCGCTGGCCGCCGTGCGGATCTCCCAGCCCTCGTAACGCAGGGCCATCCCGACCAGCTCGGCCAACGTCGGCTCGTCATCGACGACGAGGGCGCGGACGGGGCGGCCGTCGATGCCCCGGATGGGGGCCGAACCGGGGCCGGGCGTGGCGGTGCTGGACGTCGCCGGAGTGCTCATGGGGCAATCCTCCGCTCCGGCACCACGGTGCGGGCTGGGTGGGAGCTGTGAGTCGGCTGTGTGCGCGGCACCGCCGGCCGGGCTCCGGGCCGCCGTACGGGGCCGACCGTGACGTGCAGCTCCGCGGAGACCGCCGGCACGGGGCGGAGCGCCGCCGCGGACCCGGGCGTCGACGCCGGGTCCGGGGGCGGGCGGGCTCAGGCGGTGAGGTAGACGGCGTCGCCGCTGACCTCGACGGAAAGCGTTTCGAGCGCGGCGGTGGCCGGACCCTTGGTGGCGGCGCCGCTGAAGGCGTCGAAGGTGGACCCGTGGCACGGGCAGGCGAGGACGGCGCCGTCGGCGTTCACCGCGCAGCCCTGGTGGGTGCAGATGGCCGAGTGCGCGACCACGGAGCCGTCGGCGTTGCGGGCCAGGGCGATCTTGTCGCCACCGTTCTCCACGATCAGCGAACCGCCGGAGGGGACGTCGGCCAGCTTGGCGATCTCGGTGCCCGACGGGGCCGGGGCGGCGCTGCCGGTGCTCGACGCCTCCGCGGTGGTGCCGGCCGTGGTGCCGGCGGCGGTGCTCGACGGCGACGAGCTTCCGGGCGCGGTCGCGGACGAGGTGGTGGACGAGGTGCTGGAGCTCGAGGTGAGGGTGGCCGTGCCCGGGTCGCTGCTGCCACAGGCGGTCACGAAAGCGGCGCCGGCGACGACCCCCGCCCCGATCGCGGTGCGGCGGGTGACGGAGCGGCCGCGGGAGCCGCACGGAGCGGCGCAGGCGCAGCCGTGGTCGGTGGTCTCGGCGCCGGTGGCGGGGCGGGGTTCGGTCTGGGTCATCGGGATTCCCATCGGGGGTGCGGACACGGGGTCGGTGCGAGCAGGGCCTGGTGGTGAGCGGTGACCGCGGACGGAGCGGAGCCCCGGCAGGCGGACGGTGCGGCGTGCGGTGCTCGTGGTGCGGGAAGTGCGGTGCTGGTGGCGCGGCGGTGCGGAGCTGGTGCGGTGGTCGGACTGCGGCGGTGCGGAGCTGGTGCGGTGGTGGGACTGCGGCGGTCCGGTGCTGCTGGGAGCGCGGTGGTGCGGTGCTGGTAGTGCGGCGGTGTGGTGCGGGTGCGGTGGTGGCGGGGTGGTCTGACGACCCGGTGCTGAGGCGATGCTGGATGTCCGGTGGTGCGGACTGCGGCGGTGCGGTGCTGCCTGGCGGATGGTTCGGCGGTCGACTCGGTGGCCGGCCAGGGCGACCATGGACAGCCAGGGTATCCAGTCGTGGTGGTGGTGGTCCGGGGAAACAGCTGTGGAGATGCAGAGGCGGCTGTGTCCCGTCCGGGTGCCGGTGGCACCCACCGGGTGACACGTCGCTGAGCCGTCGACGGTTCAATCGACCGTGGGCGTCAGGTTCGAAGGCGTGGGTTCAGCCGCCCGACGCCGCTCGGAGCACTGTCAGAGGGTGGCGCCGTACCGGTCGACGATCGAGGACTCGGCCACCCGGGACAGGCCCTCGCGGACCACCCGCGCCCGCGCCTCGCCGACGCCCTCGACCTCCTGCAGGTCGCCGGCGGTAGCAGCGAGCAGCCCCTGCAGGTTGTGGAAGTGGGCGATGAGGCGGTCCTGGATGGCCTGCGGCACCCGGGGGATCGCGGCGAGCAGCCGGTACCCACGCGGGCTGACGTGCATGTCCAGGACGTCCGGGTTGATGGCGTACCCGAGGTCACGGGCGATGGAGTGCAGGTCGAGCAGGGCGGTCTCGTCGATCTCCTCGAGGGCGTCGAGCACGTCGGTCTCCGACCGGTCGAGGCCGTCGGGCAGGTAGTCGCGGACCAGCAGCACCCGGGTGTCCTCGATGGTGCTGGTCAACTCGTCCAGCTGCAGTGCGGGGAGGCGCCCGTCGGTGCCGAGTTCAGCGACGTCGCTGGCGATCTCGTTGGCGATGCGGCGCACCATCAACAGCCGCTGCACCACGGTGGTGACGTCCCGCAATGTGGTGAAGTCCTCGATCTCCAGCGCCGAGAGCTGCTGGGCCACCTCGTCGAGCCGGGCCCGGTAACGCTGCAGGGTCGCCAGCGCCTGGTTCGCCCGGGCCAGGATGGTCGACGGATCGGCCAGCACGTAACGGATGCCGTCGTAGTACAGGCTGATGATCGACATCGAGTGGCTGACCGAGATCACCGGGAGACCGGTCTGCAGTGCGGTGCGTTCGGCGGTGCGGTGTCGGGTGCCGGACTCGGCCGTCGGGATGGCGGGGTCGGGCATCAGCTGGACGTTGGCACGCAGGATGCGGCTGGCACTGTCGTTGAGGATGACGGCGCCGTCCATCTTGGACAGCTCCCGCACGCGCGTCGGCGAGAAGTCGATGTTGATCTGGAAGCCGCCGTCGCAGATGTCCTCGACGGGCTTGTCGAAGCCGAGCACGATGAGCGCACCGGTGCGGCCCCGCAGGATCCGCTCCAGCCCTTCACGCAGGTCGGTGCCGGGTGCCAACCGGCTCAGCACCGATCGCAACGCCGGGCTGGACGCTCGCTCGGCCACCCCCACCCCTTTCGTCCACTCGTCAGCGGTCCGGTCGACGGTTGCTCACCGCGCCGGGTCCGGTCGTCGGGCACGTCCGCGGTCACGGCCGGTCCCTCCGGCGGAAAGACACCGGCCGGATCGGTGTCTGGTCATGCGTGCCGTGCCACCTCACCCCGAGATGGTCCGGCCGACGCGGTGTCAGTCTAGGGGCTCCCACCCCGGCGGCCGGCCTCCGGACGGTCCCGGCCGGATCCGCGCCGAGGTGCACCGGGTGGTCACGCCGGGGGCCGGCGTCGCGCGTACGCCGCCCGGCCGCCGGGCCGACCGGAGCGACGCCGCTCGTGCGGCCTGCGTCGGGCGGGCCCTGCGGCGGCGGCGGAAGCACCGTGCTGAGGCCGCACCGTACGGGGGCGCACCGCGGCGGGCGCACCGTGCCGGGGTCGGCGGGTCCGATGGTCGGCGTACCCCGTCCGGTCAGCGGGCGCGTTTCTCCCGCAGCCAGTGCACCACTCCGGCGTCGTTGCCCTGGGCGCGCAACGCCTCCCCGAGGTCGGAGACCTGATCCACCCGCATGCCGAGGGGACGCTCGACCGCCGTACCCGCGGGCACGATGGCGTGGTCGAAGCCCAGCCGGCGTGCCTCCACCAGCCGCCGGTCGAGGCCAGCCACCGGCCGCACGTCGGCGGAGAGCCCGAGTTCGCCCAGCACCACCAGCCCCGGGGAGAGCGGGATGTCGCGGGCCGAGGACCACACCGCCATCCCGAGGGCGAGGTCGGCGGACGGTTCGATCAGCTTGGCACCACCGACCGTGGCGGCCATCACGTCGTAGGTGTTGACCGCGACGCCGCCCCAGCGCTGCAGCACCGCCAACACGAGATCCACCCGGGGGGCGGCCAGCCCGACGGCCGAACGCTGGCCGTAGCCGTCCTTGGACCGCGGTGTGACCAGGGTCTGGATCTCCACCGGCAGCGGTCGCCGGCCCTCCATCGCGATGGTCGAACAGGTGCCGGGGATGTGCGGCCGCCGGGCGGACAGGAACAACCCGGACGGATCGTCGAGGGACAGGATGCCGGCCCCGACCATCTGGAAGCAGCCGACCTCGTCGGACGGCCCGAAGCGGTTCTTCACCCCGCGGACCAACCGGAGGCTGGACTGCCGGTCGCCCTCGAAGTGCAGCACCACGTCGACGAGGTGCTCGAGCACCCGGGGACCGGCGATGCCACCTTCCTTGGTGACGTGTCCGACGAGGAAGGTGGCGATGCCGCGGGCCTTGGCCACGGCGATCAGCGCGGACGCGACCGCCCGGATCTGTGTCACCCCGCCGCTGCTGCCGTCGACCTCGGCCGCCGCCACCGTCTGCACGGAGTCGACGATGAGGAACGTCGGCGCCACGGTCTCGATGTGGGACAACGCCGCCGACAGTTCCGTCTCCGCGGCCAGGAAGACCGCGGGGTGCATCGCGCCGATCCGCTCGGCACGGAGCCGGACCTGGGCCGCGGATTCCTCGCCGGTGATGATCAGGGCGCGTCCGTGGCCGGCCGCGGCCCACGCCTGCGCGGCGGCGAGCAGCAGTGTGGACTTGCCGACGCCCGGCTCACCGGCGAGTAGCGTCACCGAACCGGGCACCAGCCCGCCGCCCAGGACCCGGTCGAGCTCCCGGATCCCGCTGGCGCGCATCTGCACGGCGGTCGCGTCGATGTCGGGCATCGACTGCGCCGCGCCGCTGGTCGGTCCGGCGCTGACCTTGCGCAGGCTGCCGGCCACCGGGGACGCCTCGGCGAGGCTGCCCCAGGCCTGACACTCGGGGCAGCGGCCGTGCCATTTCGCCGCCGCCGCACCGCACTCGGAACAGCGGAACGTGGGTCGGGCGGCGCGGGGGTTCGTCGAGCTGGTAGCCATGTCCTGCACGGTAGAGGGCGGCACCGACAGTGTCTCCGCAGGCGCGCGGAGCGGATGGGTACAGACGTTCGGGCGGGCCGCCGGTCGGTCGCGCCCCGCAGGGCGGGGCATCACCGCCACCACACCTGTCAGCCGGTGGCGTCGCCCGCCCGGATTCCGCGGCCGGCCGGGGCGTCCCAGGATCGGGAAGTCCGAGCGATGACGGGCCTCAGGATGTGGAGGGGCCCACGGGTCCTGAGTGGTCCGACGGCGCTGAGTCGGCATCGGAGGCCTCGGCGGCGACCAGCCGGTTGACCAGTTGGGCGAGCGTGCCACTCCGGGGCAGTCCGCGCTCGGCCAACCGGGCGCTGATCGCGGCCTTGCCCATCCGGACGTACGCGGTCCGGGGATCGTCGGCACCGGCGTCGGCCGTGCCGCCGTCGGCGGCGGAGCGCTCACCGCTGTCCCCGGCATTGCCGTCGGCCCGCGGTGCGCGGGCCGGTGCCCGCCGACGGCGCTTCGCCGGGGCGGTGGAAGCGGCGGTGCGATCGATCGTGCCGGGAGCGGGGACGTCGACGGTGCCGCGGGCCGGAAGGTCGACCGTCGCCGGGGCGGCCGGCACCAGCTCGCCGGAGGTGCCGGTCGGTGCGAGGCTCTGCCCGGCGGCGACGACCGCCGGCGCGGGTGCCTCGGGCACCATCACCGTGGTGGCGGGTTCGTCGTCGGAAATCTTCGCGTTCCCGTCGGCGGTGTCCCGACCGGCACGGTCTGCGCCGCCGGCACCGCCTGCGCCGAGAGCAGCGTCTGTGTCGCCGGCAGCGTCTGCGTCGCCGGTAGCGCCCGCGCCGTCGGCATCGCCCGCGCCACTCACACGGTCTGCGTCGCCGGCACCGTCCGCGCCGCCAGGGGCGGCAGCACTGCCGTACGCCGCGCCACCGTCCGGCGCGGTGGGGACGTGCCGCCCCGCGGCACCGCCAGGGATCACCGTTGCACCCGGCACCAGCAGCCCGGTCATCGACCGGACAGCCGCCACCCACTGGGCGGCGAGCTGCTGGTTGGCCTCGGTGGCCTGCCGCAGCAGGTCGAAGTACTGCTCCACGCCGGGAACCGGATCCGGCACCTGCTGACGTCGGATCGCGTCAGCCTGCACGGCCAGGGTCTCGGCGCCGAGACGCCACAGGGCGGCGGCGTTCTCGGTGGCGACGCGCAAGGTGTCGGCCATCGCGGAATAGGGGCTAGCCGGCCCGTCGTGATCGGTGGTCATGACGCTCCTCCTGACGGAAGAAGACGCTCAGTGGCCCTCTTCGGTGCCCTCGTGGCCCGCTTCGCCTTCGTGACCCTCGCCGAACCAGATGTCGCTGTGCTCCTCGGGGAGGATGTTGACGGTCTCCCGCGGCTCGGTGCTGCGCTGCTCCGGGATCTCGATCGGCACGTTGACCGAGATGGTGCCGCCGGAGGCGAAGCTGAACGTCATCGGGATCGATTTGCCGTAGGGCAGCTCGTCGCGCAGACCGGTGACGACGATGGTCGTGTCGGTCTCGGAGTTGACCTCGCGCAGGGTCTGGGGCTGGATGTCGGTGTCGCCTTCGACGACGACCTCCTCGGCCGCTTCCGTGGTGACTCCGGTGAGCTCGTCGGGGTTGAGCGAGGTGTTGCTCAGCCAGAGCTTGACCGGAATGTCGGCGCCGGGCTCGTAGCGGTACGACTCGGTCGGAGCGAGACGGACGTCACGGACCGCCACCTCGCCGGCGGTGCCGTTCGCGCCGTCGATGGCGGCGACCTGCTGGGCGGTCTGGGCGATCTGACCGGCGCCGCAGCCGCTCAGGGCCAGGACGGCGCCGGCGACGCCGACGGCGGGAATCAGACGCAGGCGCGCGAGCCGTGCGTTGCGGGCCACGACGGTCCCCCTTCTGGGCGTTCGGTGCGGTTCTCGGTGCTGCAGGGATGGTGCGGCGGAGTGGTGTGCCCCGGTGGTGCGGCGGGTGCTCCGGCTGGAACCGGCCCCGCGACGGACGCGACACCGGACAGCGGTGCGGCCCACCCTGTGCAGGGTATCCCGGCGGCGCGGCCGTCGGCGCGCCGGCCGACGCGACACGGACCCACGGTCGACCGGTCGGACCGGGTGGCTCCGTCGTCCGGCGGCCGGACTGCGGCCGGTGGGCGGTGGTGCGCCCGCCCGGTCGCGGAGCCGCGGTGACCGGCCGGGGGTTGACCGGGACCCGGCGGGTGGACCCGCGGTGGACGGCACGTGACGCCAGCGTCCCGGAACGGTCCGCGACGCGGCCCGAGAACCCGCACGCGACAGTGCATGTCGGCGCTCCCCGGCCGGCCGCGGGGCACCGCCGACATCCGGCGCCACCACGGCGGCCCCCCGGTTGTCAAGACCCGCAGACCCCGTCACTCTGCCGTGGGTTTCTCCCCGCCAACGTCCTGACCTGCGACAACGTGTCTGGGCCCGGAATGCCCCGTGGTAGACTGAGGTATCGAAAGGGGCAGCAGACTCATGGTCTTCAAGGTCGGCGAAACTGTCGTCTATCCCCATCACGGGGCAGCACTCATTCAGGCAACTGAAACCCGGATGGTCAAGGGTGTCGAGCGGCTGTATCTGGTTCTCAAGGTCGCCCAGGGCGATCTCACCGTCAAGGTCCCCGCGGACAACGCCGAGTTCGTCGGCGTTCGCGACGTGGTGGACACCGAGGGTCTGGAGAGCGTCTTCGCCGTTCTCCGTGCCCCGCACACCGAAGAGCCCACCAACTGGTCGCGCCGCTACAAGGCGAACCTGGAGAAGCTGGCTTCCGGTGACGTGAAGAAGGTCGCCGAGGTCGTGCGCGACCTGTGGCGTCGCGATCGCGAGCGCGGTCTGTCGGCCGGTGAGAAGCGGATGCTCGCCAAGGCACGGCAGATCCTCGTGTCCGAGCTGGCGCTGGCCGAGGGCATCGACGAGGAGCGCGCGAGCGACCGCCTCGACGAGGTCCTGGCTTCCTGACCGTTCCGGTCACCCGCGGCGTGCGCACCACGCCGATCCCGGGTGGCGGGCACCCGTACGACGTGGGCGGCGACCGGTGACGGTCGTCGCCCTTGTCGTTGCGTCCGGTCCACCGCCACCCGACACACCTTCCGGCGGCCCCGTTCCGCCGCACCGCGGTGACCGGTCGGCCCCCGCCTGGGTGGACGTCGACGGTCGTTCCCTGGTCTGGCATGCGACCCGTCGATTGCTGGACGCCGGCGTCGATCACGTGGTGATCCTCGTCGATCCGTCGGACGGAGAGGCCGCGGCCGAGGTGGCCGCCGATCCGATCCTCGGCGGGGCCGTCTCCGTCCTGACCTCCGGTCCGGACCGGCCCGGGTCGCTCCCCTGGGAGACCGCGTCCACCGGGGGCGCTCCGGACGTCCTGCTCGTGCACGACGCGACCCGTGCGTTCGCGCCGGTCGCCATGGTCCACCGCGTCGTCGGGGCCGTCCGGGCCGGTGCCGGGCTGGTGATCCCGGTCCTGCCGGTCGTGGACACGATCCGCGCCGTCGGCGACGGAGGGCGGGCGTCCGCACTGGTGGACCGGGACACCCTGCGGATCGTGCAGACCCCCCAGGGCTACACACCCGACGTCTTCCGGCGGGCCCGGCACGCCGCTGACCGTCTCACCGACCCCGCCGCCGCGGTCGCCGCTGGTGCCACACCGGTCACGGTCCCCGGACACGCCGACGCGTCCCGGGTGCTCACCGTCGCCGACATCGACCAGGCGCGGCGAGCGCTCGGCGCCACGCCGCCCCCACCCGCACCAGGAGGAGCCGACATCCGTGGTTGAGCGCGAACGCGAGTACCGGATCGGGACGGGCATCGACGTGCATCCCGTCGAACCGGGGCGGGACTGCCACCTGGCCGGGTTGCTGTTCGCGGGCGCCGACGGCTGCGCCGGTCACTCCGACGGTGACGTGGCGGCGCACGCCCTCGTCGACGCCCTGTTGTCGGCCGCCGGACTGGGCGATCTCGGCGCCGTCTTCGGCACCTCGGATCCGCGGTGGGCGGGCGCGTCCGGGGCGGCGCTGCTCGCCGAGGCGGTGCGGCTGGTCACCGGGTCCGGGTACGTCGTGGTGAACGCCGCCGTCCAGGTCATCGCCAACACGCCCCGGCTGTCCGCCCGCCGGACCGAGGCGCAGCAGGTGCTGTCCGCGGTCGTCGGTGCGCCGGTCTCGGTGGCCGGCACCACCACCGACGGTCTCGGGTTGACCGGCCGCGGCGAGGGTCGCGCGGCCACCGCCAGTGCCCTGCTGCGGACCCGCTGACCGGTCCGGTCAGGGGCGGACGCCGGCCAGTTCGTCCTCGAGGAACCGGGGCCGCGCGACCCGCAGTCCGAGGACGCCCATCAGCGCCGCCGACGTCGCGGTGACGACGAGCGGCACCGTCCAGCCGTCGGTCAGGTCGTGCAGCGCGCCGATGAGGACCGGCCCCGCCGTGGCCACCAGGTACCCGGTGCACTGGGTGAAAGCCGACAGCGCCGCCACGCCTTCCGAGGTACGGGCCCGCAGCGCCAGCAGCGTGAGGATCAGCGGGAACGTCCCCGATCCGATCCCCAGCAGCACCGCCCAACCCCACATGCCGGCGGCGGGCGCGACGATCAGTCCGACGTAGCCGGTGACGTAGCTGGCCGACAGCACCGAGATCAGCACCGGGAGCCGGGACTGCCGCACGAGCAACGCCGGGATGGCGGCCGAGATCGGGATGCCGAGCCCGGCGAACAGCCCGACCGCGTAACCGCCCTCGGTGAGGTCGGCGCCCGCGTCCACCACGATCTGGCTCAGCCAGGCGGTGACGATGTAGGCCTGCGCCGACTGCAGGCCGAAGAAGAACGCCATGGTCCACGCCATGCGCGTGCGCAGCAGCGAGCGCAGCGGCAGCGCCGGCCGGGCTCCGGTGCCGGTCGTCCCGCCCGGACGCCACAGCATCCACACCCACGGGATCAACGCGACCGCCGCCGTCACCGCCCACACCCCGAGACCGGTGCGCCAGTCGCCGTCCAGACCGCGGGCGAACGGCACCGACAGCGCCGAGCTCGAGGTCGCGCCGATGGCGAGCGAGGTGGTGTAGGCGGCGGTCATGGTGGCCACCCGGTCGGGGAAGTACGCCCGGACCAGGCTCGGCATCAGCACGTTGCACACCGCCAGCCCGGCCAGCGCGATCAGCGACCCGACGAACAGCAGCGGCGTCGAGGGCCCGACCAGGCGCAGCACCTGGCCGGCGGTCATGGCCGCCAGCGCGACCACCACCACCCGCTCGCGCCGGAACCGGGACGCGAGCAGCGGGGCCAGCAACCCGAACGCGGCGAAGGCGAAGGGCGGCAACGAGGTGAGTGCGCCGCCCGCCGTGCCGGAGAGGTCCAGCGCCGTGCGGATCTCGGGCAGCAGGGAACCGACGGAGTTCACCACCGGGCGCAGGTTGAGCGCGAGGACGACGATCGCGATCACCGCGAGCACCGGACGGGGGCGGGCCGGGGGAGTCGTCACCCGGCCACGATAGGGCCCGCCCGGAGCGGCCCCGGACGGGGCGGGGTGCCGTCACCGGTGTGTCAGGGTGAACCCCATGACTGATTCCACGGCGGCGTCGCCGACCACGAGGACCATCGCCATCGTCGGGGCCGGCAAGATCGGTGAGGCCCTGATGGGCGGGCTGCTGGCGGGTGGGCTCGACCCCGCCGCGGTCCTGTTCACCGAGCGCTACCCGGCGCGGGCGGCGCAGCTCACCGCGCTCTACGGCGTCCGGTCGGTCGAGGTGACCGAGGCCGCGGCGACCGCCGACGTCGTCGTGGTGGCGGTCAAACCGCAGGACATCGAGCCGGTGCTGGCGGATCTGCAGGGCGCGGTACGGCCCGGGACCCTGGTGGTGTCGCTGTGCGCCGGCCTGCCGACCGCGCTGTACGAACGGTCGCTGCCCGCGGGCGTGCCGGTGGTGCGGGTGATGCCGAACACCCCGATGCTGGTGGGCGAGGCGATGTCGGCCATCTCGGCCGGCACCCACGCCACCGACGAGCACCTGCAGATCGTCGAGAACCTGCTGGCCGCGGTGGGCAAGGTGGTGCGGGTGCCGGAGACCCAGCAGGACGCGGTGACCGCACTCTCCGGCTCGGGACCGGCGTACTTCTTCTTCCTCGTGGAGGCGATGATCGACGCCGGGATCCTGCTCGGGTTGCCCCGCAACGTGTCCGCCGAGCTGATCATCCAGTCCGCCGTCGGCTCGGCGAAAATGCTGCGCGAGTCCGGCGAGCACCCGGTGATGCTGCGCGAAGCCGTCACCTCGCCCGGCGGCACCACCATCGCGGCCATCCGGGAGTTGGAGAACCACGGTGTCCGGGCGGCCCTGCTGGCCGCTATCGAGGCGGCCGCGGTGCGGTCGGCCGAGCTCGGCCGTGCCCACCGGTGATCCCCACCGACACGGGTCGCGGGTGACGTGTGCCCTGTCCGTCTCCCACCCGGCGGCGTGTCGAGAGGGCTGGTGGAGTGAACAGCCGACCCTCGTATCGCATTCGTCCCACCGGTACCGATAGAGTCCTCCCACCACGTGTGCTCGCGTTGCCGGAGGGGAAGCCGGCAGCCACGACGTGGACGAAATGACGGTGTATGTATGGCACGCACGCCGCACGACCCTGCCCTCGCCGAGATCAGATTCCTGACCGTCGCCGAGGTCGCCGCGCTGATGCGCGTCTCCAGGATGACCGTGTACCGCCTGGTCCACTCGGAGGAGCTGCCCGCGGTCCGGGTGGGCCGCTCGTTCCGGGTGTCGGAGAGAGCGGTCAACGACTACCTGCAGCGGGCGTTCAACGACGTCGGCTGAGCCGTGACGCCCCGCGGGACTGTCGGCGGGCCCGGTCCCAGCCGCTAGGATGAACCGGGTCGGCGCCGCTGCGCGCCGGTCGCACCCGCCGGGCCGTGCCGTGGAGAGACCCTCCGTGGACGCTGCCGGGTGGTTCCACGCACATCCCGCCGGTCCGTGCGGTCCGGCTTGTCCCCTCAGAGGTCACACATGGGTTCGATCATCAAGAAGCGCCGCAAGCGGATGGCGAAGAAGAAGCACCGCAAGCTGCTGCGCAAGACCCGTGTGGCCCGCCGCAAGGCCGGCAAGTAACCGATCTCCGCTGAGCCGGCGGCGGGCGCCGTGATGCGCCCGCCGCCGGCTCGCACCGGGACCGTCCGAGCCGCGGCCGCGCCGCGGCGGAAGTGGGGGAGCAGGTGCCCGGACTCGTCGTGCTGGTCACCGGGGTGAACCGCTTCGTCGGTTCCGCGTTGGCCGGTCGCCTCGCCGCCCACCCCGGCGTGGCCCGCGTCATCGGCGTCGACGCCACGCTGCCCGAACCCGCGGCCCGGACCCGGATGGGCGGTGCCGAGTTCGCCCGCGCCGACATCCGCAATCCGCTCATCTCGCGCATCCTCGACGCCGCCGGCGTCGACACCGTGGTTCACGCCTCGGCGTCGGCCACGCCGGCTTCCGCTCAGGCCCGCACGCTGGCCAAGGAGATGAACGTCCTCGGCACGATGCAGCTTCTCGCCGCCTGCCAGCGCTCCGGCGGAGTGCGCAATCTCGTCGTCCGGTCCACCACCGCTGTCTACGGGCAGAGCTCGAAGGACCCGGCGATCTGCACCGAGGCCACCGAGCCGCGCTCGGTCCCGAGCCGCGGGCCCGCCCGCGACGCCATCGACATCGAGGGCTACGTCCGGGGTTTCGCCCGACGCCGCCCCGACGTCCGGGTCGCCGTGCCGCGGCTGGCCGAGATCGTCGGCCCCACCGTGCAGACGCCGCTGACCCGCTACTTCGCCCTGTCTCCGGTCGTGCCCACGGTGCTCGGACACGATGTGCGGCTGCAACTGGTCCACGAGAGCGACGCGGTACGGCTCCTCGAGCACCTCGTCTTCGCGCCGTTCCGCGGCACCGTCAACGTCGCCGGCGACGGCGTGCTGATGCTGTCGCAGGCCATCCACCGGGCGGGCCGCATCCCGCTGCCGCTGCCGTTGCCGCTGCTGGACACCGTGGGCCGCGGTCTGCGGGCTTTGGGCCTGGGCACCTTCTCGCCCGAGCAGGTCCGGATGCTGCAGGCCGGACGGGTCGTCGACACCACGCGGCTGCGCGCCGAGGTCGGCTTCACCCCCGAGTTCAGCACCGCCGCCGCCTTCGACGACTTCGCCCACACCCTCGAGCCGACCGTCGACCGGGAGTCGGTGCGCCGGGCGGAGACGCGGCTGCTCACCGGCCTCGGTGTCGCCGACGACCTCCGGCCCGGCGGTCCGCCGGACGCCACCCGGACCGCACCCAGACTCGTCGGCATCACGGGGGACCGGGTCGGCCCGCCCCGCGCCCCCCGGAGGACCCGATGAGAGACCCGGACCCGCACCCCGAGGCGCCCACCGACGCGCCCGACGCGCCCGCGGGGGAGCCGTCGCCCCCCGAGACCGGCTGGAAGGCCGGCGTCGCCGGCGGCCTGGCCTTCCTGCGTCGCCGCATCACCGGCGACTACCAGGTCGACGACTTCGGCTACGACGAGGACTTCACCCGCAACATGGTGCTGCCGCCGCTGCGACTGCTGTACGACAAGTGGTTCCGGGTCGAGCTGCTCGGCCTGGAGAACCTGCCGGACACCGGCGGTGCGCTGCTGGTCGCCAACCACTCCGGGACCATCGCCGTCGACGCGGTGATGCTCGCCGCAGGGGTCGCCGACCACCACCCGTCGCGGCGGATCGTGCGCAATCTCGCCGCCGACCTGGTCTTCGAAACGGCCGTGCTGGGACCGGTCGCCCGCAAGACCGGCAACACGCTGGCCTGCAACCCCGACGCCGAACGACTGCTCACCGCGGGAGAGCTGGTCTCGGTGTTCCCCGAGGGTTTCAAGGGGGTCGGGAAGCCGTTCAGCCAGCGCTACAAGCTGCAGCGGTTCGGACGCGGCGGCTTCGTCTCGGCGGCGATCCGCACCGGCACGCCGATCATCCCGGTGTCGATCGTCGGGGCCGAGGAGATCTATCCCCTGCTGGGCAACATCAGGCCGCTGGCCCGGGCGCTGGGGCTGCCGTACTTCCCGGTGACCCCGACGTTCCCGCTGCTGGGACCGCTGGGCGCGGTGCCGCTGCCGAGCAAGTGGCTCATCGAGTTCGGCGAACCCATCCCCACCGACGGCCACGACGCCAACGCCGCCGAGGACCCGGCCGTCATCTTCGATCTCACCGACCACGTGCGGGAGACCATCCAGCAGACGCTGTACAGGCTGCTGGTCAAACGCGGCCATCCCTTCCTCGGCTGACCACCCGTCCCGGCCGGGGACGTACCGCCGGACCGGCTCAGCCGCGGAACCGCCGACGCACGGCCGCGCCGGCCAGGACCGCACCGCCCACGGCCCCGACGCCCAGCACGGAGGGCACGCCGATCCGGACGGCGGGTTTGCGGCTGGTGCGGAAGTCGCGGATCTGCCAGCCGCGCTGGCGGGCCACGTCGCGCAGCTCCGAGTCGGGGTTGACCGCCACCGCGGTCCCGACCGCCGACAGCATCGGCAGGTCGTTGATGGAATCGGAGTAGGCGGTGCAGCGGCGCAGGTCCAGCCCCTCGCGGGCGGCCATCGCGCGGACCGCCGCGGCCTTCGCCCGGCCGTGCAGCATCTCGCCGACCAGGGCGCCGGTGTAGATGCCGTCCACCGACTCGGCCACCGTGCCCAGCGCTCCGGTGAGACCCAGCCGTTGCGCGATCAGCTGGGCCAGTTCCACCGGCGTCGCCGTGACCAGCCAGACCCGCTGGCCCGCGTCGAGATGCCGCTGCGCCATCGCGCGGGTCCCGGGATAGATCTTGTCGGCCATCGTCTCGTCGTAGATCTCCTCACCGAGCCGGATGATCTCGTCCACGCTGCGGCCGGCGACGAACGACAGCGCCTCCTGGCGGGCGGTGCCCACCACCGCCAGGTTCTCCGCGCCCCGCAGCCGGAACCGCAGTTGCCGGGACGCGAACTTGAGCAGGTCGGAGCTGGTGAAGTACTTCCGCGCGGCCAGGCCGCGGGCGTAGTGGAAGATCGACGCGCCCACCATCATCGTGTTGTCCACGTCGAAGAAGGCGGCGGCGGTCAGGTCGGCGCCGGCGGCGATCGGCGGCTCGTCCAGGGCCAGCGTCGCGGCGGCCTCCGCGGACGCCTCGCCGGCGAGCTCGGCGCGTTCGACCGCCACCCGGTCGGCCCTGCGCGAGAACCGGCTCACCTGGTGACACCCCTTCCACTGTTCCGCCCGCCCCGTCGGTTGCCGGTCCAGCGTAGCCAGTCCGGGTGGTCCGGGATCGACGCCGCGACGGCGGCCACCGGGACGCTCACTCCGGGTCCGCCCGGACGGGTGGCGGACGGCGCGACGGGACGCGGGTCGCAGGGTCGTCGTCGCCCGGCGGTCGGTCGGTGACCGGCAGTAGGGTCGATCCCGACGCGCAGGCGCCGGGTTCCCGGCTGCCGCGACGGCCCCGGACGAGGAGGAGCGCCATGGCCCCACACGTCGCCGGCCTGCTCCGGGCGGCCGCCGCGGCCCACCCCGGATCCGCCGCGCTGATCACCGACGACCGGACCTGGACCTGGCGCGAGCTGGACACGGCGGCCGACGCCGGGGCGGCGGCCCTGCGTGCCCGGACCGCACCCGGCGACCGGGTCCTGGTCCACCTGCCGACCGGGGCCGCGCTGGCCGTGACCCTGTTCGCGGTGCTCCGCGCCGACCTCGTCGCGGTGCCGGTCGACCCGTCGCGGGCGGCGCCGGAGATCGCCTCCCGGCTGGGCGTCACCGTCACCGTCACCGGCGACCGCGCCGGCCTCGACCCGGCCGCCGTGGTGCACGCCGACGAGGTCACCGGCTGGTTCGGCGTCGCTGCCGCACCGGTCGAACCGCAGGGTGGCGGTGAGGACATCGGCGTGCTCGCGCGGGCGTCCCGCGGCGGCCGGGCGGTGATGCTGTCGCACCGCGCCCTGCTGGCGTCGGTGCAGGCGATCGTGGCCGCTCCGCAGCTCAAGCTCGCCGGCGGCGACCGGGTGCTCCTGGTGTTGCCGCTGTTCCACCTCGCCGGCTTCGTCACCGCGTTCCTGCCGCTGGCCACCGTCGGCGCGGCGGCCGTCATCGCCGACACCCCGCCCGTCACCGGTCCGGACGTCGAGGGCACCGCGGCCTGGACCGCGTACACCGACGCCGTGCTGACCGCCGTCCACCACCACCGGGTGACGGTCATCCCGGGGGCACCCGCGCTCTACCGGTTGCTGCTGCGGTCACCGCAGCTCGAGCGGTCGCTGGCGACCGTGCGGCTGATGACCTCGGCGGCGGCCCCGCTGAGCCGGGAGGACGGCGCAGCCGTCCGCAGCCGCAGCGGCTCCCCGGTCTGGGAGGGCTACGGCATCTCCGAGGCCGCGTCCGCGGTCGCCAGCACCCTGATGACGAGCGTCCCGCGGGCCGGGTCGCTGGGGCTGCCGTTGCCGGGTGTCGAGCTGCGGATCGAGGCCGTCGACGCCGGCACCGCACCGGGTGGCACCGCCGAGGACTCCCTCGCCGACCTCGAGGCCGACACCGACCCCGGCCCCATCAGCATCCGCGGCCCGCAGCTGTTCACCGGTTACTGGCCCGACGGGGACGGCGGTCCCGACGCCGACGGCTGGTTCACCACCAGCGACATCGGCTACCTGGACCACCGCGGCGAGCTGCACCTCATCGACCGGGTGGCCGAGACCATCGCGGTCGCCGGTTTCACCGTCTATCCGCGCGAGATCGAGGCGGCCCTGCTGACGCACCCGTTCGTCCGCGACGCCGCGGTCGTCGGCCTTCCCGCCGCGGACGGCGGCGTCGACCTCGCGGCCGCGGTGGTCGCAGCACCCGGCACCACCCCGACCGAGGACGACCTCACCGACCACCTCGGGGCGTTGCTGGCGCCGTTCAAGCGGCCGCGGCGCTACCGGGTGCTGCCGATCCTGCCGCGTACCGAGCTCGGCCGGCTGGACCGCGACCTCGTGCGGCAGGAGTGGGCGCACCTGCTCGGGCTCACCCTGGTGCCGCCACCCACGCCGACGCGGCTCGCCGCGGTGCCGGACGCCGCTTCCGCTCCCGCTCCCGACACCGACTCGGTCACGGACACGGACATGGACACCGCCGACCTGCCCGCCCCGCCCGCCGGGGCGTCACCGGCTCCGGGCGGGCCGGTC
Source organism: Nakamurella deserti (assembly GCF_003260015.1). NCBI lineage: Bacteria > Bacillati > Actinomycetota > Actinomycetes > Nakamurellales > Nakamurellaceae > Nakamurella > Nakamurella deserti. The sequence goes on along the minus strand of NZ_QCXS01000002.1, from coordinate 2,289,623 downwards.
GAGCCGCCCGCCGCGGCGCCGGAACCCGAGCCCACCGAGCCGCCCGAGATCATCGAGGTCGACCAGCTGGACCGGCTGGGCACCCGGCTGCCCGGCGTCGGCAGCCGGTCGCAGCGCAGCGCGCAGGACACCGACTCCGACCTCTTCGACGACGACCTGGTCGGCGCCCCGGCCGCCGCCGTGCCGCCGGCCGACCCCGAGGACCGGCGATGACCGCAGTGACGCTGATCGGCCGGCGGGGCTGCCACCTGTGCGAGGAGGCGCGGGTCGAGGTGCTCGCCGCCCTCGCCCGGCAGCCGTTCACCCTCACCGAGCTCGACGTCGACAGCGACCCCGAGCTGCGCGCCGAGTACGGCGAGCAGGTGCCGGTCGTCCTCGTCGACGACGAGATGTTCAGCTACTTCGACGTCGACCGGGACGCCCTCGTGCGGCGGGTCGCGAACGGTCCGTCCGCCCGCTAGGGCTGCTAGGACGGCGGGGCGCGCCGGAGACGGGAATCCGCCCCGCCCCGTCCGGCGGGTCACCGACGGGGACGGCGTGGCCGTCCACACCCCCGGTCGTGGGTAACGCTTCGCGGGTGGAAGCCGGCCGGCCCGGCACCTTCCACGCGGCCGGGTGAGCCGCGTCCCCGTGACGACTTTGTCCCCGACTGCAGCGGTGGCTAGGGTGAGGGCGTTCCGGCCCGGGTGGCGGAGCGCTCCCCGACACGTCCGTGGGACCCGATCCGCAGGAGGTTCCGCGCGTGAGCCAGCAGGTGGACGGGGCACCCGGCGGCAGACCGCGGGACATCCCGGAGGCCACCATCGCCCGGCTCGCCGGGTACCTGCGGGAGTTGACCGCGATGGACGGCCCCGCCGACGCCATCTCGTCGGAGGAACTGGCGGCCGTCGCGGGGGTCACCCCGGCCACCCTGCGCAAGGACCTGTCCCACCTCGGCACGTACGGGGTCCGCGGTGTCGGCTACGAGATCAAGGTGCTGGTCGCCGAGATCGGCCGCATCCTGGGCTCGCACCGGCAGCATCGCGTCGCCCTCGTCGGGGTGGGCAATCTCGGCGCCGCACTCGCCGGCTATCCGGGGTTCGTCTCCCGCGGGCTGACCATCGGTGCGCTCTTCGACGTCGACCCCCGGCGCATCGGCCGGACGGTCGGCGGCGTCGTGGTGAGCGACGTGGCCGACATCGTTTCGACGTGTGCACGCGAGGGAATCACGATCGGCGTGATCGCCACCCCGGAGCCGGCCGCGCAGAGCGCGGCCGACGCTCTGGTCCGGGCGGGCGTCCGGGCCATCCTCGCGTTCACCCCCGGGGTGATCCACGTCCCTGACGACGTCGACCTGCGCACCGTCGACCTGGCGGTGGAGCTGCAGATCCTGGCGTTCCACGAGTCCCGGCGTCAGCCCGGTGAACGCCGGTCGAACACTGCGCTTAACAACGACGTCATCGGCGGGACCCATGATGCATCGGTGACACCATCGCTCGTGGCTCCGATTCGCACATTCGTGGACGTCGGTGCCGGCGCGTCCCCCGGTGGGACGCCCGACCGGCCCGTCGGCTCCGACCGCACCACCGCAGCCTCCCCGTCCTCCCTCGTCACCCCTCTGACCGCGGCTGCTGCGCCGGCCCACAGCCCAAGGAGCCATCGATGACCACACGTACGGTCGCCGGCCGTATCGCCTTCGTCGGGGCCGGCCCGGGCGATCCCGGGTTGCTGACCGTCCGGGCGACCGAACTGCTGGCCGCCGCCACGCTCGTCCTGAACGATCCCGACGTCCCCGACACGATCACCGCGCTGGCGCCGTCGGCCGAGGTCCGGCCCGCGGTCGGCGATCCGGCCACGGTGGCCGCGTCCCTGGTGTCCGCGGCCCGCGCCGGTGCGGCCGTCGTCCGGCTGGTCGCCGGGGACGTGCTGACCGCCGACCCGGTGGTCGCCGAGATCCAGGCCGTCGCCGAATCCGGGGCCGCCTTCGACCTGATCCCCGGTATCTCCGTCGGGGCGGCCGCCGCGTCCTACTCCGGTGTGGCCCTCGGGTCGTCGCACACCAGCGCCGACGTGCGGTCCAGCACCGGCTCGGACTGGCGGAGTCTCGCCGGGGCCCCCGGCACGTTGCTGCTGCAGGCCGCGGCCGGGCACCTCGCCGACACCGCGGCGAACCTGGTCGAGCACGGTCTCGCGCCCGAGACCCCGGCCACCATCACCGCCGGCACAAGCCTGCCCAGCCAGCGGACGGTCGACGCCACCCTGGCCACGCTCTCGGCGCTGGGCCGTGACCTCGCCGGCCCGCTGGTCGTCACCATCGGGGCCGGGGTGTCCACCCGGCCGTCGCTGTCGTGGTGGGAGTCCAGGGCGCTGTACGGCTGGCGGGTGCTCGTCCCGCGCACCCGCGACACCGATGACGCGATCTTCGAGCTGCTCCGCCGGCACGGGGCCAGCCCCGAGCAGGTGGCCACCATCGCCGTCGAGCCGCCCCGCACCCCGGCGCCGATGGAACGGGCAATCAAGGGCCTGGTCGACGGCCGCTACCAGTGGGTGGTGTTCACCTCGGTGAACGCGGTCCGCGCCATCTGGGAGAAGTTCCTCGAGTTCGGGCTGGACGCGCGAGCGTTCTCCGGCGTCAGCATCGCCTGCGCCGACGAGGCCAGCAGCGAGGCCGTCCGGGCGCTGGGCATCAAACCCGACCTGGTCGCGGAGAACACCGCCTCCACCGCGGGTCTGCTCGACGTCTTCCCCGAGTACGACGAGATCCTCGACCCGGTCGACCGCATCCTGCTCCCTCGGGCGGACATCGCCACCGAGACCCTCGCCGACGGCCTGCGGGACATCGGCTGGGAGATCGACGACGTCACCGCCTACCGGACCGTGCGCGCCGCCCCGCCGCCCGCGCCGGTGCGGGAGGCGATCAAGTCCGGCGGCTTCGACGCGGTCCTGTTCACCTCGTCCTCGACGGTGCGCAACCTCGTCGGCATCGCCGGCAAGCCGCACTCCCGGTCGCTGGTCGGCGTGCTCGGCCCGAAGACGGCCGACACCGCACGGGAGTTCGGCCTGCGCGTCGACGTGCAGCCCGAGTCGCCCGACCTGTCGATGCTGGTGGAGGCACTGGCCCAGCACGCCAACCAGCTGCGGGCCGCGGGCGCGCTGCCGCCGCCGCGCCGCTCACCCAAGCGTCGCTGACGCCTGGCCGGAGCCGTCGGCCGGTCGGGCCGGCGGCATCGCGTGCCGTTCATCCGGGCGTCGCTGACGCCTGACCGGCGTCGGCCGGTCGGGCCGGCGGGCGTCGTGCCGCTGACCCGGGCGTCGCTGATGCCTGGTCGAAGCCGTCGGCCGGTCGGGCCGGCGGGTGTCGTGCCGTTCACCCGGGCGTCGCTGACGCCTGGTCGGAGCCGTCGGCCGCTCGGGCCGGCGGGCATCGTGTGCCGATCACCCGATCGTCGCTGACGCCTGACCGGAGTCGGCGGGCCCGGCGTCGGCCGGTCGCTCACGACCGGGGTGGGCGGGTGCGCAGTGCGGCCCGGGTGCGGTCCAGTTGGCCCGTCGCCATCGCCCGGGCGTCGGCGACGTCGAGCTGGCGGGCGACGGCGTCCACCGGACCCGGGGTGGTGTCGACATGCACGTCGGCCAGCCGCAGCAGCCGTTGCAGCGGACCCTGCCGGATCCGCGCGGACTGCGCCTTCCCGTGGGGCACGATGTCGCGGGTCCACACCAACAGGCCGTGATCGGTGACCACCACGCGGGCGTCCCACCCCGAGCGCAACACCCGGAAGTCGAGCCAGCGCAACGCGCGGGCCCGGGCGGGGGGTCGCCGCAACGGCACCGCGTCGACGTCCACGCCGGGCAGCACCCGGCTCAGCGCCCCGGCCAGCTGACCGCGGTCGGCCACCGGGAGCAGCACCGTCGTCGCCTCCGAGCGGTTGTTCTCCTCGCGCTCGGATCGGTACCCGAGCACGTCGACGTCCAGCCGGTACCACCCGAACGGCCGCCACAGCAGCGACTGGGTGACGCGCACGCCCTGCACCCGGTCCAGCGGTACCGACTGGCTGGTCAGGTTGGTCAACCCGCGCGCGACCCGCAGCCCGTGCGGGGACTCGGACAACGTGAACCGGAACATGGCCAGCACGCGTCGGCTGACGAGGGTCAGCGTGCCGATCGCCACCGGGATCATCGACGGCACCAGGAACGACAGCACCGCGAACCACCGCCCGAGCACCAGCATCGCGACCAGCGCCCCCGCGCTGAGCAACCACTCCGTGGACAACAGGAAGCTGCCGATGAGGCGCGCCGACGACACCGTGACCAACGGCCGGTCGTCGGCGCCCAGATCGGTGAACCCGCTCGCCACGGGGCCGTGGTCGTCGGCGACCGACCGCTGCTCGCCGTGCGCCCGGGCCAGCAGGTAGCCGCGGAGCCGGTCGGCGTGCGCCCGCCGCAGGTACCGCAGCACCAGCGACCGGTCGCCGCCGCCGGCCTCCAGTCGTAGCTCGACCAGCCCGAACGGCCGGGCCGCGAACGGCTGCACGATGTCCACGGACTGCAGCCGCTCGAAGCCGACCCGGGCGGAACGGCGCCACAGCGCCCCCGAGTCGACCCGGATCTCGTCGTCGTCGATGACGAAGTGGGTGAACCACCAGCTGACGAAGCCGGCCGCGGCGGCGAGCAGCACGGCCACGCCCAGGGCGATGAACAGCCACCGGAGGTCACCGCGCTGGAAGCCGCCGTCCCGGTGGCCGTCGGGCAGGAACTCCCGGCCCACGGCCAGCACGATCGCCACCAGCAGCAGCCAGCCGCGGATCAACGGAGTCAGCGGATGCGGTCGTTCGGTGCGTTTGCCGGTCTCCGCGACGGGCAGTGGCGGCATGGGCGGTGTGAGCTGCGCGGGCGGTGTGAGCTGCGCGGGCGGGGTGAGCTGCGCGGGCGGCGTGCGCTGCGAAGGCGGTGTGGGCGGTGTGGGCGGTGTGGACCCCGGCGGGCCGGGCGCGGTCATCCGGCGGTGTCCCACCGCGTGGTGTCCGCGGGTGCCCAGCGCCGCCGGGCGGGGTCGCGGCCCGCCGGAGTGCACCGCGCCCGCCCGACGGCCACCGGCCCGGACCGCACCGGTGCAGGCCTCACAGGTTCATCGCCCGGGTCCGGCCACGCTCGGTGAGCCGGTCCCGGAGCCGGACGGCCTCGTCGGGCAGCAGGCCGGGGATCTGCGCGCCGGTCCCGGGAGAGGCGGTCTGCAGGCTGACGGTGGCCAGCCCGTAGGCGCGTTGCAACGGCCCCGACGTCACCTCCACCACCTGCATCCGGCCGTAGGGCACCGCGGTGAGCCGCCGGAACAGCACCCCGTGGGTCAGATACAGGTCCTCGTCCCGCTCGGCGTAGCCCCACGAGCGCCAGTTCCGGGTGACGACAACCAGCCGGACGGCGATCGACACCACACCGATGACGACGACGACGCCGCCGAGCCACGGCCGGGCCGTGGCGAGGGTCACCACGGCCGCCGCGACGACGGTGACGACCCCGATCACCACCGCCGACACCAGTCGGCGCATCGACAGATACCGCGAGGTCAGGCGCTGCCAGGAGGCGTCCGGCGGGGCGAAGAGGGCGTTCGCCGGGGAGTCCGTGTGCTGGTCCATGTCGCCTCCCACGCTAGCCGGAGCGGGCACCGGCGCCGCAGCGGTGCCGGGCCGTTCCGGTCGACCCGGCCGGTGTGTCGCAGCAGGTAAGTTGGGGTCATGAGCATGAACAACGGGTCGGGCCGTCCGCGCTTCATGGACACCTTCAAGGCCGCGATGGCTCCCCGTGAGCCGGTCGACCTGGACCCGGACGCACCCAACCCGCTGCCCCGCACGGTCAAGATCGCCGGCGGCTTCTCCATGTTCGCCGGAGTGGTGTCGCTGTTCGTCGGCCTCAACGCCGTCCTCACCCGCACGTCGGTCGTCGAGGGCCTCGTCGCCGACATCCAGTCGTGCACCGACCAGGGCATCGGCCTGGGCGCCGCGGTGACCACCACCGACACCAGCGACCTCATCACCTTCTGCAGGTCCATCGCCAGCGCCCCCACGGCCGATCAGATCTCCGGTGCGCAGGGCCAGTTGCTGATGATCGGCATCGTGGTCACGGCCATCGGAATCGGTCTGCTGGTCGGCGGCTACGGCCTGTTCAAGGGCGCGCGCTGGGCCCGCCGGCTGGTCAGCATCGTCGGTGCGTTGCTGCTCGTCGGCACCATGCTCGGATTCTTCGGCAATGCCCTGCTGCTGCTCGGCGGACTGCTGGTGCTCATCGGCCTGGCCATGCTCTACGTCGGCAAGGGCGCCACGTACTTCATCCGGGCCAAGGCGCAGGGCATCAGATAACCGTGTCCAGTCCGGACGTCCCGGCCCCGGCCAGAGCGTCGCACCCCGTCGCGAACCCGTCCGTGCACCACGGACCGGCGTCGCCGACCCCGTCGGCCGTCGCGGACGCCCGGGGCCGCGCCTGGGTGCCGGTGCTGCTGGTCGTCCTCGGCGTGATCTGTCTCGCGGTGACGGTCCCGTTGTTCCGGCACGGCATCGCGGCCCACGCCTTTCCGTCGTATGTCCAGGGTGACCCGTCCTACGAGGTGCGGCGCTACTCCGCCCCCTGGATCGCCGGAGCCGTCGCCCTCGGGGGTCTCGGCCTGATCTGCTGGTCCGTCGCCGGTGGTTTGTGGGTGCGAGGTCGGCGGTCCCCGGCCCCCGCCCAGATGTCGCCGTCGCCGGTCGCCGTCGACGCGCCCGCCGGACTCGCTCCCCGGCCGACGGAGGCCGCCCGTGAGTACTGAGACGACCGTGGTGCATCTGCTGCGCCACGGGAAGGTGCACAACCCGGACAACATCCTCTACGGACGGCTGCCGGGTTACCGGTTGGCCGCTTCCGGCCGGGCGATGGCCGACGCCGCGGCGGCCGCGCTGGCCGACCGCGACATCATCCACGTCGTGGCCTCGTCGCTGCTGCGCGCCCAGGAGACGGCCACCCCGGTCGCGGCCGGTCACGGGCTGGAGATCGTCACCGACGACCGGGTCCTGGAGGCCGACAACGACTTCGCCGGGTCGCCGACCAGCGGTCGGGACAACGTGCTGCGCCGCCCCGCCAGTTGGGCGAAGATGCGGGACCCGTTCACGCCGTCGTGGGGGGAGCCGTACCTGGAGATCGCCCACCGGATGCTGGCCGCGGTCTACGCCGCGCACGACCGGGCGGTCGGCCACGAAGCGGTCATCGTGTCGCACCAGCTGCCGATCTGGACGCTCCGGCGGTATCTCAGCGGGCAGCGGCTGTGGCACAACCCGGCGTCGCGGCAGTGCGCGGTGGCGTCGCTGACGTCGCTGACGTTCACCGACGGCGTCTTCCAGCGGGTCGACTACCGGGAACCGGCCGCCCACATCGCGGCGGTCGACGATCCGGTGGGCGGCGTCGTCCCCGATCCCGACAACCAGCCGGAGGCCGGCGCATGAGAAGGATCCTGACCGCCATCGCGGCCGCGACGGCGCTCGTCGTCAGCGGCTGCACGTCGAACGCGACGGCGATCCCGGGAAACGGGGCGTTCGTGTTCGTCTCGCCCGGGGGCAAGTCCGAGTTCACCTACGCGCCCGGCGAGCGGGGGACCGTCGAGGACTTCACCGGGAGCAGCGTCACCGACGCCGGGCAGACCATCAAGCTGTCGGACTACGCCGGCAAGATCATGGTGCTCAACGTGTGGGGCTCGTGGTGTGTGCCGTGCCGCGCCGAGGCGGAGGATCTCGAGGTCGCGGCCGAGTTGTCGGCGGGCGATCCCGTGCAGTTCCTCGGGATCAACATCAGAGACGATCGTCAGGCCGCGGCCGACTTCATGGCGGCCCGGGCGATGCCGTTCCCGTCGATCTACGACCCGACGACGCGCACGCTGCTGTCGATGAGCGGGCTGCCCACCTCGTCGATCCCGACGACGATCGTCCTGGACCGCGAGCACAAGGTGGCCAAGATCTACCTGCGGGTGGTCGAGGCCCAGGAGCTCGACGAGGCCGTCGACGCGCTGGTCGCCGAGGGTGGCGACCAGGCCGCCGGCGTTCCCGACCCCGCCCCCACCACCGCGCCGTCGGTCGACCCGACCACGCCGGCCGGCGTGACTCCGACGGGCGGCACCACCCCGACCACCGGTGCCGACGCGGCACCCACCTCGTGACCGGGGACCGGTGATGGCCGGCATCTCCGACACCATCGTCTCGGGGCCGTTCGTGCTGGCGGCCGGGCTGTCGCTGGCCGCCGGCGCGGTGTCGTTCGCGTCGCCGTGCGTGGTGCCACTGGTCCCGGGTTACCTGTCCTACCTCACCGGACTGGTCGGGGCGGAGGCCGAGGACGTCGAGGAGGGCGGCCGGACCCGCACCCGGGTCCGCCGCCAGCTCGTCGGCTCGACGCTGCTGTTCGTGCTCGGCTTCACCGCCGTCTTCCTCGCGCAGAGCGCCCTGGTCCTCGGCGTCGCCCGCACCCTCACCGGCAACCTGGAGCTGCTCACCCGCATCGGCGGCGGCATCACCATCGTCATGGGCCTGGTCATGCTCGGGTTCTTCCGGCCGCTGCAACGGGAGTACCGGTTGCACGCCCGGCCCACCGGCCGCTACGTCGGCCCGCCGCTGCTCGGCGTGGTGTTCGGCCTCGGCTGGGTCACCTGCCTCGGTCCGACGCTGGCCGCGGTGCTGTCGCTGACCTTCAGCACCGAGTGGAACGGCGAAGCCTGGCGCGGGCTCTTCCTCGTCGTCTTCTACTGCCTCGGCCTGGGTGTGCCGTTCCTGCTGCTGGCGCTGGGTTTCGGCTGGGCCGGCACCGCTCTGGGCTTCCTGCGCCGGCACGGCCGCCAGATCCAGATCCTCGGCGGCGCGCTGCTCATCGCGCTCGGCGTGCTGATGGTGACCGGGCTGTGGACCGAGTTCATCACCTTCCTGCGGACCAGCGTCGTCCGCGGCGACGGGGGAGTGCTGCTGTGACCACTCACGACACCACCCACCTGCGGCCCGACGACCAGGTCGAACCGCCGCCCCCGCCTCCGGCACCGCCCCGCCGCCCCACCGGGGTGCGGGCCGCGGTCGGCGTCGCCCGGGTGCTCTGGCGACAGCTCACCAGCATGCGGGTCGCGCTCATCCTGCTGTTCCTGTTGGCGCTGGCCTCGCTACCGGGCGCGCTGCTGCCGCAGTGGACCCTGGACGCCGGCCGGACGGCCACGTTCATCACCGAGAACCCGACGCTCGGGCCGATCCTGGACGAGCTCGGCTTCTTCGGGGTGTTCGGATCGCCCTGGTACGCCGCCATCTACCTGGCGCTGTTCACCTCGCTGATCGGCTGTCTGGTCCCGCGGACCTGGGACTTCGTCGGGGCGCTGCGGTCCAAGCCGGTCGCCACGCCCCGCAACCTGGGTCGGTTGCCGCACCACGCCGCCGACGTCCCCACCGCGGAGGCGCCGGACGCGGCCGCGACCCGCATCGTCGCCGGCCTGCGCCGCTGGCGGTCGACCCGGCGCGAGGAGTCCGGTGGCGTCGTCACCGTCTCCGCGGAGAAGGGCTTCTTCCGCGAGGTCGGGAACCTGGTGTTCCACTTCTCGCTGCTCGGACTGCTGGCGGCCATCGCCGTCGGCAAGATGTTCGGCTTCGAGGGCACCGTGATCGTCACCGAGGGCCAGGGGTTCTGCTCCAGCTCGCCGTCGGTCTACGACGCGTTCCGCCCGGGCCTGCTCGTCGACGGCACCGACCTCGCGCCGTTCTGCGTCAACCTGGAACGCTTCGACGCCCAGTACACCGATCAGGGGCTGGCCACCGACTTCGACGCCTCCATCGGCTACCAGACGGGTGAACAGGTCGCGGCCGGGTCCACCGACTTCACCCCGCGGCACCTGAAGGTCAACGACCCGCTGCGTATCAGCGGTGAGCGGGTCTACCTGCTGGGTCACGGCTTCAGCCCCGTCTTCCAGGTGACCTTCCCGAACGGCGAGGTGCGCACCGCGTGGCAGACCTTCCAGCCGACCGACACGACGTTGCTGTCCGAGGGGGTCGTCAAGTTCCCCGACCCGCCCGGGTACACCGGCGACGAGGTCCGGCAGCACCAGCTCGCCCTGCAGGGACTGTTCGCGCCCACGGCCGGCATCGCGCACGGCAACGCCAACATCCTCAGCTCCGCCGGTGCGGCCCCCGACGATCCCGCCGTGGCCATCCAGGCCTGGCGCGGCGATCTCGGGATGGAGGACGGCGCCGGTCAGTCGATCTTCGCGCTGGACCAACGCCAGATCGACAACGGCGGACTGGAGAAGCTGGACCGGGCCAACCTCACGATCGGCGAGTCCTTCACCCTCGACGACGGCACCAGGATCGAGTTCACCGGCTTCAAGCAGTGGGTGCAGCTGCAGACGTCCTACGACCCGGCCCAGGGCTACGCCCTGGTGTTCGCGATCACCCTGCTCGGCGGCCTGATGGTCTCGTTGATCGTGAAGCGCCGCCGTGTGTGGTACCGCATCACACCCGACGGGTCCGGCGGCAGTACCGTCGAAGTCGGTGGTCTGGCCCGGACCGACCAGGCCGGGTACGGGGAGGAATTCGGTTCCCTCGCCGCCCTGGCGCGGCCCTCCCGGTCCGGCTAGCGGACCTCCGTCCGACCGGCACCACCGCATTCCCAGCTCCGAGAAAGGCATCATCGATGGCCGTCAGCAGCACGCTCGGCGCGTTCTCCGACCAGGCGTTCGGCGCCGCCACCGCGGCGTACACCGTGGCGCTGATCTGCACCGCGGTCGAGTTCTCGTCGCGGCGGATCGCCGCCCGCGACGAGAGCAGCGGCAGCGTCGCCCGCACCGACACCGCCGACCAGCTCGTCAGGGCCGGCGCGCTCACCCGCGACGGTCGCCCGGACGGGATTCCCATCGTGCCCACCGCGTCGCCCTACGGGCACGTCACCGACACTCCCCGCACCGCCGTCCCGTGGGGCGAGCGGTTCGGTCGCGCCGGCCTGGCCGTGGCCGTCCTGGGGTTCGTGGCGCACCTGGTGTCCATCGTCACCCGGGGCTTCGCGGCCGACCGGCTGCCCCTGGGCAACATGTACGAGTTCACCTCGGCCATCTCCGCCGCGGTCATCGGCACCTTCCTCGTCGTCCGGCTGCGGCACCGCGACCTCGCGCTCGGTGTGTTCGTGCTGACGCCGGTCACCCTGCTCATGTACGTCAACGGCGCGCTGCTCTACGTGCCGGTGGCGGAGCTGCAGCCGGCGCTGAACTCGTACTGGAAGTGGATCCACGTCACCACGGTGTCGCTGTCCAGCGGCGTACTGATGTTCTCCGGCATCGCCTCGCTGCTGTACGTGCTGCGGCAGCGGTGGGAGAGCCGGGGGGCCGACCAGAGGTCGGTCTGGTCGAAGCTGCCCACCTTGGCCAGGATCGACCGGATCGCGTACCGGACGGCCATCCTCGCGTTCCCCGTCTACACCTTCGCGGTCATCACCGGCGCCCTGTGGGCCGAGGTGGCCTGGGGCCGGTACTGGAACTGGGACCCGAAGGAAACCTGCGCGTTCATCACCTGGGTGATCTACGCGGGATACCTGCACGCGCGGGCCACGGCCGGCTGGCGGGGCACCAAGGCCGCCTGGATCTCCGTCGTGGGTCTGGTGTCCATCGTGTTCAACCTGTTCTTCATCAACATGGTCATCGCCGGTCTGCACTCCTACGCGGGCCTGAACTGACCTCCCGCGGCACCTCGCCGTTCCGGCCCCGCACCGTCGATCTCCGGTCGTCGTGCGGCGGCGCCGGGGCCTAGGCTCGTCCGATGACCGAACCCGTGAACGTGACCACCGAATCCGGCGCCGTCGCGGACGGCGACGAGGCCCCGTCGGCCGAGAGCGCCGGTACCGGCTCCGGACACGGCGACCCGTCGGCCGCCGAGCGCGGGACCGACGGCGACGCGGACCTGCAGTCCGCCCACTGACCGGGGCGGGTGCTCCGCGGTGCCGCGACGGGCGTGCGGAGCGGTGCCGTGACCGGCGTGCGGACCCGTGCCGCGACCGGCCGCGACCGGCGTGCAGGGCGGTGCCGCGACCGGCGTGCGGACCCGTGCCGCGACCGGCCGTGACCGGCGTGCAGGGCGGTGCCGCGACCGGCGTGCGGAGCGGTGCCGCGACCGGCCGCGACCGGCGTGCGGACCCGCGACCGGCCGCGACCGGCATGCAGTGCGGTGCCGCGACCGGCGCGCGGACGCGTGCCGCGGCCGGTCGGCCGGATGACGCAGGGGTGGTGTCGGCGTGGCCGGACGCCCGGACAGTCCTGGAACAGACGACAGCCCCGCCGGAGGACCGGCGGGGCTGTGATGTCGTCGTCAGGCGGGGCAGCGGCTCAGCCGCTCTTGTCCTCACCGCGCAACTTGCGATCGATCTCGCCGAGGAAATCAGGATCGTCGTCGGGTGCGACCACCCGGGGTGCACGGTTCCGGGGACGCAGGGTGGGACGGGGCTTGGCGTCGTTGTGACCTTCGTCGGCGTTGCCCAGCCCTCGCCAGGCGAGCAGCACGACGATGGCCGTCACGACCAGAGCGACCAGCAGATAGGGCATTGCTCCTCCTTTCGGTCCAGAGTACGCACCGCCCGGCGGGAGCGTCTCACGTTCTCGTAACGGCCCGTTCACGCAGGGACAGGACGACGGACCACGGTCCGCGGGGCCTCGCCACGGGACCGGACCCGCTGGGGCGGAGCCAGGAGGAGGACGCGAGCAGGCGCCGCACAGGAGGGGACCCGGGGTATCGCCGGGTGGGGCCGTCGGGCCCGACCGTGCCGGGACGGGCCGGCCGGCGCCGTCCAGGACGTCGGGGATTGCCGGGGGCGCGGGGCTGCCGACGGTGGCCGGGGCCGTATCACCGGGCCCGGAAAGCACAGAACCCCCGTCGCGCCGGTGGGCGCCCGGGGGCTCTGGTGCAACGGGTCAGGCCCGCGCGGCTCAGGTCAGGCGGAGCGGGTGGCGTCCACGGTGAGGTCGGTCAACAGCGACCGGACCTCGGCCTCGCGGAAGCGACGGTGCCCTCCGGGCGTACGGATGGAGCCGATCCGACCGGCCGACGCCCAGCGGGTGACGGTCTTGGGATCGACGCGGAACATGAGTGCGACCTCACCCGGGGTGAGTAGACGCTCGCTGCTTTCTAGCGACACAGATGACCTCCTTGATCAGGCCCCGACGGCCACGCTGCGGGAAGCAGCTGATCCCAGTATGCGACACCCCGGACCAATAGCTCAATAAGCAACCAATATCGCACGTGTGGAATTGCCGGGTTCGCGACGTTTGTCGGCCACCTGATCGGGCTACCGTGAGCCACGATGGGGTTGCCGCAGGTGGTCGGCTTCCACCCTACGGTCGGCTTGCGAACCTCATTCGTGAGGATCCGCCCGTCCGGGAGCGTCAACCGACACGGAGTGTGAGTTTCGTTTCGGTGGGGTCACCGCCCGTTCGGCGGTGGAAGTGCAGATCACGGGACGGTCTCGACGGTGATCGATCCGGGGAAAACCCGTGCGGATCTGCTCGGTGCGGTGTTGATTCGTGTGTGACCCCGGCGTGGCGTGCCGCCGGCCGATGCGGCGATCAGTGACGGCCGTACCGGAGCATCCGGCGAGGTGGGGTCACGCTGTCGTGGAGTCTCCTACCCCGGGACCGCGCCGCTCATGCCGCCGGTTTGGGAGGACGACACCGAGTGCGGACCGCCACGCCCGGCGACCGCTAGCCTCTCTGCTGGCGGGCGTGCACCAGGCACGGCCCGGCCACCGCGGCCGACGGCCGGCGGTGGACACGTAACGGCGGCTCACCGCCACGGGGAGGCGACGGTGGCGATGGATGCGCTGGACCGGAAGCTCGTCGACGCCCTGCGGGTCGACGGCCGGGCCAGCTACGCCGAACTGGCCCGGGCGGTGGGGTTGTCGTCGTCGGCGGTCCACGAGCGCGTCGCCAAGCTCGAGTCGTCCGGGGTCATCACGGGCTACCGGGCCGTGGTGGCGCCGTCCTCTATCGGTCTCGGGGTGACCGCCCTGATCGGCATCGAGCCGGGGGAGACGTCCACCGACGCGGAGGTCGTCGCCGCGTTGGAGTCGATGCCCGAGGTCGAGAGCTGCTACGGCGTCGCCGGCGACGAGGCCTACGTGGTCAAGGTCCGGGTCGCCACCGTCGACGAGCTGCACCTGTTCCTGGGGCGGCTGCGGGGTATCTCGGGGGTGGCCCGGACCCGGACCACCGTCGTACTGTCCACCTGGTTCGAAGGGCGCCCGCACTCAGTGCCCGCCGACGACGGCCGCGCCTGACCGCACCGCGCCGTCGTCTTCCGGCGACGACGGAACACGCGGTTAGGCTGGGTCGGGTGAGCAGCCCGATGAACCCGCCCGCCGATCCGGCCCCGGTCGGCCCGGCCGGTACCGCGCCCGCCGACGCCCGCCCGGCCCTGATGCCGGCGTTGCTGGCCTTCACCGCCCTGCGGATCGGCCTGATCGTGGTCCTGACCGCGGTGCTGTTCGTCTTCGTGCCCCTGATCATCGCGCTGACCATCGCGATCATCCTGCAGCTGCCGCTGTCACTGCTGCTGTTCGGCCGACAACGGGCCCGGCTCACCGCGGCGATGGCGGCACGTCACGGAGAGCGCCGCGCCGAGCGGGAACGGCTGCGCAGCGCGCTGCGCGGCGACTCCTGAGCCCGTCCCGGATCAGTCCAGGAGGAGACCGACGGTGAGCGCGACCGCGTAGGCCAGTTCGAGTCGGCCGGTGGCCCCCAGGACCGCGATGAGATCCCGGCCGGAAGCCCCCGTGAGCACGCGCCGCACCGGATCCACGGCGAGCGGGGCGGCGAGCAGCCCGAGCAGGCACCAGGGGTGGCTCAACCCGACGACGAGGACCGCCAGGAACGCCAGTCCGACCATCGCGGCGAACAACCGGCGGGTCATCGGGGCGCCGAGGATGACCGCCAGGGTGCGCTTGCCGACGGTGGCGTCGGTCTGGACGTCGCGCAGATTGTTGGCCACCAGCAGCGCGCACGCCAGCAGCCCGATGCCGATGGCCGCGGCCACCGCGGGAATCGAGATCGCCCGGGCCTGGACGAAGGTGGTGCCCAGGACGGCCACCAGCCCGAAGAAGGTGAAGACGAACACCTCGCCGTACCCGGCGTAGCCGTACGGGCGCGGTCCGCCGGTGTAGAACCAGGCGGCGAGGATGCAGACGGCCCCGACCGGCAGCAGCCACCAGCTGACCAGCGCGGCCAGCGCCACACCGGCCACCCCGGCCACGGCGAACGCCGCGAAGGCCGCGTACTTGACCAAGGTGGGGCTGGCCCCGCCGCTGGCCGTCAGCCGGACCGGCCCGACCCGGACCGCGTCGGTGCCGCGGATGCCGTCGGAGTAGTCGTTGGCGAAGTTGACCGCCACCTGCAGGGCGAGGGAGACGACCAGGCAGAGCAGTGCGTGGCCGGGCCTGAACGAGCCCAGCTCCTCGGCGGCCCCGGTGCCGACGAGCACCGGCGCGACCGCCGCCGGCAGGGTGCGCGGACGGGCCGCGGAGATCCAGTCGTTCAGCGTGGCCACCCTGGCACCCTACGTGGGCCGATCCGGGCAGAGCGGACACCGAACAGACGCCCCGCGGTGGCTGTGACGAGTCCGACCCGGGTCACCCGCGCAGGAGAGCGGGGACCGCGCCGGCGTACCCGGTGAGCAGCTCGACGAAGGCGCGCCGGCGCTCCCGGGTCGCGGTCAGCGGCATCCGCAGCCGGCTCGCGGTCGTCGTGATCTGCGACAACGCGGCGGCGATCGTCGCCGACCGGTGCAGCTCGGCCGGTACCGGACCGCCTGCGCACCAGGTCCGCAGCAGGGCCTCCCGCAGGCGTCGGGCGACCGCCGCCGCGGCCCGAGGATCGTCACCGGGCAGCTCGGCGACGGCGGTGGCCACCGTGCGGCCGAGCACGTGCAACGGGTGGGCGAGCACCGCGTCCCCCCAGTCGAAGAGGCGCATCCCCCGGCCACCCCCGCCGGCGAAGACGTTGCCGGGGTGCAGGTCGTTGTGCTCCACCGTCACCGGGAGCCCGTCGGCGGGGAGCTCGGCGGCCAGCGCCGCGGTCGCCGGCACCAGCTCCTCCAGACCCTCCAGGGCACCGTCGTCCAGCAGGGCCTCCAGCGCAGGCTCGGCGTGGATGCGGTCCAGCACCAGGCGGTACCACGCCGGCAGCGCCGACGGCGTCAGGTCGGGCAGCCCCGCCGCCCGCAGCGCGGCCGGGTGGCGCGCCATGGCCGCCTGCAGGTCGGCGTACCCGGTCAGCAGTCCGGTCCACGCGGCCTCGGTGGCCGCACCGGACTCCCGGAGGGTCCTGCCCCCGTCAGGCAGGACCATCCGGCAGCGGACCGGGTCCAGCGCGATCGGTGGCACGACGTGGTCGCGGGCGTGCCGGGCGAGCAGCCCGAGCAGGGCCGCCTCGACGCCGAACGGGCGGGCGTTGCCCTTCACCCACACCGGGCCGCGGTCGGTGTCCCACCGGACCACGGTCGACCACTCCCGCCGCCGCACCAGCGGCTCGCCGGACGGCCGGAAACCGGCGTCGGCCAGCACCGGGGAGGCCCAGCCGAGCAGCGCGTCGGGCGGCTCGTCGAGCATCGACTCCGGCAGCGCGGGGAGGTCCGGGCCGGTCATCCCACGGCGGCCCGGGCGAGCCGGGCCAGCGCGACGCGGTCCACCTTGCCCACCGGCAGCAGCGGCAGCACGTCGACGAGCAGCAGGTCCTTCGGGGCGGCGGCCGCACCGACCACCGCGGTGGCCCGGGCGCGCAGGTCGGCCAGCAGGGGGCCCGGTTCGGCCGGGACCACCACCGCGACGATCCGGGTGCCCCATTCCGGGTCGGGGACGCCGGTGACGGCGATCTGACCGACGCCGGGCGCTCCGGCCAGCGCGGCCTCCACCGCCTGGGGCGCGACGTTGACGCCACCGGAGATGAGGACGTCGTCGGCTCGGCCGAGCACCGTCAGCCGGCCGTCGGCGATCGTCCCGAGGTCACCGGTGACGAAGCGGCCGGACGGGAACGGTGGCCGGCCGGCGTACCCGACGCCGACGACGGGCCCGGTCAGCACGATGCGACCGCCGGGGCCGAGGCTCACCGACACCCCGTCCAGCGGTCGGCCGTCGTAGACGCAGCCGCCGCACGTCTCGCTCATCCCGTAGCTCGTCACCACGGCGACCCCGGCCGCGCGGGCCCGGTCGAGCAGCGCCGGGGCGGTGGCGGCGCCACCGACGAGCACCGCGGTGAATCGGCGCAGCGCCGCCGTCCCGGCCGGGTCGCCGAGCAGCCGGTGCAACTGGGTCGGCACCAGGGACACGAACGCGGGACCGTCCAGTCGGTCGGTGGCGTCCGCGAAGGCCGCGGCCGTGAAGGGCGCCGCGGTGTCCATCACGACCGGTTCCCGGCCGGCGACGACGGC
Organism: Nakamurella deserti; assembly: GCF_003260015.1. Lineage (NCBI taxonomy): Bacteria > Bacillati > Actinomycetota > Actinomycetes > Nakamurellales > Nakamurellaceae > Nakamurella > Nakamurella deserti. The sequence goes on along the minus strand of NZ_QCXS01000002.1, from coordinate 2,272,209 downwards.
GCGCAGCAGCACGTTGAGGCCGGCGATGTGGTGCACCGGCAGGGTGAGCAGCCACTGACCGGGGTCGCCGGGCGAGAGTCGTCGTTGGCCCGCGGTGGCCGAATGCCGCAGGGCGTCCGCGGTGAGCAGCACCTGCTTGGGGTCACCGGTCGAGCCGGAGGTGGCGACGACGAGCGCGAGCCCGGGGACCTCGTCGGCCGGCGGCAGGGCGGTGTCCGCCGTCACCGGCCGCAGCGCCGGGCCGGCACCGTCGAGGGCGGCGGCCAGCCGGGGCAGCAGGGCCAGCACCGCCGCCCCGGTCGGGACGACGACCGTGTCGATCATCGGTGTGCGGGCCTCAGTAGGCCCACGGGAAGCCCCTGAAGTCGGGGGAGCGCTTCTCCAGGAAGGCGTCACGGCCCTCGACGGCCTCGTCGGTGCCGTAGGCCAGCCGGGTCGCCTCGCCGGCGAACAACTGCTGGCCGACCATGCCGTCGTCGGTGAGGTTGAACGCGTACTTGAGCATCCGCTGGGCGGTGGGGGACTTGCCGTTGATCTCGGCCGCCCACTGCAGCGCGGTGCGCTCCAGCTCGGCGTGCGGCACCACCTCGTTCACCGCCCCCATCGCGTGCATCTGGGCCGCGGTGTACTCCCGGCCCAGAAAGAAGATCTCCCGGGCGAACTTCTGGCCGACCATCCTGGCCAGGTACGCCGATCCGTAGCCGCCGTCGAAGGAGCCGACATCGGCGTCGGTCTGCTTGAACCGGGCGTGCTCGGCCGACGCCAGCGTGAGGTCGGCGACGACGTGCAGCGAGTGCCCGCCGCCGGCGGCCCAGCCCGGCACCACGGCGATGACGATCTTGGGCATGAACCGGATCAGCCGCTGCACCTCGAGGATGTGCAGCCGGCCGGCGCGGGCGGGATCGACGGTCTCCGCGGTGCTGCCCGTCGCGTACTGGTATCCGCTGCGACCGCGGATCCGTTGGTCGCCGCCGGAGCAGAACGCCCACCCGCCGTCCTTCGGGGACGGCCCGTTGCCGGTGAGCAGGACGCATCCGACGTCGCTGGTCATCCGGGCGTGGTCGAGCGTCCGGTACAGCTCGTCCACGGTGTGCGGGCGGAACGCGTTGCGGACCTCGGGGCGGTCGAAGGCGATCCGGACCGTCGGCAGGTCCACGACGCCGCCGTCCGGTCCGGGGCCGACGTGCCGGTGGTAGGTGACGTCGGTGAGGTCGAAACCCTGCACCTCCCGCCACACGGTCGGATCGAAGGTCTCGCTGACACTGCCGTTCGTCATGCGGGGAGCCTACGCAGCGGCACGGGCCGGCCGGGGCGGCAGGATGGGCGGCATGGAGCACTCGGAGCGCGCGGACATCCTGGCCACCGCACAGGTCTTCGCGCTGCCGATGCGGATGCGCTTCCGCGGCGTCACCGTCCGCGAGGGCGTGCTGCTGCACGGCCCGGCCGGGTGGGGCGAGTTCGCTCCGTTCGACGACTACGCCGACGCCCGGTGCGTGCCGTGGCTCGCGTCCGCGCTGGAGGCCGCCGGTACGGGTTGGCCGGCACCGCTGCGTGACCGGGTGCCGGTCAACACGACGGTCCCGGTCGTGGACCCGGCGACCGCGCACCGGCTGGTGGCGGCGTCCGGCTGCCGCACCGCGAAGGTCAAGGTCGCCGACCGCGGGGTGTTCGCCGAGGTGCTGGCGGCCGACGCGGCGCGGGTGGCGGCGGTGCGCGACGCGCTCGGCCCCGGCGGGGCGATCCGGGTGGACGCCAACGGTGCCTGGTCGGTGGCCGAGGCGCTGGCCGCGATCCCGGCGCTGGACGCGGCCGCCGGCGGGCTGGAGTACGTGGAGCAACCGTGCGCCACCGTCGGCGAGCTGGTCGCGGTGCGGCGGGCGGTCGGCGTGCCGATCGCCGCCGACGAGTCGATACGGCTGGCCGGGGACCCGGAGAAGGTGGCGCTGGCGGGTGCGGCCGACGTCGCGGTGATCAAGGTCGCGCCGCTCGGCGGGGTGCGTCGCGCGCTGCAGGTGGCGACGGTGACCGGACTGCGGGTCGTGGTGTCGTCGGCGATCGACTCGTCGGTGGGGCTGGCCGCCGGGCTGGCGCTGGCCGGCGCGCTGCCGGTGCTGGACCTGGCCTGCGGGCTGGGTACCGGCAGTCTGCTGGCCGCAGACGTCGGCTCCGCCGGGTTCGTCGTCCGGGACGGTCACCTGCCGGTGCCGGGGTCCGCCCCCGAGCCGGACCTGCTCGCCGGGGTGCGCGCCACCGCCGACCGGGAACGCTGGTGGCGGGAACGGCTCGCCCGGGTGGCGGCGCTGCTCTGAGCCCGGCCGGGCCCGGGCCCGGCGGACGTTTTTTGCCCGGATCGGCGGACGTTTCCTGCCCGGATCGGCAGACGGCGCAGTAACCGTCGGGCGGACCGTGCTCGACCGGCGGCGGCTCAGTGCTCCGGGTGCAGCGGGGAGTGGGTTGCACCGACGCGGTGCAGCAGATCGTGGACGGCGTCGTCGCAGAGCTCCCACTGCCGCTCCCGGCCGCTGCGCCGCACCTGTACGAGGCCGCGCAGCCGCAGGGCGCTCAGTGCGTGGGACGCCGCGTTGTCGGTCATCCCGGTGGCAGCGGCCAGCGCGGAGACGTTGATGCCCGGCGCGTGATGGACCGCCAGCAGGATGCGCAGCCGGTTCGGGTCGCCGAGGGCGGCGAACACGGTCGCCCAGTCGTCGACGGGCGCGGCCGCCACCGCGGCGCGGGCCAGCGTCAGGTGGACGTCGGGAGCGTGCGGGGTGACCACCGCCCGATCCTCCCATCCGGTCGGGTGCACCCGCGTGCTGCGCCACGCGCCGGTCCGGCGGCCCCGCGGACCGGTCTGAGCGCGGCGTCCGGTCAGGCGTGCTGCGCCACGCGCCGGTCCGGCGCCACGCGTGCGGTCCTGCGTCCCGGTCACCGGGCGCGTACGCCTCGCACATCCACCCCGAACGTCCACCCCGCAGGTCCGTCCACAGCGGCACGGACGTGGCCCCGGCGTCCACGCCACCTCGCGTCACCGACCCTCGCCTCACCGACGACACCGGGTCATCGGAGCGTCTGGGCCGGTGTTCTACGCTTCCCCGGTGCCGGGGCGGACCCGGACCGACCTTTTCGAGGAGCCCGGTGACCGCGACCGACCCGCCCGCCCGCCGGGCCCTCTTCGACGCCGACTCCCGCCGCCGCTTCCGGGGCGCGATGCTGGTCGTCGCGCTGCTGCACGTGGTGCCGATCGTGGTCCTCGTGGCCGTCGTGCTGCCGGGCCGCCACGAGATCGGCGGTGCCGTGTTCGGCGTCGGACTGGCCGTCACCGCCTACCTGCTGGGGGTCCGGCACGCCTTCGACGCCGATCACATCGCCGCGATCGACAACACCACCCGCAAGCTCGTCACCGACGGTCGACGCCCCGTCTCGGTGGGGCTGTTCTTCTCCCTCGGGCACTCCAGCGTCGTCTTCGTGATGGCCGTCCTGGTCGCCGCCGGAGCCGGGGTCGTGGGCACCCTGGTCGACGAGAACTCCACGGCGCACGACACCCTGGGTCTGATCGGGACCTCGGTGTCCGGGCTGTTCCTGCTGTTGCTCGGGGTGGTCAACCTGATCGCGTTCGTCGCCATCTGGCGAGTGTGGCGGCACGCCCGGACGGGCCGGATGGACGAGGCCGGGCTGGAGCGGGCGCTGGAGTCCCGCGGTCTCTTCACCCGGCTGCTGGCCCCGCTGCTGCGCTCGGTCAGCCGCCCCGGCCAGATGTACCCCGTCGGTCTGCTGTTCGGGCTGGGCTTCGACACCGCCACCGAGATCAGTCTGCTGGTGCTGGCCGGCACGGGCGCCGCGACCGGGCTGCCCTGGTACGCCGTCCTGGTGCTGCCGCTGCTGTTCGCCGCCGGGATGAGCCTGTTCGACACCCTCGACGGCGCCTTCATGCAGGCCGCCTACCAGTGGGCGTTCATCCGGCCGGTCCGCACGATCTACTACAACCTCGCCACCACCGGGCTCTCCGTCGCCGCCGCCCTGCTGATCGGTGGCATCGAGGTGATCTCGATCCTGCACGACAAGGCCGGCCTCACCGATCCGGTGACCACCGCGATCGCCGGCCTCGACCTCGAGAACGTGGGATACCTGCTGGTCGGACTGTTCGTGGCGACCTGGGTGCTGGCCGTGGGGTACTGGCGGTTCGGCCGGGTCGAGCAGCGTTGGACGGCGCGGCTGTCGCCGCCGGCCCGCTGACCGTTCCCGGACGTCGACCGGCCGGGCGCAGAATGACGGGGTGAACCCTTCGACGGCCATCGCCGAGGTGGTCGTGGACGAGCTCGTCGCGGGCGGCGTCACGGACGCCGTGCTGTGCCCCGGCTCGCGCAACGCACCCCTGTCCATGGCTCTGCACCGGGCCGACCGGGACGGCCGGCTGCGGCTGCACGTCCGCATCGACGAGCGCACCGCGGGGTTCCTGGCGCTGGGCCTGGCCCGGTCGTCGGGTCGCCCGGTACCGGTCGTCACCACGTCGGGCACCGCGGTGGCCAACCTGCACCCGGCCGTCGTGGAGGCCGACCTCAGCGGGGTCCCGATCGTGGTCCTCAGCGCCGACCGGCCGCCGTGGCTGCGTGATGTCGGCGAGAACCAGACCATCGACCAGGTCCGGCTGTTCGGTGGCTCGCTGCGCTTCTTCCACGAGTTCGAGACGTCCACCGCGGTCGCCGGCCAGAACGCGCGCTGGCGTTCGATGGTCTGCCGGGCGCTCGGCGCGGCGACCGGTGTGCGTCCCGGGCCGGTGCAGCTGAACCTGTGCCTGGCCGAGCCGCTGCTGCCCGACTCCGGGACCGCGGCCACCGACGGCAGCTGGCCCGAACCGCTCGACGGCCGTGGCGGACCGTGGACGACGGTCGACGCGGGCACCCCCGCCGGGCCGGCGATCCCGGCGCCCGCCCCCGGCGAACGGGTGCTCGTCGTGGCCGACCTGGTGCATCCCGCCGCCGCCGGACTCGCCGCCGCCGGGCATCTGGTGGTCTCCGAGGCCGGTGGCGCCGCCGGCGCCGGCGTCCTCGCCGCCGGCGGGCACCTGCTGGGCCAGCCCGAGTTCGGCAAGGTCAACCGCCCCGACCGGGTCATCGTGCTCGGCCGGCCCACGCTGAGCCGCCCGGTCAGCGCGCTGCTGTCCGATCCGGCAGTGCACGTCGACGTGGTCGGCCCGGCGACGGGCTGGCGCGGCGCCAACGGCAACGTCCGCCGGGTGGCGCCGATCCTGGACGCCGGTCCGGACGCCGAGCCGCACGACTGGTCGGCGCTGTGGCGGGACGCGGACACCGCGGCGGCCGCGGCGGTGTCCGCGGTGGTCGACGCGCAGCCGCTGGCCGCCTCGCCCGCCCTGGCCCGGTCGCTGGTCGGGGACCTCGCCGACGGCACCCTGCTCGTCGTCGGTTCCTCACAGCCGGTGCGTGACCTGAGCGTGGCCCCCGCCCCCCGCGACGGCGTGCGGCTGCTGGCCAACCGCGGCGCCGCCGGTATCGACGGCACGGTCAGCACGGCCATCGGTGCGGCCCTGGCGCACCCCGGCCCGACGGTCGCCTACCTGGGGGACCTGACCTTCCTGCACGATCTGACGGGCCTGGTCGTCGGCCCGCACGAGCCGCGACCCGACCTGACCATCGTGGTGTCCAACAACGACGGGGGCGGCATCTTCGGCATCCTCGAGTCCGGGCTGCCGCAGCACGGCGACGCCTTCGAGCGGGTCTTCGGCACCCCCCACGGCGCCGACCTCGCCGCCCTGGTCCGGGGGGCCGGTCACCGGCACACCCTGGTCGGCACCCGCGCGGAGCTGACCGCCGCGTTGGCCGCGCCCGCCGGGATCCGGGTGGTCGAGGTGCGCACCGACCGGCACGCGCTGCGGGACCTGCTGGCGACCGTGAAGGCCGCCGTGACCACCGCGCTGCGCTGACCACGCCCCGACGGGAACATTCGGCCGTCCCGGCGCCTCTGACGTGTGAGAGGACCCGGACGGCGCGAGTCGCCGCCCCGGTCGTTCACCGCCCCGGTGCCGACGGCACCCCGATTCCCGAGGACGCGCGATGACCGAGTACGACACCTGCGGCAGCGACACCACGGTCGCCTCCGACCCCACCGACGGCACCCATGACGGCGGGTCGAGCACCACCGGTGGTGGCGCGGAGCCGTGGAGCTACGACACCGACGGCGACGGCCGCGACGACGTCGTCGAGTGGGTGTTCGGCGACGGCACCTGGCAGCAGCTGGTGGACCTCGACGCCGACGGCGCCGCCGACGTGCTGCTGATCGACACCGACGGTGACGGTGCCGCGGACGTGCAGATCCACGACAACGGCGACGGCACCTACACCGCGGCCCAGGACGCCGACGGCGACGGCGTGTACGAGGCCGAGGGGACGTTCACCCGCGCCGAGCTCGACGCCGCCCTGCCCGGTGTCACCGAGCTGTTCGACACCGCTCTCGGCGGGTCCGGCGACCCGGTCGACGCACCCGCCGGTGACGACCTCGTCGTCGAGCACGACGTGGACGGCGACGGGGTCGTCGACGCCGTGGAGTGGCAGTTCGGGGACGGCACCTGGCAGACCGTGGTGGATCTCGACGGTGACGCCCAGGCCGACGTGCTGCTGATCGACACCGACGGCGACGGCCTCGCCGACGTGCAGATCATGGAGAACGGCGACGGCACGTACACGGTGCTGCGCGATGCCGACGGTGACAGCGTCTTCGAGGACGAGACCACGGTCGGGCGCGCCGATCTGGACGCCGCCCTGCCCGGGGTGACCGACCTGCTCGACCTCGACCTCGGCGCCGGACAGCCCACCGGGCCGACCGAACCGACCGAACCCACCGAACCGGCCGAACCGGTCGCCCAGAACGGCGACACGGCCGTTCCGCTCGACACCGACGGGAACGGCGTCGTCGACACCGTCGCGTGGTCGTTCGGTGACGGCACCTGGCAGGAACTGCGCGACCTGGACGGCGACGGCAACGCCGACGTCCTCGTTCTCGACACCGACGCCGACGACGTGGGCAACGTCGGCATCGTCGACAACGGCGACGGGACGTACACGGTGTACGCCGACTCGAACGACGACGGGGCCTGGGACGAGGAGACCACCACCCTCACCCGCGCCGAGCTGGACGCGGCGCTGCCCGGCGTCCCCGAGCTGCTCGACACCCGGGTGGACGGCACCATGGCGCCGTCCGGGCCGGGCGCGGAGCCCACCCCGGACGCCCCCGCCGAGCCGGTCGACAACCCGCTGGACGGCGGCGACGCGACCGGGCCGGTGGCCTACGACACCGACGACGACGGCGACGCGGACCTGCTGCAGTGGAGCTACCCGGACGGGACCTGGCAGCAGGTCATCGATCTGGACGCCGACGCGGACCCCGACGTGGTGCTCGTCGACACCGACGGTGACGCCACGCCGAACATCGCGATCTGGGACAACGGCGACGGCACCTACACCCTCGCGCAGGACGCCGACGCCGACGGTGAGTTCGAGAAGGAGCGGACCATGACCCGTGCCGACCTCGACGAGGCCATCCCGGGTCTCACCGAGCTGCTGGACGTCCCGCTCACCGGGGACGTCGTCGGCGCCTGACCGCCGGTCGCGGCCGGGGCGCCCACGGGGGTCAGCCCTCCAGGGCGTCCCGGACGGGGATCATCTTGACCTGCGCCTCGCGGGCCTCGGTCTGCGGATCGGAGTCGGCCACGATGCCGCAGCCGGCGATCAGCCGGACCTGGTCGCCCTGGATCTGCGCGCACCGCAGGGCGATCGCGAACTCGCCGTCACCGTGGGCGTCGAGCCAGCCCACGGGGGCGGCGTAGCGGCCCCGGCTGCCGGGTTCCAGCGTGTGGATGAGCTCCAGGGCGGCGCTGCGGGGGGTGCCGCCGACCGCGGCCGTCGGGTGCAGGCGGGCGGCGAGGGCCAGCGCGCTCGACGGGGACGCGGGGGTGCGCCGCCGCTCCGACGGCAGCCGTGCGGTGATGTCGGTGACGAGGTGGGTCAGGTTGGCCAGCGGCAACGCCCGCGGAGCGCGCGGCACCCGCACGTCCGGCGCCACCTGCCGCAACACCTCGGCCACCGAATCGACGGCGTAGGAGTGCTCGGCGAGGTCCTTCCCGGAGCCGAGCAGGTGGGTGGCGACGGTGCCGGCGGTGTGCTCGCCGGCGTGCTCGGGCCACGCGGTGCCGGCCAGCACCCGCGAGCTGACCTTGCGCCCGTGGCGGCGGAGCAGCATCTCCGGCGACGCCCCGATCAGCCCGTCCACGGCGAACGTCCAGCACGTCGGGTAGGCCGCGGCCAGCCGGGTCAGCAGGTGCCGCTCGTCCAGCGGGAACTCGGTGCAGGCGATCAGGTCGTGCGCGAGCACCACCTTGCGCAGCCCGCCGGCACGGATCCGCCCGACCGCGGCGCCCACCGCGGCGACGAACTCGGTGACCGGCTGGCTGCCGTCGTGGTAGCTGATCCGGCCCGGCGCCCGCACCGGGGTCGACGGGGTCAGCAGCGCCTCGGTGCCGCCGACGGTGGTGCAGAAGCGGCGGCCGTCGCGGCTGCCCACGACGGTGCGCGGCACCACGGCGACCGACTCGTCACCGGGGGAGAAGGCCAACGACACGAACACCACCGGCCCGGAACCGGACAGGCCCACCGCGTCGTCGACCTCGAAGCCGTCACACAGGCCGGCCCACCACTGCGCGATGCGGTCGGCGGCGTCCGGGCCGCTGACGCCGATCCGGGCGTACTCGCCCCAGCCGACCAGACCGTCACCGCCGGACACGAACGACATGGTCCCGGTCGGCTCCGGCAGCGCCGCGAGCGGATCGGACGGCAGGGTGTCCAGGAAGCGGCTCGCCACCACCGGACGGTCCGGCGCGACCCGGCGGGGGGCCGACGGCGGAGACAGCGGTGAGGCGGACACGATGCCCCAGCGTAGTGCGCCGGACGGGTGGCCCCGGTGCGACGATCGACACCTCCGGGGTGTCCGGAACCCGCTGCGACACCCGCCCGGCCCGGCCGGTCACCCCCACGCACCAGCACCGCCACCGGCCCCGCCGGACCGGCCCGAACTAGGATGACCGCGATGGACGCACACCGGCGGAGCCCGCTCGGCGTCTCCGTCTGCTCCCGCCCGCCGGCCGTCCCGGACGCCCGGCCGTGACCGGCATCCGGCTGGACCAGCCCACCCGGACCGCGCTGTTCGGGGCGACGAAGCTGCTCAAGGAGCGCGGCCTCCCCGATCTCGCCCGGTTCGCGTTGCAGCGGCTGCAACCCGGCCGGCAGGCCGCCCCCGTGGTCGTCGTGGTCGGTGAGGTCAAGCGCGGCAAGAGTTCACTGGTGAACGCACTCCTCGGCACGCCGGGCCTGTCCCCGGTGGGCGTGGACGTCGCGACCGACTGCTTCCTGCGGTTCACCCCGCCGCAGGAGGAGCTCCCGGCCGGCACCGCCCGGGTGGTCCTGGCCGGTGGGTCCGAGACGATCCCGACCGCGGAGATCGCGGCGTGGGCCGCGGTCGGCGGCACCCACACCGAGCCGCGCGGCGACGAACCACTGGTCCGCGGGGTGGAGGTCGGCGTCGACGCCCGGTGGGCACCGGGACTCGAGCTGGTCGACACCCCGGGGCTCGGTGGGCTGCGCGGCGCGCACGCCGACATCGCCCGCGACTCCGCGGACTGGGCGTCGCTGCTGGTGTTCGTCAGCGACTGCGGCCAGCCGTTGACCGCCGGTGAGCTGGGCTACCTGGCGGGGCTGTCGGCCCACGTCGACGGTGTGGTCCTGGTCATGACGAAGAAGGACCTGTACCCGGCCGGGTGGCGGGAGGTCGCCGCGGAGAACCGCCGGCTGCTGCGCGCGCACGCCCCGCGGTTCGCGGAGGTGGACATCGTGGTGGTCTCCAGCACGTTGGCCGCGACCGCGGCCAGGGTCGGGGAGCCGGCGACCGCGGAGGCGCTGCTCGCCGCGTCCGGTATCCCGGAGCTCGGTGCACTGCTGTCCGCCCGGGCCGGTGACGCCGACCGGACCGCGGCGGCGAACGCGCTGCGGACGGTCCGTACCGGACTGGACCAGGTGACCGCCCAGCTGGAGCTCCGGCGCCGGGCCGCCGCCGGCTCCGCGGAGCTGCTCGGCGACCTGCGGGCGGAGAGGGCCCGCCTGGAACACCTGGCCGACCAGCAGAGCCGGTGGAACCTCGACCTCGACCGCGACATGGGCACCGTGCGCGCGCAGGCCATCGCGATGGCCCAGCGCGAGTTCGGCGCCGTCCGCGACCGCTGGACCGCGCTCATCGCCACGGACCGCCGGGCCATGCTGGCCGGTGGTCGGCGCCAGCTGATGGCGGAGATCTCGGCCGAGCTCGAGGCGGCCGCCGGCCGGGTCGCCGCGGCCTTCTACCGGGCGCTGTACGCCATGGTCCACCAGCTCTTCGCCGACGTCGCCGCCGCCGACACGGTGTTCCGGGCGGTCTCACCGGAGCTCGGGCGCCTGCAGCCCGCACCGCGGCCGCTGCGTCCCAGCGGCGTCAGCCGACTCGATCCCTCGCTGGTCACCACCGCGTTCTTCGGGGTCAGCATGGCCAAGGGCATGTTCGGCGCGGCGGCCGGGGCGTCCCTGCTCAGCCCCCTCATCCTGCCGCTGGCCGGCGGCTGGCTGGCCGTCAACGTCACCTACCGGGTGGTCAAGGGGGGCCGGACCCAGCTGCAGACCTGGTTGGCCGAATCCGTGCAGGCGGTGCAGGCCGAGGTGGTCACCACCACCGACAACGTGATCCGCGACTTCCGTCCCGAGATCGTCGTCGGGTTCCGGGAGTTCCTGGCCGCCGCCACGGCGGCGGTGCGCTCGTCGCTGAGGGAGGCCGAGGCCGCCGCGACCGCGGACCGCCGGGAACGCGAGCAGCGGACGGCCGCCGTCGACCGGCACCTGGCCGTCGTCGAGGCGCAGCGCCAGGAGGTGGACCGGGCGCTGGCGGCGGTGCTGACCAGGCCACCCCGGCAGATTCCGGCGGGTGCGGGAACATCCGGGGCGGCTGCGGCATCCCATGACCCGACGACCGGCCCTCCCGGTACGCGCGCGGCAGGAGAACGACCATGACGACCGAACCCCGAACGGTGATCCCGACCGGACGCGGCCCGCTGGGCCCGGCGTGGTCGGCGTGAGCGGCCCCATGGGCGGCCCCGCGCTGCCCGCTCCCTCGGCGTCCGTGGACGAGCTGGTCGCCGGGCTCATCGCGGCCCACGACCTGGCCATGGCGTCCGGACCCGACGGCAGTGAGGGGGGAGTGGCGGTGCAGGTCCAGCTGGAACGCACCCTGCGCGCGGCGGGTGTCGACCGGGTCGCCGTCGCCGAGGGCGACGTGTTCGACCCGGCCTTCCACCTCGCGGTGGCCACCGAGGCCGCTCCGCGGCCGGACCTCGACCGCCGCGTCGCGCGTGAGGTGCGGGCCGGCTGGATGTCGGCCGCCGGGATCCTGCGGCCCGCCGAGGTCGTGGTCTGGATGCCGGGGACGACGCCGTGACCGCGCCGCACCCACCGTGGACGCTCGCCGTCGACTTCGGCACGTCGAACACCGCTGCCGCCTACCGCCTGGGCTCCGGGCCGGTGCAGCCCGTCCGGTTGTCCGACCAGGCCGAGCAGGTGCCGTCCGCGGTGCTCGCACTGGACACCGGGATCACCGTCGGCGGCGCCGCGGTCCGGGCCGCCCGGCTGGACCCGCAGCGCTTCGAACCGACCCCCAAGCGGCGGATCGGCGAGGGCGAGATCCTCCTCGGTCCGCACGAGTGGCCGGTCACCCGGCTGATCGCGGCCGTCCTGGCCCACGTCGCGCAGAAGGCGCGCTGGATGGCCGGTGGTGCGCCGCCCCGGCAGCTGGTGCTGACCTGCCCGCAGCAGTGGGCCCAGGGCCGCCGTGGCCTGCTGGTGCGCGCGGCCGCGGAGGCCGGCTTCGACCCGGCCACCGTCGTGCTCGTCACCGAGCCGGTCGCCGCCGCCACCTGGTACGCCGCGACCCAGCCGGTCCCGCCCGGGCGGTGCGTCGCCGTCTTCGACTTCGGCGGTGGGACCTGCGACGTCGCGGTGCTGCGGGCCGAGCCCGGGCGGCTGGGGGACTTCACCGTGCTGGCCGCCGACGGCGTGGACCCGCTGGGCGGTGAGCTGCTCGACGTCCGGTTGCTGACCTGGACGCTGGAGCAGTTGCGCGCCGGTGGGAACGGCGAGATGGCCGACGCCCTCGCCGCACCCGAGAACCTGGGCGCCCTGATCACCCTCAAGGAGCAGGTCCGGCACGCCAAGCACGAGCTCAGCGAGTACGAGAGCGCCCGGATCCCGGTGGCGGTCGGCACCCGGCAGGCGGTCGTGACCATCACCAGCGCCGAGTTCGACCGGCTGGTGGAGGCCGACATCGACGAGGCCGTCGCGTTGACCCGGCGCACGCTGGTGGCGTCCGGACAGACCCCGGCCGATCTGCACGCGCTGTACCTGACCGGCGGGTCGTCGCACCTGCGGTCGGTGCACCGCAAGCTCACCGAGCTGCTCGGCCGCCCGCCCGCCACCTTCGACGATCCCAAGCTGGTGGTCGCCCAGGGGGCCCTGCTGGCCCCGGTCGCCGCCCGCTCCCCGCAGCCCGGACCGCCGCCCCCCGCGGTGACCGGCGCCGCCACCGGGCCGTTCGCCGCCCCGGTGCGGCCGGTCGCCGGTCCGCCCCCACCCACGGCGGGACCGACTCCACCGGGACCGACCGCACCGGGGCCGACCGCACCGGTACCGCAGTCGGTGCCGTCGGCCGCTCCGGACGCGGCCGGATCCCGGCGGCCACGCTGGCTGGTCCCGGCGATCGCGGCGGCGCTGGTGGCGGTCCTGGCCGTCGTCGTGGTCCTGGTGACCCGACGCGGCGGCGACGATCCCCGCGTGCTGTCGACCGGCACGACCACCGTCGGTGGGACCACCGCGGACGTGACCACGGTCAGCAACACCGCGGCGGGCACCACCGGTTCCCCGGTGGTCTCGACCACCACGTCCGCCGGGCCGGTGCAGCGCTGCCCGAACGGCACCACCGTCCCCGCCGACGACACCTGCCCGACCGACAAGCCGGTCAACTGCTGGGACGCCAGCACCGCCCCGAGCGCCGACCTGTGCCCCGCGCTGGAGGGGCAGGCGGCTCTGGAGTGGATCTTCCCGGCCGCCGACGGCTGGACCCGCAGCTGCACTCCGTACGAGAAGGAGAAGTACGTCGGCGAGCTGGAGGTCTACGAGTGCCACGTCGAGGAACTGGCCCAGACGACGATCTTCCTGTCCCGGTGGGACGCGGCGGACACCGCGAAGGGCCAGTTCACCACCAACGGCGGGGAGCCGGTCGACTTCCGGCTCGAGGGCGACGGCGACACCGGGTCGGCCCTGGAGTGGACCCAGCGCGTCGACGTCCCCAACGACGACGGCACCACCAGCCCGGTCACCGAGCGGGCCGTCGCGTACAAGTCGGTGCCGTACTCGATGCTGGTCTACTTCAACGACCCCGACGGTGTCGGCGCCCAGTCCGAGCAGGCCTGGATGGCGGGCGCACTGTTCCAGTCGCCCGAGAGCATCGACCTGCGCGGCGCCGTCTGAGCGCCGTAGCCACCAGTCCCGGCGACGACCACCTCTACAGCACCCATGAGCCCCATCGACCCGACCCCGGAGAGGAGAGCGGCGTGACCGTCCCCACCACCCCCGCACCGCTGCTCGACGCGGTCCGCCGGGTCTGCCACGAGATCCTCCGCAGCACCCGGCCCGATCTGGACCCCGGTCTGCACCGCACCGGTCACGACGTCCTCGCCGGACTCGGCGAGCCGCTGCGGCTGGCCGTGGCCGGGCGGGTCAAGGCCGGCAAGTCCACCTTGGTCAACGCCCTCGTCGGCCGGATGGTCGCGCCGACCCGCGCGGGGGAGTGCACCCGCGTGGTCACCTGGTACCGCTACGGCTCGCCGGACCGGGCCGAGATCGTCCGACGGGACGGCGCCCGGATCCCGTTGGCGTTCACCGGACGGCTGCCCGAGGAGCTCGGGATGCCGGTCCGGGAGATCGATCACCTCGAGGTGCACCTGCAGTCGGGGACGCTGCGCCACCTGACCCTCATCGACACCCCGGGCCTGGCGACCACGAACACCGGCCACGAGGAGAGCACCCGCCGGGCGCTGCTCGGCGGCGTGGACACCGACCCCCGCACCGGCGCCCCGGACGCGCCGCCCGCACCGGATCCCGCCGACGGCCCCGCCGCGGCCTCGGTCCGGGCCACTTCGCAGGCCGACGCGGTGCTGTACCTGTTCCGCGACGCCGAGCGCCGCCACGAGGTCGACTTCCTCCGCGACCTGCAGGACTCCTTCGGCACGCTCGGGCCGTCCGCGACCACCGTCGCCGGGCTGCTGTCACACGCCGACCTGGCGGGCGGCGACCCGTGGGGCGGCACCGACCCGTTCGCCGTCGCCGCAGCGCAGGCCCGCCGGCTGGCCGGTGAACGGTCCGCCGAGCTCGGCGCCGTCGTCCCGGTCGCCGGTCTGCTCGCCCAGACCGCGCGCACCGGACGGCTCCGCGAGGACGACGCCCGCCGCCTCGCCGCGCTGGCCGCCGTCGACCCGGTGCTGCTGCAGCTCGCGGGTCAGGGCACCCTGCCCCCCGGGGTCGACCAGGCCGGCTTCGACGCGTTGCTCGCGCTGCTCGGCCCGCACGGCGTGGTCGCCGGCCGGTCCAGGGCCGGTCGAGGCGCGGGCGAACTCATCGGCTGGCTGGAGGACGTCTCGGGGATCCGCGCCGTCGAGGAACTGATCCACCGTCAGTTCCTGCGGAGGGCGCACGCCCTCAAGGCCGACCGCGCGTTGATCCGGTTGGAACGCGCGGCGACCGGACCCGGCCGCGGCATCGTGCAGGCCATCGTGGAGGCGGCCCGGCAGAGCCCTGAGCTGCATCCCATCCGGCAGCTGCGGGCCCTCGGCCTGCTGATGCGGGCCGCGCCCGGATCGCCGCTGCGCGCCGAACTCACGCATCTGGTCGACGCCGGCTCCGACACGGAGATGCTCGGTGCCCCGCCGGGCACCGCCCCGCAGCAGCTGGTCGCCGCGGCCCGGGACGCCGGTGCCCGGGCGCAGGCCCGGGTCGGGTTCGCCACCTCACCCGCCGAGGCCGAGGCGGCCCGGGTCGTCGCACGGTCCTACCTGCTACTGGCCCGCCGGCAGGAACCGGCGACCGCCGGACGGGGACCGTGGTGACGCGCCGGACCGGGGTGCACCGCCGACCGGTGGCCGGGTCGCCGGAAACCGACGGGCCGTCTCCGACCGTGCGGCCGGCGTCAGCCGGGTACGGCCAGTGCCTCGGTGAGCGCCTTGCGGGCCCGGTTCAGCCGGGTCTTGACCGTGGCCACCGGGATGCCCTGGTGGACGGCGATCTCGTCGTAGGACAGACCGCCGTACTCCCGCAGCACCAGGGCGGCCCGGAAGTCCGGCGGCACCTGCCGCAGCGCGGTCTGCACCCGGTCGCGCTCGTCGAACTCGCGGTACCGGTCGGTGGTGGGGTCCTCCAGCTCGAATTCGTCCACGAGGACGTCCCGCCGTCGGCGCACGACCGACAGGGCGGCGTTGGCGGCGATCCGGTGCAGCCAGGTGGAGAACTTCGCGTCCCCGCGGAACTTGTCCAGGTGCTGCCAGGCGGCGGTCAGCGCCTCCTGCAGAGCGTCCTCGGCGTCGGACCCGTGATGGGTGATCCGCACACACACGGCCCAGATGTGGGTCCGGTGCCGGCCCACCAGCTCGGCGAACGCCTGCCCGTCGCCCGCCCGGGCGCGGGCCACCAGGGCGCTCTCGGTGACGTCTGGCAGCACGCTTCCTCTTCCGGCGGACCACCGGACGGCTGCGGGAGCGGCCGGGCCGGGAGGTCCGCGTACACACGATGTCGTGAGATGGTGCGGGTGGGTGCGCCGAAGATAGCAAAGCGGCCCGAGGCGAAGGTAGGCGAGGAACGGACATGGCGACCAGGGACGAGGGGTCAGAGATGAACGGATCGACCACCGGCGGGCTGGACGCGCTGGCCGTCCCGGAACTGCCGGACACGGTGTGGATGCGGTTGCTGGCCAACGCGATGGACCCCGACACGGCACCGGTGAACCCGGGTCTGGTCCCGGCGGACGACGCGACGTGGCCGGCCGACGACGGCGCCGCGGCGGCCGGGGACCCGGCCGGCGACGGGACCGACGGCGACGATGCGGCCGGCGGTTCCGACGCGGACGACGCCTCCGACGACGGCTCCGGCGGGATGGTCGACCACGACCCGCACGACGGGGGAGCGCATCTGCTGCCCTCCGCCGATGCGTTCCCCGCCCACGATCCGTCCGCTCACGACCTCGGCGGACCGGCCGGGTTCCCGGGCGGCCCCACGTGGTCCGACCCGCACGACGATCACGGCTTCTGATCCGGCGCGCCCCGGCGGCACCGACCCGACGGCCGGGTCCGTCGCCGGCGCTCCGGGGCCCCTGACCCCCGACCGTCCCGGGGACGGTCTGCCGCCGCGGCCGCACCGCAACACCTGGTCGCGGCGGTCGCCGTGGCGCCGTGCCTCGCTGATCGTCGGGGTGCTGGCCTGGATCGTCACCGGGATGATGCTGCTGCTGGCGATCGGGATGTGGCGCAACGACATGGTCATCGACGCGGCGCCCGTCCGGACCACCGCCACCGTGCTCACCGTGTCGGCGCTGAGCACCGGCATCGAGTTCGTCGACGACACCGGTGTCTCGCAGCGCCCGCCGGACGGCGTGCTCTATCCCGGGGGGTTGCGGGTCGGTCAGGAATTCGTGGTCGAGTACGCCGCCGACGACCCGACGCTGGCCCGGGTGGCCGGCCGGTCGGCGGTCAACGGGCTGGTGATGCCGGTGGGCGTCGTCGTGGCCACCTGGGTGCTGGCCGGTCCGCTGCTGTGGTGGCTGCGGTCCCGCGACGCACGGACCGCCGGCGGCACCCCGGTCCGCCGGCGTCGGGGGCCGCTGCGCCGACGGGCCGCCGCCGGCTGAGGCGGCCGGCCGAGAGGGCCGGTTGAGGCGGCCGGCTGAGGCCGCCGGTTGAGGCGGCCGGCCGGGAGGGCCGGCTGAGGGCCGGTCCGGCCGCCGCGCGATCAGCCGCCGACGCCGGCGACCTCGAGCAGGGTCATCGCCGCGCCGATCTCGACCAGCGTGGCGGGTGCGGTCAGGTCGAGACCGGTCAGCGTCTCGATGCGGTGCAGCCGCTGGGCGACGGTGTTGACGTGCACGTGGGCCCGGCGGGCCGTCTCGGCCCGGTGCAGCCCGCTGTCCAGGTGGGTACGCAGGGTCCGCAGCAACTGGGTGCCGCGCTCGGCGTCGTGCCGGCGGACCGGGCCCAGGGTGCGGTCGGCGAAGGCCAGCAGCTGGGCCGGATCGTCCAGCTGCAGCAGCAGCCCGGTGACCCCGAGGTCGTCCAGCGTCAGGACGGTGCCGGTCCGCCCGGCCCGGACCGCGAGGTCCAGCGATCCCCGCGCCGTCCGGTAGGCCCGGGTGTGGTCGCGGGGTGTCGGTGAGCCGGCGACCGCCACCGTCGTGGTCGCCCCCGGGGCGGCGGCGGCCATCGTGCGGCGGATCGCGGCCGCGGGGCCGCCGTCGGGGGCACCGGGTCGTTCGTCGTCCGGCGCCGGCCAGAGCACGACGAGATCGCCGCGGTGCACCGCGACCAGCGGACGCGGCTTTTCGGTGGCGGCCAGCGCGCTCACCGCCCGCAGCGCCCGCTGCAGCGCCGTCCCGGAACCGGCCGTGCCGGTGACCCGCCCGACCACGGCGACGTGCGGCCGGTCGAGATCGTGTCCGAGCCGGGTCGCCCGCTCCCGCACCTCGTCGACCGGGACGCCGGCCAGCAGATCGGCGAGCAGTTCACCGCGCAACCGGTACTCCGCCTCCTGGCCGGTCCGCAGCCGGGCGAGCTCCAGCGACACCACCACCGCGGCATGGTCCACCGCCCGCCGGTCCAGCGCCGACAGCGGTGGCTCCCGCGGCCACCACAGCCGGGCCACGGTCTCGCCGTCCAGCTCGACCGGCCGGACGTCCCAGGCGGTGTGCGGCGCGTCGGCGTCGCCCCCGGCCCGGTCGGCGTCGCCCCCGGCCCGGTCGGCGTCACCGGGCAGGGCGGCGGGATCGCCCGCCGACGCGAGGATGTCGCCGCGCGCATCCTCGATGAGCACCGCCCGCTCCACCAGGCCGGACAGCGACCGGGCGAGCCCCGGCACACCGCCGCCGCGGACCGAGACCACCAGCAGCTGCTCATGGATCTCCTCCGACCGGTGCAGCAGGTCGCGTTGGTCCCGCAGCGACGCGTTGAGCCGGCTCAACCGGGTCAGCAACGTCGCCGAGGCGAGGGCGATCGCGGCGTGGTTGGCCAGCAGGGCCAGCCGCTCCAGCTCCTGGTCGGAGAAGCGGTGCGCGGTGACGTAGTAGCCGTTCAGGGTGCCGACGACCGCGGGGCCGGAGCGCAGCGGCACCGACACCATCGAGCGGTAGCCCTGCTCACGGGCGACGCCGCTCCACGGGAAGTCCGGTTCGTCGGCGATGTCGTCGATGGTCACCGGGGCGCCGGACCGGAAAGCGCGGCTCGACGGGGCGAGCACCGGGTCGGCGGCGTCCAGCCGGACCGGCCGGTCGGCGTTGACCCGTTCGACGTAGGCCACGCTCAGCCCGCTCCAGCCGGTGATGACCAGCGTCCGGGCCGGCTCGTCGGGGATGAGGACCGCGCAGAAGTCGAAGCCGAGCAGGTCCCGAGCCGTCGCCGCGACCAGGTCGAGGACGTCGGTGAGGTCCCGGCCGCTGGTCACCGCGGCGCTGAGGGTCTCCACCGCGCTGAGCCAGCGGCGGAGCTCGTCGGACGGCGCCTCGGTCATGCCACCAGCTTGACAGATCCGCCCATGTCCCACCGCACACACCGCGCCGCGATCAGTGGTCACCGGGACATGGTGGGGCGGGCGCAGCCACGGCACAGTCGTCGTTGTCAGCCCGGCGGTCCGCCCGCCGCCCGGTCCGGCACCCGCCCACCGGAGGGCACACGCCGTCCCTCCGGAGGGTGGGTGGCCGCACCGCTGCGGCTGCCCCGCCCGAGAGGACGCCCCATGACGGACACCATCGCCGCCCCGGCCCTGCCGCCCACCGCCACGCCGCCGGCGCCGGTCGCGCCGGTGCGCGAGATCCGCAACCCGGCCACCGGAGCGGTGCTGCGCACCGTGCCCGAGCAGGGTGCCGCCGACGTCGACCGTGCCGTCGCCGCCGCCCACGCCGCGTTCACCACCGGTGCGTGGCCGGCGCTGACCCGCACCGAGCGGGCCCGGCTGCTGCTGCGCTGCGCCGACGCGGTCGAGGCGGGTTCGGCCGCCCTGTACGAGCTGGAGACCGCCAACAACGGCCGGCCGATCACCGAGACCCGGGCGCAGCTGTCCCGGGTGCCGGAGTGGTTCCGCTACAACGCCGGACTGCTCGCCGCCCAGCGCGACGCGGTGCTGCCCAGCGACGGCCCGTACCTGACCTACCAGCGGCGCCGCCCGCTCGGCGTCTGCGGCATCATCACCCCGTTCAACCACCCGCTGCTGATCCTGGCCCGCAGCCTGTCCGCGGCCCTGGCGACCGGCAACACCGTGGTGGTCAAGCCGTCGGAGCTGACCCCGCTGACCACCCTCGCCCTGGTCGAGATGCTCTACGCCGCAGGACTGCCCGCCGGTGTGGTGCAGGTCGTCACCGGTGGCCGCGAGGCCGGGCAGGCCCTCACCGGCCATCCCGACATCGCCAAGATCACCCTGACCGGCGGCACCGAGGCCGGTCGCGCCGCCGCCGTGGCCACCGCGAGCCGCTTCGCACGGGTCACCGCCGAACTCGGCGGCAAGACCCCGATCCTGGTGTTCGACGACGTGGACCCGGTGAGCGCCGCCGAGGGGGCGGCGTTCGCCGCCTTCGTCGCCGCCGGCCAGTCCTGCGTCGCCGGATCCCGGTTCCTGGTGCAGCGCAGCGTCTATCCCGCCTTCGTCACCGCACTCGCGGCCCGGGCGGCGGCCATCCGGATCGGCGACCCGGCCGACCCCCGCACCCAGCTCGGCCCGTTGATCAGCGCGGTGCAGCGTGACAAGGTCGCGGCGCTGATCGCGGCCGGCCTGGCCGACGGCGCCACCCTCGTCACCGGTGGCGGCGTGCCGGAGCTGCCCGCACCGCTGGACGAGGGGTTCTACCTGCAGCCGACCGTGCTCGCCGACGTCGCCAACGGTGACCGCGTCGCCCAGCAGGAGATCTTCGGCCCGGTGGCCGTCGTCGTGCCGTTCGACACCGAGGACGAGGCCGTCGCGATGGCCAACGACAACCGCTTCGGGCTCGGCGCCGGCGTGTGGACCGACGACCTCGCCCGCGGACACCGCGTCGCCGAGCGCATCGTCGCCGGCATGGTCTGGGTCAACGACCACCACCGGCTGGAGCCGTCGCTGCCCTGGGGCGGGGTCAAGGAGTCCGGCACCGGCCGCGACGCCGGCACCGAGTCCTTCGACGACTTCACCTGGATCAAGACCGTCGTCGTCCGCATCGCCGAGGACGACGTCGACTGGTACGGCTCGGCGGACCCCGGCCGCCTCAACTGATCCCGGCTCGGCCGCCGCCCCGCGGCGATCCGCCGCCCGCACGCCCCGCACGGCACCGCCCCCACACCCGTCACCGTCGACGGGCGCCCGCGCGCCCGCCCGGAAGGAGCTCGCGCATGTCGCACGAACCCGCACCACCGGCCGCTCCCGGCTGGCGTTCCGAGATCACGAAGATGCAGTGGCTGGTGCTGCTCGGCACCACGATGGGCTGGGCGCTGGACGGTTTCGCCGGCAGCCTCTACGCCCTCGTCCTGGGGCCGGCGATGACCGAGCTGCTGCCCCACAGCGACATCGCCGTCCAGCCCTCGAGCATCGGCCTGTACGGCGGGCTGACCGTGGCGTTGTTCCTGGCCGGCTGGGCCACCGGCGGCATCCTGTTCGGCATCCTGGCCGACTACTTCGGCCGGGTGCGGGTGCTGTCGGTCGGCATCATCACCTACGCGGTGTTCACCGCCGCCGCCGCGTTCGCCGAGAACTGGTGGCAGCTGGGTGTTCTGCGCTTCATCGCCGGTCTCGGCTCAGGGGTCGAGGCGCCCGTCGGCGCCGCCCTCATCGCCGAGGTCTGGCGCAACCGCTTCCGGGCCCGCGCCTGCGGCGTGATGATGTCCGGCTACGCCGCCGGCTTCTTCCTCGCCTCGTTGGCCTACGGCCTGCTCGGCACCCACGGCTGGCGGCTGATGCTCGCTCTCGCCGTCGTCCCCGCCGTGCTCGTCTGGTTCATCCGCCGCTACGTCCCCGAACCGCCGGAGATCCGCACCGCCATCACCGCCCGCCAGGTCCGCCGGCAACGCGGTGAGCGCGCCCCGGAGGACCGGTTCGTGCTCCGCCGGCTGCTGACCCCGCCGTTCCTGCGCAGCACGCTGATCTGCACCGCGCTGGCCACCGGTTCGCTGATCGCGTTCTGGAGCGTCTCGACCTGGTACCCGCAGATCCTCCGGCAGGCCGCGCTGGCCGCCTCGCTCACCCCGGACGCGGCCAACCACCGGGTCGCCATGGCGTCGCTGCTGTTCAACGCCGGCGGAGTGCTCGGCTACGCGTCCTGGGGCTTCCTGGCCGACGCCATCGGCCGCCGCCGGACGTTCGCCGTCAGCTTCGCGGTCTCCGCGGCGAGCGTGATCTACCTGTTCCCGTTCGACCGCAGCTACACCGAGTTCCTGGTCGCCATGCCGGTCGTCGGCTTCGGGCTGTTCGGTGCGCTGTCGGGCACCTTCGTCTACGGCCCCGAGCTGTTCCCGCCCAGCGTCCGCGCCACCGGGATGGCGCTGGCCAACAGCGTCGGCCGCTACATCACCGCCCTCGGGCCGCTCGTCGCCGGTGTCATCGCGGTGTCCTGGTTCGACGGCGACCTGGGGGTGGCCACCACCTGGGTCGCCGCCGTCGGCCTGATCGCCCTCGTCGGGCTGGCCTTCGCGAAGGAGACCCGCGGCGCCGCACTGCCCTCCGACCCGTCCACCCCCACCGGTCCGCCGACGCCGACCGTGCCCGGGAACCCCTCCACCACCGCAGAAGCGAGGCTGTCATGACCAGCTACACCGGCTCCCGTGCGATCGTCATCGGCGGCTCCATCGGTGGTCTCACCACCGCACTCCTGTTGCGCGACCTGGGGTTTGCCGTCGACGTCTACGAACGCACCCCGTCCGCGCTGGACGGCCGCGGCAGTGGCATCGTGCTGCAGCCCGACACCGTCCGCTGGTTCGTCGAGCGCAGCTCGCAGCACCCCGAGACGCTGAGCACCAGGACCGACTGGGTGCAGTACATCGAGGGGGACGACCGGATCGTCGACCGTGAGCGCAAGACCTGGACCTACACCTCGTGGGGCACGTTCTACCGGGCGCTGCTGGCCGACTTCGGGGACGAGCACTACCATCTCGGCGAGTTCGCCTGCGGCTTCGACCAGGATTCCGACGCGGTCACGGTCCGTTTCGTCAGTGGCCTCGAGGCCACCGCCGACCTGCTCGTCTTCGCCGACGGCATCACCTCCATCGGCCGGCAGCGGCTCGACCCGGAGTCGCAGATGACCTACTCCGGGTACCTCGGGTGGCGCGGCACCGTCCCGCTGCGCGAGCTCACGCCCCACACCGTGGAGCTCCTCGGTGACGCCATCACCTACAACGTGGTGCCGCACTCGCACATCACGCTGTACCCGATCCCGGGGGAATCCGGGACCGGCGCCGGCGACCGGCTGATGAACTACGTCTGGTACCGCAACGCCCCCGCCGGCCCGGAGCTGTCCGAGATGCTCATCGACAAGCGAGGTTTCGCCGGGGCGGTGAGCCTGCACCCGGGCCAGGTGCAGGACCGCTACATCGACGAACTGCGTGCCGCCGCCCGCGACACCCTGGCGCCCGCCGCGGCGGAGGTGGTGCTGTCCACGGCGACGCCTTACGTGCAGGTGGTCAACGACGTCCGCTCGGCGAAGATGGCGTCCGGCCGGGTCGCGCTGCTGGGTGACGCCGCCGCAGCGGCCCGTCCGCACGCCGCCGCCGGCACCGCCAAGGCCGCCGCCGACGCCTGGGCGCTCAGCGCCGCCCTGGAGTCCGCCGACGGCGACATCCGCACCGCGCTGCGGAAGTGGGAGCCGGCCCAGCTGGCCCTCGGTGCCGCTCTCGTCGAGCGGGTGGTGGCGATGGGGGCCCGCTCGCAGTTCACCAACACCTGGACGCCCGGCGATCCGGACCTGCGCTTCGGGCTCTACGGCCCGGGCCGCTGACCCATCCCCGCTGCACCCCCGACAGGAGAACCCCATGACCACTGCACTTCCCGACGCCCCACTGGCCGGCACCCTCACCGGCACCGGCTTCGACGGCTGGACCGACGCGCTGCGCGCCGAGTTCGAGGCCCGTTCGCACGACGGCCACGTCGGCTCCCGGCTGCTGAGTGAGACGCCACGGGCCCGGGTCTGGGAGATCCGGCTCGTTCCGGGCGAGCGCTGGCACGTGCACCGCCACGTCCTGGACTACTTCTGGACGGCGGTCAACGCCGGCCGGAGCCGTCAGCACACGTCCGACGGCACCACCCGGGAGGTCGCCTACGACGCCGGCGAGACCCGCTTCTACGCCTTCCGGTCCGGCGAGTTCCTGCTGCACGACATCGAGAACATCGGCGACACCGAGCTCGTCTTCACCACCGTCGAGCACCTGGACAGCGCCAACCCGCCGCTGGACCTGTCGTGATCACCGGCGAGCTGCGGCCCGGGGTGGTGGACGTGCACGCCCACTGGCTGCCGGCCGCCCTGTTCGGCCTGCCCGCCGGCTCCCCGCTCGGCGGTCTGCACGACCGCGACGGTGAGCTGTACCTGGGGACCCTGCCGCTGTCCATCGCCACCTCGGCGATGAGCGACGAGGACGCCGTGCTGGCCGACATGGCGGCCTCCGGCGTCGGGGTCCGGGCGCTGTCGGCGCCACCGTTCGCCTTCCCGGTCGACGGCCCCGACCCCGACTACGTCCGCGCCTACAACGAGGCGCTGGCCGCCTTCGTCGCCCGCTCCGCGGGTGCCCTGGTCGGGCTGGGCCTGGTCTCGCTGCACGACGCCGACGTGGCCCGGGCCGAACTCACCGCACTGGCGTCGGTCGAGGGCATCGCCGGGGTGGCCATCCCGCCGCTGCTCGCCGGCACCTCGCTGGACGTCGGAGTGCTCCGCGGGATCGTCGACACCGCTGCGGCTCTCGGGCTGTCGGTGCTGGTGCACCCGATGCAACTGCCGCGCCCGGAGTGGGGGAGCCACTATCTGGCCAACCTGATCGGCAACCCGACCGAGACCGCGACCGCGGTGGCCGCGGCGACCCTCGGCGGGGTCGTCGAGGCGCTGCCGGACCTGCGGATCTGCTTCGTCCACGGCGGCGGCTGTGCCCCGGCCCTGGTGGGCCGCTGGGGTCACGGCTGGCGCTCCCGCGCCGACGTCCGGGCGCACTCGGTCAAGCCGCCCGCCGAGACCTTCACGTCGCTGTACTTCGACACCGTCACCCATGACCCGGACACCCTCGCGTTGCTGACCACGCTCGCCTCGCCGGACCGGGTGGTGTGCGGCAGCGACTACCCCTTCGACATGGCCGAGGCCGACCCGGTCGGCTTCGCCGTCAGCCACGGCCCGGACGCGGCCACCCTGGCCGCCAACGGCCGCGGCTTCCTGGGGCTGTCGTGAGCGTGTTGTTCTCGCCGATCACCCTGCGCGGGCTGACCGTGCCGAACCGGGTGTGGCTGTCGGCGATGTGCCAGTACAGCGCCGACGACGGCGTCCCCACCGACTGGCACCTGGTGCACCTCGGGGCCCGCGCTGTCGGCGGCTTCGGGCTGCTGCTCACCGAGGCCACCGCGGTCACCGCGGCGGGCCGCGGCAGCCGGCGTGACACCGGCCTGTACACCGACGCGCAGGTGGCCGGCTGGCGGCGGGTGGTCGGCTTCGCCCACGGGCAGGGCACGCTGATCGGCGTCCAGCTCGGCCACGCCGGGCGGAAGTCGTCGGCGCGGGTGCCGTGGGAGGGCAGCGGGTCGCTGCCCGCCGCCGAGGGCGGCTGGACCGCGGCGGCGCCGTCCGCGCTCCCATTCGGCGACCTCGCGGTCCCCCGGGAGCTGACCGTGGACGAGATCGCCGACATCGTGCGCGCGTTCGGCGAGGCCGCCGGGCGTGCGGTGGACGCCGGCTTCGACGTCGTCGAGATCCACGCCGGGCACGGCTATCTCGCCCACCAGTTCCTGTCGCCGCTGTCCAACCGGCGGACCGACGGATACGGCGGCTCCTTCGACCACCGCGTCCGGTTCCTGCGCGAGGTGGTGCGGGCGGTGCGCGGCCGATGGCCGGACGACCGGCCGCTGCTGGTCCGGCTGTCGGCGACCGACTGGGTCGACGGCGGCTGGACGCCGGCCGATACCACCGTGCTGGCGGGGCTGCTGGCCACCGACGGCGCCGATCTCGTCGACGTGTCCTCCGGTGGACTGGACCCCCGGCAGCTGATCACCGTCGGTCCCGGTTACCAGGTGCCGTTCGCCCGCGAGGTGCGCTCCGCCGGGGTGCCGGTGGGGGCGGTCGGCCTGATCACCGACCCGCGCCAGGCCGAGGCCGTGGTCGCCGGGGGATCGGCGGACGTCGTGCTGCTGGCCCGCGCCGCGCTGCGGGAGCCGTCCTGGCCGCTGCGCGCCGCCCACGAACTCGGGGTCCCGGCCGGCGCGCTGCCCTACCCCGAGCAGTACCTCCGTGGTGTCTGGCGCTGATCCGCCCCGTCACCCCCGGGCCCCGTCCTCGAACCGGCTCCCGGCGGCTCGTTCCCCCGGCCGACCGGTCCTCAGCCCGGCCGTCCGCACCAGGTCGCCAGTGCCTCGGTGAGACCTTCGTCGCCACCCCCGCCGCCGGGGTTCCCGCCCACCCAGCCCACGTGGCCGTCGGGACGGACGAACACCGCGCCCGGTGCGGGGACCGCTCCGACGACCGGCAGCACCCACTCCGCGGCCGCGCCGGCCCGCAGCCGCCGCACCCGGCCGACCCAGGGTGCGGCCGCGGGCAGCGGCCGGTCGTCCAGCGCCAGCAGCAGCGGCTCCGCGTGGTGCAGCAGCGAGTACAGCCGGCGGGGCCCGTCGGCGGTGTCCAGGTCCAGGTCCGGCATCCGGCGCCCCCACAGCGGATGGCCGTTCCCCGGGTCGTGGCGTACGTCCAGTCCGGTGACCAGGGCCGCGATCGGGGTGCCGGCGTCCGGGACGGCGAGCACCTCGTCGAGCAGCTCGCGCAACGCCTCCCGCCGCGGATCGGCCTGCTGGAACAGCGACTGCGCCATCGTGTAGCGCAGGGCGCGCGCCCCCGCCGGATGCCGCTCGGCGGTGTAGGTGTCGAGAAGGTCGGGGTCCGCCACCCCGTGCACCACCCGGGCGAGCTTCCACCCCAGGTTGACCGCGTCCTGCAACCCGAGACCGATGCCCATGCCGCCCGTGGGTGAGTGCACGTGCGCCGCGTCGCCCGCGAGCAGCACCCGCCCGGACCGGTAGGTGGCCGCCTGCCGGGTGGCGTCGGTGAATCGGGAGAGCCAGCTGGGATCATGGACGCCGAAATCGGTGCCGAACACCGCGGTGAGTTCCCGGCGCAGGTCGTCCAGGGTCGGGCGGCCGCGTTGCAGGACCGCTTCGGTGACCACCACCCGCACGGTGCCGTCACCCATCGGGTGCAGCCCGTGCACGCCGCGCGCGTCGACCTTGCCGGTGGCGACGGGTGCGCCGGTCACCCGCACGTCCGCGATCAGCGTGCTGCGGGTGGCGTCCACTCCGGGGAAGTCGATCCCGGCCGCCCGCCGGACGGTGCTGCGACCGCCGTCCGCGCCGACGACCCAGTCGGCGCGCAGCGGGTCGCCGTCCTCGCGGTGCACGGTCACACCGTCGTCGTCGACGGTGAGCCCGGTGACGACGGTGCCGCGCCGTACCCGCACCCCGAGCTCGTCGAGCCGCTCGGCGAGCAGCCGTTCGATCTCGTTCTGGAACAGTGCCAGGGTGTACGGGTGCCGGGTGGGCAGGCCACCCAGGGCGAGCGCGGTCCCGCCGAAGGTGATGCGGTCCAGGGTGCGGCCGGCGGCCAGGAACCGTCCGGCCAGGCCCCGCTGGTCCAGCAGCTCGATCGACCGCGCGTGGATGCCGCCGCCCCGCGACCCGACGAGCCCGGCGGACTCCCGCTCGTCCAGCACGACCGCCTCGACCCCGGCCAGCCGCAGTTCGGCCGCCAGCATCATCCCCGCCGGCCCGGCGCCGACCACCATCACCCGAGCCATCCCGACCTCCGTCCGCGGTACCGGGTCAGCAGTCTCGACGCCCGAGGGGGTCTTGCCGCAAGCCCCCCACCGCGTCGTACGGTGGCAGTGGCGCCGGTGGAGGGCGCGGCCGGTGACCATCGTCCCGGCGGGGGGATCCACGCCGTTTCGGCCGTGCGCCGGCCCCGGTCAGGGTGCGCAGCACCACAACGGCGGGCGGAACTCCACGGAATGGGCACCTGCCCACCGGGGTTGCACACCGTGGCCCCACAAGGTCCACCCCCCCGATCCGGTGCCGCTCGAACCTGCGGCGTGGTTCTCCTCCGGGCCCGCGAACTGCGACCGGAGATACGAAAGGTGTTCGAATGTCACAGCGTTCCGACGTGGCCCGGTCGGGCCCGTCATCCATCGCCACCGCGAAGCGGCGGTCGGTGCCGTTCTGGGCGCAGACCCTGATCGGTCTGGCCATCGGCGCGCTGCTGGGCGTCGTCGCCCGGCAGTTCGAGGTCGTCTGGCTCGACGACACCCTCGCCCGTATCGGGTCGATCTTCGTCACGCTGCTGCGCACCGTCGTGGTGCCGCTGATCCTGCTGGCGCTCATCGTCTCCATCTCCCGCCTCGGTCAGGTCGCCAACGCCGCCCGGCTCGCCGTCCAGACGGTGATCTGGTTCGCCATCACCGCGCTCGTCTCGGTGGGCATCGGTCTGGGCCTGGGCCTGCTGACCAACCCCGGTCAGGGCACCGGACTCTCCACCGCGGCCGTCGCCGACGCCGAGTGGTCCGGCCGCGCCGGCAGCTGGACGGACTTCCTGACCGGTCTGGTGCCGGCCAACTTCCTGGGTATCCAGGCCAGCACCTCGGTCAGTGACAGCGGATCCGCCACCACCTCGGTCTCGTTCAACGTGCTGCAGCTGGTGGTCGTGGGCATCGTGATCGGTGCCGCCGCCCTCAAGGCCGGCGAGAAGGCCCGCAGCTTCCTCGGTTTCGCCGAGTCGGCGCTGTCGGTCGTGCAGACCGTGCTGTGGTGGATCATCCGGCTCGCGCCCATCGGCTCCGGTGCCCTGATCGGCCACGCCATCGCCAGCTACGGCTGGGACCTGGTGGCGCCGCTGGGCAAGTTCACCCTGGACGTCTACATCGGCTGCCTGCTGGTGCTGTTCGTGCTCTACCCGGTCGTGCTGCGCCTGCACGGACTCTCGGCCCGCAAGTTCCTGGCCGGTGCCTGGCCCGCCATCACGCTGGCCTTCGTGTCCCGCTCCTCGGTCGGCACCATGCCGGTCACCCAGGAGGTCACCACCCGCAACCTCGGCGTGCCCCAGGAGTACGCGAGCTTCGCGGTGCCGCTCGGCGCCACCACCAAGATGGACGGCTGCGCAGCGATCTACCCCGCCCTGGCCGCGATCTTCGTCGCCCAGATCTACGGCATCGACCTGACGATCACCGACTACCTGCTGATCGCCTTCGTCTCCGTGGTCGGCTCGGCCGCGACCGCCGGACTCACCGGCGCCATCGTGATGCTGTCGCTGACGTTGTCCACCCTGGGTCTGCCGCTGGCCGGCGTCGGCCTGCTGCTCGCCATCGACCCGATCCTGGACATGATGCGCACCGCCACCAACGTGGCCGGCCAGGCGCTGATCCCGGTCATCGTGGCCAAGCGTGAGGGCATCCTCGATCTCGACCGCTACAACGGACCGAACGGTGACGGCCTCAGCCCGCAGGAGCCCACCCGGGTCCCGGTCGGCGCCACCGCCTGACGGTTCCACCGCAGTTCCCCTCGCACGCCCCCGCACCGGTTCCCCCGGTGCGGGGGCGTGCGGCGTTCCCGGGCCACCGCCGGGAACCGGACCGGTCCTGCGCACACCCGGACCGGCGACCCCCGCTGGGTAAGGTGGGGCGCTATGGGACGCGCCGGCTTGGAGAAGGACCCCCACCAGGTCGCGGAGATGTTCGACGACGTGGCCGGCGGTTACGACCGGGCCAACCTCTTCATCTCGCTGGGCCAGGATCGCCGCTGGCGACGCCACATGGTCCGCACGCTGCAGCTGTTCCCCGGCCAGAAGGTCCTCGACGTCGCCGCCGGCACCGCGGTGTCGACCTCGGAGCTGGCCCGGCACGGCGCCTGGGCGGTCGCCCTGGACTTCTCGTTGGGGATGCTGCGCGCCGGCCGCAAGCGCACGGTGCCCAAGGTCGCCGGGGACGCGATGCACCTGCCCTTCGCCGACGGCGTCTTCGACGCGGTGACCATCTCCTTCGGCCTGCGCAACGTGCAGGACCCGCACGCCGCACTCGCCGAGTTCGCCCGGGTCACCCGTCCCGGCGGGCAGCTGCTGGTCTGCGAGGTGTCGCGTCCGCGGCTGGCGCCGTTGCGGGCCGGGCACCGCTTCCACCTCCGGAAGGTGCTGCCGATGATGGCGCGCCGTTTCTCCACCAACCCGGCGGCCTACACCTATCTGGCCGAATCCACCGAGGCGTGGATGGACCCCGAGGACCTCGGCCGCACGATCGCCGCCGCCGGCTGGACGGGCGTCGCCTGGCGGCAGATGACCTTCGGCGTCGTCGCCCTGCACCACGCCATCCGCGACGAGAGCTGACCCCGGCCGGCTCGGCCGGGGTGCTCCCCGGTCAGCGCCGGTGGGCGAGGAAGAACCGGACCATCTCCGCGGAGGCGTCGGGTCCCTGGGCGTCGGCGTAGCTGCCCACCGGGTCGCCGCCGGACCAGGCGTGCCCGGCCCCGTCGATCAGCCACGACTCGGCGATCACACTGCCGTCGTCCCCGGTGTGGGTGGTCCGCCGGTAGCTGCGGCCACCGTCGCTGCCGCGGGAGGTCGTGGCGGTGCTGCGCGTCCCCGCCACCCGGGCGGCCACGATCTTCTCCGCGTTGACCGGAGCGACGGTGCTGTCGGCGGCTCCGTGGAAGACGATGAGCGGCACGGAGCCACCCGGTGTCGGGGATCCGCCGGTGGACATCGCCCCGAACGCCGAGGCGACGTCGGTGGCGGCGCGGTGGCCGAGTCCCGAGTGCACGCCGGCGGCGGCGAACAGCTCCGGATGCGTCGCGGCCATCACCGCCGCCATCGCGCCACCCGCGGACAGCCCGGTCACGTAGACCCGCGCGGCGTCGACCGGGTGCCGCGCCGTCACCTCCGCCACGATGCCGGCCAGGACGGCCGGCTCGCCGGACCCGGCCCGCTGGTCCTCGGGACGGAACCAGTTCCAGTAGCCGCTCGGGTTGGCCGACCGGGACTGCTCCGGGTACACGACGACGAAGCGGTGCTGCTCGGCGAGGGCGTTCATGCCGGTGCCGGCGGCGAAGTCGGTCGCGTCCTGGGTGCCACCGTGCAGCATCACCACCAGCGGCACCGGCGTGCCGTCGAGTCCGGTCGGCAGGTACAGCTCGTAGTCGCGGGAGCCCGCGGTCCCGCGGTGGGTGTGCCGCTCCAGGCGGCCGCCGGGCGCCGCCGCCGCCGCGGCCCGGTCGCCGTGCCGCGCCCCACCGGCACCGGCGGCGAGGCCCGGAAATCCCTGCGGCAGTGAGCCGAGACCCTGCGGCAGTGACGAGAGCGCCTGCGGTGCACCGGCGAAGGCGGTCCGCAGGGACGAGAACCGTTCGCCCACCGGGGCCGTCGTAGCAGTGGATGCGGCGGATGCGGCGGATGTGGCGGAGAGTCCGAGCCGGCCCAGGATCCCGGTGGGATCGGGCAGCGACCCGGTCGCGCCGGAAGTGGGCAGGTCGGCCATCATGCGGCGGGCCCGGGCGAGGGTGGCGGTCAGATCGGACATGGCTGCTCCAGAGATAGTGGGCGTGCATCAGTAACGAGGGCGTGACGGGTCACGCGGGGGTGGGGCACGGCCGTCGGGAAGACGGCCGACGGGGACCGGTGGGGTGGGTCGCTCAGGCGGTGCGGTCGGCCAGGGCGGCCTTCACCGCGCGGGACGCCCGGAACGCTCCGAGCACCTCGACGGAGGCGATGGTGGCCGCGGCGAGCTCGGGGGAGACGTCGTCGGCGATGCTGCCCAGGCCGAGGACGTGCAGCCGGACGGTGTCGCCGGCGTCGCGGGCGGCTTCGAGTTGTGTGCGGGTCAGGTGCACGGTGCCCAGCTCCAACGTCCGCCGGGCCACCGTGTCGCGCACCGCGCCCGAGCGGGTCTCCAGCTGGCGCCGGATGGCCGTGCGGATGAAGTCGGTGCGGTTGGCGTAGAACCCCTCGGCGACCAGCAGGTCAATCTCGCCGAGGTCGACCAGGCCCAGGTTGATGGTGATCTTCTCGGTCTTCTCGATGCCGTCGGCCATGCCACCATCCTCTCCCGGTCGATGACATCACCGTACACCATCCGCCGGGATGGTGCATGGATGGCTCTGGGATGAGTCGACGCGCTTCGCCGGAAAGCGGTCGCCGCGGTGACGCCGTCCGGGCACGATGCCGGGATGGCCGCCGCCCCGCCGTCCCGCGCCGCTGTCACCGCGACGTTGCGGGCCGCCGGTTGCGTGTTCGCCGAGGACGAGGCCCGGCTGCTGTGGCGGGCCGCCCGCGATGGGGAGGGCGATCTGGGGGCGATGCTCGCCCGCCGCGTCGCCGGCGAACCGCTCGAGGTCGTCCTGGGCTGGGCGGCGTTCCGGGGCATCCGGGTGCGCGTGCGGCCGGGAGTGTTCGTCCCGCGCCGGCGGACCGGTTTCCTCGTCGACCGTGCCGCCGCCGTGCTGCGCCCGGGCGATGTCCTGGTCGACCTGTGCTGCGGGTCCGGCGCGGTGGCGCTGGCGCTGGCGACCGAGACCGGCGGGCTCGAGGTGCACGCCGCCGACATCGACCCGGTGGCGGTGGCCTGTGCGTCGGAGAACCTCGACCCCCTCGGGGCCGCCGTCCACCTCGGTGACCTCTACGACCCGCTGCCGCCCGCGCTGCGCGGACGGGTCACGGTGCTGGCGGTCAACGCCCCGTACGTGCCCACCGGGGCGATCGCGTCGATGCCCCCCGAGGCCCGTGACCACGAGCCGCCGACCGCCCTGGACGGCGGCCCGGACGGGGTCGCGCTGCACCGCCGGGTGGCGGCGGACGCGCCCGGCTGGCTCGCCCCGGGCGGCCGGCTGCTGATCGAGACCGGTCGTGACCAGGCGCCCCTGACTGCCCAGGCGGTGGCCGACGCCGGTCTCCGTGCGGGCGTCCGGCGCGCCCGCGACGGAGTGACGGCCGTGGTGGAGGGCTGCGTGACCACCCCGGCCGGATGACCCGGCTCGCCACGCTCAGGTGACGCAGGGTGACCCCTTTCGTGCATTCGGTGGCTTTCCGCTGGCGGACGGGCGGTCACCCCGCCGACCTGCTGTGCCCGCGTCGAGGGCGTGCTGTGCTCGTGCACGACACGTCCAAGAACCGGCGGTCATCCATCCCCCGTGGAGATCCCCTGCCCGACGGCCGCTCTCGGCGCCGGGACGGTAGTGGAGATCCCGGGCGGACGTACGGAGACGATGGTGGCCACTCCCACCTGCACGGAGCCGGCGCCGACCACGGTCGGCGTCCGCACCGAATTCCAGCGACACGTCGACGGGTTGCTCGTGCGTATCGGCGCGGGTGACGCGGAGGCGTTCGCCGCGCTGTACGACCTCACGTCGTCGCGGGTCTTCGGCGTCTGCCGCCGGCTCATCCGTGACGTCGCCGAGGCGGAGGATGTCGCCCAGGAGGCGTACCTGGAGATCTGGGGCAAGGCGGGGAGCTTCGACCCCGGCCGCGGCGCCGGCACCGGGTGGATCATGGCGATCGCCCATCATCGGGCCGTCGACCGGGTGCGCTCCACGGAGGGCGCCCGCCGGCGCGACACCGCCTGGACCCGCAACGCCTACCGCCGCCCCGGTGACGACACCCCGGAGCGCATCCTCGCCGCCACGGAGGTG
The DNA here is from genome assembly GCF_003260015.1 of Nakamurella deserti. Taxonomy (NCBI): domain Bacteria; kingdom Bacillati; phylum Actinomycetota; class Actinomycetes; order Nakamurellales; family Nakamurellaceae; genus Nakamurella; species Nakamurella deserti. The sequence goes on along the minus strand of NZ_QCXS01000002.1, from coordinate 2,238,979 downwards.
GAGGAGATCCGTGCGGCGATCGGCCGGCTGAGCGAAGTGCGGCAGCAGGCCCTGGTCTACGCCTTTTTCACCGATCACACCTACGCCCAGGCCAGCTCGATGCTCGGCATCCCGCTCGGCACCTTCAAGAGCCGGGTGCGCGACGCCGTGCGGGCGCTGCGCACGTTGCTGGCCGCCACCTCCTGACCCGGCCGCCGGTGCGCCGCGGTCGCCGCCCCCGTCGCGGCATGCGCCGTGCTTCCCCCCGGGTGGCGTCCCGCCGCCCTCGGTGGGAGCGGGACCGCCGCGGTCGCGCCCCGCCTGCCGCGCGACCCACCGGGCGGGACCCTGGACTCGCGCCGCCGACCATGATCATCCGCGGGCGGGTCGGTGGCGGTGGGGGGTGTGGCGCGGCTTACACTGGGACGGTCGAGCTCGTGAAACGAATCACAAGCTCGCTCCCCGGGCCCGCCGCCCCGGGGCCGCACCATGGACGGAATGAACATGCACGCGCCCTCGACCGACCACAGCGCCGACGTCATCGTCGTCGGTGCCGGGCCGGCCGGTGCCACCGCCGCCACCTACCTCGCCCGCGCCGGGATCGACGTCCTGCTGCTGGAGAAGTCCACCTTCCCCCGGGAGAAGGTCTGCGGCGACGGTCTGACGCCCCGCGGGGTCAAGCAGGTGCTGGCGCTGGGCGTCGACGTCAGCGGTGACGACTGGATGAAGAACAAGGGCCTGCGCGTCGTCGGCGGCGGTGTCACCCTGGAGCTGGACTGGCCCGACCTGGCCGACTTCCCGCCGTTCGGCCTCGTCCGCCCACGCAAGGATTTCGACGAGATGCTCGCGTCCCTCGCCGTGAAGGCCGGGGCCCGGCTGCGTCAGGCCACCACGGTCACCGGCCCGGTCGTCGACGACGTCACCGGCCGCGTCACCGGGGTCACCGCGAAGACCGCGGCCGGCCCGGTCACCTATTCGGCCCCGCTGGTCATCGCCGCCGACGGGGTCAGCGCCCGCACCGCGCTCGGTCTGGGCCTGCAGAAGAACGACAAGCGCCCGATGGGCGTTGCCGTCCGCCGGTACTACGACAGCGACGTGAAGACCTCCGACGACTACCTCGAGTCGCACCTGGAGTTGTGGGACCGCAGCGATCCGGCCAACCCGATCCTCATGCCGGGGTACGGCTGGATCTTCGGGATGGGCGACGGGTCGGTCAACGTGGGACTCGGCGTGCTGAACACGTCGAAGGCGTTCGGGCGGACCGACTACAAGGCGCTGCTCAGGACGTGGATGGCCGGCACCCCCGGTGACTGGCAGCTCAACGAGGACACCGCCAGCAGCCCGATCCTGGGTGCGGCGCTGCCGATGGGCTTCAACCGCACCCCGCACTACAAGGACGGGCTGCTGCTGATCGGCGACGCCGGCGGGATGGTCAACCCGTTCAACGGGGAGGGCATCGCCTACGCGATGGAATCCGCGGCGATCGCCGCCGAGGTCGTCCTGCAGGCCCTCGGCCGTCCCGAGGGCCCGAGCCGCGAGTCCGCGCTGCACGGGTACCCGGTCGCGATGACCGAGCACCTCGGTCAGTACTACCGACTCGGATCGGCGTTCTCCAAGCTGATCGGCCAGCCGAAGATCATGGCGGCGGCGACGAAACTGGGCCTGCCCCGGAAACGGCTGATGTACCTGGTGCTCAAGCTGCTGGCCGGGCTGTACGACACGCACGACGGCGACTGGGCCGACCGGGTCGTCGTCGGGCTGACGAAGGTGGTGCCCGGTGTCCGGTGACCACGACCCGGGGAGCACGGCGATGCTCCCCGCCGGCGGACAGTGTCGTCCGCCGGTGACCACGATCCGCACCCCGTCGTTCCGGCGGATCGGCAGCGGGCCGGCGTGCACACGCCGACCCGGTGCCGATCGGCCGGCCGCCGTGCCGCCGATCCCCGCACCCCGCGGTGGGCAGAGCCGCCCGCCGTCTCGCACCGTCGCGACCCAGGAGGGCTTCCCGTGGAGCTGAGTGCCTACCTGCCGATCCTGCTGCTGCTCGTGGTGGCGGGCGGGTTCGCCGTCACCAACGCCACCGTGGTCACCGACAAGATCGGGCCCAGCCGCTACAACCGCGCCAAGCTCGACGCCTACGAGTGCGGGATCGAACCCACGCCGCTGCCGGCGGGCGCGTCCGGGCGGCTGCCGGTGAAGTTCTACCTGACCGCCATGCTCTTCATCATCTTCGACATCGAGATCGTGTTCCTGTACCCGTGGGCGGCGTCGGCCATCCCGCTGGGCATCCTCGGCCTCGTCGAGATCGCGATCTTCATGGGCACCGTCTTCATCGCCTACGCCTACGTGTGGCGGCGGGGCGGGCTCGACTGGGACTGACCGGCCGGGCCCGCCCCGACCACCTGCATTTCTGCTCCGTATTTCAACGATGAAATCGAGAAGGGAGGCGCCGCAGTGGGACTCGAAGAGAAGCTGCCCAACGGGATCGTGCTGGCCAGTGTCGAGAAGCTCGTCAACTGGACCCGGAAGGCGTCGCTGTTCCCGGCCACCTTCGGGTTGGCCTGCTGCGCCATCGAGATGATGACGACCGGCGCCCCGCGGTACGACCTGGGCCGCTTCGGTATGGAGGTGTTCCGGGCCTCCCCCCGGCAGGCCGACCTGATGATCGTGGCCGGCCGGGTGTCGCAGAAGATGGCCCCCGTCCTGCGGCAGATCTACGACCAGATGGCCGAGCCCAAGTGGGTCATCTCGATGGGGGTCTGCGCCTCGTCGGGCGGGATGTTCAACAACTACGCGATCGTCCAGGGCGTGGACCACATCGTGCCGGTCGACATGTACCTGCCCGGGTGCCCGCCGCGTCCGGAGATGCTCATCGACGCGATCCTGAAGCTGCACGCGAAGATCCTCGACGATCCGATGGGCCCGAAGCGGGCCGCCGAGTGGGGGGACCGGCGCACCGAGCTGGTCGCGTCGTCGGTCAAGTACGGGAAGAAGCTGTGACCGGTCCGGGCCGGGTACCGGGCTCGGGAGAGCCTGCGGTGGAGGCCGTCCCGACCAATCCGGCGGCCCCCGGGCAGGTCGACTCCACCGCGGCGGCGAGCGCGGACGCGGTCAGCGCCGAGACCCAGGGCGCCGCCGTCGACACCACGGTGCCGGCCGCCGTCGGGACCACCCCGTCGGGCGCGGCCGGGCGGCGGCTGTTGTCGCTGACCGCGGCCCCGGTGACCGGGCGCGGCGGCCAGGGCATGTTCGGTGCCCGCGATTCCGGCGACACCTCCGGCTTCGGCGGCCTGGTCAGCGCCGCCTACAGTCCCGCTCCGAGCGAGCGCCCGTACGGCGGGTGGTTCGACGAGGTGGCCGACGAGCTCGCGGCCGCCCTGGGCCGCCGGGGCGTGCCCGCGTCGGCGGTCTACCAGACCACCGTCGCCCACCGCGAGATCACCTTCTACGTGGCCCGCGAGCACCTCACCGGGGTGCTGTGGGCGCTGCGCGACGAGCCGCAGCTGCGGTTCGAGTTGTGCTCGTCCATCAGCGGTGTCGACTACGGCGAGGGTGTCCCGCAGCGGCTGCACTCGGTGTACCACCTGACGTCGATGACCTGGCGGCGGCGCGTCCGGCTGGAGGTCTGCGTCGACGTGTCCGACCCGCACCTGCCCAGTGCCGTCGAGATGTACCCGACCGCGGACTGGCAGGAGCGCGAGGCCTACGACATGTTCGGGCTGATCTACGACGGGCACCCGGCGCTGACCCGGATCCTGATGCCGGACGACTGGGAGGGCCATCCGCAGCGGAAGGACTACCCGCTCGGCGGCATCCCGGTCGAGTACAAGGGCGCGGAGGTCCCGCCGCCCGACCAGCGACGGGCGTACACATGACAACCACCGGCACATCGGCGATGTCGCGTCGGGGCGATCGAGGAGGATCGGGATGAGCACGCTGGACGAACCCCGGGCCGCGCGTCCGGCCCAGGAGACGCACACCACCGAGGGGCGGGTGTTCACCGTCACCGGCGGCGACTGGGACGACTTCGTCGCCGACCAGAACTTCGCCGAGGACGAGCGGATCATCGTCAACATGGGTCCGCAGCACCCGTCGACCCACGGCGTGCTGCGGCTGATCCTGGAGATCGAGGGCGAGACCGTCACGCAGGCGCGCTCGGTGATCGGCTACCTGCACACCGGCATCGAGAAGTCCTGTGAGTTCCGGACCTGGACGCAGGGCGTCACCTTCGTGACCCGCGCCGACTACCTGTCGCCGGCGTTCAACGAGGCCGTCTACTGCATGGCCGTCGAGAAGCTGCTCGACATCGAGGTTCCCCGGCGCGCCACCATCATCCGGGTGCTGCTGATGGAACTGACCCGCATCTCCTCGCACCTCGTCGCGCTGGCCACCGGCGGCATGGAGCTGGGTGCGCTGACCGGGATGACCGCCGGCTTCCGCGAGCGGGAGGAGGCGCTGCACCTTATGGAGTTCTTCACCGGCCTGCGGATGAACATGGCGTTCATCCGGCCCGGCGGGGTCGCCCAGGATCTGCCGGAGGGCTACCGGGAGCGCACCGGGAAGTTCATCGAGGTGATGCGGTCGCGGCTCCCCGAGTACGACAAACTGCTGACCGGGCAGCCGATCTGGAAGGCCCGCACCGAGGGCATCGGGGTGTTGCCGCTGGAGGGCTGCATGCAGCTCGGCATCACCGGTCCGGTGCTGCGGTCGGCGGGCCTGGGCTGGGACATGCGCAAGACCGAGCCCTACTGCGGCTACGAGGAGTACGACTTCGACGTGCCGGTGCTCGAGGAGGCCGACTGCTACGCGCGGTTCAAGCTCCGGCTGGCCGAGATCTGGCAGTCGCTGCGGATCATGGAGCAGGCGATCGACAAGCTGGGTGAGGTCGAGGGTTCTCCGGTGATGGTCGCGGACGCGAAGATCGCGTGGCCGGCCCAACTCTCGATCGGTGCCGACGGGATGGGCAACTCGCTCGAGCACGTCCGGCACATCATGGGCCAGTCGATGGAAGCCCTCATCCACCACTTCAAGCTCGTCACTGAGGGTTTCGCGGTGCCGCCGGGCCAGGCGTACGTCGCCATCGAGGGACCCCGCGGCGAGCTCGGCTGCCACCTCGTGTCGGCGGGCGGGACCCGTCCGTGGCGGGTGCACCTGCGGGACCCCGGTTTCGTGAACCTGCAGGCCATGCCGGCGATGTCGGAGGGCGGCATGATCGCCGACCTCGTCGCCGCCGTCGCGTCGATCGACCCCGTCATGGGCGGGGTGGACCGGTGAGCCGGATGCCGGACAGACCAGAGGTGACGGAGACGAGGCGCCGTCCCCCGTCCCGGTTCCGGGGTGAAAGCGCCCGCTCAGCGAACGGAATCACCCCGAAACCCGGCCAGGAAGGCGGCGCCCCGTGAGCACCTCGCACCGGATCGGCCTGCCCGAGTTCCTCGAGACCGGCCACATCTTCAGCGCGCTGACCTCCGAGCGGGCGGCGACGATCATCGCCCGCTACCCGCAGAGCCGCTCGGCGCTGCTGCCGCTGCTGCACCTGGTGCAGTCGGAGGAGGGCTGCGTCTCCGTCTCGGGGCTGCGGTTCTGCGCCGAGCACCTCGGGCTGGAGACCGCCGAGGTGGCGGCGGTCGCGTCGTTCTACACGATGTACAAGCGGCAGCCGTGCGGTGAGCACCTGGTCAGCGTCTGCACCAACACGCTGTGCGCGGTGCTCGGCGGCGACGCCATCCTGAGCACGTTGACCCGGCACCTGGGGGTGGCGCCGGACGGGACCGCCGGCACCCCGGGCGCGCCCGGCAGCATCACGCTGGAGCACGCGGAGTGCCTCGCCGCCTGTGACCACGCGCCGGTCGTCACGGTGAACTACGAGTTCTACGACGAGCAGAGCCCGGACTCGGCGCTGGACCTCGTGCAGGCGCTGCAGCGCGGTGAGAAGCCGGATCCGACTCGGGGTGCGCCACTCACCGACTTCCGCGACACCGAGCTCCAGATCGCGGGCGTGTACACCGATCTCGACACCGCCGTCGGCGGGCCGTCGGCGACCGTGCCGACGCTGCGCGGGTCGACCCTGGCCGAACAGCAGCACTGGCGGGCGCCGGCGATGCCGGACACGACGCCCGCACTGCCACCACTGCCCGAGAAGAAGTAGGGGACCACCGTGAGCACTCCGCTGACCGACGCGGCCGACAAGCCGGTCGCCGCACCGCTCTCGCCGGTTCTCACCCGGCGCTGGGCGTCACCGCGCTCGTGGACGATCGACACCTACGAGTCGCTGGACGGGTACCAGGGGCTGCGGAGTGCGCTGCAGGGTCAGCCCGGTCAGCTGATCGAACTGATGAAGGCCTCGGGCCTGCGCGGCCGTGGCGGCGCCGGCTTCCCGACCGGTCTGAAGTGGTCGTTCCTGCCGCAGGGTGACGGCAAGCCGCACTACCTCGTCGTGAACGCCGACGAGGGAGAACCGGGCACCTGCAAGGACATCCCGTTGATGATGGCCGACCCGCACTCGCTCATCGAGGGCTGCCTCATCACCTGCTTCGCCATCCGCGCCGAATTCTGCGCGATCTACATCCGCGGCGAGGCGGTGCACCCGCTGCGGCGGATGGTCAACGCGGTCAACGAGGCCCGGGCAAGGGGCTACGTCGGGAAGGACATCCTGGGCAGCGGCTTCGACTGCGAGATCGTGGTGCACGCCGGGGCCGGCGCCTACATCTGCGGCGAGGAGACGGCGCTGCTGGACTCGCTGGAGGGCCGCCGCGGTCAGCCGCGGCTGAAGCCGCCGTTCCCCGCGGTGGCCGGCCTGTACGCCTCGCCCACGGTGGTCAACAACGTCGAGACCATCTGCAGCGTCGCCCCGATCGTGCTCGGCGGCGCCGAGTGGTACCGCAGCATGGGTACCGAGAAGTCGCCCGGCCCCAAGATCTACTCACTGTCCGGTCACGTCACCCGCCCCGGACAGTACGAGGCACCCATGGGCACGACCCTGCGTCAGCTGCTCGAGATGGCCGGCGGCATGAAGGACGGCATCCCGCTGAAGTTCTTCACCCCCGGGGGCTCGTCGACGCCGATCTTCACCCCCGACCAGCTCGACGTGCCGCTGTCCTTCGACGACGTCGCCGCGGCCGGCTCGATGCTCGGCACCACCGCGCTGATGTGCTTCAACGAGACCGTGTCGGTGCCGTGGGCGGTGTGGAAGTGGCTCGAGTTCTACAAGCACGAGTCGTGCGGCAAGTGCACCCCCTGCCGCGAGGGCACCGGCTGGTTGGTCGCCATCCTGCGCCGGATCGTCTCCGGACAGGGCACCCCGGCCGACCTGGACACCCTCACCGACGCCGCGTCCAACATCGCGGGCCGCTCGTTCTGCGCGCTCGGCGACGCCGCGGCGACCCCGGTGCTCAGCTCGTTCAAGCACTTCCGCCACGAGTTCGAGGACCTGGTCAGCGGGGCGACCGCCCCGCCGGTCACCGCCGACCAGCTCGTCGGCGCGCACTGATGAAGCCCTACCTCCCGGGAGAACTGCTGTGACGAGCGCGAACCCGCCGGTGGCGGTACCGAAGGTGGACACCAACACCGCCAACGCGCCGGACTCGAGGGCCGGCGAACGGCCGGCGAAGACGCCTGTCCCGGAGGGCCACGTCACCGTCACCGTCGACGGTGTCGAGGTCGTCGCGCCCAAGGGCGAGCTGGTCATCCGCACCGCGGAGCGGATCGGCATCGCCATCCCGCGGTTCTGCGACCATCCGCTGCTCGCTCCGGTCGGAGCCTGCCGGCAGTGCCTGGTGGAGGTCGAGATGGGCGGCCGGCCGATGCCCAAACCGCAGGCCTCGTGCACCCAGGAGGTCGCCGACGGGATGGTCGTCAAGACCCAGATCAGCTCGCCGGTGGCCGAGAAGGCGCAGCGCTCCAACCTCGAGTTCCTGCTGCTGAACCACCCGCTGGACTGCCCGGTGTGCGACAAGGGCGGCGAGTGCCCGCTGCAGAACCAGGTGCTGGCCAACGGCGCCGCCGAGTCGCGTCTGCTGGACGCGAAACGCACCTTCACCAAACCGATCGCGATCTCCACCCAGGTGCTGCTGGACCGGGAACGCTGCGTGCTGTGCCAGCGCTGCACCCGGTTCTCCGACCAGATCGCCGGCGACCGCTTCATCGACCTCATCGAGCGTGGCTCCAGCCAGCAGATCGGGATCAGTCCGGATCAGCCCTTCCAGAGCTACTTCTCGGGCAACACCATCCAGATCTGCCCGGTCGGTGCGCTGACGTCGGCGGCCTACCGCTTCCGGTCCCGGCCGTTCGACCTGGTGTCCACCCCGGGCACCTGTGAACACTGCGCCAGTGGCTGCTCGTTGCGGGTGGACCACCGGCGGGGTCAGGTGATGCGCCGGATGGCCGCCGCCAACCCCGACGTCAACGAGGAGTGGAACTGCGACAAGGGCCGCTTCGGCTTCACCTACGTCGCCGCCCCCGACCGGTTGACCCGTCCGCTGGCCCGCAACGACGCCGGTGAGCTGGTCGAGGTGTCCTGGACGGCGGCGATGGCCGCGGCCGCGGAGGGCCTGTCGAAGGCCCGCGACCGCGGTGGCGTCGGGGTGCTGACCGGCGGGCGGCTGACCGTCACCGACGCCTACGCCTACGCGAAATTCGCCCGACTCGCGCTGCGCACGAACGACATCGACTTCCGCACCAGGGCCGGCAGCGCCGAGGAGGACGCCTTCCTGGCCCACCACGTGGCCGGCGTCGGACCGGACGGCGGGGGCGTGAGCTACGCCGACGTCGAGCGGGCCGCCACCGTGGTGCTCGTCGGGCTGGAGCCCGAGGAGGAGTCACCGATCCTGTTCCTGCGGCTGCGCAAGGCGTTCCGGCGCTCGCGGACCTCCGTGTTCGCCGTCGCCGCGGTCGCGTCCCGGGGTCTGGGCAAGGTCGGCGGCACCCTGGTGCCCGCCGCACCCGGCGACGAGCCGCGGGTCGTGCAGGAGTTGACCGACCCGGGCGGGGCTCTGGCCGGCCGGGTCGCGGGTGACACGGTGGTGCTCGTGGGCGAACGCGCCGCCGACGTGCCCGGACTGCTGTCGGCGGTCTCGGAGCTGGTGCAGCGCACCGGATCCCGGGTCGCCTGGGTGCCCCGCCGAGCCGGTGACCGCGGTGCGGTCGACGCCGGTGCGCTCGGCGCCCTGCTGCCGGGTGGTCGACCGGTCGCCGACGACGCGGCCCGTGCCGAGGTGGAGAACCTGTGGCGCGCGAGCCTCCCCACCGAGCCGGGCCGCACCACCGCGCAGATCCTCGCCGCCGCGCACCACGGCGTCCTCGGCGGGCTGCTGATCGGCGGGGTGTCGATCGACGACCTGCCCGATCCGGAGGCCGCCCGGGACGCCATCGCCGCCGCCGGTTTCGTGGTCAGCCTCGAGCTGCGCCACACCGCCGTCACGGCGCTGGCCGACGTGGTCTTCCCGGTGGCCGCCTCGGTCGAGAAGTCCGGTGGCTACCTCGACTGGGAGGGCCGGCTCGGTTCGTTCGACGCCACCGTCGCCGGCAAGGGGATGCTCGACGACGGCCGCATCCTGGACACGCTGGGCGTGGAGATGGACGTCGACCTGTACACCCAGACCCCCAGGGCCGCGGCCGGCGAGCTGCGCCGGCTGGGCAGCCGGGCCGGCAGCGCGCCCGCCCCGCTCGGTTCTCCGTCGCGGACCGGCTCGCCGGCCGGGCTGCGGTTGGCCACCTGGCGGACGGCCATCGACGGCGGTGCGCTGCTCGACGGCGAGCCGCACCTGGCGGGCACGGCTCGACCCGACCTCGCGCGGCTCAGTGCCGCGACCGCCGACCGGCTCGGCCTCGCCGACGGCGCCGAGATCACCGTCCGCGGCGGGCGCGGCGCGGTGACGCTGCCGCTGGCCGTCTCCGAGATGGTCGACGACGTGGTGTGGCTGCCCGGGCGTCCGGGTGGCCTCCCGCTCGCCGGGGTGCTCGGCGCGCAGCACGGCGACCCCGTCGAGATCAGCGTTCCCGCACCGTCTCCGCGTTCCCAGGGAAGGACCACATGAGCGACGACGGCTCCGTCGCCGGGCTGCTCGCCGGCGACCCGGTCTGGCTGATGCTGATCAAGGCGATCGGCGTCTTCGTCTTCCTGCTGCTGATGACGCTGTTCGCGATCTGGTTCGAACGCAAGGTCGTCGGCCGCATGCAGCACCGTCCGGGCCCGAACTGGAACGGTCCGTGGGGGATCCTGCAGCCCGTCGCCGACGCGGTGAAGCTCATCTTCAAGGAGGGCATGATCCCGTCCGGGGCGGACAGGGTGGTGTTCGTCCTCGCGCCGCTGATGATCTCGATCCCGGCGTTCCTCACCTTCGCCGTCATCCCGATGGGCGGGCCGGTGACGATGTTCGGCCACGAGACCGCGTTGCAGCTCACCGACCTGTCGGCCGGTGCGCTGGCGGTGCTGGCCTTCGCCGCGATCGGCGTCTACGGCATCGCCCTCGGTGGCTGGGCCTCCGGTTCCACCTATCCGCTGCTCGGTGGCCTGCGCTCGGCCGCCCAGCTGATCTCCTACGAGATCGCGATGGGTCTGTGCTTCGTCGCCGTCTTCCTCTACTCCGGGACGCTGTCCACCTCGGGCATCGTCGCCCAGCAGGAGCACGGCTGGTATTTCTGGCTGCTGCCGGTCAGCTTCGTGGTCTACGCGATCGCCATGGTCGGGGAGACCAACCGGGCGCCGTTCGACATGGCCGAGGCCGAGGGTGAGCTCGTCGGTGGCTTCAACACCGAGTACACCGGCATGCGGTTCGGGCTGTTCTTCCTCGGCGAGTACATCAACGTCATCAACGTCTCGGCCATCGCCACCACGCTGTTCCTCGGCGGCTGGCGGGCCCCGTGGCCGCTGTCGCTGTGGGACGGCGCCAACAGCGGCTGGATCACCTTCGTCTGGTTCCTGATCAAGGTCGTCCTGGTGATGTTCTTCTTCGTCTGGATCCGCGGCTCGCTGCCGCGCATCCGCTACGACCAGTTCATGGCCCTGGGCTGGAAGGTGCTCGTCCCGGTCTCGCTGGCCTGGATCGTGCTCGTCGGCACCGCTCGGGTGCTCAACAACGCCACCGACCTGAGCACCGGCCAGGTCGTGCTCTGGATGGCCGGGCCGGTCCTGGTGCTGCTCGTCGTGGCGTTCTTCTGGCCCGCGAAGGCGGCTGCGGACGACGACCCGGACGACGACGGCACCGTCTACGACGACGACCTGCTCGACGCGCCGCCGGGGACGGCGCTGCCCACCGTCGTCCGACCGGCCGCCACCAGCTACCCGATCCCGGCGCTGGACCTGCGCATCCCCGCGCCCGCCCAGCGGACGACCGTACCCACCGCACCGTCGGCCGCCGCCGCGTCGTCCGTCGCCCAGGAAGGGAGGCCCTGATGTCCGTCTTCGATCCGGTCAAGGGTTTCGGCGTCACCTTCGCCACCATGTTCAAGCCGGTGGTCACCGAGGACTATCCCAAGAACCCCGAGCCGACCGCACCGCGGTACCACGGGCGGCACCAGCTCAACCGGCACCCCGACGGGCTGGAGAAGTGCGTCGGCTGTGAGCTGTGCGCCTGGGCGTGCCCGGCCGACGCGATCTTCGTCGAGGGCGGCGACAACACCGAGGAGGCGCGGTACTCACCGGGCGAGCGGTACGGCGCGAACTACCAGATCAACTACCTGCGCTGCATCGGTTGCGGGTTGTGCATCGAGGCCTGCCCCACGCGCTCGTTGACCATGACCAACGAGTACGAGCTCGCCGACGACGAACGGCAGCGGCTGATCTACACCAAGGACATGCTGCTGGCCCCGCTGCTGCCCGGCATGGAGCAGCCGCCGCACCCGCTACGGCTCGGCGACTCCGACGACTACTACGTCCACGGGCCCGAGCTCCTGCGGCAGAAGCTGCCGTTGACGCCGGTCCAGCACGGGGCGGCCCGGTGAACCCGGACGCCCTGACCGGCGCCGCGGGGACCGGCGAACAGATCGCCTTCTTCGTGCTCGGTCCGCTGGCCCTGCTCGGCGCGATCGGCATGGTGTTCGCGAAGAACGCCGTGCACTCGGCGCTGTGGCTGGCCTCCACCATGCTCTCGATCGGCGTGATGTACCTGGTGCAGGGCGCCCAGTTCCTGGGCTTCGTGCAGATCATCGTCTACACCGGCGCGATCATGATGCTGTTCCTGTTCGTGCTGATGCTCACCGGCCGCGCTTCCGGCGACTCCATCATCGAGGTCCTGCGCGGTCAGCGGGTCGCGGCCCTCATGGTCGGCATCGGGCTCGTCGGGCTGCTCGTCACCGGGTTGGTGCACGCGCTGTCGGGGATCGAGCCGCTCGGCCTGCAGGGTGCGATCGCCGAACGCGGTGAGATGGGCGCCATCGCCGAGGAGCTGTTCACGACGTTCCTGTTCCCGTTCGAGCTCACCAGTGCGCTGCTGATCACCGCGGCGCTGGGCGCGATGGTGCTGGCCCACGTGGAGCGCACCCCCGGCCAGAAGCGCAGTCAGAAGCAGATGGTCCGCGCGCGGATGCGGTCGGGCCGGATGTCGCCGCTGCCCGGCCCGGGCGTGTTCGCCACCTCGTCGTCCAACGCCACCCCGGCGCTGCTGCCCGACGGCACCGTCGCCCCCGAGTCGGTGTCGTCGCTGGTCGAGCAGAGTGTCAGCGAACAGGTGGCCCGACGGCACCGGGAGGACCGGGACCTGTCGCCACTGGAGCAGGTCGGGCACGCGGGCGACACCGCGTCCGAGACGTCCGAGCTCACCGCCGGCCGTCCGCCGGCGCGTCCCCAGCCGCGGTCGGAGAGGGAGAACCGATGACCCCCACCTGGTACCTGCTGCTGTCCGCGCTGCTCTTCGGCATCGGGGCCGTCGGCGTGTTGGTCCGTCGCAACGCCATCGTCGTGTTCATGTGCATCGAGCTGATGCTCAACGCGGTCAACCTGACGCTGGTCACCTTCTCCCGCATCAACGGCAACCTGCACGGCGAGGTGATGGCCTTCTTCGTGATGGTCGTCGCCGCCGCCGAGGTCGTCGTCGGGCTGGCCATCATCATGTCGATCTTCCGCAGCCGCCGCAGCGCCTCCATCGACGACGCGAACCTGCTGAAGTACTGACCCACCCGCCGCTTCGCCACCGCCTCCCAGACTCACCCGAGCCGAACCGGGGACCCCAGGACAATGACCGTTCTCACCCAGGCCGCACCGGCTGCCCAAGCGCTCGCCGCCGAGGGCTACGTCCCCGCGGCCGCCGCCACCGGGATCTCCGCCGCGGCCCTGCTGCTGGTCGCCCTGCCGCTGGTCGGCAGCGCCCTGCTGCTCATCGGCGGCCGGCGGCTGAACGCCGTCGGGCCGTACCTGGCCGTGGCCATGGTCGCGGCGCCGTTCGTCCTCAGCGTGCTGATGTTCCTCCAGGTCACCGGGCTGCCCGAGGGTGCCCGGATCAACGACGTCCAGCTGTTCTCGTGGATCCCGGTGGAGGCGCTGCAGGTCGATTTCGGCCTGCGGATCGACCCGCTGTCACTGACCTTCGTGCTGCTGATCACCGGTGTCGGTTCGCTCATCCACGTCTACTCGCTGGGCTACATGGCCCACGACCCCGACCGTAGGCGGTTCTTCGCCTACCTCAACCTGTTCGTCGCGGCGATGCTGCTGCTCGTCCTGGGCAACTCGTTCGTCACGCTGTACGCCGGCTGGGAAGGCGTGGGTCTGGCGTCGTACCTGCTGATCGGGTTCTGGTCGTACCGCCCGGCCGCGGCGACCGCGGCGAAGAAGGCGTTCATCATGAACCGCGTCGGTGACGTGGGCCTGGCCATCGCGATCTTCCTGATGTTCAAGGAGTTGGGCACCACCAGCTTCGACGGGGTGTTCAGCCGCATCGGTGAGGTGTCACCCGGCACCGTCACGCTGATCGCGCTGCTGCTGCTGCTGGGTGCGTGCGGCAAGTCCGGCCAGGTGCCGCTGCAGGCCTGGCTGCCCGACGCCATGGAGGGCCCGACCCCCGTGTCGGCGCTCATCCACGCGGCCACCATGGTCACCGCCGGCGTCTACCTGATCACCCGGTCCTACCCGGTGTTCGACCTCACCGACGACGGGCGGCTCGTCGTCACCATCATCGGCGCGGTGACCCTGCTGGTCGGCTGCATCGCCGGCTGCGCCAAGGACGACATCAAGAAGGTGCTGGCGTACTCCACGGTCAGCCAGATCGGCTACATGTTCCTGGCCGTCGGCCTCGGGGCCGGCGTCTACGCGCTGGGCATCCTGCACCTGCTCACCCACGGCTTCTTCAAGGCCGGGCTGTTCCTCGGGGCCGGCTCGGTGATGCACGCGATGAACGACGACGTCGACATGCGCCACTACGGCGGGCTGTGGCGGCTGATGCCGGTCACCTTCGCCACCTTCACCCTCGGCTACCTGGCGCTGATCGGCTTCCCGTTCCTGTCCGGCTTCTACTCCAAGGACCCGATCATCGAGGCGGCGTTCGCCGCGGGCGGCGTGCGCGGCTGGCTGCTCGGCGGCGCCGCGCTGATCGGCGCCGGCCTGACCGCGTTCTACATGACCCGGCTGATGCTGATGACGTTCTTCGGCGAGCAGCGCTGGCAGGGACAGCGCTCGGCCGACGGGCACGACTACCACCCGCACGAGTCGCCGGTGACGATGACCGCGCCGATGGTGGTGCTGGCGTTCGGCTCGGTCTTCGCCGGGTTCGTCCTCGCGAGCGGCGAGCGGCTCGCGCACTGGCTGACCCCCTCGGTGGGGGAGTTCACCGAGCCCCACCCGGAGATCCTGTCGCCGCTGGTGATCACCGTCGCGACGCTGGTGGTGATCGCGCTCGGCATCGCCGTCGCCTGGGTCCGCGTGGGCAACCGGCCGGTGCCGGTCACCGCACCGGCCCGGGTGCCCGCGCTGGTCCGGCTGGCCCGGGCCGACGTCGGCGGCAATCTCGTCAACGAGACGCTCTTCGCCCGTCCCGGGATCGCCCTCACCCGCGCGCTCACCGACCTGGACACCTCCGCGGTGGACCGGACGGTCAGCGGCTCCGGCACCGTCCTGGCCGCGTTCAGCGCGCGGGCCCGCCGTACCCAGACCGGCTTCGTCCGGTCCTACGCCCTGTCGATGCTCGGCGGCACCTTCCTGGTCGTCGCCGCCCTGCTGCTGGTGAGGTTCGTGTGACGAGTCCGGCGTTGTTGCTGGTGGTCCTGCTGCTGCCGCTGGTCGGCGGCGTCGTCGTCGGCGCGATGAAGACCGCACCCGCGTCGACGGTCAAGACGGTCGCGTTGGCGATCTCGCTCGTCGAGCTCGTGGTGGTCGCGCTGATCTGGGTGGGGTACACCCCGGCGGCCACCGGCTACCAGTTCGCCGCGTCCGCGGACTGGATCCCGGCGCTGGGCATCGGCTTCTCCGTCGGCATCGACGGCGTCGCGCTGGTGATGATCGCGCTGATCGCCGTCCTGGTGCCGATCGTGCTCGGTGCCTCCTGGGAGGAGAAGCTGCCGGCCGGGCGCACCATCGGCGGCTACTTCGCGCTCCTGCTGGTGCTCGAGTCGACGATGATGGCCGTCTTCGCCGCCACCGACGTCTTCGTCTTCTACGTCGCCTTCGAGCTGATGCTCATCCCGATGTACTTCCTCATCGGGGCGTTCGGCGGGCCGCGGCGGACGTACGCGGCGACCAAGTTCTTCCTGTACTCGCTGTTCGGCGGCCTGATGATGCTGGCCTCGGTCATCGGGCTCTACGTCACGAGCAAGAGCCACACCGCGACCGGGGTCGGCACGCTGGACTGGGCGGAGCTGCGGGCCATCGCGGACCAGATCCCGGAGTCCACCCAGATGTGGATCTTCGCCGGCTTCGCCATCGCCTTCGCCATCAAGGCGCCGCTGTTCCCGTTGCACAGCTGGCTGCCCGACGCGGGCGCCGAGGCGCCGGTGGGATCGGGAACGCTGATCGTCGGCGTGCTGGACAAGGTCGGCACCTTCGGCTTCCTGCGGATCTGCCTGCCGCTGCTGCCCGCCGCGTCGGCGAAGCTCGCGCCGGTGATCATCACGCTGTCGGTCATCGGCATCTTCTACGGCGGGCTCGTCGCGGCCGGCCAGCGTGACCTCAAGCGCTTCGTCACCTTCACCTCGATCGCGCACTTCGGCTTCATCGCGATGGGGGTCTTCGCGTTCACCACCCAGGCGATGAGCGGCGCGGTGTTCTACATGGTCGCCCACGGCCTGGCCACCGGACTGCTGTTCCTCGTCGTCGGGATGCTCACCGCCCGCGGCGGCTCCCGGCTGGTCGGCGACTACGGCGGGGTCTGGAAGGTGGCGCCGTTGCTGGCCGGGATGTTCCTCATCGGCTCACTGGCCACCATCGCGTTGCCCGGCACCAGCTCCTTCGTGGCCGAGTTCCTGGTACTGCTGGGCACCTTCGCCACCCAGCCGGTGTGGGGAGCGATCGCCACCGTGGGCATCGTCGTCGCCGCGATCTACATGCTGTGGATCTTCCAGCGGACGATGACCGGCCCGGTCCGCGGTGCCGGTGTGCTGCTGCCCGAGCCCGACCTCGGGGCCGTTCCCGGCGGTGGCTCCACCGGCCGGCTGACCGGCAGCACCTCGACGGCGGTGCTGACCGCCCCGGCCCGGCACGCCGTCCTGGAGGACGAGGAGGAGACCGGGCAGGAGAACGCGCACAGCGCCGATCCGCTCGGGGCCGTCCGCGCGCGGCTGCGGTTCGGTGATCTGAAGGCCCGCGAGATCGCCGTGCTCACCCCGCTCGTCGCGCTCATCCTGCTGCTCGGCGTCTATCCCAAGCCGGTGCTCGACGTCATCAACCCGACCGCCGCCCAGATCGTCACCGACTCCGGGCACAGCGACCCGGCGCCGGCCATCGAAGGAGCCAACCCGTGACCACGGTGATCCTGGCCGCCCCCGTGTCCGTGGCGCCGATCAGCGCGCCGAGCATCGACTACGGCGCCATCCTGCCGATCCTGATCATCCTGGGCGCGGCCTGCCTCGGGGTGCTGGTCGAGGCGCTGCTCAAGGCCCGGCAGCGCTATGCCGCACAGGTCGCGCTGACCGTGACGGCGATCGTCGCGGCCGGGGTGGTCACCGTGCTGCAGGGCACCGGCGGCCACTACGCGGTGACCCTGGCGGGGGCCCTGTCGATCGACCAGGCGACGTATGCGATGTGGGGGGTGCTGCTGGCGTTGGCGCTGGCGTCGGTGCTGCTGATGGCCGACCGCACCGCCGAGCCGGGCGGGGCCTTCGTGGCCCAGGCCGCGCCGCTCGCCGCGGTCCGCGAGCGGGCCCGCACCCGCACGATCGCCCCCATGCAGACCGAGGTCTTCCCGTTGGCGCTGTTCGCCACCGGCGGCATGCTGATCTTCCCGGCGTCGGCGGACCTGATCACCCTGTTCGTCGGTCTGGAGGTGCTGTCGCTCCCGCTGTACCTGATGTGCGGGCTGGCCCGCCGTCGCCGGCTGATCTCGCAGGAGGCGGCGGTCAAGTACTTCCTCCTCGGCGCCTTCGCGTCGGCCATCCTGCTGTACGGCATCGCGTTGCTCTACGGCTACGCCGGCAGCCTGCGGTACGCCGACATCGGCCTGGCCACCCAGGCCGGTGGCCGGACCGATGCGCTGCTGTTCGGCGGTCTCGCGCTGCTGATGGTCGGACTGCTGTTCAAGGGGTCGGTCGGGCCGTTCCACACCTGGACGCCGGACGTCTACCAGGGGGCGCCGACCCCGGTCACGGCGTTCATGGCGTCCTGCACCAAGGTCGCCGCGTTCGCCGCGATGGCCCGGGTGCTGTACTCCGCGTTCGCGCCCTCGGTGTGGGACTGGAAGGGCACGCTGTGGGGTGTCGCCATCGCCTCGATGCTGATCGGCGCGATCCTGGGCATCACCCAGAGCGACGTCAAGCGGATGCTGGCCTACTCCTCGGTCGCCCACGCGGGCTTCCTGCTGCTCGGCGTGATGGCTCTCACCAGCGACGGCGTCACCGGCACGCTGTTCTACCTGCTGACCTACGGCTTCGCCACGATCGGGACGCTGGCCCTGGTGATGCTGGTCCGCAACGCCGACGGCGAAGCCACCCAGGTGTCGCAGTGGGCGGGTCTGGCCCGGCGGTCCCCGTGGGTGGCCGGACTGATGACGCTGTTCCTGTTGTCGTTCGCCGGCATCCCGCTGACCAGCGGTTTCATCGGCAAGCTCACCGTGTTCAGCGCCGCGATGGAGCAGGGGATGGGGCCGCTGGTGGTGGTGGCGATGGTCGCGACCGCGATCACCGCGTTCTTCTACCTCAAGATCGTGGTGCTCATGTTCTTCGCCGAGCCCGTCGACGGTGGCCCCGCCGTGACCGTGCCGAGCCCGTTCGTGCTGACCGTCGTCGTGGTGTGCGGCGTGGTGACCCTGGGCCTGGGGCTGTACCCGAGCGCCGCCCTGGACGTTCTGGCCGTCCAGGTTCCGCTGCTGTCGTAATGTCGTCGGTGTGACTGCTCCTCGCGTGATGGCCGGGATCGAGCTCGCCGACCCGGCGCTCGCCCGGCGGGTGACCGACGGCCTGGCCACGGTCGAAGACCTGCTCGACAAGGAACTGCAGTCCGAGTTCGGGTTCGTCACCGAGACCGCCTCGCACCTGATGCACGCCGGCGGGAAGCGGTTCCGCCCGCTGTTCACCCTGGTCGCCGCCGGGATCGGACCGCGACCGGACGCCCCCGAGGTGGCCATCGCCGCGGCGGTGGTCGAGCTGGTGCACCTGGCGACGCTGTACCACGACGACGTCATGGACGAGGCCGAGGTGCGCCGTGGCGCGAAGTCGGCCAACGCCCGTTGGGACAACTCGATCGCCATCCTCACCGGCGACTTCCTCTTCGCCCACGCCTCCCGGCTGGTCGCCGACCTCGGTCCGGATGCCGTCCGCATCATCGCCGAGACCTTCGCCGAACTCGTCACCGGGCAGACCCGGGAGACCGTCGGCCCAGGGCCGACCGGCAGCCCGATCGAGCACCACCTGCTGGTGCTCGACGAGAAGACCGCCTCGTTGATCGACACCTGTGCCCGCTACGCCGGGATGTTCTCCGGCGCCACCGACGCCGAGATCGCCGCACTCCGCCGGTACGGCCGCGCCGTCGGCGTCGCCTTCCAGATCGCCGACGACATCATCGACATCGTGTCCGCCGATTCCGGCAAGACCCCGGGCACCGACCTGCGTGAAGGTGTCCCGACCCTGTCGGCGCTGTACACGATCGCCGCCGGCACCGACTCCCGGCTCATCGACCTGGTGTCCCGGCCGCTGCGCGACGAGGCCGAGGTGGCCGAGGCGGTCGCGCTGCTGTCGGCGTCCGACGGCATGGTCCAGGCCCGGCAGACCCTGGACAGCTACGCCGGGGAGGCGGCCGCCGCGCTGAGCGACCTGCCGCCGTCGTCGGCCCGGGACGCCCTGACCTCCCTGACCCGGTTCGTGGTGGAGCGCACCCGCTAGCTGCGCCCGGCCACCGTCGCTGCCGCGGGCTCCCGCCGGCCGCCCCGGGAATGGCGGACGGCGTCGACGGAGTAGACCGCCAACGCCGCCCAGATGATCACGAAGCCCACCCACCGGGTGGCCGACATGTGCTCGTGCGCCCAGAACACCCCGAGCACGAACTGCATGGTGGGCGTGAGGTACTGCAGGAACCCGACCACCGACAGCGGCAACGCCTGCGCCGCGACCGCGAACGCGCCCAGCGGGACGATGGTCACCAGCCCGCCGGCGGCCAGCAGCAGCACGTGCCCCGCGCCGTGGTCGGTCAGGGTGGACCGGCCGGCGAACTGCAGCCAGGTCAGGAAGGCCAGTGCGGCCGGGGCCAGCACCAGCGCCTCCGCCGTCAGCGACTCCGCCGCCGCGAGCGGGATCACCTTCTTCACCAGTCCGTACAGCGCGAACGACGACGCGAGCGTCAGCGCGATCCACGGCAGCCCGCCGGTGCCGGTGGCGATGACCACCACGGCCGCCGCGGCGATGCCCACCGCGACCCACTGCAACGTCCGCAGCCGCTCGCGCAGCACCAGCACGGCCAATGCGACGCTGACCAGCGGATTGATGTAGTAACCCAGCGCCGCCTCGACGACGAGGCCGTTGTTGACGGCGAAGATGTACACGCCCCAGTTCACCGCGATCAGCACCGACGCCGCCGCGACCTGCAGCCAGGTTCGCCGGGGGAGCGACCGCAGCGCGTGCCAGTGTCGCCGCACCGTCAGCACGACGGCCATGAACACCAGGGACCAGACGACCCGGTGGGCCAGGATCTCCGGCGCGGACGCCGGCTCCAGGAACGGCCAGAACAGCGGGAACAGGCCCCAGACGCCGTACGCGACGAGGCCGAAGACGATCCCCCGGCGCATCAGGACACCACCGGCGCCCAGGGGCGGGGGAGCGTGCGCACCGTCAGCGGTAGTTCGTGAACTGCAACGCCAGATCGAGGTCGGCGCCCTTGAGCAGGGCGATGACCGCCTGCAGGTCGTCGCGCTTCTTGCCGGTCACGCGGAGCTGATCACCCTGGATCTGGGCCTGGACGCCCTTGGGTCCCTGCTCCTTGATCAGCTTGGCGATCTGCTTCGCCTTGTCGGTCGGGATGCCGGAGACCAGCGTGCCGGTGACCTTGAAGATCTTGCCCGAGGCCTGGGGCTTGTCGATCTCCAGCGCCTTCATGGAGATGTCCCGCCGGATCAGCTTCTCCTTGAACACGTCGATCGCCGCGGCGCAACGCTCCTCGGTGTCGGCGGTCAGGGTCACGGTGTCCTCGCCGGCCCACACGATGGTCGCGTTCACGCCGCGGAAGTCGAACCGCTGGGAGAGCTCCTTCGCCGCCTGGTTGAGCGCGTTGTCCGCCTCCTGGTGATCGACCTTGCTGACGATGTCGAACGATGCGTCCGCCATGGTGCCTCCTTCTCCGGTGCGTCCCGACCGGGACGCTCGACGTCACGGGCGCCGCCCCCAGGGCGGCGCGACCCCGGCCCATTCTCCACCGGCCCGCCCGGCGCGGCGGACCGCGGCCGGAAGACCACCTCCGTCAGCCGGTCGTCCCGCGCGTCGCCGCGCGGTCCCCGCCGTCCGTCGCCGTCCCGTGCCGCCAGGTGCCGCGGGCCACGACGCGGCCACGACCACGGCCCACGGCGCACGGCACCGGGGGGCGGTCTGCGGGCTCCCACCAGCGGATTTCGTCCACCGCGGGGCCACTTGTAGTATCGACAACCGGACGTTGCGCCACCGCGGGTGGCGGATCGTCCCGCGGGGCAGGTTGCCCGAGTGGCCAAAGGGAGCTGACTGTAAATCAGCCGCGCAAGCTACGGGAGTTCGAATCTCTCACCTGCCACACCGCACCATCCACCGGCCCGGGGCCGGCCCCTCCGGGGGTCGGGCCCGGGCCGGTGTCGTCGGGGCGGTTCCGCGCCGTGGTGCCCTGCGTGGGCCGGTACCGGGCGGGACGGTCGGAGCCGGCGGGCCCCGGCGGGTGCTCCCCGAACGGGCACTCCTGGTACGGCGATGAGGTGAAATCTCCGGACCACGATCCGGGTTGGTGCCGATCCGGCCGATGTGAGCGATCTCACGGACGTCGTCGAGCGCTCGTCCGGGCCTGGAGAGTCCCGAAAGAGCGAACCTCCCGATGACGGCGGGTCAGCATCCGGTGATCCGAAGGGGCGGTGGTCACGGCGACTCGCCGTCTGCTGCCACTGTCGGATGAGTGCCGACGGGGGTCGTCTCGACGTAGCGACCCGTTGGAGGGACGCCCTGCCGTCGGTCACTCGAACGGCTCTGCACGGGCAGACCAGCGCTGTCGGGTTTGTGGCGCAAGATTCCCTTGATCGCGACGGAACGTTACGCTCCGTGCATGCCCTCCCGTCCTCCGCGCGCGCGTCGTTCAGCGGTCCGCGCGCCCGGGGCGCCGGCGACGGGAGCGGCGGTATGAGCGAGGTCCTCGCCGAGTCCCCGGCGCCGCCGCGGCGCACCTGGCGGCCCAGTCAGGTGTTCCCGGCGACCACCGCGCTGGTGTTCGCGGCCTGCATCCCGATCTACACCCTGATCGTCAACCACCCCGACGCCATCGACGCGCCTGACCTGCGCTTCTGGCCCACCGCCGGGCTGACGGCGCTGCTCATCGGGATCCTGGTGTTCTGCGAGCTCGTGCCCCTGCGGGTGGAGTTCCGCACCGAGACCATGATGGTGGCGCTGCTGGAGTTCCCGCTGGTCATCGGGTTCCTCGTGCTGCCCTGGTTCCTGGTGCTCGGCGCGCAACTGGTCGTCGGTGTCTCGGTGTACGTGCTGCGCAAGGACGACTGGCCGCACTCGCTGCTCAACGTGGCGCTCGTGCTCGCCGACACGGGTGTCGCCCTCTCGGCGATGATCGCACTCGGCGCGGCCACCGGGGTGAAGCCCGATGACCTCGCCTGGCCGCTCGTCGTGGCCGCGGGCGTCCTGGCCGGCACGATGGCCAGCCCGGTGATCGTCGGCCTGGCCTACCGGCTGCTCGGACCGGTCGAGCCGGTGTGGAAGGTCATCGCCCGGTCCAGCGGCGGCGCCTGCTTCGTCATCGTGTTCGCGCTCGTGGAGTTCCTGCTGTGGACGTCCGACGTCGGCGCCGGGCCCTACATCGCCACCGCGCTGATGGCCTTCGCCGTGCTCATCTACCTCGCCTTCCGGTCGATGATGAGCCGGCACGCGAACCTCAACCAGCTCTACACCTTCATCCGCAGCGTCGGCGTCACCCAGGCCGACAACACCCGCTGGCCCGAGATGATGGAGATGGTGCGGTCCCACAACAACGCCACCACCGCGGTGCTGTACCTGGAAGACGTCGCCGACTTCACCGGCGAGGCCACCGCCCCCGGGCCCGCACCGGCGAAGCTGGTGGGACTGGCGGTCGACCTGCACGGCCAGGTGGGAGTGGCGCCGCTCGACGCCGACGACCACCTGCTCGCCCTGGCCGGCACCCACGGCGTGGTGCGGGCGTCGGTGGACAAGGACACCGACCCGGCGGTGCTCGCGGCGCTGCGTGCCCGTGGCGCCAAGGCGGTGATGATCGTCGCCCTCACCGCCTCGCACCAGGTCCGCGGGTACGTCGAGGTCCGTGACCGGCTCAGCCGGTGGGGCGAGTTCACCGAGGAGGACGCCGAGTTCCTGGGAACCCTCAGCGTGCACATGGGGACCGCGCTGGAGAACGTCCAGTTGCTGGCCAACCTACGGCACGAGGCCTACCGCGACTCGGTGACCGGGTTGCGCAGCCGCGCCGGGCTGACCGTGGACGCCGAGGAGCTGCTGGCCGAGAACCGGCTGGGAGCACTCGCGCTGATCCAGCTCGACACGCTCTCGCAGGTCAACAACGCGCTGGGGCACCGGCACGGCGAGGAGCTCCTCGTCCAGGCGGGGCAGCGGATACTGCAGGCGGGGGACCGGGCCGTGGCCCGTCTGGAGTCCGACCTGTTCGCGATCCTGCTCGAGCCGATGCCCGAGGCCGAGCTCGCGCTGGAGGTGTCGTCGATCCTGCGCCGGATCAGCCCGTCGTACAGCCTGGCCGGGGTGGACGTGGAGGTCGAGCCGCACGCCGGCATCGCCGTCGTGGTCGACGAGCACTCCCTGGAGCATCCGGACGCGGCCGCGCTGCTGCAACGTGCCGAGATGGCCCTGCTGGCCAGCCGCAACCGCCACGAGCGCTTCGAGATCTTCCGCCCGACGATGGGCGAGGTGTACCGCCGTCGCTTCCAGCTGGTCACCCAGTTCCGCGGCGCGGTCGACCAGGGCCACATCGTCGTGCACTACCAGCCCAAGGTCAGCCTGGAGGACAACCAGCTCCGTGGGGTCGAGGCCCTCGTCCGCTGGGTGCACCCCGAGTTCGGGATGGTCACGCCGGGGGAGTTCGTCAAGGCCATCGAAGCCACCGGCTCCATCGACATCCTGCTCAACCACGTGCTGGAGATCGTGCTCGCCCAGATCCGCGGCTGGCTCGACCGCGGGCTGCGGATCAGCGTCGCGGTCAACCTGTCGATGCGCAATCTCACCGGCAAGCACTTCCCGGAGCGCGTGGGGGCCGCCCTGGAGCGCCATCAGGTACCGGCCGAGCTGCTCACCTTCGAGCTCACCGAGTCCAACGTGATGACCGACCCCGAGACGGCGATGCCGATCCTGGACGCGCTGCACTCGATGGGCATCATGCTGTCGGTCGACGACTTCGGCACCGGTTACTCGTCCCTGGCCTACCTGCGGCGGCTGCCGATCGACGAGATCAAGATCGACCGGTCGTTCGTGCTCGGGATGTCCACCGCGCTGGGCGACCTGGCCATCGTCCAGTCGATCATCGATCTCGGGCACTCGCTGGGGCTGAAGGTCATCGCGGAGGGGGTCGAGGAGGACGCCTCGCGCGTGGTCCTGAAGTCGATGCAGTGCGACGGGATCCAGGGGTTCCTGCTGAGCCGGCCGCAACCGGTGGACCGTTTCGAGGCCTGGCTGGATTCCCGCACCGTGCGCACCACCAACGGGGTCGACATGCCGATCATGCGGGTGGTCGGCTGAGCCGTCCGCGCCCCGGCAGACCGCCCCGGACCAGCGATTTCGGTTAGCGGCATCAGCTCATGTACAGTGGTCGAGGCTGCGGACGAGGGCCGGGACACCGAATCCCGGGACCGAGGACGACAGTGCAGGAGACCGGCTCGCGAACCGGCAGCAGTACCGCAGATCGCAGTTGGCAGTAACGAAGTAGAAGTGCCAAGAGGACAGGCCCCCTTAGCTCAGTCGGTAGAGCGTCTCCATGGTAAGGAGAAGGTCTACGGTTCGATTCCGTAAGGGGGCTCGGAGGACGCGGCCGTGGGCTGGGACCACCCGGGAACGGGAATGGTTCTCCGTCTGCGGCCGTTCTTTCGTGGGTACGGTGCTCGCGCCGTACGCGCACCTTGTGGCGGTGTAGCTCAGCTGGCAGAGCAAACGGCTCATAATCGTTAGGTCGCCGGTTCAAGTCCGGCCACCGCTACCCACAGGCCAGGATCAGGTGTTCCCGATCCGGACCGCTCACCACACAGCCGGCACGGGTCTTCCGTGCCGCCCGTACGAGAAGCAGAAAGAGGCCGACGGCCGTGGCCGCGAAATCGACTGACATCCGCCCCAAGATCACCTTGGCGTGCGAAGAATGCAAGCACCGGAACTACATCACCAAGAAGAACCGGCGCAACGATCCCGATCGCCTCGAGATCAAGAAGTTCTGCCCGAACTGCAAGTGCCACCGGAACCACAAAGAGACCCGGTAGTCCGCGCGTGGCCATGGACCGGGCCTTCGTCGGCCGGAGCTTTCCGTTCGACGAACCCTACGATGTGGGCCGCGAGAGCATCCGCCAGTTCGCCTCCGCGATCGGCGATGACAATTCGATGTACGTCGACAGGGTGGCCGCTCGAGCAGCGGGCCACCCTGACGTCGTTGCGCCCCCGACCTTCCTGATCGCCGTCGTGGCGCGGGCCCAGGACAGGGTCATGTTCGACCCGGCGCTCGGGCTCGACTTCTCCCGGGTCGTGCACCTGGACCAGCGCTTCGTGCACCACCGGCCGGTCGTGGCCGGCGACGTGCTGCACTCCACCGTGCACGTCGACTCGATCAAGGTGCTCGCCGGCAACGACGTGATCGCGGTCCGCACCGAGGTCACCGACGCCGCCGGTGCGGCGGTCGCCACCGCCCACGGCACGCTCGTCTCGCGGGCCGCGGCATGACCGCCTCGGTGCACTTCGACGACGTCGCGGTCGGCACCGTGCTGCCGCCGCTGTCACTGCGGGTACCCCGGGCCCAGCTGGTCCGTTACGCCGGCGCCTCCGGCGACTTCAACCCCATCCACTGGAACGAGCGGGTGGCCACCTCGGTCGGACTGCCCGGGGTGATCGTCCACGGCATGTTGACCATGGCGCTGTCCGCCCGGGTCCTCACCGACTGGGTGGGCGATCCGGCGGCGGTCCGCGAGTACGGCGTCCGGTTCACGCGCCCCGTCGTCGTTCCTGACGACGACGAGGGTGCGCTGCTGGAGATCTCCGCGGTCGTCGGCGCGCTGGACGAACAGGCCCGGACGGTACGGGTCGACGTCACCGCGACGTTCGAGGGCCAGACGGTGTTGGGCAGGGCCCGAGCCGTGGTCGCGCTGGCCTGACCGCGACCCCGACCGGGGGTCGTGGGCTTTCCGTTTAGGCCATCCGTCGTCAGTGGCCTACACTGGGTTGTCCGGGGTGTGACCCCACGTGCCCGCTCGCGGGTGGGTGACGGTGACGCCCCGGTTCGGTGTGGATCTCCCGGGATCCCCCTCCGCTCCGGTTCTCCGGGTGGGTGGGGACGGGGTGTTCACCGCCGAAGGGGTGTAGCTCAAGTGGTAGAGCAACGGTCTCCAAAACCGTAGGTTGCAGGTTCAAGTCCTGTCACCCCTGCTCTGGTCCCGTCGTGGGGACCGGGCTCGCGCGGATCCGCGCACCGCAGCACCCGCAGAGCAGAAGACGAGGGACCGAGTGAGCAAGGACCGCGACGGGTTCTCCGACGACGAGAACCTCGCACCGGGTGTCCCCGGCGCCGACGGAGTTCCGTCGACCGGCTCGACCCCGTTCCGGGCGAGCTCGGCGGCTGGTGACAGCGACGACGTGCTGCACGATCCCGAGACGACCGCACCGGACGCCATCGAGGTCGAAGCCCAGATCGAGGCGGCGGAGGAGTCGGCGGGCCTGGAGCCGGGTGCGTCCGACGACGCCACCGAGTCCGCTGCCGCCCAGCGCGCCGAGGAGGCCGACGGCGAGCGGGTCGAGAGCGAAGAACTGGTCGGCGCCGGTGTCGGCGGCGGCAGCCGTGGGCGGCGGGGGAACACCTCGGCCGCTGTGACCGGCAAGAAGGACGCGCCGACGAAGTCGCGGGACGTGGCCGACCGGGAAGGCATGTTCGCCCGGTTGAGCCGCTTCCTCCGCGAGGTCGTCGCCGAGCTGCGCAAGGTCATCTGGCCCAGCCGCAAGCAGATGGTGACCTACACCGTGGTGGTCATCGTCTTCCTGGTGATCATGGTGGCGCTGGTCTCCGGGCTGGACCTGTTGTTCCACCTGATCGTCAGCAACGTCCTGGGCTGAGTTCCCGGTCCTCCGGGGCCGGGTGGCGCGTCGGTGGTCCGGCCACCGGGGCACGTCGGCGGGCCGGCCCGCCGTGGGGCGGTACCGCCCGCGTCCTCCGCCCGACAGAGCCCATAGGGCCCACAGAGCAGTGTCCGAAGAGTGATCCATCGCAGTACCGGTCAGCAGCACGGCCGGACCAGCAGTACGGAAGAGAGTGAGCACCGTGTCCGACAACGATCCGTTCGCAAGCGAGCGTTCGCGCGCCGACGACGACTCGACGGGGTACACCGGTCTCGACAACCCGTTCGACCTGTCGCCGACCGCGGCCGACGTCGACCCCTTCATCGAGGACTACGCGACGGCCGCCGACGAGGCCTCCACGCAGTCCGATGACGTCTCGGACGGCGCGGACGCCTCCGACGTCGCCGATCCCTTCGCCGCCGCCGACGCGGACGTGCCCGCCGACGACGCCACCGCGGGCGCCGACGACGCCGCGGACGACGAGCCCGAGGTCGATCCGGCCACGGAGATGCGGTCGGCCCTCAGCCGGGCCCCGGGTCACTGGTTCGTCGTGCACTCCTACTCCGGCTACGAGAAGAAGGTCAAGGCCAACCTCGAGAACCGGATCAAGTCCCTCGACATGGAGGACTACATCTTCCAGATCGAGGTGCCGGAGGAGGAAGTCACCGAGATCAAGAACGGCCAGCCCAAGAAGGTCCAGCGCCGGGTCTACCCCGGCTACATCCTGGTCCGGATGGAGCTGACCGACGGCTCGTGGTCGGCGGTCCGCAACACCCCCGGCGTCACCGGCTTCGTCGGCGCGAACTCGCGCCCGTCGCCGCTCTCGCTGGACGACGTGGTCAAGATCCTCGCCCCGACCGGGCCGAAGAAGACCACCGAGA
Organism: Nakamurella deserti; assembly: GCF_003260015.1. Classification (NCBI taxonomy): domain Bacteria; kingdom Bacillati; phylum Actinomycetota; class Actinomycetes; order Nakamurellales; family Nakamurellaceae; genus Nakamurella; species Nakamurella deserti. The sequence goes on along the minus strand of NZ_QCXS01000002.1, from coordinate 2,211,041 downwards.
AGGTCAGCACCGCCGGCCGCGCCCCGGCGCGCACCGTGGTCGACTACTCGGTCGGCGAATCGGTCACCGTCATGGACGGTCCGTTCGCGACGCTGCCCGCCACCATCAACGAGATCAACGCCGACCAGCAGAAGCTGAAGGTCCTGGTGTCCATCTTCGGACGCGAGACCCCGGTCGAGCTGGCGTTCTCGCAGGTCTCGAAACTCTGACCGCCGGCCGGCCGCCCTGGCAGCGGCCCGGTCGGAAGCCCCGGTGAGACCACCGGGAAACCTCCCCAGGAAGAAGAAGCGACACCATGCCTCCCAAGAAGAAGAAGCTTGCGGCGATCGTCAAGCTGCAGATCAAGGCCGGAATGGCCAACCCGGCACCGCCCATCGGTCCGGCGCTCGGCCAGCACGGCGTCAACATCATGGAGTTCTGCAAGGCGTACAACGCCGCCACGGAGACCCAGCGCGGCGAGGTCGTCCCCGTCGAGATCTCGATCTTCGAGGACCGCTCGTTCTCGTTCGAGCTCAAGACCCCGCCGGCCGCCCGGCTGCTGCTCAAGGCCGCCGGTGTGGACAAGGGATCGGCCACCCCGCACTCCGCCAAGGTCGCCACGGTGACCACCGCGCAGCTGCGTGAGATCGCCACCGTCAAGCAGGTCGACCTGAACGCGAACGACGTCGACCAGGCCATCAAGATCATCGCCGGCACCGCCCGTTCCATGGGCATCACCGTCAAGGACTGATCACCCCGTCGGCACCTCCGGGTGCCGCGACGCCGTGACCGTCCGGTCACGGTGGTGGTAGGGCCCGCGCCGGCCCGCTACCCACACCTCCGATTTCCGCTCGAGGAGAGCTCATGAAGCGCAGCAAGGCATACCGCAAGGCCGCCGAACTCGTCGACAAGACGAAGCAGTACACCCCGCTGGAGGCCGTCAAGCTGGCCCAGCAGACCTCGAACACGAAGTACGACGCCACCGTCGAGGTCGCCCTCGTGCTCGGTGTCGACCCGCGCAAGGCCGACCAGATGGTGCGTGGCACCGTCAACCTGCCCAACGGCACCGGCAAGGTCAGCCGCGTCATCGTGTTCGCCGTCGGCGACAAGGCCGAGGAGGCCATCGCGGCCGGCGCCGACGTCGTCGGCAGCGACGACCTCATCGCCCGCATCCAGGGTGGGTGGCTCGAGTTCGACGCCGCCGTCGCCACCCCCGACCAGATGGCCAAGATCGGTCGCATCGCGCGCGTCCTGGGGCCGCGCGGCCTGATGCCGAACCCGAAGACCGGCACCGTCACCGCCGACGTCACGAAGGCCGTCAGCGAGATCAAGGGCGGCAAGGTCAACTTCCGGGTCGACAAGGCGGCCAACCTGCACCTCGTGATCGGCAAGGTGTCCTTCACCCCCGAGCAGCTGGTGCAGAACTACGCCGCCGCCCTGGACGAGGTGCTCCGGTCCAAGCCGGCCACCTCCAAGGGCCGCTACCTGAAGAAGATCTTCTTCACGACCACCATGGGCCCGGGCATCCCGGTCGACTCGACCATCACCCGCAACATGCTGGACGAGACCGCCGCCGTCTGATCCTCTCCGACCCGGTCAGGGGTCGGAACCCGTGTCATCCCGACAGCCCCGTCGCACCTGCCAGGTGTGCGCCGGGGCTGTCGGCGTCCCGGGTGGAGTTCCCGGGTGGAACGGGCCGGGGGAGTGCTGTCGGGGCGGCGGGTTAGCGTGGGGTGATCCCTCCGGTGCGGCGGACCGCACGCACACCGGCCGCACCCCTGCTGACGAGGACCACCGTGAAGACGCTCCCCGTCGCGCTCGCCGCGACCCTGATGCTCACCCTCGCCGCCTGCGGCACGACACAGGACGGGTCGCCCGCGCCGGCCACCACCCTGACGAGCGTCTCCCGGTCGATCGAGAGCCCCACCGTGACCACCAGTGCCCCACCCACGACGTCGTCGGCGACGGGTTCCGGTACGTCCACCGCCACCACGGGGTCGACCGGGCGGAGCACCACGGGCGGTACCGCCGGCACCGACCCGGTCGCCGCCGAGCTGGTGGGCAGACTGCTCGCCGGGGCGGCGGCCACCTCGTCGTTGACCGGAACGATCAGCGTGGACGGCGGCGGGCTGAGCGGGGACGAGCCGTTGGCCACGTTCGGCCAGCTCACCGACGGGGCCGAGGTGACCGCGCTGCAGATGGAGGTGACGGTCCCCGGCGCCGAGGGGCCGACGTCGCTGCCCATCCTGCTGGTGGAGGACCGCTTCTTCATCGGTGGTGTGATCGCCGAGCAGTACGACGGGACCTGGGTGGAGATCACCGCCGACACCACCGATCCGACGCTCAGCGAGCTGTACACCTCGCTCGCCGACTCGATCAACAGCGCCTCGGTCACGCAGTACGTCACCTTCCTGACCCTGGCCCGGGACACCACCGACGAGGGACCCGATCAGGTCGACGGGGTGGACGCCCGGCGGTACGCGTTGACGCTCGATCTGACCGCACTCGACGAGGTCGACATCGACGACAGCGTCCGCGCCTCGTTGGAGGCGGTGGTCGCGCAGGGCATCACCGAGGTCCCCTGCCTGTACTGGATCGACGGCGAGGGCCGGTTGTTGCGCGCCGAGCAGACGCTGGCCGTCGGCAGCGAGAACATCACCACGGTCGCGGCGTTCACCGACTTCGACGCCCCGCTGGAGATCGCGGTACCGGACGCCTCGCTCATCGTCGTCGCACCCTGACCCCGTCGGCGTCGCGCAGGGGGCTGCCGGCCTGGGTGCTGCCGATTGCACTACACCGAGCTGGGGCGCTCACAACGGCGCCGGCCTGGACGGGGTGCTCCGCCCCTGGCAGCGCCGGTCGCGTGGTGTGGTGTGCTGGGCTGTGTCGTGGCGAGGTGTGCAGTCACGGGCTGCGCCGTGGGTCAGGTAGTTCCCGAGTGCGCTGTTGAGCCAGGTCGTGCCGAGGCGCTCCGCCCCGGGGCCGCGCCGTTCCCGAGGTGCGCTTCCTTCAGCGTTCCGTGGTGAGGCGCAGTCACAGGCCGCGCCGTGGGGTCAGGTCGTTCCCGAGGTGCCCCCTGCCGGACGGAGCCGGGGCGCGCGGGGTGGTGGCCGCGTCGTCGCGCGGTTGTCGGTGCGGCTCGCGTCCCGTACAGTGATCGGTGATCCACCGAAGACCGTCGGTTTTCTGCTGCCCGCGTGCGGGCTCCAGGACGAAGGTCCGCGACAGCGGGCGACCCACGCAGGAGGACGAGGTTCCGATCCGCACGTCGCCAGGCGATGTGCGTCTCCACGCCCCGTGCCACTGCGCCGGGGCGTTCGTCGTTTCCGGACCTGATGCCAGCAGTCTGCCTTCCGCGGTCACGGTGGCCGGTAGCTCTTCGCTATCGGGACGCACACGTACGCAGGAAGGAGGCGAGATGGTCAAGGCACAATCGGTGTCCACCGTCGCTGATCTCGCGGACCAGTTCCGCAATTCGTCGGCTGCGGTGATCACCGAGTACCGCGGTCTCACCATGAAGCAGATCACTGCTCTGCGGCGGGCCCTCGGCACCACCACCGACTACACCGTCGCCAAGAACACCCTCGTCAAGCGCGCCGCGGCCGACGCCGGAGTGGAGGGTCTGGACGACCTGCTCTCCGGTCCCACCGCGATCGCGTTCGTCAAGGGCGAGCCGAGCGAGGCCGCCAAGGCGATCCGCGAGTTCGCCAAGGGCAACCCGTTGCTCGTGGTCAAGGGCGGCTACCTCGACGGCAAGCCGCTGCAGCCGGCCGACGTCAACAAGATCGCCGATCTGGAGAGCCGCGAGGTCCTGCTGGCGAAGTTCGCCGGCGCGATGAAGGGCAACCTGTCGAAGGCCGCCTACGCGTTCTCCGCACTGCCCTCGCAGATGGCGCGGCTCGCCGCGGCGCTGCAGGAGCAGAAGGCCTCCGGCGAGGCGGCTGCTCCGGCCGACGCCGCGCCGGCCGCCGACGCGACGTCCGACGACGGCGTGGTGAACGCCGAGCAGAACCAGGCGGAAGCCGCCAGTACCGAAGCCCCGGCCGATCTGGCCTGAGCTGGCCGGCCGATCCGACATCCGTCGGGGAAGCCACCCCGGTCAGTTCGACCGGATCCATCCGTAATCGATGTCCCGCCCGGTTCGCCCGGTCGGGGTGCAGAAGTGAAAGGAAGCCATCATGGCCAAGCTGTCCTCCGATGAACTGCTCGACGCGTTCAAGGAACTGACCCTCATCGAGCTGTCCGAGTTCATCAAGCAGTTCGAGGAGACCTTCGGCGTCACCGCCGCGGCTCCCGTCGCTGTCGCCGGCCCGGCCGGCCCCGCCGGTGGCGCGCCCGCCGAGGCCGCTGAGGAGCAGGACGAGTTCGACGTCATCCTCGACTCGGCCGGCGAGAAGAAGGTCCAGGTCATCAAGGCCGTTCGCGAGCTCGTCTCGGGTCTGGGTCTGAAGGAAGCCAAGGACCTCGTCGACGCCGCCCCCAAGGCCATCCTCGAGAAGGTCGCCAAGGACCAGGCCGAGGCCGCCAAGGCGAAGCTCGAAGAGGCCGGCGCCAAGGCGACCGTCAAGTAGTTCCGAGTTCCACCGCGGATCCGTCCGCACTGCAGGATCGAGCGGGTGGGTCGCCGAGAGGCGGCTCACCCGCTTTCTGCATTTCCAGAGGTGTCCCCAGTGAATGACGTGCAGCCGGCTGTGACAGTCCGTACGTCTATCGACACTGACAGCAATGATGACTTAAGGTAATCGGTAGTCACTCGCAGTGCGCGAGTCCCGATGACCGAGGTGGACTCCATGCGCCGCACCGTGATCCGGAGGGCGGCTGCCGCCGCATCCCTCCTGCTCTGCCTGCTGGGCTCGGTGGGGGCCCCGGCGGTGGCGGCGGCAGCTCCGACAGCGGGCGGTTCGAGCCCGTCCATCGAGGTGCTGGCGCTGCAACCACTGCCACCCGAACCCACCGTCGACGGCGGCCCCACCCTGCTGACGAACGTCCGGACCCCGACGCTGACCGGTACGGCGCCGTCCGACGGGGTCGTCACGATCACCGTGGCCGACCGTGCGTACCCGGTGCCGGTCGTGGACGGTGTCTGGGCTCTCGCCCTGACGGACCCGCTCGCCGACGCCCGGTATCCGGTGGCCGTGGTCGCGTCGGACGGCAGCCGCACCCTGGCGACGTTGACCGTCGACACCGTGCCCGAGACGCTCACTCTCGACGGGGGCCCGGCCACGTACCGGCTCACTGCCGACCTGATGGTCAGCGGCACCTCAGGTGCCCCCGCCGGCACCACGGTCACCGTCGAGGTCGCCGACGCGCTGCTGGAGACGGTGGTCGGTGCGGACGGCCACTGGTCGCTCACGCCGCTCCCGGTCGCGGACGGCGACCACCCCGTGATCGCCACCGTGTCCGACGGCGCCGGCAACGTGACCGTCGTGCGGCAGACGGTCGTGGTCGACACCGTCGCTCCGACGCTGTCCGTCGACGGCGCCGTGCCCGTCCTGGTCGCCACTGCGACACCGACGCTGACCGGAGAGACCGACGCCGCCGCGGTCACCGTCACCGTGAACGGATCGCGTCATCCCGCGACCGTCACCGACGGCGTCTGGGCCGTGACGCTGCCGCGGCTGCCCGACGGCGACCACGCGGTCACCGTGGCCGCCCCCGACCCCGCCGGTCACGTCACCGAAGTACCACGCCGCCTCACCGTCGACACCACCGCACCCCGCCTCACGCTGGCCGCCGAGCGGCAGGTCCGCTCGCCGTCCCCGATCGTCACCGGTGCCACCGACGCCCCTGAAGGCACCGCGGTCACGGCATCCGTGGACGGCCGGGAGTTCACCGGTACGGTGGCGGCCGACGGATCCTGGACGGTGGCCCTGACCGCGCCGACCGACGCCCCCGCGGACCCCGCCGTGTGGCCGGACGGGCGGTACGTCGTCACCGTCACCGTCAGCGACCCGGCGGGCAACACCACCGGAGCGCGTCAACGGCTCGTCGTCGACACCGTCGCCCCGACCGGCACCATCGCCGCACCGGGCGTCACGTCGACCCGGGACGTCACCCTGTCGGGCGGCACCGACCTGCCCGCCGGCAGCCCGGTCGCGGTGACCGTCGACGACGTGCCGCTGACCACCACGGTGAGCGGAGGCCGATGGACGGTCCGGACGGGAGACCTGGCGGACGGACTGCACCCGGTGGTCGTGCGGTTCGTCGACGCCGCCGGCAACGAAACGCTCGTCAGCGACGAGCTCACCGTCGACACCGTGGCGCCGATCGTGACGCCGGACGGCGGCCTGACCGGCACCACGGCCACCCCCGTGATCGCCGGGAGCACCGACGCGCCCGCCGGATCGCCGGTCACCGTCACGATCGCAGGGCGGGCGGTCACCACCATCGTCGGTGACGACGGCCGCTGGTCCGTGGTGGCCCCGCCGTTCGCCGATGGTTCCCACGAGGTCCGGGTCACCGTGACCGACGCGGCCGGCAATGTCACCACGGTCGTCCGGACGCTCACCGTCGACGTGCCCGCGGACGGGAGCGCCGAGCCGGTCGACGAGCCGGAGGTCGGTCAGCCCGGGGACGCGACCGGCTCCGGCGGCCCGCTGGACGACAGTCCGTTCGACGACGCCTCCGGCTACGACGGCCCCGGCTATGACGGTCCTGACTACGACGCCTCCGGCTACGACGGTCTTGACTACGACGGCTCGGGCTACGACGGTCTTGACTACGACGGCTCGGGCTACGACGGCTCGGGCTACGACGGCTCGGACTACGACGGTCCTGGCGGGGCCGACGGCACCCCACCGCTCCGCTCGATCCCGGGCGGGCCGGGCGACCTCGCCTACACGGGCACCGATCCGGCGACCACGCTGGGCGCCGCGGCGGCCCTGACCCTGTTCGGGAGCGGCTTCGTGCTGGTCGCCCGGCGGCGCCCGGGGTCCTGACCGGCGGCGTCCCGGGATCCTCGAACCGGCGTGGGATCGGGCCCTGACCGGCGCTCCGGAACGTCCACCGACGTCGGGCCGGTGTCCAGGCCCCGTTTGCCGGAGAGTCGCGGGGACAACGTCCGCCCCGGTGTCCACCCGGAACCGGCGGTGACGTGCCCGTAGCGGCTGGTCTCGGAGTGGGTCCGCGCCGTGCCGCCCCTGCGCGTCCACGCGTCAAGGCGGGTCCTGGCCGGCGGCGCCCCAGGATTGTCGACCTTCGTCGGGCCGAGGCCTGACCGGCGCCCTGGAACGTCCTCCGATGTCGGGCCGGCGTTCGGGCTCCGCTGCCGGAGAGTTCGCGGAACGACTCCCCGCCCGGTGTCCAGCCGGCACCGGAGGTGACGTGCCCGTAGCGGCTGGTCTCGGAGTGGGTCCGCGCCGTGCCGCCCCGGGCGTCCCCGCGTCGAGCCGGGGTCGTGACCGGCCGCGTCCTGGGATTGTCGAGCCGGGGTCGTGACCGGCCGCGTCCTGGGATTGTCGGGCCGAGGCCTGACCGGCTCGGCTTCCCGGACTTATCCGACCTGCGCCTGCCGGTGTCTGATCGCGACGCGCCGGGACGTCCTCCGGCGTCGGGCGGGTGTGCTGGTCCGGCTCTCCGGGAGTCGCGGGGCGCCTCCCCGTCCGGTGTCCCTCCGGCACCGGAGGTGACGTGCGGAGAAGCGCCGGGGCCCGGTGCCGGCCCGCACGGTGCCGCCCTTGGCGCGACCCGCGCGGTGCCGCCCGTGTGAACGTCGCCCGCGCGGTGCCGCCGTGAGCGTCCCCCGCGCCGGTCGGGTTTCAGTCGGGCGGCCGGCGAGCACTCAGCGCGGGTGCCCGTCCGGTGTGCCGGAGGTGACGTGCCGGGGGCGCCGCGCCTCGAAGCGAGCGCGCACGGTGCCGTCCGACCCGCGGACAGCCGGGGTGGGGGAGTGCGGACGAACCGGGGACGGTCATTCGGCGCGGAGTCTTGACGAAACCCCCGGTCAGGGCTCACGCTGAGTGCACGAGAGGCAGTGAAGTCCACGAATTGCGACGTGCCTGAGGTCGCCGCCCCGATGTGAGTGCTGTCGAAGCGCTATCCGTCGCCGCGCGACTGCCGTCCGAGTGGACAGACGCGCTCCTGAGCGTTACTCTTGAACTTTGCGCTGCCCTCTTTGTGCTGCCCTCGTTCAGCCCCGACCCGCCGACCGCACCGTCTACGCCAGAAGTGTGTCACGTCCCACCGACACACTGCATGCGAACGTGCAGATCGACCGGATCGCGGTGACCGTCGACAGCCCGCCGGGAGCAGCGGGAAAGTCAACGACGGTTATCTTTACCGCGGTCCTTGGAAGGACGAATCTTGGCAGTCAGCAGCACGTCCACCCCCTCCCTGCCCACACTTCCCGGCGCTCCGAAGCGAGTCTCCTTCGCCAAGCTGCGTGAGCCGCTGGAAGTACCCAACCTGCTCGCCCTGCAGACGGAATCGTTCGACTGGCTCGTCGGCGGACCGGCGTGGCGCGCACGGCAGGAAGACCCCTCCCTGTCCAGCGGTCTCGACGAGATCCTGGCCGAGATCTCGCCGATCGAGGATTTCTCCGGCGAGCTCAGCCTGTCGTTCTCCGACCCGCGCTTCGACGAGGTCAAGGCGACCGAGGAGGAGTGCCGGGACAAGGACATGACCTACTCGGCGCCGCTGTTCGTCACCGCCGAGTTCGTCAACGGCGAGACCGGTGAGATCAAGTCCCAGACCGTCTTCATGGGTGACTTCCCGATGATGACGAGCAAGGGCACCTTCATCATCAACGGCACCGAGCGTGTCGTGGTGTCGCAGCTGGTCCGGTCCCCGGGCGTGTACTTCGACAAGACGATGGACAAGCTCGCCGGCAAGGAGGTGTTCTCGGTCAAGGTCATCCCGTCCCGGGGCGCCTGGCTCGAGTTCGACATCGACAAGCGCGACACCATCGGCGTCCGCATCGACCGCAAGCGCCGCCAGCCGGTCACCGTGCTGTTGAAGGCGCTCGGTTGGGACGTCGAGAAGATCCGTGAGCGCTTCAGCTGGTCGCCCGTGCTGCTGGGCACCCTGGAGAAGGACCACATCGCCGGCACCGACGAGGCGCTGCTGGACATCTACCGCAAGCTGCGTCCGGGAGAGCCGCCGACGCGTGAGTCCGCGCAGGCCCTGCTGGAGAACCTGTTCTTCAAGGACAAGCGCTACGACCTGGCCAAGGTGGGCCGGTACAAGCTGAACAAGAAGCTGGGCGTGAACCAGCCGACGACCACGGGCATCCTCACCGAGGACGACCTGGTCTCCACCGTCGAGTACCTGCTGCGTCTGCACCAGGGCGACGAGTTCTGGCAGCCGAACGGTGAGGACCGCGCGGTCGAGGTCGACGACATCGACCACTTCGGCAACCGCCGCCTGCGCACCGTCGGCGAGCTCATCCAGAACCAGATCCGCGTGGGCCTGTCCCGCATGGAGCGCGTCGTCCGCGAGCGGATGACCACCCAGGACCGCGAGGCGATCACCCCGCAGACCCTGATCAACATCCGGCCCGTCGTCGCCTCCATCAAGGAGTTCTTCGGCACCAGCCAGCTGTCGCAGTTCATGGACCAGACCAACCCGCTCGCCGGTCTGACCCACAAGCGCCGGCTGTCCGCGCTCGGCCCCGGTGGTCTGTCCCGTGAGCGGGCCAGCCTCGAGGTCCGTGACGTGCACCCGTCCCACTACGGCCGCATGTGCCCGATCGAGACCCCCGAGGGCCCGAACATCGGCCTGATCGGCTCGCTGTCGACGTTCGCGCGGGTCAACCCGTTCGGCTTCATCGAGACCCCGTACCGCAAGGTCGAGGACGGCCGCGTCACCGATCAGACCGAGTACCTGACCGCCGACGAGGAGGACCGCTTCGTCATCGCGCAGGCCAACGCCAAGCTCGACGGCGAGGGCAACTTCACCGAGGCCCGCGTGCTGGTCCGTCGCCGTGGCGGCGAGGTCGACCAGGTCCGCGCGTCCGAGGTGCAGTACATGGACGTCTCGCCGCGCCAGGTGGTGTCCGTCGCGACCGCGATGATCCCGTTCCTGGAGCACGACGAGGCCAACCGTGCGCTCATGGGCGCCAACATGCAGCGCCAGTCCGTGCCGCTGCTGCGCTCGGAGGCCCCGCTGGTCGGTACCGGCATGGAGCTGCGTGCCGCGGTCGACGCCGGTGACGTGATCGTCTGCGAGAAGGCCGGTGTGGTCGAGGAGGTCACCGCCGACTACGTGTCCGTGATGGCCGACGACGGGCAGCACCGGACGTACCGCCTGCACAAGTTCCGCCGCTCCAACCAGGGGACCAGCTTCAACCAGAAGCCGATCGTCGAGGAGGGCGCGCGCGTCGAGGTCGGACAGGTGCTGGCCGACGGCCCCTGCACCGACATGGGTGAGATGGCTCTCGGGAAGAACCTGCTCGTGGCGTTCATGCCGTGGGAAGGCCACAACTTCGAGGACGCGATCATCCTGAGCCAGCGCATCGTCCAGGACGACGTGCTGACCTCGATCCACATCGAAGAGCACGAGATCGACGCCCGCGACACCAAGCTGGGCCCCGAGGAGATCACCCGGGACATCCCGAACGTCTCCGAGGAGGTCCTCGCCGACCTCGACGAGCGCGGCATCATCCGCATCGGTGCCGAGGTCCAGGACGGCGACGTCCTGGTCGGCAAGGTCACGCCCAAGGGCGAGACCGAGCTGACCCCGGAGGAGCGCCTGCTCCGCGCGATCTTCGGTGAGAAGGCGCGCGAGGTCCGCGACACCTCGCTGAAGGTGCCCCACGGCGAGACCGGCAAGGTCATCGGCATCCGGGTCTTCAGCCGGGACGACGACGCCGCCGAGCTGCCGCCGGGGGTCAACGAGCTGGTCCGCGTCTACGTGGCCCAGAAGCGCAAGATCCAGGACGGCGACAAGCTCGCCGGCCGTCACGGCAACAAGGGCGTCATCGGCAAGATCCTGCCGGTCGAGGACATGCCGTTCCTCGAGGACGGCACCCCGGTCGACATCGTGCTCAACCCGCACGGTGTGCCGCGACGGATGAACGTGGGTCAGATCCTTGAGACCCACCTCGGCTGGGCCGCGGCCCAGGGCTGGGAGATCGCCGGTGACCCGGGCTGGGCCGCCGACCTCTCCGACGAGATCAAGACCGCCGAGCCGTGGACGCGCACCGCGTCGCCGGTGTTCGACGGGGCCACCGAGGACGAGATCGCGGGTCTGCTCGACTCGACGACCCCGACCCGCGACGGTGAGCGCCTGGTCAAGACAGACGGCAAGGCCACCCTGATCGACGGCCGCTCCGGGGAGCCGTTCCCGTACCCGGTGTCGGTCGGCTACATGTACATCATCAAGCTCCTCCACCTGGTGGACGACAAGATCCACGCCCGCTCCACCGGCCCGTACTCGATGATCACGCAGCAGCCGCTGGGTGGTAAGGCGCAGTTCGGTGGTCAGCGGTTCGGTGAGATGGAGTGCTGGGCCATGCAGGCCTACGGCGCCGCCTACACCCTGCAGGAACTGCTCACCATCAAGAGCGATGACATCGTCGGCCGCGTCAAGGTCTACGAAGCCATCGTGAAGGGCGAGAACATCCCTGAGCCGGGGATCCCCGAGTCGTTCAAGGTGCTCCTCAAGGAGCTCCAGGCCCTGTGCCTGAACGTCGAGGTGCTCTCCAGCGATGGCTCGACCATCGAGATGCGTGACTCCGACGACGACGACCTCGAGCGGGCTGCGGCCAACCTCGGGATCAACCTGTCGCGCAACGAGTCCGCGTCCGTGGACGAGATCATCAACTGATTCGTCAGGGCCCGGGGTGGGAATCCACCCATCCCGGGCTCCCCGACGGCCCCCGGGTTCGAGGAGCTGTGCCGTTGACCGGCGCAGATCGCTTGTTCCCACCGAGTGTGTCAACAGACAGGGAATGAAATAGTGCTGGACGTCAACTTCTTCGATGAGTTGCGTATTGGCCTCGCTGCTGCCGAGGACATCCGTGCCTGGTCGCACGGTGAGGTCAAGAAGCCGGAAACGATCAACTACCGCACCCTCAAGCCGGAGAAGGACGGGCTCTTCTGCGAGAAGATCTTCGGTCCGACCCGCGACTGGGAGTGCGCCTGCGGCAAGTACAAGCGCGTCCGCTTCAAGGGCATCGTCTGCGAGCGCTGCGGCGTCGAGGTCACCCGCGCCAAGGTGCGCCGTGAGCGCATGGGCCACATCGAGCTGGCCGCGCCGGTCACCCACATCTGGTACTTCAAGGGCGTCCCGTCCCGGTTGGGCTACCTGCTCGACCTGGCCCCCAAGGACCTCGAGAAGATCATCTACTTCGCGGCCTACCTCATCACCTCGGTGAACGAGGAGCTGCGCCACAACGACCTGCCCACCATCGAGGCCGAGATGGGCGTCGAGCGCAAGCAGATCGAGAACAACCGCGACGCCGACATCGAGGCCCGCGCCAAGAAGCTCGAGACCGACCTGGCCGAGCTCGAGGCCGAGGGTGCGAAGTCCGACGTGCGCCGCAAGGTGCGCGAAGGCGGCGAGCGCGAGCAGCGCCACATCCGCGAGGCCGCCCAGCGTCAGCTGGACCGGCTCGACGAGGTGCTGTCGACCTTCAAGAAGCTCTCCGTCCGCGACCTCATCGTCGACGAGGTGCTCTACCGCGAGCTGCACGACCGCTTCGGTGAGTACTTCACCGGCGGCATGGGCGCGGAGTCGCTGCAGGCCATCATCCGCGACTTCGACGTCGCGGCCGAGGCCGATTCGCTGCGCGAGACCATCAAGTCCGGCAAGGGGCAGCGCAAGATCCGTGCGATCAAGCGCCTGCGCGTGGTGGCCGCCTTCCAGGCGACCCAGAACTCGCCGCTCGGCATGGTGCTGGACGCCGTCCCGGTCATCCCGCCGGACCTGCGCCCGATGGTGCAGCTCGACGGTGGCCGCTTCGCCACCTCCGACCTCAACGACCTGTACCGCCGCGTGATCAACCGCAACAACCGGTTGAAGCGACTGCTGGACCTCGGCGCGCCCGAGATCATCGTCAACAACGAGAAGCGGATGCTCCAGGAGGCCGTCGACGCGCTGTTCGACAACGGCCGTCGTGGTCGTCCCGTCACCGGCCCGGGCAACCGGCCGTTGAAGTCCCTGTCGGACCTGCTCAAGGGCAAGCAGGGCCGGTTCCGTCAGAACCTGCTCGGCAAGCGCGTCGACTACTCGGGCCGTTCGGTCATCGTCGTCGGCCCGCAGCTGAAGCTGCACCAGTGCGGTCTGCCCAAGCTGATGGCGCTGGAACTGTTCAAGCCGTTCGTGATGAAGCGCCTGGTCGACCTCAACCACGCGCAGAACATCAAGTCCGCCAAGCGGATGGTCGAGCGTCAGCGCTCGCAGGTGTGGGACGTCCTCGAAGAGGTCATCTCCCAGCACCCCGTGCTGCTGAACCGCGCGCCCACGCTGCACCGCCTCGGCATCCAGGCCTTCGAGCCGATGCTGGTCGAGGGCAAGGCCATCCAGCTGCACCCGCTGGTCTGTGCCGCGTTCAACGCCGACTTCGACGGTGACCAGATGGCGGTCCACCTGCCGCTGTCGGCCGAGGCGCAGTCCGAGGCCCGCGTGCTGATGCTCTCGAGCAACAACATCCTGTCGCCGGCATCGGGCAAGCCGCTCGCCATGCCGTCGCTGGACCTCGTGACCGGTCTGTACTACCTGTGCGGCTGGGACGAGAACGCGCGCGGTAACGAGCACGGCATGGCCGGTGAGGTCGACGAGGCCCGCGGCCAGCTGCGCACGTACTCGTCGGTCGCCGAGGCCACCATGGCGCTGGACGCGAAGATCATCAGCGTCCGCACCCCGATCCACATCCGGCTCACCGGTGTGGTCCCCGGTCCCGAGGTCAGCGTCGAGTCGCTGGGCGAGGGCTGGACGGCGGGCGATCCGTGGGTGGCGCACACCACCCTCGGCCGCGTCATCTTCAACGAGCTCCTGCCGGCGGACTACCCGTTCGTCAACGAGGAGATGCCGAAGAAGCGCCAGGGTGTGATCGTCAACGATCTGGCCGAGCGCTACCCGATGTCCCTGGTCGCCAAGACCCTGGACGCGCTGAAGGAAGCCGGCTTCCACTGGGCCACCCGCTCGGGGATGACCATCGCCATCGGCGACGTCATCATCCCCCCGCAGAAGGCCGAGATCCTGGCCAAGTTCGACGCCCAGGCGGACAAGGTGGAGACCGCGTACCAGCGCGGTAACCTCTCGCACTCCGAGCGCAACGAGGACCTCGTGCGCATCTGGGAGCAGGCCACCAAGGAGATCGAGGCGGCCATCCCGGGCGCCTACCCGAAGGACAACCCGGTCTACACGCTGGTCGCGGCCGGTGCCGCCGGTAACTGGATCCAGGTCCGGTCGCTGGCCGGCATGAAGGGAGTCGTGGCCAACTCGCGCGGCGAGGAGATCCCGCGTCCGATCCGGTCCTCCTTCCGTGAGGGTCTGTCGGTGCTGGAGTACTTCATCAACACCCACTCCGCCCGTAAGGGTCTGGCCGACACCGCGCTGCGTACGGCGGAGTCGGGCTACCTGACGCGTCGTCTGGTCGACGTGTCGCAGGACGTCATCGTCCGCGACACCGACTGCGGCACCGAGCGTGGCGCCGAGCTGCCGATCGCCCACCGCGGCGCCGGCGGGGCGCTGGTCAAGGACGAGTTCACCGAGACCTCCGTGGTCGCGCGTGTCCTGGCCACCGACGTCGTCGATTCCGACGGCAACGTGGTCGTGGCCCGTGGCACCGACATGCGGGACGAGCACGTGGAGGCGGCCATCGCGGCCGGCGCCACCTCGGTGAAGATCCGTTCGGTGCTGACCTGCGAGACCCTGATCGGGACCTGTGCGACCTGCTACGGCCGTTCGTTGGCCACCGGCAACCGGGTCGACGTGGGCGAGGCCGTCGGCATCGTCGCGGCCCAGTCCATCGGTGAGCCGGGTACCCAGCTGACCATGCGTACCTTCCACACCGGTGGTGCGTCGGGTTCGTCGGACATCACCCAGGGTCTGCCGCGTGTGCAGGAGCTGTTCGAGGCCCGTATCCCGAAGGGCCGTGCGCCGATCGCCGACGCCGCCGGACGGATCCGGATCGAGGAGAGCGACAAGTTCCTCAAGATCACGATCATCCCGGACGACGGAAGCGAAGAGGTCGAGTACGACAAGCTGCCCAAGTCGCAGCGGTTGGCCACCACGGTGGTCGACGGCAGCGAGCGGTTGCTCACCGACGGCGACGCGGTCGCGGTCGGCCAGCAGCTGCTGGAGGGCAACGTCGACCCGCACGAGGTGCTCCGCGTCATGGGCCCGCGTGCCGTGCAGCTCCACCTGGTCCGTGAGGTCCAGGAGGTGTACCGCTCGCAGGGCGTGTCGATCCACGACAAGCACATCGAGGTCATCATCCGGCAGATGCTGCGCCGCGTGACGATCATCGACTCCGGTTCGACGGAGTTCCTGCCCGGAGCCGTCGTCGAGCGTCGCGAGTTCGAGACCCAGAACCGGCGGATGCTCGCCGAGGGCCTCGAGGCCGCGGCCGGCCGTCCCGCGCTGATGGGCATCACGAAGGCGTCGCTCGCGACCGACTCGTGGCTGTCGGCGGCCTCCTTCCAGGAGACCACCAAGGTGCTCACCGACGCGGCCATCAACGCCAAGAGCGACAAGCTCGTGGGGTTGAAGGAGAACGTCATCATCGGAAAGCTCATCCCGGCCGGTACCGGTATCAACCGCTACCGCAACCTGACGGTGCAGCCGACCGAGGAAGCCCGTGCGGCCGCGTACTCGCTGCCGAACTTCGACGACACGTACTACTCGGCCGATTCGTTCGGGGCTTCCAGTGGTGCCGCCGTGCCGCTGGACGACTTCGACCTGGGTCGCGACTACCGGTAGTCGCAGTCCGCAGTTCACCGAGGCCGGCCCCCTGCTCCAGGGGGCCGGCCTTCGGCGTTCCCGGGGGAGGGCCGCGTTCCCGGGGGTGACGGCTCGCCCGTCCGGGCGGTCGGCGTGGGCGCCCGCGCCGCACCACGCACCGTGCACCGCGGCGAGGTGGCGCCCGCCGCCGGGTCCGGTCGATCGCGTCCGGGGTCGCCGAGGCCCGGGGGAGTTCGCCGTACGGAGTTCCACCGGGACACAGTGACGGCACTGCGGTCCGACCCGGCGGACCTGTCCACATGTCCCCGGGCCGGCTCGCAGCAGCCCGCCCGGTGGCGCCAGCGGGGGCCGGAGTGTCAGTTCGACGCGACGGCGCCGGCCCGCACGCAGTCCCGCGGCCCCGAGGTCGGCGGCGACACACGGAGGTGCGCCTGCATCAGGAGACCGTGCGGCCGCCGTCGCCGCACGGCGCTGCCGATCGTTCGGGTGACGGCCGGCGTCCGCGTTGCCACCGGGTGCGCGCTCCCGTCGAAAGCCCGTGCGCAGATGACGAATCGGCCGCAGTTGATCTTGAACGGGTGCGGCAGCTTGCTTTCACCCGCATGAGGTTTATCGTGACAGGCGCCACACGCGTAACTCCCGCGGGGCTCTCACCGTCTGCACATCGTTTGAAAGGCCGTTCCATGACCACAGCCACCACTTCGAAGGGCGGGACGAGAGTCGCCGTCCAGAAGTTCGGCACCTTCCTGTCCGGCATGATCATGCCGAACATCGCGGCGTTCATCGCCTGGGGTTTCATCACCGCGCTGTTCATCGAGAAGGGCTGGACCCCGGTCGCGAAGCTCGGCGGGTGGGGCGTCGACCCCGACAAGCCGCTCATCCAGAACGACGCCGGCGAGCTGGTCGGACAGAGTTACACGGGCCTCGTCGGCCCGATGATCATGTACATGCTCCCGCTGCTCATCGCCAACCAGGGCGGCCGGATGATCTACAACGTCCGCGGCGGTGTGGTGGGTGTGATCGCCACCATGGGCGTCATCGTCAGCACCGGCCAGCCGATGTTCCTCGGCGCGATGATCATGGGTCCGCTCGCGGCCTGGGTCATGAAGCAGGTCGACAAGATCTGGGACGGCAAGATCAAGCCCGGCTTCGAGATGCTGGTCAACAACTTCTCGGCCGGCATCCTCGGTCTCATCCTGGCGGTCGCCGGCTACTTCGCCTTCGGCCCGATCATCACCGGCCTGTCCAACCTGTTCGAGAAGGGTGTCGACTTCCTCGTCGACAACAGCCTGCTGCCGCTGGCCAGCATCATCATCGAGCCGGCCAAGGTGCTGTTCCTCAACAACGCGCTCAACCACGGCGTGCTGACGCCGCTCGGCGTGCAGCAGTCGGAGGAGACCGGCAAGTCGATCCTGTTCCTGCTCGAGGCCAACCCCGGCCCGGGCCTCGGCATCCTGCTCGCCTACTGCATCTTCGGCCGCGGCATGGCCAGGAGCACCGCCCCCGGCGCGGTCATCATCCACTTCTTCGGTGGCATCCACGAGATCTACTTCCCGTACGTGCTGATGAAGCCGATCCTGCTGCTCGCCGCCATCGGCGGTGGCGCCGCCGGCATCCTGACCCTGGTGGTGACCGGCGCCGGCCTGCGTGCCCCGGCCGCCCCCGGCTCGATCATCGCCGTCCTCGCCCAGACCGCCAGTGACTCCTACGTCGGGGTCATCCTGTCGGTGCTGATCGCGGCCGGTGTGTCGTTCCTCATCGCCTCGGTGATCCTGAAGACCAGCAAGGACACCGGCGAGGACGACCTCGCCGCGGCGACCGCCTCCATGGAGTCGATGAAGGGCAAGAAGAGCTCGGTCGCCGGCGCCCTGGCCGCCCAGGGAGCCGCGGCGAACGTCAGCCCGGCGACCGCGGCCAGCGACCACATCGACACCACGACGGGTGCGGGGAATGTCCGCACCCGGCCGATCAACACCATCGTCTTCGCCTGCGACGCCGGCATGGGTTCCAGCGCGATGGGCGCCTCGGTGCTGCGCAACAAGATCAAGAAGGCGGGCATCACCGACGTGTCGGTGACCAACGTCGCCATCGCCAACCTCGAGGACAACATCGATCTGATCGTGACCCACCAGGACCTGACGCAGCGCGCCCGGGGGATGGCCCCGAGTGCCGAGCACGTCTCGGTGGACAACTTCATGAACAGCCCGAAGTACGACCAGGTCGTCGACGAGGTCCGACGGAGTCGCGGCCAGTAGGCAGGCGGGCCGGCATCAGCCGGTCGCACACCGTGGCCGTGAGCACCGACGCTCCCGGCCGCACGAGGTGGGGGGACGCGGCGTAGCGTCCCCCCACAGTCGTGTCCGGGCCCGGCCGCCCGGGTACATGACGAGCACACGCCTGGCGGCGACGGCGTACCGCGCCGTTGCCGCCGGGCGCCACCGATATCAGGAGGAGATCGCCGGATGACCGAGATTCTGACGCTGTCGCAGGTGAAGGTGCCGGGCACGGCCACCACCCAGGAGGAGGCGATCCGCGAGGCGGGCCAGATCCTGGTCGACGCCGGCGCCGTCACCCCGGCCTACATCGACGCGATGTTCGAGCGGGAGAAGTCCGTCTCGACGTTCATGGGCAACTCGCTCGCGATCCCGCACGGCACCAACGAGGCCAAGGACGCCATCCTCGAGTCGGCGCTGTCGGTGGTGCGCTACGACCCGCCGATCGACTGGGGCGGCAAGGGGCAGGCCCGCTTCGTCGTCGGCATCGCCGGCAAGGACGGCGGCCACCTGGAGATCCTGTCCAAGATCGCCATCATCTTCTCCGACGAGGACGAGGTGAACGAGCTGATCGCCGCCGGCTCGGCCGAGGAGGTCTTCGCCAAGCTCAACGCGGTGAACGAGGCATGAGCGGCACCGCCGTCCACTTCGGGGCCGGCAACATCGGCCGCGGGTTCGTGGGGCTGATCCTGCACCGGGCCGGCTACGAGGTCGTCTTCGCCGACGTCGCCGACACCCTCATCGACGCGCTGGCGCACACGCCGAGCTACGTGGTCAAGGCGGTCGGGCACGAGCCGCACGACGAGACCGTCGACGGCTACCGCGCGATCAACAGCCGTACCCACGAGGCGGACGTCATCGCCGAGATCGCCGCGGCCGACATCGTGACCACCGCCGTCGGCCCGACGGTGCTGCGGTTCGTGGCCCCGGTGATCGCCGCCGGCCTGCATGCCCGCACCTCGGAGAAGCCGCTCACCGTGATGGCGTGCGAGAACGCCATCAACGCCACCGACGTGCTGGTCGCCGAGATCCGCAAGCACGCCGACGACTGGGAGACGGTGTCGGCCAAGGCCGTCTTCGCCAACACCGCGGTCGACCGGATCGTGCCGGCGCAGGCGGCCGACGCCGGTCTGGACGTCACGGTCGAGACCTACTTCGAGTGGGCGATCGAGAAGCCGCCGTTCGCAGCACTTCCCGCGGGTCAGGCGCCGGTCATCCCGGACGCCACCTGGGTCGACGACCTGGCGCCCTACATCGAACGCAAGCTGTTCACCGTCAACACCGGGCACGCCAGCACGGCCTACCACGGCTACGTCAAGGGCATCTCCAAGCTCAGCGACGCGCTCGCCGACCCGGAGGTGCGGGGCCTGGTGGAGGGGGTGCTGGCCGAGACCAAGGCGCTGCTGGTGGCCAAGCACGACTTCCCGCCGGAGGTCCAGCAGGCCTACCTCGAGAAGATCCTCACCCGCTTCGAGAACCCGTACCTGCCGGACACGGTCGACCGGGTGGGGCGGCAGCCGCTGCGCAAACTGTCGCGCCACGAGCGGCTCATCGGGCCGGCCGCCGAGCTGGCCGAGCGGGGTCAGCACCCGGAGTTCCTGTTGAAGACGGTGGCGGCGGCGCTGCGCTTCGACGTGCCGGCGGATCCGGAGAGCGTCGAGCTCGCCGAGATCCTGGCCACCCACGGTCCCGACGAGGCGGCCACCCGCATCACCGGGCTGGAACCGGGCCACCCGCTGTACGACGACGTGGTCGACCTGGTGACGGCCCGCACCACGGGCTGACCGCACCCCGCGCCCGTCCCCCCCGGCGTACGCCGCCGGGGGACGGGCCGAGGTGCTGGACGGGCCGGGCCGCGTCGCACCTTACGATTCCCCTGCGGCCGTACAGGCCGCACATGATGGTGGGAGCCGAATGTCGACAACCGTGGTGCCCCGGCTGGCCGTCCTCACCAGTGGGGGCGATGCGCAGGGCATGAACCCGGCCGTGCGGGCGGTGGTGCGGACCGCACTCAACCGGGGTGCGGAGATCTACGCCGTGTACGAGGGTTACCAGGGCCTCGTGGTGGGCGGTGATCTCATCCGCGCCGTGGACTGGGACGACGTCAGCGGCATCCTGCAGCACGGTGGCACCACGATCGGGACGGCCCGCTCGCTGGAGTTCCGCGAACGGGACGGCCGCCGCAAGGCGGTGCGCAACCTGCTGTCCCACGGCATCGACAAGCTGATCGTCATCGGCGGCGACGGCAGCCTCACCGGCGCCGACCTGCTGCGGTCGGAGTGGGCGTCCCTGCTGGCCGAGCTCGTCGCGGACGGCTCCATCACCGCCGACGATGCCGCCCGGCACCCGGCGCTGATGATCGCCGGCCTGGTCGGCTCCATCGACAACGACATGGTCGGCACCGACATGACCATCGGCGCGGACTCCGCCCTGCACCGGATCGTCGAGGCGATCGACGCGGTGGCGAGCACCGCGGCCAGCCATCAGCGCAGCTTCGTCATCGAGGTCATGGGCCGCCACTGTGGCTACCTCGCCCTCATGAGCGCCATCGCCGGCGGCGCCGACTACGTGCTCATCCCGGAGAACCCCGCCTTCCCGGGCTGGGAGGAGCACATGTGCGAGCTGCTGCGGACCGGCCGCTCGGCGGGCCGCCGCAACAGCATCGTCGTGGTGGCCGAGGGGGCCATCGACACCGACGGCAACCCCATCACCAGCGACCACGTGCGGTCGGTGCTGGAGGAGCGGCTGGGCGAGGACACCCGGGTGACGATCCTCGGACACGTCCAGCGCGGCGGCGCCCCGAGCGCCTACGACCGGTCGATGCCCTCGATCCTGGGGTACCACGCCGTCGAGGAGGTCCTCGCCGCCACGCCGGAGAGCGTGCCGCAGCTCATCGGCATCCGCTACAACCGGGTGGCGAAGGCCCCGCTGGTGGAGTGCGTCGCCCAGACCCGGGAGGTCCCCAAGCGGATCGCCGCGAAGGACTTCACCGGCGCGATGGCGCTGCGCGGCAGCAGCTACCAGGAGATGTTCGGCATCTTCGAGGCGATGGCGCACGCGTTGCCCAGCGTCCGGCCGCCCCGGCATCCCAGCCGGATCGGCATCGTCAACGTCGGTGGGCTGGCACCCGGGATGAACGCCGCGGCGCGGGCCGCGGTACGGCTGGGGCTGGACCGCGGACACACGATGGTCGGCATCCACGGCAGCCTGCAGGGGCTCATCGACGGCGACGTCAAGGACCTGCAGTGGGGTGACGTCGAGGGCTGGACCGGTCTCGGCGGCACCGAGCTGGGGATCAGCCGGCGGGTGCCCACGGTCAAGGACCTCTACGCCATCGGCCGCGGCATCGAGCGGCACGGGCTGGACGCGCTGCTCATCATCGGCGGCTGGGACGCGTTCAACGCCGTCCACCAGATGCACAACGAGCGCGAGCGTTACCCGGCGTTCCAGATCCCGATGATCGTGCTGCCCGCGACCATCGACAACAACATCCCCAACAGCGAGCTGTCGGTGGGTGCCGACACCGCCCTGAACCTCATCGTGGATTCCATCGACCGGATCCGCCAGACCGGCACCGCGGCGAAGCGGTGCTTCGTCATCGAGGTCATGGGTGGCTACTGCGGCTACCTCGCGACGATGGGCGGCCTCTCCGGCGGCGCGGTCCGGGTGTACCTGCACGAGGAGGGCATCACCCTCAAGCAGCTCGCCGAGGACGTGGACCGGATGGTCGCCTCGTTCAAGATCGGGCAGCGGCTCTTCCTCGCGGTGCGCAACGAGAAAGCCTCGACGATGTACTCGACGGACTTCCTGTGCCGGGTCTTCGAGCAGGAGAGCGAGGGCATGTTCGACGCCCGCGAGGTCGTGCTCGGACACATCCAGCAGGGCGGCAACCCGACCCCGTTCGACCGCATCCTGGCGACCCGGCTGGCCTCGCACAGCATCGACTACCTGAGCAAGCAGATCTCCGAGGGGAGGAGTCAGAGCGCGGTCATCGGGCTCAACGAGGGGCGGGTGAAGACCATCTCGCTGCGGCAGTCCGAGGACCTCGCCGACTGGGAGTTCCGCCGGCCCACCGAGCAGTGGTGGGAGGAGCTCGGCATCATCCTGGAGACCCTGGCCGCCCGGCTCGAGGTGCCGACATTGGAGGCCGACGCGGAGGAGATCGCCGCGGCGCCGTCCGGCACGTACTCGCACCGGGACCGGACCGCACCGGCCGCTCAGATCTCCTGACGGCGCTCCCGGCGGCCGCGGGCCAGCCCGTGGGCGGCGGTCAGCAGGTCACGGAGGTCGGCGGCCGCGCGCTCGCCGGGGTTGACCACGCACAGCCACCCGAGGGCGGCGTAGACGGGATGGGCCACGACCTCGTCGTCGGGTGTCGCGCCCGGGGTCGCGTCGTGGGGCGCCACCCCGGTGCGGCGGCGGAACTCCTCCGACCCGGCCGCGACGTTGACGCGGAAGGCGCCGGGCCGGTCGAGCCCTGACGACGGTTCGCCGGGATAGTCCTTGGTGACGACCGTCGCGAACGGCTGCCCGGGTGGCAGCACCCCGTCCGGCGCCCAGTAGAAGAACAGATCGCCGTGGGCGAGTGCGGGGGAGCCGTCACCCGGCGCCGGGCGGAGGGTGAGCACGCCGCCGAGCCCCTCGACCCAGGCGGCGATGTCGTCGACGGTCATGTCGTCGAGCCTGCCACCGCCGTCCGGGCCGCGCCAGGGACGCTCACCGCGAGAGGTTCTCGCGCGCCATCTCGCCGATGACCTGCGCCGCGTTGGTCAGCGTCTCCATCGCGCGCACGGTCTCCACCGCCGTGCTCGACTCCCGCACGATCGCCAGCATGGCGGTCTCCGCGGCCTCGGGGTCGCCCGCCTGGATGCTGGCGGCGACCACGCCGTGCAGCCGCACCGCCTCCGGTTCGGCCACCCGCGGCATCAGGGCGTGCGCGGTGCGGCCCTCGAGGACGGCGACCACCACGTCCCGCAGGCCGTGCAGCATCGGATTGCCGGACGCGGCCAACAGGGTGCGGTGGAAGTCGGCGTCGTGGCGCAGGTAGTCCTCGGAGTTCGCGGCACGGGCGGTGGCCGACATCCCGATCACCGCGGCGGTGAGGGCCCCGCACTGCTCGGGGGTCGCCTGCCGGGCGGCCAGCCGGGCCGCCAGCGGTTCCACCGCGGACCGCAGTTCGCTGAGCGCGTTGAGGTGCTCGTAACGGTCGGGGCCGGCGAGCCGCCAGCGGATGACGTTGGGGTCGTAGGGACTCCACGCGTCGGCGGGCAGCACGGTGATGCCGACCTTGCGCCGCACGCGGATCAGGTTGACCGACTCCAGGACGCGGGTGGCCTCGCGGACGACGGTGCGCGACACCCCGAGGCGGGCCGCCAGTTCGTCCGCGCCCACGACGCTGCCCGCCGGCAGCACGCCGGTCACGATCTCCGAACCGAGGGTCTCGATGACGGTGTCGTGGAGCTGTGCGTACGGCGCGACATCAACGGGAGGCGCTGTGGCGGCGGCCTCCGTCGCGCGGCCGGTGGGCGGCGGGGTCATGGCGTCGTCCGTTTCGCCGGGAGTGGATGGCTGTTCCGGTGGCACTCATCCTACGTATGTCTCACGGCCCGGTTGCGGAAGTCCGCATTCACCATACTTATCGCCGCAGAGTCTTGTGTAGAGCATGTGAATGCGTCAGAGTGAGCTTATTCGTCGATCGTCCGAGACGCGTCCGGAGATGCCACCGCCGCCGGCCCGGCCGGCAGAACTCAAGGGAGAGTTGTGAGCGCACCATCGTTCGTCGCCGCTGCGGCACCCATCGTGCCCAGTGCCGGTGACACCCAGCTCGTGATCGCCGGTCTCGCGGGCATCGCGCTGATCATCGTGCTGATCACCTGGCTGAAGGTGAACCCGTTCCTGTCGCTCGCGCTGGGTGCGGTCGGACTGGGCATGGCCGCCAATCTGGGCGGCGGGAAGTCCGTCGCGAGCTTCGCCACCGGTTTCGGCAACACCATGGCCAGCGTGGGCATCCTGGTCGGCTTCGGGGCCATGTTCGGCAAGCTGCTCGCCGACTCCGGCGGCGCCGACCGGATCGTGGACACCATCGTCGGGCGGTCCAGCGCGAAGGCGCTGCCGTGGACGATGGCCGCCGTCGGCGCGCTCATCGGGTTGCCGATGTTCTTCGAGGTCGGCCTGGTGCTGCTCATGCCGGTGATCATCCTGGTGGCCCGCCGCTCCGGGTTGCCGCTGATGCGGGTGGCCGTCCCGACACTGGCCGGCCTGTCGGTGATGCACGGTCTCGTGCCGCCGCACCCCGGCCCGCTGGTCGCGATCACCGCGCTGAACGCCAACCTCGGACTCACCCTGGCGCTGGGCATCGTGGTCGCCATCCCGACGGTCATCATCGCCGGCCCGCTGTTCTCCCGCTACGCCGCCCGCTGGGCCGATGTGCCGGTCCCGGCGCTGTTCGAAACGGCCGAGGACCACGGTGAGAACCCGTCCTCCCGGCCGCGGCCCACCTTCGTCGCCGCACTGTTCTGCGTGCTGCTGCCGGTGATCCTGATGCTGGCCCGGGCGTTCGCCGACGTCATCGCCCCCGACGCCGAGGGCGGCCTCAAGGGCGTCCTGGACTTCCTCGGCACGCCCACCGTGGCGCTCGGCATCGCCGTCGTGGTCGGCATCCTGGTGCTGGCGCGCGGCGGCCGGATGAACCGCGCCGCGGTCGCGAAGTCGTTGGAGACCTCGCTGCCGCCGATCGCCGGCATCCTGCTCATCGTCGGCGCCGGTGGCGGCCTCAAACAGGTCATCATCGACACCGGGATCGGGGAGGTCATCTCCCGGGCCGTCTCCGGCAGCGGGGTCTCGGTGCTGATCCTGGCCTGGTTCGTGGCCGTGCTCATCCGGGTCGCGACCGGATCGGCCACCGTCGCGATCACCACGGCCGCCGGCATCCTCGCCCCGGTTGCGGAGACGCTGCCCAGCGGTACGGTCGCCCTCATGGTGCTGGTCATCGGCGCCGGTTCGCTGTTCCTGTCCCACGTCAACGACGCCGGGTTCTGGCTGGTCAAGGAGTTCATGGGGATGAGCGTCGCGCAGACGCTCAAGACCTGGACCGTGATGGAGTGCATCATCTCCGTCGTCAGCCTGGTCGGTGTCCTGCTGCTGAACCTGGTGATCTGACATGACCGTCCCCGACGACCGGACCGCACGCACCCAGCAGCCGGTGCTGGTGATCATGGGGGTGTCCGGCTCCGGCAAGTCGACCGTCGCGGGCATCCTGGCCGGGCAGCTCGGCTGGGATCTGGCCGAGGGCGACGACCTGCACCCCGCGGCCAACGTCGAGAAGATGCACGCCGGGCATCCGTTGACCGACGAGGACCGGTGGCCCTGGCTGGACATCGTGTCCGCCTGGATCACCGAGCACACGATGGCCGGCATCCCGGGCATCATCACCTGCTCGGCGCTCAAGCGCATCTACCGCGACGTGATGCGCGGACCGGACGTGGTGTTCGTGCACCTGGCCGGCTCCCGGGACCAGATCGGCCAGCGGCTCGCGAGCCGGCTCGACCACTTCATGCCGCCGAGCCTGCTGGACACCCAGATCGCCACTCTGGAGCCGCCGGGGCCCGACGAGAACGTGCTCGTGGTGGACGTCGGGCGGCCGCCCGCGCAGCTCGCCGCCGAGATCATCGCGCGGTTGCAGCTGGTGCCGGAGCCGTTCTCCTCCGCGCTGGGTGCCCGCGTCCCGGGACACTCGTCCGCGCCGCCGCTGGGTGACCTGTGGTCGTCGGGCCCGTCGGGTGGATCCCCGGCCGTCGCTTCTCCCGCTGCTGCGGACGGTCCCGGGGCGACGCACACCGACGGTGGGCGCTGACCGCTGCTCAGCCCCGGCGCCGGCGGCCCGGGGGAGCGCCCGCACGGCCGTCAGCCGCGGTTGCACTGCGTGATCGGATTGAGACGAAGCGCCCCGGCTGATAACATCGGTGGTCGGCCCGGATGCAGTTTCACGCCGGGCCGTTCGTGTGCGTCCAGACCTGTCCGGAAACGGGCGGCGATCGGGGTCGCGCGCGAGCACCAGCGTTGCACAGGCGGGTGCGTCACCGGGTCCTCCCGGTGCGCGACACGCCCGACGTCGGGGGCCGACGGCCGCCGATTCGAGTACCAAGCCAACGAGTGAGAAGGAAGTACCCAGCTCCATGCCAACGATCCAACAGCTGGTCCGCAAGGGCCGCACGGACAAGGTCTCCAAGACCAAGACCCCGGCCCTGAAGGGTTCGCCGCAGCGCCGCGGCGTGTGCACCCGCGTGTACACCACCACCCCGAAGAAGCCGAACTCCGCGCTCCGCAAGGTCGCCCGCGTCCGCCTGACCTCCAGCACCGAGGTCACCGCGTACATCCCCGGCGAGGGCCACAACCTGCAGGAGCACTCCATCGTGCTCGTCCGCGGCGGCCGGGTGAAGGACCTCCCCGGTGTCCGCTACAAGATCATCCGCGGCTCGCTCGACACCCAGGGTGTCAAGAAGCGCAAGCAGGCCCGCAGCCGCTACGGCGCCAAGAAGGAGAAGAGCTAATGCCTCGCAAGGGACCCGCTCCCCGGCGCCCGCTGGTCGCCGACCCCGTCTACCACTCCCCGTTGGTCACCCAGCTGGTGAACAAGGTGCTGCTGGACGGCAAGCGCTCGGTGGCCCAGGCCATCGTCTACGGCGCCCTCGAGGGCTGCCGCGAGAAGACCCAGACCGATCCGGTCGTCACGCTCAAGCGCGCGCTGGACAACGTCAAGCCGACGCTCGAGGTCAAGAGCCGTCGTGTCGGTGGCGCCACCTACCAGGTGCCGATCGAGGTCAAGCCCGGTCGCGCCACCACGCTGGCCCTGCGCTGGCTGGTCGGCTACTCCAAGGCCCGCCGTGAGAAGACCATGAAGGACCGGCTCATGAACGAGCTGCTGGACGCCAGCAACGGTCTGGGTGCTGCGGTCAAGCGCCGCGAGGACACCCACAAGATGGCCGAGAGCAACAAGGCCTTCTCGCACTACCGCTGGTAGTCGACGCCCGGCCGGGGGCGGCTTCCGCCAGGAATGCCGACCCCGGCCCGCCGCGTTGTACACCTGCGTCGGGCAGGACCGCTGGACAGACGTCGTACAAGAAGCTCGAACTGACGAGAGAAGACACAGCACGTGGCTGCAAAGGACCTCAATCGCGTCCGCAACATCGGCATCATGGCGCACATCGACGCGGGTAAGACCACGACGACGGAGCGCATCCTCTTCTACACCGGCATCACGTACAAGATCGGCGAGGTGCACGAAGGTGCCGCCGTCATGGACTGGATGGAGCAGGAGCAGGAGCGGGGGATCACCATCACCTCCGCCGCGACGACCACGTCGTGGAAGAACCACCAGATCAACATCATCGACACCCCCGGTCACGTCGACTTCACCGTCGAGGTGGAGCGCTCGCTGCGCGTGCTCGACGGCGCGGTCGCGGTGTACGACGGGGTCGCCGGTGTCGAGCCGCAGACCGAGCAGGTCTGGCGTCAGGCCGAGAAGTACCACGTGCCGCGGATGTGCTTCGTCAACAAGCTCGACCGCACCGGTGCGAACTTCTTCCGCTGCATCGACATGATGATCGACCGGCTGAACGCGACCCCCGCCGTGCTGCAGCTGCCGATCGGCGCCGAGGGTGACTTCATCGGTGTCGTCGACCTCCTGCAGATGCGGGCCCTGACCTGGCGCGGCGAGACCGCCAAGGGCGAGGACTACGCGGTCGAGGAGATCCCGGCCGACATGGCCGAGGACGCCGAGCTGTGGCGCGAGCGTCTCATCGAGACGATCTCGGAGAACGACGACGAGGCCATGGAGGCCTACCTCGCGGGCGAGGAGCTCTCCCTGGAGCAGCTCAACGCCGCGATCCGCCGCGCGACCATCGCCGGCAAGGTGAACCCGGTCGTGTGTGGCTCGGCGTTCAAGAACAAGGGCGTGCAGCCGATGCTGGACGCGGTGGTGGCCTACCTGCCGTCGCCGCTGGACATCGGGGCGACCCACGGCACCCTGACCGACGGCGAGACCCCGGCCGAGCGGCTCCCCAGCGACGACGAGCCGTTCTCCGGTCTCGCGTTCAAGGTGGCCACCGACCCGCACCTGGGCAAGCTCACCTACGTCCGCGTCTACTCCGGCAAGCTCATCTCCGGCACCCAGGTCACCAACGCGACCAAGGACCGCAAGGAGCGCATCGGCAAGATCTACCAGATGCACGCCAACAAGCGTGAGGAGCTGGCCTCGGTCGGCGCCGGCGACATCTGCGCGGTCATGGGTCTGAAGCAGACCACCACCGGTGACACCCTGGCCGACCCGGCGAAGCCGATCGTCCTGGAGTCCATGACGTTCCCGGACCCGGTCATCTCGGTGGCCATCGAGCCGAAGACCAAGGCCGACCAGGAGAAGCTGGGCACCGCGATCCAGAAGCTGGCCGAAGAGGATCCGACGTTCAAGGTCAAGAACGATGAGGAGACCGGGCAGACCGTCATCTCCGGCATGGGCGAGCTGCACCTGGACATCCTGGTCGACCGCATGAAGCGGGAGTTCAACGTCGAGGCCAACATCGGCAAGCCGCAGGTCGCGTACCGCGAGACCATCCGCGGCACGGTCGAGAAGTACGGCTACACGCACAAGAAGCAGACCGGTGGTTCCGGCCAGTTCGCGAAGATCCTCATCACGGTCGAGCCGCTGGACATGACCGCCGAGGAGAACAAGGGCGCGACCTACGAGTTCGTCAACGCCGTCACCGGTGGGCGCATCCCGCGGGAGTACATCCCGTCGGTCGACGCCGGTGCGCAGGACGCGCTGCAGTACGGCATCCTCGCCGGTTACCCGATGCTCGGGGTCAAGCTGACCCTGGTCGACGGTGCCTACCACGAGGTCGACTCCTCCGAGATGGCGTTCAAGATCGCGGGTTCCATCGCGATGAAGGAAGCCGCCCGGTTGGCCAAGCCCGTGCTGCTCGAGCCGATGATGAACGTCGAGGTCGTCACGCCCGAGGACAACATGGGTGACGTCATCGGTGACCTGAACTCCCGCCGTGGCCAGATCCAGGGCATGGACGAGCGCTCCGGCGCCCGTGTGGTCACCGCCCTGGTGCCGCTGTCGGAGATGTTCGGCTACGTGGGCGACCTGCGGTCCAAGACCGCCGGCCGCGCGTCGTACTCGATGGTGTTCGACTCCTACGCGGAGGTTCCGGCCAACGTGGCCAAGGAAGTCATCGCGAAGGCGACCGGCGCGTGAGGAACCGCAGGTCGCGCTAGCGACCGAGGACCGGAGCGCGCCGGTCGCCGAGCCGAGAGGCAGCGCGAAGGCGACCGGCGCGTGAGGAACTCCTGAACGAAGGGTGGATGAGGACACGAGCGAGCGCCAGCGAGCGAGGTCCGGAATCCGCCCGGGAGTTCGGCAGTGACGCAGGTCGCGCTGGCGACCGAGGACCGGAGCGCGCCGGTCGCCGAGCCGAGAGGCAGAGCGAAGGCGACCGGCGCGTGACGGTCCGGGTCGGGTGATCTCGCGGCAATCCGCCGCTGAGGTCACCGGACCGCGGATCACGCACTAAGCTCTTACAGGTTTGTGTCTGCGGTCCTCCGCTGGCACGAGTAACAAGTTCCACGGGCCTCTGAAACTCGTGGGGCACCAACAGATCAGTCCGAGGAGGACACAGCAGTGGCGAAGGCAAAGTTCGATCGCAGCAAGCCGCACGTCAACATCGGCACCATCGGTCACGTCGACCATGGCAAGACCACGTTGACCGCGGCCATCACCAAGGTCCTGGCCGACAAGTACCCGGCCATCAACACCGCGTCGGCGTTCGACCAGATCGACAAGGCTCCCGAGGAGCGCCAGCGCGGCATCACCATCAACATCGCGCACGTCGAGTACTCGACCGAGAAGCGTCACTACGCGCACGTCGACGCCCCCGGCCACGCCGACTACATCAAGAACATGATCACCGGTGCCGCGCAGATGGACGGCGCGATCCTCGTCGTCGCCGCCACCGACGGCCCGATGCCGCAGACCAAGGAGCACGTGCTCCTGGCCCGCCAGGTCGGCGTGCCCTACATCCTGGTCGCGCTGAACAAGTCCGACATGGTCGACGACGAGGAGATCCTGGAGCTCGTCGAGCTCGAGGTCCGCGAGCTGCTCGCGTCGCAGGAGTTCGACGAGGACGCGCCGGTCGTGCGTGTCTCCGGTCTGAAGGCCCTCGAGGGTGACCCGAAGTGGGTCGAGTCCATCGTCGAGCTGATGAACGCCGTCGACGAGTCCGTTCCGGAGCCGGAGCGCGACACCGACAAGCCGTTCCTGATGCCGATCGAGGACGTCTTCACCATCACCGGTCGTGGCACCGTCGTGACCGGCAAGGTCGAGCGCGGCACCATCAACGTGAACTCCACCGTCGAGATCGTCGGCATCAAGGAGAAGTCCTCGACCACCACGGTCACGGGCATCGAGATGTTCCGCAAGCTGCTCGACTCGGCTCAGGCGGGCGACAACGCCGGTCTGCTGCTGCGTGGCACCAAGCGCGAGGACGTCGAGCGCGGCCAGGTCGTCGTGAAGCCGGGTTCGATCACCCCGCACACCGAGTTCGAGGCTCAGGTCTACATCCTGGGCAAGGACGAGGGCGGGCGTCACACCCCCTTCTTCAACAACTACCGCCCGCAGTTCTTCTTCCGCACCACCGACGTCACCGGCGTCGTCTCGCTGCCCGAGGGCACCGAGATGGTCATGCCGGGCGACACCACCGAGATGGTCGTGAAGCTCATCCAGCCGATCGCCATCGAGGACGGCCTGCGCTTCGCGATCCGTGAGGGTGGCCGCACCGTCGGCGCCGGCTCGGTCACGAAGATCGTCAAGTAGTCCACTCCGTCCTCTGGGACGGAAGGCCGGTCCGCCGGCCGCCGCATCACCTCGGGAGACCCCGGGCCTTCGGGTCCGGGGTCTTTCGGCGTTCCGGGGTCTTCCGTGCCGCGGTCGGCCGGCCGTCACCGCCGCGGGCGTGGATGCGCCGACACAGCGGGAACCGGTCGCCTGACGCCTGCAGTGCCGGGCGGTGCGCTCCGACGGTCGGGCACCCGGTGGGCGCGAGCCGACTGCCGCCGGCGGCGGGTGTGACGGGCACAGGGGGCGTTTCGCGACGGCGGATGACCTCAGGGCCGGTACCCGGGGCCGGGTCGGATGGACGTCGACTGCCAGGCCTCCTCGCGGGGGTGGACGGCCCGGCCGGTGCGAAAGCCGATGGTGTGAGCGACGGCGGTACCGGTGTCCCGGAGGCCTTCGGGGCCCCGTCCAGGCCTGTACCTCGCGCCGGTGAGGAGCGGACCGGACCGACCCGGCTGCCCGGGTCGCGGGGCGTAGAGCGGGGGACGGTCGCTCCCGCCCGGTACTCGGGGGCTGGGTGCCGGCCGGGGCGAGCGTGGTTCCGGTGCGGTGCTCAGGCGCCGGGCGTGGCCCCGGGGGACAGTCGTCCGAGCGCGGTGGCCAGGCCGTCGACCGTCCCGGTGGCCGTCAGCTCCTGGGCGAGGACGGCCAGCTTCACGTTCCGGTTCTGGGAGCACCGGACCAGTGCGGCGAAGGCGTCGGCGGCGGTGATGCGGTGCCGCTCCATCAGGATGCCCTGCGCCTGGCCGATCACCGTCCGCGAGTCGACGGCGCGTCGGAGCGTGTCGATGGCGTCGCCGTGTCGCAGCGCGACGCACACGTGCGCGGCGAGGGTCTCGGCGAGCGCGCGGTCCTCGTCGCTGAAGTCACGCGGTGCGCGGGAGTAGAGGGTGAGAGCCCCGAGCGGGTTTCCCGGATCGAGGGGCACCGCCAGCAGGGCGCCGACCGGAGCGGGTGCGCAGGCGTCGGCCCAGGCCGGATCGGCGTCGAGATCCACGGCGATGACGGGTCGCCCGCTGCGCATCGCCGCCAGGGACGGGCCGTCAGCCCGCTCGCACTGGGCGCGGTCCGCGTCCGCGGCGAGATCGTCGGTGGCCAGCGCGGGTGCCACCGCGCGACCCGACGGTGCACCCACCGCGCCGACGACACCGACCGAGTCGCAGGCGTCCAGTTCCACGGCGATGACGATGAGCGCGCCGACCGTCTCGGCCGGGGCGGGACGTTCCGAGGCGCTGCGGAGGCGCTCGGCGATGGACAGCGCCGAACCCGGCGCGCGACGGGTCGAACCGTCCGGTGATGTCTGCATGCTCCCGCTTCCGCCCCGCCGGCGAGGCCGATGGGCATCGCTCCGGCCATCGCGGCCGGTCCGTCCGACCTTACGACGTATCACGGGCAGCGGCGCCCCCCGCGCCGTTGCGGACCCTCGTTGTCGCGGTCACGCCTCGTGGCCGCAGGACGCCGAGCTGTCCGGCGGACCGGCGGCGCCCCGCCGGCGGGCCCGTGACCGCGGCGCGCGCGGACGCCCCGGCGCCACCCGGCGAGACCAGTGCGTCGAATCGGACGGTCACTGTTGGTGAGAAAGCGTCGTCGAGGGCTGTGAGGGGATCGTCGGGAATCACTCGACCTGCTAATTCTCACTCAGGATCACCACCCGGTTGCAGACGGTGATATTTTTGGCAGGCACGCCACTGCTCGCTCCGTCGCCCCGAGAGGGTCATCCCTGTGTTCGCTCACCCCCGGACCGCGCCGGATCCCGCCGCCGCCCGCCGTTCCGTGCCGGCGTCCGACCAGGCGCTCGACCGGTCCGTCCTCCTGTCGTCCCGGCCGGCCGCCTGCCGTCCGACGGTGCACCCGGCCGAGGAGACCAACTGATGGACATCTGGTCCTACGTCAGGGTCCTGCGCGCCCACTGGTGGATCGTGCTCGTCGCCGCCACCGTCGGTCTGGCCACCGGTGCCGGGCTGGCGCTCGCGACGACGCCGCAGTACGCCAGCACGGTGACGTTCTTCGTCAACACCCCCTCCGACACCATCGCCGGCTCCGCCACCGGTGACACCTTCGGGCAGAAGCGGGTCAACACCTACGTCCAGCTGATCACCACCGACCGCTCCACCTCCCGGGTGGCCGCGATCCTGGACGACGGCACGACGGCGGCGGACCTGACCCGGCACATCACGGCCAAGGGCGACCTCAACACCGTCCTGCTGACCACCACGGTCCTCGACCCGTCGCCGCAGCGCTCGCTGGACATCGCGACCGCCATCTCCACCGAGTTCGTCGAGCTCGTCGCCGAGATGGAGGCCGGCGGTGAGACCGGCGCACCCGCCGTGCGTCTCGAGGTCGTCGACGGCCCCACGCTGAACCCGCAGCCGGTGGAGCCCGCGCCGCTGCGCAACATGATCATCGGCGGCGTCCTGGGCCTGCTGGCCGGCATCGGCCTGGCGCTGCTGCGCAACGCCACCGACAAGGCCGTGCGCGACGTCGCCGCGGTCGAGCAGCTCACCGGAGCGCCGGTGATCGGCACGATCTACGCCGACAACGAGGCCGCGTCCGCGCCGGTGCTGCTCGCCGGCCAGATGCAGTCGTTGCGGGCCGAGGGCTACCGCCAACTGCGGACCAACCTCCAGTTCATCGACGCCGCCGAACCCGCCCGCACGGTCGTGGTCACCTCCGCCCTGCCCGACGAGGGCAAGTCGTCCACGTCCACCAACCTCGCCGTCGTGCTCGCCGAGGCGGGCCGCCGGGTGCTGCTCATCGAAGCCGACCTGCGCCGCCCCCGGGTGGCGTCCTACCTGGGCCTGGAGGGTTCGGTCGGGCTCACCACGGTGATCACCCACGACATCCCGCTGATGGAGGCCGTCCAGCCGTCGCGGGAGAACCTCAGCGTGCTCGCCAGCGGAGCCACACCGCCCAACCCCGCCGAGTTGCTGGGCGGCGAGCGGATGGCCGCTCTGCTGGCAGAGGCCCGCGAGCGGTTCGACGTCGTGGTGATCGACTCGCCGCCGTTGCTCGCGGTCACCGACGCCGCGGTACTGGCCACGGTCGCCGACGCGGTGATCCTGGTGGTGCGACACGGCTCGACCCCGGCGCCCGCCGCCGCGCAGGCGGTCAAGGCGCTCGCCACGGTCGGCGGCCGGTTGGTCGGCTGTGTGGTCACCCGGGTGCCCGCGAAGGGCGTCGACGGCTACCGCTACGGCGCCGTCTACTACGACTCGACCACCACCCCCGATCCGGTCGCCCCGGACGCGCGGCCCGCCCCGGCCGCTGCCGGCGCCCCCACCGGGACACCGCCCCGCCGGCGCGCCCCCCGGCACGCCGACGACACCGTGCGCGACGCCGCGGACACCACCGACCAGTCGCTGATCCGGGCCGAGTGATGGGCGAGTCCAGCGACGCCCCCGCGCGGCGGATCCTGCACGTCACCCAGTGCCGCGGTGGTGGCGTGCCCCGTGCGGTCGACATGCTCGCCGCGGTGGACCCCGACGACGCCCACCTGCTGCTGACCCCCGAGCCGCACGCCCACGATGCCGCCGTGTTCACCGAGATCCGTCCGCTCGGCGACGGTCTCGACGCGGTGCGGACGGTCCGGCGGGCCGTGCGGGAGCTGCGGCCCGACGTCGTCCACGCCCACTCCAGCTGGGCGGGGATGACCGCGAGGGTGGCGGGCCTCGGGGTGCCGGTGGTCTACCAGCCGCACGCGTTCGTCTTCGACGGTCAGACCCGGCGGCCCGCCGTCCGGGCCGGGTTCCGGGCGGTCGAGTCGGTACTGGCGCGGCGCACCGCGGCCTTCGTCGTGCTCACCCCGCACGAGCAGCGGCTGGCCCGTTCGCTACGGGCACGGGTACCCGCCGTCCTGGTGCCCAACCGGCCGTCCGTCGAGCGAGCGGCCACCGTCGCACCGGCGGGTCCACCGGTGGTCGCCATGGTGGGCCGGATCTCGCCGCAGAAGGACCCGGCGTTCTTCGCCCGGGTCGCCCGCGACGTCACCGCCCGCCGCCCGGACGTGTCGTTCGTGTGGATCGGTGACGGGGACCCGACGCTGTCCGCCGGGCTGAGCGCCGCGGGCGTCCGGATCACCGGATGGGTGCGCGGACCGGCGCTCGCCGACGAGTTGTCCGCCGCGACGGTCTACTTCCACAGCGCCAACTACGAGGGCTTCCCGCTGTCCGTGCTGGACGCCGCGGCACTCGACCGGCCGGTCGTCGCCCGGCGCATCGACGCGCTGGCCGACTCGCCGCTGCACCTGTTCGACACCGAGGCGGCCTGCGCCGACGCCGTCCTGCGGGCCGTGTCCGACCCCGGCTACCGCGCCGAGCTGCAGGCCGCCGGGGAGCTGCTGCTCGCCGGGATGAACTCCACCACCATGGCGGCCGCCCTGACCGGGCTCTACGACACGGTGGCGCCCCGCCCGCTCGTCCGGACCGCGCCGTGAACGGCGGCCCGGTGGCGACGGTCGCCGACACACCGGTCCGGACGGCCTCGCTGGCCCGCGGGATGATCGCCGGTGGGCTGCCCACCGTGCTGGCCGCCGGTATCTCGCTCGCCGTGCCGCTCATCGGGCGCCTCTACCTCACCCCGGACGCCTACGCGGTCTGGGCGCTGGCCTCGACCGTCGTGACCATGTCCATCGTGCTGGACTTCGGGGCGCCGGCCTACGTCATGCGGGCGATCGCCATCGGTGGCTCCGGCGCGAAGGCGGTGGTCCGCGGCACCCTCGCGTCGGTCCTCGGATCGCTGGTCATCGGTGTGCTCGGCGCGTTGGCGTGGACGGTCTACCCGATCCGTTCCGACGTCTCCGTGGCCGGGGCGGGGGTGCTGCTGTTCGTCAGCGCCGGCGCGGCCAGCGCCGTACGGGCCGTCCTGGTCGTGGTCACCAGCGCCCTGCTCGCCTACGGCAGCAAGCTGCAGCGCGGGCTGATCGTCCTCGCCCAGGCCCTGCTCCAGCTGGGTCTGACCTGGTTGCTGCTGGCCCGCGGGGTGGGCGTGACCAGCCTCGTCATCGCCACCGCGGTGTCGTCGGGCATCGCGCTCGTCGCGGCGCTGCTGGTGTTGCGGCGACACCCCACGGGCGGGGCCGACCTGCCCGCCGGTGAATTCCGGACCTTCGCCACCAGCCGCACGATGGTGACGATGGTCGGTCTGGCGCTGACCCAGGCCGACCGCTGGGTGCTCGGCATCGTGGCGAGCCCCGACCTGCTCGCCGACTACGACACCGCGGTCCGGCTCGCCTCGATCCCGCGGGTGGTCGCCATCAACCTGGCGTTGGTCCTGGTCGCCGACGGCGCCCGTCGCGCCGCCCGGCAGCACGGCCTGTCCGACCTGGCCCGCAAGGCCACCCGCATCACCGTCGCCGCGGTGCTGGTGTCCAGCCTCGGGTCGGTCGTGCTGATGGTCGTGCTCAGTCTGCTGTCCGCCCACTCGTCGCTGGTGGTCGGCTCGTGGTGGATGTTCGCCGCGATGCTCGTCTGGTTCGGGGTCAACGCCGCGACCGCCCCGTCCACCCTGATGGCCACCGGCATCGGCCGCCCACAGGAGGAGCTGCGGTACCTGGTGCCGTGTCTGGTCGCCACCGGGATCTGCTGGGGAATCGGCGTTGTCACCGGCAGCACGGCGGTGATGATCTACGGGGCGGGTGTCGCGCTCGGGCTCACCTCGCTGTGGTTCCTGCTGGTGCGGGCGCCCCGGGTGTGGGCCGCGGCCGCGCCGTGACCGCCCTCGCCACGCCGCCCGTCACCGACGTCCGGGCCGTCACCGATCCGGCGCCCGCCCGGATGCCCGGGGCCTCGCTGCTCCGCCACACCGTCGCCGGACTGCTGGTCACGCTGTGGTTCCTGCCGCTGAACTTCGCCGTGCTCACCGGCGTGACGCTGCAGTTCTACACGCTGGTGCTCGGGGTCGCCGCACTCACCGGACTGGTGATGATGTACCGCGGCGACCGGCTGCTGCCGCTGCTCACGGTGGCGTTCGGCTTCCTGCTGCTGGTGGCCTGGCTGCAGGACCGGTCGCTGAACCCCACCACCACGATGCTGCTGCAGATCGTCGCCGGCTACTCGCTGCGCTGGCTCTGCCGGTCGGGTGTGGTGGCGGCCTACCTGATGGCGGCCGCGTCGACGGCGGCGCTGACGGTCGACCTGCTCGCGCACGACCACGTCTTCATGTCGCTGTTCGGCGCCACCTACTTCCCGTCCGTGCTCGACGACCGGTTCCGCGCCCAGGGCATCATCGGCCAGCCGCTGCCCGCGGCGCTGCTCACCGTCACGCTGCTGGTCTACGTGGGTATCGCCGCGAAGCCGGCCGGCCGTGCGGCCCGGCGGTGGCTGACGGCGTCGCTGGTGGCGATGGCCCTGTGCGCGCTGTACGCCACCGGGACGCGCTCCGGGCTGATCCTGGTCGCCGTGCTGTGGCTGCTGATCTGGGTGGAGCGCACCCACCGCAGCCGCCGCGGCGAGCTGCGCCGCTTCCTCGGCGCCTCCACCGGGGTCGGGGTCGCCCTGCTCGTGGCCTTTCTGCTGTGGGGGCGCGACCTGCTCGGCACCACCCGGCTGTTCGACTTCACCGGGCTGTCCGGGTCGGACTCCTATGAGGTGCGCAGCAAGGCCGTCACCATCATCTCCGACCTGTCCGACCTGCGCCCCTGCGGCACCTTCTGCACCGCCTTCGGGTCCGGTCAGGGCTCGTTGAGCGAGAGCCTCCGGATGGGGGCGGGGGTCAACGGCGTCTCCGTCGTCGACAACCAGTTCCTCACCGCCTACTGGGACTTCGGCGTGATCGGAGCGCTGCTGCTGGCGCTTCCGGTGGCGCGGGCGCTGTGGGTGCTCGGCACCGTCGGGGACGTCCCGGCGCGGGCCGGTGCCGTCGGGGTGCTGTCGGTGATGGCGATGTGCCTGTTCTACGACGCCCTGTACGTCTCGTCGGCGGCGTTCCTGCTCGGCTTCTTGCTGTACGCCCGGAACCCGGCACGGCACGGCGGGACATCCGCCCGTACCGGTGTCCCGGTCGCCTCCGACCCGCCTGCTCCCCGAGGAGAGTCATGATCTCGATCTGCGTCGTGCTGTTCAACACCGAACCCGAACTCGTCGCCGCCTGTGTGGAGTCGGTGGCCGCCAGCCGGCTCCCCTCCGGGGAGGCGGTCGAGATGGTGATCGTGGACAACGGCAGCCGGACCGAACCGGTGCTGCCGGTGACGACGGTGCCACTCACCCTGGTCCGGCTGCCCACCAACCTGGGCTTCGCCAAGGCGATGAACCGGGCGGTGGCCGCGGCGGCGGGGGACCTGGTGCTGTGCCTGAACCCGGACGCCGCGCTGTCGCCCACCGCACTGGCCACCCTGGCCGAGACGTTGCGGGCGCAGTCCACCCGGAGCCTGCTCGTCGCGTTCCTGCTCAACGACGGGGGAGTGCAGGTCGATGCGCTGACCCTGTGGATGTTCTCCAGTGGCCGGCTCTGGCGGCGGTCCCGCAGCCGCCGGGAGCTCGAACGGTCACGCGCCGGTGGCACCGCCTTCCCGGTGCGCAAGGTCTCCGGCGGCGCCCTCTTCGGCCGCCGGGACGACCTGGTCGAACTGGGGCCGTTCAACGAGCAGTTCTTCCTCTACGGCGAGGACGCGGACCTGTCACTACGGGCGGTGGGGGCCGGGTTCTCGCTGCTCGCGGTGCCCGCCGCGCCGGTCGACCACGTCGGCGGCAGCTCGGCGTCGAGCTTCGGCTCGCTGGTCGAGCGGGCCCGCCAGGACGCCGCGCTGCGGCTGGTGTCGCTGCACCACTCGCACCCGGTCGCCCTGCTGGCCCGCGCCGAAGCCGTGGCCGTGGCCGTCGCCGGACTCGCGCAGAGCGCGGGCCGGTCGTCGTCGGCCAGCCGCTCCGCCCGGCTCGCCCGGTTGTCGGAGATCCGCCGCTGGGGTGTCCGCCGCTCCGTCCCCCCGTTCGTCCCGTGACGCCCCCGATGGAGCTGACCGTCGTGGTGCCGTGGCTGCAGGGCGGCGGCGCCCAGGAGGCACTGTCCCGGCTGATCGACGCCACCCCCTCGGTGTCCAAGCGGCTGGTGATCGTCTTCCGCGGCTCGCGCAACCACGGCGCGGTCCTGGACAAGTTCGACGAGGTGGTCGAACTCGGTGCCGACCGACGCAACCCGGTCAGTGTGCTGCGGGCCGCGGTCAAGCTGCGCCCCCACCTGCGGCACTCGCACCGGGTGTACTCGCTGATGCGGGCCAGCAACGTCGTCATCGGCCTGGTGCCCGGACTGTCCGACGTGCAACGGC
Organism: Nakamurella deserti; assembly: GCF_003260015.1. NCBI lineage: Bacteria > Bacillati > Actinomycetota > Actinomycetes > Nakamurellales > Nakamurellaceae > Nakamurella > Nakamurella deserti. Next base: position 2,171,797 of record NZ_QCXS01000002.1, on the reverse strand, counting down.
TGGCGATGAGCTTCCACATGCTGCCGGTGGACGACCGGTCCGGGCCGGTCTGGCGGCTCGAGGAGATGGCGCTGCGACGGGCGACCCGGCAGGCGTCGCTGGTCACCAGCCCGTCGCACCGGGCGGTGGACCAGCTGCGGACCTTCGGGCTGTCCCACCCCGACCGGACGCGGTACGTGCCCAACCGGCTCAAGCGGGTCGGCGTCGCCCTGCCGGTGACGCCCGGCCCTGGTGGGCGCCTGCTGTGCGCCGGCCGCCTGGAGGACCAGAAAGGCATGGACCGGTTGCCCGACTGGCTCGCCGCGGTGACCACCCCGGTCGAGCTCCGCATCGCCGGCCAGGGCTCGCAGGAAACCGCCCTCCGGGCGTCGATGACCGCGCTGCCCGACCGGCACCGCGTCGACTTCCTCGGCCACGTCGGTGATCTCACCGACGAGATCGACGCCTGCGACGCGGTGCTGATGCCCAGCCGTCAGGAGCTCAACCCGATGCTGGTCTGGGAGGCCTGGCAGCGCGGCAAGCCGGTGGTGGCGACCCGGCTGGACGTCTTCGTCGACCTCGCCGCGCAGGGGCCGGTGCTGTTCGCCGACGACGGCGACGAGCTGGCCGCCGCGGTCCGCACCCTCGGCGACCACGGCGAGCGTGAACGGCTGCACACCGAGGCGGTCCGCGCCGTGCAGGCGGTCGAACACGGCGAGGACGTGCTCACCACGTTCCTGCGCACCGGGTCACCGCGGTGACCGACCTCCAGCGTCCGACCGGCACCCCGCAGTGAGAGGCCCCCGCATGCGCGTCGTCATCCTCAACGTCTACAGCGCCCGCAACCGTGGCGACGGACTGCTCGCCGAACTCGCCGTCGCGATGGGCCGCGACGCCTACGGCGCGGACACCACCTTCACCGTCGCCGCGCACGACCCGGCGTCGTTCGACGACACCGACTTCGGTTCACCCGTCACCGTTCTCAGCCCCTTCGGGTCGGCCCACGGTGCGCTGGTGGCGATCCGCGGGGCGATCGCGCTGATCACCGGTGGGCGGCTGGGCTTCTCGCGGAGATTCCGGGCGGCCACGCGGGACGCCGACGTGCTGGTGTCCGTCGGTGGGGCCTACCTCCGCGGCGGGTTCGCCTCGGAGCTGGTCAAGTGCCTGCTGGTGCACGGCTCCCAGCTGGCGCACGCCAGCCGGCTGGCGAAGCGCACCGGGTGGGTGCTGCTGCCGCAGAGCATCGGGCCGTTCACCGGAGTGGCGCACACCCTGGTCTCGCGCTGGCTGGCCCGGGCCGGCGCGGTGTTCCTGCGCGACGACAAGTCGGTCCGGGAGTTCGCCGGGCTCACCAACACGCACCGCGTGGGCGACTCGGCGGTGCTGGCGATCGGCGCCACCGGCGGCGCGACGGGCCGCGGCGCCGACGGGGCCGGCACTCGCACCCCCGTCCGTCGCGGCCTGATCCTGCGCGCACTGCCCGACGCCGGTGAGTACGAGGACAACGCCCGGGCGTTGCTGGCCGCGTCGGACTGGGTGCCGATCGTGCAGTCCGCCCGGGGCGGCAACAACGACGTCCTGTTCTACCGGCGGCTCGGAGTGGCGGCCGAGCTGTCGCTGCTGGACGCGGTCCGCGACGCCGGGATCGGCGTGTGCACCTCGGTGCGGCTGCACGGTGCCCTCGAGTCGATCCTGCTCGGCGTCCCCGCGGTGCACCTGAGCTACGAACGCAAGGGTTTCGCCGCGTACGGCGATCTCGGACTGCCGGCGTACGTGTTCGACGCCCGGACCGCGGACCCCGCGGACGTGCTGGCCGCGGTGGCCGCCCTGGAGTCCGATCCGGCGGCGTTCTGGAACGCGCTCAAGACCACCGCCGACGAGCGGGTGCAGCAGCGCGCGCTGGTGGTGGGCACGCTGGCGGCGGCGGGCCGTCCGGCCTGACCGGCCGGCGGATCGGCGGGTGGCCGGCGGGCCGGCCGCGGCCGCCCGGCGCCCGGTGGCCGACGTCGGCCACGCGCCCGCGGCAGCCGCCCCGGTCGGGTGACTCCCGTGGACGCCGCAGGTCAACCGGGGTGCACAATGGACGCGTATCACGTATACGTCACCACTGCACGGGCGTCACCGGCCGCGAACCGCGACCCGGCCGCCGCAACGCAGCACCTCGACCGGGGCAGGCATCGCAGGGGGCGCGATGAACGTGTGGTTGATCGTCGTGGCAGTACTGGCGCTGGTCGTCGCGCTGATGCGGGTGTGGTTCCGCTGGTTCAGCCGCCGCCCGCTGTCGTCCACGGACGACTACGCGATGGCGGTGGACGCCGACGTCGACGGGGTCGCCGGGTCGGGTGGCCCGTCCGCCGCGACCGGCACCGGCACCGTGCCCACCCCCGGCACCGGGCGCCGCGTGCGGACCGGACCCATCGCCGGACCGCGGCCGGTGCCGCCGGCCCCACCGGGGACGACCGCCGCCCCGCGCGACGAGTTCCGGCTTCCGCGGCAGCGCACCGCCGCCGATCCGCGGATCCCCACCGACGGCATCTCCTCCTCCGGTGGACACGCGGCGACACCCCGTGTCCATCCGCCCGGCAGCTGACCCGGCGGAAGGACAAGGCCCGCGCATACGGGTGACAGACGTCGGGACCGCACGCGGCCGACCGGCGGCGCGCCGCGCGGTCGATTCGTCGAATGCCGCATGCGACTACTCCGGAGCGGGCATAGTTCTGACGCACCGGCGCTGTACGGCATCGGCCATCCGCGGGCCCACCGGCCCGCCGACTGCATCAAGGGGTAAGTCATGGGTATCGGACTCGGCGTTTTCCTGATCGTGGCCGGCGCCATCCTGGCCTTCGGGGTCAAGGCCAACCTGGCCGACTTCGACCTGACCACCATCGGCTACATCCTGATGGGTGGCGGCCTGCTGGTGATCATCCTCAGCGCGGCCTTCCTGATGCCGCGCAACCGCCGCGCCCGCAGCACCACCGTCACGACGGACTCCCTGGGCCGCCAGGCCGTCGTCGAGCGCGACGACCGCATCAGCGGCCTCTGACCTGCTCGCCCGGCCGCGCCGGGACCTGCGATGCCACGGCGCTCACGCGCCGTGCCCCCGGCGCCGTCCGCGGTGCCCTCCCGAGAGAAGGTCGCAGTGACCGCAGCCGACAACACCCGCCGGGCCGCCGGGCGCGCCTCGGACCAGGCCGAGCGGGCCGGGCGGGACGTGCAGAGCAGTGACGCCTTCCGCCTGCTGGTCAGGGTCGGGTTGATCTCCTACGGGGTGGTCCACCTGGTCGTCGCCTGGCTGGCCGTGCAGCTGGCCTGGTTCGGGCGGCAGGAGGAGGCCTCGCAGCAGGGTGCCTTCCAGGAGCTCGCGTCCACCACCCTCGGCCGGATCACCCTGTGGGTGGTCGCCGTCGGCCTCTTCGCCCTCGCCGTGTGGCAGTTGTTCGAAGCGCTCTGGGGCCATCGCGACCGCGAGGAGGGCCGCAAGCGCACGGTGAAACGCGTCGGATCCGCCGGCAAGGTGGTGCTCTACGTCGCGCTGGGGGTCAGTGCCGTGCGCGTGGTCACCGGTTCGTCGTCGTCCGGCGACACCCAGAAGGAGATGACCGCCTCGCTGATGGGCAGCAGCACCGGCCGCATCCTGGTCATCGCCCTGGGGGTCGTGGTGATCGTGGCCGGCGGTCGGCTCGTCTACCGCGGCCTGTCCCGCAAGTTCACCCGCGACCTCGCCGGGGGAGTGGGGCAGGGCGTCGTGCGGCTCGGTCAGGTGGGGTACGCGGCCAAGGGAGTCGTGCTGGCCATCGTCGGAGCGCTCTTCCTCCTCGCGGCCCTGACCTACAGTCCCGACCGGGCCGGCGGTCTGGACACCGCCCTGCGCACGCTGAACGGGCAGCCGTACGGGCCGTACCTGCTCACCGCGCTGGCGCTGGGCATCGCCTGCTTCGGCGTGTACTGCTTCGCGTGGTCCCGGCACGTCAAGCAGACCTGAGAGCCGGACGCGGCCGCGGCCGCGACGACGTCACGGTGATTTGATCTCCCCGGGCCGCTGAGGCATACTTGTCAGGTTGCCTGTTGCCAGGTCGATGCTGTGTGCTGTCAGCCCCGCGGTGCGCTCCGATGTCGGAGCGGGGGTCCGGGTTCGCCCGGGCCGGTCCTCGAGGGTTACATCAGACGGCGTCGCCCGATCAACAGTCGATGTGCGATGACCACACCGGTACCGTCGCGCTCCTCGCGAGCGCATCCGGCTCCGACGTGGGGAAGGTCCCCGGTCAACCGGGGGGTTCCGCCCGAGCAGGGTTGAACCGTGTGCGCCGAAGGCGACACGCCCGACCGCGTGGACCGGAGGACCTGGACATCTCCATAGTGGCGGCGGGTGAGTCTTGCCCGCGGCGGGAAGGCCCCGAGGGGCCGCCCAACAGCAGTGGCGTGCGCATGCGCGCCACAACGACCAGAGCAGCTAGATGAGAAGGACGGCAAGCGTGGCGGGACAGAAGATCCGCATCAGGCTCAAGGCCTATGACCACGAGGCGATCGACGCGTCCGCGCGCAAGATCGTCGAGACAGTGACCCGTACGGGTGCTCGTGTCGTCGGTCCGGTGCCGTTGCCGACGGAGAAGAACGTGTACTGCGTCATCCGCTCGCCGCACAAGTACAAGGACTCGCGCGAGCACTTCGAGATGCGTACGCACAAGCGTCTGATTGACATCCTCGATCCGACCCCGAAGACCGTTGACGCCCTGATGCGCATCGATCTGCCGGCGTCGGTCGACGTCAACATCCAGTAGGGATTCTCACGGACCCCTCGGGTGCTCTCGAGGAGAAAAGGTTTCAACCAATGACTGACTCGATCAAGGGGATCCTGGGCCACAAGCTCGGGATGACCCAGGTCTTCGACGCGAACAACCGGGTCGTCCCGGTCTCCGTCGTCGCCGCCGGCCCGGTGCTCGTCACCGCGGTGCGCACGGTGGAGAAGGACGGCTACAGCGCGGTCCAGCTCGCCTTCGGCGCCATCGACCCGCGCAAGGTCAACAAGCCCGAGACCGGGCACTTCAGCAAGGCCGGTGTGACCCCGCGTCGCCACGTCGTCGAGCTGCGCACCGAGGACGTCTCGGGCTACGAGGTGGGCCAGGAGCTCACCGCGGCCGAGGTGTTCCAGGCGGGCGTGTCCGTCGACGTCACCGGCACCAGCAAGGGCAAGGGCACCGCGGGTGTCATGAAGCGTCACGGCTTCAAGGGCCTCGGCGCCGGTCACGGTGTGCACCGCAAGCACCGCTCGCCCGGCTCCATCGGCGGTTGCTCGACCCCCGGTCGCGTGTTCAAGGGCATGCGGATGGCCGGTCGCCACGGCAACAGCAAGGTGACGACGCAGAACCTCACCGTGCACGCTGTCGACGCCGACAAGAACCTGCTGCTCATCAAGGGTGCCGTCCCCGGCCCCAAGGGCGGGCTGCTGCTGGTCCGTTCCGCTGTCAAGGCTGGAAAGGGCGCCTGATGACCACCGTCTCCATCACCTCGCCGGCCGGCGAGGCCACCGGCACCGTCGAGCTGCCGGACACCATCTTCGACGTCCAGGCCAGCATCCCGCTGATGCACCAGGTCGTCACGGCCCAGCTCAACGCCGGTCGCCAGGGCACGCACTCCACGAAGACGCGCGCCGAGGTCTCCGGTGGCGGCAAGAAGCCGTACCGCCAGAAGGGCACCGGCCGCGCCCGCCAGGGCTCGACCCGCTCGCCGCAGTTCGTCGGCGGTGGCATCTCGCACGGCCCGCAGCCGCGTGACTACACGCAGAAGGTCCCGAAGAAGATGAAGGCCGCCGCGCTGCGCGGCGCCCTCTCCGACCGGGCCCGTGGCGGGAACGTGCACGTGCTGTCGTCGCTGGTCGAGGGCACCACGCCGTCCACCAAGACGGCCCGGGCCGCTCTCGCTGCGGTGGCCACGTCCAAGAACGTGCTGATCGTGCTGTCGCGCACCGACGAGGCCGGCTGGCTGAGCCTGCGCAACCTGCCGGAGACGCACCTGCTCTTCGCCGACCAGCTCAACACCTACGACGTGCTGCTCTCCGACGACGTGGTCTTCACCAAGTCCGCGCTCGACGAGTTCCTCGCGTTCCAGCAGGTCTCCGTCGTCACCGCCGCCGAGCTCACCGAGCTCACCGCCGCCGACGACGCCGAGGTCAGCCTGGCCAAGGCCCCCGCCGCAGAGAAGGAGGAGGAGAAGTGAGCGTCACCGATCCTCGCGACATCATCCTCAAGCCGGTCGTCTCGGAGAAGAGCTACAGCCTTCTCGAGTCCGGCCGGTACACCTTCGAGGTCCACCCCGACGCCAACAAGACGCAGATCAAGATCGCCATCGAGCAGATCTTCTCCGTCCGGGTCGTCTCGGTGAACACGCTGAACCGTACGGGCAAGCGCAAGCGCACCCGCGCCGGCTTCGGCAGCCGCAAGTCGACCAAGCGCGCGATCGTCTCGCTGTCCCCGGACAGCAAGCCGATCGAGATCTTCACGGGCGCCTGAGCCGGGATAGGGAAGACAGACCAACATGGGCATTCGTAAGTACAAGCCGACGACTCCGGGTCGTCGCGGTTCCTCGGTGGCGGATTTCTCCGAGATCACCCGCACGACCCCCGAGAAGTCCCTCATCGCGCCGCTGCACAGCAAGGGCGGCCGCAACGTCCACGGTCGGGTCACCGCCCGGCACCAGGGTGGCGGTCACAAGCGCGCCTACCGTCTGATCGACTTCCGTCGCGCGGACAAGGACGGCGTGCCGGCCAAGGTCGCTCACATCGAGTACGACCCGAACCGCACCGCGCGCATCGCGCTGCTGCACTTCGCGGACGGCGAGAAGCGCTACATCATCGCCCCGGAGAAGCTGGTCCAGGGCGCGCAGGTCGAGACCGGGGCCGGGGCCGACATCAAGCCCGGCAACAACCTCCCGCTGCGCAACATCCCGGTCGGCACCGTGATCCACGCGATCGAGCTCCGCCCCGGTGGCGGCGCCAAGATGGCCCGCTCCGCCGGGTCGAAGGTGCAGCTCGTCGCCAAGGACGGCCCCTACGCGCAGCTCCGGTTGCCGTCGGGTGAGGTCCGCAACGTCGACATCCGCTGCCGCGCCACCATCGGCGAGGTCGGCAACGCCGAGCAGAGCAACATCAACTGGGGCAAGGCCGGCCGTATGCGCTGGAAGGGCAAGCGCCCCTCCGTCCGTGGTGTCGCCATGAACCCGGTCGACCACCCGCACGGTGGTGGTGAGGGCAAGACCTCCGGTGGCCGCCACCCGGTCAACCCGGCCGGTAAGCCCGAAGGCCGCACCCGTCGGCCGAACAAGGCCAGCGATGCCCTCATCGTCCGCCGCCGGCGCAAGTCCGGTAAGAAGCGCTAACACCCGAGTAGGAGGAAAACCACGATGCCACGCAGCCTCAAGAAGGGCCCGTTCGTCGACGACCACCTGCTCAAGAAGGTGGACGTCGCCAACGACAAGAACTCCAAGGCCGTGATCAAGACCTGGTCACGCCGCTCCACGATCATCCCGGACATGCTGGGACACACGATCGCGGTGCACGACGGCCGCAAGCACGTCCCGGTGTTCGTCACTGAGTCGATGGTCGGTCACAAGCTGGGCGAATTCGCCCCGACGCGGACCTTCAAGGGCCACGTCAAGGAAGACCGTCGCGCCCGTCGCGGCTAGTTCGCACGTATCCGTTTCCGAAATACAAATCATTCGAGGAATTAGCCAATGAATGCTCGCCCAGATACAAGGGCCACCCAGGGAGCACCGCTCCAGGGTGCCCGGGCGCAGGCGCGGTACGTGCGCATGACGCCGATGAAGGTCAGGCGCGTTGTCGACCTCGTCCGCGGCCGCTCGGTCGAGGACGCACTGACGATCCTGAAGTTCGCCCCGCAGGCCGCCGCCGAGCCGGTGTCGAAGGTCATCGCCTCTGCCGCCGCCAACGCCGAGAACAACGCCGGTCTCGACCGGAGCACGTTGGTCATCGCGACCGCGACGGTGGACGAGGGTCCGACCGCCAAGCGTTTCCAGCCGCGGGCCCAGGGTCGCGCGTTCCGGATCCGCAAGCGCTCCAGCCACATCACCATCGAAGTCGTCTCGGTGTCCGGTGCGGACACCGGCGGGTCCAACCGGGCCCGCAGGGCCCAGGGCACCGCGCAGAACCAGAAGGGCAGGACCTCCTAGTGGGTCAGAAGATCAACCCGCACGGTTTCCGACTCGGTATCACCACCGACTGGAGCTCGCGCTGGTACGCCGACAAGGCCTACGCCGAGTACGTGGCCGAGGACGTCGCCATCCGCAAGCTGATGGCCAAGGGCATGGACCGCGCCGGCATCTCCAAGGTCGAGATCGAGCGCACCCGTGACCGGGTCCGGGTGGACATCCACACGGCCCGCCCCGGCATCGTCATCGGCCGCCGTGGCGCCGAGGCCGACCGCATCCGCACCCAGCTGGAGAAGTTGACCGGCAAGCAGGTGCAGCTGAACATCCTCGAGGTCCGCAACCCCGAGTCGGATGCGCAGCTGGTCGCCCAGGGCGTCGCGGAGCAGCTGTCTAACCGCGTCAGCTTCCGTCGCGCGATGCGCAAGTCCATGCAGAGCGCGCTGCGCTCGGGCGCCGTCAAGGGCATCCGGGTCAAGTGCTCCGGCCGTCTGGGTGGGGCCGAGATGTCCCGCTCGGAGTTCTACCGCGAAGGTCGGGTGCCGCTGCACACGCTCCGCGCGAACATCGACTACGGCTTCTTCGAGGCCAAGACCACGTTCGGCCGCATCGGCGTCAAGGTCTGGATCTACAAGGGTGACCTGCTGGGCACCCTCGGCGAGCAGAAGGCCGAGGCCGCTGCGGCCGCGTCCCGCGCCGCCGGTGGTCCGGCCCGTGGCGGCGACCGTGCCGAGCGTCCGCGTGGCCGTCGTTCGGGTGCCTCGGGCACCACGCCGACGTCGACCGACGCCGGTCGCGCCGCCGCCGAGGGCACACCCGAGGCCGGCAGTGTCGCGGCTGCGGCCACGCCCGTTCCCGCAGAGACGGAGGCCTGAGCCATGCTGATCCCCCGCAAGGTCAAGCACCGCAAGCAGCACCGTCCGCACCGGACGGGCATGGCCACCGGTGGCACCGCGGTCACGTTCGGCAGCTACGGCATCCAGGCTCTGGAGCCGGCCTACGTGACCAACCGGCAGATCGAGTCCGCTCGTATCGCCATCAACCGGCACATCAAGCGTGGCGGCAAGGTCTGGATCAACATCTTCCCGGACCGCCCGCTGACCAAGAAGCCCGCCGAGGTCCGCATGGGCTCCGGTAAGGGTTCGCCCGAGTGGTGGGTGGCCAACATCAAGCCCGGCCGCGTGCTGTTCGAGATGAGTTACCCGAATGACGAGGTGGCCCGCGAGGCTCTGCGCCGCGCGATCCACAAGCTGCCGATGAAGTGCCGAATCGTGACGCGTGAGGGCGGTGAATCCTGATGGCCGGAGCCAATGAGATGCGTGAACTGAACGCGGACGAGCTGTTGATCAAGCTCCGCGAGTCCAAGGAAGAGCTGTTCAACCTGCGGTTCCAGATGGCCACCGGCCAGATGGACAACAACCGCCGGTTGCGCACGGTGAAGCACGACATCGCGCGGATCTACACCGTGATGCGCGAACGTGAACTCGGCCTGTCGGTCGGGCCGGACGGAAAGGGCGTGACCGCATGAGCGAGTCGCAGGAAGTGGCAGCCGAGACTGCTGAGGCGGCCGTGAAGCGCAACGACCGCAAGGTCCGCGAGGGCCTCGTCGTCTCGGACAAGATGGACAAGACGATCGTGGTGGCGCTGGAGGACCGGGTCAAGCACCCGCGGTACTCCAAGGTCATCCGCCGGACCTCCAAGGTCAAGGCGCACGACGAGAACGGCATCGCCGGTATCGGCGACCGCGTGCTGCTGATGGAGACCCGGCCGCTGTCGGCGACCAAGCGCTGGCGCCTCGTCGAGGTGCTCGAGAAGGCCAAGTAGGTCTGCATCACGGGAAAGCCCCGCTCCGGTTCGTCCGGGCGGGGCTTTCTGCTGTCCGCGGGTGGGTGCGTCGGCAGGCGACGGTGTCACCGCCTCCGGCTCGTCCTCGCAGGGGTGTGGCGCTCCGCGCCGGGTCAGAGGGGGGTGTGGGGGGCCGGCGTGGTTTCGTCACGGTGACCGTATCGGTCCCGTGGTGGGGGAGCGAGGTGCGGGCGCATCGGTCGCCGACCGCGGACCGGAGACGGAAGAGCCCCGCCCCGAGAGGTTCCGGAGCGGGGCTCGTCGCGGTGGGTCAGCTGCTGACGGTGGCCCGTCGCGGGAGCTTCCAGTTCGGCCGGGGGAAGTGGCAGGTGTAGCCCCACGGCATCCGCTCGAGGTAGTCCTGGTGCTCGGGCTCGGCCTCCCAGAACTCCTCGGCCGGCACCACCTCGGTCACGACCTTGCCCGGCCACAGACCGGATGCGTCCACGTCGGCGATGGTGTCCTTCGCCGTCGCCAGCTGCTCGTCGTCGAGGTAGAAGATCGCGGAGCGGTAGCTGGCGCCCACGTCGTTGCCCTGTCGGTTGCGGGTGGACGGGTCGTGGATCTGGAAGAAGAACTCCAGCAGATCCCGGTACGTCGTCACCGCCGGGTCGTACTCGATCTCGATCGCCTCGGCGTGGTTGCCGTGGTTGCGGTAGGTCGCGTTCGGCGTGTGACCACCGGTGTAGCCGACCCGGGTGGACACCACTCCCGGCTGCTTGCGGATCAGGTCCTGCATGCCCCAGAAGCACCCACCGGCGAGTACCGCGCGCTGCGTCGTCATCGTCTCTCCTCCATCGTCGCGGCCGGAACGACCCGGCTCTGTGGTCAACGACCGGGTGGCGGAGAAGATTCCGGGACGGGGACGGTCGCCGCGGCGGGCGGTGAGCACTCCCACCTGCGCAGATTTGGTGAACCGGTGTGTCGTCGGTACTCTGGACCCTTGGGTGTGGGTGCGCGAGCATCCTGCCTCTGGCCTGGCAGGGTCGGAAATTCTGCCAGGACGTCGTCAGTTCCCGAATCTGTGCCTTCTGACCACACCGGTCCGTCCGGGGTGGTTCGGCGTCACGCCGACGGACAAGAGCGAAAAGTCGAGCGTCTGCTCGAACTTCCTCTTGTCTTTTCGTGTGTCATGCGGCCGGTCACCCGAGGGTGAGCACCGCGAGGGCGGATCCGCGGTTCAGGGCGAGACCAGTGCGTACGTTCCCGCGGCACGCCGCGGGAGAGACGAGAAGGTTGGGCTGCTGTGATTCAGCAAGAGTCCAGGCTCCGGGTGGCTGACAACACCGGCGCCAAGGAGATTCTGTGCATCCGCGTGCTCGGCGGCTCGGGGCGGCGTTACGCCGGCATCGGCGACATCATCGTCGCCACCGTGAAGGACGCCATCCCCGGCGCCGGAGTGAAGAAGGGCGATGTGGTCAAGGCCGTCATCGTCCGCACCGTCAAGGAGAAGCGTCGTCAGGACGGCTCCTACATCAAGTTCGACGAGAACGCCGCTGTGCTGATCAAGGCCGACGGCGATCCCCGTGGTACCCGCATCTTCGGGCCGGTCGGCCGGGAACTGCGCGACAAGCGCTACATGAAGATCATCTCGCTGGCACCGGAGGTGCTCTGAACATGGCCATGAAGGTGAAGAAGGGCGACACCGTTCTGGTGATCGCAGGTAAGGACAAGGGCGCCAAGGGCAAGGTCATCCAGGCCTACCCGGACACCCAGCGCGTCCTCGTCGAGGGCGTCAACCGGATCAAGAAGCACACCAAGGTGTCCAGCACCGAGCGTGGCGCGAAGTCCGGCGGCATCGTCACCCAGGAAGCCGCGATCCACATCTCCAACGTGATGGTCGTGGACAACGACGGCAAGCCGACGCGCGTCGGCAAGCGGGGCACGGAGGGCGACGAGTCCCGTCGCATCCGCTTCTCGCGCAAGACCGGGAAGGAGCTGTAATGACCACCGCTATCAACAGTGTCCCGACCAACGAGTTCGCCCGTCCGGTCCCGCGGCTGAAGCAGCGCTACAACGACGAGATCCGCAGCGGCCTGAACGAGCAGTTCAGCTACGCCAACATCATGCAGATCCCCGGTGTGGTCAAGGTCGTCGTCAACATGGGCGTCGGCGAGGCCGCGCGTGACTCGAAGCTGATCGAGGGTGCCGTCCGCGACCTCTCGGCCATCACCGGGCAGAAGCCGCTGGTCCGCAAGGCCCGCAAGTCGATCGCGCAGTTCAAGCTCCGTGAGGGCATGCCGATCGGCGCGAAGGTCACCCTGCGCGGCGACCGGATGTGGGAGTTCCTGGACCGGCTGCTGACCATCGCGCTGCCGCGTATCCGTGACTTCCGCGGTCTGTCGGCCACCCAGTTCGACGGGAACGGCAACTACACGTTCGGTCTGAACGAGCAGTCGATGTTCCACGAGATCGACATCGACCGGATCGACCGGCCGCGCGGTATGGACATCACCGTCGTGACCTCGGCCGCGACCGACGACGAAGGCCGTGCGCTGCTCAAGCAGCTCGGCTTCCCCTTCAAGGAGAACTGACCATGGCCAAGACGTCCCTGATCAACAAGGCCAAGAAGACCCCGAAGTTCAAGGTCCGTGGGTACACCCGCTGCAACAAGTGCGGTCGTCCGCACTCGGTGTACAAGAAGTTCGGTCTGTGCCGCATCTGCCTGCGGGACATGGCGCACGCCGGCGAACTGCCCGGTATCACCAAGTCCTCCTGGTAGTCGGTCCCAGCCGGGCCCGGTAGCCGCGAGGCGTCCCGGGTCCGGCTGGACGCCGTTCCGCATCATCCGCACCACCCATCCGCACCCGGCCGCCCGCCGGATGCATCGGCAGTCCCGGCTCCGGCCGGGACGCACTTCGCCCCAGGCCCGACCCGGAATCCCCGGCGGGGAACCAGGGCGAGAGAGGTAGTACACCTGCTATGTCAATGACGGATCCCATCGCGGACATGCTCACGCGCATCCGCAACGCCAACTCGGCGTTCCACGATGAGGTGACGATGCCCTTCTCGAAGCTGAAGGGGCACATCGCCGACATCCTGGTCAAGGAGGGCTACATCGGCTCCTGGACCACCGAGGACGCCACGGTCGGCAAGACCCTCAAGATCACCCTCAAGTACGGGCCCAGCCGTGAGCGCTCGCTCGCCGGCATCAAGCGCGTCTCCAAGCCCGGGCTGCGCATCTACACGCGCTCGACCGAGCTCCCCAAGGTCCTCGGCGGTCTCGGTATCGCCATCATCTCGACCTCCGACGGTCTGCTGACCGATCGTCAGGCCCACAAGAAGAAGGTAGGCGGGGAAGTCCTCGCCTACGTCTGGTAGGGGAGGGTCTCATGTCTCGTATCGGTAGGCTCCCGATCCCCGTTCCCGCGGGCGTCGAGGTCAACATCAACGGTTCGTCCGTCGCGGTCAAGGGCCCCAAGGGCGCCCTCAGCCACGTCGTGGTCGAGCCCATCTCGGTGACGAAGGAGTCCGACGGCACGCTGTCGGTCACCCGTCCCGACGACGAGCGCGATTCCCGGGCCCGTCACGGCCTGACCCGCACGCTGGTCAACAACATGGTCGTCGGTGTCACCACCGGCTACGTCAAGCCGATGGAGATCGTCGGCGTCGGTTACCGCGTCGCCGCCGAGGGTCGCAACCTCGTGTTCTCCCTCGGTTACTCGCACCCGGTGCCGGTCACCGCGCCCGAGGGCATCACGTTCGTGGTCGAGAGCCCGACCCGCTTCCGCGTCGAGGGCATCGACAAGCAGCTGGTCGGCGAGGTCGCCGCGAACATCCGCAAGTTGCGCCGTCCCGACCCGTACAAGGGCAAGGGTGTGCGGTACGCCGGCGAGGTCGTCCGGCGCAAGGTCGGGAAGACGGGTAAGTAAGCGATGGCTATCAAGACAGGCAACACCGAGATCGGCGTCCGCGCCGGCAAGAACATCTCGCAGAAGCGGGCCACGGCCCGGGCCACCCGCCACTTCCGTCTGCGCAAGAAGGTCGTCGGCGACGCCGCGCGGCCGCGTCTCGTGGTCACCCGCTCCGCGCGCCACATCGTCGCCCAGATCGTCGACGACGCCCAGGGTCACACCCTGGCGTCGGCCTCGAGCCTGGAAGCCGATCTGCGTGGGCTGACCGCCGACAAGACCGCCAAGGCCAAGCGCGTGGGCGAGCTCGTCGCCGACCGCGCCAAGGCCGCCGGCGTCACCACCGTGGTCTTCGACCGTGGTGGCGACAAGTACCACGGCCGGATCGCCGCTCTGGCCGACGCCGCCCGCGGCGCCGGACTGGAGTTCTGACATGACTGCACCGCACGTTTTGAAGATCGAGAGGGACATCTGATGCCCGGACCCGCACGGCGCGACAACAACGCCGCCGGTGGCGGCGCTCGCGACGGTGACCGTCGTGACCGTCGTGACGGAGGCCGTCGCGACGGCCGCCGTGACGCACCGGTAGAGAAGAACCCGCTGCTCGAGCGCATCGTGGCGACGAACCGTGTCGCCAAGGTCGTCAAGGGTGGTCGTCGCTTCAGCTTCACCGCCCTGGTCGTCGTCGGCGACGGCAACGGCTCGGTCGGCGTCGGCTACGGCAAGGCCAAGGAGATCCCCGCGGCCATCGCCAAGGGCGTCGAAGAGGCCAAGAAGAGCATGTTCAAGGTGCCGCGCATCGGCGACACCATCCCGCACCCGATCCAGGGGGAGGCCGCAGCCGGCGTCGTCCTGCTGCGTCCGGCCTCCCCGGGTACCGGCGTCATCGCCGGTGGCCCGGTGCGTGCCGTCCTGGAGTGCGCGGGGATCCACGACATCCTCAGCAAGTCGCTGGGCTCGGACAACCCGATCAACATCGTGCACGCCACGATCGCGGGTCTGAAGGGTCTGGTCCGTCCGGAAGAGGTCGCGGCCCGCCGCGGTCTCCCGGTCGAGGACGTCGCTCCGCACAAGATGCTGCTGGCCCAGGCCAACGCCCTCTCGGCGCGAGTGGGGGTCTGACCATGGCTTTCCAGGTCACGCAGAAGCGCTCCATCATCGGAGTCAAGCCGAACCAGCGGGAGACCGTCCGCTCGCTCGGTCTGAAGAGGATCAACCACACGGTGGTCGTGCCGGACAACGCGGTGAACCGCGGTTACCTGCACACCGTGCGGCACCTGATCGAGGTCGAGGAAGTTTCAGAAGTGGGTGGTTCCGAATGACGATCAAGCTGCATCACCTGCGGCCCGCCCCCGGCGCCAAGACGGCCAAGACCCGTCTCGGCCGCGGTGAGGGCTCCAAGGGCAAGACCGCCGGTCGTGGCACCAAGGGCACCGGCGCCCGCAAGAACACCCCCGCCGGTTTCGAGGGTGGCCAGGTCCCGATCCACATGCGGCTCCCGAAGCTCAAGGGCTTCAAGAACCGCTTCGGGACCACCTACCAGGTGGTCAACGTCGGCCAGCTGGCGACGCTGTTCCCCCAGGGTGGCTCCGTGTCCGTCGAGGACCTGGTCGGCAAGGGCGCTGTCCGCAGCGGCCAGCTGGTCAAGGTGCTCGGCGACGGCGACATCGCCGGGGTGTCGCTGCAGGTGAGCGCACACGCGTTCTCCGGCTCGGCGAAGGACAAGCTGGCCTCGGCCGGCGGCAGCGCCACCGCGCTGTAGTCCGTACCGCTCCCATGCCCCCCGGCTCACGCCGGGGGGCATGTGGCGTTCCGGGGCGGCTCGCCACCGCCGGGAACCGTTCGGCGGCAGGCGGTCCGGGCGGCCGGTGGCCGCGGACGGCCGCGCGCGCGGGGGAGTCCGCGGTCCGTGGGTCAACCGGGCCGTTCACCGTCCCGGGTGGGTTAGAGTTTGGGGTCGGGCATCCCTGCGCGTTCTGCGGTCGGGTGTCCGTCGGCGCCGTCGGTGCCCGTCCGGCGTCGTGGCGGTCAGTGCGGCAACCAGTACGGCGGTCGGATCGACCGGCAGTAGGCGGTGAGAACAGCAGGACGCAGTACGAGCAGCAGTACGCAGCGACACCAGCACTACGCAGCGACACCAGCACTACGCAGCGACATCAGCACTACGCAGTGAGCGGCACAGCGACGAAGCAGTGCACGAAGCAGGCAGTACCCGGTACGTACCCGTAGTCCGTCACCACATCTCGACGCGCGGCCCGCTGCGCGAAACGTCACCACCGCACGGAGTGCTCGGCGGTGGCAAAGCCAGGAGGATCATTGCTCACCGCGTTCGTGTCGGCGCTCAAGACGCCCGACCTGCGTAAGAAGATCCTCTTCTCGCTGGCCATGATCGCCATCTACCGGCTGGGTGCGGCCATCCCGTCCCCGGGGGTGTCGTACGCCGTCGTCGACCAGTGCATCCAGGAGACGTCGGGCGGGACGTCGGACGTCTACACCCTGCTGAACCTGTTCTCCGGTGGCGCACTGTTGCGCCTCAGCGTGTTCGCGCTGGGCATCATGCCCTACATCACCGCGAGCATCATCGTGCAACTGCTGACCGTGGTGATCCCGCGCTTCGAGCAGCTCAAGCGGCAGGGCCAGGCCGGCCAGGCGAAGATGACGCAGTACACCCGCTACCTGACCATCGGGCTGGGCCTGTTGCAGTCGGCGGCGTTCCTCGCGCTCGCCCTCAACGGCACCATGTTCGCCGGCTGCAGCGTCGGCGACCAGATCATCCCCGACCAGTCGCCGCTGGCGCTGCTGGTGCTGGTCCTCACCATGACCGCCGGCACCGCCGTCATCATGTGGATGGGCGAGATGATCACCGACCGGGGGATCGGCAACGGCATGTCGCTGCTGATCTTCTCCTCGATCGCGGCGCGGATCCCGAGCGAGGGCAGCACGATCCTCACCAACTCCAACGGCGTCATCCTGGCGATCTTCATCCTGATCGCGCTGCTGGTCATCGCCGCCGTCGTGTTCGTCGAGCAGGGTCAGCGGCGGCTGCCCGTGCAGTACGCGAAGCGGATGATCGGCCGCAAGCAGTACGGCGGGACCACCACCTACCTGCCGCTGAAGGTGAACCAGGCCGGCGTCATCCCCGTCATCTTCGCGACGTCGCTGCTCTACATCCCCACGCTGCTGATCCAGCTCGTGGGCAACCCCACCGTCGACGCCGAGGGCAACTTCACCGGCGGCTGGCAGCTGTGGGTGCAGCAGAACATCATCGCGCAGGGGACCTGGTCGCACATCGCGCTGTACTTCGCACTCATCATCTTCTTCACCTACTTCTACGTCGGCATCAACTTCAACCCGACCGAACGTGCGGACGACCTGAAGAAGTACGGCGGGTTCATCCCCGGAATCCGGCCCGGCCGGCCGACCGCGGAGTACCTGCAGTTCGTGCTGAGCCGCATCACCCTGCCCGGGTCGCTGTACCTCGGTATCGTGGCGATCCTGCCCAACCTCTTCCTCGACGTCACCGGTGACGGCAACAACCAGAACTTCCCCTTCGGTGGCACCGCGGTGCTCATCATGGTCGGCGTCGGTCTCGACACGGTGAAGCAGATCGAGACCCAGCTGATGCAACGCAACTACGAAGGGTTCCTGCGCTGATGCGAGTGCTGATCGTCGGTCCGCAGGGAGCGGGCAAGGGCACGCAGGCCACGTTGCTGGCCGAGAACCTCGGAGTGCCGCACGTCTCCACCGGCGATCTGTTCCGACTCAACATCGGCCACGGCACCGCGCTGGGCAAGACGGTGCAGACCTACATGGACAAGGGTGAACTCGTCCCGGACGAGGTCACCAGCGCCATGGTGGCGGCCCGTCTCGAGGACGAGGACATGGTCAACGGCTGGATCCTCGACGGCTTCCCCCGCAACCTGTCCCAGGCCAAGTGGCTGGGTGAGTTGCTGGCCGAACGCGGGTCGGCACTGACCAGCGTGCTGGTGATCGACGCCCCGGACGAGATCCTGATGGAACGCATGATGGCCCGGGGTCGTGCCGACGACACCGCGGACGCGATCCAGCGGCGGCTGGCGATCTACCACGCGGAGACGGTGCCGCTGGTCGAGTTCTACGGCGACCTGGTGCTGGAGGTCGACGGTGTCGGCGAGATCAGCGAGGTTCAGCACCGCATCCTGCGTGCGCTCGGCCGCAGCGACCTGGAACACGGCTGAACCGTGTCGAAGGGCATCGAACTCAAGACCCGCGATGAACTGCAGGCGATGCGTGCGTCGGGGGTCATCCTGGCCCGGGCCATCGCTGCGATGACCGCGGCGGTCGCGCCGGGCATGACCACCGCCGACGTCGACGCCATCGGCGCTCAGGTCATCGCCGACGCCGGGGCCACGTCCAATTTCAAGGGCTACCACGGCTTCCCGGGCACGATCTGCGCCTCGGTGAACGCCGAGATCGTGCACGGCATCCCCTCCGCCGACCGGGTCCTGCGGGAGGGCGACCTGCTCTCCATCGACTGCGGGTGCATCCTGGACGGCTGGCACTCCGACTCGGCGGTGTCGGTCCACGTCGGTGAGCCGCCCTCGATGGACGAGGTCGACCTCATCGCCGCCGCCAACGACGCCATGTGGGCCGGTATCGCCGCCGCCCGGCCGAACGGCAGGTTGGGTGCCATCACCGCTGCCATCGAGTCGAGTGTGCGCAAGAGCGGCGCCAACGACGGCCGGCGCTACGGCGAGGTGGACGGCTACGGGGGTCACGGCATCGGGACCGCCATGCACATGGATCCGTTCGTGCCCAACCACGGCCGGCAGGGCAAGGGTCTCAAGCTGCCTCCGGGCACGGCCCTGGCCATCGAACCGATGCTCACCCTGGGTACGTCGGCCTCCCGCGAACTCGACGACCACTGGACGGTCGTGACCAAGGACGGTTCGCGCGCGGCGCACGTCGAGCACAGCATCGCCATCACCGACGACGGGATCTGCGTGCTGAGCGCCGCAGACGGGGGAGTGGCGGGTCTGGCGCCGTTCGGCGTGGTGCCCGTCAGCCTGGACTGATCCGTCACGCCCGAGCCCTCCGACGCCGCCCGAGTCCGACCGGCGGCGTGGCGTTCCGTCGTCCCCTGATCGGGACGAGGGATCGTCCATCGTCGTCGCGCACGGTGATGAACGGTCGAGCAGAAGTGATCGTGTGTGTGAACACCTTGGGCTCAACGGGTGTGTGTGTCACCATTCGTGAGTGCCGGTCGGGTCACGCCCGCCGGTACCGCCCGGGCCGTCGATGCGCCGGACGCGACCCGTCGGGTCACCTGGGAGTTCTCGATCGGAACGGAGATCGGCGTGTCCACAGTGGTCAACGTGCTGGTCGTCGCGGACGACCGGACGGCTGCACGGGCCGAGGCCGCGCTGGTGAACCGGTTGCCCGGATTCCGCGCCACGGCCACCGTCGGCAGCGCCGCGGCCGGGCTGCGGCGGCTCGCCAAGGGGGACGTCCACCTGGTGCTGCTGGACCGCAGGTTGCCCGACGCCGACGGGGTCGAGCTCGCCGCACGACTGCGGGAACAGGGCTTCCGGGGTGACGTGCTGCTGACCACCGCTGCGGCGGACCGCGTGGCCGCCGCCGGCCCGCTCCCCGCCGGGGTCGCGGGCGAGCTGGTGCGGCCGTTCAGCTTCGAACTCGTCCGCGACGTCCTGCAGTCCTGGGCCGCCGAGCGGGCGCCCATCGACGACACGGGGCCGGTGCCCACGCGTCGCTCCCGTGCCGCCCGGTCGGGGCTGCCGCTCGGCATGCGTCCCGACACTCTCGACGCGATCACCGTCGTCGTCCGCGAGTGCTGCGCCCCGCCCGCCGACGAGGTACCGGGGCTGTCGGCATCGGCGGTGGCGTCGGCGATCGGTGCCTCCCGGCTCACCGTCCGGCGGTACCTGGACTACCTGGCCGACGCCGGGGTACTGGCCCGCAGCCTGCGTCACCGCAGCGCCGGTCGTCCGGAAGCCCTCTACCGGCCGGTCGCGCAGGCCGGCTGAGCCGTCGGTGTAGCCGGCGCGGCAGTCGCGGTCGGCGGTTCCCGTCGACGGTGCGGTCGCAGCGCCGACGCCGGGTGGTCACCACGGTGCGTGACGGCCGTCGCGCCCGGACCCGGCCGTGAAGTTGGCCGTCGAGGCCTCCCGGACGTACACTGAGTAGTCGGCATGTCCGGCGCTGCGTCATGTCCCTCTCGTTCCGGTGTCCCCACCGGGTGGGAGCGGGTGATCGGCGTCGACAGTGCGGTGGTCCGGAGCGGTGCAACAGCCGGGAACACCACCGTACGACGTGCCCCAGGATTGCCGAGCCAGCCAGCCGGGTCGTCCCGAACTGGTTGGTTTGTGCTGTGTCCGGAGGACCCGTGCGGTTCGCCCGGACGCGGCCGTGCCGGCCGGCAATGGTTGTGCACCAGCAGGGCGGTACCGACCGGGCGGTTCCGGTCGGGCAGTACCAGTAAGACCAACGGATACGTCAGCGGATTGCGGAGGATATGGCGAAGAAAGACGGAGCCATCGAGGTCGAGGGCCGGGTCGTGGAGGCACTGCCCAACGCGTCGTTCCGGGTGGAACTCGAGAACGGCCACCGGGTTCTGGCCCATATCAGCGGCAAGATGCGGCAGCACTACATCCGTATCCTCCCCGAGGACCGGGTCGTGGTGGAGCTCTCCACCTATGACCTGTCGCGGGGACGGATCGTGTACCGCTACAAGTAAGCAGCGCTACAGCAGGCACGTGCCTGCAGGAAGAAGTGCCCCATGAAGGTCCAGCCGAGCGTCAAGAAGATCTGTGACAAGTGCAAGGTGATCCGTCGCCACAGCCGCGTCATGGTCATCTGCGAGAACGTTCGTCACAAGCAGCGCCAGGGCTGAGCCCCGGGGCTGCGCCCGTCCGAGAAGTGGACGGGCCGTCCAGAAGCATCGTGATTCCAACCGTCCGGCAGTCGAGGACGGACACCCCCGGTCGGAGGCCGGGGCCCTGATCGATCAGGGACGGATCACGACCGACACCTCCGAGTACCGAAGGAGCGTTCGCCAGATGGCACGTCTCGCCGGTGTCGATCTCCCCCGCGACAAGCGGATGGCGATCGCACTCACCTACATCTACGGAATCGGGCGCACCCGCGCGCTCGAGCTGCTCACGGCCACCGGCATCAGCCCGGACCTGCGCAGCAAGGATCTGACCGACGAGGACGTCCTCGCCCTCCGCGATCAGATCGAGGCCAACTACCGGGTCGAGGGTGACCTGCGCCGCGAGGTGCAGGCCGACATCCGTCGCAAGATGGAGATCGGGTCCTACCAGGGCATCCGTCACCGCCGCCACCTGCCGGTCCGCGGTCAGCGCACCAAGACCAACGCCCGTACCCGTAAGGGTCCGAAGAAGACCATCGCCGGCAAGAAGAAGGCTAGGTAAGCACAGTGCCCCCCAAGACTCGCCAGGGCGCTGGAGCCCCGAAGAAGATCCGGCGCAAGGAGAAGAAGAACGTGGCCCACGGCCACGCTCACATCAAGAGCACGTTCAACAACACCATCGTCTCGATCAGCGATCCGACCGGTGCGGTCATCTCGTGGGCCTCCGCCGGCCATGTCGGCTTCAAGGGCTCGCGTAAGTCCACCCCGTTCGCCGCGCAGATGGCGGCCGAGAGCGCCGCCCGCAAGGCGATCGAGCACGGCATGAAGAAGGTCGACGTGTTCGTCAAGGGCCCGGGTTCGGGTCGCGAGACGGCAATTCGTTCGCTGCAGGCCGCTGGACTCGAGGTCGGTGCGATTTCCGACGTCACCCCGCAGGCACACAACGGGACGCGGCCGCCCAAGCGGCGCCGGGTCTGATACGGGGAGATTGAGATATGGCTCGTTACACCGGTCCCATGACCAAGAAGTCCCGTCGCCTCAAGACCGACCTGGTCGGCGGCGACGCGGCTTTCGAGAAGCGTCCGTTCCCTCCCGGGCAGCACGGTCGTGCGCGCTCGAAGGAGAAGGAATACCTGTCGCAGCTGCAGGAGAAGCAGAAGGCCCGCTTCAGCTACGGCGTGATGGAGAAGCAGTTCCGTCGCTACTACGAGGAAGCCGCGTCCCGCCCCGGCAAGACCGGCGAGACCCTGCTGCAGATCCTCGAGTCGCGTCTGGACAATGTGATCTACCGTGCCGGCCTGGCCCGCACGCGTCGGCACTCGCGCCAGCTGGTCAGCCACGGCCACTTCACCGTCAACGGCCAGCGCGTGGACGTCCCGTCCTACCGCGTCAGCCAGTACGACATCATCGACGTGCGCAAGCAGTCGGTGGAGAAGTTCCCGATCGAGCTGGCCCGCCAGTCCTACGGTGAGCGTCCGACCCCGGCCTGGCTGCAGGTCGTGCCGAACTCGCTCCGCGTGCTGATCCACTCCCTGCCGATCCGGCAGCAGATCGACACCCAGATCAGCGAGCAGCTGATCGTCGAGTTCTACTCGAAGTAAGCCACCTGCCGCACCCGCCCCCTCCGGGGGTGGGTGCGGTGGTGTGTCCGCGGTACCGGGCCCGGTCATATGGCGGACCGAGCCCGTCACAACGTGGCGTCATATAGCGGATGCCACCGATCAAGGAGGACCCCTGTGCTGATCTCCCAGCGCCCCGTACTCACCGAAGAGACGATCTCGGGCAGCCGCTCGCGCTTCGTCATCGAGCCGCTCGAGCCCGGCTTCGGCTACACCCTCGGCAACTCGCTTCGACGCACCCTGCTGTCGTCGATCCCGGGTGCCTCGGTCACCAGCATCCGCATCGACGGCGTGCTGCACGAGTTCACCACCGTCCCGGGGGTGAAGGAGGACGTCACCGAGCTCATCCTGAACCTCAAGGAACTCGTCGTCTCCTCCGAGGAGGACGAGCCCGTCACCATGTACCTGCGCAAGCAGGGCCCGGGTGAGGTCACCGCCGAGGACATCGCTCCGCCGGCCGGGGTCGTCGTGCACAACCCCGACCTGCACCTGGCCACCCTCACCAGCAAGGGCCGGCTGGAGATCGAGCTCGTCGTCGAGCGCGGTCGTGGATACGTCCCCGCCGCCCCGAACAAGGTCGTCGGTGCCGAGATCGGCCGCATCCCGGTCGACTCCATCTACTCCCCGGTGCTCAAGGTGACCTACCGCGTCGAGGCCACCCGAGTCGAGCAGCGCACCGACTTCGACCGTCTCGTGCTGGATGTGGAGACCAAGTCCTCCATCTCCCCGCGTGACGCGCTCGCGTCGGCCGGTACCACCCTGGTGGAGCTGTTCGGGCTCGCCCGCGAGCTCAACACGGCCGCCGAGGGCATCGAGATCGGGCCGTCGCCGGCCGAGGCGGATCACATCGCCGCGTTCTCGTTGCCGATCGAGGAGATGGACCTCACCGTCCGCTCGTACAACTGCCTCAAGCGCGAGGGCATCCACACCGTGGGTGAGCTCGTGGGCCGCACGGAGGCGGACCTGCTCGACATCCGCAACTTCGGTCAGAAGTCGATCGACGAGGTCAAGATCAAGCTCGCCGGTCTCAACCTCTCGCTCAAGGACTCCCCGGTCGGGTTCGACCCGGCGACCGCCGCGTTGGCCTACGCCAACGACGACTGGTCGGACGACGAAGAGACCACCGAGACCGACTACGCCGAGACGGAGCAGATCTGACGATCTGCTCGTCCCGCGCCGGAGACGGCCGGGACCTGCCGCACGACCAGGGTCCGGCCTCTCGGGGACGGACCCGGTGCCGCCTCGGCGGGACCACCACCACGCCCTGATCGGGCGGAGCCGGGAGACCGGCTCCGCTCCGATCGCCCAGACAGCGGGAACCACCTCCCGCGGAACGACTGCAGGAGCACCTGATGCCCACCCCCACGAAGGGTCCCCGCCTCGGCGGATCGCCGGCCCACGAGCGACTGATCCTGGCCAACCTGGCGCAGTCCCTTTTCGAGCACGGCAAGATCACCACCACCGAGGCCAAGGCGAAGCGGCTCCGTCCGCTGGCCGAGAAGCTCATCACCTCGGCCAAGCGGGGCACCCTGCACTCGCGTCGTGAGGTCATGAAGGTGATCTCGGACAAGAACGTCGTGCACACCCTGTTCGCCGACATCGCGCCGGCGGTGGCCAACCGTGCGGGTGGCTACACCCGCATCGTCAAGGTGCTGCCCCGCAAGGGCGACAACGCCCCGATGGCGATCATCGAGATCATCACCGAGGAGACCGTGACCTCGGCCGCTTCGCGGGTCGCCCGTCGTGCGGCGACGTCCAACAACGCCGACCGCCCCAAGCAGGCCAAGGGCGGCGCAGCCGTTGCCGCGCCCGCCGACGGGACCGTCGCGGACGAGACCGTGACCGACGAGACCGTGACCGCCGACGCGACGACGGAGGCCCCGGCCGCCGACGTCACCACCGAGGCGGCCGCTCAGGAGGCCGTCGCCGAGGAGATCTCCGTGGCTCCGGCAACCGAGAGCACCGAGGCCCCGGCCGACGGCACCGAGAACACCAAGTAGTTCTCGGGTGCGGCCACCCGGCCACACAGCATGACGTACCCCACCGACGGACCCGGTGGTGTGGAGCCCACAGCTCCCACCGCCGGGTCCGTCGGCGTCTCCGGGGACGCCGGCTCAGGGAAGACCGGCTCCGGCGCCACCGGCTCCGGCGACACCGGGCCCGCCGGGTCGGTGGGTGTCGGGGAACCGGTCGAGGCTGCTGGTGATCCGTCGTCGACGCACGCCCCGGATCCGGGCGTCTCGGGTGCGGTCGGTGCGGTCGCCGCGTCGGCTGGGCGACCGGAGTCCGGGCGCCTGCTGCGGCTGCGGCTCGACCTGGGCTATGACGGCACGGACTTCTCCGGGTGGGCGGCGCAGCCGGGCCGCCGGACCGTCGCCGGGGAGCTGTCGACGGCGTTGGCACTGTTGTTCCGTCGCCCGGTGCCCCTCGGCGTCGCGGGACGGACCGACGCCGGCGTTCACGCGCTGGGGCAGGTCGCGCACATCGACGTCGACCCCGCGGTGCTGATCTCCCTGGCGCGGCGGTCACCAGCCGGTCAGGATGACCGACTGACACCGGTGGAGCGTGGCGCCTTCGGCCTGCTGCGCCGCCTGGCCGGGCTGCTCGACGACGACGTGCGGGTCCGGCGGATCACCGTCGCGCCCGACGGTTTCGACGCCCGATTCGCCGCTCTCCGGCGGCACTACCGCTACCGCATCGCCGCCACCGAGTTCGGGGTGAACCCGCTACGGCGGCGCGACACCCTGGCCTGGTCGCGTCCGCTGGACGTGGACCGGATGGCGGCGGCCGGGCAGACGCTGATCGGGCTCGACGACTTCGCCGCGTACTGCAAGCCCCCCGCCCACGACGGCGCGACCACCATCCGCGAGCTGCAGGCGCTCAGCGTCCGCGAGGTGCCCGACGAACCCGGTGTCGTCGCCGTGGACGTGTCCGCGGACGCCTTCTGCCATTCGATGGTCCGGTCACTGGTGGGTGCGTTGCTGGCGGTGGGGGACGGCCGCATGCCCGTGGCACGTCCCCGCGAGTTGTTGGCCGCCCGTCGGCGGACCAGCGCCGTCCACGGGGCGCCGGCCCGTGGCTTGACCTTGATGGGGGTCGACTACCCCGATGACGCCGCGCTGCGGCAGCGGGCGGACCTGACGCGCGCGGTGCGGGCGGCGTCCGACGCCGCCACCGAGCGGTCCGCAGCGGTGTCGGACCGCGGGGGAGCCCAGGACCGGCCGCCGGCCGCCTGAACCTCCGGGAACCGGCCGGCCCATGACTGCGCGCCGGGCGGCGGGTCTCGGACGTGGGCGACCGCGACGCGCGCGGCGTCCGCGTCAACGGTCCGGACCTCGCCCGCCCGGCGGGCCACCCGGCAGCGTCGCCAGGTACAACGGCCACTGCTGATCGACACCCACCCGGGGTGTGATTCCGGCTGCCGACTCCCGCCCGCCGGCCGCGAGACGGCGGCGGGCCCAGCGCTCCAGCAGGTCCAGATCCGCCGGGCGGGAAGCCGTCAGCCGCAGCACGCCCGTGCGCCGACCGCCGGGACCGGCCCTGATCCACTCCGATCCGATCCACTCCGATCCGACCACAGCCGTGTGCACGGGAGCCGCGACCGGCTCGGAATCCACGTGACCCGGCGTCAACAGTGTGCCGACGTCGGTGTCATCGTCGGTTCCCGATGCCCAGCACAACAACCGGTGGTGCCGGCCGGAACGCCGCAGATCGCGGCGGCGCTCCCACGTTCCGGCGCCTGCCGAGCGCAGAGCCGCCGGGTCGGACGGTCCTGGGGCGGCGTCGGCCGCGGCGAACACCGCGCGGGTCTGCGCACCGTCGAGCAGCCGCGGACGCAGCCCCCGCGGCGCGAGCAGGGCCGTCGCGCGGGCGACCGTCACCGCGACGAGCCGCCGCGCACCGTCCTCACCACCTCCGCGAGCCTGCAGCGACGAGAGGTTGCGGGCGGGATCGATGCGCAGGACGAGCAGCGTCCGCCCCGGCGCGACACCGTCGGGCAGGGCAGCCGGGGTCGTCGTCACGAACGTCTGCAGCCACTGGATGGTCTCGATCACCACGCCGGCCGACTCCAGCAACGGCGCCAGGAGCGCGAGCGGAGCGCCGTCACCGGACCCGCCCGTCGGCCCGCGGACCTCCATCACCACCACCCATCGGCCACGGCGGAACACCAGGTCCAGCGGCGGGGCGTCGGACAGCACCGCTCGGCCAGGAGCCGCACCCGGTTCAGGTGCCACGTCCTCCGCGATCCGCCACCCACGCCGGGTGACCCGACCCGCCCAACGGCACCACCGCAGTGCCGCCGGAACGGTGAGCAGCAGGACGACCATCGTCGCCACCACGATCGCGGCGAGGGCGATGGCCGTGTCCGCCGGGCGCCAGAGAGCGACTCCGACCGGCACCACCACCGCGGCCTGCCACCGGAAGGCGCGCGACTGCGCCCGTCCCGCGTCGTGTCCCCACACCACCGACCCCCTCACCCACGGTCCGCACCCCACCCGCCGACCGAACGCCCACCGTAGGCATCAGGCGGTGCGGGCACCGACGTTGTCCACAGCTGCGGGCGGTGACGGGGCGCTGTGGACAACCGGCGGGCCGACCACCCGCGACTCGCTAGCGTCGCCGGGCATCCGTCCTCGTCGGCGACGGACCGGGCGTCCACGAAGGAGGTGACACGGTGGAACGAGGCGGCGTGATCGGACCCGCACAACTGCGGGCACACCGCTACGCGCGGCGCCGGATGGACCTCGCGTTGACCGTGGGCACGACATCACCCACGGTCGATCCCGGCCGCCTCGCCCGGCGGAGCACGGTGGCGTCGTTCGGCCTGGCCCTCGCCTTGTTGGCCGGTGCCGGGGTGATCGCCGCGGTCCGTCCGGCACCGGACTGGTCCGCCGCGGAAGTGCTGGTCGACACCGGCTCGGGAGCGGTGTATCTCAACCGCGACGGAGTCCTGCACCCCGCGCTGAACCTGGTGTCGGCGCTCCTGGCGGCAGACACACCCGTCGCGCCGGAGCCCCTGCAGGTGTCGGGCGCCGACATCGAGGGTGTGCCCCGCGGGCCGCTGATCGGCATCGCGGGGGCCCCTGCGGAACTGCCGACGAGGGACCGGTTGATCACCACCGGGTGGACGCTGTGCGTGCAGTCGGCCGCTGACGGGTCGAGCTCGACCACGGCAGTCTTCGGGGCCCCCGCGCCGGGGATCTCGATGCCGGCGAGCACTGCCGCACTGGTGAGGACTGACGACCGCGCCGGCGGATCGGCGGATCACCTGATCTGGGCGGGCCGCAGCATCCCGGTCGACCCGACCGACCGCGCGCTGACCGACGCGCTCGGCGTCACCGGGGCATCTCCACGACCGGTGGATGGCGCCCTGACGTCGGTACTGCCCGCCGTCGCCGCGCCCACGGCCCCCGTGCCGAGCGGCGCCGGCGGCCGCGCCGACGTCGAGATCACCGATGCAGCCGGTGATCCCGTCCCGGTCGGAGCGGTGCTGCGTACTGAACAGGCGGACGGGCGCATGACGCTGCATCTGCTGCACCGGGACGGTGTGGAATCCCTGACACCGGTGGTGGCCGACCTCGCGGCCGCCCGGATCGGCTCCGGTGTGGTCCCCGTCCAGGGATGGCAGGTCGCCGCGCTGCCCGACACCCAGGAGCCGCCGACGGTCACCACGGCGCTTCCCCCGACGGCCCCCCGGCTCGTCCCGGCGGACGACTCCCTCTGTGCGACGTGGCAGGGCACCACCGCTGGTTGGGGCCTCAGCGCCGGAGGTGCGCTCGAGGGCACGTCCGTCAGCGCGCCCGGCAGCCGGGTGGACCGCATCCTGATGCCGCCGGGCGCCGGCGCGGTCGTGCGGGTCGTCGACGCCGCCGGGGACGCCGATCCGGTCGACCGCCTGATCACCGGAGCCGGGGTGGTGTACCCACTCGGCGCGGAGGTGGCCACGCGGTTGGGCCTGACCGACGACGGCGCGACGCCTCCAGCGGTTCCCGCCGCCCTCGTCGGCCTGCTCTCGGCGGGACCGCCGCTGACTGTGGAGAGTGCGGGTGTCGCGTGGGATCCCGGTGAGATCACGGGCGTGCCGACGGCCGCGCCCACCACGGGGCCGTCCCCGCAACCCGCGGAAGGACCCTGACCGGCACTCACCAGTGACGGACCGCGCGGTAGCCGTCCACGACGGCCACCGCCAGTGGAACCACCGACAGCACCGATACCCCCTCCACGAACCGCGGGACCCGACCCCACGACGGCGGCCGGTGGTGCCCCGCCTCGTGCCGCCCGACCGCGAGCAGCATGCACGCCACGATGACGCCACCCACCGTCATGACCCCCGGCGACACCGACAGCTGCCGGACGATCAGCGCGCCGCCCACCAGCAGGGACAGGACCGCCGGCAGACCCAGCGCCGCCGCCTGCGTGGGAACGGCGACCGACCGCGTCCGCAGCAGGAACACCAGCGGAACGACCACCCCCAGCACCACAGCCAGGCCGCCCGCACCGGTGAGGACGGTACCGGCGCCGCACCCGAGCACGGAGACCGCGGCGTACAGACCCGCCACCGTGTCCACCGCGCGACGGGCCGACGCCATCACCGCGGGCAACCCGTCACCGGACACGCCGGCTCGCCCCGACCAGGCCGCCCGCCGCAGACCGGTGGCCCGTGATGCGACCCGCGGCACCAGCGGTAGCACCGCCACGGCCACCACGACGGCGATCGCGGCGGCCTCGGTCGACGACCACGAGAGTAATTGCGACGCAGCACGTCCGGCGCTCACCATCAGGCCGGTTCCGGCCAGCGCCACGAACACGGGCCGACCCGCGGCCACTAGCCGCGTCGCCACGAGAGCGACGCCGGCCACCGTCGCGGCGACCGCCGTCGCAACGTCCGGTCCCGGTGCCCACACCGCGACCGCCGCCGCACTGAAACCCACCGCCGCGGACCCGAGGACGACAGCGACCGGGTGGTCCCGCATCCGCCGGGCGACGCGGCAGGCCGCGACCAGCAGGACGACGGCCACGGCGGCGCTGGAGGCGGCGCTGCCGCCGGTCCAGGCCTGCACGACGGACAACGCCAGCAGCAGCGCTGCGGTGGCGAGCGCCGACGGCCGAGCGAAGCTGCGCCGGGCGTGGATGCTGTCGGCGGCGACAGCCGCCGCTGCATCGGTGATCTCGTCGAAAACGGGCGCCACCCCGCTGAGGGTCGACGGCCGCAGGTCGAGCAGGTCGCCGTCCCGGACGCCCGCAGCGGGTAGCGACCGTTCTGGGTCCAGTGCCGGACGGCCGACCCGTCCGAGGTGCCAGCCGTGCCCGCTGGTGTCGGCGGCGACCCGACCGAGTTCGAGCACGACCGGCACCAGATCGGCAACCGTGAGCTCCGCCGGAACCACCAGATCGACCCTCCCCGTCGGAACCATGACCGCGACACGGCGGTGCGTCGTCGAGGTGGCGTCGTGCATGGGCGGGCTCGTTTCTGGGGTGTCGCGGCGGGATCACCGGTGCTCGTGGAACCGCCCGGACGGGATGTGGACAGACGCCCGGAGGCATCGCGCCGCCATCGTATGGTTGCCGCTCGATGGCCCGGTGGAGTTGTCCACCGCCACGTTCTCCGGGGGGAGGGAACCATGAGCGACGCCGAAAAGGTCAAGGAAGCAACGGATGTCACCGTGCCGCCGCTTCCTGTCCTGGAGCCCCCGGCACCGCGCAGTGTCTTCGTCGTGATCCTCCCGGCGGTGATGCTCGCCGGCACCGTCGGCTTCCTCGTCATCGGTGGCGGCGGGACCACCTCCCTGCTCATGGGCGGTCTGATGGTCGTGTCGCTGGTGGGCATGATGATCGCCGGCGGGGGGCGGCAGACACAGCCCGCCGCGACCGTGGCCGCCGAACGTGACCGCTTCCTGCGGCGACTGGAGCGGTCCCGCGCCGCGGTCGACGCCGCCGAGGCCGAGCACCGTGCGACCGACCGCCGTCGGCATCCGCACGCCGACGCGTTGGTCGTCGCCGGCGGCGGTGCAGGTGCGCCACGCTCGGCCGTCCGGGTGGGCACCGGGGCGGTTCCGGCGGTGGTGTCGTGTGTCCGGCCCGCCGACGACCCGGACACCGAACCCGAGCCCTTCGCGGTTCTCGCCCGCCGGTGGTTCCTCGAAGCGCGGGCCGAAACTCCGGACATGCCGCTGACCGTCGACCTGCGCCCCGGCGTCGTCGTGTCCGTGTCCGGTTCGCGCGCAGCGGATCTGGTGCGTGGGATGGTGCTGCGGTGCGCGCGGGCCGCCGGGCCGACCGACTGCCGTATCGCGGTGTTCGTCGCCGACGACGTCACCGGGTGGGACTGGCTCAAGTGGCTTCCGCACCACCGCGGCGGCGTCGACCACGATCAGCCGTTGCGGACCGCTGACGTCGGCCGGCTCCTCCGGTGGATCGACCGACCAGGCAGGGCCGCTCGGACGGTGGTGGTGCTGGTGTCACCGCCGGCCGGGATCGTCGAGATGCTCGCCGTCGCGGATCGGCTCCCGGTCGTGGCCGTCGTCGTCGACGGGCTCGGCACCTCGACGGTCCCCGGTGCTGTCGCACTGCATGCCACCGCCACCGCTCTGTACCGCCAGCGCAGTGGCGGGCTCGTCCGTTGGGGCACACCGGATCTCGTGGGAGCCGCCATGGCCGACGTCGCGGCGCGCGCGCTCGCCGGTCCGCCGCACGCTGCGCCTCCCGGTGGCATGTCCGGAGGCGGGCACCCGGTACCCGATCTGGTGGCGCTGCTCGGTCTGCGGGCGGCTGCGGACCACCGGCCCGAAACCCACCAGACCGCCGCCGGCCGCGACCTCCTGCGGATCCCCATCGGCACCGACGATGCCGGTACGCCGGTGCATCTCGACCTCAAGGAAGCCGCGCTCGGCGGCATGGGACCGCACGGACTCGTGATCGGCGCGACCGGATCCGGTAAGTCGGAGCTCCTGCGGACGATCGTGCTGGCTCTGGTGGTCACGCACGGCCCCGCCACCCTGAACGTGGTTCTGATCGACTTCAAAGGTGGGGCGGCGTTTCTCGGTCTCGAAGGACTGCCGCACGTCGCAGCGGTGATCACGAACCTGGCTGACGAGGCGGTGCTGGTCGAGCGGATGCGAGATGCGCTGAACGGCGAGCTGCGCCGACGGCAGCAGTTGTTGCGCACCGCGGGTGCGTCGTCGACCGTCGAGTACCAGCGGATCCGCACGTACACGCCTGCACTGCCGGCGCTGCCGACACTCGTGGTGGTCTGTGACGAGTTCACCGAACTGCTCGTCCAACAGCCCGATCTCGCCGAGACCTTCGTCGCACTCGGTCGTCTCGGGCGGTCTCTGGGAGTCCACCTGATCCTGGCGTCGCAACGGCTCGAGGAGGGGCGGATGCGGGGGCTCGATGCGCACCTGTCGTTCCGCATCGCGCTGAAGACGTTCTCCGCCGCCGATTCACGGGCCGTGCTGGGCGACGACGCGGCGTACCGGTTGCCGACCACTCCGGGTGTCGGCTACCTCAAGGACGGCGCGGAGACGGCATACCGTTTCACCGCCGCCTTCGTCTCCGGTGCGGTCGCGGCCCCGGAGCCCGCGCGCGTGCGGTCGGTGGCCGCGGCCGTGCGGCTCTTCGGTGCGGTGCCGCGCGCCGGGCGACCCGCCGACGACGCGCCGCCCGCTCCGCCGACTGCGGCCGATCCGGGAACGCCCTCCCTGCTCCAATTCTGGGTGTCGCGTCTGCTGGCACACGGCCCCCGGGCCACCGCCATCTGGCTCCCGCCCCTCGACAAGGCTCCTCCGATCGACGATCTGGCGGTCGGGACGGATCCCCTCGACCTGCGGGTCCCCGTCGGACTCATCGACCGGCCCTTCGATCAGCGGCGTGACCTGTTGTGGGCCGATTTCACCGGCAGCACCGGGCACGCTCTCGTCGTGGGTGGCGCCCGGTCGGGCAAGACGACCCTGCTGACGTCGATGCTGCTGGCCCTCAGTCGCGGGCACGGACCGGACCGTATCCATTGCCACGTCTTGGATCTCGGTGGCGGCGGACTCACGCCGTTGGCCGGACTGCCGCAGGTCGGCTCCGTCGGTCGCCGTGGTGACCCCCGGCTGGTGCACCGGATGCTGGCCCAACTCGCGGCCGAGCTGGGAGACCGCGAGGCGTCCGGGACGGGGGAGTCGGGTGGCCACGACCGTCCCGACGTCTTCCTGGTCATCGACGGCTGGGCGACGTTCCGTGCCGCGTTCGAGGAGCTCGAGCCCACGGTCACCGCTCTGGTGCAACGGGGGTTGGCCCACGGCATCCACGTCATCCTGGCCACGGCGCGCTGGGCGGACGTCCGTCCCGCGATGAGGGACCTGATGACGCTGCGTTTCGAGCTGCGGCTCGGCGATCCGGCCGAGTCGGAGATCGACCGGCGGCGCGCGGCGGGCGTGCCTGCGCGGACACCGGGCCGCGGCCTCACCGCCGACGGGTTGCACTTCCTGGTGGCGCCGCCTGGTCCGCTCGGCGCCCGGGAGGCGGTCGAGGAGCTGATCAGCCAGCGCCGGACCCGGTGGCCGGGCGCCGGTGTTCCGCCGATCCGGCTGCTGCCGGCGACGGTCGCGGTCCGGGACCTGCCCCGCCCCCGGGCGGAGGCTGTCGCGGGCGTACCCATCGGAGTCGCGGAGTCCGACCTCCGCACCGTGGGCGTCGATGTCGCCGCCGAACCGTTCCTGCTGGTCTGGGGAGACGGTGGCAGCGGCCGGACCTCGTTCCTCCGGACCTTCGCCACGACGGTCGCGGCCCGGTGGTCCCCGACGCAGGCACGATTCCTGATCGTCGACCACCGCCGGACCCTGCTGGGACGCCTGCCCGAGCCGTGGCTCGCCGGTCATTCCACCGCACCCCGCGCCACCGCGGGACTCATCGCCGACGCGGTCGAGCTCTTGACCGGCCGCCTGCCGTCCGGCGACGTCCGCGCCGAGCAGCTCCGTGACCGCGGTTGGTGGACGGGCGCTGACCTCTTCGTGCTCGTGGACGACTACGACCTCGTGGCGGCGGGGGCCAATCCACTGCTGCCCCTGCTGGACCTGCTGCCCCACGCGCGGGACATCGGTCTGCACATCGTGGTCTGTCGACGCGCCGCCGGAGGCGGCCGCGCTCTCTACGACCCGCTGCTGCAGCAGATGCGTGAGTTGGGGGCGAGTGGACTCGTACTGTCCGGACCGCCCGACGAGGGCCCGCTGCACGGCGACCGGCGTGCCGCTCCACAACCACCCGGCCGGGGGTTCTTCGTCACCCGCACCTCGTCGGAGCTGATCCAGCTCGCCCTGGCCGACGACTGACCCACCTCGACAGGCCACCCGACCACCGGGCTCGGGAGGCCGTGGCGGGCCCCGCACCGCCCGCCGCACCTCCCGCCATGACCGCAGGACCGCTCTACCGAGCGCCGGACCGTCCGGCGCTGTGCATCCAAGGGGGAATTCCATGGGGACATTCAGCACCAGCGTCGCCGTCATGCAGCAGGCGGTGGCCGACATGGCCGCGGCGAAGAGCACCATCGACCGCCAGATCAACGAGATCGGCATCACCGCGGAGGGGACGCTCAAGAGCTGGAAGGGCAACGGCGGCAACACGTTGCGCGCACTGATGGTCGGGTACGACCGCCACGCCCGGGCGCTGCAGAAGGCCATCGCGACCTTCGAGTCGATGTTGGCCGAGCAGGCCAAGGCCTACGGCATCGAGGACGACAACGCCGGTACCGCCCTGCTGGGAGCCGGCGGCGGTCTGCGCATGTGACGTTCCCGGCCCGGCCCGGCCCGGCCGTCCGGCACTTGCCGCCGCCGGGCGCCGGTGCCGGGCTCCACCACCTGCGCACCGGCACCACGCCGTGAACCGCACCCACCCACACCACCGAGACGCCTGTCTCGACACGAGAGGAACACATCCATGTCCAGTGGCTCACCCATCCTGGTCGACTACAACCAGTTGACCGCTGCGGAGGTCGCCATGGCGGCGTCCCAGCGGCAGATCGCCGCCGCACTCGCCGAACTCGACAGCGACCTCGCGCCGCTGCTCGCCACCTGGGAGGGCGACGGCAAGCAGGCCTACCTGCGGCAGCAGACGAAATGGAACGCCGCGGCCGACGAGCTGAACCGCACGCTCGCTGCGGTGCACGTCACGGTCGGCGAGGCCAACCGCCGGTACCTGGCCACCGACCAGCGGGTGGCCGCCGCTTGGTCCGGTCTCTGACCCCGTCCGCGTGGGGCGGACCGCGGCGCAGCGGCGCCGGCGGGTGAGGGGCGGCTGACGGGAACCAGGAAGCTGCCGGCCGCGATCAGCGGCGACCACGCGTCGCGTCGCCCGGATCCGTCCGACGGGCGGCAGCCGGGACGGGAGGGATTCCGGGCGTCGGGTCGGTGCCGGCCACAGCGGGGGGTGGCCGGCACCGGGCCCCGAGCGGTGCGGCCACAGCAGGGATCAGCACCGGGCCCGGGGCGGTACGGCACAGCGGGCGTGGCCGGGGCCGTCGTCCGGAGGCGATAGCCGCCTGTCGGCGTGGGCCTGTCATTCCTGGAGGGCACTGAGCACGGCGGCGACCGACCAGTCGCACTCGGCTTGTGAGGAAAGGTCCGCCGGCCTGCGGACGGGGAGCGGCAACGGTCGGCGGTCGGGCCGGCGCCGCACGGCGCGTGCGGACGTCGCGCCGTGTGGTCCGGTGTCCGCTACCGCCAGGGCGGCGGGCGCCGGCCGGGCGGACCGCTGCGCACCCGGTCGGACGCCGAGGCGGGAGCGACGGTCCGGTAGCGCAGTGCCGTCTGCCGTCGTGGTCACCGGCACCAAGCATCGGGGGCGGGTCCGCTGCGCCACCCGGTGGGACGCCGGGCGCAGGGGGGTGGCCCCGGCACCGCAAGGTCGAGCGCCGTCGTCGTGCTCAGGCACCGGCACCGGACTGGACAGCGGTGGCGGGTCCGCGGCCCACCCGGTGGGACGCCCGGTCGTAGGGCGGTGGCCCGGCACCGCAGTGCCGTCCGCCGTCGTTACCCCGTATTCCGGCTGCATCGAGGACTCTCTGACTCCCGGTCCAGAGTCGCGTCGGGCGGTGCAGCAGCCCGGCGACGTTCGATACCGTGGCTACCGTCCGTGCGCTGGGCCGTCACCGGCGCCGCCGGTGGGCTCGGCGTCCCGGTCCGTCACGGCTCACTTTGACCCGCCGCCCCCTGGCGCGGTATTCTCGATCGTCGTGCGCAAGGACGAACTGTCCGCGCGGACGAAGCGTCACCTCGAGCATCAACAGCAGTACGGCAGTACAGGCCCGGATCGGGTCGGTGCAGCAGCATGGAGCGACCTCGGTCGTACCGGCCGCGACACCGGAACGCCATGGACCTCGACATGTGGAGTAGGACCGCTCGTCGGTCGGAGATGCAGTCCCGGGGTGACCCGGGGGTCCACTCCAGGCGACGGGCGTTCACGACTGTGTGTTACCTGGTGGTGTGCTGGTCACGCTGGTTCCCCCGGGGAGCGGACCCACCACCGAAAACCCAGCACAAAGGACAAAGAAGAGGCATGCGTACGTTCAGCCCGAAGCCCGGTGACATCACCCGCGCCTGGCACGTCATCGACGCCACCGACGTCGTTCTCGGCCGACTGGCCAGCCAGGCGGCGCAGCTCCTGCGTGGCAAGCACAAGGCGATCTTCGCGCCCCACGTCGACACCGGTGACTTCGTCGTCATCATCAACGCGGACAAGGTCGCGGTGTCGGGTAACAAGAAGAACACCAAGATCCTCTACACGCACTCCGGTTACCCGGGTGGTCTGAGCCAGCGCACCGTCGGCCAGATGCTCGAGACCAAGCCCGAGCGTCTCGTGGAGAAGGCCATCACCGGCATGCTCCCGCACGGTCCGCTCGGCCGCAGCCTCTCGAGCAAGCTGAAGGTCTACGCCGGCCCGAACCACCCGCACGCCGCGCAGAAGCCCGCGCCCTTCGAGATCAGCCAGGTCTCCCAGTGAGCCAGCCCACCTCCGGCACCGACCCGAAAGACGACGACACCGTGACCGATGCGTTCACCCCTGACGGCGAACTGACCGCCGACATCGACCTCAGCCACCTGGGTCTGGAAGGCACGGAGGGCCCCGTCGACGGCGACACCGACGCCCCGCCGTCGGTCACCTCGGCCCCGCTCCGCATCGTCGTCGACCGTCCGATCCAGACCGTCGGTCGTCGCAAGGAAGCCGTGGTCCGGGTCCGCCTGACCTCCGGCACCGGCGAGTTCACGCTCAACGGCCGCACCCTGGATTCGTACTTCCCGAACAAGGTGCACCAGCAGCTGATCAAGGAGCCGCTGGTCACCCTGGAGAAGGCGGAATCCTTCGACATCCACGCCACGCTCGTCGGTGGCGGCATCACCGGACAGGCCGGCGCGCTGCGTCTGGCGATCGCGCGTGCGCTGATCGACCTCGACGTCAACGACCGCCCCCCGCTGAAGAAGGCCGGCTTCCTGAGCCGCGACGCCCGCGTCAAGGAGCGGAAGAAGTACGGTCTCAAGAAGGCCCGTAAGGCTCCGCAGTACTCGAAGCGGTAATTCAGGCCTCATGGCGAGACTGTTCGGCACAGACGGAGTACGCGGTCTGGCCAACGTCGAACTGACGCCCGAAACGGCCCTGCGCCTCGCGACCTCGGCGGCATTCGTGCTGTCCGAGGCCCGGGCGCAGGGCCGTTTGGCGTCAGGGACACGGGCCACGGCCGTCGTCGGTCGCGACCCCCGGGCCAGCGGCGAGATGTTGGAGGCGGCGGTCGCCGCCGGCCTGGCCTCGGCCGGCACCGACGTGATTCTGCTCGGCGTTCTGCCGACGCCCGCGGTCGCGTTCCTCACCGACCACCTCGGGGCCGACCTCGGGGTGGTCATCTCCGCGTCGCACAATGCGATGCCGGACAACGGCATCAAGATCTTCGGTGCCGGCGGGGTCAAGCTGCCCGACGCCGTCGAGGACGCGATCGAGGCCGGCATGGGATCCGGTCACCCGCTGCCCGTGGGCGCCGGGATCGGCCGCATCACCACGGCGGACGAGCCGGCCCGGCGCTACCTCGACCACCTGCTGCTGGTCACCCCGCATCCGTTGGCCGGTCTGACCGTGGTGGTCGACTGCGCCCACGGCGCCGCCTCCACGGTCGCGCCCGAGGCGTACCGGCGAGCCGGTGCCACCGTCATCGTGATCGCCGGGGAGCCCGACGGTCTGAACATCAACGACGGCGTCGGCTCCACCCACCTCGACCACCTCCGAGCCGCTGTCGTCGCTCACGGCGCCGACCTCGGCATCGCCCACGACGGTGACGCCGACCGCTGCCTCGCCGTCGATGCGACCGGCAACGTCGTCGACGGTGACCCGATCCTGGCCATCCTCGCCACCGCCATGCACAGCCGCGGTGAACTCGCCGACGCCACGGTCGTCACCACCGTGATGGCCAACCTCGGTTTCCACCAGGCCATGCGGGCCGAGGGGATCCGGGTCCGAACCACCGGTGTGGGTGACCGTTACGTGCTCGAGGAGATGCGCGCCGGCAACTACAGCCTCGGCGGCGAGCAATCCGGTCACATCGTGCTCGCCCAGCACGCCACCACCGGCGACGGGCTGCTGACCGCCCTCTACCTGATGGCCCAGATGGCGCAGACGGGCACGTCACTCGCCGAGCTGGCCTCCGTGGTCACCAAGTTCCCGCAGGTGCTGCTCAACGTCCGCGTGGCCGACAAGGCCGCCGTCGCGTCCTCGGTCCAGGTCGCCGAGGCCGTGGAGGCCGCCGAGGTCGAGCTCGGGAACTCTGGGCGGGTACTGCTGCGTCCCTCCGGCACCGAGGCTCTGGTGCGGGTGATGGTCGAAGCGCCGACCGCGGAAGCAGCGTCGGGAATCGCCGAACGCCTCGCCGCGGTGGTCGGCCGGCAGTGACGGGGTTCCGGCGGATTTGAGGCCTCGCCGGTGGGTTTCCCTCGTGCCACCGGTTTTTCGGAGGTCCGCGCCGCGGGGACGACGGGTCCGGGCCGGATGGTCGTGCGTCAGTGACGGGGTTCCGGCGGACCTGAGGCCGGGCCGGCGGTCCACACGTGAAACCGGTTTTTCGGAGGTCCGCGCCGCGGGGACGACGGGTCCGGGCCCGACGGTCGTGCGTCAGTGACGGGGTTCCGGCGGACCTGAGGCCGGGCCGGCGGTCCACACGTGGGACCGATTGTCGGAGGTCCGCGCCGCGCGGACGACGGGTCCGGGGCCGACGGTCGTGCGTCAGTGACGGGGTTCCGGCGGACCTGAGACCGGCCGTTAGTTACCACACGTGCGACCGGTCCCTCGGAGGCCCGCGCCGGACGGTCGTGCGTCGGTCGACCGGAGGGCCGAGCCGCCGTGCGGACGGTGTGTCGCCGCCGTCGGCGCCGCCATGCTCCGACCGGGGGAGTGGTCGGTCGGGGTCCGTGCGTACCCCTCCAGTCGCACGCATCCCGACCGACCATGACCCCAGGCAGCAGCAGCGTGTGCTGAGCTGCGCGAATGGACATTGCGTAACCGGTGTACAACTGAAAGTTAGCAAGAAGAGGCGGGGAGAGGAAGACCCGCGCGGCACCCGCAAACGTGAGTCCGCTCGCTCTGTCGACCCGCCCACTGCCGTGTGCGCCGCCCGGGACCGGGTCCCATCGGTACCGCCATCCCGCCCGGACCTTCCCACCGGTCGGCGTCCTGCCCGACGCCGACCGCCCTGGACGGACCGACGTGGCACCTGCGGGCTGTGCAGGACCTCCGGACGGGTCGCCCCTGACCCGTCCGCGCAGGTCCGCCCGGGTGCCGGGTCACGCCTCCGATGCAGGCTCCAGGTCTGCAGCCGACGGCCCTCGATCACCCTCCGCGGTCGATGACGGGCCGGACCTCGCGTCCTACGATCGCCTCGACCCGCTCCTCACAACGACGTGAAAGGCGACGCGATGTCCGCAGACGCTGAGCGACCCACTCCCGACGAGCCGGCCGCCGACCCGCTCCCGATGATCCAGCGTTACACCCCTGGCGTGCCGTACGTCCACGGCATGACCATCTCGCACCGCATCTTCCGGACCGGCCTGGGTGTGCTACCCGCACTGGTCCGCTCGGTCCGTCCCGGAGACCGCGACCACGCCCGACGGCTGCGCCGCCACTACGACATGGTGTCGTCCTCGTTGGACCGCCACCACGGCTACGAGGACGAACACATCTGGCCCACGATCGTGGAACGGGCGCCGGCCGACGCCGCCCTGGCGCACCGCATGGAGACGCAGCACGCGAGGGTGGCCCAGCATCTCGCCGCCCTCCCGACGGCGTGGGACGCGTTCCAGGACGACCCGCAGCCCGCGACCGGCGAGCCGCTCGCGGA
The DNA here is from genome assembly GCF_003260015.1 of Nakamurella deserti. Taxonomy (NCBI): domain Bacteria; kingdom Bacillati; phylum Actinomycetota; class Actinomycetes; order Nakamurellales; family Nakamurellaceae; genus Nakamurella; species Nakamurella deserti. The sequence goes on along the minus strand of NZ_QCXS01000002.1, from coordinate 2,132,125 downwards.
CCGGCTCGACGCGCTGTGCGCGGCACTGAACGAGCACCTCGACGACGAGGAGCAGCACCTGCTGCCGCTCCTCCAGCGGTATCTCAGCGTCGAGGAGTGGAACGCCTTCAGCACCTACGCCACGAAGGCGACCCGTCCGTACCATCTGCTCCTCGAGGGCGGCATGATCTACCGCCAGATGTCGCCGGAGGAGATGGCCGACATGACCAGGCTGGAGCCCGCTGCGATGTGGGGCATCAAGCTGGTCAGCCGTCCGGTCTACCGCCGCTACGAGCGCCGGCTGACCACACCGACCAGGCGACGGTCGCGACGGCCGGCGTTGTCACGCCACTGACCGGTGGGCGCGGCGGTGACCGGCACGCGACGGACCGCCCGCGGACGACGACGTCCGAGCCGCCGGCGAGAGTCGACGCCCGGCAGGATGACCGGTCCCACCGGCCGGGCCGCCGACGGAGGTCGACGGGGCAGGCCGGCCGGCGGGTCCTACCAGGCCGTCGAGATCGGGCGGTGGGACACGTCGACTCGGCCGTGGCGGCCGAGCCGGGGCGCGTTTCATGTCCGGCCGGGCCACCGACGGAGGTCGGCGCCGCAGGTTGACGCCGCAGGCCGGCTCGCGGGTTTTCCCCGGCTGGGCCGCCGACGGAGGTCGCCAGGGCGAGCCCTGGGCAGGCCTCGCCTGGTCGGGGCCCCGCCGTAGAGGCCGAGCCGGAGTCGGCTCATCTCTGGCCGGGCCGCCGACGAAGGTCGGCGCCACAGGTCGGCTGGCGGTTCCTCCCCGGCCGGGCCCCCGATGGAGGTCGGCGCCACAGGTCGGCTGGCGGTTCCTCTCCGGCCGGGGCGGCGACGGAGGTCGCCAGGGCGAGCCTGGGCAGGTCTCGCGTGGCCGGGACCGGACGTGGAGGCCGAGCCCTGGCCGCTCCGACCCGGCCGGGCCCCCGACGAAGGTCAGTGCCACAGGTCGGCTGGCGGTTCCTCCCCGGCGGGCCGCCGACGGAAGCCTGCGCCGCAGGCCGGCTGGCGGTTCGACCCGGCTGGGCCGCCGACGGAAGCCTGCGCCGCAGGCCGGCTGGCGGTTCGACCCGGCTGGGCCGCCGACGGAGGTAGCCAGGGCGAGCCCGGGCAGGTCTCGCCCTGCCGGGGCCAGGCCGCGGAGGCCGAGCCCTGGCCGGTGAAACCCGGCCGGGCCGCCGACGGAAGTCAGCGCCGCAGGCCAGACGGCGGTACCTCGCCGTCTGGACCGCCAACAGAGGGAGCCTGGGCAGGTGTCGCCTGGCCCGGCTCGGCCGTGGAGGCCGAGCCGGAGCGCGGTTCCTCCCCGGCCGGACAACGGACGAAGGTCGCCAGGCCCGGCCGGGTGGCGGGTCCTACTCGGCCGCGGAGGTCACGTCCGGCAGCTGGTCGGTGGCGATCAGCTTCGAGTACCAGATCGCGCTGTCCTTCCAGGTGCGCTCGAGGGTGTTGTAGTCGACCCGGATGATTCCGAACCGCTTGGAGTAGCCGTAGGCCCATTCGAAGTTGTCCAGCAGCGACCACAGGAAGTACCCGCGGACGTCGGCGCCCGCCTCCATCGCGGCGCCGACCGCGTCGATGTGCCGGTACAGGTAGTCCACCCGCAGCGGGTCGTGCACCCGGCCGTCGGGGGAGACCTCGTCGTCGAAGGCGGCACCGTTCTCGGTGATCATCATCGGCTGATCCGGGTACTCGCGGCTGATCCGCAGCAGCAGATCGGTCATCCCCTGCGGCTCGATGTTCCAGCCCATCGCGGTGTACGGGCCGGGCTGCAGCAGGAAGTTCACGTCGTCCACGCCGACCCACGGGGTCGCCGCGGAGTCGCCGTGACCGTCGGCCTGCTGGCGCTCGCCGGTGCCGTCCCAGTGGCCGGCCAGGATCGTCGAGTAGTAGTTGATCCCCAGTACGTCGATCGGCACCCGGGCGGTCGCGAGGTCACCGTCCTGCACGAACGCCCAGTCGGTGACGTGCGCGGTCTGGGTGAGCAGGTCGGCCGGGTACTTCCCCTCGAGCATCGGCCCGAGGAAGGCGCCGTTGGCGATGTTGTCGAGCTTGCGCACGGCCGCCGCGTCCTCGGCCGAATCCGACGCCGGCCGGATCACCGCGAGGTTCAGCGTGACCGACAGTTCGGCCGTCGGCGCCAGGTCTCGGACGATCCGGCCGGCCAACCCGTGCGCCAGGTTCAGGTGGTGCACCGCGGCCAGTGCGTCGGCGCCGTTCGTCCGGCCCGGGGCGTGCACACCCGAGGCGTACCCGAGGTAGGCGGTGCAGTACGGCTCGTTGAACGTGGTCCAGGTGTGCACCCGGTCACCGAGCGCCCCGACGATCGCGGTCGCGTAGTCGGCGAAGCGCAGGGCGGTGTCACGGACCGGCCAGCCGCCCGCGTCCTCGAGCTCCTGCGGGAGGTCCCAGTGGTAGAGCGTGGCCACCGGCCGGACACCGCGCTCCAGCAGCCCGTCGAGCAGGCGCTTGTAGAAGTCGACGCCCTTGTCGTTCAGCGCGCCGGCGCCGCCCGGCTGCACCCGCGGCCACGCGATGGAGAACCGGTAGGCGTCCAGACCGAGACCCTTGATGTGGTCCAGGTCCTCGACGTAGCGGTGGTAGTGGTCGTCGGCGACGTCGCCGGTGTCACCGCCCTCCACCTTGCCCGGAGTGTGGCTGAAGGTGTCCCAGATGGAGGGGCCGCGGCCGTCCTCCTGTGCGGCCCCCTCGATCTGGTAGCTCGCGGTGGCGGAGCCCCACACGAAGTCGGAGGGGAAGGAACGGGAGCGATCGGACAACAGCGACATCGGCGTCAGGACCTCAGGTGTCGGGAGCCACCGTCGGCGGCTCGGGCGTCGGCCACAGGGTCGGCGGCCGTGGGTGGTGCCGCCGGGACCGGCGGTGTCACGTCGATCCTGGCCCACCGACCGGCGGGGCGCGGCCGGCGGCGCACCGCGGGAACGATACCGGGCCCGATTAAGCTGTTCGTGCGTGCCGCCGCCGTGTGGCTCCGGCACACCGTGCGTCCCCCGGCGGCGGTCAGATCGTGGAGAAGTCGGCCCGGACGGTGCCGGCGATCCTGTCGTCCAGCTCGTCGGCGAGTTGGTCCTGGTCGTCGAGGTAGCGCAGGAAGAACGCCGTCATCAGCGCCCGGGCCACCGACTGGGTCTTGCGCTGCGGGCTGCTGCCGTAGACGGTCGAGGTCCAGTGCGGCCCCTCGGCCATCCCGAGGTGCTCACCCTTGGTGATCGTCCGCAGCTGCACCTTGCCGGCCCAGCCCTGGGCGATCAGCTCGGCGTTGCTGCGCAGCGGCGTGTAGTCGTCGCGGCCACCGGCCAGGTGCAGACCGGGGGCCAGCACCAGACCGGCCGCCGTCACCGAGGACGGGCGGGTGTTGGCGGCGTTGACCGTCGCCACCGCCTTGATCCGGTCGTCGTCGGCGGCGGCCAGCACGGCCGAGCCGCCGCCGGTCCCGTGTCCGGCGACGCCGAGCTTCGCCGGGTCCACGCTGACCGCGCGGTCGGCCAGCCGGGAGTGCGCCACCAGCTGCAGCGCGGTCGAGAGGTCCTGGCCGAGCCCACGGTGCGACGGCAGCGGGCCCTTCTCCGTGGTCGGGGCGACCGCGACGATGCCCCACGACGCGAAGTACCGCAGCGTCCCTAGGTAGCGCGACGCGGGCTGCAGCCAGTGGTGGCCGAACGCGACGGCGGGCAGGTCCTGCCCGCTGACCGGGGCGACGATGACGCCGGGCAGACCCGCCAGCGCCAGTTCGCCCACGGCCACGCGGTACGGGCCCAGGTGGGTCAGGTAGTCCATCGTGGGCTTGGAGATGCTCGGTGAGCCGGCCATGCCGCAGCCCTCGCTTCCGGTCTCATCACGCAGTCTTCGGGCGGTGTGCTCGCACGGGTGGTCGTCACGACGGTGCCCGGTGCGTTCGTAGACTAACGGTTCTGCACCCGGGGCCCCGCGTCCGCCAGCTGCTCACCCGGTTCCGCCGCACTGCCGACCAGAAGAGGTGCACCCCGGTGGCCGAGACCTTCGAGCACGACCTGCGACAACTGATCCGGGCCCGGTTCCCGTTGCTCTACCTGCAGACCCCCGAGGAGACCCGGGCGTTGCAGGCGGTGGTCGCCGCCGTCGCGGATCCCTCGGTGCGCCGCCGGGAGATCTACACGTGGACGTTCACCAACGGGCTGGCCCTGCTCGGCGACGCCGGCTCACCGGAGACCCGCAACCCCGGCTCCGCGCTGGCCGCCGCCGCCAAGCTCGACCTCGCGTCCGTGGTGGTGTTCTTCGACCTGCACCCGTGGCTGGGCACCGCCAACCAGCCCGCCGACCCCCAGCTCGTCCGGCAGCTGCGCGACCTCGCCCGGCAGTACCGCGACGGCGGCCAGCCGCGGATGCTGATCCTGGTGTCGCCGGTGCTGCGGATCCCCACCGAGCTCGAGAACACCGTCACCGTGGTCGATTTCCCGCTTCCCGACCAGGCCCGGCTGCGGGAGCTGCTGGTCGGGATGATCGAGGCCAACCGCGCCTCGAAGTCGGTCACCATCGATCTCGGCGACGGCCCCGACGCGGTGATCGACGCGCTGGCCCGCGGCGCCCTGGGGCTCACCCTGGCCGAGGCGGAGAACGCCTTCGCCCGCGCCATGGCCGACGACAACCGGCTCGACACCGACGATATCCCGGTGGTGCTGAACGAGAAGCGGCAGATCATCCGCCGCTCCGGGGTGCTCGAGGTGGTCACCTCGACGCTGGCGCTGTCCGACATCGGTGGGCTGGCCAACCTCAAGGCGTGGCTGGTCAAGCGCACCGGGGCGTGGACCGCCGACGCCGCCCGGTACGGCCTGCCCGCACCGAAAGGCGCGCTGGTGACCGGTGTCCCGGGCTGCGGCAAGTCCATGACGGCCAAGGCGATGGCGTCGGCGTGGTCCATCCCGCTGATCCGGCTCGACATCGGCAAGATCTTCGCCGGCCTCGTCGGGGCGTCGGAGGAGAACATGCGCAAGGCGCTGGACACCGCCGAGGCGATCGCGCCCTGTGTGCTGTGGATCGACGAGATCGAGAAGGGCTTCGCGTCGGCCTCGGGGGAGCGCGACTCGGGTACCAGTGCCCGCGTCTTCGGATCGTTCCTGACCTGGATGCAGGAGCGCGTCGAGCCGGTCTTCGTCATCGCCACCGCCAACGACATCTCCCGGCTGCCACCGGAGTTCATGCGCAAGGGCCGGTTCGACGAGATCTTCTTCATCGACCTGCCGACCCGGGCGGAGCGCGTGGACATCTTCGGGCTGCACCTGCGGCTGCGGCTCGCGGCCGGCCCCGATCTCGGGGCCTTCGACGTCGGTGACGCGCTGCTGGCCGAACTCGCCGACGCCACCGAGGGGTTCACCGGTTCGGAGATCGAGCAGGCCGTGGTGTCGGCCTGCTTCGACGCCTTCGACGGGCGGCGGCCGCTCGCGGTGGACGACCTCCGGCACGCCATCGCGACCACCGTGCCGCTGTCGGTGACCCAGGCCGAGGACATCGCGGCGCTGCGCTCCTGGGCCTCACTGCGGGCGGTGTCGGCCTCGACCGTCGCCGACCGCACCGGGTACACGGTGGTCCCGCCGGCCACCGCACCGGTGACCGATCCCGCCGCCGCGCTGCAGCGTGGCGGCCGTCCCGTGGAGGTCTGACCACCCGGCGCGCCGCCACCACGCCGGGTCCGCGGGTCGGCCGTCGCGGCCTCCACGGCGGCTAGGCTCGAACCCCATGTGCGGAATCATCGGATACGTCGGTCCCCAGCAGGCTCTGCCGCTCGTGATGGACGGACTCCGCCGCATGGAGTACCGCGGCTACGACTCCGCCGGGGTGGCCGTGCAGGACGATCTCGGGGCGGTGGGCGTGGCCCGCAAGGCCGGGGTGCTGGCCAACCTCGAGAAGTTGATCCTCGACGACGACCTGAAGCTGCCCGGCAGCACCGGCATCGGACACACCCGCTGGGCCACCCACGGCGGCCCCACCGACCGCAACGCCCACCCGCACCGTGACGTGACCGGGCGGGTCGCGGTCATCCACAACGGCATCATCGAGAACTTCGCGCCGCTGCGGGCCGAACTGGAGAGCGCCGGGGTCGAACTGACCAGCGACACCGACACCGAGGTCGTCGCACACCTGCTGGCCGCCCAGTACGACGCCCGGCCGGGTGACCTGGCCGCCGCGATGGGCGCGGTCTGCCGCCGGCTGCACGGCGCGTTCACGCTGGTCGCGGTGCACGCCGACGCCCCCGGCCAGCTGGTCGCCGCCCGCCGCAACTCGCCGCTGGTGGTCGGCGTCGGCGACGGTGAGATGTTCGTCGCCAGCGACGTCGCCGCGTTCATCGCCCACACCCGCGAGGCCGTCGAGCTGGGCCAGGACCAGCTGGTGTCGATCACCGCGCAGGGGTACGACGTCAGCTCGTTCAGTGGCGGCTCCGCGGACTTCCGCACCTTCCACGTCGACTGGGACACCGACGCCGCCGAGAAGGGCGGCTTCGAGTTCTTCATGGACAAGGAGATCGCCGAGCAGCCGCAGGCGGTCGCCGACACCCTCCTGGGCCACTTCGACGGCAGCCGCATCGTCCTGGACGAGCAGCGCCTCGGCGACGAGGAGCTGCGCACCGTCGACAAGGTCGTCGTCGTCGGCTGCGGCACCGCCTACAACTCCGGGATGCTCGCCAAGTACGCGATCGAGCACTGGACGCGGTTGCCCGTCGAGGTCGAACTGGCCAGCGAGTTCCGCTACCGCGACCCGGTGCTGACCCGCGACACCCTCGTCGTCGCCGTCTCCCAGTCCGGCGAGACCGCCGACACCCTGGAGGCCGTCCGGCACGCCCGCGAGCAGAAGGCCCGGGTGCTGGCCGTCTGCAACACCAACGGCTCGCAGATCCCGCGGGAGTCCGACGCCGTCGTCTACATGCACGCCGGTCCCGAGATCGGGGTGGCCTCCACCAAGGCCTTCCTCGGCATGGTGGTGGCGAACTACCTGGTCGGGTTGGCGCTGGCGCAGGCCCGCGGGTTGATGTACGCCGACGAGATCGGCCGCGAGTTCGCCGCTCTGGAGAAGATGCCGGCGGCGATCAGCGAGACGCTGACCCGGATGGACAGGGTCCGCGCACTGGGCAAGGAGATCTCCGACTCCCGCGCGGTGCTGTTCCTCGGCCGGCACGTCGGGTACCCGGTGGCGTTGGAGGGTGCGCTCAAGCTCAAGGAACTCGCCTACATGCACGCCGAGGGCTTCGCCGCCGGCGAGCTCAAGCACGGCCCGATCGCGCTGATCGAGGAGGGGCTGCCGGTCGTGGTGGTCACCCCGTCGCCGAAGCTGCGGCCGCTGCTGCACTCGAAGCTGCTGAGCAACATCCGCGAGATCCAGGCCCGCGGCGCCCGCACCATCGTCATCTGCGAGGACGGCGACGACATCGTCGCGCCGTTCGCCGACACGCTCATCGAGCTGCCGCCGGTGCCGGTGCTGCTGCAGCCCCTGGTCGCCACGGTGCCGCTGCAGGTGCTGGCCGCCGAGATCGCCCGCACCCGCGGCTACGACATCGACAAGCCGCGCAACCTGGCCAAGTCCGTCACCGTCGAGTAGCGCCGCCGTGTCCTTCCCCGACGTTCCGTCCGGCGCGCGGGTGGTCGGAGTCGGTATCGACGTGGTCGCCATCGACCGGTTCGTCGCGTCGCTCGCGCGCACCCCGGCGCTGCGGCACCGGCTGTTCACCGCCGCCGAGGCGACCACCCCGGCCGGCGCCCCCCGGTCGGCGGCCTCGCTGGCCGCGCGGTTCGCGGTCAAGGAGGCGGTGGCCAAGGCGATCGGGGTACCCCGCGGCATGGACTGGCACGATTGTTCGGTGATCACGTTGCCGTCGGGACGCCCCGAACTCGCGGTGGTGGGCACCGTCGCGACCGCCGCCGCCGCCGCCGGGGTGACCGGCTGGCAGCTGTCCATCTCCCACGACGCCGGTATCGCCGCGGCCGTGGTGATCGCCCTGGGCGCGTGATGCACAGCTACACGGTCGCGCAGGTGCTCGCCGCCGAGGACGCCGCGCTCGCCGCACAGGGGCAGCTCCCGCTGATGAGGCGGGCGGCCACCGCCGTCGCGCTGGCCGCGGTCCGCGCACTCGGCACACCGCTGCGCGGCCGCCGGGTGGTGCTGCTGGTGGGAGGGGGCAACAACGGCGGCGATGCGCTGTTCGCCGGCGCGAACCTCGCCCGCCGCGGCCTCCGGGTGGACGCCGTCTGCACCGACGTCGACCGGGCCCACGCCGCCGCGCTGGACGCCTTCCGGCGGGCCGGTGGACGGGTCGCCACCACCGACGACGCGCCCGCCCTGCTCGGGCACGCCGACCTGATCGTCGACGGGCTGGTCGGCATCGGCGCCCGGCCGCCGCTGCGGCCTCCCGCGGCCCGCCTGGTGGAACTGGCGAACGCCGCGAACGCCGCCAGGCTCGCGGTGGACCTCCCCAGCGGCCTCGACCCCGACGACGGCACCACCGACGGGCCGGTCCTCGCCGCCGACCACACCGTCACCTTCGGCGGCGCCAAGACCGGTCTGCTGGTCGGCGACCACGCCGGGGTCGTCGAGGTGCAGCCGCTGGACTTCCCGCTGGCCGGGGCGCCGTTCGACGCCCTGATCCTCGACGACGCCGACGCCGCGGCACTGCTGCCGCGCTCCGGGGTGGCGAACTCCAAGTACAGCAACGGGGTCGTGGGGATCGCCGCCGGCTCGACGCAGTACCCGGGCGCGGCGGTGATGTGCGCCGGGGGAGCGGTGCGGCTGCGACCCGGCATGGTGCGCTTCGCCGGCGGCAGCCATCACGCCGTGGTCACCCGGTGGCCCGAGGTCGTCGCCACCGCCACCGTCGCCGAGGCGGGCCGCGTGCAGGCGTGGGTGGTCGGTCCGGGGCTGGGCGGCGACGACACCGGCCGGGCCGTCCTGGCCGAGGTGCTCGCCGCCGACGTGCCGGTGCTGGTCGACGCGGACGGGCTGCGGCTGCTCGCCGAGCGTCCCGAGCTGCTGGCGCGCCGCACACACCCGACCGTGCTGACCCCGCACGCCGGCGAGTTCAGCGCCCTCTTCCCCGACCTCGACCCCGCCCGCCGGCTGCACGCGGCCCGCACCGCCGCGGCCCGATCGGGGGCGTTCGTCCTGCTCAAGGGACATCACACCGTCGTCGCCGCCCCCGACGGCCGGACCGCGATCACGCTGTCCGGTTCCGGATGGCTCGCGTCCGCGGGCTCCGGCGACGTCCTCAGCGGGGTCACCGGATCATTGCTGGCCGCCGGCCTCGACCCGTTCACCGCGGCCGCGCTCGGCGCCTTCGTGCACGGCCGCGCCGGGGAGAAGGCCGAGGCCGCCGGCCACGCCGGGGCGCAGGCCCTGTGGGAGCACCTGCGATGACCCGGGCCGTCGCCGAGGTCGACCTGGGCGCCGTCACCGCCAACGTCGCCACCCTCAAGGCGCTCGCCGGGACCGCCACGATGGCCGTGGTGAAGGCCGACGGCTACGGGCACGGCGCCGTCCCGGTGGCCCGGGCCGCGCTGGCCGGTGGCGCCGACCTGCTCGGTGTGGCCTACCCGGTCGAGGCGCTCACGCTGCGGCGGGCCGGAGTCGACGCACCGGTACTGGCCTGGCTGTGGACCCCCGACGAGGACGTGGCCCCGGCGCTCGCCGCCGGCACGATGCTCGGCGTCTCCTCCCTGGCCCAGCTCGACCGCGTCCGCGCCGCCCGTGTCCCCGGCACCACGGTGCACCTCAAGGTCGACACCGGCCTGGGCCGCGGCGGCGCGGGGCCGGCCGACTGGGCGGCGCTGTGCCGGGCCGCGGCGGCCGCCCAGCACGCCGGCGAGCTCACCGTCCAGGGGGTGATGAGCCACCTGGGCAGCTCCGAGGTGATCGGCGACCGGAGCATCGGCGAGCAGCGCGCGACGTTCGAGGCGGCCCTGGCCACGGCCGCCGACGCCGGGTTGACCCCGCGGTACCGGCACCTGGCCAACACCGCCGCCGCGATCGGCACCCCGGACACCCGGTACGACCTGGTCCGGGTGGGCATCGGCATCTACGGGCTGGACCCCCTCGACGGCGTCGGCCTGCGGGACACCCACGGCCTCCGGCCCGCGATGACCCTGCGGGCCACGGTGGCGTTGACCAAACGCGTCCCCGCCGGGTCCGGCGTCTCCTACGGTTTCTCCTACCGCACGGCCACCGAGTCGACGCTGGCCCTGGTGCCGATCGGGTACGCCGACGGTGTGCCGCGGGCGGCGAGTTCCCGGGCCGAGGTTGCCGTCGGCGGCCGGCGGTACCGGATCGCCGGCCGGGTGGCCATGGACCAGGTGGTGATCGACGTGGGGGACGACGAGGTGCGGGCGGGTGACCAGGTGACGCTCTTCGGCGACGGCCGTCGCGGTGAGCCGACCGCGGCGGAGTGGGCCACGGCGTGCGACACCATCGACTACGAGATCGTCACCCGGATCGGCGCCCGGGTGCCGCGCGTCCACCTCGGGGGCGTGCGGTGAGCGTCCTGACCAGAGTGCTCGGTGCCGCGGGGGTGGTCGGCGGCGTCGTCGGTGCCGTCGCCCTCGGCGGGGTCACGGCGCAGAAGGTGGCGGTCAGACGTGCCCACAAACCGGTGGACAACGGCGGCGAGACCTACGACAGCATCGACGCCGACCGCAACTACTCGGTCGTCGCCGCCGACGGGGCCGCCCTGCAGGTGGAGGAGGTCGGTCCGCTGGACGCGCCGCTGACCGTCGTTCTGGTGCACGGCTGGGCGCTGCGGATGGGCTCCTGGTACTACCAGCGCCGCGGTCTCACCGGCCCGGACTTCGGCGCCGCGACCCCGCCGGCCGCCGTCGAGGTGGGCGCGGAGACGGTGGCCGCCACCGCGTCGACCGCGTCGGCGCCGGCCGTCCCCGTCCGGCTGGTCTTCTACGACCAGCGCTCGCACGGCCGCTCCAGCCGCGGCCCGGAACCGCACCCCTCGGTGGAGATGCTCGGCCAGGACCTCGCCGCGGTGCTGGCCACCGCGGTGCCGCACGGCCCGGTCGTGCTCGTCGGGCACTCGATGGGAGGGATGTCGGTGCTCGCGCTCGCCGGTGCCGACCCCACCTACATGGCCGCCCGGGTCGCCGGCGTCGGTCTGCTCAGCACCTCGGCGACCCAGACGCCGACCGCCGAGATCGGCCGCATCTTCCTGCGCGGGTCCAACCCGGTGGTCAAGGTGGTCAGCAACGTCGCGGCCCGCTACTCCACCGTCCTGGAGCGCAGCCGCCCGGTCGCCCGGGACGCGGTCTGGCTGGTCACCCGGCTGATCGGCTTCGCCCGCAAGGACGTCCCGGTGTCACTGGTCGACTACCTCGATGAGATGCTCAGCGACACCCCGATCGAGGTCATCGCCGATTTCGTGCCCGGTGTGCTCGCCCACGACCAGACCGCGGCGCTGCCCGCGCTCGCGGGCATCCCGGCGCTGGTGCTCTGCGGGGACAGCGACCGCATCACCCCGCCGGCCCAGTCCCGCTTCCTCGCCGACGCCCTGCCCGACGCCGAGTTCGTCCTCGTCGAGCGGGCCGGGCACCTCGCCATGATGGAGGCGCCGGAGGAGACCAACGACGCGCTACGCCGGCTGCTGCACCGCGCCCAGGCCTACGTGCGGCGGATGGAAGCCCAGCAGGACCCCCTCACCCCGTCCCGGAGCACCGCATGACCCGCACCGTCACCCTGCCCACCCCCGCGGCGACCGACGACTTCGGGCGGCGGCTCGGCGCCGTGCTGGAGGCGGGTGACGTCGTGCTGCTCGCCGGTGACCTCGGTGCGGGCAAGACGGCCCTGACCAAGGGCATCGCCGCCGGGATGCGCATCGATGACCTCATCACCTCGCCGACCTTCGTGATCGCGCGCTCGCACCGGGCGACCCCGCCGCACCCGGGGCTCGTGCACGTCGACGCCTACCGGCTCGACGGCCGCGTCGAGCTCGACGACCTGGACCTGGACACCGACCTGGCCCGCGCGGCCGTCGTGGTGGAGTGGGGCGTGGGCGTCGCCGAGCAGCTCGCCGACGACCACCTCCTCATCGAGCTGCAGCGGCACCCGGACGACACCCGCACCGCGGTGCTGCACCCGCGCGGTGGGCGCTGGGCCGAGCGGCTCACGTTCCTGCTGGGTCCGCACCCGGTCTGAGCCTGTCTGCCGGCGACGCCGGTCAGCGCGCGGGTGTGCTGTCCCGCAGCACGACCGTCCCGGTGACGTGCCGCAGCTGCGCCTCGTCCCGGCTGTCGAAGGCCAGTTGCAGTGCGGTACGGCCCATCTGGGCCAGCGGCAGCCGGACGGTGGTCAGCCCCGGAACCACGTCGCGCAGGGCGGCGATGTCGCCGAAGCCGGCCACCGCCACGTCGTCGGGCACCCGCAGCCCGGAATCGCGCAGCGCCGCCACCGCACCCATCGCCATCGAGTCGTCCACGGCGAACACGCAGTCCACCTCGACGCCGTGGTCGAGGAGGTCCCGCAGCGAGGTGTACCCGCCGTCGCGGCTCATCTGGCTGGCCAGCACCTGCTCCTCGGGCAGCTCGCCGCCCAGGGCGGTGACCGCGTCGCGGAACCCGCCCACCCGGTCCTCGGACGTGATCAGGAACTCCGGCCCCGCCAGGACGGCGAAGCGGCGGTAGCCCCGCGCCCACAGAGCCCGGGCGAGACCGTCGGCCCCGGCACGGTCGTCGACGACGACGGCGTGGGTGCCGGGGGTGTGCTGACCGATGGTGACGACCCGCCCGCCGCCCGCCCGGATCGCCGAGACCTCGTCGGCGAGCCAACGCTGCGCCGAGGAGTCGGCGAACCGCGAGCCGGCCAGGATGATGCCGCGGGCGCGCTGCCGGCGGAGCGTCTCCACCAGCCGCACCTCCGCCTCCGCGTCCCCGCCGCTGGCGCCGATGGTGACGATGAGGTTCTGGTCGGCCGCCGCGGCCAGCACCCCGGACGCGATCGCCGCCGCCACCGGATCGGCGATGTCGTGCACGATGAGCCCGGCGCTGCTCGCCGTCGGGCTGCGCATGGCCTGCGCGTGGGCGTTCGGCGCGTAGCTGAGTTCGGCCGCCGCGGCCCGCACCCGGGCCCGCAGCTCCGGCCCGACGGCACTGCCCTTGGTCGGGCTCAGCGCCCGGCTCGCGGTCGCCAACGACACCCCGGCCAGCGTGGCCACGTCGGCCAGGGTCGCCTGTGTGCCCATCCCGACCTCCTCACGTCCCCGTGTCCGGTGCCCATCGTCGCAGGTCGGCGCGGCCCGGCGAAGAGCCGCCGGTCCGGCGGCGGTCGGTGGTCCCGCCGCGGACTCGTACCATCGACGCGTGCTCGTGCTCGCGCTGGACTCCTCGACCCCCGTCCTCACCGCCGGGGTGGCCCGCTCCGGTGAGGGCACGGCCGGCGTGACCGTGCTCGCCGAGCGCACGCTCACCGACGCCTTCGCGCACGCCGAGGAACTGATGCCGCTGGTCCGGGCCGCGCTGGCCGACGCGGGCCGCACCCTGTCCGAGCTCGACGCGGTCGTCACCGGGCTCGGGCCCGGCCCGTTCACCGGTCTGCGTGTCGGCATCGCCACCGGCGCGGCCCTGGCCGACGGGCTCGGGATCCCCGTCTTCGGCACCGGCTCGCACGACGGGCTGGCCGCCGGCCTGCCCGGCACCGTCCTCGTCGTCACCGACGCCCGCCGCCGCGAGGTCTACGTCTCCGTCCACGCCGACGGCGTCGTCGTCGCCGGGCCGGCGCCCGTCGCGCCGGCCGCCGTCCCCGGATGGCTGGCCGACGCCGGCGCCGTTCCGACGGTGATGACCGGACCCGGCGTCGCACTGCTGGACGGGCTGCTGCCGGTGGCCGCGCCCGCGCTGCCGCTGACCGCCGGCCTCGTCGGGGCCGTCGACCTCACCGCGGCCCCGGTGCCACCGGTGCCGCTCTACCTGCGTCGACCCGACGCCACCGAGCCGTCCGCGGTGCGCAAGTCGGTGCTCGGCCGATGACGGCGCCGCTGTACCCCGACCTCGCGATGGAGCCGTTGCGGTGGTGGGACCTCGGCGCGGTCGCCGCGCTCGAGGAGGACCTCTTCGCCGGTGACTCGCCGTGGACGGAGGCGATGTTCTGGTCCGAGCTCGCGCAGGGCCACACCTACCTGGCCGTCTTCGACGGTTCCGAGCTGGTCGGCTACGCCGGGCTGGCCGTGCACCCCGACGGTGCCGACGTGCAGACCATCGGGGTGCAGCGCCGCCACCAGGGCGCCGGGATCGGCCGCCGCCTGATGACCGCGCTGATCAGCGAGGCCCGCGGCCGGCCGATCCACCTCGAGGTGCGCACCGACAACGAGCCGGCGATCGCGCTGTACCACTCGTTCGGCTTCGAGATCCAGGGCGTCCGCAAGCGGTACTACCAGCCCAGCGGCGCCGACGCGTACACGATGGGAAGGCCCTGATGACCGACGGCACCGTCACCCTCGGACCCGGCGCGGTGGTGCTCGGGCTGGAGTCCTCGTGCGACGAGACCGGCGTCGGGCTGGTCCGGCTCACCGACGGTGGCGGGGTCGAACTCCTCGGCCAGTCGGTGGCCTCCTCGCAGGACCAGCACTCCCGCTTCGGCGGCGTGGTCCCCGAGATCGCCTCCCGGGCCCATCTGGAGTCGATGACCGCCACGATGCACGGCGCCTTCACCGCGGCGGGGCTGCGCCCCGCCGACGTCGACGCGGTCGCGGTGACCAGTGGCCCCGGTCTGGCCGGCGCGCTCCTCGTCGGCGTCGCGGCGGCCAAGGCCTACGCCGCCGCCTGGGACGTGCCGCTGATCGGCGTCAACCATCTGCCCGGCCACGTCGCCGCCGACACCCTCGAACACGGCCCGCTGCCCGCCGACACGCTGGCGCTGCTGGTGTCCGGCGGCCACACGCAGCTGTTGCGGATCGGCTCGCTGGCCGGTGACGTCGTCGAGATCGGTACCACCATCGACGACGCCGCCGGCGAGGCCTACGACAAGGTCGCCCGGCTGCTGGACCTCGGGTACCCGGGCGGTCCGGTCATCGACCGGCTGGCCGCCGACGGTGATCCGACGGCTATCCGGTTCCCGCGCGGTCTCACAGGTGCGTCGGACGATCCCTACAACTTCTCCTTCTCGGGCTTGAAGACCGCGGTGGCCCGCTGGGTCGAGACCGCCCGCCGGGACGGCCGCGAGGTCCCCGTCGCCGACGTGTGCGCCTCGTTCCAGGAGGCGGTGGTCGACGTGCTCACCGCCAAGACCGTCCGCGCCGCCACGGAGCTGGGCTCCCGCACCGTGGTCATCGCCGGGGGAGTCGCGGCCAACGGTCGGCTGCGGGCCCTGGCCGGCGAACGCTGTGCCGCCGCCGGAGTGACGCTGCGGGTGCCGCGGCCGGGCCTGTGCACCGACAACGGCGCGATGATCGCCGCCCTCGGCGCGCACGTCTACGCCGCCGGTGTGGCGCCGTCGGCGCCCACGCTGGGCGGCGATCCGGGGATGCCGGTGGCCCGGGTCGTGGCGGCCTGACGGCGGGTCCGGTGTCGGGCCCGCGGCCGTCCGGCGACCGCCGGACAGCGCTGCGGTGACCGCCGGGGAAACACCCGGGAGCAACGGCCGGACCCGGTCACCCCGGTTGAGAATCTGGCACTCGCGAGGCTAGAGTGCTAACAGGCGACGGTGGCGATCCCGGCACCCGCGACGACGGGGTCACCACGACCGGAGCCCAGCAGTTTTCCGCACATGGCAACCGAAACACCCCAGAAGGGGGACCACATCGTGGCGAGCGTGAAGATCCAGCCGCTCGAGGACAAGATCCTCGTCCAGGCCAACCAGGCCGAGACGACGACCGCCTCCGGCATCGTCATCCCGGACACGGCCAAGGAGAAGCCTCAGGAAGGCACCGTCAAGGCCGTCGGGCCGGGCCGTATCGACGACAAGGGCAACCGCGTCCCCGTCGACGTCGCCGAGGGTGACATCGTCATCTACTCGAAGTACGGCGGCACCGAGGTCAAGTACAGCGGCGAGGAGTACCTGATCCTGTCCGCGCGTGACGTGCTGGCCAAGGTCACCAAGTAGTCCCCGAGCGATGAACCATCGCTGACGTCCTTTCGCCCCGGTGGCCCGTTGATCGGGTCGCCGGGGCGAAATGCGTTGTGCGACAGCACCAGTCATCCCGCGCCGGGCGCCGTGCAGAGCCCTGCACCGCCGGCGCACCCATACAGGAAGAAGCAACCGCCCCATGGCGAAGCAGATCAACTTCGACACCGACGCCCGGCAGGCACTGCTGCGCGGCGTCGATCAGTTGGCCGACGCGGTCAAGGTCACCCTCGGCCCGCGCGGCCGGTACGTCGTCCTGGCCAAGAAGTTCGGCGGCCCGACCGTCACCAACGACGGCGTCACCATCGCCCGCGAGATCGAGCTGGACGACGCCCGGGAGAACCTCGGCGCGCAGCTGGCCAAGACCGCCGCGACCAAGACCAACGACGTCGCCGGTGACGGCACCACCACCGCCACCGTGCTGGCCCAGTCCCTCATCACCGAGGGCCTGAAGAACGTCACCGCCGGCAGCGACCCGCTGGCGCTGCGCACCGGCATCATGGCCGCCGCCGACAAGGTCAGCGACGTGCTGATCTCGTGGGCCACCCCGGTCGCCGGTGACGAGGCGGCCATCGCGCAGGTCGGCACCATCGCCTCCCGCGACGAGACCGTGGGTGCGCTGCTCGGTCAGGCCCTCGTCCGGGTCGGCGCCGACGGCGTCGTCACCGTCGAGGAGGACTCGGCGCCGGGCACCCGGCTCGAGTTCACCGACGGCCTGCAGTTCGACAAGGGCTACATCTCCCCGCACTTCATCACCGACGCGGAGGCCGCCGAGGCGGTCCTGGAGAACCCGGCCGTGCTGCTGGTCCGCGACAAGATCAGCGCGCTCGCCGACCTGCTGCCGATCCTGGAGAAGATCATTGAGCAGAAGCGTCCGCTGCTGATCATCGCCGAGGACGTCGAGGGCGAGGCGCTGTCCACCCTGGCGGTGAACGCCGTCCGCAAGACGTTCGAGGTCGTCGCGGTCAAGGCGCCGTTCTTCGGTGACCGCCGCAAGGCGTTCCTGCAGGACCTGGCGATCAGCCTGGGGGCGGAGGTCATCTCGCCCGAGGTCGGCCTGAAGCTCTCCGAGGCGGGCCTGGAGTCGCTGGGCAGCGCCCGGCGTGTCGTGGTCACCAAGGACGCCACCACGATCGTCGACGGCGGCGGCGACGCCGACGCCGTGGCCGGCCGGGTCAAGCAGATCAAGGCCGAGATCGAGAAGTCGAGCTCGGACTGGGACAAGGAGAAGCTGCAGGAGCGGCTGGCCAAGCTGGGTGGCGGCGTCGCCGTCATCAAGGTCGGCGCGGCCACCGAGACCGAGGCCAAGGAGCGCAAGCACCGCATCGAGGACGCGGTCGCCGCGACCCGCGCAGCTGTCGAGGAGGGCATCATCGCCGGTGGCGGTTCCGCTCTCGTCCACGCCGCCGCGGAGCTGGAGTTCCTCGAGCTGACCGGTGACCAGGCCGTCGGTGCCGACATCGTGCGGCGCGCCCTCACCGCTCCGGCGTTCTGGATCGCCAGCAACGCCGGCGTCGAAGGCGCCGTCGTGGTCGGCAAGATCGCCGAGCTCAAGCGCGGCCACGGGTACAACGCGGCCACCGGTGAGTACGGCGATCTGATCGCCGACGGCGTCATCGACCCGGTCAAGGTGACCCGCTCCGCCGTGGTCAACGCCGCGTCCATCGCCGGCATGGTGCTGACCACCGCCACCACGGTCGTCGACAAGAAGGAAGACGAGCCGGAGACCCACGCACACGGCGGTCACTCGCACAGCCACTGACCGGATCGGGCCTGCGGCCCGCCCGGCTCACCCGCACCCCGCGTTCCCGGCTCCGGCCGGGGCCGCGGGGTGCGGTGTTTCCGGACCCGGTGGCCGCAGGGCGGCCCGGGTGGTCACAGGTGGCCGGCGCGGGTCGCAGGTGGCCGCCGAACGGCCGCCGATCGCCGCTGACCACCGCAGCAGTCCGGAACCAGCCGGTGGTCGCTGCCACCGAGGGTCAGCACGCCGACACGTCGGTCACCCGGATGACCGGCTGGGCGGGGCGAACCCAGGCGATCGGTGCCCAGCGTCACCGATCGGACGCTGCGTCGTCCCATTCGGCCCAGCGGTGTCGCGGCGACTTCGGAACTCGTCAGGGCGCACCCGGAGGAGGTCACACCGTGGCTCAGACGGGGAAATGTTGCACCGAACGGTGCGAGAACGCCGATCTTGGGCCGGATCGAGGGCACAGACACCGTCGGGTGACGCGGTTTCAAGCGCGATGGAGTGACGGCGGCGTTTTCATCAGTTAGGCTGACGGCCATGTTCGCTTCGACCGGTGGCGCTCCCGTACGGGTGCACGTCCGGTCGTCCGTGGACACCGCGGCTCGCCGGACCGGCGGTGCTGGACGCGGCCATCCGCGAACCCGTCGCGCTCGTCCTCCCGCGGTCGCCATGCCGCGCGGGTGGATCGGCGTCGCCCATCCCCTTCAGCTGACGCCGCCCGTCGCCGCGCCGCGGGCGCGGGGCGGGGATCTTTCGCAGGCGGATCGGCCCCCGGATCCGTCACGGGCGCCGTTGCGGTCAGGAGCGCGCGACCGCCAGCGCCTGGAGGTGGTGACGCTCGCCCTCGGACAGCCCGCCCCAGATGCCGTAGGGCTCGTGCACCTCGATCGCGTGCCGACGGCAGGCCAGCATCGCCGGGCACTCCATGCAGACGGCCTTGGCGTTGGCTTCCCGGCGGGCGCGGGCGGGGCCGCGTTCCCCCTCGGGGTGGAAGAAGAACGAACTGGCCATACCCCGGCACGCCGCATCCAGCTGCCAGTCCCACCGGTCCGCATTCGGCCCGGGCAAGCGTCGCGTATCTGCCATTCGACTCACTCCTCTGGTCACGGGGCTGACCGGAGTGGCGCAAGGCGCGCGCAGGACGCGGCACCTCAGCGGCACGCTGGTGCAGAGCCCAGACGTCGTTGTGCAACTGATCGGCAATACGCGGTCCGGCCACCTCTCGGAACGACCCGCACGACTGACCCTAGAGTCCGTGGCCGTCACCATCAAGACCAAGATCAAATCATTTCCGCCGCTGTTCACGAGGGGTCCGGCCGTGACGCCCGGTCCGGTCGGGGACAGGTGCTGAATCGGTTTCCGGTGCGGATTCACCCACCGTCGACCGCCCGTCGCGGTACCGCCGAACGGGTCGGAATGACGGCCGTCGCGATTGCTCTGTCGACGGACCCGGGTTCACCCGGAAATGCCGCCGACGCCACCGCGGAAATGCCGTTCCGCGCCGCCGTCGAACCCCGTGCCGTATCACCCCGTGCTGTCTTCCTCCGTTTGCAGCACATCCCCAGAGAAAGAAGGTTGCAGTGACCAGCGTGTTGATCTGCGACGAACGGCGAAGCGCCCGTGACGGCCTGACCCGTGTGATGGCGGCCCTGCCGTCCATCGGTTCCATCGACTGTGTCGCCGACGGCGACGAGCTGCTCGCCCGGTACGGGCGGGAGAGTGCCGACATCGTGCTCATCGGCACTCAGCGCGCCCTCACCGGCGGCATCGAGGCCACCCGGCGGCTGCTCGCGGTGCACCCCAACGGGGTGGTCATCGTCTTCGGCTCGCCCGACGACACCGCGTCCATCGCCGCCGCCATCGCCTGCGGTGCCCGCGGCTTCCTCCGCTGGGACGCCACCCAGCCGGAGATCATCGCCGCCCTGGCCGACACCGTCTCCTCCCCACGGCTGCCGTCGCCGAGGGCGGCCGACGACAGCCAGGTCAACCTCACCGAGCGCGAGCTGCAGGTGCTGCGCGGGATGAGTCAGGGCCAGTCCAACGGCGAGATCGGCCGGGAGCTGTTCCTGTCCGAGGACACGGTCAAGACCCACGCGCGCCGGTTGTTCCGCAAGCTCGGTGCCCGCGACCGGGCGCAGGCCGTCGCGGTCGGGTTCCGTCGCGGGTTGGTCGCCTGACGCTGGTGGATCGCCTGACGCAGGTCGGTCGTTCGTCGTCGCCCACCGGGCCGGGGGGTCGTCGTCGGGTTTCGGCCGGCGTCGGACGGCGGGCCGTCGGGTGGCGACGACGCCGTCGAGGGTGTCCTGTCGCTCGTGGGGTGGGTCGTCGGGTGCCGTCCGGCGTCGGACGGGACCGTCGGGTGGCGATGACGCTGTCGAGGGTGTCCCGTCGCTCGTGGGGTGGGTCGTCGGGTGCCGTCCGGGGTCTGACGGCAGGCCGACAGGGAGGCGAGACGCCGTCGAGGGCGTCCCGTCACCCGCGGGGTGGTCGTCGGGTGCCGTCCGGCCCGTGACCGTGGGGCCGTCCGGTGGTGACGACGTTGTCGAGGGCCTCCTCTCGCCGGCGCGCCCCCGGGTGGGAGCCGCGCGGCGGCACGCCGGGCCATCGGTGCGGCGGTCCGGTGGCGTCGCCCTCCGCGTGGCGGGTTGCCGCCGGTGTCGCCTCTGTCACAGGGCCGGGCCGCTCCGTCGTCACGACGGGGGAGCGGCGCCGCTCACGGGTCCGCCGGGCTCGTCGGGACGCGCCCGGGCCTCACCGTTCGGGTGTCGGCGCGTCGGCGTCCGTGGCGGATGCGGGACCGCGGGCGGCTGTCGGCGGCTCCCGGTCCATGATCACGATGACCTGCGGTTTCTCCGCCGGCCGTAGCCGGGGGGCGTTCTGCAGATTCGTTCGAACGGGCCAGATCGACGGCGCCGCACTGATACAAAGATCAGGCACAGTTCGCCGGACGTGACCCGACGCCCCTCGGGACCACCCGAAGGAGTGGGGCCGCCGGCGGATCCGCGTGTGACAGAACGCCGACCCGGACCCGGTGTGAACTGGGTGTAACGAGAGAGTGCCCGCAAGCGATGGATCCAGCAGCGGACGAGTTCGACGTCATCGTCGACCGTGCGGTGGCTGGCGACACCGTCGCAGTGGGGGCCCTCCTGGGACGTATCCACCCGATGATCGTCCGCTACTGCCGTGCCCGGCTCTCGGGCGGGCACCGCTCTCTGATGACGGCAGACGACATTGCGCAGGAGGTGTGCATGGCTGTGCTCAACGCCCTGCCCACGTACCGGCGCGAGGGCCGCCCGTTCCTCGCTTTCGTCTACGGCATCGCGTCGAACAAGATCGTCGACGCGCACCGGGCCGCCGGCCGGTCCAAGAGCAACCCGGTCGCCGACTTTCCCGACGTGATCTCGGGCGATCCCAACCCGGAGCAGGTCGCCGTCGACGCCGCGGTGGCCACCCGGATGCACGAGCTGCTCCGGGAGTTGCCGGCCACGCAGCGCGAGATCCTCCTCATGCGGGTCGGTGCCGGCATGTCCGCGGACGAGACCGCCCAGGCCCTGGGTACCTCGGCCGGCGCCGTGCGGGTCGCCCAGCACCGCGCGCTGGCGAAGCTGCGCACCATCGTCGCCGGTGACGACGGACTCGCGGAGCAGCTGCTGTGAGGGACTTCTTCTCGCGGACGCCGAACGACGGCGACGACACCCCCGTGGATCTGGCGCAGGTCCGGGCCGACGACGCCCTCATCGAGGCGCTGCGCGGCACTCCGCTCTTCGACGATCCCGCCGAGGCGCCGACACGCTGGCTGCGGACCGTCGGGGCCGGCGACGTCCCCCCCGGGGCTGACGACGACGCCAACGACGACACCGTCGACGCGAACGAGGATCTCGCCGCTTTCTTGGACCTGCGGGACCCGCAGGAGGTCGCGTCCGACGCCCAGGTGGCCGCCCTACTGCGCTCCTGGCGCGAGGAGCTCGACGCGGTGCCGCTGCCGCCGCCGGTCGACACCCAGATCGCCGCCGCCGTCATCCGCTCCGCGCCGACGCGCCGTCGTTCGGTGCGCCCGGCGATCGCCGTCGCCGCCGCGATCGCCGCGCTGCTGATGGGCTCCACCGCCGTCGGGGCCCGGTCGGCGACCCCCGACAACGCCCTGCTGTGGTCGGTCACCGAGATCCTGTGGTCGGACCGCGCCGCCGAGGTCAAGGCCAGCATCGACGCGCGGCAGGCAATCGATGCCGCCGAGAAGGCCATCGACGCCGGCTACCCGGAGCAGGCCGAGGCGGCGCTCGAGAGCGTCAACGCGGCGCTCACCGGAGCCGACAAGAGCGTGCAGGAAACGCTGCAGTCGGACCTGGACCGCGTCCAGGCCAAGATCGAGTCAAGTCGGGCGTCGTCCTCCGTCACCCCGACGCCGTCGTCGAGCGCTCCCGCCGGTTCCGGGACCGTGCCCACGGTGCCCGCGCCGACTCAGGCTCCGGCTCCGACTCAGGCTCCGGCTCCGGCTCCGGCTCCGAACGACCCGGCCTCGGACGGCGGCGGCGCCGCCCCGACGACGCCCGCGGGCTCCGTCCCGGTCGTGCCCCCGGCCGACCCGACCACGGTGATCGTCCAACCCCCGCCGGTGACGACCGAGGAGCCGGTGACCAGCGTGCCGCCGCCCCCGCCCGTCGATCCGACCACCCCCGTGGAGACGCCGGTCGATCCGCCCGTCGACCCCACGTCGTCCGAGACCACCACCACGTCCCCGCCGCCGGAGGACGAGATACCGCTGACCACCAACATCCGGCCCGACGAGGAGCCGGAAGGCGGCACCAGCAGCAGCGAGCAGCAGCCGGCGGAGGAGCCCAGCGCGGGCTGAGTGCCGGTCTCGACCGCGTGGGCGACGGCACCCGCGCCCGCACCGAACGGCGCGCGCCGGTCATTACCATGGAGCTCACCGCCGCGATGCTTCTTCGCCCGGTCGACCCCGTTGCGGGTAGCGAGTGAAAGGCACACCTGAACCCATGGACACCGAAACCGACCCCACCACCCACGGGGCCGACTACGCCGACAAGTTCGCCCTGATCGGGCTGACCTACGACGACGTGTTGTTGCTGCCCGACGCCTCGGACCTGGTGCCGAGCGAGGCCGACACGACCACCCAACTGACGCGCAACGTCCAGCTGAAGATCCCGCTGGTGTCCAGCGCCATGGACACCGTCACCGAGGCCCGGATGGCCATCGCGATGGCCCGCCAGGGCGGTATCGGGGTGCTGCATCGCAACCTCTCCGCCGAGGACCAGGCCGCCCAGGTCGAGATCGTCAAGCGCTCCGAGGCCGGGATGGTCACCGACCCGGTGACCTGCCGTCCGGATGCGACGCTGTTCGAGGCGGACGCGCTGTGCGCGAAGTTCCGCATCTCCGGCGTCCCGGTCACTGACGGCACCGGCCGGCTGCTGGGCATCATCACCAACCGCGACATGCGCTTCGAGATGGACCGTTCCCGGCCGGTCCGCGAGGTGATGACGCCGATGCCGCTGGTCACCGCGGCCGTCGGGGTCACCGCCGACGCCGCCCTCGGACTGCTGCGCAAGCACAAGATCGAGAAGCTGCCGCTGGTCGACGCCGACGGCCGGCTCCGTGGGCTCATCACCGTCAAGGACTTCGTCAAGACCGAGCAGTACCCGATGGCCACCAAGGACCGCGACGGCCGGCTGCTGGTCGCCGCGGCCGTCGGCGTCGGTGACGACGGCTACAAGCGGGCGATGCACCTGGTCGATGCCGGTATCGACGTCGTCATGGTCGACACCGCGCACGGCCACTCGAACCGCGTCCTGGAGATGGTGGCGCAGCTGCAGAAGGAGGTCGGTCACAAGATCGACATCGTCGGCGGCAACGTGGCCACCCGGGCCGGCGCGCAGGCGCTGGTCGACGCGGGTGCCGACGCGGTCAAGGTCGGCGTCGGACCCGGCTCCATCTGCACCACCCGCATCGTGTCCGGGATCGGTGTCCCGCAGGTCACCGCCATCCACGAGGCGGCCAAGGCGTGCCGTCCGGCGGGCATTCCGGTGATCGGCGACGGCGGGCTGCAGTTCTCCGGTGACATCGCCAAAGCCATTGCGGTGGGCGCGCACTCGGTGATGCTGGGGTCGCTGCTGGCGGGTGTGCAGGAGTCCCCGGGCGAGTTGATCTTCGTCAACGGCAAGCAGTACAAGTCCTACCGCGGCATGGGCTCGCTGGGCGCGATGCAGTCGCGCGGCGACGCGAAGTCCTACTCCAAGGACCGCTACTCGCAGGAGGACGTGCTCAGCGAGGACAAGCTGGTCCCCGAGGGCATCGAGGGCCGGGTGCCCTACCGGGGCCGGCTCGCCGACGTCGCGCACCAGCTCGTCGGCGGACTCCGCGCCGCGATGGGCTACACCGGATCGGCGACCATCGAGCAGCTGCGTGACGCCAAGCTGGTCCGGATCACCTCCGCGGGCCTGAAAGAATCACACCCGCACGACATCACCATCACCTCCGAGGCGCCGAACTACTTCGGCCGCTGAGCGGGTGGCGGTGCCCGCCGATCTGAGGAGATGACCCGCGTGGTGGACAGCGTCGAGATCGGGATGGGCCGCACGGCCCGCAAGAGCTACGGACTCGGCGACGTGTCGATCGTGCCGTCCCGGCGGACCCGCAGCTCCAGCAAGGTCAGCACCTCCTGGCAGATCGACGCCTACCGCTTCGCGCTGCCGATGCTGACGCACCCGTCGGACGCGATCTCCTCGCCGCGGGTGATCAACGAGGTCGGCCGCCTCGGCGGGCTCGGGGTGCTCAACGCCGAGGGACTCTGGGCGCGCTACGCCGACCCGGAGGCGGCACTCGCCCGGATCCTGGAGAAGTCGTCCGACGACGAGGCCGAGGGCCTGCTCGCCGGGTCCGTCGACCTGCTGCAGGAGCTGTACGCCGCACCGGTCGATCCCGACCTGCTGAAGCAGGTCATCGTCGACCTCAAGGCCGCCGGCAACACCGTCGCGGTGCGGGTGTCGCCGCAGAACGCCGCGTCGCTGACGCCGGTCGTCGTCGCCGCCGGCATCGACATGCTGGTCATCCAGGGCACCATCGTGTCCGCCGAGCACGTGGAGAAGGGCGGCGAGCCGCTCAACCTGAAGAGCTTCATCGCCGACCAGGACGTGCCCGTCATCGTCGGTGGCTGCAGCAACTACCAGTCGGCCACCCACCTGATGCGCACCGGAGCCGCCGGCGTGATCGTCGGTTACGGCGCGGGCTCCACGACCACCACCAACGAGGTGCTCGGCATCGACGTGCCGATGGCCACCGCCATCGCCGACGCCGCGGCCGCCCGCCGGTCCTACCTCGACGAGACCGGCGGCCGCTACGTGCACGTCATCGCCGACGGCGATCTGCAGACCTCGGCCGACGTGGTCAAGGCCATCGCCTGCGGGGCCGACGCGGTGATGCTCGGCGAGCAGCTGACCGCCGCCGAGGAGGTGCCCGGTCAGGGCTTCTACTGGGTGTCCGCCGCCTCGCACCCGCAGCTGCCCCGCGGGCACGTGTCCTACTGCGGCGGCGCCGACGTCCCGCTGGAGACCCTGCTACTGGGCCCCGCGTCGACCACCCTCGGCGACACCAACATCTTCGGCGCACTCCGCCGCGCGATGGCCAAGACCGGCTACTCCGACCTCAAGGAGTTCCAGAAGGTGGAGCTCAGCGTCCAGGGCTGAGCACTTTCCTTCCCGAATCGGGTAGCTTTCTGCCCGCTCAGCGGGAACGTGTCCACACAACCGCGTCACTGTGGACAGCGGTCGACGGCTGTCACCGCAAGCGGTCAGTCTGCGACGGTGGATGTTCTGACTCTGCTGGCCGCCCAGGGCGGTCTCATCACCCGACGGCAGGCATTGGCCGCAGGATCGAGCGCCTCACGGATCGGCCGCTCGGTGACCAGTGGCGAGTGGGTGTCGCAGTTCCCGGGGTGTACCGGCACGTCGCGACGGCGCCATCGCCGTCGGTGCGCCTGGAAGCGGCACTGCTGTGGCTCGGACCGACGGCGGTCATCTCCGGTCGGTGGGCGGCCTGGTGGCACGACCTCCGTGAACCGCCGTCCAGTCCCGTCTCGCTGACCGTTCCCCGCGCGTCGTCCGCGTTCCATCATCCCGGGGCGGCCGTTCGACGGCGCGACCTCGACCCGGCGGACGTGTGCGATGTCCGGGGCAAGCGGGTGACGACCCGTGCGCTGACGGCGCTCGAGAGCGTCCGCGTGGAGCGCGGCCCCGATGTGTTCGACCGTGCTCTGCAGCGCTTCGTCAGCGTCCCGGAGATGACGGACGCCCTCAGCAGGTTGGGCGGTGCCACCGGGGTCATCGCTGCCAGGGAGGCATTGCACGACGCTTATGACGGGACGGTGTCGCCGCCGGAACGCGAGTTGGCCGCGGGTCTGCGGCAGGCGGGGCTGACCCAGGTCCGTGCGGGGGTACGGGTGACTGTCGCCGGGCGGTCGTTCTGGCTGGACTTCGCCGTCGTCGGACTCCGTCTCGTCGTGGAAGTCGACGGCGTCGCGGCGCACACGGCGCCCGCCGTGTTCCGGGCTGACCGGGCACGCCAGAACACTCTGGTACGGGCCGGTTGGACGGTCCTGCGGTACACACCCCACGAAATCCGCACGAACCTGGTCGCGGTGGTCTCCGAGATCGCGGCCACCATCGCCGCCCTCGAGATCGGGTAGACAAGTTCCCGCTGGGCGGGCAGAAAGCTACCCGACTCGGGGAGGAAAGTGCTCAGAGCCAGTCGCGGCGTTTGAACAACACGATGAGGGTGCCGACGGCGACGACCATCACCACGAGCGCACCCAGGAATCCGGCCTCGGTGTCGTACCCGGGGTAGGGCACGTTCATCCCCATGAAGCCGGTGATCAGGGTGGGGACGGCGATTAGGGCCGCCCAGCTGGCGAGCTTCTTCATCACCGTGTTGAGCCGGACGTCGGCCAGCGAGAGGTTGGTCTCGATGAGGGTGCTCATCACCTCGCGCAGACCGTCGACGCCCTCGGCGACGTGCGCGACGTGGTCGGCGACGTCGTCGAAGCGGCGGGCTGTGCTGGTCGGCAGCTGACCGGTCAGCCAGTCCGCGCCGTCCTCGACCCCGCCGTCGGCGCCGTCCGTGCGGGCCGCCTTGGCCAGCGCCGTCGTCACGTCCCGCATCGGCACGCCGACCTTGCGCATCAGGGTCAGCGACCGGCGCAGGTGGAAGGAGCGGATCTGCTCGTCGCGGGTCAGCGGCTTGTCCTCGAAGACCCGCTCGGACAGCTCGTCGACCGCGTCGGCGACCTGCTCGTAGATCGCGGCGTACCCGTCCACGATGAGATCGAGCATCTCGTACAGCAGGTGCCCGGCGGTCACCACCCCGGTGCAGCCGCTGACCCGGCGGTCGAAGCCGGTGACGAACGGGTCCGGGTCGGCGATCGTGATCAGCACGCCGTCGCTGACCACGGCCGACACCGGATAGGTGGTCAGCCGGCAGGTCGCCGGGTCGAACGTCCACCCCCGGGTCACCACGACGGCGACGTCACGCCCGACGTCGAGCTTGGCCCGCTCCATCGGCCCGGTCAGGTCCTCCAGCGCCTCGTCGTCCAGGTGCAGCTCGTCGGCCAGTGACGCCAGCTCCGCCCCCTGTCCGCGCTCCAGGTTGGCCCAGGCCACGCCGCGGGCGGCACCGGGTCGCGACCGGCGTTCGTCGATGAGCACCCGCAGCGCGTGCAGGTCCGCGACGTGCTCGGCGGCGCCGCCGTCCCAGCGCAGCGACCAGTGGTGGGCGGGGGTACGGCGGACCGGCGCGGGCCGGTCGACTTCGGCGGTCATCGCCCCATCATCGCCCCGCCACCTGCGAACCGGATGTCAGTTCACCGGCCGGCGGTCGCGGCGCGGCTGCCGGAGCCCGGCCGCGGTGATACGCCGCAGCAGCTCGCGGGAATCGACCGGGACGGCGCCGCCGGCGACCAGCTCGTCGTAGCGCTGGTCGGGCACGTCGTAGTGGTCGTGGTCGAAGCCGCGGGAGGGGATCTCGAAGCGTTCGGCGAACGCGTGCAGCTCCGCGTAGCTGACGTCACTGACCAGATGCGCCCACAGCCGGCCGTGGGCCGGCCAGCGCGGCGGGTCGATGAGCACGGTCACCGTCCCCACGGTAGGCGGCCGGACGCACCGACCGGGCTCGATAGACTCCAACCGCTCCGGTGGACACCGAACAGGCCCGCGCCCGCCGACCCGTCCGGACCACCACTGCGGACCCAGGAAGGCGGCACCCCCGTGGCCGACAGCACCACCGACCCGGTCATCGACCCGGTCGGGACCGACGATCCGGCGCTCGTCGTCGAACCCGCGGCGGAACCGCCGACGGCGGCCGCGGCCGCCGTCGGCGAGCACCCGGTGCTGGTCGTGGACTTCGGCGCGCAGTACGCGCAGCTGATCGCCCGCCGGGTGCGGGAGGCCAACATCTACTCCGAGATCGTGCCCAGCACGATGTCCACGGCCGACATGCTGGCGAAGAACCCGGCCGCCATCGTGCTGTCCGGCGGACCGTCGTCGGTGTACGCGGACGACGCACCGCAGGTCGACGCCGGCCTGTTCGACGCCGACGTCCCCGTCTTCGGCATCTGCTACGGCTTCCAGGCGATGGCCACCGCTCTCGGCGGCCGCGTCGACCGCACCGGCCGCCGTGAGTACGGTGGCACCGCGCTGGACGTCACCGACTCCACGTCGGCGCTGTTCCACGATCTGCCGACTTCACTCAACGTCTGGATGAGCCACGGTGACTCGGTCGCCGAGGCGCCCCCGGGATTCGCCGTCACGGCCAGCACCACCGACACCCCGATCGCCGGCTTCGAGAACCTCGAGCGGCGCCTCGCCGGCGTGCAGTACCACCCCGAGGTGGGGCACTCCGAGCACGGTCAGGAGGTCCTGCGCCGCTTCCTGCACGACGTCGCCGGCCTCGACGGATCGTGGACCGCCGACTCGATCCTGGCCGAGCAGATCGCGCTGATCAGGGAGCAGATCGGCACCAGGAAGGTCATCTGCGGGCTGTCCGGCGGGGTCGACTCCGCGGTCGCCGCGGCGATCGTGCACGCCGCCGTCGGCGACCAGCTGACCTGCGTGTTCGTCGACCACGGACTCCTGCGGGCGGGGGAGCGGGAGCAGGTGCAGCGGGACTACGTCGCCGCCACCGGCATCAAGCTGGTCACCGTCGACGCCGAGCAGCAGTTCCTCGACGCGTTGGCCGGGGTCACCGAACCCGAGACCAAGCGCAAGATCATCGGCCGCGAGTTCATCCGCTCGTTCGAGGACGCGGCCGCGTCGATCGCCGAGGCCGAGGGCGGTGTCGACTTCCTCGTCCAGGGCACCCTCTACCCGGACGTCGTCGAGTCCGGCGGCGGCACCGGTACGGCGACGATCAAGAGCCATCACAACGTCGGCGGGCTTCCCGAGGACCTGAAGTTCGCGCTGGTCGAGCCGCTGCGCAAGCTGTTCAAGGACGAGGTGCGGTTGCTCGGCCGTGAGCTCGGACTCCCGCCGGAGATCGTCGGCCGGCAGCCGTTCCCCGGGCCCGGGCTGGGTATCCGCATCATCGGTGAGGTGACCCACGAACGGCTGGAGATCCTGCGGGCCGCCGACAGCATCGTCCGGGCCGAGCTGACCGCCGCCGGGCTGGACACCGAGATCTGGCAGTGCCCCGTGGTGCTGCTCGCCGACGTGCGTTCCGTCGGGGTACAGGGCGACGGCCGGACCTACGGCCACCCGATCGTGCTGCGCCCGGTGTCCAGTGAGGACGCCATGACCGCCGACTGGTCGCGGCTGCCGTACGACCTGCTGGCCCGTATCTCCAACCGGATCACCGGTGAGGTGCCGGAGGTGAACCGGGTGGTGCTCGACGTGACGAGCAAGCCACCGGGCACCATCGAGTGGGAATGACCTGACGCACGACGAAGGCCCGGCGACCATGTGGTCGCCGGGCCTTCGTCACGTCGTGGTCAGTTCTTGCTGCGGCGCCGGATCCCGGGCACCGTGCTGGCCACCAGGCCCAGTCCGACGAGGGCCAGCAGGCCGGCCACCACCCACTTGGTGCCCTCGTCGAGCAGCCAGAACGGGTTACCGGTGAAGCCGACCGTGGCGACGGCGAGGAACACCAGGGCCATCACGATGCCGGTGATGCTCACCCGGCCGCGAGGAGTGGGGCCGCTCATCGGGCCACCTCCACCGTGACGTTGCCGGCACCGACGTGCACGTCGAGCGTGACCTTGGCGGTCCTGCCCGGCAGGTCCGCCACCATCGGGCCGACTTCGTTGTGCAGGCCGTCGGCGACCCGGCCGAGGCAGTCGATCCGGCCGGCGTTGCTCGAGCACGTCACGGCGTAGTCGACGTCGTCCGGCAGGAACACCCGGACGTCGCCGGCGCCGACGTCGACGGCGGTGACCAGGCTGTCGCCCGCCGGCAGGGCCATCCCGGTGAGATCGAGGGTGGCGTTGCCCGCACTCAGCTCGTAGGTGCTCTGCACGTCGGCGACCGACGTCGGTGCCCAGTTGCGGTCGCCGAAGGTCGGGGTGCCGGTGAAACCCGCGACGGTCAGCGCCAGCGTGACGAAGGACAGGAACACGCCCTGCCCGATGAGGGTGAGCGTGCGACCGCGGAGGGCCTGGGCCAGCACACCCAGGGCGACGACGGTCAGCGCGCTCGCGGCCACCATCGCCCAGGCCGGCGACCACAGGCCGGCCAGGATGCCGAGCACCTGCACGGCGACGACGAGCAGCGCGAGACCGCCGGTCACCCGGGCGATCACCGGCGACGCGGTGCGGGTGCGGGTCGCGACGTCGGACGGCGGTGCCAGGTCGATCTCCGGGAGGTCCCAGGCGAACGGGGCGGCACCCAGCGGATCCCAGGCGGGCGGGGTGTCCCGGACCTCGGGCGCGCCGGCGGCCGTGGACCGTGGGTCCGGACCGGGTGCCTCCTTGCGGAGGTCGACCCGGGGCTGCGTGGTCGTCGGAGCGTCCCCGGGGGACGCGTCCCAGAAAGCGGGCGTATCGAAGGGGCTGTCGCCGGCCTCCGGCGATGTGGCGGCGGGCCGACGGCCGGAACCGCCGCAACCACCGCCCCAGTTGCCCCAGTTGCCCCAGCCGTGGGAGCCGCCGGCCGTGCCGGGGTCGCCCCACGAGGGGCCGGCCGTGGCGGCGTTCGACCAGCGGTTGGCGGCGACGTCGTCGGCGGTGGCCCGGATCCGCCGCTCCCACTCGCTGCCCGGACGGAACGGTCCGCGGCGCTGCTTGCGGGCCACGTGGAAGGCGACGGCCCCGATGATCAACGCCGGCCAGAACGGAAAGCCCCAGTTGAAGGTGGCGAAGACGCTGATCACGACCGCGATCGCGAGGACGGCGGCGACGATCGGCGACACCGACGACCGGCCGCGGCCGAGCAGCGCTTCACCGGCCGAGACCTCGTCGCCCTCCGCCGGCAGCAGCAGCCAGAGGAGCGTGTAGGCGAGGATGCCGACGCCGCCGAGGATGGTCAGCGCCACGAAGCCGACCCGGAACAGGATGGGGTCGACGCCCAGGTAGTGGGCCAGTCCGCCCGCGACACCGGCGACCTTGGAGTCGGAGCGGGAGCGACGGGGGCGCCGCGACCACCAGTCGCGGTGCTCGGTGTGGGGTGGGAACCCGGTCTCTGTCATGGGACGAGCCTCGTCGTCGGAGCTGTCCTGGCACCATCGGGGACCACCCTGATTTCCCGGACCAGGGTGCTCCCCGATGCCCCGGGGCCCCGTGGGCTGCCACCATGGCAGGGTGAGCGATCCTCGGCGCGAGCCTGCCCGGCCGGCGCACCCGGCTGCTCCGGTCTCCCCGGCGGCAGCGGGTGGGTCGCACCCGGCTGCGCCGCCCTCCCCGGCGGCAGCGGGTGGGTCGCACCCGGCTGCGCCGTCGACGGCCCCCGGTCCGTGGCCGTCCACCGCACCGGCCGCTCCCGGTCCGTGGGCCCCGGCCGGTCCGGGCCCGTGGGGTCCGTCGCCCGCGGCGCCGTCCGGCGCTCCGTGGACGCCGCCCGCCGGCGGGGTCGCGGTCACGCCCGGCACGCACGCCCCGCACACCACCGCCCCGTCCGCGTCCCCGGGCACGGCCACCGCCATGGCCACCCACCCGGCGCCCCCGGCTCGGTCCGTCCGGGACGCTGTCGACGACCTGCTGACGCCGGGCACCGTCGCGGCGTCGCCGGCCGTGCCGGTGGAGAACCCGTTCCGGGTCGTCGGCACCGACCGTCACGGCGACCCCATCGCGAAGCTCGTGCGTCCCGCCGGGGGACGCATCATCGGCGGCGTCGCGGTCGGCATCGCCGATCACCTGCGGGTCAAGGTGCTGTGGGTGCGGCTGACGTTCGCGATGCTCGCACTGCTGTCCGGCGTCGGCGTTCTCGCCTACGCGCTGCTGTGGATCTTCGTGCCGCAGAGCCGGGGCGCCGAGCCGCACCGTCCGAGCGCCACCGAACGCCGGCAGGCCATCGGCATCGCCGCGGTCGGGGCGGCCCTGGCCGTCCTGGGCACCGCGTTGGGGCTGGGCCAGAGCGTCGGCTGGATCGTCGGCCCGCTGGGTCTGGCGTCGGTCGGCGCCGCGTTCATCTGGCGGGAGGCCGACGACGCGCAGCGCCAGCGGTGGCGCCGCTCGGCCGCGGGCGTGGTGGGGGAGACCCGCAGCGGACTCTGGCGACTCGTCGGTGGCATCACCCTGGTCGTCGGCGGCCTCGCCGTCTTCGCGCTCGGTCAGTTCGACGTCGGCGCGACCGGCGGCGCGCTCGTCGCG
Source organism: Nakamurella deserti (assembly GCF_003260015.1). Lineage (NCBI taxonomy): Bacteria > Bacillati > Actinomycetota > Actinomycetes > Nakamurellales > Nakamurellaceae > Nakamurella > Nakamurella deserti. The sequence continues at coordinate 2,099,483 of NZ_QCXS01000002.1, read as the reverse complement.
GTGGTCCTGACCCTCGTCGGGGTCGCCATCATCGCGATCCCGTGGTGGATCCGGCTGGTACGTGACCTCGGGGCGGAGCGCCGCGAGGTCGTCGTCCAGCAGGAACGCGCCGAGATCGCCGCGCACCTGCACGACTCGGTGCTGCAGACCCTGGCGCTGATCCAGCGGCAGGCCGCCGACCCGCGGGAGGTGTTGCGTCTCTCCCGGTCGCAGGAGCGTGAGCTGCGTGCCTGGCTCTACGGCCCGGCCGGCTACGCGACGTCCAGCGCCGCCGCGGTGACCGAGTCCGACGCCACCGTCGCCGCGGCGCTGGCGACGGCCGCCGGCGAGGTCGAGGACACCTACGCCGTCAAGGTCACGCCGGTCGTCGTCGGCGACACCGCGATGGGCGGCGTCGGCTCCGACATGCACGCGCTGGTCGCCGCCACCCGCGAGGCGATGGTCAACGCGGCCAAGCACGCCGGCAACCCCGACATCAGCCTCTACGCCGAGGTCGAGGACGACGCGGTCACCGTCTTCGTCCGCGACCGCGGCGTCGGCTTCGACCCTGACCAGGTCGGGTCCGACCGACGCGGGCTGGCCGAGAGCATCCGGGGCCGGATGGACCGTCACCACGGCCGGGCCACCGTGCGCTCCACCCGTGGTGAGGGCACCGAGATCGAGCTGTCGATGCCCATCCCGGTTCGCCCCGCCGAGCCGGTAGCGTCCGACGCCGTGGCGCCGTCCGGCGCCGGCCCCGAACCCAGGCAGGTCCTCCCGCGATGAGCACTCCCGTCACCGTCTTCCTCGTCGACGACCACGCTCTGTTCCGCGCCGGGGTCAAGGCCGAACTCGCCGGACTGGCCGACGACCGCATCGCCGTCGTGGGGGAGGCCGGCACCGTCGCCGAGGCCGTCGTGCGGATCAGCGCCGAGCGACCCGACGTGGTGCTGCTGGACGTGCACATGCCCGACGGCGGTGGCCGCGCCGTGCTGGAGCAGGTGCACGCGCGCTACCCGGAGGCGGTGTTCCTGGCGCTGTCGGTGTCCGATGCCGCCGAGGACGTCATCAACGTGATCCGCGCCGGGGCCCGCGGCTACGTCACCAAGACCATCTCGGCGACGGAGCTCGCCGACGCCGTGGTCCGGGTCTCCGGCGGTGACGCGGTGTTCTCGCCGCGGCTGGCCGGCTTCGTGTTGGACGCGTTCTCCGACCGTGCCGGGGCGGCACCGCTGGTGGACCCGGAACTGGACATGCTGTCGCCCCGCGAGCGCGAGGTGCTGCGGCTGCTGGCCCGCGGCTACGCCTACAAGGAGATCGCGTCGCAGCTGTTCATCTCGATCAAGACCGTCGAGACCCACGTCTCGTCGGTGTTGCGCAAGACGCAGATGAGCAACCGCTACGAGCTCTCGCGCTGGGCGACCGACCGCCGGCTGGTCTGACGACCGGTCAGGACGAGCGCGACCGGCCGAGCTTGCCGCGGCCCAGGTCCAGCAGCATCAACGCGAGGTCCACGCCCGGCTGACCCAGGTCGCGGAAACGGTCCAGGATCTTCATCTCGCGGCTGTGCACCACCCGGGGGCCGCCGAGCTTCATCCGGGCGGCGCCGATGGCGTGGGAGATGGCGGTGCGCTGCTTGATGAGACGCACGAGCTCGGCGTCGATCGAGTCGATCTCCAGCCGGAGCGCGGCGATCTCGTCCTCGGACTGCGGGACGGCGACGTGGGGGAGCTGCATCCGGTCTTCGGTCATGTCGGCCTTCCGGACCCTGGTGCTGAGCATGGGAACCTCATTCTGCCCCGGGCCCAGCCGGGTCCAGGCACGAAAAACGCCCCGGGTCCGGTGGACCTCGGGGCGCGTCGTGGGAGCTGGATCAGCCGCTCACGGGCACCGGAGGCCGGTACCCGTAGTAAAACTGGCGCGCTGACATGGCTGGAGCATGGCACACCCGGAGGCGCGTCGTCCAGCGGCGTAGCCTCGGCGGGCCGGTGCGGTGCGGTCGACCTGCCCTCCGCGGCGGGATGATCCGAACGTCCGGGTGCTTCGCGGGAGGAGTCCACCGGCCGGTGCCGCCGGCGCCGCTGTGCCGGTCGCGGCCCCCGCACGGAGGCACGACACTGACGCCCACCCGGAAGGAAGCGACCACGGTGCACCTCAACGGGCCCGCAGGCGGCTCGCATCCGGCGTCGGCGACCGAACACCCGCCGGTCTGGCCGGCCGGGTCGGCCGTCGTCCTGCGGTCGGTGTTCGACGACCACGTCGGGGCGGCCATCCCGTCGGTGGTCATCGCCGACGAGGCGTCGTACGCGGCCCTCTACCAGCCGGCCGGCAGCACCCTCGTCACCCGTACCGGCCGCCGCGGCGGACCGCAGGGCCGCAACATGTACCCCGACGGCTGGGACGGCGGCCACCGGGAGTCGCCGTGGTCGGGCACCGGGGTGCTGCGGGTGCACCGCCGGGGCGACCCGTGGTCGGTGTGGCGGTGGTGGGACGCCGGTGGCTGGCGTCCTGGTTGCTACGTCAACCTCGAAGAGCCCTGGCGGCGGACGCGCCTGGGCTTCGACACCCGCGACTGGGTCCTGGACCTCGTGCTGGACGGCGACGGTCGGCCCCACTGGAAGGACGCGGACGAGCTCGCCTGGTGCGAAGCGGTGGGTACCGTGACGGCGGAGCACGCCGCCCGCGTCCGTGACGCCGGCCGGCAGGCGCTGGCCGCCGCCGGACCGGGAGCGTTCCCGTTCACCGCCGACTGGGACCGCTGGTCGGTCCACGACGGGGCGGCGGCTCCGGGTCCGGCCGCGCTGCGCCGGGCCACCGTCCTGCGCCCACCCCGAGACCGGGAGATCCCTTGAGCACCGCCGGTATTCCGTTCGCCGCCCTCGACTTCTACGAGGAGCTCGAGGCCGACAACTCCAAGGCGTTCTGGACCGCCCACAAGGCCGTGTACGACGAGTCGGTCAAGGCGCCGATGCTGGCGCTGACCGCCGCGCTGGAACCGGAGTTCGGCCCGGCCAAGCTGTTCCGGCCCTACCGGGACGTGCGGTTCGCCAAGGACAAGACGCCCTACAAGACCCACCAGGGGGCCTGGTTCGGCGAGACCGACCGCTACCTGCAGATCTCCGCGGCCGGCCTGCTCCTGGGCGGCGGCCGGTGGCAACTGAGCCCAGAGCAGTTGGCCGGGTTCCGGCGCGCCGTCGACGACGAGCGTCACGGTCCGGCGCTGGAGAAGGCCGTCGCCACGGTCCGGCGCGCCGGATTCGACGTGAACGGCGACCTGATGACGCGGGTGCCCTCGGGGTTCGCGAAGGACCATCCGCGGGCGGAGCTGTTGAAGTACCGGTCCATGACGGCCGGCGCCGATCTCGGGGCGCCGGACTGGCTGTGCACACCGGATGCGGTGGACGAGATTGGGGCGCGGTTGCGGAAGGTGGGGCCGGTCGTGGAGTGGTTGGCGGTGCACGCGGTGTAGTCGGTTGCGGAAGTCGGTGGTCCCCGAGTGGCCTGGACGGCCACCTCGCGGCGACAAAGAGAAGCAGCACCGTTCGGTGGCCGTCCGGGCCTCTCGGGGATGTGCCGCGGTCGTCGCCTTGCGAGGGAGCGGACGGCGGTGCTCCGGATCGGGACCGCGGGGCGTGGGGGAGCCGTCCGGGGCGGGCGGTGTCGTTCGGGGCGGTGCGAAACCGGGTGGTTGCCGAGTGACGTGAACAGCCATCTCGCGGCGACGGAGGGAAGCAGCACCGTTCGGTGGCCGTCCGGGCCGCTCGGGGGATGTGTCGCGCTCGTCGGCTGGGGAGGGAGCGGACGGCGGTGCTCCGGATCGGGACCGTGGGGGCGTAGGGAGCCGTCCGGGGCGGGCGGTGTCGTTCAGAGCGGCGGTGTCGTTCGGCGTGTGCGGGGTGGGAGGCGCGGAGGGGGACCGGCACCGGGGCGGGGTGTCGTTCGGGGGGCCTTCCACGTCGGATTCGGGGGGCCGAATCGATTCAGAAACGGCGATCCTGCGGTTAGCGTCGGATGCGGCCGGCCAGCGTGGGTGGGCTTTCCGCTGCCCGTGACGTGATCCGGGCGTTCGACCCACCGCTCGGAGTTCCGTTGTTCCTCACTGTCCTGCTGCTGCTCGCCTCGGCGGTGGCGATCTACCTGGCGTGCGAATGGTTCGTCAACGCGGTCGAGTGGCTGGGTGCCCGGCTCAACGTGGGCACCGTCGCGGTCGGCACCGTGCTCGCCGCCATCGGTACCGCACTGCCGGAGAGTGTCGTCACCTTCGTCGCCGTCGTGTTCGGCGACTCGCCCGAGCGCAAGGAGATCGGCGTCGGGGCCGCGATGGGCGGCCCGTTGGCGCTGTCGACCATCGCCTACGCCACCATCGGCGTCGTCCTCGCCGTCACCACCAAGTCGCTGGCCACGCGGCTGCCCAACCGCACCGACCTCATCTCCGACCAGCGCTGGTTCCTGGTCATCTTCCTGGCCAAGCTCGGCCTCGGTCTGATCGCGTTCAACTGGAAGCCGTGGCTGGCCATCGGCTTCCTCGCCGCGTACGTGGTCTACGCCGTCCGCGAGCTGCGCAGCGCCGGCGCCGACGGCGGTCACTCCGACGACGACCTCGAGCCGCTGAAGCTGCAACCCCGCGCCGGCAGGCCCGCGACTTGGGCGATCGCCGTCCAGACCCTCGGCACGCTGGCCGTCATCTTCGTCGCGTCCGAGGTGTTCGTCGGCCAGCTGGAGCGGATCGGACCCGCGCTCGGCCTGGCTCCGGCCGTCGTCGCGCTGCTGCTGGCCCCGGTGGCGACCGAGCTCCCCGAGGTGCTCAACGCGGTGATCTGGGTCCGGCAGGGCAAGACCGAGCTGGCCATCGGCAACGTCAGCGGCTCGATGATGATCCAGGCGACCATCCCCTCGGCGCTGGGCATCGGTTTCACCCCGTGGCTGTTCGACACCACGCTGATCATCGCCGGAGCCGTCACCCTGTTGTCCATCGTCGTGCTGGTCACTCTCGGCCGGCTGCGCAGGCTCACCTCGGGCACGCTGCTCATCGCCGGCGGCATCTACGTCGCGTTCCTGGCCACCGCCGCGGTGATCAACTGAGCGACGCGCCCGGCCGTGTCCCGCGGCGGGGGTCGCTGTCGGTGCGCGGCGGTAGCGTGGTTCCCGATATGACTCAGCAGTCCGCCGCGTACCCCCGTTCCGTGTCCCCCCGCGCTGTGCCGGTCGAGGACGGGTTGTTCGCCGCACCCGCGGTCGACGTCGTCCCGACGGCCGAGCAGCGTGCCGCCGACGACGCCTCGATGGCCCGCCGGGCGCGCGCCGCGTCGCTGCTGGAGGACCTCAACGACCGCCAGCGGGACGCCGTGCAGCACCGCGGGGCCCCGCTGCTGATCGTGGCCGGCGCCGGCTCCGGCAAGACCCGCGTCCTCACCCGCCGGATCGCCTACCTGCTGGCCGCGGGCGGTGCCACCCCCGGCGAGATCCTCGCCATCACCTTCACCAACAAGGCCGCCGCCGAGATGCGGGAGAGGGTCGGCGATCTGGTCGGTGCGCGGTCGCGGGCGATGTGGGTCAGCACCTTCCACTCGATGTGCGTGCGGATCCTGCGCAACGAGGCCACCCAGCTCGGCTACAGGTCCAGCTTCACCATCTACGACTCGGCCGACTCCCAGCGGCTGGTCGCGCTGGTGGCCAACGATCTTGAGCTCGATCCGAAGAAGTTCGCGCCGAAGAGCATCGCCGCGCAGATCTCCAACCTCAAGAACGAGCTGATCGACCCGGCGACCGCCGCCGACCGCGCCGACAACGACATCGAGCGCACCGTCGCCGACGTCTACGCCCGCTACCAGGCCCGCCTCAAGGGCGCCTCGGCGCTGGACTTCGACGACCTCATCATGGAGACCGTCGCGCTGCTGCAGGCGTTCCCCGCCGTCGCCGAGCACTACCGCCGTCGCTTCCGGCACGTCCTGGTCGACGAGTACCAGGACACCAACCACGCGCAGTACATGCTGGTCAAGGAGTTGGTCGGCACCGCCGACCCCGACGATCCGAAGGCCGTCGCGCCCGCCGAGCTGGTGGTGGTGGGTGACGCCGACCAGTCGATCTACGCCTTCCGTGGCGCCACCATCCGCAACATCGTCGAGTTCGAGCGGGACTACCCGGACGCCCGGACGATCCTGCTGGAGCAGAACTACCGCTCGACGCAGAACATCCTCTCGGCGGCGAACGCGGTCATCGCCCGTAATCCGGGGCGCCGGGCCAAGAGCCTGTGGACGGCGTCCGGCAGCGGCGAACCCATCGTCGGCTACGTCGCCGACAACGAGTACGACGAGGCGTCGTTCGTCTGTGGCGAGATCGACCGGCTGGTCGACGCGGGGGAGATCCGCTTCGGCGACGTCGCCGTCTTCTACCGGACGAACTCCTCGTCCCGCGCCTTCGAGGACATCTTCGTGCGGCTCGGGATGCCCTACAAGATCGTCGGCGGGGTGCGCTTCTACGAGCGTCGCGAGGTCAAGGACGCGCTGGCCTACCTCCGCGCGCTGGCCAACCCGGCCGACGAGGTGTCGCTGCGCCGGATCATGAACGTGCCCAAGCGCGGCATCGGTGACCGCGCCGAGGCGTCCATCGCGGTGTTCGCGGCCAACGAGCGGATCCCGTTCGCCGAGGCGATGACCCGGGTCCGGGAGATCCCGTTCCTGGTGGCGCGATCGGTCAACGCCATCGAGTCGTTCAACACGCTCATCGCCGGACTGCGCGAGCTCCTCGCCGACGGCATGGAGCCCGCCGACCTGCTGTCGACGGTGCTGGAGCGCAGCGGATACCTGGCCGAGCTGGAGAACAGCGCCGATCCGCAGGACGCCCCCCGGGTGGAGAACCTCGAGCAGCTGGTCACCGTGCTGCGGGAGCGGGCCGAGCTGCTGCAGCAGGGGGAGGACGAGTACGCACCGGGCATCGAGCTGCTCTCCGCCGTCCTCGAGCAGCTGTCGCTGGTCGCCGACGCGGACCAGATCCCGGACTCCGACGCCGGTGTCGTCACGCTCATGACGCTGCACACCGCCAAGGGGCTGGAGTTCCCGGTCGTCTTCCTGACCGGTTGGGAGGACGGCCTGTTCCCGCACATGCGGGCGCTGACCGACGAGAAGGAGCTGGCCGAGGAGCGCCGGCTCGCCTACGTCGGCATCACCCGCTCCCAGCAGCGGCTGTACGTCTCGCGCGCGGCGATGCGGTCGAACTGGGGACAGCCCGGGGCCAACCCGCCGTCGCGCTTCCTCGACGACATCCCGCCGGAGCTGATGGACTGGCGCCGGCTCGTGGAGGCGCAGGAGACCGACTGGACCCGCTCGGCACCGGTCAGTGCCGGCCGGTTCGGTGACCGTGGCGACAGAGGCGGCCGCTACCAGAACGCCTCCAGCGAATCGGCGCAGACCCGGATCGCCGCCGGCGGCATGCGCAGCACCGGGTTCAAGGGCTGGCAGAACAAGCCGGCCCTGGTGCTGGCCGTGGGTGACCGCGTCTCGCACGACAAGTACGGGCTCGGCAAGGTCGTCGCCTCCGACGGCAGCGGGGTGCGGGCGACGGCGACCATCGATTTCGGCGCCGCCGGCACGGTGCGGTTGATGCTCATCGGCGGCGTCCCGATGACCAAACTCTGAGTCGGTGTCACACGGGGCCGGCGGGCGGTGTCGGAGTGGTCGAGCCGGGAACGGTCCCGGCCGATCGTCCAGGAGCACGCCATGACCGACACGCTCGTCCACCCCGCCGCCGCCACCGAGTACGTCGCCCGGCAGCAGCTCGCGCGGGTACCCATCACCCCGCCGCCCGGCCGGTTGTGGTCGCTGGCCGGCCGGATCGGCCGCCGGATGTACGGCGACATCCCCGACAACGGCTGGGCCCTGGCCCGCAACCGCCGGGTGCTGTTCGGCATCCTCGGCTTCGAACGCCGGGTCGCGTCGTGGAAGGCGCTGGATCCACAGCTGAAGACGCTGGCCACGCTGACCGCGGCCGTGGAGATCGGCTGCAGCTGGTGCGTGGACTTCGGCTGGTTCCTGGCCGAGAAGGACGGGCTGGACCTGGCGAAGCTGCAGCACGTCCGGCAGTGGCGGGACAGCCCCCTCTACAGCCCCGTCGAACGCGCCGTCATCGAGTTCGCCGAGGCCATGACGGCGACGCCGCCGGCCGTCACCGACGCGATGGTGGCCGCCCTGCGGGCCGAGCTCGGTGACGCCGCGACGATCGAGCTGACCGCCGTCGTCGCCCTGGAGAACCAGCGGTCACGGATGAACGCGGCCCTCGGCCTGGTCGCGCAGGGATTCTCGGCGGCCTGTCGACTGCCCGGACACTGACCGGATGAGCGCCGCCGAACGCCGGTTCACCGAACACCGGTCGCTGCTGTTCACGGTCGCCTACGAGATGCTCGGCTCCGCCGCGGACGCCGAGGACGTCGTGCAGGAGGTGTGGGTGCGGTGGTCGGCCGCGCACGCCGACGCCGGTGCGACCGGAGCCGACGAGATCGTGCATCCCCGCGCCTACCTCGTGCGGATCACCACCCGGCTGGCGCTGAACCGGATGCGGACCACGGCCCGCCGCCGGGAGGACTACATCGGCCCGTGGCTGCCGGAGCCGCTGCTCACCGTGCCCGACGTGCTCGACGACGTGGTGCTCGCCGAGTCGGTGTCGATGGCGCTGCTGGTGGTGCTGGAGTCGCTCGCACCGCCCGAGCGGGCGGTGTTCGTGCTGCGCGAGGTGTTCGGCTACGACTACGACGAGATCGCCGCGGCGGTGGACAAGAGCCCCGCCGCGGTGCGCCAGATCGCGCACCGGGCGCGCGCACACGTGCAGGCACGCCGCCCCCGCTTCGACACCGACCCGCAGGTCGTGCGGCAGGTCATGACGGGTTTCCAGCAGTCGCTGCACACCGGCGACGTGCAGGGGCTGATGGACCTGATGGCGCCGGAGGTCGTGCTGCTGTCCGACGGTGGCGGCAAACGACAGGCCGCCCGCAATCCGGTGGTGGGCCCGTGGAACGTGGCCCGTTTCATGGTCGGGATCGCCGGCAAGGCCGACCCGGACACCGTTCTGGAGGTCGTCCAGGTCAACGGGGCGCCGGCGTGGCGGATCACCACCGGTGCAGCGCTGTACGGGGTGTTCCAGCTCGTGGTCGCCGACGGGCTGATCCGGCAGCTGTTGCTGGTGGCCAACCCCGACAAGCTGTCCGGTCTGTCCGGCGGCGTCGGCCCTCTCGACCTGCCGGCGCGGTCACCGGGTCCGTGACCGATCCCGGGTCGTCCCGGGACCGTGGCGGGAGGTCCGCGTCAGGCGGGTACGGCGGCGGCCGGCCGGGTGCGGTGCAGGTAGTACAGGCCCACGATCGGCAGGATCAGGGGGATGAAGACGTAGCCGCTGCCGAACTTCGACCAGACGGTGTCCCGGGGGAACGCCTCGGCGTCCAGGATCGACAGCACCCCGACGACCAGCACCCCGGCCAGCTCGACGCTGCACGCGGCCCACGCCAGGGGCCGTGACCACGGGCGGTGGGAGACGAGCCCGACGGTGGCGGCGATGTAGACGAGTCCGGAGAAGGCCGAGAGCAGGTAGGCGAGCGGGGCCCGGTCGAACTGGGTACCCAGCTGGACCGCGGCACGGGCCGTCGCCGCCAGGGCGAAGGTGGCGTACACGGCGACCAGGGCGCGCCGGGGGCCGGTCCGCTCGGCGCCCTCCGGCGGTCCGCCGGACACCGGCCGGGACTCCGACTCAGACAACGGGCACTCCCATCCGCCACAACTGCAGCAACCGCAGACCCATCACGGCGACGACCACCGCGGTGAAGCACAACGACACCGATCCCCAGCGGGTCCGTTCGATGCGCGCCAGGTAGACGCCCAGCGGCAGCGGCGCCAGCACCCCGATCGCGTAGGCGACGAAGGTCACGGGCTCGGCCACGGTCGCGTCCCCGGCGAGCCGCACGATGCCGATGACCGACTGCACCAGCAGGCCTGCCTCGAGCACCAGCGCACCGATGATCTGCCCGGCGTTCACGGGCCTGCGCCGGTGGGCCCACAGCCCGGTCCACGCCGCCAGCAGCAGCCCGGCCACCATCAGCGCGTACGCCAGCGGGCCGGTCACTCGTGGTTCCGATCGTGGGTGGGACAGGTCGCCCGCCAGCGTAACGGCCGCCCGTGCGGTGGCCGTGCGGTCAGGACGGCGCCCGTCCGCGCAGGATCGCCACCCCCACCGCGAGGTAGGCGACCGAGATGGCGGCGACGGCGAGGTCGCCGAACGACCACGCCCCCAGGGTCGGGGTGAGGTCGAGGACGGCGTGGGCCGCGATCAGCGGCACGATCCACCGGAAGCGCGACTGGTAGGCGCCCAGGGCCACCCCGAAACAGGCCGAGGCGAGCACGTTGCCGAGGATGTCGACGCCGCCGCGGGAGGTGGTGGCGAAGGCGGACAGATGCTGCAGGCCGAACAGTGCGGCGGTGACCGCCACGGCCACGCCCGGCGGGAACGCCCGCTCCAGCCGGCTCAGCACGACGCCCCGGCTCGTCAGCTCCTCGTTCACCCCCACCAGGAGCAGGCTCAGCGACCACCACCCGTACCCGGGCGGCCGGTCGACGAGACCGGCCGGCAGCGTCCACAGCAGGGCCTCGACGAGGAACGGCGCCAGCCACGGCAACGACCGCCGCCCGCGCGGCCGCCACGACCAGCCGATCCGGTGCCACAGCCGGTACCGGGTGACGAGCACGACCGCGAACACCGTGCAGGTGACGTTGGCCGCCAGCCCCACGAACCATCCGGAGATCCCCACCAGCGGCGCCAGCAGAACGGTGGCGTACAGCACCAGGAAGCGGCTGACCTGCACCGTGACGGCGGCACCGAGCGCGCGGCGACGGGGGCTGTCCACGCGCGGAGGCTAGCGGCCGCCGGTCGCGCGCTGCGCCGACGGCTCCGCGACGCACCGGTGGGAACGGTGCACGCCACTAGGGTCGACGCCATGACTGACCGCTCGATGTCCGGCGGCCGGGCCCGGTGGCTGCCGCCGATGGCGGCGCTGGTGGCGTCGGTGGTGCTGTCCCTGCTGACCCTGCTGGTGCCGGTGGTCAGCACCGCCGACGGGTCGTCCGCGGCCCCCGCCGTCGGCACCGGCTGGCTGATCGCCCTGCCGCTGGTGGTCGCGCTGGTCATGACCCGGATCTGCACCGACGGCACCCTCGGGGTGCTCGCCGGAGCCGGCGCGATCGCGGTCGGCCGGCTGCTCGCCGATTTGGGCCTGCTGTTCGCCCCGGACACCGTGCTGCGTCCCGAGCTGCTGGGTGTGGAGTCCGTCAGCGCCTTCCCGCTCAGCCCGTCGTGGGGTGCGGTGCTGCCGGTCGCCGCGGACGTGCTGGCCGTGGTGGCCGCCGCGCTGGCCGCGCGGCAGGTGTTCGACGGGTTCGAGTCGCCCGACCCGACCGCCCCGGCGACCGCGGACGTCCGCGACCGGCCCCGGCCCTTCCGGGCGACTCCCGCGACGTTCGTGGGACTGCTCGGCGTGGCGCTGGTGATCACCGCGTCGTTCGGCGTGCTCTACGACATCCCGGTGCCGCTGGTGCGGCCGCTCGGCCTGGCCGACATCGGGCTGTTCGGCGCCGCCGGGGCGGTGGCCGGCGGTCTCGTCCTGTGTCTGGTCGCGGTGGTCGCGCCCGCGCTGTCGCCGCGGTCGGCGCGCGGGGTGTTCCTGGGGGCGGGCGCCGCCGCGGCCGTCGCACCACTGATCGCCCTCCTCGCCGGCGGCGACACGGTCCCGTCCGGCGCCGCCTGGCTGGGCCTGGTCGGTGCGGTCCTGGTGGCGCTGGCCGGGCTGCTGGTGCGCGGCAGTGGTGCGACCGCCGAACTCCCCACGGCGCCCGCCGCCGCCCCGGACACCGGGCCCGGTCCGCTGACGACGGCACTACGGGTCGGGCCGGTGGCCGTGGCGGTGCTCGCGCTGCTCGCGGCGGGGGCTGCGCTGCTCGCGTACCGCGAGCCACAGGCCACGACGCTGATCGGTGACCGGCCGGCCTCCTTCGACGCCGCCGGAGCCGCCTTCCTGCCGGCGGCGGTCCTGCTGGCCCTCATCGGAGTCCTGGCCCTGGTGCCGCCCACCGCGGCACCCGCCCGCCGGGCGCTGCGGCTGGGCTGGCTGCCTCCGGTCGCCGCGGTGCTGATCACCCTGGAGTTCAGCTCGTCGTCGATCTGGGTCAGCTCGGCCGTCTTCACCTCCGGAGGCGTCACCCGCGCCGCCGGCACCTGGTGGGGGATGGCCGCCGCCGGGCTCGCCCTCGTCGCGGCCGTCGTCGCCGCGGTCCTGGACGGACGGCTCGCCGACCGCGACTCCGCCACCGACCTGGACCCGCCCGACCGGTCCGACGCCGCCCGCCGGCTGCGGACCGGTGTCGGTGCCGGCCTGACCGCGCTGATCGCCGTCGCGTTCGCGGTGCCGGTCTTCGAGGCCAACAACCGGCCGTCGGCGGCGCTGTTCGTCGCCGGGTCACGGGTCGACGTCTACGCCGCCTGGCTGCTGGCGCTGGGACTCGCGGCCGGTCTGTGGGCCGCCTGCCTGAGCCGGTCCCGGCTGACCACGGCCACCCTGCTGGTCGCCGTCGCCGCCGTCGCACTCACCCGGGTCGTGGTCACTCCGGCGGTGGCCCACCAGGTCCGCTTCGAGCTCCGGGCGGGGCTCGTCCTGACCGCGGTGCTGGCGGCCGCGGCCCTGGCCGCGGCGGCGTTGCTCGCGCTGCGGCCGGAGCCGGCGACCGCACCGGCCGGTGGGTCGACCAGGCGTGACGGTGCCCGCCGGCCGGTCGGCGCGCCGCGCGGAAAGCGGGCCTGACCAGCGTCGCTGAGTCGTTCGTCACGCGCAGCTTCCTCGGTGTGCATCCCCCGAGGACACGTGGCTAGGGTGATTCCTCAGGTCCACGGCGCGCCTGGGAACGGGCAGCGGTGGGCCCGTCGAGCTGGAGCGGGAGGAACCCGCCAGCGGATTCCCGGAGGCCAGCAGGTGGATCTTTACGAGTACCAGGCGAAGGAACTGTTCACGAAGCACGGCGTACCCGGCAACCCGGGCGTCGTCGTCACGGATGCGGAGGCAGCCGAGGCGGCCGCGACCGAGCTGGGCACCGCCGTCATGGTCAAGTCCCAGGTCAAGATCGGCGGCCGTGGCAAGGCCGGCGGCGTGAAGTTCGCCGCCACCCCGGCCGACGCTCGGGAGAAGGCCGAGGCCATCCTGGGCCTGGACATCAAGGGTCACGTCACCCGGCAGGTGCTGATCACCACGGCCAGCGACATCGCCGAGGAGTACTACGTCTCCTACCTGCTCGACCGGTCCAACCGCACGTTCCTGGCCATGGCCAGCAAGGACGGCGGCATGGAGATCGAGCAGCTCGCCGTCGAGCGCCCCGAGGCGCTGGCCAAGGTCCCCGTCGACGCCGTCACCGGGGTCGACCGCGCCAAGGCGGCCGAGATCGCCGACGCCGGCCGGTTCCCGGCCGAGGTGCGCGATCAGGTCATCGACATCCTCGTCCAGCTGTGGGAGGTCTTCGTCGCCGAGGACGCCACCCTCGTCGAGGTCAACCCCCTGGTCAAGGACCCGGACGGCAAGGTGCTGGCGCTGGACGGCAAGGTCTCGCTGGACGAGAACGCCGAATTCCGCCACCCCGAGCACGCCGCCTTCGCCGACACCGCGGCGCAGAACCCGCTCGAGGCGCGCGCCAAGGAGAAGAACCTCAACTACGTCAAGCTCGACGGCCAGGTCGGCATCATCGGCAACGGCGCGGGCCTGGTCATGTCCACCCTGGACGTCGTCGCCTACGCCGGCGAGGCCCACGGCGGTGTCAAGCCCGCCAACTTCCTGGACATCGGCGGCGGCGCCAGCGCGACCGTGATGGCGAACGGGCTGGACATCATCCTGTCCGACACCGACGTGAAGAGCGTCTTCGTCAACGTCTTCGGTGGCATCACCGCCTGTGACGCGGTGGCCAACGGCATCGTCCAGGCGCTGGAGATCCTCGGCGACGAGGCCAGCAAGCCGCTGGTCGTCCGTCTCGACGGCAACAACGTCGAGGAGGGCCTGCGGATCCTCGCCGAGGCCGCCCACCCCATGGTGACCGTCGTGGCCACCATGGACGAGGCCGCCGACAAGGCCGCCGAACTCGCGCACGCCGCAGCCTGATCAGGAGCAGACAACCATGGCAATCTTTCTCGACGAGAACTCCCGGATCATCGTCCAGGGCATGACCGGCGGCGAGGGCATGAAGCACACCGCCCGCATGCTCGCCTCCGGCGCGACCGTGGTCGGTGGCGTCAACGCCCGCAAGGCCGGCACCAAGGCCTCCTTCGACTCCGGCGACCAGCCGGTCTTCGGCACCGTCTCCGAGGCGATCAACGAGACCGGTGCCAACGTCACCGTGCTGTTCGTGCCGCCGCCGTTCGCCAAGGACGCGGCCCTGGAGGCCATCGACTCCGGCATCGAGCTCGCGGTGATCATCACCGAGGGCATCCCGGTGCACGACTCGGCCGTGGTCTGGGCGCACGCGGTGAGCACGGGCAACAAGACCCGCATCATCGGGCCGAACTGCCCCGGCATCATCAGCCCCGGCAAGTCCAACGCCGGCATCATCCCGGCCACGATCACCGGCCCCGGCCGCATCGGCCTGGTCTCCAAGTCGGGCACGCTGACCTACCAGATGATGCACGAGCTGCGCGATCTCGGCTTCTCCAGCGCCATCGGCATCGGCGGTGACCCGGTCATCGGCACCACCCACATCGACGCGCTCGAGGCGTTCCAGAACGATCCCGAGACCGACGCGATCGTGATGATCGGTGAGATCGGCGGCGACGCCGAGGAGCGGGCCGCGGCCTACATCAAGGACAACGTGAGCAAGCCGGTCGTCGGCTACGTCGCGGGCTTCACCGCCCCCGAGGGCAAGACGATGGGCCATGCGGGCGCCATCGTGTCCGGCTCCGCCGGCACCGCCGCCGCCAAGCAGGAGGCCCTCGAGGCCGTCGGCGTCCGGGTCGGCAAGACCCCGTCGGAGACCGCGCGGCTGCTGCGCGAGGTCATCGCCTAGTCCTCGCGTCCGCACCGCACGCACCTCTCTGGGCATCGTCCGGCACCCGCCGGGCGGTGCCCAGCGGCGTCTCCGGGGTCGGGTCCCGCGTGCCCGCGTGCCCTGCGGGTGCCCCGGGCGGCGCGTCGTAGGGTTGGACGACGAACTCGACAGGAGCAGCATCGTGAACCCAACGCCGCCCGGGTACCCCGACCCCCACGCCTCCGGTCCGCCACAGGGCCACCCGGTGAACCATCCGCAGGGCGGTGGTCCGCAGGCCGATGCCCCCCGGAACAACCCGCAGCCGGGCGGCCCGCAGCACGGCGGTCAGCAGTACGGCGGCCCGCGGTACGGCGCGTCACCGCAGGGCGGGTTCGGTCCGCCTCAGCAGCCGTACTCCCCGTCCGGGACGCCCCAGGGCGGTCAGCAGTTCGGATACGCCCCGTCCGGTCAACCGCAGCCCGGATCGCCGACCCCGGGGGGACGCCCGCGCGCGCCGCGCGCGGGGCTGCCGTCGTTGCCGGTGCTCGCCGTGCTCACGGTGTGTGCGCTGGCGCTGCTCAACGCCGTCTTCGGCTTCCTCCGGGCGGCGGAGCTGACCCGCACGGGCGACGAGTCCGTTCCGCTCGGATCGGTGTACGCGGTCGCCGGCTGGATCCCCGCGCTGCTCGTCGTCAGTGGGCTGGCCGCCGCGGCCACCCGGCTGAAGGGCGTCTCCGTCCCGACCCTGTGGGCGGTCAGCGCCGCCACCGCCGTCATGGGCGGCGTGGGGGGACTGTTCTACCTGGTGTCCCGCGAGGGCGCCGACGCCGGACTGGGGTTCGTGCTCGCGGCCGGTGACCGCTCGGTCGAGTCCGGGGTGTCCGCCGGTCTCGTGCTCGTGGTGCTGTTCGGGCTGCTGCAGCTGGTGGCCGCCCTCGGTGGGCTGTTGCTCACCCAGTCGCCGCAGCTGGCCCGTCGCGCGTCCGGCGCGGTCCCCGACGCCGCTGGCGGTTCGGCCGCGGGTGGGCCGGCCGACGGCGGCCCGGGTTTCCCCGGGCGGCAGGGCCGGCCCGGTGAGCAGAGTCAGCAGGGGCAGCCTGGTCAGCAGGGACAGCCTGGTCAGTTCGGTCAGCAGGGTGAGCCGGGTCAGCAGGGTCAGCAGAGTCAGCCTGCCGCTGCCGGGTCCTGGGGTCCGCAGCAGCCGCCACGACCGGCCCCGGCCGGGCCACCGTCGTGGGGTGCGGGCGACCGGAGCGGTCCGGGTGCAGGTCAGCCCGCCTCGGCCGAGCGGTACCAGGACTACCGGCAGCCGTCCGGATCCTCGCCGCTGCCGGGTTCGGCGGGCGGCTGGACCGCGTACACCCCGCAGCCCGGCGGCGAGACCCCGCACCCGTCGTCCGCGGGACCGGCCGGATACTCCCCGGCCCATCCGGCCGCAGGTGGTATCGCCCCCTACGACCAGTACAGCCCGACCGCCCGGTTCGGCGTCGACGCCCGCGAGGCAACGGCGGACGGGCCGGCGGCCGGGTCCCCGTCGTTCTTCGATCCGCAGTCCGGACGCCAGGTGCAGACCGGCCTGACCGAGACGCCGAAGGCCGTGCCGCCGCCGCCGTGGATCCCCGAGCCCGCCCCGGCCGAGCCGGGGGAGGCGGAGCGCGCGCTGCGACCGGACCCGGCCCCGACGGTCGAGTACGAGCGCACCGGGTACGGAGCGTCGGACTTCGAATGGGAACCGACGTACAGCGAGGCCGCCGCCGACGACCCCGACGAGACGGAGCGCGAGGACGTGGTCCGGTACGAGACGCCCGAGCAGCGCCCGCAGTACGCGCCGCCCAAGCTGGACTCCGCCCGGCACGAGGGCTGGGACGCCGGTTTCGCCGAGGACACCCTGAACGGGACCGGACAGCCACCCGCCGAGCAGAACGACCGCTACCGGCCCATCCCGCGCGCCGAGTGATCCCGCGGCGGGCGGGGTCCGGCACGCATCACCCCCGGGTGGCGGCGCGCCGGGCCCGTCCGCCCGGACCGACTGTGTGAGGGTGGTGGCGTGAGGGAGGACGACCGCGGCGCATCCGCACGCCGTCGGCGCGACTCCCGCGCCCGCACCGGACGACGCCCGCAGGGCCCCGGCGCCCGTACCCCCCGCACCACCGCGTCCCGACCGGCCGAGTCGGCCGTCGGACGACGGACGCCCGACACCGCGCCCGATGCTGCGCCCGACCTGAGGCCCGACTCCGTCGCCCACCCGGCCGGGACCGTCACCGCGGCACCGCCGTCCCGGGACCTCACCGAGCTCGGCGTGGCCACCGGCGAGGGGGCACTGCGCGCGGCTCTGGTGATGTTCGCCGGCTTCGCCGGCACCGTCGCCCTGGGGCTCGTCCTGTGGGCGATCAACCCCGGCACGGACCTCGGGGCCGAACCCGCGGTCCGCGCCGCCACCGCCGCCTACGTACTCGCCCACTTCGGCCACGTCGGGATCGCCGGCGCCTCGCTCACCCTCAGCCCGCTGTCGCTGACCCTGGTGTTCGCGCTGCTCCTCGGCGCCGGCCCCGGCCGCGGTCGGGTCGCGAGACCGTCGATCGCCGCCGAAGCGGCATCCGTGATCGCCGGCGCCCTCACCTACGCCGCTCTCGTCGTCGTCGCCGCCGTGACCCTGGCACCGCCCGGGGTGGCGGTGTTCGGGGCGGCCGTCGGCGCCCTGCTCGTCGCGGCCGCGGCGTTGTCGCTGGGGATGGTCCGCCGCGGCGAGGCACTGCGCGGGTGGCTGGCCGGGCGGCTCCCGGCCTGGGCCAGCGCCGGCGCCGTGGCCGGCGGTGCCGCGGCACTCACCGTGGTCGCCGGCGCCGCCGCCGTCTTCGCGGTGTCGCTGGCGCTGGCCTTCGGCACCGCCTCCGACCTCGGCTCGACGCTGGCCGACGGTGCCGGGGACGCGGTGGGGCTGGCGCTGGCCGGGCTCGCCTACGTGCCGAACGCCGTCCTGGGCACCGTCGGCTACGTCACCGGGGTCGGGGTGGGGATCGGCGCCGGCCGCTGGTCGCCGCTGGGCTCCGTACCTGCCGACCTGCCCCCGTTCCCGCTGCTCGCGGCGGTGCCCGGCACCACCGGGGTGTCCGCGGTCGGGCTGGTGACGCTGCTGGTGCCGCTCGCCGCCGGGATCGTCGCCGGGCTCGCGGTGCTGCGCCGGGTGGCCGATCGTCGGCAGCGGTGGGCGGGCGTGGCCACCGCCGCCGGCGTGGCCGGGGTGACCGTCGGAGTGCTCGTCTGGGCCGGGTCCGGCGGGGTGAGCGGGGGACCGTGGCCGCACATCGGCGCGGTGGGATGGCAGGTGGGTCCGGTGCTCGCCGGTGTCGTCCTCGTGGTGGCCGGCGCCTGGGTCGGCGCCGCCGCACGGGGCGCGGCGGTCGGCCCCAACGGACACGAGCCGGATCCGGCGCCTGACGACGCCCACCCGGCCGACGCACCCGCGACCGACGGGGACGGGGCGGACGGACCCGCCGAGGACGACGACACGACGACGTGGCCCGACGGGGACGGCGCAGACCGCGCCGGCGACGGCACCGTCCCGGACGCCGACGCCCCCGCGGCGACCGGAACCGGGTTCGACGCGTTCGACGGGTCCGACACGTTCGACGCGGACGAGGCCTCCCCGGAGCGACCGGCGACCGGAGACGCGCGGGACGACGTCCGGGCGGTCGGGGACCGACCGGCCCCGGCCGACGCCCACGACGATCCCGCCACCGACGCCGTCACCCCCACGAAGTCCACCGCGGGTGCGGACGAGCGGCCCGACGGCGTTCCCTTCTCCGACGGCACGACCGGTGATGGCGCCGGCACCGACGGCAGCCTCACCACTCCCGACAGCGGCACGCCCGACAGCGGCACGCCCGACAGCGGCACGCCCGGCGGCGGCACGACCGGTGGAGGAACCACGGCCGGCCGGGCCGACGGCGTTCCCGCCGGCATCACCACTCCCGGCGGCATCCCCGCGCCCGACGGCACCACTGCCGACCTCACCACGCCCGGCGGCGCCATAACCACCGGCGGCGTCGACGACCCGGAACCGGACGACCCGACCGTCGGCACCGTCGGGTCCGGCGGTGGGTCGCACCCGGTCGACGACCCGGACGCAACCCGGCGCCCGTCCCGCGACGACGCCTGACCGTTCGTTCCCGCCCGGTGCGCCAGCCAGCGGGGACAGGGTCGGTCACGCCGCAGTCCCCGGCTGGGTGGGGACGTTCCGCCGCGCTGCGCCGCGCTGCCGCGCCGCGCTGCCGCGGCACCCCGCCGCGCGATACCGCCCCGCCAGACCGCCCCTGTCACACCGTCCGCGACGGTGCCCGTACAGCGCGGCGGGAACGGGCCCGCGGAGTGGTTACCCTGGAGCCGCCCTTTCCGCCGTCATCCGAGGGATCCTGCGTGCCCCGAACCGCCCCGCTGCGCGTCGTCGTACTCGCCTCGGGTACCGGCACCCTGCTGCAGGCCCTGCTGGACGCCCGACCGGCCGCCGGGAGCTGGACCGTCACCGCCGTCGGCTCGGACCTGCACTCCTGTCAGGCCCTCGACCGGGCCGCCGCCGCCGGCGTCCCGACGTTCACCGTGGCGCTCGCCGACCACCCGACCCGCGCCGACTGGGACGCCGCCCTGGCGGCGGCCTGTGCCGACGCCGACCTGATCGTCAGTGCGGGCTTCATGAAGCTGGTCGGGCCGGCGTTCCTGGCCGCCCACGACGGGAAGATGATCAACTCCCACCCGTCGCTGCTGCCGTCGTTCCCGGGCATGCACGCCGCCCGGGACGCCCTCGCGTACGGGGTGCACGTCACCGGCTGCACCATCTTCCTGGTCGACGCCGGTGTCGACGCCGGACCGATCGTCGCGCAGGAGGCCGTCCGGGTCCTTCCGGACGACACCGTCGCATCGCTCCACGAACGCATCAAGGTCGCCGAACGCGGCCTGCTGGTCTCCGTGGTGACGTCGCTGGCCACCCACGGCTGGCGTGTCGCCGGACGAAAGGTTGTCCCCTCATGACCGACCGCCTCCCCCTCCGCCGCGCCCTGGTGTCGGTCTCGGACAAGACCGGGCTGCTCGAACTCGGCCGCGGCCTCGCCGACGCCGGGGTGTCGATCGTGTCGACCGGCAACTCGGCGAAGACCCTGTCCGAGGCGGGCATCCCGGTCACGTCGGTGGAGAGCGTCACCGGCTTCGCGGAGGCCTTCGAGGGCCGGGTCAAGACCCTGCACCCGTCGATCCACGGCGGGCTGCTCGCCGACCGCCGCAAGCCCGAGCACGTCGCCCAGCTCCGCGAGCTCGGTATCGAGCCCTTCGACCTGGTCGTGGTGAACCTGTACCCGTTCGTCGCCACGGTGGCGTCCGGCGCGGCCCCGGCCGAGGTGATCGAGCAGATCGACATCGGCGGTCCGGCGATGGTGCGCGCGGCGGCCAAGAACCATCCGTCGGTCGCGATCGTGGTCGATCCTGCCGCCTATCCCGCGGTCCTGGAGGCCGTCGCCGCCGGCGGTTTCACGCTGCCGGAGCGGCAGGCGCTGGCCGCGCAGGCCTACCGGCACACGGCCGCTTACGACGTGCAGGTGGCGAGCTGGCTGGGCAACGTCGTCGTCGCCACCCCCGGTGGCAGCCGCTTCCCGGAGTGGATCGGCGCAACCTGGGAGCGGGACGCGGTGCTGCGCTACGGCGAGAACCCGCACCAGGAGGCGGCGCTGTACCGCAACGCCGCCGGTGCACCGGGTCTGGCGCAGGCGACGCAGCTGCACGGCAAGGAGATGTCCTACAACAACTACGTCGACAGCGACGCCGCCTGGCGGGCCGCCCACGACCACGGCGACCGGCCGACGGTGGCGATCATCAAGCACGCCAACCCCTGCGGCATCGCCGTCGACGCCGACGTCGCGACCGCGCACCGCAAGGCCCACGCCTGCGATCCGGTGAGCGCCTTCGGTGGGGTCATCGCCACCAACCGGACCGTGACCGCCGAGATGGCCGAGCAGGTCGCCGACATCTTCACCGAGGTGCTGCTCGCCCCGGGCTTCGACGACGCCGCGCTGGCCGTCCTCACCCGGAAGAAAAACATCCGGCTGCTGGCCGTCCCCGGCGGGCCGAACACCGCGGTGGAGAGCCGGGCCATCAGCGGCGGGTTGCTCGTCCAGTCGGTCGACACCATCGCCGCCCCCGGCGACGACCCGGCGGCCTGGACGCTGGCCGCCGGCGAGCCGGTCTCCGAGCAGGTGCTGGCCGACCTCGTCTTCGCGTGGCGCGCCTGCCGGGCGGTCAAGTCCAACGCCATCCTGCTGGCGTCGGACGCAGCCAGCGTCGGCATCGGGATGGGGCAGGTCAACCGGGTCGACTCCGCGCGGCTGGCCGTCGAGCGGGCCGCCGGCCGGGCCGCCGGTGCGGTCGCCGCGTCCGACGCGTTCTTCCCGTTCGCCGACGGCCTGCAGGTGCTGCTCGACGCCGGGGTCAGCGCCGTCGTCCAGCCGGGCGGCTCCGTCCGCGACGCCGAGTCGATCGCCGCGGCCCGCGACGCCGGCGCCACCATGTACTTCACCGGCACCCGGCACTTCTTCCACTGACGGTTCCGGCGTCGCCGCGCCGCACCGAGTGGCCGTGGTCACTCCAGGCCGCCGACCGGCGTCGGTCCGGCGATGATGCACCGGTGACGGATCCGTGGGTGCCCGAGAGGCCGAGGTCGCAGCGGTTCCTCGCCGGCCCGCGGTGGGCGGGACGGTTGGCGATCGTCGGGCAGGGCCGCATGGGCCGCGGGATGTCGGTGGCCCTCCGGACGGCCGGCGCCGCGGTGTCCGGACCGCACCCACGCGGCTTCGCCGGGGACGGGTCGGAGGCCGTGCTGCTCTGCGTGCCGGACGACCGGATCGCCGCCGCGGCGGCACTGCTGGTGGAAGGTCCGTTCGTCGGGCACTGCGCCGGCGCCCTGCCGCTGTCGGTGCTCGCGACCGTGCCGCCCGAACGCCGGTTCTCCGTACACCCCCTGATCACCGCCACCACCGCCCGGGCCGTCTTCACCGGCGCGTCGGCGGCCGTCGCCGGGGGTTCCCGCGGCGCGCGTGCCGTCGCCTCCACCATCGCCGTCACGGCGGGGATGCGTCCGTTCGTCCTCGACGAGACCGATCGCGCCGCCTACCACGCGGGTGCGGCGATGGCGGCGAACTTCCTGGTGACCGTGCAGTGGGCGGCCGCCCGGCTGCTCACCACCGCCGGCGTGCCGCCCACCGCGGTGCTGCCGCTGGCCCGGCAGGCCCTGGCCGCCTGGTCCGAGCTCGGACCCGACGCGCTCACCGGACCGGTCGCCCGCGGCGACGTCGGGACCGTCGCCGCGCACCGGTCCGCCGTCGCCGACCGCACCCCCGACCTGCTGCCGCTGTTCGACGAACTCGTCCGCGCCACCGAACGGCTGGCCTCCCGGGAGGAGACCCCATGATCGTCGCCCGCACCGTCGCCGACCTCCGCGCCCGGGTCGCCGCCCGGCGCCGGCCGGACACCACCGTCGGGGTGGTGCCGACCATGGGTGCGCTGCACGACGGCCATCTCGAGCTGGTGCGGCGGGCGCGCGCCGACTGCGACGTCGTGGTGCTGACCGTCTTCGTGAACCCCGCCCAGTTCGACGACGCCGCCGACCTGGCCGCCTACCCCCGCACCGAGGAGCGTGACCTCGAGCTGGCCCGCCGGGCCGGGGTGGACGTCGCCTTCGTGCCGCCGGTCGCCGAGGTGTACCCGGCGGGCTTCACCGCGACGGTCGCCCTGCGGGGACCGCTGGTGGAGACGTTCGAGGGCGCGACCCGGGGCTCGGGGCACTTCACCGGGGTCACCACCGTCGTGGCGAAGCTGTTCGGCATGGTCGGTGCCGACCGGGCGTACTTCGGGCGCAAGGACGCCCAGCAGCTCCGGGTCATCCAGGCGATGGTCGCCGACCTCGATCTGGACGTGGAGGTGGTGCCGGTGACCACCGTCCGGGAGGCCGACGGTCTGGCCCTGTCCAGCCGCAACGTCCGGCTGACCGCCGACGACCGGACGCGCTCCGTCGCGCTGAGCCGCGGGCTCTCCGCCGCGGCGGCCGCACTGGCCGACGGCGAGCGCGACGCGGCCGCCCTGCTGCGGATCGCCGGCGCCCCCCTGGACGCGGCCGGCATCCGGCCGGACTACCTCGCGGTCGTGGACGAGCGCACCTTCCTGCCGGTCGACCGTCTGGAACGGCCGGCCCTGCTGCTCGTCGCGGCGCCGCTGGGAGCCGTCCGGCTGATCGACAACGTGCTGCTGAGCGCACCGTGAGCAGCCACCCGACGGGGCCGGGGGCGGACCGCCCGATGGTCACCATCCCGCTGCTGGCGGATCTGAAGCGGCAGCGGCGGCCGATCGTGATGGTCACCGCGTACGACCACCCGAGCGGCTCCGCCGCGGAGGCGGCCGGGGTGGACGTGGTGCTCGTGGGTGACTCGGGCGCGATGACCGTCCTCGGTCACCCCGACACCGTGTCGGTGACGGTCGAGGAGATGCTCGTGCTGGCCCGGGCGGCCCGCCGTGCGGTGCGCACGCCCCTCTTCGTGGTCGACCTGCCGTTCGGGTCGTACGAGATCAGCGACGAGCAGGCGGTCGCGACGGGGGTGCGCTTCCTCAAGGAGGCCGGCGCCGACGCGGTCAAGCTCGAGGGCGGCGGCCGGGTCCCGGTGTCCCGGGCGCGGGCGTTGGTCGACGCCGGCGTCCCGGTGATGGGACACGTCGGGCTCACCCCCCAGACGGCGACGGCCCTGGGCGGCTACCGCGCCCAGGGCCGCACCGCGGCGTCCGCGTGTCGGGTCCTCGACGGGGCGTTGGCGCTGCAGGACGCGGGCTGCTTCGCGCTGGTCTTCGAGGCGATCCCGCGGCAGCTGACCGGGGCGGTGATGCCGCGGCTCGCGGTCCCGGTGATCGGTATCGGAGCCGGCACCGCCACCGACGGGCAGGTGCTGGTCTTCCACGACCTGCTCGGCATCCGGGCGGGCGGGGGACCGCGGTTCGTCCGGCGCTACGCGGACCTCCAGCAGGCGATGGACGCGGGCGTGCGCCGCTACGCCGAGGACGTCCGGTCGGGCGCGTTCCCGGCCGTCGAGCACACCTACGACATGCCGCCGGACGAGTGGGCGGGGTTCCTGGCCGCGCTCGGGGAGGGGCCGGCGGGCGGCGCGGCGTCGTGAGCCCGGCCCCGCGCCGCATGTGATCACCGCTCGGCCCACCGGGGGCCTGCCCGGCCGCGATCCCGGGGTGGGTTGCGCCCGCCACCTGCACCTGACGTCGTACCGGGCCCGACCCACCGGCGGCCCGACGCCCGCACCGGGACGCTTCCGACGGGCGTAGCCGGCCGACCTGCCCGGACCGGCCGGACCGCCGTGGAAGGATGTGGCGGTGACTGCGACCCTCCTCGACGGCAAGGCGTTGCGCGAACGGATGTTCGCGGACCTGCGGAAGCGGGTGGCGGCCCTGACCGCCGCCGGGCACACCCCGGGGCTGGCCACGGTGATCGTCGGTGACGACCCCGGCTCGGCGGCCTACGTCCGCGGCAAGCACGCGGACTCCGCCGGCATCGGTGTGCACTCGATCCGCCGCGACCTGCCGGCCGACCTCAGCCAGGCCGCCCTGCTCGAGGTGATCGCCGAGCTCAACGCCGACCCGGCGTGCGACGGCTACATCGTCCAGCTCCCGCTGCCGGCACACCTGCAGGCCGGCGAGGTGCTGGAGGCGATCGACCCCGACAAGGACGCGGACGGCCTGCACCCGGTCAACCTGGGCCGGCTGGTGCTCGGCGAGCCCGGTCCGCTGCCGTGCACGCCGGCCGGGGCGGTCGCCCTGCTGCGCGCCCACGGCGTCCCCATCGACGGCGCGAAGGCCGTCATCATCGGCCGCGGCGTCACCGTCGGCCGGCCGCTCGGGCTGCTGCTCACCCGCCGTTCGGAGAACGCCACCGTGACGCTGTGCCACACCGGGACCCGCGACCTGGCCGCCGAGGTGCGCGGGGCCGACATCGTCGTCGCCGCCGCCGGTGTGCCCGGCATCGTCACCGCGGACATGGTCAAGCCCGGCGCCGCCGTGCTGGACGTCGGGATCACCCGCACCGACGCCGGTCTCGTCGGCGACGTGCACCCGGACGTGCGGGAGGTCGCCGGCTGGATCGCCCCGATGCCGGGTGGCGTCGGCCCGATGACGCGGGCGATGCTGCAGACGAACGTGGTGACCGCGGCCGAGCGCCGGGTCGCCGGTGTCTGACCTCGCCGGGCGTTGACCGCACCGATGGCCCGCCGGAGCATCCGCAACGCCGTGCCGTTCCTGGTCGTGGGTGCGCTGCTGATCGCCGCGGTGACCCTCGTCGCGATGTCCCGGTTCCGTCGCGGGTCCACCGTCCTCGCGGCCGCGCTGCTGCTCACCGCGGGCATGCGGCTGCTGCTGCCCGCCGAACGGCTGGGTCCGCTCGCCGTCCGGTCGCGGGGCTTCGACGTCGCGTTCTGCACCGCCCTCGGCGGGGCGGTCATGTGGCTGGTGCTGCTCGAGTGACCGGACGTCCGGTCAGGCGGTGAGCTGCGCCCGGTCCACGTCGGCGGGCAGCATCCGGCTGAACACCCGGATCAGCACTTCGGCCTCCTCGTCGGTGAGGTCGTGGGTGAACTCCCGGTCGATGCCTGCCATGTGCACCACCGCCGCCGACCGCAGCGCGTAGCGGCCGGCGCGGGTGAGCACCACCACGACCCCGCGACCGTCGTTCGGGTCGGGCCGGCGTTCGACGAGACCCGCCGCCTCCAGCCGCTCCACCCGCCGGGACAGCCCCGGCTGGCTGAGGATGACCCGGTCCAGCAGATCCTTCAGACGGAGCTTGCCGCCGCACTGGCTCAGCTGCACCAGCACGTCGTACGTGCCCAGCGGCACCTCGTGGGCGGCGTCTAGATCGGCGCCAAGACGGGCCATCAGCCGCGCGTGGGCGTGCACGAACAGCACCCAGGCGTCCATCTGCCGGTCCGGGATCGCGAGCGGTTTCTTCATGCCCTGTCATTCCCCCTGTGCACAGAAGCTGCGGCTGCGCAGGGAATCCAATCAGACGCAGGTCACAGCAAGATCGCGCGGCCGCCGCCGCTCCGGGTCGAGGCGCCGTCGGAGCACGCACTAGGCTCGACGGCGCGCCGCCGCGCGGTGGGCGCAGTCGAGAGGAGTCGCGCAACTCATGGCGAAGATCAAGGTCCAGGGCACTGTCGTCGAGATCGACGGCGACGAGATGACCCGCATCATCTGGGAGTTCATCAAGGAGAAGTTGATCCTGCCGTACCTGGATGTGGACCTGGCGTACTACGACCTGAGCATCCAGAGCCGCGACGCGACCGACGACCAGATCACCATCGACGCCGCGAACGCGATCAAGACCCACGGTGTCGGCGTCAAGTGCGCCACCATCACCCCCGACGAGGCCCGGGTGCAGGAGTTCGGCCTCAAGAAGATGTGGGTCTCGCCCAACGGCACCATCCGCAACATCCTCGGCGGCGTGGTCTTCCGCGAGCCGATCATCATCTCCAACGTTCCGCGGCTGGTCCCGGGCTGGACGAAGCCAATCGTCATCGGCCGTCACGCCCACGGCGACCAGTACAAGGCGACCAACTTCAAGGTCCCGGGTGCCGGCAAGGTCACCATCAGCTGGACCCCGGCCGACGGTGGCGAGCCGATGGAGTTCCAGGTCGTCGACATGCCGGCCGAGGGCGGCGTGGCGATGGGCATGTACAACTTCAACAAGTCGATCGCCGACTTCGCCCGCGCGTCGTTCGCCTACGGCCTGCAGCGCAACTACCCGGTGTACCTGAGCACCAAGAACACGATCCTGAAGGCCTACGACGGCCAGTTCAAGGACATCTTCGCCGACGTGTTCGCCGCCGAGTACAAGGACCAGTTCGACGCCGCCGGCCTCACCTACGAGCACCGCCTCATCGACGACATGGTCGCCTCGGCCATGAAGTGGGAGGGCGGCTACGTCTGGGCCTGCAAGAACTACGACGGTGACGTGCAGTCCGACACCGTGGCGCAGGGCTTCGGCTCGCTGGGTCTGATGACCTCGGTCCTGATGACCCCCGACGGCAGCACCGTGGAGGCGGAGGCCGCGCACGGCACCGTCACCCGGCACTACCGGCAGCACCAGCAGGGCAAGCCGACCTCGACCAACCCGATCGCGTCGATCTTCGCCTGGACCGGTGGCCTCAAGCACCGCGGCAAGCTCGACTCGACCCCCGAGGTCACCGGCTTCGCCGAGGCGCTGGAGGACGTCGTCATCAAGACCGTCGAGAGCGGCAAGATGACCAAGGACCTCGCCGCCCTGGTCGGGCCGGACCAGCAGTGGCAGACCACCGAGGACTTCCTGGACTCGCTGGACGCCAACCTGCAGACCCGGTTGAAGTAGTCCCCCGAGCAGTCCGACCGTGGCACCACCGCGCCGCATCGCCTCCGTGAATGTCAACGGCATCCGGGCGGCGGTGCGGCGCGGCTATGTCGGGTGGCAGACGGCCACCGCACCGGACGTCGTCTGCCTACAGGAGGTGCGCTCCCCGCTCGCCGC
This sequence comes from Nakamurella deserti, assembly GCF_003260015.1. Taxonomy (NCBI): domain Bacteria; kingdom Bacillati; phylum Actinomycetota; class Actinomycetes; order Nakamurellales; family Nakamurellaceae; genus Nakamurella; species Nakamurella deserti. Next base: position 2,071,892 of record NZ_QCXS01000002.1, on the reverse strand, counting down.
GATCCCGCCGGAGGCGGTGGACGGCTACCACCTGAGCTACCACGAGGGACACCAACCGGGCCGGGCCGGCGTCGCCGTCCTCAGCCGTGACGAGCCCTCGGATGTCCGGGTCGGGTTCGGCACGCCGGGGTCGTCGGAATTCGACCGCCAGGGGCGGTATCTGGAGGTCGACCTGCCCGGCCTGACGGTGGCCAGCCTGTACCTGCCCAAGGGCGACAAGGCCGGACCGGTGCTGGACAACAAGCTGGCGTTCATGACCGAGTTCGCCGCGCACGTGACCCGGCGGGCCGCGTCGTCGGTGGCGGCCGGACGCGAGTTCCTGGTCTGCGGCGACTACAACATCGCCGAGACGACGGCGGATCTGCGCTGGTGGAAGCGCTACCAGAAGGCCCCCGGGTTCCTCCCGGTGGAGCGCGCGTGGCTGGCCGCGCTGCAGTCGTCGGCCGGGCTGGTGGACGTGCTGCGGCGACTGCATCCCGACCAGGACGGGCCCTACACCTGGTGGTCGTGGCGGACCTCCGCGTGGGACGCCGACGCCGGCTGGCGGATCGACCACCACCTCGCCACACCCGGTCTCGCCGCGCGCGCCGTCCGCGGCCGGGTCGACCGGGAGGCGTCGTTCGACGCACGCATCTCCGACCACGCCCCGGTGGTCGTGGACTACGCCGGCTGACGGTCGGGGCGGACACACAGACCGTCCGCCGAGCCCCGCCCGGTGGGCGGCACGGGTCCCGGTGCGGCGGTCGGACGTCCGGTACCGCGCCGTCACGCCCGCCGACTCCCGGTCACGACCCGGTGGCACAGACAGCACCCGTGCACCACCCGTCACGCGGTTTACAGCCTCGGCCTTTACGGGCATCATCCGCCGTGCCACCTCCGCCGCACGGCGGATGTCGTGACGAGGAGTGCGATGACCGACGGAACCACCGCCACGGACGCCACCGCAGGTGTGCTCGCCGCCTACCGGGCGGCGCTGTCGGCGTCGGGCTCGCTCACCGAGCACCGCCTGGACGGATTCGACCGCACCGGCATCCCGGTCGCGACGGCCGGGTGGGAGTCCCCCGACGGCCACGCCGCGAACGGGGTGGGTTACGGCACCACCGGTGACGCCGCCGCGATCGGCGCCCTCGGCGAGCTGGCCGAGCAGGTCGTCATGGCCGAGGCGGTCGCCGCCCTGCCGGTCACCTGGGGCTCCTACGACGACCTGCGCCCGACCGCCGTCGATCCCGTGACGCTGACCCTGCCGGCCGGTTCGCCGTACACGCCCGGCATGCGCCGCGCCTGGGTGCCGATGACCCGGCACCGCACCGGCGAGGAGGTACTCGTCCCGGTCGAGTTCGTCGCGTCGTCCGGCGCCGGGCTGCCCGCGGGCTACGAGCCGCTCGTCACCCCGATCAGCAACGGTCTGGGGGCGGGCGACACCCTGGACCGCGCGGTCGGGCACGCGCTCCTGGAGCTCGTCCAACGGGACGGCGACACGGTGTCGTTCCGGGCCCTGGACCAGGGCGTCGCGCTGGATCTCGCCGGCCTCACCGACCCGGCCGCCCGGCGGGCCCTGCAGCGGCTCCGCTCGGTCGGGATCGAGCCGGTGGTCAAACTGGCCTCGACGGAGTTCGCCACCGTCGTCTACGTGGCCGCGGCCGACACCGACCCGGACGCCCCGGCGACGGCCATCGCCTCGATGGGGGAGGCCGCCCACCCCGACCCCCAGGTCGCCATCGGCAAGGCGCTGCTCGAGTACGCCTCCTCCCGCGCGCGCAAGGCGTTCGCCTTCGGTCCGGCCGCCGACGTGGAGCGGCTGCTGCCCGACTACTGGGCGCACGAGCTCACCCTGTCCGTCGGACCCCAGGAACCGCGCGCGTTGGAGACCATGCGGGCCTGGTCGGAGATGCCCGCCGCACGACTCCGGGCCCTGCTCGAACCGACCCTGCTGCACGTCACCCGCACCGTCGACCTCGCCGAGCTGCCCGCCGGTGACCCGTCACGCCACGCCACCCCGGCCGACCTGCTCGACCTGATGCTCGAACGGCTGGCCGGTTTCGACGTGCTGGTCGCCACCGGCCGCGCCGGCGGCATCGTCACCGCGAAGGTGCTGGCCCCGGGCCTGGAGGTGGAGACGCTGTCGTACCTGCGGATCGGCGAGCGGGTCGCCCGCCGGCTCCTCGACCGCGGCAGCCCCCTGGTCGGGCGCGGCACCCCCCGCACCGCCGCCCAGCTGCCGCTGCACCTGACTCCCGACGCGACAGAACGGCTGGGCGGCCCGGTGTGGGTGGACCGCACCGTCGTCGACGCGACCGTCGGCGAGCTGTACCCGCTGTACCGCGAGCCCCGCCGGCACGCCGTGCAACGGCTCGCGGCCCTGCCGTGAGGTCTGTTCCACCGCGGAGTGCATCCACCGCCGCACGCCCCGCGGTAGCCACCCCGCGGACCTGAATGCCACCGACGCCACCCGAGATCGAACCAGGAGATCCCTGATCCCATGCCGCTTTCCCGTCGTTCCTTCATCCAGACCTCGCTCGGCAGCGCTGCCCTGCTCGGCCTCGCGGCCTGCTCCGACGAGAGCACCGGCGTCGGCGGCCCGCCCGCCGCGGGCGGCCAGACCGGCAGCACCGAGTCCGCCGGGGCCAAGGCGAGTCCGTCCAGCACCCCCACCGGCACCATCACGTTCGCGTTCTGGGGCGGCAGTGAGGGCGAGCTGAAGGGTTTCAGCTACGCCAAGGAGAAGTTCGAGGCGGCCAACCCGGGCGCCACCGTGGAGTTCAAGGTTTCGCCGTACGACGGTTTCTTCTCCGGTATCGACCGCGGGTTCCAGGCCGGCAACGCCCCCGACGTGTTCCGCGTCGACTACACGACCATCGGCAAGTACTCCAGCGAGGAGCTGCTGCTGGACATGACGCCGTACTTCACCACCGCCGAGACCGAGGCGTTCCTGCCCGCCCTGTGGAACGCCGTCAAGTTCAACGGCGTCCCCTACGGCGTGCCGCACCAGACCGACACCAGCTGCGTCATCTACGACACCGCGGCGTTCGAGACCGCCGGCATCACCTCGGTGCCGGACTCCCTGGAGAGCGCCTGGACCTGGGACGAGTTCTCCGAGGTCGCGACCAAGCTGCGTGCCTCGCTGCCCGAGACGAAGTTCCCGTTCGCCTATCCGTGGACCCAGGCCGGCGCCTTCCGCTGGTTGTCCTTCCTGTACCAGGCCGGTGGCACGCTGCTCACCGACGACCTGACCAAGGCGGCGATCCCGTCCGACCCGGCCACCAAGGCGCTCGACTTCACCAAGGGTTTCTTCGAGAAGAGCTGGGTCCCGCCGACGGCCAAGATCAAAACCAGCCAGTACTCCGACAGCTTCTTCCTGTCCCAGACCGTGCCGATGGCGATGATCGGTGACTTCCTGGTGCCCGGCATCGCCGACCCGAAGGACGGCTACAAGGGCGACTGGAAGGCCACCTACCTGCCGCGCGACGTCGGTGCCGCCGCGGACCTCGGCGGCAACGCCATCGTCGCCCGGCGGGACTCGGCCAACGCCGACCTGGCCGCCGCGTGGCTGCGTTTCCTGGTCTCCGAGGACATGATGAAGTACTTCTGCGAGCAGGCCATCGAGCTGCCCACGCTGCAGTCGCTGGCCACCGCCGAGCTGGAGTACGTCTACCGGCCGGACGTCGTCACCATCTGCGCGCAGCAGGCGACCACCATCTCCGACCGGATCGTGGCGGAGTCGACGCTGCCCACGTTCAACTCGATCAACACGATCCTGGCCGACCAGCTGGAGCTGGCGTTCAACGGCCAATCCACCGAGGACACCCTCGCCGCCCTCGCCCAGGGCGTCAACCAGGCCCTGGGCTCCTGAGCACCACCACCGGGCTGACCGAGGCGGCGGGCCTCGCGGCAGCACCCGAACCGCGGAGGGGGCCCCGGAACCGGGCACGGCTGGGCACGGTCCTGGCCGCCGGTGGTTTCCTGTTGCCCAACCTGCTGCTCGCCCTGGTGTTCCTGCTGGTGCCGCTGGTGCTCGCGGTGGTCATCAGCTTCCAGCGGCTGGGGTCGCTGGGCAAGGCCACCTGGCTGGGGGTGAACAACTACATCGCCTTGGCCCAGGACGCGGTGTTCTGGGAGACGCTGCGCAACACGGTCGTGTTCACCGTGTTCACCGTCCCGGTCGGGATGGCGCTGGGCCTGGCCATCGCGGTGCTGCTCAACGGTGTGATGCCGTTGCGCACCTTCTGGCGGTCGATCATCTTCCTGCCGCTGGTCATCTCCAGCGTGGCGACCGGCGTGCTGGGTGCGTGGATGTTCGACCAGTTCAACGGTTTCGTGAACAAGTTCCTCGCGCTGTTCGGCCTGACCGGGCCGGCCTGGCAGTCCGACGGCACGTGGGCGATGGTCTCGGTGATCATCGTGACCCTGTGGCAACGCGTCGGATTCGACATGATCATCTACCTGGCGGGCCTGCAGGGCGTCGATCCGGCGGTGCTCGAGGCCGCCGAGGTCGACGGGGCCTCGGGCTGGCGGCGGTTCCGCAGCATCACCTTCCCGCTGCTCGGTCCGTCGACGTTCTTCCTGCTGATCATGAACCTGCTGTACTCGTTCCAGATCTTCGACACCGTCTACGCGATGACCGCCGGCGGGCCCAACTTCTCCACCACGATGGTCGTCACCTACGCCTACCGGATGGGCTTCGACGACCACGGGCCCGGACAGCTCGGCTACGCCGCCGCCATCGGTGTGGTCATCTTCGTCATCTCGATGCTGCTGACCGCCGGTCAGTGGAAGTTCAACCGCAACCGGGACGAGGTCGGCTGATGGTGATGCTCGCCGCCCCCGGCGCCGTGGAGATGCACCCGGAACCGGTGCGCCGGGTCTCCCGGAGCCGCCGGGGCCGGTTCTTCAAGACGCGGGTCGCGTTGGCCGCCGGGACGTCGCTGGTCATCTTCTTCCCGCTGTACTGGATGCTGATGACGGCGTTCTCGCGCCGCGAGGACCTGTACGCGCCCGGCCTGTCGCTCTGGCCACGCAACTTCACCCTGGAGAACTTCACCAAGCCGTTCGACCGGTTCCCGGTGTGGACGTGGTTCGGCAACTCCGCGATCATCGCCGTCGCGGTCACCGCCATCACCGTCGTGGTCAACCTGCTGGCCGGCTACGCCTTCGCGAAACTGCCGTTCAGGGGCCGCAACATCCTGTTCCTGGTGCTGCTGTCGACCATGATGATCCCGGTCCAGTCGATCATGGTGCCGCAGTTCCGCATCTCCATCGAGCTGGGGCTGTACGGCAACCTGTGGGCGGTCATCCTGCCCGAGAGTGCCGCCGTGTTCGGCATCTTCCTGGCCCGGCAGTTCTTCCTGGCCATCCCGGACGAGCTGATCGAGGCGGCCCGGATCGACGGTGCCGGGCAGCTGCGGGTGTTCTTCTCCATCGTGCTGCCGCTGGCCAAACCGCTGATCGCGGTACTCGTGCTGCTGACGTTCATGAACGAGTGGAACGCGTTCTCCTGGCCGCTGATCGCCCTGTTCAGCAACGAGCAGCTGTTCACCCTGCCGATCGGGCTGGTGACGTCACTGCAGAGCCAGTACAGCACCGACTACGGCGCCGTGATGGCGGTCAGCCTCATCTCGGTGCTGCCGATCGTGGTGCTGTTCATCGCGTTCCAGCGGTACTTCGTCCAGGGCCTGGCCCGCACGGGCATCAAGTGACGGGGCACGGGTGAGCTACGAACGCGACGACCTCCGGCGGGCGCAGGACCGCGACTACGCCGCCGAGGGGATCCCGATGGTGTTGGCCCTGGTGAGCGAGGTCGACCCCATCCCGGACCCGCACGACTCCGTCACCGGGGAGGGGGCCTCGCTGGCCGGTGATCTGGACCGCTACCGCGCGGCGCTCGCGCCGTCGCAGCGGGACGGCGATCTCGGCGTCACCGGCAGCGTCCTGCAGGCCGTCGCCTACGCCGACTTCGACCCGCACCGCATCCGCACGGGGCCGGACGCGTGACCGGCGACCACGGGTTCGCCTCCCACCGGGACCTGGTCGCCGGCGGTCGCTTCCTGCGGGTGGTGAACTACCACAACACCCCGGCGTCGACGGCGGCGTCGGTCCACCGGGAGCTCGAGGTGTACCGCGAGCGGTTCGATCCGGTCGATCTCGCCGAGCTCGACACGTTCTTCGCGACCGGGCGGTGGTCCGGCGACCGGCCCGGCCTGCTGCCGGTGTTCTACGAGGGCTACCGCAACAGCTACGACGTGGCCGTGCCGGCCTGCGACGACACCGGTTTCACCGGATGGTTCCCGGTGTGCACCGGGTTCGTCAGCTGCCCGGTGGGGGAGCAGGAGCTGTTCGCGCGGTCGCACTTCATCGACCTGGTCCCCGAGGAGCTGACGGGTGAGCGGATCGCGCTGTCGACCGACGAGCTGGCCGAGATGGCGTCCCGGCACGTGGTCTTCCCGCACACCGCCTCGCACGTGGGGATCGCCGACGTCGTCACCGACGACGATCTGCACCGCGAGATCGTCGAACCCAAGCGCGTGCTCGACGCCATCACCGGGCAGGACTGTGCGGCGTTCGTGTGGCTGCACGGCAGTCCCTGGGGCGGACGACCCCGCGTCGACGGGGCGTTGCTCGGTGCCGGCTACCGATATCTGTTCAGCAACACGATGATCCAGCGGATCCGCTGAGCCGCACCGCTTCTCGCGACTGCGACGCCACGGCGGCGGGTACCGGTAGGACACCACGCCGCACCCACCGAGAGGACCTGACCATGGCCGACGAGTTCAAGAAGGGTGACCACGTCACGTGGAGCACCCACGGCACCACCACCGAGGGCACCGTCGAGAAGAAGATCACCTCGGAGACCGAGGCCGGGGGCCGCAAGGTCAAGGCGTCCAAGGACGAGCCGCAGTACCTGGTCGAGTCGGACAAGTCCGGCAAGGAAGCCGTCCACAAGCCGGACGCGCTCGACAAGAGCTGACACCTTCACCGTGCGCCGCCCGGCGGGTTAGGTTCGAACCGACGGGCGGCGAGAAGGAGCGACATGGGCTGGCGCGACGCGTTGAAGTCGTTCACCTCCGGCGGTGCGACGGCGGGTGAACCGCAGGACATCTCGACCATGACCTCCGACGAGCCCGAGCCCGACTGGTTCGTCCCGCGGACCGACGGCACCTACGTCGGCGGCGCCACGGACGGACGGTTCCGGTACCTGCGGTTCGGCCTCAACGGCACCGTCTACCTCGCGGCCGGGCCGGCCACCGCGGCCGAAGCCCGGGCCCTGCTCGGTCCGGTGAACAGCGACCCCGTCGTCGGCCCGTACACCCCGGCCGGCCGCTTCACCGTGCAGCAGCGCTTCGAGCGGCCCATCGTGTTCACCGTGCTGGCCATCGGCGACCCCGAGTGCCGCACCTTCACGACCCGGGTCACCACCTCCGGACCCGCCCGCAGCGGCGAGTACGGCTACTCGTTCGAGCCTGACGCCGGCTGAGCGGCCACCGACGCCGCACCGGCGGGCACGGTGCCGCCCGGCTGCTGCCGCCCGTTCACTACGAGGGTGTACGCCGCCGGGGTGAGCCGGAGCCCGGTCGGATCGGTGTGGGACACGATCACCACGACCCGGTCGGCGTCGCTGAACGGCTGCAGCTCGGTGGCCCCGAGCACGACGTCGTCCGCGGGCGTCGGTGTCCCGACGGTGATCAGCGTCCGGCCGTTCTCCTCGGTGATCCCGATCAGAGTGAGTGCCCACGGTGACGGCGGGACGGGCCGCGGACCGGCGGGGGAGAGCAGCCCGGCCAGGGAGGTGCCGTCGCTGACGAGGGCGTCGCCGAGCCGCAGGTCGTCCAGCCGCAGCCCACCGGCCGGGCCCGCCCAGCCGATTCCGAGAACGACGTCCGTCCCCGCCCACGCGGTGAGGTCGACCGACACCGGTACGAAGCCGCCGGAATCGCCGGTCAGCGCGGACACCGGCGCCCCGGTGGGCCCGGTCACCGGCACGACGGTCGTCGTCGCTCCGTCGTCGGCCGACACGGTGACGGTCGCGGTACCGCCGGTGTGGTGCGCCAGCATCCGCAGCGTCGGATCGGTGGTGGGCACGGTGACCGGCAGCAGTGCCGGGCGGTCGGCGCGCGCGGACAGCACCGCGTCGCCGGGACGCCCCGGGTCGTCGACGACGACGTCCCAGCCGACCGGTGCTGCAGCGGGTCCCGGTTCGCCGTGGAACTCGAGCCCGGCCAGCTCCGCGCCTCGCAGGACGGTCGGCCGGAATTCCTCGTCGATCCCGGTCAGCGGCACGTAGTCGGCACCGTTCGGAGCGACCCCTGGGGTGGAGTTGATCGCCGGATTGTCCAGGTTCACCGTCGAGTGCACCGCGGCGCTGCTCACCCGCGCCGGGTCGACGCCGGAGATCCCGGCGCCGGCGTCGACGTAGGCGTCCAGGACCACCGACCGCTGGAAGTCCCGCAGGACCTCCGCCGGGTCGGGTTCCCCCCGGGCGGCCAGCGCCGCCGTCACCGCCGCGAGGCCCTGCCGGGCACCGTCGCGGTGCAGGTCGGTCAGGATGCCGGGCCCGTACCGGTCGCCCAGGTAGAGCAGGAACTGATAGGCGTTCCCGTAGTCGGCCAGCACCGCCCCGGGGGCGGTCCCCTCGTTCCACAGGGTCAGCGAGTTCTCCGGCCCGCCGCAGTCCAGTGGGAACGGGTTGCCGGGCCCCCGCACCGTCCCGAAGCCCTGGAAACAGAACAGGTGGCTGTCGGCGCCCGCCCGGTCGACCCCGGCGCGGGCGTCCACGAAGCCGGTCAGGGTCTGAGCCACGTCGGACAGCCCCTCGTCCAGCCAGATCGCCTCTCCCGGATCGGTGTAGTACTGCAGGAGGTGCTGCCATTCATGGGCGAACGTGGCCTCGTAGGCCGACGGCCGGGCGGGGCGGCTGGTGCAGGCGAACGGGGTGGGTTCGTCCGGCGGGTTCGCGCCCGTGCGGTGCGCCCAGTCGTAGGCGTCGATCGTCAGGACGTTGCGGTCGAAGAGCTCGTTGAGCTGGCCGGAGAAGAAGCCCGCGACGCCGGTGGCGGCGTCGGGGAAGGAGTGGAAGTTCCGGTCGCGGATGTTGTCGACGAGCGTGACCGTGCGGTTCCCGGCGCCCCGGTAGTCGCCGCCGTCGCCGTTGCGGTCCGACCAGAGCAGGGCCCCGCTGCCGTCCCGGTCGGGCGGCGTGCTGAACACGCCCGTCTCCACCGGGAAGATCCGGGTGTCGAACGCTGCGGTGAAGGCGGCCAGTTGCGCGTCGGTGATCGTGGTGCTGCCGGGCACCTGGTTGCGGCAGTCCGTCGCCGGGAACGCCAGGTCGACGGCCACCCACACCTCGATGTGCTCGCCGACCGCCCGCAGCGTGTAGTCCTTGCGGTAGAGCACGCCGCGGACGTCGTCCAACCCCAGCCACTGCCGGACGGTACCGACGGCCGGGGTGGGTTCCGCGGTAGCCGGGGCGGGGGCGTCGCCGGTGTCGTCGGTCCGTGCCCCGGACGACGCGGCCGGGCCCGGAACACGCGGCCCGTCGGGCGGCCCGGGCGCCGGGGCGTAAGACGACGGGATCTCGAGCGTCTCGCCCTCGACGGTCAGCGGACGGTCCTCGAACGGCACGGTGTCCGCAGGTGCGGCCGACCCGTTCGTGTGCGCGGAGGTGCGGTCCGCGATCGGCGCCACCTCCGCAGCGGTGTCCGCGAGCGCGACCGCGATCGGGTCCGACGCCCGCCCGGCGACGGCGGGACCGGCTGTGAGCAGCGGCACCATCACGGCGACGGCGACGGCGCCGGCGATACCTCTGCGGATCACGACTTCTCCCAGCACGGTGGATCGGACCCGTTCTGACTATCGGTCCATCACCGGCAGCGTCAATCGGCCGACCGGGCGGGATGTCACCCGATCGGGAGGACGATCCCAGCACGGTTGCCGCGGATCACCGGATCGCACCCCCGCGACGAGGGCCGGTCACTCCGCGGCCCGCCGCAGTGGGTGGGTCGGGACGGCCGGTCGGGTGTCGTCACGCGAATGGTCTCGACTCGATATCGGTCACCGCGGCCGCCGCGAGCGGACGTCCGAACGGGGTATGCAAGCTCTGGACACGCCGCGCCGGCCCCCACTGTCGGTGCGTCGTACTAGCGTTGCCCTCGGATTCCGCCGCTCCACCTGATCTGCGCTCGGTCGCACGACGGGACGGTCTCCGCGATCGCCCACCCTGACTACTCGCCCGCGTCAGCCCGAAACCGGCTGGACACGAGGAGGCCTCAGTTCGATGATCCGATTCGACCACGTCACCAAGCGCTATCCGGACGGCACCGTCGCCGTCGACGACCTCAGCCTCGAGGCGGCCTCCGGTGAGATCACCGTCTTCGTCGGTCCGTCCGGCTGCGGGAAGACCACCTCACTCCGGATGATCAACCGGATGATCCAGCCGACCTCCGGCACGATCTGGCTCGACGACCGGGACACCGGCAGCTTCTCGGCCTCCGACCTGCGGCGCGGCATCGGCTACGTCATCCAGCACGCGGGCCTGTTCCCGCACCGCACCATCGTCGACAACGTCGCGACCGTTCCGCTGCTGCTGGGCACCTCCAAGGCGCAGGCCCGCAGCCGCGCGATGGAGCTGCTGGAGCGCGTGGGCCTGGACGCGAGCTTCGCCAAGCGCTACCCGGCGCAGCTGTCGGGAGGTCAGCAGCAGCGCGTCGGCGTGGCCCGGGCGCTCGCCGCCGACCCGCCCGTGATGCTCATGGACGAGCCCTTCTCCGCCGTCGACCCCGTGGTCCGCGGCCAACTGCAGGAGGAGTTCCTCCGCCTGCAGCAGGAGCTGGGCAAGACGATCGTGCTGGTCACCCACGACATCGACGAGGCCGTCAAGCTCGGCGACCGGATCGCGGTGCTGCGGACCGGTGGGCACCTCGCCCAGCTGGCCACGCCGACCGAGCTGCTCAGCCGCCCCGCCGACGACTTCGTGGCCGCGTTCGTCGGCCGCGACCGGGGCTACCGGGCGCTGGGCTTCGAATCCGCCGGTGACCTCGACCCCCAGCCGGAGCCGACGGTGACCGTCGGGTCCGACCGGGCTGCGGCCGAGGGCGTCGCTCTCGACGGTTGGGTGCTGGTCGTCACCGCCGACGGCGAGCCGATGGGCTGGCTGGAGATCGTGCCCGGGGCCACCGGCGACATCGATCCGGTGATCCTCAACCGGGGTGGCACGCGCGTCGGGCTCGACGGCAGCTTCCGCGACGCCCTCGACGCCGCGCTGTCGTCGCCGAGCGGCCGGGGAGTGGTCGTCGACGGAGCCCGTCGGCTGGTCGGCACCGTCACCGCGGGTGAGGTGGTCCGTCGCATCGAGGCGCAGGCCGGCGACCGCCGCGCCGCCGAGCGGACCGCGGTCGCCGGATGATCGGCGCCGCCATCCGGGCGGCGACGGCACCGCAGGTGCCCGTTCACCACGCCGGTGCACCCGTCCCGTCGCCATTCACCACTGATCCGGTCGTGTTCCACGCCCACGTCGCCGTCGAAGGTCTCACCGTCGCCGGCGACGGGCCGCCCGGACAGGCGCTTCCGGTCTTGTCGACCCTGCGGCCGGGGGCGGAACTGCATGCCCTGGCCGACGGGCCGCCCGGACAGTGGGACTTCATCGGGTACTTCGGTGACCACACCGCCGAAGTGCTCGACCTCTTCGCCCAACACGTCTGGCTGTCGGTGGTCCCTGTCGTGCTCGGGCTGATCATCGCGTTGCCCATCGGCTACCTGGCTCGTCGCTACGCCTGGACCTATCCGCCGCTGGTCAGCATCGCCGGCCTGCTCTACACGATCCCGTCGATCGCGTTGTTCGTACTCGCGCCGGGCATCCTGGGCACCCGCATCCTCGACCCGGTCAACGTGCTGTTCCCGCTCACCGTCTACACCGTCGCCCTGCTGGTGCGGGTGGTCGCCGACGGGCTGGCCTCGGTGCCCACCGAGGTCCTGCAATCGGCCACCGCGATGGGCTACGGGCGGCTGGCGCGGCTGATCCGGGTCGAGCTGCCCATCGCCGTCCCGGTCATCAGCACCGGGCTGCGGGTCGCCGCCGTCTCCAACGTCGGGCTGGTCACCGTCGCCACCACCATCGGCACCGCCCAGCTCGGTCAGCTGTTCTCCACCGGGCTGCAGATGTCGTCGTTCCGGTCCTATTACGCGCCGATCGTGCTGGGCATCGTGCTGTGTCTTCTGCTGGCGCTGGTGCTGGACGGACTGATCGTCGCCGGCACCCGGGTCCTGACACCGTGGCGCCGAGCGGGGAGGCCGGCATGATCGGCGGCGTCCTCGACTTCCTGACCCGTGCGTCCAACTGGAGCGGCCCGCAGGGCATCCCGGCGCGCATCGGCGAGCACCTCTACTACTCGGCCATCGCCATCGTGATCGCGCTGGTCATCGCGCTGCCGCTGGGCCTGCTCATCGGCCACACCGGTCGCGGTGTCGCTGCCGTGTCGCTCGTGGTGAACGCGGTCCGGTCGCTGCCCAGCTTCGGTCTGCTCATCTTCTTCGTCGTGCTGCTGTCGCCGCTCATCACCGGCCGCAACAACCTCGTCTACCTGCTGCCCACCGAGGTCGTGCTGGTGCTGCTCGCGCTGCCCTCGATCCTCGGCAACACCGTGGCCGGCATCCAGAACGCCGACGCGGCCGCGCGGGACGCCGCCCGCGGGATGGGGATGACCAGCTCGCAGGTGCTGTTCCGCGTCGAACTCCCCAACGCGCTGCCGCTGATCATCTCCGGGGTCCGCAGCGCCGCCCTGCAGGTCATCGCCACCGCCACCATCGCCTCCTACGTCTCCCTCGGCGGCCTCGGTCGCTACGTCTTCACCGGCCTGGCCCAGCAGGACTACAGCCAGATGGCCGCCGGCGCCGTTCTGGTCGCGGTCCTCGCGCTGGTCGTCGATCTGCTGCTCGCGCTGGTCCAGCGGCTGATCGTCTCCCCGGGCGTCAGCGGCCGCTTCCGCAGCCGCGTCGAACCGGGCCCGGCCACTGCTGCCGTCGTTCCCAAGGAGCCCGCCGTCGCCTGACCCGGATCCGACCCCCTGCCGACCACCACACACCCCCGCACCACCACCAGGAGAAGCAATGAGAACCAGATCCACCGCACTCGCCGCCCTCGTCAGCGCCGCCGCCCTCGTGCTGACCGCCTGCGGCGGCTCGTCCGATCCGCTGAGCAGTGCCCCGTCCACGACGCCGTCGTCGAGCACGCCCACGTCGTCCGCCTCGAGCGCGCCGACCTCCGCGGACTCGTCCGCCACCGGCTCCGCCGGTGCCACCGAGAGCTCCGCCGGCGGCGCCACCGGCTCCGAGACCGCCGGCGGCACCGTCAAGATCGGCTCGGCCAACTTCCCGGAGAGCGCCCTGCTCGCCGAGATCTACGCCGGCGCGTTGGAGGCCAAGGGCCTGACCGTGGAGAAGACGCTCAACATCGGCAACCGCGAGGCCTACTACAAGGCTCTGCAGGACGGGTCGATCGACCTGATCCCCGAGTACTCGGGTGCGCTGCTGTCCTACAAGGACAAGGCGGCCACCGCCGTCTCGGCCGAGGACGTCTACGCCGCGCTGCCGGCCGTCGTGCAGCCCGACGGCCTCGAGGTGCTCGAGCCGTCCCAGGCCGAGGACAACGACTCGCTGGTCGTCACCCAGGAGACCGCCCAGCAGTACAACCTCAAGACCATCGCCGACCTCGCGCCGGTCGCCGGCGAGCTGACTCTGGGCGCCGCAGCCGAGTTCGAGACCCGCGCCGACGGCATCCCGGGCCTGCAGAAGAACTACGGCGTCACCTTCAAGTCGTTCACCGCGCTGGACCCGGGTGGGCCCCTGAGCATCAACGCGCTCAAGGGCGGTCAGGTCGACGTCACCGACATCTTCACCACCGACCCGTCGATCGCGGCCAACAACTGGGTCGTGCTCGAGGACCCGAAGAACAACTTCCGTGCCCAGCAGATCCTGCCGCTGGTCCGCTCCTCGCTGGCCGGCCAGACCGCCGAGGCGCTGAACGCGGTGTCGGCCAAGCTGACCACCGAGAACCTCACCGAACTGCTCGTCCGGGTCTACTCCAACGAGCCGGCCGAGACGGTGGCCAAGGACTGGCTCAGCCAGAACGGTCTCGTCTGACCTGCCCGCTCCGTCGTCATCACCGCACCGCCCGACCGGCTCCGGTCGGGCGGTGCGGCGTTTCCGGCGCCACGGTGACGCCGTGCTTGACTCGTCCGGTGACGGGACGCGGCGACCGCCGCCCACACGGAGGAGCGCGGACATGATGTGGTGGCAGGTGGTGCTGCTGGTGGCGTTCCTCGCGGCGGTGGCGTTCTACACGGTCAAGGTGATCCGGCCGCCGAAGAAGTAGCGCCCGTCTCCCGCCCCGGCCGGTGCCGCCCGGCGCGCCCGCCCGTGCCGCCCCGACACGCCCCGCCCGACCCGCCCGGCTCGGCGCGCCCGCCCGTGCCGCCCCGCCCGCCCGGTCGGCGCGGTGGCCGTCCCGGTTGGCCCGGCCACCGAAGGAACGGCGCCCCGCCCCGCCCTCCCCGCCTGACCCGGCCCGGCCTTGACGCACCCCGGCCGACCGCTTCCGCTCCCGCCGCCGATGCGGGCCGACCGGTCGTGAAGTGGAAGGATCGGGGCATGTTGTCCGCACCTGACACCGCCACGACCGACGCCACCCCGGCCGACTCCGCAGCCGCGGGCGCCGGCACCGCTGCGACCAGCCGCCCGCGGGTGTTGTCCGGCATCCAGCCGACCCACGATTCGTTCCACGTCGGCAACTACCTGGGTGCGATCCGCCAGTGGGTGGCCCTGCAGGAGACCCACGACTGCTTCTACTGCGTGGTCGACCTGCACGCGATCACCGTGGAGCACGACCCGAAGCTGCTGCGTCAGCGCACCCGCGCCTCTGTCGCGCAGCTGCTCGCACTGGGCATCGACCCCGAGCGGTCGGCGCTGTTCCTGCAGTCGCACGTCCCGGCCCACTCCCAGCTGAGCTGGGTGATGGAATGCCAGGCGAGCTTCGGCGAGGCCAGCCGGATGACGCAGTTCAAGGACAAGTCGGGCCGCGTCGCCGCCGACCGGGTCAGCGTCGGGCTCTTCACGTACCCGGTGCTGCAGGCCGCCGACATCCTGCTCTATCAGCCGCACCAGGTCCCGGTCGGTGAGGACCAGCGGCAGCACCTGGAGCTCACCCGCAACCTCGCGCAGCGGTTCAACTCCCGTTTCGGCAAGACCTTCCGGGTGCCCGACCCGTACATCCTGAAGAGCACCGCCAAGGTCTACGACCTGACGAACCCGTCGGCGAAGATGAGCAAGTCCGTGCCCGCCGGCTCGTTGGACCTGCTGGCCGACCTGAAGTCGAGCGTGAAGAAGATCAAGTCGGCGGTGACCGACACCGAACGCGAGATCCGGTACGACGAGACCGCCAAGCCCGGCATCGCCAACCTGCTGGGCATGCTGCACGCGTTCACCGGCACCCCCGTCGCCGACTTGGAAGCCGGCTACGAGGGTAAGGGCTACGGAGATCTGAAGTCGGACCTGGCCGACGTCTTCGTCGAGTTCGCCACCCCGGTGCAGGCGGCGGTGGCCGAGTACCTCCGTGACCCGGCGGAGCTTGACCGGGTGCTCTCCGCGGGTGCCGCCCGGGCCCGCGAGGTCGCCGACCGGACGCTGGCCCGGGTCTACGAGCGGGTCGGTTTCATCGCACCGGTCGCCGCCGGGTAGACACAGCCTGCGGGACCGCCCGCCCGGCCGCACACCCGGGCCCGGGCTCGCGAGCGTCACCACCGCCACACCGAAGGGGACGTTGACCGATGGACAAGCCCACGCTCGCCGACGCGACGTACAAGACCCACGCGCAGGCCCGGCACGACGCCGAAGGTCCGGCCGCCCCCGTCAAGCTGTGGGGCCGCATCTCGAAGAAGCCCTGGGTCGCCCACCTGTTGCGGATGTTCACCCGCTTCGGGGAC
Source organism: Nakamurella deserti (assembly GCF_003260015.1). Taxonomy (NCBI): domain Bacteria; kingdom Bacillati; phylum Actinomycetota; class Actinomycetes; order Nakamurellales; family Nakamurellaceae; genus Nakamurella; species Nakamurella deserti. Next base: position 2,055,927 of record NZ_QCXS01000002.1, on the reverse strand, counting down.
CGCCTGGGCTCGTCCTTCGCGGCGGCCATCACCTACTTCACGCTGGTGTCGCTGGTCCCCATCCTGGGTCTGGCCTTCTCGGTCACCGGCATCGTGCTCAGTGGTCGGCCGGACCTCATCCAGGAGCTCAAGGAGCAGGTCACCACGGTCTTCGAGCAGTCGGGTCCGGAGCTCGCGAAGACCGTCAACGGGATCATCGACAACGCGATCAGTGCCCGGTGGGCGGTCGGCGCCATCTCACTCGCCCTGGGCCTGTACACCGGGATCGGCTGGATGACCAACATCCGCACCGCCGTCCAAGCGCAGTGGCGGCCCAAGTGGGACATGCCGCCGAAGTACCAGGACAGCTTCGTCAAGGGCCTGGGCAAGGATCTGGTCGCCCTGGTCGTACTCGGGGTCGGCATCCTGGTCTCGGTGGTGCTCAGTGCCATCGGCACCGCGCTCACCGGCGTGTTCGCCGAGCTCCTGGGTCTGGACGACGTGGGTTGGGTGACCGCGGTGCTGTCGATCGTGCCCATCCTGCTGGCCCTGATGGTCAGCATCGGGCTGTTCTACTTCCTCTACCGGTTCCTGCCCGTGCACAGCGAGGAGGTGCCGCGCCGCAAGATCTGGCGGGGCGCCATCGCCGCCGCCATCATCTTCGAGTTGTTCAAGCTGCTGCTGTCCACCCTGCTGCAGCTATTCAGCGGCTCCGCGACCGCGGCGGCCTTCGGGTCGATCATCGTGCTGCTGGCCATCGTCAACCTGGTCGCCCGAATGGTGTTGATGATCGCGGCCTGGATCGGCACCAGCGAGTGGCCGGCGATCCCGGAGGAGGACGACGACCTCGCCGTGGTCGTCCAGCCGCAGTACCGCACCCGCAGCGTCCCTGCGCTGGCCGGGGGGATCGGGGTCGGCGCCGCCGCCGGTTGGGTCGCCCGGACGGTCCGGCGCCGCCGCTCGGACTGACCGCCGGCTCAGCCCGTCCGGGCGGGGTCGTCGGCCGCGCCGGGCTTGCGGGCCAGGAACCCGAACACGGTCACCGCCGAGAACGCCACCCCCTCCGCCGCCGCCGCCCGGAAGCGCCGCACCGCCTCGTCGGCCTCGACGCGGGTCACGGCTCCGCGCTCCACCGCCGCAGCCGCGTTCAACTCGAGCAACGCCGACCCGGCCACGAGGGCCGCCGGGAAGATCAGGGCGCTGGATCCGATGTCGGGGTCCAGCACCAGGCCGGCGTCACGGACCTGCCGGGGGATCCGCCGCGCCGCGGACGGATTGGGCTGGGACGCGAGGAACACCCCGAGCAGCCGCGCGTCGACGTCGGGGTCGACGTCGGAGGTCACCCGGGTGCGGTGGTCGGAGTCGAGCAGCACCGCCCGCCCTCCCGGCCGGAGCACCCGCGCGATCTCCGCCACCGCCGCCGCCGGCTCGTACAGGTGCTGCAGCACCCGCTCACACCACACCAGGTCGACGCTGCCGTCGTCGAAGGGCAGGTCGGTGGCGGTGCCGTGACGGTGGGCGACGCCGGGGGGGTCGGCGGGTGTGCGCTCCTCCGCCACCGCCCGCAGGCGCGGGTTCGGTTCGATGCCGGTGACCAGCCCCGGCCCCACGACGCCGGCCAGCCGCCGCACGACGGTGCCGGTGCCGCTCCCCACGTCCACGACCGTCTCGCCGCGGCGCGGTGCGGCGACCTCGAGGGCCCACCGGCGCAGCCGCTCGATGCCCGGTGCGGTGTCCTGCATGTCCAGCAGCGTCAGCATCCGCTGCACCGACTCGTCGTCCTGCGCCGACCGCTGGAACAGCCGCAACCCGGCCGGCCCGTCGGCGGACGACGGCTCCTGTGGTGTGCCCATGGCGACGCCCCCTCCGGCGGAGAACCGGGTCGGCAGCCGTGCCACCCGGCCCGACTCCCCAGCGTGCAGGGTCGACCGGCGGCTGTCCAGCGTCCGTCCGGGGACATTCGGGACGGGCCGGTGCCGGTCGCGGTGCCCGCCGGGCGAGGCGGACACGCCACAATGACCTCATGGTCTCTTCAGCACCGCCCACCGGTCGTCTCGGCGTGATGGTCGATCGCAGCCTGCCGCCCGAGCAGCTCATCCCGCTGGCGGCGGCCTGCGAGGCCGCGGCCGCGGTCGACGACGTGTGGGTGGTCGAGGACCTGAGCTGGGGTGGGGCCGTCAGTGCGGCCGCCACAGTGCTGGCGGCGAGCGCGCGGCTGCACGTCGGGATCGGCATCGTGCCGGCGCCGCTGCGCAACCCGGCCCTGCTGGCCATGGAGCTCGCCACGCTGGGACGGCTGCATCCGGGGCGGTTGACCGCCGGGATCGGCCACGGTGTGCAGTCGTGGATGCGGGAGGTCGGGGCGGCGGTGCCGTCGCCGCTGGCGCTGCTGGAGGAGACCTTCACCGTGGTGCGGGCGCTGCTCCGCGGCGACCGGGTCACCCACGACGGCCGTGCCGTGCACATCGACGACCTGACGCTGGTGCACCCGCTGCGGACGCCGCTGCCGCTGCTGGCCGGGGTCACCGGACCGAAGTCGCTGCGGCTGTCCGGCCGGGTCGCCGACGGCACGATCCTCGCGGAGGGCACCGGCCCGGCCGGGATCGCCGCCGCCAGGGCGCTGATCGACGAGGGCCGCGACGGTGCCGTGGACGACCACCGCATCGTCGTGCTGGCCTACGTGCTCGTCACCGACGACCCGGCGGCCGCCGCCGCGCAGACCGAACAGGCCCGGATCGACGTCGCGACGCCGCTGGGGGTCGACCCGGCCGACATCTTCGTGCTGGAGGGGTCGGCCGCCGACGTCGTCGCCGGCCTGCGCGACCTGTGGTCGGCCGGTGCCCACACGGTGGTGGTGCGGCCCATCGGCGATCCGTTCCCGCAGATCGGGGCGCTGGACGCGGCCCTAACGGGAGGCTGACCCCGGTCCTTCCGGCTCCGTGCCGGTGCCCTCGGTGCCCTCGGTGTCGTCGGTGCCCCCGGTGCCGTCCGGGCCGGCCCCGCCGCCGCCGGGGGCGGGCACTCCCTCAGCCGCACCGTCGGCCCTGACCGCCGGTGCGCCGGCCTCACCGGTCGCTGCGCCGCCGGCGGCGGATCCACCGACCACGGGTGCCGCATCGTTCGACCCGGCCCCGCCCGACGCGACGGCCCCGGTCACCGTGACCGGCCGCCGCCGTCGCAGCAGGACGAGCGCGGCACCGGCGGCGACGACGAGCAGCGCGACCAGGCCGACCCACCAGCCGCTCCGTGCGCCCCCCGACGTCGGGGACGACTCCGCCGCCGTGGTGTGCGCCGGCGTCGCCGACGGTGTCGTGACCGGCGCGGGGCCCGTCGTCGCCGCGGCGGACGACGAGGCCGCGGCCTCCGACGCCGCGCCCGAGGCGTCCAGGTCTCCACCCGGCTCCACCAGCCGGCCGACCGGGTTGAGACCCGCCGCGGTCACCGCGAATCCCCAGTCGAGCAGCGAGGCCGCCTGCATCCACTGGCGGCGCGGCTGCTGGGTGCCGGCCAACATGGTGACTACCAGCCGGTGTCCGTTGCGCTGCGCCACCCCGACGAAGGTGTTGCCGGCATCGTCGGTGAAGCCGGTCTTGCCGCCGACGGCGCCCTCGTACTCGGCCAGCAGCATGTTGTCGTTGGCGATGCCGAAGGCCGGGTAGGTGTCGAAACCGGGGAAGATCGCGTCCGGGGTACTCAGCAGCTCGGTGAACCGGGGGAGCGACAGCGCCTCGTTCATGATCAATGCGAGGTCGTAGGCCGACGTCTGCTGGCCGGCGCCGTCCAGTCCGGACACCGTCACCGCCCGGGTGTCCAGCGCACCGATCGACGCGGCCAGCGCGTTCATCTCGGCCAGGGTCGCCTCGATGCCGCCGTTCGCGCGGGCCAGGGCGTTGGCGGTGTCGTTGCCCGAGTTCAGCAGCAGCCCCAGGAACAGGTCGCGGACGGTGTAGATCCCGCCGTCCCCGACGCCGACGCGGGAGCCCTCCTGATCGGCGTCCTCCTGGGTGCCGACCACCGTGGCGTCCAGATCGGTGAGGTTGCGCAACAGCACACTGGCGGTGAGCAGCTTCAGGGTGGAGGCCGGCCGGTAGCGGCCGTGCACGTCCTTACCGCCGAGCACCCGTCCGGTGGTCAGGTCGGCGACCATCCAGGCGGTCGCCGAGATGTCGGACGGCACGGCGGGGGCGCCGTCGGGGAGCACGAACCCGCACGCGCCCATCGCCGGGCCGCCGACCGGCTCGGCCGGGACCGGGAGCGGGGTGGGTGCGGCGACACCGGGTGGCAGTGCCTCCGAGGTGTCCACCGCGGGCGGCGGGGTCTCCCGCTGGGCGCAGTCGCCGGTGTCCGGCGGCGCGATCGTCTCGGAGGGCGGGAGGTACTCGTCGGCCGTGGCGGGCACCGCGGCGGCGCCGAGCAGCACCACGGCCGTCAGCGCGGCGGCCGTCGTGCGCCGGACAGAAGAAAGCCGGCCCCCTCCCGTCCAGGACGGGAGGGGCCGGCTGCGTTCCTCGGCCACCGGTCAGATGCGCCGGAACATCAACGCGCGCTTGACCTCTTGGATGGCCTTGGTGACCTGGATACCGCGGGGGCAGGCGTCGGTGCAGTTGAAGGTGGTGCGGCAGCGCCACACGCCTTCGGCGTCGGACAGGATCTCCAGCCGCTCCTCGGCACCCTGGTCGCGGGAGTCGAAGATGAAGCGGTGGGCGTTGACGATCGCCGCCGGACCGACATAGCTGTCGGCCGACCAGTACACCGGGCACGACGTGGTGCACGCCGCGCACAGGATGCACTTGGTGGTGTCGTCGAACCGCTCGCGGTCGTCGACCGACTGGATCCACTCACGGGTGGGCTCGTTGCCGTGGGTGATCAGGAACGGCTTCACGGCCCGGTAGGCCTCGAAGAACGGCTCCATGTCGACGATCATGTCCTTCTCCAGCGGAAGGCCCTTGATCGGCTCGACGGTGATGTCGGCGGTGGGGTTGGCGGCGTCGCCCTTGCTGGTCATCAGGTCCTTGACGAGGACCTTGCAGGCCAGCCGGTTGCGGCCGTTGATCCGCATCGCGTCCGAGCCGCAGATGCCGTGCGCGCACGAGCGGCGGAACGCCAGCGATCCGTCGATGTACCACTTGACGTAGTGCAGCAGGTTCAGGACCCGGTCGGTCGGCAGCGCCGGCACCCGGTAGGTCTCCAGGTGCGGAGCGTCGTCAACCTCGGGGTTGAACCGCTGCAGGTGCAGGGTGACGGTCACCGCGCCGTCCGGGACCTTCGGCGGCGGGTTGGTGTGTTGCGCCGGAGTCGGGGCTTCCAGGGTGCTGGTCATCAGTACTTGCGCTCCATCGGCTGGTACCGGGTCATCGTCACCGGCTTGAAATCGAGACGGATGTCGGACGACAGGGGGGCCAGCGCCGCATCCGCTTTGTACGCCATGGTGTGGCGCATGTAGTTCGTGTCGTCACGCGAGGGGTAGTCCTCACGGGCGTGTCCGCCGCGGGACTCCTTGCGGTTCAGCGCACCGACGACCATCACCTCGGCCAGCTCGAGCAGGAAGCCCAGCTCGACGGCCTCCAGCAGGTCGGTGTTGAACTTCTTGCCCTTGTCCTGCACCGAGACGTTGGCGTAGCGCTCCTTGAGCACCTGCACGTCCTGCAGCGCCTGCTTCAGGGTCGTCTCCGTGCGGTACACCGCGGCGTTGGCGTCCATGGTCGCCTGCAGCTCGATGCGCAGGTCGGCGACCCGCTCACCGCCGGTGGCGTAGCGCAGCGTCTCGATCATGTTCACGACCGTGTCGGCGGGGTTGTCGACGTCGGCGACGTGCTCGGTGCGGTTGGCGTAGTCGGCCGCGGCGATCCCGCTGCGCTTGCCGAACACGTTGATGTCCAGCAGCGAGTTGGTGCCCAGGCGGTTCGAGCCGTGCACCGAGACGCACGCGCACTCGCCCGCGGCGTACAGGCCGGGGACGATGTGGTCGTTGTCGCGCAGCACCTCGCCGTTGACGTTGGTGGGGATGCCGCCCATCGCGTAGTGCGCGGTGGGGAACACCGGCACCGGCTCGGTCACCGGGTCGACACCCAGGTAGGTCCGCGCGAACTCGGTGATGTCGGGGAGCTTGGTCTCCAGCACCTCGGCACCCAGGTGCGTGCAGTCGAGCAGCACGTAGTCCTTCATCGGACCGGCGCCGCGGCCCTCGAGGACCTCCATGACCATCGAACGCGCGACGATGTCGCGGGGCGCGAGGTCCTTGATGGTCGGGGCGTAGCGCTCCATGAAGCGCTCGCCGGAGGCGTTGCGCAGGATGGCGCCCTCGCCGCGGGCACCCTCGGTGAGCAGGATGCCGAGGCCGGCCAGACCGGTCGGGTGGAACTGGTAGAACTCCATGTCCTCCAGCGGCAGGCCCTTGCGGAAGATGACGCCCATGCCGTCACCGGTCAGGGTGTGCGCGTTGGACGTCGTCTTGTAGACTTTGCCGGCTCCGCCGGTGGCGAAGACGACGGCCTTGGCGTGGAAGACGTGGATCTCGCCGGTGGCGAGCTCGTAGGCGACGGCACCCGAACACACCGGGCCCTCGTCGGTCTCGGTCATCAGCACGTCCAGGACGTAGAACTCGTTGAAGAACTCCACGCCCTGCTTGACGCAGTTCTGGTACAGCGTCTGCAGGATCATGTGACCGGTGCGGTCGGCGGCGTAGCAGGCCCGGCGGACCGCGGCCTCACCGTGGTTGCGGGTGTGCCCGCCGAACCGGCGCTGGTCGATGCGGCCCTCGGGGGTGCGGTTGAACGGCAGGCCCATCTTCTCCAGGTCGTACACCGCGTCGACGGCCTCGCGGCACATGATCTCGGCGGCGTCCTGGTCGACCAGGTAGTCGCCACCCTTGACCGTGTCGAAGGTGTGCCACTCCCAGTTGTCCTCCTCGACGTTGGCCAGCGCGGCACACATGCCGCCCTGCGCCGCGCCGGTGTGCGACCGGGTGGGGTAGAGCTTCGTCAGCACCGCGGTCCGCGCGCGCTGTGAGGACTCGATGGCCGCCCGCATGCCCGCACCGCCGGCGCCCACGATCACGACGTCGTACTTGTGGATCTGCATGTCAGCCGCCCATGGTCGGGTCGAAGGTGAAGATGACGAAGCTGCCCAGGCCGATGGTCAGGACGACCGACGCGTACAGCAGCATCGTGAGCCAGAAGCGGGTGGTGTCCTTGCGGGCGTAGTCGTTGATGACCGTCCGCAGGCCGTTCGCACCGTGCAGCTCCGCGAGCCACAGCATCGTCAGGTCCCACATCTGCCAGAACGGGGACGCCCAGCGACCGGCGACGAAGCCCCAGTCGATGCGGTGCACGCCGCCGTCGAGGATGTTCATGATGAAGAGGTGGCCGAGCACGAGGACCACCAGCACGATGCCGGACAGCCGCATGAACAGCCACGAGTACATCTCGAAGTTCTTGCCGCTGGCGACGCGGCGGCGCTTGGAGTTGGGCGCCTCGATGCCGCGGTAGGACTCCTGGTTGGCCTCAGCGGCGGCGGCGGCCGAGTTCGGCGAGACCGTGGTCATCAGGCACCCCCGAACATGGTGGCGACGGTGCGCTCGAGCATGAAGTAGGTGCCGGGGATCATCACGAGGACCCAGACGGCGAGGATGCCCCACAGCATGGGGCGCTGGTAGCGCGGCCCCTTGGACCAGAAATCGACGGTCATGATGCGGATGCCGTTGAGCGCGTGGAAGAGCACGGCGCCGACGAGGCCGACCTCCATGAGGTTGACCAGCGGGTTCTTGTACGTCTCGATGATGAGGTTGTACGACTCCGGGGACACCCGGACCAGCGCGGTGTCGAGCACGTGCGCGAAGAGGAAGAAGAAGGTGAGGACGCCGGTGATGCGGTGGGCGACCCAGGACCACATGCCCTCCCCACCGCGGTAGAGAGAGCCGCGCCGGGCGCCGGGATCTCCCCGGCGGGGGCGGACAACGGTACTGGCCATGATCTGGTGGACCTCCGACGTCGGCGGCGGGACGCGATAGGCCGGGACGGCCCAAAGGTGTGAACCCGATGGTAGTCCCGGCCGGATGACCACCTCACGTCAGCGCGGCTGTGACTTCATAGACACCTCACATCCGCATCCGGGTGACGCACGCCTGCCTCGAAAGGTGTCGTCACGAAGCCGGGACGTGCCGCCGCGCCGCCGGGGAGCCCGGGGCCGCCGCTCTTCCGCGGGGCACGATTCGGTCACGGAGCGCTGCGGGACTGGCCCGTTCGGCGTACCCGGCGGTAACGTCCGCCAGCAATGCCCCGTGCATCCGGTTCCGTCCGCCGGTCGTCGGACGACCGCAGGTCTTCCCGTCCGGTCGTCCGACCACCGGAGATCCTCACCGGGACACGGCGAGGCAGCCCTGTCGGAGAACACAAGGAGATCATCGTGCGTCGAGCGCGCAGCCTTCGGCTGATCGCAGGAGTCACCGCCGCCGCCATCGCGTTGGCAGCCTGCGGTAACAGCAGCACCCCCGGTTCGTCCACGTCCGCGAACAGCACCTCGTCGGTCGCCGCGACCACCGGCGGGAGCTCCACCGGCGGCGGTACCGGCGCCGGTGGCTGCGCCACCGAGACGATCGACACCGCCGGGGTGACCAGCGCCGCGGAGTCGAGCTCCGCCGCGGAGTCCTCCTCCGCCGCCGCCACCGGCGGCGGTGCGCCGTTGCAGGTGGGCCTGGCCTTCGACACCGGCGGGCGCGGCGACGGCACGTTCAACGACTCGGCCGCATCGGGTGCCGACCGGGCCGAGACCGACCTGGGCGTCACGGTCACCGAGCTCGAGGCCAACAGCGACGACGACCGGGTGCCGAACCTGAACACTCTGACCCAGAACAAGAACAACCCCATCATCGCCGTCGGCTTCCTGTGGACCGACACGGTGGCCGCGGCCGCCGCCGCCAACACCGACCTGACCTACGCGATCATCGACTCCGTCGTGGACGAGCCGAACGTGAAGAGCCTGGTCTTCGCCGAGGAGCAGGGTTCCTTCCTCGTCGGTGCGGCCGCCGCGCTGAAGAGCACCACCTGCAAGATCGGCTTCATCGGTGGCCAGGAGGGCGCGCTGATCAAGCGCTTCGAGGCGGGCTACCGCGCCGGGGCCAAGGCCGTCGCGCCGGACATCGAGATCGAGTCCAGCTACCTGGGCGCCGAGGGTGACAACGCGGCCTGGAACTCGCCGGACAAGGCCAAGGAGATCGCCAAGAACTGGTACTCCGCGGGCACCGACATCATCTACAGCGCGGCCGGCGGATCCGGTGCCGGCACCGTGGACGCCGCGACGGAGGCGACCGCGGCGGGCACCCAGAAGTGGGCCATCGGCGTCGACTCCGACACCTACCTGCTGGCCACCCCGGAGCAGCAGAAGGTCATCCTGACCTCGATGCTCAAGCGCGTCGACGAGGCCGTCTACCAGACCATCGAGCAGGTCCAGGCGGGTGACACCGCCGGTGGCACCAAGGTCTTCGACCTGTCCACCAACGGTGTCGGCTACTCCACCTCCGGTGACTACCTGACCGACATCGTCCCGCAGCTGGAGGCGCTCAAGCAGCAGATCGTCGACGGCGAGATCACCGTTCCGACCGATCCGGCCGACGCCTGATCGACCTGCCCGGCACGGGTCGGCCACGGCCGGCGGTGGGTGTCCGGCAGTGAACGTGCAGTGAGCGGTACAGCGGAGTCCCGGGGCGCAGGTCCCGGGACTCCGCTCGTTTTCCCGGTCGGACACAATGCTCGGGCACCCCCGACACGTTGGCCGCGACCGTCCCGTCACACCGGAATCCCCGGCGGCGGATAGTTTCTCCACAGCAGTCGTTCCGGAGGCCGGCACCGTCGCCGGCCCCCGGTGGTGGCGTCCGCCCGGCCCGACCGGCCGGGACGCGCCCCTGAGAGAGGTAGGACCCGTGAGCAGTCCCGTGGCGGCACCCGTCCCTCCGGCCGGACCGGCGTCCGGCGCGCCCCTCGCGGTGGAGCTGGACGGCATCGAGAAGCGGTTCCCCGGTGTCATCGCCAACAAGGACGTGTGGCTGAAGGTCCGCCCCGGCACGATCCACGCGATCGTGGGGGAGAACGGCGCCGGCAAGTCCACCCTGATGAAGACCCTGTACGGGATGCACCAGCCCGACGCCGGCACCATCGGCGTCAACGGCCGGACCGTCACCTTCAAGTCGCCCGCCGCCGCCATCGCGGCCGGCATCGGCATGGTCCACCAGCACTTCATGCTGGCGGACAACCTGACCGTGCTGGAGAACGTCATCCTGGGCTCCGAGCCGCAGAAGGGCGGCCGCATCGATCTGCGGGCGGCCGAGCAGCGGTTCCGTGACTGCGCCCGCCTGATCGGCTCGCACATCGACCCGCGGCGGCTCGTCGCCGAGCTCGGCGTCGGCGACCGGCAGCGGGTGGAGATCATCAAGGTGCTCTACCGCGGTGCGCGGATCCTGATCCTCGACGAGCCGACCGCGGTGCTGGTGCCGCAGGAGGTCGACGAGCTCTTCGACAGCCTCAAGCTGCTGGTCGCCGACGGCGCGACCATCATCTTCATCTCCCACAAGCTCGACGAGGTGCTGGCCGTCGCCGACGACATCACGGTGATCCGCGCCGGCACCACGGTGGGCTCGGTGACCCCGAAGGACGTCGACCGGCGGAGCCTCTCGGAGATGATGGTCGGCTTCGAGCTCCCCACCTCCGAGCCGCGGACGACCGCCGTGGCCGACGAGGTGCGGCTGGAGCTCACCGACGTCGTGGTCGGGGGCTCTGCGGGCGCCAAGGACGTCGTGGACCACGTCTCGTTCCGGGTCCGCAGCGGCGAGATCGTCGGGGTGGCCGGCGTCGAGGGCAGCGGCCAGTTCGAGCTGTGCGAGGCCATCATGGGCATCCGTCCGCTGGCCTCCGGGACGATCCGCCTGGCGGGCCGCAACATCACCGAGCTCACCGCCCAGCAGACCCGCGGCGAAGGCATCGGCTACATCCCGTTCGACCGGCACCGCGAGGGACTGATGCTGTCCGCGCCGCTGTGGGAGAACGCGCTGCTCGGCCGGGAGATCGAGCCGAAGTTCCGCAAGGGCCCCTTCGTCGACGCGGCGGCGGTCAAGGCCGACACCCGCGACATCATCACCACCTTCGGCGTCCGGACCCCGAACGAGACGGTGCCCGCGTTCGCGCTGTCCGGCGGTAACCAGCAGAAGCTCATCGTCGGCCGCGAACTCGAGTCCGACCCCAGCGTGCTGATCGCCGCGCATCCCACCCGTGGCGTCGACGTCGGTGCCCAGGCCACCATCTGGGACGAGCTGCGCCAGGCCCGCGACGGCGGCACCGGCATGCTGCTCATCTCCGCCGACCTGGACGAGATCCTCGCGTTGTCCGACGTGATCCTGGTGATGTACGACGGCCGGATCACCGCCTCGCTGACCCCCGGCGAGGCCACCCCCGAACTGCTGGGCACGTACATGACCGGCGGAGAGCAGGAGGTCGCCTGATGGATCGGGCCGGTTGGCAGCGGTTGGGATACACCGCGCTCAGTTCGATCGCGGCGGTCGCGATCGCCTTCGTCCTCGGTGGGCTGCTGCTGCAGTTCACCGGTCACAACGCGCTGTCGGTGTACGGGCAGATGTTCGACTACGGCACTCAGTCCACCCAGCTGCTGGACGCGGCCAAGCGGGCCGGGCCGTTGATCCTCTCCGGCTGCGCGGTGGCGATCGGGTTCAAGATGAACCTGTTCAACATCGGCGTCGAGGGTCAGTACCGGGTGGCGATGCTGGCCGCCGCGGTCATCGGATCCAGCCTGGTGCTGCCCGGACCGCTGCAGATCCTGCTGATCCTGGTGGTCGCCATGGTGTTCGGCGCCGGGTGGGCGTGGATCCCGGCGGTGCTGAAGGTGCGCCGCGGGGTCAACGAGGTGATCTCGACGATCATGCTCAACGCCATCGCGGTGGGCCTGACCGCCTTCCTCTACAACACCTACTTCCGCTTCGAGAAGGTCGACAGCACCGGGCGGACCTCGCTGGACGTCAAGACCGAGCCGCTGCCCGAGAACGGCTGGATCGGCAGCATGATCTCCACCGGCAACGGCTCGCTGTCCTGGTACTTCGTCCTCGCCGTGGTGGTGGCGTTCCTGGTCTGGCTGCTGCTGTTCCGCACCACCTTCGGCTTCCAGCTGCGCTCGTCCGGGCTGAACCCGGTGGCGGCGCAGACCGCGGGCATCGACTCACGGAAGATGATCGTCCGGTCGATGATGATCTCCGGTGCGATCGCCGGGCTGGTCGGCATGCAGGCGCTGATGGTCGACGAACACTCCTACCGGCCGGGTCTGGCCACCGGCCTGGGGTTCACCGGCATCGCCGTGGCCCTGCTCGGCCGCAACCACCCCGGCGGCATCGTCGTCGCCGCACTGCTCTTCGGCTTCCTGCAGGCGTCCTCGGGCATCCTGCAGATCCAGGACGTGCCCAAGTCGATCGTGGACATCATCCAGGGCGTGGTCGTGCTGACCGTGGTCGTGGTCAACGGACTCGTCGGGCGGTGGCTGGACAAACGGACGGCCCGGGGCACGTCGAAGGCACTGGACACCGGGAAGGTGCTGACATGAGGTGTGCTGTGCGGAGTTCCACGTCCGGCGTGGTCACGGGGCGGGTGGCGGCATGACCCTGGATCCGCAGCGTTCGACGTCGGGCATCGGCCCCGACCAGCTGAGCAAGGTGGCGGGCCGGTCGGCCGACGCCGCGCCCGACCCCGGTCGCCGCAGCTTCCTGGGCTCCACCAGCGGCAAGCTGATCCTGGCCGCCGTCGTGCTGTTCGTGGTGCTGTCGATCGTCCGGGTGATCACCGGCGCCGACGAGCTCACCGCCCCCGGCACCGTCTCGGCGACGCTGCGGCTGTCGATCCCGCTGCTGCTCGCCGGACTGGCCGGCCTGTGGGCGGAGCGGGTGGGCATCGTCAACATCGGTATCGAGGGGATGATGATCCTCGGCACCTGGTTCGGCGCCTACGGGGCGTGGAAGTTCGGTCCCTGGACCGGGATCCTGCTCGGCATCGTGGGCGGCTGCCTGGGTGGCCTGATCCACGCGGTGGCGACGGTGAAGTTCAACGTCGACCACGTGATCAGCGGTGTGGCGATCAACATCCTGGCCCTGGGGGCGACGCAGTACCTGTCGGAGATCTTCTTCAACGGGCAGCAGGGCGGTGGCGTGTCCAAGTCGCCGCCGCAGATGGCGCCCGTGGAGTCGCTCACCGCCCCCTACCTGGCCGGTGGGGCGGTGGGCGGCCAGCCCACCTCGGACCTGTTGGGCTCGCTCTACGACGAGAAGATCCCCGTGGTGTCCGACGCCGCCGGCGTGCTGAGGGGCGTGCTCACCGACCTGTCGTGGGCCACCATCGTGGCCCTGCTGCTGGTGCCGCTGACCGCGTTCATCCTGTGGCGCACCGCGTTCGGGCTGCGCCTGCGGTCCTCCGGCGAGGCGCCGGCCGCGGCGGAGAGCCTGGGCGTCAAGGTGATCCGGCTGCGCTACCTGGCGATGGCCGTCAGCGGCGGCCTGGCCGGTTTCGGTGGTGCGTTCCTGTCCATCGTGGCCAGCTCGGCCTACCGCGAGGGACAGACCGCCAACCGCGGGTACATCGGCCTGGCCATCATGATCTTCGGCAACTGGCGACCGACCGGGCTGCTCGGCGGCGCGTCGCTGTTCGGCTTCACCGACGCGCTGCAGCTGCTCGGATCCAGTGCGATCCCGGCGCTGTTCCTGTTCGTGGCGTTCCTGCTGGCGATGATCACGCTGTTGCAGCTCCGCCGGAAGCGGATGCGGGCGGCGGTCATCGCCTTCGTGTGCGCCGTCGGGTTCCTCGCGCTGTACCTGACGGTCGACGCGCTGACCGCCGACCTGGTGACGATCACGCCGTACGTGGTGACACTGCTGGTGCTCGCCGTCGCCTCCCAACGACTCAGACCACCGGCGCACGCCGGCCTGCCGTACCGATCCGGGGACAACCATTGAGCACCCAGCCCGACGAGACCACCGCCGCGCTGGCCGACGGCTACGACTGGGAGGCACTGCGCCGGCTCGCGGTCGAGGCAGCCGGTCACGCCTACTGCCCGTACTCCGGGCTGCAGGTCGGGGTGGCGGCGGTCGTCGACGACGGCCGCGTCATCACCGGCTGCAACGTCGAGAACGCCTCCTACGGGCTCGGCCTCTGCGCGGAGTGCGCCCTGGTCGGCCAGCTGCGGCTGACCGGCGGCGGTCGGCTCGTGGCGCTGGCCTGCCGGTCCGGGGCGGGCGACCTGCTGATGCCCTGCGGCCGGTGCCGGCAGGTGATCTACGAGTTCGGCGGTGCGGATCTGCTGGTCGACACGCCGTCGGGGGTCAAGCCGATGAGCTGGGTGCTGCCCGACGCCTTCGGGCCGGAGCACCTGCCGGGCTGAGCGTTTTCCTACCCAACCCGTGAAGGGTTGTGCCCGCTCAGCGGGCACAACCCTTCACGATGTCGGGCCCAGCCGGGCCGGACCCACCCGGTCTCTCGTCCGTCGGTTCGGCGTGACCATCACCGCATTCCGGTCGTATCCACGCCGGAAGCGAGCGGCGGGACCGTGTCGCCCGGGCAGCCGTCCCGGCCTGCTGGTTCGGCGTGATCGTCACCGAAATCCGGTTGCCATCACGCCGACAGTGATCAGCCCGCCCGGCCGGTTCAGTGGTCCGGTGGCCGGAAGGCGGCGAACGGGTCGGTGACCCGCAGCTCGCGGGTGGTGAAGGCGTACTGCGCGGCCGGGCGTCCGCCGGCCGGTCCGGGGGAGGCCGTCCCGCCGGTGCGCTGCAGCATCCCCCGGCGGGCCAGGATGCGCTGCAGGTTGGTCGGATCGACGTGGTGACCGAGCACCGCGTAGTAGATCCGTGCCAGCGAGGCGATGGTGAAGGAGTCCTGGGCCAGCGCGAAGGCGATGTTGGTGTACGACAGCTTGCCCCGGAGCCGTTCGTGGGCGCGGTCGATGATGCGGCCGTGATCCAGCGCGGTCGGTGGCAGATGGTCCAGCGAGCGCCACGCGGTGTCCGCCGGCAGTGATGGGTGCACGCCCCACGGCACCAGCCCGACGAACGCGGTGGCCACCACCCGCCGGCCGGGAACCCGTGCGGGGTCGGAGAAGGTGGCCAGCTGCTCGAGGTGGGCGACCTCGGCCAGGTCGACCTTGTCCGCGAGGTGGCGCCGCATGGAGCGCTCGACGTCCTCGCCGGCGGCCAGGTCGCCACCGGGGAGGGCCCAGCGTCCGGCGTCGGGCGCCTGGGCGCGCTGCCAGACGAGGACGTGCAGCGAGGCGAAGCCCTGCGCGTCCGCGCGGACGCCGAACACCGCGGCGAGGACCTCGTGCCGGAGCGGGTCGCACGGCGGGGAAGCGTCAGGGGTCACGACGATCGAGATTACGGGCGCCGTGTCGCCGTCCTGCACCGTGCTAGCCTCGACTCGTTTTCGCCTACCAGTCGAAAACCCGCCAGATCGGGAGTCGCCCCATGTCCGTCATCCCCGCCGTCACGAACCCCCGCCGGTCGCCCGACGGCGCCCCGTCGCAGAGCGACGCCGCCCTCATCGGTGCGGCCGAGACCGACCACCTGGCCTGGGCCGCCGAGGTCCGTCGCCTGGCCGACGAGCGTGACGCCGTCATCCTGGCGCACAACTACCAGCTGCCCGCGATCCAGGACGTCGCCCATCACGTGGGGGACTCGCTGGCCCTGTCCCGGATCGCCGCCGCCGCCCCGCAGTCGACCATCGTGTTCTGCGGCGTGCACTTCATGGCCGAGACGGCCAAGATCCTGGCGCCGGCCAAGACGGTGCTGATCCCCGACGCGAGAGCCGGCTGCTCGCTGGCCGACTCGCTCACCGTCGAGCAGCTCCGCGGCTGGAAGGCCGAACATCCCGGCGCCGTCGTCGTCAGCTACGTCAACACCACCGCCGCGGTGAAGGCCGAGACCGACATCTGCTGCACCAGTTCCAACGCCGTCGAGGTGGTGGCGTCGATCCCGGCCGACCGCGAGGTGCTGTTCGGCCCCGACCAGTTCCTCGGTGCCCACGTGCGGCGCACGCTGCAACGCGACAACATGCACGTCTGGGGCGGCGAGTGCCACGTGCACGCCGGCATCAACGGCCGGCAGCTGGCCGAGACCGCCGCCGCCGCACCGGAGGCCGAGCTGTTCATCCATCCGGAGTGCGGATGTGCCACCAGCGCCATCTATCTCGCCGGTGCGGGCATCGTGGAGAAGTCACGGGTCCGGATCCTGTCGACCGGCGAGATGGTGGACCGGGCGCGGGCGACCGAGGCCCGCAGCGTGCTGGTGGCCACCGAGATCGGGATGATCCACCAGCTCCGGAAAGCCGCTCCCGGCATCGACTTCCGCGCGGTCAACGACCGCGCGTCCTGCGCGTACATGAAGATGATCACCCCGGAGCGGTTGCTGACCGCGCTCCGCGAGGGACGCGACGAGGTGACCGTCGACGCCGTCACCGCCGCCGCGGCGCGCGGGGCCGTGGAGGCGATGATCGCGATCGGTCGCCCCGGCGGCGGCGAGTGACCGCCTGGGAGGCGGCCGCGGACGTGGTCGTCGTCGGTTCCGGCGTCGCCGGGCTCACCTGCGCCAGAGACGCGGCCGCCTACGGCCTGTCGGTCCTCGTCGTCACCAAGGCCGGCGTCGACGACGGCAGTACCCGGTGGGCGCAGGGCGGGGTCGCCGTGGTGGACGAGGCGGCCGGCGACAGCGTCGGGGCGCATCTCGCCGACACGCTCAGCGCGGGCGCCGGGCTCTGCGATCCGGTCGCGGCCCGCGACATCCTGGCCGCGGGCCCGACGGCCGTGGCCCGGCTGCGCCGCCGGGGCGCGGTGTTCGACACCGACCCGGACGGCGTGCTGCTGCGCACCCGGGAGGGCGGGCACCACGCCGACCGGATCGTCCACGCCGGCGGCGACGCGACCGGCGCGGAGGTCGCCCGGGCGTTGACCGCGCCGCAGGGGCTGCCGGTGACGTTGGCCGACCATCTCGCTCTCGACGTCGCCCTCTCGCCGGACGGCACCGCCGTCGGGGTCCGGGTCCTCACGCCGGACGGGACGACGGGTTCGATCCGCGCCGCCGCGGTGGTGCTGGCCACCGGCGGGCTGGGTCAGCTGTTCGCGTCCAGCACCAACCCGGCCGTGGCCACCGCCGACGGTGTGGCGATGGCCCTGCGGGCCGGTGCGGTGACCGCGGACCTGGAGTTCGTGCAGTTCCATCCCACCGCGCTGTTCGGCGGCGTCGCCGCCGGGCGCCGGGACCTGGTGACCGAGGCCCTGCGCGGTGCGGGTGCGGTGCTCGTCGACGGCGCGGGCCGTTCGGTGACCGCCGGCGTGCACCCGGCGGGTGATCTGGCCCCGCGGGACGTCGTGGCACTGGCCGTCACCCGGCGGATGGCCGAGAACGTGTGCGGGATCGACGATCATGTCTTCCTGGACGCGCGGGCGGTACCGGAGGTGACTCGGCGGTTCCCCACGGTGGCCGCCGCCGCGGGCGAGCTGGGGCTGCGCCTGGACCGGCACCTGCTGCCGGTGTCGCCGGCGGCGCACTACAGCTGCGGGGGCGTGTGGACCGACCGCTCCGGGCGGACCTCGGTGCCCGGGCTGTGGGCGGTGGGGGAGGTGGCGCGGACGGGACTGCACGGTGCGAACCGGCTGGCGTCGAACTCGCTGCTCGAGGGTCTGGTGATGGGTGGCCGGGCGGCGGCGGCGATCGCGGCCGAGCCGGTGCGGGCGGCCGATACCGCGACGGTGCGGGCGCCGGCGACCCGGTGGTGCCCGCCGGCCCGGCGGGAGGAGTTCCAGCGCAGCATGAGTCGGTACGCCGGGATCGGCCGGGACGCGGTCGGACTGGGGGCGGTGCGTCGCCTCGCGGGGCGGATCACCGACGGGGGGCCGGGCGGCGCGGGGCCGAGCCGGGCGTCGGTCGAGGCCACGAACCTGGCGCAGGTCGGTGCCGTACTGGCGGCCGCGGCCACCGCGCGGAGCGCCGGCGTGGGATGCCACGTGCGGACCGATGACCGGCCGGACGGGCTGGTCGGCTCCTTGTTCGTGTCCTGGCGCGACGGCGCACCGGTGGTGGATGATCGGCGGCCCAGCGGACGAGAGGTGGCCAACCGATGAGCGTCCAGGCGTGGATGGCGCAGGAGGCGCAGCTCGCCGCGGCCGGTCTGCGCTCCGACGAGATCGACGCGGTGGTCGGCCGGGCGCTGCAGGAGGACCTGCGCGACGGCCCGGACGTGACGACGATGGCCACGGTCGGCCCGGACGTGCACGGGACCGCGCTGATGGTGAGCCGGCAGAGCGGGGTGCTCGCCGGCGGGCCGCTGGCGGTGGCGGTGTTCGACCAGGTGCTCGGCGGGGACGTCCAGGTCGACCTCGAAGTGGCCGACGGCGGGGTGCTGGCACCCGGGACGGTGGCGTTGCGGGTCGAGGGCGCACTGGCCGGGTTGCTGACCGCCGAGCGGACGGCGCTGAACCTGGTGACCCACCTTTCGGGGATCGCCACCGAGACGCGTCGCTGGGTCGACGCGGTGGCCGGGACGGGGGCGGTCGTCCGCGACACCCGCAAGACCCTGCCCGGCCTGCGGTCGCTGGAGAAGTACGCGGTGCGCTGCGGCGGTGGGCGCAACCACCGGATGTCGCTGGGCGATGCCGCGCTGATCAAGGACAACCACGTGGCCGCGGCCGGTTCGGTGGGTGCGGCCATCGCCGCCGTCCGGAGCCTGCGACCCGACATCGCCCTGGAGGTCGAGGTCGACACCCTGGACCAGCTCACCGAGGCCCTCGACCACGGCGCGACCCTCGTTCTGCTGGACAACTTCTCGCTGCGCGACACCGCGACCGCGGTGCGCCGGGCGGCCGCCTATCCGGAGGTCCGGCTCGAGGCGTCCGGCGGCCTGACCCTGGATCGGGCGCACGCCGTCGCCGCCACCGGCGTGCACTACCTGGCCGTCGGGGCGCTCACGCACTCCGCGCCGGCGTTGGACCTGGGCTTGGACCTGACCTGACGCCGGATGCAACCGCAGGTCTGCCGGACCCGTCTGGTGGATGCTGCCGCTGACCACGCGGCGCGGGTGGGGAGGACACCGATGCGCCGGACCCCGATCGCCGCGATGCTCGTCGCCATCCTGCTGGTCTCGTGCGGCGAGACGCCGGTGACCGCACCGACCGCCGACCACCGGGCGACCACGACGTACTCCGGGGACCTCACCGGGCGACGACCGCCCCGTGAGGAGAACCCGCTCGGTGCCGGGGTGGTGGCGATGATCAGCTTCTCGGGCGGCAACGCGGCCGAATCGGCGTACCGGAACGGCGTGCCCGAGTGGATCGCCTACACCGACGGCACGGTGATCCAGCCGGCGCCGTGGGGTGGGTGGGACCGGGCGACCATCGGCCGCGCCGATCCGGACGAGCTGCGCTCCATCCTGGACGTCTTCATGGCGTCACCCGGGCATGCGGTGCCGCTCCGCGACGATCTCGTGTCGGCGGTCGTGACGGACGCAGGGTCGGTGACCCTCACCTTCACGGCGAACGGCGGCACTCGCAGCGTCTCCGCGCTGGACTTCCCGACCGATGCGTCGATGGGACTACCGGCCGACGTGGTCGAGGCGAGGAACGCCTTCGTCGACGTGCTGGCCGATCTGCGGGACGCGGCGAGCGGGGACGAGCCCTGGCGCCCGTCGGCGATGATGATGTCTGCGCGTCCGTCCGATGGCGCCACCGGTGTCGCCGGCCGTGGTGACTGGCCGCTGGATGCCGCGCTGCTGGTCGCCCTCGCCGGCGAGGGCCGCTGCGTCACGCTCACCGGGAGCGTCGCCGACGAGCTGATGGACATCACCACGGGGCCGTACGACATCGGTGACTGGACCACTCCCGACGGCACCTACGTCGTCAGCACCCAGCCGGTGCTCCCTGGGCGCCCGGTGTGCTGACGCGGTGGATCGACGGTGTCCGGCGCCACCCCGACCCCAGGGCGGGGCGACCGCCACATCCAGTGCGGCGGCCTGTCCGGGGAGCTCTCCCACGACGTCACGCCGCCGTCCGGCGGTGAGTCGGAGCCGGTTGAGGTGTCTCACGGCGTTCGCCGGAACGGTGTCGACGCTCAGCGCTCGCGGCGGCGCCGCCACGCGCTGTCGTGGCTCCGCGGCTCCGGCGTTCCCGACCGACACCTCGGCCCACCCACGCAGCGCGGTGTCGTTCGCGGTGAGGACGGCCGGACGGTGCCCGGCCGCGCGACGTTCCGTCTGGCTCGAGGTGTTCACGCTGCGAGCGCGACACACCTGGTTCTACGGCCGTGTCGAGCAGACCTCCGGGGCGCTGGGTAGCGTTCCGGCATGCCCACGACACCACTTCCGGCCCGTGTCCGCGACTTCCTGCGCCTGCCCAACCCTGCCGTGATGGCGACGGTCGCGACGGACGGCCGGCCGGTCTCGGTGGCCACCTGGTACCTGCTCGAGGACGACGGGACGATCCTGCTGGGCCTGGACGCCGGCCGCGCCCGGCTGGAGCACATGCGGCACGACCCACGCGTCTCGCTCACCGCGTTGTCGGAAGCCAGCTGGTACACCCAGGCCAGCGTGCAGGGCCGGATCGGCGACATCCTCGACGACGTCGGGCACCGCCAGATCGACCGGCTCTCGATCCACTACGGCGGACAGCCCTACCCCGATCATGTGCGCCCCCGGGTGTACACGCACCTGACCATCGAGCGCTGGCACGCCTGGGGTGAGCTGAAGGACGCCTGACCGGATCTGCCCCGGCCGTCGGAACCGGGGAGGTCCCCGACCGCTCAGCGGAAGTTCTTGCCCCGATCTGCCAGGTGGGTGCCGGCGGCCGTCCACCGGCTCGTACCGTGCCGTCGTGGCGGGACAGAAGTTCGAAGCGAGCGCGCGGACGGTGCGACGGTGGTGTCTGGCGCTCGCGGTGCTCGAGCTGGTCCACGCGATCGCCGCGTGGGCCTGGGTCGTCGACACCGGTCAGCGACGGGTGGCCACGGGCTGGGCGCTGGCGGCCGCCGTTCTCGGCGTGCTGGTGTTCCGGGTCCTCCCCGACTCGACGGAGCGGCGACCGAAGCCGCCCACCCGACGGAAGCGTGAACTCACCGCTGAGGACTGGCGGCAGTTCACCGCCGGGACCGTTCTCGTGTTCCTCGGGATGGTGATGAAGGACGTCATTCCCGGGCGGCCCGGCTTCTGGGTCGAGAACGGTGTGATGGTGTCGGCGGTGCTCTGCTTCCTGGCCGGCTTCTCCCTCATCGCCCGGCACCGCTCGGATCGGGGCCCTTCGTGACCGCTGACCGGGTGTCCGGTGCCCCGATCCGTCACCACCGGCGGCGCCTCAGCGCTCGGTGACGGTCCCGGCCTCGACGTGCCAGCGGCGGTTGAGCCGCACGGCGTCGAGCATCCGCCGGTCGTGGGTGACCAGCAGCAGCGTCCCGGTGTAGCTCTCCAGCGCCGATTCGAGCTGCTCGATCGCCGGCAGGTCCAGGTGGTTCGTCGGCTCGTCGAGCACCAGCAGGTTCACCCCGCGGGCCTGCAGCAGCGCCATCGCCGCCCGGGTGCGCTCACCCGGCGAGGCGGTCGCCGTCGGCCGCAGGACGTGGTGCGCCCCGAGCCCGAACTTGGCCAGCAGCGTCCGGATGTCGTTCGGCGCCCAGTCGGGTACCTCGGCCTCGAACGCGTCCAGCAGGGTGGCGCCGCCGGTGAGCAGCTGCCGGGCCTGGTCCATCTCACCGATCTGCACCCCGGAGCCCAGGGCCGCCGCCCCAACGGAGGGCGTCAGTCGCCCCAGCAGCAGCGCCAGCAGCGTCGACTTGCCGCCGCCGTTGGGGCCGGTGACACCGATCCGGTCGCCCAGGTCGACCTGCAGGCTCACCGGTCCGAGGGTGAAGTCGCCGCGCTGCACCACCGCGTCCCGCAGCGTCGCCACCACCGAACCCGACCGGCCCGCCGCCTGGATCGTGTAGTGCAGCTTCCATTCCTTGCGGGGCTCGGCCACCTC
The DNA here is from genome assembly GCF_003260015.1 of Nakamurella deserti. Taxonomy (NCBI): domain Bacteria; kingdom Bacillati; phylum Actinomycetota; class Actinomycetes; order Nakamurellales; family Nakamurellaceae; genus Nakamurella; species Nakamurella deserti. The sequence continues at coordinate 2,033,922 of NZ_QCXS01000002.1, read as the reverse complement.
GGGCAGCCGCTCCAGCATCCGCTCGGTCTGGCTGACCTTGGCGGCCTGCTTCTCGGTCTGCTCGATCCGCGACGCCCGCGCGATCTTGTCGTTGTCCTTCTTGCGTGCGATGGCCTGCTTGCGGATGCCGACATCCATCCACGTGCGCTGCATCTGCCCACGCTCCTTGAGCTCGTCCCGCTTGTCGGCGTACTCCTCGAACGCCTCCCGCGCGTGCCGCCGGGCGACCTCCCGCTCGGTCAGGTACGACTCGTAGCCGCCGCCGTAGACGCTGATCTGCTGCTGGGCCAGGTCGAGCTCGACGACGGTGCTGACGCAGCGGGCCAGGAACTCGCGGTCGTGGGACACCAGGACGATGCCGGTGCGGGCGCCGGTCACGAAGCGCTCCAGCCGATCGAGGCCGTCCAGGTCGAGGTCGTTGGTCGGCTCGTCCAGCAGCAGCACGTCGAAGCGGGACAGCAGCAGCGCCGCGAGTCCCACCCGCGCGGCCTGCCCGCCGGACAGTCCCGTCATCGGCATCGTCGGGTCGACGTGGAGTCCCAGGTCGGCCAGCACCGCATCGGTGCGGCTCTCCAGGTCGGCGCCACCCAGGGCCAGCCAGCGGTCCAGGATCGGGGTGAACGCGTCGTCCGCGCCCGGCTCGCCGGCGGTGAGCGCCTCGGTGACCGCGTCGAGGTCCCGTTGCGCGTCGGCGACGCCGGTGCGGCGGGCGAGGTGCCCGGCCACCGTCTCGCCGGCCCGGCGTTCCACCTCCTGCGGCAGGTAGCCGACGGTCGCGTCCGACGGCGACAGCGTCACGCGGCCCTCGACGGGTGTCTCGATCCCGGCCAGCATCTTCAGCAGGGTCGACTTGCCGGCGCCGTTGGCGCCCACCAGGCCGACCACGTCCCCCGGGGCGATCACCAGGTCGAAATCGGTGAACAGGGTCCGGTCACCGAACCCGGCTCCCAGGCCGTCGGCCTTCAGCGTTGCGGTCACGGATCGATCCTGCCAGGCGCGCGGCCCGGTCCCGACCGGGTCTACCGGCCCCGGCGATACTGGTCGGATGAGCAACGCGATCGCCGCCGTCGACGTCATCCGGGCCAAGCGGGACGGCCGGCCGCTCAGTGACGCGCAGATCCGCTGGATGGTCGACGGCTACACCGCGGGAGCCGTGGCGGAGGAACAGATGTCGGCGCTGCTGATGGCGATCTACCTCAACGGGATGACCTCGGAGGAGACGTCCACCTGGACGGCCGCCATGATCGACTCCGGCATCCGGCTCAACCTGGCCGGCATCGGCCGGCCCGTCGTCGACAAGCACTCGACCGGCGGTGTGGGGGACAAGGTCTCGTTGATCCTGGCGCCGCTGGTGGCGGCCTGCGGGGCGGCGGTGCCGCAGCTGTCGGGCCGCGGACTCGGTCACACCGGTGGCACCCTGGACAAGCTGGAGTCCATCCCCGGCTGGTCGGCGGTGCTGCCGGCGGACCGGATGGTCGGCCAGCTGCGCGACGTCGGGGCGGTCATCTGTGCCGCGTCCGCCGACCTCGCGCCGGCCGACCGCAAGCTCTACGCGCTGCGTGACGTCACCGCCACGGTCGAGTCGATCCCGATGATCTCGGCGTCGATCATGAGCAAGAAGATCGCCGAGGGCACCCCGTCGCTGGTGCTCGACGTCAAGGTCGGTGCCGGGGCGTTCATGCCCGATCAGGAGCGGGCGACCGCGCTGGCCCGCTCGATGATGGACATCGGTGCCGCCCATGACGTGACGACAACTGTGGTGTTGTCGGCGATGTCGACTCCGCTGGGCCGGGCCGCGGGGAACGCGGTGGAGGTCGCCGAGGCGGTCGAGGTACTGGCCGGTGGGGGACCGGCCGACGTCGTCGAGCTGACGTTGACGCTCGCCCGGGAGATGCTCGCGCTGGCCGGGCTCGACACCGATCCGGCCGTCGCGCTCGCCGGCGGCGCCGCGATGGACACCTGGCGGGCGATGATCGCCGGGCAGGGGGGCGACCCCGATGCGGAGCTGCCGACGCCGCTGATCCGGCACGTGGTGCGTGCGACCACCGAGGGCACGGTCAGCGCGCTGGACGCGATGGGCGTCGGCGTCGCGGCCTGGCGGCTCGGTGCCGGCCGCGCCCGCAAGGAGGACCTGGTGCAGGCCGCCGCCGGCGTGGTGTGCCTGGCCAAGCCGGGGGAGCCGGTCCGCGTCGGGCAACCGGTGTTCGAGCTGTGCACCGACGACGAGGACCGTCTCCCCGAGGCGGTGGCCCTCGTCGAGGCGGCGCTCACGGTGGCCGCCCCCGGCACATCCGTGACCGCGACCCCGCTGATCCTCGACGTCCTGCGCTGAGCACGATCCGCCCCGAGTCGGTGAGGAATGTGCCCGCTCAGCGGGAACATCTCCACCGGATTCCGATGCGCCGTCGCCGGCCGGGAAGTCGGGGAGGAATGTGCCCGCTCAGCGGGAACATCGCTACCCGAGTCGGGGAGCTTTGTGCTCAGCCGGCCAGCAGGGCCGCGTAGCCGGGCTTGATGACCTCGTCGATGATGGCCAACCGGCGGTCGAAGGGCAGGAACGCCGACTTCATCGCGTTCAGGGTGAGCCACTGCAGATCGGCCCAGCCGTAACCGAAAGCGTTGGCCACCGCCGTCATCTCGCTGGTCATCGAGCAGCCGCTCATCAGCCGGTTGTCGGTGTTGACGGTGACCCGGAACTTGAGCTGGGCCAGCAGTCCCAGCGGGTGCTCGTCGATGGACGGCGCGGCGCCGGTCTGGACGTTGGACGTGGGGCACATCTCCAGCGGCACCCGGGTGTCCCGGATGTAGGCGGCGAGCCGGCCGAGTCGGACGACACCGTCGTCGCCGACGGTGACGTCGTCGATCAACCGCACGCCGTGCCCGAGCCGGTCGGCGCCGCACCACGACAGTGCCTCCCAGATCGACTTCAGCCCGAACGCCTCGCCCGCGTGGATGGTGAAGTGCGCGTTCTCGCGGCTCAGGTACTCGAAGGCGTCCAGGTGCCGCGAGGGCGGGAAACCCGCTTCGGCGCCGGCGATGTCGAAGCCGGCGACGCCGCGGTCGCGGTAGTTCACCGCCAGCTCGGCGATCTCGCGCGACCGCGCGGCGTGCCGCATGGCGGTCAGCAGCGCACGGACGACGATGGGGTGCCCCTGCTGGGCGGCCATGGCCTCGCCGTGGGCGAACCCGGTCAGCACCGCCTCGACCACGGTGGTGATCGGCAGGCCCTGCTCGGTGTGCAGCTCGGGTGCGAACCGCACCTCGGCGTAGACCACGCCGTCGGCGGCGAGGTCCTGCGCGCACTCGGACGCGACCCGGATCAACGCCTCGCGGGTCTGCATCACCGCGACGGTGTGCGCGAACGTCTCGAGATAGGTGACCAGGTCGCCGGAACTCGCCGCGGTGACGAACCAGTGCGCGAGCTCCGCCGGCGTCTGCGCCGGCAGCTCGTGCCCGATCCGAGCGGCCAGGTCGATGACCGTCGACGGGCGCAGGCCGCCGTCCAGGTGGTCGTGGAGCAGCACCTTCGGTGCCCGGCGGATGGTCTCGCTGGTCAGCTCGAGGCCGTGATGGGGTGACATCCAGGCACCGTACCGCAGTGACCCCGGGCGTTCGGCGGACTGCCGGGGAACCGTGGGATCACCGTCCGGAGTTGGTCAGCGGTAGCGGGACGCGAGCTCCCGGCAGGCCTCCCGCAGCGCGGCGGGTTCGGCGTCCCGGACGACCGCGTCGAAGGAGCCCAGGAGTGCGGCGATGCCGTTCCACGACCATGCGCCCATGGTCACCCGGCTGCTCGTGGGGCCGATCGGCTGCACCCTGGTGCCGCCGGGCGCGAACCGGGCGATCAGTTCGGCGGGTTGCTCGACGACCGCCGACCCCTGACACGGCCAGTGGTCGAGGTTGTCGCCGCGGTCGGGGAGCGTACTGAAGTACGCGGCGACGTCACCGCCGGGGATGGTCCGGCGGTCGAAGCGGGGACCGTTCGGCGTCCGCAGCGTCAGCAGGTCCAGTCGCACGGCCCGCCACCCTCCACCGGTCGGCTCCCGACCGAGCAGGCACCACCGACCGGCCCACGACACCAGATGGTGCGGCTCCAGCGTCGCCGCGGGACCTGGTGCGGCGCCGGTGATGTCGTACCGCAGCGTCTCCGTGCGGTGGATGGCGGTGGCGACGTCCCGCAGGACGGCCGCGTCCACCGGCGGCGGCGCCAGGTCCCACAGGTTGGTCACCGAGGTGATGGTCAGGCCGGCGACCTGCTGGCCCAGCCGTCCCGGCAGCACCTGCAGCAGCGTGGTCAGCGCCCGGGCCGCCGCGGCGTCCAGCCCGACGATCGACCGCGGTGCCGCCTGCAGCGCGACGGCCACGGCCATCGCCTGCTCCTCGTCGAAGACCAGGGGTGGCAGCCGCCGCCCGGTGCCGAGCCGGTAGCTGCCGCCCGCCCCGCGGCTGACGTCCACCGCGTACCCCAGGGTCCGCAGCGCGTCGATGTCGCGACGCACCGTCCGGTCGGACACCCCGAGGGCGGTGGCGAGGGCCGGTCCGGTCCAGGCGCCGTCGCACTGCAGCAGGGACAACAGCTGCAGGAGCCGGGCGGAGGTGGTGGCCATTCCCCGATCATCCGCGCAGAGCGGACATCCTGCGTCCGCTCCGGCTGCGACGGTGGCCATCGTGCGGGCACGACGTCCGCCGGCCGTCGAGAGGACCACCATGACCGACCGTTCCGGATCGCAGATCGACCACCTCAACGTCGCCGTCCCCGACCTGGACGCGGCCGTCGCGTTCTACGAGCCGGTACTGGCCACCCTGGGGATCGTGCGGATCCTGACCATCCCCGCCTTCCCCGGCCAGCACGCCATGGTCGGGTTCGGCTGGGCCGAGGTGAAGCCGTTCTTCTGGCTGCTGGAGAAAGGGGTGGTCGGTACCGGGATGCACCTCGCGTTCACCGCCGGCGACCGCGGCGAGGTGGAGGCCTTCCACCGGGCGGCGATGGCGGCGGGGGCGACCGAGGAGCTGGCGCCCGCGGTCCATCCCGAGTACCACGCCGACTACTACGGCGGCTTCGTCACCGACCCGCTGGGCATCAGCCTGGAGGCCGCGTGTCACGCCCCCGGGTGACCGGTCAGCGACGGTGGTAGGACGCGGCGAGCCACCCGCGGACCTCGTCGTCCACGTCGGCGACGGCCGTCAGTCGCACCCGCTGGTTCCACACCCCGGACGACAGTTGTTGCGCCGTCGAGAACCTGGGTGACGTGTGGCGCCGGTCGGTGACCAGGGTGACGACGAGGCCGTCCGCGTCGGCGTACACGGCCAGCACGCCGGCCCCGTCGGGGCGGACGACCTGCACCGCCGACTTACGGAGGCGGATCCCGATCGGCCCGAGCTCGGTGACCGCGGCGAGCAGCGCCTCGTAGACCGCCGCCGGTCCCGGATCGGAGGTGATCCGGGGCCAGGCGGCGTCGCTCATACCGACGGGTCAGACGTCGGCGGGAGCCGAACGCTCCGGGTGCCAGTCGAGGCCGGCCACGAACGACTCGACGAGCACGTTCCAGGCGGTGACCTCGTCGGTGAACGGCGGGGTCGGCTGGATACGGTTGGGGTCCGGCCGCAGGGTGGCGTTGATCAGGAAGCCCAGCGGTGAGGAGCTGCCCAGTGCCTCGGCGGTCTCGTCGTCGCCCCGGACGGCGGCCGCGTCGACCAGCAGCTCGACAGCCAGTTCGAGCTGCCTGCGGTCGACCGCACCCGGACCCTTGATCAGCTGCTGCATGAGACCGTCGAGCTCGTAGGTGTTCTCGGGACCGACGGCGATCTCCAGGTCGCCGGTGGCGGCCTCGTCGCGGACCTCACCGAAGACCTCGAGGTTGGCCATCGTGTGGTTGACCGACGCGTCGGCCAGGTAGGTCGCGAGCAGCTCGGTGTCGGTGAACATCTGGATCCGGCCGTTCTCCGCGAGGAAGACCGGGTCCTCGCCGAGGTAGCAGCGCAGGGTGTAGCCGGTGACGCCGTCGACGGCGACCGAGATGCAGTCGATGCCCAGCTCGTCCCAGAACTCCAGCTCCGCGGCCCGTTCCAGTTCCGGCGCCGCCTCGGGCGCGGCGTCGGAGACCGCCACCGATCCCTCCGCGTCGCTCAGGGTCAGCTTCGACACCGAGGCGAGCTCGGCCTGCGCACGCGCGAGCGCCTCGGGGTCGACGTCGGGGGTGGTGACGATGGCGTCGACGGCGTCCACGACCTCGTCCCAGCGCGCCACGACGGCGGCGCCGATGCCGTCCCAGAGCTTCTCGCCGGTGCGGCCGGTGAAGGCGCTGTCGCCGAGCGGCAGTACCTCGAACCCCTCGGTCGACCCCAGTACCTCAAGCACCACCTCGAGGTCGCAGACCTCGGCCAGCGACCGCAGGATCGCGACGGTGTCGGCCAGTTCGGCGACGGTCCAGATGTCGGCGGGACCGGCGACGAGCTCGGGGACGCCGACGAGATCGATCCTGCGCTCGTCCGACGGCTCGAGCTCGTCGACGAGGGCGTCGGGGACGTCCGCCCAGTCGGGATGGTCGGCGAGGTCGTGCTCGGTCTCGGTCCGGATGAACGCGGCGAGGTGCGCGGTGTCGGGGAAGGCGTACAGGAACTCGCCGTGGCCGAGGAAGGCCTCCCACTCCTCGCCGTCCTCCCGCCAGCGCGGTGCCCACAGGGTCACCAGGTTGCCGGCCGTGAGGCCGAGCTCGATGGGCACGATGTCCGCTGCCACGTCGTGGTCCTTTCCGTGCTGTCCGGGGCTGTCGGCGAGTCCCGCGGTGATCGCGTACGGACGGTCGGGACCGCCCGTACGCCCGTTGCGCCCACGGAGCCTACCCAGTACGACCATGCGTCCCCGGTGCGCCGCCTGGGGCGCACCGGTGGATCGTGGCAGGGCCGCCGCCGCCGGCGACGTCCGGTTCAGCCGATGGCGCTCATCACGTGCTTGATGCGGGTGTAGTCCTCGAAGCCGTACATCGAGAGATCCTTGCCGTAACCGGACTGCCCGAAACCGCCGTGCGGCATCTCGGCGACGAGCGGGATGTGGGTGTTGATCCACACGCAGCCGAAGTTCAGGCCCTTGCTCATCCGCATCGCGCGGGCGTGGTCGGTGGTCCAGACGCTGGAGGCCAGGCCGTACCGGGTGCCGTTGGCCGACCGCAGCGCCTCGGCCTCGTCGGCGAACCGCTGGACGGTGATGACCGGACCGAAGATCTCGTTCTGCACGGCGTCGTCGTCCTGGCGGAGACCGGAGATCACCGTCGGCTCGAAGAAGTACCCGCGGCCGCCGAGCGCGTGGCCCCCGGCGTCGAGCACGGCGTGGTCGGGCAGGCGGTCGACGAAGCCGCTGACCTGGGCGAGCTGCGCGGCGTTGTTGACCGCGCCGTACAACGCATCGGTGTTCGACGGCGGGCCGGTCACGGTGTTCCTCGCCTGCTCGGTGAGGGCGGCGACGAAGTCGTCGTGGACCCCGGGTGCACACATCACCCGCGTCGCGGCGGTGCAGTCCTGGCCGGCGTTGAAGTACCCGGCCATCGCGATCGCCTCGGCGGCGGCGGCGACGTCGGCGTCGTCGAACACGATGACCGGCGCCTTGCCGCCGAGCTCCAGGTGCACCCGCTTCACCTGGGCCGCAGCGGCTTCCGCGACCTGGATCCCGGCCCGGATGGAGCCGGTGATGGCGACCAGCCCCGGCGTCGGGTGCGACACCAGGGCGCGCCCGGTGTCCCGGTCACCCGTGACGACGTTGAGCACGCCTGCCGGCAGGAACTCCGCCGCCAGCTCGGCGAGCAGCAGGGACGTGACGGGAGTGGTGTCGGACGGCTTGAGCACCACGGTGTTGCCGGCGGCCAGCGCCGGACCGATCTTCCAGACCATCATCATCAGCGGGTAGTTCCACGGCGTCACCTGTCCGACGACGCCGATCGGTTCCCGGCGGACGAACGAGGTGTGACCCGCCAGGTACTCGCCGGCGGCGCGCCCCTCCAGCACCCGGGCCGCTCCGGCGAAGAAGCGCAGCTGGTCGACGGCCGGCGGCAGTTCCTCGCTGGCGGTGAGCCCGCGGGGTTTGCCGGTGTTGGCGACCTCGGCGTCGACGAATTCGTCGGCGCGGGCCTCGAGGGCGTCGGCGATGCGCAGCAGTGCGAGCTGCCGCTCGCCGGGGGTCGTCTCGCCCCAGGTCTGGAACGCGGTGGCCGCGGCCGCGTAGGCGGCGTCGACGTCGGCGGGGCCGGAACGTGGTGCGGCGGCGTAGACCTCGCCGGTCGACGGGTCCACGACGTCCATCGTCTCGCCGGAGGCGGCCGGGGTCCGGGCGCCGTTGACGAAGTTCTGCAGGGCCAGCGTCATGACTGTTCTCTCCGATTCACGGCGGCCGACGGTCACGGCATCTCCGGTCCGCTCCGGCCGCTCGACGGTTGTGCCGAGGGTAAATGACTCGCCGCCACCCGGCTCCGGCGGTGATGATGACCGGGTCCGCACCGCGGTCGGGTAGCGTCGCGACCGCCCACTGCCGAGGAGGCCACCATGTCAGCCAGCGCTGAGAGCACGCCCGACGAGACCGTCGGGACCGACGCCGGGCCGGTGGACCAGAAGGCCCGGTTCAAGGCCGCCCTGGAGCGGAAGAACGCCGCCAACCACGCGCGCAACCGGACCACCGCGGACGGCGACAACCACGTGTCGGGCGATTCGCACGCCGCGGGTGCCAAGCGGGTCTTCCGCCGCAAGTCGGGCTGACCGGGCGGCGCCCGTCCCGGCGGCACCTGGTCATCGGCCGGAGTGCCCCGGCGCGGCGCCCGTCGTGGCCGCCGGCCCGTCGTCTCCGCCCCGCGGGGGCGACGACCGTCGCCCCCGCCCGGCCCCGGGGCGTTGCCGGTCGTTCCGCCCGGCAGGATCGGCCCGTTCGGACGTCTCCGTGACCGGGACCGCGGTCCCGCGCGCGGGACCCGGCTCAGCCGTCCCGGTCCGTCCGGGCGGCACCGTGCCGGGCCAGGTCGGCGGCGACCATGTCGACCAACCGCCGGCTCTCCGGCATCTCCCGGCGCGCCAGGTAGTCGATGACCACCCCGGTGAGGCTGGTGGAGACGAACGCCGCGAGCAGCGGGCGCGGCAGGTCCCAGGTGATGTCGTGCAGCCGGGCGGTCTCGATCAGCCACAGTTCCGCGTTGAGCACGAGTTCGGCCTGCAGCGACGACGACGACCCCGCGGCCACCCCGACGGTCGGATCCACTGCGGCCGCGGACCGGATCACCATCAGCGCGTTCTGGATGTCGACGTGCTCCTCCACGACATCCAGGAAGCTGTGCTGTGCGGCGCGGATGGACTCGAGCAGCGAGTGGTCGCTGTTCATCGAGGCGTCGATCGCGGTGCCGAAAGCGGCGGTCATGAAACGGGCGATCTCGACGAAGACGTCGTTGACGGAGCCGAAACGGTCCGCGAAGGCGCTCTCACCCACCCCCGCCGCGGCGCAGATCGCCGGCACGGACACCCCTTCGATCCCGTGCCGGTTGACCAGCGCGGCGGTCGAGCGCACGATCCGCGCGGCGACGTCGTGACGCCGCTCCACTTCCGATGGGTCGGGCATTTCCACACCTCGAGACGCGACGCAGGATCCCCGTCAACCTACCCGCCGCGGCACGCGCGCCGTGGGTGCCGTCGCGCACGGACGGGCGGGGCGTGACGCTCACGCCGCCGGTGACGTACCGCCCGGTGCGGCGAGCCTGCGGGTGATCGTGTCCGCGCTGCTGGGCCGGCTGTAGAGGAAACCCTGCAGGAGGTGGGTGCCGGCTGCGGTCAGGTAGGCGGCCTGGGCCTGCGTCTCGATGCCTTCGCTGACGACCGTGACGCCGAGTTCGTCGGCGATGGTCAGCACGGCCCGGGTCAGCGTCCGGGAACGCTCGTGATCGGGCAGTCCGGCCACGAGGGACCGGTCGATCTTCAGGTGGGTGACGGGGAGGTCCACCAGCCGGGACAGCGAGGAGTAGCCGGTGCCGAAGTCGTCGATGGCCAGCGGGTGCCCGGCGGCCCGTAACGCGGCGAGCGCGGCGACGGCGCGGACGTCGGTGAGATGCTGTTCGAGGATCTCCACACCCAGGTGACGGGGGTGGAGGCCGACGTCGGCGAGTGCGTCCCGGATGACGCCGGGGAGGTCCGGCGCGACGAGCTCCCGGGGACTGAGGTTGCACCACACCGTGTCCGGTGCGGTCCCGGGCGCGGTGTCCCGCCAGTGCCGGAGGTCGGTCAGGGCGCGGCGGATGACCCAGTGCCCGATGGGCACGATCACCCCGGTGCTCTGGGCGAGATCGATGAAATCCGCGGCGGCCACGAGCGTGTCGCCGGGACGCTGCCAGCGGAGCAGGGCCTCCACGGCGACGACGGTCGCATCGGGGGCCACGATGGGCTGGTAGAGCACCGTGAGCTCCTCACGCCGCAGCGCGTCGAACAAGCGCCGTTCCAGGGAATGGCGCCGGTGGCCGTCGAGGTGCCGAGGGTCGCTGTGCGTGACGGTGCCGCCGGGTCCGAGGGCCTTGGCCTCGTACATGGCCATGTCGGCGTCGTGGATCAGTTCCGCCACCGACGGCCGGTCGGTGGTGATCGCGACACCGATGCTGGCGGTGACGGTCACCGACACACCCTCCACGACGATCGGCCGCGCGACGGCGGCTCGGATCCGGTCGGCCAGCACCGTGGTGGCGGCGGTGACGTCCGTCCCGGCCGCGGGGAGGTCTTCGCAGAGGACGAGGAACTCGTCGCCACTGAGCCGGGCGACGCTGTCGCTGTCACGGACGCAGGCGCGCAGGCGCAGGGCCACCTCGCGCAGGACGGTGTCGCCGGCGACGTGTCCGTGGACGTCGTTGATCGCCTTGAAACCGTCCAGGTCGACGAACAGCACCGCCACCGCGGAACCCCGGCGGTGGACGGCGCTCAGCGCGTGGAAGACCATCTCGTGGATGAGGCCGCGGTTGGGCAGCCCGGTGAGCTGATCGTGGAGCAGCTTGTGTGTCATCCGGTCGTGCAGCTCGCCGGCTGCGGCCGAATCCACGGCCAGCACCAGGTAGGAGACCGCCACCTCGGCGAGCGCCCGGGCGGCTGTCTCCATGCCGGGCGGCAGCTCGCCGTCGGCCACCCAGAACAGGTCCAGGGTTCCCCAGCACCTGCCCCGGCTCATCAACGGCACCACCAGCACGGAGCTGATGTCCGGGGAGCCGGGGGCGGCCGCGGACGACAGCTCCGGCCATCGCATCTGAAGCTCCGCGGCCGTGTCGGCGCGGATCACCGTCCCGGTGCTCATGGCGTCGCGACACGGACCTTGCTGCAACGCTTCCTGCAGCCTGCTGAAGCCGGTGAACTCGGCGGGTCGCGCCCAGACGAACCGGCACCGGCCGTCGCGCACCGCCATCACCGCCGCGCCGTCGACCTCCAACGCCGCGACCGCGGCCGAGCACAACCCGGTCAACAGCTCGTCCGGGGTGGCTCCCTGCGCCGCGCGGGCGGCGAGGTCGCCCAGCGCCCACACCATGTCCGACAGCATCGACTCCACCGCCCGGCGGCTTGCCCGCTCGACCGCGGACCCGCCCCCGGCCGTGTGGGTTACATCGAGCCGAACCACTGAACGTGGTCGCGAGGATACTCACCGCGACAGTGGTGAGCTCCACCGGACCCAGCGCGCCGCCCCGACGGCGGGACGCCCGGACACGGACCGTGGTCCGTGTCCGGGGCTGCGTCACGGCGTCGGCATGCCTCCGTCGACGTGCAGGGTCTCGCCGACCACGTACGACGACTCACCGCTGGCCAGGAAGACGAAGGCCGGCGCCAGTTCGGCCGGCTGCCCCCAACGACCCAGGTAGGTCTGCTCGCCCGCGCTGGGCAGGTCCTCGGGCTTCTGCCCGCCCGCCGGCTGCAGCGGCGTCCAGATGGGGCCGGGCGCCACGGCGTTCACGCGGATGCCCTTGGGTGCGAGCTGCGCTGCGAGGCCCTTGGCCAGGTTGTTCACCGTCGCCTTCGTGGCGGCGTAGTGCACCAGGTGCGGGGACGGTGCGTAGGCCTGGATCGAGGTCGTGTTGATGATGGTCGACCCGGGCACGAGGTGCGGAACGGCGGCCTTGGTGATCCGGAACGTGGCGTAGACGTTGGTCTTGAAGGTCTCGTCGAACTCGTCGTCGTCGAGGTCGGTGATCGAGTCGACGTTCTGCTGCTTGCCGGCGTTGTTGACGAGGATGTCGAGTCCACCCAGACCTTCGACGGCCTTGGCGACGAGTTCCTCGCACCAGGCCTTCGAGGTGATGTCCCCGGGCAGCGCCACGGCCTTGCGGCCGGCGGCCTCGATGAATCCCACGATCCGCTGGGCGTCCACCTCCTCCTCCGGGAGGTAGGAGATCGCCACGTCGGCTCCCTCGCGGGCGAAGGCGATGGCCACCGCGGCACCGATTCCGGAGTCACCGCCGGTGATCAGCGCCTTGCGGCCGGCCAACCGGCCGGAGCCCCGGTAGGAGTCCTCGCCGTGGTCGGCGGGCACGTTCTCGGCCATCTCCGCGTCCGTGCCGGCGCCTTCGAGGTACTGCTCGTCCGGCTTGCGGTCGGCGTACAGCTTCGTCGGGTCCTGCAGGGTGTACTGGTCGGTCTTCTGATCTGTCATGACCCCTGGTTACCCACCGACGGGCCCGATCACCGTGTCCCGGGGGCGACGCGGCCGCATCGCCGGGCGTGATGCCCGACACCCGGTCCGGGACGAGAAGTGCACCGTGGCAACGTCGGCCGGGCCGGGACCCGCCCCGCGGGATCCCCACCGGCCGGCGGCCCGGCGCCCGGCTCACCGGACGGCGGCGCGGCGGTGGTCACAGGAGTCGACACGCACCGCGGGACCCGCCCGGTGCGTCCGGTGCGCCGTGCGTCCGGTCGGCCGTGCTTGCGGAGGTCGCGTGCGCCGGCGAGCGGGCCGGGCCCGTCGGTGCCGGTACGGCCCGGTCCCCGAGACTCCCGCGCGCACCCCCGCGCCGGTCCGGTCGGGTAGAAATAGGTCGCAGGACAGCGGAATCCGCATGTCCGGGGCGCCTCGCCGCGGTCGGGCAGGTCGGCCGTCGCCGGAGGGCCCACGGGGGGCGATCGGAAGGAACGCGGTGCGGACACCGGGCAAGCGCGAGTTGTTGGGCGGCGCCGTCGTCGGGGTCGTGCGGGACCTGATCCTCAGCGGTGACGTCCGTCCCGGCGAGCGGTTGGGTCTGACGCGGCTGTCGGAGTTGATGGGGATGAGCACCACCCCGGTGCGCCAGGCCCTGTTCCAGCTGTCCCAGGACGGGTGGTTGGTCCACGAGCCGCACCGGGGTTTCTGGGTCGCTCCGCTGGACCGTGCGGACCTGCGCGACACCTACCACGTGTGGGCCCACATCGAGGGCGAGATCGCCACCCGCGCCGTCCAACGGGCCACGACGGCCCAGTTCGCGGAGGTCCGTGCCCTCAACAGCGCCCTGACCGCGCTGGAGGACCACCACAGCCAGACCGCCCTGGACCTCAACGAGCAGTTCCACTCCGCGGTCCACGCGGTGTCGGGCGCCCACCGACTGGTCTGGTTCGCCGATGTGGCCATCCGGTCGGTACCCCTGCGGTTCAACGAGGCGTTCCAGAGCGTTCCCGGCTGGGCGGAGGTCAACCGGCACGGTCACACACCGATCGTCGAGGCGATGGAGGCCGGCGACGCCCACCGGGCGGGCGAGTTGATGGAGGACCACTTCGTGCGGACCGGTGAGCTGCTCATCTCCCAGCTGGACCAGTTGGGCCTGTGGGCCGGCCCGGCATCCGCCGGCGCCGGCCCACAGGACGGGTGAGCCGCCCTACAGGACGTCCCGGGACGTCTCCCGGGCGGCCATCGCGGCCACGAACGCCAGCACGTTGACCGCGATCCCGAAGGCCACGATGTACCCGGTGTTGAAGGTGCCACCGCCGGCGATCAGCAGGGCCGCGCAGATCAGCGGGGTGAGACCGCCGATGGACCCGGCCAGCTGGTAGCCCAGCGACGCGCCGGTGTACCGCAGGCGGGTGGGGAACAGCTCGCCCAGCCACGCGGCCACCGGGCTGTAGCAGATGGAGTGTCCGATGGCGATGGCCGCCATCGAGATGTAGAGCGCGCCCAGGTTCCCGGAGTTGAGGTCGTTGAACAGGAACACGACGCTGACGGCCTGCATGGCCAGCCCGATCAGGGTGACGTTGCGCCGGCCCCAGTGGTCCGAGAGCGTCCCGAAGATCGGTTGCCCGAGGAAGCCGATGGCCGCGCTGAGCAGGACCACCGAGGACATCTCCGACCGGGTGAACCCGGTCTGCAGTCCGTAGGCGGCGGCGTAGGTCGAGTAGATGGAGCTGACCGCGAACGGACCGACCACCAGGGCGATGGCGATCAGGAGGGTCTTCGGGTGGCGGAAGACCTCGATGATGGGGGCGCGCTCGCCGTCGGCGGTGTCGGCGTTCTTCTGGGCCTCGAGGAAGACCGGGCTCTCGTGCACACCGAGCCGGATCCACAACCCGACGACCACCAGCACCGAGGACAGGATGAAGGGCAGCCGCCAGCCCCAGCTCAGCAGCGCGTCCGGCGGCAGCTGGGTGAGCAACGCGAAAACCCCGGTGGCCAGCAGGATCCCGCCGGTGAGTCCCATCTGCGGGATGCTGGTGGAGAAACCGCGGCGACTCCGGGAGTGCTCCATGGCGATGAGGACCGCCCCGCCCCATTCCCCGCCCGCGGCGACACCCTGCAGGGTGCGCAGCACGACGAGCAGGATGGGCGCGGCGATCCCGATCTGGGCGTAGGTCGGCAGCAGCCCGATCAGCGTCGTGCCGACGCCCATCAGGATGATGGAGAGCACGAGCATCTTCTTGCGGCCCAGCTTGTCCCCGTAGTGCCCCCAGATGGCCCCGCCGACCGGGCGGGCGAAGAACCCGATGGCCAGGGTGGCGAACGAGGCGAGAGTGCCGGCGGCGTTGCTGAAGTCGGGGAAGAAGAGCTGGTTGAACACCAGCGCCGACGCCAGCCCGAAGAGATAGAAGTCGTACCACTCGATGAGCGAGCCGATGAAGCTGGACACCAGGACGCGGCGGATCTGCCGCCGTCGTGTCGGGTCCAGGGGGTCGGTCGCGTCGTTCTTCAGTGCCGTGCTGCCGGGAGACGACGTCGTGTCCACGGGATCCTCCATTGCGTCGCGGGAAGGGTGCTGGGCGGCGGACTCGTCCCGGTGGAGGAGCCGCTGGGGTGGTGCAGGACAGCGGGACCGGACGCGGGTCAGGCGGCCGGCACGGACGTGGTGCGGGAGTACGCCTTGAGGTCGAACGCGGGATCGGCCGCCTCGGCCGGGGTGAGGGGGAGACGGCGGTCCAGGATGCGCCGGGCGGCCAGGTGGTCCGCGGCGCTGTTCACCGACTCGGCCCCGGCGAAGGCGCCGGCGACGAACCGGAACACGGAGAACGACCCGCCCGCGGGATCACCACGGCGGACCGAATCGGCGTCGGTCGGGATGAGACCGGCGATCTGGAGGCGGTTCTCACCCTGGTGGGACCAGAACCACGGGGTGGCGGTGTACGGCGTGGGCGTGCCGGCCAGGGTGCGGGCCAGGGTCTTGGCCTGGTCCACCGCGTTCTGCACCGACTCCAACCGGACGAGTTCCCCGGTGCGGGCGTCGGGGAAGGCGCAACAGTCGCCCAGCGCCCAGATGTGCGGATCGCCGGTCCGCAGGTACTCGTCGACCACGATGCCGTTGCCGACGGCGAGCCCGGCCTGCTGGGCCAGTCCGGTGCTGGGTACCACCCCGACCCCGACGACGACGAGGTCGGCCGGGTACGCCGTGCCGGAGGTGCCGACCCCGGTGGTCACCCGGCCGTCCTCGCCGCGGAGTTCGGTGATGCCCTCGCCGAAGTGCGTCCGGACCCCACCGGCGGCGTGCAGCTCGTGGAAGTGGTCCGACATCTCGGGAGACAGCACACGTCCCATCATCCGGGGCGCGAGCTCGAGCACGGTCACCTCCACTCCGTGGGCGCGGGCGGACGCGGCGAACTCCAGACCGATGAACCCGGCTCCGACGACCAGCGCTCGGCGGGCGGTCCGCAGCTCGGACTGCAGGCGGACGGCGTCGTCCAGGGTGCGCAGCGAGTGCACTCCCGCCAGGTCGGCGCCCGGGATGCGCAGCTCCCGGTTGCGGGCGCCGGTGGCGAGCACCAGGTCGTCGTAGGCGAGGACGTGTCCGTCCGCCGTGGCGACGGTGCCGGCCGCCGTGGCGACGGCGGCGACGGCGACGCCCCGGTGGAAGGTGACGGCGCGGTCGGCGAAGAACCTCTCCGCACGCAGCGGTAGCGCGGTGCCTCCGCCGCCGGTGTCGCCGCCGGCGACGGCCAGGAAGTCCTTGGACAGTGGTGGCCGCTGGTAGGGCAGATGGGGCTCGTCGCCGAAGAGGTCGACGTCCCCGTCGAAACCCTCGCTGCGCAGCGAGTCCACGAGCTGGATGCCGCTCTGCCCGCTGCCGACGACGACGACGCGCCGCCCGCCGGTCACTGCTCCTCCGGCACGTCGACCACGATGCGCTCGAGGCGGGGCCCGGTCTTGAGCTGGCAGCCCAGCCGGGAGCGTTCGGGGTCCCGCGGCGCCGCGGTCTCCTCGAGCATCTCCTCCTCGTCGTCGGAGGGCGGCGGCAGGGCGGGGAGGTACTCCGGCCGCACGTAGACATGGCAGGTGGCGCAGATGGCCTGACCGCCGCACTCGCCGACGATGCCGGAGATCCCGCCGGCCACGGCTCCGCGCATCACGGAAGTGCCCGGCACCACGTCGATCTCGTCGACGGAGCCGTCACTGTGGTGGTAGGTGATGGTGGGCACGGTCAGCTCCGCGCCCCGACGAGGATGCGCGCCGCGTTGGTGATCATCATCTGGTCGATGTCGGCGTCGGAGACGCCCCGCTCCCGGAGCTGGGGGAGGATGTCCCGTGAGATGTGGGCGTGGTTCCAGTTCGGGGACTCCCGTCGCCGGAAGGACGGCGGGGTGTTGATGCTGAAGACCCCCGCGTCGTGGGACAGCGTGAGCTTCTCCGCGTACCCCATCTCGACCAGGCGCACGACGGTGTCCACCCGCTCCTCGTCACTGCGCATCGAGACCATGCCGAACCGGTCCATGCCGAGAGTGCAGCCGTTGTCCATCATCTCGCGCAGGTAGTCCAGGTCGGTGCTGTCCCCGGAGTGGCCGATCAGCACATGCTCCAGCGGTACGCCCCGCGCGCGGAAGAACTCCTGCTGATCGCGGCCGCGGAACTCGCGGGCGTGGGTGTGCGTGGTGATGGTGGCGCCCGTCTCCAGGTGTGCGGTGGCGGCGGCGCCCATCACCCGTTCGACGCCCGGGGTGAGCCCGGGTTCGTCGGTGGCCACCTTGATCATGACCGCCTTGACTCCGGTGTCACCGATGCCGGTGGTGAGGTCACGGATGAACAGCGCCGGCATCGGGTCGTCCATGTCGACCATCAGGCCGGGGCCGTGGGTCTGGAAGAAGGTGGGCAGCGCGTTGAAGGTGTAATAACCGGTGGCCACCACGATGTTCACCGCGCTGGCCGCGGCCACCCGCTGGATGCGCGGGATCGACCGCCCGAGTCCGGGAACCGTGAGGTCGATGATGGTCTCGATGCCGAGGGTCTTGAGCTCGTCGAGGGTGTCGACGGCCTTGGCGACCATGGCGTCCTCACCCTCCCATTCCGGGTCGGGCCAGCCCTCCTCGATCTCGGGGTTCTTGGTGAAGATGTGCTCGTGGGTGAGCGTGCGGCCGATCGCGCCGAGTTCGACGGGGCCGTTGACGGTGTCGACGGTGGTCATGCCGGTCCTCCTGGGGTGTGGGCGAGCGCCGCGAGGGACGCCCGGATGAAGCCGATGTCGGAACCGGCGGTGACCATGCCGAATCCCTCGGCGTGGCGGGTGGCCGGGACACCGGTGATGGCGGTGACCTTGCCGTGCCGTGCGCAGGCCTCCCGGATGGCCCGGACGGCGTCGAGCAGGGCCGGCTCGGTGGCCGCCTCGATACCGGTGGGCGCGCCGCCCAGACTGACCGAGAGGTCGGCGGGTCCGATGTACACGCCGTCGACGCCGGGGGTGGCCACGATGGCGTCGACATCGTCCACGGCGGTGGCGGTCTCGATCATCACCAGGCACATCACCTGACCGTTGACGGTGGCCGGGTCACCGCCGAGGCCGTGGGTGGCGCGGACCGGTCCCCAGCTGCGGGTGCCGTCCGGGAAGTACCGGCAGGCGGCCGCGGCGCGGGCGGCGTCGCCGGCGGTGTCGACCATGGGCACGATGACGCCCTCGGCGCCGGCGTCCAGGGCCTGGCCGATCAGGGTCGCGTCGTTGCCCGCCACCCTGACCAGGGGCGTGGCCGTGCCCCGGGCCAGGGCACGCAGCATCGGCACCAGACGCTCGGCGGGGATGAGGCCGTGCTGCTGGTCGAGGTAGACGTAGTCGTACCCGGCGACGGTGAACTCCTCGGCGATCTGCGCGTCACCCAGCACGCAGGACAGACCGGTGGCGGCGCGCCCCTCGGACAGCCGGTCGCGCAACCGGTTCCGGCTCACAGCCGGTACCACTGCCGGGCCGACTCGGCCATCAGCTTCGGGCGCATGGTGTCCGGCACCGCCTCGAGCAGCTTCTCCAGGTCGTCGTCGTGCCGGTGCGGGTAGTCGGTGGCGAACATCAGGATGTCCTCGGACCCGAGCCACTCGACGATCGTCCGGGTCTGCGCGACCGAGCCGAGGTCGGACGGGGCGACGGAGAACCGGATGTGGTCGCGGACGACGTCCAGCGGGAGCCGATCCAACCACGGGAAGTCGCGACGGAGGCCCTTCCACTTCTTGTTCATGCTCCACCCCCAGGTCGGGACCCAGGTGAAACCGCCCTCCAGCACGGCGAAGCGGAGGGTGGGGAACTTCTGGAACACGCCCTCGAAGACGACGCTGGTGAGTTGGGCCAGGTACAGCTGCGTCTCGACCGCGTACTCCTCGGCGAAATGGCCCGCGTACCCGGTGGGTGACGGCGCGTCCTCGGTGGTCCCGCCCCAGTGCAGGCCGAGCACCAGGTCGTGCCGGGCGGCCGCCTCGTAGATCGGGTGGAAGTAACGCTGGCCGTAGAGCCGCTCGGACCGGACCGGCAGCATCACCTGCTTGAACTGCGGATGCCCGCCCACGCGGTCGATCTCGGCCGCCGCGGCCTGCGGGTCACGGGCGGGGATGACGAGCGATCCGACCAGCCGTTCGTCGGCGGCGAACCACTCGGCGACCATCCAGTCGTTGACCGCGCGGGCCAGGGCCGGCGCCCAGTCGGGGTGCCGCAGCGAGTCAACCCCGTAATAGCAGTTGAGGACGGCCTTCTCGGTCCGCCACGGTTCCAGGACCTGGTGCTGCAGCAGCTCCACCCGGGTGGCGCTGGTGCCGTCGGCCTGGATCCACTCCGGGCGGGCGGTGGTGGGTGCGCCCGGCGGATAGCTCAACGCCGGCCCGGTGGGGCCGTGCCAGCCGCGTTCGCGGGTCGCCTCCTGCCACACCGGGTCCAGGTAGGGCAGGATCGCGTCGAGTGTCGGGACGTTGGCGTGCACGTCGCAGTCGATGACCGCGCCGGTCCAGGAGGAGGGCCGGGTGGCCTGCGGGAGAACAGTCGTCATTGTCTGGTCCTTCGCGAGAGGGGTGGCCGCGCTCAGGAAGCGGCGGGCCGGGTGGGTGCGGGGGCCGATCCGGCTTCGGTGACGGCCTGGGGGCGGGGGACCCGCGGCTCGACCGGTGCGGCGGCGGTCGGACCGGTGGCGGCCGCGTCCGCCGGGCCGTCCGCCGCGGTGGCGGCGCGGCGTCGGGACGGTGCCTTGAGGGTCAGCACGATGTACTGCTCCTCGACGTCGACGTCGATCTTCTCGGCCCAGTACGGCCCGGGAACCATGCCCGCCACCCCGGACTGCAGGTCGGGCTCGAGGTCGGTGCCGGTCTCGACCCCGATGGGGAACGGCCGCGCGGACAGGTTGTGCGGATCGAAGTACGACTGCCCGGTACGGATGTCGAACTCCCAGTTGTGGAACGGGCAGGTCAGCAGGGTCTGCGACCGGTCGAGGGTGACGATGCCCGGGGCGGGGGAGCTCACCTTGCTGACGATCTGGCCGTAGCACAGTGGGCCGCCCAGGTGCGGGCAGCGGTTGAGCACCGCGTGGAACTCCCCGTCGACCCGGAACACGCCGATCTCGCGGCCGTTGACCTCGACCAGCAGCCGTCCGGAGTCGGGGAAGTCCTCGACCCGCCCGACCACGTAGCGCTGGGGCTTCCGGGCCCTGGCCGCAGCCTCGGTGCCGGGTGCGGGAGTCGTCGGTTCGGTCATCGTGTCACCAGCTCCGGTTCGGTCTCGGACAGCGGCCGGGTCGACCGGTCGGTCACCCAGCTCGCGTCCAGGGTGTGGATGTCGTCGCAGCCCAGCAGCTGCAGGGTGCGGATCAGCTCGATGCGCATGCGCTCCAGGACGTGGCTCACGCCGGCGGTGCCGCCCACCGCGAGCCCGAAGGCCGGGTAGCGACCGACGAGGACGGCGCGGGCGCCCAGGGCGAGGGCCTTCACCACGTCGGCACCGCGGCGGATCCCGCTGTCCAGCACGATCTCCACGTGGTCGCCGACCGCGTCGACGATGCGGGGCAACGCCCGCAGGGTGGCCGGAGCTCCGTCGAGCTGCCGGCCGCCGTGGTTGGACACGATGATGCCGTCGGCCCCGAGGGCCCGGGCCCGCCGGGCATCGGCCACCGTCAGCACGCCCTTGACCACCAGCGGGCCGTCCCAGTGGGCCCGCATCCAGGCGATGTCGTCCCAGTCCGGTGAGTGGGACTCCGCGCCGGTGCGGGTCAGCGCGGAGAGCTCCATCGGTCTGCCGTCCGGGGTGATGTCCGCGGTGTTGGGCAGCTGGAACGGCATGCCGTCGCGGGTGAAGCGGTAGACCCACCCCGGATGACCGATGACCCGCGGCGTCATCTTCACGACGTTGCGCAGGTTGATCCGCATGTTGTAGCTGAAGCCGTTGCGGAAGTCCCGTTCCCGGTTCCCGCCCACACTCGTGTCGATGGTGGCGACCAGGCCGGCGTACCCGGCGGCGTCGGCCCGACGCACCAGCGACTTCATCGCCTCCTGATTCGAGAACCTGTACGCCTGGAAGAACTTCGGGCCCGGCACCTCCGCGATCTGCTCCAGCGAGAACCCGGACGCCGACGTCGACACGTGGACGGTCTCCGCCAGGTGGGCGGCCCGGGCGATGCCGAGGTCGCCGTCCGGATGGATGAGCCGCATGCCGCCGCACGGTGCGGTCAGGATCGGCATGGACACCGGGACACCGAGCACCGTGGTAGCCAGCTTCGGGTCGGGTACCCACACCGCCCCGCGCGGGGCGAAGGAGAGATCGGTGAAGGCCTGGCGGTTCCAACCCAGGGTGAGCTCGTCCTCGGAACCGCCGTCGACGTACTGGAAGATCGACTTCGGCAGCGCCCGCCGGGCCGCCGCCCGGGCGTCCTCGTAGTTGAGGACGCCGGCCAGCCGGTGCCGGGTGAGCGCCGTGGTGCGCAGCACGGTCAGGCGTCCGTCGGCGACGGCAGCCCGTGGCCGGGCTTGAGCGGCAGGCGGTAGAGCGCACTGGCGTTCTCGCCCAGGATGCGGCGGCGGCGGTCCTCGGGGAAGTGCTCCGGGACGGATTCGTACGGCGAGTCGAAGTCCCAGTGCGGGTAGTCGCTGGAGAACATCAGCCGGTCGGCGAAACCCGCCTCCTCGAACAGCCGGAACACCCCCTCGGTCATGTCCGGCCGCTCGGGCTCCTCCAGGGGCTGGGTGCTGAACCAGAAGTGCTCACGCAGGTACTCCGACGGCCGGCGCGACAGGTGCGGCAGGTCGGCACGGTGCTTGTCGTACACCGCGTCCAGCCGCCAGCTGAACGGCACCACCCAGTCCCAGCCCAGTTCCAGCGCGGCGATCTTGAGCCTGGGGAAACGGTCGAAGACGCCCTCGAAGATCAGGCTCGGCACCATGGACAACGGCAGCACGGAGAACGCGGCGTGCATCTCGCCGTAGAAGCTCTGCCTGCCGGCGCCGGTGGGCTGGCGGCCCATGCCGGGAACGTGGAATCCCAGCGGAATGTCGTAGGCCTCGCAGGCCTCGAAGATCGGCCAGTAGCGGCGCCGGCCGATGGGATCGGCGCCGGACGGGGACATCAGCACCTGCACGAACTTGTCGCCGTGCTCGGTCATGCAGCGTTCGATCTCCCGTTCGCCGCCGGGGATGTCGCGGGCCACGGTGATGGAGGCCCGGAACCGGTCGTCGTAGCCGCACCAGGTGTGGGCCAGGGCGTCGTTGTAGGCGCGGTAGAGCGCGGTGGCCAGCTGGTGCGGCATGTTCACGCCGCCGCTGGTGATGATGTAGGTCTGCGGGCAGGTGAGCACCACGGCCGACATGTCGTAGAGGTCGACGACCTGCTCGACGGCCAGCGCCGGGTCGACGCCGACCCGGCCGTTGACGTCCACCGCGTCCAGACGGTGGGTGAACTCGCGCTGTGCGGGGGACACGCCGCCGCCGAACGACCCGAGGCCGTACCGGGCGATGTGGTCGCGCCAACGCTGCGGCAGGTGGTCGGCGACCTGCGGGTCGGTGGGGACGGGCATCGGGTGGAAGTCGACGTCGATGACGCCCAGACGGCGGTGGGACGCGGTCGGCGACATCTGCGCCGGCTGGTCGAGTTCGGTGATGGACACCTTCGGACTCCTGCCTCGTCGTTGAGTGAGAGCGTTGCCGGTCGCACAGGACGGCACGGGTCGCGACGAGTGGGGCTGTCGCGACGTCCTGCGTGCGAGGGGCCCGCCGCAGCACCCTGGCTGTGAACGGGATCGGCACCAGCCTAGAGCAAAGTTTATATTTTGCAAAGTTTGCGCAGGGGCAATCGTCCGGGGTGGTCGGGCTGCTGCGCAGCGGTGCCGCTCCGGCTCCGCGGGGCGTCCCGGCGGCCGGCGGGCCGGGGTGCGGTGTACTGACCGGCACCCGTTCCCGGGCCGGGACGGGTGTGCACTGCGGCTCGACCGGGAGCGGCCGAGAAGGGGCGGTCCGCCGCGGAGTCGGCGAGAGGACGGCGGCGGAGGTCCGCTGACCTCGTCGGCGGGGTCAGCCACTCATCGAACTCATCCGTGGGCGACGGACGGGTCACTGCGGAGCGATGCCGCTTCGGACGCTCGGGGAGTCCGGTGACCGCCCGCCGTCGCGATCGGGCGCGGCGCCGCGCTCGATGGACGGCAGGGCGGCCGGGTCGACGTGTCCGACGGTCCCGCCGCCCGCCACTCCCGGCCGGACGCCGGCTCACCGGACGCCGCCGCCCGGCATCCGGGTCGTCGACGGCGGGCCCGCCGCTCCTCGGAGCGGGCCCCGGTCGGGAGGTGGCGTGCCCGTCGACGGGTGTCCAGTGGCCCCGCGGGGGCCGTCCGCCGCCGACCGGTGACCCGACGGGGAGCTCCGTCGGCGGCGACCTGCGCCGGGGACGCCGCTAGAGCGTCACGACCGACCGCAGGACCTCACCGCGGTGCATCTTGTCGAAGGCCTCCTCGATGGCGTCGAGGCCGATGGTCTCGGAGACGAACTTGTCCAGCGGCAGCCGGCCGCCGAGGAACAGCTCGATGAGCACGGGGAAGTCGCGGGACGGCAGGCAGTCGCCGTACCAGGAGGACTTGAGCGATCCGCCGCGGCCGAAGACGTCCAGCAGCGGCAGCTCGAGCTGCATCGTCGGCGTGGGCACCCCGACGAGCACGACGGTGCCCGCGAGGTCGCGGCCGTAGAACGCCTGCTTCCACGTCTCGGGCCGGCCGACCGCGTCGATCACCACGTCGGCGCCGAAACCGTCGGTCAGCGCCTGGATCTCGGCGACCACGTCGGTGTCCTCGCCCACCAGGACGGTGTGGGTGGCGCCGAACTCCTTCGCCCACTGCAGCTTCCGCTCGTCGCGGTCGACGGCGATGATCCGCCGGGCGCCGACGAGGTTCGCGCCGGCGATCGCCGCGTCACCGACGCCACCGCAGCCGATGACCGCGACGGTGTCCTCCTTGCTGACGGCACCGGTGTTGATCGCCGCCCCCAGCCCGGCCATCACGCCGCAGCCCAGCAGCCCGGCCACCGTGGCCGGCGCCTCCTGGTCGACCTTCGTGCACTGACCCGCGTGCACCAGCGTCTTCTCCGCGAACGCGCCGATCCCGAGCGCGGGGGACAGCTCGGTGCCGTCCTCGAGCGTCATCTTCTGCGTGGCGTTGTGGGTGTTGAAGCAGTACCAGGGGCGGCCGCGGCGGCAGGCCCGGCACTCGCCGCAGACCGCCCGCCAGTTGAGGATCACGTAGTCGCCGGGCGCGACGTCGGTGACGCCGTCGCCGACCGCCTCCACGATGCCCGCGGCCTCGTGGCCGAGCAGGTACGGGTAGTCGTTCCCGATCCCGCCGAGCTTGTAGTGCAGGTCGGTGTGGCACACGCCGCACGCCTGGACCTGCACCAGCGCCTCACCCGGGCCCGGGTCGGGCACGTGGATGGTGACCACCTCGACGGGTGCGTCCTTGGTGCGGGCGATGACGGCCTTGACTGCGTGCGGCACAGCTACCTCCGATGCGAGACGGGTACGGCCTGACTCTAGGTGGCCCACCGGAGGCTGTCCCGTTCGTCACCCCGCGGGCGGGAACATCCCCGTCGCCCCCGGGGTTGTGGCCAGGGTCCGGCCGCCGCGAGACGTACCGCCGGACACACGGCACGACGAAAGGTGCACCACCATGACCGCCACCGGACTCACCACCATCGGACTAATCGGCGCCGGCAACATCGGCGGCCAACTCGCCCGCCTCGCCGTCGCCGCCGGCTACCGCGTCGTCGTCAGCAACTCCCGGGGACCCGAGACCCTGACCGACCTGGTGACCGAGCTGGGCCCGTCGGCCACCGCCGGCAGCGCCGCCGAGGCGGCTGCCGCGGGAGACCTGGTCGTGGTCACGGTGCCGCTCAAGAACTACCGTGACGTCCCCGTCGAGCCGCTGGCCGGCAAGATCGTCATCGACACGAACAACTACTACTTCGAGCGCGACGGTCACATCGCCGAGCTCGACGCGGAGCGCACCACGGTGTCGCAGATGCTCCAGGAGCACCTGCCGACCTCGCGGATCGTCAAGGTCTTCAACGGCATCCGCGCCGAGGAACTGACCACCGACGGCACCCCGGCCCACACGCCCGACCGCCGCGCGCTGCCCGTCGCCGGCGACGACCTCGAGGCGAAGGCGCTGGTGACCACGCTGCTGGACGAGTTCGGGTTCGATGCCGTCGACGCCGGATCGCTGGCCGAGAGCTGGCGTTTCGAGCGCGACCGGCCCGCCTACGGCCCGCGGATGACCGCGGCCGAGATCCCCGGCAAGCTGGCCGAGGCCGTCCGGGGTTCGTGACGGGTCCCGAGCCCACCTCCCCGCGGGCCACGACGACCGGCGCCGCTACGCTCGTCGGCGTGTACGGAGCGCGCAGGGACAACGGGTGGGGCGGGCGCCGGTGATCACCGTCGCGTACGGGTCGGCCACGGACGTGGGCCGGGTCCGTGAGGTCAACGAGGACGCCGTGCTGGCGGCGTTCCCGGTGTTCGTCGTCGCCGACGGCATGGGCGGCTACGAGGCCGGTGACATCGCCAGCCGGCTGACCGTCGAGCAGTTCGCCGAGGGTGCGGGCCGCGACGACCTCGACCGCCGCTGGGCGGAGGGCCGGATCGCGGCCGCAGCGGACGCCGTCCGGCCGACCGGTGGCGGCACCACCGTCACCGGGATCGTCGCGACGACCTTCGAGGGCATCGCGCACTGGCTGGTCTTCAACGTCGGTGACTCCCGTGTCTACCGCCGCACCGGCGGTGAGGTGGTCCAGGTGAGCGTCGACCACTCGCTGGTGCAGGAGATGGTCGACAGCGGGATGCTCGCCCCGGACGAGGCCCGCCACCATCCCGAACGCAACATCGTCACCCGGGCCATCGGCGCCGACGACGACCCGGTGCCCGACTTCTGGCTGGTGCCGGCCACCGTCGGAGACCGCTTCCTGGTCTGCTCGGACGGGCTGACCGGCGAGGTCGAGCCGCCCGACCTGGCCGAGCTGCTGTGCCGTCGCGATCCGCCGCAGCAGGTGGCCGACCGGTTGGTCGCCGCGGCGGTCGCGGCCGGGGGCCGGGACAACATCACCGTCGTGGTGGTCGACGTCGTCGACGTCGCCGCGCCCGGCGCGGTCCCCGCGGCCGGGGCGTCGTCGGACCCCGCCACCGGGGGGACGGTGCCGGACCCGGGTGACGCCCCCTCCTCGGACACCCGCCCGTTCACCCCGCTCACGCCACGCCGCTCCCCGTGACGCCCCGGCCGTCCTGATGCGCACCTTCACCGGCGCGGCGGTCGTCTCGCTGGCCGCGCTCGTTGGGGGCGTTCGTCTACGGCGGGCACACCGCGCTGTTCTTCTGTGCGGTGCTGGGCGTCCTGGAGATCTCGTTGTCGTTCGACAACGCGGTCATCAACGCGACCGTGCTGGAGCGGATGAGCCCGTTCTGGCAACGCATCTTCCTCACCGTCGGCATCGTCATCGCCGTCTTCGGGATGCGCCTGGTGTTCCCGCTGCTGATCGTCGCGGTCACCGCAGGACTCGGTCCCGTCGAGGCGATCTCGCTGGCCATGGAGCAGCGTCCGGAGTCTAATCCGACCAGCTACGCCGCGCTGCTCGCCGACGCACACCCGCAGATCGCCGCGTTCGGCGGCATGTTCCTGCTGATGCTGTTCCTGGACTTCGTCCTGACCGAGCGCGAGATCACCTGGCTGAGCTGGATCGAACGGCCGTTGGCCACGATCGGCCGGCTGGACCAGTTGTCGGTGGTCGTCGCGGTCGGGGCCCTTCTGATCTGCGCCGAGACGCTCGCCGAGGAGCCCGATGTCGTCCTGCCGGCCGGGATGCTCGGTCTGGTCGGCTATCTGGCGGTCAACGGGTTGAGCGCCCTGTTCGAACAGCCCACACCGGCGGAACCGGTGCCGGGCGGGACGCGCCCGACGCCGGTGATCGTCGTCGGGCGGGCGGCCTTCTTCCTGTTCCTGTACCTGGAGGTGCTGGACGCCTCGTTCTCCTTCGACGGCGTCATCGGCGCCTTCGCCATCACCTCCGACCCCATCCTGATCGCCCTCGGCCTGGGGTTGATCGGAGCGATGTTCGTCCGCTCGTTGACCGTGTTCTTCGTCCGCAACGGCACCCTGGCCGACTACGTCTACCTGGAGCACGGCGCGCACTGGGCGATCGGCGCACTCGCGGTCATCCTGTTGCTGTCGTTCGGCATCGAGCTCGACGAGGTCTTCACCGGCCTGATCGGCGTGGTGCTGATCGCCGCCGCGTTCGGGTCCAGTGTGCTGCGGAACCGCCGGCTGGCCCGAGGCGTTGTACCGGCGTAGGGGCCTGACCGGTCCCCGCCCGACACGACGAGCGGAGCAACATGGCCATCAACATGACCAAGGGACAGAGTGTCTCGCTGACCAAGAGCGGCGGCGGCACCCTCACCAGCGTCAACCTGGTCCTCGGCTGGGAGGGCCTGACCAAGAAGGGCTTCTTCGGCTCCAAGAAGGTCTCGGTCGATCTCGACGCCAGCTGCCTGGTGTTCGACGGCAACCGGCAGCTCGTCGACCAGGTCTGGTTCCAGCAGCTGCAGAGCAGGGACGGGTCGATCCAGCACACCGGTGACGACCGCGCGGGTGGTGCGGGCGAGACAATCCGGGTGGATCTGGCGGCGCTGCCGGCCACCGCGCAGTCGCTGGTGTTCACGGTCAACTCGTTCCTGGGGCAGGCGTTCACCCAGATCGAGACGGCGTCGGTGCAGCTGTTCGACGCCACCACGAACACCGCGCTGGCCGGCTACACGCTGGCCGGGTCCGGGGACCACACCGCGCTGGTGATGGCCAAGGTGACCCGCTCGGGCGCGGGGTGGGCGATGACCGCGATCGGCACCCCGGCCCGCGGCCGGACCTTCCACGAGATCCTGCCGGCGGTCACCCCCGCGCTCTGACCGACGCTCAGGTCGCCTGGCAGGTCGGGCACCAGTAGAGGCGGCGTCCTCCGAACTCCTCCATCAGGACCTCGGTGCCGCAGATCCGGCAGGGCAGTCCGTGCCGGCGGTACACGTAGTGCGCGTCGTCGCGGCGGACCGGGCCGGAGACCTTCTCCCGGTCCGCGGGGGCGGTGGTGACGATGCGGCCGGCCCGTACGCCGGCGCGCATCAGGGTGATGAGGTCCGCCCACAGCAGCTGCCACTGCTCCTCGGTGACCTGGTTGCCGGGGCGGTGCGGGTCGATGCGGTGGATGAACAGGATCTCCGCGCGGTAGACGTTGCCGACGCCGGCCATCACCGCCTGATCCATCAGCAGCAGACCGATCGGCTTGCTGCTGCGGGAGACCTTCGCGTACGACGTCGCACCGGCGTCCCTGGACTTCAGGGGATCCTCGCCGAGCCGCGCCTGCAGCGTCTTGACCGCCTCCGCGGTCAGCACCTCGGACACGGTCGCGCCCCGCAGCTGGGCGAAGTGGTGCTCGTCCCAGATCCGCAGCCGCACCTGGCCGACCACCTCCGGCAGGGGTAGCGGCCCGCTGACCCACTTGCCGTACAGCCCCAGGTGCACGTGCAGCCACAGGTCGAACCGCGGAGGGCCGTCCTCGAAGGGCCGGAAACGGTGCAGCGAGTGCTTGCCGAACGCCTGCACGCCGATCAGCCGCCCGCCGTCCAGCAACTCCGCACCCTCGGCGAACTTGCCCTGCGGACTGTCCACGTGCAGCACGCTGCCCTTGAACAGCTTCTGGTGCTCGCGAGCGAGCCGCAGAATGGTGTGGCCTTCGGGCATGCGCGATCCTTCACGTCGTGGTGGGGGCCCGGGCACGCCGGGCCGTGACGGTGGTACCGGACCAGTCATACCCGCCCGCGGCGATCGGTGTCGTGGGCGCCGGTCGGCACCCCGTAGCGTTCGCGGTGCCGTTCCCCGCACCCGGAGGTACCGATGACCGCAGCGCCGTTCCTGGCCGCCACCACCCTCGCCGAGGCGACCTCGGCGCACGATGCGCTGCTCCCGGTCGACGACGAGACCCTCGGTGAGGTGCAGTACGCGCTGGACGCCTGGGAGGACGTCCAGGCCGTCGCCAACGTGCTGATGCACCCCGACCTGATCGCCGCGCCGCTGCGGGTGCCCACCCTGGTGCGCGGGCTGGAGGACGACGGCTACCTGCCGTTGGCCGCCGCGGTCGGTGCCTCCCGGCTGCCGGCGCCCGTCGCGGAGGAGGACCGCGTCGCGCTGGTCGATGCGCTGCTGGACCTCGTCGCCGGCCAGGGCGGGCTCGCCGCGGTGCATGCCGCCGAAGCACTCGACGGACTCGCCCGCGACGACGACGCGGTCGAGATGGTCGTGCTGCTGGGGCATCCCGACGACGACGTACGGCAGCGGCTGCAGCGGCTGATGATCGCGTTGCTCGGCGGCGAGGGCCTCGACCGGCTGCTCGACGACCGGGATCTCGTACGGGCCGACGACGCCGAGATCGCCCGCGACCAGCTCGCCGAGGACGGCGTCGACCTGGACCGGGGCGCCCCGCCGCACCTGACCTCCGACGTGCTGCTGCCGAGCCTGAGCGAGTACGACGGCTCCTGACGTCGAGGCACCCCTCAGGCCGCGGGGACGGGGCCCGGAAACGCGTCAGCGGGGTGGCGCCCGGAAGGCCCCACCCCGCTGCCGTCGGCGGGTGTCGCGTGCGATCAGCCGTTGCGCGCCAGGATCCGGGCCACCTCGGTCATCTCGCCCCGCGAGATGAGCTTGATCCGCTCGCGCCCGACGGCCGAGCCGAGCCCACGCTCGTGGTCCTCGAGGCGGTCCCAGCCGTCGAAGTCGGTGACCGGCAGGCCCTTGGAGTGCAGCAGGTCGCGGGCCGCGTCCCGGTCGCGCTGCGGCGCCTGCGGCAGGTTCGGCGCGTCGGCGAGCAGGTTTGCGACGGTCTCGGCGGCGTCGGACTTGGTGTGTCCGATCAGTCCGACCGGTCCGCGCTTGACCCAGCCGGTGGCGTAGACGCCCGGCAGCGGGGCGCCGTCGATGTCCAGCACCCGCCCGGCGGTGTTGGGCAGCACCATCCGGCGGTCGTCGAACGGCAGGTCGTCGATGGCCTCGGAGCGGTAGCCGACGCAGCGGTAGACCGCCTGCACCGGCCAGTCGGTGAACTCCCCGGTGCCGCGGACGTTGCCGTCTCCGGTGAGCTCCTGGTGCTCGGTCCGCAGCCCGGTGACACCGGTGTCGACGGTCCCCAGGACCTCGACCGGGTTCTCCAGGAAGTGGATGTGGATCCGGCGGTGCGGACCGTCCTCCGGGTCGCGCATCGCCCAGCCGGACAGCACGTCGACGACCATCCGCAGGCTCTTGTGGTGGGTGAGCTCGGTCTCGGACGCCTCGTCGAACTCCATGCCCTCCGGGCTGACCACGACCTGGACGTTGGGGGAGTGGTCCAGCTCGCGCAGCTCCACCGGGGTGAACTTCGCCTGCGCCGGCCCGCGTCGGGCGAACATGTGCACGTCGGTGACGGCGGAGTCCTTGAGCACGTCGTAGACGTGCTGCGGAATCTCGGTGTACAGCAGCTCGTCGGCGGTGCGGGCCAGCATCCGCGCCACGTCCAGGCCGACGTTGCCGACGCCGATGACCGCGACGCTGGTGGCGTCGGAGAGGTCCCAGTTCTGCGGGCGGTCGGGGTGCGAGTCGTAGAAGGCGACGAAGTCGGCGCCGCCGTAGGACCGCGGCAGGTCGATGCCGGGGATCTCCATCGGCCGGTCCCGCTCGGCGCCGGTGGCGAAGACGATCGCGTCGTAGAACTGGCGCAGCTCGTCCATCTTGATGTCCACACCGACGTGCACGTTGCCGGTGAAGGTGATCCGCGGGTTCTCCATCACCCGGTGCAGGGCCACGATGATCTGCTTGATGCGCGGGTGGTCGGGCGCCACGCCGTACCGGATCAGGCCGTACGGGGTCGGCAGCCGGTCGTAGATGTCGACCGTCACGTCCGGATCGTTCTTGGTCAGGATGTCCGAGGCGTAGATGCCGGCCGGACCGGCGCCGACGACGGCCACCCGCAACGGCAAGGTCATGGAGCACTCCATATCATTCGACTGAATAACGCTGTACTGGTGGTGCCGCGGCGCGGGGATCCGCTTCGACGGGTCCCACACCGCCGCGGTCAGCGGCCGGTGACGCCGGGCGCGCCCGTGCGGGACCCGGGCAGGCGTCAGCGCGGCCGACCGGCGCTGCGACTCCCAGATTACCCGCGTCGCACACCCGCTCTGACCTGCGGTGACGCGACTCACGCGGGTCCGCCGCCGGTCGGGCCCCGCGGAGGATCCACCGCCGCGGGAGCGCCCCGACTCACGCCTTGAGGGCGAACTCCAGATCCTCCAGAAGATCTTCGACGTCCTCGAGACCGACCGACAGCCGGACGACCCCGTCGGTGATGCCGACGCGGGCGCGGCCCTCCGGGCCCATCCGCCGGTGCGTCGTCGACGCGGGGTGGGTGATCAGCGACTTCGAGTCGCCGAGGTTGTTGGAGATGTCGACGACCTCGAGGGCGTCCAGCATCCGGAACGCGCGGTCCTTCGCCTCGTCGGCGGGTGCGTCGAGCTCGAACGTCAGCACGCTGCCGCCCAGCTCCATCTGCGCCTTCGCCAACGCGTACTGCGGGTGCGACTCCAGGTGCGGGTACTTCACCCAGCGCACCCCCGGGTGCTGCTCCATGAACGTCGCGACCTTCAGCGCCGACGCGCTCATCGCGCGGACCCGCATGCTCATCGTCTCCAGGCCCTTGACCAGCACCCAGGCGTTGAACGGGCTCATCGACGGGCCGGTGTGGCGCATCAGGTCCTGCACCGGGCCGTCGATGTACTCCGCACTGCCGAGGATGGCCCCGCCGAGGACGCGGCCCTGGCCGTCGATGTGCTTGGTCGCCGAGTAGACGACGATGTCGGCGCCGAACCCGGTGCCGCGTTGCAGCACCGGGGTGGCGAAGACGTTGTCCAGCACGACCTTCGCGCCGGCGGCGTGGGCGAGGTCGCTGACGGCCCGGATGTCGACGAGCTCCATCATCGGGTTCGACGGGGTCTCGAAGAACACCGCGGCCGCGGGGGTGGACAGGGCCTTCTCCCACTGCGCGAGGTCGCTGCCGTCGACGAACTCGGTGGTCACGCCGTAGCGCGGCAGGATCTCGTCCAGGATGACGAAGCAGGACCCGAACAGCGAGCGCGCGGCGACGATGCGGTCGCCGGACTTCACCACGGCGAGCAGCGCGTTGAACACCGCGGCCATCCCGCTCGCGGTGGCGAAGCACGCCTCGGTGCCTTCGATCAGGCGCAACCGCTCCTGGAAGGTGGCGACCGTGGGGTTGCCGTACCGCGAGTAGACGAAGCGGTCGATGTCGCCCTTGAAGGCCGCTTCGGCGCTACCCGCCGATTCGTAGACGTAGCCCGAGGTCAGGTACAGCGCCTCGGCGGTCTCCTCGAAGTTGCTCCGGTGCAGCCCGCCGCGGACGGCGAGGGTGTCCGGGCGCAGGACGCGGTCGGTCACGACTGCCGCCAGGGCAGGCCGGTGGCCTTCCAACCGGCGCCGCCGCGGTGACCGGCGTCGTCCAGCGGGCCTTCGAAGCCCTCGGTGATGTTGTAGGCCGGGGTGATGCCGGCGGCGGTGGCGGCCTGCGCGGCCGCGATCGAGCGCACCCCGGAGCGGCACAGGAACAGCACCGGTCCGCTGCCCGGCGTGACGCCGTGCGCGGCGAGCTCCTCGAGGAAGTCGGGGTTGCGGCCGTCGGCGGTGTTCCACTCGACGAGCAGTGCGCCCTTGTTCAGCGACGACGTGTCCGGCACGCCCACGAACCGCCACTCGGCGTCGGTCCGCACGTCGACGAGGACCGCGTTCTCGGTGGTGGCGAGCATCTCCCAGGCCTCCCGGGGATCGACGTCCCCGGCGTAACCGTCGCTCATCGCCGCACTCCCCGGCTCTGCGTGCGGGCGCTCATCGCGCAGCACCCTTGTTGTCGACGGCGATGTCGAGCACCACGGCCTGGGCGTTGATGACCCGCTCGCCGTCGAAGGTCGTCGACGGGCTGCCGTAGAGCCGGTAGCCGTCGGTCAACGCCGCGCTCACCCGCTCGCAGAAGGTCACGTCGTCGGGGCCGGTGATCAGGCGGTAGGTCAACTTCGGGGCGGTCTGGGCCGCGGGCTCTGTCATGGGCGTCTTCCTCGGTGGGTGCGTGCGCGATCGATGCTAGTGCGGCGGTCCGGGTGCCCGGGTCAGTAGCTGGAGCCGCCCGACAGCGACAGCGAGCCGGTCGGGTGCCACACGGACTTGGTCTCCAGGAACGCCCGCAGCCGCGCCGTTCCGGGGGAGCGGGTGAAGTCCGTCGGCGGCGGGCTGAAGACGCGCTTGACGGTGCCCGCCGCGTCCCGCTCCCAGGACCCGCGCTGGTCGGGGTCGGCGCCGGTCAGGTCGAGCGCGTTCACGTCGCCGTGGCGGGCCAGCCAGGGGAACATCTCGGCGGGGGAGCCGGTGAGGATGTTGACCACGCCGCCCGGCACGTCGGAGGTCGCCAGGATCTCGCCCAGGACGATCGCCGGCAGCGGCCGGGTCTGCGACGCGACGACGACCACGCTGTTGCCGGTGGACACGATCGGTGCGAGCACCGAGACCAGCCCGAGCAGCGAGTCGTCCCGCGGCGCGACCGCGGCGACCACACCGGTCGGTTCCGG
The DNA here is from genome assembly GCF_003260015.1 of Nakamurella deserti. NCBI lineage: Bacteria > Bacillati > Actinomycetota > Actinomycetes > Nakamurellales > Nakamurellaceae > Nakamurella > Nakamurella deserti. The sequence continues at coordinate 2,000,104 of NZ_QCXS01000002.1, read as the reverse complement.
GACGGAGAAGGCGAAGAACGGACCGGCGACCGGGTTGGCCCCGCCGAAGACGGTGGCGACCTTGTCGGTCCAGCCGGCGTAGTGCACCAGACGGTCGACGGCCAGGTCCACGGTGTTCCGGGCGGCCGCCACGTCGACGCCCTCGCCCGCGGCGACGACCTCGGCCACGTCGGCCCGGCGGCCCTCGAGCATCTCGGCGATCCGGTAGACCACCTGGCCTCGGTTGTAGGCGGTGGCGCCCGACCAGCCGGCGAACGCCTTCCGTGCCGCCGACACCGCGTCCCGCGCGTCCTTGCGGGAGCCCTGGGCGGCGTTGGCCAGGAAGCCGCCGGCACTGTCGAACACCGGGTACGTCCGGCCCGACTCCGACCGGGGGAACTTCCCACCCAGGTACAGCTTGTAGGTCTTGGCCACCGCGAGCCGGGAGCCGGTCGACGGCTCCGGCTGCTGCTGATCCACCATCAGTAGTCTCCACTGTCCAGGTACGCGGCGAGTCCGGCCCGGCCGCCCTCACGGCCGAAGCCGGATTCCTTGTAGCCGCCGAACGCCGCGGCCGGGTCGAAGCGGTTGAAGGTGTTGGCCCACACCACGCCGGCCCGCAGGGCGCCGGCCATCCCGAGGATGCGCGAGCCCTTCTCCGTCCACACCCCCGCCGACAGGCCGTACGGCGAGTTGTTCGCCTTGGCCACCGCCTCCTCGGGGGTGCGGAAGGTGAGCACGGCCAGCACCGGTCCGAAGATCTCGTCCCGCGAGATCCGCATCGCCTGTGACACCTCGGTGAAGATCGTCGGCGGGAACCAGAAGCCGCGGTCCGGCAGCACGCACGGCGGGCTCCACCGCTGCGCACCCTCGGCGTCGCCGACGTCGGCCAGCGCGGTCACCCGGGCCAGCTGCTCGGCGGAGTTGATCGCCCCGATGTCGGTGTTCTTGTCCATCGGGTCGCCCAGCCGCAGCGTCGCCATCCGCGCCTTGAGCTTGTCGAGGAACTCCTCGGCGATCGACTCCTGCACCAGCAGCCGGGATCCCGCGCAGCAGACGTGGCCCTGGTTGAAGAAGATGCCGTTGACGATTCCCTCGACGGCCTGGTCGATCGGGGCGTCGTCGAACACGATGTTGGCGGCCTTGCCGCCCAGCTCCAGGGTGAGTCGCCTGCCCGTGCCGGCCAGCGACGACTGGATCCGCTTGCCGACCTCGGTCGAGCCGGTGAACGCCACCTTGTCCACGTCGCGGTGGTTGACCAGCGCCTCACCGACGTCGCCGGCCCCGGTGACGATGTTGACCACTCCCGGCGGGAGGCCGGCGTCGGCGAAGATCTCGGCCAGCACCAACAGCGACAGCGGTGTCGTCTCCGCGGGTTTGATCACCACCGTGTTGCCGGCGGCCAGCGCCGGGGCGATCTTCCAGGCCGCCATCAGCAGCGGGAAGTTCCACGGGATGACCTGGCCGGCCACGCCCAGCGGCTGCGGGGACGGGCCCAGACCGGCGTGCTCGAGCTTGTCGGCCCACCCCGCGTGGTAGAAGAAATGCGCTGCGGCCGTAGGGATGTCGACGTCCCGCGACTCGCGGATGGGCTTGCCGTTGTCGAGCGTCTCGACGACCGCGAGCTCCCGCGACCGCTCGGCGACGGCGCGGGCGATCCGGAACAGGTACTTGCCGCGTTCGGTGCCCGACATCGGACCCCAGACGTCGGTGTAGGCGGCGCGGGCCGCGCCCACCGCACGGTCGACGTCGGCCACGCTGCTCTGCGAGACCTGCGCCAGCGTCTCACCGGTGCCGGGGTTGATCGTCGGGGCGTCGGCGCCGGAGCCGTCGGCGAACACGCCGTCGATGAACGGCTGGTACCGGGGCTTGACCCGGCCGATCGAGGCATTCTCGGGTGCAGATGCGTACTGCCAGTCCATCAGTCCACCGTCACGTAGTCGGGGCCGCTGTAGTGGCCGTCGGTCTGGGTGCGTCGCTGCATCAGCAGGTCGTTCAGCAGCCCGGAGGCGCCGAACCGGAAGTACCGGGGGGACAACCACTCCGGGCCGGCCACCTCGTGCACCGACACCAGGAACCTGATGGCGTCCTTGGTGGTGCGGATCCCGCCGGCGGCCTTCACCGACCGGCGCTCACCGGTCTCGGCGTGGAAGTCGCGGACCGCCTGCAGCATCACCTGGGTGACGGGCAGCGTGGCGGCCGGGTTGATCTTGCCGGTGGAGGTCTTGATGAAGTCGCCGCCGGCCAGGAGGGCGAGCCAGCAGGCGCGGCGCACGGTGTCGTAGGTGCCCAGTTCACCGGTCTCCAGGATGACCTTGAGGACGGTGTCGCCGCAGACCTCCTTGACCGCGGCGATCTCGTCGAAGACGAGGCCGTAGTTGCCCGTGAGCATGGCGCCGCGGTCGATGACCATGTCGATCTCGGTGGCCCCGGCGTCCAGCGCGTCCCGGGTGTCGGCCAGCTTGACCGCCAGGCTCGACCGGCCGGCCGGGAAAGCCGTTGCCACCGAGGCGATCCCGACGTCGGTGCCGGCGAGGTGCGGCACGGCGTGGGCGACCATGTCCGGGTAGACGCAGACCGCGGCGACGGTGGGCACGTCCGGGTGGTCGGGGTCGGGACGGCGGCCCTTGGCGCACAGCGAGCGCACCTTGCCGGCGGTGTCGGCCCCCTCCAGCGTGGTCAGGTCGACCATCGAGATCGCCAGGTCGATGGCCTGGCGCTTGCTGTCCTTCTTGATGGAGCGGGTGGCCAGCGCGGCGCTGCGCTGCTCGAGACCGACCGGGTCGACGCCGGGCAGCCCGTGCAGGAACCGCTTCAGTGACGCGGCGTCCACGGTGGCGTCGGACAGGTGCGGCGGCAGTGACGGGGGCGGTGGCGGCGCGGACGGTGGCGGAGCGAGGGTCGGCTCAGGGTGCGTTCCGGCCGGATCGGCCTGCGATGAGCTCATGCTCCGACCCTATCGGCAATAGGGTTGACTGCTCCGGAGAGTGCGGCCGGCATCCGGACCCGGCCGCCGGAGAAGAGGTCCGCTGATGCCGTCCCCGCACGCCGTTCCCGACGGGCTGCCCGTCGTCGTGGTCGACCACCCGTTGGCCCAGGCCCGACTGTCGACGATGCGCGACGCCCGCACCGACAACGCGACCTTCCGGGCCGCGCTGCAGGAGTTGACCCTGATGCTGATCTACGAGGCGACCCGGGATCTCGCGATCAGCCTGGTGCCGATCCACACGCCGGTGGCCCGGACCGGCGCGGTGCGGCTGGCGAACCCGCCGCTGCTGGTACCGGTGCTGCGCGCCGGGCTCGGGATGGCCGACCAGGCGCACCGGCTGATCCCGGAGTCGCAGATGGGCTTCGTCGGGATCGCCCGCAACGAGCAGACGCTGGAGCCGCAGCCGTACATGGAGTCGCTGCCGGAGTCGCTGGCCGGCCGGCCGGTGTTCGTGCTGGACCCGATGCTGGCCACCGGTGGGTCGATGGTGCACACGATCCAGTTGCTGCTGACCCGCGGGGCGACGGACGTCACCGCGATCTGCGCGCTGGCCGCGCCCGAGGGGCTCGTGACGCTGCGGGACGCCGACCTCGGCGTGCGGGTGGTCACCGCGTCGATCGACGAACGCCTCAACGACTCCGGCTACATCGTGCCGGGACTCGGGGACGCCGGGGACCGGCAGTTCGGCGCGGTGTGAGTCGGTGATCCGCAACGTGGTGACCGGGCGGCTGTCGTCACCGGACGGCCGGGCGGCGGTGACCGCGGCGCTGGCCGGGATCGACGCGCTCCGGCTGCCCGGGATGCTGCGGTCCACGACCGGGTTCGACGCCGGCCTTCGGGACGGCGGATGGGACTTCGCCATCGTCAACGACTTCGCCGGCGCGGATGCGTACGCCCGCTACGACGTCGACCCGGAGCACCTGCGGCACCGGGAGGCGATCGTCGCCCGCTGCGCCGCCGTGACCCGGGTCCAGTTCGAGGTGCCGGACGCCTGACCGGGCAACCCGGCGGCGGGTGGGTTCCGTCCGGGAGGCATGAAGCGAATCGGGCCCGGGCTGGCGGTGCTGGCCGTGGTGACGGCGGCGGTCGGGTGCGGCACCCCGGACGTGGGTGGCGCGGGCCCCGGCTTCCCGGCCCCGGTGGAAGTCGCCGTCGATCGTCTGGAGGGCTGGTACCGGGTGGCCGGCACGGTGGGGACGCCGCCGGTGCCCGCAGCGGTGACGTTCTGGGTCGAGCAGGGTCGGTTCGGCACGTACGGCGGCTGCCCCGGCGGGACCGCGGAGACGACGGTGCGGGACGGACGGCTGTTCGTCGACTTCGTCGAGTCGTCGGCCATCGGGTGCGAGTCGGGAGCGCCGACGACGGTCTGGGACGAGTTCTTCCTGCCGTTCCTCACCGACGACCCGGCCGTCACCCTCACCGCGACGTCGATGACGCTGCGCGCCGTCGGTCCGCCGGAGCGCCAGGTCGTGCTGCAGCGCACCGGGACGCCGGCCGGGGCGGGTGAGGGCCGGCTGTCCGGAACGCCGGCCGGCACCTACGAGGTGCGGTCGGTGAGCGCCGGCGATCTCGACCCCGACGTCGTGGCGGCGATCGGTGGCCCCCTCACTCCGGCGCTGTGGCTGGCCGACGGCCGTGTCGGGATGCTCGGCGGCTGTCCGGGCGGGGCCGGGGACGGGGTGGTCGGCGGCGGTCGGCTCCTCGCCGGTCCGCTGACCGTGCCCGCGATCGGCTGCCAGCCGGGCTTCGGCACCGTCTGGGACGAATGGTTCCGGGCGTTCGTCGAAGACGAGCCCGCGGTGCAGCTGGAGGGGGACGTGCTGACCCTGCGCACCGCCGGATCACCTGGCGCCACCGTGCTGCTGGAACGGGTCGGCGACTGACACCGCCTGCCTCAGTCGATCAGCTCACCGGCCAGCAGGTCCATGAGCAGGCCGTCATGCCAGCCGCGGCCGTCCGGGTCGCGTTCGTAGTGGCGCAGCACCCCGACCGGGCGGAAGCCGACGGCGGTGTAGGTCCGGATCGCCCGTTCGTTGGCGGCGCTCGGATCGATGGTGAGCCGGTGGTGGCCCAGGGTGTCGAGCAGGTGGTGGGCCACGGCCCGGATGGCCTCCCGACCGAGGCCGCGTCCGTGGACGGCCGGGTCCAGGACGAGGTCGATGCCGGCGTGCCGGTACATCGGGTCGGTCTCCTCGGCGTACTGGATGAGGCCCAGTAGTGACCCGGCCGGGTCGTCGGAACTGCGGATGGCGAGCTGGACGACGTCGGGGTCGTCCGGGTCGACGTCGTCGTCGCCGATCGGCCCCCACCAGCGGGCTACCTCGGCGGTGCGCAGCACGGCCAGCAGTGCTGGGACGTCGTCGGTCCGCAGCGGGCGCAGCTCCAGCCGCGCCGAGCGCAGCACCGGGTGGGCGGACACGTCCGCACGGTAACCGCCCACGGGGGGTGCAACCACCGGTTTTCGCACAGGCGACGCACATCCGACGCGACTGCCGCACTCAGGCGCGGCGCGCACCGTGATGACAGGGCCCGGACACGCCGGTGCCGGGGGAGGACACCGTGGTGAAGCGTTTCGTGCAGAGCATGCCCGCCCTGACCCTGGGATTGCTGATCGTCCTGGCGGCGATGGTCACCCCGGTGATGATCGGGATGGCCTGAGCCGGCGGTCGCCGCCGGACACCGACGGCCGCTGACGGCCCCCGGAAGCCGGACGACTGTGAGGATGCCGAATTCGCAGGGGGCTCCGTCGCAGTCGTCCGGCTTCTGCGGGAGCTCGGGCGCGGGAGGGCCACACCCGACCGGCGCCGGCTGGTGGCGCCTGGTGGGCGGATCGGCCGGGATGTGCCAGCCTGGGAGTACCGACAGCTGACGATCCGAACTCAGGAGTTCCCCGATGTCCCGACGCCGCCCGGTCGCCCCGAGAACCGCCCGCCGCACCGCCGTCCTGCTCGCCGCTGCCGCGCTGGGGCTCGCCGCGTGCACCGCCGGCTCGGGGACCTCGGCCGAGGCGCCGGTCACCCTGACCACGACGGTGGCGCCGACCGCGGACCCCACCACCAGCGCGGCGGCCACCACGACGAGCGAGGCACCCTCCACCTCGACCTCCACCTCGACCACCACCGAGACCTCGGCCGCCCCGTCGACGGCGTCGGCGTCGGCGTCGGCGACGTCGGAGGCGGAGGCGACGTCCACGGTCGCCGCCCCGGTGGCCACCGAGGTCTGGCCGGACAACTCGATGGTGCCGCACATCTTCTTCCACTCACTGGTGGTGGATCCGGAGCGCGCCTTCAACGACGCGGAATCCGGCCCGGGCTACCTGGACTACATGGCGACGCAGTCCGAGTTCGCGAAGATCCTCGATCAGCTGTACGCCAAGGGCTACGTGCTGGTCAGCCCGCATCAGCTGGCCACCGTCGAGACCGACGGCCGGGTCACCCCGAAGCCGCTGGCGCTGCCCGTGGGCAAGAAGCCGTTAGTGATCTCCATCGACGACGTCTCCTACTACGAGTACATGGACGGCGACGGCTTCGCGACGGACCTGTTCGTCGCCGAGGACGGGCGCGTGCGCAACAACTACACCGACGCCCGGGGCGTCACCACCCAGGGCTCCTACGACGTCATGCCGATGGTCGACGACTTCGTCCGGGCACATCCCGACTTCTCCCACGAGGGTGCCCGTGGGGTGATCGCGTTGACCGGCTACAACGGGGTGCTCGGCTACCGCTCGTCGCCCAGTGAGTACGCCGGGAAGAACCCGGACCTCGACGCCGACATCGTCACCGCGAAGGGCGTCGCCGACGCGCTCAAGGCCGAGGGATGGGAGTTCGCCTCCCACTCGTGGGGGCACATCAACTTCACCGACTCCTCGCTGGGCGGCATCCAGGCCGACACCGCGAAGTGGAAGGCCGACGTGGAACCGATCGTGGGCCCGACCGACCTGCTGATCTACCCGTTCGGCGCGGACATCTCGGGTGTGCCCGGCTACCGCGGGGAGAAGTTCGACTACCTCAAGAGCCAGGGCTACTCGTTCTTCTTCAACGTCGACGGCTCGGTGCCGGCCTGGGGTCAGTGGGGCGACGCGTACCTGCGGGAGGCCCGCATCAACATCGACGGCATCAGCATGAAGGCCGCCGTGGAGGGCCGGCAGGTACTCGGCGAGTTCTTCGACGTGACCAGCGTTCTCGACCCGCAGCGCCCGGCCTCCATCGCCGGTTCGTGACCCTGCGGCCCCCTCGGGGCCGGGGTCACAGACCCAGGGCCGCCGTCAGCTCGGCCCGCAGCGTCGCCAGGTCCGCGCGGGCCGCGGCGCGCTGCCCCCCGAGGTCCGCGCCGGTGCCCGGGCTCCCGACGAGCTCCAGGTAGCACTTGAGCTTGGGCTCGGTGCCGGACGGCCGGACGACGACCCGCAGCCGGGTGGAGCGGTAGATCAGCGCGTCGGTCGCCGGCAGCAGGTCCTGCGACTCCTGCACCGGGTCGCCCATCAGCGTCGTCGGCGGGTCCGCGCGCAACCGGCGCATCGCGTCGGCGATGAGCGACAGGTCGGCGACCCGGAACGACAGCTGGTCGGTGACGTGCAGGCCGAAGCGACGCGCGAGATCGTCCAGCGCGCCGGAGATGTCGCCGCCGTCGGCCTTCAGTGTGGCGACCAGCTTCGCGGCCACGACCGCGGCGGAGATGCCGTCCTTGTCACGCACCACGTCGGGCTGCACGCACAGTCCGAGAGCTTCCTCATAGCCGTAGACGAGGCCGGTCCCGGCGCCGTCACCGGCCCGGACGATCCACTTGAAGCCGGTGAGCGTCTCGGCGAACCGGACGTCGTGCGCCTCGGCGACCGACCGCAGCAGCGTCGAGCTGACGATGGTCGTCGCCGCCAGCGGCGCGGGATGGGCGGCGCGGTCCAACCGGCCGAGCAGGAAATCACCCAGCAAACAGCCGGTCTCGTCACCGGACAGCATCCGCCAGCCGTCGACGAAGCGGGCGCCGACGGCCAACCGGTCGGCGTCCGGATCGTTGGCGATCGCGAGGTCGGCGCCGGCCTCCTCGGCCAGTGCGAGCAGCAGGTCGGTGGCGCCCGGCTCCTCGGGGTTGGGGAAGGCGACCGTGGGGAAGTCGCCGTCCGGGACGGCCTGGGCGCCGACCACCCGGACGTCGTCGAAACCGGCGGCGCGCAGCGTGCGGACCAGGGTCTGTCCGCCCACGCCGTGCAGCGCGGTCGCCACGATCCGCACCGGGGTCGGCGGCACCGTCCCGCCGGCGGTGGCGGCGGCGGCGATGTAGTCGTCCAGCAGGTCGGCGGGCCACGGTGCCGGGGTGCCGGACGCGTCGATCGAGACCGCCGGCCGCGACGCGGCGATGGCCGCCTCGATGGCCCGGTCCTCCGGTGAGATCAGCTGCGCCCCACCGGCCAGGTAGACCTTGATGCCGTTGTCCTGCGGCGGGTTGTGCGATGCGGTGATCTGCACCCCGGCCACCGCGCCCAGTGCGCGGACGGCGTAGGCGGTGACCGGGGTCGGCAGCGCGCCGGGGGCCAGCAGCGCGGTGAAACCCGCCGCGGCGAGCACGCCGGCCGCGTCGGCGGCGAACTCGGCGCTGCGGTGCCGGCCGTCGTAGCCGACGACCACCGTGCCGTGGACCCCGTCGCGGGACAGGTGGGCCGCGAGCCCCGCGGCGGTGCGGCGGACGGTGGCCAGGTTCATCCCGCCCGGGCCGGCACGCAGCGGTCCCCGCAGCCCGGCGGTGCCGAACGTCAGCGGCGTCAGCCGCTCGACGACCTCGGTGACGGCGGCCTGCTCGGTGCCCAGCGCGCGGCTCACGAGCTGCTGGAACTCGGCCCGGTCGCCGGCGTGCGGGTCGTCGGCGATCCAGCGCATCGCCGCCGTGCGGGCCGCGGCGCCGAGGCGGTCCGGCGCGGTCACGCCCGGCGGATCACGTCGGCGAGCAGGGCGCCCATCGTCTCGGCCGCGGCCGCCCCGGCCTCGAGCACCTCGAGGTGGTTCAGTGCCTCCCCGGTCATCCCGGCACCCAGGTTGGTCACCAGCGACAGCGCCATCACCTCCGCGCCGGCCTCGCGGGCGGCGATGGCCTCCAGCACGGTGGACATGCCGACGAGGTCGGCGCCCAGGCCCTGCAGCATCCGGATCTCGGCCGGCGTCTCGAAGTGCGGGCCGGGCAGCTGGGCGTAGACGCCCTCGGTCAGCGACGGGTCGACCTCGCGGGCCACCGCTCGCAGCCGCGCGGAGTACAGGTCGGTCAGGTCGATGAACGTCGGCCCGACGATGGGGGACAGTGACGTCAGGTTGAGGTGGTCACTGATCAGCACCGCCTGGCCGGGACGCATCCCGGGACGCAGACCGCCGGCGGCGTTGGTCAGGATGACCACCTCGGCGCCGGCCTTGGCCGCGGTCCGGATGCCGTGCACCACGGCCTGCACGCCGCGTCCCTCGTAGAGATGGGTGCGGCCGAGCATCATCAGCACCTGCCGGTCGCCGACCTTCACCGACCGCAGGGTGCCGCCGTGGCCCTCGACGACCGGCGCGGAGAAGCCCGGCAGGTCGGCGATCGGGATCTCGGCGGTGACGTCGTCGAAGTGGTCGGCCGCGGTCTTCCAGCCGGAGCCGAGAACGACCGCCACGTCGTGCTTGTCGACGCCGGTGGCGGCGGCGAGGGCGTCGGCGGCGTGCTGGGCGGACTGGTACGGGTCGGAGGTCATGGACGGAGCCTAACCGCGGGCCGCGGGCGCCGTCCGGGTGCGGCATACCATCGCCGGGCGGGGCCGGACCGGGCCCGGTGCCGGTGACGGAGGGGCGCGACGATGGCCGAGCGGCCCGTGGACACGCCGGACGGGCGGTTCCCGGCCGCGCTGTACGCCGCCGGGGAGGAGCCCGACCCGCGGTTCACCCTGGCCAACGAGCGGACCTTCCTGGCCTGGCTGCGCACCTCGTTGGCGATGACCGCCGGTGGGGTGGCCCTCGAGGCGCTCGGCCTGGGGCTTCAGCCGCAGCTGCGGCTGGCGGCGTCGCTGCTGCTGATCGCGGCCGGGATCGCCACCGCGGTGCAGGCCTGGCGCGGGTGGCTGCGTACCGAGCGGTCGCTGCGGCTCGACCGCCCCCTGCCCGCGCCCACGCTGGCACTGCCGGCCGCGGTCGCGCTGGTCGCCGTCGGGGCGCTCGTGCTGCTGGCGATCGTGCTCCGGTGAGTACGCCCGCGGACCGGCCGTTCGACCCGGGCCTGCAGCCCGAACGCACCGCACTGGCGTGGCGGCGCACCACGCTCGCGCTGCTCGTGGGTTCGCTCGCCGGCACCCGGCTGCTGCCCGAGGTGTGGGGGCCGTTCGGATTGGTGGTCGGCGGGGCAGGCATCGCCGGGTCGCTGGTGCTGCTCGTCCTGGCCCAGCGGCGCTACCGGCTGCAGCACACCCGCCTCCGCCGCGGAGCCGCCCTGCCGGACGGCACGTTGCCCGCGCTGACGGCCGCCGCCGGGTTTGCGGTGGCCCTGGTCGGCCTGGCGGTGACCGTCAGTCGCTGACGCACGGCCCCCGCGGTCAGCCCCGCAGCGGTCCCGCGGTGGCGGCCGTGCCGACCGGGGCGTCGGGAGCCACGGCGCCCGCGGTGGGCACGGCGTCCGCGGTGGCCACGGCGTCGGCGATGGCCCGGACCCCGAAGTACCCGATCAGGGCGGCGGTGACCAGGACGACGACGACCAGCAGCCACCGCGTCGAGGGGTGCACCCGGACCTGCTGCTCGGCGGGCGCGGGCCGCACCCGGGTGGCCGTGGTCGCCGCCGGCCCCGGCGGCAGCGGGGCGAGGTCGGCGGCGCCCGCCGCGGCCCACGGCGGTGGCGGCAGCGCGGGACCGCCGGCGGCGGCGAGACCGGGCGCGGCCAGCCCCGGGCGGCCGTGACCGGTGGCCTCGTCCAGCCACGGCGGCCGCATCGCCGCCGTGCGGGTCGGCCCGGCCGACCGCGCGGTCCCGGTGCCGGCGCCGTCACCGAAGCCCGCGCCCGCCGGTGCGCGCCATCCCGGCTCGGCCGGTGGTGTGGTGACCGGTCCGAACACCAGGCGGGTCTCCACCGGATCGTCGGCCAACGGCCGCAGCGCCGACATCGTCCGCCGCAGCGTCCATCGGCGTGCCGGGTCCTTGTCCAGCAGACCCTCGACGACCGGTCGGAGCGCCGCCGCGTGGACCGCCGGCGGAACCGGGTCGTTGACCACCGACATCAGCGTGGCCACCGGTGCACCCTTGTCGAACGGCGGTCGCCCCTCCATGCAGACGAACAGCAGCGCACCCAGCCCCCACGCGTCGGCGGGCGGCCCGGCCGTGACCCCGGACGCCACCTCCGGCGCGATGTAGGCCGGCGAACCCAGCAGCAGACCGGTTGCGGTCATCGGGTTCTCGGCCGCGCTGCGGGCGATGCCGAAGTCGGTCAGCTTGATCCGGCCGTCCGCCCCGATCAACACGTTGCCCGGCTTGACGTCCCGGTGGGTGATCCCGGCGTGGTGGGCCGCGTCCAGGCCCGCGGCCACGGCCAGCCCCACGGTGGCGGCCTGCCCGACGGTCAGCGGACCGGCCTCCTTGATCACCTCGCCGAGTGAGCGCGAGGCCAGCACCTCCATCACGATGACCGGACCGCCGGGCAGCGTCAGGATGTCGTAGAGGGTGATGACGTTCGGATGGGACAGGGCGGCGATGGCGCGGGCCTCCCGCAGCGTCCGCTCGACGAGCATCGCCGCCTCGGTGCCGGTGGTGCCCTGCGGGATGTAGATCTCCTTGATCGCCACCCGGCGCTGCAGCACCTCGTCGTAGGCGGCCCACACCGTGCCCATCGATCCCTTGCCGAGCACCCGGTCCAGCCGGTAGCGGTCCGCCACCATCCGGCCCGCCGCCGGAACCCGCTCGGCACCGGCGGGGCGGCGCGCCGCGGACGGCACCTGCCCCGGCCGGGTCGCCGGCGGCGGCGTGACCCGGGAACCGGCCGGAGTGCGCGGGACGGGGTGCGGCTGCATCACGGGGGCGTGGCCTGCAGCGTCGGTCGGTCCGGGGTCCGCCGGGCCGCCTGCCGGCGGCGCCTGCCCGGAGGCGGTCGCCGGGTCGACCGGGGGCATCGCGGCCAGGTCGGCGCGGGTCTCCTCGACGGCCCGGTCCAGGTTCTGCCGCGGCGACGCGGGCGGGGGCGTCGCCGGGCGCGCGGTGTCCTCGTCGGGCTCCGGATGCGGCATCGGACCATTGTCGGTCACGCGGACGCCGCACACCGGCCGCCGCGCACTCGCGCGGTCCGGGTGTGCCGTCTCCTCCGGGCTGGGGCGGCCCGGGTCAACCGGCCGGGACCTCCCAGGTGTGCACCGGCTCGTTGGCGTGCATGTTCTCGCGGTAGTGCCGCAGCATCTCGTGCAGCGCCCGCACCCGCGACAGCCCGGACCTCTCCAACGCCTCGACCGTCTCCACCTGCCAGGACGCGCCGTTGCGGCGGGTCTTGCAGCGCGCCTCGATGACCCCGAGGTAGCGGTCACGGGCCGCGGCGGACACCCCCCAGCGATCCAGGCCCTCGTGCGCCATCGGCAACAGGTGCCGCAGCGTCAGTTCGTCCCAGGTGATCTCGCCGAACCCGGGCCAGTAGAAGCGGGCGTCCACCCCGAGGCGCGCCCCGGCGTCGAAGTTCATGGCGGCGGTCGAGAACGTCATCTTCGACGACACCGGCCGCTCCTCGGCGGCCAGCATCCGGATCGCGCCGTAGTAGAACGCGGCGTTGGCCAGCACGTCCACCACGGTGGGACCGGCCGGCAGCACCCGGTTCTCGACCCGCAGGTGCGGCTGGCCGTCGGCCACGTCGTACACCGGGCGGTTCCAGCGGTACACGGTGCCGTTCTGCAGCCGCAGCTCCTGCAGCCGCGGCGCGTGGCCCGCGTCGAGCACCGCCACCGGGTCCTCGTCGGTGGTCTCGGGGAGCAGCGCCGGGAAGTAGCGGACGTTCTCCTCGAACAGGTCGAAGATCGAGGTGATCCAGCGTTCGCCGAAGAAGACCCGGGGCCGCACCCCCTGGGTCTTCAGCTCCGGCGACCGGGTGTCGGTGGCCTGCAGGAACAGCTCGCAGCGGGTCTCGGCCCACAGCTTCTTCCCGAACAGGAACGGCGAGTTCGCGGCCAGCGCCAGCTGCGGGCCGGCCAGCGCCTGGGCGGCGTTCCAGTTCGCCGCGAAGTCGGCGGGGGACACCTGCAGGTGCAGCTGCACCGAGGTGCACGCCGACTCGGGGGCGATGGTGTCGGCGTCCATGTGCAGGGCCTCGTCGGTCCCGTGGATGTCGAGCTCGAGGTCCTCGCGGCGCGCGGCGAAGATGGCCTCGTTGAGCGCCGCGTACCGCGGGTTGGCGCTCATCCAGTCCGCGGTCAGGTGCTCCGGCATCAGCGTCGGCAGGATGCCCACCATGACGATGTCGGCGCCGCGCTCGTTGGCCTTGGCCTCGGCGTGGTCCAGCGACGACCGCAGCGACGCCTCGAGCTCCAGCAGCGTGTCACCCGGCATCGCCTGCGGCTCCACGTTGAGCTCGATGTTGTACTGGCCCAGCTCGGTCTGGTACGCCGGGTCGGCGATGTTGGCCAGCACCGCGGCGTTGTCCATCGCGGGATCGCCGCTGTCGTCCACCAGGTTCAGCTCGATCTCGAGACCGGTGAGCTGCTGGTCGAACTCGAAGGTGTGCTCCACGAGCATCCGTTCGAACACGTCCAGGCACTGCCGGACCTTCTCGCGGTACCGCTTGCGGTCCTCGCGCGTGTACTCCGAGCCCGCGATGTCGTCGCCCACGTGCCTGACCCTCTCTCGCCTGGTGGGCCGGCGACTGCCGGCCCCGGATCGGCCGGCACAAGCCAACCACGGACGGCCCCGCCGGCGCCGCGCGGACCACTGAGCGTCCCGGACCCGGCCGGTTCAGCGCCGCAGCCCCAGCGTCTCCCGGACGGCCTCGGCCGGCATCGCCCGGCCCAGCAGGAACCCCTGGCCGAGCTCGCAGCCCGCGGCGAGCAGCTCGGCCAGCTGGTCGTCGGTCTCCACCCCCTCGGCGATGACCGGCACGCCCAGCGACCGGCCGATGGCCAGGATGCCGGCGACGGTGGCCCGGGCGGTGCTGTCGGTGTGCATCCGGCGGACGCTGTCGACGTCGACCTTGAGCAGGTCGACGGGGAACCCGATGACGTCCCCGAGGCTGGCGTGGCCGGTGCCGAGGTCGTCCAGCGCGAGCCGGACGCCCCGCTCGCGCAGCGTCTCCAGGTCACCGCGGACCTGGTCGGTCAGCATCGGCAGGTGCGTCTCGGCCAGCTCCAGGACGAGCCGGTCGGCGGGCAGCCGGTGGATCCGCAGCGCGTCCAGCACGTCGACGAGCAGCCGGCCCGAGTCGAGCTGCCGGCCGGCGATGTTGACGTGCACCGACGGCGCCCGGTCACCCAGTCCGTCCAGCCACTCCCGGGCCAGCGCGCACGCCTCGACCAGCACCCGGCGGCTCAGCGCGATCAGCAGGTCGGCGGCGTCGGCGAGGTCCAGGAACTCCGCCGGCTCCAGCACCCCGCGTCGCGGGTGGTTCCACCGCAGCAACTGCTCGACGGCGACGATGCGGCCCTTGGCCATGTCGTGGATGGGCTGCCCCCACAGCGCGAGCTCGCCGCGGTCGACCGCGGAGCGCAGCTCCGCGGTGAGCACCGCCTGCTCCTGCGCCCGGGTCCGGTCGGCGCCCGCGTCGGCGGGGTGCACGCCGCTGATCCGGACCCGGCCCTTGCCGGCGACCTTGCCGGCGTACATCGCCTCGTCGGCCTCCCGCAGCATCGTGTCCGGCTGCGAGTCGGCCCGCGACATGCTGACGCCGATGCTGGCCCCCAGCGTGTAGGTGCGGCCCTGGTATCGGTGCGGCACCCGGATGGTGTCCAGCACCCGCTCGGCGATGTGCACCGCGACCGCCGGGCCGTCGAGATCGCTGCAGACGACGACGAACTCGTCGCCGCCGAGCCGGGCGACGGTGTCCCCGGGGCGCACCACCTGCCGGATGCGGTCACCGATGTGGATGAGGGTGTGGTCGCCGGCGGCGTGGCCCCCCGTGTCGTTGACCGCCTTGAACCCGTCGAGGTCGATGTAGAGCAACCCGACGAGCCGGCCACTGCGGCTGCTCGCGGCGAGCGCGTGCTCGATGCGGTCCATCAGCAGCAACCGGTTCGGCAGCCCGGTCAGCCAGTCGTGCAGCGCCTGGTGCGTCAGCCGCGCCTCGGCCTGCTTGCGGTCGGTGATGTCGTCCACCTGGCCGACGATGTAGCGCAGGTCGACGCTGCGCAGCGGGCTCAGCGCGAGCTGGATCCACAGGTCGTGGCCGTCGGCGTGCACCCACCGCCGCTCGGTCGGCCGGATGTCGAGCCCACCGGTGCGCACGTCGGTCGCCCGCCGGCGCAGTTCCGCGCGGTGGTCCTCGTGCGTGAGGTCGTAGATGTTCATCCGCATCAGCTGCTCGGCCGAGTAGCCGGTGAGCTCACACAGCGCCGGGTTGACCTTGATGAACCGGCCGACGTCGTCGGGCTCGGCGGAGAGCAGCATCATCCCGTTCGGGGCGAACTCGAAGGTGTCGCGGAACCGCGACTCGCTCTCCTGCAGCTCGACCTGGGCCCGGATGCGCTCGGAGATGTCGGTCCCCACCGAGATGTAGCCGCTGACCGTGCCGTCCGGGTCGAACTGGGCGTTGACCGTGACCATCACCCGCAACCGTCGGCCGTCGCGGGTCAGGTACGTCCAGTCCCGGGTCTCGGCGCCGCCGCCGGCGGCCTCGCCGACGATGACCGGCCAGCCGGGTTCCAGGGCCAGCTCGGCGGCCCGCGCGGCGATCTCGCCGGCGTCGTGGAACTGGTCCGGGGTCCGTCCCAGGACCTCCGCCGCCGACCAGCCGAGCATCCGTTCGGCGCCGGCGTTGAAGACGGTGATCCGGCCCCGGTCGTCCATCGCCATGATGCACTGGTCGGTCGCGGCGTCCAGCACCCCGGCGAAGCGGTCCCGGGACTCGCGCAGCTGGCGCGAGGCGGCGCGCGCGTCGGTGATGTCCTGCAGGGAGCCGGTCACCGCCGGGCCGTCCAGGTCGACCTCGACCCGCCCCCGGCAGCGCACCTCCCGGACCTGCCCGCCCAGCACCATCCGGTACACCAGGTCGTACTCGGTGACCGTCTCCACCGCCCGCCGCAGCGTCTCCCCGACGAAGGCACGGTCGTCGGGGTGGACCAGCTCGAGGTAGCGCGCCCGCGACGCCGGCGGGCCGGCCGGTCCGAGGCGGAACACCGCGGCGGCCTGCTCCGACCACCACATCGAGTCCGCGTCCACGATCCAGTAGAAGCTGCCGATCCCGGACAGCTCCTCGACGATGCGCAGTTCCTTCTGCCGGCGGTCGATCTGCCGGAGGGCGGCGTACAGGCTCTTCTCGGCGGCCGCCCGCAGCTGCGTCTGCTCGGCGAGCGCGGCCCGCAGCGCCGCCGGGTCGTCGCCGGCCGGCGGTGCGGCGGCACCGTCGTCGAACGCCCTCACCGCACGACCGACCGCTCGGACACGGGTCGGAACCGCCGGACGGGTGGGAGGACGAGTGGCGACGGCGCGACGGGCGGCTCGGACGACGGCACGGCTTCCCATCCGTTCGGCCCGGACCGTGCACGCGGCGACGGTCGTCGTGTGGCGGGCGGTCCGGTGTCCGGACGCCGGGGCTGAGCCCCGACCCGACCTGTCGATCTGACCCTCACAGCCTAGGACAGTGCCCGTTCGGCGCAACGCATCCGACGGGCGAACGTGACGTTTCGTCGGGCGACCGTGCCCGCCCCCGCCGGAGCCGAACGCGTCGGCAGGCATAGTCTGTCCGGCGGCACCCCGGCAGCGGGTCGCCCGGACGTGCACGGGTCGGAGAGAGGCGGACGATGTCGGTCCTTCCCGAACGGACGATCCGGACGGCGCCCTCGGCGGCCGAGGTCCCCGATCTCGGGGAGGGCCGGGGACCCCTGTGGCTGGACGCCTTCCTGGCCGTCCGGATGCCCGAGATCCTGACCTGGCGGCGGCACCTGCACGCCCACCCGGAGATCTCCAACTCCGAGTTCGCCACCACCGCCTACCTCCGCCGCCAGCTCGGACGCTCCGGTGTCGACAGCCGCATCCTGCCCACCGGCACCGGACTGGTCTGCGACGTCGGCCCGTCCGGCCCCGGCGTGCGCACGGTGGCGCTGCGCGCCGACATCGACGCGCTGCCACTGCCGGAGGCGTCCGGGCTGCCGTTCGCCTCCACCGTGCCGGGCGTCAGCCACGCCTGCGGCCACGACGTCCACCAGACCGTGCTGCTGGGGGCGATGCTGGCGCTGCAGTCCGCGCCGGAACTGCCCGGACGGGTCCGGGGGATCTTCCAGCCCGCCGAGGAGACCCAGCCGGGCGGCGCGTACGGAGTGGCGGCCAGCGGTGCGGTGGCCGACGTCGAACGCATCTTCGCGCTGCACTGCGACCCCCGGCTGCCGGTCGGTGAGGTCGGGATCCGGCTGGGCGCGATCACCTCCACCATCGACCTCATCGAGCTGCGGCTGACCGGTTCCGGGGGACACACCGCCCGCCCGCACCTGACCGCCGACCTGATCTACGCGCTGGGCACCGTCATCACCGGCCTGCCCGGGATGCTCAGCCGTCGGATGGATCCCCGCAGCGCGCCCATCCTGGTGTGGGGCGCGGTGCGGGCGGGCGAGGCCCCGAACGCCATCCCGCGGTCGGGTCTGCTGCGCGGGACGCTGCGCATCATGCAGCGCGAGTCGTGGGACATCGCCGAGGCGCTGATCCGCGACCTCGTCACCGAACTGCTGGCCCCGCTGCGGGTGGACCACCAGCTGACCTACCTGCGCGGGGTGCCCCCGGTGGTCAACGAGGAGCGCTCGGTCGAGCTGCTCAGCGGTGGCATCCGGGACGCGGTGGGCGTGGCGGGTCTGGCCGACACCTACCAGTCGACCGGTGCCGAGGACTTCGCCGTCTACCTCGACCACGTCCCGGGGGCGTTGGCCCGGCTGGGCGTCTGGGACGGTGTCCGTCAGCAGGTCGACCTGCACTCGCCGCACTTCGAGGCCGACGAGCGGGCCATCGCCGTCGGGATCCGCACCATGGTCAACGCCGCGCTGCGGACGCTGGCGGGGCCGGCCCCGGGCTGAGCGTCGGACCGGGCGTCAGCTGCTGATGGACCGGCAGGGCCGGCTGCGGAGCTCCGCGACGTAGTCGGCGGGGGCGCCGGCCACCTCGGCGGCCTCGGCGATCACCCCGAGGTAGCGGGCGGACGGCAGCCCGCCCTCGTAGGCCTGCAGCACGTACAGCCAGACCAGTTCCTCGCCGTCCAGGGTCTGCACCCGCAGCCGGATCTTCGTGTAGAGCCCGATGTCCGCGCCCTCCCACGAGTCGAGGGTCTTCTCGTCCGGGCCGGAGATGTCGTACAGCGAGACGAAGACCGAGCTGTCCGGGTCCTCGACGATGGTGGTCAGCGAACCCTCCCAGCCCATGTCCTCACCGCCGAAGGTGAGCCGCCAGCCGGGCAGCCAGCCGTGGCCGGCGAGCGGGCTGGCCGGGCAGCGCTGCATCATCTGCGCCGGGTCCATGTTCGAGCCGTAGGCGGCGTAGAGGGCCATGACGCTGAGACTAACGGGCCACCGCCCGCACCCCGGGCACGCTGTGGCCCGGCCCACGACGACGGGCCGACCCGACGGCGGGCGATACGGTGGATGCAGCCGAGTAAAGGGGGAGCCACCATGGCCCGGATCGTCATCATCGGGGGCGGCCCCGCGGGGTACGAGGCGGCGCTCGTCGCCGCCCAGTACGGCGCGGAGGTCACGCTCATCGAGGATGCGGGGATCGGTGGCGCCTGCGTGCTGTCCGACTGTGTGCCGTCCAAGACCTTCATCGCCTCCGCCGGGGCCCGCAGCGCCGTTCGCGAGTCGGCGCGGCTGGGCGTGGTGCTGGCCGGCGAGGACGTCGGGATGGACCTCAAGCGGGTCCACGACCGCGTCCACACGCTCGCCTCCGCGCAGTCGCAGGACATCCGCAACGGTCTCGTCGCGCTGGGTGTCACCATCCACGACGGCCGCGCCCGGTTCGCCGACGGCGCCGCCGGGCTGGCCGTGCACCTGGTCGAGGTCACGCCCAACGACGGCGCCGACCCGTTCCTGCTGCAGGCCGACGCCGTGCTGGTGGGCACCGGCGCGAGCCCGCGGGTGCTGCCGTCGGCGGTGCCCGACGGCGAGCGCATCCTCAGCTGGCGGCAGGTGTACGACCTGCCGGAACTGCCGGAGCACCTCATCGTCGTCGGCTCCGGCGTCACCGGCGCGGAGTTCGCGTCGGCCTACTGCGAGATGGGCGTCCGGGTCACGCTGATCTCCAGCCGCGACCGGGTGCTGCCCACCGAGGACGCCGACGCCGCCCGGGTGATCGAGGGCATCTTCGCCGACCGCGGCGTCACGCTGCTCAAGAACGCGCGCGCCGACTCGGTCGTGCGCGACGGTGACGAGGTCGTCGTGACGCTGTCCGACGGTGAGGTGCTGCGCGGCTCGCACGCCCTGATGACGGTCGGGTCGGTCCCCAACACCGCCGACCTCGGCCTGGAGCGGGTGGGCGTCACCGTCGGGCCCGGCGGCTTCATCCCCGTCGACCGGGTGTCGCGGACCAACGTCAGCGGCATCTACGCCGCCGGTGACTGCACCGGGGTGCTGATGCTCGCGTCGGTCGCCGCGATGCAGGGCCGGATCGCGATGTGGCACTACCTCGGCGACGGGGTGCCGCCGCTGCGGTTGAAGACCGTGTCGGGCAACGTGTTCACCCACCCGGAGATCGCCAACGTCGGCATCTCCCAGGCCGAGGCCGACGCCGGGGTGGTGCCCAGCCGGATGCTGATGCTGCCGCTGGCGACCAACGCCCGGGCCAAGATGACCGGCCTGAAGTACGGCTTCGTCAAGCTCTTCGTCCGCCCCGCCACCGGCATCGTCGTGGGCGGCGTGGTGGTCGCCCCGGACGCCAGCGAGCTCATCCTGCCCATCGCGATGGCGGTCCAGAACCGGCTGACCGCGAAGAACCTCGCATACAGCTTCAGCGTGTACCCGTCGCTGTCGGGGTCGCTGACCGAGATCGGGCGGCAGCTCATGCACTTCGACGGCGACCTGGGCTGAGCCCGCGGGCGGGTGCCCGGGCCGTGCGCCGGCCCGCGGTCAGCGGCGCTTGCGCGCCGGGCGGCTGCCGGCGGTGCGCCCGCCCCCGATGACCTGGGCCTCTTCAGGGGTGTCGTCGCCGCCGGTCGAGCCCGTGACGTACCGGTAGGCCAGGCCGGCGATCGCCGCTCCGAGGAGCGGCGCCAGCCAGAACAGCCACAGCTGGCCGAGGCTCTCGCCACCGACGAACAGTGCCGGGCCGGTCGAGCGGGCCGGGTTCACCGAGGTGTTGGTGACCGGGATGCTGACGAGGTGGATCAGCGTCAGGCCGAGACCGATCGCGATCGGACCGAAACCCTTCGGGGCGCGGCGGTCGGTGACGCCCAGGACGATGAAGACGAACACCGCGGTCAGCAGCACCTCGACGATGAGCGCCGAGGTCAGCGAGAAGCCGCCAGGGGAGTTGGAGCCGTAGCCGTTGGTGGCGAAGGCACCCGGCCCCGAGGGTGTCTCGAAGCCGCTCCGACCCCGGGCCACCGCGTACAGCAGGCCGGCGGCGGCGATCGCGGCCACGACCTGGGTGCCGACGTAGGGCAGCACGTCCTTGGCGCCGAAGCGCTTGCCCAGGAACAGCCCGACGGTCACCGCGGGGTTGAAGTGCCCCCCTGAGATGTGGCCCACGGCGTAGGCCATCGTCAGGACGGTGAGCCCGAACGCCAGCGCCACCCCCAGATGGCCGATGCCGACACCTGGTTTCCCGGCGACCTCGGCGGCCAGTACGGCCGAGCCGCAGCCGCCGAAGACCAACCAGAAGGTGCCGACGAACTCGACGGCGAGGCGGTGACCCAGCTTCATGTGTTTTTCCCGGTGTCCATGAGGTGCCCGGAGGTGCTCCCCGGCGGTGCGGAGACTGACTACCCAACCGGACGCTCCGGCAGCCGGTCCGGGCACCGCGGATCGGGGGTCAGGGCTTGACGGCGAGGAACACGAACGCCGCCAGCAGCACCAGGTGCACCGCGCCCTGCAGGCGGGTGGCGCGGCCGGGGACCACGGTGAGGACCCCGACGATCATCGTCAGCACCAGCAGCACCAGCTGGGTGGAGCCGAGCCCGAGCAGCAGCGGCCCGTCCAGGAAGATGGTGGCGACCGCGATGGCCGGGATGGTCAGGCCGATGCTGGCGATGGCCGAGCCCAGCGCCAGGTTCAGGCTGATCTGGATGCGTCGGCGGCGGGCCGCCCGGACGGCGGCGAGGGTCTCCGGCGCCAGCACCAGCAGTGCGATCACCACCCCCACGAACGACGGTGGGAAGCCGACCGCGGCCACTCCGGCCTCGATGGCCGGCGACTCGACCTTGGCCAACCCGACCACCGCCACCAGCGCGACCACCAGCAGCCCGAGGCTCAGCAGCGTGGTCCGCGGGGAGGGCCGCGCGGCGTGGTGCTCGCCGGAGCTCTCGTCGATGACCCCGCCCTCGTCGTCGACGGGCAGGAAGAAGTCACGGTGCCGCACGGTCTGGGTGGCCACGAAGACCCCGTAGAGGACGAGCGACGCCAGCGCGGCGAAGGTCAGCTGGGCGGAGGAGAACTCCGGTCCCGGCACGCTCGACGTGAACGACGGCAGCACCATCGTCATGGTGGCCAGCATCGCCACCGTGGCCAGCGCCGCGCCGGTGCCCTCGGCGTTGAACACCACGATGTGGTGCTTCACCGCCCCGACCAGCAGTGACAACCCGAGGATGCCGTTGGTGGTGATCATCACCGCGGCGAAGACGGTGTCCCGGGCCAGCGAGTAGGTCTCCGGGCCACCCGACAACATCAGGGTGAGGATCAGTCCGACCTCGATCACCGTCACCGCGACCGCGAGCACCAGCGACCCGAACGGCTCGCCCACCCGGTGCGCGATCACCTCGGCGTGGTGCACGCTCGCCAGCACGGCGCCGGCGAGCACCAGGCCGACCAGCACCACGACCACCGTGCCGACGTCGCGGCCGTAGGTGGCGGCCAGCGCGACCGCGGCCACCACCGGCACCACGGTCGTCCACGTCAGGTACCACGGTCGGGCCACAGCGGTGCTCATGCGCGTCATCGTGTCAGACCCGGGAGCCGTCCCCACCGGGCCGTGCGCAGCCGACCGCCGTCAGCGACCGGGGCCGCGCTCCAGCTCCGGACCGCCCTTGCCGTCGTCGCTGTTGTTGAGCATCGGACCGAGGACCGCGTAGGACAGCGGGATCAGCAGGAAGAACCACCACTGCCGGGTCGCCAGGAACAGCAGCAGCGCGATGATCGGCATCCCGCCCATCAACCCGCGCAGCAGGGCCCTGGACGGCCCGCCGCCGGCCCGGGTCGCCGGCGGCACCCCCGCCGCGCCGGCCAGGGCGCTGCCGGTGGCGCTGCGGATCGCCGGGGTGCCGGCGGCACCCGGCGCACCCACCACCGGCGGCAGGTCCCCGAAGACCTCGTCCACCTCGTCCTGGGTGCGGGCGTTCATCACCAGCGCCGACCGGTCGGCGTACTCGTCGAGGGTCAGGCGCCCGGCGGTCAGGTGCTGCTGCAGGGCGTCGGCGGCGGCGTTGCGCTCGGCGTCACCGATCCGCACGGACGGCCGCGGCCGGTCCGTGGGGTCGGGTCCGCCGGGTGGGACGGTCATCGGTACACCTTTCGGGGGAGGTTCATGCCGGGTCCGGCGGGCGCCACAGGTCGGTGACCCGGAGGCCGACCCGGTCCAGCAGCCGGCGGGTCAGCGGCAGCGAGATGCCGATCACCGAGGACGGGTCGCCGTCGACCCCGTCGATGAACCAGCCTCCGAGACCGTCGATCGTGCACGCACCCGCGACCTGCAGCGGCTCGCCGCTGGCCAGGTAGGCCTCGAGCTCCGGTTCCGTGGGCCGGCCGAAGCGGATCTGGGTCGACTCGCAGCCGTCGGCGGTGGCGACGGTGGTGCCGTCGACGATCCGCACGGCGGCGTGGCCGGTCAGCAGGGTGCCGGTGCGCCCGGACATCTGGTCCCAGTACAGCCGGGCGCGGTCGACGGTGAGCGGCTTGCCGAGCAGCGACTTGCCCATCCGCAGCATGGAGTCGCAGGCGACGACGACGCTGTCGGTGGTCAACGCCGGATCCAGCGTCCGGATCACCGCCCTGGCCTTGGCGACGGCCAGTTCGGTGACGATCTTCTCGGGCTCCGAACCGGCCATGCCGGCGATCAGTTTGTCCTCGTTGAGGTTGGCCACCCGCACCTCGGGGTCGATCCCGGCGGCGGTCAGCACCGCACGCCGGGCCGGGGAGGCGGAGGCCAGGATGAACGTGGTCATCGACGTATCGTCCCGTGTCGGGCCCGGGCGGGCGAGTGGCCGTGGACGGCGCCGGGGCGGCGACGGCGACGCGGCCGTGTACTGCCGGGCACGGGCGCCCTCCCTCCGTCGGTTGCGACCAGAATGGCACGGCCGGTCGCGCGCGGTCACGGCAGGCGTCGCGCGGGGGCGTCGCAGGACCGCGGCACGCTGCACGGACGCGGGCGAGGACCGTGGTGTGTCCGGTCCCGCCGGCACGGCCCTAGGGTCGTCGCATGACCCCTGACGACGATGCGGTGGCCGCCTCCCGGCGACCGGTCGACCTCGCGGCGGTGCGCGACGCGTCGACCGCCCGCGGACGCTGGTCGATCCGGGCGGTGGCCGAGACCGGTTCCACCAACGACGATCTGGCCGCGGCGGCACGGTCCGGGGCGGCGGACGGGACGGTGCTGATCAGCGAGTTGCAGCGGGCCGGCAAGGGCCGCCTGGGCCGGACCTGGACCGCGCCCACCGGCTCGGGCCTGACCATGAGCGTGCTGCTGTCGCTGCCGACCGTGCCGGTGCCGCGACGCGGCTGGATCGGCGCGCTCACCGGTCTGAGCCTCGCCGCGGCCGTGCGGCGCGTCGCCGGCGTGGACACGTCGCTCAAGTGGCCCAACGACCTGCTCGTCGACGGGGCGAAGTGCGCGGGTCTGCTCGCCGAGGCCACCGCCGACGGCGTCGTCGTGGGCTTCGGGCTCAACGTCACCCTGCGCCGCGAGGAGCTGCCGCGGCCCGACGCCACGTCGCTGCTGCTGGCCGGGGCGTCGCGGTGGGACCGTGCGGTGATCGCCGCGGCCGTGCTCGACGACCTCGCGCTGCGGCTCGACCGGTGGACCGCCGCGGCCGGCGACCCCGACCGGAGCGGCCTGCGGGACGACTACCGGAAGGTCTGCGCCACCCTCGGCGTCCCGGTCCGGGTGGAGCTCCCCGGCGGCGGCGCGGTCACCGGGGTGGCCCGCGACGTCACCGTCGACGGTTCGCTGGAGGTCGACACCCCCACCGGGCGGCGGGCCTTCGCCGCGGCCGACGTCCGGCACCTGCGTCCGGGCGACTGAGCCGACCCGGGCGCCCGCGGCGCGGTCGCGTGCCCGCGCCGGCCGGTCACCTCCTACAGTCGGTGCGGTGAGCGAACCCGACCCGACGCTGCTGCGGCGGCTGTCCGACATCCGCGACCGGGTCGCCGCCGCGGCCACCGCCGCGGGCCGCGACCCGGCCGACGTGCAGATCCTGCTGGCCACCAAGACGCAGCCGCCGGCGCTCATCGCCGCGGCGGTGCGGGCCGGCTTCGGCCTGATCGGGGAGAACCGGGCGCAGGAGGTCACCGGCAAGGCCGACGAACTCGCCGCGCTGCTGGCCGGGGTGCCGTTCCGGCGGCACTTCATCGGACGCCTGCAGTCCAACAAGATCAACCAGGTGGTGCCGCTGGTCGACTGCGTCGAGTCCGTCGACTCCGCCGACCTCGCCGCCAAGCTGGCTCGCCGCGCCGCCGCCGACCGTCGCCGGCTCGACGTGCTCGCCCAGGTCAACGTGTCGGGGGAGGACAGCAAGGCCGGGGTGGCGCCGGAGCAGGTCTTCGACCTCGTCGAGGCGATCGCCGCCCACGACGCGCTGCACCTGCGGGGACTGATGACCGTCGGCCTCAACTCCCCGGACCGGGACGCGGTCGCCGCCGGCTACCGGCTGCTGGCGTCGCTGCGGGACGAGATCTGCGCGCTGTCCGGCGGGTCGCGCGCCACGCCCGGTGTGCTGCCGGTGCTGTCGATGGGGATGAGCGACGACCTCGAGCTCGCCGTCGCGGCCGGGGCCACCGAGGTTCGACTCGGCTCGGCCGCGTTCGGCCCCCGGCCGGCACCGTGACCACCCCGCTGCTCAGCGCGGACGGGCTGCAATTCGTCACCGAACGGCACCTCGCGACGCTGTCCACGATGGGCCCGGACGGAGCCATCCACGTCGTCGCGGTCGGCTTCACCTGGGAGGACGGGATCGTCCGCATCATCACCACCGACGGCGGCCAGAAGGTGCGCAACGTCGAGCGGGATCCGCGGGCCACCGTCGCGCAGGTGGCCGGGCCGCAGTGGCTCAGCATCGCCGGCACCGCCGTGGTCGAACGCGGCGCCGACGAGGTCGCCCACGCCGTCGCGCTGTACGCCGGCCGGTACCGCCGGCCCCGGCCCAACCCGCGCCGGGTGGTCCTGCGGATCGCCGCCGGGCGGGTCCTCGCGTCGTCCGGTCTGCGCGCCTGAGCGCCCGCGGTGCGGGTCGGCGCGGGCCGTGCGGTCCCCGCACGTTCCGCCGCCGCACCGGGGACGTCGCGGTAGCGTGACCTCACCCCGCTGACGCGCGTCGACCCGCCCCGCGGGACGGGCAGCGGTGAACGGAGGACCCATGCCGTACCCCGACCACCTGCTGTCCCGCGGTGAGACGGTCGTCCTGCACAAGCACCCGCACTGGAAGGTGCTGGCGCTGCCGGTGCTGTGGCTGGTGCTCGTCATCGGGGCGGCGTCGTTCGGGCTCGCGCTGCTGAACTCCCGGTCCGACGACCCGGGCGTCTGGCCGCTGGTGATCACCGCCGCCGCGCTGCTGCTGATCGTCTTCCTCGTGGTCGTGCCGTTCGCGAAGTGGCGGACCGAGCACTTCGTCCTCACCGACCGGCACGTGTTCTTCCGGGCCGGGTTCTTCAAGCGGCGGGAGCACCAGATCCCGCTCGGCCGGATCCAGAACCTCGAGATCAACGTGTCGTTCTGGGGACGCATCCTCGGGTACGGCACGCTCACCGTGGAGTCGGCCGCCGACCAGCCGCTGTCGTTCTACAACGTCGCGTCACTGCCCCGGGTGCAGGGCCAGCTCAACCAGTTGATCGACGACGACCGCACCGGTGTCTCCTCGTCGGGAGGTCTCGGGGGCCGGCGCGACCGCCGATCGGAGGACGACGACCGGGGCTACGACCCGGGGCCGGGCTACGACCAGCGGTACGCCCAGGGCTACGACCAGCGGTCGGACCAGGGCTACGACCGGGGCTACGGCCAGGGGCCCGACCAGGGCTACGACGGCCGTGGGTACGACCAGGGCCGCGGCTACGGTGTGGCGCCGGGGTACGGCCGGCAGCCGTCGCCGGGACCGGGTTACGACGGCCGCGGGTACGACCAGGGCCGGGGGCCGTCGTACGGACCCACCGACCACCACGCGGCCGAGGACACCAGCACCCGGCGGATTCCGCAGATGCGTGATCAGCAGGGCCCCCGGTACGACGCCTGAGCCGATGACCGCCACCGACGACGACCCCCGCCCCGGTTCTCCGACCGGTCCGGTCGCCGCGGCCCGCGCCCGCGCGCTCGCCGGTGGCGCCGCCCGCTACCACCGGGCCAACGCCGACCGCGGCAAGCTGTTCGCGCGGGACCGCATCGCCGCCCTGGTCGACGACGGGTCCTTCGTCGAGGACGGCCGCTTCGCCAACGCGCTGGCCGACGGACTGCCCGCCGACGGGGTGGTCACCGGGCACGCCACCATCGGCGGCCGCCCCGTCGGTCTGATGGCCAACGACTCGACGGTCAAGGCCGGCTCGTGGGGCGCGCGCACCGTCGAGAAGATCATCCGGATCATCGAGCGGGCCCTCGCCGAACGCATCCCGATGGTGTACCTCGTCGA
Organism: Nakamurella deserti; assembly: GCF_003260015.1. NCBI lineage: Bacteria > Bacillati > Actinomycetota > Actinomycetes > Nakamurellales > Nakamurellaceae > Nakamurella > Nakamurella deserti. The sequence goes on along the minus strand of NZ_QCXS01000002.1, from coordinate 1,973,013 downwards.
TTCCGCGGGGGCCCGCATCACCGACCAGGTGCAGCTGTTCCCCGGCCGGCGGGGGGCCGGCGCCATCTTCGCCGCGCAGATCGCCGCGGGCGGCGTCATCCCGCAGGTGTGCGCGCTGTTCGGGCCGAGCGCCGCCGGCGGCGCCTACATCCCCGCGTTCTGCGACGTGGTCGTGATGGTCGAGGGCAACGCCTCGATGTATCTGGGCAGCCCCCGCATGGTCGAGATGGTGACCGGCGAGCAGACCACCCTGGAGGAGATGGGCGGCGCCCGGATGCACACCACCGTCAGCGGGGTCGGGCACCTGCTCGTCGACTCCGAGACGGCGGCGCTGGAGACGGTGGCGCGGTACCTGTCCTACTTCCCCGACCACCGCGACAGTCCGCCGCCGGCGGCGCCGGCCGTCGGCCCGGGGCCCGGGGACCTGCGCGCCCTGGTGCCGGACAACGAGCGCCAGGCCTTCGACATGCGCCGCTACGTGCGGGCGCTGGTCGACGACGGCAGCTTCCTGGAGATCCAACCGGGGTGGGCCCGGGAGATCGTCGTCGGCTACGCGCGGCTGGCCGGCCGGCCGGTCGGCGTGGTCGCCAACAACTCGATGTTCAAGGCCGGTGTGCTGTTCGTCGACTCGGCCGACAAGGCCGCGGCGTTCGTAATCACCTGCGGGGCGTTCGGCATCCCGCTGGTGTTCCTGTCCGACGTGCCCGGGTTCATGGTCGGCGCCGCGGTCGAGCGGCAGGGCATCATCCGGCACGGTGCGGCCATGATCGCCGCCGTCACCCGCGCGGCGGTGCCCAAGATCTGTGTGGTGGTCCGCAAGGCCTACGGGGCCGGCCTGTACGCGATGGCCGGACCGGGCTTCGCGCCCACCGCCACGCTGGCGCTGCCGACGGCGAAGATCGCCGTGATGGGAGCCGACGCCGCGGTCAACGCCGTGTGGGCGAACCAGATCGCCGCGCTGCCCGACGACGAGGCCCGCGCCGCGTTCGTCGCCGACCGCCGGGCCGCCTACGAGGCTGACATCGACGTGCTGCACCTCGCCGCCGAACTCGTCGTCGACGACATCGTCGAACCGGAGGACCTGCGCGACCAGCTCGTCGCCCGCCTCCGGTTCGCCGGCTCCGCCCGGGGCCCGCGCGGCTGAGCCGCCACCGCCCCGGGTACGGCGGCGACCCGGACGGCCCGGCGACACGGCGACGCCTGCCGCGCACGGCGCCGCCGTATCGTGTGTCGCGTGACGACAGTGCTCCTCGCCGAGGACGACCAGGCCATCGCCGTGCCGCTGGCGCGGGCCCTCGAGCGGGAGGGCTACGAGGTCGTCTCGGTCGACGACGGGCCGAAAGCCCTGGACATCGCCATCCACGGCCAGGTCTCGATGATCGTGCTGGACCTGGGCCTGCCGACCTACGACGGGCTCGAGGTCTGCCGGCGCATCCGGGCGGCCGGCAAGGAGATCCCGGTCCTGATGCTGACCGCCCGCACCGACGAGATGGACGTCGTGGTCGGGCTGGACGCCGGTGCCGACGACTACGTGGGCAAGCCGTTCCGGGTCTCGGAGGTCCTCGCCCGGGTCCGTGCGCTGCTGCGCCGCGCCACCCCCGACCTGTTGCAGGTCAACGGTGTCCAGCTGGACACCGGGGCGCGCCGCGTCTTCGTCGAGGACGCCGAGGTGGTGCTGTCGTTCAAGGAGTTCGAGCTGCTGCGGCTGCTGATGGCCAACGCCGGCCAGGTGGTACCGCGGGAGCGCATCCTGGCCGAGGTGTGGCCGGACCTCGAGCAGAAGAACTCCAAGACGCTGGACATGCACATGTCGTGGCTGCGTCGCAAGCTCGCCGGACCCGAGGCGGCGGCCGCCGGCGGCACCCCGGAATCGCTGATCGCCACCATCCGGGGTCTCGGCTTCCGCTTCAACGACAGCTGACCCCGCCCCCATGCGCACGCGCCTGCTGCGCACCACCATCGGTCTCGTCCTCGTCACGGTGCTGGTGCTGGGCATCCCGCTGACCCTGGTGTCGGGTTTCCTGGTCTCCGACGGTGTGCGCAGCTCCATCGCGGTACGGGCCGAATCCATCGCGGCGGCCCTCAGCGAGCAGCTGGTGGACACCGACACCATCGACCTGTCCGCCGTCGCCGGGTCGGTGCCGCCGGGCTGGCGGCTCGAGGTCCGCAGCGCGGACGGCGCCGTGGACGCCATCGGCGCCCCCGACGACGGGTCCCTGGTGTCGGTCAGCCTGCCCAGCCCCGGCGGCACGCTGGTGCTGGCCAGCCCTCCGGACGAGTTGCGCACCGCGCGGTGGCGGGCCTACGGCCTCGTCGCCGGGGCGGTGCTGCTGTCGCTGGTCGTCGGGGTCGGCATCGCGCGGATCACCGCGAGCCGGCTGGTCAGCCCGCTGTCGGTGCTGACCGAACGCGCCGCGCGGCTGGGGGCGGGGGACTTCCGGACGTCGGCGCAGCGGTTCGGCATCGCCGAGCTCGACCGCGTCGCGGAGGTGCTGGACGCGACCGCCCTGCAGGTCGCCGGGATGCTGCAGGGGGAGCGGGAGCTGGCCAGCGACGTGTCGCACCAGCTGCGCACCCGGCTGACCGGCATCCAGCTGCGGCTGGACGAGCTGGCGTCGCACCCGGACCCGGCGGTGCGGTCGGAGATCGAGCACGCCCTGCAGCAGACCGACCGGCTCGTCGGGGTGGTCAACGACCTGCTGGCCACGGCCCGGTCCCGCCGGGCGGCCAGTGCCAGCGCGCTCGACCTGGACGCCGAGCTGGCCGAGGTCGCCGCGAGCTGGAAGGACACCTTCGCGGTCGTGTCCCGGCCGCTGGAGGTCACCGGCGACCACGGGCTGTCGGTACGCGCCACGCCCGTCCGGCTGCGCGAGGCCCTGGGGGTGCTGCTCGACAACTCGCTCCAGCACGGCGCCGGGCCGGTCGTCGTTCACGTGGAGGAGCGGGTCGGCCAGGGGCTGGTGCTGGTGGAGGTGACCGACGCCGGGCCCGGGATCGCGGACCCGCTGGTGCCGCACGTCTTCGACCGTGGGGTGTCCGGGGCGTCCTCGTCGGGGCTGGGGCTCGGTCTCGCCCGGGCGTTCGTCGAGGCCGACGGGGGGCGGCTGGAACTGCGCCGGCCGCGACCGGCGACGTTCGGCATCTTCCTGGCCGCCGCGGGCGACGGCTCGCCGGTCACCGCGCCGCTGTCACCGGCCTGACCGGGCCGTCCGGGACCGTCGGGTGCGGGGTGTCGCCGGCCGGGCGGTCAGCGTTGCGGCGGCTCGCCGCCGGCCGGGGCGGTCAGCGTTGCCGCGGCTCGCCGCCGGTCGGCCGGGTGACGGCCACCGGACCGTCGGGCGTACCCGGGGCGGTGTGGTCGGCGCCGGTGATGTGCCCGTCGGCGTGCGGGTGCGGGGGGATGTTGAAGGTCAGCTCGTTCTCCAGCACCGGGGCCTCGTCGGGCTCCACGCCCTCCTCGACGAGCTCGGGGAACACCCACTTCTGGTACGCCCAGTAGCGGAAGGCCATCGCCAGGACGGTCCCGATCAGGGATCCGGACACGAAGTCGGCGACGGTCTCGGTGAACGGCGTGTAGTTCTCGGCGTTGAAGCCCAGCAGATAGTGTGAGATGCCCAGCGGCGCCAGGTTGACCAAAATGCCGATGCTGTTGAGCAGGAAGAACAGCGCCGCCTCGTGGTGCCGCTCGCGGCCGCCGCGGTCGTTGAACGACCACTCCCGGTTGAGCACGTAGTTCACGATCATCGCCACCAGGATCGCGATGATCTTGGCGGTGAGGATCTTGTCGGGCAGCACGGTGTGCTTGAGGAAGAAGAACAGTCCGGTGTCGATGATCCAGGTCGTACCGCCCACCACGAGGAACTTGGCGAACTGGCGGTACTTCGGCGGCAGCACCCGCCGTACTGAATCGATGATGCTCATCGGGACATCCTACGGAGCGGGGATGCGGAAATCCTGAGTCCGCCGGGGGCGTCAGCCACCGGGTGTCGCCGCCGGTCCGATGGCCAGCACCGGCCCGATCCACACCCCGTCGTCGCGGTGGACGCTGTCCAGGGCGTTGCCGAACACCAGCGTTCCGGTGGCGTCCCCGAGCTGGCCGGCGCCGAACGCGAGCAGGTCGTAGCCCACGGTGTACTTCTCGCCGTCGCGTTCGAGGGTGCCGTCGATGGCGGTCGGCAACGCGGTGCCGCCGAGGGTCAGCGACTTGGTGCCCCAGGGGTCGGTCGCCCAGAGCGTCACGTAGAGGTCGGTGAGCGGGGAGGTGACGTCCCCGAGCGGTGCCCGGAGCGGCCGGTTCTTCGTCGGCAGCAGGCGGGTGCTCGCGTTGGTGTAGGTCACCGTCGAGGTGGCCATGGTCGGGTCGGCCCAGATCACCGACAGCGACCACGCGGCGAAGGGGGTCGTGTTCTCCACATCCGTCAGCGCCGCGGCGAGACCGTCGACGAAGATCGTGCTGTCTCCGGTGATCAGCGAGGTCACGTCGGCGTGATGGGCGTTCATCCGGTCGCCGTCGGGGGTGACGACGGGCAGCGCCGTCCCGGTGACCTCGGTGGTGGTGTCGTCGACGTGCAGCGCCACGGTGTCGTCGCCGGTGCTGCCGGCGGCGGCCCAGGTCAGTTCGGCCCACACCACGGTGCGCCCGCCGGTGACCAGCTCGCGGGCGCTGGCGGGCTCCACCGGCACCAGGCTGTAGCCCTTCTGGCCGCAGACGCCGATCGCCCCGAGCCGGGGGAGGTCGCAGAAGATCATCGGCGCGGCCACCGAGGTGCCGCCGAACGGGCCCGTCATGGTCACCGACGCCGAGGAGTCCAGCGGCAGCACCGTGATCGGGGTCTCGGCCTGCAGCTCACGGCCGCCGGCGTCGGACACCGCGACCTGCTGGTCGCCCTCGGCGCTCGGCGTGGCGACGGTGTCCAGGGTCAGCGGGCCGACCTGGCCGGTCTCGTCCGGAGCGCACTCCCAGTCGGTGCCGGACGGCAGCAGCACGCAGCCCTCCGGCGCGGCGGAGACGTACAGCGTCGGGGTGAGCGCGGTGGGCACGGTGACCGGGCCCGGGTTGGTGACGCCCTCCGCGGGGGTCGCGGTGAGCACGAACTGGCTGTTGGTGCCGGCCGCGACCGGGCCGGTGGGGACGATCTGCACGGTGGCGAAGCCGCTGGCGACCTCGACGTCGGTGAGGTCGAGCACCGGCGCTTCGTAGACGGTCAGCGAGACGTCGGTGGCGGTGGCGGTGGGATCGACCTGGACCTGCAGGGTCAGTTCGACGGTGGCCCCGGGGGCCAGCTCGGGCAGCGGGCAGCTGCTGCCGTCGCAGATCACGTCACCGGGAGCGGCGGCGGCCCGGGCGAACGCGACCGAACCGGTGCGCAGCGCGGGCGTCGAGACACCGGCGGCCACCAGGTTGACGCCCTGACCGGCGGTGAGGGTGGCCGTGCCGGCGGGCTGGGTGGATCCGCCCGCGTTGGTGACGGTCAGCGTGACCGTCTGGGTGCGGCCGGCGGTGAGACCGGAGATGCCGGTGGTGAGGTTGACGTTCACCGCGGCCGGCGTCGGCGCCGGCGGGGTCGGCGCGGGTGGGGTGGTGACCGGCGGCGGAGCGGGGGTCGTCCCGGGGGACGTGGCGGGCGGGGTGCTGGCGGGCGGGGTGCTGACGGGCGGGGTGGTGACGGGCGGCGTGACCACCGGGGTGGTGCCGGGCGCGGTGACGGCGGGGGTGCCCGGTGCGGACGGTTCGTCCTCGGCGTCCGTCGGGCCGCCGGTGCCGGCGCCCGGGGTGAGCGGCGGCAGCGGGACCGACGACGGCGACGAACCGTCGGTGGGCAGGGTCGGGACGGCGGGCGATCCGGTGCCGGGATAGCTGCCGGGTCCGGGCAGGCCGTACTCCTCGGCCAGCACGCTCGGGTCGACCGGCGGCGGGATGCTCGCGGTGTTGCGGGGTGCCTCCACCGGCTCGCCCTGGCTGTCGACGGTCGGCGGGGTGACGGTGATGCCGGGGATGCCGGCGAACGGGTCGGTGCCGCTGTCGGTGGTTCCCGCGGTGGCGCCGGTGGAGGCGCTCGGGAACTGGGTGTTGAGCGGGTCCGCGGTCTGGTTGCCGCCACCGGGAGTGGCGAGGCCGACGACCACGGCCGTCACCGTGGCGACGGCGGCGGCCATCACGCCCCCGGTGACCACGGCCGGGGTGAGGACGGCGGTGCTGATCTTGGCCGCGGCACCGAACTTGAGCAGGGTGCTGCCCACGCCGGCGCCGGTGACTGAGGCGCCCACCTGGGTCAGCACCGGCACGGCGGGCAGGGTGGCGATGTAGCCGGCGGCGGCGGAGCCGAGCAGCAGCGGGGCGAGCAGCCCCCGCAGGCCGGAGTTGATCTCGCTGAGCTCGGCGGCCAGCGCCGGGCAGCGGTCGCACTCGGCCAGGTGGGCCTGCACCTGCGCGGTCTCCCGCTTGGAGAGGCCGCCGCGGGTGTAGGCGCCCAGCCGGTCGATGGTGGCCCGGCAGCGCTCGGCGACCGTCTCGGCCATGTGCACCTGCAGGTACGCCTCGCGGAGCCCCTCACGTGCCCGGAAGGCCAGCGAGGTCACCGCGTTCGGCGACATCCCCAGGATCAACCCGACCTCGGCGGGGGACTGGCCCTCGACCTGGGTGTGCCACAGGATGGTCCGCCACCGCTCGGGGAGCTGACCGAAGGCCTTCGCGACGAAGGAGTTCTCCATCTGCAGCAGCACCGGGTCGTCGACGTCGACGGCGACCTCGTGGGCGGTGATGTCGTCGGTGAACTGCAGCCGCTTGTCCTTGCGGGTGCGGTCGTAGGCGGTGTGCCGCAGCGTGGTGAACAGATAGGCGCGGAACGCCGAGTCGGGTCCGCGGCCGTCCAGCATGGTGTCCAGCACCCGGGCGAACGACTCCGCCACCAGGTCGTCGGCCTCGGCGCCGGAGACCGAGATCTGCCGGGCCAGCGCACCGGCCGCACGTGAGTGCCGTCCGTAGAGCTCACCGAACGCCGTGCGATCGCCGTCCCGGACGCGGGAGATGAGTTCGGCGTCGCTGGGAGCGTTGTCGGAACCGACGATCGACTCCATGGGGCGTGGACGTCCTCTCGGGTGCTGCGCGGAAGCTGCGCTGCGGGTGCAGCGCGGGTGGTGCGGGTGGTGCGGTCGCGCGGCAGACCCCGGGGGCACCGCGGGTGCGGTGTGGTCCGACGGCGATTGTCCACCACCGGCACCGCGGTCGTCGGCGACCACCGGGCCGCTGTCGGTCGGGTGGCGGTGCTGCTGCCGTCGTGGCCGGATGGTGTCGATGGAGGGACGCCGGAGGTTCCCGGCCGTCACGCCGTCGGCAGGGGAAATCTCCTGACGGCGATTCTACGTCTGCTGAGCGTGGCGAGTAGTCACTGTTCGTGATCACACCCGGTCGGACGGAACTCACCGTCACCCCGGTCGCGGACCGTGACGACGCACCCGGCACGATGGGTCCGGTCGGAGGACGTCGACAAATGGTGCGCCGTTTCGCGTGACAGCGAGCCAGCATCGGCGTTCCTTCCGCAGAGGCCCGGGCCGGATGGCGACCGGGCCGGCGGAACAGTGGACGACAGGATGGGAACTTCTCGGATGAGGCTGGCGATGGCGGTTACGGCGAGCACCCTGCGGGTCGAATGGTCCAGCCGTTCACTCGCGGCCTCGTGGGCGTTCCCGTCCGACTGGGACAGCCCCGCGGTCGACGCGGTCTGCGAGGCGCTGGCCGGCAATGGCGACGTCTTCCCGGCGGCGGAACGGCTGGGCCGGGTCCGGGCCGCGTCCGGCGTGGCCCTGGGCGAGACCCTCGCCGACATCGACCAGCTGATCGCGCTGGTGCACCCCCGGCACGCCGAGATGCTCCGCCGGGCGGTGTCCCTCGGCTGGGCCGACCGGGTCGTCGGGCCGGGTGCGGAGCTGTCCGACCCGCTGACCGGGCTCGCGTCCAAGGACTACCTGATGCTGCGGCTGGCCGAGGTCTACGCCTCCTGCGGCGCCAACGGTCTGGACCCGTCGTCGGAGTACGCCCTGGCCGTGGTCCGGGTGGAGCTCGCCACCCGCAGTGTGTGGCAGCGGGTGCTGCCGATGATCCACATCGGCGAGAGCATGCGGGTCGTCTTCGACGCGGGTGAGTCGCTCGCCCGGCTGGGTGAGCCGATGGCCGTGGCGCTGACGCGGCGCACCCCCAGCCTGGACCGTCGGGTGCAGTTGCTGGCCCGGTTGATCGCCACCAGGACCGCGGCCGACCCCGACGCCCACGTGTCCTCCCCGCGGGTGTGGGTCGAGACGCTGCCGTCGAGCTACCAGGGCGCCCGGGCGCTGCTGACCGACCTGGGGCGCTGACCGGCCGCAGCCCGGTGGGCCGGAGCGCCCGGCCCCCACCGTCGGTCGCCGGCAGGACGCGACCCGTCGCGTCGGCCGCCGGTCGACCGGCGGCGGTGGTGCCGCCCGATAGGCTCTCGCGTCGTGGATGCGCGTACCGGGATGCCCCGGGTGGGAATGGTCGGCGGCGGACAACTGGCCCGTATGACGCACCAGGCGGCGATCCCGCTGGGGCAGTCGCTGCGGGTCCTCGCCGAATCCCCCGACGACTCCGCGGCGCTGGTCGCCGCGGACGTCGAGATCGGCACCCACACCGACGTCGAGGCGCTCCGGCGCTTCGCCGCCGGCTGCGACGTCGTCACCTTCGACCACGAGCACGTCCCCAACGACCTGATCGCGGCGCTGACCGCGGAAGGGCACACGCTGCTGCCGTCCGCGCCGGCGTTGGTCTTCGCTCAGGACAAGGGGGCGATGCGCCGTCGGCTCGCCGAGCTCGGCCTCCCGGTACCGGCGTTCGCGGTCCTGCCCGGCGGAACCGGCGAACGCCCGGACCTCGCCGCGTTCGCCGGGACCCACGGCTGGCCGGTGGTGCTCAAGACGTGCCGGGGCGGCTACGACGGTCGCGGCGTCTGGGTGTTGCGGGACGCGGCGGCGGCCGCCGAGGTGGTGGCCGGCATCCCGGACGACGCGGACCTCCTCGTCGAGGAGCTGGTCCCGCTGCGACGCGAGCTGGCCGCGGTGGTGGCCCGGTCGCCGTTCGGTCAGGCCGCCGCCTGGCCGGTCGTGGAGACCGTGCAGCAGGACGGCATCTGCGTCGAGGTGATCGCACCCGCGCCCGACCTGTCCGGGGACCGCGCGGTCGCGGCGGGGGAGCTGGCGCTGCACCTCGCCGCCACCCTCGACGTGGTCGGCGTGCTGGCCGTCGAGCTCTTCGAGGTGACGCCCAGCGACGCGCACCCCGACGGGCTGGTGATCAACGAACTCGCCATGCGGCCGCACAACTCGGCGCACTGGACCCAGGACGGCGCCGTGACCAGTCAGTTCGAACAGCACCTGCGCGCGGTCCTGGACTACCCGCTCGGTGCCGCCACCGCGGTCCACCCGTGGACCGTGATGGCCAACGTCATCGGAGCGCGACCCCCGGCGGGGGTGCCGACCACCGGGATGGACGAGCGGGCGCACCACCTGGGCGCCCGGTTCCCGACCGCCAAGGTGCACCTGTACGGCAAGTCGTTCCGGCCCGGCCGCAAGCTCGGGCACGTCAACGTCGGCGGCGCCGACCTGCCCGAGGTGCGGCGGATCGCGCAGCTCGCCGGCCACTACCTGTCCGCGGGGGTGTGGGCCGACGGGTACACGCTCCCGCCGCACGAGCCGTCGGTGACCCCCGGGCGTGAGACGGTGGTCCGGTGACCGAGCTCCCCGTCGTCGGCGTCATCATGGGTTCCGATTCCGACTGGAACGTGATGAAGGCCGCGGCCGACGTCCTGCGCGACTTCGACGTCCCCCACGAGGTCTCCGTGGTGTCGGCCCACCGCACCCCGGACCGGATGATCGACTACGCCCGCACGGCGGCCGACCGCGGTCTCAAGGTGATCATCGCCGGCGCCGGCGGTGCGGCCCATCTGCCCGGGATGGTCGCCTCGACCACCGTGCTGCCGGTGATCGGTGTGCCGGTGCCGCTGGCCCGGCTGGACGGGATGGACTCGCTGCTCTCGATCGTCCAGATGCCGACCGGCATCCCGGTGGCCACGGTGTCCATCGGCGGTGCCGCCAACGCCGGTCTGCTGGCCGTCCGGATCCTGGCGACCGGATCGCCGCGACTGGCTGGCCGGTTGGCCGACCACGCCGCTAGTCTCGCGGACATGGTGATCGAAAAGGATGCGGCCCTGCAGCGGGCCATCACTGGTTGATGCGGCTCTTCGCGGCGGTCGTGCCGCCACCCGAGGCCGTCGGACATCTCGAGGAGTTCCTCGACGGGTTGCGCACCGCGCGCCCCGATCTGCGGTGGGTCCCGCCCGCGCGGTGGCACCTGACGCTGCAGTTCCTGGGCGAGTGCGGACCGTACGAGGTCGAACGGCAACGCGACCGGTGGGAGCGCCGTGCCCTGCGCAGCCGGCCGATGCAGGTCCGACTGGCCGGCGCCGGGGCGTTCCCGCACCCGTGGATGGCCCGGGCGGTGTGGGTCGGGCTGGCCGGTGCGGTCGACGCCTTCTCGGCCCTCGCGGCGGACGACCAGGTGCCGCACCTGACCGTCGCCCGGACCCGGGAGCGCGCCGAGCTGTCGGCGCTGGTGGACGAGGTGGCGCACTACGACGGCCCGACGTGGACCGCTCACGAGCTGGTGCTCGTCGAGTCCCGGCTGGGCGCCGAGACCGGGCCGCGCTACCGGCCGCTGGAGACCGTCCCGCTGGGCGAGGAGAGCGACCGCTACGGATCCTGGGCCCTCCCGGGCTGAGTGGGTGGGCCCCGGCGCGGCGGTGTGGCGTGGTCGTGCGCGGTGGCGGTGGGCCGGCGGCGCGGTGGTGGCGCCCGGAGCGGCCCGGTGCCCGGTGACCCGGCCCGGGGACCGGGCCGGGCGCGCACCCACCCTTTGCGCGCCCGACGCGGTCCCCGGGGTACCGACGCGTCAGCGTGCCGCACCCGCCGACGCTCCGGACGCCCGGCAGGTCTGTCGACGCCGCCGGTACCGGCCTTCCCGGGGTGGTGCCGCGCGGCTCGGGTCCGTCCCGTCGACGTACGGTCCGGCGGCCGGTGGCGCGGGACGACCCCTGCCGCCGCAAGCTACTGGCGAGTAACATCGCGCCCATGACGACGCTCTTCGCGCTGACCGACGACCAGCTCGCGGTGCGGGAGGTGATCCGGGAGATCGCCGGGAAGGAGATCGCGCCGTGGGCCGCCGAATGCGACGAGGACGAGCGGTATCCCGTCGAGGCGCAGAAGGCCCTGACCGCGTCGGGCTTCCACGCGGTGCACATTTCGGAGCAGTACGACGGGCCCGGGGCGGACGCCCTGACCACTCTGCTCGTCATCGAGGAGGTGGCGCGGGTGTGCGCGTCGTCCTCGCTGATCCCGGCGGTCAACAAGCTCGGCTCGATGCCGATCCTGCTGAGCGGATCCGAGGAACTGAAGCAGGCGGTGCTGCCGTCGATCGCCTCCGGTGAGGCGATGATCTCCTACGCGCTGAGCGAGCGGGAGGCCGGCAGCGACGCCGCGGCGATGCGGACCCGGGCGGTGCGCGACGGCGACGAGTGGGTGCTCAACGGCACCAAGTGCTGGATCACCAACGCCGGGGTGAGCAGCTGGTACACCGTGATGGCGGTGACCGAACCCGGGGTCGGGGCCAGGGGGATCTCGGCCTTCGCGGTGCACGCCGACGATCCGGGTTTCGAGGTCGGGGCCAAGGAGCGCAAGCTCGGCATCAAGGGGTCACCGACCCGGGAGATCCACTTCCAGCAGTGCCGGATCCCGTCCTGGCGGATCATCGGCGAGCCGGGCACCGGGTTCCGGACGGCGATGGCGACGCTGGACCACACCCGCCCGACCATCGGTGCGCAGGCCGTCGGCATCGCGCAGGGGGCGCTGGATCTGTCGGTGAGCCACCTGAAGGACCGCCGGCAGTTCGGGAAGTCGCTGTCGGAGTTCCAGGGGCTGCAGTTCATGGTCGCCGACATGGCGATGTCGATCGAGGCGGCCCGGACGCTGGTCTACCAGGCGGCCGCGGCCACCGAGGCCGGTGCGGCGAACGCCACGTTCCTGTCGTCGGCGGCGAAGTGCCTGGCCAGCGACACGGCGATGAAGGTGACGACGGACGCCGTCCAGTTGTTGGGCGGGGCCGGCTACACCCGGGACCTGCCCGCCGAGCGGATGATGCGCGACGCGAAGATCACCCAGATCTACGAGGGCACCAACCAGATCCAGCGCCTGGTGATGGCCCGCTCGTTGCTGCGCTGACCGCGGTCCCACCGCTTCCCGCGGCGTTGCCGCCCTGCCGCAGCCCACGGACGGCCGGGACCGGTGCGCACGTCCCGGCACCGACGTGACGCCGGCCGGCCCCGCGCCCGGCGATCCGTCAACGGCTCGGCTGGGCTCGGCTCGGCTGACGCTCAGCCCAACCGGGGCAGGCCCGCCACGTCCACGCCGATCGTCACGTCCGCCTTCTCGACCTCGGCCCGGTGCGCCCAGGCGTCGCCGTCCCCGGCCGGGTCGAGATCGGTCGAGTGGATGACCGACGCCCCGGTGCTCAGCGGGCGCAGCAGCAGGCGGACCACGCCGGGCACGGCGCCGTCGAACGACCACTCTCCCGCCGTCAGCACCCGCTGGCCGGGCACGATCCCGGACGGCGCGGTCATGGCGCCGTGCAGCGTCGCCGCCGGGATCACCGTCGACCCCGACCGCAGCGCCCGTGCCGCCGGTGTCGCCGTCCGCGCGGTGAACCGGTCGGCCTGGCCCAGCACCGAGGACGTGTAGTCGCGCTGGTGCGGCGGCAGCCCGGTCAGCCCCAGCCCGAGGGGATGCCCGCTGACCACGAAGATCTCGTCGCACACGGCGTCCCCGCCGGGCGGCACGAACGCCGCGACCACGTCCGGTCCCTCGGTGTCGGTGACCGACATCCCGGCCCACCAGGCGCCGAGGAGGATTCCGGCGGTCTGCCAGTGCGCCGGCGTCGTCACCAGCACCTCGTCACCGGGGGCCGCACCCAGCTCGTCGAGCAGCAGGCCCGCGACCTTGGACGCCCAGTTGCGCAGCACCGTGCCGGACAGCTCGGTGCGTCCGTCGGCGGTGTAGCCGGTCACCCGGGGCCGGCTGGGGTCGTGGGTCAGCGACGCGAGCGCGGTGTCGATGACCGGGGTGGCCGCCATCAGTTCACGCATCCCGGGGTGGCGGCGTTGATCGGCTCACCGGCGGCGGCCCGGACGAACACCGGCGTGCCGCCGGCGAAGGCGACCCCGCCGGCGCGCAGTCCGGCGGCGTCCGGCGAGTCCAGCCCGACGACCACGAGCACCCGGCCGGCGGTCAGCGAGTCGTCGACCGTGACCTCGCCGTAGCCGAGGTCCTGCCGCAGCAGGGCCGCGGCGGCGGCATCGGCGCTGGACGCGGAGATGGTGGTGGTGGCCTGCTGCTCGTCGGCGGTGGTCCCGGGGAACTGGCTGACCTCGCCCGCCCCCCAGCCCATCGACGTCAGTCCCTCCGAGGTGCCGGCGGCCAGACCACCGGTGACGGTGGCGTTCTGGACGTCGACGGTGACCGCGGAGCGGTCCACCGCGGCGTCGGAGGTCTCGGTCCCCGAGGCCGGCGCGGTGCCGGCGGCGGCGTCCGGGTCCTCGATGGTGGCGAACAGCTGCCGGATCTCGGCGACGTCGATGTGCAGTGCGTCCGAGCTGGTGGACTGCTCGGGGCCGTGCGTCGGGATGGTCTCGAAGGTGATGTTGCCGGAGCTGATGGACGACATCTGCTCGGCCAGTTCCAGCAGGTTGAAGCCGTCGCTGAGCACGATGGAGCGGTTGGCCGCCTCCACCAGCGACGCCAGCGTCGCCGGATTGCTCAGGGTCCCGACCGACAGCACCTTGGAGATCGCCCCCGACAGGAACGCCTGCTGACGGGTGACCCGGTCGAGGTCCCCGTTGGGCAGTCCGTGCCGCTGCCGCACGAACGACAGTGCGGCGGTGCCCTGCACCTCCTGCGGGCCGGCGTCGAACACCGCGCCGGAGAAGGGGTCGTCCACCGGTGCGACCAGGCAGACCGGCACCCCGCCGATCGCGTTGGACAGCAGGTAGAAACCGAACAGGTTGATCTCGGCGTAGTGGTCGATGTGGGTTCCGGTGACGCCCTCGAGCACGCTGATCAGCATCTTGCGGCCGGCGTTGCTCGAATCACGCTCTATGGTGGCCGGGTCGCTGCCGCCCGCGGCGACGAGCCGCTCCTGGGTGTAGAACTTCGCGCTGCCGTAGAAGGAGTTGACCTTGTTGGCGGCGTAGGGCACGAGCTCGTCGCCGTCGTTCGACGGGCCGGGGGGCGGGTTCTCGATCCACGAGTCCCGGGGGATCGACACCGCGGTGGCCTGACCGCCGCCGGCCGGGATGTGGATGAGCATCATGGTGTCGGTGCTGGTCCCGCCGCCGTCGGCCTCGGTGGCGACGGCCCGCAGCTCCTCGTCGGACAGCGGGTTGCCCTCGGCGTCCACCCGGGCGTCGGAACCGACGAGCAGGATCGTGGTGCCCGTGCAGGCGAAGCCGCCCGCGCAGTCGGAGATGATGCCCTCGGCCTGCTGACCGGCGCTGTCGGACACGAACGACACGAAGCCCGAGCCGAGCAGCGTCAGCAGCGACAGCACCCCGGCGACGAGCCGGCCGATCCACAGCTTGCGGCGCCAGCGGTCGCGGGCGGTGTCGGCCTCGGCCGGCGGGGTCGCCCGGACGGGCTCGCGCAGGGCGGCGGGTGCGGCCGGCCGCTGGCGGGGGACGCCGGACGGTCGGTCGACGGGCGGGACCGGGGCGGCGGGGCGGCGGTCGTGCTCGGGGAGGAAGGCCCGGGTGGCGGGCGGGCGCCCGGCGGTCGGTCGTCCCTCGGCGGCGGACCAGGCCCGGGGACCGACCGGCCCGTCAGGGCCGGACCCGTCCGTGCGGTAGCCGTCGGCACGGTAGCCGTCGGGCCGGTATCCGTCGGGCCGGTAGCCCTCGGCGCGGTACCCGTCGGGGCCGCGGTCGCCGGCGGGGCGGTAGCCGTCAGGGCGGTACCGGTCGCGCCGGTAGCCGTCGATGTTGTCGCGGTCGCGGTCGCGGTCGCGGTCGGAGCGGTTGCCGTCGGCGCCGGAGCGGTCGGGGCCGTCTCCACCGAGGGCTGAGCCGCCCGGGCGGTGAGGCTGCGGGGACCAGCCGTCGGGCCGGGCCGGATCCGCCCGGAATCCGTCGGGGGTGCGGCGGTGGCCGTCGGGCGTACGGGCGCCGTGGTGGTCGGGGTTGTCGGGTCGCCGGCGCTCGCCCGCGTCGCCGGACCGGACCGGCCGGCCGGAGTCCGCCGGCCAGGGTGCGCGGCCGGTCTCGCCGCGGCGGGCGCTGCGGTCGGACCCGCCGGGACGCGTGCCGGTGGCGTCGTCCAGCGGGCGCCGCGGCGGCACGATCGGCTCCCCGCCGGTGCGGGGAGCGCCGGCGCTGGGACCGTACCGGCGCGGTCCCCGCGGCGGGGGGCCGTCCTGGCGATCGGTCATGGTGGGGGTCTCCTCGGATCTCGGGTCCGTTGCCGGGCGTGGTGCCCGTGCCGTTCCCGGCGTGTGGACGCCTGTCGCACCCCGCGGGTTGTCTCACCGGGGCCGTGGCGTGTCGGCTTCCCCGACGACACGCTGCGCCCGTCCGAGCGTCGCACGGGTCCCAGGCTAGCCGCGCCCGGCCGTACCGGCCCGCAACGCCACGGCGGTGCTGGACCCTGGACCCCACGGCCGTGCCGGGCCGTCGACGCCCCGCCCGGGCCGTCGACGCCCCGCCCGTGCCGGGCCGTCGACGCCACGCCTGTGCCGTGCCGGGGACGCCACGTCCGTGCCGGCCCTGGACGCCCCGGGCCGGCCGGGGACGCCCACTCCGGGCCGGGGACGCCACGGCCGCACTGGACCGTGGACACCACGGCCGTGCCGGGCCCTGGACGCCCCGGCCGTGCCGTGCCGGGGACGCCACGCCCGTGCGGCCGGCGGGCGGACGTTCCCGAGGGCCGTCGACACGCGGCACACGGGTCCGGTGCGCGGGATGGAAACGCTCTGTGACCTTCGCCGGTACGGATTGTCAGCGTTCGCCGGGGGCGGTACGGCAGAATGACTGCCCATGCGCATTCTCGTCACCGGCGGTGCCGGCTTCATCGGTTCGGCGTTCGTCCGCAACCTCCTGTCCGACCAGTACCCGGGACTGGAGGGTGCGCAGGTCACGGTGCTCGACAAGCTCACGTACGCCGGCAACCTGGCCAACCTCGCTCCGGTCGCCGATTCCGACCGCTACAGCTTCGTGCAGGGCGACATCTGCGACGCGGCCGTGGTGGCCGAGCTGGTCAAGGCCAGTGACGCGGTGGTGCACTTCGCCGCGGAGTCCCACGTCGACCGGTCGATCTACGGCGGCGCCGACTTCGTGCTGACCAACGTGCTCGGCACGCAGACGCTGCTGCAGGCGGCCCTGGACGCCGACCTCACCAAGTTCGTGCACGTCTCCACCGACGAGGTCTACGGCTCGATCAGCGAGGGTTCCTGGACCGAGGACTGGCCGTTGCAGCCGAACTCGCCGTACTCGGCGTCCAAGGCGTCGTCGGACCTCGTCGCCCAGGCCTACGCCAAGACCCACAAGCTGCCCGTCTGCATCACCCGCTGCTCGAACAACTACGGCTACTACCAGTTCCCCGAGAAGGTCATCCCGCTGTTCGTCACCAACCTCATCGACGGCGGCACGGTACCGCTGTACGGCGACGGCTCCAACATCCGCGACTGGCTGCACGTGGACGACCACTGCCGTGGCATCGCTCTGGTGCTGGCCGGCGGCCGGCCGGGGGAGACCTACAACATCGGCGGCGGCACCGAGCTGACCAACAAGGAACTCACCGGACTGCTGCTGCAGGCCACCGGACGTGACTGGGACGCGGTCGTCCCCGTCGAGGACCGCAAGGGCCACGATCTGCGCTACTCCGTCGACATCGGCAAGATCAGCACGGAGCTCGGCTACGCGCCGCAGGTGCCGTTCGACCGGGGCCTGGCCGAGACCGTCGAGTGGTACCGCACCAACCGCGACTGGTGGGAGCCGCTCAAGGTGCGCTCCGCCCTCGACCGCACCTCCTGACCGGGGCGACGATGACCGCCCTGCTCGTCACCGGCGCGTTCGGCCAGCTGGGCTCGGACGTGCGGGCGGTCGCGGCCGCCGCCGGGGTGCCCGTGGTCGCCCACGGCTCGCGCGATCTCGACATCACCGACGGCGCGGCGGTCTCCGCGGCCGTCGCCGCCTTCGCCGCGGCCCATCCGGGCGGGGTGGTGGTGAACGCCGCCGCCTACACCGCGGTCGACGACGCCGAGACCCATCCGGACGCCGCCTACGCGGTCAACGCCACCGGGCCGGGGCTGCTGGCCGCGGCGGCGGCCGCGGCCGGCCTCGGGTTGATCCACGTCTCGACCGACTACGTCTTCCCCGGTGACGCGACGGTGCCCTACGAGCCGTCCGACCCGACGGGACCGACCTCGGTGTACGGGGCCAGCAAGCTGGCCGGTGAGCAGGCGGTCCTGGCGGCGCACCCCGCGGCGCACGTGGTCCGTACCGCCTGGGTCTACGGCGCGACCGGGGCCAATTTCGTGAAGACGATGTGCCGCCTGGAGTCGAGTCGGCCGACGGTGTCGGTGGTCAACGACCAGGTCGGGTCGCCGACGTGGTCGGTGGACCTGGCGACCGGACTGCTGGAGCTGGCCCGGGCCGAGGTGGCCGGCGGTGTCCTGCACTGCACCAACGCGGGCGCGACGACGTGGTTCGACTTCACCCGGGCGATCTTCGCCGAGATCGGTGCCGACCCGGAGCGGGTGCACCCGACGAGCTCGGCCGACTTCCGCCGCCCCGCCCCGCGGCCGGCGTACTCGGTGTTGTCCGGCCGGTCCTGGGCGGCGGCCGGGCTGACTCCGCTCCGCCCGTGGCCGGAGGCCCTGCACGAGGCGTTCGCCGCGGTCGGCGACGCGCTGCGTCCGGCGGCGGCCGTGGCGGCCGAGCCGCGCTGAGCCGTGGTGGCCCGGTCAGGCGGTCGTCGGTGCCTCCGGCGACGGTGATCCGGTGGGAAACAACCTGAACGCCGGGTAACTGTCACTGTCGGTGACGATCTGGCGGTGGCCGCCGGGAACGCGGTCGGAAGGGGCCGAAATCCGGACCGGATCGGGCGATGTCACTCAACGCAATATCTCCCCTACAGTGAGTGACATCAGCTGGTGGGTCCCGCCAGTACATCCGCTTCTCCTGGAGGGTCGCCCGACCATGTCGCTCGCTGTTGCGCTCATCGCCGATGAGTCCGCCACCACCCGCCGTCCCGTGCCGCGTGTGCTGCATCTGTTGACGGTGCTCGTGGTCGCCCTGACCTGTGCGTTCACCTCGGTCGCCGTGGCGCCGACGGCGTCGGCCGACAACGCGCCGCTGTCGGACTTCGACGCCCGGATGTTGACCCTGGTCAACAACGCGCGCACCGCGGCCGGGCTGCCCGCGCTCAAGCCGGCCGCCGGCCTGGTCAACCTCTCGCTGTTCTGGTCCGACCAGATGGCCAACGGCGTCACCAACGGCGAGCTGAAGCACAACCCCGACGCGTTCAAGCAGACGCTGACCTACGGCGCCTCCAACCGCACCTCGTGGGCGGAGAACGTCGCCAAGTGGACGCCGACCTCCACCTCGGCCGATCAGATCTTCAACGCCTACTGGGCCTCGCCCGGCCACAAGGCCAACATCATGGGCGCCTCCTACCGCTTCGTCGGCATCGCCAGCGTCAGCAACGCCAAGGGCGTCAGCTACAACACGATGACCTTCACCGACAAGGCCGACAACGCCGGCACCAGCTGGGCCAAGAACCGTTACAGCAACACCATCTACGCGGTCAACGGCACCTCCCGCCACGGTGTGAGCTACGACGAGTGGGCCACCGCCGGCTTCCCGTCGCCCGGCGGCACGAACACCGAGTACGTCAAGTACCCGTGGGCCGACGCCGTCTACGCGGTGACGTTCTGGCCGGGGACCTGGGAGTGGGACAAGATGGACTTCGCCGAGTGGTCCAGGGCCGGCTACCCGACGCCGCGCACCGCCGGCTGGATCGAGGGCTCGACCATCTGGAAGTACCGCAACGCCGCCGAGATCTACATCACCGATCCGGACGGTCTGCAGCACGCCCTCACCTACGCCGAGTGGGCCGCGACCAACTTCATGGCTCCGACCGTCCGCTGACGACCGGTCGTCCGACCCGCAGGACAGCTGCGCCCCACCGCTCGACGAGCGGTGGGGCGCAGTCGCGTCCGGGGTACGGGACCGGCACGGGTCCCGCGGGGTCACTCCGGGGTGGTGGCGATGACCGCGTACTCCTGCGGCCCGAAGAGCACCTCGTTGAGCCGCTCGGAGTTCTCGTTGACGGTGCGCAGCCACGCGGGGCCGTCGGCGTCGCGGATCGTCTCCAACTGGTAGGACGTCGCCGGCGAGTAGAACTCCAGCCGGACCTGCCGGAACCCGGCCGTCTCGCACAGGAACGCCAGCAGCGACGGGTGCAGCGGCCGGACGTGGGTCGGATCCAGGATGTAGGAGTTCCCCAGCACGATCAGCGACGCGGGGTTGGGCGTCTCGGCGATGAACACCCCGCCCGGCTTGAGCTTGCGCGCCGACAGCTCCAGGAACCGGATCAGCACGTCCAGTTCGAGGTGCTCGGCCAGGTGCGCGGAGAACACCGACCCGAGGCTGTGGTCGTCGGCGGCCTCCAGGAAGGCGACGACGTCGGTGTGCCGGACGTCCAACCCGCGCGCCCGGGCCTCGGCGACCATGCCCGAGTCGGTGTCCACCCCGATGCACTCGATGCCGTCGCCCTGCAACGCCTCGAGCAGCTCCGCACGCCCGCAACCGACGTCCACCACCGGCGGGTGGGCGGCGAGAAGCGCGTGGTAGCGGTCGGCCTGCATGCCGATGATGGTCTCCGGGTCGCCCCGGAAGCGGCGCTCGAAGGCGACGTAGTTGAACAGCTCGGACGCCACCCCCGGACCACCGGTCGGCACCGACGCGGGCGTTCCCGCCGCCGTCGGGACCTCGACGGCGCCCGGTCCCTCGATCGCGGCGGCGGCCGGAGCGTGCCGCAGCCGCCGCTCGACGCTGTTGATCTGCTCCCGCAGCTCGGCGAACCGGACGGCGGCCCCACCGAGCCCGGCACCGGGTGCGAACGCCATGCCGAGCTCCAGCAGCCGGCGCTCCTGCTCGCGCATCTCGGCGAGCACCTCGTCGACGCGGCCGCTGATCGCGGTCACGTCGTTCTGCATCAGCGAGAAGTTGATCCGGTCGGCGACGGACTGGCCCTGGTCGGCGGTCACCGTGGCGAGCTGGCCGGACAACACGGCCAGGCGCTCCTCCAGCCGGTCGACCGCGGCGCGCACCTCGCCGGTCCGTTCGGCGAGCAGACCCTCGACGACGTCACGCGCCGCCGCGGTCCGCCCGATCCGGTGGATGGCCCGGTCCAGCTGCCGCAGTGCGGTCTCCCGCGCGCGTCGCTTGACCGCCGCGGGACGGGGCAGCGCCCGGCGACGGGGCGGTGCCGGGGCGGCGGGTGCGGCGGGCTCGGGTTCCGGTGCCTCCGGCAGGTCGGGGACGGCCACCAGCGGAGCCGACCGCGGCAGCGCGGCCAGCTCGTCGGTCAACCGGCGGTCGAGCGCGTCCGGGAGCGTCATTGCTCTCCAATCGTCGACGGGAGCATCAGGGACCCGGTCCGCTGCTGCGGGAGGTTCTGGCGGGCGGCCGCCCGGCCTCGGATCGGCGCCCGGGCCGGGGTGCCGAGGTCGTCCAGCACCGCGGCGATCCGGTCGGCCGGCCCCGTGGGCCGCACCGCCGCCCGCTCCACGCGGCGGATCAGGTGCGTCACGCTGAACGCCTCCTCGAACAGCCGGCGACCGGCCCAGCTGAGCCGCGCCGCGGTCGCCATGTCCAGCGCGAGACCCGCGGCCAGCGCGCGCCGCTGTGCGACGTCGGAACCGATCAGCAGGTGTTCGCCGGGAACGGCGCCGACGGCGGCGGCGGTGGCCGGGTCCGTCACGGTCGGAGCGCCCCAGGCCAGCGACTCCAGCACCGCCGAGCGGTCGGCGATGACCGCCGAGGCGCTGACCAGGACGGTGGCGCGGAATTTCGGGTCCACGACGGTGCCGTCCCAGACCAGGCCGTCCGCACCGACCTCGCCGACCACGGTCGCCGGCAGGCCACGGGCCCGGCGGATGCGGTCGCGTGGGTAGGGCGCGTACGGCTTCGCGTCGTCGTGATCGACGAGCGCCGGCCCCATCAGAACCTTCGGGGCCGACGTCGCGCACCGGTCCAGCAGCTTCTGCTCGGCGGCCAGCACCACGTCGGGGTGGCGCAGCTGGTCGGCGTCGGTCTCGTCACCGACGAACCACACCGCCGGGACGTGCCCGGGGACGGCGACCGGGCTGCGGTAGACCAGCATCCAGTCCACCGGACCGGGGTGGCCGCCCATGTTGACGACCGCGGCGTCGCGGCCGATGGCGTAGATCAGCCGGTCCAGCGCGGCCGGGCGGGGTCCGCCCACCGAGAGACCGACGACACGGGGTGCGTTCACGAGGTGAGAGTCTCCACGACGGTCGTCCAGTTCAGGTCCTTCACCCGGCGCCGGCCGGCCTCGCCGAGGCGGGCGGCCCAGTCCTTGTCGGCGGCCAGCCGGTCGAAGGCGGCGCCCATCTGCTCGGGGGAGCCGTCGGTGATGAGGCCGGTCACGCCGTCCTCGACCCACTCGAGCACCCCGCCGGAGTCCGACGAGGTCACCACCGGCTTGCCCGCCTGGAACGCCTGCAGGGTGACGTAGCCGTAGTCCTCGTCCAGCGGTGCGTACGCCACGGCGAGGGCGTTCGCGTAGAGCCGGACCAGCTCCTCGTCGGAGACGAAGCCGGGCATGTCGAGCCGGTCGGCGACGTGCTGGCGCTCGGCGCTGTCGTGCAGCTGCTCCGCGAGGCTGCCGCGGCCGGTGATGACCGCCCGCACACCGGAGTGGGCGAGCCCGTCGACGATGCGGTCGGGGCGCTTGTTGTGCTCGAGCCGGGTGGGGGAGAGCACGTAGTCGCCGAACGGACCGGGCGTGAGCCGGTCGGTCAGCGGAGCCGGGTGGTACAGCGGCCGGCCGGTGAGGCCGTTGTAGCGGGCCAGCCGGTCGGCGACCACCCCGGAGGTGGTGAACAGCTTCGTCGCCTCGGCCAGCGCCCGGCAGTCCCATTCGGTGAGCTGGCGCTGCATCTCGATGGCGTGGTCGTCCAGACCGAAGTCCGACCACTCGGCCTCGGCCGCGTCGTAGGCTCCACGGTGCTGGTGCAGCAGCCAGACGACCTTGTTGGGGTGGGAGACGAAGTAGGACGGGAAGTTCAGCGCGATGACCAGCTCGGCGTCCACCGGGACGGTGCGCCAGGCCAGCGGCGAGTCGAAGATGCGGTCCTTCTCCCAGGCCACCGGCAGCCGGACCAGCTCGGCGTTGTGTCCCGCCTGGATCAGCGCCGCGGTGAGATTGTCCATGTGCATCTCCGCACCGCCGTGCATGAAGGGCTTCTGGGCCCCGCAGACCAGGATGTCCACGCACTCTCCCTGTTCAGCCACCGCGCCGGACGTGCCGGCACCGGTGGTCTCGCGATCGGTCCCGACGTCCCGCCACAGCTCCGGCGGTCGTCGGGGATGGGTACGTCCCCGGTCCGGTGGCGCCTGTTCGGCGTCGGTGAGGACGCCCACACGGACCTTTCGGCGGCCCCGAAGGGCCCGGCCGTGAACCGTCCGCGAAGTATATGCACGCTCCCGTCCCGAGCCCGGGTCCCGCGCGGAGCGGCGCGGCACCCGTCCGGACCGGCCGTTCGCGGCGCTTCCGGCGCACCCGTGACGGGGGATGCGGCATCGGCCGCGCCCCCGCTCGGCTCCCGGTCCGCCGTCGCTGCGTGGTCTAACCTGAGCGGTGATCGTGGGGCCCGCCCCGCGTCCCACCGTCGTGCCCCGCCGTCGATCGGATCCCTGATCGCCGTGGTCGCGCCGCCTCCACACCCGAACGAAAGGCCCGGACGTGAGCTTCCGCCGTCGGCGAGCTGACCGGACACCGGTCCTGCACCACCGCTGCACCACCGTCCGCCGCACCACCGTCCGCCGCACCGCCGGGGCCCGCTGATGGCGGCTCCCGAGCAGACCCGGACGAACCGCTTCGACGCCGTCCCCGAGACCGACGGCCGCAGCCACGGGCACCTGGAGAAGATCAGCGCCCGGCCGACCTTCTTCCGTGGGTTCGGCAAGTCCATCAAGGACATCTGGGCCTTCCGCGAACTGCTCGGCAACCTGGTCAGCAAGGAACTGAAGGTCCGCTACAAGGAGTCCGTCCTCGGGTTCCTGTGGACGCTGGTCCGGCCGCTGATGCAGTTGCTGGTCTACTCCGTCGCCATCGGCATCTTCCTCGGCAGCGGCAAGGTCATCCCCGAGTTCGGCATCTACCTGTTCACCGGCCTGCTCGCCTGGGGTCTGTTCACCGACATCGTCGGTGGCTGCACCGGATCCATCGTCGGCAATGCCGGCCTGGTGAAGAAGGTCTACTTCCCCCGCGAGCTGTTCCCGCTGTCGGTGGTGGGCGCCGCGATCGTCAACTTCCTGCTGCAACTGGTGGTGCTGCTGGGTGCCTACGTGGTCACCGGCGAGTGGCCGCGGGTGGGCGATCTGCTGCTGGTGCCGCTGGCCCTGCTGGCGCTGATCACCTTCGCCACCGCGGTCGGGCTGCTGCTCGCCGCGGCCAACGTCTTCCTCCGCGACGTGCAGCACCTGGTCGAGATCGGCCTGCTGCTGTGGTTCTGGATGACCCCGATCGTCTACGACTGGACCAAGGTCAAGACCCAGCTGGCCGGCACGGTCGCCGAACCCAAGCCCGACACCACCTGGCTGTTCGACGTCTACATGGCCAACCCGATGACCAACGTGGTGCTGGCCTTCCAGCGGGCGCTGTGGCCGGGCGGCCGGCTCCCCGGCGGGGAACCCTTCTACTACGACGGCAACCTCTACCTGCGTCTCGGCGTGACGTTCGCGGTGTCGGCGGTGCTCCTCTTCCTCGCCCAGCGGGTCTTCGCCCGCGCCCAGGGCAATTTCGCGCAGGAGCTCTGACATGGCCGAACCCGTGATCCGCGTCCACGACGTGAGCAAGTTCTTCGCGCTCAACAAGCACAAGTCGCTCAAGGAGCGGCTGGTCAACCGCGGGCAGCAGAAGGCCCACCTCGACGAGTTCTGGGCCCTGAAGGACATCAACTTCGAGGTGCAGCCGGCCACCACGCTGGCGCTGGTCGGGCACAACGGCTCCGGCAAGTCCACGCTGCTCAAGATCATCGGTGGCATCCTGGCGCCGAGCACCGGGTACACCGAGCGCCGCGGCCGGTTGGCCGCGCTGCTCGAGCTGGGCGCCGGCTTCCACGGCGACCTGTCCGGTCGCGAGAACGTCTACCTCAACGCCTCGATCCTGGGGCTGACCCGGGCGCAGACCGACAAGTACTTCGACGCGATCGTGGACTTCTCCGGCATCGAGGAGTTCATCGACACCCAGGTGAAGTTCTACTCGTCGGGCATGTATGTCCGGCTCGCGTTCGCCGTCGCCATCCACGTCGACCCGGAGGTGCTGCTCGTCGACGAGGTGCTGGCCGTCGGTGACGAGCCGTTCCAGCGCAAGTGCCTGGAGAAGATCCGCGACTTCCAGCGCGAGGGCCGGACCATCGTGATGGTCACCCACGGCCTGGACCAGGTCCGGCAGCTGTGCGACCGCGCCATCCTGCTGGAGCACGGCAAGATGCTGATCGACGGCGACCCGGTCGACACCATCCGGATGTTCCGCGAGAAGTACGAACAGGACTACGTCTCCAACGCCGGCGAACCGGTGGACGCCGCGCACGCGCGGCCGGCGGAGATCGTCTCGGTGCAGATCACCGCGCCGGACGGCAGCCCGACCCGGCGCATCGACCCGGGCGACGCGATCACCATCGACGTCACCGTGACCGCACCGCACCCGCTGCCCGAGTGGACGGTGGGCATCGCCATCAACAACGCCAACGAGAACCACGTCTACGGCACCAACACCCACCTCGCCGACGTGGACCTCGGGGGGCTCTCGGGTACCCGGACGGTCCGGTTCGCCATCCCCGAGGTGCCGCTGGTCGAGGGGCAGTACTTCGTCACCGCCGCCGTGCACCCGCCCAAGGGCGCGGAGTGGCACCGGATCGACCGGGCCGCCTACTTCAAGGTCTACAGCCCCACCCGCGAGGACGGGGTCGTCTACCTGCGCCCGCAGATCTCGGTGGTGTCCGGTCGGTGACCGGGGTCGTGGACCGGCCGGTCGGGCCACGCGTCCCGGCCGGGCGGCAGAGCAGCAGGACCGCGGTGGCAACTCGCTGCACGCGCAACACGAGGGAGAGCTGATGTCGGGCGAGATCGATCGCAGGGGGACGCTGGCCTTCGTCCCCGCCCGGTTCGGGGACGAGGTGATCGGCGGCGCGGAGATCGTGCTCAAGCAGATGGCGCTGGGCCTGCAGGCCCGCGGCTGGACGGTCGAGATCCTGACCACCGCGGCGCTGGACCACCACCACTGGGAGAACGTCTTCCCGACCGGGACGTCGGAGGAGGGCGGGCTCACCGTCCGCCGGTTCCCGACCGTCAACGAGCCGATCGCCGAACGCGGCGAGCTCGAGGGGCGCATCATGCGCGGTGAGCCGGTGACCCTGTCGGAGCAGCAGCGCTGGATGAACGCCGGCATGCGGGTCCCGGAGCTGTACGACTACATCCTGGACAACAAGTACGCCTACCGCGGCCTGGTCTTCACCCCGTACCCGTTCTGGGTGACGTTCGCCTGCTCCCAGATCGCGCCCGAGCGCAGCGTGCTGTGGACCTGCCTGCACGACGAGCCCTACGCCTACCTGGACCTGTTCCAGCCGGTGTTCACCGGTTCGGCCGGGCTGTTCTTCCAGACCGACCCGGAGTACGACCTGGCCCGGCGGATCTGCAGCAACCTGGCGCCCAACGCCATCGTCGGCTGCGGCGTCGAGGTGCCCGAGGTCTACGACCCGCACGGCTTCCGCGCCCGCTACGACATCGACAGCCCGTTCCTGCTCTACGCCGGCCGCCGCGAGGGCGGCAAGAACTGGGAGCAGATGCTCGAGTGGTTCGCCGCCGCCTACGAGCGGGCGCCGTTCGACCTGAAGCTGGTGACGATGGGCAGCGGCGACGTCAACCCGCCGGAGTCGATCCGGCACCTGGTGATCGACGTCGGCTTCCTGCCCGACCACGAGCGCGACAACGCCTTCGCCGCGGCCGCCGGCTACGTGCAGTCCAGCATCTACGAGGCGTTCAGCCGCACGATCATGGAAGCCTGGCTGGCCGGCACCCCGGTCATCGCCAACGCCGGTTCCGACGTGGTGTCGTGGCACTGCGAGCGCTCCGACGCCGGCCTGACCTACCGCGACGCCGCCGAGTTCGAGCAGTGCCTGCGCTTCCTCGCCGACGACCCGGCCGGTGCCGCGGCGCTGGGCGCCCGCGGTCGCGACTACGTCCTGGCGCACTACCGCTGGGAGACGGTGCTCGACGCCGTCGAGGCCAAGCTCGTCGAGTGGCTGCCCGCCCCGGCGGACGTACCCGAGCCGACACCGGTCGGTGGCCATCCGGCCGTCGTCGACCCGGCCGATCCGGCCGCCGTGACCGAGACCGCGGGGGTCTGAGCCGTGAAGATCCTGATGGTGACGCCGTATCCGCCGCTGCGCGACGGCATCGCGTCCTACGCGGTGCAGACGGTGATGTCGTTGCGGGCCCAGGGCCACGAGGTGACCGTGTTGTCGCCCGGGCCGTCGGCGGCGCACATGCACCTGAACCTGGTCGGCGCCCGCGGCGCGGCCGCGCTGGCCAAGCGGGTCGGCGGCTACGACCGGGTGATCGTGCAGTTCCACCCCGACTTCTTCTATCCGATCGGCGCGCCCGCCAAGGAGCGCGCGATGATCAGCGCCGCGCTGACCGCGGCGTTCCGGGTGGCGACGTACGTCGAGGTCCGGCTCCACGAGATCGACTACCGCACCGGCCGTGGCCTCTCGCCGGCCGCGGTGGCCACCCGGCTGATGTGGTCGCAGGTCGACGAGATCGTCGTGCACAGCGAGGGCGAGCGGGACGACTTCATCGCCGCCTTCCGGGTCAAGCCCGAGCGGGTCGTGCTGACCGACCACGGCGAGGACTTCCAGCGCTACACCTCGGTGGACAAGGCGGCCGCCCGGCGGACGCTGCGGGTGCCGGCCGACGCGAAGGTGTTCCTGTCGATCGGCTTCATCCAGCCGCACAAGGGCTTCGACCGGGCGGTGACCGCGTTCGGCGAGCTCGCCACCGCCGACGCCCGGCTGTACGTGGTCGGGTCGCTGAGGGTGGACGAGCCCGGCTTCAAGGCCTACCTCGAGACGCTGCGCGAGCAGATCGAGCACACCCCCGGCACCGAACTGCGGGAGGGCTACGTCAGCGACGAGCTGTTCGACCGCTGGATCGTGGCCGCCGACTGCCTGGTGCTGCCGTACCGGGCCATCTGGTCGTCGGGCGTCATCGAGCGGGCCCGGCTGTACGACACCCCCGTCATCGCCACCGACGTCGGCGGTCTGAAGGACCAGGCGGCCAGGAGCACCGACGTGATGATCGTCCGCGACGACGCGGAGCTGGCCGCCGCGATGGCCGCCCGGCTCGCCGGGCGCACCGGTCTGGACGCGCCGAACGGCGTCGTCCCGGCCCGGGTGGTCGACACCTCCGACCTCGGCCGGCCGTGGCCGGCGCCCGGCGAGCGGTTCCGGGAGCGGCTGCAGGCCGAACTGACCGCGCGGGCGTCCATCGTGCGCGGTGGCCCGCTGGGGGCCGTCGACGCGGCCGCGCCCGGCGTCGGCCCCGCGGGAGAGCCGGATGCGCGTGCCCTGGTCGCCAGGTTGACGCCGGTGCCGGCGTTCCTGCTGCCGTCGACCGCGGGCACCGGCGCCCGGTCGTACCTGAAGAAGGTGGTCCGTCGGTTGACCGTGTGGGAGAGCCGCGAGGTCGCCCACCAGCTCAACCTGCAGAAGATCGGCACCGACAAGATGGTCGGCGTGCTCACCGACCAGGTCGCGACCCTGCAGGCCCGGGTGCGTGAACTGGAGTCGGAGGTCCACGCGGGCACCGACACCGACACCGACACCGGCGCGGGAGCCGACGTCGACGCGGGCGCCGGGGCCGGGACGGGCGAGCCGCGCGGGTGAGGGTCGCGGTCGACGTCAACCCGTTGGCCGGCCCGCGGACGGGCATCGGCACCTACCTCGCCCAGCTGCTGGACGAGATCCCCCGGGTGCCGGACCCGCCCGAGCTGATCGGTCTGCAGCTGTCGCTGCGGGCACGCACCCTGCGCCTGCCCGGGGTGGCGGTCCGGCGGGTGCCGGTGCCGGCGATGGCCCTGCACGCGCTGTGGTCGCACACCGCGCAGCCGCCGGTGACCCTGCTGACCGGCAGGGTCGACGTCGTCCACGGACCCAACTTCGTGGCCCCGCCGGCCGGTCGGCGGGCGGCGACGGTGATCACCGTGCACGACCTGACCTACCTGCGCTTCCCGGAGCTGGTGACCGCCGCGTCGCTGCGCTACCGGGAGCTGGTCCCCGCCGCGCTGTCCCGGGGGGCACTGGTGGTGACGCCGTCGGAGACCGTCGCCGGCGAGGTCCGCGACGCCTACGGCCTGCCGGTCGAGCGGGTGCGCCCGACCCTGCTCGGCGTCGGGGCGGACTGGTTCGACGCGCCCGATCCACGGCCCGCGCGGCCGCCGGAGCTCGCCGACGACTACCTGTTGTTCGTCGGCTCGCGGGAGCCCCGGAAGAACCTGTCCTGGCTGCTCGCCGCGTACCGGCAGGCGGCGGCCGCCGGGCACGACGTGCCGCAGCTGGCGCTGGTCGGCCCGCAGGGCTGGGGCCCCGACGAGCTCCCGGCCGCCGGGGACCGGCCACCGGTGCTGCTCGGCTACCGCGGCGGTGCCGAGCTGCGCGCCCTGGTCGCCGGGGCGCGGGCGATGGTCTGCCCGGCCTGCTACGAGGGCTTCGGACTGACCCCGCTGGAGGCGCTCGCCGCCGGCACGCCGGTCATCGCCAGCGACATCGCGGTGCACCGCGAGGTGCTCGGGACGACGGCGACCTTCGTCACCCTGGACGACGTCGACGCGTTGGCCGCCGCGCTCGCCGACCCGCCGCCGCGGACGCCCGAACAGCGCGAGCACGGGCGGGACCGCGCCGCGGGCTTCACCTGGGCCGGTACCGCCGCCGCGACCGTCGCCGCCTACCGGGCGGCGCTGGCCGCCCGGTGACGGGCTCCCCGGCGAGGCAGGGTGCGCCGGGACGGTGAGCAGGCCAGACTGGACAGCGCCCGACCGGCGGGCGGTCCGGGGCCTGTCGCCGGGCGGTGGACGGCCCGCGACGTGCCGCCCGCACCCGGACCGTCGACCGCCGTGCCCATGCGACCAGGAAAGGCCTCCGTGACCGCGACCCTCCGCGACCTGCCGGGCTCCGCCGACGACGGAACCTCCGGAACCGGCGGGCCGGGCAGCTCGCCCGCCGCCGGCCGGCCGCGCCGCACGTCCGGCAGCTACGCGCGACGGTCCGCGGCGGCCTACCTCGCCGCGGTGGTCGGGAGCCTCGCCGCGACCGCCGCAGCCATGCACCTGTGGGACGCCGACCTCGCGGTGCCGTTCAACTGGGGCGGCGACGCGGTGTCGTCCGCCGCGCACGTGAAGGCGACCATGCAGTGGGGCTGGTACGAGAACCAGCCGGACCTGGGCGCACCGTTCGGGCAGAGCTATCACGACTATCCGTTCGGCGACAACCTCCCGTTGGTCTTCGCCAAGGTCGCCGGCTGGTTCACCGACAGCTGGCCGGTGGTGTTCAACCTGTACTTCCTGCTGGGCTTCCCGCTGGCCGCGGTCACCGGGCTGTGGTTCGTCCGTCGGTGCGGGGTGTCCCGGCCGGTGGGGGTGGCGATGGGCATCCTCTTCGCCGTCGCGCCCTACCACTGGATCCGCGGCGAGACCCACTACTACCTGTCCGGCTACTGGCTGGTGCCCGTCGGGGTGTGGACCGCGCTGACCGTGCTGCGCGGGCGCGGGCTGTGGGCGGGCGCCGGTCACGGCCCGCTGCGACGACGGGCGCGCGGGCTGCTGGACGTGCGCAACCTGCTGCTCCTCGTCGGGCTCGTCGCGCTGGCCACGTCCGCGGCGTACTACGCGGTGTTCACCGCGGTGCTGATCGGCGTCGCCGGCCTGATGGCGCTGATCCGCACCCGGGCGTTCGGGCGCTTCGTGGGCGCCGCCGTGGCCGGGTCGGTCCTGATGGTGGCGGTGGTGCTCAACATCCTGCCGGACCTGCTGTACGCGCGGGCCCAGGGCGACAACCCGGTCGGCTTCGAACGGCCGCCGGGCGATCCCGAGGTGTACGCGCTCAAAATCGTGTCGCTGCTGCTGCCCGCCCCCGGCCACCGCATCCCGGCGCTGGAACGGCTGCGCGCCGACTACGACGCCCTGTACCCGTTGCCCTCCGAGCAGCCGACGCTGGGATTCGTGGCTGCGGTGGGCCTGCTGATGGCGCTGGCGGTGGTCTTCGCGGCCGCGACCCGCGGGCTGGGTGGCACCGCCCGGCCGACGACCGCCCGTCGGTCGATGACCACCGCATTGTCGGTGCTGGTGCTGCTGATGGTGCTGCTGTCCACCGTCGGCGGGCTCGGCACGATTCTGTCGACGCTGTCGGCAGGGCTGCGCGGATGGAACCGGATGTCCATCCTGATCGCCATCGCCTGCCTGGCCCTCACCGGCCTGGCCGTGGACGCCGGGGTCCGGGTGCTGGCCCGCCGGCGCCGTCCGGTGCTGCTCCCGCTGCGCTGGGCCGTCGCGGGGCTCGTCGCGGTGATCGGGGTCTTCGACCAGTCGACCAGCTGGGCCATCCCGCGGTACGCCGAGACGCGCAGCGCCTGGGAGTCCGACAACGCGTTCGTCGCGGACGTGACGGCCACCGCCGGGGCGGACGCGATGCTGTTCCAGGTGCCGTTCATGGCCTATCCCGAGTCGCCGCAGCTGTTCAACGCGCTGGACTCCGATGTCGTGAAGCTGTCGCTGCTGTCGGAGTCGCTGCGGTGGAGCGGCGGCGGTGTCAAGGGCCGGCCGCGGACCGATTGGCCGCTGGCGGTCAACCAGCTGCCGCCCGACCAGCTGACCGCCGCCGCCGCCGAGATGGGGTTCACCGGCGTCGTGCTGGACTCCGGCGCCACCCCCGACGGGGGTGGCGCGTTGCAGGCCGGTCTGGCCGCCGAGGTCGGCGAGCCGACCGTCGTCTCACCGGACGGCCGGTGGCGCTACTTCCCGTTGTCCGCCGTCGCCGCGGAGGTGCAGGCGCGCACGACACCGCAGGAGCGGGACGCCTTCGTGCAGCTGATGCTGACCGACCCGAACGTGGCGGTCACCCGGATCTCCCTGCCCTGACCCCACCACCGCACACCCGGGGGTGTCGGCGGACGGGGTCGGCACCCGGCGGGCAGGGCGCCGTCACCGGGTCCGTGCCGGGCCGCACCGGGGTCAGCGGCCGCCCGGCACCATGCCGGCCTGCTCGGGGGTGGCGGGCTGCTCCCGGCCGCGCATCCGCCGGGTCACCGCCCGGCCCAGGTCGATGGCGGGCTGCTCGATGAAGCGGTAGGTCAGCCAGGACACGACCACCGTCGCGGCGATCGTGACGAGCGCGGTGGCCAGCGGCTGCCCGGGGATCTCCGGGACGGTGTAGAGCACCACCGAGTGCACCAGGTACAGCGAGTAGCTGATCCGGCCGAGCCACAGCAGGATCCCGGGGTAGCCCTTGTCGCGGTACAGGAACGCCGCGAAGAAGGTGACGTAGGCGCCGCCGTAGGTGAGCACCTCGGCGAGGTGGAAGGCGCCGTTGATCTCCGGCACCGGGGCCAGCCACGGGCTCCAGTCGTGCTCCTGGGCGACGACGATGGCGATGAAGGCGAGCATCGTCAGCATCAGCAGCGCCCGGGTCGACAGGATGCCGGTGGTCCAGCGGAACACGCAGTTGCCGAAGAACATGGTGCCGAGGAAGAACGCGGCGGTGAACGTCGGCTCCGGCCGGTTGAACAGGCCCAGGGCGACCACACCGAGGATGACGCCGCAGATCAGCGCGATGCGCATCCCGCGGCCGCGGGCCAGGAAGGCGCCGACGCCGACCGCGAGCGCGACCATCGCGATCAGCAGCAACCAGCGGTTCTGGCTCATGTCACCGAGCGGGCTGGGGGCCAGGCGGTTGCCGATGAGCATCGACACGGTGAGGCCGATGGTGGCGAAGACCACGGAGCGCTTGTGCCAGCCGGCCGCGAACAGCACGCACACGACGATGTAGAACACCATCTCGTAGGCCAGCGTCCACGACTGACCCATGGCCAGCGGGGTGCTGGCGAAGTTCTGCAGCATGGTCGCGTTGATCGCGGTGAAGCCCACCCAGCCGTCGAGGTAGGCGGCGCTGAAACCGCGGTACAGGTCCAGCTTGTGCAGCACCAGCATCGCCACCAGGCACGCCCAGTACAGCGGGAACAGCCGGAAGAACCGGCCGACCCAGAACTCCTTGAGCGACCCGCGCCGTTCCAGGGAGGCCGGGATGATGTAGCCGCT
Organism: Nakamurella deserti; assembly: GCF_003260015.1. Lineage (NCBI taxonomy): Bacteria > Bacillati > Actinomycetota > Actinomycetes > Nakamurellales > Nakamurellaceae > Nakamurella > Nakamurella deserti. The sequence goes on along the minus strand of NZ_QCXS01000002.1, from coordinate 1,940,292 downwards.
GACCAGGAAGAACACCGTCACGCCGAATTCGCCGAAGCGGAAGTGGGTCAGACTCCACTCGCCGAAGGCCGGGAAGTACTGCTCGAAGATGTGCTCGACCACCACCAGCATCGCGGCGATCCCACGGATGGCGTCGAGGAACTCGAACCGGCCGCCGAAGCTGTTGCGTTCGGGGACGGCGAGTCCCGCGGGGGTGACGACGGGGGATTCGGACACCGTGCTCATGGTCGCAAACCCTAGGCGCTCCGGACGGTGCACGGCGGGACGGACGCGCTCCGCGGGCCCCCGCCGGGCCCTGCGGTCACACCACGAAGGCGCCGTTGGCGATCAGCAGCTCCACCCAGAACAGCCCCAGCGTGAGCAGGGCCAGCACCATCCACACCCATCCGGACCCGTTGCGGCCGCGCCCGGCGAGCCAGGCGGCGGCGCCGCCGACCAGCATCCAGAACGGGAACATCACCGTGAGGCCGCGGATGCTGGACCCCCACAGTGAGCTGCACAACAACACCAGGCAGGCCGATCCGACGAAGGCCGACTCCGGCCACATCCGCCGCCAGAGCAGCACCACGACCAGCACCACCACGACCAGGGTGGCCGCGAACTCGCGCTTCATGATGTAGCCCAGGGGTGCGTCGAAGGCGTCGACGGTGTTGCGCAACCCCTCCCAGGGCGGCACGACCTCCCGGAACCACATGGTGCGCTGGGCGTAGGCCACGGCGTCCCAGCGGCCGGTGAGCTGGTACAGCCGCACCGTCCAGGCGAGGTAGGTCAGCAGTGGCAGGACCACCCAGAGCAGCTGCACGCTCAGCAGCCGCCGCAGCCACCGGGCGACCGCGGCCCGGCCCCGGGCGCCGTCCCGCGGCCAGCAGGCGATCAACCACATCACGCCGATCCCGAAGCCGACCGAGACCCCGGTGACCCGGGCCAGCACTCCGACCGACGCCAGCACCCCGGCCAGCCACCACACCTGCCGGCGGGCGGCGATCCAGGCCGGGACCGCCACCGCGAGCAGCAACGGCTCGGTGTAGGCCAGGAACAGCGGCAGCCCGAACGGCGACATCAGCAGGAACGCCGCCGCGAACACCCCGGCGAGGTGACTGCCGGGACGGCCCCGGACCAGCCCCATCCGGGTCAGGTGGTACAGCGCCGCCGCGCCGATCAACGCCCCGACGTTGGCCGCGATCCCGCCGGCCAGCAGTGGACTGCCGGTGAGCACGCCCCCCCAGCGCATCACGAACGGCATCAACGGCATGAACGCGGGCGCCCCGTACGCGGTCTCGGCGTCCACGAAGCCGTAGCCGTACTGCGCGATGTGCAGGAACCAGCCGACGTCCCACACGCCGTACCGCGGTTCGCCGGACATCCCGGGCGCGGTCCAGCCGTGCTCGGCGGCCAGGAGGGCGAGGCCCGCGACGAGGCGCGACCCGATCCACCAGGGCAGCACGGTGACGACGGCCTGCAGCGCGACGCGCAGCGTCAGCGGCGGCCAGTCGGGGCTGTGCGCCGTCGACCGTTCCGAGGTGCCACGGACGCCGGGGGGCGCGTCCTGTGCGTCGACCGGTCCGGCCCCGGACGGCGTGACACCCCGGGAGGTGGGTCCGGGCACCTCAGCTCCCGGCCGGGACGCGGCGGGCCGGTGGCGCCGCCGGGGCGGCCGGCGGCCCCGGTGGCGGCGTGGGAGCGGCGACGACCGGGGTGGGTGGCCGGTTCGCGGCCCGGACCAGCACCGCGACCAGCGCGCTACCGACGGCCAGGTCCACCGCCACCAGCAGGTACGGGTGCACCGGCGGCAGCCAGGCGTCGTCGGGCCAGCTGAACCAGGTCGCGTCCCGGCCGATCCCGGTGACGTAGCGCCTCAGGTCCACGATCACCGCGACGGTCTGCAGGGCGGCGACCACCAGCCCGAGCACCACCAGCAACCGACGGCTCAACCCGTCCGGGACGGCCGACCGGCCGGCGCGGCGCATCACGAATCCTGCGATGAGCGGCACCCCGACCGCCAGCGGCAGGGCGTAGCGCCCCTGCCAGAACGTGTTGATGTAGCGGGCCTGGGTGTACTCGGCCCAGGTCGGCAGCACCAGCACCAGCAGGCCGACGCCGGCCATGGCCAGCCGCTCCCGGGCGCCGGCGGCCGCGAACCCGACCAGGATCACCAGCAGCAGTGCCGCGCCCAGGCACAGGTAGGACCACATCGGCAACTGGGCGGTCAGCCAGCCGAACGTGCCCAGGCTCTGCCGGATGAACTCGTCGGTCTTGCCGACGGCGAAGTCGAGGATGAAGGCGCCGGTGTTCATCGGGAACAGCACCTCGGGGTTGGTGGCCAGCGTGACGTTGAGCTGGTTCCAGGCCACCGCCACCAGCACGCTGAACCCGGTGAGCGCGAGGTAGACCTGGGTGCGCCGCCGTCGCAGCAGGTTCCGCAGCACCGCCCAGCGGGCCGTCAGCAGCACCGCCGCCACGATGACCAGGACGAACTGCGGGCCCAGACCCCGCACGTTCGCCACCACCGCCACCCCCACGGTCAGCCGGGCGAGCCGGCGGTGCTCGTACGCCGGGTGGGGCGTGAGCACCAACGCCAGCAGCGCCGTCCAGGCCAGGACCGCCGCCGGGATCTCGACCGCCTGCGGGTTGATCGAGCCGGTCAGGAACACCACCGTCGGCGTGACCGCCACCAGCAGCGCCGCCATCGGCCAGAACGACCGGCCCAGCTCCGCGGCGGTCCGCACGGCCATCCCGAGCAGCACCGCGGCCGCCACCGCACCGGCGATGCGCATCCAGTACAGCGTCGCCATCGAACTGCCGAACAGGCTCGGCACTCCCGCCACCAGGTAGTACAGCGGGTTGTAGCGCACCGCCGAGGTGACCGCCGGGACCACCGTGTCGAGGTCGCCGGTCAACTCCGGCTGACACGCCGCGGGGATGGCCGACGGCGCCAGGCTGCCGTCCGGCTGCAGCGCGCCGAGCCCGGTGGGGGCATAGCACAGGGGCAGCTCCGCGGCCCGGACGAACAGCGCCGGTACCTCGACCGTGCCGCGGCCGGCGGGCAGGCCGGTCTCGTCGCCCAGGAACTGGCCGCGGACGACCGCGGCGGCCTTGATCGCGTGCGCGGCCTCGTCCGGCGCCGACAGCACCGGTGAGGCCAGCGACCAGATGGTGCCGATCAGTGCGAACAGGGCGGTGGCCGCCCAGAAGGCGGCCCGGGCCGACAGGTTCCGGTAGACCGGGCGGGCACGTTCGGCCCGTCGCACCGCCTCCGGGGTCAACGGCAGCGGCGCGACCTCGGCGGGGTCCGTCGCGTCCGGGTGCATCGGTCGATCGTCGCATCCGGTCCCGGCCCGGGCGGCGACGACGCGGCGACGGGGAGCTCCGGGGACGACCGTCGGGTCGCGGCGGGACGGCCGGCGGTGGGCGGCCGGCAGGGGGCCCGGCGGCGTCCTCCCGGGTCCGTCCCCGCAGCCGCCCTAAGCTGGACCGGCTGCGTGGTCGCGCGGGCGAGCCGACCGCAGGGAGGAACACCATGAGCGCACCGGCACCGGCCGGCAACGCCGACGTCTGGCTCGTCGTCCCCGTGCACAACGAGGCGACGGTCGTCGCCGACGTGGTCACCGCCGCCCTGCAGGTGTTCCCGCACGTGGTCTGCGTCGACGACGGCAGCACCGACGACAGCGTCGACCGCATCCGCACGACCGGCGCCCACCTGGTGCGTCATCCGGTCAACCTGGGTCAGGGGGCGGCGCTGCAGACCGGCGTCGAGTACGCGCGGTCGCAGCCCGGGGCACGCTGGTTCGTCACCTTCGACGCCGACGGCCAGCATCGCATCTGCGACGTCGTCGCGATGCTGGCGCGGCTGCGCACCGACGAGGCCGACATCGTCCTGGGCAGCCGGTTCCTGGGTGCGGAACCCGTCGAGGTGCCGTGGCTGCGGGGCCTGGTGCTGCGGGCGGCGGCGTCGCTCAGTCCGCAGAGCCGCCGGCTGCACCTCACCGACGCGCACAACGGGCTGCGGGTGTTCAACCGCCGGGTCGCCGACGCCCTCGACCTCACCTGCGGCGGGATGGCCCACGCCGCGGAGTTCGTCGGGCTGATCGGTGCGCACGGCTGGCGGGTCGTCGAGGAGCCGGTGCACATCGTCTACACCGAGTACTCCCTGTCGAAGGGCCAGTCGCTGGTCAACGGGGTCAACATCGTCACCGAGACCGCCTTCCGGCGCCGCGTCCCGCAGGTCCGCCCATGAAGGTCATCAGCGTCCTGCTCGTGCTCGCGGTGCTGGCGCTGGGCGTCTACGGACTCCGACTGCACGGAACGCACCGCGGCGGCGCGCTGGCCAAGCTCGGGCTGGCGGCACTGCTGCTGTTCGCCGGGTACGCGGTGCTCCGCCCGGAGGACGTGACCTGGCTGGCCGAGCGGCTCGGGGTCGGCCGCGGCACCGACCTGGTGCTGTACTTGCTGGTGGTCGGGTTCGGCTTCTTCGCGGTCAGCACCTACCTGCGGTTCCGGGCGCTGGAGCTGCGGTTCGCCCGGTTGGCCCGCACGATCGCGCTGGACCGCGCGGAACCGCCGGCCGGCTCCGCGACCGACGAGCCGTCGGTGACCAGACCTCAGTAGCCATCGGACGGCGTCGAGCTCGGCCGTCGACCCCGACTCAGTGGAGCCGCCGGACGGCGGCGAGCTGGACCGTCAGCGTGACCACCGGAGCCGCCAGGGTGGCCGTCACCGCCGCCGTGACCGGGTCCCCGCCGACGGCTCCGGACACCCCGAACGCCGCCGCGAAGACCAGCGCGCCGCACACCCACCCCAGGACGAGCGCCCGGTGCCCGCCGAGGGCGACCAGCACCGGCTGGACCAGCGCGACCGCCGTCATCAGCACCGCCGACGCCGTCAGCAGCGCCACCGTCGCCGCCGGCATCACGTCCGCGTCAGGGCCGAACAGCAGCCCGAGCACCGGCCGGCCCAGGACCGCCGCGCCGGCCACCGCGAGCACGCCGAGCCCGGCCGTCCACCGAAGCCCGCGGTGCAACCGGCGGCGGACCACCGCCGTTTCGCCGCGGGCCGCGGCCGCCGCCAGCCCCGGCAGCAGCATCGCCTGCAGCGGGCCGACGAGCAGCAGCGGCGCACGGGTGAGGACCAGCGCGCAGGCGAAACCGAAGGCCCGGGCGGGATCGGCGGGCAGCGCCGCGGTGACCAGCACCGGCGCCAGGTTGGCCACCGTCATCGCCAGCAGGGCCGCGACCAGCAGCAACGCCACCGCCCGGCCGATCCCGCCGCCGACCGTGGAGCCGTCGCCGGGACCACGGGCGGGCGCCGCCCGCGGCCGGGTGAGCAGGGCGGCCACGCCCGGCGCCGCGCACAGGGCCAGCGCGTAGGCCACGCCGGAGGTGACGCCGAGGCCCGCCAGCAGCAGCACGCCCACGATCCGCACCGCGGCGTCGACCAGCAGACCCGTGGCGTAGCGGCGGAAGCGCCGCTGCCCGCCGAGGACCCCGCGGGTGTGGAACACCGCCGCGGATCCCGCGACGCAGCACAGCAGGGCGAACAGTAGGCCCCGGTCGCCACCCAGGACGGGACCGGTCAGGGGCAGTCCGGCCGCGACGAGCACCGCGGTCGTCAGGGCCGCCACCGCCGCCGCGGCCCGCCCGGTGCCGGCGGCGGAGGCACCGGCCGCGCCGCTGACGCGGCGGGACGTCTCCTGCTCGACCGCCACGAACACGCCGGGGCCGAGGATGTTGCTCAGCAGGTACACCGACGACAGCGCCGCCGCGACCGCCGGGTCCGGTGGGCCGTGCCCGACGACCGACAGGAACACGAAACCCGACAGCCCGACGGCCGCGGTGGCCGCGGTCATCCACCCCGCGTCGCCCCGGCGGGTGCCGGGAGCGGTGGTCAGCGGGCCCCGTCCGGACCGCCGGGCACCCCGGCCAGGTCCGCACGGCGGGCGGCGACGGTGCGCGCCAGCCCTTCGGCCAGGGGGGTGCGGGGTGACCAACCCAGGTCGCGGCGGGCGGCGGTGGCATCCAGCGCGGAGGCGCGCAGGTCCCCGAGCCGGGCCGGCGCGAACCCGGGCGTATCCGGGGCGCCGACGGCGGCGGCGATCAGGCCGTGCAGCTGCCGGTCCGAGGTCTGGACGCCGGTGCCCACGTGGAACCGGCGGCGGTCGCCGACCGGGCGGGCGGCCGCGACGAACGCGGCGGCGACGTCGCCGACGTAGACGTAGTCCCGGGTGTTCCCGCCGTCCCCGAACACCCGGGTCGGACGGCCCGCGAGCAGGGCGTCGATGAACACGGCCACCACGCCGGCCTCGCCGTGCGGGTCCTGCCGGGGGCCGTAGATGTTGGCCATCGCCAGGTGCGTGCAGGTCAGGCCGTGCAGCCGGGACAACGCGTTGAGGTAGAGCTCGCCGCTCACCTTGGCCACGCCGTACGGGGACAGCGGCTCGACCGGGGTCGACTCCGCCACCGGCAGCGGTGCGGTGTCGCCGTAGATCGCACCGCCGGACGAGGCGAAGACGATCTTGCGGGCGCCGGCGTGCCGGGCGGCCTCGGCGACCGCGAGGGTGCCGAGGACGTTGACGTCGGCGTCGCCACGGGGATCGGCGACGCTGGCCCGGACGTCGATGCGGGCGGCGAGGTGGAAGACGACCTCGGGGCGGGCGGCGGCGACCAGCCGGGGGAGCGACGGGTCGCGGACGTCGATTTCGTGCACGGTCAGCGAGGGATGGTCCGACGGCAGGTTGCGCAGGTGTCCGCGGCTCATGTCGTCGACCACCGTCACCCGGTGGCCGGCGGCGAGCAGCCGGTCGACCAGCGTGGAACCGACGAAACCGGCACCGCCGGTGACGAGACTGCGCGGCGGGTGGGAGTCCCGGGGGGCCGGGAGGCGCTCGGTCGTCATGCGGCGGGCCGGCCGACGACGTGACGGGCCAGGGTGGCCGCTCCCTGCCAACGACGGGCCCGCACGGCGACGGGCAGCAGGGTCAGGGCGTGCAGCCGCGACAGCAGGTGCCGGCGACCGGCCCGGGCGGCGGGCCGCCACCCGAGGGCCTCCGCCCGGTCGGCGGCCTCCCGGAAGAACCGGCGCTGCTCGTCGAAACGGGTGCCGTCCAGCGCCCGGCCCGACGAGTCGCTGGCCAGGTGCCGCCGGTAGGAGAAGCAGACGGTGTCCAGGACGACCAGGCTGCCGCCGTCGGCGATCAGGTCGAGCACCAGGGCGAGGTCCTGCACGACGTCCAGGCCGGTGCGGAACCCGATCCGTTGCGCCGGTTCGCGGCGGAACGCCAACGCCGGGAAGTACAGCCAGTTGCCGCGCAGCAGGCTCGCGGTGAGCGCGCCGCCGGACAGCACCGTGGTGCCCGCGGGGCGCAGCAGGCGCAGTTTCACCCGGTCCAGCAGCGGCAGCACCACGGCCCCGTCGCCGTCGATGACCTGCACGCCCGGCTGGATGACGGCGGCGGTGGGGTGCGCGGCGGCCGCTGCGCGCACGGTCGCGACGTAGTGCGGCAGCAGCTCGTCGTCGGCGCCGAGCATCACCAGCCAGTCCTGGTCGGCCAGCGCCAGGCAGTGCCGGTAGTTGCCGTTGGCGCCCAGGTTCACCGGGTTGCGCAGATAGCGCACCCGCGGGTCGTCCAGGTCGGCGAAGAACGCGGCGACCGACGGATCCGGGTAGCCGTCGTCGACGACGGTGAGCGTCCACTCCGGGTCGGTCTGCGCCCGGACGCTGGCCACGGTGCGCCGCAGCAGCCCTGGGTCACCGTAGAACGGCACGACGATCTGCAGCGGCATCGGGTCATTGTCCCCTGTCCGCGGCGGTGAACCCGGTCACGGCGGGCCGGCGCCGGGCGTGTGTTCCACCGGGCGGTCCGGGCCGACCGCCGTATCCTGATCGGACCCCGACGGGGTGGTGCCGCGGTCGTGGCACGCGGCGGAAGGGTGGTGCGATGCGGACCGAGCCTCGGGTTCTGCTCGACGCCACCGCCATTCCCGCCGAACGCGGCGGGGTCGGCCGGTACGTCGACAACCTGGCGGCGGCGCTGGACGCCAACGGCGCCGCGCTGTCGGTGGTCTGTCAGCACCGTGACGCCGACGTGTTCGCCGCACTCGCCCCACGCAGCCGTGTCGTCCCGGTCGCCGGGGAACTGACCAGCCGGCCGGCCCGGCTGACCTGGGAGCAGACCACGCTGCCGCGGCTGGCCCGCCGACTGCCGGTGGACGTCATCCACTCCCCGCACTACACGATGCCGATGACCGCCGGGATGCCCGTCGTCGTGACGCTGCACGACGCCACCTTCTTCACCGACCGTCGGCTGCACTCGGGGGTGAAGGGCCGGTTCTTCCGCGGCTGGACCCGCACCTCGCTGAAGCTGGCCGCGTGCTGCGTGGTCCCCAGCCGGGCGACCGCGCAGGAACTCGTGCGCACCGCGATGGCCGACTCCGACCGGCTGATCGTCGCCCCGCACGGGGTCGACACCGACCGGTTCCACGTCCCGTCCGCGGCCGAGAAGGACGCCGTCGCGGCGGCGCTGGGACTCGACCCGGCACTGGGGTGGATCGGCTTCCTGGGCACGTTGGAGCCGCGCAAGAACGTCCCGGCGCTGATCCGCGCCTACGTCCGCTACGCCAGGGGGCGGCCGGCCGACGCGCCGGCTCCGCCGCTGGTGCTGGCGGGCAGTCCCGGCTGGGACCAGGCGGTGGAACCGGCGCTGGCCGCGGTCCCGGACGGGGTCCGGGTGGTGCAGACGGGGCATCTGCCGGTCGAGCAGCTCGCCGGCTTCCTGGGCGGTGCGGCGCTGGTGGTGTACCCGAGCCTCGGGGAGGGGTTCGGGCTGCCGGTGCTGGAGGCGATGGCGTGCGGGGCCGCGGTGCTGACCACCCGGCGGCTGTCGCTGCCCGAGGTCGGTGGCGACGCGGTGGCGTACAGCGGCGTCGGTGCGGGCGACATCGCCGAGACGCTGGAGCAGCTGATGGCGGATCCGGACCGGCGCGGCGAGCTGGGGCGGCAGGCTCGCACACGCGCGACCGGGTTCACCTGGAAGGCCGCCGCGGAGGCCCACCAACTCGCCTACGACCGCGCTGCCGGAGTGCAGCGGTGAGTCCCACCCCCGACGTACCACGGCAGCACCTCCCCACCGCCGCCGACGTGGCGGTCGTCGCGGTGACGTTCTCGCCCGGTGAGACGCTGCCGCCGTTCCTGGCGTCGGTGACCGCGGCGGCGCGCTGGCCGGCGGATCCGCGGATCGTGCTGGCCGACAACGGCTCCACCGACGGCAGTGTCGCCGCCGTGGCCGGCGCGGCCGGGGTCGCGGTGGTGCACACCGGCGGCAACCTGGGGTTCGGCGGTGGCGCGAACGCCGGGGTGGCGACGCTGCCGCCGGAGGTCGCGTGGGTGGTCGTGTGCAACCCCGACCTGGTCTTCGCGCCCGGCGCGATCGACGAGTTGCTGACGGCGGCGGGGCGGTGGCCGCACGCCGGCGCGTTCGGTCCGCAGATCCGGACCGTCGACGGCCGGCTGTATCCGTCGGCACGGGAGCTGCCCAGCGTCGTCCGCGGTGCCGGGCACGCGGTGTTCGGCTGGTGGTGGCCGACGAACCCGTGGACGAAGGCCTACCGGCGCGACCACGAGGCGCCGACCGAGCGGCCCGCGGGCTGGCTGTCGGGCGCATGCCTGCTGGTGCGCCGGGAGGCGTTCACCGCGGTCGGCGGGTTCGACGAGCGTTACTTCATGTACTTCGAGGACGTCGACCTGGGGGAGCGCCTGTCCCGGGCGGGGTGGCAGAACGTCTACGTCCCGTCGGCGGTGGTGACCCACATCGGTGGTCATTCCACGAGCGGTCACGCCGACGCGATGACCGCGGCCCACCACGCCAGCGCCTACCGCTACCTGGCCGGCCGGTACCCGGCCCGCTGGCAGGCGCCGTTGCGCGGGGTGCTGAAGCTGGGGCTGCGGGCCCGGCAGCTGCTGGCCCGGCGGTCGGCCGCGGTCGCCGAGGGTGCGGCCGTCCCGGACACGCCCACCGGTTGAGACCGGGCCCCGTCGACCCGGTCGCCGGCCCGGACCCGCCCACCGGCGAAGGCGGAGTCCGGCACGATCGCCGCAGCCCGGACCCGCCCACCGGCTGTCACACCGGCTTCGTGCGTTCCATGACCTCCCAGGCGGCGACGCGGAGCGCGGCGCGGCCGTCACGTGCCCGGACGGCCCGGCCGCACGCGGGACACCCCCGGTCGCCGGACCCCTCAGGCGGTGTCGCGCATCTCCCGCGGCGGCGGCAGCACACCGCGCGCCACCCGGCCGAGTTCGGCGTCCAGCGGCGGGCCGGCCACCCCGCCGGGCTCACACGCCTCGATCACCGCACGCGGGATGCTCACCGTCGCGCGGTCGTCCATCGGTGACCCGACGTGTCCGGGAACCGCGAACTCGGGGTGCTGACGCCAGAGTGCGGCCAGGATCTCATCGGCGTGCCGGAGTGCATCCATGTCATCCATCCGTCGGCGGGCCGGACGTTCCCGGGTGCAGGTCACCCGCCGATGGGAGCCCACGCTAGGGGACCGGTCGCGACGACCCGGGGATCACACGCCGGTCGGGATGCGTGGTCCCGGCCGGCGCGCAGCCATCGGTGAGCGGCACGCACCACAGTGTTCGAACGGTCACCGACCCGGTATCGACGACCACGTCCGGTAAGGTCCGAGGGCCGGTTCGCGTCGACCGCCGGGGGCGTGGACCGCCCCGGCCGACACCCCCGGGTGGCCGCGGCGGCGGTGCCCGCGTGGCCGTCCGGCACCCGCGCCCCCGCGCGTCCGCCCGTGTCCACGGCTCCACCCGTACACCCGCACCGACAGGACGGACCTCTGATGAAGGGCATCGTGCTCGCCGGCGGCGCAGGAACCCGGCTCCACCCGGTCACCCGCGCCGTCTCCAAACAGCTGCTCCCGGTGTTCGACAAGCCGATGATCTACTACCCGCTGTCGGTGCTGATGCTGGCCGGCATCCGGGACATCCTGATCATCACCACCCCGGAGGACAACGCGGGCTTCCGGCGGCTGCTGGGGGACGGCAGCGAATGGGGCCTGACCCTGACCTACGCCGAGCAGCCGCGTCCGGAGGGGCTGGCCCAGGCGTTCCACATCGGCGCCGACCACATCGGCGACGACTCGGTCGCCCTCGTGCTGGGCGACAACATCTTCTACGGCCAGAACTTCTCGCACCGCCTCGTGGAGGCCGCCGCCGACATCGACGGCTGTGTGCTGTTCGGCTACCCGGTGCGCGACCCGGAGCGGTACGGCGTCGGCGAGAAGGACGCCGCCGGGAAGCTGGTGTCCATCGAGGAGAAGCCGGCGAAGCCGAAGTCCAACCTCGCCATCACCGGGCTGTACCTGTACGACAACAAGGTGGTGGAGTACGCCCGCGACCTGAAGCCGTCGCCGCGCGGCGAGCTCGAGATCACCGACCTGAACAACATCTACCTGAACGCCGGGACGGCCTCCCTGGTCGACCTCGGCCGCGGCTTCGCCTGGCTGGACACCGGCACCCACGACTCCCTGCTCGAGGCGGGGGAGTTCGTCAAGGTGCTGGAACACCGCCAGGGGATCCGCATCTCGTGCTTGGAGGAGATCGCATTGCGCAAGGGATTCATCGACGCCCAGGCCTGTTACGCCCTGGGTTCCTCGCTCGGTAAGTCGCCGTACGGCCAGTACGTCATGCAGGTCGCGCTGGCCGCCGGGGCGACCGCGTGACCGCCCCCGGCAAGCCCGCGGTCGACGCGGTCGTCCTGGTCGGGGGCAAGGGCACCCGGCTGCGGCCGCTGACGCTGTCCGCGCCCAAGCCGATGCTGCCCACCGCCGGGGTGCCGTTCCTGGAGCACCTGCTGTCGCGGATCCGCGAGGCCGGCATCGAGCACGTGGTGCTGGGCACCTCGTACAAGGCCGAGGTGTTCAGCGAGTACTTCGGCGACGGCTCGGCGTTCGGGCTGGACATCGAGTACGTCGTGGAGACCGAGCCGCTGGGCACCGGTGGCGGCATCCGCAACGTGGCCGACAAGCTGCGCCACGACACCCAGGTCGTGTTCAACGGTGACGTGCTCTCGGGCATGGACCTCAACGCCCTGATGGACACCCACTTCAGCCGCGAGGCCGACGTCACCCTGCATCTCATGCAGGTCGCCGACCCGCGCGCGTTCGGCTGCGTGCCGACCGACGCCGACGGCTGGGTGACCGACTTCCTGGAGAAGACGGAGAACCCGCCGACGAACCAGATCAACGCCGGCTGCTACGTCTTCAAGCGCTCGGTGCTGGAGGCCATCCCGGCTGGCCGGCCGGTCTCGGTGGAGCGCGACACGTTCCCGGGCCTGCTCGCCGGGGGCGCCAAGGTCGCCGGTTACGTCGACAGCTCGTACTGGCTGGACCTCGGCACACCCGCCGCCTTCGTCCAGGGCAGCGCCGACCTGGTCCGCGGCATCGCCCCGACCTTCGCGCTGGGTGCCGAGCCCGCCGACCGACTGGTGCTCGACGGGGCCACCGTCGACCCGACCGCGACGCTCGCCGGCGGCACCGTCCTGGGGGCCGGCGCGCGTGTCGGAGCCTCGTCCCGGGTCGACAGCACCGTGGTGTTCGACGGTGCGACGATCGGCGAGGGCGTGCACATCGAGCGGTGCATCATCGGCCGTGACGCGGTCATCGGTGACGGCTCGGTGCTCGCCGACGCGGTGATCGGTGACCGCGCGGTGATCGGCGCGCACTGCGAGCTGATCCAGGGTGTGCGGGTGTGGCCGGACGTGCAGCTGCCGGCGGCCGGGGTGCGGTTCAGCGCCGACGCCTGACCCGCACCACCTGAATCCTCGATCCGAGCATTCCCGGGACGCCGGGCCGGTCCGCCGGCCCGGCGTTTCCGTCGTTCCGGGGCCGGCCACGGGCGGCGGGCGGCCACCGCCGGTCAGCCGGACAGGGTGGCCAGCGCCGTCCGCAGGCTGTCGTCGATGCCCTCGGGCAGTGCGTCCAACGGCCAGAACCGCAGGTCGTCGGACTCCGCGGAGATCCGGGCGACCGCCCCCGGCGGCGCGACGACCCGGTGACGCAGGTCGAAGTGCCGGGTGGGCACGCCCAGGCTGCAGGTGATCGGGTGCACGTCCAGGTGCAGCGGCCCGGGGTCGAGGACGAGCCCGTCGATCCCGGATTCCTCGGTCGCCTCCCGCAGCGCCGCGCCGGCGACCGTCGTGTCGGCGTCCTCGCAGTGCCCGCCCAGCTGCAGCCAGCGGCCGACCCGGGGATGCAGGGTGAGCAGCACCGACGTCCGGTCGGCGTCCAGGACGACCGCACTGGCGGTCAGGTGGCCGGGTACGCAGCTGCGGGCGGTCGCGTCGTCCCGGGCGGCCAGGAACCCCAGGAACGCCTCCCGCAGCGCGTCCTGACCGGCCGCGGCCGGTCGCCAGTCCATGAGCAGCCGGGTGGCGTCGTCGTGCAGGTCGGCGTGGGTCACCGCTGGACCAGACCGTCGGCGACCGGAGGACGCGGGGTGAGCGGCTCCACCGGGTACCCGAGCCCGACCGCGCCGAGCGGGGCCCAGTCGTCGGGGACGTCGAGCACCCGCCGGACGACGTCGGGTGCGAACATCGTCGACGAGATCCACGCCGAGCCCAGTCCCTCCGCGGCCAGGGCGACCAGCAGACCCTGCACGGCGGCGCCGCCGGCCACGGTGAACATCCGCTCCTCGGCGGCCGAGCGGCGACCGTCCGGGTAGCCGTGGCGGCCCTCGCCGGTGACGAACGGGACGACGATCTCCGGGGCGTCGCGGAGCACCGCACCGCGGGCCACCCGCCGCGCGACGCGGTCCGGCGCCCAGCCGTCGGCGGCCAGGTCGGCCTCCCAGGCCTGTTGCATCGCGTCCAGCAGGGCGTGGCGGCGCTCGTGGACCCGGACGAACCGCACCGGCTTCGTGTGGTGCGGGGCGGGCGCGGTGAGCGCGGCACCGACCGCCCGGGCGAGCACGTCCGGGTCGACCGGCTCGTCGGTGAAGGTCCGCACGGTGCGCCGCACCAGCACCGCCTCGGCGCGGCCGCGGGCGATCGCGAGGTCGGTGCCCAGCCGGAACAGGTCCTCCGCGGCCGGCCGCAGCAGCGTCCGGGCGGCCTGGTCGGGCCCCGCGCGCCACCCGCGCAGCACCGCCACGGGGACCGCCGCGAGCTTGCCCTTGACCAGTTCGGCGGCGGCGGCGATCTCGTCCCCGACGGCGACCTGGGTGACGACCAGCTGGTTGCCGAAGGCGTCGACCTTCTCCCGATGGTCGGCCAGCACCTCGACGCCGGACGCACCGATGGCCACGTCCACGACGCCGTTGCGCCACGCCCGGCCCTGGGTGTCGGTGATCAGCACCCCGACGTCCAGGCCGGCGGCACCGAACCGGTCCCGCAGCCCGCGGGCGGAGGCGTCCGGGTCGAGCGGCAGCAGGGCGATCTCGTCGGTGCGGACGTTGGACGCATCGACTCCGGCGGCGGCGGCGACGATGCCCAGCCGGTTCTCCACGATGCGGGTGCGGCCGTGCACGGCGACGATCCGGACCGTCTCGGCGTCCACCAGCTCCCGGCGGACGGCCTCGCGCTGCTCGGGGTCGGTCGGGGTCGGCACCAGCCGGCCCTCGACCTTGGAGACGGCCTTGGAGGTCACGACGACCACGTCGCCGTCGGCCAGCCACGGGGCGGCCGTCAGGACGGCCGCGGCCAGATCGTCACCGGGACGAAAGTCGGGCAACCCCGGGACCGGATGGATCGACACCCCGACCGGCGCCGACGGCCCGGCGGGAAGCGGCTCAGACACGCACACCGGCCAGGTCCAGCGCCGCCTGCACCATGGTGGCGGTGGCCTTCGGGTCGCTCATCAGCAGCGGCACCCGCCGGACGGCGACCCCCGGCACGTCGGCGGGGTCGTCGGACGCGACCAGCCAGCCGTCCAGCAGCCCGCCGTCGCCGCGGCTGCCGTAGTGCCGACCGACGGCCTCGGCGGTGGTGTCGACGCCGATCGCGGCGAGGCAGGCGTCGGCGTGGCCGCGGACGGGCGCGCCGCCGATGATGGGGGAGACGCCGACGACCTTGGCCGGGGTCGCGGCGAGCGCCTCCCGGATGCCGGGCACGGCCAGCACCGTGCCGACGCTCACCACCGGGTTCGACGGCGCGACGAGGACGACGTCGGCCTCGGCGATGGCGGCCAGCACACCGGGCCCGGGGGTCGCCGTGTCGGCCCCGATCGGGGTGATCGCGGAGGCCGGCAGTGCCGCCTGGTACCGGATCCACCACTCCTGGAAGTGCAGGGCCACCAGCCCGGGGGTGCTGCCGGGGGCGGGCTCGGGATCGTCGACGACGACGTGCGTCTCGACCCGGTCGTCGGTCATCGGGAGCAGGTCGACCCCGGGCGTCCAGCGGGCGCACAGCGCGGCGGTGACCTGCGACAGCGGATACCCGGCGTCGAGCATCCGGGTGCGGACGAGGTGGGTGGCGATGTCGCGGTCGCCGAGCCCGAACCAGGGTGCCTCGGCGTCGTAGGCGCGCAACTCCGCGGCGGTGGCGAAGGTCTCGTCCTGCCGGCCCCAGCCGCGGGCGAGATCGGCACCGCCGCCGAGGGTGTACATGCACGAGTCCAGGTCGGGACAGACCTGCAGCCCGTGCAGCCGGATGTCGTCGGCGGTGTTGACCACCGCCGTGATCCGGTGCGGGTGGTCGTCGGGGGCGGCGCCGAAGGGGTCGATGCCCAGGAGTTGCTTGCAACCGAGCAGGAACCGGGCGCCGCCGATCCCGCCGACCAGGACGGTCATCTTCACGTGGGGGAATCCTGCCAGTTCAGCCGGCGGGCTCCGCCGGAGGTTCGGTGCGGCGGAGCCGGGGTGCGGGGGTCGCGCACCGTCGGGCCGGGGCCCGGAGGGTCCGCCGGTGGCGTCAGCGCCAGAACTGGAACAGTACGCGTCCGAAGGTGGCCCACCGGGCGTCGCCGCCGGCGGTGGAGAACAACCAGTAGCTGGCGTCCCAGAGCGGCTGCACGATCTGCGGGCTGGAGAACAGCAGCAGGATGAGCACGAACGGCGCCCACGGGGTGAACGGCCGCACGGCCTCCTGGGTGCGCGCCGACAGGAACGGCGCGATCACCCCCCAGCCGTCCAGACCGGGGACCGGCAGCAGGTTCAGGATCGCGGCGATGAACTGCAGCAGCGCCAGGAACGACAGCGCGAAGGCCAGTGGTGAGTCGAACTGCGCGGCCAGCACGGTGAGCAGGACCCCGGCGACCAGGTTCACCAGCGGCCCGGCCAGCGACACGGCCGACCGCCACACCCGCGACCGCAGCCGTCCGTGCTCGATGAGCACCGCCCCGCCGGGCAACGGCAGCCCACCGATGGCCAGGATGACCAGCGGGATGACGAACGTCATCGCGCCGTTGGCGTAGCGCAGCGGGTTGAGGGTGAGGTAGCCCCGGCCGCGCACCGAGGTGTCGCCGCCGCGCAGTGCGACCACGGCATGACCGAACTCGTGCAGGCACAGGGTGATCAGCCACCCGCCGAGGACGGTGACGAACACCCAGACCCCGAGCGGTGCGGTACCGGCGGCGGTCGCCCAGGCGGCGGCGACGGTGACCAGCACGACGGCGGGGAAGATCCATGCTCCGGTGCCGGTCCCGCCGCGGCGGGGCCGGGCGGTCCGGCCGAAGGGTGCGGTCATCGGCAGGCGGTGGAGGTCATCGGTCCATTGTGCCGACGCCGGCGCGTCGAGGTGCCCGTTCGGCCGGACCCGCAGGCGCTTCCCATCCGGCGCCGCGACGGCGACGCTGTGCGAGCAGACCGTGCTCCGTCCGGGCGGGGGCGGCCACCGGTGGTCCGGCACAGCGGCTCCCGGGTAACTCTGGTCACAACGCGTAGATCAGTGGTCACTCGCTGCGTGACCTGCGTAAACACCGACGGGGAGGGTCCGACACGCCGGAGCGACGCGCGGGGCGGCCGGTCTATATCAGCACTCGAGGCTTGACGGGCGGCATGACACACGGGTGTAATTCCACCACTGTGATTCACACACCGGTCGACGACGACCGGCGCGTAGGTCCGGTACGGGGGCCGTTCATCGTCTCCGGGGCAGCGCACGACCGCTCCCCGCGTGGCCCCGGTACGACCGTCACACCCGTGTTCCCGTCATCACGTCGTTGCTGTTCACAGCCTTACCAACGGAAGGATCTGCTCGTGCCGAACCAGATCGATCTGTCCCTGTCGATCCTTCCGTCCCCGCGTTCGGCTGAGGTCGCCCCCGACGCCGTCGACGTCGAGCGCGCCACCGCGTTCGGCACCGACACGGTCGTGCTGGCCGCGGTCGCGGCCCTCGACGGCGGTGCGTCGTTCGCCGGGCCCATCGAGGACCAGGACTGGCACGGACGGGCGCTGTGCGCCCAGACCGATCCGGAGGCCTTCTTCCCGGAGAAGGGTGGCTCGACCCGGGACGCCAAGAAGATCTGCACCGGCTGCGAGGTGCGCTCGGAGTGCCTGAGCTACGCGCTGGCCAACGACGAACGCTTCGGGATCTGGGGTGGCCTGTCCGAGCGGGAGCGCCGCCGCCTCAAGCGCCTCGCCGGCTGAACCCCGGCCGTCCCCGCCCGTACAGACGCAGCCGGTCCCGGTCCCCGGGGCCGGCTGTCATGCGTTGTGCGCCACGGTGCCGGGTGCGGTCGGGTGGCCGCCCCGGCCCGGTCGGGCCAGCCGTGGGTGCCCGCGCGGCCCGGTCGGGTGACCCGTGAGCGCTCGCACGGCCCGGTCCGGCGAGCCGTCAGCAGCCGCTCCCGGGCAGTCCGGAGCAGGCCGCGGCCAGGTCCGGTCGGCCCTTGTCCACCACCGACACCTTGGCCACCGCGAAGCTCGTGTTGCCGTCGACGTTGCGGGCGTCGGGACCGGGCGAGAGCGTGAAGTCGGTGCGCCCGGGCATCGCGTCGAAGTCCAGGGTGATGGCGCTCGCGGCGGCGGACGACAGGTTGACCACCCAGCTCTGGCTGCCCGACGTCAGCATCACCTGGGTCGCGTTCGACGGTGACGTGAGGACCATGCTGAGCGAGACGGGTACCGCAGCGCCCCGGGCGTTGTCCAGGATGAGCGCCGCGGTCGGGTCCTTGCTGGTCCACAGGGTCTGTTTGGACGCGTTCTGACCGAGGTCGTAGTCGGCGCCGGCGTAGAGGAAGACCGGCTCCAGCACGGTG
Organism: Nakamurella deserti; assembly: GCF_003260015.1. Classification (NCBI taxonomy): domain Bacteria; kingdom Bacillati; phylum Actinomycetota; class Actinomycetes; order Nakamurellales; family Nakamurellaceae; genus Nakamurella; species Nakamurella deserti. The sequence continues at coordinate 1,922,101 of NZ_QCXS01000002.1, read as the reverse complement.
TCGCGGGCGTAGCTGAGCTCTGCGGGCGAGTAGGTGGCCACCAGACGCTCCCGCTCGCCGGTCAGGCCGTAGTAGGCGTAGCGGGTGCTGGCGCTGACCATGTCGGGGCCGGTGACGCCCAGCGCCGCCTCCAGTGCGGCTTCCAGCGTCGCACCACCGTCGGCGTAGGTGCGCCGGTCGACCATGATGCCCTCGAAGCCGGCGACCGCCACGTCGGCCACCAGCTGGGGTGCCTTCTCGGCGGCGACCAGCAGCGGCCAGTCGTTCTCGGCGCGACCCCGGATGGCGCCTCCGGACCAGCGCAGCGTCGAGGAGTGCAGGAACGGCTTGAGCTGGTCGGTGTAGACCACGCCGTTGATCGAGTTGGCCTCCGGGAACGCCTGGTAGGCCAGTTGGAACACCATCGCCCCGTCCGGCAGGGCCGCCTCCAGCCGGTCGATCCACAGCTGGTCGGCGTTCCACTGCGCCGCCACGGTGGCGTAGTCGGGTTCGGCGCGGTGGGTCGACTGGTCGTACACCCCGACCAGCAGCAGCGCGGCTGCGACGACGCCGGCGGTGAGCCGGTGGTGACCGACCCGGCGCGGGTGCCGGCGGGCCACCCGGCGCAGCAGCGCGTCGACGGCCAGCCCGACCGCGGCGAGTGCGAACGCGGAGATCAGAATGGCCAGCCGGTTCCAGGAGCGCAGGCTCTGGGTCAGGAAGCTCACGATGGTCTCGAGGCCACCGATGGTCGAGAACAGCAGCGCCACCAGGGTCAGCAGCGCCAGGTAGCCCAGGGTCTCCCGGTTGCGCCGGTGGCGGGCGGCGCGGACGCTGTTCCGGACGGGAGCCCGCAGCGCCCCGGTGGTCCCGAGCCGGACGAGGATGTGGCCGAGCAGTCCGAGGAAGCCCACCGCGCCGACGAGACCCAGTGCCGGACGCTCGGAGACGTACGGATAGGTGGCGTCGTACCACTGACGCAGATCACGCAGCGGCGCGAGGGCGTGGTCGGGGGCGGGCAGGATCAGCTGGGCGATCTTGAGGGCGAAGCGCTCGGACTCGTTGTCGTAGCGGACCAGGGCACCGACGTTGTTGCCGTTGACCGCCGAGTACAGGATGTCGGGCAGCATGTTGGCCAGCATCACGGCGACCAGGGTGCCGCCGGCCAGGACGGCGCCGAGGAAACGCCGCCGGTCGCGGGTCCGCAGCAGCGCGATGAGACCGGCGGTGCCGATCATCAGCAGCAGGAACACCGAGAAGTACGACGACGCCGTGCCCAGCAGCGCCAGCACCAGCACGGTGACCGCGCCGCGGCCGGTGAGCGGCCGCGGCAGCCGGGACAGCCACCGCGGACGCCGGTCCGCCGGGCGGTGGTCCGACCCCCACACCGACTCGCCGCGGATGATCCAGAACACCAGCACCAGGGCCAGCGGGACCGGGAAGTAGGCGGCCAGGAAGAGGTGGTTCTCGCCCTTCTCCCAGTGGAACGGGGTGATGGCGTAGAGCACCGACAGCACCAGGCTCAGCAGCTTGCCGACCCCGATCCGGCGGAACAGCCACACCGACGCCACCGCGGCCAACGGGAAACCGAGCAGGTACCAGACGTTGACGGCGAGGGCCGCGTTGTCCGTGAACAGGCTCATGACCAGCGCCAACATCATGTGCAGGTTGTCGGCCTGCGGGAAGTCGTGGTAGGTCTGGCCGATCGGGGCGCCGAGTTGCGGGGTGAACTCGTACCAGCCGGTGTTGATCACGGTCTGGAAGTGCGCGAGCACCGCGGTGGCGTCGTTGCTGTAGACGAACGGCGCCCGCAGGTCCGCCGACAGCAGTCCCATCGCGTGCACGGTGGCGATGCAGGTGAGCACCACGCTGAGCAGGTACAGCGGCACCTCCGAGCGCACCCACCACACCACGGGGGCCGGTGGGGTGGACGGGGGTGCGTCACCGCCGGGCAGGTCGGGATCCGCGCCGTCGAGGTCGACCAGCGGCTCGTCTAGCGGCGTCGCGGTCGCCGACGCGGCCCCTGGTGCGGGGTACGCGGCTCCGGGCGCGGTGTCGCCTCGACGTGCCAAGCCCGGTACCCCTCGTGTTCTGCCGACGTCCGGACCGCACGGTCCTTCAGGGCGCTGGGCCCGATCCCGAGGGTATCGGCCGGAGCTGAGGATTCCGGTCACCGCCGGGGCGGCGGGTCAGCGCTCAGCCGCGGTCGGGGCCCTCGGAGGAGTCCTCGTCCTGTTCGCCGAGGACGGCGGTGACCTGCTCGACGAGGACCTCCTCGACCAGGTCCTCGAGGTCACCGCTGTCGGCGGCCCGGATCTCCAGCGGCCGGCGGTACACGACGACCCGGGCCTTGGTGGGCCGGCCGCTGCGGTCGACGCCGGCGGTGAGGAACCGCGCCAGCGGGACGCCGCCGTCCAGGATGACCTCCGGACCGGGGGTCAGCTCGTCGGGGTCGACCGACGGCACCTCGTCCACGGCGAACTCGACGTCGGCGAGCCTGTCGGCCCAGCGCAGCTCGACCGCGGCGACGGCGGCCAGCACGACCTGGTCGAACTGTTCGGCGCGGGACCGGGCGGCGGGCAGCTCGGCGGGCAGCAGGGGGGACCGCAGGCCGCGGCCGTGGCGGTCGCGACGGATCGTCGGGGGCCGGCGGGGAGTCACAGCGGCCACCCTAGCGCCGCCCCGTACGCGCGGGTCATCGCGGATCAGCGCCGCGCCGCACGGTCGCCGAGCTGGGTGGCGCGCAGCAGGTCGTCGGCGGTGGCCTTGATGCCGACCCCGAGCGGGGTGAGGCTGCGCCGGTCGAGCTCGGGCCACACCACCGACCTCAACCGCAGGTCGCGCACCTGGAACTTGGCGAACGGCGACGAACCCAGGACGACCCGTGGCGCCCGCTTGAACAGCCGGCGGGTCTCGGCGAGCAACGCGCCGATGGTGACGCCCTGCTGGCTGGCCAGGATCTTGGTGACCGGGTCGCCGGGCCGCTCCCGGCCCAGCCGCTCCAGTCCGTCGCAGATCATCGCCGCGCAGTCGTCGACGTAGAGGTAGTCCCGGGTGGTGTCCAGGGACACGTACACCGAGATCGGCTGGCCACTGAGGTGCGAGCGGCAGATGTGCGACACCAGCCCCTGCGGCTTGGCCAGGTTCTGCCCCGGCCCGTACAGGTTCGCGATCCGTCCGACGAGTACGCCGACCCCGGTCCGGGCGGCGAAGTCGCGGGCGACCTGCTCGGTCGCGAGCTTGGCGGTGCCGTACGGGGAGATCGAGGACGCGACGGCGGCCTCGGTGAACGGGGCCCGGCCGGCGCCCGCGTAGACCCCGCCGGCCGAGGACGCCAGGAACAGGGCGCTGCCGGCCGCCGCGGGTGCCCTCGCGACGTGGTCGAGGAAGTCACGGAAGGTCTGCACCTCCTGGTTGAGCACCGCCGCCGGGGTGCCGGTGACGCCGGCCCCGGAACACCAGGCGATCCGCCACGGGCCGTCGCCGGCCGCCTCCCGGAGCCGGGCGAACCCGCGCTCCAGCGCCTGCCGGGACGCGGTCGCGTCCGACCAGGGGACCTGCTGGGTGACGACGGGGACGCGCCGCGCGCCGAGTTCGCGGACCAGACCGCGGCCCAGCAGGCCGCCGGCGCCGACGACCCAGGTCGCGGTCACCGGCGCGGCGCCCCGGTGGGGACGCCGGGGGACGGGGGGACCGCAGCGACCGCGGGGCCGCCGCCGGTGGTCACCGGCGCCGCCGGTGGCCGGATGCCCGGTGCGGGCGACGGGACGCGGCCGAAGGGCCCGTCGGCGGGGTCACTGACGATGAGGTACGGCGGCTTGCCCATCGCCATGTTCACCGACACGCCGATGTACTCGGCGATCACCCCGAGGGAGAACAGGATGGCGCCGGTGCCCAGCAGGAACACCACCATCAACGACGGCCAGCCGGCCGCGATCTGGGTGGTGGTGGCGAGCTTGAGGATGAGCAGCACCAGCGCGAGCAGCACCCCGCCGACGGCCGCGACCACCCCGAGCACGCTGACCGCCCGCAGGCCCTTGGTGCCGCTGGACAGCACCATCCGCCAGAAGTGCGACACGAGCGTGCGCAGCGAGTAACCCGAGGGCCGGTCGCCCTCCTCGCGCAACGCCACCGGGCAGGTGGCGATCTTCCCCGCCACCCATCCCATGGCGACGTCGAGGTAGACCCCGGACCCGGCGTAGGCGGCGACGCTGCGGCCCACCTCGCCCAGGATCAGCCGGAACGACTGGTAGTCGCTGGCGTCCTGGCCGGCCGAGCCGCCGAGGAACTTCTTGGCGCCCTTGGAGGCGGCGTTGCGCAGCATCCCGTGCGGGGCGGAGTTGGTGGGCTTGGCGTAGACGACCGACGCGCGCTCGCGCAGGGCGGTGTCCAGCAGGCGGCCGATCTGCGCCGGATCGTGCTGGCCGTCCTCGTCGAGGGTGACGATCCAGTCGCCGCCGGACGACGCCATCCCGGCCAGGGTGGCGGGATGCTGGCCGAAGTTGCGGCTGAGCCACACCGGACGGAAGAAGTCGTGGGCGGCGCCGAGTTCCCGCAGCACCCGCGCCGAGTCGTCGGGACCGTTGTCATGGACGCCGAGCACCTCGGTGATCACCGCGGTGTGCCCGTCCGGGGTGCGGAATTCGGTGGTCATCGGGAGGATCTCGGCCACCACCCCGGGAAGCGTCTTCTCACCCTGGTACACCGGGATGACGACGGAGATGGTGTGCGTTGCGACGTCCGGGTGTGCCTGCTCCACCGTCGGAACTATAGTCGCCCGGCCCCGTCCGGCCCGGCCCTGCGGCGGCGTGGCCTGCACCGATCCCGTGCTGTCCCAGGTCGGGATGCGGCGGGAGCCACCGATGGGACACCGGTCGGCACGGCGGTGGGCGGCGGTGGGGATCGTCCTGGTGGGCACGGTGACCGGCTGCGGCGGCGAGCCGCTGCCACCGCCCGCTTACCGGGGACGGCGTGCGGGTGCAGGTGATGGACGGCATCGCCCTGCCGGACGTCCCCGGCTTCCGGACGGCTCCGGGCGTGACGGTCCCGGCTGCCACGACCTGGTGATCGACGGACCGACCGGTCCCCCCGGGTGCCGGGGGAGGTGGGCGGTGGCCGGTGTCGACGGTCTGTCGGTGACGGCCGACCGCGACATCGCCCTGCCGTCCCGGTGTCCGCACCGGACGGCCGGTTGTCGGCCCTGCGGCGGGGCGCCCGCCCGACCGGCACCTGCCGGGAGGACTGCGGGCGCCGGGTCCCGATTCCGCGTCGACGCCGACGGCGTCGCCGCCGTCCGGGAGAACGGCCGCCGAGCGGTCAGGTCTGGGCGCTCTTCATCCGGCGGCCGAGGTACACGTAGGCGGCGCGGCGCAACAGCATGGTCAGGTCGGCCATCGCGTTGCCGATCCGCAGGTCCGCGGACGACAGCAGCCCGGGTTCGGCGGCGGCCAGCGTGCGGTGGTAACCCTTGGCCTCGGAGGCCTGGGTGCGCATGAGGTGCACGCTCCACTGCTGGTCGCTGACCCGGAAACCGGCCAGCGGGGTCGGCAGGGCGACGAGGTCGCCCTGCAGCAGCACCCGGATGTAGCTGGCCTCGTCGATGAGGTAGGAGTATTCGCCGTCCCAGTACCCCGCCGCGGCCAGCGCCTCCCGGCGCAGCAGCACCGACGCCGGCTCGCCGAAGAGGTTGGTACCGGCCCGGACGGTGGCCCGGATCGCGGCGCGGCCGTCCACCCGGCCGGTCAGCTTCCCCAGCCCGCGGCCGCGGATCAGCGGTCGGCCGGCGGCGTCGACGATGTCGCGCGAACAGGCCACCATCACCGCCCCCGGGTGCGCGTCCATCGCCGCGACCTGCTCGGCCAGGCACGTCGGGTAGATCAGGTCGTCGCTGCAGACCAGCTTGACCAGCTCGCCGGTCGCCCGCTCGGACACCGCGTTCCAGTTCGCCGGGGCGCCGCCGCCCGTCGGCAGCCGGTGCAGCCGGACGCGCGGGTCGGCGGTGTAGGACTGCAGCACGTCCCAGGTGCCGTCGGTGGACGAGTGGTCGGAGACGACGAGCTCGAAGTCGGTGAACGTCTGGGCCAGGATCGAGTCCATCGTCGCGCCGATGAAGGCGACGCTGTCGTAGGCGGGGACGACCACCGAGATCCGGGGTGCGCTGTTCATCGGGGGCTCCGGTCGTCGGCGGCGGGTGCGGGTGCGTCGTCGTCCGTGGCGGTGACCGGGGCCTCCCGGTCGGCGGCCGACCGGCGGAACGAGAAGCCGCGGTGGGCGAAGAAGCTCATCAGCACGGTGCCGGCCGTGACGATCAGCTGCGCCAGCAGCACCGGGAGGCCGACGACCTCCTTGAGGAGCGGCAGGAAGACCACGTTGATGCCCAGCGCGGTGAGCTGCACGACCTCGAACCGGGCGAGGTCGCGCAGCACGTGCCCGCGCACCCGGAAGACGAAGGTCCGGTACAGCACGAACGCACACAGCACCGCGGCGATGTGGGCGAACAACAACGCGACCATGTAGCCGAGCGTGTCGCCGACGAGGTGCTCGAACAGCACGAACCAGGCGAACCCGATGGCCGTGTTGGCCCCGCCGACCAGCAGGAACGCGACGCGCTGGTCACGGATGAGCCGCAGCAGGGGTCCCGCGTCACCCGTCATGCCGGCGGGTGGGGTGATCCGCTCGCCGGAATCGGGGAAATCGTCGAGAGTCATCGGAGGTCACTATAGGTCCGTGGGGGTCCCGGAACCGGGCTCGGCGCGGGGCTGTGGCGACCCTCTCGGTACGGCGACGGGTACGACCGCCGGGGCTGCCGCCGCGTGTCGCGCGAACCGGTCGCTCCCGCGTGTCGCGGTGGTCGGGGCCGTGAGCAGGCCTACTCTGCCGTGGTGGCCAGACTGCGGCAGTGCTCGAGGACCGGATGCGGTCAGCCCGCGGTGGCGACGCTGACCTTCGCCTACGCCGATTCCACCGCCGTGGTGGGACCGCTGGCGACCGCCGCCGAACCGCACTCCTACGACCTGTGCGCCGACCACGCGCTCGGCCTGAAGGCGCCACGCGGCTGGGAGGTCGTCCGGCCCGAGGCCGAGTTCGACCTCAACGCGCCGCACACCGACGACCTCGAGGCCCTGGCCGACGCCGTGCGCGAGGCCGGCCGCGGCGACCGTACGGAACCGGCGCCCGCCGCGCCGTCCTCGACCGGACGCCGCGGGCACCTGCGGGTGCTGCGGTTCCCCACCGACCAGAGCCCCGAGGGTCCGCGCCGCTGACGGCCGGGCGCCGACGCGCGCCGTGCCGGGGTGGGCGATCGCACGCCGGCGGTCCTGTGGTGTTCGTCGGCCGACCCGACGCGGGTCCGCCCGGCGTGGTAGGACAGCACGGCAGCACATTGCGTGCGATCGCCGCCGTCGCGTCGCGCCACCTGCCCCCGGGCGCGCCACCGCGTCCGTGAACCGCCCCTTGAACCGAGGAGAACTGTGACGTCACCAGGCACGAAACTGCGGGCCATCGCGAAGGCGTACGACGTCCGTGGACTGGTCGGCGACGAGTTCACCACCGACACCGCCCGCGCCCTGGGCGTCGCCTACGCGCGGCTGCTGGCCGGCGAGGCCACCCAGGTGGTCATCGCCTACGACATGCGGGAGTCGTCGCCGGGTCTGGCCGCGGCGTTCGCCGACGGCCTCGCGAGCCAGGGCATGGACGTCCTCGACGCCGGCCTCGGGTCCACCGACCTGCTGTACTACGCCAGCGGTGCGCTGGACCTGCCGGGTGCGATGTTCACCGCCTCGCACAACCCGGCCATCTACAACGGCATCAAGTTCTGCCGTGCCGGGGCGGTCCCGGTCAGCTCGGAGACGGGGCTGTCCACGGTCCGCGACGAGGCCGCCGAGATCCTCGACGGCGGCCTGACCGTCGAGCCCGCCGCCACCCGCGGCACCATCACTCAGCGCAGCATGGTCGACGGTTACGCGGCGTTCCTGCGCAACCTCGTCGACCTGTCCGGCATCCGTCCGCTGAAGGTCGTCGTCGACGCGGGCAACGGGATGGCCGGTTACACCGTGCCCGAGGTCCTGGGCGGGCTGCCGCTGGACATCGTGCCGATGTACTTCGAGCTCGACGGCAGCTTCCCCAACCACGAGGCCAACCCGCTGGACCCGAAGAACCTGGTCGACCTGCAGGACACGCTGAAGGGTCTGTACGGCACCGACGGCCAGGCGGACCTGGGTCTGGCCTTCGACGGTGACGCCGACCGCTGCTTCGTCGTCGACGAGCGCGGTGAACCGGTGTCGCCCAGCACCATCACCGCCCTCGTCGCCCAGCGGGAGCTGGCCAAGCAGCCGGGCTCGACCATCCTCTACAACCTGATCAGCTCGCACGCGGTGCCCGAGGTGATCGCCGAGAACGGTGGCACCGCCGTCCGCACCCGGGTCGGGCACTCGTTCATCAAGGCGGAGATGGCCCGCACCGGCGCCATCTTCGGTGGTGAGCATTCCGCGCACTACTACTTCGCCGACTTCTACAAGGCCGACACCGGCATGCTCGCCGCGCTGCACGTGATGGCCGCCCTCGGCACCCAGGACGGCTCGCTGTCGGACCTGGTCGCGAGCTACGACCGCTACACCGCGTCCGGCGAGATCAACTCGCGGGTCGCCGACGTACCCGCCAAGCTGGACGAGATCCGGGCCTACGCCTCCGAGCACGGGGCGACCGTCGACGAGCTCGACGGCGTGACCGTCGAGCTGCCCGACGGCAACTGGTTCAACGTGCGCGCCTCCAACACCGAACCGCTGCTGCGGCTCAACGTCGAGGCGGCCACGGAGGCCGGGATGGCCGCCCTGCGCGACGAGGTGCTGGCGCTGATCCGCGCCTGACGTGGTCCCCGGCGACCCGGGTCGACGCCGGCGTGACCGGCTCGACGCCGCCCGCGCACCGCGCGGGGGCGCCACGACCCGGGTCGGTGGTCCACACTGGGCGGATGGTTCCTCCTCCGCTCCCGGGCTCGGCCGCGTCCCGGCATCCGCTGACGTCGGTCCTGGACCCGCTGCTGCTCGACGTGCTCGCCTGCCCGGCGGAGCACCACACGCCGCTCGTCCCGGGCGAGCCCGGCGATCCGCTGGCGATGGCTCTGTCGTGCCCGGAGTGCGGCCGGATCTTCGACGTGCGTGACGGCATCCCGGTGCTGCTGCTCGACGACGCCCGTCACGGCCCGGTCGGTCCCGACCGCCCGGCCGCGGCCGGTCGCTGAACGGACCGGCCGATGTCCGATCCCGTTGATCTCCTCGGTGCCCCGGCGGCGCTGCGGGCGGCCGACCACGCCGCCCTGCTGCCGGCCGCGGCCACCGCGGGCGCCCAGGTCCGCGCCACCTGCGCGGTGCTCCCGCAGATCGCCGAACAGCTCGCCGACGTCCGGCCGCGGGCGCTGGTGGTGATCGCCGACGGGCGCGCCGCCCACGACGCCGAGCTCGTCGCCGCGCTGCTCGGTCCGCAGTGCCCGGTGCCGGTGGTCGTCCGGCCCGATCTGCCGTTGTGGATCAACGCGCTCGACGTGGTCGTGGTGCTGGAGAGCGGCACCCCGACCGAGGGGCCGGCCGCCGGGCTCGCGCACCGTCGCGGCGCCGCCGTGCTGGTGCGCGGTTCGGCCCGCGGGTCGCTGGCCGAGGCGGTGCCCGGTCGGCTGTACCCGCCGCCGGTCGGAGTGCCCGAGGTGCTGGCCGGGCCCGGCCGGGTGGCGTTCCTGCTGATGGTCGCCTCGGTGCTGGGCATGGTGCGGCCGGCCCTTACCGCCGAGGTGGTCGAGAGCGTCGCCGAGCTGCTGGACACCGAGGCCATCGCCTGCGGACCGCTGACCGACGCCTTCGTCAACCCGGCCGTGTCGCTGGCCCAGCAGGTCCTCACCGGCGACCCGGTGCTGGTCGGTCTCGATCAGGTCGGTCACCGGCTCGCCGCGCACGCCGCCGTCGCGCTGGCCGAACTCGGCGGGGCCACCGCCGCGGCGGTCGGCGCCCTGGACCTGAGCAGGTCGGCCGCCCTGATGTCGCGGCTCGGTCGTCGCCGCGACATCTTCGCCGACCCCTACGATGAACCGGCGGCCGACCGGCTGCCGGTGCTGCCGCTGCTGCTGCGGGTGGTCCGCCCGGCCGACGAGGCGCTCGCGCGGGCGGGCTCGGCGTTCCTGGGCTCGCTGCAACGGGCGTTGCCCACCGCGGTGCTGCTGGACGGGCCGGAACTCAGCCTCGCGCCGGTCGACACCGGGCTGCCCGACCGCCCACCGCGCGCGGAGCTCACGGGCTGGTCACGGGACTGGGCGTCGGTCGCGCTGATGATGACACGGATGGATTTCACGGCGGTGTATGTGGGCATCGCCGAAGGACAGGTACCGCCGCTGGACGGTCCAGCGGGCCTGGGGGTGCACGACGGGGCCAGACATCTGCTCGAGCCCGAGACCGTCGTGACCACGTATCGCGATGAGGAGGATCTCGACCGGTGGAGTTGATGCGCAACCGGATTCGTCCCTACGCATGGGGGTCCCGGACCGCCATCGCCGAGCTGCTGGGGGAGCCGGTCCCGTCACCGCACCCCCAGGCGGAGCTGTGGCTGGGGGCCCATCCGGGGGATCCGTCCGAGGTGGTGGTCCACGGCGTGCCCGAGCGGCTCGACGAACGGATCGCGGCCGACCCCGACGCTCAGCTCGGACCCGACGTGACCGCCCGCTACGGCGGCCGGCTGCCATTCCTGCTCAAGGTGCTCGCCGCCGACCAGCCGCTGTCCCTGCAGGCGCACCCGTCGCTCGACCAGGCCGACAAGGGCTTCGACGCCGAGGACGCCGCCGGGATCCCGGTCAACCACCCCAACCGCAACTACAAGGACCGCTTCCACAAGCCCGAGCTGATCTGCGCGCTCACCGAGTTCCACGCCCTGTGCGGGTTCCGCGACCCGCAGCGGACGGTGGACGTGCTCGCGGGACTGAAGGCTCCGGAGCTGGACCACTACCTCGCGCTGCTGTCCGGTCAACCGGACGCGCACGGCGTGCGGGCACTGTTCTCGACACTGATGACGCTGCCGCAGACGGCGTTGAACACCCTGCTGGAGGCGGTGCTCGCGGCCGCCGCGGCCCGCCTGGGGGAGGGCTCGGAACACGCCGGCGACTACCGCCTGCTGCTGGAGCTCGGTGAGCGCTACGAAGGTGACTCCGGTGTGATCGCGGCGCTGATGCTCAACCGCGTCGTCCTCGACCCGGGTCAGGCGCTGTACCTGCCGGCCGGCAACCTGCACGCCTACCTGCAGGGGGTGGGGGTGGAGCTGATGGCCAACTCCGACAACGTGCTGCGCGGAGGTCTGACCCCCAAGCACGTCGACGTCCCCGAGCTGATGCGGGTGCTGGACTTCACCGCCGGCGACCGGGAGGTGCTGGAGGGTGACGCGGACGGCCCGCACGAGGTGGTCTACCGCACCGGGGCCGCGGAGTTCGAGTTGTCGCGGATCGAGCTGGCCGGTCCCGACGCGGGCGACATCGTGCCGCTGCCGGCGGGGCTGCCCCAGGTCGTGCTGTGCACCGAGGGCTCGGTCGAACTCGCCGACGCGGCGGGGGACCGGCTGGTCCTGCAGCGCGGGCAGTCCGCGTGGATCCCCGCGAGCGACACCGGTATCGGGGTGTGGGGCGACGGCACCGTGTACCGGGCGACCGTCGGTTCCGCTGAGCCCGTCGATCCCACCGACAGTCCCTCCTGACCCGGTGTTCGCATCGGTGCTGGTCGCCAACCGGGGGGAGATCGCCCGCCGGGTGATCCGCACCGCCGCGGCGATGGGCATCCGCTCGATCGCGGTGTACAGCGAGGCCGACGCCGACCTGCCCTTCGTCGCCGAGGCCGACGAGGCGGTGCTGCTGGGCCCGGCGGCCCCGGCGGCGTCCTACCGCGACGCCGACGCCGTGCTGGCCGCCGCCCGGTCCACCGGGGCGGCGGCCGTGCACCCGGGCTACGGCTTCCTCTCCGAGGACGCCGGCTTCGCCCGCGCCGTGCTGGACGCCGGGCTGGTGTGGGTCGGCCCGCCACCCGCGGCGATCGCCGCCATGGGCGACAAGATCGCCGCCCGGGCGCTGATGTCGGCCGCCGGGGTTCCGGTGGTGCCCGGTTCGGCTGCCGCGGTGAGCTCGGTGGCCGACGCAGCGGCGGTGGCCGAAGCGGTCGGGTACCCGGTGATCGTGAAGGCCGCGGCCGGCGGCGGCGGGATGGGCATGGCCGTCGTCGACGGCCCGGAAGGACTGCCCGGCGCGGTCGACCGGGTGTCGGGCGTGGCCGCCCGCCTGTTCGGCGACCCCGCGGTGTTCGTCGAGCGCTGGTTCGCCCGGTCCCGGCACGTCGAGGTGCAGATCCTCGGGTTGCCCGACGGCCGGGTGCTGGCACTGGGGGAGCGGGACTGCTCCGTCCAGCGACGCCACCAGAAGCTCGCGGAGGAGACGCCGTCACCGGCGTTCGCGGGTCCGGACGACCCGGTCCGCCACGCGCTGCTCGCGGCCGCCCGCGACGCCGGCCGGGCGGTCGACTACCGGGGCGCCGGAACGGTGGAGTTCCTGCTGGCCGGTCACGGGCCGCAGGCGAGCTTCCACTTCCTGGAGATGAACACGCGGCTGCAGGTGGAGCACCCGATCACCGAGGCGGTGCTGGGCGTCGATCTCGTCCGGGCCCAGTTCCGGATCGCCGCCGGCGAGGACGTCGGGTTCGACGAGACCTCCGCGGTGCCGTCCGGTCATGCGCTGGAGCTCCGGATCAACGCCGAGGACCCGCGCCGGTTCCTGCCCGGACCCGGCGTCATCTCGGCGTGGGTCGAGCCCACCGGTGAGGGGATCCGCGTCGACGCGGGCTACGTGACCGGCAACACCGTCACCCCGCACTACGACTCGCTGCTGGCCAAGCTGATCGTGCACGGCCCCGACCGGGCGACCGTGCTCGAGCGCGCCCGCGCCGCGGTCGCCGCGTTCACCGTGGCCGGACCGAAGAACAATCTCGCCTTCCACGCCGAGCTGCTGGAACATCCTGAGTTCGTGTCCGGTTCCTACGACACCGGCATCGTCGGCCGGATGCGCGCCTGAACCCGGCCGCCGGGACGACCGGACGGGTGGCGGGTGCGTGAGAGCGCCGTCGACGGGGTAGAACCCGGGTCGAGCCGAAAACACTGGCGACTGCCCACGGTCGGGACCACCTGACCGCGGACACATCGACAGGGTCCGGCCGGTGCCGGATCCCCGGCGATCGAGGTACGCGTGCGCTTTCCCGAATTCCCGCGTGCGGACGGACTTCCCGGCGTGGGGCTCCATCCGCTGGCCGGGTTCGAGACCACCTTCGTCCCGCGGTACGGCGTCGACTCCGCCGAGCTGACCGGTCATCTCGACCACTGGGCCGCCGATCTCGAGGCCGTCCGCGGGGCCGGTGTCCGGCACCTGCGGTACGCGTTGCGCTGGAACGACATCGAGCGGTCACCCGGCGAGTACGACTGGGAACGAACCGATCTCGAACTGGCCGCCCTGCGCGACAGCGGTATGGTGCCGGTGGTCGATCTGCTGCACCACACGTCGTATCCGCGCTGGCTCCGGCAGGGCTTCGCCGACCCCGACTTCGGTTCCGCCTACCGCGCTTTCGCCGTCGGCGTCGCCGACCGCCATCCGTGGCTGCCGGCGTACACCCTCGTCAACGAGCCGTTCGCGACGCTGTTCCTGGCCGGCCACGAAGCACTCTGGCCGCCCTACCGCAGTGGGCTGGCCGGTTTCCGGGAACTGTTGCTCAACGTCCTTCCGTCGGTGTCGCAGGTGGCGGCGCACTGGCGGCAGCGGCTGCCGCACGCGGCCCACGTGTGGATCGACACCGCCGAGCACCACCGGGGGGCCGGCCGGCACGCGGAGTACGCGGCGTTGGCCAACGACCGCCGTCACGTCGTCCTGGACCTGATTACCGGACACGACCTCCGGGCGGGCCGGCCCTTCCTGGACGTGCTGCTCGACGACCCGGCGATGCGGGCGATGGTGGGCACGCTGGCGCCGCTGCAGGTCGACGTCCTCGGCCTGGACTACTACCCGCACTCGGAGTGGTTCTACGACGACGCCGGTGGTCACGCACCGTCGCCGTCGCCGCTCGGATTCGCGGCGGTGGCCGGTCGGTACGGCGACCGGTACGGACTGCCCATGATGCTCACCGAGACCAACATCCGCGGGCTCCCGTCGGACCGGGTGACCTGGCTGAAGTACATGGTCGAGCAGTACGAGCAGGCGCTGCGCGCCGGTGTGCCGCTGCGGGGTTTCTGCTGGTTCCCGCACGTCGACTCCTGCGACTGGGACTCCCTGCTCGCCCGGGCCGGCGGCCGCCGGGACCCGGTGGGCGTGCTGACGGTCGACGAGGACCGCCGGCGCCGGCGCACCGTGCTGACCGAGGCCTGGGAATCCGTCGCGGCCGGCGCCGCCGCCGCGGACCTGCCCGCCTACCGCTGGCAACCCCCCAACGACGTGGAGCTGGCCGGCTTCGCCGCGTCCGTGGACTGGTCCTGGCAGGACCCGGCCGTGCACACCGTCGCCCCCATCCCGGTGGACCTTCCCGGTCCGCCGCCCGGAATCGAGAGTGAGCCCATGACCACCGATCTCATCGTCCTGTCGCACCTCCGCTGGACCTGGGTCTGGCAACGCCCGCAGCACCTCGTCTCGCGCATCGCCGACCGCATCGCCGCCGACCGCGGGGCCCGCACCTGGTTCGTCGAGGAACCGCTCGGCGCCGACGTCACCGAGCCGCGGATCGCCGTCGAGGAGGCCGGCCCGGTCACCCGGGTCTGGCTCGAGGTGCCGTCCGACGATCCCGGGCGCCACCTGGGCTTCAGCGCCCCGGAAGCGCAGGCCTACCCTGAGCTGCTCGCGGCCTACTTCGCCGGGCGGTCCACCACCGCACCCGACGTCTGGTTGTACAGCCCGATGGCGTTCGACCTCGCCCAGCGGCTGGCACCGCGCAACCTGGTCTACGACGTGATGGACGACCTCGCGTCGTTCGCCGAGGCGCCGTCGGGACTGGTGCTGCGGCAGCGGCGGGCGCTGGCCGAGGCCGACATCGTCTTCACCGGCGGCCGGTCGCTGCACCGCGGGGTGCTGACCCAGCGCCGGCAGCGGGTGCACCTGCACCCCAGCGGCGTCGAGACCGCCCACTACGCGCGGTCACGGGCCCTGCGCACCCGGCACGACCGGCCGGTCGCCGGGTACGTCGGCGTCATCGACGAGCGGCTCGACCTCGACCTGATCGCGGGTGCGGCGGCGCTGCTGCCCGACTGGGAGATCCGGGTCGTGGGCCCGATCGCCAAGATCGACGCGGCCGCACTGCCGCAGTCGCCGAACCTCACCTACCCCGGGATGGTGGCCTACCCGGAGCTGCCCGCCGTGATGGCCGGCTTCGACGTCGCGCTGATGCCGTTCGCCCTCAACGAGGCCACCCGGTCCATCAGCCCCACCAAGACCCTGGAGTACCTGGCCGCCGGGCTGCCGGTGGTGTCCACCCGGGTCCCGGACGTGGTCGCCGACTTCGCCGACTGTGTACGGCTGGTCGACGGGCCGGCCGAACTCGCCGCCGCCTGCCGGCAGGCGCTGGACGAGCCGGTCGCCGACGTGGGCGGGGTGCTGGCCCGGCACGAGTGGGACGCGATCGCGGAGGCGATGTGGTCGACGGTCTGGCGGGAGCGGCCCGGCCTCGGGTCCGCGCTGTCGGCGTCCGGAACGGCGGCGACGGCGTGACCGCGCCGACGACCGCCGTGGACACCGCGATCGCCGAGGAGCTGGAGACCGCGCACCGGCGGGGGGTGGGGGCGGCGCGGGCGGGACTGCAGGACGCGGCTCTGGGCCCCGTCCGGCTCACCGGCAGCGGCGTCGGGCTGCTCGCCGAGGCCGCGGTCAGCTCGGCGACCCCGTTCCTGCGCGCTCCGCTGCTGAGCCGCATCGGCCGGGTGATCGCACTGCACCCGCCGCAGCCGGCGTCGGGTGTCTGCCCGTCGTGTGCCGAGGTCTCGCCGTGTGCGACCCTGCTGGCAGTGGTGTGAGGGGGTCACGATGAACACCGATCTGATCGTGGTCGGAGCCGGCGCCTTCGGGCTCACGGTCGCCGAGCGCTGCGCGTCCGAGCTGGGGTTGAACGTGCTGGTCCTCGACGTGCGCGACCACGTCGGTGGGAACGCCTACAGCGAGGCCGAGCCCGGGACGGGGATCGAGGTGCACCGCTACGGTGCGCACCTGTTCCACACCTCCAACCAGGCCGTCTGGGACTACGTCAACCGCTTCACCGCCTTCACCGCCTACCAGCACCGGGTGTACACCCGGCACCGCGGCGAGGTGTTCCCGATGCCCATCAACCTGGGGACCATCAACCAGTTCTTCCGCAGTGCCCTGGGACCGGACGAGGCGCGGGCGCTGGTCCGGGAGCAGGCCGCCGAGCTGGCCGGGCGGGAGGCGCGTGACCTGGAGGCGAAGGCCATCTCGCTGGTCGGGCGGCCGCTGTACGAGGCGTTCGTCCGGGGCTACACGGCCAAGCAGTGGCAGACCGACCCGACCCAGCTCGACGGCGACATCATCAGCCGGCTGCCGGTGCGCTACACCTACGACAACCGGTACTTCAACGACACCTGGGAGGGTCTGCCGGTCGACGGCTACACCGCCTGGTGGAGCCGGATGGCCGACCACCCGCGGATCGAGGTGCGGCTGGCGACCGACTTCCTCGCCGGCGGCCCGTACGGCCGGCAGGCGGCGCTGGGCAACGTCCCGATCGTCTACACCGGGCCGTTGGACCGCTGGTTCGGCCACTGCGCCGGTGCGCTCACCTGGCGCACGCTGGACTTCGACCAGGAGGTGCTGCCGGTCGGGGACTTCCAGGGGACCTCGGTGATGAACTACGCCGACGAGGACGTGCCCTTCACCCGCATCCTCGAGTTCCGCCACCTGCACCCCGAGCGCGACTACCCGACCGACCGCACCGTCATCGTGCGCGAGTTCTCCCGTTTCGCCGGGGTCGGCGACGAGCCGTACTACCCGGTGAACAGCCCGGCCGACCGGGAACTGCTGCGGTCGTACCGCGCACTGGCGGCGGGGGAGGACGACGTCTTCTTCGGCGGCCGGCTCGGGACCTACCAGTACCTGGACATGCACATGGCGATCGGCTCCGCCCTGACCCTGGTGCGCAACGTGCTCACGCCTCGGTTCGCGACGTCGTCGGTCGCGGTCGGTCCGGTGGTCGCCGCCGGCGCGGGGTCGTCCTGAGCGACCCCGGCCCCGTCCGTCGCTCGTGGTGAGCGCCGCGACTGGGCCGTTCGACGGACACCGTGCCCGACCAGGGGGTCCGTCCCGACACGATGGTGCACTGGTTTGCCGCCGGGGTATGGCCTGGGTACGTTCGTGATGTTCGCTCCCGGGCCGCCTGCTGCGGCGGCCGTCCTCCCGCCCCGTCGGGGCCGAGATCGGCCGAGGGACGCGCGTGCACGACCATTCGACAGACGAGAAGTGAGGCCGAAGTGGCATTGCCCCAGTTGACCGATGAGCAGCGCGCTGCCGCCCTGGAGAAGGCCGCGGTCGCCCGCAAGGCTCGGGCGGAGCTCAAGGAGCGCCTCAAGCGTGGTGGGACCTCGCTGAAGCAGGTCCTCGACGACGCCGAGTCCAACGAGGCGCTGGCCAAGCTCCGGGTCTCGGCGCTGCTCGAATCCATGCCGGGGGTCGGCAAGGTCCGCGCCCAGCAGCTCATGGAGCAGTTCGAGATCGCCCCGAGCCGACGGGTGCGCGGGCTCGGCGAACGGCAGCGCCAGGCGCTGCTGACCGAATTCGGCGACTGATCGCCCCGCTGACCGCCCGCCCGTGGGGCAGCACGGCGACGGCAGCGTCGCGGGATCCCCGGTGACCGCGACCCCCGAGGGTGCGGTCCCGACGGACCGGGCGTCCGCGAACGCCCCGACAGCCGGCCCGGCACCGGACCCGGGCCCCACCGCCCGGCCCCGCCGGGGCCGGCTGTTCGTCCTCTCCGGCCCGTCCGGCGTGGGCAAGAGCACCCTGGTCCAGCGGCTCCGCCGGGACCTGCCGGACCTGCACTACTCCATCTCGGCGACCACCCGGAAGCCGCGGGCCGGCGAGGAACACGGCCGGCACTACTTCTTCGTCGACCACGACGAGTTCGAACGGATGATCGCCGACGGCGCGCTGCTGGAGCACGCCTACTTCGCCGGTAACCACTACGGGACCCCGGCGGCCGACGTGGAGCGCCGGCTCGCCGCCGGTCAGGACGTGCTGCTGGAGATCGAGGTCCAGGGGGCACGCCAGGTCCGCGCCGCCGGGTCGGTCGGCCCGGAGGCGGTGCTGCTCTTCCTGGCGCCACCGTCGTTCGACGAACTGGCCCGCCGGCTGGTCGGCCGGGGCACCGAGAGCGCCGAGGTCCGGGCCGCCCGGCTCGACGCGGCCCGCGCCGAGCTGGCCGCCGAGTCGGAGTTCGACCACACCGTCGTCAACACCGACGTCGATGCCGCGGCCGCGGCCTTGGTACGCTTGATGACTTGAGCCTGGTACGCGCTCGTCCTCGTCCGGACGAGCACTGCCGCATGCTCGCACCTGAGTCGCACCGAGCGGTACCGAGGGACCTCGGCATCGTGCAGCACTGCACCACAGACGAACCGGAGTTCACGTGACATCACCGTCCAGCACGCCCGCCACCGCGCCGTCGGCCGCCCAGATCGCGGCGGCGGGCATCACCTTCCCGCCGATCGACGAGCTGCTGACGCACGCCAGCTCCAAGTACGCGCTGTCGATCTACGCGGCCAAGCGCGCCCGGCAGATCAACGACTACTACTCCCAGCTCGGCGAGGGCCTGATGGACTACGTCGGTCCGCTGGTCGAGCCGATGCCCCGCGAGAAGCCGCTGTCCATCGCGCTGCGCGAGATCAACGGCGGCCTGCTCGAGCACACCGAAGGCGAGTGACGTCCGGCGCGTCCGCCGCCGCACCCCGGGTCGTCCTCGGGGTCGGTGGCGGGATCGCCGCCTACAAGTCGGCCGAGGTGGTCCGCCGGTTGGCGGCCCTCGGTGCACAGGTCACCGTGACACCGACCGCGGCCGCCCTGCGGTTCGTCGGCGCCGCCACGTTCGAGGCGTTGTCCGGGCGACCGGTCCTCACCGATGTCTTCACCGACGTCCCGTCCGTGGCCCATGTGCACACGGGTCAGGACGCCGACCTGATCGTCGTGGCCCCGGCCACCGCCGACCTGATGGCCCGCGCCGCCCACGGCTTCGCCGACGACATGCTCACCGCCACGCTGCTGGTGACCCGCGCGCCGGTGCTGATGGTGCCGGCCATGCACACCGAGATGTGGGCCCACCCGGCCACGGTCGCCAACGTGGCCACCCTGCGTGCCCGCGGCGTCGTGGTCCTCGATCCCGCCGTCGGCCGGTTGACCGGACCGGACTCCGGCCCCGGGCGGATGCCCGAGCCCGAACAGATCGCCGCCGTGGCCGAACTGCTGCTGCACCGCCGCGACGCCCTGCCCCGCGACCTCGAGGGCGTCCGGGTGCTGATCTCCGCCGGCGGCACCCGCGAGGACCTCGACCCGGTGCGCTACCTGACCAACCGCAGCTCGGGCCGGCAGGGCTTCGCGCTCGCGCAGGTGGCCGCGTCCCGCGGTGCCGACGTCACGCTGGTCGCTGCCAACACCGCACTGCTCACCCCGCCCGGCGTCCACGTGGTGCCGGTCACCGACGCCCGCGAGCTGCACACGGCGATGCTCGACCGCACCGGCGCCGCCGACGTGGTCGTGATGGCCGCCGCGGTGGCCGACTTCCGCCCCGCCACCCGGGCCGCGGCCAAGATCAAGAAGACCGGCGACGACGGCGCGCCGACGCTGGAGCTCGTACGCAACCCCGACGTCCTCGTCGACCTGGTGGCGGCCCGCCGTCCGGACCAGCTGATCGTCGGTTTCGCCGCCGAGACCGGTGACGCCGGCGCCGATGTCCTCACCTACGCCCGGGAGAAGTTGGCGCGCAAGGGTTGTGACCTGCTGGTGGTCAACCGGGTCGACGGTGGCCGGGGTTTCGACACCACCGACAACGCGGTGACGGTGCTCAGCGCCGGCCGCGGCACCACCGGCGCCGGCGAGGGGTCCGGGGACGCTGTGACCGAGGTGCCGTTCGGGCCCAAGACGGTGGTCGCGTCGGCGGTGTGGGACGTGGTGGCGCAGCGGATCGCCGCCCGGAGCGGGGCCGGGTGATCCACCGCCCGATAGGCCGCGGGCCGTATCGTGGACCCTCCGGTCCGGTCGTCCGCTGCTCCGATCATTTCCGTCGTGCCGCATCCGTGCTTCCACTCGAGCCCTCCCGGGCGTCCGATCCACCAGGAGTAACGCCATGACCTCCCGCCTGTTCACCTCGGAGTCCGTCACCGAGGGGCACCCGGACAAGATCTGCGACGCGATCAGCGATTCGATCCTCGACGGTCTGCTCGCCCTCGACCCGACCAGCCGGGTGGCGGTGGAGACGATGGTGACCACCGGTCAGGTGCACGTCGCCGGTGAGGTCACCACCGACGCCTACGTCGACATCCCGACCATCGTCCGCGACACCGTGCTGGCCATCGGCTACGACTCGTCGGCCAAGGGTTTCGACGGGTTGTCCTGTGGCGTCAACGTGGCCATCGGATCCCAGTCGCCCGACATCGCCCAGGGCGTCGACGAGGGGTACGAGGCCCGGGTCGGCGGCGGCGCGGACGACGCCGTCTCCCGGCAGGGCGCCGGCGACCAGGGCCTGATGTTCGGCTACGCCTGCACCGACACCCCCGAGTTGATGCCGCTGCCGATCGCGCTGGCGCACCGGCTGTCCCGGCGGCTGACCTCGGTCCGCAAGTCCGGTGCGGTGCCGTACCTGCGTCCCGACGGCAAGACCCAGGTCACCATCGAGTATGTCGGTGACAAGGCCGTGCGGGTGGACACGGTGGTGCTGTCCACCCAGCACGCCGCCGACATCGACCTGGACACCATGCTGGCCACCGACATCCGCGAGCAGGTCGTCGAGCCCGAGCTGGCGGCGCTGGGCATCGACACCGAGGGCTACCGGCTGTTCGTCAACCCGACGGGGCGCTTCGTCATCGGCGGTCCGATGGGCGACGCCGGACTGACCGGCCGCAAGATCATCGTCGACACCTACGGCGGGATGGCCCGGCACGGCGGCGGCGCGTTCTCCGGCAAGGACCCGTCCAAGGTGGACCGCTCGGCGGCCTACGCGATGCGCTGGGTGGCCAAGAACGCGGTCGCCGCGGGCCTGGCCGAGCGCATCGAGGTGCAGGTCGCCTACGCCATCGGCAAGGTCGACCCGGTCGGCCTGTTCGTCGAGACCTTCGGCACCGAGCAGGTCGACCCGACCAAGATCGGCGACGCCATCCTGCAGGTCTTCGACCTGCGGCCCGGCGCGATCATCCGTGACCTCGACCTGCTGCGGCCGATCTACGCACCGACCGCCGCCTACGGCCACTTCGGCCGCACCGACGTCGATCTGCCCTGGGAGCACACCGACCGGGCGCAGGACCTCAAGTCGGCGCTCGGCCTGTAGCGACACCGGGCCGCGCCCCGGCGCGCCCTGCCGCCGGCCGGGTCTGCCGCACGGGTGCGACATGGCCCACGCTGCAGGCTCGGCAGGTCCGGATCCGACGGGCGGACCGCGCGTCCGACCCCCGATCCGCTGCGGTCGGCAGCCCGTTCCCGGCGCACCGGCCGTGCCGGGCACGCTGCCGGCCGGCGACCGGTCCGGTGGCGGGCGGGTCGGGGGCGGGGCGCCGGGGTGCGGGCCGCTGTGCACAGCGGAGCGGGCTCGTCGGTGCGACCTGGTAAGTCTTGAGCGTGGCCACGGCGGGGGGGACGACAGCGCGGCGGCGGCGGGCTCCCGCCGGCGTGCCGGTCCCGGCCGCCACCGTCCCGGTCGCCCGGGTCGCCGTCGACACCGGCCTGGCGCACCTGGACCGGCCCTTCGACTACCTCGTCCCCGAGCAGTTCGACGGACAGGCCGTACCGGGCGTGCGGGTGCGGGTGCGGTTCGCCGGCCGGCTGGTGGACGGCTACCTGCTGGAGCGGGTCGCCGAGTCCGAGAGCGGCAAGAAACTCAGCTTTCTGGACCGCGTGGTCTCCGTCGAGCCCGTGCTGGCTCCCGAGATCGCCGAACTGTGCCGGGCGGTGGCCGACCGCTACGCCGGATCGCTCGAGGACGTGCTGCGACTGGCGGTCCCGCCGCGGCACGCCGCCACCGAGGCCAAGCCGGCGGCGCCGGTGGACAGCCCGTTGCCGGATGCGGCCGGCCCGGGCTGGGACCGGTACCAGGCCGGTCCGGCCTTCCGGCAGGCCATCACCGACCGTCGGCCGGCGCGCGCCGTCTGGCAGGCGCTGCCGGGGGAGGACTGGGCCGCCCGCCTGGCCGAGCTGGCGCACACCGCGCTGGCCGCCGGCCGCGGCGCCGTCCTGGTCGTCCCCGACGCGTCCGACGTCAGCCGGCTCGACGCCGCGCTCCGGTCGGTGCTCGGGCCCGACCGCCATGTCGCCCTGTCGGCCGATCTCGGTCCGGCCGAGCGGTACAAGCGGTTCCTGGCGGTCCGCCGGGGGCACGTCCGCATCGCCATCGGCACCCGGGCGGCGGCGTTCGCGCCGGTCCACGACCTCGGGCTGGTCGCCCTGTTCGACGACGGTGACGACTCGCTGGCCGAACCCCGCGCTCCGTATCCGCACTCCCGCGAGGTGCTGATGCTGCGCTCGGCCGCGGCTCAGATCCCGTTGCTCATCGGCGGTTTCGCGCGGACGGCGGAGGCCCAGCTGCTGATCGAGTCGGGGTGGGCCAAGCCGATCACCGCCGATCGCGGCACCGTGCGGGCGGCGGCGCCGCGCATCGAGGCGGCGGGCGACGACCGCGCCACCGGGGCCGAGTCGGCGGCGGCGTTCGCCCGGCTCAGCCCGGCGGCGTTCCAGGCCGCCCGGGCCGCGCTGTCCGCGGGACTGCCGGTCCTGGTGCAGGTCCCGCGCCGGGGTTACCAGCCCGCGCTCGCCTGTGTGTCCTGCCGACGGCCCGCACACTGCCGGGTCTGCTCCGGCCCCCTGCAACTGAGCCGCGCTCAGCAGGTCGCGTCCTGCCGGTGGTGCGGTGCCCTGGCCACCGGGTGGACCTGTTCGGTCTGTGCGGCGACCGCCTTCCGCGCCACCGTGGTCGGGGCCGGCCGGACGTCGGAGGAGCTCGGCCGGGCCTTCGCCGGCGTGCGCATCCTCACCAGTGCCGGCGACGCCGCGGTGTCGTCGGTCCCGGCCGAGCCCGTCCTGGTCGTGGCCACCCCCGGGATGGAGCCGTCGACCCCTGACGGGTACGGCGCCGCACTGCTGCTGGACGGGTCGGCGCTGCTGGCCCGCCCGGACCTGCGGGCCGCCGAGGAGACGCTGCGCCGGTGGATGGCCGCGGCGACCCTCGTCCGGCCCGCCGCGTCCGGCGGCCGGGTGGTGGTCGGGGCCGACAGCTCGCTGGCGACCGTACAGGCGCTCATCCGCTGGGACCCGGCGGGGCACGCCGCCGCCGAGCTCGCCGCCCGCCGCGAGTTCGGGTTCCCGCCCGCGGTGGCGATGGCCGCGGTGGACGGCGGCGCCGACGGGGTGGCGTCCTTCCTGGAGGATCTGCACCTGCCGGCGGGCGCCGAGGTGCTCGGCCCGGTCCCGGTCGAGCACAGCGGCCCGGCGCACACCGACAAGGAGGCCGAGCGGGCGCTGGTGCGCCTCGAGCTGGGCCGCGGCCGCGAGCTCGCGGCCGCCCTGCACGCCGCCCGGGCCGCCCGCAGTGCCCGCAAGGACCCGGACCCGGCGCGCGCCAGGATGGACCCGCTGTCGCTGCTCTGACGCCGGCCCGGCCGTCCACGGGAGCCGATGCGGAGGCGACGGTGGTCATCGGCGACGATGGTCGGCATGGCTTCCGCACGTCGCACCGACCGCCGCCCCGCCCCGGCTCCCGCCCTCGTCCACCGGACGGCCGACCGTGCCGGCCGCTGACCCGGGCGGCGGCGCCGCCCCGTCGGCGTCGCCGTCTCCCACCGAACTGGGCTTCCGGCCCGGTGATCCGGCGTTCCTCGCCGACCCGTACCCGGTGTTCCGCGCCCTCGCCGACGCCGGGCCCGCGTTGTACTACCCCGAGCGCGACCTCTGGCTGCTGACACGCTTCACCGACGTGCACGCCGCGCTGCGCCACCGCGGGCTGGGCCGGATCTACACCCACCGGCACTCCGCCGCCGACCTCGGCCTGCCCGAGCCCGAAGCCGCCTATCCCCGGTGGCAGGCCAGCGAGCAGTGGTCGCTGCTCAACCTGGAGCCGCCCGACCACACCCGGCTGCGTCGGCTGGTGACCAAGGTCTTCACCGCCCGCTCGGTGGCCGCGATGCGTCCGACCATCGAGCGGATCTGCCGGGAGCAGCTCGGCCCGTTGGCGACGCGGGAGTCGTTCGACGTGCTCGCCGATTTCGCGCAGCCCTACTCGATCGCGGTGATCTGCGCACTGCTGGGCGTTCCCGCGGAGGCCGGCCCGACGCTGCTCGCGTGGTCGCACGCGATCGTGAAGATGTACGAGTTCCAGACCACCGACGCCGAGCGGGACGGGGCGGAGCGCGCCGCCGCGGACTTCATCGCCTACGTCCGCGCGCTGATCGGCGACCGCCGGACGGACCCGCGGGACGACCTCATCACCGAGCTCGTCCAGGTGGCCGACGAGGGTGACCGGCTGTCCGAGGACGAGATCGTCAGCACCGTCATCGTGCTGCTCAACGCGGGCCACGAGGCGACGGTCAACACCCTGGGCAACGGCCTGCGGGCCGCCTGCCTGTTTCCCGACGAATGGCGCCGCGTGGTCGGCGGCGAGGTCAGCCCGGCGACCGCCGTGGAGGAGCTCATCCGCTGGGACGCGCCACTGCAGCTGTTCGAGCGATGGGTGCTGGAGGACGGCGTGGAGCTGGCCGGCCGGACGTTCCGGGCCGGTGAACGCATCGGGATGATGTTCGGGGTCGCGAACCGGGACCCGGAGCGCTTCCCCGACCCGGACCGCTTCGACATCGGCCGCGGCGACGCCGGGCACATCGGTTTCGGCGGCGGCACCCATTTCTGCATCGGGGCGCCACTGGCCCGGCTGGAACTCGACATCGCGCTCACCCAGCTGGCGGCGGCCGGCCCCGATCTGCACTGGGTCGAGGAGCCGCAGTACCAGCCGTACTTCGTCATCCGCGGTCTGCGGTCGCTGCGGGTGCAGCTCCGGTGACCGGTTTCCCGGCCACCCTGCCGGTCGCCGGCCGGGCCGTGGTGGTGGCCGGTGGGGGACCGGCGGCGTGGCCGTCGATCCTGGCGCTGCGGGCGGCCGGGGCCGCGGTGACGGTGATCGCTCCCGAGGTGTCCGCGGCGGTGGGTGATCTCGCCGAGCGCGGGCTGATCCGGTGGCGGGCGGGGACGCCGGGACCGGCCGACCTGGCCGGCGCCTGGCTGGTGGTCGCCGCCACCGGTGATCCCGCAGCCGACCTGGCGGTCGCGGCATCGGCCGAGGACGCCCGACTGTTCTGCCTGCCCGGCAGCGAGCTCGTCGAGGCGGCGGCGCCGTCGGGCGCCGCACCGGGCGGGCGCGTCGTCCTGGTGGGCGGTGGACCGGGTGATCCGGGGCTGCTGACCGTGGCCGGCCTCGCCGCGCTCCGCGAGGCGGACGTCATCGTCACCGACCGGCTCGCGCCGCTGGCTGCCCTGGCGGAGGCCCGACCGGGCACCCAGGTGATCGACGTGTCCAAGATCCCGCGCGGGGCCACCACACCGCAGGACGAGATCAACCGGCTGCTCGTCGAGCACGCGCTGGCGGGGCGCACGGTGGTGCGGTTCAAGGGTGGCGACAACTTCGTCTTCGGCCGCGGCGGCGAGGAGCTGGAGGCGTGCGCGACGGCCGGTGTCCCGGTCCGGGTGATCCCGGGGGTGACCTCGTCGATCGCCGGTCCCGCGCTGGCCGGCATCCCGGTGACCCACAAACGGTTGAACCAGGGCTTCACGGTCGTGTCGGGACACGTGCCGCCCGGTGACCCGCGGTCGATGCTCGACTGGCCGGCGCTGGCCCGCAGCGGCACCGACCTGGTGTTGCTCATGGCGGTGGCCACGCTGCCGGCGATCACCGTGGCGCTGACGGCAGCCGGTATGCCGGCCGACACCCCGGCGGCCACGGTCGCCGACGCCGGGTTGACCGGGCAGCGCACGGTCCGGGGCACGGTGGCCACCATCGCCGGGCTGATCGCCGCGGCGGGGATCACCTCACCGGCCGTCACGGTGATCGGGGCGGTCGCCGGCTTCCGCGCCGACGCACCTCCGACGGGTTAGGGCGTCGCTCCGGACACCACGGCGGTCAGCCCGGCGAGGTGGGTCAGCCGGGCGAGCTCGGAATCCCGGATGGCGGGGCCGCCCGGGCGTCCGACGAGGACGGCCAGATCCGGCCCGCCGATGGGGGCGACGGCCATCTCGGTCCCCAGGGTCTTCCAGTCCTCGGGCACCCAGGACGCTTCGGGATCGAGCACCGCGGGCTTGTCGACCGGGGCCCAGCCGGGCACGATGCCGCGCAGTTGGGGGACGCCGCCACCACCGGCGACCAGCTCGATGTCGGCGTCGGTGACGCGCACGACCACGGCCCAGCCGGCGCGCAGCACCTTCGGCAGCCGGGAGGCCAGCGTGTGCAGCGCCTTCGACGGGTTGGAGGCCAGCGCCTCGACCAGTTCCCACTCGCGGTGGGAGTCGGCGACGCCCGGATCGGGGCGGACGGACTCGACCCGCACGCCCGGGACGGACTCGGCCGCGGTGATCAGCGAGTCGGGTTGCTTGCCGGCGGGCAGATCGACGACCAGATCGTCGACCGCGTGCCCGACCGACCGCTCCACGATGTCCATCGCCAGGATGTCGGCGCCCAACGTGCCCAGGGCCGTGGCGACGGCCCCCAGCGACCCCGGCCGATCCGGCAGGACCAGCCTCAAGACGTACGACATCCCTCACCCCTTTCCCCGCGAGACATCCTCCACGGAACCGGGCTGATTGTCCCCCGCGGTCGTTACCGGCACATCACACGGCCACGCCGGTGGATGCGGCGGCGACGGGGAGATTCACCACACCGGGCCGTCGGTACCGCCGGAAGGGCGGGTGGCGACCGCGGAGCGACGACGCAGGGGCGCCCCGGCCCACCGCCTAGGATCGTGGCGGGACGCGGCCTCGCCCGAGGCTGCCGTACGTCCGTCCCACGTTGTCGGTAGGGAGCATTGCGATCGTGAACACCCCCGGTCCGTCGTCGGATCCTCAAGTCCCGGACGGGGCCGCACACGTGTCGTTGACCAGCGCCGACGTGACCCACCTGGCCCACCTGGCCCGGCTGGAGCTCACCGACGCCGAGGTCGAGGTCTACGTCGGGCAGCTGTCCGGCATCCTCGACTCGGTCGCCGAGGTGTCGCGCGTCGCGACCCCCGACATCGTGCCGACCACGCACGCCGTCCCGCTGTCGAACGTCTACCGCGACGACGTCATCGTCCCCGGCCTGACCCACGACGAGGCGCTGGACCAGGCGCCCGCGCAGGCGGAAGGCCGCTTCCGCGTGCCGCAGATCCTGGGAGAAGAGCAGTGATCGAGCATCGAGTGAGCCCCTCGGGCGAGCGAGGAGCGCAGGTCGCTGCTGCTTCGACCAACGGATTCGGAAGAGCGGTGATCGAGCATCGAGTGCGCCCCTCGGGCGAGCGAGGCGCGCAGGTCGCTGCTGCTTCGACCAACGGAATGGGAGAAGAGCAGTGAGCTCGATGGACACCGACCTGACCCGCATGACCGCGGCCGACCTGGCGTCGGCCATCCACAGCGGCGAGACCAGCGCGGTGGACGTGGCCCGGGCGCACCTGGACCGGATCGGCGAGGTCGATCCGGCGGTGCACGCCTTCCTGCACGTCTCCGGTGAGCGCGCCCTGCAGCAGGCCCGTGCGGTCGACGCGTCGATCGCCGCGGGCGAGCGCCCGGCCTCGCCGATCGCCGGTGTGCCGCTGGCCCTGAAGGACATCGTCGTGCAGAAGGGGGTGCCGACCACCGCGGGTTCGAAGATCCTCGAGGGCTGGCTGCCGCCGTACGACGCGACGGTGACGACGAAGCTCCTCGACGCCGGCGTGGTCGTCCTGGGCAAGACCAACCTCGACGAGTTCGCCATGGGCAGCTCGACGGAGAACTCCGCGTACGGGCCGACCCGCAACCCCTGGGACCTGGACCGGATCCCGGGCGGATCCGGCGGCGGCAGCGCCGCGGCGCTCGCCGCCTTCGAGGCGCCGCTGGCCATCGGCACCGACACCGGCGGCTCGATCCGGCAGCCGGCCGCGCTGACCGGGACGGTCGGGGCGAAGCCGACCTACGGCGGGGTCTCCCGGTACGGCGTCATCGCGATGGCGTCCTCGCTCGACCA
Organism: Nakamurella deserti; assembly: GCF_003260015.1. Taxonomy (NCBI): domain Bacteria; kingdom Bacillati; phylum Actinomycetota; class Actinomycetes; order Nakamurellales; family Nakamurellaceae; genus Nakamurella; species Nakamurella deserti. The sequence continues at coordinate 1,893,656 of NZ_QCXS01000002.1, read as the reverse complement.
GGTCGGGCCTTGCGCCCGCACCGTGCTGGACACCGCGCTGCTGCACGAGGTCATCGCCGGGCACGACCCGCGCGACTCGACGTCCATCGCGCAGCCGGCGCCGAAGGTCGTCGACGCGGTCCGTCGCGGTCAGACCGAGGACCTCACCGGCCTGCGGGTCGGTGTCGTCAAGCAGCTGCGCGGCGAGGGCTATCAGCCCGGCGTGGTCGAGTCCTTCGACGCCGCGGTGGCCGCGATGACCGCGCTGGGGGCCGAGGTGGTCGAGGTCGACTGCCCGCACTTCGCCTACGGTCTGGCCGCGTACTACCTGATCATGCCGAGCGAGGTCAGCTCCAACCTGGCCCGGTTCGACGCCATGCGGTACGGCCTGCGGCTGGGTGACGACGGTGTCGCGTCCGCCGAGCAGGTCATGACGACCACCCGCGGCCGGGGTTTCGGCGCCGAGGTCAAGCGTCGCATCATCCTGGGCACCTACGCCCTGTCGGCGGGCTACTACGACGCCTACTACGGCTCGGCGCAGAAGGTGAGGACGCTGATTTCGCAGGACTTCTCGACAGCGTTCGGGGCGGCGGACGTACTCGTGTCGCCGGCCTCGCCGGTGACGGCGTTCGGGATCGGCGAGAAGGTCGACGACCCGATGGCCATGTACCTCAACGACCTGGCCACCATCCCCGGTTCGCTGGCCGGCATCCCGGCGATGTCCGTCCCGAGTGGGTTGGCGTCCGACACCGGCCTGCCGGTCGGTCTGCAGATCATGGCGCCCGCCCTGGGCGAAGAGGTCATGTACCGGGTCGCGGCGACGTTCGAGGCCGACTACATCGCACGCACCGGTGGCTCCGTCGCCGGTGCCGTGCCGGAACTGGGAGGTGTCCGGTGAAGCTCGCGGACCTGATGGACTACGACGCGGCCATCGAGAAGTTCGACCCGGCCCTGGGTCTCGAGGTCCACGTCGAGCTCTCGACGCAGACCAAGATGTTCTGCGGTTGCCCGACGGTGTTCGGTGGCGACCCCAACACCCACGTCTGCCCGGTGTGCCTGGCGCTGCCGGGCGCGATGCCGGTGGTGAACCGCACCGCGGTGGAGTCGGCCATCAAGATCGGGCTGGCGCTGAACTGCCGGATCGCCGAGTGGTGCCGGTTCGCCCGGAAGAACTACTTCTACCCGGACATGCCGAAGAACTTCCAGACCTCGCAGTACGACGAGCCGATCGCCTTCGACGGGTGGATCGACGTCGAGGTCGAGGGGTACGACGCGCCGGTCCGCATCGAGATCGAGCGCGCGCACATGGAGGAGGACACCGGGAAGTCGCTGCACGTCGGTGGTTCCGCGGGTCGGATCCACGGGGCCGAGTACTCGCTGCTGGACTACAACCGCGCCGGCGTGCCGCTGGTGGAGATCGTCACCCGGCCGATCATGGGCACCCGGGAGAACGCTCCCGCGGTGGCCAGGGCCTACGTCGCCGCGCTGCGGGACCTGTTACGCGCCTTGGACGTCTCCGACGTCCGGATGGACCAGGGCTCGCTGCGCTGCGACGTGAACCTGTCGCTGGCGCCGGCCGGGGAAGGTGGGCTGGGTACCCGCACCGAGACCAAGAACGTGAACTCGCTGCGCTCGGTGGATCGCGCGGTGCGGCACGAGATCTCCCGTCAGGCCTCGATTCTCGCCGACGGCGGGCGGATCAAGCAGGAGACCCGACACTTCGAGGAGGCCAGCGGCACCACCCGCCCGGGCCGCAGCAAGGAGACCGCGGAGGACTACCGCTACTTCCCGGAGCCGGATCTGGTGCCGATCGCGCCCGACCGCGACTGGGTCGAGGAGCTCCGCGCCGGGCTGCCCGAGATGCCGTGGCTGCGTCGCGCCACGTTGCAGACCGGATGGGGTTTCACCGACGCCGAGATGCGGGACCTGGTCGCGGCGGACGCGGTGGAGCTCGTCGAGCGGACGGTGGCCGCGGGTGCGTCCCCGGCGGAGGCGAAGGGCTGGTGGTCGTCGTACCTGGGGGCCAAGGCCAACGAGGCCGGGGTGGCGCTGACCGAGCTCGCGATCACGCCGCTGCAGGTCGCGGCGATCTGCGCCATGGTCGGCGCCGGCACGCTCAACACCAAGCTGGCCCGCCAGGTCGTCGACGGTGTGCTCGCCGGCGAGGGCGAGCCGGACGCGGTGGTGGCCGCCCGCGGTCTCGCCGTGGTGTCGGACGACTCCGCCCTGCAGGTGGCGATCGACGCGGCGCTGGCCGCCCAGCCGGCCGTGGCCGACCGGATCCGCGGCGGCAATCTGCAGGCCGTCGGCGCGATCATCGGGGCGGTCATGAAGGCGACCAAGGGCCAGGCGGACGCCGCCCGGGTCCGCGCCCTGGTCCTGAAGACCCTGGGCGTCGAGGGCTGAACCGGCTTCCCTCCCCACACCGCTCCCACACCCCCGCCGGATGCCGGCGGATCCTTCTCGCCCGTCGCGAGAAGAGTCCGCCGGCATTTGGGTGCCCTGGGGGAGCGCCGTTCGGCGGTCCGTGCTCGGTGCGGTCGAGCCGGCCCCGGTCAGGTCCGGGCCGGTGGTTCCACCGGTCAGTCCCGGCCGTCCCCGCCGCCGCCCCCGCCGCTGGGGATGACCACGACCATGTCGTCGCGGGGTTGCGGCTCGCCGTTGCCGTCACGGTTGGCGGTGGTCGCCCACAGCACACCCTCGGTACCGGCCTCCAGCGACAGCAGCCGTCCGTAGGTGCCCTTGGCCAACTGCTCCGGTCGGCCGGTGAAGCCGCCGTCCGGACCGAGACCGAGCGCGGTGACCAGTTCCTGGTCCAGGGAGGTCGCGGCGAGCACGACGTCGTTGCGCGCGCAGTCGACCGCGCCGCCGTCCGTCACCGGGAACGACCAGATCGCGGGGGTGGCGCTGAGGTCGGCGCCGGCCGTGACCGGGGCGAGTACGTCGGCGGTGCCGAGCCGGTCGACGACCCCGACGCCGGTGTCGCCGAGTGCGCACAGCCCCGTCGGGTCGGTGAGGCCGTGGGCGTAGACGGCGGTCAGCGGATCGGTGGCGGCCCCCGGGACCGGCGCCGCGGTCGGGGTTCCCGTGGCCGGCGGTACGGAACCCCCGGTGCCGTCGGGTGTCCCGCCGGCGGGCGCGGGCATGCCGAACTCGTCCAGCCGTAACACCTTGCCCGCCAACGACGCCGGATCGTCGCCGGCGCCCGGGATCCCGGCGTCCCCGGTGGCGACGTAGAGGTGACCGTCGGCGCCGAACTCGATCCGACCGCCGTTGTGACCGTCGGTGCCGGTGCCCCGCGGGATGCCGGTGAAGATGTCCTTGGGGACGTCGCCGCGGGCGATCCGGACGATCCGGTTGTCCGTCGGCGTCGTGACGTAGGCGTAGACGAGTCCGTCCTCGGCGTAGTGCGGGGACAGGGCCAGACCGAGCAGACCGCCGTCACCGGTGGCGTCCAGACCGTCCACCCGCGCCACCTCCACCGGCTCCGTCTGCGGCGCCACCTCGAGGATCCGCCCGGTGGTCCGTTCGCCGACCAGCGCCGAGACACCGCCCGGCAGCACGGCCAGCCCCCAGGGCGCGTCGAGGCAGGCGGCGATGATCGTCGGGTCGGAGGGCCGGCACGGATCCTCGGCGGCCGACGGGGAGGGCACCGTCGACGCGCCGGACGACGGGGACGCCGGGGTGGTGGGGATCGGGAAGGCGGTCTCGTCCTGCGGGTACATCGCCGCCGCGGACAGCGACGGCTGGATGGTGGCCTCGGGTGGCTCGGTCGAGAAGTCGGCGCACCCCACCAGGGTCACGGCGGCGGCGCTGAGAAGTGCTGCGGCCCGGCGCAGCACCGGGCGGCGGAGGGGTCCGTCGGTCACCTGCTCCACGCTACGTGTCCGGCGTCCCCGGCCGCCCGGCTCCGTCCCGCACCGTCGCCGCCACTAACCTGGACCGGTGCCCGACACCCCCGTCGCCCTGCTCGAGGACCCCACCGTCGCCCGCCTGGTCGGGGAGGTGCCCGGCCTGACCATCCTCAGCGGCGCGCAGCCCGCCGACGTGCTGGCCCGGGTGGAGGTCTACGTGCCCCGGTTCCTGGCCGACGGTCCGGCGACCGACGTGCTCGCGAACCTGACGAACCTCAAGCTGCTGCAGCTGGCCACCGCCGGTGCCGAGGCGTGGACCGGGTCGGTACCGGCCGGTGTCACGATGGCCACCGCCCGGGGGGCGCACGGCAAGGCGACCGCCGAGTGGGCCGTGGGCGCCCTGATCGCGGTACTGCGTGAGTTCCCGGGCTTCGTGCTCGCGCAGGCCGAGCGGCGCTGGACCCAGCATTCCACCGACATGCTCGCCGGTCGTTCGGCTCTCGTGCTCGGTGCGGGCGATCTGGGAAGCGAGGTGCGTACCCGGCTCGAGGCGTTCGGGGTGAGCGTGACGACGGTCGCGCGCACCGCCCGGGACGGCGTCCGCGCGATCGACACGTTGCCCGAGCTGCTGCCCCACCACGACGTCGTCGTCGTCATGGTGCCGCTCACCGAGGCGACCACCGGGCTGGTGGACGCCGCGTTCCTCGCGGCGATGCCCGACGGTGCCGTGCTGGTCAACGCCGCCCGCGGCAAGGTGGTGGACACCGACGCGTTGGTGTCCGAGCTCCGTTCCGGGCGGCTGCGGGCCGCTCTGGACGTCACCGAGCCGGAACCGCTCCCCGCGGGCCATCCGCTGTGGGAGGCACCCGGGGTCTTCATCACCCCGCACATCGGTGGCTCGACGTCGGGTGCCGCCGACCGCGCGGCCGCGGTGGTCCGTGCCCAGTTGCAGCGCTACGTGTCCGGCGAGGAACTGCAGAACGTGGTCAGCGGTGCCGGTTACTGACGACTGCCGGGTCGTGGGCGGCCGGTGACCGTGCGGTCGGTCGCCGGGGCGGCCCTGAGCGTCGTCCGGGCCCGGACCGTCGGGCCGCCGGCGTGCGTCGTCCTCGTCCTGCACGGCGGCCCGGAGCGCGGCACCGCACGGTGTCGCGGCTGGCTGCCGCAGGTGCTGCGGTGCCGGCTGCTCGCGCGGGCGGTCGCCCGTCGCTGGCCCGCCGACCGTGGGCCGGTGGCGGTGTACCTGCTGCGCAACGCCTGGACGGGGTGGGACGGGGACGGCCGGGACGCCGTCGCGGACGCGGAGTGGGCTCTGCGGCTCATCGGCTCCCGGCACCCCGGGGTGCCGGTGGCCCTGCTCGGACACTCGATGGGGGCGCGCGTCGCGGTCCGCGTGGCGGGCTCCGGTGACGTCGCCGCGGTCGTGGGTCTCGCGCCGTGGCTGCCGGCCGGGGATCCGGTCGGACCGTTGACCGGACGTGCACTCCGCGTCGTCCAGGGCAGCCGCGACCGCGAGCTGCCGGCCACCACCACCGCCGTCTTCCTGTCCGGGGCACGCGCGGCCGGCGTCGCCGTCCGGGCCGACACGGTCCGGGGCGGCGGCCACGCCATGATGTTCCGGATGGGCACCTGGTCCCGGTCGGCGACCGCGGCACTGGCCGCGTCGATCGCCGCGCCTACAGGTAGGGCCGGGTGATCATCTCCAGCCCGTGCCCGGACGGGTCTGAAGAAATAGACGCCGCGGCCGCCGTGCTCGGTGTTGATCTCGCCCGCGCGCTGCAGCTGTGGATCCGCCCAGTGCGCGATCCCGCGGTCCCGGAGCCTGGCGAGGGCCCGGTCGAACAGGTCGTCGTCGACCAGGAAGGCGTCGTGCTGGAACTGGATCTCGACCGGCGGCTCGGCGAACTGCAGCAGGACACCGTCGGCGAGCCGGAGGTTGACGAACGGTCCCCAGGACGGCGCCCCGGGGATCTCCACCAACTCCTGGTTGAACCGGGCGGACCCGTCGCGGTCGGCGGAGACGATGATCGTGTGGTTGAAGCGGGCAGGCACGGCTGTTGCTCCTCGGCGTGGAGGAGGCGCGGAGATCCGCGGACGCGCAGCGGCGGGTGGACGTCGAGACGATCCGGAGCAGAGTGCGCCGCCGAGATGCGATGACAGCGCGAAGGTCTCGGAGGTCGACGACATCTGCGGCACGAGTGCCGGGCGGGCCGGTGGTTCGCCGCACCTCCGGCGTGATCGCCCGTACAGGGCTCGACCGGAAAACAGCACCGGCGAGAGCGGCCGGCAAGACCCGCCGGTGCAGCGCCGCGGGGCGCCGGGTCGCCGACGGGGCGCTCCGGCCCCCCGGAAGGGTGGCGGGATTCCGCCACCCCGACCTGGGTCCTCCGCCATCCGGCCCTGACGCCGGGTGCACCCGGACGGGGACGATGGTCCACGCCGTCGACCGACGCGCCCACTCCCGGGAGGTTCCGTGCAACCGCTGCACTTCGTCGTACTGCTGGTGATGATGCTCGTCATCGGACTGATCGTGGGCGCGATCGCGCGGTCGGTGCTTCCCGGCCGGCGCCGGATGAGCCTGGGGCGCACCGCACTGCTGGGTGTCGCCGGGTCCGTCCTGGGCGGGTTCCTGATGTGGTTCGTGTTCACCCCCGCCGAGTACGACCGCGTGATCCAGCCGTGGGGCCTCGTCGGAGCGGTCGTCGGCGCGGTCCTCGTGCTGCTGCTGTCCGAGCGCTACGGGCGCTCGACGAAGGTCTGACGCCGGCGCGCGGTCGGCCGCCGGTGGCTGGTCCCCGCGGGACCGTGCGGCGCGGGAACGCGCGCCGGGAACGTGCGCCGCGACACCACGTCGCGGGACCGTGCTGCGCGGGATCGCGCGCCGGGAACGTGCGCCGAGACACCACGTCGCGGGGCCGTGCGGCGGGAGAGCGCGCCGCGGTAACGCGCGCTGCGACACCACGTCTCGGGCACGTGCGTCGCGGGAACGCGCGTCGCGGGAACGTACGCCGTGGTCGTGCCTCCGCGTCCGGTCAGCTCAACCGGTAGAACCGCCAGGTGTTGAACGGCTCGATCGGCAGCACCTCGACCGCGCTGAAACCCGCTGCGAGCGCGTACTTCTCCAGGATCGGTCGGCGGATCACCGCACCCGTGGCGGCCGAGGGCACGCTCGACCGCCCGTCGGGCAGGCAGATGAACATGCTGAATCCGTACATCAGGCGCTCGATGTCACCGGCGGGTGCGGCGAAGCTGTCGGCGACCGCCTCGTCCATCACGATCATGACGCCGTCGGGCGCCAGACCGGCCCGGGCCGCCCGCAGCACGTCGACAGGACGGGACATGTCGTGCAGGCACTCGCACGCCAGGATGACGTCGAAGGGGCCGTCGGCGGCGAGCCGGTCGGCGTCGGCCACGACGAACGCGACCCGGTCGCCCACACCGGCCGCCGCGGCGTTGGCCCGGGCGGACTCGACCGAGGGCCCGTCCACGTCGTACCCGCGCACGGTCAGGCCGGGGTGGGTCCGCGCCAGCCCGATCGACGACCAGCCCGCGCCCGAGCCGACGTCGGCGACCCTGGCGCCCGGGCGGGACAGCACCGCGTCCAGCTCCGGGATCCCGGCGAGTGCCGCCGGCATCGCGGCGTCCAGCCACGGGCGGTTCAGGGCCTCCTGCGACTGGCGGGCGTCGTCGCCGAAGTCGTCCCAGCTCACGCCGCCGCCGGTCCGGTAGGCCTGCTGCAGCTCCGGCAGATGCGAGGCCGCGGCCGCGACGAGCCGGGGGAGCGGGCCGAGGTGGTTCAGGCTGTCGCCGTCCGTCATCACCTCGGCGACCGCGTCGGACATCGAGAAGCGCCGGGGCGGACCGTCGATCACGTCGAGATATCCGTCGACGGCCTGCATCTCCAGCCACTCGCGGGCGTAGCGGGCATCGATGCCGGCCCGGTCGGCGAGCTCCTCGGGCGTGGCCGGCCCGTCCCGCAGTGCCCGGTAGAGCCCCATCCGTTCTCCGACGTAGATGCTCAGCGTCGTGAACGCACCGAGCGTCGCCGTCAGGACCTGCCCGGCGACGTCCTCGGCGGTGCGGGCAGCGGGTGCGGGGTTGTCGACGGTCGTCACGGGTGCCTCCGGCGGTGGGTCGGACCCGGGAAGGTCCGGTCCGGACGCTACGACACCACCGACCGTCCCGCCTGGGCAGGATGTGCACCGGTGCCGGCGGGCCGGCCACGGGGACCGGCCCGCCGGCGGGAGCTCAGCCGGCCGGGTTCTCCGGCGCCCACGAGGTCGGGACCACCCGGACCGCGCCGGTCGAGGCCGAGGTCGCCATGTGTGCGTACGCACGCAACGCCTGGGACACGAAGCGCTCCCGGTTCTTGGGCTGCCACGGGTTCTCCGAGGCGTCCATCTTCGCGCGGCGCTCGGCCAGCACGTCGTCCGGGACGTTCAGGTGCAGGGCGCGCGAGTGGATGTCGATGACGATCTCGTCGCCGTCCTCGATCAGGCCGATCGAACCGCCGCGTGCGGCCTCCGGCGAGATGTGGCCCACCGACACCCCACTCGAGCCGCCGGAGAACCGGCCGTCGGTGATCAGTGCGCAGACCTTGCCCAGCCCCATGCCCTTGATGAACGAGGTCGGGTAGAGCATCTCCTGCATGCCCGGCCCACCGGTAGGGCCCTCGTAGCGGATGACCACCACGTGGCCCGGCTTGACCTTTTTGCCGAGGATGCCGTCGACGGCGTCCTCCTGGGACTCGAAGACGATGGCGGTGCCGGCGAAGTGGAAGAGCGACTCGTCGAAGCCGGCCGTCTTCACCACGCAGCCGTCCTCGGCGATGTTGCCGTGCAGCACCGCGAGCCCGCCGTCGACGGTGTAGGCGTGGGCGTGGTCGCGGATGCAGCCGCCCTCGGCGTCGACGTCGAGGGTGTCCCAGCGGTTGGCGGTGGAGAACGCCTCCACGGTCCGGACGCCGCCGGGGGCGGCATGGAACAGCTCCAACGCCCGCTCGGACGCCTTGCCACCGCGGACGTCCCACTCGTCCAGCCACGACTGCAGGTCGGGCGAGTGCACGGAGTGGACGGAGGTGTCGAGCAGCCCGGCGCGGTTGAGCTCACCCAGCAGCGCGGGGATGCCGCCCGCCCGGTGCACGTCCTCCATGTGGTAGTCGGGGTGGTTGGGAGCCACCTTCGACAGGCAGGGGACCTGCTTGGAGATGGCGTCGATGTCGGGCAGCGTGAAGTGGGTGTCGCCCTCGATCGCGGCGGCCAGGATGTGCAGCACCGTGTTGGTCGAGCCGCCCATCGCGACGTCCAGCGTCATCGCGTTGGCGAAGGCGGCCCGGTTGGCGATGTTGCGCGGCAGCACCGACTCGTCGTCGTCGTCGTAGTACCGCTTCGCGAGCTCCACGACGGTGGTGCCGGCCCGCAGGAACAGGTCCTTGCGGGCGACGTGGGTAGCCAGCGTGGAGCCGTTGCCGGGCAGCGACAGCCCGAGCGCCTCGGTGAGGCAGTTCATCGAATTGGCGGTGAACATGCCCGAGCACGAGCCGCAGGTCGGGCAGGCGGACCGCTCGACGGCGGCCAGAGACTCGTCGGAGACGGCCTCGGCGGCGGAGGCGTTGATCGCGGTGATGAGGTTGGTCGGGGTGTAGGCGACGCCGTCGGCGATGACCGCCTTGCCGGCTTCCATCGGGCCACCGGACACGAACACGACCGGGATGTTGAGCCGCAGCGCGGCCATCAGCATGCCGGGGGTGATCTTGTCGCAGTTGGAGATGCAGACCAGGGCGTCGGCGCAGTGCGCGTTGACCATGTACTCGACGGAGTCGGCGATCAGCTCGCGGGACGGCAGCGAGTAGAGCATGCCGCCGTGGCCCATCGCGATGCCGTCGTCGACGGCGATGGTGTTGAACTCCTTGGAGACCGCGCCGGCCTCCCGGATCGCGCCGGCGACCAGGTCGCCCATGTCCTTGAGGTGCACGTGGCCCGGCACGAACTGCGTGTAGGAGTTCGCGATCGCGACGATGGGTTTGCCGAAGTCGTTGTCGCCCATGCCGGTCGCACGCCAGAGGGCGCGGGCACCGGCCATGTTGCGGCCGTGGGTGGAGGTCCGGGAACGAAGGGCTGGCATGGGGACTCCTGAACAGAACGAGCGACGAGCGGGTGGAGCGGACGGCGACGGTCCGGGGCCGGGCGGGACACGGGGTGCGGTGCTCGTCAGGGTCCGGACACGGCACGGCGCCCGTTGGGGCGCACGCACGATGTCTGCCCAGCAGGTTACTCCGCCCGCGGGGCCCGCCGACCGGCGTCGTCGCTGCTCGCGGCGTGCGCGGCCGCCGTGGGCCCGGCCGGACCCGCGTCGGCGACCGTGCCGGAAGAGCCGGACGAGCCGTCCGTCGCCGCGTCGGCGGACTCGGGCCGGGCGTCGACGGGACCACCGGGCACCGTCTGCGGGTCCTGCGGATCCACGGCGTCCACCGGGGGCGTGGCCGGTGAGCTGCCGGTGTCGGCCGCCGCAGCCGCGCCCGCCTTCAGCGACGTGCTCGCCGACGAGGCGTCCGCGGCCTCCTCGGCCCGGGCGGCGGCGTCCTCCCCGAGGTACAGCCGGCCGCCGCTGACCTCGGCCAGTCGGCGCAGGTCACGCGGTCGCACCATCGGCAGCCGGATACGCCTGCCCTCCTGGGTCACCGCGATGGCCCACCGCGGCCCCTGGAACTCGAAGCCGTCCAGGTCCGCCCACGGGATCCGCCGGGTCCGCAGCGGCAGGTGCGCCTCGATCGTCCGGTCGTCGGCGACGGTACGGGTGATCAGCACCCACAGCAGCCCGTACAGGGGCAACAGATAGAGCGGGAGCGTCCACACGCTGGCCGCGGCGAGCGGCGTGGCGAAGACGAACAGGCCGAGCGGGATGAACAGTGCACTCGTCGGGAGTCGGAAGACGGCCTTGTCGGGTGCGGGCATGGCTCCATCTTGCCTGGCAGGAGACGGCCGCCGGGCGGTAGGACGGGCCGCGGGCGCCACCGCGTGGCCTTTTGACACCTGACGGCGCCGACCCCTACAGTGGTTTCCGTGCACAACCTGCTCCTCGTAATCATCTAGCGCGCCCCCGCGAACCACTCCGCGACGGCGCGCCACCCTCTCGTCCACCTCATCGGTGGCAGGGGGTTTTTTATTGCCCGGATTCCGGTCGCCAGGTGACCCCTGGAGCACCGGGACCACGAGAAGTCAGTAGTTCCACCAAGTGCCCGGACCGCGGTCCAGCGGTTCCGCCCGGGCACGCGAAGTCTCGAAGAAGGCATCATGACGCACAGCCGACCAGGGCCGGTCGTCCCCGCGACGGGGAACACCGCGGTCGCACCCCGCCCGGCACCCGCTCCCAGCGCGCCCGCAGCCCCCGTCGTCGAGCAGGTCACCGGGGCGCAGTCCGTGGTGCGATCCCTCGAGGAACTCGGTGTCGAGGTCGCGTTCGGCATCCCGGGTGGTGCGGTGCTGCCGCTCTACGACCCGCTGCTCGACTCGGTGAAGGTCCGCCACATCCTCGTCCGCCACGAGCAGGGTGCCGGCCACGCCGCGACGGGCTACGCCCAGGCCAACGGCCGCGTCGGCGTCTGCATCGCCACCTCCGGCCCGGGGGCCACCAACCTGGTCACCCCGCTGGCCGACGCCAACATGGACTCGGTCCCGATCGTCGCCATCACCGGTCAGGTGCCGCGCGGCTCGATCGGCACCGACGCCTTCCAGGAGGCCGACATCTGCGGCATCACGATGCCGGTCACCAAGCACAACTTCCTGGTCACCGATCCGGCGGAGATCCCGCGGATCCTGGCCCAGGCGTTCCACATCGCATCGACCGGTCGTCCCGGCCCGGTGCTCGTGGACATCCCCAAGGATGTCCTGCAGGCCAGCACCACCTTCAGCTGGCCGCAGGACATCGCCCTCCCCGGCTACCGGCCCGCGGTCCGACCGCACGGTGGTCAGATCGCCGCCGCGGCCAAGCTGATCGCCAGCGCCCGCCGCCCGGTGCTCTACGTGGGAGGCGGGGTCATCAAGGCCTCGGCCTGCGCGGAACTGCGTGAACTGGCCGAGGTCACCGGGATCCCCGTCGTCACCACCCTGATGGCGCTGGGGGCGTTCCCCGATTCACACGAGCAGCACCTCGGGATGCCCGGCATGCACGGCACGGTGGCCGCGGTCGCCGGCCTGCAGCGGGCGGACCTGATCATCGCGCTGGGGGCCAGGTTCGACGACCGGGTCACCGGGGCGCTCGCCTCGTTCGCACCGCTGGCCAAGGTGATCCACGCCGACATCGACCCGGCGGAGATCTCCAAGAACCGCATCGCCGACGTGCCGATCGTCGGTGACGCCCGCGACGTCATCGTGGAGCTCATCGCCGCCGTGCAGGCCGAGCAGAAATCCGGTGTGGTCGCCGATCTGACCGCCTGGTGGGCCGAGCTCGACGACCTGCGCGCGACCTTCCCGCTCGGATTCGACGAGCCCGAGGACGGCACCCTGGCCCCGCAGTACGTCATCGAGCGGCTCGGCGAGATCGCCGGGCCGGACGCCGTGTACTGCTCCGGCGTGGGCCAGCACCAGATGTGGTCGGCCCACTTCATCAAGTACGAGAACCCGCGCACCTGGCTCAACTCCGGCGGTCTGGGCACGATGGGCTACGCGGTGCCCGCCGCCATGGGGGCCAAGGTCGCCCGCCCGGACGCCGTGGTGTGGGCCGTCGACGGCGACGGCTGCTTCCAGATGACCAACCAGGAACTCGCCACCTGCGCGATCGAGGGCATCCCGGTCAAGATCGCCGTCATCAACAACGGCAACCTCGGCATGGTGCGCCAGTGGCAGACGCTGTTCTACGGCGAGCGCTACTCCAACACCGATCTCAACACCCACAAGTTGCGCATCCCGGACTTCAAGATGCTCGCCGAGGCCTACGGCTGTGTCGGGCTGCGCTGCGAGTCCAAGGAGGACGTGGACAAGGTGATCCACCAGGCGATGGCGATCAACGACCGCCCGGTGGTCATCGACTTCACCGTCGGCAAGGACGCCCAGGTCTGGCCGATGGTCGCCGCCGGTCTCGGCAACTCCGAGATCGAAGCCGCCCGCGGCATCAGGCCCCTGTTCGAGACGGGCGTGTGACGGCATGACCGGATCGCGTCACTCCTCCCTCCGTCCGGGCCTCGCTCGCTCTGCCGGTTCCCCGATCCCTCGCCTCCTGCGGACCCCGGTCGCCGGGGCTCCCTCGGGTCCTCGATCGGTCGTCATGTCCGGGCGCTCGCTCGGGTCCTCCTCCGATCGTCGGTTCCACGCATGAGCACCCACACCCTGTCCGTCCTGGTCGAGAACAAACCCGGTGTGCTGGCCCGGGTCTCGGCGCTGTTCTCCCGCCGTGGGTTCAACATCCACTCGCTGGCCGTGGGTCCCACCGAGAACCCCCTGGTCTCCCGGATGACGATCTCGGTGGAGGTGAGTGGCCTGCCGCTCGAGCAGGTCACCAAGCAGCTGAACAAGCTGATCAACGTGCTGAAGATCGTCGAGCTCAACGCCGACTCGTCGGTCCAACGCGAGCTGGTGCTCATCAAGCTGCGGGTCGACGCCGTCACCCGCGCGCAGGTGGTCACCATCGTGGAGATGTTCCGCGCGCACATCGTGGACGTCAGCCCGGACTCGATGACCATCGAGGTCACGGGCACCGCACCGAAACTCGACGCGTTCACCAAACTGCTCGAGCCCTTCGGCGTCCGCGAGACCGTCCAGTCCGGCATGGTGGCGCTCGGCCGGGGACCCCGGTCGATCACGTCGGCCGGCCGGGCGGACACCAACTAGCGCGACCAGGCTGTTCCCCGGGAGCGCGCGCTGCCGGGCATCCCCATCGACCTCCCCGACCCGGGGGAGGTCAGCACACGGAAGAAGGACTGCCACTTCATGGCTGCCGAAATTTTCTACGAGGACGATGCCGACCTGAGCCTGATCCAGGCCAAGAAGGTCGCCGTCATCGGTTACGGCTCGCAGGGCCACGCGCACGCGCTGAGCCTGCGTGACTCCGGCGTCGACGTCCGCGTCGGCCTCAAGGAGGGCTCGTCGTCGCGGGCGAAGGCCGCCGACGAGGGCCTGCGTGTCGTCACCCCCGCGGAGGCCGCCGCCGAGGCCGACGTCATCATGATCCTGACCCCGGACCACGTGCAGCGCCACGTGTACGCCGAGTCGATCGAGCCGCACCTGTCCGCCGGCAAGACCCTGGCCTTCGGCCACGGCTTCAACATCCGCTTCGGCTACATCAAGCCCCCGGCCGACGTCGACGTCATCATGATCGCCCCCAAGGGCCCCGGTCACCTGGTCCGTCGCGAGTTCGTCGACGGCAAGGGCGTGCCGGACCTGATCGCGATCGAGCAGGACGCCTCGGGCGACGCGCAGGCGCTGGCGCTGTCCTACGCCGCCGCCATCGGCGGGGCACGCGCGGGCGTGATCAAGACGACCTTCACCGAGGAGACCGAGACCGACCTGTTCGGTGAGCAGGCCGTCCTCTGCGGTGGCGTGTCCCGGCTCGTGCAGATCGGCTTCGAGACGCTGACCGAGGCCGGCTACCAGCCGGAGATCGCCTACTTCGAGTGCCTGCACGAGCTGAAGCTGATCGTGGACCTGATGTACGAGGGCGGCATCGCCAAGCAGCGCTGGTCGGTGTCGGACACCGCCGAGTACGGCGACTACGTCTCCGGCCCGCGGGTCATCGACGCGCACGTGAAGGAGAACATGCAGGCGGTCCTCAAGGACATCCAGACCGGCGTGTTCGCCGAGCGTTTCATCGCCGACCAGGACGCCGGCGCGCCGGAGTTCAAGGCGCGTCGTGCCGAGGAGGAGGCCCACCCGATCGAGGCCACCGGGCGTGAGCTGCGCAAGCTGATGAGCTGGGTCAAGGCCAAGGACGACTACCAGGGCACCGCGGCACGCTGATCTGGCGAGAACGGACGTCACGAGGCCCCGCCGGTCCGCCGACGGGGCCTCGTCGTCCGTCCGGGCCGGGCCTGCCCGGGTGCACAGAAGCCCAACGCAGGCGAGAGAGCCGACCCCGCAGGGTGGGCTTCGTGCCACTCGTTCGGCGTCCGTGGTCCCGGGGACCGGGCAGCGGTACGGGGCGCTACAGGTGCTTGGCGCCGACCCGGTCGAACCAGGCCCGCGACTGGGCGTTGAGCAGGAAGTACAGCACCAGGCCCGGGATGACGAACCCGGTCAGCGACCGGGCCTCGAAGTCACCGATGAGCGAGATCAGGTTGAGCACGATGCCGGCGCCGACCGCGATGGTCAGGATGCGGGCGTCCCGGCCGCTGAGCGCGGCGACGCCGCCCCAGATCAGGATCCCGCCGATGACCAGCAGCACGACGGCGATGACGGTGAACAACCCGCCCACCGCCACCAGCGAGCCGCCGACGAGGGCGGCGAGCCCGCCGAGGATGTAGATGCCGCCCCCGACGAAGGCCAGCACGGCCGCCGCGGTGACCATCCCGGGCCGCCGGTGCGGGTCGGTGCCGAAGCCGCCGGGTGCGTGGCCCTGCTGGGCAGGTCCGCCGGGCCCGCCGTAGGGGGCGGGTTGACCGTGGGGAACCCACGGGCCGGTGGGGGACCGGTCGGCTCCCGCGTAGGGCGCCGGGCCGGCGGGCGCCGCCGGATAGGTCGGTTCGTGTTGCGGGTACTGGCCGTTCGGCCCGTCGTACGGCGACTGTGACATGCGGAACTCCTCGGTGCGGCTGTCGATCAGGAGCGGTCGTCCACTCGGTGGCCAGGGTATTCGGGCGGCCCGGGCCGCGGGCGGGCTTCGCGGGATCGGCCCGCGGATCCGGCCCGCCGTCGACGGCGGACCCCGGCCGCGCGCCGGTGACCGGGTGGCCGTCGCTCACCGCGATCGTGCGTCCGGGGGCGGGATCGGCCGCCCGCCCGGTGCACGGTCGGGCGCGTCGGAGCTCCGGTTCCGCCGAGAACCAGTGACCGGGGCGTCACGATCTGCTGTTGTGTCACCCGGATGGCCGTATGCCGCTGCAGTTCGGAGGCACGCCGCGGGCTAGCATGGGGAAGCTGATCGCCGGTCGCGGTATCGGCTCGCGCCCGTCGCGTCGCGAGTTCCGGTGCGTGACCGGGTCCCCGGGTCCTCCGGGACGGTTCCGGCCTCCGGAGCCCGCCACCGGGGATCCGCCGTCCCTGTGTTCGTGTGTGACCGTGAGCCGGAGAGTGCCTTGTCGTTGCCTGTCGTACTGATCGCCGAAGAGCTGGCACCGTCCGCCATCGAGGAACTCGGGGACCAGGTCGAGGTCCGCCACGTCGACGGCGCCGACCGGGCCGCGTTGCTCCCGGCGCTCGCCGACGCCGACGCCGTCCTGATCCGCTCGTCCACCCGGATGGACGCCGAGGCCCTCGCCGCCGCGCCGAAGCTCAAGGTCATCGCCCGCGCGGGTGTCGGGTTGGACAACGTCGACGTCCCGGCGTCGACGTCCCGCGGCGTGCTGGTCGTCAACGCTCCACAGTCCAACATCGTCTCGGCCGCCGAGCAGGCGGTGGCGCTGCTGTTCGCGGTCGCCCGCCGCACCGCCGACGCCAACGCCTCCCTCCAGCAGGGCCTCTGGAAGCGCTCCGCCTACACCGGCGTCGAGATCGCCGAGAAGACCGTCGGCGTCGTCGGTTTCGGTCGCATCGGACAGCTCTTCGCCGCCCGGATGGCCGCTTTCGACACGACGATCATCGCCTACGACCCCTACCTGCAGCCGGCCCGCGCCGCCGCCCTGGGGGTCCAGCTGGTCGATCTGCCGACGCTGCTCGCACAGTCCGACATCATCTCCATCCACCTGCCGCGCACCAAGGAGACGCTGGGCCTCATCGGCGCCGAGGAGCTCCGGACGGTCAAGCCCGGGGTGATCATCGTCAACGCCGCCCGCGGCGGACTGATCGACGAGCAGGCCCTGGCCGACGCCGCCCGTGAGGGGCGCATCGGCGGCGCGGGCATCGACGTCTTCGTCACGGAACCGGCGACCGCCGACAACCCCCTGCTGGGCATCCGCAACGTCGTGGTGACCCCGCATCTCGGTGCGTCGACGCAGGAGGCGCAGGACAAGGCGGGGACGGCCGTGGCCCGCTCGGTGCGGCTGGCGCTGCGCGGTGACTTCGTGCCCGACGCCGTCAACGTCGCCGCCGCCGGTCCCGTCTCCGACGAGGTCCGCCCGTGGATCGGCCTGGTCTCCCGCCTCGGCCGGATTCTCACCGGAGTGGCGGGCGCGCTGCCGTCGGAGGTGACCGTCGAGGTCCGCGGAGACCTGGCAACACAGGACATCTCGATCCTGGAGCTGGCCGCGGTCCGCGGGGTGTTCGGCGACATCATCGACGAGGCGGTCACCTTCGTGAACGCACCGACCCTGGCCCAGGAGAACGGGCTCGCCCTCAGCAGCACCAAGACGGAGGAGATCGGCGACTACCGGTCGACCGTCACCCTGCGCGCGGCCATGCCGGGCGGCGAGCAGCGGACCGTGTCGGGCACCCTGTCGGGTGCGCAGCAGGTCGAGAAGCTGGTCGAGATCAACGGCCGGCACTTCGATCTCCGCGCCGCCGGCAATCTGCTGGTGGTCGCCTACCCCGACCGCCCGGGCGTCATGGGCAGCGTCGGCTCGCTGCTCGGCGACGCCGGCATCAACATCGAGGCCGCCCAGATCTCCCAGGAGATGGCCGGTCACGCGTCGATCATGGTGCTGCGGCTGGACGCCCTGCCGGGCGCCGACCTGCTGGCGGACCTGTCCGGTGCGGTCTCGGCCAGCGCCATCCGGGGAATCCCCCGGTGACCGCCCATGCGACGACGTGTCGCAGCATGAAGTGTCAGATGGTCGGTAAGAACTCTCGCGACAGGAGAAGTGCATGAAGCTGGCGGTCATCCCCGGAGACGGGATCGGGCCCGAGGTCGTCGCCGAGGGACTCAAGGTCCTCACCGGGGTCGTGCCCGACGTCGAGATCACCAGCTACGACCTCGGTGCGTCGCGGTGGCACCGCACCGGCGAGCTGCTGCCAGACTCGGTGCTGCGCGAGCTGAAGCAGGTCGACGCCATCCTGCTCGGCGCGGTCGGCGATCCGACGGTGCCGGCCGGCATCCTCGAGCGTGGACTGCTGCTGCGCCTGCGTTTCGAGCTCGACCACCACGTCAACCTGCGGCCGGCCCGGCTCTACCCGGGGGTCTCCGGCCCGCTGGCCGGCGACCAGGCCATCGACCTGGTGGTCGTCCGGGAGGGCACCGAGGGCCCGTACGTCGGCAACGGCGGGTTGCTGCGCAAGGACACCCCGCACGAGATCGCCACCGAGGTGTCGATCAACTCCTACTTCGGTGTGGAGCGGGTGGTCCGCGACGCCTTCGCCCGCGCCTCCCGCCGCGCCCGCAAGCACCTCACGCTGGTCCACAAGACCAACGTGCTGACCTACTCGGGACAGCTGTGGTCGCGGGTGGTCGAGGAGGTGTCCATGGAGTTCCAGGACATCACGGTCGCCTACTGCCACATCGACGCCGCGATGATCTACCTGGTCACCGATCCGGGCCGCTTCGACGTCATCGTCACCGACAACCTGTTCGGCGACATCCTGACCGACCTGGCGGCCGCGGTGTCGGGTGGCATCGGGCTCGCGGCGTCGGGCAACCTCGACGTCTCCCGGGCCAACCCGTCGATGTTCGAGCCGGTGCACGGCTCCGCACCCGACATCGCCGGCAGTGGCTCCGCCGATCCCACCGCGACGGTGCTGTCGGTGGCCCTGCTGCTGGACCACCTCGGGATGCCCGACTCGGCCCGCCGGGTCGAGGCCGCCGTCGCGTTCGACCTCGCCACCCGCCAGCCCGGGTCCACCGGCCGCACCTCCGCGATCGGCGACCGGCTCGCCGCGCTGGCCTCCAGCTGACACCGGGACCGCCGGCACCCCCGGCGGTCCCGCCCGCACCTCCCCGAGTCCGTCTGTGCAGAACGGCGTGTCGGAATGTCCAACCCACGAACGGTCGGGCCCGCGGTGACGTCGCCACCCGACGTGTCCGCCGGCCGGCCGGTCCGCCCGTCGCCGCTGGGCGACACCTTCCACCTGTACGACACCACCCTCCGTGACGGTGCCCAACGGCAGGGGATCAGCTACTCGGTGGCCGACAAGCTCGCCGCCGCCGGCCTGCTGGACCAGCTCGGGGTGGGCTTCATCGAGGGTGGCTGGCCGGGCGCGATGCCCAAGGACACCGAATTCTTCGCCCGCGCCGCCGAGGGCGAACTCGAGCTGCGCAGTGCCGCCCTCGTCGCCTTCGGGGCCACCCGCAAGGCGGGGGTGGCCGTCGCGGACGACCCGCAGGTCCGGGCGTTGCTGGACTCCCGGGCGCCGGTCGTGACCCTGGTGGCGAAGTCGGACCTGCGGCACGTCGAGCGGGCGTTGCGCACCACGCCGGAGGAGAACCTCGCGATGGTGGCCGACACCGTCGCCCACCTGGTCGCCCACGGCCGACGGGTGTTCCTCGACTGCGAGCACTTCTTCGACGGCTACGCCTTCGATGCCGACTACGGGGTGCGGGTGCTGGATGCGGCGGTGCGCGCGGGCGCCGACGTCGGAGTCCTGTGCGACACCAACGGCGGGATGCTGCCGTTCCAGATCGAGACCGTCGTGCGGGAGGTGCTCGCCCGCACCGGCTTCCGGATCGGCATCCACTGCCAGGACGACACCGGCTGCGCCGTCGCCAACACGCTCGCCGCGGTGCACGCCGGTGCGACGCACGCCCAGTGCACCGCCAACGGCTACGGGGAGCGCGCCGGCAACGCCGACCTCTTCGCGGTCACCGGGTCCCTGGTCACCAAGCTCGACCTGCCGGTGCTGCCGGAGGGTGCGTTGGTGGAGATGATGCGCATCTCGCACGCGCTGGCGGAGCTGGCCAACATCGCTCCGGACGACCACCAGGCCTACGTCGGGTCCTCGGTGTTCGCGCACAAGGCGGGACTGCACGCCAGTGCCATCAAGGTGGGTCCGGAGCTGTACAACCACCTCGACCCCGGACTCGTCGGCAACGACATGCACATCCTGGTCACCGAGATGGCCGGCCGCGCGTCGATCGAACTCAAGGCCGCCGAGCTGGGTATCGACCTCGCCACCCATCCCGGGGTCGTCACCGCGGTGGTGCAGACGGTGAAGGAGCGGGAGAGCCAGGGGTGGTCGTACGAGGCCGCCGACGCGTCGTTCGCGGTGCTCGTGCAGCGCGAGCTCGCGGCGGCCGCGGCCGGTGACGGGGTACCGGTGCCCTCGCCGTTCGAGATCGAGTCGTACCGGGTCATCGTCGACGGCGAGCAGCCGGTCGCGGTGGCCGCCGACGACGGGGTGGTGCTGCGGACCGACACCCGCGCCGAGGCCACCGTCCGGGTCCGGACCGCCGGTCGCCGGGTGATCGCCACCGCCGAGGGCAACGGACCGGTGAACGCACTGGATTCGGCGCTGCGGCAGGCGTTGTCGAGCCAGTTCCCGGTGTTGGACGACGTCGGACTCGTGGACTACAAGGTGCGCATCCTGGGCGGCAACGCCGGTACCGAGGCCGTGACCCGGGTTCTGGTCACCTCGCAGCGGGGCGCCGCCCAGTGGACCACCGTCGGGGTGCACCCCAACGTCATCGAGGCGTCGTGGCTGGCGCTCGTCGACTCGCTTCGGTACGCCATCGGCGCATCCTGAGTAGGGTCAGCGCCCGGAACGACCGCTCCGTCTGCACACGATCACCTGAGAGGTAACCCCATGCGCCTGGGTCGCATCGCCCATCCCGAGGGCCTGGCCTTCGTGGCCATCGAGGACTCCGCCACCGGCCCGATCGTCCGCGAGATCAAGGACCACCCCTTCGGCGATCCCGAGTTCTCCGGCCGCAGTTGGCCGTTGGCCGACGTCCGGCTGCTCGCCCCGATCCTGCCGTCCAAGATCGTCGCGGTCGGCCGCAACTACGCCGATCACGCCGCCGAGATGGGCAACACCGTGCCCGACGAGCCGGTCATCTTCCTCAAGCCGTCGACCTCGGTGATCGGGCCGAACGCCCGGATCCTGCTGCCGCCGTCGTCGGCGCGGGTGGATTACGAGGGGGAGCTGGCCGTGGTGATCGGCCGGCCCGCCCGCGAGGTGCGTGCCGAGAACGCCGCGTCGGTGATCCTCGGGTACACCGTCGCCAACGACGTGACCGCCCGCGACCTGCAGAAGCTCGACGTGCAGTTCACCCGCGGCAAGGGTTTCAACACCTTCTGCCCCATCGGCCCGTGGATCGAGACCGACCTCGATCCCTCCGATCTCGCCGTCCGGACCGAGCTCGACGGCGAGGTCAGGCAGGACGGCCACACCGGCGACATGGTGCACACCGTCGGCGCCATCATCGAGTTCGTCTCCGAGATCATGGATCTGCTGCCCGGCGACGTCATCCTCACCGGGACCCCGGCCGGCGTCGGCCCGATGGAGGCCGGCCAGACCGTCTCGGTCACCGTCGAGGGCATCGGCACGTTGACCAACCCGGTGGCCTACCGCTGATCCCGCGGCCGGGCGTGGACGGCGGGGCGGCGGATTAGGCTGGGTGGGCCATGGATTCCACACCCACGCCTCCCGCCCCCGCCGCCGCCCACCCGCTGACCGCCCGGCCGTCCCGACCGGTGGTCGCGCGGTTCTGCCCGTCGCCCACCGGCACCCCGCACGTCGGGATGGCCCGCACCGCCCTGTTCAACTGGGCGTTCGCGCGTCACCACGGCGGCACCCTGGTCTTCCGCATCGAGGACACCGACGCCGCGCGCAACACCGAGGAGTCCTACGCGGCGCTGCTGGACTCGATGCAGTGGCTGGGCCTGGACTGGGACGAGGGCCCACTCGTCGGTGGTCCGCACGGGCCGTACCGGCAGAGCGAGCGCGCGGAGATCCACCGCGACGTGGCCGCCCGGCTGCTCGCCGCGGGTCACCTGTACGAGTCCTACTCCACGGCCGACGAGGTCACCGCCCGGCACGTCGCGGCCGGCCGCGACCCCAAGCTCGGCTACGACAACTACGACCGCGACGCCCCTCTGGAGTTCGTCAAGGCCGCGATCGATGCGGGCCGCCCGGCCGTGCTGCGGCTGCGGATGCCCGACGGCGACCACTCCTGGACCGACCTGGTCCGCGGCCCGATCACCTTCCCGGCGGGCTCGGTCCCCGATCCGGTGATGGTGCGCGGCAACGGCGAGCCGCTCTACACGCTGGTGAACCCGGTCGACGACGCCCTGATGGGCATCACCCACGTGCTGCGCGGCGAGGACCTGCTGCCGTCCACCCCGCGCCAGATCGCGCTGTACGCCGCGTTGGCCGACATCGGGGTCGGTACCGGCACCCCCGAGTTCGGTCACCTGCCGTTCGTCATGGGTGCGGGCAACAAGAAGCTCTCCAAGCGCGACCCGGAGTCCAGCCTCTTCCACCACCGAGACGCCGGCTTCGTCCGCGAGGGCATGGTGAACTACCTGGCGCTACTGGGCTTCTCACTCGGCGACGACCGCGACATCTTCTCGCCGGAGGACCTGGTCGCCGCCTTCGACATCGCGCGGGTGCAGCCCAACCCGGCCCGGTTCGACCAGAAGAAGGCCGAGGCGATCAACGCCGCGCACATCCGGCTGTTGGCCCCCGACGACTTCGCCGGGCGGTTGGTGCCCTACCTGCAGGCCCGCGGCTCCCTGCCGGTGGAGCCGTCGGCCGCCGATCTGGCCCTGGTCGCCGAGGCGGCGCCGCTGGTGCAGGAGCGGTCCAACCTGATGGTGGACGCGGCCACCATGCTGGACTTCCTCTTCACCCCGGAGTTCACCGTCGTCCCGGCGGCGGCCGCGAAGGCGCTCACCGCGGCGTCGGTGCCGGTGCTGGAGGCGACCATCACCGCCTTGAGCGGGCTGACGGAGTTCGAGCCGGGAGCCATCGAAGCCGCCCTGCGGCACGCCCTGATCGACACCCTGCAGCTCAAGCCCCGGGTGGCCTTCACCGCGGTCCGGGTGGCCGCCACCGGCAGCACGGTGTCGCCGCCCCTGTACGAGTCGCTGGCGCTGCTGGGCCGGGACAGGACCCTGGAGCGGCTCGGCGCCGGGCTGGCCCTGGCCCAGGCGGCGTGAGCGGGCCGGCTCCCGCCGGCCTCGGCGGCGTCCGGGCGGTGCTGTTCGACATCGACGACACCCTGGTCGACTTCGCGGCGTCGGCCGCCGCGGGGCTGGTGCAGCTGCTCGGTCCGGACGCCGCCGCCCGCGACGGGCTGTCCGACACCTGGCACACGCTCACCGAGCGGCACTACCCGCGCTTTCTGGCCGGCGAGGTGCCGTTCACGCAGATGCAGATCGACCGGATGGTGGAGCTGCTGACCTGGGCCGGGCTCCCCGTCCCGGACCGGGACGGGTTGCTCGCCCTGGAGGAACGCCGTCAGCAGGAGATGACCCGCCACTACCGGCTCTTCGACGACGTCCGTCCGTGCCTGGAGGCGCTCGGGGACCACCGGAGGGGCGTGGTGTCCAACAGCGACGGCCCGCACCAGCGGGCCAAGCTGGCGTCGGTGGGGCTCGCCGACGCGTTCGAGGTGGTGGTCATCTCCGGTGAGGTCGGTCACCCCAAACCCGACGCGCGGATCTTCCGGGAGGCCTGCCGGCGCCTCGCCCTCCCCCCGGCCGCCGTGGCCTACGTCGGGGACCGCCTCGACGTGGACGCCCACGGTGCCGCGGCGGCCGGGCTGCACGGCGTCTGGCTCGATCGCGGTACCCGCGCGGACGCCGGGGCCCGCCCGCCGGCGGCGGTCGGTCCGGACGCGCCGCCGGTGACGGTGATCACCGGTCTGGACGAGCTGCCCGGATTGCTGGCACCGGCCTGACCTGCGGATTCGGTCGTTCCGGGGAGGAGCGGGTAGAGTATTCACCCGTGCCTGTAGGGCACACAGAAGTACGCTGAAGTGGCTGTGGAAGTGGTTCGGGAGCAGTGCGGTGGAGCTCCCGGAGGACGTCCGGAGCAGTTCGGTGGGGTATGGTGTAATTGGCAACACTAGGGATTCTGATTCCCTCATTCTAGGTTCGAGTCCTAGTACCCCAGCGGTATCCGGTAGTGTTCGTTCCTGGCTCCGGCCGGGACGAAGACGTCCGGACGTACCACGCTCCACCTGCATGGCCCCGTCGTCTAGCGGCCTAGGACGCTGCCCTCTCACGGCGGTAACGAGGGTTCGAATCCCTTCGGGGCTACACCGACAGCAGACCCCCGGACTCCGGTCCGGGGGTCTGCTGCGGTTTCGCCTCACGACGTCCGCCCCGCCCCCCGCCCCGCCGCGCTCGTCCGTGGCCGCAGTGGCATCGGCGGCGAGCGGCGCGGCCGCCGTGGGCCGGGCGGGGTGCTCCTGATCGGCGCACCGGTCGCCGGCGCGGTGGTTCCGGTGGGGAGCGTCGTGGTCGGTGCGTTCGGCGGCGGTCAGGTCCGCCGCCCACCGGTGGTCTCGGGCCCGGGTACGTCCGGTTCAGAGCGCCGCGGTGAGTTCGGCGGCGGCGGCGGTCGGGTCGGCCGCCCACCGCGGGTCTCGGGCCCGGGTACGTCCGGTTCAGAGCGCCGCGGTGAGTTCGGCGGCGGCGGCGGTCAGGTCCGCCGCCCACCGGTCGCCGGGCCGGCGACTGATCCGGTCCACGGGCCCGGAGACCGACACGGCCGCGATCACGCCGCCCCGGGCGTCCCACACCGGCGCCGACACGCTGGCCACGCCGGGTTCACGCTCCGCGACGGACTCCGCCCACCCGAGCCGGCGGACGTCGGCCAGTGCCCGCTCGGAGAACGGCCCCTCGCCGTTCCCGGGCCGGGCCGGCGCCCACGCGGACAGCACCTTCGCGGCCGATCCCGCGTGCATCGGCAGCACCGAGCCGAGCGGCACGGTGTCGCGCAGGCCGGAACGCGGCTCGGCCACCGCGACGCAGATGCGGCTGGGTCCGTCCGCCCGGTACAGCTGCACGCTCTCGCCGGTCAGGTCGCGCAGCTCCGGCAGCACCCGCGCCGCCGCCGCCAGCAACGGGTCCGGCGCGGTGGCCGCCAGCGTCGCCACCAGTGGGCCGGTACGCCACCGTCCCTCCCCGTCCCGGGCCAGCAGCCCGTGGCCCTCCAGGCCCACGGCCAGCCGGTGCGCCGTCGCGCGGGGCATCCCCGTGGCCTCGCAGAGCCCGGCCAGGCCCAGCGGTGCGCCGGCCACCGCCCGGAGGACCGCCACGGCTTTGTCGAGCACGCCGATGCCGCTAGAGTGTTCCATGATGCGATACTAGGATCCCACATCCTGAGAAGTCCAATGCGGGAGAACGACCTCCGGACCGCCGACCGGGCCCGCCGGCGACGCTCGGGCGATCCGGGTGCGCCTCGCCGCAGTCCGCCGTGTCCCACCGCGTTACGAAGAGGGTGAATCAGTCATGGGTCTGACGATGGCCGAGAAGGTCTGGAACGCACATGTCGTCCATCGGGCGGAGGGCGAACCCGATCTGCTGTACATCGACCTGCACCTCATCCACGAGGTGACCAGCCCGCAGGCCTTCGAGGGTCTGCGGCTCGCCGGCCGCCCGGTCCGCCGCCCCGACCTGACCGTGGCCACCGAGGACCACAACGTGCCGACGGTGGACATCCTGGCCCCCATCGCCGATCAGGTCTCCCGGCTCCAGGTCGACACGCTGCGCGCCAACTGCGCGGAGTTCGGCGTGACCCTGTACCCGATGGGTGACGCCGAGCAGGGCATCGTCCACGTGGTGGGCCCGCAGCGCGGTCTGACCCAGCCGGGCATGACCATCGTGTGCGGCGACTCGCACACGTCCACCCACGGGGCGTTCGGCGCGCTGGCGTTCGGCATCGGGACGAGCGAGGTGGAGCACGTGATGGCCACCCAGACGCTGCCGCTGAACCCGTTCAGGACGATGGCCATCACCGTCGACGGTGAGCTCGCCGAGGGCGTCAGCGCCAAGGACATCATCCTGGCCGTCATCGCCAGGATCGGCACCGGCGGTGGGCAGGGGTACGTGCTCGAGTACCGCGGGTCGGCCATCCGGGCGCTGTCCATGGAGGCCCGGATGACCATCTGCAACATGAGCATCGAGGCGGGCGCGCGGGCGGGGATGATCGCGCCGGACGAGACCACCTACGCCTACATGCAGGGGCGCGAGCACGCGCCCACCGGCGCGGACTGGGATGCCGCCGTGGAGTACTGGTCGTCGCTGCGATCCGACGAGGACGCGGTCTTCGACGCCGAGGTCGTGCTGGACGCCGACACCCTCACCCCGTTCGTCACCTGGGGCACCAACCCGGGCCAGGGGCTGCCGTTGGGCGACCGGGTGCCCGACCCGGCCGATGTCGCCGACGACGGCGAACGGCTCACGGTCGAGAAGGCCCTGGAGTACATGGACCTCACCCCGGGGACGCCGCTGCGCGAGATCGCGGTGGACACCGTCTTCCTCGGATCCTGCACCAACAGCCGGATGGCGGACCTGCGGATCGCCGCGGACATCCTGCGGGGGCGGCGGATCGCGGAGTCGGTGCGGATGCTGGTCGTGCCGGGGTCGATGCGGGTCAAGCTCGAGGCCGAGGCCGAGGGGCTGGACAAGGTCTTCACCGACTTCGGGGCGGAGTGGCGCAACGCCGGCTGCTCGATGTGCCTGGGGATGAACCCCGACCAGCTGGCCCCGGGGGAGCGGTGCGCCTCGACGTCCAACCGGAACTTCGAGGGGCGTCAGGGCAAAGGTGGCCGCACCCACCTGGTCTCGCCGCACGTGGCGGCGGCGACCGCGGTGCTGGGCACCCTCGCCTCGCCCGCCGATCTGCCGCCGGTGCCCGCGCTCGTCTGAGCCGGTTCCGGCCCCGACGGCGGGCCACCCCGCCACGTCCGGCGTCCGCGCCGCCCCCGCGTCCCTCCGTTCACGCAAAGGACACCCCATGCAGGCCTTCACCTCCCACACCGGCGTCGGCATCCCGCTGCGCCGCAGCAACGTCGACACCGACCAGATCATCCCGGCCGTCTACCTCAAGCGGATCACCCGCACCGGGTTCGAGGACGGCCTCTTCAGCGCCTGGCGCAACGACCCCACCTTCGTGCTCAACCAGCCGGCCTACAGCGCCGGATCCGTCCTCGTCGCCGGTCCCGACTTCGGCACCGGATCCTCACGGGAGCACGCGGTCTGGGCCCTGCTCGACTACGGCATCCGCGTGGTCGTGTCGTCCAAGTTCGCCGACATCTTCCGGGGGAACTCGGGCAAGGGCGGCCTGGTCGCCGCGCAGGTCGAGCAGGACCAGGTCGAGCTGCTGTGGAAGCTGCTGGAGAACCAGCCCGGCACCGCGGTGGACGTCGACCTGGAGACCCAGACCATCGTGGCCGGATCACTCACGATCGGTTTCCAGATCGATCCGTACATCAAGTGGCGGCTGCTCAACGGGCTGGACGACATCGCCCTGACCCTGCGCCACGCCGACGAGATCGACGTCTTCGAAGCGCGCCGGCCGGCCTTCCTGCCGACGACCGCCTGAACCGGCCCGCGGCGGGCCGGGCACTGTGGGGAGTGCCCGGCCGCCACGAGAACCTCTGTGAGACAAATGATCTCATAGGCGGGCGGACCGGGGGCGGAGCTCCGGGGAGGTGCACCGGGTCGCTCCGAGACCGGGGAAGTGGTCCGAGATCCCGGTGACCGCAACGGCTTTGTCGCGTGCCACCCTGGATTTTTCCACCCGATCGGCCTACCGTGGGCGACCAGTCGGCCCTCTGTTACTCCGCCGGGCCGGGACGTCCTGGGAGGGACCCGTGAACAAGACCGACCTCATCACCAGTCTGACCGAACGACTGGAGGGCGACCGCAAGACGGCGCAGGCCGCCGTCGAAGGCGTCATCGACCTCATCCAGCGCACCGTGCACGCCGGCGAGACGGTCTCCATCTCCGGCTTCGGGGTGTTCGAGAAGCGTGCCCGGGCGGCGCGTACCGCCCGCAACCCGCGCACCGGCCAGGCGGTGAAGGTCAAGAAGACCACCATCCCCGCGTTCCGCCCGGGCAAGTACTTCAAGGACGTCGTCGCCGGCACCGTCAAGCTGCCCAAGGCGGTCCCCGGTGCGGCCCCGCTGACCGCCCGGGCCGCCGCCGCCGCCGCGAAGAGCGCCCCGGCGCGCGGGGCCGCGCGTTCCACCGCCAGCACCGCCGCTACCGCCGCGAAGGCGCCCGCCACCCGGGCCGCGGCCACCAGGACGACCGCGACGCCGAAGACGGCGGCGGCGAAGGCCGCTCCGGCGGCGAAGGCCGCGACGAAGACGGCGGCGGCGAAGGCGCCCGCCGCGACGAAGACGGCTGCCGCTCCGAAGACGGCGGCGGCGAAGGCCGCTCCGGCGGCGAAGGCCGCACCGAAGACGGCGGCGGCGAAGGCGCCCGCCGCGACGAAGACGGCTGCCGCTCCGAAGACGGCCGCAGCCAAGGCCGCTCCGGCCGCCAAGGCCGCGCCGAAGACCGCCGCGGCGAAGACGCCGGCCGCCAAGGCCACCACCCGCAAGACCGCCGCGAAGAAGTAGCCGGCCGGCCGGGGACGTCCGCGTCCCCGGCCGCCCGCCCGCAGGCCTGACGCCCGGAGTCGGCGTCAGCGGTCGGTCAGGAGACGGTGGGTGCCGGGTACGGGTCGGCCTGGACCAGCGTCGTGCCGTCGAAGGTGAGCACCCAGTAGGCGCTCTTGGGTGTGCTCGTGGGGCCGATCTTGAGGTCGGCCCGACTGGCCAGGCTCTTGATGACCCCGGGAATGACGCCGCCCTGCGAGCAGACCACCACCGGCCGCCCGGCGGCCCCCAGCTGGGCGAGCATGCGTCGCGCGCCGGACGGGTTCTCCCGGTAGGCGTCCTCCCCGAGGGAGGCGTCCAGCTGGACCGTCAGACCGAAGTCCTTGGCCACCCCGGACACCGTCTCCCGACAGCGCTCCACCGGGGCGCTCCACACCGCGCAGGCGCCGAACGGTGCCAGTTCCCGCCGCAGGGCGGCCGCCTGCCGGCGACCCTTGGCATCCAGCGGACGGCTCGCGTCGGATCCGTCCCACGACTCCCGCACGCCCGCCCGGGCATGCCGCACGAGCACCAGGCTCGTCACCGTGACCGGCTGCCGTTCGAAGGTGTCCAGCACCGCCCGGTCGAAGTCGTACGTCATCAGCTCGCGGGCCTGCTCCGGCGACGCCCAGCGCAGCTTGTCGACCTCACGGTTGGGCGCGAACTCCCCCGCCGTCGCCCGGGCCGCGAAGTACTCGACCTGCTTGGGTCCGGCGGCCACCGCGTACCGGACGGTGGTCAGCCGGCGGCCGACGAGAGCCCGGAAACCCGTCTCCTCCAGCACCTCCCGGTGCGCGGTCACCGGTGCGGTCTCACCCCGCGCCGCCTTGCCCTTGGGCAGCGACCAGTCCTTGTACCGCGGCCGGTGCACGACGGCGATCTCGGGCCGACCCTGCGGACCGGGACGCCACAGCAGGCCGCCGGCCGCGGCGATCGGCGCCGGGTCATTCGGCACCGGCGCCTCCGCGCAGCAGCACCGCCTGGAGATCGCGGCCACCCGCCTCCGGCGAGCGGTACCAGCCGTCGGGACCCAGGCGCCAGCAGCGGGTGTCGGGCCGGGTGATCAGAGCGAGCAGCCGGGCCATCCGGTCGACCGCGGCCGGCGCCTTGATCTGCACCAGCGCCTCGACCCGGCGGTCGAGGTTGCGGTGCATCATGTCGGCGCTGCCGATCCAGTACTCGTCGTCCCCGGCGTTGCCGAAGTGGAACACCCGGGAGTGTTCCAGGAACCGTCCGACGATCGAGCGCACGACCATGTTCTCGCTCAGCCCCGGCACCCCGGCACGCAGCGCGCAGATGCCGCGGACGGTGATGTCGACCTCGACCCCGGCCATCGACGCCCGGTAGAGCGCGTCGATCACCGGCTCGTCGACGATGGAGTTCATCTTCAGCCGCACCAGGCCGGGGCGGCCCGCCTTGACGTGCTCGATCTCGCGGTGGATACGGGACACGATGCCGTCGCGGATGCCCTGCGGCGCGACGAGGAGGTTGCGGTACTCCGTCTGCCGGGAGTACCCGGTGAGCACGTTGAACAGGTCGGTCAGGTCGGCGCCGATGTCCGGGTCCGCGGTCAGCAGACCGAGATCCTCGTAGATGCGGGCGGTCTTGGGGTTGTAGTTGCCGGTGCCGATGTGGCAGTACCGGCGGATGACGTTGCCCTCCTGACGGACCACGAGAGCCGTCTTGCAGTGCGTCTTCAGGCCGACGAGCCCGTAGACCACGTGCACGCCGGCCTTCTCCAGGGCCTTCGCCCACGAGATGTTGGCCTGCTCGTCGAAGCGCGCCTTGACCTCGACCAGCGCGACCACCTGCTTGCCGGCGGCCGCCGCCTCGATGAGCGCCTGGACGATGGGGGAGTCACCCGAGGTGCGGTACAGCGTCTGCTTGATCGCCAGCACGTGCCGGTCGGCCGCGGCCTGCTCGATGAACCGCTGCACCGTGGTCGCGAACGACTCGTACGGATGGTGCAGCAGCACGTCACCGTCGCGCAGGGTGGCGAAGACGCTCTTCGGGTTCTCGCCCTCGGCGAACGCCGGGTTGGTGGCCGGCACGAACGGCGGGTCCTTCAGCGTCGGGCGGTCCAGGGCGTAGAGCTGGAACATGCACGAGAGGTCCAGCAGACCGGGCACTTCCACCGCATCGGCGGGATCGACGTCCAGCTCGTTGATGAGCAGGTCCAGGATGCGTTCGCTGGTGGTGTCGGCGATCTCCAGACGCACCGGAGGGCCGAAGCGGCGGCGCGCCAGTTCACGCTCCAGGGCCTGCAGGAGGTCCTCGTCCCGGTCCTC
The DNA here is from genome assembly GCF_003260015.1 of Nakamurella deserti. Lineage (NCBI taxonomy): Bacteria > Bacillati > Actinomycetota > Actinomycetes > Nakamurellales > Nakamurellaceae > Nakamurella > Nakamurella deserti. The sequence continues at coordinate 1,862,986 of NZ_QCXS01000002.1, read as the reverse complement.
GGCGACCTCGAGGTCGGCGTTGCGGGTGACCCGGAAGACCTGGTACTCCACGACCTGCATGCCCGGGAACAGGATCCCGAGATGGGCGGCGATCAGGTCCTCGAGCGGTAGGTAGTCGAACTCGCCGCGGCGGACCCGGACGAGCCGGTCCACGTTGTTGGGCACCTTGAGCCGGGCGAACCGTTCCGCGCCGGTCTCCGGGTCGCGGACGATGATCGCCATGTTCAGGCTCAGGCTGGAGATGTAGGGGAACGGATGGGCCGGGTCCACGGCCAGTGGGGTCAGCACCGGGAAGATGTGGTCCACGAAGTACTGCTGCAGCCGCTGCCGGTCGTCGCCGGTGACCTGGCCCCAGTGCACGATCTTGATGCCGGCCTCGCCGAGGGCGGGCAGGATCTGGTCGGTGAAACACCGTCCGTGCCGCTCGACCAGCTCCTGCGTCCGGGCCGAGATCAGCGCCAGCTGCTCGCCGGGGTTGAGTCCGTCGGCGCTGTTCACCGTCAGGCCCATCTCGCGGCGGCGCTTCAGACCCGCCACCCGGACCATGTAGAACTCGTCGAGGTTGGACGCGAAGATGGCCAGGAACTTCGCCCGCTCGAGCAGCGGCTCGGCGGGGTCCTCGGCGAGCGCGAGCACCCGGGCGTTGAAGTCCAGCCAGCTCATCTCGCGGTTGTAGAACCGGTCCTCGGGCAGCTCGACCGTGGTCAGCGGATCCTTCGCCGCCGCCCGGTCGATGGCGTCGGCCATCCGCGGGAAGTGTTCCGGCGGCACCACTTCCAGCGGAGCCGAGACGGCTGTCGGGGGCACGACCGGGCGGGTGTCGGCGGGATCGGCCGCCGCGGACGGCGTCCCGGCGCCGTCGGGACCGTTGGGCCCGGTGGTGTCGAGCAGCTCCTCGACGGCCTCCGCGGCGGCGTCCTCCTCGCCGGTCTCCGGCGAACCGCCCGCGGTCGGGTCGGGTGTCGGGACGAGACCGCCGGCGTCGGCCAGTGCCGAGACCTCCTCCGCCGCCGGCGCGGTCGCAGGCCCGGCGGCCGAGAGGTCCGTGGGGAGGGACCCGTCCGTCGGCGCGGACCCGTCCGTCGGCGTCGCGGCGGGCGACACCTCCGACCCGGCGGCGGCGCCGTCCGGTCCGCCCACCCCGGACCCGGTGGGCCCGGTGGTGTCGGTGGTGTCGGTGATGTCGTGTCCTGCGGCGATCGCCGCGGCGCCGGTGGTGGTCGCTCCGGGACCGGTCGGCGTCCCGTCGGTGGCGGTGCTGTCGGTCGCCGTGGCGTCGGTGTCCGGGCCTGACGCGGTGGTGGCGCGGCGACGGGCCGTGCGCCGGGTTGCCGGTGCCGCGTCGGCGGTCGGGGCGGTGCGGGCCCGGGCCAGTGCGGCGACACGGGACTTCGGGGTGGTGCGAGCCGTGGTGGGCGTGGCCGCCGTGTCGTCCGCCGCCGCGGCGGCGGCGTTGGCGGCGGCGCGTGCCCGCCGCCGGGTGGCGGCCGGCGGCGCGACCGATGGCGTCGCGGCGGTGCGGCGGCGACGGGGTGCGGGGGTCGTGTCGTCGTCGGTGACGGCAGGCGTCCCGGTCGGCGCGGCGGCGGTGTCGGTGTCGGTGTCGGTCGAGGCGTCACCACGGGTCGCGCGGCGGGCGCGGGGCGCCGACACCCCGTCCGCGGGAACGGTGGTCGACGGTGCGGCGACCTTCCGGGCCCGGCGGGGCGCCGCGGCGACGTCGTCCGCCGGTGGCGTGACGGCTGTCCGGGTCCGCCGGGGGGTCTTTCCGGCCGCGGCGGTGTCGGTCCGGGCCCCCGCCGGGGTCGGGGCGGTCGGCGTGCGCCGTGTTCCGCCGGGGGTGGGCGCACCGTCGGCGGTGGGCATGGCGGCGGTGCGGGTCCGGCGGGCGCGCGGCGCGGGGGCGGTCGCTCCGTTCGTCGCGTCGGGGGCCGGCGGTGTCTGCGCCACCGTGGCGGCGCGCCGTCGCGCCGGTGCCCGTCGCGGTCGGGGAGCGGCGTCGGCCGTGGTGTTCTCGGTGGTCGTCACCCGCTCATTCTCCCCCGGGAGGCGCCGGTCGGGCGCCTCGGGTGCCCGGTGATCCTCCGTGCGCCCGGCTCACCTCCCGCCCCGGTGGCGGGAGGCGCCGCCACCGTGCCGCAGCGACGACCCGGCGGGACCGTTCCGCGGGCCGTGGTCGCGCCGACCGGCGCGCGCCGCCGGCCCCGCGTCGGACGACGACGGACGCACCGGACGGCCCGCGACGGGCGCCCCGGAACACCGCCGACCGTGTGGTGCGGATCCGGCGGCCGGGCAACGAGCGGTGTCGTCGATGAATGGCCGGCGGTGGACCGGTGAACAGCAGGCGAACCATTTCCGTGTGTGGCCGGCCGGTACGGCCCATTCGCTGCCGCCGACACATTCCCGGTGTTTCCCGGCAACCACTTCCGGGCGGTGGGTGCCACCGGTCCCGGCCGCCCGACGGGGCGCTGCCGGTCGGCGCGGCGACGGCGAATGGGTGACGAGGTGCTCGCTGGTGGTCGGCGTCCGGGGTGCAGCGATCGGAGTCGCGCCCGACGGACCGCCGGAAAGGGCTCCGGTTGAACTGTCTCGGTTGTGTTTCGTCAGTGATTGTCCGTGTGGGCCTGGTCGCCCGGGCGGGTGGCGGCCGCGAACGGTACGTCACGGACGGGTGATCCGTTGTCGAGGTGCAAATCGGCACCGGGTCGATCTTGTGGGGCGCGTATGCCGGTGCTACGTTCTTTTACCCCGGCCTTACGCGCATTGATGTGGTGCACGGGCACGCGTCGCGCGCAGGCCGGGAATGGTGAGGTCGCAATTCCGCTCTGCCCGGTTGTCATTCTCTGTTCGTTTTCCGGAAATCGTCCGGACCGTGTGTCGAGGAGTGGGAACGTGTTCCTGTGGGACGAACGCACGGCGGCGGGCGATCGGACCGCGGTCGCGACATCCGCGGTGTCCGCCGGATGAGGAGACTGCTCCGAACGGTCCTCGCGCCGCCCGACCTGGGCCGGGCACAGGCGCTCGGACTCATGGAACGCACGTCGGCCGTCACCAGTCTCATCATCAGCGCGGAACACCTGTGCCGTCCCGACGCCCGACGGCCCGGTGGGCTCAACGACTGGTCGATCACGCGGGACAATCTGCGGGGCACCTCCGCGCCGACCCGGCGGTTGCTGGACCTGGTGGCGACCGGGCCCGCGACGACCGCGTTGCACATCGCCAAGGTCGCCGCGTCCGCGTTGCTGCTGTCACCGGTCCGGTCACGCCGGCTGCGGGCGACAGCCGATGCCACGGTGGCCGTCTCGGGTCTGCTGATGTACCCGCGGCACCACTACGGCACGGACGGATCGGACCAGGTGAACTTCCTGGTGCAGGCCGCCGCCGCGATCGCCCGTGCCGCCGGTGTGCGGACCCGGATCGTGGATGCGGCGCTGTGGGCGGTCGCCGCGCAGGCCACGTTGTCCTACGCCGCCTCGGGCTGGGTCAAGATCGCCGGCTCCTCGTGGCGCGAGGGCACGGCGCTGGAGGGCATCACCCGCACCCTGACCTACGGCGACGCCGATGTGTGGCGGGCGGTCCGGCGGTTCCCGCGAGCGGCGCGGATCCTGGGAACCTCCGTGCTGGCCCTGGAGTGCACGTTCCCGTTGGTGTACGCGGCCGGCGGCCGGCCGGCCCGCACCTACGTCGGCAGTGCGCTGCTGTTCCACCTCGCCAACGCCCGGATCATGGGCCTGGGCCGGTTCCTGCCGGCGTTCGCCTCCATGCACCCTGCCGTGCTGTACACGGCGCGGGCGCGGTCGGCCACAGCCGGCGGAGCCACCGCCGCGCGTGACGACACGCTGCCCGCGGTGCTCGGCGCCATCGGTGGCGTGGTCGCCGTTCTGGCCGCGGTCACCACGCGGGCCGACAGCCGGATCGTCGCGCGGGGCTGGGGGGACGAGCAGTTCGTCCTGACACCGGAGGGCAACCGGCTGGCCTACCGCGTCTTCGGCAGCACCGACCCGGCCGCGCCGCTGTACTTCTTCGAGAACGGCATGGTGTCCACCTCGGAGCACTGGCAGTGGATCGCGGACGCCCTCGCGCTGTCCGCCACCGTCGTGACCTACAACCGGGCGGGCTACGCCGCCAGCGGTCATCGGCCGGGTACCGCCACCACCATGGCCGACCTGCAGCGTGACGCCCGCCAGGTGCTCGAGACCGTGGGCCGCGGGAGGGATGTCGTGCTGGTGGGCCATTCGCTCGGCGGCTACCTGTCGCTGCGGGTCGCCGCGGTGACCGACGTCCGGGTACGCGCAGTGGTGCTGGTGGACAGCAGCCACCCCGACGAGCTGCGGCTGTCCGAACGGCAGGCCCAGGGCCAGAAGCGGCTCACCGAGACCTTTCCCGTCGTCGCCCGGTCGCTGGACCTCGGGCTGGGCATGTTGCTCAAGGTCCCGGACTTCCTCGGCCGCATGCCGGCGGCGGTCCGACCGGGCGTGCTCGCCCAGTACCGGACGAGCCGACTCTGGCACGCCGGCCGCCGGGAGTGGGCGGCCGTGCGCGCCGACTTCGACAGCTGGCCGGGGCTTCCCGCGATCCGGGTGCCGGTCCTCGTCCTCAGCGCCGAACACACGGTGGCCGACGACGCCGCCCAGGCGGGGCTGTACCAGGCGATGGTCGACGCGGCGCCCTGGGGTCGCACGCAGGTCGTGACCGGCGCCGACCACGACAGCATCCTCACCGACTCCCGCTGCGCGGCAACCGTGTCGGCCGCGATAGGGGCGTTCGTGGACGACTGCCTCGCCGCTGTCCACGAGGTGGCGGTGTGAAGGCCGCACCGGTCGCCGGCCGGGCGGTCGAACTGGGGATCACCGCCGTCCTCGGCTCGTGGGTCGCGGTCACCGCCCTGAGCCAGCACCCGAACCGCACCTTCGACCGGTTCCGCCGGCGGGACCCGCTCGGGGTGGTCATCCCGAACTGGCGGTTCTTCGCCCCCGACCCGGCGATCCACGACTTCCGGGTGATGCACCGCTGGCTGCGCGCGGACGGGACGCAGACCGCCTGGCGGGAGCCGTCGATCATCCCCGGACGCACCTGGCGACAGGCTTTCTGGTTCCCCGACCGGCGCGCGGACAAGGCGCTCATCGACGTCTGCGGGGAGCTCGTGACCTACCTGCAGATCCCCGGGCTGGACCTGACCACCACGCCGGCGTACCGGCTGCTGCGCTCGTTCACCCGGCGTGCCGTCGCGACCGCGGTGGCCGACGACCCCGCGGGGCCGCCGCGGGGCTTCCAGTTCCTGGTACTCCGGCACACCGGCCACGACGAGGAGCCGGAGCCGGACTACCTTTTCGCATCGCGTTTCGAGGCGTGGACGGATCCGGCGTGCTGACCGCGTCGCCCGCTCGCCGGGACGCCGGCGCGGACGGTGACCAGGGACCGGGCTACGGCCGTCTGTTCGGCGAGATCTACGACCGGGTCTTCCCGCACGACGACCGGGCCGCCGTCACCGCCGGCTTCCTCCGGGCGCTCGCCCCGCGACCGGGTGCGGTGTTCGTCGAGCAGGGCGTCGGATCGGGGCGGATCGCGGTGCCGTTGGCCGCCCGGGGCGGCGTGGTCACCGGGCTGGACACCTCGCCGGACCTGCTGCGCGCGGGACGGGCCGCCGCGGCGGCCGCCGGGGTCGCGGTGCGCTACATCGAGGCCGACATCCGCCGCTGGACCGAGCCGGGCCTGGCCGACGTCGTGTATTGCGTGTGCGCGACGGTGTCGATGCTGCCCACCCGCGCGGACCAGGCCGCCGCCGTCGCCGCCGCGGCCCGGACGTTGCGGCCGGGTGGTGCGCTGGTCGTCGAGACGCACCTCCCCGGCCACGTCCGCGCGCTGCACGCCGGGCGGGCCGAGGCGGTGTTCGTCGTCCCCGTCGCCGGGCTCGACGGCGGACTGCGGATGACCGCGACCCTCGACGCGCCGACCGGACGCTGGTCGGTGCGCCACCGTTGGACGGCGGCCGGCGCCGACCGGGAGGCCTCGGAGGAGAGTCTGCTGATCGAACCCGACGACCTCGACTCCGTCGCCGCCGCGCACGGTCTCGTCCCCGAGGCACGTCACGGATCGTGGGACGCGACCGCCGCCGCCGATGCGGGCCCCTCCTACATCGCGGTGTACCGGGCGCCGCCGGACCGGTCGTGCTGAGCGACCGGCCGGCGGCCCGTGATCCGGCCCCCGGTGGGGCCGGTCCACCGGCGCGCGGCGACTCCCACGTCCTGTCCGATCCCCAGCGAAGGAAGCGTCCATGATCGCGAAAAGCAGCACCGGTGCCGTCGTCGGCTTCGTCATCGGGGCCGTCCTCGGCTACCTGTTCTTCAACGACGCCGACGACGTCCTCCTCGGAACCGTCGTGCCCACCGCCATTCTCGCGATCTCCACCGCGGTGGTCGGCTACCTCATGGTCCGCTACACGGCCCGCCAGAAGCAGTGACCCACCGGCGGACGCGCACCCGGCGTCCGTCCGGTGACCCCACCCGCCGCCGCTCCCGCGACGGCGGTCCCCCCGGAACCGCTCACGAGAACCGCTATTGGAAAGGCACGTCCATGTCCGATCTGTCCGCCCGCATCAACGCCGCCAGCGCCGACCTGTTCGGCCCGCTGACCCCGGAGACCCCGGCCGCCCGCCTCGGATCGGCGATGCCGGTCCTCGCCACCCCCGCGGGAGTCGCGGCCGGTGTGGCCACCGCGGCCGCCTTCGTCGCCGGTTACGCCGTCGAGGAGGCCGGCGACAAGTGACCGGTGGCCGCCGTCCCTGACGGCACGCACCGGTAGCGCACGACCCGTCCCACCCCACCGCCCGCACGACCGATCACCCGGAGGACACCATGACCCTGCAGGACCGCGTCAACGACAACCCGATGATGGCCGACGTCCCGATGGACGCCGAGCGCATCCACAAGTTCAGCGACCTGAACCCGGTGCTGGGCACGCCCATGGGCCTCGCCGTCGTCGGCGGGATGGCCGCGGCCGCGGTGGCGGGCTCGGAGATCGGGAAGAACGCAGACTGACACCGCCGGCCCGGCGTGGGCGACCACGCCGGGCCGTACCGCCCGACACTCCCAGGACGGACCCGATGAGCCCCGCGCCCCCCACCACCCCGGCCATTCCCGCCACCTCCGACGTCACCGTGTACTACGACGCCGACTGCGGCTTCTGCATCTGGGCGGTCGCGCTGCTGTTGCGCTTCGATCGCGGCCGGCGGCTGGACGTCGCCACCATCCAGGGCGCCGTGGACGGCCCACTGGCCCGGGTCCCGCGCGACCGCGTCATGGAGTCCTTCCACACCGTCTCCCGTTCCGGCGGGCTGGCGTCGGCCGGCGCGGCCCTCACCGTGACGTTGCGGGCGCTGCCCGCGCTGCGCTGGGCCGGCGCGCTCTCCGGCCGGGTGCCGCGGCTCACCGGGTGGGCCTACCGCTGGATCGCCGACCACCGGGGCCGGCTCGCCACGCTCGTGCCCGAACGGGCCAAGGCCCGGGCGCGGGTCGTCGTGGCCGCGCGCCGCGTCGACGTCCCGCCGGCCGGACCGACGGGGCCGGCCGCGTGACGCCGCTGCGACCGGCCGCCGCGGCCGGACGTCACTGATGGGCGGCGCCCACCGGGCTCCGGAGACCACTGATGACCCCGCCGACGACACCGCTCCCGACGACACCGCCGACGACACCCCCCACACCGCCGACACCGCCCACGCCACCGTGCCTGCCGGCGCCGACCCGGCCGGTCGCCACACCGGCCCCGGTGCCCGGCCGGGCACGGTCGGGCCGGCCGGTGACCCGACCGCACCGGACGCCCGCACGGCCTCGGGGGAGTCGGAGGAGACCGGGGATCCGGCCGCGCCGGCCGGAGCCGCCGACGAGACCCGCATCGACGACCTGCGGGCGTCCCTGCGGCTGCTGGGTCGCCACATCCGGCCGCTGCGACTGTCGATGTCCATCGGGCTGCTGCTGCTGGTGCTGGGTTCGCTCGTCGGTCTGGGACAACCGCTGGCCACCCGGTACGTGCTCGACTCGATCGGGGCCGGCTCGGCGCTCGGCGGCGCCGTGGTCCTGCTCGTCGCGTTCGTCCTCGCCGCCGCCGTCACCCAGGGCCTCGGCCAGTTCCTGATGCTGCGGTCGGCCGAGGCCGTCGTGCTGTCCAGCCGGCGCCGGCTCGTCGACCAGCTGCTGGGTCTGTCGGTGACCGGGATGCGGCGGCGCGATCCCGGCGACCTGATGGCCAGGGTCACCTCCGACACCGCGCTGATCCGCCAGATCGCCCTGCAGTCGCTGGCGCAGGCGGTCTCCGGAGCCGTCGTGGTCGTCGGGGCGATCGTGGTGATGCTCGTCCTGGATCCGCTGCTGTTCACCGTGACCGCGGCCGTCGTCGGCACCGTCGGCATCGTCCTGGGTGTGCTGATGCCGCGGATCCGCCGGTCGTCACGGCAGACGCAGCGGGCGGTCGGCGAGATGGGCAACGAACTCGAGCGGGTGCTCGGCGCCTACACGACGGTGAAGGCGGCCGGCGCCGAACGGATGGAGAGCGAGCGACTCGGCCGCCGGGTCCAGAAGGCCCACGACTCCGGAGTCCGCACCGCCTGGTGGAACTCCCTGGCCGCGATGACCTCGGTGCTGGCGGTGCAGGCGGCGTTCCTGGTGGTGCTCGGCGTGGGCGGCTGGCGGGTGCAGAGCGGCGCGATGTCGGTGACCACCCTGATCGCCTTCCTGCTGTACGCGATGCAGCTGTCCGCGCCCGTCCTGCAGATGACCCAGGCGATCAGCGCGTTCCAGTCCGGCCGGGCCGCCCTGGAACGCATCGCCGAGCTCGACGCGGCCGAGCGCGAGGCCGACCCCGCGGTCGCCGCGTCCGTGGACGACGTCGCGCGGGTACCCGGCGCGGTGGCCGACCTCGGTGCCGTGTCCTGGTCGCCGGCGGTGGAGCTGCGGGGGGTGTCGTTCACGTACCCGGGAGAGCGGACGCCCGCCATCCGGAACGCCTCCTTCACCGTGCCGGAGCGGGGTCTCACCGCGATCGTGGGCCCCTCGGGATCCGGCAAGTCCAGCGTGCTGCGGCTGATCGACGGCTTCTACCCGTTCACCTCGGGTGAGTTCCTGGTGGGCGGCCGGCCGCTCGCCGAGTGGGACCTCGCCGCCCTCCGCGCGCAGGTGGCCTACGTCGAGCAGGAGACGCCGCTGCTCGCGGGCACGCTGCGGGACAACCTCACCTACGGCGCGGACGACGTGGACCGGTCGACGCTCGAGGCGGTACTGCGTTCGACCGGCCTGGCCCACCTGGCCGACGCCGACCTCGACGAGCAGGTCGGCCACCGGGGCAGCGGCCTGTCGGGCGGTGAGCGCCAACGGATCGCCATCGCCCGGGCGCTGCTGCGCGACCCCCGGGTGCTGCTGCTGGACGAATCCACCTCGCAGCTGGACGCGACCAACGAGGCGCTCATCCGGCGCACCGTCGGGGAGGTCGCCGCCGCCCGGGCGGTGGTGCTCGTCGCCCACCGGCTCGCCACGGTCGTGGACGCGGACCAGATCGTGGTGATGGCCGACGGCCGGGTCGAAGCGGTCGGCACCCACGACGAGCTGATGGCCGCCGGCGGCCTGTACCGCACCCTCGTCGACCAGCAACGCGGCACCCTCGCACAAGCCTGAGACATCCGTCCCGTACCCGCCGTCGCCCCGACGGCCCGTCCCGCTGGGAGTTCCCGTGTCGTCCGGACAACTGATCGGTCTGCTCGTCGGTGCCGCCGTGGGAGCGCTGATCGGCCTGCGCTTCTTCCGGGGGAACGGCCGCAACCGGGCGACCGCGCTGATCGCGCCCGCCGTGTTCACCGTCTCGGCCGCCGCGGTCGGGTACCTGCTCGGCGGTGCCCTGTGAGCCCGGCCGGCGCGGCGCGGACGCGCCCACGGCCGGGCGCGGCCCTCTAAGCTCGATCCACGACCCGCCCGCGGGGGCACACGGACGGCGGACGACAGGGAAGCGGGTGGCCGGCAGCGTGGCGCACAGCACAGACGGGGCACCGGACGACGCGCCGGCGACGCGGACGCGGCGGTCCCGGAACCTGGAGCGGGACAACGGCTGGATCGTGGTGTGCCGCATCGTGTTCTACCCCCTGACCGCCCTGCTGGGTCGCCGCCGCTTCCGCGGCATGGAGCACCTGCAGGTACCGGCGGGCGCCCTGCTGGTCGCCAACCACGTGTCCCACCTCGATCCCGTCTACGACGCGGTCTACGTCCGCAAGGCCGGCCGCTGGCCGCACTTCATGGCCAAGGCGTCGATCTGGAAGGTCCCCGGCGTCGGCACCCTGATGCGCGGAGCCCGGCAGATCCCCGTGGAACGCTCCGGTGGCGCCGGCCAGCAGAGCCTGCAACCGGCGATCGTCGCCCTGAACGCGGGCCGCATCGTCGTCATCTACCCCGACGGCACCATCACCCGCGATCCCGACACCTGGCCGATGCGGCCCAAGGCGGGCGTCGCCGTGCTGGCCCTGGCCGGCGACTTCCCGGTGATCCCGGTCGTCAACTGGGGCACCCAGCACGTCTTCGTGCCGTACGTGAAGAAGGGCCGCTTCCGGCCATGGCCCCGCAAGGACGTCGTCGTCGCCGCCGGCCCGCCGATCGACCTGTCCGCCTTCCGCGGCCGCGAGGTCGACGCGCGGCTCGTCCGTGACGTCTCGCTGCACATCATGGGCGCGGTGCGCGACCTGCTGGCCGAGGTGCGTCAGGAGCCGGCGCCGCAACGGTTCTTCGTACCGCCCCGGGAACCGAAGCCCGGGCGGCCGTCGGACGACCCCACCGCCGATCCGATCGGTGGCCCCGTCGCGGGCGAGGCCCCGGACGAGGGGACCGGCACCGGCGCGTGATGCCCATCGACAGGGTGGCCGTGCTCGGCGCGGGCTCCTGGGGGACCACGTTCGCCAAGGTGCTGACCGACGCGGGCCGCTCGGTGCGGCTGTGGACCCGGCGCGCCGGCCTCGCCCGCCAGATCAACGAGGGCCGCGAGAACCTCGACTACCTCCCGGGTATCAGGCTGCCGGACGGGCTCTCGGCCACCAGCGACGTCGAGATCGCGCTGGCGGGCGTCGACGCCGTGGTGTGCGCCGTCCCCAGCCAGACGCTGCGGGAGAACATGGCGGTCTGGCGGGAGTACCTGCCGCCGGACGTGCCCGTCGTGTCGCTGGCCAAGGGCGTCGAGATCGGCACCGGCCTGCGGATGAGCGAGGTCATCGCCTCGGTGGGGCATCTCGACCCACGGCGCGTGGTCGTCCTCAGCGGGCCCAACCTCGCGCTGGAGATCGCCCAGGGCCAGGCGACGGCCACCGTGATGGCCTGCACCGACCACGACGCCGCGGTCGCGGTGCAGTTGGCCAGCGCCAACTCCTACTTCCGCCCGTTCACCATCACCGACGTCATCGGCGCCGAGATCGCCGGTACCGGGAAGAACGTCATCGCCCTGGCCTGCGGGATGGCGGAGGGGCTGGGTCTGGCCCGTAACACCCAGGCCTCGCTGATGACCCGCGGGCTGCACGAGATCAGCCGCCTCGGCGAGGCTCTCGGCGGGCGCGCGGCGACCTTCGCCGGCCTCGCCGGCCTCGGCGACCTGATCGCCACCTGCTCGTCGCCGCTGTCACGCAACCGCAGCTTCGGCCTCCGGCTCGCGCAGGGGATGACCGTCGAGCAGGCCCAGGCCGCCGGCAGCGGACAGGTGGCCGAGGGCGTGATCAGCTGCCGGTCGTTGCGCAATCTCGCGCTCCGGCACGGGGTGTCGCTGCCGATCACCCAGGCCGTCTTCGAGGTCTGCTACCACGCGCTGCCACCGGCGGAGCTCGTCAGCACGCTGATGCGGCCCGATTACACGCCGGAATGACCGTCCCCGACGGGGTGCCGGTCGGCCCGTAAGGTTGCCCGCATGTCTGCAGACCGCATCCGGGTGGCCGTCGTCTTCGGAGGTCGCAGCGGCGAACACGCCATCTCCTGCGTGAGCGCGGGAAGCGTGCTGGCGCACCTGGATCCGGAGCGGTTCGAGGCCGTCCCGATCGGCATCACCCCGGCCGGCAGCTGGGTGCAGGTGCCCGCGGGGACGCCGCTGGCCATCACCGACAGCGCGCTGCCCGCGGTGCCCGACGGTGCGCACCTGGTGCTGTCGGTCGATCCGGCGCGGCACGCGCTGCTGCCGGTGCGTGACCGGGGCGCCGACGACGGGACGGCGGCCCTGGACGTCGACGTCGTGTTCCCGGTCCTGCACGGCCCCTACGGTGAGGACGGCACCATCCAGGGTCTGCTGGAACTGGCCGCGGTGCCCTACGTCGGAGCGGGTGTGCTGGCCAGTGCGGCCGGGATGGACAAGGAGTTCACCAAGAAGCTGCTCGCCGCCGAGGGTCTGCCGGTCGGGACCTGGGTGGTGCTGCGCAGTGGCCGCTCGACGCTGACCGTCGAGGAGAAGGAGCGGCTGGGGCTGCCCGTCTTCGTCAAGCCCGCCCGCGCCGGCTCGAGCCTGGGGGTCAGCCGGGTCGACGACTGGGCCGACCTGGACGAGGCGATCGCGGCGGCCCGGTTGGCCGACCCCAAGGTGCTCGTCGAGTCGGCGGTCATCGGCCGGGAGATCGAGTGCGGTGTGCTCGAGCACCCCGACGGCCGTCTGCAGGCGTCGGCCACCGCCGAGATCCACCTCGGCGCGGACTTCTCCTTCTACGACTTCACCGCCAAGTACCTCGACGACGCGGCCACCTTCGACATCCCCGCCGTGCTGTCCGACGAGGTCACCGCGACCATCCGGGACTACGCGATCCGGGCGTTCACCGCGCTGGACGCGCAGGGACTGGCCCGCGTCGACTTCTTCGTCACCGCCGAGGGCGAGGTGTCGATCAACGAGGTGAACACGATGCCGGGGTTCACGCCCATCTCGATGTACCCCCGGATGTTCGCCGCCGACGGTGTCAGCTACCCCGAGCTGCTCAGCGTGCTCGTGCACACCGCCGTGGCGCGCGGTACCGGCCTGCGCTGAGTCCGGTACCGCTCAGGCCGCGGTCGGGTTGACGACGCCGTCGACGCACACCGGCCGCTCCGGCATCGCCTCCCGGACGACGTTCGACAACGCCTGCACCACACCGATTCCCACGTCGTCGGGCACGGTGAGCGCGATCCGCTGGGCACGGTCGACGGCCACGTAGGTGGTCGCGTCGTCCCCGGTCAGCGGCAGCCAGGCCACCCCGTTGAGAACCGTCAGCTGCGCCGAGCAGGTCAGTTCGGCCGGGTCGGTGATCCCGCAGCGCAACACCGCGGGCGGGCTGCCCCAGGCGGCGACGCCGGGCTCGGACACCACCAGGGTGCGTCGCGCGCGGTCGTCCAGGCTGTCGGGCAGGCGGGCGTCCAGGGCGCTGCACCCGGCCGAGGTCGACCCGGTCTGCAGGACCACGGGCACGGCGAGGGCGGCGTCCGGGTCCGGGGCGGACGCGGCGCGCACCCGGTCGGCGAGCACCACGATCACCGCGACGGCCACGATGGGCAGTGCGATGGCCAGGACCAGTCGCCAGCCGGACGGTCGGAACCGCGCTGCGGGGTCGGGCGTGCCGGTATCCGTCGCGTGGGGCGTGGACGCGTCCGGCACGGCGTCGGGCGTGGACGCGTCCGTCGTGCGGGGCGTGGACGCGTCCGGCACGGGGTCCGGCGTGCCGGTATCCGTCGCGTGGGGCGTGGACGCGTCCGACACGGCGTCGGGCGTGGACGCGTCCGTCGTGCGGGGCGTGGGCGCGTCCGGCACGGCGTCGGTGCCTGCGGTGCGGTCGGCGGGCCCGGGGGCGCCGGTGCTCAGAGGTGGACCACCGGGCAGGTCAGCGTGCGGGTGATCCCGGGCACGCCCTGCACCCGCGCGACGACCAGCTTGCCCAGGTCGTCGACGGTCTCGGACTCGGCGCGGACGATGACGTCGTAGGGGCCGGTGACGTCCTCGGCGCTGGTCACCCCGGGGAGTTCGGCGATGGCCTGAGCGACCGAGGCGGCCTGCCCGACCTCGGTCTGGATCAGGATGAATGCCTGCACCACGGTGAGCCCCTGTTTCCGCCGCACCCGCGGTGCGGCCCTGCCTGTGTGGACGCCGAGCGGCGTCATCGGGATGGTCGTCGGATCCACGGATGACGGCGGTGCCGGCGAGGGTCGTGGAAGCGACGACTCGCGGCACCGTCAGCACCCGGCACACACCTTATCGGGTTGGCGTCGGGCACCATGGAGCCTGCTCGCGGCGGCCCGGGAGTGCACCACCGGGCCGTTCCCCCTGTGCCCCGGAGGCCGCCATCACCACCCCGACCAGTCGTCCCGCCACCCCGGCTGCCGGCGCCGGCACGCCCGGAGCCGGCGAATTCGGTCTCATCGCGGCGATCACCGCGGGTCAGCAGCAGCCCCCCGGCACCCTGCTCGGCCCCGGCGACGACGCCGCCCTGGTCGCCGCACCCGACGGCCGGGTGGTCGTGAGCACCGACGTGCTGGTCGACGGGGTGCACTTCCGCAGCGACTGGGCCACCCCGGAACAGATCGGCCGGCGGGCGGCGCTGGCCTCGGTGGCCGACATCGCCGCGATGGGCGCGGTCCCGACGGCGTTCGTGGTCGGGCTGTGCGTCCCCGCCGACACCTCCGGGGACGTCGTCCTCGGCATCGGGCGGGGGCTGCACGCCGTCGCCGCCGAGATCGGCGCCGGGGTCGTCGGGGGAGACCTGACCCGATCGGAGGTGCTGACCGTCTCCGTCACCGTGCTCGGTGACCTCCGCGGAGCCCGTCCGGTGGTGCGGTCCGGGGCCCGTCCGGGTGACCTGCTCGCGCTGGCCGGCCGCGTGGGCTGGGCGGCGGCGGGCCTGGCGGTGCTGTCCCGGGGCTTCCGGTCGCCGGCGTCGATGGTCAACGCCTACCGCGAGCCGCAGCCGCCGCTGGCCGCCGGTCCGGTCGCGGCGGCCCTCGGCGCCACCGCGATGATCGACGTCTCCGACGGGCTCGTCGCCGACGTCGGTCACATCGCCGAAGCCTCCGGGGTGGCCATCGACATCCGTTCCACCGCGCTGGATCTCAACCCCCGGTTGGTCGAGGTCGCGGCCGCGTTGGGCAAGGACCCGCTGACCTGGGTGCTCACCGGCGGGGACGATCACGCGCTGGTGGCGACCTTCCCGGCGGACACCGCGCTGCCCGCCCCCTGGGAGCCCATCGGCCGTGTCGGGGAGGGCTCCGGGGTCACCGTGGACGGCTCGGCCTACGAGGGTGCCGGCGGCTGGGACCACTTCCGGTGACCGCGGCCGCGCTGCCCGACACCATGGACGCCGGCTGGGCCGCCGCACTCGCCCCGGTGGCCGACCGGCTGCACGGGATGGGCGAGTTCCTCCGCGCCGAGGTGGCGGCGGGACGCACCTACCTGCCCGCGGCGCCGCAGATCCTGCGGGCGTTCGAGCGCCCGCTGGCCGGGGTCCGTGTGCTCGTCGTCGGACAGGACCCGTACCCGACACCCGGTCATCCGGTCGGACTGTCGTTCTCCGTCGAGCGCTCCGTCCGGCCTGTTCCGCGGTCGCTGGCCAACATCTACACCGAGCTGGCGTCCGACCTGGACATCCCGCCGGCGCCGCACGGCGACCTCGGTGCGTGGTCGGACCAGGGGGTGCTGCTGCTGAACCGGGTGCTGACCGTGCGACCCGGCGAACCGGCGTCGCACCGCGGCAAGGGGTGGGAGGCGTTCACCGAGGCGGCGATCCGGGCGCTGGTCGACCGCGGCGGCCCACTGGTGGCGATCCTCTGGGGCAAGGACGCCCAGAGCCTGATCCCGATGCTCCGGTCGGTGCCGCACCTGAAGAGCGTGCATCCGTCGCCGTTGTCCGCCGCGCGCGGCTTCTTCGGCTCCCGGCCGTTCTCGCGGGCCAACGAGCTGCTCGTCGGGATGGGCGCCGACCCGGTGGACTGGCGCCTGCACTGACACCGTGGCCCGGTCGTGCACCGAGGCGTCAGTCGACGGCGACGACGTCCGGCGCGGCGGGGGAGCCGGCGTCGGACGCCGCGTCGCCGAGGTCCGCTGCGGCGACGACGTCGTCCTCGACGGCGGCGGCGCGGTCCTCCCCGACCGTGAGGGCCGCCTGGATCAGCGGGAGCACCAGGACCGCGCCGGCGGCGGCCGCCGAAGAGGTCTCCAGAGCCGCGACGACCGGCAGCCCGAGCATGTCCTGCAGACGCCGGCCGGGACGGTCGGGGGCCTGACCCGCGGCGATGAGCCAGGCGTCGGCGCCGGGCGCGAGCCGGTGCGCGAGCACCGCGGCGATCGTCGCCGGCAGCCCGTCCAGCAGGACCGGGGTCCGGCGGACCGCGGCCTGGGCGACGAGTCCGGCCAACGCACCGAGCTCGGCCCCGCCGACCGCGGCGATCAGCGACACCACGTCGCGGTCGCGGTCCCGTAGCCGGAACAGGGTGTCCCGGAGGTCCGTGACCGCCGCCCCCCAGGTCACCGGATCGGTGTCCGGCACCGTCACCGCGGCCACGGGCTCCAGCCCGGTCAGCACCGCGGTGAGCACGCCGAGGGCGGTCCCGTGGTCGCCGCCGGCCAGACCGGGTACGACGAGATCGGCACCGGCGTCGATCTCGGCGTCGGCGAGGCGGCGACCGCGGTCCACCGCGGCGACGGCGGCGGCCGGCGGCAGCGCGTCCCGGGGATCGGCCGCGGCGCCGGCCCCGCCGGCCCTGCCGTTCGCGGCCGGCTCGTCGTCGCCGGCGTCGGAGGGGTCGACGTCGGCGGTGCGGTGCGGGTCCAGCCGGGTCACCCCGATCCCGTACAGCGCGGCGAGGGACGTCGTCGCCAGGACGTCGGCCGTCGTGGTGTCCTCCGGGCCGACCAGCACCACCCGGGGGCGGCGGAAGGGTCCGGTGGCGTCCTGGCGCGCGCCGCACCACGCGGCCACCATCACCAGTCGGCCCAGCGCGGGATCCGCCAGCGGCGTCGCCGCGTCGGGACCGACCCGGGGCGCGTCGATCTCGGCGAACGGCGTCAGTTCGGTGCTCACTCGGCCTCCTCTTCCGCGGCCACGCTACCGGGACGGTGGTGGCGCCCTGGTCCTGGAGGCGTTCCGGCGATCGCCCTGCCGTGCGGCCCGGAACGGGGGCATGCTGGACGGTGGGCGGCGCGGCCCGCTCAACCGGCGTCGGCGCACCGCCCGTTCCGATCCGCAGGGTCCGGGCGATCCCCGGGCACCGACGAGGCAGGGGTGCCGATGACCGACTTCACCGAGACCGCCGAGCACGCCGAGCTGAGGGCGGTCGTGCACCAGATCGCCGCCCGTTACGGCGGAGCGGACTACGCCGACCACGGCCGCCGCGGTGATCCGCAGGAGGCGCTGTGGAAGGAGCTGGCCGACAACGGCTTCATCGGCATCAACGTGCCGACCGAGTACGGCGGTGGCGGGGCGGGGATGACCGAACTGGCCATCGTGGCAGAGGAGGCCGCGGCCGCCGGGTCGCCGTTGCTGCTGTTGCTGGTCTCCGGCGCGATCGCCGTCGAGGTGCTGAAGCGGCACGGATCCGCCGAGCAGCGCCGGACCTGGCTGACCCGGCTCGCCGACGGGCACACGGTGGTCGCCTTCGCCATCACCGAACCGGACGCCGGCTCCAACTCCCACCGGGTCGCCACGGTCGCGCGCCGGGACGGTGACGACTGGGTGATCAATGGCTCGAAGTACTACATCTCCGGCATCGACGGCGCGGCTGCGGTGATCACGGTGGCCCGCACCGGGGTCGACGAGCAGACCGGCAAGGCGCGGCTGGCGATGTTCCTGGTACCCACCGACGCGGCCGGGTTGAGCTGGCAGCGCATCGACATGGCCGCCCAGATCCCGGACCGGCAGTTCACCGTGTTCTACGACGACGTACGGGTTCCGGCGACCGCGATGATCGGCACCCCGGAGTCGGGGACCCGGCCGCTGTTCGACGGCCTCAACCCCGAGCGGATCGCCGCGGCGGCGCTGTGCGTGGGGCTCGGACGGTACGCCCTCGAGCGGGCCGCCGACTACGCCCGGACCCGCACGGTGTGGGACGGCGCGCCGATCGGCGCCCACCAGGGGGTGTCGCACCCGCTGGCCCGCGCCCGCATCGGTCTGGACCTCGCCCAGCTGATGATGACCAAGGCCGCCTGGTTGCACGACGACGGGCGGCCCGCCGCGATCGAGTCCAACGAGGCCAAGTACGCCGCCGCCGAGGCCGCCGCGGCCGCTGTCGACGCCGCGATCCAGACCCACGGCGGCAACGGCCTCACCGTCGAGTACGGCCTGATGCCGCTGTACGGTATGGCCCGGTTGCTGCGGATCGCCCCGGTCAACGCGGAGATGCTGCTCAACTACGTGGCCCAGCACAGCCTGAAGTTGCCGCGCTCCTACTGAGCAGGACTCCGTGACGGGCGCGCCGGACCCGACAGGAGCCCTCCCGTGCCCGACACCCTCCGTGACGCGTTCCTCCTCGCCGCCGGCACGGCCGCGCGATTGCTCGCCGAACCCGCGGTCGCCCGGCACTGGGCCGAGCCCAGTGCGCTGCCCGCCTACCGGGTCTCCGGGCTGGCCGGGCACCTGGGGCTGCAGGTGCGCTACGTGTCGCAGTTGCTGGAGGCGCCGGCACCGGCGGGTCCGGTCGAGACGCTGGACGACCACTACGCCGCCGCGGCCTGGATCGGTGCCGCCGTCGACGACGAGCCGAACGTGTTCGCCCGCGAGAGCGGTGAGCGCCACGCCCAGCAGGGGCCGGCCACGCTGGCGGCCGACGTGGCGGCCCTGGCCGGTGGCCTCGGAGCGGCGTTCGCCGCGGCGCCCGCCGACCGGACGGTGCGGCTGCCCTGGGCGGACCGGGTGCTCACGCTGGACGACTTCCTGCTGACCCGGATGATGGAGATCGTCGTCCACGTCGACGACCTCGCGGTCAGCGTCGGGGTGCCGACCCCGGCGTCGCCGGCCGAGGTCACCGAGCCGGTGATCGGGCTGCTGACCCGGCTGGCCGTCCGCCGGCACGGGGCGCTGCCGCTGGTCCGGGCGCTCAGCCGGGCCGAGCGGGCACCGGACACCGTCGCCGCGTTCTGACCGCGGTCCGGGCCGGTCCCCGCCGTCGGATCCGTCCCGACGTCACTGTCGGTGGGCCGTCGTAGGTTCGTCGCGACACCGGTGGAACGGACCACCGGACCGCCCCTGGGAGGTCCCGTGCACTACGGCATCATCCTGACCTGCGGCGACGCCGCCGACGTGGCCGAACTCGCCGAGGCCGCCGAGGACGCCGGCTGGGACGCGGTGTTCGGCTGGGAGCCGGTGTTCGGCGTCCACGCCTGGATCGCGCTGACCGCCGCCGCCATGCGGACGTCCACCCTCCGGCTCGGCACCATGCTCACGCCGTTGCCCCGCTGGAAACCGTGGGACCTGGCATCGGTCACCGGCACCCTCGACCGGCTGTCCGGCGGCCGGGTCATCCTGGGCGTCGGGCTCGGGGCGGTGATGCAGCACTGGACTGCCTTCGAACCCGACCAGGGACGGGCCGTGCGGGCCGAGCTGATGGACGAGGGCCTCGACGTGCTGTTCGGCCTGTGGGGCGGTCAGCCGTTCAGCTACGAGGGGAAGCACTACACCGTCCGCCCGCCGGAGGCGATGGTGCCGCCTCCGATCGTCTCCCGACCGCGCATCCCCACCTGGTGCGTGGGTCTGGCCGGCGCCCGCAAGTCGATGCGGCGCGCCGCCCGGTGCGACGGGCTGCTGCCGAACTTCCCGGGCGACGGCGGTCCGGGCGAGGCCCGGCAGGACTACGCCCGGTGGGCGGCGGTGACCGACGAGGTGCTGTCGCTCCGCGCGGAGCTGGGGCTGACCGGCCCCTACGACATCGTGGCCGAAGGCACCGCCGACCTCCGCGACCGCGACCGGACCGTCGAGGAGGCGGCCCGGTACGCCGAGGTGGGGGCGACGTGGTGGCTCGACGCCGACTGGGCGGCCGCTCCCACCGACGACCCGGTCGCCGCACTGCGGGAGCGGGTGCTGGCCGGCCCGCCCCGGTGAGGGGTCCGCGTCGCGCCGGGTCCGTCCGCTCTCGGCGCAGCGCGCGGAGCCGCCGCCGGGCGGGGGGCGCGCGGCGGCCACCTAAACTGGCCGGGTGACTGCCTCCGCCGCTGCAACCCCTGATCTGCCCAGCCAGTACGACCCGGCGGCCGTCGAGGTGGCCACCTACCAGCGTTGGGAGGCGGCCGGCTACTTCACCGCCGACCCCGCGCGGGTGCTGTCGGGGGAGAAGAAGCCGTTCTCGATCGTGCTGCCGCCGCCGAACGTCACCGGCAGCCTGCACATCGGCCACGCCCTCGACCACACCATCATGGACATCCTCAGCCGATGGCACCGGATGAGCGGCGACGAGACGCTGTGGCTGCCCGGCATGGACCACGCCGGCATCGCCACCCAGAACGTCGTCGAGAAGAAGCTGGCCGTCGACGGCAAGACCCGGCACGACATCGGGCGCGAGCAGTTCGTGCAGAAGGTGTGGGACTGGAAGGCCGAGTCCGGCGGGATGATCCTGGGCCAGATGCGGCGGCTGGGTGACTCCGTCGACTGGTCCCGCGAGCGGTTCACCCTGGACGACGGGCTGTCACGGGCCGTCACCACCATCTTCAAGCGGCTCTACGACGACGGCCTGATCTACCGGGCCAACCGCATCACCCACTGGTGCCCCGGCTGTCAGACCGCACTGAGCGACATCGAGGTGGAGCACTCCGAGGACGCCGGCGAACTGGTGTCGCTGCGGTACGGGGACGGCGACCGCAGTGTCGTCGTCGCGACCACCCGCGTCGAGACCATGCTCGGCGACACGGCCATCGCCGTGCACCCGGACGACGAGCGCTACCGCCACCTCGTCGGCACCACCGTCACCCTGCCCATCGTCGGCCGGGAGATCCCCGTCGTCGCCGACGACCACGTCGACCCGTCGTTCGGCACCGGCGCCGTCAAGGTCACCCCGGCGCACGATCCCAACGACTTCGAGATCGGCCGCCGCCACGATCTGCCGGCCGTCACGATCCTGGACCTGACCGCGCACATCACCGGCACCGGTACCGCCTTCGACGGCATGGACCGCTTCGAGGCCCGCGCCGCGGTGAAGGAGGAGCTGCGCCGTCAAGGCCGGGTGGTGGCCGAGAAGATCCCGTACCTGCACGCGGTCGGGCACTGCTCCCGCTCCGACGACGTCGTCGAGCCGCGGCTGTCGGTGCAGTGGTTCGTCAAGGTCGGCCCGCTCGCGACCGCCGCCGGCGACGCCGTCCGGGACGGCCGCACGAGGATCCACCCGCCGGAGCTCGCCGCCCGGTACTTCGAGTGGGTCGACAACATGCACGACTGGACGATCTCGCGCCAGCTCTGGTGGGGTCACCGCATCCCGGTCTGGTACGGCCCCGACGGTGAGGTCCGTTGCGTCGGGCCGGACGAGACGCCGCCGGGCGCGGGCTGGACCCAGGACCCGGACGTGCTGGACACCTGGTTCTCCTCGGGTCTGTGGCCGTTCTCCACCATGGGCTGGCCGGACGAGACGGAGACCCTCAAGGCGTTCTACCCGACGTCGGTGCTGGTCACCGGTTACGACATCCTGTTCTTCTGGGTCGCCCGGATGATGATGCTGGGCCTCTACGCGATGAAGGACGCCGAGGGCAATCCCGCGGCTCCCTTCGACGTCGTGGCGCTGCACGGCATGGTCCGTGACGAGCGCGGTCGCAAGATGAGCAAGTCACGCGGCAACGTCATCGACCCGATGGCCTGGATCGAGGAGTACGGCGCCGACGCGGTGCGGCTGACGCTGGCCCGCGGCGCCAACCCGGGCGCGGACCTGGCCACTTCGGCGGACTGGGTCGCCGGATCGCGGAACTTCTGCTCCAAGCTGTTCAACGCGACCCGGTTCGCGCTGATGACCGGCGCCCGCGTGCCGACCGCCCCGATCGACCGGGAGTCCCTCGAGGACGTCGACGCGTGGATCCTGGACCGGCTCGGCGAGACGGTGTCCGCCACCACCGACCTGCTCGCCGACTTCCAGATCGCCAAGGCTGCCGAGGGCCTCTACCACTTCGTGTGGGACGAGCTCTGTGACTGGTACCTGGAGTTCGCCAAGGACGCCATCTACGGCGCCCCGGAGCGGGCGGAGAAGACCCGCGAGGTGCTGGGCCACGCGCTGGACACGGTGCTGCGGTTGCTGCACCCGTTCGTCCCGTTCGTCACCGAGACGCTCTGGACCTCGCTGACCGGAGGTGAGTCGCTGGTCATCGCCGACTGGCCGACCGTGGCCCCGGTCGCCGACCCGGAGACGGTCGCGCGCACGGCCCGCCGCGTCGCCGACGCCCAGCAGTTCGTCACCGAGGTCCGCCGCTTCCGGGCCGACCAGGGGCTGAAGCCGTCCGCCAAGGTCCCCGCGGTCATCACCGGACTGGAGGCCGCCGATCTCGCCCCGCTGGAGCAGGTCATCCGGTCGGTGGCGCGGCTCGCCGCCCCCGGCGACGACTTCACCGCCTCGGTGAGCGTGCAGGTGGGTCTGGGGATCCGCTCGGCGGGTGTGGAACTGGACACCTCGGGGACGGTCGACGTGGCCGCCGAGAAGGCCCGGCTCGCCAAGGACCTCGCCGCCGCCGAGAAGGAGGTAGGTGAGGCGTCGACGAAGCTCGGCAACGAGGCGTTCGTCGGCAAGGCGCCGGTGGCGGTGGTGGACAAGATCCGCGACCGGCTGGCCCGCGCCGAGGCCGACATCGAACGCATCACCGCCCGGCTGCAGACGCTGGACGGTGCCCGATGAGCGACCGCGGGCCGCACGACGACGACCGGGACGACGCCTGGCGCGAGGGCGACGACGGCCAGGAGCCGGCCGCCGCCGACGACGCCATGTGGGAGGACTTCGACGCGACCGGACCCAGCCGGTCCGAGCTGGCCGCGGCCGCCCGCGAGGCCATCACCGAACCCGACCCCACCGGTGAGATCGCCGGTGCCACCGCCGATCTCGACGATCAGACCGATCAACTGACCGACGCCGACGGCGGCCTGACCCTGGACGGGGTCGAGGACCTGCTGAACCGGCGCTGGCCGGAGAAGACGATCGACCCGACGCTGGACCGCATCGCGGCCCTCGTCGACGCCCTCGGCCACCCCGAGGCGGCGTACCCGGTGATCCAGGTCGCCGGCACCAACGGCAAGACCTCGACCGCCCGGATGATCGACGCCCTGCTCACCCGCATCGGGATGCGCACCGGCCGGTTCACCTCGCCGCACCTGCAGTCGGTCACCGAACGCATCAGCATCGACGGCGCCCCGGTGAGCCCGGACGCCTACGTCCGGGCGTACGGCGACGTGGCGCCGTTCGTCGACCTGGTGGACGCCGCGCAGCAGGCGGCGGGCGGCGTCGCGCTGAGCAAGTTCGAGGTGCTGACCGCGATGGCCTACGCGGCCTTCGCCGACGCCCCGGTCGACGTCGGGGTCATCGAGGTCGGCCTGGGTGGCCGGTGGGACTCCACCAACGTCGCCACCGCCCAGGTTGCCGCCATCACCCCGATCGGGCTGGACCACACCGAGTACCTCGGCGACACCATCGCCGCGATCGCCGCCGAGAAGGCCGGCATCATCAAGGACGGGGCGACCGTCGTCATCGGTGCCCAGCCGCCCGAGGCGATGAAGGTGATCCTGGCCCGCGCGCTGGAGGTCGACGCCACCATCGCCCGCTACGGCAGCGAGTTCGCGGTGCTCGGCCGCCGCGTCGCCGTCGGCGGGCAGCGGCTGTCGCTGCAGGGTCTGGGCGGGGTGTACGACGACATCTTCCTGCCGCTGCACGGCCCGCACCAGGCCGAGAACGCCGCGCTCGCGCTCGCCGCCGTCGAGGCGTTCTTCGGCGCCGGCCGGGACAAGCAGCTCGACGTCACCGCCGTACAGGACGCCTTCGCCGCCGTCGCCTCCCCGGGCCGGTTGGAGCGGATCGGCACCACGCCGACGATCCTGGTCGACGCCGCGCACAACCCGCACGGTGCCACGGCGCTGGCCACCGCGCTGGCCGACGAGTTCGCGTTCTCGCACCTCGTCGGCGTGGTCGCCGTGATGGCCGACAAGGACGCCGCCGGCATCCTCACCGCCCTGGCCGACACCTTCGACGAGGTCGTCGTGACCGAGAACTCCTCGCCCCGGACGATGCCCGTCGCCGACCTCACCGAGCTCGCCACCGGCGTCTTCGGCGAGGAGAAGGTGCACGTCGCGGCGACGCTGCCGGCGGCACTGAACCTGGCCCGGGAACTCGCCGCGGCCCGCTCGGGATCCGACGACGACCAGGTCGGGCCGGGAGCCGGGGTGCTCGTCACCGGCTCGGTGGTGACCGCCGGCGATGTCCGTGAACTCGTCGGGCGGGTGCCGCAGTGATCGATCCGGACGCCGCCGACAAGCCGCCGCGCCGCGCCGACCCCGAGCGCGGCTTCCGCGGGGTGATGTCGGGGGCGCTGCTGCTGCAGAGCATCACCGTGCTGCTGGGGCTGCCGGTCGCCTCCAGCGGCCGTGACCTCGCACCCTGGGAACTCATCGTCATCCTCGGTCTGGCGTTCGCGCTGATCGCGTCGTGCGCGTTCGTCACGAAGCCGTGGATCGTCCCGGTGATCATCGGGCTGCAGGTCGTCGCCGTGCTGTGCTGGTTCATCACCGGTGCCCTCGGCATCATGGGCGTCATCTTCGCGATCGCGTGGTGGACGCTGCTGCACTTCCGCAACGAATACCGGCGGCGCGCCGCGGCCGGGGTGCTCCCCAGCCAGCAGCAGCAGCCGCCGCCTCCGGGGCCCGCCGCCGTCTGACGGGAGGGCCCCTTCCGGCCCGGTTGGTATGTTCACTCGCCGGAGCCCCGCCGCACGGCCGGGTCCCGGCACCACCACCGCACCGCCACCGACCGCGTCAGCGCTGCACCGGCGCGGTCACGACAGAGGGGAAGTCCACCGTGCCTGACATCGAGCGCACGCTCGTCCTGGTGAAGCCCGACGGCGTCGCCCGCGGCCTGGTCGGCGAGGTCCTCGGCCGCATCGAGCGCAAGGGCCTGTCACTGGCCGCCCTGGAGTACCGCGTCGCTCCCGCCGAGGTCGCCCAGGCGCACTACGCCGAGCACGAGGGCAAGCCCTTCTACGCCGGGCTGGTCGACTTCATCACCGGCGGCCCGCTGGTCGCCGCCGTCGTCGAGGGGCCGCGCGCCATCAGCGCCTTCCGCCAGCTCGCCGGCGGCACCGACCCCGTCGAGAAGGCCACCCCGGGGACCATCCGCGGTGACTTCGCGCTGGAGGTCCAGTTCAACATCGTGCACGGCTCCGACTCGCCCGAGTCCGCAGCGCGCGAGATCGGCCTCTGGTTCCCGAACCTGTGAGCGCCCCCGACGACTCCTTCGTCAACGGCGCCGTCGTCGACGCCGACACCGCGCCCCGCCCGGACGGCGAGATCGTCGCCCGCCGGGTGGGGCCGGGCGCGCGCCCGGCCCCGGTCGGGGAGCGCACCACCACACTCGCCGCCGACAACCACCTCGCGGCCGCCCTGCTCACGCTCTGGCAGCGGGTGTCCGACGCCGACGGCGCCGTCGGGTTCGAACCCGGGACGCCGCGGAGTGAGATCGCCCCCGCGGTGACCGAGGCGATCAACGGACTGCGGGCCGGTACCCGGCACGCGGTCGTGCTCACCGCGGGCAACGACCTGGTCGGCGTCGCCTTCCTGGTGCGCCGGCCGTCGAAGATCCAGCGGCATCTCGGCGAGGTCGTCTCGTTGATGGTGGACCCGGACCGGCAGGGCTCCGGTCTCGGGCGCCGGTTGGTGTTGGAGATCGCCCGGTTGGCCTCCGAGATCGGGGTCGACACGCTGCTGCTGGGGGCGCGCGACCGCGAGGAGCTGCACGCCTTCTACCGGGCGACCGGGTTCGTGGAGTACGGCCGGTTGCCCGACGCGGTGCGGTTGGCCGACGGCAGCTCCTTCGACGAGGTCCGCTACCGGCGGGTGCTGGCCGGCTGAGTCGGTGTGCCGTCCCGGCGGTCGTCGGGCCTCCGGTGCCGGGGTGGCGCACGCGGCGCCGGACGGCGGGCCGGTCGTGCGTCGCGGGAGGGGCGCGCCGGATCCGCAACCCGGCTCGCGTGTCTGCGCGGCGCCCCGAACCGCATCGTGCCGCGCCTCTCAAGGGTGCCGCGGGTCCGCAGGGTGCCGCGGGTCTGCCTGACGGCTCGGGTCGGCATGGTGCCGCCGGTCTTCGGGGTGCCGCGGGCGTGCTTGATGCCGCGGGTCGGCAGGGTGCCGCCGGTCTTCGGGGTGCCGCGGGCGTGCTTGATGCCGCGGGTTGGCAGGGTGCCGCCGGTCTTCGGGGTGCCGTGGCTCTGCCTGATGCCGCGGGTCCGCATGGTGCCGCCGGTCTTCGGGGTGCCGCGGGCGTGCCTGATGCCGCGGGTCCGCAGGGTGCCGCCGGTCTCCGGGGTGCCGCGGGTCTGCCTGCTGCCGCGGGTCGGCCTCATGCCGCCGGTCTCCGGGATGTCGCGGGTCCGCCTGATGCCGAGGGTCCGCAGGGTGCCGCGGGGTCTGACCGAGCCGCGGGCCTGTCGACCTGACGCGTCACCACCGGCGGCGGACCTGAGGTCCGCGACGACGCCGGTGCCGGTGACGGACGCCCGCAGCCGTGTCCCGGCCGGGGCCGACGCCGGTCTGTGGGATACTGGCCTCGGCAGCTGATCCCGGATCTCCGGACGGCCGCCAGGCCAGGTCGGTGCGAGGCACGACGATGCACGAGGCGAGTGAGACTCCTCGGGTGCTCGGTGCCTGGAGCTGATCGGCCGCACCCACACCACGAGACTTCCCGCAGTGCGTGCACTGCGGACATAGCTGATCCGAGGTCACCGAGCGGCGCACCCTGCGGGGATCGCGCCCGGTGACCCGGGAGGGACAACTTCAATGACCGATTTTTCCGCCACCGGTAGTGCCGACGCCGCGCTGGCCGCTCAACTCGACGCGCTTCCCGCGAGGTCGCGGGTGCACGAGGTCGCCAAGCGCTTCGGTGTCGCCTCCCGGCTGCTGCTCCAGGCGCTCACCGAGAACGGCGCCACCCTCACCTCGTCGTCCGCGTCGGTCGACGCGGCAGCCGCCCGGGCGGCGTTGACCGCGCTGCACGCCAGCGGCCGGCTGGTCGTCACGATCGACCCCGCCCCGGCGACCCCCGCCGCCGGACCCGTCGACAGCGTCGACGCGGTGGAAGCCGTCGTCGCCGACGCGATCGCGGTCGCCGACGCCGAGGCTCCGCCCGCCGCCGAGGCCGTGGCCGCACCTGTGGCCGTGGAACCCGCCCCCTGGGCGCCGCTGTTCGCCGAGCCGGACGTGGCCGCCGCACCCGCCCGTCCCGCGCGGCGTCGGGCTTCCCGGCCTGCGGCGCCCCCGTCGGTCGCCGCGCCCGCTGCGGTCGACCCCGCTCCGGTGGCCGAGGCCGCTCCGGTTGCCGAGGCTCCGCGGGCCGCCGCGACCGTCCCCGCGACACCCGCGGCTCCCGACGCCGAGACCGCCGCGTCCGATGACGCCCTGTACGCCGACCTGCCCACCCGGATGCGCGTCCACGAGCTGGCCAAGCGGGCCGGCGTCAGCGCCAAGACGCTGATCGCGCTGCTCACCGAGCAGGGGGTGGTGGCCAAGTCCCCGAATTCCGTGCTCGCCCGCGACGTCGCCGTCCAGGCTCTGCGCGCGATGTCCGCTCCGGCCGACGACACCACCGAGCCGGCTCCGGTGACGGTGTCGGAGACAGCGGATGCCTCCGACGCCGGTGAGCCCGCCGACGACGACGCGCGCGAGGAAGGTGGCCGGGGCCGCCGCCGTCGCGGTCGCCGTGGTCGCAGCCGCACCGGCGACCGCGCCCAGGACACCGCCGAGACCGATGACGCCGACGACACCGCCGAGTCCGATCTCGACGGTGCTGTGACCCCTGCCGACGTCGTGCCGGCCGGTGACTCCACCACCGACTCCGACAGTGCCGATTCCGACGGTGCGGACACCGACGAGGACGAGGACGACGCCGACCAGAGCGAGACCGGCGACGCCGACGGCGGCGACGCCGGCGGTACGCGGAGTGGCCGTCGCCGTCGTCGTCGTGGCGGTCGCGGTGGGGACCGTGCCGCGTCCGACGGTGGCGAGGGCGTCGACGACGCCGACGGTGCCCGTGGGACCGACGGGGCCGACGGTGCCCGCACCGACGACGAGGAGAACGAGGACGACAGCGAGGGCGACCAGGACGGCGACACCGCCGGTTCCGGTTCCTCGCGCCGCCGCCGGCGTCGCCGTCGCGGCGGCTCCGACGACGCCGGCCGGCCCGACGACCCCGCCGACACCGTGGTCCACGTCCGCGACACGCGGGAGGCCCGCAGCGCCGAGTCCGAGGTGCAGGGCGTCCGCGGCTCGACCCGTCTCGAGGCCAAGCGGCAGCGCCGCCGGGACTCCCTGCAGACGCGCCGCCGGCCGCAGATCCTCACCGAGGCCGAGTTCCTGGCGCGCCGTGAGTCCGTGCACCGGGTGATGGCCGTCCGGCAGCGCAACGACCTCACCCAGGTCGCGGTGCTGGAGGACAACGTGCTCGTCGAGCACTTCGTCTCCCGCGCCGGGTCGGCGTCGATGATCGGCAACGTCTACCTGGGCCGCGTGCAGAACGTGCTGCCGTCGATGGAGGCCGCCTTCGTCGACATCGGCAAGGGCCGCAACGCCGTGCTGTACGCCGGTGAGGTGAACTGGGAGGCCGCCGGCCTGGCCGGCAAGTCCCGCCGCATCGAGTCCGCGCTGAGCAGCGGCGACACCGTGCTGGTGCAGGTCTCCAAGGACCCGGTCGGACACAAGGGTGCCCGGCTGACCACCCAGATCTCGCTGCCGGGCCGCTTCCTGGTCTACGTGCCGGCGGGCGGGGCGACCGGCATCTCGCGCAAGCTGCCCGACACCGAGCGCAAGCGACTCAAGGGCATCCTCGACCGCATCGTCCCCGACGACGCGGGCGTCATCATCCGCACCGCCGCCGAGGGCGTCTCCGAGGAGGAGCTGGCCCGCGACGTCGAGCGGTTGAAGGCGCAGTGGGAGCAGATCCAGGCCGCGGCGTCGCAGCAGACGCAGGGCGCCCAGGCCAAGCAGCTCTACAGCGAGCCGGACACCCTGATCAAGGTCATCCGTGACCTGTTCAACTCCGACATCAGCGAGCTGATCATCGACGGCGACGACAGCGACCACGGCATCTGGGACTCGCTGTCGTCCTACGTCAACGCGGTCGCCCCGGAACTCGCGCCGCGGTTGCACCGCTACGACGGCGCCACCGACGTCTTCGCCGCGCACCGCATCGACGAGCAGATCGCCAAGGCGCTGGAGCGCAAGGTGTTCCTGCCGTCCGGCGGGTCGCTGGTCATCGACCGCACCGAGGCGATGACCGTCGTCGACGTCAACACCGGCAAGTACACCGGGTCCGGGGGCAACCTCGAGGAGACCGTCACGAAGAACAACCTCGAGGCGGCCGAGGAGGTCGTGCGGCAGCTGCGGCTGCGCGACATCGGCGGCATCATCGTCGTGGACTTCATCGACATGGTCCTGGAGTCCAACCGCGAGCTGGTGCTGCGTCGGCTCACCGAGTGCCTGGGGCGCGATCGCACGCGCCACCAGGTCGCCGAGGTGACGTCGCTGGGCCTGGTCCAGATGACCCGCAAGAAGATGGGCACCGGTCTGGTCGAGGCCTTCTCGGAGCCGTGCGCACACTGCCACGGACGCGGCATCGTGCTGCGTGACGTGCCGGTCGATCCCACGGCCGCCGAGGTCGTCGAAGCGCCCGCCGACCGCTCGTCGGGTCGCCGCAACCGTGGCAACGCCCGGCCGGCCCGTGAGGTCGTCGCCGAGGTCGAGCCGGTCACGCCGGTGGTCGCCACCCCGCGCCGCGATCCCCGCGGCCCGAAGCCGCCGGAGCTCGGCGCCGCCGTCGCGCGCACCGCCGAGGACCCCGTCAACGAGCTGTCGTCGTCGCTGCTGGCCGAGCTCAACGGTCGCGCCGGCGAGCCGGCGGAGGGGGCGGCCGACTTCGCTCCCGAACACGACGCGACCCCGGTCGACCCCGACCTGTTGACCGCCCTCCTGCCGGCCGTGGACGCCGACGGAGGGGCCGACGCCGGGGACGGTCAGGCCGACGCCGGCGACGACACCCGTGAGGGTGGCGCTCCGCGCCGCCGCCGCCGCGGCGGCCGCGGACGGAGTCGTCGCGAGCGCGCCGAGCAGGACGCCGGCGGTGCCGACGGGACGCGCGACGCCGACGGCTCGGACGACGCCGACGACGAGGGTGTGAGCCCGGACGACGCCGTCGTCACCGACCTCGACGAGCCGAGCACCGTCGACGCCGGTGCCGACGAGGTGGAGGCGGACCAGCTCGACCTGTTGCCCGCCCTGGACATCGCCCCGGCGACGGACGCCGCCGACGAGGTACTGGACCCGGCGGACGCGATGTCGGAGGTTCCGGTTCCCGACGGGATCGAGACCGACGGTGCCGACCCTGACGTCGACGCGGACGCGGACGCGGACGCCGACGTCGACCTCGACGCTGTGTCCGTCGTCGAGGCCGACACCGGTGCCGCCGCCGCGACGGGTGAGGGCGGGGCCACCGTCGCCGGTACCGCCGACGCCGACCCGGCGGTCGACCCGACTCCGGCGCCCGCTGCGGTCCAGCCGGAACCGGCGCCCGCGCCGGCGGCGCGTCCGCGACGTCGGCGGGCGGCCAGCCGTCCGGCCGGCCCGCCCGCGGTGTGATGCGGGCGAGCTGGTTTGCTCCGACCCGGTCCGGCCGAGTACTCTGAATTGTCGGCCGTCGGAACTTCGGCGGCCTTTACTGTGACCAGTTGCCCTCGGCGGTCGTCGGGGCCGGACCGGTCGGCAGCACACGTGATCAAGCTGATCGCCCACGGCGCTCAGCACTGAAGGTAAGACTCCTAGGAAGGCGCGGCCGCGATGTACGCGATCGTTAAGACCGGCGGCAAGCAGTACAAGGTTGCCGAAGGTGATGTCATCGAGGTCGAGAAGCTCGACGGCAGGCCCGGCACCGCGGTGGACCTCCCCGCGCTGCTCGTGGTGGACGGCGCCGACGTGACGGCGGATGTCGCCGCGCTCGGCAAGGTCTCCGTCGCCGGCGAGATCGTCGCCGCCACCAAGGGCCCGAAGATCATCATCCACAAGTTCAAGAACAAGACCGGGTACCACAAGCGGCAGGGCCACCGCCAGCCGCTGGTGAAGGTCCGGGTTACCAGCATCACCGTCGGCTGAGGGTAGGCGAGAAACATGGCACACAAGAAGGGTGCGTCCAGTTCCAAGAACGGGCGCGATTCCAATGCTCAGCGGCTGGGCGTCAAGCGCTTCGGCGGCCAGGTCGTGAGCGCGGGCGAGATCCTCGTCCGTCAGCGCGGCACCAAGTTCCACCCCGGCGTCGGTGTCGGCATCGGCAAGGACGACACCCTGTTCGCGCTCAGCGCGGGCGCGGTCGAGTTCGGCATCAAGCGCGGTCGCAAGACCGTCAACATCGTGATTCCGGCTGCGGCGGACGTCGTCGAGCCGGTGGCGGCGCAGGCCTGACCAGCCGCCACGTGCACACTCCCTAGCGAGGGGCGGGTCCGGGAATCTCCGGATCCCGCCCCTCGTTCGGTTTGTGCGGTCGTACCGCCCGGATGTGCCGGGCGTGGTGAAGGAGTACAGCTGTGGCCAGATTCGTCGACCGGACCGTTCTGCACCTGCAGGCCGGTGACGGCGGTAACGGTTGTGCGTCCGTGCACCGCGAGAAGTTCAAGCCCCTCGGTGGACCCGACGGCGGCAACGGCGGCAACGGCGGTGACGTGACCCTCGTCGTCGACCCGAGCGTGCACACCCTGCTCGACTTCCACTTCCACCCCCATGCCAAGGCCGGCAGTGGCAAGCCCGGCGCGGGCGATCTGCGCAACGGCGCCCAGGGCGAGTCGCTGGTGCTGCGGGTCCCCGACGGCACGGTGGTGCTCAGCGAGGACGGCGAGATCCTGGCCGACCTGGTCGGTGCCGGGGCGCAGTTCGTCGCCGCCCACGGCGGCCGGGGTGGGCTCGGCAACGCCGCGCTGGCGTCGCGCAGCCGCAAGGCCCCCGGGTTCGCCCTACTCGGCGAGCCCGGTGAAAGCGCCGACGTCGTCCTGGAGTTGAAGTCCGTCGCCGACGTGGGTCTGCTCGGGTTCCCGTCGGCCGGTAAGTCGTCGCTGGTCTCAGTGCTGTCCGCGGCGAAGCCCAAGATCGCCGACTACCCGTTCACCACCCTGCAGCCGAACCTGGGTGTCGTGACCGCCGGTGCCGAGGTCTTCACCATCGCCGACGTCCCGGGCCTGATCCCGGGGGCCAGTCAGGGCCGCGGTCTCGGCCTGGAGTTCCTGCGCCACATCGAACGCTGCGCCGTGCTGGTGCACGTGGTGGACTGCGCGACGTTCGAATCGGGCCGCGATCCGGAGTCCGACATCGCCGCGCTGGAGAAGGAGCTGGCCGAGTACATCCCGTCGCTGGCCACCGACTTCGAGGCCAAGCCGCGGCTGGTCGTGCTGAACAAGATGGACGTCCCCCAGGCCCGCGAGCTCGCCGAGCTGGTCGCTCCCGACCTGCGGGCGGCCGGCTACCGGGTCTACGAGGTCTCCACGGCCACCCACGAGGGGCTCCGCGAGCTGACCTACGCCCTGGCCGAGGTCGTGCAGGCCGACCGCGCCGACCGGCCCACCCAGGTAGGTGAACGGATCGTGCTGCGGCCCAAGGCCGTGGACGAGACGCATTTCAGCGTCGAGCCCGACCCCGAGGAGGTGGGCGGCTACATCATCCGCGGCACCCGCCCCGAGCGCTGGATCCGGCAGACCGACTTCAGCAACGACGAGGCGGTGGGGTATCTGGCCGACCGGCTCGCCCGGCTCGGCGTGGAGGAGAAGCTCGCCAAGCTCGGTGCGCAGCCCGGCGCGCCGGTCACCATCGGTGCGGTCACCTTCGACTGGGAGCCGACGACCCTCGCGGGTGTGGAGCTGACCCGCACCGGGCGCGGCACCGATCTGCGGCTGGAGACCAACGAACGCGTCGGCGCCGCCGAGCGCAAGGCCATGCACCGGCTGCGCCGCGGCCTGGAGGTCGCGGACGACGATCTGGACGACGCCGACATCGACCGCCTGCGCGCGCAGCTCGCGGCAGAGCTGGGGGAGTGAGTCGACGGTGGGCGGCACGGCTGATCTGACGGTGGCCACGGACGGTGCCTCGGCATCGCGGGTGGCGCCGGTTCCGGCCGCCCGCACGGCGATCGCCGCCGCCCGGACCATCGTGGTCAAGGTCGGCTCGTCGTCCATCACCACCTCGGCCGGCGGCCTCGACCGCGACCGCCTCGACCACCTCGTGGACGCCCTGGCCGCCCGTCGGCTGACCGGGTCGCACGTCGTCCTGGTGTCCTCGGGTGCCATCGCCGCCGGCCTCGCGCCCCTGGGGCTCTCCCGCCGGCCCCGCGACCTCGCCACCCAGCAGGCCGCGGCCGCCGTCGGCCAGCAGTTGCTCGCCGAGCAGTACGCCGGTTCGTTCGCCCGGTACGGATCGACCGTCGGACAGGTCCTGCTCACCTCCGACGACGTGGTCCGCCGCGCGCACTACCGCAACGCCCAGCGCACCCTGGCCAAGCTGCTGCACTTCGGTGTCGTGCCCGTCGTCAACGAGAACGACACCGTCGCGACCCACGAGATCCGCTTCGGTGACAACGACCGGCTGGCCGCGCTGGTCGCCCATCTCGTCGGGGCCGACGCGCTGGTGCTGCTGTCCGACGTCGACGCCCTCTACACCGGCGATCCGCGGCTCCCGGAGTCGGAGCGGATCACCGAGGTCGACGACCTCACGACCCTGACCGGCGTCCGCATCGCCGATTCTTCCAGCGATGTGGGTACCGGCGGGATGGCGTCGAAGCTGACGGCCGCGCTGACCGCGACGGGCGCCGGGATCCCGGTGCTGCTCGCGTCCGCGGTCGACGCGGCCGCCGCCCTGGCGGTGACCGGCCCGGTCGTCGGCACCGCGTTCGCCGCGTCGCCGCGCCGCACCACCTCCCGGCTGTTCTGGCTGCGCCACGCCGCCACCTCGGCCGGCTCCATCTCACTCGACGCGGGTGCCGTCGCCGCGGTCACCCAGCGCCGCAAGTCGCTGCTGCCCGCCGGCATCACCGGCTACAGCGGCGATTTCGAGTCCGGTGACGTCGTGGACCTGCTGGGTCCGGACGACCGGATCGTCGCCCGGGGTTTCGTCGGTCACGACGCCGCCGAACTCCCGGGCATCATCGGCCGGTCGCTGGGCGACCTCCCGCCCGAACACCGCCGCGAGGTCGTGCACGCCGACGATCTGGTCGCCACATGAGCCGCCCCACCGCAGGAGCCGTCCCTCAGGAGGAAGCCGTCGTGACCGTCTCCCTGGAGAACCCGCCACCGGTCGACAGGTCCGCTCCTGAAGCGGTGACGGCCGAGGACGTCCTCGCCGCGGCGCGCCGGGCCCGGGCCGCCTCGCACCGGGTCGCGCTGCTGTCGACCGCGACGAAGAACGCCGTGCTGCAGGCGATGGCCGCCGCACTGCGGACCCACACCCCGGAGATCCTGCAGGCCAACGCCGCCGACATCCGCGCCGCCGAGAACGCGGGCACCCCGGACAATCTCATCGACCGGCTCCGTCTCACGAAGGCCCGCGTCGAGGCGATGGCCGTGGGCCTGGAGGAGCTCGTCGCGCTGCCCGACCCGGTCGGCGGCACGGTCCGCGGTTCGGTGCTGCCCAACGGGTTGTCGCTGCAGCAGGTACGCGTCCCTCTCGGGGTCGTCGCCATCATCTACGAAGCCCGCCCCAACGTCACCGCCGACGCCGCGGGGATCGCGCTGAAGTCCGGGAACGCGGTGCTGTTGCGGGGTTCCGGTTCGGCGTACCACTCCAACGCCGCGCTGGTGACGGTCCTGTCGGCGGCCGGTGCCGCGGCCGGACTGCCCGACGACGCGGTGCAGCTGGTTCCCGGGGTCGACCGCGCCTCGGTGCGGCACCTGATGACCGCCCGCGGACTCGTCGACGTCATCATCCCGCGGGGCGGCGCCGGCCTGATCCGTGCCGTGGTCGAGGGCTCGACGGTGCCGGTGATCGAGACCGGGGTGGGCAACGTCCACGTCTACGTCGACGCGGCGGCCGACCTCGACATGGCCGAGACCATCCTGCTGAACTCCAAGACCCGTCGCACCAGCGTCTGCAACGCGGCCGAGACCCTGCTCGTCCACGCCGATGTCGCCGCCGTCGCGGTGCCGCGGCTGATCGGGGCCCTCCAGCGCGCCGGGGTCACCGTGCACGCCGACGACGCGGTCGCCGCACTCGCCGACGGAACCGTCCCGGCCACCGCGGACGACTGGGACACCGAATTCCTCTCGATGGACATCGCCGCCGCCGTGGTCGACTCGCTGGACGGCGCGCTGTCCCACATCGCAGCGCACTCCACCGGTCACACCGAGGCCATCGTCACCGGCGATCTCGTCGCCGCCCAGCGATTCACCCGCGAGGTCGACGCCGCCGCCGTGATGGTGAACGCCTCGACGGCGTTCACCGACGGCGGTCAGTTCGGCTTCGGCGCCGAGATCGGCATCTCGACGCAGAAGCTGCACGCCCGGGGACCCATGGGGCTCGCCGAGTTGACCAGCACCAAGTACGTGGTCACCGGCAGCGGCCAGATCCGGGAGAGTTCGTGACCGGGGCCGCGCCGCGGCGGTCCGGTACCGACGGCGTCCGCCGCCGGATCGGCGTCATGGGTGGCACCTTCGACCCCATCCACCACGGTCACCTGGTGGCGGCCAGCGAGGTCGCCGACCGCTTCCACCTCGACGAGGTCGTGTTCGTCCCGACCGGCCAGCCCTGGCAGAAGAAGGGCGTCAGCCCGGCCGAGCACCGCTACCTGATGACGGTGATCGCCACCGCCGCCAACCCGCAGTTCACGGTGTCCCGGGTGGACATCGACCGGCCGGGGCCGACGTACACGGTCGACACCCTCACCGACCTGCAGGCGGCCGAGCCCGACGCCGAGTGGTTCTTCATCACCGGTGCCGACGCGTTGGCCGCCATCGTGTCGTGGAAGAACGTCGACGACCTGTTCGCGCTGGCGCACTTCATCGGGGTCACCCGCCCCGGATACACCCTCCCCGAACTCGATCTGCTCAAGCTGCCCGAGGGACGGGTGACGCTCATCGAGGTGCCCGCGCTGGCCATCTCGTCCACCGACTGCCGCTCGCGTGTCGAGCGCGGCATGCCCGTCTGGTACCTGGTTCCCGACGGGGTCGTCCAGTACATCGTCAAACACCGCCTGTACCAACCCGTTTCCGCACAACCGCAACACGACCACGGCAGCCCGACGGTGACCCACCAGGTTCACCGCGCGGCCGTCGTGGTCCCTGGAGGAGCAACATGAGTGCCACCGAAACCGCCCGGCAGATGGCCATCCTGGCCGCGCAGGGGGCGGCCGACAAGCAGGGCCAGAACATCGTCGTCATCGACGTGTCCGACCGGCTCGCCATCACCGACTGCTTCGTGATCGCCTCCGGCGCGAACGACCGGCAGGTCGGCGCCATCGTCGACGCCGTCGAGGAGAAGCTCCGCGCCGCCGGTCACAAGCCGGCCCGGCGGGAGGGTCAGCGTGACGGCCGCTGGGTCCTGTTGGACTACGTCGACGTCGTCGTCCACGTCCAGCACACCGAGGAGCGGGTGTTCTACGCGCTGGAACGGCTGTGGCGGGACTGCCCCACCTTCACCTTCACCGACGATCCCGACCAGCCGGCGATGACCGCCGAGGACCTGCTCGCGCCGGCCGGTGCCGCGGCCGTCACCGTGCCCGCCGTCGGTGAGGCCGGTGAAGCCGGTGAGACGCCGTCGACCGACGAGGTGCCGCTGGGGCATTCGTGACCCTGGAGTCGCTGATCCTGCTCCGCCACGGCCAGACCGACTGGAACGTCCAGCTGCGGATGCAGGGTCACACCGACATCCCGCTGAACGCGGTCGGGCGGGCGCAGGCGGCGGCCGCGGCACCGTCGGTGGCCGCGCTGCGGCCCGAGGTCATCGTCTCCTCCGACCTGTCCCGCGCCCGCGAGACGGCGGGGCAGGTGGCTCAGCACACCGGGCTGCCGGTGGCCGTCGACAAGCGCCTGCGGGAGACGAACCTCGGGAAATGGGAGAGTCTGACCCGTACCGAGCTCGAGTCCGGGTGGCCGCAGCTCTGGCAGCAGTGGCGCTCGACCGCGGCCCACACCCGGCCGCCGGGCGGTGAGTCACGGTGGGAGGTCGCCCGGCGCGGCAGCGAGGTGGTGACGGAGCTCGACGCGGGCCCGCACCGGACCGCGTTGCTGGTCGCGCACGGTGGGCTCATCGTCGGCCTCACCGGGTACCTGCTGGAACTACCGGATTCGATGTGGAACCGGCTGATCGGCCTGAACAACTGCCACTGGGTGGTCCTGCACCGGCGCCTCGGCCACTGGTCGTTGCACTCCTACAACGCCGGGCTCGGCGGCGTGGTCATCCCCGGCAACGAGGACGAGGTCCCCGGCGCCTGAGGGGCGTGACGGGGCGAGGGCATGACGGATCCACCTGTGCTGCCGGTGTCACCGGGGCTCTGCGGCTCCTGCCTGCTGGCGGTGGTCAGGCCGACCACGCGAGGCACCGTCTACCTGCGCTGCACGGCCCCCGGGCTGCCGAAGTACCCCGACCTCCCGGTGCGCCGCTGTCCGGAGTTCCGGCCCGCCTGACGGTGGAGTGGCGCGGACCCGGTACCGCCTCGGGACGGGCGGTGCGGCTGCGGGTCCGGGTGCGTCCTCGCCGGGCTCAGGTGCCGGATCGGTGGTCGACGATCCGGTCGTGGGGTCCGGCCGCGCCGTCGACACGACCGACGGCGTGTGCGGCGACACGCCGGTCGAGCCCTCGACGCGACGATGAGGTGTCCACACCGCACGACGTGTCCTCACCCCGACGTCATCGTCGACCCCGGCTCGGGACCCCGTCCTAGGGTCGCCGCATGGCTGACCATCCGGATCCCACCCGTCGGTTGCGCCCGCTGCAGGAGTCGCGGGCGCGGCGGCGTGCCCTTCCGGGTTCGGACTGGGAGCCCTCCCGGTCCGGTGTCGGGACCACCGGTGCGGCGCCGGCCGTCATGTCGCCACCGGAGCTGCCGTCGCTGCACGCCGGCGGGTGGGTGCCCTCCTTCGCGGACGACTCCGATGTCGGTGTGGCCCACTCCGTGGCGGTCGACGGGCCGGCGGAACGGGCGCCCTGGCCGGGTCCGGACGACGGAGCCGGTGACGACGGGCCGCGCCCGGGGCGCCGGCACCGTCGGTCACCGGGGAGCGCGGCGACGCGC
This sequence comes from Nakamurella deserti, assembly GCF_003260015.1. Taxonomy (NCBI): domain Bacteria; kingdom Bacillati; phylum Actinomycetota; class Actinomycetes; order Nakamurellales; family Nakamurellaceae; genus Nakamurella; species Nakamurella deserti. Next base: position 1,824,581 of record NZ_QCXS01000002.1, on the reverse strand, counting down.
GGTACCGGCAGCCGGACGGCGGCGGCGGGTCACCGGCGGGGACACCGACGCGACGGCGATGCGCCCACCGGCTTCCGCGCCGGTGCCGATGCCGATGCCGATGCCGATGCCGGGGCCTACGACGTCGAGGCCGACGACGGCGATTCCGACGAACTGGACGACGTGCGCCGGGACGGGCCGCCGTGGGCGGGGCTGGTGGCCGCCGGCCGCCGGCCGTGGGCACGGTGGCGCGAGCGCTGGGTACCCGACGGCACCGGTCCGCGCCTCGACCCCGGTCGGCGGGGGAGTGCCGTCATCTCCGTCGTGGCCGTCGCCGCGGTGCTCGCAGCGGCCCTCGGTCTGGTGCCCGGCCGGGGCACCGTGGTCGGGCCGTCCACGGTCGCGGTCGTCGGGAGCGCCGATTCGGTGGCCGGGACGCCCCGGGCCGTCACCGCCGACGGAACGACCCCTGCGCAGCCGGAGGTGCCGTCGGACGGAGGATCGCCGCAGGGCGACGGAACACCGTCGGTCGGGACGTCGACGCCTGGGTCGTCGACGCCGGCCGCCTCGGGTCCGACCGCCGTCCCGACCGAGATCGTCGTCGCGGTCACCGGTGGTGTCCGGCAGCCGGGGGTGGTCACCCTCGTCCCGGGAGCCAGGGTGGCCGATGCCATCGCCGCCGCGGGCGGCGTCGTCGACGGGACCGACTACACCGGCCTCAATCTCGCCGCCAAGCTGGCCGACGGCGACTCGATCGTGGTGGGTGGCGCAGGGCAGGGTGTGCGTTCCGGCTCGGGGTCCGCGGCGCCCGCCGGCGCCGCTCCAGGCGGCAGCAGCGGTGCAGTGCAGGCGTCGGGTGAGACCGGTTCGACGACAGTCGATCTCAACACGGCCGATCAGGCCACCCTCGAGACACTGCCCGGCGTCGGACCGGTGATGGCCGGCAACATCATCGCCTGGCGCACCGCGAACGGCGGGTTCACCAGGGTCGACGACCTCCGCGAGATCACCGGGATCGGACCGGCCCGGTACGCCACCTTGGCGCCGCTGGTCAGGGTCGGGTGAACCCCGCAGACCCCGGCGCGAGCCGCGACCGGGGTCGCGGGCGTGCACGGGGCCGTCGGTGGCTGCCCGACGACGAGACGGCGGCACCGCTGGACCTGCGGTTGGTGCCCGCGGCCGCGACGGTGTGGGCGGGGTGCCTGGTCGCGCTGTGGGCGGGCCCGCACACCGGCACCGTCGTCGCGATCGTGGGGGCCGCTGCCGCGCTGTTGATGCTCACCGGCCTGGCGGCGCGCCGGGACCTCCGGCGGCGTCGATGGTGCGCGGGGACACTGGCGGCACTCATCTGCCTGGCCGCCGCAGCAGGGGGCACGGTTCTACGTACCACTGAGATCCGGTCGACGGCGGCGTTCGCCGCGTCGGAGACGGGGACGCGCGGTGTCGCGGTCGTGGAGGTCACGTCGGACCCGGTCCGCCTGGACGCCGGCCCCGGCGGTACGGAGCGGTACCTGATCCGCGGTGTGCTGACCGAGATCGCCACCGGTCCGGCGACGCTCACCGGTCCGGTACCGGTCACGGTGTTCGTGGACGGTTCCGTCGGCTCCCCGGTTCCGGGCCAGACGCTGTCCGTCGCCGGACGGCTCGGCCCCGACGTGTTCACCAGCTGGCCGACGGTCTCGTTACAGGCCACCGAGGAGCCGGCGGTGCGTGCGGCGCCGCCGTGGTGGCAGCAGGCCGGCGCCGACTTCCGTTCCCGGTTCTCCGCTGTCGCCTCGACGACCGGCGGGGCGGCCGCGGGCCTGCTGCCCGGCATCGTGCTCGGTGATCGGACCGGCATTCCCCCGGCCCTGACCCAGGACGCCAAGATCACCGGGCTCACCCACCTGCTCGCCGTATCGGGTTCACACTTCGTGATCCTGTGCGGTGTCGTGCTTCTCGCGCTGCGCCGGTTCGGGCCGCGCGCTGCCGCCGTGGGCGGGCTGCTCTTCGCCGTGGCGTTGATCGTCGTCGTGCGGCCGAGCCCGTCCGTGCTCCGGGCCGCATTGATGGGCGGACTGACCCTGCTGGCGCTCCTGGCCGGCCGGAACCGGTCGACCGTGCCGGCTCTGGCCGCTGCCGTCGTCGTCCTGCTCCTGGCCGATCCGGCGCTCGCCGAAGACGCCGGCTTCGCGTTGTCCGTGCAGGCGACGGCGGCGATCGTGGTGGTGGCACCCCGCTGGACCGCCGGGCTCGAGCGCCGTGGCTGGCCTCCCGGCTGGGCCAACCTGCTCACCGTGCCCGCGGTCGCCCAGCTCGGCACGATGCCGGTGATCGCCGGCCTCAGCGGGAGCGTCTCGGTGTGGGCGCTCCCCGCGAACATGCTCGCCTCCTTCGCGGTGCCGGTGGCCCTGATCCTCGGAGCGGTCGCGGCGCTGCTCACCGGTTGGTGGGACGGCGCGGCATCCCTGGTCGTCCAGCTCGCGGCACCGGCGGCCGACTGGATCGCCTTCTGCGCGCACTGGGTGGCGGGCTGGCCCTACGCGGTGCTGCCGTGGACGTCCGAGCCGGTGGGCGTCCTGGCGCTCGGAGTGCTGGTGGTGGGGGTTCCACTGGCGTTGACGGCGCCGCGGCTGCGGGCCGCCGCGACGGCAGTGGTGCTCCTGGCGGTCGCGACCCTCGTTCCGGTGACGGTGATCTCGGGCGGATGGCCGCCGCCGGGGTGGGCCGCCGTCGGGTGCGAGGTGGGCCAGGGCGACGGTTTCGTCGTCGCCACCGGGGTGCCCGGCGAAGCGGTGGTCATCGACACCGGACCGGAGGCCAGCGTGATGGACCGTTGCCTGGACCGCCTGGACATCGACCGGGTGCCGCTGGTCATCCTGACCCACCTGCACGCCGATCACATCGACGGGTTCGAGGGCGTCCTGGACGGGCGGACGGTCGACCGGGTCGGGGTGGGCCCGGGGCGCGAGCCGGCCACCGCCTGGACGCCGGTGCTGGCGCAGGCGGCCGACGCGGGGGTCCCCGTCGCGGAGCTCACCCTGGGCACCCACCTGTCGATCGGTGGGCTCGGGCTCACCGTGCTGGGGCCGGACCGTTCCCGGGTGTCGTCGTTCCTCGGCCCCAACGACCAGTCGCTGGTGGTGATGATCGAGACCGGGACGGCGCGGATGCTGTTCACCGGCGACATCGAGGACGACGGCCAACGGGCACTCGTCCGGTCCGGGCAGGACCTGCGAGCCGATGTCCTCAAGATCCCGCACCACGGATCCGCGAACCTGCGACCCGACTTCATGGCCGCGGTACGGGCCCGCATCGTGCTCGTCGGGGTGGGGGCGGACAACGACTTCGGTCATCCGACGGCCTTCGCGCTGCAGCTCGCCGAGCGGTCCGGAGCCGTTCTGGTGCTTCGCACCGACACCGGTGGGGACGTCGCGGTCACCCAGGTCGATGGCGTGCTGGCCGGGCACAGCCGAGGTGCGTCGGTGATCCGGGCGCACGCCGCAGGACGCCGCAGAATCCGGACGAGGCCGGGGCTGCTCTCACGCTTCGGACGGACGGAGCCGCGCCGGACGGAACCGGCTGGGATTAGAGTTCCGGGTAGGCGGCGAGCTCCGCCCTCGCTTCGGCCAGTTCACGGGCGAGCCGATCGGCGCGTTCCTGCGCCTGCCGGCGGTGCTCGGCCAGAGCGCCGGCGACGAACTGCTCCACCTCGGGCTGACCCAGCCCGGTGACCAGCGTCCAGGCCTGCGCCGGGTGCACCGGAGTCGGCTTCACCACGGTGCGGCTGCCGACGGTGACCTGCACGCTCCAACCGGTGTGGTCGGGTTCGGTGGTGGACAGGACGACGGCGATCGGCTGCCGCTTCGTGCGATCGCCGCGTCGGGGGGCCGTGCGCGGCGTCGCGGCGCCGGCCGTCGGTGATGCGGCGGACGCGGCCGGGGTCGACACGGTCGCTGCCTCCGTCGGTCGTGGTGTGCCCGCGCTGCCGCGGCGACGGGACGGGGCGGTGGACGCGGTGGCGGCCGCCGGCAGGTGTGACGCCGGTTCCATGGCATCCGGGACCGGTGCCACTACGGCGGACACCGCACGGGGAGCCGGCGCTTCTTCTGCAGCACTCACCGGCGTGGCCGGCCGTGTGTTGCCGACGGACGCCGACATCGCCGTGGAAGGGGCCACCGGGCCCGATTCGGGGGTCGCGGTGGACGCCGCTGTGGCGGCGGACAGGGAACCGGCCGACGTACCCGGCCGGCCGGCCGGGGTGGACGCCGGTGTCGCCGCGGACGTGGACCCGAGCGACGGGCTAGGCCGGGCGGTCGGGGCAGACGCCGATGTCCTTGCGGACGGGGACCAGGCCGGCGTACCCGTCTCGGCGGCCGCGGCCGCGGCCGACCCGGCCGACCCGGCCGGAGAGGCCGACACGCCCGACCGCGCCCGTGAACCCGCCCTCGCCGGGGACCCCGCCCTCGCCGGTGACCCCGCCCTCGCCGGTGACCCCGCCCTCGCTGGTGACTCCGCCCCGGGTGGCGATACCGCCCCGGGTGGCGACCCCGCCGCAGCCGTCGACCGGTCCACCCCGGGGGGTGCGGATGTCGCCGGAACCAGGGTCAACGCGGTCGCGGCGCGCGCCGGTCGTGCAGCGGCCCGGGGTGCCCGCCGGGACACCGGTCGTGCCAACGGTTCCGGGGCGGACTGTCCCCGCCGCAGCGGGCTGAGGTCCCCCGGCGCGAACGGCACCACGTCCTTCGCACCACCGACGACGAGTTCGACCTGGATGAACTCGGGACCGTCGGTCTCCGGGACGCCGATGCTCCGGACCCGCCCGGCGGTGCCTTCGGGGAACTGTCCGGTCGGCAGGACGCCGACCCGCACGGTCCGCCCGGCCTGGACCGCCGTCCGCAGGGTGTCCAGATCAAGCGGCGGGTAGGTGGGCGCAGCGCCGGCCATGGTGGCCTCCTTCGTCAGTGACCGCACCTTACCGCGATACGGACACCTGTTCGATCCTCTGGATCAGGGTGTCGAGGTCCTGCGCGTCGTTGTAGTAGTGCACGGAGGCCCGCACCCGGGCCCGCGGCAGCGTCGCGCCGGGCGCGACCGCCCCCGGCAACGGCCGGGTGACGCTGGTGTTGACGCCCCGGGCGGCCAGATCGCGCTGCACCGACGCGGAGTCGAGGTCTGCCACGGTGAAGGTGATGATGCCGCACTGGTCGACGCCCACCCGGTCCAGGCGCACACCGTCGATGCCGGCGAGGCGGTCCCGCAGCTCGTCGGCCACCGACCGGATCCGCTGCTCGATCGCCGTCGAGCCCCATCCGAGCGCGTAGTCGATCGCGGCGCCCAGGCCCAGTACGGTCGCGATGCTGCGCTCGAACGACTCGAAACGGCGGGCGTCGTCGCGCATCCGGACGGAGTCCGGACGGTCCCAACTGGCGCTGTACATGTCCAACGACGGCGGTTCGAGGTCGTCCAGCCGGTCCCGGCGGACGTACAGGAACCCGGTCCCGCGCGGGCCCCGGAGGAACTTGCGCCCGGTCGCGGTCAGCATGTCGCAGCCGAGCGCATCGACGTCGATAGCCAACTGTCCGACGGCCTGGCAGCCGTCGACCAGCAGCGGCACCCCGGCGGCTCGGCACAGCGCGCCCGCCGCCGCGATCGGGTTGACCAGACCCGAATCGGTCGGGATGTACGTCAGTGCCACCAGTCTCACGTCGGACGCCAACCGGCGCTCCAGGTCCGCGAGGTCCAGTTGGCCGGTCGTGTCGTCGTCCACCAGCTCGACGACGACCCCGGAACGGTGGGCGGCCTGCACCATCGCGACCGCGTGACCGGGGTAGCGTGCCCGGTCCACCAGGACCCGGTCGCCGGCTGCCAACCGGAAGCCGTGGAACGCGATGTCCCACGCCTGGGTGGCGCTCCCGACGACGGCGATCTCGTCGGCGTGCGCCCCGATCAGCGCTGCGGCGCTCGCGTGGACCGCCTCGCTGCGCTCGCCGGCCGCCATCGCCGCCTCGTAGCCACCGATCTGCTCCTCCGACTGCAGGTGCGCGATGACGGCGTCGGTCACCTGCCGTGGCGGCAGTGACGCACCGGCGTTGTTGAAGTGCGCCACCCCCGCGCAGCCGCGGGTGTCGGCGCGGGCGGCGGCCACATCGATTCCTGTCCCGCCGAGGGTGGTGTCCTGCCCGTTCACGGGCGGGGCGGACGACGGGCCGGTGCCGGCGGTGACCATGCGGCCACCCTAGCCAGCGGCCGGGCCCACGGACGCAGGTGGCCCGGGGCCGTTCATCCGGGGCTCATCGCACCCGGACTGCCGTCGCCCCCCGGCTGTCGCCGTGGGTGGGTCCGAGCTCGGCACGCTCCCGGCTCACCGCATCTGGACCGCCGCCCCGCCGCCGCCGTGGGTGGGTCTGAGCTCGGGACGGACTCGGGCTCACTGCACCTCGGACGGAGTTCCCGCCCCCGCCGCAGGCCGGTCCGTGCCCGGCACGAACCCGGCTCACCGCACCTGGACCGCCGCCCCGCCGCCGCCGTGGGTGGGTCTGAGCTCGGGACGGACTCGGGCTCACTGCACCTCGGACCGCGTCCCCGCCGCCGCCGTAGGTCGGTCCGGGTACGGGACGGACCCGGGCTCACTGCACCTCGGACCGCCGTCCCCGCCACCGCCGTAGGTCGGTCCGAGTACGGGACGGACCTCGGCTCACTGCACCCGGGCCGCCGCCTCGGCCGCCGCGGGCAGCGCGGCCGCGATGTGCTCCATCGCCCGGTCGTCGTGCGCGGCGGAGACGAACCAGGCCTCGAACGCCGACGGCGGCAGATAGACCCCGCTGTCGAGCATCGAGTGGAAGAACGCGGCGAAGGGGGCGGTGTGCTGGGTGCGGGCCTCGTCGTAGTTGCGGACCTCGTCGGTGGTGAAGAAGATCGAGAACAGGTTGCCCGCGTGCTGCACCCGGTGACCGACGCCGGCTCCGGTCAGCGCCGCCGACGACAGCCGCGCGACCTCGGCGGCGGTGGCGTCCAGGTGGGCGTAGACGTCGGCGTCCAGTTGCCGCAACGTCGCCACCCCGGCCGCCGTCGCCACCGGGTTCCCCGACAGCGTCCCCGCCTGGTAGACCGGCCCGACCGGCGCCAGCAGCTCCATCACGTCGGAGCGGCCGCCGAACGCCCCCACCGGGAGTCCACCGCCGATGACCTTGCCGAACGTCATCAGGTCCGGCGCCCACCCCTCGACGGCACCGTCCAGTCCGTACATTCCGCTGCGCGACAGCCGGAAACCGGTCATCACCTCGTCGCTGATCAGCAGCGCCCCGTGCGCGCGGGTGAGCCGCGACAGCGTCGCGTTGAACCCCGGGAGCGGCGGCACCACGCCCATGTTGGCCGCGGCCGCCTCGGTGATCACGCACGCGATCCGGTCACCGTGCTCGGCGAACGCCGCCTCCAGCGCGGGGACGTCGTTGTAGGGCAGCACGAGGACGTCCGCGGTGGTGCTGGCCGGCACGCCCGCGGAGTCCGGCAGCGCCAGGGTGGCCACCCCCGACCCGGCGGAGGCGAGCAGCGCGTCGACGTGACCGTGGTAGCAACCGGCGAACTTCACCACGACGGTGCGGCCGGTGAATCCACGGGCCAGCCGGATGGCCGACATGGTGGCCTCGGTGCCCGACGACACCAGCCGCACCTCGTCGACGGGCATCCGCGCCACGATCTCCTCGCCCAGCTCGACCTCGCCCGCGCCGGGGGTGCCGAACGAGAGTCCACGCCCCACGGCGCTGTTCACCGCGTCGATGACGGCGGGGTGCCGGTGGCCGAGGATCATGGGCCCCCACGACCCCACGAGGTCGACGTAGGAGTTGCCGTCCGCGTCGGTGATCCAGGCGCCCTGTCCACTGCGCATGAAGCGGGGGGTGCCGCCGACCGAGCGGAACGCCCGGACCGGGGAGTTCACGCCGCCGGGGGTGACCGCGAGCGCGCGGGCGAACAGCGCCTCGCTCTCGGTGGTGGGGCGGGTGGTGCCGGTCGGTGCGGTCATCGCGGGAGCTTTCCAGGAGTGGGGAACGGGTGCGGCAGGGCGGTGGTCTCAGGCGTCACGGATCCACTCCGCGACCTCGAGAGCCCAGTAGGTCAGCGTGATGTCGGCGCCGGCTCGCTTGATGCCGGTGAGCGACTCGAGCACGGCGCGGCGGCGGTCGATCCAGCCGTTGGCCGCGGCCGCCTCGATCATCGCGTACTCACCCGAGACCTGGTACGCGGCGACCGGGACCGGCGACATCCGGGCGGCGTCGGCGAGCACGTCCAGGAACGCCATCGCCGGCTTCACCATGACCAGGTCCGCCCCCTCGGCGAGGTCCAGCGCGATCTCGCGGGAACCCTCGCGGCGGTTGGCGACGTCCTGCTGGTAGCTGAGCCGGTCACCGGTGAGGGCGGAGTCGACCGCCTCGCGGAACGGCCCGTAGAAGGCGGAGGCGTACTTGGCGGCGTAGCCGAGGATCGCGGTGTCGCTGGAACCGTTGCGGTCCAGCGCTTCCCGCACCGCCCCGACCTGGCCGTCCATCATCCCGGACGTACCCACGATGTCCGCGCCCGCGTCGGCCTGGCACACGCCCATGTCCTGGTAGCGCACCAGGGTCCGGTCGTTGTCGATGGTCCCGTCGGCGGCGAGGACACCGCAGTGCCCGTGGTCGGTGAACTCGTCCAGGCACAGATCCGACATCACCACCAGGTCGGAGCCGACCTCGGACTTCACGTCACGCAGGGCGACGTTGAGGATGCCGTCCGGGTCGGTGGCGCCGGATCCTTCGGCGTCCCGGACGGCCGGCACCCCGAAGAGCATCACACCACCGATGCCGGCGGTCGCCGCGTCGGCCGCCACCTGCTTCAGCGAGTCCCGGGTGTGCTGCCGCACGCCGGGCATCGACGAAATCGCCGCGGGTTCGGTGAGTCCCTCCCTGATGAACACGGGGAGTACGAGATCGGCGGCGTGCAGACGGTTCTCGCGGACCAGGCGGCGCATCGCCGGGGTGCGACGCAGCCGCCGCGGACGGGCGTTCGGGAGGTAGGGCAGCGGGTCGGTCATCGGGGGCTCGTTCCTCGGCAGATGGTGGTGGGGGCGGACAGCGACGGCGGACGGCCGGGTCACGGTGGTGCGGGATCGACGGCGAGCGCCCGCCGCAGAGCGGTCAACAGGCCCGTCGGGGTGGGGTCGTCGGCCACGGCGTCCACCCGGAGACCGACGGCCACGGCGCCGGCGGCGGTGGTGGCCCCGATCGCGACCATCCGGATCCGATCCGCCGGGCGCAGCTCGGCGACCGCCCGGGCGAGTGAGGGGGAGGTCAGCAGCACCGCGTCGTAGGCACCGTCGCGCAGGTCCGTGGTCACCGCCGCGGACGCCGGCAGCGGTCGTGGGGCGTACGCGGCGACCCGGTCGACGCGGTATCCCTTGGCGGTCAATCCGTCGGACAGCACGGTCAGGCCGATCTCCGACGACGGCAGCAGCACCCGCCGGTTGCCGGTCGCGTGCGGCCACAGGTCGACGAGGACGGCGGCGGTCCCGCCGTGGGCGGGGCGGAGGTCGACGGGGATTCCGGCCGACCGCAGCGCCGCGGCGGTGGCCGCGCCGACCGCGGCCACCCGGGTGTCGGCGGGCACGGCCACGGCCAGCTCCGCCATCCGGCGGGCCACGGCCGCGGCGCCGTGCGCGGAGGCGAACCCGACCCAGTCGTACTCGCCGGCCGCCAGCGCGAGGACGGCGGCATCGAAACCGGCTTCGTCGGTGGGTGGTCCGATGGTCAGCAGGGCCACCGGCTCGGGGGCCAGCCCGGCGTCGGCGAGGAGCGTGGCCAGGGCCCCGCCCGCACCCTCGGCCCGGGGGACGAGGACCCGACGCACGGCGGACGGCACGTTCACGACCGGGCCGCTCCGAGGAGCTCGGCGGCGCCGCGGCTGATCAGGTCGGCCGCCAGGGCGGCGCCGACCGCAGCCGCGTCGTCCACGGGACCGGTGCGTTGCGCCCGGATCTCGCGGCGGCCGTCGACGCCGATGACCGCTCCGTCGAGGGTCACCTCGTCGTCGCGGACGCGGCCCAGGGCGGCCACCGGCGCACTGCAGCCGGCCTCGAGGGCCGCCAGCAGGGCACGTTCGGCCAGTGCGGCGGCGCGGGTGTCGCGGTCGTCGACCGAGGCGAGGGCATCGGTGAACCACTCGTCGTCGTCGCGGCACTCCACGGCCAGCGCGCCCTGCGCCGGCGCGGGCAGGAAGTCGCCGCCGTCGAACAGCTCGGTGATCTGGTGGTGCCGGTCCAGCCGTTCCAGGCCGGCCCGCGCCAGCACCACGGCGTCCAACGCCCCCGACGCCACGAGACCGAGCCGGGTGTCGACGTTCCCGCGGATCGGCGTCACCGCGAGGTCGGGGCGCAACCGGCGCAGCTGCGCGACCCGGCGCGGCGACCCGGTGCCGACGGTCGCGCCGTCGGGCAGGTCGACCAGCCGCATGCCGTCCCGTGCGCACAGCGCGTCGAACGGGTTGGCCCGCGGCGGTACGGCCACCAGCCGGATGCCGTCCGCCGGCGCCGTCGGCAGATCCTTGTAGGAGTGCACGATGACGTCGACGCGGCCGTCGAGCAGCGCGGTCCGCACCGCGGTGACGAACACCCCGGTGCCACCGATGGTCGCCAGCGGAGCGCTGTTGACATCACCCTCGGTCTTGATCAGCACCAGCTCGCATTCCACGCCGGCGGCGGCCAGCCGCTCGGCGACGTGACCGGACTGGGTGGTGGCCAGCGCGCTGCCGCGCGTCCCGAGCCGCAGCACCCGGCTCATGCGACGACGTCGACCGAGCCCGCGATCCCGGACGCGACGAGCCGGTCGGGGCTGACCGCCAGACCGTCCCAGTCGGCGGCCGAGTCGACCGCGCTGGTGGTCGGCTGCGGACCGCGGAGGTTGCGACAGCAGTTGCGGCCGCACAGGTCCGGCGACGGGCCGGCCGCGGTCACCGCGACCTTGGGCAGCGAGGGATCGAGCCGCTCGGCGATCAGGTCCACCAGAGCGGCGACGAACCGCGGGTCGACTCCCGGGGTGGCCACGCGGGCGAAGAACAGGTCGTGCCGGCCGGCGGTCTCCCTGGCCTCGTTGTCCAGGTCCCAGACGACCTCGACGTGATCGGAGATGAAACCGATCGGCACCACGATCACGCCACGGCGGCCGGCGCCGGCGAGGGTGTCGATGACGTCGTTGATGTCGGGCTCCAGCCACGGCATCTGCGGCGGCCCGGAGCGCGACTGGTAGGCGAGCTGCCAGTTCACCGGGGGCAACCCACGCGCCGTCAGGTCGTCGATCACCACACCGCAGGCGGCGAGGTGCTGGCTGACGTAGTTGCCGGGGGCGGGGGTGCCCTCCGGGCCCGACGACAGCGCCATCACGTCGGGGATCGAGTGCGTGGTGAAGACGATCTCCACGTCGGACGGCGCCAGGCCGGCGTCCAGTGCCGCGCTCACCGCGGCCGCGGTGCCGTCGGCGAACGGTGCCAGGAAGCCGGGGTGGTTGTAGTAGTGCCGGATCTTGTCGATGCGCATCGCGCCGACGAGATCGGTGGCCAGCAGTGCCTTTCCGAAGTCCTCCCGGTACTGCCGGCATCCGGAGTAGGACGAGTAGGCTGACGTCGCCAGGCCCAGCAGCCGGTCCTGTCCGGCGGCGTGCGCCTCGGTGAGGACCTCGGCGACGAAGGGCTGCCAGTTGCGGTTGCCCCAGAGGACCGGCAGGTCGATGCCGCGGCGGGCCAGCTCGGCCGACAGTGCGTCGCGCAGGGCGCGGTTCTGGTCGTTGATCGGGGAGACGCCGCCGAGGGCGAGGTAGTGGTGTGACACCTCGACGAGGCGCTCCTCGGGGATGCCGCGGCCGCGGGTCACGTTGCGCAGGAACGGCATCACGTCGTCCGGGCCCTCGGGCCCACCGAAACCGGCCAGCAGCACCGCGTCCCAACCGGGGGTGGTGACGTCGCTCATCGGAGCACCTCGACCGCGCCGTTGCTGTCGACGAACCGGCCGGTGAAGAACGGGACCTCCTCGCGCACGTGCATTCTCGCCTGGGACGCGCGCAGATGGCGCATCAGGTCGACGATGTCGTGGAGTTCGACGGCCTCCAGCGCCAGGATCCACTCGTAGTCGCCCAGCGCGAAGGCGGCCACGGTGTTGGAGAGGACCTGGTCGTACTCGCGTCCCATCACGCCGTGCTCGACGAGCATGGAACGGCGCTCCTGGTCGGGCAGCAGGTACCAGTCGTAGGACCGCACGAACGGATAGACCGCGACCCAGCCGCGCGCCTCCATTCCGGCGAGGAAGGCGGGCACGTGCCCCTTGTTGAACTCGGCGGGTCGGTGCAGCCCGACCGCCGACCACGCCGGGGTGGTGGCGCGCCCGACCGCGGTCCGGCGGAGTTTGCGGGTGGCGAGCTGGAGGGCCTCGGCGGTCCCTGCGTGCCACCAGATCATCAGGTCGGCGTCGGACCGCAACGCGGAGACGTCGTAGAAGCCGCGGACGACGATGTCCTCGGCGGCCAGTTCGGCCACCAGGGCGTCCAGTTCGGCGGTGGCCTCCTCGCCGCTGACGTCGAGGTCGGCGACGCGGGTGAGGACGTGCCAACCGGTGTAGCGGATCTGCTCGTTGATCTGGCGGGCGGTGACGCGGGTCGGCGCGTGGCCCGCCGCGGGGGCGTCGCCGCCCGTGGGGGCGGCCGGGGCCTGGGGAGTGCTGGTCATGGGTCCATCCTCTCTCACCGGAGGCCCTGCCCGTGGGTGGCCGATCGCACACCGAGGACGCCGTCCAACCGGCGCGCGGTGGTGCGGGCGTGGCCCACGACCGCGGCGAGTCCGGTGCCGGCGACCCAGCCGCCGGTGACCGCCACCCCGGCGGGCAGTGCGGGCGGACCGGACGCGGCGGCCCCGCCGACCGGCCAGCGGTCGAGCCGCCAGTCGACCAGGGCGTCGAGGTCCAGCGCGACGCCCAGCAGATCCGCGGCGTCGTGCAGCGCCAGCCGGGGGAACGCCGCCACGCCGGGAAGCTCGCCGTCGCCGACGCGGCCGTAGGACAGCCGCAGCACGTGGCGGCCCGGGCCGGCCGCGGCGGCGAGCCACTCCCACTTGGCCGTCGCATGGGTCATCGCCTTCGCGCCGACCTCCCGGACGTCGGAGGCGACGAGCACCCCGGTACCGATCGGAGCGGCGTCCAGGGCGGGGCAGTCGACGACGAGGGTGCACAGCAGCACCTCCCCGGTCGCCGGCGCCTCGACCGGCCGGTCGAGCAGCCGACCGCCGACCGTCGCGGGGACGGCGAGCACGACGGCGTCGGCGGGTGTGGCGCCGTCCCGGGTGTGCAGGACCCATTTGTCGCCGTTCGGCTGCAGCGACGTCACCGGGCTGTCGGTGCGCACCGTGCCGCCCGCGGTCCGCACGCCGGCCACCAGTGCCTCGACGAGGGTGTACATCCCGCCGGCCAGTCCGGCCACCTGGGCGCCGGGAGCGGCGGCACCGCCGCGGATCTCGGCCGCGGCAGCGGTCAGCGTGCGATGCCGGGCGAGCGCGTCCCGGGCCCGCGGGGCGAGCCGTTCCAGGGGGAGTTCAGTGGGGGGAGTCGAGTAGACGCCGCCGATCACGGGCTCGACCAGACGATCGAGCACCCGGCGGCCCAGGCGACGGCGGACGGCCGTTCCGACGGATCCGCCGGCTCCGACGCGCCGGGGCAGCACCCGGTCGGCGGCGGCGCGGAGCACCCCCGGCCAGCCGATCACCCGGCGCAGGTCGGGTGCGCCGAGCCGGGACGGGATGCCGAGCCACCCGCCGCCGGGCAGGGGGGCGGCGCCCGAGCGGTGCCGCACCCAGGCCGGCGTCGGCCGCGGCGTGACCGTCGCTCCGGTCAGGCCGAGGTCGTCGATCAACGTCGCCACGGTGCCCCCGGCCAGCGCGTACGACTCCGCGCCGACGTCGACGACCAGGCCACCGACCCGGGCGCGGGACACCGTGCCGCCCGGTGCCGGGCCGGCTTCCAGCACCGTGACGCGGTGACCGGCGCGGGCCAGCTCCCACGCGGCGGTCAGGCCGCCCATACCGCCGCCGACCACCACCACCGCTGCCGGCGGGGTGCTCACGGCTGGTCGTGCACGAAGGCCACCAGTTCGGTCAGCACGTCCGGGTCGGTGTCCGGCGGCACCCCGTGCCCCAGGTTGACGATGTGGCCGGGCGCGCTGTCGCCCTCGCGGAGCACGTCGAGGGTGTGCCGGTGCAGGGCCTCGCGGCCGGCGAACAGGGCGGCCGGATCGATGTTGCCCTGCAGCGGAGTGGTCCCGCCGAGCCGGGCGTTGGCCACGCTCAACGGGATCCGGTGGTCGACGCCGATGACGGTGGCGCCGGCGTCGCGCATCGCCGGCAGCAGCTCGCCGGTGCCGACCCCGAAGTGGATCCGCGGGACCGGCAGGTCGGCGACCGCGCTGAGCACGGTCGCGGAATGGGACGCGACGTGCTCGGTGTAGTTGGCTAGTGACAGGCCCCCGGCCCAGGAGTCGAACAGCTGCACCGCCGATGCGCCGGCGAGCACCTGGGCCCGGAGGAAGGCCGCAGTGGTGCGTGCCACCCAGCCGGCGAGTTCGGACCAGGCTGCCGGCTCGGCGTACATCATCGCCTTGGTGACCAGGTGCTCCCGCGACGGTCCGCCCTCCACCAGGTAGGACGCCAGTGTGAACGGAGCCCCGGCGAAACCGAGCAGCGGCGTCGCTCCCAGTTCGGCGGTGCAGATCCGGATCGCGTCCTCGACGGGGGCGAGAGCGGCCGGGTCGAGTTCGGGCAGTGCGCGGATGTCGCCGACCGTCCGGATCGGACGTGCCACGACGGGTCCGACACCGGGCACGATCTCGACGTCGATCCCGGCGAGCTTGAGCGGCACCACGATGTCGCTGAAGAGCACCGCGGCGTCCACCCCGTGCCGGCGGATCGGCTGCAGGGTGATCTCGGCGGCCAGTTCCGGCATCAGACAGGAGTCCAGCATCGCCACGCCGCGGCGGACCTCCCGGTACTCCGGCAGGGACCGGCCGGCCTGCCGCATGAACCAGACGGGCCGCGGGCCCGACCGCTCGCCGCGACACGCCAGCGCGAGACGGGAGTCGCCGGTGTCGGAGACGTTGATCGGATGGTCCGCGGGCAGCAGCGAGGTGAGTGTCATGGCCGTCCCATTGTTCCAGGTGTGCCGTTCCGGCGACGCCCGGTGACCGCACCCCGGGCCGCCGGTCGGATGCGCCGTCATGGATCGCGTCTACCCCGTCACACTGCGGTCCGCCGGGACGAATCCGCAGGTCGGACGCCTGTCAGGTTAGGGTCGCCTTAGTGGAGGACGTCCGGTTGCGTCGCTACGATCGCTGATGTGCTCATGCTCCTCGGTGTTTCCCACCACGATCTGGAGCTGACCGATCTGCAACGCCTCTCCGCCGGTGCGGAGAGCATCGCCGAGACCCTGATCGCCGCGGGCCCCGTCACGGGTGGCCCGACCGACGGGACCGACGGTGCTCCCGACGGCCCGATCCGCGGCGCGATCGCGTTGGCGACCTGCAACCGCGTCGAGATCTACGTCGACGCCCGCCGGTTCCACGACGCCGTCGACACCGTCGCGGCGGCACTGGCCGACGCCGCCGGGATGTCGGTCGACGCCGTGGCCGCCCAGCTCAAGGTGCGCGTCGGTGCGCCGGTGGCGGCGCACCTGTTCGCCGTCGCCGCCGGTCTGGACTCGATGGTCGTCGGTGAGGCCGAGATCTCCGGTCAGGTCTCGCGGTCGCTGCGCCGCGCCCAACAGCAGGCCACCGTCTCGCCGGTGTTGAACCAGCTGTTCCAGCGCGCGTCGCGGACGGCCAAGCTCGTGCAGTCGCGCACCCGGCTCGGCGCCGCCGGTCGTTCGGTGGCCTCGGTGGCCCTCGACGTGGTCGAGGCCGCCGAAGGCGCATTGGCGGGCCGGACCGTCCTGATCGTCGGCACCGGTTCCTACGCGCGCGTGGTGGCCAGTGCCCTGCGTGCCCGGGGCTGCACGGACCTGCAGGTCTACTCGCCCAGTGGCCGTGCCGAGGCCTTCGCGGCGACCCACGGCGCGCACCCCGTCACCGTCGACGAGCTGCCGACGGCGCTGAAGGAGATCGACCTGCTGGTCGCCTGCAGTGGGACGACGGGCGGCGCGCTGACCGCCGGGATGATGCACGACAGCGGCCGCGACCGACCCCTCACCGTCGTCGACCTGGCGTTGCGCTCCGACCTCGGCGAGGACGTCCGGGCGCTGCCGTCGGTGCAGGTCGTGGACCTGCACACGGTGGCCGCCAACGCACCGGGGGAGCAGCTCGACGCCCTCACCGAGGCGCAGGACCTGGTCATCGCCGCCGTCGCCGAGTTCGAGGACAGCCAGGCCGTGCGTGCGCTCGATCCGGCCGTGGTCGCGCTGCGATCGCACGTGACCGGGGTCGTCGCCAAGGAAATGGAACGCCTCCGCGTCCGGTTCGACGACGACGTGGCCGCCGAGCTCGAGCAGGCGCTGCACCGGGTGACCCGGTCGATGTTGCACACCCCGACGCTGCGCGCGCAGGAGCTGGCGCGCTCGGGGAACGGCGCCGGTTACGTCGCCGCGCTGCACACCCTGTTCGGCATCGAGCTCACCCCCGGTACGGACTGACCGCCGGTCGGGCGGTGTCGGTGGTGGCTGGCAGGATCGTCGCATGGCCCCGAACCCGTCCCTCGTGCTCGTCTCCGGCGAGGAGTCGCTGCTGGTGGACCGCGCCGTCACCGCCGCCGTCCACTGGGTCCTGAAGGTCGAACCGGAGGCCGAGCGCCGGGAGTCCACGGTCACCGACCTGACGCCGATGTCGTTCTCGGACATGGTGGCGCCCAGTCTGTTCGCCGAGCCGCGGGTGGTCGTGCTGCGCAACGCGCACGAGGCCGGTAAGGAGATGGCCGGTGCCATCGTGGGGTACCTCACCGAGCCGGTCGACGGGGTGACGCTGGTCGTCCAGCACGCCGGTGGTGCCCGCAACAAGGCGCTCACCGACGCGCTGGTCAAGGCCGGCGCGACGGTCGTCGCGTGCAGCAGGATCACCAAGCCCGCCGAGCGGTCGGACTTCGTGAGGTCCGAGATCCGGTCGGCCGGCGGCACCACCAGCCCGGACGCGATCGCGGCGTTGATCGACGCGGTCGGCAACGACCTGCGGGAGTTGGCCGGCGCGGCCCATCAGCTGGTGTCCGACACCGGCGGGCTGGTCGACGAGGCGTCGGTGCGTCGCTACCACCGTGGGCGGGCCGAGGTCACCGGGTTCACCGTGGCCGACAAGGCCATCGCCGGCGACGTCGCCGGGGCGCTCGAGGCCGCGCGGTGGGCCACCCAGGTGGGAGTGGCGCAGGTGCTCGTGGCCGACGCGCTCGCCGACGGCGTCCGTACGGTCGCCCGGGTGGCGGGCTCCGGGCGGGTCGGCAGTTCCTACCAGCTGGCGTCCCAGTTGGGCATGCCGCCGTGGAAGATCGAGCGCGCCCAGTCAGCCGCCCGGCACTGGGCCCCGGCCGGCCTGGCGTGGGCGGTCGCGGTCACCGCCCGGCTGAACGGCGAGGTCAAGGGATTGGCCGCCGACCCGGACTACGCCATCGAAAAAGCCATTCTGGACATCGGCCGCGCCCGCCGGATGCGCTGACCCCGCGGTCGGCCCGCGCCGGTCATGGTGTGGGGCAGCGCAGCGGGCGCGCCATCGGGGTGAGCGGGCCGCACCCGAAGGCGGGACGGCCCCGGACACACGTCGAGGGCGGTACCGGTGGTGTCCGGTACCGCCCTCGACGGTGGAGTGGATCGGAGCGGAAGCGCTCGACGACCCGGGCGTCGCCGCCGGTGTTACAGGGACTTGACCCGCTGCGCCATGGCCGACTTGCGGTTGGCGGCCTGATTGGCGTGGATGACGCCCTTCGAGGCGGCCTTGTCGAGGTTGCGCGAGGCGATGACGAGCTCGCGCTCGGCGGTCACCTTGTCGCCGGCGTCAGCGGCGGAGCGGAAGCGGCGCACGGCCGTCTTCAGCGCCGACTTGACCGACTTGTTGCGCAGACGCGCCTTCTCGTTGGTCTTGATGCGCTTGATCTGGGACTTGATGTTCGCCACGCGGATGTCAGCCTTTGTGTCAGGTGGAGCGGGATATGAGGACTGCTGTTCAGGTCTGTGTCGGTGCGCGAGGTGCAGGCGGCAGCCAGCTCAACGCACAAGTGACCAGACTACCAGCCGTGCAGTCGCCGCCTCAAATCGTCGCGCCCGGCCGGCTGCGCACCGTGTCGAGGGCCTGGTGGCGGCCCTCGCCCGCGGCGCCGGCGGGTCACGGCCCCGGACGGTGGATCGCCCGGGGCGCCGGCCGTGCTCAGCAGGGCAGGTCGTGCGCGGTGAGCCGTGACCGGGGGGCACCGGACCGGACGGTGGATCGCCCGGGGTGCCGGCCGTGCTCAGCAGGGCAGGTCCTCCGCGGTGACGTCCCCGGCGGCCGCGAGGGCCGCCACCACCCACGCGACCACGGACGGCCGGCGCGCCATGTCCTCGTGCCGGACCACCAGCCCCGGACACCGCTGATCCACGACCACCGACCGCACCCGGTCGGGCGGTCCGATCGGCAGTTGACTCTCCCACGGTGTGACCACGGCGTCGGTGGACGTCACGACCACCGCGTAGCGGACGGTGCCGTCGAGGTCGCCGCCCGCGGCGAGGTCGGTCAGCAGCGCCGAACCCGCAGCCTGGTCGGCGCACGCCGGGCACACCGCCGCCGGCACGGCCGCGACCAGTGGCGAGGTCGTCCCGTGGAAACTCGGCGCGACGAGCACCGCGGTGCGCACCAGACCGGCGACGCCTTCGAGGCGCAGCGCCGTCCGCAGCACGAGCCCACCCTGGCTGAAGCCGACGACGTCGACCGCGGCGGCACCGGAGGTCTCGACGACCCGGCGGATGACCGCCCCCGCCAAC
Organism: Nakamurella deserti; assembly: GCF_003260015.1. Taxonomy (NCBI): domain Bacteria; kingdom Bacillati; phylum Actinomycetota; class Actinomycetes; order Nakamurellales; family Nakamurellaceae; genus Nakamurella; species Nakamurella deserti. Next base: position 1,805,641 of record NZ_QCXS01000002.1, on the reverse strand, counting down.
GCGGCGGAGTCGCGCACCGGGGCGGTCCCGCCGCGCCCGTAGTCGACTCCCCAGACGCACCGGCCCGCGGTGCGCAACGCGGGGACCAGCACCGGGAAGTCGACGGCGATGGTCGAGAGGGTGCCGTGCAGCAGCACCACCGGCGGCGCGGATGACGTGCACGTCGCATCGTTGACCCCGGCGACGCCCACCGGCCCGAGGTCCACCGCCGCGGGCTCCCGGGACGCCGTCGTGGACGCCGGGGTGGCGACGGTCGGGATGGACGACGCGGTGGTCGGGGTCACTGCCGGCGTGGAGCGGGTGGAGGTCGGGCGCGGCGTCGTGCCGGGTGTCGGCGGCTCCGCGGGGACGGAGTCGCGGACGGACGATCCGGCCCCGGACGATCCCGTCGACGTCACGGACGTCCCCGGCCCGGTCGCCGCGGCCGACCCCGACGGCGCCGCCGACAGCTGCGACTCCGTCGGCACGGGCGCCGTGTCCGGGGCCGCGGTGCATCCGGCGATCAGCACCGCCAGCACGACGGCGACTCCGGGTCGTAGCCTCGTGGTGCGGCGGCGACCGGAGCGGTCGACGCCGGCCGCGGTGCCGTGCGTGGCCCGGGAGCGAGGACGATCCCGTCCGAGGAGGAACATGCATCCCATGGTGCCGGTCGCCGGCCTGACCGCGACGTTGGCCGTCCCGGGGGTGCTGCACTTCGTGCACCCGGCGCCGTTCGTCGCCATCGTCCCGCGTCCGCTGCCCCGGCCGGAGCTGCTGGTCGCCCTCAGTGGCGTCGCCGAGCTGGCCTGTGCGGCGCTGGTCGCCCATCCCCGGACCCGCCACGTCGGCGGGCCTGCCGCCGCCGCCCTGTTCGTCGCGGTGTTCCCCGCGAACGTGTCGATGGCCCTGCGGTCCCGCCGCTCGCCGGGGTGGCGCCGCACCGTCGCCTGGGTGCGGCTGCCGCTGCAGGTGCCCCTCGTCGCGTGGGCCCTGCGGGTCGCGAAGCTCTGAGTCCGGCGCACGGTGCCCGACTCCCACCGCCGTCCGTGGGACGATGGACGCTGCGGCGCACCCGAACGGTGCCGCACCGCGTGACCCGCCGGACCGGGCGGACCGCCATCCCTGGAGCAGAAAGACGGAAGTGACTCAAGCATCGCGTGCGCACAGCACCTTCACCGCGCCTGAGCGCATCCGGAACTTCTGCATCATCGCGCACATCGACCACGGCAAGTCCACGCTGGCCGACCGCATGCTGCAGTTGACCGGCGTCGTCGACGCCCGTGCCGCCCGGCCCCAGTACCTGGACCGGATGGACATCGAGCGGGAGCGCGGCATCACCATCAAGTCCCAGAACGTCCGGCTGCCGTGGGCGGTCACCAACGACGCCGGCGTCAGCGAGGAGTTCATCCTCCACCTGATCGACACTCCCGGCCACGTCGACTTCACCTACGAGGTCAGCCGCTCGCTGGCGGCCTGCGAGGGTGCGGTGCTGCTGGTCGACGCCGCCCAGGGCATCGAGGCGCAGACGCTGGCCAACCTGTACCTGGCGATGGAGAACAACCTCACCGTCATCCCGGTGCTGAACAAGATCGACCTGCCCGCCGCCCAGCCCGAGCGCTACGCCGAGGAGATCGCCCACATCATCGGCTGTGAGCCCGGTGACGTGCTGCGCGTGTCCGGCAAGACCGGGATGGGTGTCAAGGAGCTGCTGGACAAGGTCGTCGCCGAGATCCCGGCCCCTACCGGGGTCGCCGACGGTCCGGCGCGGGCGATGATCTTCGACTCGGTGTACGACATCTACCGCGGCGTCATCACCTACGTCCGCGTCGTCGACGGCCGGATCTCGCCGCGCGAGCGCATCCAGATGATGAGCAGCAAGGCCACCCACGATCTGCTCGAGGTGGGGGTCATCTCCCCGGAACCGGTGCCCACCAAGGGACTCGGGGTCGGTGAGGTCGGCTACATCATCACCGGCGTCAAGGACGTGCGGCAGTCCCGGGTCGGTGACACCATCACCTCGGCGGCCAGGGGCGCCACCGAATCGCTCGGTGGCTACCGCGACCCGCAGCCGATGGTGTTCTCCGGCCTGTTCCCGCTGGACGGCTCGGACTTCCCGTTGCTGCGCGACGCGCTGGACAAGCTCCGGCTCAACGACGCCGCCCTGACCTATGAGCCCGAGTCGTCCACCGCGCTCGGTTTCGGTTACCGGTGCGGCTATCTCGGCCTGCTGCACCTGGAGATCACCCGGGACCGCCTGGAGCGGGAATTCGGCCTGGACCTCATCTCGACCGCACCCAGCGTGGTCTACAAGGTCACCATGGACACCGGCGCCGAGCACGTCGTCACCAACCCCAGCGATTGGCCCACGGGCAAGATCGCCGAGGTGCAGGAGCCGATCGTGCGCTGCACGATCATCTCTCCGAGTGAGTACATCGGCCCGATCATGGAGCTCTGCCAGGGACGCCGCGGCAGCCTGCTGGGGATGGACTACCTGTCCGAGACGCGGGTCGAGCTGCGCTACACGATGCCCCTGGGCGAGATCATCTTCGATTTCTTCGACGCCCTGAAATCCCGGACCCGCGGCTACGCGTCGCTGGACTACGAGGAGATCGGTACGGCCGCAGGTGATCTCGTCAAGGTCGACATCCTGCTGCAGGGTGAGCCGGTGGACGCCTTCTCGGCCATCGTGCACAAGGAGTCGGCGTACGGCTACGGCGTCTCGATGACGGAGAAGCTGCAGAAGCTGATCCCGCGTCAGCAGTTCGAGGTGCCCATCCAGGCCGCCATCGGCGCCCGGGTGATCGCCCGCGAGAGCATCCGCGCGATGCGCAAGGACGTCCTCGCCAAGTGCTACGGCGGTGACATCACCCGCAAGCGCAAGCTGCTGGAGAAGCAGAAGGAGGGCAAGAAGCGGATGAAGATGGTGGGTCGGGTCGAGGTCCCGCAGGAAGCCTTCATCGCCGCGCTGTCCACCGATGCGCCCACCGGCAAGGAAGCGAAGAAGTAGCGTGCCGGCCGTGATCGACGCCGTCGAGTCCTGGATCGTGCTGCTGCCGTTGCCGATCCAGATCCTGCTGCTGCTCGCGGTGTTCCTGCCGCTGTGCTGGCTGGCGGCGCGGGCCGTGGATCCGGTCGTCGAGTGGGTGCTGCGGCCGCACACCGCCCGCAGCCGGCGGCGTGAGGACGTCGACCGGTGAGCCGGCCGCTGCCCCAGCAGACGCGGATCCTGATGAGCGTCGTGCTGGTCGCGATGCTGGTGCTGGTGCTGGTCGTGGCCGCGCTGTCCTGAACCAGCCCCCGGTCAGGGACGGAAGCGGTCGTCCAGCCACTCCAGCGTGCGCTCGAGCAGGGCCTGTCCGTCGGCGCCGTCGAGGTCGAACTGGAATTCGTGCGGCAGCTTCGGTACGTGGTCGTCGGGGTAGAAGTGGGCCTCCACGGGGACGCCCAGAGCGGCCAGACGGTCGGCGAACGGCCGGGACTGGTACCGCGTGAGCGGGTCCCCGTTACCGCCGGCGATCAGGGTCGGCGGGAACTGCGCCGTCACCGCGTCGGCGGCGGTCATCGAGGTCAGGGCGGCGTTGTCGACGGGTGACCGGACCCCGGTGTAGGCCCAGATGACCTGGCCGACCGCCCAGCCGATCGCTCCGGGGGCGTGCACCAGGCCGGCCAGGTCGTACACCCCGCAGTGCAGCAGCATGCCTCGCAGCTGCGCCGGCTCCAGCGCCGGGCGCACGCCGGCCAGGGCGGCGAACGCGGGATTGGTGACCAGCGCGGCGCTCTCGGTGGCCAGCTGGGCGCCGGCCGAGTCGCCGGCCAGCACGATCCGTCGCGGATCCAGGCCCAGTTCGTCGGCGTGCTCGACGAGATGGGCCAAGGCGGCGTCGATCTGGCGCAACGCCGTCGGGTGGACGGCCTTCGGGCCCCGGGTGTACTCGACCGACACGGTCACGACATCGGCGCGGGCGGCGATGATCTCGAGGTACGGGTCGACGTGGGATCCGTGCCCGCTGACCCACCCACCGCCGTGCACCCACACCAGCACCGGCGACGCCGCGGGCACCTCGGCCCGGCGGTGCACCGTGAGGGTCGCGTCCGGGTCGCCCGGGCGGTAGGGGATGCCGGTCCGGCTGACCACCCCGGCGGGCACGTGGCGGCGCATCCTCGTCGCCATCGCGGCGCCGGCCCGCTCGAAGGCGACCCGGATCAGCGCCGTGGCCCACCTCGGTGACGTGTTCACCGCCACCAGCGTCGACCCCGTCAGCGCCGCGAGCCCGCCGACCGCCCACCACGCCGTCCGCGCACCTGTGCCCACCGCCGTACCTCCTCCGCGAGATCCTGTCGCCGTGCCGGGCGGCCGGACCGTCCGCGACGGTGCCGCACACTGGACAGGTGCCCTCCACCTTGCCCGACGGCGACCCGGTCCCGGCCGACGGGTCTCTCCCGGACCAGGCCGCGGCCGGCCGCGACGCCCGCACGCTGAGCTTCTACGTCCACGTGCCGTTCTGCGCCACCCGGTGCGGCTACTGCGACTTCAACACCTACACGGCCGGCGAGCTCGGCACCTCGGGGGCGTCGGCCGCCGACACCTGGCTCGACGCCGCCCTCGCCGAGATCGACCTCGCCGCGAAGGTCCTCGACGACCCGAGGCCGGTGTCGACGGTGTTCGTCGGCGGCGGCACCCCGTCGCTGATGGGGGCCGGTCCGCTGGGTGCGGTGCTGGCCCGGATCGAGGACCGCTTCGGTCTGACCGCCGACGTCGAGGTCACCACCGAGGCCAACCCCGAGTCGACCGACCGCGCGCTGCTGGACGGCCTGCGCGAGGCCGGTTACAACCGGATCAGCCTGGGCCTGCAGTCCACCTCGACCCGGGTGCTGCAGGTGCTCGAACGCCGGCACACCCCGGGACTGGCCTTCGACGTGATCGCCCAGGCCCGGGCCGCCGGGTTCGAGCACCTCAACCTCGATCTCATCTACGGCACCCCGGGGGAGACCGCCGACGACTTCGCCGCCTCGCTCGCGGCGGTCACCGCGTCCGGCGTGGACCACGTGAGCGCCTACTCGCTGATCGTCGAGCCCGGGACCCGGCTGGCGCGCCAGGTGCGGACCGGGCTGCTGCCGATGCCCGACGACGACGTCCTCGCCGACCGTTACCTGCAGGCCGAGGAGGCACTGGGCGCCGCCGGCTTCGACTGGTACGAGGTCAGCAACTGGGCCCGGACGGACTCCGCGCGCTGCCGGCACAACCTGGCCTACTGGACCGGCGGCGACTGGTGGGGCGTCGGCCCCGGCGCCCACAGTCACGTCGGCGGCGTCCGCTGGTGGAACGTCAAACACCCCGCCCGGTACGCCGCCGCGCTGGCCGACGGCCGCTCACCCGGGCACGCCCGCGAGGTGCTGTCGGTGGACTCGCGGGAGCTGGAGGACGTCCTGCTGCGGTTGCGGCTGGTCGAGGGACTGGCCCTGGACGCGCTGCCCGACGCCGGCCGCGCCGAGGCCGGGGCCGCTGTCGCCGAGGGGCTGCTCGACCCGTCCGCCCACGGGGCGGGACGGGCCGTGCTGACCCTTCGCGGCCGGCTGCTCGCCGACGGGCTGGCCCTGCGGCTGCTGGGCTGACCCGCGGCGTCGCAGCGCGGCACAGTCCCGCAGCGACGCCGCGTAGTACAGACCCGTGCGACGCCGCGTAGTACAGACCCGTGCGACGCCGCGTAGTACAGACCCGTGCGACGCCGCGTAGTACAGACCCGTGCGACGCCGCGCGGCACAGACCGGACCCGGTGGGTTCCCGGGCGACACAGCAAGCCAGGGAGCTGTCACACTCTGTGACGAACCGTCGGCTCGCCTCCGGACCGGCGCGGGGTCCTGCAACGAGACGGGTGCGCTGTGGAGCTGATCATCGCGGTACTGATCCTGCTGCTGTTCGCGGTCACGGTGGGGAAGTTGAGCGGCCGCCTCCTCGGTGTGCGGCTCGGCAAGATCCGCGGCGTGGTCGCCGGCATCCTCGGCTGGTTCGTCGGCGTGCTCGCCGCGGTGGCCGTCCTCGGTGAACGCGGCATCGACGGCACCGGGTACGACCTGAACGTCGAGACGACCCCGGAGATCGTCGCGCTGATCGCGATCATCATCTTCTTCGGGGTGCTCGCGGCGATGCCGATCGCGATCGTCCTGGAGCTGCTCACCCGGCGGGAGAAGCCGGCGGGCCGGCGTCGGCGCCGCTGGCTCCGTCCGATCCGGACGCTCCGGGCCGCCTTCACCCCGTACGGCCGGCTCCGCGAGGTGGTGGGGCACGCCCGCCGGGCCAACCTGCTGCACCTGCGGTTCGCCTCCCGGGCGGCGCTGGAGTCCCCGGAGCTGTCCCAGCGGTTGAAGGCGGTGCTGGAGAACTCCGGCGGGATGCTCGTCAAGTTCGGCCAGATCGCCTCCACCCGGACCGACATCCTGCCCGGCACCCTGACCGACGAGCTGTCGTCACTGCGCGGTGACGTCCGTCCGGTGCCGCCCGAGGGCGTACGTCAGGTGCTCGAGTCCGAGCTCGGCGAGGCGGTGGAGAGCGCGTTCGCGAGCTTCGAGTGGGAACCCCTCGCGGCGGCGTCCATCGGGCAGACCCACCGCGCCGTGCTCCGGGACGGCACGCCGGTCGTGGTCAAGGTGCAGCGGCCCGGGATCGGCGACATCGTCGCCCGCGACGCCGCGGTGCTGCGGTTGGCCGCGCGCCAGGTGGAGCGGCGGGTCAGCGCCGCCCGGTCACTGGGGCTGCGGGGGCTGTGCGAGGAACTCATCACCGGCATCCAGGCGGAGCTGGACTACCAGGTCGAGGCCAGCGTGGGGTCGCGACTGCGCGCCCAGCGGGCCTCCGACGTCGGGATCGCGGTGCCCCGGGTGTACCCGGCGTTGTCCACCGACCGGCTGCTGGTCATGGAGGAGGTCAAGGGCCGGCCGGTGTCGGCGGCGCTGTCGGCGACCGCACCGGTGGCGCGGCACGAACTCGCCCGCCGCCTGCTGGCCAGCTTCATCGGCCAGATCCTGCAGGACGGGTTGTTTCATGCCGACCCGCACCCGGGCAACCTGCTGATGGACGCCGAGGGCACCATCTGGATGCTCGATTTCGGCTCCGTCGGACAGCTGGACTCGGTGGCGCTCGGCGGTCTGCGGTCCGTCGCCATCGGCATCGCCACCCACGACGCCGCCGTGCTGGCCCGGGCCACCCGCGAGCTCGCCGGCAACGACCTGTCGGTCGACCTGCGCAGCCTGGAGAGTGACCTGGCCGGCTCGCTGGCCCAGCTCGACGCGGGCGGCGGCGTGGACCCGCAGATGCTCATGCAGGTGCTGCGTGTCATGCAGAAGCACGACATGCGGGTGCCGTCGTCGATCACGCTGCTCGCCCGGGCGCTGCTCACCCTGGAGGGCACCCTGACGATCCTGGAGCCGACGTTCAGCCTGGCCGAGGAGAGCCGCACCCTCATCGAGCAGTCCGGGAGTTCGGCGTTCGGTACGCCCAAGGAGATGCTCCAGCGGGAGGCGCTGCGGTCGCTGCCGGCGTTGCGGACGCTGCCCGAGCACGTCGAGGCGCTGGCCGGGCTGGCCCGCGCGGGCCGGCTGACGGTGCGGACCGACCGGTACTCCGGGCCCGACGGTGCGAAGGTCAACGGCTGGGTGGATCAGCTCGTGCTGACCGTGCTGGGCGGTTTCGGGGTGGTCGCGTCGGCGTTGCTGCTGATCGCGGGGGCGTCGGCCGGGGACGACCGGCTGCAGGCGATCATCTACATCCTGGGTTTCGGCGGTCTGACCGCCGCGTCGGTGCTGCTGCTGCGCAGCGCGGCGCGCGCGTTGCGCCGCGACTTCGGCCGGCTGGACTGAGCCGGTTCAGCCGGCGGTACCGCGCAGCTCGTCCAGGTCCAGCACCCGCACGTGGATGACGGTGCGCTGCTGCAGCGCCGCGCGCAGGGCCCGGTGCAGACCGTCCTCGAGGTAGAGCTCGTCCTGCCACTGGACCGCGTGCGGGAAGAGGTCGCCGTAGAAGGTCGAGTCGTCGTCGAGCAGGGTGTCCAGCCGGAGCTCGCGCTTGGTGGCCGTCAGATCCACCAGGCGGACCTGACGGGGCGGGATCCGCGCCCAGTCGCGGTTGGAGAACCCGTGGTCCGGATACGGCCGGCCGTCCCGCACGTCCTTGAAGATCATCCGGCGCCGGCCCTCCCGTTCGGTTCCCGCTCACCCTAGTCGGGCCCCCCGGGGCCGGTCGGCAGGCTGACTACACTTGGCACTCGGCGTGCGCGAGCGCCAGTTCCACGTGTACGTGAGGGGCCGGACCTGGTGAGGAGGACCTGATGAGAGCCGAGCCGGGAGGGCCGCGATGAGCGCCGACGACCGCCGTTTCGAGGTCCTCCGCGCGATCGTGGCCGACTACGTGGCGACCCACGAGCCGGTCGGCTCGAAGGCCCTCGTGGAGCGGCACCAGCTCAACGTCTCCGCCGCCACCATCCGCAACGACATGGCCGTCCTCGAGGAGGACGGTCTGATCGCCCAGCCGCACACCTCGGCCGGTCGCGTGCCCACCGACAAGGGGTACCGGCTGTTCGTGGACCGGCTGGCGGCGGTCAAGCCGCTGTCGCCGGCCGAGCGGCACGCCATCCAGCGCTTCCTGGCCGAGTCGGTGGACCTCGACGACGTGCTGCGGCGCAGCGTCCGGTTGCTGTCGCAACTGACCCGCCAGGTCGCGGTCGTGCAGTACCCGACGCTGACCCGGGCGATCGTCCGGCACGTCGAGGTGGTGCCGCTCGCGCCGAGCCGGCTGCTCATCGTGGTCATCACCGACAGCGGGCGCGTCGAGCAGCGGGTCGTCGAGCTGCCCACCGACGTGACCGAGGAGTCGGTCGCGCTGCTGCGGATCAAACTGGCCGAGTCGGTCACCGGCCGCCGGATGGCCGAGGCGGCCGCCGCGGTCGAGCAGCTGCCCGGGCAGGTGTCGTCACGGTCGGCGGCGCTGTTCTCGGCGGTGGCCGCGGTGCTCACCCGGACGTTCGTGGAATCCCCGGAGGAGCGGCTGGTGCTCTCGGGCACGTCCAACCTCTCCGGGGCGTGGGTCGACCAGCCGTCGACCCTGCGCGGTGTCCTCGAGGCGCTGGACGAGCAGGTGACCTTGCTCAAACTGTTGGCCCTGGCGACCGCGGATTCGGTCACCGTGCGGATCGGGGAGGAGAATGACGATGCGAACCTCGCCGCGTCCGCTCTGGTCACCGCGGGGTACGGCGCCGGATCGATGGTGATGGGGGGCCTGGCCGTCGTGGGGCCCACCCGGATGGACTATCCCGGCACGATGGCGGCCGTCCGCGCCGTCGCCCGGTACGTCGGCGAACTGCTCGGCGAGCGTTGACGGACCGGCCGACACGGCCGGTGCAGCAGCAGGGACATGAAGTGATGCGGGAACTTCCCCGCGGGAAAGGTCAGTGTGCAGAGAGTGGCTCGCGACTATTACGGGTTGTTGGGTGTCCAGAAGGGCGCCTCGCAGGATGAGATCAAACGCGCGTACCGCAAGCTCGCGCGGGAACTCCATCCCGACGTCAACCCGGACCCGGAATCCCAGTCCCGGTTCAAGGACGTCTCCACCGCCTACGAAGTGCTGTCGGATCCGGCCAAGCGCCAGATCGTCGATCTCGGTGGTGACCCCCTGTCGTCGGGTGGCGGCGGTGGTGCCGGCGGCGGGCAGGACCCGTTCAACAACATGGGTTTCGGCGACATCATGGACGCCTTCTTCGGCGGCGGCGCCCGCTCCCGCGGTCCGCGGTCCCGGGTCCGCCAGGGCGAGGACTCGCTGCTGCCGATCGAGCTGACGCTCGAGGAGTGCGCGACCGGGGTCGCCAAGGACCTCACCGTCGACACCGCCCAGGTCTGCACCCTGTGCCAGGGCGAGGGAACCGCCGAGGGCACCAGCCGGCAGACCTGCGACACCTGCAAGGGGGCCGGTGAGATCCAGCAGGTGCAGCGCTCCCTGCTCGGCCAGGTCGTCACCTCGCGTCCCTGCCCGGTCTGCCGCGGCTACGGCGAGGTCATCCCCGACCCCTGCCGCCAGTGCAACGGCGACGGGCGCATCCGGGCCCGGCGCACCGTCCGCGCCAACATCCCGGCCGGCGTCGGCGACGGTATCCGCGTCCGGCTGCCCGGCCAGGGCGAGGTCGGTCCCGGTGGCGGCGCCCCGGGCGACCTGTACGTCGAGGTGCGCGAGAAGGCGCACGAGATGTTCACCCGCGACGGCGTGGACCTGCACTGCACCGTGCACGTCCCGATGACCGCCGCCGCCCTGGGCACCTCGATGACGCTGGCCACCCTGCTGGACACCGAGGACCTCGACATCAGACCAGGCACCCAGTCCGGCACGGTGCTGACGCTGCGCAACCAGGGGATGCCGCGGCTGCGCGGGACCGGCAACGGCAACCTGTTCGTGCACGTCGAGGTGATGACCCCGACCAAGGTGGAGGGGCGGCAGGCCGAGCTGCTGCGCGAGCTGGCCACCCTCCGCGGTGAGGAGCACCCCGAACTGATGGAGCGCAACCACGGCGGGTTGTTCTCCCGCATCCGCGACTCCTTCGCCGGCGGGCACTGACCGTTGGGGGTACCCGCCGGGATCGCGTTGTTCGCCGTCGACGGGCCGCCGGCCGCCGGCCGATTCGTCCTGGACGGGCCGGAGGGCCGGCACGCCGCGACCGTGCGGCGCAGCCGGGTCGGTGAGGTGCTGGCCGTCACCGACGGTGCCGGCAGCTGGGCCGCCGGCCCGGTCGTCGTGACCGCCAGGGACGCGGTGACCCTGGACCTCGGCGACCCGGTGACCGATCCGCCGCCGCGCCCGCGGGTGACGGTCGTGCAGGCGCTGCCCAAGGGTGAGCGCTCCGAGCTCGCCGTCGACCTCGCCACCGAGGCCGGCGCGGACGTGATCGTCCCGTGGTCGGCGTCGCGGTGCGTGGCCCGGTGGGTGGGGGACAAGGCCGGTCGCGGCGTCCAGCGGTGGCGTCAGGTCGCCCGCGAGGCGGCGAAACAGTCCCGGCGGACCCGGTTCCCGACCGTCGACGACCTGCACGACAGCCGGGCGCTGGCCGCCCGGATCACCGCGCTCACCGTCGCCGGCGGCACGGCGCTGCTGCTGCACGAGGCGGAGTCGAACCCACTGTCGGAGCTCGACCTGACCACGGTCGGCGAGCTGATGATCGTCGTCGGTCCCGAGGGCGGTCTGAGCCCCGAGGAGATCGCCACGTTCACCACGGCGGGGGCCGTCGCCGTCCGGCTGGGCCCGGAGGTGCTGCGGACGTCCACCGCGGCGGCCGTGGCACTCGGGGCGATCGGCGTCTCCACCGGCCGCTGGCGCTGAGTGCATCCGTTCACCGCGCACCGCCGGTAGGGCCTGCGAGGCGGTCGACCGCTTCGCGACGTCCCGTGGCCCGGCGGGGTGCGGCGATCCGGTGGCCGCCCGCCGACATCAGGCAGAGTGGATCCGTGACCGCCCACTCCGCCGCACCGACCGCCGACACCGGCAGCGGTGTGGTGCTGGCCGTCGACGGCAACTCGATCCTGCACCGCGCCTTCCACTCGCAGGCCGGGACCGGTCTGCGCGCCGCCGACGGCAGCCCGATGTGGGCGATCCGCGGGTTGATCGGGCAGCTCGTCGAAGCGGTCGACCGGGTCGCGCCGGACCAGGTCGTGGTCGGCTTCGACGACGCGGCGAGCAGCCTGCGCCGGCAGCGCTGGACCACGTACAAGGCCCAGCGCGCACCGAAACCGGAGACCCTGGTCAGCCAGCTCGCACTCGCGGTGGAGATGGTGCGCGACCTCGGCGTCCCGGTCGTCGTCCCGACCGGGCTGGAGGCCGACGACGTCCTCGCCGCGGTGGCCGCCCGGGCCGCCGACACCGGCGGGCGGGCCGTGCTGATGACGTCGGACCGGGACGCCTTCGCGTTGATCAGCCCGCACACCTCGGTGTTGCGGATGCTCAGCGGCGGGGTCGAGGGCTCGCCGTTGCTCACCCCGGAACGACTGCACCTGATGACGGGCATCCACCCCGGCCAGTACCTCGACTACGCCGCCCTCCGGGGTGACGCATCGGACAACCTGCCCGGGGTCCGCGGGGTCGGTCCCAAGACCGCCGCCCGGTTGCTGGCGGCCGTCGGGACCGCGGCAGCCGCCTTCGACGACCTCGACGGCGGCGGCACCCTGGTTGCCGACGCGGTCGGGTCCACGATCGCCCGGCGGCTGGCCGAGCCGGAGTCCCGCGCCGCCTGGGAGCTGAACTGCCTGGTGATGGCCCCGCAACCGGGGGTGGAGCTGCCCGCGCCCGGCGGTTGGCCGCTGGCGGTGGAGTCGGTGCGGCACGCCTGCCGGGTGCTGCAGATGCCGGCGACGACCGGCCGGGCGCTGCGGGTGCTGGCCCACCACGACGCCCCGGTCGGCACCGACCCGGTGGCCTGGTCCGCGCCGGCCGCGGAGGTCACCCGGTGGTCGGACGGCGGGCGGATGCGGTTCCCGGCACTGAAGGGGCGCCCGCCGGTGACGGAGTCGGCGCAGCTGTCCCTGTTCGGCATCTGACGCGCGCACCGGCACGCGTTAGGGTCGCGCCATGCCCGACTGCGTCTTCTGTGCCATCGCCTCCGGCGCCATCCCGGCCGACCTCGTCGCCGAGACCGACACCACGCTGGCCTTCCGCGACCTCGACCCGAAGGCGGACGTGCACGTCCTGGTGATCCCGCGGGCGCACTTCGACAACCTCGGTGCGGTGGCCGCGGCGGACCCCGCCACCGCCGCGGCGATGATCACCACCGCCGCCGGGGTGGCGGCCGCCGAGGGGGTCGCCGACTCCGGCTACCGGCTGATCGCCAACACCGGCGCCGGCGGCGGCCAGACGGTGTTCCACGCCCACCTGCACCTGCTGGCGGGATCCCGACTGCCCGGTTTCTGACCTGGTCCTCCGCGGGTGTCCGCCCGCGGCGGAAAAGCTGTCGGGCCCGACGGGGCCCGCCGGTAGAATCGAGGTGCTGTGCAGATACCGGCGTGCGCGTGGGTATGAACGGCAGCGACCACTCCCGTCCGCGGGATCCCCGTCATGAAGGCAGGCCATACACCAGGTGCCGGAACTGAACTCGGCTTCGAACCCCGCCGCGACCCCCGGCGGCAGCGGCGACCCGACCGATCGGCCGCTGTCCTCCGCCCAGCTCTCCGCCTCGCAGGCCGCCTCCCGGGCGGCGGCGGTGCTCAGTGAGCAGACCGAGGCGACCGTCGTCGTCCCCGACGAATCGGCCATGCTGGGCCTGCTCGGCTTCCGTGACGCGATGCTGCGCCAGCTCGAGGAGTCCCTCGCCGCCGACATCCACGTCCGTGGCAACCGCATCACCCTCCGCGGTCCGGCGTCCGACGTCGCGTTCGCCGAGAAGGTGCTGCGCGAGCTGCTGAACCTGCAGGCGGCCGGTTCGCCGATCACCGCCGACGCCATCCGGCACTCGATCGGGATGCTCGCGCAGGGTTCGGCGTCGCCGACCGAGGTGCTGGGTCTGAACATCGTGTCGCGGCGCGGCCGCACCATCCGGCCCAAGACGCTCAACCAGAAGCGCTACGTGGACGCGATCGACGCCAACACCATCACCTTCGGCATCGGCCCGGCCGGTACCGGCAAGACCTACCTGGCGATGGCCAAGGCCGTCCAGGCGCTGCAGGCCAAGCAGGTCAACCGGATCATCCTGACCCGGCCGGCCGTCGAGGCGGGGGAGCGGCTGGGGTACCTGCCCGGGACCCTCAACGACAAGATCGATCCGTACCTGCGCCCGCTCTACGACGCGCTGCACGACATGATCGACCCGGAGTCGGTGCCCCGGCTGGTCGCCGCCGGGACGATCGAGGTGGCGCCGCTGGCCTACATGCGCGGCCGCACCCTCAACGACGCGTTCATCATCCTGGACGAGGCGCAGAACACCACGCCCGAGCAGATGAAGATGTTCCTGACCCGGCTGGGTTTCGGGTCCAAGATCGTCGTCACCGGCGACGTCACCCAGATCGACCTCCCCGGTGGGCAGAAGTCCGGTCTGCAGGTCGTCCGCGAGATCCTGGCGTCGGTCAAGGACGTGCACTTCTCGATGCTGACGTCCACCGACGTCGTCCGCCACCAGCTCGTCGGAAAGATCGTCGACGCCTACGAGAGCTGGTCGGCCGCCAACCCGGAGCCCAGCCCGCTGGTCCAGGACCGGCAGCCGGGACGCCCGGCCCGGTACGGCACCCCGGAGAACCGGCGGCCCGGCGGTCCGCGCGCCGAGCACCGTTCGCGTCCGGACACCCCGCGTCCGGACGCCGGCCCGCAGACCGGTGATCCCGCCTGATGAGCATCGAGATCGCCAACGAGTCCGGCGTGGCCGTCGACGAGCTGGCGCTGGTGTCGGTGTCCCGGTTCGCCCTCGGCGAGCTCGGCATCAACCCGCTGGCCGAGCTGTCGGTGCTGCTGATGGACGTCGACGCGATGACCGAGCTGCACGTGAAGTGGATGGACGAGCCCGGGCCGACCGACGTGATGAGCTTCCCGATGGACGAGCTCGACACCGCCCGCCGACCCGACGACGCCGGGCCCGGTCCCGCACTGCTGGGTGACGTGGTGCTGTGTCCCGCCGTCGCCCGGGAGCAGGCCCGCGAGGCGGGGCACTCGCTGGACGACGAACTCCACCTGCTCACGGTGCACGGCATCCTGCACCTGCTGGGCTACGACCACGTCGAGCCGGCCGAGGAGAAGGCGATGTTCCGGCTGCAGAACGACCTGCTCGACCAGTGGCGGGAACACCGGGCCACCACCGCCGCCCGAGCCCGCCTGGAGGCGGTCGACCGGGCCGTCCTCGGTGCCGTCGGCCTGCAGGCCGGCGAACCGCATCCCGTCGGGGAGCAGAACCGCTCGTGATCCCGCTGGACGGCACGGACGTCTTCCTGCTGTTCCTCGCCGCCGCGCTGATCCCGATCGGTGGGCTGTGCGCCGCCGGGGACGCCGCCATCACGATGGTGTCGCACGCCCGGCTCGAGGAACTCCGGCGCAACGGCACCCGCGGCGCCGAGGCGCTGCTGACCATCGCAGACGACAAACCCCGCTACACCAACCTGCTGCTGTTGCTCCGGGTGACGGCCGAGCTCACGGCCACCGTGCTGGTGACCACGGTGGCCCTCTCCACCTGGGGGTTCAACCTCTGGGTGCTGATCCCGGTGGTCATCGCCATGGTGGTGATCAGCTACGCGGTGATCGGTGTGCTGCCCCGCACCCTGGGGCGGCAGCACCCGTACCGGGTGGGCCTGCTGGCCGCCGGCACCACGCGGGCCGCCGCCCGCGTGCTGTCGCCGGTCGCGAACCTGCTGATCCTGATCGGCAACGCCATCACCCCCGGCCGCGGCTTCCGGGAGGGACCGTTCTCCTCCGAGCTCGAGCTGCGTGAGCTGGTCGACATGGCCGGTGACCGCGGGGTGGTGGAGGAGACCGAGCGGGAGATGCTGCAGTCGGTCTTCGCCCTCGGCGACACCATCGTCCGGGAGGTGATGGTGCCGCGCACCGAGGTGATCTGGATCGAGTCGACCAAGACGATGCGGCACGCGCTGAACCTCTGCGACCTGTCGGGCCTGTCGCGCATCCCGGTCATCGGCGAGAACATCGACGACGTCCTCGGCGTGCTCTACCTCAAGGACATGGTCAAGCGGGCGCTGCGGCCGGGCGGCGCCGTCGACACGCCCGGTTCCGGGCCGCTGGTGACCGAGCTGATGCGGCCGCCGGTGTTCGTCCCCGAGTCCAAGAACGTGGACGCACTGTTGCGTGAGATGCAGCGCGACCACAACCACTTCGCGGTGGTCATCGACGAGTACGGCGGCGCCGCCGGCATCGTCACCATCGAGGACATCCTCGAGGAGATCGTCGGCGAGATCACCGACGAGTACGACGCCGACACCCCCGACCCCATCGTGCACCTCGGGGACGACATGGTCCGGGTGTCCGCCCGGCTGCCGGTCGAGGACCTCGGTGAGGTGTTCGACGTCGAGTTGCCCAGTGAGGACGTGGAGACCGTCGGTGGACTGCTCGCCCAGTTGCTGGGGCGGGTGCCACTGGCCGGCGCCGAGGCCGAGATCGAGGGGCTGCTGCTGCGCGCCGAGGGCGGCACCGACCGCCGGGGCCGGCCCCGGGTGCAGACGGTGCTGGTGCACCGTGTCACCGCCGACGACGACCGGAGCGACGACGCCGCCGACCGCGACCACCCCGCTGCACCCTCCGACACCGATGACGCCGTCACCGACGAGGGCATCCCGGCCGAGCCGGCACGACGAGGACGGTCATGACAGGCACCCCCACCACCCCGCACCGCTCCGGGTTCGGCTGCTTCGTCGGCCGGCCCAACGTGGGCAAGTCGACGCTGCTCAACGCGCTGGTGGGGCAGAAGATCGCCATCACCTCCGACAAGCCGCAGACCACCCGGCGGGCCATCCGCGGGATCGTCACCCGTCCCGAGGCGCAGCTGGTCATCGTCGACACCCCCGGCATGCACAAGCCGCGCACCCTGCTCGGCGAGCGGCTCGACGACATCGTGCGCGAGGTGTGGAGCGACGTGGACGTGATCGGCTTCTGCGTCCCCGCGGACGAGAAGATCGGCCCCGGTGACCGCCGGATCGCCGCCGAGATCACCGAGCAGTCGAAGGGCAAGCCGGTCATCGGCATCGTCACCAAGACCGACCGGGTCAAACCCAACCAGGTCTTCGAGCAGCTCATCGCACTGGAGAAGGTCCGCGAGTTCGCCGACATCATCCCGGTGTCGGCGCAGAGCAACTTCCAGGTGGACAAGCTCATCGGGCTGATGATCGCCCAGCTGCCGGCCGGTGAGCGGCTCTACCCGGACGCCGAGATCACCGACGAGCCGATCGAGACCCGCATCGCCGAGATCGTCCGCGAGGCCACCCTCGACGGGGCCCGCGAGGAGCTCCCGCACTCGCTGGCCGCCCTCGTGCAGGAGATCCTGCCGCACCCCGGCCGCGACGACATGATGGACGTCTACGTGACCATCTACGTCGAGCGGGACTCGCAGAAGGCGATCGTGGTGGGTGCCGGCGGGTCCAAGATCGCCGCGGTCGGGCGCCGCGCCCGCGGTCAGATCGAGGTGCTGCTGGGCAAGAAGGTCTACCTGGATCTGCACGTCACCGTGGCCAAGGAGTGGCAGCGGGACGCCAAGCAGCTACGCAAGCTGGGCTTCGACAGCTGACCGGATCGCTCCCGGGGGCCGGCCGGCCAAGCTGCGGCCCGGACTAGGGTCGAACGCATGACCGTCGACAACGCCGCCCCCGACACCGTTCCCGTCCCCGTCCCGGAGACCGTCACCGCCGGCTTCGACGACTGGCTCGCCGACCTCATGGGCTGGCTGCGGATCCCGTCGGTCAGCGCCGACCCGGCCCACCACGGCGATGTGTTGACCAGCGCCGAGTACCTCGCCGAGGCGTTGCGCCGCACCGGGTTCCCCACGGTCGAGGTGTGGACCGACACCCCGGCGCTGCCCGCGGTCTACGCGCACTGGCCGTCCGGCGACCCGGACGCGCTGCGGGTCGTCGTCTACGGCCACCACGACGTCCAGCCCGCCGACGGGGAGGAGCGTTGGCATCACCCGCCTTTCGAGCCCCGGGTGATCGACGGGGTGCTGCACGGCCGCGGCGCCAGCGACGACAAGGGCAACATCTTCATGCACCTCCTCGGCGTGCGGGCCCACCTGGCCGCCACCGGACGCACCGCCCCCGCCGTCGACCTCACCCTGCTGGTCGAGGGTGAGGAGGAGTCCGGCTCCCCGCACATCGGCCAACTGCTGTCCCGGCACGCAGCACAGACCTCGGCCGATCTGATCGTGGTCACCGACACCGGCATCTTCGACGCCGACACCCCCAGCGTGTGTGTGGGGATGCGTGGCGTGGTGAGCGGTGAACTGCACGTCCACGGACCGGACATCGACCTGCACTCCGGCGGCTTCGGTGGCGCGGTGCTCAACCCGCTCGCCGAGCTCTGCCGGCTCGTCGCCGCCCTGCACGACGACGACCGGCACATCACCGTGCCCGGCTTCTACGACGGGGTGGTCGAGCCGACCACCGCCGAGCGGGCCGCGACCGCCGCGCTGCCCTTCGACGAGTCCGGCTGGCTGTCCGGGCCGGCGCAGTCCCGGGCCGCCTACGGCGAGGCCGGGTGGTCCACATTGGAGCGCATCGGCAGCCGGCCGACCGCGGAGGTCAACGGGATGTGGGGCGGCTACACAGGCCCCGGCGGCAAGACGATCGTGCCCACCGACGCCATCGCCAAACTCACCTTCCGTCTCGTGGGTCATCAGGATCCGGCGGCCGTGATGGCGGCCGTCGGCGCGTTCTTCGCCGACCGCGCCGCTCCCGGCGCCCGGGTCGAGATGCACTGGGAAGGCGGCGGAGTGCGCCCGCTCTACGTGGACCCGACGCATCCCGCGACGGTGGCGACCGCTGCCGCCCTCGGCCGGGCCTTCGACGGCAAGCCGGTGCTGTTCACCAGGGAGGGCGGGTCCGGACCGGAGGCGGAGCTGGCCGAGGCGCTGGAGGCGCCGCTGGTGTTCATCGGAGTGATGACCAACAACGACCAGATCCACGCCCCCAACGAGAACGCGCGCGTCGACCTGCTCCGCCGGGGCTGCGCGGCACTGGGGCACCTGTGGGAGGAGCTGGCGGGTCTGGACCGGGACTTCGCGCAGCGCTGAACCCGGGGGCCGGCGGTCGCCACGGTCTGTGTGCCGCCGGTGACTAGGGTGGCAGGGTGCCTCCCGCCACCCGCCGGTCCGCCGGTACCGCCCGATCCGCCGCCCCCGCCCGGTCACGCCGGTCCCGCTCCGGGCCGAAGCTGCCCACGGCCGACTACCCGGTCTCCCGGCTGACGCTGGACAACGGGCTGCGCGTGGTGCTCGCGCCCGACCGGACCGCCGGGGTGATCGGGGTCTCGGTGCACTACGACGTCGGCTTCCGCTCGGAACCGCAGGGCCGCACCGGCTTCGCCCACCTCTTCGAGCACCTGATGTTCCAGGGCAGCGAGTCGCTGCCGAAGCTGGAGCACTTCCGGCTGGTCCAGTCGTCGGGCGGCATCTTCAACGGCTCCACCCACACCGACTACACCGACTACTTCGAGGTGCTGCCGGCGGCCGCCCTGGAGCGCGGCCTGTTCCTCGAGGCCGACCGGATGCGCGCCCCCACCATCACGGCGGAGAACCTGGCCAACCAGGTGGACGTGGTCAGCGAGGAGATCCGGCTCAACGTGCTCAGCCGGCCCTACGGCGGCTTCCCCTGGATCCACCTGCCTCCCGTGCTGTTCGACTCCTTCGCCAACGCCCACGACGGCTACGGGGCCTTCGAGGACCTGCAGGCGGCCACCGTCGCCGACTGCGCCGACTTCTTCGAGCGCTACTACACCCCGGCCAACGCGGTGCTCACGGTGGCCGGCGACATCGATCCCGACGAGGCCGCGGACCTGATCCACCGGCACTTCGACGACGTGCCGGGGCGTCCGGCGCCCGAACGGCCGTCGTTCGCCGAACCCTGGCCCGACGGGGTACGCGAAGCCGACCGGGAGGATCCGCTCGCACCGGTGCCCGCGCTGGCCGTCGGCTGGCGGCTGCCCGATCCGGTGGCCCAGCTGCGCGAGTACCTGGCCACCGTGCTGCTGGGATCGGTGCTCTCGGAGGGCGAGTCGTCCCGGCTGCAGTCCCGGGTCGTCGCCCGCGGCGAGGTCGCCACCGAGATGTGGGCCGGCCCCGGACTCGTCGGCGGTCCGCTGGACGCCCGCGATCCCGACGTCTTCGTCCTCGGTGCCATCCACCCGCCGCACGTGCCGTGGGAGGACGTGGTCGGCGCGGCCGACGCGCAGATCGCCGAGCTCGCCGCCCGGGGCCCCACCGACGACGAGATGATCCGTGCCGCGGCCCGTTTCGTCGTCGGGCTGTACCGCGAGAACGACAGCATCGGTGCCCGCACCCGCAGCCTCGGCTCGATGGAGCTGCTGCACGGCCGGGCCGAACTGCTCAACGAGATCCCTGCGCTCGTCGCCGATCTCACCACCGACGAGATCGCCGCCGCGGCGGCCTCCCTGGACCCCGGAAGGCGCGCCGTGCTGCGCATCAACCCGGCCGGAGCCCGCTGATGGCCGGCCGCCCGAAGACCCCCGCTGCCGCCACCGAGCCGGGCGCGCCAGCCCGGGCCGCGCGAGCGCCGCGCCGCCGGACCGCCGCCCAGATCGGCCGCACGCCGCTCGGCGCCCGGCCGGTCCCGGCCCTCACCGCGGCGGTCGGTGCGAAGAACCCGCGCACGGTGGACACGGTGCTGGACAACGGATTACGGGTCATCGCCGTCCGCAAGGCCGGCACCCCGCTGATCGAGGCGCGGCTGCGGATCCCGTTCAGTGCCACCCGGGTGCCGGCGCAGGTGCACAGCGCCCGCGCCGAGATGCTCGCCGCCACGCTGATGCTCGGGACCGGGACCCGCGACCGTCAGCAGGTCGACGCCGACCTCGCCGTGGTCGGTGGGCATCTGGACGCCTCGGTGGACGCGCAGCGGCTGATGGTCGCCGGATCGGTGCTGTCGACCGGTCTGCCGACGCTGCTCGCGGTGCTCGCCGACTCGCTCACCGATCCCGCGTTCCGCTCCGACGAGATCCGGGTCGAGCGGGCGCGGCTGCACGAGCACCTGATGATCTCGCTGTCGCAACCGTCGGCGGTGGCTCGCAAACACCTGCAGGAGCGCCGCTTCGGTGACCACGCCGCGGCCTGGGACACCCCGCTGGCCGAGGACGTCGACGCCGTGACCCCGGCGGTGGTGCGGTCGCTGTTCCGGCGGCAGGCCGTGCCGGACGGTGCGGTACTGGTGCTGGTCGGTGATCTGTCGCCGGCGCGTGCGGTGAGCCAGGTGGCCGAGGCGCTGGGGGACTGGCGTTCCGATCGTGCCGCCGTCCGGATGACGCCGCCACCGCCGGTCGAGCCGGCACCGCTGGCCGCCTTCGACAACCCGGGTGCGGTGCAGTCGCAGGTGCGGCTGTCCGCGCCGGCCGTCGGTCGTGAGCACGAGGGCTATCCGGCCCAGCAGCTCGCGAACCTCGTCTACGGCGGCTATTTCTCCTCACGGCTGGTCGAGAACATCCGCGAGGACAAGGGTTTCACCTACAGCGCGTCGTCGTCGGTGTCGTTCTGGCCGGGCCGCGCCGCGGTCACCGTCGGCTTCGACACCACCACCGAGTCCACCGCGGCCGCGGTCTGGGAGGCGCAGTACGAGCTCGGCCGGATGGCGCTCACCCCGCCCAGCGACGCCGAGGTCGAGTCGGCCCGCAACTACGCGCTCGGCACGCTGGCCGCGTCGCTGGCCACCCAGGCCGGGTACGCGTCGATGATCTCCCAGCTCGCCGGCTCGGGCCTGGACGGTGCCTGGCTGGACGACTACCGCGCGGGGGTCGCGGCGGTGACGGCCGCCGAGGTGCACGAGCTCGCCCGCACCATCTTCGCCCCGTCCGCCTTCATGGGCGTCGTCGTCGGCGATCTGACGACCGTCGCGGCGCCGTTGTCCGCCGTCCTCCCGGTGGAGCTCCCGTGACCGAGATGGCCGGACACGACGGCGCTCTCGGAACGCAGGGACTCGGTGAGGTGGACAGCCCGCCGCTGGCCGCCGGGGCGTCGATCGCCGGCTGGCTGACCGGCGGTCTGACGCCGACGTTGTCCCGCGGCACCGCCGACCGCGGGGAGGACTTCCGCTCGGTCGAGCACACGACGACGGCCTGGCCGCGCGCCCGGGTGCTGGTGGTCGACCCCGACGGCCGGGTGGCGGCCGACACCGACGGGAACCGGGTGCGGTTGCGGTACCGGCCGGCGACCGAGTTCGGCGGAACCCCGCCCGCCGACGCCGTGCACCTGGGTGTCGTCGACGGCGGCGACGTGTGGGCGGTCCCCGGCGCCGTCGAGGAGCAGCCCGCGGAGCGTTCCGACGGCTGGGGCCGCACCGGTGGCGGCCTGCGTCAGTGGGGCGAGGTGCTCGACGACACCGAGGCCGGCCTGCTGACCAGCGCGGTCGCCGTGCTCACCTGGCACCGGCTCGCGCCGTTCTGCCCGCGCTGTGGTGAACCCAACCGGCCCACCACGGTGGGCTGGTCGCGGACCTGTCCCAACGACCACCTCGAGTTCCCGCGGACCGACCCGGCCGTGATCATGCTGGTCCACGACGGCGCCGACGCCTGTGTGCTGGCGCGGCAGCCGATCTGGCCGGCCAACCGGTACTCGATCCTGGCCGGGTTCACCGAGGCGGGGGAGTCGCTGGAGGCGACCGTCATCCGCGAGGTGCGCGAGGAGGTCGGGCTGGACGTCACCGAGGTGCGCTACCTGGGCTCGCAGCCGTGGCCGTTCCCGCGGTCGCTGATGATGGGCTTCGCCGCGCGCGCCGAGCGCGGTGCGGCGCTGTCCCCGCGCGCCGGCGAGATCGAGTCGGCGCAGTGGGTCACCCGGGAGCAGGTCCGGGCCGTGCTGGCCGACGAGGACGCACACCCCGAGCTGGGCCTGCCGTCGGGCATCTCCATCGCCCGCCAGCTGATCGAGGCCTGGGCCCGGGGCTGACCCTCGACGTGCCGGACACGACGTCCGGGGCTGTGCACAGGCGCCCGGAACGGTCGTACGTGTGTGCGACCATGGTCGGGTGAGGGATCCACTGGCCGGTCTGGACGACGAGCAACGCGCAGCGGTGACGGCGCCGTCCGGCCCGCTGTGCGTGCTGGCGGGGGCCGGCACCGGCAAGACCCGCACCATCACCCACCGGATCGCCCAGCTCGTGGCCGCCGACCTGCACCGTCCGTCGGAGATCCTCGCGGTCACCTTCACCAACCGGGCCGCCGGTGAGATGCGGGTGCGGCTGCGGGATCTCGGCGTCGGCGGGGTGCAGGCCCGGACGTTCCACGCGGCCGCCCTGCGGCAGCTGCGCTACTTCTGGCCGAAGGTCACCGGCGGCGAGCAGGTGCGGCCGATCGTGGAGCAGAAACTGCGGTTGGTGGGCAGCGCCGCCCGCCGGGTCGGCGCGGCCACCGACGTGGCCACCCTGCGCGACCTGGCCAGCGAGATCGAGTGGGCCAAGGCGAGCCTGGTCACCCCGTCCGGGTATGCCGCCGCGGTGGCCAAGGCGCAGCGCGACACCCCCCTGGACGCCGAGGTCGTGGCCAAGGCGTTCGAGGCCTACGAGTCGGTCAAGAACGACGCCGAGCAGCTCGACTTCGACGACATCCTGCTCAACACCTGCGCCGCCCTCGACGACGACGAGCAGGTGGCCAGGGAGTTCCGGGCGCGGTACCGCAGCTTCCTCGTCGACGAGTACCAGGACGTCACCCCGCTGCAGCAGCGGGTGCTGGACTCCTGGCTGGGTGGCCGTGACCAGATCACCGTCGTCGGTGACGCCAACCAGACCATCTACTCCTTCGCCGGTGCGTCCCCGAACTACCTGCTGAACTTCGACCGGCGGTACCCGCACGCCCCGGTGGTGAAGCTCGAGCGTGACTACCGCTCCACGCCGCAGGTCGTGTCGCTCGCCAACCGGGTCATCGCCGGCACCGTCGGCCCGACCTCACGGTTCCGGCTGCGGCTGCGACCGGTGCTGCCCGACGGCCCGGAGCCGGTGTACACCGAGTACCCCGACGAGGCAGCCGAGGCCGCCGCACTGGCCGAGCGGTGCCAGGCGCTGATCGCGGCCGGCACGTCGCCGGCCGAGATCGCCGTGCTGTACCGGATCAACGCCCAGTCGGAGGCGTTCGAGCAGGCGCTGGCCGCGGCGAAGATCCCCTACGTGGTCCGTGGAGGCGAACGCTTCTTCGCCCGTGCGGAGGTCAGGCAGGCCATGCAGGCGCTGCGGGTGGCGGCCCGGGCGGGCCTGGACACGCCGGCCGACGGCCGCGCCGTCGCGTTGGTCCCGGCCACCCGGCGGGTGCTGCGCGACGTCGGCCTCACCGATGCCGCGCCCGCGGCCGGCTCGCTCCGCGACCGATGGGACGCGCTGGTGGCGCTGGTGTCGGTGGCCGAGGATCTGGCCGAGGCGGACCGGACGGCCGGTCTCGGGGAGCTCGTCACCGAGTTGGAACAGCGCGCCGAGTCCCAGCACGCCCCGACCGTCGAGGGCGTCACCCTCGCGTCACTGCACGCCGCCAAAGGCCTGGAGTGGGACGTGGTCTTCCTGGTCGGTCTGGTCGACGGCACGATGCCGATCCAGCACGCGGAGTCCCCCGAGGAGGTCGAGGAGGAACGCCGACTGCTGTACGTCGGCGTCACCCGGGCCCGCCGGACCCTGCACCTGTCCTGGGCGCTGGCCCGCGCCGCGGGTGGCCGCAAGACCCGGCGCCGCAGCCGCTTCCTCAACGGTCTCGCACCGGACGCCCTGCCGATGAACCGGGCCGGCGGCCGGACGGCGCCCGGGCGGTGCCGGTTCTGCGGCGGTCCGGTGCGGACCCCGCTGGAGATCAAATCGGGCCGGTGCGAGAACTGCCCCTCCACCGCCGACCCGGAGCTGGTGGACGAGCTCAAGGCGTGGCGCAAGAATTTGGCGGGCGAGAAGTCGGTGCCGCCGTACGTCGTCTTCACCGACGCGACGCTGTACGCCATCGCCGAGCGCTGCCCGACGGATGACGCTGCGCTGCTGGCGATCCCGGGGATCGGCCGGAGCAAGCTGGACCTCTACGGGGCCGACGTGCAACGGCTGGTCGTGGCCAGCGTGCAACGGGCGACGGCCTCCGTACCGACCGCGGAAAAAATATCCGTACGAACTTCTGGTTAATTCGGTTGACCGTTTCGCGGACGGAGTTTTAGGCTCCTTCCCGAACCACGGCGAACGCCTGGTTCACCAGACAGCCTCCCTCCGACGGGGAGCAGCGACCGAGAGGGGGCCCGAAGATGAACGCATTCTCGCAGCAGTTCGTCGCCGGGGTCCCGTCTTTCGCGGGAATGGCCCTCCACGGGGCCCCGGCGCACGTCACCGTGCGCACGCGCTGGATCGCGCCCACTTCCACCCGTCGGTACCGGGGAGAGCGTCCCTGCTAGGTCACACCTGGCAGTAGTTCTCATCTCCGGCCGCGGCTCGCTCTGCTGAGCGCCGCGGCTGTTGTGTTTCCTCCCCGAGAAACCCGGCTCCACACCACTCCTGGTGTCCGGCTCCCGCTCGGGCACACACAACAACCCTTTCTGGAGGTGATCGGCAATGGTGAAACTCCTCAGCGTCGCGTTCGGCGCGGACGACCTGACGGCACTCGCTGCCGACCTGCCCTGCCACTCGGCCGAACCGGACCTGTTCTTCGCAGAGTCCCCGGCCGATCTCGAGCGCGCCAAGGTGCTCTGCCAGCCCTGCCCCCTGCGGGCGGTCTGCCTGGCCGGCGCGCTGGAGCGGCAGGAGCCGTGGGGCGTCTGGGGTGGCGAGATCTTCGACCAGGGCGTCGTCATCGCGCGGAAGCGTCCGCGCGGCCGGCCCCGCAAGGTCGCAGCCTGACCCACGCACGACACCGCACGTGACGGGACCGCCCGTCACACCCGTGGCCCCGGTGGCCCGCCACCGCCCGCGGCGGGGGCGGGCGGCGGAGCCCGGCCGGCGGGTGATCCATGCCCGTTGGCCCGCAGCACTTCTCAATACTTCCCGGCACACAGACAAGGTACCCTGATGAACTTCCCCCTCGATCCCGAGATGCACCTCCGATGTCACCGCTGGGAGCAGCAGCAGCGGGAGACGCAGATCCACCGCCGTCGGCAGGCGTTGCTCGCCGATCCGCGGTCGACCGCCTCACGGGGTCGCTCCCGCTGGCGTCGGAGCTGACGGCACCGGCACCGGTGGCCGCTGCGTCACCGGTGCCGCGCCGGACGACGACTCTCAGGGTGGGCCGCCGGCGGCGGCCTACCCTGTGCGGTATGGCCGCCACCCCCGAACCCCCCGCCGCCCCGGTCACCTGCTCGCAGTGTGGGACGACGGCCGGAACCCCGCCGCTCACCTGGCTTCTCGAGGTCGACGCGCGGCGCGGGAAGGTGTGGGTGTGCGACCGGTGCGCCCGCACCCACCTGCGGTCCATCGAAGCCAAGCTCGACCAGGAGTGGTGGTGACACCCGGCCGGAGCGCCCGCGGGTCGGCCGGTCACCGCTGACGGTCCGGCTCCGCCGGCCGGCTGGTTTCCGCGGTCCGGTCGGTCGCCGTTGATGGGCGTGGCCGTGCGGGCCGGCTGTTTTCCGCGGTCCGGTCGGTCGCCGTTGATGGGCGTGGCCGTGCGGGCCGGCTGTTTTCCGCGGTCCGGTCGGTCGCCGTTGATGGGCGTGGCCGTGGGGGCCGGCTGTTCCCGGGGGTCCGAACGGCCGCCACTGACGGTCACGCCCATGCGGCGACGGTGGCGACCACGCGGACCGGCTGATCCCGCCGCCCGGCGGTCCGTTGACGTCGGCACCCGCGTGCCGGGTGCACCCGCACAAGCCCCGGTGCCCCCCGCTTCGGCCACTGCCGGTCGCCTCGGCCGGGATGCACAGGCCGACCGCGCGCCGTCCGCGCCGCTCACGTGTGCCATGGCACAGACACCTGGCCGGTCACACGGCTCTACGGCCCCTTCGTTGTCTGCGCCGCCCGCGTCGGCCACGGCTCCGCCGCGTCGGCTGCGATGCACGGGCGACCGCGCGCACGCCGTCTGCGCCGTCCGCGTCGGCCACGGCCAGGACGGCTTCGGCCGGGATGCGCGGGGCGACCGCCCGCACGCCGTCCGCGTCGGCCACGGCTCGGACGGCCTCGGCCGCGATGCACGGGCGACCGCCCACACGCCGTCCGCGTCGGCCACGGCTCGGACGGCCTCGACCGGGATGCCCGGGGCGACCGCCCACACGCCGTCCGCGCCGCCCGCTTCAGCCACGTCCCGCACGTCGACCGCGACGCACGGGTCAATCCCTGCACGGCGGCGTCGGGTCACCGCGACCTGCGGCGCGAGAGCGGAGCGGCGACCGCAGGTGCCGTGTCCGCGCCGGCGGCAACAGCCCCGGCCGGCCGGTCAGTCGCCGGCGAAGCCGGGCTGCCAGCGCTCGACGATCGACCGGAACGGCGCCTTGGCGTCCAGTTGCGACAGCACCCCGATCGATCCCAAAGTGACCCGCTGGATCATCAGGTAGTTCGGGGGCAGGTTCAGCCGCCGCGCGAGCTTGAGCTCCGGGCTGGAGAAGTCCGACATCGTGGCCCACAGCTGCTGCATCCACTCACGGGTGAAGTGGAAGACCTCGTGCCGCAACGGTTCCAGGTACGGGATCAAATAGTTCATCAGCACGTCCGGATCGGGATCCAGGGTCGGCGGGATGAAGCCCTCGGCGCGCAACCCGGCGACGACGGCGTCGGCGTCACCGGCGATGGACAGCCGCGCCAGCCGCCCGACGATGGGCAGCGGCCCGTCCGGCATCTTCGACACCGACCCGAAGTCGACGATGCCGAGCCGGCCGTCGGACCGGAGCAGGAAGTTCCCGGGGTGCGGATCGGTGTGCAGGGCCCGTGCCCGTTCGGGTGCGGAGAAGTGGAACTCCGCCATGATGCGGCCGCAGGTGTCGCGCTGCTCCCGGGTGCCGCCGGCGATGATCTTCGCCATCCCGACCCCGTCGACCCATTCGGTGATGATCAGCTGCGGGGCACTGGCGACCACCTTGCCGATGGCGATCTCCGGATCGTCGGCGTACGCGGCGGCGAACACGCGTTGGTTGGCTGCCTCGGCGGCGTAGTCGATCTCGTCCAGCACCCGCTCGCGCAGCTCGGCCAGCAGCGGCTTGTACTGCAGTCCCGGCATCAGCGGCTGCATCAGCCGGCCCAGCCGGCTGAGCTGGTTCAGATCCGCGGTCAACGCCTGCGCGGCCCCGGGGTACTGCAGCTTGACGGCCACCTCGCGCCCGTCCCGCCAGATCGCCTTGTGCACCTGGCCGATGCTCGCCGCGGCCGCGGCCCGGTCGTCGAACTCCCGGAAGTAGGTCGGCCAGGCGGTGCCGAGCTGCTCGCTCATCAGCCGCCGGACCACCGCGGGATCCATCGGTGGGGCCGCGTTCTGCAGCTTGGTGAGAGCCTCCCGGTAGGGCGCGACCGCGTCGTCGGGCATGGCCGCCTCGAACACCGACAGCGCCTGCCCGAACTTCATCGCCCCGCCCTTGAGCGTCCCCAGCACCTCGAAGACCTGCTCGGCGGTGCGCCGGGACATCTCGGCGCTGACCTCGTCCTTGGTGCGGCCCATGAGTCGCTGCCCCAGGCCCAACCCGACCCGGCCTGCGGCGGAGATCGGCAGGCCGGCCAGCTTCGCACTGCGGTTGATCGCGCCCTGCGGAATGTCGGTCACCCCACCATTGTCCCAGTCGCGGCCGCCGGCGGGGTAGCCGTCACCCCGGACGGCAGAAACACGACGGATGCGCCCGCCAGCTGCGCCGCCGGACCCGCCAGTCGCCGAGGCGGGATTCCAGGGTGCCGTCGACCGTGGCCGGCCGACCGCCGGTGAGGTGGTGGAGCACCTGCTCGGTCGCGATCGCGGCGGCCGTGGTCGCCAGCACCGCGGGCGGCACCGGCCAGGAGCGGCGCAACGCCAGCTGCACCTGGGGCCAGCCGGCGTCGGCGTCGCGCCGGTGCAGGTCGTGGCAGTGCAGGCACGACGACCGTCCGGGCAGCACCAGCGGTCCCACGACGGCGTGTTCCTCGCCGGCGCCGATCACGAGGTGCGGTTGTCCGTCGGTCATCAAACGTCGCGTGAGATCCGGGGGCGGTGGGCCGTCGGTGGCCAGGACGACGATGTCCGGCCGGACGAAACCGGAGGGTCGGTGGACGGCCACCCCGGGGGCGACCCGCCGCAGCATCCCGGCGAGCGCGGTCCGGTCGGCCGGTCCGGCCGGTCGCGGCCGGCCGGAGTACCGCTCGTCGCGCCGGCGGAGGGGATCGAAGGCCAGGACCGAGGTGGCGGCCTCGAGATCGGTGCGGGCCGCACCGGCAGGCGTCGCATCGCCGGCGCGCAGGGCGCGGTCCGGATCGAGGTGGACGTGCCCGGTGCCGGCAGCGGCCAGCAGGGCGGCGACCGAGGTGGCGACGCGCCCGGCACCCACGACCACGGCGACCGCGTCGGCCGGAGCGGTGGCGGGCGCCGCCGTGACGGGCCGCGCCTCGCCGGTCCGCACCAGGAAGCCGTCGGCGAGCAGCGCGTCGGTCAAGCGGTCCCAGGTGTCGGCGGCGGAGTTGCGGCCGATCGACGTCCGCCGGACGGCCGCCGCCAACGGCACCCCCTGCGCCATCAGGCCGAAGACCTCGGCCGCCCCCGGTGGCGGGTGCCGCACCAGGACCCGGCGGGGCGGTTCCACACCGATCTGCAGGGTGCGGTCGTCACGTTCGACGACCCGCAGCCCCGGCGCCAGGACGATCCGCTCGCCCACCGTTCCGGGCCGCGGCCTCGTGCTCTGCGGCGGCGGGCGACGGGCGGTGTGCGCCACGCCCGCTCCGGTCGTCCCGGGCTGTCGTGCACTGTTGTCGATGATGGTCATCCGATCCCCCCGGGCGAACCATCGCAGAGGGGACCGGACCAGAGGCCGGGTTGTCCACAAACCCCCAGGGACACCCCGACCGGATCGACCGGCGGATCAGGCCTTGCCGAGGATCCGGTTCATCTTGGTACCGCACACCGGGCAGGTGCCCTTGGCCATCCGGCGACCGTTGGTCTCGGCCACCTCGCCGTCGAAGTCGCGCTTCTCCTTGCACTTCACGCAGTAGCCGTTGTAGGTCTCAGCCATGGTGTCCACCTCTCGTTCCGGGTCGGGATCGAGGTCACGCTACCGCCCTGCGTGCGTGATCGCGCTGAACCCGCCGGTCGGCCGCGTCGGGTGGGGCGCTGCAACCGATCGCCGTCGGACGGTGGGATGGCGCCGGTCGACCTCCCGGACGGATGCCGTCGGTGCCGTGCACCACACTGTGTCGGTGACCTACATCGCCGCGGACGACCGCTACACACCGATGCCCTACCGCCGCACGGGGAGGAGCGGCCTGCACCTGCCGGCCGTCTCCCTCGGACTCTGGCAGAACTTCGGGGACGTCAACCCCTTCGAGACCCAGAAGCAGATCCTGCGCCGCGCCTTCGACCTGGGTGTGACCCACTTCGACCTGGCCAACAACTACGGCCCGCCGTACGGCAGCGCCGAGACCAACTTCGGCCGGCACTTCGCCGACGACTTCCGGCCCTACCGCGACGAGCTGGTGATCTCCAGCAAGGCCGGCTACGACATGTGGCCGGGTCCGTACGGCAACTGGGGTTCGCGCAAGTACCTGCTCGCCAGCCTCGACCAGTCGTTGGACCGGATGGGCCTGGACTACGTCGACATCTTCTACTCGCACCGCTTCGACCCGGAGACGCCGCTCGAGGAGACGATGGGCGCACTGCACACCGCGGTGGTGTCCGGCCGGGCGCTCTACGCCGGCATCTCGTCCTACTCCCCGGAGCGCACCCGGCAGGCCGCCGCCATCCTGGCCGACCTCGGCACGCCGCTGCTGATCCACCAGCCGTCCTACTCGATGTTCAACCGGTGGATCGAGCCCGATCTGGTCGACACCCTCGGCGAGCTGGGAGTCGGGTGCATCGCGTTCTCCCCGCTCGGCCAGGGGCTGCTCACCACCCGCTACCTCGACGGCGTCCCGGAGGGATCCCGCGCGAGTCGGCCGGGATCGCTGTCCACCGACCTGATCACCGACGACGTGCTCGCCCGGATCCGGGCGCTCCACGAGATCGCGGACGGCCGCGGGCAGTCGCTGGCCCAGCTTGCGTTGTCCTGGGTGCTGCGCGACGAGCGGATCACCTCGGCCCTGATCGGCGCCTCGTCGGTGCAGCAGCTGGAGGACAACCTCGCCGCGGTCCGGCGGCTGGACTTCACCGCGGACGAGCTGACCGCCATCGACGAGCACGCCTCCGACGTCGGCATCAACCTGTGGGAGCAGTCCAGCTCCGCCTGAACGATCGCGGGCGCGACACACCACCGGCCACCGTCCCCGTGAGGGGAGGGTGGCCGGTGGCGTGCGGGGTCAGGACCTGGCGGGCCCGTCCGGACCGTCGATGCCGCTGTCGGTGTCGGAGTCGGGGGTCGTCGGCAGGTCCTCGAAGTCGGCGGCCGACAGGTCGTCGACACCGAGGCCGGCCAGCAGCTCGTTGAACTGCTTGTCCCGGGCGACGAACTCGTCCGGGCGGTCGAGGTCGGTCGAGGTGGGCAGCAGGTCGTAGTCCGACCACAGCGAGTCCCGGCCGTCGACGCCACGGGACTCGCCGAGGTCACGCCAGAGCCCGGCGGCGGCCCGCAGCTTGCGCGGGCGCAGTTCGATCCCGATCAGGGCGGCGAAGGTCTGCTCCGCAGGTCCGCCGGTGGCGCGGCGGCGACGCAGCGTCTCACTCAGGGCGCTGCCGCCCGGCAGCCGGTCGCCGATGGCGGCGCCGACGACGGTGTCCACCCAGCCCTCCACCAGCGCCAGCAGCGTCTCCAGCCGCTGGGCGATCGCCTGCTGGGCGGGGGTGGGCTCGGGCGCCACCATGCCCTGCGCGAGCTGCTGCTGCAGGGCGGCCATGTCGCTCGGATCGAACGAGGACGCCAGCTCCTCGGCGGCGGACATGTCGACGGTGATGTGCGCGGCGTAGTCGGCCACCAGCGCGACGACCTTGTCGGCCAGCCACGGCACCCCGTGGTAGAGCCGCAGGTGGGCGACCTCACGGGCGGCCAGGAACAGCCGGACCTGGTCCTCCTCGAGGCCCAGGCTGGTGCCGAACTCGGCGACCGCGCGGGGCATCAGCGCGGCGGTGCCGGTCGGCGCCAGGGGCAGTCCGATGTCGGTCGAGGTGAGCACCTCGCCGGCGAGCTGGGACAGCGCGGCACCGAGCTGGGACCCGAAGGCCATTCCGCCCATCTGGCTGAGCATGCCCAGCATCGGACCCGCCTGCGCGCGCATCTCCTCGGGCAGGGTCTCGACGAGCGCGCCGCCCATCCGGTCGGCGATGGGGGCGACCAGCTTCTCCCACGCGGGCATGGTCTGCTCGACCCACTCCCGCGGGGTCCACGCGGTGACCGTCCGGGAGGCGGCCGGGAACGCGGTGGCGCCCTCGGTCCAGACCTCGGCCAGCGCCACGGCGTCACGCACCTTGGTGATGTCGACGCCGGCCACCGGGTGGCTGGACCCCAGCTGCTGGACGGCGAGCTTGCGGGCGAGGTCGTAGTTCACCGGCCCGGTGGACGGGGTGGCCGACGACATCATGGCCCCGAGCTGGGAGAGCATCGCGCCCAGCTGGTTCATGTCGAAGCCACCCGGCATCCCGGGCACACCCTCACCTCGCCCGGACCTGTCAGAGGGGTCTTCGCTCGGCAAGCCGAATCCGAATCCGAACGGCGGTTGAGTCATGCCGACAACGGTACCGACCGGGACACCGCCGCGACGCGCCTCCGCCCGGGCAATCGGGTGCGGGACGGACCGCCCAGCCGCCTAGTGTGGGTCGTCATGTCGTGGTTCAAGGCGCTCACGGTGCGCGGAAAAGCTCTGCTGGTGGGCCTGCTGCTGACAACGGTGCTGGTCACGCTGGGTGCGACGGTGAAGATCCCCTATGTCGCGCTGGGCCCGGGCAGCACCATCAACACCCTCGGGACCTACGACGGCACGCCGATTTTCACCTTCAGCGGAACCGGGATCCCGGCGGCCGCCGACGAGCCCGAGCCGCCCGCCAGCCATCTGAACATGACGACCGTGTCGGTCACCGACGGCATGACGCTGTTCGGCGCGCTCGGCCTGTGGGCCACGGGCAACTTCACCCTGGTGCCCCGTGAGGAGCAGTTCCCGCCGAACCAGACGGTCGAGCAGGTGCAGGCCAAGAACGCCAAGGACTTCCAGGAGTCGCAGTCGGCCTCGGAGGTGGCGGCCCTGCGCTACCTGGACTACCCCGAGGTGGTCTACGTCGGGACCATCCCGGAGGGCTCGCCGAGCGCCGAGGTGCTCGACCCGCAGGACCGGGTCGTGGCCCTCGACGGCGCCCCGGTCACCGACTTCGACAGCCTGCGCGCCCTGCTGCAGTCGACGGTCCCCGGACAGGTGGTGACGGTCACCGTCGACCGGGCCGCCGGGGACGGCGCCGTGACCCGGGTGGACGCCCAGGTCACGCTGGCCGCCAACGCGGAGAGCGGACCGCAGGGCTTCCTCGGCATCGGCGCGGTGCAGCGTCCGGTCGCGACGTTCACCATCGCCAACGCACTGGCCGACTCCGGCATCGGCGGTCCGTCGGCGGGCCTGATGTTCACCCTGGGACTGATCGACCGCCTCACCCCCGGCGACCTCGCCGGCGGCCGGTTCATCGCCGGCACCGGGACCATCGACGAGAACGGCGCCGTCGGCCCGATCGGTGGCATCGTGCTCAAGCTGATCGCCGCGCGCGACGCCGGCGCCACGGTGTTCCTGGTGCCGGAGCAGAACTGCCCGGAAGCGCTGACCCGGGTGCCCGACGGCCTGACGCTGGTCAAGGTGACGACCCTCGCCGACGCGATGTCGGCCCTGGACGCGATCAACGGGGGCCGGCCCACCACCGGTTGCTGACCGGGTGGCTCACTGGAAGGTGAGCCGCAGGGCCTCCACCAGGTTGGGAGCGAGGTCCGCGCCGCGCAGCGGCGTGTCCGCGTCGTCGCCGCGGAGCCGCATCAGGCAGGCGGCGCCACCGTCGCGCAGCACCCCGACGGCCAGCCGCGCCTCGGTGCGTTCCGGGTGCACCGCCGCCACCGCGGCGGCCGCGGCGGGATCGTCGGGCAGCGCGTCCTGGGCGGACGGCGGCAGCACGACAATCTCCTGGACGAGCACGCAGCCGGCCACCGCCGGCGGCCAGGCGATCTGCTGCAACTTCTCCGGCAGCCCCGCCGACGGCAGCGGGTCCTGTGCGATCGGGGTGTAGACGACCCCCGGGTCCAGGTGCCCGGCGACCTCGGGCTGGGTGGCGATGAGCTCGGCGGTGCGCACCAGCGCGAACAGCTGCGGCTGCTGGTCCCATCCCGCGGTGCCCACGAACTCCTCCGCCTCGGACACGGCGACGGCCAGGAACGGGTCCTCGAGGAAGGCGGGGGCGGCGGGGGGGCCGGGAGGCGGAACGGAAGTCATCCCCGGATGGTGTCACGATCCGGCTGCGCTCCGGTCTCGGTAACGCTTCGGTGTCGGTCCGGCCGTTCACCGCCGACTCAGGAACTACCCCCACCTTCTCTACAGTTAGGTCAGCGTCAGCAGAAATGGACGGACCGTGAGCGCGCGTCCGTCCGCAGTACCCGTACCGGTGACGTCCGGCCCAGGCCGTCAGCAATGGACACCCGTGTCCGCCAACCAGATTTGGAGCGCCACCTGTGCAGCGGCCCCCGATAAACCTGCCGTCGATGTCCCGCCGGTCGCGGCGCGTGATCATCGCGCTGGTCAGCATCGCCGTCCTGTTCGTGCTCTGGTTCAACTTCGTCGGTATCTACGTCGACTACCTGTGGTTCTCCGAGGTCGGGTTCCAGGCCGTCTTCACCACCCAGCTGCTGAGCCGGATCGTGCTCTTCCTCATCACCGGGGTGCTGGCGGGGCTGATCGTGTTCGGGGCGATCGTGCTGGCCTACCGCTCACGGCCGGTCTTCGTGCCCACCGACGAGATCGACCCGCTGGCGCCGTACCGGATCGCCATCTCCGGGCGGCCCAAGCTGATCACCATCGGGATCTCCGCGATCGTCGGTGTCGTCTGCGGGCTGTCCGCGCAGGCCAACTGGGACACCGTCCAGCTGTGGCTCAACGGCACCAGCTTCGGTACCACGGACGCCCAGTTCGGCAACGACGTCGGCTTCTACGTCTTCGACCTGCCGCTCTACGAGCTGGTCCTGGGGTGGCTGTTCGTCATCATCGCCGTGGCGTTCTTCGTCGTCCTCATCGTCCAGTACCTCTACGGCGGCATCCGCACGACCGGCCCCGGCCGCA
Organism: Nakamurella deserti; assembly: GCF_003260015.1. Lineage (NCBI taxonomy): Bacteria > Bacillati > Actinomycetota > Actinomycetes > Nakamurellales > Nakamurellaceae > Nakamurella > Nakamurella deserti. The sequence continues at coordinate 1,770,676 of NZ_QCXS01000002.1, read as the reverse complement.
AGATCACCTCTGCGGCGAGCCTGCAGCTGTCCCTGCTGATCGGGGCGTTCGTGCTGGTCAAGGCGGTGCAGTACTGGTTCGACCGGTACGCGCTGCTGTTCAGCAACCGCAGCACGGTGTTCACCGGAGCCTCCTACACCGACGTGAACGCGGTGCTGCCCGCCAAGCTGATCCTGATGTGCATCGCGGCCATCTGTGCCGTCGGCTTCTTCGTCGGTGCGTTCCTGCGCTCGGTCAAGCTGCCCGCCGTCGCGCTGGCCCTGCTGGTGCTGTCCGGGGTGCTCATCGGCGGCGCCTGGCCGCTCATCCTGCAGAGCGTCCGGGTCACCCCGAACGCCATCACGCTGGAGAAGGAGTACATCGAGCGCAACATCGCCGCCACCCGCTCGGCGTACGGCATCGGCGACGACAAGGTCACCTACGTGCCCTACAACCCGCCGAACACCGGTTCGCCGGCGTCGCTGGTGGCCAGCAACGCCAGCGTCCCCAACGCCCGGTTGCTGGACCCGACGCTGCTCTCGCCGACCTGGATCCAGCAGCAGCAGAACAAGAACTTCTACAGCTTCACCAGCCAGCTCGCGGTCGACCGGTACACCGTCAACGGTGAGACCGAGGACTACATCGTGGCGGTGCGTGAGGTCGACATCAGCAAGCTCGCCGAGAACCAGCAGAACTGGATCAACGAGCACCTGGTGTACACCCACGGTGACGGTTTCGTCGCCGCCCCCGCCAGTCAGGTGTCCGGTGCCTCCACCCAGGTCGAGGGCGGTGCCCAGGGCACCGGCTTCCCGACGTACGCCGTGTCCGACCTGGCCAACAAGGGGCAGGGGCCGATCCCGGTCCAGGAGCCCTTCACCCGGGTGTACTACGGCCAGCTCGGCGCGGACTACTCGATCGTCGGGGCCGAGCCCGGTCAGGACGGCCGGGAGTACGACACCGACAGCCCCGGCTACACCTACACCGGCTCCGGCGGCGTCGACGTCGGCAACCTGTTCAAGCGCCTGGTCTTCGCCACCCAGTACGGCGAGCCCAACTTCCTGTTCTCCACCGAGCTCAACGGCGCGTCGAAGATCATGTACAACCGTGACCCGGTCGAGCGCGTGGAGAAGGCGGCGCCCTTCCTGACCACCGACACCAAGCCCTACCCGGCGGTGGTCGACGGGCGCATCGTGTGGATCGTCGACGGCTACACCACCGCGGCGAACTACCCGTACGCGCAGAACGTCAGCCTCAACACCGCGACGAACAGCTCGCAGGTCGCGCAGGGCGCGACGGCCCAGGTCGACGAGCGGGTCAGCTACATCCGCAACTCGGTCAAGGCCACCGTGGACGCCTACGACGGCACGGTGAAGCTCTACGGCGTCGACGACACCGATCCGATCCTCAAGGCGTGGGAGGGCGTGTTCCCGGATCTCATCATCCCCGGCGACCAGGCCAGCGACGACCTCAAGGCGCACTTCCGCTACCCGCAGGACCTGTTCGAGGTGCAGCGCTCGCTGCTGGCGAAGTACCAGGTCAGCGACGGCACCGAGTTCTACCAGAGCTCCGGCTTCTGGCAGGTGCCCAACGACCCGACGGTGGACGGCACCGCGGCCAGCGCCGCGCAGCCGCCGTACTACCTGCAGCTGAGCCTGCCCGGCGAGGAGACGCCCAGCTTCCAGTTGACCAGCGCACTCACCGGGTTCCAGCGGCAGTTCATGGGTGGCTACATCTCGGCCTCGTCGGACCCGGGCAACTACGGCAAGATCACCGTGCTGCGCTTCCCGGGCGCGACCACCACGCCGGGTCCCGTGCAGGTGCAGCAGGTGCTGCGCAACAACCAGGACGTCTCCCGGAACCTCACGCTGATCGGCCTGCAGAACGTCAGGTTCGGCAACCTGCTGACCCTGCCGCTGGACAACGGGCTGCTGTACATCGAGCCCGTGTACGCACAGGCGCAGGCGGCCGGCGGTCAGTCCTACCCCCAGCTCAACCTGGTGCTGGTCTGGTACGGCTCCCGGGTGGGACTGGGCAACAGCATCGAGACGGCGCTGGAGAACGCGGCCGGTAGCGCCGTCGAGCCGGTGCCCGGCGACGGTGGTGACGGCGGCGGCACCTCCGTCCCGCCGACCACCGACGACGGGACGGGTGCGCCTTCGACCACGCCGCAGGTGCCGGCCAACGCCGAGCAGGCACTGGTCGAGGTCCAGTCGGCCCTCGAGGAGGTGAAGTCCGCGCAGACCGGCGGGTCCTTCGCCGAGGTCGGTGCCGCCCAGGACCGGTTGAACACCGCGCTGAGCAACTACCTCAACCTGGTGGGCGCGGGCACCACGCCGGACGGGTCCGCGCCGACGACCGAGGCCACCGAGACGACCGAGGCGACCACGGCGGCCCCGACGACGACGGGCTGACGACCACACATCACAAACGGCGCGGCCGGGTACCCACCCGGCCGCGCCGTTCGCCGTTCCCGGGGGACCGGAGTTCGCCAGGAGCCGAAAGCCGGTGCGGCGGAACGATTTGTGTTTCCGTCGCGGGCTGACATATAGTTGAGGAGCAACGCGGGGTGGAGCAGCTCGGTAGCTCGCTGGGCTCATAACCCAGAGGTCATAGGTTCAAATCCTATCCCCGCTACCACCGCAAGACCCCCGGCCAGGCAACTGGTCGGGGGTCTTCTGCGTTACCGGGCCGTGTGCCGCGGCGCCACGGTGGGGTGTGCTGCACCTCACCCGGGCATGTGCAGCCCACGCGCCTCACCCCGGGCGGCCCGGGCACGTGCCGCCCCGGCCGGCCCCGGACACGCGCAGCTCTGGCACCCGTGCCGGCTCAGTCCGCCGCCACACCCAGCTGCCGTGCCACCGCCAGCGCGGTCCGGCGACCCGACACCAGCGCGCCCTGCGTCGACGGGGTGTCCCGGTGGTCGCCGCACACGAACAGCCCGTCGCCGCGGTCGACGGCACGACGCACGGTCAGCGGCGGCCGGGTGACCGGCAGCGCCTCGGTGACGTCGTGCCGGACCAGCAGGTCCCAACCGGAGCTCCCGGTGTCCCACAACCGGCCGGCCTCCGACCGGGCCCGGGTGTCGTCCAGGCCGGCCGCCGTCACCGCGGTGAGCTGCACCAGGTCCCGCCCGGGCGGCGCGTAGCTGGGGGCGGCGGCGGACACCACGGCGGTGTTGGCGACCGGCCCGCCGTCGCCGTCGACGCACAACAAGCGGTCGGTCGGCAGGCCCGGTGGGGCGGCGAACCACCAGGTCGTCAGGCCGCCCACCGGTCGCGGGGCGGCGACGTCGAGCGCCGTGGCGGCCGGCAGATCGGTGGCCACGACGACCGCGCGCGCGTGGACGGTGCCGTCGTCGGTGCGCACGGCGGTCCCCGGCCCGATGCCGCGCACCGCTGTCCCGGTCCGCACAGCCGTCCGCAGCCGCGTCGCGAGCTGGTCGGGGATCGCCTGCATGCCTTCGCGGGGCAGCCCCGGGGTGCCCAGCAGGAACGAGCGGACGAGCAGCCGGACATAGCGGTCCGACGCGGCCTCCGGGTCGTCGGCGAGCACGCCGCTCAGGAACGGGGCGAGGACCCGGCGGCGCAGCGGGCCGCGCACCCCCACGGCGTCCAGCGCTTCGCCGAGCGTGCGGTCCGGCCGACGCAGGCTGCGCTGCGGGGTGACCACGGTCGGCACGGCCCACCACACCAGCCCGGCGATCTCACGGACGTCGAGCAGCCCGCTGGACAGCGTCGCCGGCAGCAACCACGGCGCCCGCCGCGGGTCGCCGAGCCGCACGGTCCGGTCGGCGCGGTGCACCCGGACCCCGGCGGCGAACGGCTGCAGACCCAGCGCGGTCAGGTCGAGCTGCCGCCGGGCCTGCGGGTAGGCGGGATTGAGCAGCTGGAAGCCGACGTCGCACCGGAAGCCGTCGACGATCTCGGTCCGGATGCGGCCACCCACCCGCTCCGCCCGCTCCAGCACCTGCACCTGCAGGCCACGGGACTCCAGCTCGACCGCACAGGCCAGGCCGGCCATTCCGGCCCCGACCACCACCACATCCGGCCCCTGTCGCATGGGGCCAGCCTGCCATCAGCCGGTGGCGGGCACGGCACCGCGGCCGGGGGAGGCGGGTTGGGCGGACCGGGCGGAAACCGGTCTCAGGCGCCGAGTCGGTGGACCAGTGCGCGCCCGAGCGCCCGGCCGGACAGGAACGCCGACTCCACCCGCGGTTTCGCCGACCACGCGTCGCCGCACACCCCGACGAGGTCGTCGCCCAGGAAGTACGGCTCCTCGCGCTGCCCGGCGGGCTTGCCGAACGTCCACCGGTGCACCTGCGCGAGCACCGGTTCGGCGTCGAGGTCCAGGACCGTGCGCAGCGCGGCGGTCATCGGGTCCGCGGCTTCTGCCGGATCCTCCAGGTGGTGGCGGGCGAAATCGGGCGTGGAGTGGGCGACCAGCACCGGGGCGTCGTCGCCGCGACGGCGGCCGTCGTCGGCGATCCAGTTGATCGTCGGGTGATCGTTGACGAAGGCGCCGTCCAACGGCGTCCAGCTGCGCTCGGCGAAGATCGTGGTGAGGGCGAGCACCGGCTGGAAAGGGTCGGTCAGCGCGGTGGACACGGCCGTGAGCGCCGGCGACAGCACGCGGGCGGCCTGCGGATCGGGCATCGCCAGAACCACCGCGTCGGCGGGCGCGCCGTCCACGGTCAGAGTCCCGTCGGCCCGGTCCACCGATCCGACGTGGTGCTGGCCGCGGACCTGCAGTTCCGCGGCCAGATCGGTGACCAGGCTGCGCAGCCCCGCGGGCGCGGCCCACCGCATCGAGCCGGTCTTGCGCTCGTGACCGTCGGCGGAGTACGCGTCGAAGGTGTCCGTCCACGGCCGGGCCAGCCCGCGGCGCTCCCAGTCCCGGACCACCGCGTCGAAGGCGGCGTCGGAGACGGTGAAGTAGGAGGCGCCGGTGTCGACCGGGCGGCCGTCGTGGCGCTTGGACGCCATCCGGCCGCCGACCACCCGGCCCCGGTCGAGGACCGTGACCGCCACACCGGCCGATCGCAGTTCCCGCGCACACATGACCCCGGAGATCCCGGCTCCCACCACGACGACACCCATGCCGCCGATACTGCCAGTCGCGACTACTCCAGGGCCGCGGGCCGGTCCGGCTCGGCGAGCAGGGCCCGGGCGGCCATCCCGATGACGACGCTGTAGGTGGGGTATGCGAAGCGCACGTTCGCCAGCGTGGACACGTCGATGCCGGCGGCCATCGCGGTGGTGACCGACTGGACGACCTCGATCGCGTTCTCGCCCACCGCGTGCGCGCCGAGGATGAGCTCACGGCGACGGTCGGAGATGAGCTTGAGGAATCCGGTCTCCCGGTCGTCGATGACCGCGCGGTCCACCTTGGCGAACGGGACGGTCGCCACGACGCACGCGGGGTCGCGCTCCCGGGCCTGGGCCTCGGTCAGACCGACCCCGGCGTAGTCGGGATCGGTGAACCCGCCCGCGGGCAGCAGATGGTGCGGGGTCCGTCGGTTGGCGCCCAGCACCGCGTTCTCCGCGGCCGCCTCGCCCTCGAACTGGGCCGCCTGGACGAGCATGTCGCGCCCGTTGGCGTCACCGACGGCGAACACGTGCGGCACCACGGTGCGGAAGTACTGGTCGGCGGGGATGGCCGAGCGCACCACCTCGATGCCGGCGTCGGCCAGCCCGAGGTCTTCGACGTCGGCGGGCCAGCCGGTGGCCACGATGACGGCGTCGAAGTCGGCGGTTTCGGCGGTGTCGGCGGCGCGCCAGTCCAGGGTGATGCGGCCGTCGTCGGCGCGGGTCAGGCGGTCCACGCCCTGGATCCCGGTCCGGACGTCGACGCCCTGGTCGACGAACGCGGCCGCCACGACCGCCGAGATGGACGCGTCCGACGCGACCAGGATGCGTGGCGCCACGTCGAGCAGGGTGACCTCGGAGCCGAAGGCGTTGAAGACGGTGACGAGTTGCGCGCCGGTGTTGCCGGCCCCGATCACCGCGACGCGACGGGGGAGCGTCGGGAGGTCCAGGACGTGCTCGGGGACGGTGGCGAGCTCCGCACCCGGGATCGGCAGCCGCCGCGAGTGGCCCCCGACGCAGATCAGGATCGAGGTGGCGGTGACCCGGCGCCCGCTGTCGAGCACCAGCGTCGTGTCGTCGGCGAACCGGGCGCGGCCTTCCTGGATGAGCGTGATCCCGGCCTCGGCGAACCGCCGCGCCTCGCTCTTGATGCCGCGGACGTTGTCGACCCGCTCGCGGACCCGGGCGGCGGTGGCCGGCCAGTCCACGGACGGGTTCCCGAGCTCGATGCCGTACTCGTGGGCGTGCCGCGCGTCCCGCACCAGCCGGGCCGTCTTGGCGAGCACGCGGGTGGGCACGCACCCGGTGTTGACGCAGGTCCCGCCGAGGCGACCGGCCTCCAGCACCACCACCGTCGCACCCAGCTCGGCGGCCCGCAGGGCGGCGGCGGTGCCGGCGGGGCCGGCCCCGATCACCGCGACGTCGAAGTGGCTGAGGGTGTCCATGGGTGTCCAGACTGTCGGGCGGGTGCGGCGGTCCGCCGCTGTGTCGCTCTGCTGATGGTGGTACCCGGCGCGCGGCACCCGCGGATGCCCGCGCCGAGGTGATCCCGGCCGCTCCGCACGCCCGGAAAACGGGGAGCACACCGTCGGACCCGGCGACTACATTGCCGGGCATGAGCGAGCCGTCCGCCTCCACCCGGACGCGGTTCCCGGCGCCGTTCCTCAACGTGCTGGTCAACACGTTGTTCGTGTCGGTCATCGACTTCACCGTGTTCTTCGCCATCACCTTCTTCGTCTACCTGGAGACACGGTCGGTGTTTGCGACCGCGATCATCGCCGGTCTGTACCTGGTGACGACCGCGAGCACCGGCATCTGGTTCGGCAGCCTGGTCGACCACCACCGCAAGAAGTCGGTGATGATGCTGTCCACGGCGGCGTCGGCCGTGCTCTACGTCGTCGCCCTGGTTCTCGAGCGCACCGCCGCGCCGGGGGCGTTCGGTGATCCGGCGAGTGTGCGGCTGTGGGTCTTCGTGGTGGTGCTGATGTTCGGTGTGATCGCCGGCAACATCCGCGGGATCGCGATGCCCACCCTCGTCACCATCCTCATCGACGAGAACAGCCGCGACCGGGCCAACGGGCTGGTCGGCTCGGCCCAGGGGGTGTCGTTCCTGGTCACGTCGGTGATCAGCGGCGTGCTGGTGGCCTGGGGCGGGATGTTCGCCGTCCTCGTGGTGGCGCTGGCGGTCAACCTGCTGGCGATGGTGCACCTGTCGTGGGTGCGGGTGCCGGAGAGACAGATCGTCCGGGTCGAGGGGGCCGCGGGCAGGACCGACCTCCGCGGGACCTACCGGATGGTCCGCCGGACCCCCGGCCTGCTCGCGTTGATCCTGTTCTCCACCTTCAACAACTTCCTCGGCGGTGCGTTCATGGCCCTGATGGACGCCTACGGGCTGTCCATGGTGTCGGTCCGCGCCTGGGGATTCCTCTGGGGTGTGCTCAGCACCGGCCTGATCATCGGCGGTCTGCTGATCGCCCGGATCGGCCTCGGCGGCAACCCGGTGCGGACACTGCTGGCCGCGAACCTGGTGCTGTGGGTGGTGACGGTGGCGTTCCCGTTGCAGCCGTCGGTGCTGATGCTGTCGGTGGGGATGTACGTCTACATGCTGCTGGTGCCGTTCGTGGAGGCGGCCGAACAGACGGTGCTGCAGCGGGTGGTGCCGCTGGAGCGTCAGGGGCGGGTCTTCGGCTTCGCGCAGAGCGTCGAGCAGTCCGCGTCACCGTTGACGGCGTTCCTCATCGGCCCGGTCGCGCAGTTCCTGTTCATCCCGTTCATGACCGACGGCGCGGGCGCGGCCTGGATCGGCGGCTGGTTCGGCACCGGGCCGGCCCGCGGGATCGCGCTGGTGTTCATCCTCGTCGCGGTGATCGGGATCGTGGTCACGGCGTGGGCGCTGCGGTCCCGCTTCTATCGGCTGCTGTCGCGCCAGTACCGGGAGGCCCCGCCGGAAACGGCGGCCCCGGGCACCTCCGGCGCGGCGGTGACACTGCCGGCGGACGTCGACCGGACGGTGTGAGGCTGCGCTGACAGCGCAACACCGGAGCCGCCGTCCGGGTCGGGCCGCCCGCTAATCTCGGACTGCGCCCGCACGCGCGATCCCACGACCGCGAGGACACGCATGACCCAGCCGTCTGCCGGCCGGCCCGAGGCCCGACCGGCGATCCTGACCGTCGACGACGATCCGAGCGTGTCCCGGGCGGTGGCCCGCGACCTGCGACGCCGCTACGGCGCCGACCACCGGATCGTCCGCGCCGACTCGGGCGCGGACGCGCTGACCGCTCTCAAGGAGATGAAGCTCCGCGGCGACCAGGTCGCGATCCTGCTCGCCGACCACCGGATGCCGCAGATGAGCGGGCTGGAGTTCCTCGAGCACGCCATGGACCTGTTCCCGGGGGCCAAGCGGGTGCTGCTCACCGCCTACGCCGACACCGACGCCGCCATCGACGCGATCAACGTGGTCGACCTGGACTACTACCTGCTCAAGCCGTGGGACCCGCCGGAGGAGAAGCTGTACCCGGTCATCGACGCGATGCTGGACTCGTGGCGGGCCGCCGACCACCATCCGGTGCCGGAGACCAAGGTCGTCGGACACCGCTGGTCGGCCCGGTCCAGCGCGGTGCGCGACTTCCTGGCCCGCAACCAGATCCCGTACCGCTGGTACCTCTCGGACTCCCCGGAGGGGGAGCGGCTGCTCACCGCCGCCGGCGCGGCCGCCGACCGGCTGCCGGTGGTCATCGCCACCGGCGGTGAGGTGCTGATCGAGCCGACCGACGCGGAACTGGCCGCCCAGGTGGGTCTGTCGACGTCGGCGGCGTCGGACTTCTACGACGTGGTGGTCGTCGGCGGGGGGCCGGCCGGACTCGGGGCGGCGGTGTACGCGGCGTCGGAAGGGCTGCGGACCGTGCTGGTCGAACGCATCGCCACCGGTGGTCAGGCCGGTCAGAGCTCCCGGATCGAGAACTACCTCGGTTTCCCGGACGGGGTCTCGGGGGCCCAGCTCACCGAGCGGGCCCGGCGGCAGGCGCTGAAGTTCGGCTCGGAGCTGCTGACCACCCGGGATGCGGTGGGCGTCACCGTCAACGGTTCCGCGCGGACCGTCACCTTCTCCGACGGCGTCGAGATCAACGCCCACAGCGTCATCCTCGCGACCGGGGTGTCCTACCGGCAGCTCGCCTCGGCGCAGCTGGACGCCCTCACCGGTCGCGGGGTGTACTACGGCTCCGCGCTCACCGAGGCGAGCAACTGCGCCGGCCAGGAGGTGTTCATCGTCGGCGGCGCCAACTCCGCCGGCCAGGCCGCGGTCTACTTCGCCCGGCACGCCCGCCGGGTGGTGATGCTGGTGCGCGGCGCGTCGCTGGAGGCGTCGATGTCGTACTACCTGATCCAGCAGATCGAGAACATCCCGAACATCGAGGTGCGGACCTGCACCGAGGTCGTCGACGGCAGCGGGGACGACCATCTCGAGACGCTGACGCTGCGCAACAACGCCACCGGCGGGGTCGACACCGTCCCGGCGCAGTGGCTCTTCGTCTTCATCGGCGCCCAGCCGCGCACCGACTGGCTCGACACCGCGATCCTGCGGGACGCGCACGGCTTCATCCTGACCGGACCGGATCTCGCGGTGGAGGGGGGCCGACCGCCCGCCTGGCCGCTGGACCGGCCGCCGTACCACCTGGAGACGAGCGTCCCGGGGGTGTTCGTCGCCGGCGACGTCCGCAGCGAATCGGTGAAACGGGTGGCGTCGGCCGTGGGCGAGGGCGCGATGGCCGTCACGCTGGTGCACCGCTACCTGGCCAAGCTCTGACCGGGCGGTGCGGACGGTGGGAGCCACCGTCCGCACCGCGACGGGGTCAGTGCTCGGCGGCCTTCTCGGCGTGCGCCCCGGTGAGCGAGCGCACCTCCATCTCGGCCCACTTCGCCTTGTTCCACTCCTTGCTGGTGACGGTGCCCAGCACGGCGAACAGGAAGCCCAGCGGGATCGACACCAGACCCGGGTTGTCCAGCGGGAACCAGGAGAAGTCGATGTCCGGGTTGCTGATCAGGCTGGGGGACTTGCCCGTGGTCGGGTTCGCGGGCTTGCCGCTGACGTTCGGGGAGAAGATCAGCAGCAGCAACGCCGACCCGAGCCCGCCGTAGATGCCCCAGGTCGCGCCGCGGGTGTTGAACCGCTTCCAGAACAGCGACAGCAGGATCGACGGCAGGTTCGCCGACGCGGCGATGGCGAAGGCGATCGCCACCAGGAAGGCGACGTTGAGGCCCTGCGCCGGGATGGCCAGCGCGATCGCGACCGCACCGATCACCACCGCGGCGATCCGGCCGACCTTGACCTCCTCGTCGCCGGTGGCCTCGCCCTTGCGGATGACGTTGGCGTACAGGTCGTGCGCCAGCGACGACGAGGATGCCAGCGTGAGGCCCGCGACGACCGCGAGAATCGTGGCGAACGCGACCGCGGCGATGACCGACAGCATCACCGCGCCGAGCGTGGTGCCCTGCCCGCCGAGCGCCTCGGCGAGTTGCGGTGCCGCGGTGTTGCCGGCGGGATTGCGGTCGGTGATCTCCTTCTGACCGAGCAGCGCCGCCGCCCCGAAGCCGATGATCAGCGTCATCAGGTAGAACACCCCGATGATGCCGATCGCCCAGTTGACCGACTTCCGCGCGGTCTTGGAGTCCGGCACCGTGTAGAAGCGGATCAGGATGTGCGGCAGGCCGGCGGTGCCGAGCACCAGGGCGATGCCCAGGGAGATGAAGTCCAGCTTGGAGAACAGCGTCGCCGCGGCGTCCGCGGTCTCCTTGCCGTAGTACAGACCGGGCTCCAGGAAGCCGGACTTCCCGGAGTTCTCGGCGGCCGCCCCGAGCAGCGACGACACGTTGAAGCCGTACTTGCCGAGGACCCAGAACGTCATGATCGCCGCACCCGTGATCAGCAGCACCGCCTTGACGATCTGCACCCAGGTGGTGCCCTTCATCCCGCCGAAGACGACGTAGATGATCATCAGGACGCCGACACCGGCGATGGTCAGGTTCTTCGCCGCCGGTGAGGTGATGCCCAGCAGCAGCGAGACCAGCGTCCCGGCGCCGACCATCTGCGCCAGCAGGTAGAAGATCGACACCACCACGGTGGAGATCGACGCAGCCGTGCGGACCGGCCGCTGCCGCATCCGGAACGACAGGACGTCGGCCATCGTGTACTTGCCGGTGTTGCGCATCAGCTCCGCGACCAGCAGCAACGCCACCAGCCAGGCCACCAGGAAGCCGATCGAGTACAGGAAGCCGTCGTAGCCGTAGAGCGCAATGATGCCGGCGATGCCGAGGAACGACGCCGCCGACATGTAGTCGCCACCGATGGCCAGGCCGTTCTGGAACCCGGTGAACGAGCGGCCACCGGCGTAGAAGTCGGCGGCCGTCCGGGTCTGCCGGCTGGCCCGGATGGTGATGCCGAGGGTGATGGCGACGAACACCGCGAACAGCAAGATGGTCAGGGTGCGGTGTGAGGTGTCGGCCTCCGCCGCGGCGGCGGACAGCAGGACGGGGGCGTTCATCGCAGCGATCCCTCGATCTCCGGTCGGAGCTCCGCGGCCAGCGGGTCCATCTTCCGGTCCGCGTAGCGGGCGTAGACGATGGCGATCGCGAACGTCGAGACGAACTGCAGCAGGCCGAAGATCAGCCCGATGTTGATGTTGCCGAACACCTGCGTGTTCATGAACGGGCGCGCGTAGGCGACGAGCAGCACGTAGAGCACGTACCAGGCCAGGAACGCCACCGTGGTCGGGAAGACGAAGCGGCGCACCGCCCGTCGCAGCCGATCGAACTCCGGGCTGGCCTGGAAGGCCACCCAGTCCGGTTCGCCGGTGCCGGAGCCGCCCGTGGGCGAACTCCCCGCCGGCGTCGATGTGTCAGCCATCCGACCTCCTCGTGGGTCCGGGTCCGGGCGGCGTCGTTGCCGTCGTGGTGAGACCCGGGTGTGCACAGTGAACCTCACCATTCACGCGGAGGAGTGGAGGAACGCCGCACCGGACGGCACGCGATCCCCGACGAGCCGGGAGGACGGTGACGGCGCCGTGCCGGTCGGTGCCGCGCCCGGCCCGCGCGGGCGATTGAGCCGGCGTCGCCCTGCCGGTGATGCCGCGCTCGGCCCGTGCCCTGCCGGTCGGTGACGCACCCGGCCCGCGCGGCCGATTCAGCCGGCTGCGGACACCCTGCGGCACGCCGCGGACCGGGTGGCAAGCTGGAGGGACCCGATCCAGGAGCCCCGATGACCGCCGACACCAGCACCACCTCGGCCAGCGCACCGACCGCCGGCCCGGCACCTGCCGGCGGTGAAGCGGTGGAACGCATCGACCGGGACGAGCTGCGGTCGCTGTTCCTGTTCCGCGAGCTGTCCGACGAACAGCTCGGCTGGCTGCAGGAGCGCGGACACGTGGCGGCGTTCCCGGCCGGCCCGGTGTACGTCGAGGGCGACGAGGCGACGTGCTTCTACGTGCTGCTCGACGGCGGCGTCGCGCTGTCCCGCCGGGTCGGTGCCGACGACATCGAGGTGAACCGCACGACCCACCGCGGGGTCTACTCCGGCGCCATGCAGGCCTACCTGGAGAACCAGGTGCCGCAGGTCTACACCAGCAGTCTCACCGCGACGGAGCCGTCGCGGTTCTTCGTCCTCGACGCCGCCCTGTTCGCGGAGTTCATGCGGCAGTGGTTCCCGATGGCCCTGCACCTGCTGGAGGGGCTGTTCTTCGGCATCCGCAACATGAACGAGGCCACCGAGCAGCGGGAGCGCCTGCTGGCCCTCGGCTCGCTGTCGGCCGGGCTGACCCACGAGCTGAACAACCCGGCGGCGGCGGCGGTCCGGGCCACCTCGGCCCTGCGCGACCGGGTCGGTCACATGCGGCACAAGCTGCGGATGATCGCCGAGGGCACCTACGACCGCGAGGTGCTGGTCGTGCTCATCAAGCTCCAGGAGGACGCCACCGACCGGGTGCGCTTCGCCCCCGACCTGACGCCGCTGCAGGTCAACGACGCCGAGGACGAGCTCGGCGACTGGCTCGACGGCCACGGCATCGCCGACGCCTGGGAGCTGGCCCCGACGTTCGTCCAGGCCGGGCTGGACACCGACTGGCTCGACCAGATGGCCGGCCAGCTGCCGCCCGACGTGCTCGAGGGGGCCACCCGGTGGCTGATGTACACGTTGGAGACCGAGCTGCTGATGTCGGAGATCTTCGACTCCACCACCCGGATCTCGACGTTGGTCGGTGCGGCCAAGCAGTACTCCCAGATGGATCGCGCGCCGTTCCAGCCGGCCGACGTCAACGAGCTGCTCAAGAGCACCCTGGTGATGCTGTACGGCAAGTTCGGTGGCGGCATCACCGTGGTCAAGGACCTCGCGCCAGGGCTGCCGAAGGTGCCCGCGTACGCCGCGGAACTCAATCAGGTGTGGACCAACATCATCGACAACGCGGTGTCGGCGATGGGCGGGACGGGCACGCTGACGCTGCGCACCGCGCTGGTCGGCGACCACGTCCACATCGAGATCGGCGACACCGGACCGGGGATCCCGGCCGAGGTGCGCGGGCGCATCTTCGAACCGTTCTTCACCACCAAGCCCGTCGGCGAGGGAACGGGTCTGGGACTGGACATCTCGTGGCGGATCATCGTCAAGCGCCACCACGGGGACCTGTCGGTCACCTCGTCCCCGGGGGACACCCGGTTCCTCATCCGGCTGCCGTTGCACCCGGCCGGACACGACCTGCCGTCGCTGGACGGCGCCATCCCGCAACCCGAGGAGAGCTGACATGAGCGACCCGACCATCGACGGCATCGACGTCGCCGTGCCGCCCAGCGGCAGCGGATGCGTGGAGTGCTTGGCCGCCGGCGGCTGGTGGTTCCACCTGCGCCGCTGCGCCCGGTGCGGGCACATCGGCTGCTGCGACTCCTCGCCCGCCCAGCACGCCACGGAGCACGCCACGACCAGCGGGCATCCGTTCGTCACCAGCTTCGAGCCGGGCGAGGACTGGTTCTGGAACTACGCCGACGAGAACTTCTACGACGGACCGCGGTTGGCCGATCCGCAGTCGCACCCGGCCGACCAGCCCGCGCCCGGACCCCGCGGTGCCGTGCCGCGGGACTGGCAGGAGCACCTGCACCGCTGATCGTCACGCTGAGCGCCGATGACGGCGATTCCGTCACGCTCAGGTGATGTAGTCCTCGATTCGCGAATCTATTGTGCGGAACGCCAGACACGGAGGAGGGCTCTCGTTACGGTTGGGTGGTCTTGACGATCACCCCGAAGGAGCCCCATGTCGAAGCGAAGTGTTCTGGCCGCGTCGATCGCCGCCCTGCTGTTGGGTGTCGTGGCCCCGGCCGCAGCCGAAGCCGCGCCGGCGCCGGCGCCGGCGCCGGCGCCGGCGAAGCTGACGCTCGCGTCGTACACCGCCTCGGTTGCCGCGCCGGAGGCCCCTGCGGAGCTGTGCGACTACAACTTCCTCCAGTGCGGCTACCTGACGGTCGAGGCGACCTTCTCCGGCCTGGACCGGTTCCCGCGGCCGGCCGGAGAGGTCGGGCCGCCGGAAGGAGGCCTCTCCGGGTCCGCCGAGATCCGCCGGACCTACGGCTGCGCCGCCGAGACCGGAAAGCGGTTGCACCGCTACGACACGACGGTCACCGAGACCGTGGGACTCAACACCCGCCGCGGCACCGGTTTCACGGTGCCTCGCACCGGTGACACGCTGACCGCGACCACCTACGCCTTCTTCGACGACCGGCAGCCCGGAAACTGCCCGGCCGGTACCACCGCGACGACCTACAAGATCGTGGCCAAGAAGATCGAACTGGAGCTGGACTTCTACGTCGACGGGCTGCCCGCCGCCACCTACAAGGCGCCCGCCCGCGCCCAGTGGGTCGGCGCCGTGCCGACGCCGACCCCGGCCGCCTCCTGAGCTGATCCCTGCGCCGGTCGCCGTCCGGATCCCGGGCGGCGGCCGGCGGCCCGACCCGCTCAGGACGTGACCGGCCTGCCCTGGTCGTCCCAGTTGGCGGCGTTCTTCTTGCTCGGCTGCACGCGGGGCGGCTCGCCGGGCATTTTCGGGAAGTCGGGTGGGAACGGGAGCTCGCCCAGACCGCGTTCGGTCACGTCGGCGTCCCACAGGGCCAGGGCGGCCCGGACGTCGCCGGGGGAGTCGTGCATGGTCTCCCAGGCGTCACCGTCGGAGTCGACGATCCCGGGCACGGAGCGCACCGTGAACGCCGCCGGGTCCACCCCGTCGAGCTGATCCCACCGCAGCGGCATCGAGACCGTCGCCGCCGGGAGGGGTCTCGGGCTGTACGCCGCGGCGATGGTGCGATCCCGGTTGGCCTGGTTGAAGTCGACGAAGATGCGCCGCCCACGTTCCTCCTTCCACCACGCCGTGGTCACCAGGTCGGGCAGCCGCCGCTCGAGCTCCCGGGCGACCCCGATGACCGCATGCCGCACGTCGAGGAACTCCAGCTCCGGCACGATCGGCACGAAGACGTGGATCCCGCGGTTGCCCGACGTCTTCGGCCACGCCGTCAGCCCGATGCCGGCCAGCAGCTCCCGCAGTGCGTGCGCCGCCTCGACCGCCTCGGCCACCCCCACGCCCGGCTGGGGGTCGAGGTCGATCCGCATCTCGTCGGGCAGGTCGATGTCGGCCGCCCGCGACGGCCACGGGTGAAAGGTCACCGTGTTCATCTGGGCCGCCCACACCGCGGTGGCGATCTCGTCGATCACCAGCTGGGGATGCCGGCGACCGGACGGATAGGTGCACATCACCGACCGGGACCACGCCGGTGCGCCCTTCGGCGGGTTCTTGGAGAAGAACCGTTCTCCGTCGACGCCGCCGGGGAACCGCTCCAGGCTCACCGGCCGGTCGCCCGCGTTGCGGACGAACGCGTCGCCCACCGACACCAGGTACCGCGCGAGCTCGAGCTTGGTCACGCCGACCTCCGGCCACAGCACCCGGCCGGGGCTGCTGATCCGCACCGGACGGACCGATCCGTCGGGTGCGGCGATCTCGAGGACTTCGGCGTCGACCATCCGCCGACCCTAGACCGCACCACCGATGCTGCCCGAACGGCCGCGTCCGGAATTGCTCCGTTCGGGTAATCTCCGCGGCACCACCCGTGAACCACCGCCGAGGAGTGCCGCCATGCCCACCTACCGTGTCCGTCCGAGCAAGCAGATGGCCGTCTTCGGCGCCGTGTTCGGCGCCGTGATCGTCATCGTGGGCCTGGTGCAGATGGCGGGGAGCGACGCCGGTGGTTTCGTCTGGCTGTGGGCGGCGTTCGGTGTCGCCATCATCGCGTTCAACCTGTGGTCGGCGTTCGGCCGCCACGGCCACACCCAGACCATCACCACCGACGACGGGGACACGCCGCCGACCCGCGTCGGGCAGACGGTCGAACGCGAGCGCTGACCGGGAGGGTCCCTCGCGCACCGGGGGCACGTACCAGGGAGACTGGCCCGGTGCGCCTACCCGTGATGCCCCCGGTCTCCCCGATGCTCGCCAAGCCCGCCGCCGCCATCCCGGCCGGTCAGCTCTACGAGCCGAAATGGGACGGCTTCCGCTCGATCATCTTCCGCGACGGGAACGAGGTCGAGATCGGCAGCCGCAACGAGAAGCCCATGACCCGGTACTTCCCGGAGGTCGTCGAGGCGGTGCTGGCCAACTTCCCGGAGCGGGCCGTCATCGACGGCGAGATCATCGTGGCCGACCTGGATGGCAACACCCTGGACTTCGAAGCCCTGCAGCAACGGGTGCATCCGGCGGCCAGCCGGGTGACCATGCTCAGCAAGGCCACCCCGGCCAGCTTCGTCGCGTTCGACCTGCTGGCCGTCGGTGACGAGAACCTGATGGACGAGCCCTTCGCCGTCCGCCGCGAGCGGTTGGTCGCCGCACTGGCCGACGCCCGGCCGCCCGTCCACATCACGCCCGCCACCACCGACGGCGCCGAGGCGCAGCGCTGGTTCGACGAGTTCGAGGGAGCGGGGCTGGACGGGCTGATCGCCAAGCGGCTGGACCTGCGGTACCAGCCCGACAAGCGGGTGATGACCAAGATCAAGCACGAACGCACCGCCGACTGTGTGGTTGCGGGATACCGCACCCACAAGACCGACGACGAGGCCATCGGCTCGGTGCTGCTGGGCCTGTACGACGACCGTGGGGTGCTCGCCTCGGTCGGGGTGATCGGCGCGTTCCCGATGGCCACCCGCCGGAAGCTCTTCGCCGAACTCCAACCGCTGGTCACCACCTTCGACGGCCACCCGTGGAACTGGGCCGCGCTGCAGGAGGGGGAGCGGACCCCGCAGAAGAACGCCGGCAGTCGCTGGAACTCCGGCAAGGACCTGTCGTTCACGCCGCTGCGTCCGGAGCGGGTGGTCGAGGTGCGGTACGACTACATGGAGGGTGAGCGGTTCCGGCACACCGGCCAGTTCGTCCGTTGGCGTCCCGACCGCGACCCGGAGTCGTGCACCTACGCCCAGCTCGAGCAGGTGGTCCGGTTCAACCTGGCCGACGTGCTGTCGACCTGAGACGACGAACGGCGGCCGACGGGACCCGTCGACCGCCGTTCGTCCGTCCGTGCTCAGGCCTTGGCGGCCGCCGCGCTCAGCGCGGAGACGAAATCGTCCAGTCCCCACGGCAGCGACAGTGCGGTGGGCGGCGACACCGAGGACACCAGCGATTCACCGCTGATGGTGGCGACGGTGCCCGCCTTGATCTGCGACATCGTGGCCAGCGTCGGGTCGGCCAGGATCTCCGCGGTGCGCTCCTCGGTCGCGGCGTAGCTGAGCAGCACGTCCGAGGTGAGCTTGTCCACGTTCTCCAGGCTCAACGTGTAGAAGAAGGTCGACTCCTTGGTGTCGAGCTCGGTGACGCTCGGGGCCACTGTGAAGCCGAGGTCCTCCAGGTACTCCACCCGCGGATCGGCCGGGGTGTAGACGTAGAAGGCGGCCGGGTCGACGGCGACGGCGGCGATGGTCTTGCCGGCGAACTCGGGGTGCGCGGCCGCCGCGTCGGCGATCCGGCCGTCGATGTCGGACAGCAGCGTCTCGGCCTCGGCGGACTTGCCGAGGGCGGTCCCGGCGGTGGTGATGACGTCCCGCCACGGCGTGCTCCAGGCGGTCTCCGGGTAGGCCACCGTCGGTGCGATCGCCGACAACTTGGCGTAGTCGGCCTCGGTGATACCGGAGTACGTCGCCAGGATGAGGTCGGGGTCGGTCGCGATGATCTCCTCGAACGCCGGGGAGTCACCGGTGGTCAGGGCAGCGGGCTTGTCGCCGCCGGCCGCGGTCAGCGCCTCGGCGAACCACGGCATGAACCCGTCGGCGTCGGCGCCGTAGGACTGCTTGTCCACCCCCACCGGGACCACGCCGAGCGCCAGCGCCGCGTCGGCGGAGCCCCAGCCCAACGCCACCACACGCTCGGGGGCGGCGGGGATCTCGGTGGAGCCGAAGGCGTGCTCGATGGTCACCGGGAAGGTGGCGGCGGTGCTGCCGGACGTGCCGGCGGACGGCGCGTCCGACGAGGCGGCGGGCGCCGGGGTGGTCGTGGTCGACGCAGCCGATCCGCTGTCGCTGCCGCAGCCGGCGGCCGCGAGCAGGACGACGGCCAGGCCGGCCGCGATGACCGATCGGTGACTCCGGATGAAGGACACAGCGACTCCTCGGGATGACAGACAGGACGATTGAGCCAGGCGAGCCTAACCTAAGTTCTGCGGTGCTCCCGGTACCCGGATGCGTCGATCAGGTCACGTCCGACCGTGGCCGCGCCGTCCCTCCGGGACCACCATCGGAGTGCCGGTCACCGGGTCGCTGATGATTCGGCAGTCCAGCCCGAACGCGGACCGCACGGAGTCGGCCGTCAGCACCGCCGCCGGCGCGCCCTCGTCGACGATTCGGCCGGCGCTCATCACGACCAGGTGGTCGGCGTATCGGGCGGCCAGGTTGAGGTCGTGCAGCACCATCACCACCGTGGTGCCACTGTCCCGGTTCAGCTCGCTGAGCAGTTCCAGGACGTCGATCTGGTGCGCGATGTCGAGGAACGTGGTCGGTTCGTCGAGCAGCATCACCCGCGGGTCCTGCGCCAGCAGCATGGCGATCCAGACCCGCTGCCGCTGCCCGCCGGACAGTTCCTCGACCCGGCGGCCGATGAGGTCGGCGGTCTCGGTGGCGGTCAGTGCCGCCGCGACCACCCTCTGGTCGGCGGCCGACCACCGCCGGAACACCCGCTGGTGCGGATGCCGTCCCCGCGCCACCAGGTCGCCCACGGTGATGCCCTCGGGGGCGATCGGCTGCTGGGGGAGCAGCCCGAGCACCTCGGCGACCTCCCGGGTGGGCATCGCGGTGATACTGCGGCCGCCCAGACGCACCTCGCCGGTCGTCGCCGGCAACAGCCGGCCGAGCCCGCGCAGCAGGGTGGACTTGCCGCAGCCGTTGGCCCCGACGACGACCGTCACCCGTCCGGTCGGGATGTCGAGGTCGACGTCGTGCACCACCGTGCGCCCGTCGTAGGCCAGGCTCAGGCCGCGGGCCGAGAGCCCCGGCGGGGTGCCGGTCGTGGCCTCGGCGGTCGCCGATGTCGCGCTGGTCATCGTGGGGTCTCCCGGGTACGGCGGGCGGTGGCGAGCAGCCAAATCAGGTAGGGCCCACCGACCACGCCGGTGATTACCCCGGCCGGCACCGCCATGTCGGCGGGCAGCAGGTGCTGGGCGACGAGATCGGCGGCGACCACCATCAGCGCCCCGACCAGCGTCGCCGGCAGCAGGGCCAGCGAGCCGTCGCGGAGCAACCGGCGGGCGATGGGAGCCGCGGTGAAGGCGACGAAGGCGATGGGGCCGGCCGCGGCGGTGGCCAGCGACGCGAGCCCCACCCCGACCGCGATGACCAGCAGCCGGGACCGGGCCGGCCGCACCCCGAGCGCGGTGGCGGTGTCGTCACCGAGCCGCAGCGCCTGCAGGGCCCGCGCGCAGGGGATGGTCGCCACCAGCAGCACGGCGAGCAGCACGGCCAGCAACCGGTTCATCGCGGGGTCGGCCTGCGCGACGCTGCCGGCCAGCCACTGCAGCGCCGTCTGGGCCTGCTGCACCTGGGTGCGGGTGAGCAGGTAGCCCAGGACGCTGCCGGCCAGATAGGCGACGCCGATGCCGGCCAACACGAACCGGAAGCCGGCCAGGCCACCGCGGGCGGCGACCACCCACAGCAGGCCGCCGACGAGGAAGCCACCGGCCAGGGCCATCCCGAAGACCCAGGGGCCGGTGAGTCCCAGGCCCAGGATCGCCAGCACCGCGCCGACGCTGGCCCCCTGCGTGATACCGATGATGTCGGGGCTGGCCAGCGGGTTGCGCAGCACCGACTGGAACAGCGCCCCGGCCAGGCCGAACGCCGCCCCGGCGAGCAGCGCCAGGATCAGGCGGGGCAGCCGCAGGCCCTGCACGACCAGCGTCGACCGGCGGTCACCGTCCCCCACCAGCGCACCCAGCACCTGCCCCGGCGACAGACTCACCGAGCCCAGCATCAACGCGAGCAGCCCGGCCGCCACCAGCGTGACGGTCAGCGCGACCGCGACGATCCAGTGCCGGCGCCGCCGGTCGGACCGGCTGCGCAGCAGTGCGGTGTCGGCCTGCCGGACCGCCTCGTCCAGGCTCATGCGGCGACGTTCCGGCTCCGCCGGACCAGCACGATCAGCACGGGCGCGCCGATGAACGCGACGACCAGGCCCGCCTCCATCTCGCCGGGCAGCGCGATGAGCCGGCCGATGATGTCGGCGGTGAGCAGCAGCACCGGGCCGAGCAGTCCCGAGAGCGGCAGGATCCAGCGGTGGTCGGGCCCGGCGACGAAGCGGGCGACGTGCGGCACCATCAGCCCGACGAAGGCGATCGGCCCCACCATCGAGGTGGCCGCGCCGCACAGCAGGATGACCGAGCCGATGATCACCAGCCGTCCGCGACGGAGGTCCTGCCCGAGCCCGCGGGCGACGTCGTCGCCGAGCGCCATCACGTTGAGGGTGCGGGACGAGGCCAGCGCGAGCACCGCCCCGACCGCGACCGCGGGGGCGGTCCAGGTGAGCACCGACAGCGGCCGGTTGACCAGCGAGCCGACCTGCCAGAACCGGTACTCGTCCAGGGTGTGCTGGTCGGTGAGCAGGACCAGGGTGATCAGCGAGGTCGCGACGGCGGTGAACGCGGCGCCGACGAGCGCCAGCTTGACCGGGGTGACCCCGTCCCAGCCGAGGGAGCTCACCCCGTACACCAGCAGGGACGCGATGCCCGCACCGGCGAAGGCGAACCAGAGGTACCCCTCGACGGTGCTCACCCCGAAGACGCTGATGGCGGTGACCACGAACAGCGACGCGCCGGAGTTGACGCCGAGCAGCCCGGGATCGGCGATCGGATTACGTGTCACACCCTGCATCAGCGCGCCGGCCAGCCCGAGGGCGATGCCGCCGACGAGACCGACCAGGGTGCGCGGGATGCGGAGCGTGCGGACGACGTCGTGGTCGGCGTTGCCGGTGACCGGGTCGACCAGCGCCGCCCAGACGACCCCCGGGGACAGGCTGCGGGCGCCGAGCAGCAGGCTGGCGGCGGTGACCGCGAGCAGGACCAGGAGCAGGGCGGCGATCCCGACGACCCGGCGCCGGGTGGTCCGGGGGCGGACGGCCAGCTCGTCCCCGGCGACCGCGGGCACGGCTTCGACGACGGTGGCCACGTACCCTCCGGAGCTCGGGCCGGCGGTCGCCGACGGTCAGCTCCGAGCGTAACTGAGGGTTGGCTAACCTCAGCGCCGGTGTGATCGGTCGGCGGTGCCGGGGTCGTCCCGAGCGGGCCGCACGAACCACCAGGCGCAGGCGGCGAGGAACAGGCTGGTCCCGGCGAGCATGCCGCCGAGACCCGGTAGCCACCCACCTGTGTCGTCGGACCCGGTGACCAGGTACCGGCCACCGAGGACGCACACGGTGGCGCCGATCGAGGTCCGGACGGCACGGACGACGCCCGGACCCGTCCGCTCGACCGGGGTGTTCGCCCACACGCCGGGCACCCGGCGAATCGCCGCGACGAACGCGAGCGGCGCCGTGACCGCGACCGCCAGGACGACCAGCACCCCGAGCGTGATCCGCTCGTGGGTGGTCCCGGCGGTGAACCACAGGCCTGCGGCGGCCACGACCCCGACCAGCTGTGGCGCGAACAGACCCAGCGGCAGAACGGGCCGTCCGTCCCGCCGCCCGGGGGTCATGGGGTTCGCGTCCTCAGTCGCCGGTGGTGGGGTTGCCGTCGTGCGCGAGCTCAGGACGCTCGGCGGCGGCGTCCCGTCGGTGACCGGCGCGGACCACGAGGTGCGCCGCGATCGGGGCCGTCGCCAGCTGGAGCACCGCGATCAGCAGCAGCAGTCCGATCACCCCGGGGGTGCGGATGGCGAAGCCGGCACCGGCCATCAGCAGCAGGGTTCCCAGCACCTGCGGTTTGGCCGCCGCGTGGGCCCGGCTCATCAGGTCGGGGAACCGCAGGAGGGCGACACCGGCGAAGAGCGACATCGCCGCTCCCAGCACCAGCAGCACGGCGGCGATGACGTCGTAGGCGTTCACAGGCGGTCCGAGGGCAGCAGTTTGGCGACGGCGGCGGACCCGAGGAACCCGAGCACCGCCACGACCACGCCGATGACGAGGGTGGTGGCCGAGCGGTTGACCGCGGCGAGCAGCACGGTGACACCGACGACGATGGTCAGCAACACGTCGAGGGCGATGGCGCGATCGAGGGCACCCGGTCCACGGAGGAGCCGGTAGCCGGCCCCCAGCGCGCCGAGGGCGAACAGCACGCCCGCGACGATGAACGCGGCGGTCATCGCTTCTCCTTTTGCGACGGCACCTTCAGCCCGCCGCGCGGTTCGATGGCCCGCAGGATGCGTCGTTCCTGGTCGAGCACCGTCCGGTGCACGTCGTCGACGTCGTGGGTGCGGGTGTCGAGCACGTGGATGGTCAGTGTCCGGGCCTCCGGGTCGGCGTGCACGATGATGCTCCCCGGCACCAGCGACACCATCATCGCGGTGATGGTCTGCACCAGGTCGGAGCGGGTGGTCAACTGCACCTCGGTGATGGCGCTGCGGGGATGACCCGGCCGCACCGACAGCCAGGCCACCTGCGCGCTGCCCACCGTGACGTCGCCGAGGAAACGGCCGACCAGCGCCAGTAGGCGCAGCGGGTGCACCCCGACGACGAGCTCGACCGGCGGCAACGGGAACACCCACAGGGTGAGCGCGGCCACCCCGACGCCGACCAGCAGCAGCGCCGGGCTGAACGACCCCCACAGCGCGAACCACACCAGCAGCAGCCAGACCAGCGCGAACAGCCGAGACCGCAGGGCGCTCAGGGCCCGCCCGGTCACGGTGTGCCCCCGCCCGCCAGCGGGTCGACCCCGACGTCGGTGTTGCTCAGCACCGCCGTGATGTAGCGGTCCGGGTGCATCAGGTCGTCCCCGGCGCGGCTCGCGAGCCCGAACAGCGGCCCGGCGAACACGGTCAGCAGCAACCCCACCGTGACGGTCGCCGCGGTCGCGCCGAGCATCCCGGCGGGCAGCGATCGGGCCGCGGCGAGCCGCCGGCCGGACTCGCCCGAGGCCCGGCTGGAGCGGCCGCCGCCACCGGCGTCGACCCGGTCGGGGGCGTCCGCCGCCTCGCGCCAGAACGCCTGCCCCCACACCCGGACGATGGTGTAGAGGGTGAGCAGGCTGGTCAGCACCCCACCGACCACGCCGACGATCGCCGGCGTCGACCCGTTCTCCACGCCGGCCTCGAACAGGCCGACCTTGCCCAGGAAGCCGGAGAACGGCGGCACCCCGGCGAGGTTCATGGCCGGCAGGAAGAACAGCACGGCCAGCAGCGGCGACACCGCGGCGAGCCCACCCAGGCGCGCCAGCATCGTGGTGCCGGAGACGCGTTCGATCAGTCCCGCGGCCAGGAACAGCGCGGTCTGCACGAGGATGTGGTGCGCCACGTAGAACACCGACGCGCTCACTCCGGCCGCGGACGCCAGGCCGACCCCGTACAGCAGGTAGCCGATGTGCGAGACCAGCGTGAACGACAGCAGCCGCTTGATACCGGGCTGGGCGAGCGCACCGAGGATGCCGACGAGCATCGTCACCACCGCGATGCTGAGCAGCACCGGCTGCAGGCTGTCGCCCGGGAACAGTAGGGTCTGCACCCGCAGGATCGCGTAGATGCCGACCTTGGTGAGCAGGCCGGCGAAGACGGCCGTCACCGGCGCCGGCGCGTTCGGGTAGGAGTCGGGCAGCCAGCTCGACATCGGCCAGATGGCTGCCTTCACCCCGAAGGCGACGAGCAGCATCGACTGCAGGACGAGCACGATGCCGTCGGGGACGCCGCCGAGCTTGACCGCGAGGTCGGCCAGGTTGATGGTCCCGACGACCGTGTAGACCAGCGCGATCGCGCTCAGGAAGATGATCGACGACAGCAGCGAGACGACGATGTACGGCCCGCCGGCCTGCAGCCGCTCCTTCGTCCCGCCCAGGGTCAGCAGCACGTAGCTGGCGGTCAGCAGGATCTCGAACGACACGAACAGGTTGAACAGATCGCCGGCCAGGAAGGCGTTGGAGACGCCGGTGGCCAGGAGCAGGAACGCCGGGAAGAAGATGCTGACCGGGGTCTCGGTGGCGTCCCGGTCGGACTGGCCGGCCGCGATCGCGTAGACCAGCACGGCCAGCGTCACCAGCGTGGACACTACGAGCATCGACGCGGCCAGCCGGTCGGCGACCAGGGTGATGCCGATCGGTGCGCCCCAGCCGCCGATGTGCATCACCAGCGTGCCGTTCGCGTCGACCTGCAGCAGCATCACGATCTCGACGACGAGCTGTGCGACGAGCGCACCGACGCTGATCAGTCGCTGGGCCTGGGGTTGCCGGCCGAAGAGCAGCGCCAGAGCGGCGCCGAACATCGGCAGCATCACCGAGACGGGGAGCAGGGCGGTCATCAGTCGGCCTCCGCCGCGTTGCGCAGGGCCTCGACGTCCTCGGGACCCTCGGTGAGGTCGGCCGCGGTGGTCAGCTGGTAGTTGCGGTAGGCCATCGCCATCAGGAAGGTGGCCACCGCCAGGCTGATCACGATCGACGTGAGGATCAGCGCCTGCGGCAGCGGATCGGCGCTGTCGCCGCCCGGCTCGCCGACGATCGGCGCCGACCCCGCTCGGCCGCTGGACAGCAGCAGCAGGTTCGTGCCGTGCCCGACCAGCAGGAAGCCGAGCAGCACCCGGATCAGGTTGCGCGACATCATCAGGTAGAGACCGCACGCGAACAGCACGCCGATGGTCACGGCGACGACCGCGTTGGACGTCAGGACGTTCATCGCCGGGCTCCGCTCGAGATGATGGTCGACCCGGTGCGGTCGACGGTGGGTTGCTGGTCGAGGCCCGCACCGAGCGAGCGCAGCAGGTCCAGGACCACGCCGATGACCACCAGGTAGACGCCGATGTCGAAGAAGGTGGAGGTGACCAGCTTGAGGTCGCCGAGCACGGGGACGCTCGCCTTCCAGATCTCGCTCTGCAGTGCGGCGCCGCCGCTGACGACGCCGAACGCGGCGGTGACCACCGAGACGAGCACCCCCAGCCCGAGGACCCGGCCGACGTCCCAGGGGGCCGCTTCGCCGAGTTCGTAGGCGCCACCGGCGATGTAGCGCAGGGTGAGGGCGAGCCCGGCGACGAGGCCGCCGGCGAAACCGCCGCCGGGGGCGTCGTGGCCGGCGAAGAGCAGGTACACCGAGAAGACGATGAGCGTGTGGAACAGCAGCCGGCCGATGACCTCCAGCAGCAGCGAGGGCCGCTGGCTCCAGTTCGTGACCAGCCACGGCGACGGCCGGTCGACGCCGCTCTTCCCGGTCGATTTCGGGGCACGGGGCACCCGGCCCGTGCGGCGGGACACGAACACCAGGGAGGCGACACCGGTGGCCGCGGCGACCAGCACCAGCAACTCGCCGAAGGTGTCCCAGCCGCGGATGTCGACCAGGACGACGTTGACCAGGTTCGTGCCGCCGCCGAAGTCCTGGGCGGGTCCGGCCATCAGGTCCGACACCGGGGCCTGGGTCCGAACGCCGGGCAGGATGAGCGCGAAGGCGGTCATCAGCACACCGACGGCGATCGCCAACGCGAGCCGGACACCGTTGCCCCGCCGGTTCTGGTGCAGGGCGGTGTCGGGCAGCCGCCGCAGCAGCAGCACCGCAGCGACCAGGGTGACCGTCTCCACCAGCAGCTGGGTGAGGGCGAGGTCGGGGGCGCCGCGGGTGACGAACACCACGGCCACCAGGTAGCCGATGCCGCCGACGAACAGCACGGCGGTCAGCCCCCGGCGGCAGCGCAACACCACGACCGCGAGCAACGCGATCGCCCCGCACAGGGCCAGCTCGACGGGGGACTCGAGCGGTCCGCGGACCGGACCGGGCCCGACCCCCGAACGGATGAGCAGCGAGCCCGGGAAGACCAGCAGCACGACGAGGATCGCGCCGAGCGAGACGGGCAGCGACCCGCGCTGGGTGGCCGACGTCAGCCGCCGGGCGAAGCGCAGGACACCGCCGGTCAGCACCCGGTAACCGGCGCCCGGCTCACCACCGGGGGTCGCGAGCTCGGTACCCTCGCGGCGGCGCTGCAGCGCGAACACCGCGCCGCCGAGGAGCCACACCACGATCGAGATCAACAGGGCGGGGGTGATGCCGTGCCACAGTGCGAGCGCGTCGTCGTGGACCTCGCCGGCGGTCTGCGCGTACGTGGCGACCAGCGGTTCGACCAGGGAGGGCACCACACCGAAGAGCAGACCGACCGCGGCCAGCACGCCGGTCGGGACCGTCATCGACGCCGGCAGCGTCATCCGGTCGGTGGTCGGCAGCCAGCGCTTCGTGCCGAACGCGCCCCAGATGAAGCGGGCCGTGTAGGCGACGGTGAGCACCGAGCCCAGGATCATCCCGCCGAGCCCGACGACGCCCCAGCCGCCGGCCTCGAGCAGCCCGGTGATGCCGGCCTCCTTGGCGACGAAGCCCACCAGCGGCGGCAGTCCGGCCATCGAGAGACCGGCCACCACGGCCACCGTGCACAGCACGGGGTGCGCCCGGCCGAGGCCGCTGAGCTCGGTGAGCTTGCGGGTCCCGGCGCCGGTGTCGATGAGTCCGACGACGAAGAACAGTGACGCCTTGAACGCGGCGTGGGCGATGAGCATCGCCAGGGCGGCGAGCAGCAGATCGGCGGTGCCGGCCCCGATCAGCAGGGTGATCAGGCCGAGCTGGGACACGGTGCCGTAGGCCAGCAGCAGCTTGAGGTCGCGTTGCCGCAACGCGACCACGGCGCCGTAGACCATCGTCCCGACACCGAGGGTGACCAGCACCGGCGCCCACACCGGGCTCAGCGCGAAGGCCGGGGCCAGCC
This sequence comes from Nakamurella deserti, assembly GCF_003260015.1. Classification (NCBI taxonomy): domain Bacteria; kingdom Bacillati; phylum Actinomycetota; class Actinomycetes; order Nakamurellales; family Nakamurellaceae; genus Nakamurella; species Nakamurella deserti. The sequence continues at coordinate 1,743,198 of NZ_QCXS01000002.1, read as the reverse complement.
GGGCGAACAGGTACACGCCCGCCTTGACCATCGTCGCGGCGTGCAGGTAGGCGCTCGCCGGGGTGGGTGCGGCCATGGCACCCGGCAGCCAGAACGAGAACGGGATGATGGCCGACTTGCTGAGGCCACCGATCAGCAACAGCGCGACGGCGACGTCGACGACCGTGCCCACCGGTGGGGCGGCGATGATCTCGCTGAGCCGGAAGGTGCCGGCGTGCACCCCGAGCAGGATGGCCCCGACGAGCATGACCAGCCCGCCGGCGGACGTGACGACGAAGGCCTGCGCGGCCGAGCGGCGGGTCGACAGCGTGCGGTAGCGCAGCCCGATGAGCAGGTAGGACAGCAGGCCGGTGAGCTCCCAGGCGATGACCAGCAGGACGAGGTTGTCGGCCAGCACCACACCGAGCATCGCGCCGGCGAAGGCCAGCAGCAGACCGGTGTAACGGGGGAGACCGTCGTCGTCGGCGGGGAAGTACCGCGAGGAGTAGACGAGCACGCCCGCGCCGATCGCGGTCACCACGACGGTCATGATCGCCGACAGCGCATCCCAGCGGACGTCCAGCGCCAGCGACAGGGCGGGCACCCAGTCCAGCCGGTACGCCCACCCGCCGTCGAGGGCCGCGGGCAGCTGCGTCAGCGCCGCGGCGCACGTCGCGGCGGGCAGCAGCGCCAGGGCCGGCAACGCCGCCCGGTCGAAGCGGCGGACCAGCGGGACGGCCGCGACGGCGGCGACGGGGAACCCGACGACGAGCCACAGCAGCAGCGAGAAGCCTGTTGCCGCAGGCTGGGTCATCGGTCTCCCGTTCATTCCGTGTCGTGTGACAGTTCCGGCGTGGGGGCGTGCGGGCGGGTCGGGGCGGTGCGCGCGGGCCGGAGTGATCCGGACACGCCGCAACGAGCCCGTCCAGGACAGCCGGGACGGACGCGGTTACCGGTAAAGACGACTTTACCGAAAGAGAGGGTGTCCGGACGAACCGGTGCCCCGTTCCGTCAGTGCCCCGTCGGGTTGTGCGGTACCGCCCGTGCAACCGGGATCACGTCGCGGGGGAGGTCGCCCCCGGGTGGCGGGGGGTCAGCCCGGGTCGAGCGGCAACAGCTGCCGCTCGTCGATCTCCACGACCTTGGCCACCCGCCGCCGGTACTTCTCGTCGGTCAGCCACTCGGTGGTGATCCAGGCGCGGACGATCTCCAGAGCCAGCGCCGAGCCGATGATCTTGCCGCCGAGGCACAGCACGTTGGTGTTGGAGTGTGAACGGGCCAGCGTCGCGCAGAACGGGTCCTGGCAGACCGCGGCGTACACGCCGCGCACCTTGTTGGCGATCATCGCGCTGCCGTACCCGACCCGTCGACGAAGATCCCGCGGTCGAACTCCCCGCGGCCGACGGCCAGTGCCGCCGGGTACACGAAGTCGGGCAGGTCGCAGGCCTGCTCGTCGGGTGGCCCGAAGTCGGTCGTCTCGTGGCCGAAGGCGTGCAGCACCCCGGCGATCTCCCGCTTCAGCGGATACCCGGCGTGGTCACCGGCGAGTGCGATGCGCATGGACCCACTATGGACCGACGGGACGGTACCGGCACCCGGGCGCGGCACCGGTCGTACCGTGGGGGCAGCTCAGCCGCTCGCCCTGCACCGCCGCTCGCACCGCAACGCCGCCGCACGCTCCGCCCCACCGCACCGCGCCGCCCCGCCGCCAACCGCCGCTCCGCCGCCAACCGCCGCTCCGCCGCCAACCGCCGCTCCGCCGCCAACCGCCGCTCCGCCGCTCCGCCGCCAACCGCCGCTCCGCCGCACCGCCGCTCTGTACTGCACCGTCGCTCGCCCCGCACCGTCGCTCGCCCCGCACCGCTGCTCGCCCCGCACCGCCGTGCCGTCCCCTCCCGCCGAAAGCGAGGCCGTCAATGACCGTCCTGAGTCCGGTGTCCGATCCCCGCGCGGCGGAGCCCGCGCCCACCGAGAGCCTGATCGGCCTCCGGGTCAACGGCGCCGACCACGAACTCGCCGTCGACCACCGCACCTCGCTGCTCGACGCGCTCCGCGACGGCCTGGCGTTGACCGGGACCAAGAAGGGCTGCGACCACGGCCAGTGCGGCGCCTGCACCGTGCTGCTCGACGGTGACCGCATCAACTCCTGCCTGCAGCTCGCGGTGGCCGTCGGCGACCGCGAGGTGACGACCATCGAGGGGCTGGCCGGCGACGATGCCCTGCACCCGGTGCAGCAGGCGTTCCTGGACCACGACGGCTACCAGTGCGGCTACTGCACACCGGGCCAGATCTGTTCGGCGGTGGGCGCCCTCGCCGAGGCCGACCGCGGCTGGCCCAGCCACGTCACCCCGCCGGACGACCCGGGACCGGCGTCCGCCGCGGCGCTGTCGGCCGACGAGATCCGGGAACGCATGTCGGGCAACCTGTGTCGCTGCGGGGCCTACGTCAACATCGTCGCCGCGGTCCAGCAGGCGGCCGCCGGTCGCGTCACCGGGGACGACCTCGCATGAGGCCCTTCGCCTACGACCGGGCCACGTCGCCGAGCGCCGCGGTCGCCGCCGTGACCGCCGCCGGTCCCGACACCGTGTTCCTCGGCGGCGGGACCAACCTCGTCGACCTGATGCGCCTCGGGGTCGCCCGCCCCGCCGCGGTCATCGACGTCTCCGGTCTGCCGCTGGACGCCGTCGACACCCTCTCCGACGGCGGGACGCTCATCGGCGCGGCGGTGCGCAACAGCGTGCTGGCCGCCGACCCGGACCTGCGCCGTGCGTACCCCGTGCTGTCGCAGGCGCTGCTGGCCGGCGCGTCCGGTCAGATCCGCACGATGGCCACGGTCGGCGGGAACCTGTTGCAGCGCACCCGGTGCGGTTACTTCAACGACATCACCAAGCCGTGCAACAAGCGCGAGCCCGGCACCGGCTGCCCGGCCCGGACCGGGGTGCACCGCGACCTCGCCGTCATCGGCCACAGCGACGCGTGCATCGCCACCCATCCGTCCGACATGGCCGTGGCGCTGAGTGCGCTGGACGCCCGCGTCCACGTACTGGGCGTCGGGGGACCGCGGGTGCTGGGGCTGGACGACTTCTACCGGCTCCCGGGTGACGCCCCGAAGTGGGACACCACGCTGCGGCACGGTGAGCTGATCACCGGTGTCGAGCTGCCGCCGCCGTCGGAGCTGACCCGCCGGTCGACCTACCGCAAGGCCCGTGACCGCGCCTCCTACGCCTTCGCCGCCGGTGCCGTCGCCGCGGCGGTCACCGTCGACGGCGGCACCGTCACCGACGCCCGGATCTCCTTCGGTGCCATCGCCCACCGGCCCTGGCGGGCGCGCCTCGCCGAGGCCGCCCTCATCGGCGGACCGACCGACGCGGCCGCTCTGGGGGCCGCACTCGACCGCGAGCTCGACCACGCCGCACCGCTGCCCGACAACGCGTTCAAGGTCCCGCTCAGCCGCCGGCTCGCGGTCTCGGCGCTGCTCGGACTCATCGGCGGCACCCGATGACCGCGACCGTCGGACGCGCACTCGGCACGCCGCGGGTGGAAGGTCCGGACAAGGTCACCGGCGCGGCCCGGTACGCCGCCGAACACCACGTCGACGGGCTCTGCCACGGCTGGATCCACGGGGCGCGGATCGCCCGGGGCCGCGTGCTGGGCGTCGATGTCGACGCCGCGATGGCCACACCCGGTGTGCTGGCGGTGTTCTGGCACGGCAACGCCCCACGGCTGTCGAAGTCCTTCGACGCGATGACCGATGTCCTCCAGTCCGCCGAGGTGGCCTTCCGCGGTCAGGTGGTCGCCCTGGTCGTCGCCGAGACCCCGGAGGTCGCCCGCGAGGTGGCGACGACCCTGCACGTCGAGTACGCCACGGAGGCCCACGACGTCGTCCTCACCGACGGACATCCCGGGCTGTACACCCCGAAGCGGGTCAACGGTTTCGAGGACGGTGACAGCGTCGTCGGCGAACCGGAGGCGGAGCTCGCTGCGGCGCCGGTCGTGATCGACGCCCACTACACGACCCCGGCCGAGCACAACAATCCGATGGAACCGCACGCGACCGTCGCGCAGTGGTCCGACGGCGGGCTCACCGTGCACGACTCCAACCAGGGCGGGGTCGCCGTCCAGGCGTTCCTGGCCAAGATCTTCCTCGTCAAGCCCGGGAAGATCCGGGTGCTCAACCACCACGTCGGCGGCGGGTTCGGGTCCAAGGGCACGCCGCGCCCCGGCACCGTGCTCGCGGCGATGGCGTCCCGTGAACTCGGGCGGCCGGTCCGGGTGGTGCTGACCCGGCAGCAGCTGTTCGACCTCGTCGGCTACCGCACCCCCACCCGGCAGCGGGTGCGGCTCGGTGCCGGTACCGACGGTCGCCTGCGGGCGATCACCCACGAGGCGCTCTCCCAGTGCAGCACCCGTGCCGAGTTCGTGGAGCAGTCGGCCGCCGGCACCCGGGTGATGTACGCCGCCCCCCACCGCCGCACCACGCACCAGGTGGTCGAGCTCGACGTGCCGATGCCGTCGTGGCTGCGCGCCCCCGGTCACGCGCCGGGGATGTTCGCGCTCGAGTCGGCGATGGACGAGCTGGCGGTGGAGCTCGGGATGGACCCGGTGGAGCTGCGGCGGATCAACGAACCCACCCGCGACCCGGAGAAGGACATCCCGTTCTCGTCGCGGAACCTGCTGGCCTGCATGGATTCCGGAGCGCAGCGGTTCGGCTGGGACCGGCGGGTGCCGGAAGTCGGGGCGCACCGCGACGGCGCCTGGGTGATCGGCCACGGCATGGCCGCGTCCACCTACCCGGTGCTGGCGGTGCCGTCGGTGGCGAAGGTGATGGTCGACACCTCCGGGCGGTACGTGGTGGCGATCAACGCCACCGACATCGGCACCGGCGCCCGGACCGCACTGCGCACCATCGCCGCCGAGGAGCTCGACGTCCCCGCCGACCGCATCGTCGTGATGATCGGTGACACCCGGCTGCCGATGGCCACCATCGCCGGCGGCTCGATGGGCACCGCGTCGTGGGGGTGGGCGGTCAGCAAGGCCTGTCGCAAGCTGCGGGCGAAGATCGCCCGGACCGGAATCCCCGAGGGTGGGCTGTCGGCGAAGGGCAACACCGCGCTCGACGTCGTCCGGTTGCCCAAGCAGTCCCGGCACGCCTTCGGCGCGCAGTTCGTCGAGGTGCGGGTGCACTCCGACACCGGTGAGGTCCGGGTGCCGCGGATGGTCGGGGTGTTCGCCGCCGGGCGGATCGTCAACCCGGTCACCGCCCGCTCCCAGTTCCTCGGCGGGATGACGATGGGGGTCTCGATGGCGCTGCACGAACACGGGGTGATGGATCCGCAGTTCGGTGACCACGCCAACCACGACCTCGCGACCTACCACGTCGCCGCCAACGCCGACATCGGCGAGATCGACGTCTCCTGGCTCGACGAGGTCGATCCCGACGTCAACGGCCCCGGCGTCAAAGGCATCGGGGAGATCGGCATCGTCGGCACCGCGGCCGCGGTGGCCAATGCGGTGTTCAACGCGACGGGGGTGCGGGTCCGCGACCTGCCCGTCAAGCTGGACAAGCTGCTGACCTGACGCGGGCGGACGGCGGTGGCGGTCGGTTACCGTGCCCCGGTGACGTCCGCCGATCCCGCCGGCCTCGGCCCCGCCCGGCTGCGCCGCGCCCGCATCGCGGTGTCGCTGCTGTTCTTCACCAACGGTGCCATCCCCGGGAACCTCATCCCGCGGTTGCCCGCGGTGAAGTCCGAGCTCGGCCTGAGCAACGCCGCCTACGGGGTGGCGATCGCCGCCGGCCCGATCGGCGCCCTGGTGTCGGCGCTGTTGGCCGGCGTGCTGATCCGTCGCTTCCGGTCGTCCCGGGTGGCCGTGGCCGGGATGATCGCCTCCGCCGCGTTCGTCGTCCTCGCGGGTGCGGCACCGGTCTGGTGGGTGCTGGCGGTGGCCATGTTCGCGGCCGGTGCGCTGGACGCGGTGGTGGACGTCGGCCAGAACTCCCACGGACTGCGGGTGCAGCGGCTGTACGGGCGGTCGATCCTGAACTCGTTCCACGCGGTGTGGAGCGTCGGCGCGCTGACCGGTGGGCTGATGGGCGGCGCCGCCGCCGCGCTGGATCTGCCGCTGACACTGCACCTGGCGATCTCCGGCGTGCTGCTGGCCGGGGTGAACGTCGTCTGTCTCCGCTTCCTGCTGCCCGGGCCGGAGCCGGTGACGCCGCGCGCCGACCCGGCGGAACCGGGGTCGGCGCGCCGCGCCGCGGTCCGGCCGGCCGTCTGGCGGGCGCTGCTCGCGCTGGGTGTGATCGCCATCGCGGCCTCCATCGTCGAGGACGCCGGCAACACGTGGGCGGCGGTGTACCTGTCCGATTCGCTGGGCGCGGTGCCCGCGGTCGCCGCATTCGGCTTCGTCTCGCTGGCGGGTGCGCAGTTCGTCGGCCGGCTCGTCGGTGACCGGATGGTCGACCGCTTCGGCCGCCGGACGATGGCGCGGGCCGGCGGGCTGATCACCGGCACCGGAATGGGGACGGCGCTGATGTTCCCGAGCGTGCCCGGGTCGATCGTCGGGTTCGGCCTGGCCGGCTTCGGGATCGCCACCCTCATCCCGGCGGCCTCCACACCGCCGACGAGCTGCCCGGGTTCCGGCCGGGCACCGCCATCGGCCTGCTGAACTGGATGATGCGCCTCGGGTTCCTGGTGTCGCCGCCACTGGTCGGGGTGGTCGCCGACGCCACCAGCCTGCGCTGGGGGCTGCTCATCGTGCCGCTGTCCGGCCTGCTCGTGGTGCTGCTGGCCGGTGTCCTGCCGCGCCGGCCGCCACCCACCGAGCGCATCGTCGCAGCGGGCTGACCAGCGTCAGGGTGCGGCGTCGGTGGCGATGCGCTCGAGCCAGACGTGCAGCAGCTGCCGCTCGGCGGGGACCAGGGCGGTGCTCTCGGGCAGCAGCGCCTGCAACGCGGTCGCGGCGGCGGCCGGTGAGGCGTCCCGGGACGGCGCGTCGGTGGTGATCGCGGTGAGTGTCGACTCGCGCGCCAGCGCGCTCAACCCGGGATCGCGGTCGGCGACCGGGGTGTCCAGGAGCGTGAGAACGACACCGCGGTTGGTCGCCTGCATCAACGACTGGGCCCGCCCGGCGGGCACCGCCAGCCGCCCGGCCCGGGCCACCGCCAGGATCTTCTCCCGCAGCAGATCGTGACCCCAGCGCACGGCCGGCCCGCGGTCGGTCCGGGCGTAGGCGATGCGGTAGGCGTCGGGCTGGTCGAGACCGAACTGCACCGCGTCGTCCCAGCCGCTGCGGAGCGCCTCCACCGGGTCCGAGGGCGCGGCGCCGGTGCTCTTGTGTGCCACCCAGTCGGTCAACGCGCGCTCGGCGGCGGCGTCCAGCAGCCCGTCCTTGTCACCGAACTGCCGGTAGATCGCCGGGGCCTGCACACCCGCCCGGGCGGTCACGGCCCGGGTCGACACCGCGTCGGCGCCGCCCTCCCGCAGCAGGTCCAGCACGGCGCGCAGGATCCGCTCGCGGGCGGGCACGTCGGGATCAGTCACGCCACCGATGCTACCAAATCGGTGATAGCGTAGCTACTACAGCGCTACCGACAATTGGGTAGCAGCGCTATCAGGAGGTTGACGATGATCGTGGTGACCGGAGCCGTCGGCCGACTCGGGGGAGCGGTCGTGACCGCACTGCTCGAACGGCTGCCCGCCGACAGCATCGGTGTCAGTACGACGCGACCGGACGAGCTCGCCACGCTGAGCGGGCGTGGTGTCCGGGTGCGGCACGGCAGCTACGACGATCCGGCGTCGCTGCGGGAGGCCTTCGCGGGCGCCGACCGGCTGCTGATCGTGTCCGCCCCGCGGCACGGCGCCGCCGCGATCGACGCGCACCGGGCGGCTCTCGACGCGGCCCGGGACGCCGGTGTGGGACGCGTCTTCTACACCAGCCACGTCGGCGCGGACGCACTGTCGCCGTTCCCGCCGGCCGTGACCCACGCGACCACCGAGGTGCTGTTGCGCGAGAGCGGGGTGCCGTTCACCGCACTGCGCAACGGCTTCTACGCCGACACCCCGCTACGGCTGCTGCGGACGGCGGTGCAGACCGGCGAGCTGAGAGTGCCGGTGGACGCTCCGATCTCGTGGACGGCGCACCGCGACCTCGCGCCGGCGATCGCCATGCTGCTCGCCGACCCAGCCGTCGACACCGCCACCGTGAACCTGACGGCGGGCGAGGCGACGGACTGTGCAGGCCTCGCCGACGTCGCCGCGGCGGTGCTGGATCGGCCGATCCGCCATGTGGTGCTCGACGACGAGGACTACCGCGCGGAGCTGACCGCGGCCGGCGTGCCCGAGCTGGGCGTCACCATGATGCTGGGCATCTTCCGCGCGTCCCGGCAGCGCCACCTCGGGATCGTGGACCCGGCGATGGCGGCGTTGATCGGCCGCCCCACGACCACGGTCGGGGCGCTGCTCGCGGAGGAGCTGCCCGCGGACGTCCGGACCTGACCGCGGGGTGCGGAATCCGAGCCCAGCGGCGCTGCCGCCTCGGAGGACGGGGCCGCCGGTTCAAACGCGGACGGTCAGCACCGATCCGGGCGGCACGGTGTCGTGGGCGAGGATGCGCGGCGGCAGGCCGGGCCGGCGGGTCGTCACGGTGACCCGCATCGGTCGATCGGTGCGGTCGGCCACGCGGGCGGTACCGGTCGGACCGGGGGCGCATGCGGCGACCGACAGGGCGAGGGTGCCGTCGGCGTCGGTGGTCACGGTGACGAGCTGACCGGCGCGGACGGCGACGCGGTCGGCCGTGACGCCGCCGGTGCCGGCGTCGATCTGCAGGGTAGTGGCGGGGGAGTGCGGCAGGTCGGTGGCCGACGCGGTGCCGGTGCCGAGGACGGCGAGCCCGACGGTCGCCATCCCGATGACGACGACGCCGGCGATGCGGCGGATGCGGTGTTCCATCATGGCTCCTCGGACAGGTTCGGGCTGGTGGGCTCGACTCTCGTCCGCGAGGCGGTGGCCGGGTGTCCGGTCACCGGCGGAGCGTCCGGGGGATCGTGCGGTCCACCGGTCAGGGGACCGCGCCGGTCAGTTCTGCTGCTGCTCCTGCTCGTTGCTGCGGCGCCACCGGATGCCCGCCTCGACGAATCCGTCGATGTCGCCGTCGAACACCGCACCCGGGTTGCCGACCTCGAAGTTCGTCCGGAGGTCCTTGACCATCTGGTACGGGTGCAGCACGTAGGAGCGCATCTGGTTTCCCCAGGAGCTGCCGCCGTCCTTGAGGGCGTCCATGGTCGCCTTCTCCTCCTGGCGGCGGCGCTCGAGCAGCTTGGACTGCAGCACCGTCATCGCCGACGCGCGGTTCTGGATCTGCGACCGCTCGTTCTGGCAGCTCACCACGATGCCGGTGGGCAGGTGGGTGATCCGGACCGCGGAGTCGGTGGTGTTGACGCCCTGGCCTCCGGGGCCCGACGAGCGGTAGACGTCGACCCGAAGCTCCTTCTCGTCGATGTCCACCACGTCGGTGGAGGCCACGACGGGCAGCACCTCGACGCCGGCGAACGACGTCTGACGGCGGCCCTGGTTGTCGAAGGGGGAGATGCGGACCAGCCGGTGGGTGCCCTGCTCGACGGAGAGGGTGCCGTAGGCGTAGGGGGCCTTGACCTCGAACGTGGTCGACTTGATGCCGGCCTCCTCGGCGTAGGAGGTCTCGTAGATCTCGGTGGCGTAGTGGTGACGCTCGGCCCAGCGCAGGTACATCCGCTGCAGCATCTCGGCGAAGTCGGCGGCGTCCACCCCGCCGGCCTCGGACCGGATGGTGACCAGCGCGTCGCGGACGTCGTACTCACCGGACAGCAGGGTGCGGACCTCGAGGGCCTCGATGTCGCCGTGCAGCGTCCTCGCCTCGGTGCGGGCCTCCTCGAGCGTGTCGGGGTCCTCGTCGCCGAGCTCGTACATCACTTCGAGGTCGTCCAGCCGTGAGCGCAGGTCCTGGATGCGCTTGAGCTCGGCCTGGGTGTGCGACAGCGCGGAGGTCACCTTCTGGGCGCTGTCCACGTCGTTCCACAGGTCGGGGGCGCTGGCCTGCTCCGACAGCTCGGCGATCTTCGCGTTCATCGCCTCGACGTCCAGCGCGTTCTCGATGCTGGTCAGCGTGGTGTCGAGGGCCTTGAGGTCTGCGGAATCGTCGGGATGCACGTCGAGGAAGTCTACGCGTCCGGCTGTGCGGCCCGGGTCGGACGAGCGCGGCCACCGCCGGGTGGTCGCCGTCGACCTTTCACCCGGCACGGTGGACTCTCGCTGGTCGCGACCCGCGGTGGGTATCCGATCGGCAGGAACCTTTCCGCTCGAGTCGAGGAGCACCATGAAGACGGCCGTCTCGGTCACGTTGGGCGCACTGCTGCTGGTCGCCGGTATAGCACTGCTGGTCCTGCCCGGCCCGGGGTTCGTGCTGATCGCCGCCGGGCTCGCGCTGCTGGCCACCCGCTTCGACTGGGCGAAGAAGCCGCTGGACTACGCCAAGGACAAGGCGCAGCAGGGCATCGACGAGGTCAAGGACTCCAAGGTCAAGGCGGGCCTGGCGTTGGCCTGCGCTCTCGCGCTGGTGGTGCTGGGCATCCTGGGCGTGGCAGGCGTGAAGCTGCCGTTCCTCAACACGCTGTCGGCGATCGTGCTGATCCTGAGTGGTCTGTTCCTGGTCGGCACCGTGATCTACGCGCGGATGCAGCGCAACCAGGCTCCGCGCTCGCTGATCTGAGCCCTCACGGACGGACCGCTCGCTGATCTGAGCCCGTACGGACGGACCGCTCGCTGATCGGCGCCCTCTCGGACGAACGCCGCGCCGCTCAGCGCGCTTTCGGACGAACGCTGCGCCGCTCAGCGCGCTTCGCGGACGAATGCTGCGCCGCTCAGCGCGTTTCCCGGAACTCCCCGACGTGCAGGGTGAACACGCCGGTGATGGTGTTCGCCGCGGTGAGGTCGGCCGGCAGCAGGGGCAGCACGAGCGGCACGGTGATGCAGACGTCGTAGACGGCACCGGGACTGAGGTCGGGTCGGCGGGCCGGGGCCGTGGCGCAGTCGGCGCCGGTGGCGACGTAGTGCAGCCGGACCCCGCCGGTCGCCAGGTTCTGATCGGCCAGGGTCTGCCGGGCGGCAGCGAGCGCACGAGCCTCACCCGTGGTGGCGCTGGGGGCGTTGTCGAGCAGCCGGGCGGCGTCACGGGCGGCCTGGGCGGCGGCGAAGGTGGTGGCCTGCACGGTGAGCGCGGACATGGCGATGTAGAGCACCGGGATCATCACCAGCACGCCGAGCACGAGGAACTCCAGGACCGCGCGACCCCCGTCGGCCGGCGCGGCGCGGTGGCGTCCGGACGGCTGCAGTCCGTCCCCGCATCGTCCGGACGGCCGCTGTCCGACCCGATGTTGTCCGGGTGGCCGCTGCCCGGCCCGGCATCGTCCGGGCGGCCGCTGTCCGACCCGGTGGCGTCCGGTCACCCGACGATCCCCTCGCGCGCCGAGTGTCCGACCGCGGTGACCGCGGGCAGCACACCGTCGAGCAGCCCGACGAGTCCGGGGGCGGGCACGGTGCACCGGACCTCGGTCATCACCGCGGTGCCGGACCGGGTGCACACCAGCGAGCCGCGGACCCCGCCGATGACCCCGTCACCCAGGTGGTCCGCCACCCGTCGGGTCACGTCGAACGACGAGACCTCTGACAGCCCGGCATATCTCGCGGCCTCGGCGGCGGCGGACCCGAGGATGTGCCGGGTGTAGATCCACAGGCAACCCTGTACGACGGCGAAGAACAGCAGGATCAGCACGACACCGACCATGGCGAACTCGGCCACCGCCGATCCCCGGTCGGCCCGGTCCGCGGCCCGGTCGGGGCGGACGTTCATCGGCGGCGACGGCTCACTTGATCGAGTCGAACGCGGTCTTCACCGCGTCGGTGACCTGACCCCGGAAGACCGCCAGCAGGCCGACCACGACGATCGCGGTCATCAACGTGATCATCACCCAGCCCGGCACGTCGCCGCGGTCGCCGTCGCGGTCGCGGTCGTCACGGTCGTCGGCGGTGCGGGTGCCGAGAGCGGTGAGGCCGGCGAGCAGGGTGAGCGTGACGCGGGTGACGGCGATCTGGGCGCGGTGCGACATGGGGGTCCTTCCGGGTGGGTGCGGGTGCATGACGGGTCAGCCCGCCACCGTGGTGATGGCGACGAGGCCGGGGTAGAGGGCGAAGACGATCGTGATGGGCAGCACCAGGAAGACGACGGGCACCATCATCCCGATCTCCTTGCGGCCGCCGGCCTCCATCAGCTGCCGCTTGGAGAGGGCGCGGACGTCGGCGGCCTGGGCGCGGAGCACGTCGGCGAGCGGGGTGCCGCGTTCGATGGCGACGGCCATCCCGTCCAGGAAGCGGGCGAACGGTTCGAGCCGGGTGCGGTCGCGGACGGTGGTGACGGCCTCGAGGAACGGTGTGCCGGAGCGGGTGTCGGCCAGGATGCCCGCGAGTTGCCCGACCAGTGGGCCGTGCGCGAGGTGGGTGATGCGTTCGATGGCGCCGCTGGGTCCCTCACCGGCGGTGACGGCGAGGGCGAGCATCTCGGCGACCACCGGGAACTCGGCGAGGATCTCGGCGTCGCGGGTGCGGACCTGGCGGGTGAGCCACTGGTCGCGGGCGAGGACCCCGACGACGGCGCACAGCAGCACCAGGACACCGACGCCGACCGGATTGGCCTCACCGGCCACCAGGGCCAGGACGCCGAGACCGAGCCCGCCGAGCAGTCCGATCGCCCCCCACACCACCTGCTCGGCGCGGAAGTCCTCGACGGTCAGTGGCGAGTTCAGCGCGGCCAGTCGGCGGCGGACCGACACCTGACCGCCGACGATGCGGTCCAGTCGGTTGACCAGGTCCTTCAGCAGCGGCACCGAGAGCCGTTGCAGCACCGACGCCGGCCCGGTCGGTACGGGCGCGGCCAGCAGCCGTGACGGTGGCGGGGCGTCGGCCAGGTACGGGGCGATGCGGTCGGACAGTGTGAGCCGGCGCATCGGCGGCGACGAGGCGACCGCGAGCAGCAGGCCCAGACCGGCCAGGCCACCGAGGACGGCGCCGGTGACGACGAGGTTCACCGGAGCACCCGCCGCTCTTCCGGGAGCCGGCCGATGCGCATCATGAGGCGGTAGGCGAACACCGAGACGGCGGCGCCCGCGGCCAGGATGACGATGCCGGTGGGGGAGTCGTAGGCGGTGAGGGTCTGCTGCTGGGTCGCCAGCAGCAGCAGGATCAGCCATGGTGCGCTGACCGCGACCCGGGCCGCGTTCACCGACCAGGACTGCCGGGCCATCAGTTCGCTGCGGGTACGGGCGTCGTCGCGGAGGAAACCGGACAGGGTGCTGAGCAGCCGCCCCAGGTCGGTGCCGCCGACCTCCCGGGCGACCCGCAGCGACTCGCAGACCCGGTCGCCGGTCGGGTCGGACAGGGCGGCCTTGAGCCGGTCGATCGAGTCGTTGAACCGACCGGTGGCGCGGTAGTCGGACCCGAACTGCCGGAACGGTTCCCGGATGGCCTCCGGTCCGCGGGTGCCGACCGACGCCAGGGCCTCCGGCAGCGAGAGCCCGGCCCGCACGCCGGAGGTCAGGTTGTCCACGACCTCCGGCCAGACCTCCCGCAGCTCGGACTGGCGCCGGTTGCGCAACCGCGACACCATCAGCCGCGGCACCATCGCGCCGAACACGGCGAACACGGTGGACACGGCCAGCGACGTGGTGACCACGAAGACCACGGCCAGCCCGACGACGCCGCCGAGCACCTGCAGCAGGACGAGCTGGGTGGGGTTGACTCCGGTCAGGCCGGCCTGGGCCAGTTTCTCGCGGGTGCGGTGACCGCGGCGGGGTGCCGATGCGGTGGCGCGGGGGCGGCTGAACGCACTCCAGATCAGCAGCAGGCCCAGCCCGGCCACCAGCCCGATGACGGCTCCCACCATGCCCCCCGGGTCGCTTTCGTCGCAGCGCCGGCCGGCGCTGTGGCGGGATCGGCGTCGCCGGTCACCGCAGCTCAGTATCACTCATTCGGCCCGAGCCGAACGGGGAATCCGAAAGGTGTGGACAACCTGAGCAGGCCGAACGGGTGAAGCAACGTCGAGCGGCCCGCTGGAGGTCACGCTTCGTGACGGCAATCGATGGTCGGTCACCGTCTGCCCGGGGCATCCGCCCTCACCGGTACGCCGGGTCGACCGTCGGTGCGCCGGGTCGGCCGCCGGCGCCAGACAGTCACCGTGCGTAAGGACCCGTCGACGGTGCTCCCGGTCGAGCGCCGAGCCGGGCGCAGGCGCACCAACTCGACTGCCGGTTCGCCGGGCCGGCCACCTCTGCGCCGGGTGGACCGCCGGTGCGCCGGGTCGAGCGCCGGGCCGGGGCAGGCGCGCCAGTTGGACTACCGGTGCGCCGGGCCGGCCACCTGTGCGCCGGACCGACCACCTGGAAGCCGGGTCAGCCGCCGCGCCGGGCGCAGCGCACCAGTTCAACTGCCGGTGCGCCGGGCCACCTGGAGCGCCGGGTCAGCCGGTACGCCGGGTCGACCGCCGGCGCGCCCATCCAGCCGACCCTGCGCGCCGGGTCGACCACAGGTCGCCAGGGCCGGCCACCGGTGCGCCAGGTCAGCACCGTGTGCCGGGTCCGCCGCCAGTGACCGGGTCAGCCGCCGGTGCGCCCCCGGTCGAGCCAGGAGGTCTCGACCTCGCTCGCGGGCACCGGCCGAGACCAGAGGTAGCCCTGGGCCGAGCGGCAGCCGAGCTGCTCGGCCAGCGCCGCCTGCTCGACGGTGGCCACGCCTTCGATGGTGACGGCCAGGCCGAGGTCGGCGGCCATCCCGGTCACCGCCCGGGTCACCGCGTTGCCCACCGGCGTGCCCAGCGCCACCGCCATCACGCGATCGATCTTGATGCCGTCGACCGGCAGTCGCAGCAGGTACTCCAGCGACGACCACCCGGTGCCGAAGTCGTCCATCCACACGGTGAACCCGAGCGCCTGCAGCTCCCGGACGAACGCGCCGTCGGAGTGGTGGGCGGCCAGCCGGACGGTCTCGGTGAGCTCCAGGTCCACCGACGACGCCGATGCGCCCGTCCCGGCCAGGGTGGCCCGGACGGTGTCCCGCCAGTCCGGGCGGTCGAACTGGCGGCTGGACATGTTGACGCCCATCCGCAGGTCCGGGACCCGCCCGGTCCAGCGCGCCAGGTCGGTCAGCGCCTGCCGCATGATGCTGTGGTCCAGCTCGACGATGAGGTCGCTGTCCTCGGCGAACGGCACGAAGGTGTTCGGGTCCAGCCAGCCAAGCGTCGGATGGTCCCAGCGCGCCAGCGCCTCGAACCCGATCAGCCGCCCGTTGCCCAGCTCGATGACCGGCTGGTACCAGGGCACGATGGCTCCGCCCCGGATGGCGTCCGCGATCTCGGCGCCGACCACTCCGGGCTGCAGCCGTTGCTCGTGCAGCCGGCGCATGAGGTCGAGCTGGTCCTCGACGATGCGGCCGAAGTCCGCGAGCCGGTTGACGTCGTCGGGGGCGACGGGGTGCGACCGCGGGTCCAGCACGCACAGCGAGCCGATGATCATCGATTCCCGACCGGTGAGGGGTACCCCGATGTAGGTGCCCACGTCCCCGCTGTCCACGTGCGGCACGTGGGCGAAGCGGTCGTCGTGCACGGCGTCCGCGGTGACCACCGGTCCGCCGCTGCGGACAATGGCGTCGCAGATCGTCTGTGCGCGCGGCAGCACGCTCCCCGCCGGAACGCCGACGGCGCTGATCACGTGCAGTTCGTGCTCGTCGACGATCGTCACCATCGCGACGGGGAACCGGAGGGTGCGCGCGGCGATCATCACCGTGGTCTCCAGGCTCGACGCGTGCGCGCTGGCGTCGAGGTAGTGGCGGGCAGACCGGGTCTGCCGGCGGGAGGTCTCGGTCATGCGCACAGCATGAGGCATCCGGACGCGCTGTTCGGTCGAAAGTGGCAATCCGTCGGTGTCGAAGACCTCGGAGCGCGGTGATCTGGGCGGCAGACGCTCGTCCGTGACCCGTGAGGGTGACCATGCAGTGGGTTGTCACCCCGGGGGTGACGTCACGGTCACCCGCGCAACGGCCGTAGGTGTGGCCGACCTTGCCCCTGGGTAGACCGGCGGATGCGCGACGGGACGCCGATGGAGACAGCCCACGCCCGCCGGCGCACTTCGGAGGACACCATGGAGATCACCCGCGACGAAATCGTCGGACACCTCGAGCAGGCCGGTCGCACCGAGGACGCGGCCCGCGCCCGCACCGAGCTGCCGGAGTCGTTCGACATCGAGAACCCGCCCGCCCTCGTCACCGAGCTGGGTGTGGACCCCAAGCAGCTGCTCAGCGACATCAACAGCGGCGCCGGCGACGTCCCTGACGGCGTCGGCGAAGCCGGTGGCCTGCCCGGTGTCCGTACCTGATCCAGGCCCGGTCAACGGGGGAGCAGCGGCTCCAGCCGGGCCCACTGCCCGACGGTGACGAAGGACGGGTTGGCGATCCGGGGCTGCCGCAGCACCTCCAGATCGCCCAGTCCGGCCGCGGCGAGCGTGACGACGTCGACCGACGTGTCCCAGACGTCCAGCCGCAGCGGGACGTACCGGCCGTCCGGTCCCGGCGGAGTGGCCGGTCCCGCCACCACGCCCCGGCCGCGCAGCCCACGCGGCCACCGCCGGTCCGTTCCGGTCAGCCAGAGCAGCACCGGCTGACCGGGGGCGAAGAGGTCGCTGCGGTAGTTCGACGCCACACACCAGCGCTCCACGCCCTCGTCGCGGAGCCGCGCCGGGTCCGTCAGCCGGGGGTTGCAGGTCAACACCCAGGCGCCCAGGGAGGCGGCCGTGACGGCGGACGTGGTTGCAGCCATGCCGGCTGTTGTACCCGCCCACCCGGACCGGCACCGCACCCGATCACCCGCCCACCCGGACCGGCACCGCACCCGATCACCCGCCCACCCGGACCGGCACCGCACCCATTCACCCGCCCACCCGGACCGGCACCGCACCCGATCACGGGTCAGTAACATCGGGGCCGGCCACAGGCACGAGGGAGCAACCATGACGGCGTCCACACCCACCGCACCGACGTCCGGGACCGCCGCCAGCCTGCCGGTGCTGGATCTCTCGCGACTCGACGCCGGCGAGGACGAGGCCGCGGCCTTCCGGGCCGCGTTGCGGGACGCCACCCACGAGTACGGCTTCTTCTACCTGGTGGGCCACGGCGTCGATCCCGCGCTCACCGCCGAGCTGCTCGCGACCGCCGAGGCGTTCTTCGCCCTTCCGGAGGCCGACAAGCGGGCGATCGAGAACGTCAACTCGCCGCACTTCCGGGGCTGGACCCGGGTCGGCGGTGAGCTGACCAGGGGCGAGGTCGACTGGCGGGAACAGATCGACATCGGAGCCGAGCGACCCGCCGTCCCCCGCGGCCCCGGTGTGCCCGACTACCTGCGCCTGGAGGGCCCCAACCAGTGGCCGGCGTCGTTGCCCGCCCTCCAGCGGGTGGTCACCCGCTGGGACGAGACGCTGTCGGCCATCGGCATGCGACTGCTGCGGGCGTGGGCGGAGTCCCTCGGCGCCCCGGCGGACGTCTTCGACGCGGCGTTCGCCGGGAAGCCGTCGGTGTTGATCAAGATCGTCCGCTACCCCGGACGGGACGACGACCAGGCCAGGCAGGGAGTCGGAGCGCACAAGGACGCCGGTGTGCTGACCCTGCTGCTCGTCGAACCGGGCAAGGGCGGGCTACAGGTGGAGAAGGACGGCGAATGGATCGACGCCCCACCGGTTCCCGGGGCGTTCGTGGTGAACATCGGTGAGCTGCTGGAGGTCGCGACCGACGGTTACCTCAAAGCGACCGTGCATCGGGTGATCTCGCCACCGGCCGGGAGCACCCGCATCTCGATCCCGTTCTTCTTCAACCCCGCGCTGGACGCGACCATCCCCGTGCTGCCCCTGGACCCGGCGCTGACGGGTGCCGCCACCGGCGTCACCGCCGACCCCGACAACCCCATCTTCTCCACCTACGGCGAGAACGCGTTGAAGTCACGGTTGCGGGCGCACCCGGACGTCGCGGCCCGGCACCACCCCGACCTTCTGTGAGCGTGTTCGGGACAGGGTCCGACAGCTGGCACCATCAAGGGCATGGCTGACACGCGGGATCCAACGACGACCGGGTCCCGGGGTCCCGCGGTGACGCCGCCGTCCCCCGTCACCGGGCCGGGACCGGCGACGGACGCCCCCGCCGGCGCACCCGCCACCGCCGACCGGGACTACGCCGAGCGGCTGGAGCGGCTGCAGGGCAAGTGGTGGAAGAAGCTGCTGCGCGTGCAACTGCCCTGGCAGCTGCACCTGCGGGCGCTGCGTCTGGGGCGCACGCTCGACGTCGGTTGCGGTACCGGACGCAATCTGGGCAACCTGCCCGCGGGCAGCGTCGGGGTGGACCACAACCCGCATTCGGTGGCCGTCGCGCGCGCTGCGGGCGGCGACGCCCACACCGACGTCGAGTTCTTCGCCGACCCCGCGATGTCGGCGCCGGGCGGGTTCGACGCGTTGCTGGCCGCCCACCTCGTCGAGCACCTCACCCCGGCAGAGGCCCGCACCGTGCTCGGCAGCTACCTGCCGGCGTTGCGGCCGGGGGGCAGGCTGGTGCTGTTCACCCCGCAGGAGCGTGGATACGCCTCGGACCCCACGCACGTCGTGTTCAGCGGGTTCGACGAGCTGACGGCGCTGTGTGCCGATCTCGGCCTCCAGGTCGCGCGCCGGTACTCGTTCCCGTTCCCGCGGTGGACCGGAAAGCTGTTCGTCTACAACGAGTTCGTCGTGATCGCCCGGGTGCCGACGAGCTGAACCGGTACACCGAGGTCGTCGCGTCGCACCGGTGGCGGGTGTCACAGCCGCGGCGTTCAATGGAGTCATGAACACCGACTGGCACGACGAACACGTCCTCGGCGCCAAGGCGTCCATGGAGGAGCGGGTGCGCTGGCACCTGCAGCACACCGACAAGTGCGGTTGCCGTCCGATCCCGCGTGACGTCCAGGACGTCATCGACCAGAAGGCGACCCAGGGCGCCGACGCCTGATCGGTCGCCGTCTACCCGGACCTGGGCCGCGGCCCGGTTCAGGGCTCTTACCGGGCGCGGTTGTGGTCCGATCCCGCGTCACGTCCGCGACGTCACCGCCTGGAAGGCGACCCCGGGGACGCCGACGCTTGATCGGTCGCCGTCTACCCGGACCTCGGCCGCGGCCCGGGTCAGGCCCCCGACGGGAGCGGCTGCCGTCCGATCCCGCGTGACGTCCAGGACGTCATCGCCCGGACGGCGACCCCGGGGGGCGCCGACGCCTGATCGGTCGTCGTCCACCCGGACCCGGTCCGGGGCCCGGGTCAGGCCCCCACCGGGAGCGGCTGCCGTTCGATCCCGCGTGACGTCCGGACGTCATCGACCGAACGGCGACCCCGGGGGCGCCGACGCCGGACCGGTCTCCGTCTACCCGGCCCGCGGCCCGCGTCAGGCCCCCACCGGGAGCGGCTGCGGTCCGATCCCGCGTCACGTCCAGGACGTCATCGACCAGAAGGCGACCCAGGGCGCCGACCCGTGATCCGTCGTCGTCCAGCCGGACCCGACCCGCGGCCCGTCCCCGACGAACCCCCACCGCGAGCGGACACGGACCGCCGATGGCTCAGGAGCGGGAGCCGGCCAGCTCCGCCATCACCAGGGGGAGCCGGTCGGCCAGTTCGCCGGCCAGGAAACCCAGCGGCCCGACCTCGATGGCCAGCCGGTCGCCAGCCGTCGCGTGCAGATGACCCGCCCAGCACGCCGCCTGCTCCAGGGACGCACCGCGCGCGAGCAGCCCGCAGACCGCCCCGGCGAGGACGTCTCCGCTGCCCGACGTCCCGAGCCCGCCGTGCCCCGACGAGCCCTCCCAGCGTTCACCGGCGGGGTTGACCATCGACTGCTGGCAGTACACGACCGCGCCGTAGCGTCGGGCGACCTCGGCCAGATCGGGCTCGACGTCGGATTCCGGGTCCTGGCCGAGCAGCCGGTGCGCCTCGGCCTGGTTGGGGGTCAGGATGAGCCGGCCGGCCACCGCGCCTGCGGCGTCCCCGAGCCGGTCCAGCACCCCGAGCGCGAAGGCGTCGAGCACGACCGGGACACCGTCCGGGATCCGCGGCAGCAGTCCCCGCAGCAACACCTCGGCCAGGTCCGCGTCGTCCAGGCCCGGACCGACGAGGACGGCGTCCGCGCCGGACAGGTCGCTGTCCAGCAGCGCCAGGTCGTCCCCGGTGACCGAGCCGGCGGCGTTCTCCGCGAGGCCGACGGTGCCGGCCTCGGGCACGGCCACGGCCACCTGGACGGCGACCGACGAGGCGACCGCGAACGTGAGCACGCCCGCCCCGACGCGGAGCGCGGCCCGTCCCGCGAGCAGCGCCGCGCCCGGGGTCCGGCGGGCCCCGCCGACGACCAGGACCCGGCCGCGGGAACCCTTGGAACTGCCCGGCGAGGGGAGCGGCCAGTCCCGCAGGACGTGCGGGGTGACGATCGTGGGCGCGCTCATGCCGGGTGCACCGGCAGCACGTCGCTGTCGCCCGGGTGGGAGGTCACCGGGGCGCCGGAGGCGCGGACATGGTCGGCCTCGTTGAACGACATCAACGTCCAGGCGCCGGTTCCGGACGGACGGGCGAGCCGGGTGACCGACGCGTTGGCCACCGACGTGGTCGCCGCGATCCCCAGCACGTCGGCCTCGCCCATCCGCTCGCAGACGTAGCGCACCGTGAGGATGAGGGCGTCGTGGGCGACCACGAGCACCCGCCGGCCGTCCTCGTCGTCGTCGAGGTCGCGCAGCAGCGACCGCAGGCGCAGGGCCATGTCCGCCCACGACTCGCCACCCGGGGGCCGGTGGTAGAACTTGCCGAGCCACCGCCGCCGTACCGCCTCCTCGGGGAAGCGCCGCTCGACGCCGAGGGTGGTCAGCAGGTCCAGCACCCCCAGTTCGCGGTCACGCAGGCGTTCGTCGATGCGGAAGGGCAGCTCGAGACCGGCGGTGGCCAGCGCGGTCTGTGCGGTCTGCACCGCGCGGACGTACGGCGAACACCACACGGACTGCGGCGTCTCGTCGGCCGGGACCGCGGCCAGCCAGCGGCCGAACGCCTCGGCCTGGGTGACCCCGGTGGGCGACAACGGGACGTCGGCGTCCCGGGCCCCGACCTGGATGACCTCGGCGCCGGCGGCGTGTGCCGCGGCGGCCGCGACGTTACCCATGCTCTCGCCGTGACGGACCAGGACGAGTTCGGTGGCTCCCATGATCAGGGCCCTACCCAATCGGGGGAATCACCCGCCGCACCCGGGCGGTCACCCCGCATTCAGGACAGTTCCCGTCCGCTGCAGGCGGCAGGATCAGCGGTATGTCCGGAGCCACCAGTCGCGTCCTCGACCTGCTCGGCCTGCTGCAGACCCACCGGCAGTGGTCGGGACCCGAGCTGTCGCGACGGCTCGGTGTGACCGAGCGGACCCTGCGCCGGGACGTGGAGCGGCTGCGCGAGCTGGGCTACCGGGTGGACGCGACCCGCGGCCTGGCCGGCGGGTACCGGCTCGCCGCCGGTGCCCAGCTGCCGCCCCTGCTGCTCAACGACGACGAGGCGGTCGCGGTCGCCGTCGGGCTGCGGCTGGCGGCCACCCAGGGCCTGGTCGACGGCGAGCAGACGACGCTGTCGGCGCTGGCGAAGTTCGAGCAGCTGCTGCCGAAGGCGTTGCGGCGCCGGGTGAACGCGCTCGGCGAGCACGTGCGGCCGGCGCACCCCCGGGGCGGTGGCGTGTCACCCGAGCTGCTGGGTCAGCTGGCGCTGGCGTGCCGGGACACCGAGCGGGTCCGGTTCCGCTACCTCGCCGCCGACGGCGCCGAGACCGACCGGCAGGCGGAGCCGTTGTCCGTGGTCGCGGCCGGCCGGGCGTGGTACCTGGTGTGCTGGGACGTCGACCGGCGGGACTGGCGCACCTTCCGCATCGACCGCATCGCGCGGCTGCAGGGCACCGGACTGCGCTTCCGGCAGCGGGACGCGCCGGCCGGCGATCCGGTCGTCTTCGTCCAGCAGTCGCTGCGCAACCTGTTCCGCAGGGTCACCGCGGAACTGGTCATCGACCTCCCGGTGGCCGCCGTCCACGAGCGCTTCGGCAGTTGGGCCCGCGGCGCGGTGGCGGTCGACGGCGGGCGCACGCGCCTCCCCATCGACGGCGAGGCGCTGGAGTCCCTGCTGATGTACCTGGTGTGGATCCCGGTCGACGTCGGCTACGAGATCCACGGCAACGACGAACTGGTGGCCCTCGCGGCCACGATCGGCGCCCGCCTGCAGCGGCACGGCGCCCCGGCCGTCAGCGCCGCACCAGCCTGACCAGCGCCAGCTGCGCCGCCGGCGCGTAGCCCAGCACGATCGGGGCCGGCCCCTGGAGGTCGAGGGTGGTGGCGGTGCGCCGGGTGTCGGGGCCGACGGGACCGGTGGGCGCGTCCAGCGGGATCACGGTGTGCTCGAGCCACAACGACACCGGACCGAGCCAGACCCGCCAGGACCAGCTGCGGACCGCCGCCGAAGGGTCCACGTCAGCGATCCGGAACGGCACCGCGACGCCGAGCGGGCCCCGGACGGTCCCGGCCAGCCCGGGCACCAGCACGTCGCCGTCGGTGTCCACCCCGAGGATCTGCGGCGACCACTCCGACCAGCGGGACGGGTGCAGGTAGCGGTCCCAGACCTCATCGGGGGCCGCGGTGCCGCGAGCGCGCAGCGTCAGCTTCACAGGCCCTCCTCGTAGGGGTCGTCCTCGGTGTCCTCGTTGCCCTCGACCGGTTCGCGTTCCTTGCGGCGCAGCAGCAACGCCGTGGTCCCGAGCACGACCACCAGTACCCCGAGCACCCCGATCTCCCACATCGAATCGGAGAAGGTCGGGCCCTTGCCGATCTCGTCGGCGGCCTTCACCGACAGCACGACGATCTCCTTGATCGAGGCGATGATGCCCACCAGCAGGAAGGGCTCGGCGATGAGTTCGCGTCGGGTGATGGTGATCCGGACCGCGAACAGCAGTTCCACGACGATGAAGACCAGCAGCAGGATGTCCAGGATGTCGATGGCCAGCTGCCCGCTGACCCCTTCTGGACCGAACAGCGGCAGGACCTGCCGGGCCGCCTGCACCAGCAGCGACAGGGCGGTGACGACCAGGAAGACCGCGATCCCGACGTAGACCACCATCTCGGCGATCTCCAGGGTGCGGTTGCCGATCCGGACGATCAGCGGGGGGTGCGGACGCGGATCGTCGGACGTGTCGCGGCGCTGTCCGCCGGCGGAGTGGGCCATCCGAGGGATTGTGCCGTACCGGGACATGCGGCGCCCGGGGTTGGGTCGTCCGTCCGCTCCGGCGGTCCGGCGTCCGTGCGGGGGCGTCCGTATCCGCTGCTCACGCAGCGGTCACCCGGCGCGAGGGACCCCGTGGACTGGCACACTGAAGCGCATGGAACATCCCCGCGTCGACCGTCTCCGCGCCTCGGCCGGCGGTGCCCGATGACCCTCAGCCGCCCGCTCCCCTCCGGTGACGAGGGTGTCCAGGTCCGTCTGCTGCTCGACCTCGAGCCGGTGGTGGAGGAGAACCTGAACCGGCACCTCAAGGTGACCAAGGACTGGATGCCGCACGACTACATCCCGTGGAGCCAGGGGAAGGACTTCGCCTTCCTCGGCGGCGAGGACTGGCGTCCGGAGGACTCGGCGCTGGACCCGGTGGCGAAGACGGCGATGATCGTCAACCTGCTGACCGAGGACAACCTGCCGTCTTACCACCGGATCATCCACCAGCAGTTCGGCCAGGACGGCGCCTGGGGCAACTGGGTCGGCCGCTGGACCGCGGAGGAGGGCCGGCACGGGATCGCGTTGCGCGACTACCTGGTGGTCACCCGCGGGGTCGATCCGGTGCAGCTGGAGGACCTGCGGATGGCCCACATGACGGCCGGCTACGACCGGGAGCAGCAGAGCATGCTGCACACCGTGGTGTACGTGTCGTTCCAGGAGCTCGCCACCCGGGTCTCGCACCGCAACACCGGCAGTTCCGCCGGCTGCCCGGTCGCCGAGCAGCTGCTCGCCCGGATCGCCGCCGACGAGAACCTGCACATGATCTTCTACCGGAACCTGGTGCAGGCCGCGTTCGACCATGCGCCGGACGACACCATGGTCGCCATCCGCGACGAGGTGGTGGACTTCGCGATGCCGGGGCAGGGCATGCCGGACTTCATGCGCAACTCGGTGATCATGGCCAAGGCCGGCATCTACGACCTCCGGCTGCACCACGACGCGGTGATCATGCCGGTGCTGAAGTACTGGAAGGTGTTCGACCGGACGGACTTCGGTCCGGTGGGTGAACGGGCGCGCGAGGAGCTCTCGGTGTTCCTCGCCGAGCTCGACCAGCAGGCCTCCCGGTTCGTCGAGCGGCGGGACCGCGCCCGCGCCCGCGCGGCGGCCGACGGCGGCTGACGCCCCCCGGGCCCGAGCCGCCCGCGGACGACGGGCCCCGGCCGGCATCTGGTCACGCAGCGCGACGGCGACGGTTCCCGCAGGGCCGTCCGGTGGGCCGGCGGGTCCCATCGGGTGGCCCTCGACGGGCCGGTCTCACGGTCCGCGCGGGCCCGTCGGGCGACCGGATGTGATGCGCGCCATATACACGCAGCGCAATAATGCAATTACTCTGAGTGAAGACCGACCCGCACCGCGTCGGCCACATTTTCTCAGAAGGACGTGCGCGATGAGCCTCCCGCGGATCGACGGCGACCACGACGGCCACGGCGTCGCACTCACCTCCCCCGTCACCGTCGCGTTCCCGATGGTCTCGGTGACGGGCGCGGCGGAGGAGCCGGTGACCGCGACACTGCGCTACAGCGCGAGCGAGCCGTTCCTGGTGCGGGCCAACTTCCGGCTCACCGGCGGCCGGACCGTCGACTGGGTGCTGTCGCGCGAGTTGCTCCGGGAGGGCGTCGTGATGGCATCCGGCATCGGGGACATCCGCTTCTTCCCCGGCGACGACGGCCTGCTCGTCGAGCTCCGGTCCCACCAGGGTCGCGCGTTCCTGTACGGCGAGCTGCACCCGGCGCAGGACTTCGTCCGGCAGATGTACGCGCTGGTCCCGGAGGACACCGAGGACCGCTTCTACTCCCTCGACGCCGAGCTGGATCTGCTGCTGCAGCTCAGCGCCGATCCCGACCGGCACCACACCGACTCCGCCTGACCGGCCCGGGCCGGCCGGGGCACCCGCCGCCCGGACGCCGTCGCGGCGTCGTCCCACCCCGGCGGATCGCGTCGGACCCCCGCGCCGCCGGCGTCCGCGGGCGGTCTAGTCTTCGGCCGATGGTGACCATCCGTCGCCGCCCCTGGCACCGCCGAGCGGCCCGATGACCGCGGCGACCGCCGCCGATCCCCGTGCCGCCCACGCGGCCTCGGTCGAGCGGTTGGTGGCCGGTTACCGCGCGATCCCGCCCGGCGCACCCGTACGGCTGGCCAAGACCTCGTCCAACCTGTTCCGCGCCCGCAGCCGGCCGGTGCGGCCGGGACTGGACGTCCGCGGGCTCGACGGGGTGCTCGCGGTGGACGTGGATGCGGGCACCGTCGACGTCGGCGCCATGTGCACCTACGAGACGGTGGTCGCCGCGACCCTGCCGTACGGGCTGGTCCCGACGGTGGTGCCGCAGTTGAGGACCATCACGGTCGGGGGTGCGGTCACCGGGCTGGGGATCGAGTCGTCGTCGTTCCGGGCCGGGCTGGTGCACGAGTCGGTGCGGGAGCTCGACATCCTCTGCGGCTCGGGCGAACTCGTCACCGCGACGCCGACCAACGCGCACGCCGACCTGTTCCACGGTTTCCCGAACTCGTTCGGCACCCTCGGATACGCGACGCGGGTCCGCCTGGAGCTGGAACCGGCGACCGCGTTCGTGGCGCTGCGGCACCTGCGCTGCCGGTCGGTCGGGGAGCTGCAGGAGTTGACCGGTTCACTCGTGGCGGCGGGCCGGCTCGACGGGCGGCCGGTGGACTACCTCGACGGCGTGGTGTTCGGGCCGGACGAGAGCTACCTGACCGTCGGTACCCGGACCGACGAGGCGGGTCCGGTCAGCGACTACACCGGGCAGCAGATCTACTACCGCTCGATCCGGCGCCGCACCTCCGACCGGCTCACCACCGCGGACTACCTGTGGCGCTGGGACACCGACTGGTTCTGGTGTTCCCGGGCCTTCGGGGCGCAGCAGCCGCTGATCCGGCGGCTGTGGCCGCGGCGGTACCGGCGCAGCTCGGTCTACGCGAAGCTGGTCGCGCTGGACCGCCGGTGGGCGATCGCCGACCGCATCGAGCGACTGCACCGGCGGCCCGCGCTGGAACGCGTGGTGCAGGACGTGGAGATCCCGCTCGAGCGGTCGGCGGACTTCGTCGACTGGTTCCTCGGCACGGTGCCCATCGAACCGCTGTGGTGGTGCCCGCTGCGGGAGCGACCCGGGCCGGCGACGGCAGGCCCGCGGTACCCGTTGTATCCGCTGGAGGCGGACCGCACCTACGTCAACGTCGGCTTCTGGTCGGTGGTGAGCGGCGACCCGGCGTCGCCGGGCGCGACCAACCGCCGCATCGAGGACGAGGTGAGCCGGCTCGGCGGCCACAAGTCGCTGTACTCCGACAGCTACTACCCGAGGGCGGAATTCGACGCCCGCTACGGCGGCGACCGGTACGCCGTGCTGAAACGGCGGTACGACCCGCAGCACCGGCTGCTGGACCTCTACGCGAAGGCGGTGCAACGCCGATGACCACGTTCCGAGCCTCCCCCGGGGTCCGCGGCCGGACCCGCCCCCGCACCGGGGACCGCACGCCGGCGACGGTCGCGGACCTGGTGACCGCGGTGGTGGCGCCGCCGCTGCCGTTCCGGTTCACCGCCTACGACGGCAGCAGCGCCGGCCCGGCCGACGCCCCGCTGGGTCTGCACGTCGCGACCCCACGGGCACTGACCTACGTCCTCACCGCACCGGGCGATCTCGGGTTGGCCCGTGCCTACGTCGCCGGCGACCTGACGTTCGGCGGCGTCACCCCCGGCGACCCGTACCCGATGCTGCGCGCGATGGCCGACGGCATGCACCTCACCCGGCCCGCCGTCGGGGAGCTGCGGGCGCTGCTGCAGGCCGTCGGCTGGCGGACCCTGCGCCCGGTACCGCCGCCGCCGCAGGAGGCGCCGCCGCGCTGGCGCCGCGCCGTGGACGGGCTGCGCCCGGTGCGCCGGCACTCCCGCGAGCGCGACGCCGACTCGATCAGCCGGCACTACGACATCTCCAACGCGTTCTACGAGCACACACTCGGCCCGTCGATGGCCTACACCTGCGCCGTCTACGCCACGCCGGAGACCTCACTGGTGGATGCGCAGGCCGCGAAGTTCCAGCTCGTGTTCGACAAGCTCGGTCTGCGGCCGGGACAGCGACTGCTCGACGTCGGCTGCGGCTGGGGCTCCATGGTGCGTCACGCGGCCCGCCGCGGGGTCCGCGCCGTCGGCGTGACGCTGTCGGCCGAACAGGCCGAATGGGCACAGCGGGCCATCCGCGACGAGGGCCTGCAGGAGCTGGCCGAGGTGCGCTTCAGCGACTACCGCGACGTGCCGGACACCGATTTCGACGCCGTCAGCTCGATCGGGCTGACCGAGCACATCGGGGTGGCCCACTACCCGGCGTACTTCCGCTCGCTGTACACGCGGCTGCGCCCCGGCGGGCGGCTGCTCAACCACTGCATCACCCGACCGGAGAACACCTCGGCCTACCGGACCGAGGCCTTCATCGACCGGTACGTGTTCCCCGACGGCGAGCTGACCGGCTCGGGCCGGATCATCTCCGCGATGCAGGACATCGGCTTCGAGGTTCGTGGCAGCGAGAACCTGCGCGAGCACTACGGTCTGACGTTGCGCGACTGGTGCGCCAACCTCGAACGGGACTGGGACGCCTGCGTCGCCGAGGTCGGCGAGGGCACCGCAAGGGCCTGGGGCCTGTACATGGCCGCGTCCCGCCTGGGCTTCGAGCGCAACCACATCCAGCTGCACCAGGTGCTCGCGGTGCGGCCGCATCCGGACGGGTCGGCGGGGGTGCCCCTGCGCCCGTGGTGGTGACCGGCCGGGCCGGACCCGCCGGGCGCCGCGCTGTGTCAGAGTGGTCGGCGCCATGACCCAGCACAGCGCAGCCACCAGCCCCGCCGCCCCGGCACACGACTCCGCGGCCGGGATCGTCCGGCTCATCGCCGAGGAGCTCGGCGTCGAACCGTGGCAGGTCCGCGCCGCCGTCGAGCTGCTCGACGGCGGCGCCACCGTGCCGTTCATCGCCCGGTACCGCAAGGAGGTCACCGGTAGCCTGGACGACACCCAGCTGCGCACTCTCGAGGAACGGCTGGACTACCTCCGGGAACTGGCCGACCGGCGGCGCGCCGTGCTCGAGTCGCTGACCCAGCAGGGCGTCCTCACCGACGCGCTGGCCGCGGCGGTCGCGGCCGCCACGACCAAGTCCCGGCTGGAGGACATCTACCTGCCGTACCGGCCCAGGCGGCGCACCCGAGCCCAGATCGCCCGCGAGGCCGGTCTCGGGCCGCTCGCCGAAGCGCTGCTCGCCCACCCGGACCGCGACCCGGCCGCCCAGGCCGCGCCGTTCGTGGCCCCCGACCGCGGCATCGACGACCCGGCGGCGGCCCTCACCGGCGCCCGCTTCATCCTCATCGAGACCTTCGGCGAGGACGCCGATCTCGTGGGGGAGCTGCGCGAGCTGCTGTGGCGGCGCGGCCGGCTGGTCAGCACGGTCAAGGGCGGGGCCGAGCACGCCGGGGAGACCGCCGGGCGGTTCGCCGACTACTTCGCCTTCGCCGAGCCGCTCGCGCGGGTGCCCTCGCACCGGGCGCTGGCGGTGTTCCGCGGCGAGAAGGAGGACGTGCTCACCGTCACCGTGCAGCCCGAGGCGGACGACCGGGACCCACTGGACACGAGTCCCTCCGACGCCGAGATCCGCATCGCCGCGCGCTTCGGCATCGGCGACCGTGGCCGGCCCGGCGACGGCTGGCTGCGTGACACGGTGCGGCTGGCCTGGCGGACCAAGCTGCTGCCGTCGCTGACCGCCGACGTCCGGGGCCGGTTGCGGCAGGCGGCCGAGCAGACCGCGGTGCGGGTGTTCGCCGACAACCTTCGCGACCTGCTCCTCGCCGCCCCGGCCGGCGACCGGGTCACGATGGGTCTGGACCCGGGCCTGCGGACCGGCACCAAGGTCGCCGTCGTCGACGGCACCGGCAAGGTGGTGGCCACCGACACCGTGTACCCGCACCAGCCGCACAACCGGTGGGCTCCGACGCTGGCGACCCTGGGTGCGTTGATCACCCGGCACGGCGTCCGGCTGATCGCCATCGGCAACGGCACCGCGTCCCGCGAGACCGACCGGCTGGCCGCGGAACTGGTGGCCGCCCACCCCGGGGTGACCAAGGTCGTCGTCTCCGAGGCGGGGGCGTCGGTCTACTCGGCGTCGGCCTACGCCGCGGCCGAGCTGCCGGGAATGGACGTGTCCCTGCGGGGCGCGGTGTCGATCGCCCGCCGGCTGCAGGACCCGCTGGCCGAGCTGGTGAAGATCGACCCCCGGTCGATCGGTGTCGGCCAGTACCAGCACGACATCGCCGAGGGCCTGCTGGCCCGCTCGCTGGACCACGTGGTGGAGGACTGCGTCAACGGCGTCGGGGTCGACGTCAACACCGCGTCGGTCCCGCTGCTGGCCCGGGTCTCGGGGATCACCACCACCCTCGCCGAGAACATCGTCGCGCACCGGGACGGCAACGGCCGCTTCACCTCCCGGCGGGCCCTGAAGAACGTGCCCCGGCTCGGGCCCAAGGCCTACGAGCAGTGCGCGGGCTTCCTGCGCATCCCCGGCGGCGACGATCCGCTGGACGCCTCCGCGGTGCATCCGGAGGCCTACCCGGTGGTGCGGCGCATCCTGGCCGACACCGGCACCGAGCTCGCGGGGGTCATCGGCAACGTCGCGCTGCTGTCCCGGCTGCGGCCGCAACAGTACGTCGACGACACCTTCGGCGTACCCACCGTCACCGACATCATCGCCGAGCTGGAGAAACCGGGGCGGGACCCGCGCCCGGCGTTCGCCACCGCCACCTTCGCCGACGGCGTGGAGAAGATCGGCGACCTGCGGCCCGGGATGGTCCTCGAGGGCGTGGTCACCAACGTCGCGGCCTTCGGCGCCTTCGTCGACATCGGGGTGCACCAGGACGGACTCGTGCACGTCTCCGCGCTGGCCGACACGTTCGTCAGGGACCCACGCGAGGTCGTCCGGTCCGGTCAGGTGGTGCGGGTCAAGGTCCTGGAGGTCGACCCGGCCCGCAAGCGGATCGGCCTGTCGCTGCGGCTCACCGACGAACCGGGCGCGCCCCGGTCCGGCACGGGCGGCGGACGCACCGGCGGTGCCGCCCGGCCGCAGCACCGGGGGAGCGGGGGGCGGTCCGCCGCGCCGACCGCAACGCCCCGCCCGACCGCGACGCCCCGCCCGGCCGCGACGCCCCGCCCGGCCGCGACGCCCCCACCCGCCGGGTCGCTCGCCGACGCCCTGAAACGGGCCGGATTCGGCAGTGGCCCGCCGGAGCGCCGGCCACGGGGCCGCTGACGCCGTGCGAGGATCGGCACCCGCCCGACTCCCGGAGGCACCATGACCACGGCCACCGCCGACCTCGTCGACCGGTACGGCGACCGCCTGCAGTCCTGCGACGTCCAGTTCCGGGATCTCGGCGGACGCGTCGCCTTCGACGGTCCCGCGACGACGGTCCGGTGTTTCCAGGACAACGCGCTGGTCCGGTCGGTGCTGTCGGGACCCGGGGCCGGGGGTGTGCTGGTGGTCGACGGCGCCGGCAGCCTGCACACCGCGTTGCTGGGCGACGTCATCGCCCGGCTGGGCGTGGACAACGGCTGGGCCGGCGTGGTCATCCACGGTGCCGTGCGGGACGCCGCCGTCCTGGCCGGGATGCCGCTGGGGGTCAAGGCCCTGGGCACCAACCCGCGCAAGAGCGGCAAGACCGGTGCGGGCGAACGCGACGTCGTCGTGGAGTTCGGCGGCGCGGTGTTCCGTCCCGGCGACCACGTCTGGTGCGACGCCGACGGCGTCGTCACGCTGCCCCGGAGCTGACCCTGCGGCGGGTGGTGGCGGGCGTCGGCGGTGGCCGTCGGCAGGGCCGGCCCGGCGCGGACGGACGCACCGGCGCACCACCCCGGCGGCGGACGGAACCGCCCGTTCGCGTCGGCGCCCGGTCGCCCGATCGCCGCCGGCACGGATCGGCGCAGGTGCTGCGGTCGCGGTGTCGATCGGGCCGCGGACCGGTTGCGAACCGGTCTCGGGAGTGACCGACGACGCCCTTCCGGAGGCGCGGACAGGCGTAGGCTGACGCGCGGGAGGCACCGAAATGACTGCCATGAACACCGCTGATGTGGAAGCGGAGCTGCACCGGATCCGAGCGTTCGCCGACACCGACAACCGTCGCCGGCAGTGCATGGCGATGGTCCGGTTGGACGAGTTGCACAGCCAGGCCGTGGATCTCGCCGCACAGCAGAGCCTGATCAACCGCATCGTCTCACTGCGACGCGAGATCAAGGCCACGCTGGAGCGCACCCCGGTCCACGCCACCCGGCACTGACGCCCCCTTCGCGGCGACCCCGTCCCCGTCGTCGCCGCGCATCGAATCCCTCGCACCGGGCGCGTTGCCGCGCGCCGCGCCCGGGCGACGCGCCGACCGTGCTGTCGGCTCTCTCACACTCCGCGTCCGACCAGCGCTTCTTCCGGGTCGCCCTGGGCCGACCGGGTGACGCTCGAGACGCGCCCCGCGGTGCTGCCGCACCCTCCGCGCACGCCGTGATGGGGTCAGCAGGTGAATAGGCCCTGCTCTATGCTCTAGGTCACATTGCGATCGCCATGTCTCCACATCCAGCGGCCGGCGGGCGCCGATCCCGCGTCGGCCCCGGACCCCTCGAGGAGTGTCGAGCAGTGACCTGAAGCGCCTCGTGACGTGACCGAGCCGGCCCGCATCCCCTTTCCCTGTGCCATGAGTGAGCGATGGAGAACCCGACGATGACGACGACCACCCTGGACGAACGACCGAGCGAGACGGCGGAGCGGCCGCAGCTGTTCAGCCGTATCGCGGTGGTGAACCGGGGGGAGCCGGCGGTCCGGCTGATCAAGGCGGTGCGTGAACTCAACGCCGAGCGCGGCACCGACATCAAGGTCGTCGCCCTGCACACCGAGTCCGAGCGCGGGGCGTTGTTCGTCCGGGCCGCCGACGAGGGCGTGCTGCTGCGGGACGTCGGCACCGCCGGCATCCCCTACCTCGACCACGCCGAACTCGAGCGGGCGTTGCGGGTCAGCGGTGCGGACGCGGTGTGGGTCGGCTGGGGTTTCGTCGCCGAGGACGCCGCCTTCGCGGAGCTGTGCGCCCGGCTGGGCATCACGTTCATCGGCCCGTCACCGGACGCGATGCGCCGCCTCGGGGACAAGGTCGAGGCCAAGCTGATGGCGGAGGCCTCGAACGTCCCGGTCGCCCCGTGGTCGGGCGGCCCGGTGGAGAACTCCGAGGACGCCAGGAAGCACGCCGAGGTGATCGGCTACCCGATGATCCTCAAGGCCCGCAGCGGCGGCGGCGGTCGCGGCATCCGCATCGTGCGCGACCCGTCGGAGCTCGACGAGGCGATCGAACGGACCCAGGGCGAGGCACTGCGCAGCTTCGGTGATCCGGTCATCTTCATGGAGCACCTGGTCGAGGGGGCCCGGCACATCGAGGTCCAGGTCATCGCCGACAACCACGGCACCGTCTGGGCGCCCGGCGTGCGGGACTGCTCCATCCAGCGCAAGAACCAGAAGCTGATCGAGGAGAGCCGGTCGCCGGCGCTGACCGACCAGCAGGACTCCGACCTCCGGCAGGGCGCGATCGCGCTGGTGAAGGCGGCGGGGTACCGGGGCGCGGGCACCGTGGAATTCCTCTACCAGCCGCAGAAGAAGACCTTCGCGTTCCTGGAGGTCAACACCCGGCTGCAGGTGGAGCATCCGATCACCGAGGCCACCACCGGGATCGACCTGGTCAAGCTGCAGATCCTGGTGGCCGCGGGCGAGCCGCTCACGGGGGAGCCGCCGACCGCGTTCGGGCACGCGATCGAGGCGCGGCTCAACGCTGAGGACGCCGAGGCCGGTTTCACCCCCGCGCCCGGGGTGGTCGAGCTGCTCACGCTGCCCAGCGGCCCGGGGATCCGGGTCGACACCGGCATCGCCACCGGTGACGTCATCCCGCCCGACTACGACTCGATGGTCGCCAAGATCATCGCCTGGGGACGGGACCGCTCCGAGGCGCTGGCCCGGCTGCGCTGCGCGCTGCGGGAGACCACCGTCGTGCTCCGCGGCGGCACCACCACCAAGTCGTTCCTGCTGGAGCTGCTGGACCGCCCGGAGCTGATCGACGGCACCGCCGACACCGGATGGCTGGACCGGGTCGGGCTGCCGCTGGCCGAGGGTCTGCCGGCGCACGCCGACGTGGCGCTGCTGTCGGTGGCGGTGGACGTCTACGAGGCCGAGGAACGGCTGGACCGGGACGCCTTCCTGCGCTCGGCGCGGGGTGGCCGGCCCCGGGCGCGCGACGTCCTCGGGCGCACGGTGGAGCTGGGCTACCAGGGCCAGTCGTACAGCCTGCAGGTCGCGCAGATCAGTCCGCACCGCTACCGCGTCACGGTCGACAACGCCCCGGCCGCCGGCGCCGCCGGCGCCCCGGACGGCTCGCCCGTCACCGGACCCGTCACCGTCGACGTCGCCGTGGAACGGCTCTCGGAGTTCGAGAGCCGGGTGACCGTCGGTTCGGGCCGGCACCGGGTGGTGACCATCGAGGGCCCGTCCGACCACCGCGTCGAGGTCGACAGCGTCAGCCACCGGGTCACCCGCGACGAGGGCGGCATGGTCCGCTCGCCCGCGCCCGCCGTGGTGGTGGCGATCCCCGCCGCCGCCGGCGACGAGGTCGAGGCCGGTCAGACCCTCATCGTGCTCGAGAGCATGAAGATGGAGACCCACGTCCGGGCGCCCTACGCGGGCCGGGTGCGGGAGGTGCTGGCCACGGTCAGCTCCCAGATCGACGCCGGCGGCGCACTGCTGCGCCTGGACCGCATCGAGACCGACGACGCCGCCGCCGCGGCCGACACCTCGCCGCGGGTCCGCTTCGCCGCGCGGGGAGCCGCCGCGACGCGCGACCACCGGGCCGTCGCCGAGCAGAGCCTGGGCCTGCTGCGCGCCATGATCACCGGGTTCGACGTCACCGCCGCGCAGGCGCGGCAGGCCCTGTCGACCTACGACAACGCGCTGGCCGACCTCCCGGAGGACGGCGAACTGCGCCGGGCGGAGTTCCAACTGCTGAGCACCTTCGCGGATCTGTGCGAGCTGTCGCGCAACCGGCCCGCCGGTTCCGAGCAGGCCGCCGACGAACGGGTGCACAGCCCGCGCGAGTACTTCCACGCCTATCTGCACTCGCTGGACGCCGAGCGGGAGGGCCTGCCGGTGTCGTTCCGGCAGCGGCTCACCCGGGCGCTGCGGCACTACGGGGTCACCGACCTCGAGCCGTGCCCGGAGCTGGAGGACGCCGTCTTCCGGGTCTTCCTCGCCCTGGAGCGGGCCGGCACGCAGACCCCGGTGATCGCCGCGCTCCTGGAGCGCTGGCTGGTGAACGGCGGGGTTCCGGCGGGAGCCACCGAGGAGGACCTCGGCGACGTGCTGTCCCGGCTGATCGTCGCCACCCAGCTGCGCTACCCGGTGATCGGTGACCTCGCCCGCAACGTCCGCTTCCAGGCGTTCGACCGGCCGGTCATCGAGGCCGCCCGGGCCACCGTGTTCACCGGCAGCCGGGAGACGCTGCGGTATCTCGGCGAGAACGCGGACGCACCCGACTACGCCGACCGGATGGCCGAACTGGTCAACGGTCCGCAGCCGCTGATCCGGCTGCTGGCCGAGCAGCTCGTCGGCCGGGGCCCGTACCTGGAGCCGATGCTCGAGGCGATGACCCGCCGGTACTACAAGGTGCGCACACTGACCGACGTCCGCACCGGCCGCACCGACGACCGGCCGTTCGTCACCGGCAGTTTCGACCTGGGCGGGCAGTCGATGCACCTGTTCGCCACCGTCGCCGACGGCGAGGCGGACCTGAGCACCGCGCTGCGTCTGGCCGAGGGCCGGGCGGCGGCGGCCGCACAGCCGTGGAACGTCGTCACCGACGTCTACCTGTCCTGGCCCGACCGGCCGGGCTCCGACGAGGTGGCCGGCCGGCTGCAGGCCACCCTCGCCGGATTCCCCGGCCTGTTCGCCGGGCGCCGGGTGACGGTCGTCGTCTGCGCCGACGCGGCGCGCATCGACACCCGCACCGTGGAGCAGTTCACCTTCCGCCCCAGCGGTAGCGGACCGGTCGAGGAGCGGGTCATCCGCGGCATGCACCCGCTGACGGGCCAGCGGCTGGACCTGTGGCGGCTGAAGAACTTCGTCGGCACCCGCCTGCCGTCGGCCGAGGACACCTACCTGATGCACCTCGTCGCGCCGGACAACCCGGCCGACGAGCGGTTGGTCGCGATGGCCGAGATCCGGGACGCCCAGCCGGCCCGCGACGCCAGCGGCGTGGTCACCGGCTTCCCGGCGGCCGAGCGCGTGCTGGGCGCCTGCCTGGACAGCATCCGGCGGGTGCAGGCCTCCCGCGGGAACAGGGCCCGGCTGGACAAGAACCAGATCTTCCTGCACGTCTGGCCGCCGATCGAGCTGCCGCTGCGGGACCTGACCCAGTTCGCGCGGAACTACGCGCCGCTGTCGATCGGCGCCGGCCTGGAGGAGATCACCGTCCTGGCGACGCTGCAGGAGCCCGGTCAGCGCGCGCGGGCCATCGCGTTGCGCTTCACCGACGCGGCCGGCACCGGGATGACGGTCAAGGTGACCGCACCGCCGACCGACCCGATCGTCCCGCTGGACGACTACACGCAGAAGGTGCAGCGCTCCGCGGCCCGCGGCCTGGTGTACCCGTACGAGATCGTGCCGCTGCTGACCGGTACCGAGGGCAGTTGGGCGGAGTACGACTTCGCCCCGTCCGCGTCCGGCGAGGTCGCGTTCGGGCCGGTGGACCGGCCCAAGGGCCGGAACAAGGCCGGCGTCATCGTGGGCCTGGTGTCGACACCGACGACGCGGTACCCGGAGGGCATGGAGCGGGTGGCGATCTTCGGCGACCCGACGAAGGCACTGGGCACGGTGGCGGTGGCGGAGTGCGCCCTGGTGGTGGCCGCGATCGACCTCGCCGAGCAGCGGGGGATCCCGGTCGAGTGGTTCGCGCTGTCGTCGGGCGCGAAGATCTCGATGGACTCGGGCACCGAGAACATGGACGGTGTGGCCCGCGCGCTGCGCCGGATCGTCACGTTCACCCAGTCCGGCGGTGAGGTCAACGTCGTGGTGGCCGGCATCAACGTCGGCGCGCAGCCGTACTGGAACGCCGAGGCGACCATGCTGCAGCACACCAAGGGTGTGCTGATCATGACCCCGGACAGCGCCATGGTGCTGACCGGGAAGCACTCCCTGGACTACTCGGGCGGGGTGTCGGCGGAGGACAACTTCGGCATCGGCGGCTACGACCGGGTGATGGGCCCGAACGGCGAGGCGCAGTACTGGGCGCCGAATCTCGCCGGCGCGGTGGACGTGCTGTTCGCCCACTACGACCACGCCTACGTCGCCCCGGGTGAGCGCTTCCCGCGGCGGGCGACCACCGTCGACCCGGTCGAGCGCGACGTGCGGACCTCCCCGCACACGCACCCCGACAGCCCGTTCACCACCGTCGGCGAGATCTTCTCCGAGGAGACCAACCGCGACCGCAAGAAGCCGTTCGACATCCGCGCGGTCATCCACGCGGTGGTCGACGCCGACCACGCGGTGCTGGAGCGGTGGGCGGCGATGGCCGACGCCGACACCTCCGTCGTGGTCGACGCCCACCTGGGCGGCTACCCGGCCACGGTGATCGGCATCGAGTCGCGGCCGATCCCACGGCGCGGCTACCTGCCCGCCGACGGGCCCGACCAGTTCACCGCGGGCACGTTGTTCCCGAGTTCGTCGAAGAAGACCGCCCGGGCGATCAACGCGGCCAGCGGCAACCGGCCGCTGGTGGTGCTGGCGAACCTGTCCGGGTTCGACGGGTCACCGGAGTCGCTGCGCAAGATCCAGCTGGAGTACGGCGCCGAGATCGGGCGGGCCATCGTCAACTTCGACGGGCCGATCGTGTTCTGCCTGGTGTCGCGCTACCACGGCGGGGCCTTCGTGGTGTTCTCCGGGGCGCTCAACGACAACATGGAGGTCGTGGCGGTCGCCGGGTCGTTCGCCTCGGTCATCGGTGGGGCCCCCGCCGCGGCCGTGGTGTTCACCCGGGACGTCAACAACCGCACCGCCGCCGACCAGCGCGTCAAGGAGCTCGAGTCGGCGCTGGCCGCGTCCGGCGACGACGTCGAGAAGGCCGAGTTGCGGGTCCGGCTGGCCGACGTGCGGTCGGCCGTCCGCGCCGAGAAGCTGGGTGAGGTGGCCGCCGAGTTCGAGGCCATCCACAACATCGACCGCGCCAAGGAGGTCGGATCGGTGCACACCATCATCCCGGCCGAGGAGCTGCGGCCGTACCTGGTGAGCGCTCTGGAGCGGGGGATGGCCAGGACCGTCGCGGCACCGCAGGCCTGACCGCCGCCGTCCACCGCGCCCGTCCCGCTGCTGTCGAGTGGGGCGGGCGCGGTCGTCAGCGGGGGGTCGTTATCATGGACAGGTCCAGATCGACGCCGTCGCTGACCCTGCGTGCGCGCGTCCCGGAGTCCCACGTGCGTTCCTCGACACCCCCGACCGGTCCCGCCCGCCTCCTGCGCGACCACGGCCTGCGGGTGACCACCCCGCGCGTCGCGGTGCTGACCGCGGTCGCCGCCGCGCCCCACTCCGACGCCGAGCACATCGCCGCGGCCGTCCGGGCCGCCGGTGCCGACGTCTCACGCGCATCGGTGTACAACGTCCTCGCCGCGCTCACCACGGAGGGCCTGCTCCGCCGGATCGAGCCGGCCGGATCACCCGCCCGCTACGAGACCGAGACCGGCGACAACCACCACCACCTCGTGTGCCGCTCCTGCGGACTCACGGTCGACGTCGCGTGTGCCGTCGGCTCCCGCGGCTGCCTGGCACCCGCCGACCCGGCGGGCTTCTCCGTCGACGAGGCCGAAGTCCTGTTCTGGGGCCGTTGTCCCGCATGCCGGGCCGCCGGCTCCTGATCCCTGTCCCGGGCGCACCCGCGCCCACCGCACCACCGTCCCCGCACGAGAGGAATCCACCCATGACCGACGTCGCCAGTCAGGGCCCCGCCGCCGGCGAGGAGGACCGCCCGGTCCTCACCAACCGCCAGGGCCATCCGGTCTACGACAACCAGAACCAGCGCACCGTCGGGGCCCGCGGTCCGGCCACCCTGGAGAACTACCAGTTCCTGGAGAAGATCAGCCACTTCGACCGGGAGCGCATCCCGGAGCGGGTGGTGCACGCCCGCGGTGCGGTGGCCTTCGGCACCTTCGAGGCGACCGGGCAGTGGGGCGACGAGCCGATCGCGCGCTACACCCGGGCGAAGCTGTTCGCCGAGGCCGGCAAGCAGACCGACGTGGCCATCCGGTTCTCCACCGTGATCGGCGGGCGCGATTCGTCGGAGGCGGCCCGCGACCCGCGCGGTTTCGCGGTGAAGTTCTACACCGAGGACGGCAACTGGGATCTCGTCGGCAACAACCTCGCCGTGTTCTTCATCCGCGACGCCATCAAGTTCCCCGACGTGATCCACTCGCTCAAGCCCGACCCCATCACCTTCCGCCAGGAGCCGGCCCGCATCTTCGACTTCATGTCGCAGACGCCGGAGTCGATGCACATGCTGGTCAACCTGTTCAGCCCCCGCGGCATCCCGGCGAACTACCGGACGATGCAGGGCTTCGGCGTCAACACCTACAAGTGGGTCAACGCCGACGGTGAGTCGCACCTGGTGAAGTACCACTTCCAGCCGCGGGCCGGGGTGAAGAGCCTGACCGAGGCCGACGCGGCCAACATCCAGGCGACGAACCTCGGGCACGCCTCGCAGGATCTGTACGAGTCGATCGACCGTGGGGAGTTCCCGCAGTGGGATCTCTACGTGCAGCTGATGAGCGACGACGAGCACCCGGAGCTGGACTTCGATCCGCTGGACGACACCAAGGTGTGGCCGGAGAACGAGTTCGAGCCCAAGCTCGTCGGCACCATGACGCTGAACCGCAACGTCAGCGACCACCACAACGAGAACGAGCAGCTCTCGTTCGGAACCGGCGTCCTCGTCGACGGTCTGGACTTCTCCGACGACAAGATGCTGGTCGGCCGGACGTTCTCCTACTCCGACACCCAGCGCTACCGGGTGGGCCCGAACTACCTACAGCTGCCGGTCAACAGCCCGAAGAACGCCCGGGTGGCGACGAACCAGCGCGGCGGGCAGATGTCCTACGGCGTGGATCTCGGCGAGGGGCAGAACCCGCACGTCAACTACGAACCGTCGATCACCGGCGGCCTGCGGGAGGCGCAGTACCCGACGCACGACGAGCAGGGTCCGGAGATCACCGGCCGGCTGACGCGCAAGCGGATCCCCCGGACGAACGACTACACCCAGGCCGGTCAGCGCTACCAGCTGATGGAGCAGTGGGAGAAGGACGACCTGGTCGCCAACTTCGTGACCCTCATCGGGCAGGCCGACCGCGCCGTTCAGGAGCGGATGGTGTGGCACTTCCTGATGGTCGACGACGAGCTCGGGCTGCGGGTCGGTGAGGGACTGGGCCTGTCGCCCGACGACGTCCGGCACCTCGAGCCGTTGCAGAGCCAGACGCTGTCCGACGACGAGCTGGCGCGGCTGTCGAACCTGGGCAAGAACGGACCGCGGGACGTCAGCGGTCTGACGATGACCCACGTGGTGCCCAACGAGCACGTGGTGGTCCAGCGGTAGCGGGCAGGTTTACCGCGCCTGCGGGCCGGGCAGTCCGGGAGTGATCGCGACGACCCTCCCGGGCCGTCGCCGCGGGTCGAACAGCGTGCCCGCCGAGGCCGGATGCCGTCCGGGGGAGAGAACCCCCGGCGGCGCCGGCCTTTCCCTGCGGTGCGAACCCCGCCGACGGAAGCGAGACCCGGATGAGCTGTCACGTCGATGATCTCGGCGTGTCCGACCGGGACCACCGGTGACGGCGACCCGGCGGGCGCCGGAAGCTCCCTCGACGGTGGCCGGTACGGAGTTCGACGCCGGGACCGTTGCGGCGGCAGGCGTCTCACGCCGTGGCCGGGCCCGGACCCAGGTGGCGCAGTTGCTGGTGGCCTGGCTGCCGCTGGGGTTCCTGCTGCTCGCCTACGCCGCGGCGCAGCTGATCAACCTGCCGATCGGCGACGACCTGGTCCCCGGCCGGCACAACGCGCTGGGCTTCGGACTGCACGTGGCCGAGCCGGCCACCCTCGACCGTGCCGTCTTCGGGGTGCTACCGACCGCGTGGTTGCAGCAGCACCTCTACGCCGCCGGCGGTTCGCACTGGTACGACGCGATTCTCGCCGTGGTGTACGTCAGTCATTTCGTGGTGATCCCCCTGGTGACGGCTCTCCTGTGGTTCCGGGTTCGCGACCGGTTCCGCCCGTGGATCACCGCGGTGCTGGTGATGACGGTCGCCGGAACGGTGACCTACGTGGTCTACCCGATGGCGCCGCCGTGGATGGCCGACGAGCTCGGGATCGTCGACGGCGTCGCCCGGATCTCCGACATCGGCTGGGACCAGCTGCATCTCGCTCCGGTCGGGGAGTTGCTGACGCAGAGCCAGGGGGCGTCGAATCCGGTGGCGGCGATGCCGTCGCTGCACGCGGCCGGAGCCGCCCTGGTGTTGCTGTTCTTCTGGCCGCTCGTGGGAGTCTGGCGGCGGGCGTTGCTGGTGGGCTACGCGCTGGCGATGGGCTTCGTGCTCGTCTACACCGGTGAGCACTACGTGGTGGACGTCGTCGCCGGCTGGGTGGCCGCCGCACTCGGGGTCCTCGCCTGCCGGCTCTGGGTCCGGTGGCGGGCGGGTCGCTCCACCGATGCGCGACGACGACGACTTCCGGCCACCGCCACGGGACGCGCTCCGTTCGCACCCTGACCGGCTCGAACGGCCACTGTGTCGACGGTGCCTCCGGGTCCCGTGGTCGCTACGGTGTCGCCGCTGTTCGCCCGGACGAACGTCATGCCCCCGGGCCGGAACGCGCGAAAGGCCGGGCGTTCCCCGAAGGGTCCGCCCGGCCTCACCCGGTAATTCAGAGGATCTTGCCGAGGAGCCCGCCGATACCGCCCTGCCCACCCGCGCCGCCGCCGCCGGTGAACTTCGCGATCAGATCGGCGGGGTTGATGCCGAACTTGCCGAGCAGCCCGGAGTCGGCATCGGTGTCGACCTGGTCGGGAAGCTCGGTGGCGGCCCGGTCAGCGTCGTCGTGCTGGCCGTTCCCGCGCAGCATGTCCAGGATGGTGTTCTTGTCGATGTTCATTCGGTGTCCTCCGTGGTGGTGGGGATGGCACCGGGACCGGTGCCACGGGCGAATTCGGTTCCGCGTTCGAGAGCGATCTGCTCGCGCCGGATCTCGTCGGTGACCACACGGTCCTCGACGACGGTCGACACCTCGAGCCGGACGCGTTCGACCGGCACCGTCTCGGTGGTGACCACGACGCGTTCCTCGCTCAGCGTGAGCCAGCGGTCGGCGTCGCCGGACGATCCTGCCGGGGCGTGTTCGTCCACCGGGCCGGCGTCGGGCAGGTCCACGTCGACGAGGCGGACCTCCTCCCGGGAGACCTGGACGGTGATCGTCCTGGTCTCGGTGACCACGTACTTCTCCAGGCGGACCCGCCGGGACGGCACCCGCACGGTGGAGATCGCGAGTCGCTCCTCCGACAGGGTCATCGCTCTGGACGGGGCCGTCGGTGCGGCGTCGGCCTCGCGGGGCCGGGGGGCGGTCATGACAGCGCCGTCCGGGCGCGGCCCAGGATCCCACTGACGACCTGGCCGGCGCGCTGCTGCTCGCCCTGCTGCGCGGCGAGCACGATCAGTGCGGCGGTGGTGATCGGGGTGATCCACTGGGCGATCCGGAGATGCTGACGGGCGGTGGCGCCCGCGGCGGGGGTGTCGGGTCCGGAGTTGACGGCGCCGTCCGTGGGGTTGAGGCCGGCCTCGGCCTGCACCCGGCCCTGCCAGGCGCTGTAGGCGGTGCTGGCGGCGGCGACGCCGGTCAGCGCCGTCTTGACGATCGCCGTGGTGGCCACGCCGCGTTGCCCGACCAGGCGTCCCTTGTTGGCCAGGGTCAGTCCGACGCCGCCGATGGCGTGGACGCCGATGGCCGCGGCGCTCACGGGTGCCCAACGGGCCCACCCGGTGGCGCCGAGCGCGTTACGGCGCTCCGGGTCCCTGATGGTGTCGGTGGCGCCGTTGAGGCCGACGGCGCCCATCAGCGAACCACCGAACCAGGCGGCCAGGCCGATGTCGTGCAGACTGCGGATGAGGGTGTTGCGGTCGGACATGGGAAGCCTCCGGGAAATCGGACGACGGCGGTCGGACGGTGGCGGAACCGGAACGGTGCAGCCCTCCGGGTGGAGGGCTGCACCTGCGGCCCACGGTTCCCTTTTGCCCACCGGATCCGGTGACCGGTCGGCTCGGGGATCCCGTGGTCAGTCGCCCAGGCCGGCCTTGTCGACCTTGCGGTGGAACCGCATGCCCGCCTTGCCGCCGAGCAGCGCCGCGACCAGGGTGACGACGATGATGGCGACGATGGCGATGATGCCGGCGGTGGTGATGCTGCCCTCGTCGAGGGGGATGCGGGGGAGGTTCAGGGTGGACAACACGTTGTACTGCGACCCGAACACCGCGACCAGGATGGCGACGACGACGGCGACGATGATGCCCCAGATCCAGACGGCCAGCCCCTGCTTGGTGCCGTTGAAGCGGGCCATCCGGCCGGCGACGTAGCCGCCGCAGAAGTAGGCGATGAAGAGCACGACGAGCAGCGCGATACCGCCGACGAGGCCGACCGTGCGGGCGGCGCCGGTGGCCTGCGAGGCCTGCTGGGTGATGTCGTCGGTGGTGGTGTCGCTGGCCAGGCTGAGTGCCACACCGGTGGCGGCGAGCAGGGACATCAGGATCGCGGCGACGCCGGCGGCGGCCAGCCAGCCGAAGAACGCCGATCCGAACTTCATCCCGCCGAAGCGCTCCTCCTCCCGCGCCTGCACGGTGTGGCGGTCCACGCCCAGGTCGGCGGCCACCTGCTGATAGGGGCGCGCGCCGGTGGAGTCGTGGTCGGCGTCACCGGAGAGCGAGCCGGGAGCGGAGGCGGAACCGGCCGGGGTGGACCCGGCGTCGTGGGGGGAGGTCATGGTGATCCTTCGTGGTGTCGGTGCCGGCGGGGTGCCGGCGTCTCGGGGATGGCGCGCCTGCGGTGGGGACCGGCAGGTGTGCGGCCCCGGGTGGTGCGCCGGAATCGTCCGGCGCACGTCGGGCCGCGGGGCGGGTGTCCGACCGGACGCGGTGATCGCGGTCGGACACC
The DNA here is from genome assembly GCF_003260015.1 of Nakamurella deserti. Lineage (NCBI taxonomy): Bacteria > Bacillati > Actinomycetota > Actinomycetes > Nakamurellales > Nakamurellaceae > Nakamurella > Nakamurella deserti. The sequence goes on along the minus strand of NZ_QCXS01000002.1, from coordinate 1,699,548 downwards.
CACCCGGGTGCCGCTACTTCAGGGCGTCCTTGGCCTTGTCGACGAGGCCCTTGGCCTTGTCGCCGAGGCTCGCGTCGTCGTCGTTACGGCCGTTGGCGCCGGTGGTGATGTGACCGGTGGTGGTGTCGACGCCGGTGGTGTCGAGCTCCACCTGCTCCTTGCGGACGGTCTCGGTGACCTGCTGCTGCTCGGTGACGACCTCGGTGCCCAGGGAGACGCGCTCGACCGCGACGGCCTCCTTGTCGACGACGACCCGGTCCTCGGTGAGGGTGACCTCGATGGCGTCCTCACCGATGACGGCGTCCCGGATGTCGCCGGCCGCGACGGGCTCGCGCACCAGGGTGACCTCTTCGTGGGACACCGGGACGGTGACGGTCTGCTGCTCGGTGACGACGTACTTCTTCAGGCGGGCGCGGCCGGCCTCGACGCGGCGGGTGCCGACGTGCAGCTGCTCCTCGGAGCGGGTGATGTAGCCGTCGTCGTCGCGGGTCGTCCGCGGCTCCGGCGTGACGTCGGCCGCCGTGCGATCGGTGGTGTCCGTCGTGGTGGTGGTGGCGGTCTGACCGGCGGTACCGATGCCGTAGTAGGAGTAGAGCTCGTTCTCCTCGTCGACGGAGAGTTCGGCGTCGACCGCGTGGTGGGGAGCGTTCTTCACCTTGTCCTTGTCGTAGGGCACGGTGACGGTGGAGCCGTTCAGGGTGGCGTTGTCCAGCGGCACGAAGGACTCGTTGGCGCCGAACCAGCCGGTCTTGACGGTGACCCAGGTGAGGTGGCCGTCGGCGTTGTCGACGTAGACCTGACCGACCTTTCCGATGGTGTCGCCGCTGGTGCTGGCGACCTCGCCCTGCGACATGATGGTGGCTGCCTGGTCTGCGGGGATCATGGTGCGTTCCTTCCGGTGATGGTGCGGCGGGCCGGGCGGCCCGCTCTGGTGGAGCCAGATGGTCGGTGGTGGTGCAGGCGGGAGGTCGGACGCCCGGAGGCACCCGACCGGCCCGCTGTCAGCGCGACGGGTGGGAACCGTCGGCGGCCGCCGAGGGGGTGCGGACCTGGGTCCGCGCCGTGGCGGCGGCACGCGCGGCGATGTCCTTGGCGCTCGGCGCGGACGCCGCGTGCTTGCGGATCTTGGGAGCCTCCTGCTCGGCCGTGGACAGGTAGGACTCCCACCGGGCCTGCATCGGCTTGATGAGTCCGCCGCCGGCACCGACGACGATGACACCGGCGACGGTGGCCAGGATGGCGATGAGCACCGGGGTGGTGACGGTGGTGGCCACGCCGATCTGGTTCAGCGCGGCCACGACGCCGAGGAAGAGGATGAAGACGCTGGCCACGTTGGCCAGGGTCTTCCCGTAGGACAGGCCCCCGAGGGTGCCCTGGATGAGGGTCTTCACGGCGGCGGCGATCGCGGCGGCCACGACGACGATGATGATGGCCACCACGAGGGCGGGCAGGAAGGCGATGATCCGGGTGATCAGATCGCTGATCGGATTCGGTCCGAAAACTCCGAAGGCCAGCTGCAGCACGAACAGGGCGAGAGCGTAGTAGACGATCTTGGCGACGATGTCGCTGGCGTCGAACTTACTGCTCTCCAGGGCCTTCTTGATACCACCGCGCTCGACGGCGCGATCGAAACCCACGCGCTCGAGCACCTTTTCGACACCCTTGGCGATCGCCTTCACGATCAGCAGGCCGACGACCAGGATCGCGAGGAAGGCGAGCAGTTTCGGGACGAAGGTGACCACGGCGGTCAGACCGGCCAGGAGTGAATCTTTCACGATGATAATTCTCCGAGATCCGGGAAATGTGGGGCGACGGACACGAGCACCTCTGGCTTTACCTCGTAAGTCGCCGCCGTAAACATCGGCTTTACGCGCTAAGGCGGACGTGCGGCAGCGGGCGCCACCGGGGCCGGTGTCCGGTGCACCCGGCCCGGCGTGTGGAGCCGCCGGGCACGGTGCCCACCGTGCCGTCGCGGTGACCGGCAACCGGTGGTCGGGCGGGGGCACGTCCCGGTCAGGTGGTAGACACGGTGGCAGGACACCTGCGCCACCGGCTGCGGGAGCGGGCATCGACCAGCGCGGAAGGTGGGCACATGGACGCCGGATCGTCGAGCCGGTCGACACCGTCGACACCGCACCCCGCTGCCACACCGTCGATACCCACCGCGGGGCCGGGTACCGGTCGGCAGAGCCTGGACCGCCGCCGGATCGTCGGGGGTGCCGTGTCCCTCATCGACGAGGAGGGCCTCAAGGCGCTGACCATGCGACGGCTGGGCGACTACCTGGGCGTCGAGGCGATGGCGATCTACCACCACATCGCGGGCCGCGAAGCGCTGCTGGACGCGGTGGTCGAGGCGGTGATCGACGAGCTGTACGCCGATCCCGAGGTGCACATGAACGCCACCGAGTGGCAGGAGTACCTGTACCGCCTCGCCCACGGGGTGCGTCGGATCGCGCTGGCCCACCCGGAGGTCTTCCCGCTGGTCTGCACCCGGCCGCCGGCCGCGCCGTGGGTGCGGCCGCCGTTGCGGAGCCTGCGCTGGATGGAGTCGTTCCTGCAGACGCTGCACCGGTGCGGCTTCTCCGACACCGCCTCCGTCGCCGCGTACCAGATCTTCTCCAGCTTCCTGCTGGGCAACCTCCTTCTGGAGGTGTCCAACAAGGGGGTCGACATCAGCCCGACCGAGGACACCGATCTCGACCAGCCGACGTCGCCCGCGGCGGTCGAGGAGTACCCGCGGCTGAACCATCTCCAGCCGCTGCTGTCGATCGACCGGTCGGCGGACATCTTCGCCGAATCGCTCGAGGTGCTGACCGACCACCTGGAGCGGCTGGGGAAGAACTGACGCGGGCCGTCGTCAGCGGGCGGTGCGGCGATGGACACGGCGGGCGAACCCCGGATCGGGTCGGGCGGACACCCCGTGTCGCGATCGACGCCGCTGCATCAGGGCGAGGCGTTGCCGGCTCAGCGGGCCGACGCACCCGGTGCGGACGACAGATGGTGCGCTGCGGGCATCGCGTGTGCCTCATGTCCTGATGCCGGGAGTCGCGGTCCGCCGCCGCTGCGGTGGGATGCCGCGAAGGCGCCGGTGCCGGGGACGTCGGGGCGGTGCGCGGGCGCCGACGGTGGGCGCGGAGCCGCTCCGGTCAGGACGACATCGGCGGCGATGTCCTTGAGCTTGCGGTTCTCGGCCTGGCTGGCCGCGGACAGAGCACTCATGGCATCCGACTCGGTGTAGCCGTTGAGCTTCATCAGGATGCCCACGGCGACGCCGATCCGCTCGTTGGACTCCAGCGCCCGTTCCAGGTGTCGCACCCGTGCATGCTGGGCCAACCCCGCCAGGGTGAGGTCGGTGGTGGCCACCACCACGCCTAGGAGGTCGGCGTCGAGATCGTCGAGCGCGCCGGGCGCGGCGGCGAAGAGACTGAGGGTCGTCGCCCGGGGATGGGCGTGGCCCAGTGGTCGGCAGAGCACCGAGCGGATGTGGAGCAGCGCCGTCACCTGATGCAGCTTCGGCCACCGGACGTCGGTGGCGAGGTCGGTCGACCCGACGGCGACCCGCTCCCGCAGGGCCGACACGGTCGGGCCCTGGCCGCTGCGCCGTTGCACGGAGGTGAAGTTGTCGGCGTTGTCCCCGTACACCGCGAGCGTGACGGGCTTGCCGGCGCGGACGGTGCACAGCGCGGCGCCGTCCACGCCGGGAAGTGCGGCCACCGCCGCCCGCAGCACGTCGGCAGCGGAGTCGTGGTGGTCATCGGCCTCGACGACCGCGCTGGTGAACGGCGCGAACCAGGTCGCTTCGGAAGGGGGCATCAGGGCCGTCTCTCGGATCGTGGGAGGCGGCAGGTCCGCACTCACGGGAGCGGCGGGGCCACCCCGGCTACGAGGTCACGGCGTCCACATCACACGGTCCACCGGTCACTGCGGCGCATCGTGTTCACCCGCACTGGTGAATGCCCACGTTCACCGGATGCGACTCATCGGCCGGACGACCGGTTCGAACCGGGTCCGGTGATCGCAGCGGGACCGGACCGCCGTTCGTGGGTGCACGGGTGACGGCGGACGCGGCCGGACGGTCCGTTCATCGGCTCAGTGGCCGCCGCCGAGGTGCCCGGAGAGCCGCTCGTGCCGGGTGGCGCTGTGGGCGTCCATGCCGACGATCTCGACGGTCCGGCCGTGGCGGCCGAACTTGGTGGTGACGGCGTCGAGCGTCGCGGTGGTGGAGGCGTCCCACAGGTGCGCGCGCGTGAGGTCGATGACGACCCGGGGCGCCGGGTCGTCGTAGTCGAACCGGGAGTACAGGTCGTTGGAGGAGGCGAAGAACAGCTCGCCGGTCACCGTGTAGGTGCGGGTGCCGCCGTCGGCGCTGAGCTCGCTGGACAGGTCGACCAGGTGGGCGACGCGACGGGCGAACAGCGCGAGCGCGACCAGCACGCCGGCGATGACGCCGTACGACAGGTTGTCGGTGGACACGGTGACGACGACGGTCACGATCATCACCGCGGTCTCGCTCCGGGGCATGCGGCGCAACGTCGTGGGCGCCACCGAGTGCCAGTCAAAGGTGGAGATCGACACCATGATCATCACGGCGACCAGGGCGGCCATCGGGATCCTCCCGACGGTGTCACCGAGCACGACGACGAGGATGAGCAGCAGGAACCCGGCCAGGAACGTGGAGAGCCGGGTGCGGGCCCCGGATCTCACGTTGATCATGGTCTGTCCGATCATCGCGCAGCCACCCATCCCGCCGAAGAGCCCGGTGATGATGTTGGCCGCGCCCTGACCCCACGACTCGCGGGTCTTGTCCGAGCGGGTGTCGGTGAGGTCGTCGACGAGCTTGGCCGTCATGAGTGACTCGAGCAGCCCGACGAGGGCCACCCCGACGGCGAACGGGGCGATGATCCGCAGCGTCTCGAGGGTGAACGGCACGTCGGGGAGCAGGAACGACGGCAGGCTGTCGGGCAGCTCGCCCTGGTCGGCGACGGTGGGCACGTCGATCCGGACGGTGACGGCCAGCACGGTCAGCACGACGATCGAGATCAGCGGCGCCGGAACGGCTTTCACGATGCGGGGGAGACCGTAGATCATCGCCAGGCCGCCGGCGACCATCGGGTACACCGGCCACGGGACGTGCGTGAGCTGCGGGAGCTGGGCGAGGAAGATCAGGATGGCCAGCGCGTTGACGAAACCCACCATCACGCTGCGCGGGATGAACCGCATCAGCCGCGCCACCCCGAGCAGCCCCAGCACGATCTGCAGGACGCCCGCGAGGATGACCGCGGCGATGAGGTACGGGAGTCCGTACTGGTGGACCAGCGGTGCCACGACCAGTGCGACGGCCCCGGTCGCCGCCGAGATCATGGCCGGCCGGCCACCCAGGACGGAGATCGAGACGGCCATCGTGAACGACGCGAACAGTCCCACCCGGGGGTCCACGCCGGCGATGATCGAGAACGAGATCGCCTCGGGGATCAGGGCCAACGCCACGACGAGGCCGGCGAGCACCTCGGTCCGCAGCACCCGTGGCGTCAGCCAGGACGGCCGGGTCGGGCGCCGCACCGACCGGGTGGAGGCGGTGGATACGGTAGCGGGACGGGACACGGCGGATCCGTTCTGATGATGACCCCGCGGGCGCGGCGGACGGCCGACGAGGGAAGGGAATGCGGAGGCGGCGCAGATGCGGCGGCCTACCGGGGGTAGCCGCGACGCCGCCCTGCGGAGCGCGACCGCGGGGCGACCGCGCGTCGGTCAGCGACCCGGCGGCCGGGTGGCGTCCGGATGGTCCCCCGGGAGCGGGTGCAGCTCGAGCTGGGGGTGCTTCTGTCTGATGGCGTTCATCCGGAACCGGTCGGTGAACAGGGCGAGCCGTGCGCCGTCGGAGCGTTCCAGCACCTCGGCCCCGTGGGCGCTGGTGACGAAACCCTCGCTGCTGCGCTCGATCCCCCGCACCACGGTGTACGGCAGGTGGTCCAGCGTGACGGGGGAGCTGAACTCGTGGGCCATCCGGTGCGCCGCGACGTCGAACTGCATCGGCCCCACGGCCGCCAGGACCGGCGCCTGATCGCCCCGGAGGTCGGAGCGCAGGACCTGCACGGCGCCTTCCTGCGCGAGCTGGTCGATGCCGCGGCGGAACTGCTTGGAACGGCTGCTGTCGGTGGCCCGGGCGACGGCGAAGTGCTCGGGCGCGAAGAGCGGCATGGCCGGGAACGTGACCTTGTGGTCGGCGTACAGGGTGTCACCCACACCCAGCGCGGTGGCGTTGACCAACCCCACGACGTCGCCCGGGTACGCGGTGTCCACGGTGGTGCGCTCCCGGCCGAACATGGTCTGGGCGTACTTGGTGGCGAACGGGCGTCCGGTGGCGGAGTTGACCACGACCATGCCGCGCTCGAAGCGCCCCGAGCACACCCGCACGAACGCGACGCGGTCGCGATGGTGGGCGTCCATGCCGGCCTGGATCTTGAACACGAAACCGGAGAACGGCTCGGTGACCGCACGGGCGGTGCCGGCGGCGTCCGGGCGGGGCGCCGGAGCCGGGGCGAGATCGATCAGGGTGTCCAGCAGCTGCCGGACGCCGAAGTTGATCACCGCCGCCCCGAAGAGCACCGGACTGGCGGTGCCGGCACGGTAGGCGGCGGCGTCGAAGTCCATGCCACTGGCCGTCAGCAGGTCGTGTTCGTCGGTGGCCACCGACCAGGCGTCGCCCGCGTCGGCGGCGGCCGCCGCGCCGTCCAGCGTCCGCTGTTCGGCCACCGAGGCGCCGCCGGGGGTACGGGTCAGTTTGACGAACGCTCCGGTCGAGCGGTCCAGCAGTCCGCGGAAATCGCCGGCCACCCCGACGGGCCAGTTCAGCGGCATCGGGTGCAGCCCCAGTTCGGAGGTCAGCTCGTCGATCAGGTCGAGCGGCTCCCGCCCCGGCCGGTCCCACTTGTTGATCAGGGTGATGGTGGGCACGCCGCGGAGTCGGCAGACCTCGGCGAGCTTGCGGGTCTGCGGTTCCAGCCCCTTCGCCGCGTCGACCAGCATCACGGCACTGTCCACCGCGGCGAGCACGCGGTAGGTGTCCTCGGAGAAGTCGGCGTGACCGGGAGTGTCGAGCAGGTTGACCACGCGGTCCCGGTAGCTGAACTGCAGGGCGGCGGAGGTGATGGAGATGCCGCGCGCCCGTTCCATCTCCATCCAGTCCGACACGACGCCCCGGCGTCCCGCCTTGCCGTGAACGGCGCCGGCTTCGCCGATGACGTTGGCGTGCAGTGCGAGCGCCTCCGTGAGGGTGGACTTGCCGGCGTCGGGATGCGAGATCACCGCGAACGTCCGCCGGCGGGCGGCCTCGGTCCGCACCTCTGTCGGGCCGCTCCCGGAGTCGGTGCCCGTCATCGCCCCGCCCCGTGCCGCAACCCGGCGGGACGGGTACCGGTTCCCGCCGGTGGGACCGACCGTGCCGAGTCGATCCCCGGGACGCGGGGAACCGGCAGCGGCGGCACCCCGTCGATCTGCAGCGCGGTACCGCGCACTTCTTCGCTCGTGACCATCACCGAACACCCTACCCTGGGGTGAGGGTAGAGTTGCCCGTCGGACAGCGCTCCGGCAGGCGTCCGATGCCGGCGGGTCGACCGCCGGTCCGGTGCTCCCAGCCGGTCTGCAGGCGTGTCGGGGAAGGCGGGGACGTGACGGAGGCCCAGATGCAGATCGGTGAGGTCGCCGAGCGGACCCAGCTGTCGCTGAACACGCTGCGGCACTACGACCAGACGGGTCTGGTGGTGCCGTCCGCGCGGAGCCAGGGCGGGTTCCGCCTCTACACCGGTGCCGACGTCGACCGGCTGCTGGCGATCCGCCGGATGAAGCCACTGGGCTTCACGTTGGAGGAGATGCGCGAGCTGTTGGAGGTCACCGACCGGCTCGGCCGTCGGGACGCGCTCTCCGCGGCCGAGATCGACGCGCTCACCGCCGATCTGGCGCGGTTCCAGGAAGCCGCCGAGCAGCGCCGCGACAAGCTGGTGTCCCAGCTCGCCGCGGCCGAGGAGTTCATCGGCGACCTGCGGCGACGGCGGCACGCCATCACCTGAGCGCCAGCACTCGGACGACCGCCCCGACCGTGCCCCGCCGGCCGGAGCGCCGCGCCGCAATGTCAACCGATGCGTTGACAAAGCGATGCGCCGGGGTCTACCTTCGTCAACCACAAGGTTGAGAAAGAGGGTGTCGTGACGGACGAGCTGTCCCAGGTGTTCGCGGCGCTGGCCGACCCGACCCGGCGGGAGCTGCTGGCCCGGTTGACCGACGGTGACGCCACCGTGGGAGAGCTGGCGGCACCGCACCGGATCAGCGTCCAGGCCATCTCCAAACACCTGAAGGTGTTGTCACAGGCCGGTCTGGTCAGCCGGGCCGACGGGCACCGCAGTCCGGTGCATCTGGAGGCGGAGGTCCTCGACCTGATGACCGCCTGGATCGAGCGCTACCGCCGGCGGGCCGAGAGCCGCTTCCGCCGGCTGGACACCGTCCTCGCCGAGATGGACCACGAACAGACCGGGCGCGGCCCGGTCCGGGAGGAGACAGCATGAGCACGACGACCACCCAGATCCAGGCCGATCCGCAGGTTCCGCTGATCCGTATCACCCGGGTCTTCGCGGCCCGACCCGATCAGCTGTTCCGCGCGCACACCGACGCGGAGCTCTTCGCACGCTGGATCGGACCGGACGGGATGGACACCACCGTGGACCACTGGGACGCCCGTACCGGCGGCAGCTGGCGCTACGTCTCGGTCCGGGACGGCCGGGAGTTCGGGTTCCACGGCTGCTTCCACGAGGTGCGACCGGACCGCATCGTGCAGACCTTCACCTGGGAGGGCGACCCCGACGGTGTGTCCCTGGAGACGTTGACCTTCGAGGACCTGGGCGACGGCCGCACGCGGCTGCACGTGCAGTCAGTCTGCGACAGCTTCGAGGCGCGCGACGGATGGCTCCGCAGCGGCATGGAGACCGGCGTCGAGCAGGGTTACGCCTCGCTCGACCGGCTGCTCGCCGGCGACGGGACCGCTTCCGGCACCGCGGGAGTCGGGGCATGAGCCTCCCTGCCGAGCCGGCCGAGCGCCATCGGGTGGTCGCCGCCGGTTTCACCGACCGCGTGCGGGGAGCCGTCGACTGGGACACCCCGGCCCCGGTGCCCGGATGGCGGGCCCGGGACGTCGTCGGCCATCTGGTGGGCTGGTTCCCGGGCTTCCTGTCCACCGGGACCGGCCTCGAACTGGACCGGGGTCCGTCGGTGGCGCAGGATCCGGTCCGGGCCTGGCAGGTCCACGCCGACGCGGTGCAGCGGATCCTCGACACCGACGCGGCCGCGGTGGTCTTCCGTCATCCGATGGTGGGGGAGATGCCGCTTCCCGAGGCGGTCGACCGGTTCTACACCACCGACGTCTTCCTGCACACCTGGGACCTGGCCCGGGCCACCGGGCAGGACGAGCGCCTCGACGAGGACACCTGCGCCGTGCTGCTCGCCGGCATGACCCCGATCGAGGAGTTGCTGCGGTCATCGGGACAGTACGGACCGCGGGTCCCGGTGCCGGACACGGCCGACGTGCAGACCCGGCTGCTGGCCTTCATCGGCAGGGATCCGTTGTCGGGGCGGTGACGCCCGCCGCCGGACGCCGTTCCGGCGGGCCGCGGCCGCGGGGCCGCCGGCCGGGCGCGGTCACCGCACCCGGAGGCGACCGCCGATCGGCGCGTGGAGGTGCGCGGCAGGCGCAACGGCCGTTCAGGCCAGCAGCTGCAGCGGCACCCGCCGGTGGACCACGTCGACGGCGGTGTCGTCGACGAGAGCGGAACGGGCGTAGGCGTATCCGCGGAGGACGGCCAGTGCGTCGGGCATCGCCAGGTGGTGGGCGGCCATCACCATGCCCACCGCCTGGGCCACCGCGGACCGCCGCTCGGCGGGACCGGCTCCGCGGGCCGGGATGCGGGGGAGCGCAGCGGTCACCGTCAGCAGTTCCCCGATCAACGACGCGAGCCGGGTCAGGTCCTGGTGCGGGGACCGGGCACCCCGGTCGGCAGCGGCGGCGGTCCGGTACCACAGCAACAGCACCCCCCGGGGCGGCGTGCCGATCCCGCCGCCCAGCGGCAGCGCCCGGACCGCGCGGTACCCGGTCCCGCACCGCAACGCGTCGTGGAACACCGGCCAGCGGCGGGCCAGGTCCGCTCCGGCGACCACCTGCCGCCGGCGGCGGCACGCATCCAGGCCCGGACCGGCCCCCACGGTGTACTCCAGTTGTTCCGCCAGGAGAGCCTCACCGTCGCTGACCCCGACCGGTGTCCGCATCCCGAGGTCGTCGGCGAGGCAGATCACCGCACCGTCCACGCCGGCGAAGGCCTCGACGACGGCGATCGCCGCCCGGGTCGTCATCGACCACGGCCCGTCGTCGACCACCGACCGCAGGTGTTGCAGGGACGACAGGAAACGCGGGATCGCGGTCATCGGAGGCCTTTCCGGAGGTCGTGGTGGGGTCCGGGCGGCACCGGGGCCGGGCGTACCGGGCGCCGTGGAGCGGCGGCGGCGCGGGTGTCGTCCGGCCGGGGTGCCTGCCCGGATCAGATGTCCTGGTGGCGCGCCGAGCACTGACGGGCGGCGTGCCGCAGCGACTGCTCCTGCTCGCTGGTCGCCACCCACATCGGGGTGATGACCGCGAGACACACGACGCAGGACCAGGAGCCGTCCCGGTCGTCGGTGATCTCGACATCCCAGTGCGCACACGGACACTGGGCCAGGGCTGCGCGGAGTGCGTCGACCCCGGCGCGTTCGGTCACCGATCGGGCGGCGACGGCGCAGCGGAGCTGCCGTTCCAGCTGCAGTACCCGACGCCGACGCTCGATCAGATCGGCGGGCCAGACCGCCTGACCGGTGGGCATCACCCACCACCGCCCGACCGGATCCGACGAACCTGCGGGCGGAAGGTGCTGCGCCCGCGAAGGTCCCGAGGGGACGACACGGATGCACGGGGACGAGGGGTCATGACGACGGTCCTGACGGCCGGACAGCGGGAGTGATCCCGGGCGGCGGCGACGCATCGCACGGCGAGCCACCACCCCGGAGGGCGGGTGGACACGGACCCGGACCGGCTGTGAACCCAGCGCGTACAGCATAAACGGCCCGCCGGGCCCGCCACCAGCGGCCGAACGGGCTCATCACCATGCCGCCGACGCCGGCGACGGTGCGTCGCCCGGTCCGTGCCGGCGGCGACCGGGAGGGCCCCGGGCGGACGGCGCCGGATCCGGGCCGTCGCCGGCGCCGTACGCTGCGCTGATGGACGCCGGGACCGAATCCATCGCCGTCCTCGGGGTCGGTCGGATGGGTCTTCCGGTCAGCGGACGACTGGCCGACGCGGGTCACCGGGTGATCGTCTTCGACGTCGACCCGCAGCGGTGTGACGCCGCGGTCCGGCCCGGCGTGCGGGCCGCGGCCACCGTCGCCGAAGCGGTCTCGGCGTCGAGGCTGATCCTGACCGTGCTGCCCGGATCACGCGAGCTGGTGGAGGCGATGACGCCGGACGGCGACGCGATGACCGCGATGCGGCCGGGCAGCACGTGGATCGACCTCACCAGTACCGCACCCTCGGCGGCGCGGACGCTCGCCGCCGCGGCGACCCGACGAGGGACGGCGACGCTCGATGCGCCCATGGGCGGCGGCCCGGCCGACGCGGCCACCGGCGACCTGACCCTGTACGTCGGAGGCGATGCCGCCGTGCTGCAGCGGTGGCACCCGGTCCTGGCGAGCGTCGCGTCCACCGTTCACCACGTGGGCCCGTCCGGGACCGGTTGCCTGGTCAAACATCTGGTGAACCTGCTGTGGTTCGGACAGGCGGCGCTGTCGGCGGAGGCGGCTCTGCTGGCGGCCGCCGCCGGTATCGCGCCCGGGCACCTGCTGCGGTTGCTGGACGCCGGGCCCGCCGCGTCCCGGTTCCTGCAGCGCGATTTCCCACGGGTGCTGACCGGCGACCTGCTGCCGACGTTCGGGCTGGCCCGCATCGTCGAGGAGCTGGAGTCCGTCGCCGCGGAGGCCGGCGGGCCTGGGTCGCCGTCCCGGGTGATCGACGCGGTGGCCGAGGCCTACCGGCACGCACTGCGGGACCTCGGGCCCGTGGACGGTGAGCTCGCCATCGTCGCGCACCTCGAGGCGCTGGCAGGTCGCCGACTCTGACGCCGCCCCGCCGGACACCGGCGACCTGAGGCCGTCGCGATACCGGCCGGCCGTGCGGATCGGCCACACCGCGTGCCGATGCGAGAGCGCGCATGATAGGAAGTCAGGGCTGGGTACCACAGCCGCCCGAGAACGATCCCCCGTCTCCGCCGGGGATCACGAACCGCGTTCACCGCTCGGGACACGACGACCCCGCTGCCCTGCACCGGGGGCGGACCGCGACGCCCCGGGGCGTCACACCACCTGTCGCCCCGTCGGCGACCCGGCATCCGGTACGAGAAGGACGTGACCCGTGGAGATCCGACAGAGCTTCCTCGCGCAGCTGTCCTACCTGGAAGGGGCGGTGCCGTCCCCGGACCGGTTGCCCTCCCTGCTGGCCACCAGCTGTTTCGAGGTGCTTCCGGTCGCCGCCGCGTCGATCAGCGTCTTCAGCACGGACGGCTTCCGCTTCCCCGTCGGGGCCAGCTCCGCTCGCGCGGCCTACGCCGAACGGCTGCAGTTCACCACCGGTGAAGGACCTGCGCTGGATCTGCGCGCCGACGGGGACGGCATCCTGGCCGACGAGACCGTGGTGTCCAGTTGCTGGCCCCTGTTCCACGAGAGGCTCTTCGTCGAGACGCCGTTCCGGGCGGTCGCCGCCTTCCCGGTCATCGCCGGTGCCGACGTGTTCGCGGCGGTGGACCTGTACTTCACCTCCGCCGACGATCTGCGCCGGCTTCCGCTGTCGGACGCGCTCGCCGTCGTGTCGATCATCGGTGAGCGGCTCGCCGACGCCATGGAGTACCGCGACCGCTGGACCGACAACCCGGTGAGCGCGTCCCGCAGCGTCACGGCGACGGCCGTGCGCATGCTCGCCGCCGCCACGAAATCGTCCACGGAGGACGCGCTGCGTCGACTCCAGACCCGGGCGGCCGCGGCCCGGATCACCGTCGACGCCTTCGCCGACGCGGTCGTCAGCGGGCGGGTGAGCCTGGACGACCTCACCCTCGCCGGGGCCGGCCGTCCGGCAGCGGCCGACGAGCACGCTTCCCGTGAGGTCACGCACGACGTCAGCTGCCGGTAGCCGGTCACCGGTCCACGGATCGGGCGGGGCGGCCGGGCAGAGCCGCACAGCGGGCCGGATCCGCGGGGCGTCGCGGTGTCGCGGCGACCGGGGTGCGCAGACGCCGAACGCCGGCCCGGGGGAATCCCCGGGCCGGCGTCGGATGTGCGGCGATCACCGTCGCGGCCGTCCGCCGGGACGCCGCGACGGCGTCCCGCGGACAGCTCAGCCGTGGTGGTTGTCGCGGCTCCCGGACTTGGCCAGCCCGCGTGCGACCAGGTAGCCGATCGTCGCGTAGGTGATGTAGCGGATCGCGTCCAGCGCGCCGAAAGGGTCGACGCCGTTGCTGTTCTCGTCGCCGACGACCATGGCGGTGACGATGATCGCGACGACGAGCGCCACGTACACGTACAGCTCGCTGGTCTTGCTCGACGCCTTGGTCTCGGTGCTCATGTGGTGGTGCGCCGGTGCGACATCGATGCTGTCGGAACGGGTGTGTGCGGTGGTCGACATGCGGAACTCCAAGTAATCGGATGTGGCTGGGGCCGGATGCGGCCGCGCCGTCGGGCGCCTCTGATGGCAGCGCCGCTGTCGTACATGGGCCACGGGGGTCTGTTCACCTGTAGGCCTACGATGTAGACCGTAGTCGGACGACACCGGTGAAAGCAAACGGCGGGCCCGCCGACACCGGGGACACGACCCGCGGGAGGACAGCATGACCGGAACGTCGGACGAGGCCGGACCACCGGATCGGCGGCGGTCGACCCCCGCCCCGGGACAGGCGAGAAACGGTGACCGGCGGGCGTTGTCGAGGGCGGCGGTGATGAACGCCGCGCTCGAGCTGGTCGACGCGGAGGGACTGGGAGCGTTGACGATGCGTCGGCTGGGGCAACGGGTGGGCCGGGACCCGATGACGCTGTACCGCCACACCGCGGGCCGAGACGACCTCCTGGACGGGGTGGCGGAGCTGGTGCTCGGTGCCCTCGTCATCCCGGACGACGACGGCCGTGGGTGGCAGCAGCAACTGCGCGCGGCCGCGGTCGGCTTCCGTGCCCTCGCCCTGGCCCATCCCCACGTGGTGCCGTTGCTGGCCACCCGGCCGTTGTCCACACCGCTCGGGCTGCGCCCGCTCGGGACGCTGCGTCCGCTGGAACGGGTGCTCGCGATCCTCGTGGACGCCGGGTTCCCGCCGGCCGCCGCCCTGCACGCCTACCGCGCGTACTTCGGGCTGCTGTACGGACACGTGCTCAATGAACTCCAGGAGTACGTCGTCGACCCCGAGGAGTCCGACGATCTGCTGCGACTCGGGCTGCACCGGTTGCCGCCGAGAGAGTTCCCGCACGTGCGCAGCCTGGCCGGCGAGCTCGGTCGCTACGACGGCGCCGCGGAACTGCAGCTGGGACTGGACTACCTGCTGGCCGGCCTCGCCGGGCGACTGCCCGCACGGCCCGTCTGAGCGCCGAGGCCGACAGCCGCCGGCCGGATGCCGTGGTTCCGTGAGAACGGAGCTCGCCTCGGCGGGACGGAGAACCGTTGCGGCCCGGCGATGTCCGACGGCGTCAGGTGCGGGTCCCCGCGGCCGGCCGGGGGTGTTCGAGGAAGAACCGGACCATCTCGGCGGACGCGTCGGGTCCCTGCGGATCGGTGTAGGACCCGGCCGCGTCGCCACCGGCCCAGGCGTGGCCGGCCCCGTGCACGTCCCAGGACTCGGCGGCCACCGAGTGGTCAGGGTCGAGATAGGTCGTGATCGTGTACCCGTGCCGGTCGGGACGGTCGCTGTCCTCGACCGCGGGATGCGTGCGGGTGCTGTCGGGAGCGGCGGTGCCGATCCGGCCGGTGACGAGCCGGACGGCGTTGACCGGCGAGACGGTGGTGTCGTCGTCGCCGTGGAAGACGATCAGCGGCACGGTGCCCCGTGGGTCGCCGGTCGCGGGGCCGCCGCGGTGCATGGCGGTCAGCGCCGACATCATCCCGGTGGCGGCGAGGTGGGCCAGCCCGGAGTGCACTCCCACAGCCGCGTACACCTGCGGGTAGCTCGCCGCCATCACGGCGGCCATCGCACCGCCCGCCGACAACCCGGCCACGTACACGCGGTCGCGGTCCACGCCGTGAGCGCGGACGATGTCCTCGGTGATGCCGGCGATGATCGCCGGTTCCCCGGCGCCGGCGTGCTGGTTGTGCCGGTCGAACCAGTTCCACGATCGGCTGGGGTTCGCCAGCCGTGGCTGTCCCGGATAGGCCACCAGCAGGGTGTGTCGTTCCGCCTGGTCGTTCATGGTCGTGCCGACGGCGAAATCCGCGGCGGACTGGGTGCTGCCGTGCAGCATCACGACCAGCGGGACCGGGCGGGCGTCCGGCCGGTACCCCGTCGGGATGTACAGGTCGTAGTCCCGGCTGCCCGCCGGTCCGGTGTGCGTCATGGTGAGCAACCGACCCGGGCCGACGGCCGGACCGCGGGCGGCGAGGACGGACACGGCGGTGGGCGTGCGGTGGCTGGGCATCGAGTCGACCTCCGGGGGTGGGTGGCAGGGGCGCGGGCGAAGGGGGGCGTCCGGACATCACCGGAACCGGGCGCCGCCGGGGTCAACGGAGTTGTCGCACGACCGGGCACGCGTAGGGATCCCGGCCGGCGGCACCGACCCGGTTCATGTGGCCGATGATGAGAACCCAGGCCTGGCCCAGGGTTTTCTCGGTGTAGGTCACCCGCCGGCCGACACAGAACTCCTGCACGACGACCTGCGCCCGGCGCAGGTTGGGGCGCGGCATGTTCGGGAAGAGGTGGTGTTCCACCTGGAGGTTCAGCCCGCCCATGAACCAGGTGGTGAAGCGGTTGCCGGTGATGTTCCGCGAGATCAGGACCTGACGCCGGAAGAAGTCCATCTTGGCGTCGGCGCCCAGGATCGGCATGCCGACGTGCGCCGGCGCGAACACACTGCCGAGGTAGACGCCGGTGACGACCATCTGCACGAGCAGGAACGTGACGGCCCTGGCGGGGGAGAGCACCACGAACAGCACCGCCGGGTACAGCACCAGACGGCCGGTGATGAGGGTGATCTCGGTGCGCCGGTGTTTCATGTCCCGGCGGGCCAGTACCGCGGCCACACTCTGCACGTGGAGGTTGATGGCCTCCACGGCGAGCAGCGGGAAGAACCACCACCCCTGATGAGCGTGCAGGAACCGCCCGAGGGTGCCCGTCGGTGGCTTCTCGGCGGGATAGAAGTGCACGACGCCCGGTTCGATGTCCGGGTCCTTGCCGACCTGGTTGGGCGCCTGGTGGTGCCGGGCGTGCTTGGTGTTCCACCAGGCCAGGCTGAGCCCGGAGAGGCCGCTGGCCAGGATCATCGCCATGATCTCGTTGGCGCGCGCGGACACGAAGACCTGCCGGTGGGCGGCGTCGTGTCCCAGGAAGATGACCTGTGTGAGCACCACGGCGAGGACCGCGGCCACCGCGATCTGCAGCCAGCTGTCACCGATGAGCACGAAGCCGGCGGCGACGGTGCCCAACGCCGACAGCAGCAGCAGGCTGCGGGTCGCGTAATAGGCGTAGCGGCGTTCCAGCAATCCCATCGACCGGATGGAGTCCAGCAGCACCGAGTAGTCGCTCGCCGGTCGCGAGGACGCCGGACCGCCCGTCCGCGACGACGCCGGCCTGCGCGCCGGATCGCCCGTCCGCGCCGGCGCGGTCACGGCGTCCACGGCCACGGCCGGGCGGCGCGAAGGAAAGCGTTCGGGCGGGGGAGGTGAACCCGGTCGGGGAGGGCGGCCCAGCGGGAACGGGAAAGGGGGATCACGGTGGTCCAGACAGCACAGCGGTACCCGGGAGGTTCTGGCGGTGGCGACGAACGTCGCTCGGCGGACCACCAACCCCGCAGGGCAGGTGAGCTCGGATCCAGGCCGGCTGTGAACTCAGCACTGTCAGCATACGGACTCCGGTGGACCGCTGCGCCGCCGCAACACTCAGGTGCCGTCAGCGCGGACCGAAGCCGGCAGGCACCCGTTCGGCTGCTGACGGCCCGGTGTGGGTGCGGTACGTTCAGTCCGCTGAGCTCACAGCCGGTCTGGGATCGAGATCACCGGCCCCCCAGGGGGTGGGATCCGTCGCGCGCGTCGTCGCCGCTGTCCAGTGCCCACCTCCGAAGTGACCGTCAGGCCGGACTCCGCGATGACCGATCCCCGCGCCGTGAGCCGTCATCGGGTCGCGCAGCCCGGAGCTGCCGTCGGCTGACGCACGGGGCGCCGTCACGGCGCCCCCTCGTACCCCCAGTGACGGGACCGGCTCGCGGCCGGTCCTGTCACCGGGTCACACACTGCACTGCTCCGGTGGCGGCGTCGTCGCGACATCCGTGGTGCCGCAGGAGGTCTCGACCCGCGCACCGGGCGGCTCGACGCGACGACCGGCCGGGGGCCGCGCTCCGGGACCGTTCGGGCCGCGCGGGAGAACGGTGCCCGGCCCCGTCGCCACCGGTCAGTGCGCAGCCCCGGGAAAGTGCCCGTCGGTCACCTCGGCCGCCGCGGCCGCGAGCGTCCGTCCGGTCGCCGCCGCGCGACCGGCGATGGCGTCCCGGGCCGATTCCCGGGTGTGCCCCGACTCGATCAGCATGCCGACGGCCTGATCGACGAGTGACAGATCCGCCAGCGCGACACCGGTCCCGGCGTCGGGCGCGAGATGCCCGTCCACCACGACGATTCCGGGGAGTCGGAAGTGATCTCGCACCGTACCGGCGAAGTCGTCGAACGCGTGCGCGACCGCCGCGTAGTAGACGACGGTCGCTCCGGCCGCCGCCACCCCGATGCCGTCCAGCCGCAGCAGCAGTGACGCCCGGACCACGGGAACGACCGGGTGATCCATCGTGGACAGCACCGCGGGCCCGCCGGGCACCGGGAGCGTCATGCGCAGGCCCACGAACGACGGCACCGCGACGGTGAGATCGTCCACCAGGACGTCCAGAATGGCCGTGAGGTCGGAACCGTCGGTCAATGCGGCGCTGAGACGGTCGAGCTGCTCGGCTTGTCGTGAGTGCGTCATGCGGGAGTGACTCCAGGAGTCGCCGACTCGCTGGTTGCAAAGCCCGTGTCGAGATCACCGCGGTTGCGGGACTCGATGGCAGGCGACAGGACACGCCGGGTCGGGACCCGGACACCGCCGCCGAACCCCCTGACCCTACCGTGCCGCCGCCCCCGGACTCCGGTACCGACGGGTGAACGTGAGATCCGGCCCTTCTCAGCGCGGCGGGGTGGCGCGTGCGCGGGCGCGCCGGACCGCTTCCTCGACGATCCGCTCCGCCACGACCGAGAGCTTGACGTGCTCGGTCTGACTCAGATGCCGCAACCGGGCGAACGCCTCCGGGGACTCGATACCGCCGCGGGCGCGCAGGATCCCGATCGCCTGGTCGATCATCGGCCGGGTCGTCAACGCCGCCTGCAGCTGTTCGGCCAGCCGTGCCGTCTGAGCCAGGATCTGGGCGTTGTGCACGGTGATCGCGGCGGGCGCGGCGAACAACTGCCCCAGTTGTTCCGCGCGGACGTCGAAGGCGTTGCGCGCATGGGCGTAGACGTTCATGGCCCCGACCACGCCGGACGGTGTCAGCAAGGGCAGCGACAGCACGCTGTGCACCCCCAGCCGGCCGGCCCGCGGACCGAAGCGTGGCCATCGTGGGTCGCCGCCCAACGACCCGGAGCGCATCGTGAGCCCCTCCGCCGCCGCACTGATGCACGGGCCCTCACCCAACCGGTATTGGATGTCGTCGATCTGCCGGACGAACTCGGTGGACTTGACGATGATGTCCTCGCGGTTGGGCTCCAACAGCGTCAGGCCGGCCCCGTCGGCCCCGGGGATCGCCCGCACGGCGAACTCGGCCACCTGGACCAGCAGGTCCTCCAGCGTGAGCCGGCCGGTCGACAACCGGGACAGCGCGGCCAGACTCGCGTCGAGATTGAGGTCGTCGTCGTCCCCCACGGGGTCGACATCGTCCGCTCCGTCATCCGCGGAATCGACGCCGTCGTCGTCGCCCGCAGGGTCGATGCTGTCGGCCCGGTCACCTGCAGGGTCGACGCTGTCGGACCGGTCACCCGCAGGGTCGACAGCGTCGGGTCCGTCGCCGGCGCGGTCGCCGACCAGGTCCGGTGTCGTCTCGTCCGGGTCTCGTCCCGGTCCTTCGATGTGCGCGTTGCCGTCCATGAGATCCCCTCGCTGCGCTTGTTTCACATCACGGGTCGAGCGGATGCGGTGGCCCCGTGGCGAGATCCGTCCGTGGTGAGACCCCTGGGGAGCACCGCGATCGGACCCGCCCCTGCCGGGCACGTCAGTCGTGAGGTAGCTTAGACCTGCTGATCGAGCAGCCGCCCTGGGGCGGTTCCACCGCCCGCGCCTGCGGCCGTGGAGCCGTGAGCACGAGCTCACCGCCAGGCTCTGACACCGCTCCTGTCACCCCACCCGCGACCGCCGCCGCGTGTCCGGGGTCGACGCCCCGTTCCCCCGAGGATCAGCACATGCCGCACTCCCTCCGACGCTGCCTCCGTTCCGACACCGCCGAGGAGGCTCCGCCCGTCGGCCACGCGGAGCCCGCCGTGCCACCGGTCCTCGTCCGTCCGATACCGGCTTCGGTGAGCGGGATCCTCGGCCTGTCCGCCGCGCTGGGCCTGGCTGACGACGTGACCGTCACCCTGGTGGCCGGCGGGGTCCTGGTGTGCGCCGATGGCGCCGCCCGGACGGCCGGCGGCGCTGCCGACGCCCTGCAGTGCCGGTATGCCCAGGGCCCCGGCCACAGCGCCGCGCTGGACGGCACGGCCACGGTGATGGAGGACGTCGCCCGGGAGCGCCGATGGCCGCGATGGACCACCGATGCCGCGAGAGCCGGGGTGGCCGCTGTCGTCTCGGTGCCGTTGGCGTCGCGGGACGCCGCCGGTGCGCTGAACTTCTGGTCGTCGGCCCCGCGAACCTACGGCGCCGAGGAGATCGAGCGCGCCACGCGTCTCGCCGACGCCACCGGGCAGCTGCTCGGATCCGCCGTGCGGCAGGAGCACCTGCAACGGGCCCTGCAGGGCCGGACGGTGATCGGCCAGGCGCAGGGCATCCTGATGGACCGCCACCGGATCGGCGCCGAGGAAGCGTTCACCATCCTGAGGGACCGGTCGCAGCGGGAGAACCGCAAAGTGAGCGCGCTGGCCGCACATCTGGTCGGCACCGGCCAGTTTCCCTGCAGCGCGGTCGATCTCGCGACCGGCTCGACCGGCGCGCCGCTGGCCGGCTGACGCCGGCTCTCAGCCGCGCCGTCGGTCGTCGAACCAGAACTGCGCCCCGCCACGACGTTTCGCCTCGTACATGGCGCGGTCGGCGTCGACCAGGACCTGGTGGGCGTCCACGGTCCCGGCGTCGGTCAGCACCACCCCGACGCTGGCCCGCAGGACGACGTCGGTCCCCCCGACGGCCAGCGGCTCGTCGAGCACGGCCTGCAGGCGGCGGGCGATGTCGGCCGCGTGTGCCGGTTCCGCCAGGTCCTCGCACATCAGCACGAACTCGTCACCGTGCAGCCGGGCCAGGGTGTCCGGCGGCCGCAGCAGGCTCCTGAGCCGGGTCGAGACGGCGACCAGCAACTGATCGCCCGCCGTGTGCCCGAGGGTGTCGTTGACCGCCTTGAAGCCGTCGAGATCGATGTACAGGACGGCGGCGGCGAGACCGCTGCGGCGGCTGCGCTCGCAGGCGTGGCGCAGCCGCTCCACCATCAGGGTGCGGTTGGGCAGACCGGTCAACGGGTCGTGCAGGGCTTCCTGGCGGCTGAGCTCGGAGACCCGCTGCAGCTCGAGCCGCCGGTAGGTGCTCATCAGGTAGGCCGCGCCGACATCGGCCAGCTGCTGGGCGGCGGCCACCGGGAACGCACCCGGCACCCCGGACTCGGTCCGGTACAGATGCAGTGCGCCCAGGCGCGTCTCCGCGTGCCGCAGCGGGACGGTCGACGTGGTCAGCAGGCCGTCGCCCAACCCGATCCACGAGGGGACCGCCGAGCGGCCGTCCCTGATCGGGACTCCCGCCCGGCCGGCGACGTCGTCCGCGGAGCCGTTCCCGTCGCTGGAGTCCTCCCGTGCGGCGTGCCGTCGTTCCTGTTCCAGCGCCCAGAAATCCGACGCCGCCACGATCGGCCGTGTGCCCTCGGGTGGGTACATGACCACGCTCGCCGCGGTGGCCGGCAGGACGCCGGTCGCGTTGTCGACGAGGAACTGCAGCACGGTGGTCAGCGGAGGATCCTGCGTCATCAGCAGTGCGAACTCGACCAGCACGTCGACGAGTCGGCTGGTCCGGGCGGCCTCTCTGTGCGGCATGGTCCCACCTCGGGCGCGACGGTTCCTGGATGGATCACGCCGGTTCCGGGCGCACTACCGACAACACCAACTCGGACGGATGGTACGCGGCCCGACGCCGCCTGAGAAGAGCGGCCGCACGGACGTCCGCCTGCGGGCGCTCCGCTTCGGGGGAGCGAACGCCCGGAAGGCAGGCGCCCGCCGCCGTGACCGCACCACCAGGAGAGTCGTGCCGGGTCGTCCCGGCCCGCTCCGACGGAGGTCAGGCCGTGCAGCGGCGTCGACAGACCGAGAGGACGGTGGCCGACGGCCTACGGCAGAGGTGCGCCGGGGAGCTCCCCGGTGGCGGCGAGGTGCTCGCACAGCACCCGCAGCTTGATGTTGTGGTTCTGCGACACCCGGGCGAGCGTGGTGAACGCCTGAGCCGCGGTCATCCGGTGGCGCTCCATCAGGATCCCCTTGGCCTGCCCGATCACGTCGCGGCTGCCCGCCATGGCGGTGAGGTTCCGCGCGATGCGCCGGTTGCTGACCGCGAGGGTGGCGTGGGCGGCGAACACGGACGCCAGTTCGACGGCCTCCGGGTCGAAGGCGTTGCGGCGCGTCGACGCCAGTGTCAGCGAGCCGAGCACTTCACCGGGCAGCGCCAGCGGCGTGCACAGCATGCTCTACAGGTTCCACCGGCGGGTGCGGGCGCCGAACGCGCTCCACCGCGTGTCGGTGCCCAGGTCGCAGACGAGCAGCTGCTCGGTCCCGGCGACGGCGTCCAGGCACGGCCCGACCCCCAGTTCGTTCTGTGCGGCCATGATCAGCGGCGGGAGTCCGCCGTGGGCGGCGAGGGCCTGCAGGGTGCCGTCACCTCGCGGGACGACGACCGCGGCGTGTTCGGTGCCCTCGATCAGCGCCACGGCGCTCTCGGTGATGACCGTCAGCGCATCGTCGTCGTCGCTGCCCTCGGCGGCGGTGTACCGGCGGACGGTGAGGGCCAGCTCGGCCAGGGCGGCCGCGAACGGGCCGGCCGGAACCGGGGCCGCCGGTCCGGACTCGGTCGCCGGCGTGGGGAACGCTCCGGACCAGTGGTGCGGATACCCGTCCATGGTCCGCAGCTCGTCACGGGCGACCGAGGCCTCGTCCCCGCCGTGGGCGTCGGCGGCCCGGGCCGCTCTGACGTCGGACTCGCGCACCAGCCAGACTCCTCGATGTTCTCACCGTCCCCGCGACTCTCCGAGGTTCACGGCGTCGCGGTCCACCCGATGGTAACCGCGCCGCCCGCGTGCCCGGCGGGTGCGACAACCGCGGTGGCGTCCCCCGGGTGCCGCTGCCCGCGCGGTCTCAGTCGAACAGGACCAGCCAGATCGCCACACAGTGACAGGCCGCGGCGAGCGAGACGCAGGCGTGGAACATCTCGTGGAAGCCGAAGACGGCCGGCCACGGATCGGGGCGGCGGGTGGCGAAGATGGCGGTGCCGACGGTGTACAGCAGCCCGCCCGCGCACACCAGCAGGACGGGGGCGTCGCCGGCCGCGCTGTGCAGCTCCGGCACGAGGAACACGGCCACCCAACCCAGCGCCAGGTAGATGGGCACGCCGAGCCAGCGGGGGAAGCGGCTCCAGCTCAGTTTCAGCGTGGCTCCGCCGAGCGCTCCCGCCCAGACCACCGGCAGCACCCAGCCGGCCGAGCCGGGCGGCAGGGCCAGCACGGTCAACGGCGTGTAGGTGCCGGCGATGAACAGGAAGATCATCGCGTGGTCGAGCCGCTTCATCCGGACGCGGGCGCGTTCGGTCGCCCAGATCCGCCGGTGGTACGTGGCGCTGACGGTGAACAACCCGATGATCGTCACCGTGTAGACGGCGCAGGCCAGGGCCGCCCGGGTCCCCAGGGTGGTCGCCGCCACGGTCGTCAGCGTGATCCCGACGACCGCCGCCACCGGCGCGGAGTAGAAGTGGATCCAGCCCTTCGCCCGCGGTCGCGGTGTCGTCGTCGTACCCATCACGGTGGAGCGCATCCTTCCGGGGCCCATGTGTCAACCGGCCGCCCGTCGTGCCGACATCCCAGCCGCACCGCCCGAGCGCGGACCTCAGGACAGGTGCAGCGGCTGCGGATCGGACTTGTGCGTCCAGTCCGAGCCCACGGCGTCCTGACCGTCGGTCCGGCCCTCTCCCGACCGGCTGTCGTACGGGTCCTGGGCCCCGGAACGCAACAGCTCGATGACGATCGATTTCGACGTCGGACAGTTGCTGCCCACGGCGGTGGAGTCCAGCGGCACCAGCGGATTGGTCTCCGGGTAGTAGGCCGCCGCACTCCCGCGGGGCGTGTCGTACTCGACGATGCGGAACCGCTCGGCGACCCGCTCGTGGTCGTCGCCGTCCCAACGCGTCTGGAGATCGACGTAGTCGCCGTCGTGGAAGCCGAGGTCGGTGATGTCGTCGCGGTGCAGGAACACCACGCGCCGCCCGCCCTCGATACCCCGGTACCGGTCGGACAGTCCGTAGATGGTGGTGTTGAACTGGTCGTGGCTGCGCAGGGTCTGCAGGATCAGGTGCTTCGGCGGCACCTGCAACACGTCGACGGGGGAGACGACGATCTCGCCCTTGCCCGACGCCGTCGGGAACGTCCGGGAGTCGCGCGGCGGGTGCGGCATCACGTAGCCGCCGGGGGTGTGCACGTTGACCTCGTACGCCTCGCACCCGGGGACCACCCGGGAGATGTGCGTCCGGATGACGGAGTAGTTGTCCCGCATGGCCTTCCACTGCAGGCCGTACCGGTCGCCGATCGTGGCCTCGGCGATCCGGCTGATGATCTCCACCTCCGACTTCAGGTGCTCGCTCGCCGGCTTGAGCGGTCCGCGCGACGCGTGCACCACGCACGTCGAGTCCTCCACCGAGATCCACTGCGGACCCGACGCCTGGACGTCCTTCTCGGTGCGGCCCTTGGTCGGCAGGATCAGCGCGGTGTGCCCGGGGGTGAGGTGCGAACGGTTGAGCTTGGTCGAGATGTGCACGGTCATCGCGGTGTGCCGGAACGCCTCGACGATGACGTCGGTGTCCGGGACGGCCTGCACGAAGTTGCCGCCCAGTCCGAGGAAGAAGTGCGCCTTGCCGTCCCGCAGCGCCCGGATGCTGTCCACGGTGTCCAGGCCGTTCTCCCGCGGCGGGTCGAAGCCGAACTCCTTCTGCAGCGAGTCCAGGAACGACGCCGGCGGCCGCTCCCAGATGCCCATCGTCCGGTCGCCCTGGACGTTGGAGTGGCCCCGCACCGGGAAGACCCCGGCGCCGGGCTTGCCGATGTCGCCGCGGATCAGCGCCAGGTTGACGACCTCCTTGATGGTGGCGACCGCATTGTGGTGCTGCGTGAGTCCCATCGCCCAGCACCAGACGGTGGCGTCGGAGTCCCGGATCATCGTGGCCATCTCGGTGATCTGGTCGCGGGACAGGCCGGTGGTGGTGGTGACGAAGTCCCAGTCGATGGCGCCGACGTGGGTCTTCCAGGCGTCGAAGCCGGTGGTGTAGCGCTCGATGAAGTCGTGGTCGACGGCGTCCCATCCGGTCAGCAGCGCGCCGACGGCCTGGAACAGCGCGAGGTCGCCGTTGATCCGGATGGGCAGGTGCAGGTCGGACAGCTCGGTGCCGCGGCCCACGACGCCCTTCGGCGTCTGCGGGTTCTTGAACCGGACCAGCCCGGCCTCGCGGAGCGGGTTGATCGAGATGATCTTCGCGCCGTTGGCCTTGGCGATCTCCAGGGCCGACAGCATCCGCGGGTGGTTGGTGCCCGGGTTCTGGCCGGCCAGGATCAGCAGCTTCGCGTGGTGCACGTCGTCGATGCTGACGCTGGCCTTGCCGATGCCGATGGACTCCTGCAGCGCGATGCTGGTCGACTCGTGGCACATGTTGGAGCAGTCGGGGAGGTTGTTGGTGCCGTAGGCCCGGACGAAGAGCTGGTAGGCGAACGCGGCCTCGTTGGAGGCGCGTCCCGACGTGTAGAAGATCGCCTGGTCGGGGTCCAGCGACTTCAGGTGGTCGCCGATGAGGCTGAAGGCCTCGTCCCAGGCGATCTCGGTGTAGTGGGTGGCACCGGGGCGCTTCACCATCGGGTGGGTGATGCGACCCTGCTGACCGAGCCAGAGCTCGGTGTGGCTGTCGAGCTCGGCGATGCTGTGCGCGGCGAAGAAGTCCGGGGTGGCCCGGGCGGTGGTCGCCTCCTCGGCGACGGCCTTGGCGCCGTTCTCGCAGAACTCGGCGGTGTGCCGATGCCCCGGATCGGGATCGGGCCAGGCGCAGCTCATGCAGTCGAAGCCCTCGAGCTGGTTGAGCTTGAGCAGCGTCTGCGCCGTCCGCTTGACGCCCATGTGCCCCAGCGCCCGCTTCATCGACACCGCGACGGCGGTCGGGCCGGCCGCGTGGTCCTTCCGGTGTTCGACCTTCAGGTCGGCCTCGTCGTAGTCCTTGTCGTCGCTGCTGTCGAGCACCATGCCATGACCCCGTTTCTGTCCTCTCGCCCAGGATGCCCGCTCCCGACGGCAGGGCAAACCGGGGGTCGTCCGTCAGCGCCGTGCGGTGGCGTCCTCGGAGGCGATCGCGGTGGCGACGTCACGGGGGTAGCTGCGGCGCGCGGCGACCACCAGCAGCCCGCCGGCGACGACCAGCACCCCCAGGAGCAGCAGGAAGGCCCGGGTGAGACCGACGGCACCGTCGCCCTGCACCTCGTTGGGGTCCACCCCGGCCGGGCTGAGCACGGTGGACAGCCAGCCGAACAGCAGCGGCGCGGATGATTTCAGCAGCGTCTGGACGAACGTGCGCACGCTCTCCGCCCGGCCCCACAGC
The DNA here is from genome assembly GCF_003260015.1 of Nakamurella deserti. Classification (NCBI taxonomy): domain Bacteria; kingdom Bacillati; phylum Actinomycetota; class Actinomycetes; order Nakamurellales; family Nakamurellaceae; genus Nakamurella; species Nakamurella deserti. The sequence goes on along the minus strand of NZ_QCXS01000002.1, from coordinate 1,673,212 downwards.
CGGGAGTGGACGACGTCGAGCCGGGCGGCGTCCAGCGGCGGGTTCGCCGCGCCGATCAGCGCCGAGGCGATGAGCAGCAGCGGCCAGCCGATCAGGAACGTCGGGATGGCCACACCGGGGACCGCCAGCACGAAGGCGACCAGGCAGGCGATCCCGGCCAGGACCGGACGGGCGGCGATCCGGCCGCGGCCGATCCAGCGGTCCGAGAGCGGGCCGGCGATCAGGGTGCCGGTGACGGTGGCGATGCCGACGGTGACGAGCAGCAGGGTGGCGGTGTTCTGGTCGAAGTCGTAGCGGCCGCGCAGGAACACCACGATGAACGCCTGCAGGCCGGCGACGTAGAAGTACACCAACGCCGACGCCACGATGATGTAGACGTTGGAGCGGATGGTCAGCACGTACTTCACGGCCCACCACATCGAGTGGCCGGTGGGGTCGGTGGTGAGCACGGCCCGCGGGTCCGGCTGGACGCCTCTGGAGCGCACCAGCGTGGTGAGACTGCCCGACCGTTCCGCGGTGGCGTCGTGGTCGAGCAGCTCCTGCTGGCCGCCGCGCGCCGGCTCCGGCAGCGTCCGGATCAGGGCGTAGGCCAGCAGCGGACCCGGTACCGCGAGCACCCAGAAGGCGCCGCGCCACGACCACCACGCCGCCATCTCACCGGCCAGCAGCAGCGCGGCCGCCGCCCCGGTGAACTCGCCGGCGAGGATCAACGCGTAGACCCGGCCGCGGCTCGCGGACGGGAAGAGGTCGCCGGTCAGCGACGCGACGATCGGGGTCGCGGCCCCGATGCCGGCACCCAGCGCGACCTGCGCCGCCAGCATGGTCAGGTAGTTCGGCGAGAAACCGGCCACCGTGACCGACACCGACCAGCTCAGCACGCACCACGCCAGCAGCCGCACCCGGCGGGTCCGGTCGGCGAGGATGCCGAAGGGGAGCGTGGTCGCCGCACCCACCAGGCTGGCCGCGGTGATCAGCAGGCCGACCGCGGTGTTGTCGATGTCCAGCGCGACCTTCATGTCCGGCGCGACCGCGCCGACGATGGTCTGGTCACCCGCCGCCAGCGCGAGCGCACCGGCCAGCAGGGCGATGACGCGCAGCTGCGTCCGGCCGCCGGCGGTCGCGACCAGCCGGGCCCAGGGGCTCGGGCGGGTGCTGGGCATGGGAGGTCCTCCGGCGCGGGGCGAGGTGGGGCGATGCACCACCGGCGCGACCGCGCTGCGAAGGATACGACAACAGGACCGCCCGGTCGTGCGGCGGTCTGCTCCCGCCGGGCGCATCCGGGCGCGGCACCGCGTGGCGTGTCGGGGATCGCGGTCGCGCGATCGGACCGGGAGGGTCCTACTGTGTTGCCTGCACGGCCGGGCACGGCACGGTTCGACGACGAACAGCAGGGTAGGGAGACGGTCATCATGGCAGCTGGCGGCGGTAGCGGATCGAGTCCGGACAAGGGTCGTGATCCGACCGGGTGGCAGAGCGGCCGGGCCGTCGACCGCGAGGAGGGCACCGGTCGTGACGCCGGCAACGCCATCCAGTGGAGCTGGTGGAACTTGCTGCTGGCGTTGCCGCTGCTGATGCTCGTCACGCCGGTGTTCAACAAGACCGAACCGCGGTTCCTCGGCCTGCCGCTGTTCTACTGGTTCCAGTTCGCCTTCGTCTTCGTCGGTGTCGCCACCGTCGCGATCGTGTTCGCCGCGACCAGGAACCGTCGCCCGGGCAACACCGAACGGACCGGTGACGACGCATGAGCGGCATCAAGACCACCGAGCTGATCGTCTTCCTGATCCTGTTCCTCGGCGTCGCGGTGATGGGCTTCATGGCCGCGCGCTGGAAGTCCGGCGACACAATGGACCACCTCGACGAGTGGGGCCTCGGTGGCCGCAAGTTCGGCGGCTGGATCACCTGGTTCCTGGTGGGCGGCGACATCTACACCGCCTACACCTTCGTCGCGGTGCCCGCCCTGGTGTTCGGCGCCGGTGCGATCGGGTTCTTCGCGCTGCCCTACACGGTGGTGCTGTACCCGCTGGTCTTCCTGCCGGTGCTGCGGCTCTGGTCGGTGTCGCGGACCCACGGTTACGTGACGCCGGCGGACTTCGTCCGCGGCCGCTCCGGATCGTCGACGCTGGCGCTGCTCATCGCGCTGACCGGCATCGTCGCCACCATGCCCTACATCGCGCTGCAGCTGGTCGGCCTGGAGGCGGTGCTGCGGACGATGGGCATCAACGGTTCCGGGTTCATCGGTCACCTGCCGCTGTTCCTGGCGTTCCTGGTGCTGGCGCTCTACACCTACAAGTCCGGCCTGCGGGCGCCGGCGCTGATCGCGTTCGTCAAGGACTCGCTGATCTACATCGTCATCATCGTGGCGGTGATCTACCTGCCGGCGAAGCTCGGCGGCTGGGGCACCATCTTCGACGCGGCGGAGGCGAAGTTCGACGCCACCCCAGCACCCGGGGACGGCGTGCTGCTCAACGGCAACAACCAGCTGCAGTACGCCACCCTGGCGCTGGGTTCGGCGCTGGCACTGTTCCTGTATCCGCACTCGGCGACCGGCATCCTGGCCTCCCGGGGCCGTGACGTGATCAAGAAGAACATGATCGCGCTGCCGGCGTACTCGTTCCTGCTGGGTCTGCTGGCGCTGCTGGGCTTCGCCGCGATCGCCGCCGGCGTCACGCCGCTGACCAACAACGCCACCGGCCGTCCGGACAGCAACACGCTCATCCCGCTGCTGTTCGACCAGCAGTTCTCGGGCTGGTTCGCCGGTGTCGCCTACGCCGCGATCGGTATCGGTGCGCTGGTGCCGGCCGCGATCATGAGCATCGCCGCGGCCAACCTGTGGACCCGCAACATCTACAAGGAGTACATCGCCAGGAACGCCACCCCGAAGCAGGAGGCGACGCAGGCGAAGTGGGCCTCGCTGGTGGTCAAGTTCGGGGCGGTGGCCTTCATCCTGTTCATCGATCCGCAGTTCTCCATCGACCTGCAGCTGATCGGCGGAGTGATGATCCTGCAGACCCTGCCGGCGGTGGCGATCGCGCTGTACACCCGGTGGCTGCACTCCAAGGCGGTCATCGCGGGCTGGTTCGTCGGGATGGGCTGGGGCCTGTACCTGCTGTACACGATCCCCAACCCGGCCAACGGCAAGGCGCACTTCGGTGGGTCGGCCCTCACCCTGGACAAGCTGTCGCTGTTCGGCTGGCACCCGTTCGCCGGGTCGACGCTGCAGATCTACGTCGGGATCGTGGCGCTGGTGGCCAACCTGGTCGTTGCGGTCGTGGTGACGCTGATCCTGCGCGCGGCGAAGGTGGCCGACGGCCGCGACGAGACCCGGGGTCGCGACTACCACGCGGACGAGGGCGACACCGATCTCCGGGCCATCGCCACGCACTGAGGAAAACCCGCTACCGACGACGGCGGGGCGTCCCGGACACCGGACGCCCCGCCCGATCCGGACACCACACCCCGGCCGTTGTCCACGGCCGGGGCGTGGTGTCGGTGCAGCCTTTCGTGACCCACCCGCCCCACGCCCCGACGCGGTGGACGCGACGGCCCGGACCGGGGCCCGCCGCCGACGGTCCGCTCCAGCTGTCGGAGTCCGTGCCGGCGTGGCGGCCCGTCCCGACTTCTCGCCCTGGCCGATGAGGTCGGTCGTCGGAGTCTCACCCGCAGCGGGGGACGCCGAACGGCTCGCGCCCCACGACGACTGCCGTCCCGGGTCCGGTGGGTCGCCGGACGACCGCGGACGTCAGGTCTGATCGGTGGGTCGGGCCGGACCGCCGAGTCCCCGCTCGACCGCGGCCCATGACGCCGTCCACGCCCGGAGCGGCTCCAACAGCTGCTCCAGCGACGCCAGGTGCTCGTCGAAGGCCTGCAGCTGGGACTGCAACGCGGCGATGCTCTGGCGCTGGGCCCGGACCGTGCTCACCATCGCACCGACCTGCTGCGCCGACATCGCACCGACCTGGGGAAGGACGGGCAGCACCGGCGGCGCCCCGACCGTCGGCACGCCCCACAGGCGCGCGGCCATCGCCGTCAGCTGCTGCATCAGCTCGGCCGGGTTCGGCGGCCTGGTGCCGTCGTCGGCGTTCGCGTCGGGTGTCGGAGTGGTCATCGTGATCCCGTCTCGCCGGCGGCCGTCGACTCGGCGTGTGTGTCCACCGTGGCCGTGGCGGTGGGTGGCCCGGTGACCGGGACCGGCGTCGCGAGCAGGGGCGGCCCGGTGACCGGTACCGGCGTCGCGACCACCGGCGGACCGGCGATCACACCCGTCGCGACCGTGGGCCGGCCCGCGACGAAGTTGGACAGCCGGTACCAGCGCGGATCCCAGCGTCGGGACCACGCGGCGTCGCGCCGCCGGGCCTTCTCCAGGCGCTTCGTGCGGTACCAGCGCCGGGCCCAGAACGACGTGGGCCGGGCCAGTCGCAGGGCGCAGACCCAGGCCGAGAACGGGAAGAACAGACCGATGAGCGCCGCCCGGTACTTCCCCTTCAGCACGCAGACGAAGACCATGATGCCGTTGAGGGTGTAGTTCGTGATGAGCGTGATGCGCAGCCCGAACTCCTCGATGTTGACCTGCTCGACCCCCAGCGGCACGAAGCCGATGGTCACGAAGGCCAGGCAGGCCGCGGCCAGGCCGACGAGCTCGACCGAGACCCGGCCCTCGGTGCTCCAGTAGACGTCCTTGAGGTGCAGGATCAGCGCGAACTCGTCCAGCACCAGCGAGGTGCCCATCCCGATCGCCAGGGCGGCGACCGCCACCCACGGCTCGGTCTGGGCGCTGATCGCGGTGAACGCCCCGGTGACGAGCAGGATGATGCCGGGCACCGCGTGGTGCACGTGGGTGCCGTCGGCCGAGACGTTGTCGCGGAACGGGCCCCGGCCGGCCCGGATCGAGCGGGTGATCAGGCGGGTGACGAGGAAGGTGACGATGAACGCGAACAGGGCGAGCAGCGGCGGCAGTTTGCCGGGCTCGATGATGTTGCGCTGGAAGAAGTCGCCCACGCCCTGATCGTAGAGCTCGGTCAAGCGGCATCCGTGCTGATCGGGAGGGCGACGACTCGTACGTTCGGGGAGCCGAACCACTCGTTGCGGTCGGTCCCGCGCCGGGTGGCGGGCGGATCCGGATACAGTTCGGGAGTGTCCACGAGTGTGCCGCCGGGGTCGGACCCCGGTTCCTCCGCTCAACCGGATCACCCGGATGCTGCCGTCGCTCGGCCGACGGAGGACGACGCGGTGGATGCGGACCCGCCCTCTGCGGGGAACGGCGACGACGTGCTGTGGGCCGACATGTGGCGCGACGCCCTGCAGAGCGGCTTCGCCGCCCTGAGACGTGACGCGGACGAGCGCGGCCCGGACGGGGCCTGACGCCGGTCGTTTCCGCCGCGGTCGGCCCGCCGGCGGTCCTCGCAGAGGTCCCGCGAACGGGTACAGGTTCCAGGACCACACGGACGCGACCCATCGGACAGCGGTGCGTCGTGACCCAGGAGGAGAACCGATGACCCCGAGCACACGACCGACAGCACTGGCCCGAGCCGCCGGGATCGGCGCCCTGGCCGGGTTGGCCGGCGTCGCCGCGATGACGGCGGGGGAGAAGGTCGAGCAGGCCGTGACCCACCGGCCGGATTCCTACGTCCCGGCGCGGGCGCTGCTGACCCTCCTGGGTCGCCACCCGTCGGACGCGGAGCGCCCGCTGGTCTGGAACCACGCGATGCACTGGGCCACCGGCGCGACCCTCGGTGCCGTCCGCGGAGTGTGGGCGGTGGTGGGGCTGCGCGGTCCGGAGGCGACCGTCGCCGCCACCGTGGTGCGGCTGGCGTTCGACCAGACCGTCGAAAACGCGACCGGCGTGGGTGCGCCCCCGCAGACCTGGCCGGTCCGGGAGCGGGTCGTCGACTACACCCACAAGGCCGTGTACGCGCTCGTCACCGGCCTCGTCGCGGAGCGGCTGATCCGGCCGGAGCTGCAGTCCCGGCGCGGCAGGGTGTCGCACTGACGTCCCGCCTGCCGGAGCCGTGGTGCACCGGTCGGGTGACCGCGTCCGGCGCGGGACGACCCCTGGTGCGGCGAACGTGCCCGTGGCGAACGGGCGAACTTCGATCCGTTCCTTGACTGGTTCGTCCGGTTGTCCTTGAGTCGTGCTGTGCGGTCGCGGAGCGCCGCCTGATCCTCGACTGATCCTCGGACACGGGTGGACGCGATGAAGCGTGTGTCGGCGTTGTTGATCGCGGCGGTACTGACGGCGGGCATGGTGATCGGGACACCCGTCGCCGCGCAGGCGCCGCCGCCGGCTGACACGGGCGGACCCAGCGCCTACGTCGGTGACCTGACCGCTCCGCAGCAGGCGCTGCTGTGGGAGCTCGGGGTCGACCGTCGGGAGGTCCGGGCCACCGCCGGTGCCCGAGCGGGAAGCACCCGGGTCGAGGTGGTCCTCACCGATCTGCAGGTGGAGACACTGCGGCGCGCCGGGCTTGCTCTCGAGGAACGACCCTCCTCGGACACCACCGGCGACCGGCGGAGCGTGCAGGAATCGGTCTTCCGCCCCTACTCGGGTCCGGGAGGTCTGCTGGAGGAGTACCGCAGCCTCGCGGCCGCGCATCCCACCCTGGTCAAGCTGGTCAGCATCGGTACCACGGTCCAGGGGACCGACATCATCGCGCTCAAGGTCACCAGGGACGCGGGCACGACCAGGGACGGTCGCCGCCCGGCCGTGCTCTACGCAGCGGCCCAGCACGCCCGGGAGTGGATCACGCCGGAGATGAACCGGCGGCTGCTGCGGTACTACGTCGACAACTACCGGACCGACCGCCGCATCCGCAGCCTGCTGGATTCCACCGAGCTGTGGTTCATCCCGGTGGCCAACCCCGACGGCTACGACTTCACCTTCACCGAGGGCAACCGCCTCTGGCGCAAGAACCTCCGCGACAACGACGGTGACGGCGTCATCACGGGCTCCGACGGCGTCGACCTGAACCGGAACTTCCCGACCAAGTGGGGCTACGACAACGAGGGCTCGTCGTCCACTCCGGGCAGTGACACCTACCGCGGACCGTCCGCCGCGTCCGAGCCCGAGACCCGCGCCTACGACGGTCTGCTGAGCCGTGTCGACTTCGCCTTCCTGATCAACTACCACTCGGCGGCCGAGCTGCTGCTCTACGGGGTGGGTTCCCAGGTCGCCACGCCCACGCCCGACGACCTGCTGTACGAGGCGATGGTGGGGGACAACCAGAACCCCGCGGTGCCGGGGTACGACCCCGACCTGTCGGCCGAGCTGTACACCACCAACGGGGAGACCACCGAGCACGCCCAGGCGGCCTACGGGACGCTGGCGTTCACGCCGGAGATGTCGACCTGTCAGACCGTCAGTGCGATCGATCCCGACGACGCCTTCGAGCCGGACGCCTGCGAGAGCGGCTTCAACTTCCCCGATTCCGAGCCTCTCATCCAGGCCGAGTTCGAGAAGAACCTGCCGTTCGCGGTGGCCGTCGCGGAGTCCGCGGGCAACCCGGCGTACCCGGTGTCGGTGGTCGGGCGCACCGCACCCGATTTCGCGGTCGACACCTTCGAGGTGAGCTACGGCCGGCCGCAGACCGTCGCGGTGGTGGCCCGGCGGGATTTGCGGGACCTCCATGTGCGGTACCGGATCAACGGAGGCAAGGAGCGTCGGCTGTCGGTGGCGGAGTGGGGCGGCGGGGAACGGTACGGCGACACCGGCGACGTGTACTTCGCGGAGTACCGCGCGGCGATCACGCGGGCCGAGCCGGGCGACAGCGTCGAGGTCTGGTTCGCCGGCCGCCGGGCCGGACGTCACTCCGACGCGGCGGCGCCGGAATCCCGCGGTCACGGTCACCGCGGGTGGGTGCAGAGCGAGCACTTCACCTACACCGTCGTCGACGTCCCCGACACCGAGGTGCTGGTCATCGCCGACGAGGACTACGAGGGTGTGAACCCCACCTACCCCGCGACGGTGACCGCGCCGAAGTACGCGCAGGAGTACGTCGATGCGCTGGCCGCCGCCGGACACCGCGCGACCGTGTGGGACGTGACCGCCCAGGGGGTACCGCACGATCTCGGGGTCCTCGCGCACTTCCCGGCGGTGGTCTGGTACCTCGGCGACAACCGGCTGACCCAGGATCCGGAGGACGAGCTCACCGACATCGGCGGTGAGTCCTACCCGGACGCGGCGGTGGCGGAGCGTCAGCAGTACCTGACCCTCGCCGTGCGGGACCATCTCAACGCCGGCGGCAAGCTCGCCTTCAGTGGCGAGACCGCCGCCTACTACGGTCCTCTCGCGGGTGATTTCGGTGGTCTGCTCTACGGGCTCGACGGCGCCCCCGACCAGGACTGCGCCATCCCGGCCGACTTCTCGACCGACTGCCTGGTGCTGTCGGACGACTTCACGCAGTACTACCTCGGGGCCTTCGCGCGCACGACCTCCACCGGGCCGACGGGCGCGGTGGGGACGGCGGAGCCGTTCACCGGCGGCGGTGTGGCCTTCGGCGGGCCGGCCACCGTGGCGAACCCACTGGACGAAGCCGGCGCGTTCCTGCCGACCAGTGCCGTGTTGCCGGAGTCGGAGTTCCCCCAGTTCCGCAGTTGGGTGTCCGGTCGCTACGAGGGAGGGGAGGTGGCCGCGCCGTTCGAGCCGCTGGTGGGGAACTGGTACGCGGCGACCCCGCACGCGGACAGCTCGTGGACCCGGCTGACCCGGACCGTCGACCTCGGTGCGGTCACCGCGGCCGAGACACCGACGCTGGCGTTCGGACTGTCCTTCGACACCGAGCCCAGCTACGACAACGTCATCGTCGAGGTCCACACCGTCGGTTCCGACGACTGGACGACCCTGCCCGAGGCGGGTGGCCGGACGACGACCGACGTGCCCGCGGAATGCGAGGTCGGCTTCCTGCTGGCCGACCACCCGTTCCTCGGGCACTACCTGACACCGGGGGAGGAGGCCTGCACGCCGACCGGCACCACCGGTTCCTGGCATGCGATGACCGGGAATTCGGGCGGCTGGCAGCAGGTCGCCTTCGATCTGTCGGCGTACGCCGGCTCGCAGATCGAGGTGTCCGTCGCCTACGTCACCGACCCCGGATTCGGCGGGCTCGGCGTGGCCGTGGACGACACGCGGTTGCTGGTCGGCGGCGCCGTGGCCGGGGCGGAAGGCTTCGAGGACGGTCTCGGCGCGTGGAGTGTCACGGGACCGCCCGAAGGCAGTCCGGCGAACGGCGTGGCGTTCGGGCGGAGCCAGAGCCTGTTCGGAGCGGCCGTGACGACGCCGGACACGGTGCTGTTCGGATTCGGGGTCGAGCAGGTGGCGGACCCGGCCGCCCGGGCGGCACTGCTCGGTGCGACGGTCGAGCACCTGCTGGGGTCCTGACCCGGGGTCAGCGCGACCCTGGCGCCCGCTCGCCGCTGAGCAGCGCGGCGAGGTCGTACCCGTGCCGGGCGAAGCGTTCGGCGTGCGGCGGGTAGCCGTCGGCGCGGACGAGAGTGCCGTCGCGGGCGGTGAAGAGATCGGCGGTCTCCACGACGCCGTTCTCGACCCGGCCGGGGAGGGCGACGATCTCGCGGACGGTGCGGTGGCCGTGGTGGTCGAGGCCGACCTGGACGATGAGGTCCACGGACGCCGCGACGGTGGGGACGACGAACGCGGCGGTGACGTTCTCGCCGGCCAGCAGCGGCAGCGTGCACAGCTTGACGACGGCCTCGCGGGCGGAGTTCGCGTGCACCGAGCACATGCCGGGCAGCCCGGAGTTCAGTGCGATCAGCAGGTCCAGCGACTCCTCCTGGCGGACCTCCCCGACGATGATGCGGGACGGGCGCATCCGCAGCGCCTCCTTGATCAGCCGCCGCAACCGGATCTCACCGGTGCCCTCCAGGTTGGGCTGGCGGGTCTGCATGGCCACCACGTCGGGCAGCCGCGGCCGCAGCTCGAACACCTCCTCGCAGGTGATCACCCGTTCCGTCGCCGGGATCGAGTTGATCAGCGCGTTGAGCAGCGTCGTCTTCCCGGCCTGGGTGCCGCCGGCCACGATGATGTTCAGCCCGCTGGCCACCGCGGCCTCCAGGAACCGGGCGGCGTGCCCGGTGAGCGACCGCCGGCCGACCAGGTCGTCGAGCGAGTGCGCCGCGACCACGAACTTCCGGATGTTCAGCGACAGGTGCGTGCGGGTGATGTCGGGGATGACTGCGTGCAGCCGACTGCCGTCGGGCAGCAGGGCGTCGACGAACGGTGAGCTGAGGTCCAGGCGCCGGCCGGACGGTTTGAGCATCCGTTCGACGAGGTCACGCAGCTCGCCGGCGGTGAGCACCGTGGTGGTGAGTTCGGACCGTCCGGCGCGGGCGACGAAGACCTGCCCGGGTTGGTTGACCCAGATCTCCTCGACCTCCTCGTCGTCGAGGAACCGCTGCAGCGGGCCGAATCCGGCGACGGCGTCGAACACCTCGCGGGTGACCTGGCCGCGGTGGGTCATCGGTGGCAGCGACGAGGTGCTGACCCGCTCCTCGTAGTGGTTGATGACCTCGTTGATGAGGTCGCGGGCCGACCGCGGGTCGGCGACCGGATCGATGCCCCGTCGCCGGATCAGCTCCCGCACCTCAAGCTGGATGTGTTCCGCCGCCGCCACTGCCGTCGCCATGCCGCCCCTGCCGTTCACCCGTCTGCCGCAACGGTATCGACATCGGCGGATCGGCGGGACGGATCGCGGCGAATGGGGATGGATCCCGCCGGCCGGGAAAGATGCCGGGGAGGACCGGACATGGAGGGGCGTGACGGGTGTGCGTGAGGGGGAGCGGGCGGCGCGGTTCCACGCCGTCGCGGCGGTCGTGGTCGAGCCGGTGCGGCGGTACCTGCACCGGCGTACCGACGCCGACACCGCCGAGGACGTGCTGAGCGAGACGCTGCTGGTCTGCTGGCGGCGCCTCGACGACATCCCGGACGACGTGCTGCCGTGGACCTACGTCGTCGCCCGCAACTGCCTGGCCAACGCCGACCGCTCCGACCGCCGCCAGGCGAGGCTGATCGGCCGCATCCGGGCGGTCGACCCGCCCGCGACGGCCACCCCCGGCCCGGACTCCGCCGACGACACCCTGGATCGGGCCTTCGCGTCACTGTCGGCGGACGACGCCGAGGTGCTGCGTCTGTGGGCCTGGGAGGACCTGGCGCCCGCCGCCATCGGCACCGTCCTCGGCATCACCCCCAACGCCGCGTCGATCCGCCTGCACCGGGCGAAACAACGGCTCAGGGCCGCGCTCGGAAAGAGTGACCACCCCGACGGACATGGACAGGACACAGAGAGGAGCCGGGGATGACCACCGACTACGACGACGATCCGCTCCGGGCCCGCCTGCGCGCCGTCGACCCGGCCGCCGCTCTGCCGCCGCTGCCCGCCGACCGGCGGGACCGACACCTGGAGGACGCCATGACCGCCATCGAACCCACCGCGACCGTGGCGCCGCTGCGTCGGCGCCGTACGACGTGGCTGATCGGCGGGGGGATCGGCGTCGCCGCGGCGGCCGCCGGGGTGATGGTGTTGACCACCGGCGGCCCCGACGTCACCCGCCTCACGCAATCCGCGACCGACCCGATGGCCATGTGCGCCCAGGTCACCGCGGAGGCGTTGGCGCCGAACACGCTGGCCTTCGAGGGGACGGTGACCGGCATCGACGGTTCCACTGTGACCCTCGACGTCTCGGAGCGGTTCCGAGGTGAGATCGGCGACGAGGTCGCCGTCACGCAGCAGGACGCCGCCGCCGCCGACTTCTCCGCCGTGCCGTACGTCCGGGGCACCGCTTACCTGATCGCCGCCACCGACGGCCGGGTCGCCACCTGCGGGCGGAGCGGCGAAGCCGGCCCGGAGCTGCGCGAGCTCTACCGGAGGGCTTTCGGGGGGTGACCGGCCGATAGGGTCTGCGGTCATGTCCGCCGCAGACCCCCGCCCCGTCCACGCCGACGATCTGGCCCTCGCGTTGCTGCTGGCCGACGCCGCCGACGCGATCAGCATGGACCGCTTCCAGGCCGCCGACCTGCGGGTCGACTCCAAGCCCGACCTGACGCCGGTGTCGGACGCCGACACCGCCGTCGAGCGGGCGTTACGGGCGATGATCACCGCCGAGCGGCCGGACGACGTCGTCGTGGGTGAGGAGTACGGCGGTGCGCTGTCCGACACCACCGGTCGCCGCTGGGTCGTCGACCCGATCGACGGGACGAAGAACTACGTCCGCGGTGTCCCCGTGTGGGCCACGCTGATCGCGCTGCTCGACGACACCGGCGCCATCGTCGTCGGAGTCGTCTCCGCCCCCGCGCTGGCCCGCCGCTGGTGGGCCACCGTCGGTGGCGGCGCCTTCACCGCCTTCCGGGAGGGCACGCCCCGCCGCTGCCGGGTGTCGGCGGTCGCGGACCCGGCCGACGCCAGCCTGGCGATCTCCGACCTCGCCGAATGGGAGGCGCACGACCGGCTCGAGCAACTGCTCGGGCTGTCGCGGGCGACCTGGCGGCTCCGCGGCTACGGCGACTTCTATCCGTACATGCTGGTCGCCGAAGGCGCCGTCGACATCGCCGCCGAGCCGGAACTCAACGTCTGGGACATGGCCGCGCTCGTCCCCATCGTCAGCGAAGCCGGCGGCACCATGACCGGCATCGACGGCCGCACGCCGGCCACCGACGCCGGCAACGCACTGGCCACCAACGGCCTGCTGCACGCCGCGGTGTCCGCGGCGCTCGCGCCCTGACGGTGGACGACGCCACCCCCGTCCGGCCGCCGCCCGCGCGGCTGCCCGTCTTCGTCGCCGCGGGACTGGTCGCGGTCGCGCTGACCCTCGCGAGCAACGGCTACGGCTACCACCGGGACGAGCTGTACTTCCGGATGCTGCCGCCGGCATGGGGCTACGTCGACCAGCCGCCGCTGCTGCCGCTGGTGGTGCGGACGCTCAGCGGGATCGTCGACGAGCCGTGGATGATCCGGATCCCGGCGACTCTCGCCGCGACCCTGACCGTCATCGCGGCGGCGGCGACCGCCCGCGAGCTCGGCGGCGGGCGCACCGCGCAGAGCCTGGCCGCGTTCGGCACCGCGTCGACGTCGATCGTGCTGGTCTTCGGGCACACCATGCTGACCGCGTCGCTGGACCTGCTCATCTGGCCGGTCGTGTGCCTGTGCGTGCTGTGGGCGGTGGTCCGCGACCGCCCGGGGTGGTGGCTGGTCGCCGGGCTGGTCACCGGCCTGAGCATGTACAACAAGCTGCTGATCGCGATGCTGCTGGCCGGCATCGCCGTCGGCCTGCTGGTCGGCGGTCCCCGCAGGGTGCTCGCCACCCGGTGGCCGGTGCTCGGCATCCTGCTGGCGCTGGCGGTCGGCGCCCCGAACCTGATCTACCAGGCCACCCACGACTGGCCGCAGCTGCAGATGGGGGCGGCGCTGGCCGCCGGGAACTCCGGGCGGGTGCGGTCGAACATCCCCGTGTTCCTGCCGTTGCTGCTCGGTCCACCGCTGCTGCCGGTGCTGGTCGCCGGGATGATCGCGCCGTACCGCTCGGCCGCGCTGCGGGCCGCCCGGTGGCTGCCGGTCGCTCTCGTCGTGGTGCTGGTCGCCACCTGGGTCGGCGGCACGCAGTTCTACTATCCGGCGCCGTTGATGCTGGTCGTGTTCGCGGTCGGCTGCGTTCCGGTGAGCCGGTGGCTCGCCGGCCGACAGGGGTGGCGGGTCGGCGCCGTCGTCGCGGTGGCGGTCAACGGGGCGGTGGCCGCCGTGATCGCGCTGCCCGTCATCCCGGAGCGGTTCGTCGGCGACACCCCGCTGCCCGGGATGAACGCCGTGACCGGCGATTCCATCGGCTGGCCCACCTACGTCGACCAGATCGCCGCCGTCTGGGCCGCGCTGCCGGTCGACGAGCGCGCGGCCGCGGTGATCGTCACCGCCAACTACGGCGAGGCGGGCGCGATCGCGCGCTTCGGTCCGCATCACGGACTCCCCGCCGCCTACAGCGGACACAACGCCCTGGCCGACGGCCCGCCCCCGCCCGACACCGCCACCACCGCCGTCGTGGTCGGCCGGGCGGAGCCGACCCGGTTGCTGTTCCGGACGTGTACCGCCGCCGACGAACTCGACAACGGGCGCGGCGTCGACAACGAGGAGCAGGAGCAGCCGGTGGTCGTCTGCCGGGGTCCGATCGGCGGCTGGGCCGCCGTCTGGCCGGCCATGCGGCACCGGAGCTGACCCCCCGGGGATCCGCCGGGCCAGGTGCCCAAAGGCACAATTGCACCTGTTGTGGCCGGTCACGGAGTTGAAGACGGGGGCGTGGCGGGCCGTCGGATAACGATTCCGCAAAGGTGGTCGAGGTAGAGTCAGGTCCCGTGATCCACATGTCCCAGATCTCCAAGACGTACAAGACCTCGACGCGTCCCGCGTTGGACGACGTCACGGTCGACGTGGAGAAGGGCGAATTCGTCTTCCTCATAGGCCCGTCCGGTTCCGGTAAGTCCACCTTCCTGCGACTGCTGCTGCGCGAGGAGCAGCCCTCGAAGGGCGAGATCGAGGTGGCCGGTAGCGACCTGCAACGCATGCGCCGCTCCAAGATCCCGGCCCACCGGCGCAGCCTCGGCTGCGTCTTCCAGGACTTCCGGTTGCTCTCCAACAAGACGGTCGAGGGCAACATCGGGTTCGCGCTCGAGGTCATCGGCAAGTCGCGTCCGCACATCCGCAAGGTCGTCCCCGAGGTCCTCGAACTCGTCGGCCTGGAGGGCAAGGCCAAGCGCTTCCCGCACGAGTTGTCGGGTGGCGAGCAGCAGCGCGTGGCCATCGCCCGCGCGTTCGTCAACCGTCCGTTGCTGCTGCTGGCCGACGAGCCCACCGGCAACCTCGACCCCGACACCAGTGGCGACATCATGCTGCTGCTCGAGCGCATCAACCGCACCGGCACCACGGTGCTGATGGCCACCCACGACAACCACATCGTCGACGCCATGCGTCGGCGGGTCATCGAACTGCAGTCCGGCAAGGTCGTCCGGGACGAGTCCCGTGGCGTGTACGGCGTGGGGCGCTGACACCCCCGCACCCCGCCGGAGCGCCCGCAGCGGGCGCACCGCACGCACCGCCGTACCCGCCGTAGAAAGCACGAGGAGAACCCCATGCGAGCCGGAATCATGTTCAGCGAGGTCATGGCTGGGCTCAGACGCAACGTCACGATGACGATCGCGATGATCCTGACCACCGCCATCTCGCTCGGGATGCTCGGTGGCGGCCTGATCATCGCCCGGATGACCGACCAGATGAAGCAGATCTTCGGCAACCGCGTGGAGGTCACCGTCTACCTGACGACCGCCCAGTCGCAGGCCGACCCCAACTGCGAGCAGGACCTGTGCCAGGCGCTCCTGAAGGACCTGACCGACAACCCCGAGGTGTCCACCGCCCGCTACGAGTCGCAGCAGCAGGCCCTCGAGCGCTACAACGAGATGTTCGCCGCGCAGCCCGAGCTGCTGGACATCGTGTCCGCGGACGCGCTGCCGGCGTCGTTCCACGTCGCCCTGAACAACCCGGAGAACTACCGCACCATCATCACCGAGTACTCCGGCCGTCCCGGGGTGGATTCGGTGTCCGACCAGAGCGCGTTCCTGGACCGGCTGTTCTCGCTGCTCAACGGGTTGCGCAACGCCACGCTGGCGATCTCCATCGTGCAGGCGATCGCCGCGTTCCTGCTGATCTCGAACATGGTCCAGATCGCCGCGTACACGCGGCGCACGGAGACCGAGATCATGCGGCTCGTCGGCGCCTCCCGATGGCGGACGCAGTTGCCGTTCATCATCGAAGCGGTGGTGGCCGGCGTGGTGGGTGCGATCCTCGCGGTGGCCGGCCTGGTCGCGGCGAAGGTGTGGTTCGTCGACAGTGCCCTCGAAGCGCCCATCCAGGCCGGCATCATCCCGGCGATCGACCAGGCCGCGTTCTTCTACGTGGCCCCGATCCTCGGTGTCGTCGGCGCCGGTCTGGCCGCGATCTCGGCCTACGTGACGCTGCGGCTCTACGTCCGTACGTGACGTGCTGCGCCTGCTGCTGATCTCCGACACCCACGTCCCGGCACGCGCGAAGGACCTGCCCGCCGAGGTGTGGGCCGCGGTCGACGCCGCCGACGTCGTCGTCCACGCGGGCGACTGGGTGGACGTGGCCCTGCTGGACCAGCTCGAGACCCGGGCTGCCCGGCTCGTCGGTGTGTACGGCAACAACGACCACGGCGTGCTGCGGGAGCGGTTGCCGCTGGTCGCATCCGTGACGCTCGACGGGGTGCGGTGCACGGTCGTCCACGAGACCGGCGCCAAGGACCGTCGCGAGCAGCGGATGCAGGCGGCGTTCCCCGACACCGACGTGCTGGTCTTCGGCCACAGCCACATCCCGTGGGACTCGACGGCACCGAACGGGATGCGACTGCTCAACCCCGGATCGTGCACCGACCGCCGTCGGGAGCCCTTCCGCACCTATCTGACCGCCGAGATCGACGCCGGCGAGCTCACCTCGGTGGAGCTGCACCGCATCGGCTGACCCGACGCTGCGGGCCACGCACGTAAGGTCCGGTCATGGACCGGAGGGCGGCGGGGGCGGTGGTGCTGCTGTTCGTGGCGTTGATCGTCGCGGTGCTGCCGCGGGTGTCGGGTCCCGGCGTGAACGGGACCGCGTCGGCCGAGCCGCCGGGCCCGCCGCCGGCCGTCGGAACCTGTCTGCGCGATCCCGTCCACCCGGTGTTCGACGCCGCCGGCTGGATGCGGCCGCTGCCCGAGTTCGTGGCGGGCGACTGCGGTGCGGCCCACTGGGGCGAGGTGTTCGACGTCATCGACGTGCCGTCCGGGCAGGGGGCGTCCGGGCTCGCCACCTGCTGGGCGAGCGACGGGCTGCAGACCTATCTGACCGGCGACGCGACCACCGAGCCGTGGTCGGCGGTACTGGTCTACGACGTGACCGCCACCGGCCCGGACGTCCGGCAGTTCGCGGGGGGCCAGCGGTGGGCGGCCTGCATCGTGTACGGCGCCGAGCCGTTCACCGGGTCACTGGCCGGGGTCGCGGCGGACGACGACCCGCCGCCCACCCTCGGCCGCTGCTACGACGACGAGTTCGCCGCGTTCGACGCCCGCGACACGCCCTGCCGGATGCCGCACCGCGGCGAGCTGTTCGCCTCCCTCGAGATCGACGTCGCGCGGCCGCCGGCCCAGGACGACATCGACGCGTGGTGCGCCGGCATCGTCGGACGCACCACCGGGCGCAGCGACCTCGCGGGACTGACCGTGGAGTCCGCGGTGTTCGTCTGGTTCGAGGGCATCCAGTCCCGGTTCGTGCCGATGCCCCTGCCCGACAACGCCAAGGGCGCCACCGCGCTGTGCGGCGTCCGTGTCGCCGACGACCGGTCGCTCACCCTGTCGCTGCGGCAGATCGGGGACGGGCCGCTGCCGTGGGCGGGATAGCGGTGCGACGGGCAGGGGGGCGCGGCACATTCAGCCCGGCGGACGACTGATCGGCGCGCGCTGGACCGCCGACTACTCTGGAACGGCCATGCCCAGAGAAACCGGACGCAAGCTCATCGCGTCGAACCGCAAAGCACGCCACGACTACACGATCGTCGACACCTACGAAGCAGGGATGCTGCTCAAGGGGACGGAGGTGAAGTCGTTGCGTGACGGTCGCGCGTCCCTGGTGGACGGCTACGCGACGCTCACCGACAACGAGGTGTGGCTGCGGGGCGTGCACATCAACGAGTACCTGCAGGGTACGTGGACCAACCACGAGCCGCGGCGGGCCCGCAAGCTCCTGCTGCACCGCGAGGAGATCGCGAAGCTGTCCGGCATCATGCGCGAGGACGGCTGGGCCCTGGTGCCGCTGAGCCTGTACTTCTCCAACGGCAAGGCCAAGGTCGAGCTCGGTCTGGCCAAGGGCAAGAAGACCTACGACAAGCGGCAGAGCCTGGCCAAGCGGGACGCCGAGCGCGAGCTCGCCCGCGTCAGCGGCCGGCACTTCAAGGGCATGGACTGACGGTCGCCCTCGGGGTGCCGACGGCCCCTGACGACCCGCGTGACCCGTGGATGTGCCGCGGCGGCGGGCGTGGTGGCGCCGTGCCCACCCGGGCGCCGGCGGTGACCGGGTTCCCGCTGACCGCCGTGGCCGCGATCGCGGTGGGCTCCGGCACCCGGGTCGAGATGGCGCTCGCCGTGCCGCTCTTCGCCGGGACATCCGCCACCGCGGTCGCTCCCGGCGTCGTCACTCACCGGATCGGATGATCCCGGCGGCGATCGCCGGCTCCCGGTAGGCCGCCGCGAGGCTGGCCGCGGTGTCGTGGGCGTTGAGTCCGCTCGGGTTCGGCACCACCCACAGGATCGACCCGGACAACGTCTCCGGCTGGCGTCCCGGCGTGGCCCGGTTGCGGCCGAACGCCGCGCGGTAGGCGGTGATGCCCGCCATGGCCACGACCGTCGGCCGGATCCGGGCGACCAGCTGCTCGAGCTGCAGCCGGCCCGCCCGCAACTCCTCGGGCGTCAGCTCGTCCGCCCGCGCGGTGGCCCGGTGCGCCAGGTTGGTGATGCCGATGCCCCGGTCGAGCAGGTACGCGCGGTCGTCCGGAGTCATGCCGTCGACGTAGCCCACCGGCCGCTCGAGGATCCCGGCTGCGACCAACGCCGGGTAGAAGCGGTTGCCGGGCCGGGCGAAGTGCGTCTGCACGGCCGCCGTCCACAGCCCGGGGTTGATCCCGACGAACAACAGACGCACCGACGGCCCGACCAGATCGTCGACGGTGGTGTCCCGGAACTCTTCCAGTTGCGCCTTGGTGAAGCCCATCCGGCGAACCTACTGCCGGTACGACTCGCACCCGATGACGGTCACGAAGTCAGCGCGTGATGCCGTCCGGCCGTCAGCGGAGCTTCTTCGAGTTGTCGAAAACCAACCCCTTGGCGGCTGGCGGCTCGGGCAGGTACTTGTTGCACAGGTAGCCGTCGCCGTTCTTGTCGGTGGCCACGAAGAAGGCATCGGCGGCGTTGCTGGCCTCCTCCTGGAGCGACGCGACCGTACGAAGTTCAGTCGACGGATTGCACCCTCCGACGGGTTCTCCCGCCTGCGCCGCCGGGCTCGCCGCCATTGCCAGACCGATCGCAGCGCCACCGACCAGCAGAATCGAACGGGGACGTGACATCTTTGCCTCCAAAGGATGAATGGGATCGGCGAAGCGTAGGTCTGCAGCCGGTCACCGGCAACCGGAGCCAATCGGTGCACCGGGCGGGCCGTGGGTCGCTATCCGCCCGGCCGTGCAGTGGCGTGAACACGGGTCGGTGCACGGCTCGATGGGTAGTGTCGAACGAGTGCCTCCACCACCGCTCGACCCGTCCGACCCGGTGAGGGACGCGGCGCTGCCACCGACGTCCGGCGAGAAGCCGACCCTGCCGCGCGAAGTCATCGTGCTGGTCGCGGCGGCGTTCCTGGTCGCCGTCGGCTACGGACTGATCGCGCCGGTGCTGCCGGCCTACGCCTCCGGGTTCGGGGTCTCCAACGCCGCGGTCAGCGTCATCATCTCCGCCTTCGCCTTCGCCCGGTTGATCTTCTCGCCCTTCGCCGGGAAGCTGCTGGCCAGGCTCGCCGAGCGGCCGCTGTACCTCGCCGGTCTCCTCATCGTCGCCGCCTCCAGCATCGCCATCGCCTACTCGCCGGGGTACTCCGGGCTGCTCATCGCCCGCAGCGCCGGCGGCATCGGGTCGGCGATGTTCACCATCTCCGGCCTGGCCCTGCTGGTGCGGGTGACGCCGGCGCCGTTGCGCGGCCGCGCCTCGGCGATGTACGCCTCGGGCTTCCTCATCGGCGGCATCTCCGGGCCGTTGATCGGTGGCCTGCTCGCCGGCTGGTCGATCAAGGCGCCGTTCATCTCCTACGGCGTGCTGCTGGTGATCGCCGCTGCGGTCGTGCAGGTCTCGCTCCGGCACATCCCGAACCCGGTGCGCAACACCGACATCGTGCAGGTCGACCTGCGGGAGACGCTGCGGCTGCCCGCCTTCCAGGCCGCGCTGTCGTCCAACTTCGCCGTCGGCTGGTCGGTGTTCGGCATCCGGATGGCCCTCATCCCGCTGTTCGTCGTCCAGGTCCTGGACGCCGGTGAGGCGATGGCCGGCTGGGCGCTGACCGTCTTCGCCATCGGCAACGCCGCCGTCCTCACCTTCGTCGGTCGCTGGGTCGATCAGGTCGGCCGGAAGACGCCGATGATCCTGGGGCTCGTCGTGTCGGCGGCCTCCCTGGGTCTCATCGGGATCAGCGGCCAGGTCTGGGAGCTGCTCGCGCTGTGTCTCGTCGGCGGCATCGGGTCCGGCCTGATCACCCCGGCCCAGCAGGCCGTCGTCGCCGACGTGATGGGCGGCCGACCCGGTGGTTCGGTGCTCGCGGTCTACCAGATGACCGGTGACATCGGCGCGGTCGTCGGTCCCGTCGTCGCCGGCCTGCTCGTCGACGCGAGCGGCTTCGGCGTCGCTCTCGGGGTCGGTGCCGCGGTCGTGCTCGCGACCGTTCCGCTGTGGTTCCGCTCGCCCGAGACGCTGCCGAAGTCCGCCGGCTGAGCGACCGACCTCACGTCGCCGCGAAGGGTCGCACCCGGGCCGTCGCCCTAGGCTCGGAGACGATGAACACCACCGACACCTGGACCCCACGCCGGCTCTTCCGCACCGTCGCGATCGCCGAGGCGGTCACCTGGACGCTGCTGATCCTGGGAATGCTCGGCAAGTACGTCTTCGACCTCGGCGGCCTCGGTGTCACGATCGGCGGCGGGCTCCACGGCTTCGTGTTCCTGCTGTACCTGGTCGTCGCCGTCGTCGTGGGCGTCAACCAGCGGTGGTCGGCCGTGCTGTTGCTGGTCACCCTGGCGACCTCGATCCTGCCGTTCGCCACCATCCCGATGGACCGCCGGCTCGAGAAGCGCGGACGCCTCGACGGCGACTGGCGCCGGACCCCCGGGAACGACCCCGCCGACGCCGGCGCCGCCGACCGGATGCTGCGGACCCTGCTCGCCCACCCCGGTCGGATGGCCCTCATCGGTCTCGTCGCCGTGGCGCTGATCTTCGCCGCGTTGCTGGTCGTCGGGCCGCCGGGCAGCCGCGCCTGAACCTGCGGGCACGAATCGGCGCTACCGTTCGTCGGTCCCGTGGGCGCATCCGCCCCGGGACGACAACGAGAGCAGGACGACGATGACCGCCGCCACACCCAGGCCCGCCTGGTCCGCGCACGACCTCCACCGGATGGAGGGCACGACCGTCGTCGTCACCGGAGCCTCCAGCGGGCTGGGGGAGCGCAACGCCGCCGAGCTCACCCGCGCCGGCGCCCGCGTGGTGCTCGCCGTCCGCGACATCGCCAAGGGCGAGCGGGTCGCCGAAGCCATGACCGGTGATCTCGAGGTCCGGTGGCTGGACCTCGCCGATCTCGCCTCGGTCCGCGCCTTCGCCGCCGACTGGTCGGGTCCACTGGACGTGTTGATCAACAACGCCGGGATCATGGCGGTGCCCGAGGGGGAGACCGCCGACGGCTTCGAGATGCAGATCGGCACCAACCACCTCGGGCACTTCGCGCTCACCGCACTGCTGTTGCCCCACATCACGGACCGGGTCGTCACCGTCTCGTCCCAGGCGCACCGGATGGGGCGGATCCACCTCACCGATCTCAACGCCGAACGCCGGCGCTACCACCGCTGGGGGGCCTACGGGCAGTCGAAGCTCGCGAACCTGCTGTTCACCAGCGAGCTGCAGCGACGGCTCGAGCTGGCCGGCAGCCCGGTCCGGGCGGTCGCCGCACACCCGGGCTTCGCCGCCACCGGTCTGACCTCGCATTTCGACGGCTTCCTGGGCCGACCACTGAACACGCTGACGAGCCTGGTCGCGACCTCGGCCGCGGACGGCGCGCTCCCGACCCTGTACGCCGCGACGCAGGACCTGCCCGGCGACAGCTTCGTCGGGCCGGGCAGGAACGGACCCCAGCTGGAGAGCCGGAGCCGGGCGGCCCGGGACGACGAGATGGCCCGCCAGCTGTTCGACCTGTCCGCGCGCCTGACCGGCGTCGAGGTGCTGTCCGCGGCGTGACGGGGCGCTTCGTCCGACCCGGAGTGCCCGGGATGGGTGGACGGCCGGCGTTGTCCCGACGTCGCTCCGCGGCCGCTGCCTTCTTTCCGCGACGGTTGCAACGGGCTGGGAGCGGTCACGGTGCCGGCTCCACCGGCCCGCAGCCTGCCCGTGGACTGAGCGGCGCGGGCGGATCCCGCCCGGTTACTTCACGACGTGTCCGTCGGCTTCGCGACGGTTGCGGACGTGTGGACCTGTCGCGAAGTGGGTGAGGGTGTCGCGAAGTGGTCGAGTGCGGGCGCGACAGCCGCCCCGGGAGGCCCACCGACAACGGTCGGACTGGAATGGTGCTGCCCGGTTCACTTCGCGACGTGTCCGTCGGCGATGCGACGGTCGCGGATGTGTGGACCTGTCGCGAAGTGGGTGAGGGTGTCGCGAGTGGTCGGGTGCAGGCTGGGGCTGACCCGGAGGGCCGCCCAGGCTGTGTGCCGGAGGCTCTCGGTCGGCTTCGAGACGGGTTCGTCAGCTTCGCGACGGTTGCACCTCCGTGAAGCTGTCGCGAAGACGTCGATCCTGTCGCGGAGGGGGCCAGGCCCAGCGACCGACCAGCGTCGGAGCGCTCGGGTAGCCGGCGACGGCCGACCCGGAAACGCCCGCCACGGGGCGAGACGGCAGCACCGGGAACAACCGGCTGGCCTTCACCGTTGTCCACCACGTAGGATGGCAAGGCTTGAAGAGGTCAGGCATCCCCCAGGGGGTGATTGGTTTCGACAGCGGATGTCGACTGAGGTGAAGCGTGCCGAGGAAGGCGACGATGAGCTCGTTAACCACCCGTCGCAAAAAAATCAAGCGCCGACAACAGTCAGCGCGAGTTCGCCCTCGCCGCCTGAGCGAGTAGCGACTCCGTCAGACCGGGCCTGCCCCCAGCCCGGATCCTGGCGTCGACTAGGGGGATCACCGTTCAGCCGGGTCACGCGGGTGAATGGGACATCAAACAGTGACTGGGCCCGTCACATCGGCATGTTCACGTGATCGATGGGGTCGAGTAGAGGCTTAGTGGACTACGCACGTAGAAGCCCTCAGAAAGCAACGTTGGACGCGGGTTCGATTCCCGCCACCTCCACAGCGCAGAGCAGCCCCGGACCCCGGTCCGGGGCTGTTGTGTTTCCCGGGCTCGGTCGGCCGCCGGGCTACCGGCGACCGGACCACGGTGCCGCCCTCACCGCGGCGGGTGGAGGAGCCACGCCGCTGCACGGCGACGTTCGCGGCATCCCCGGCGCGTCGCCACCGGGTGCGGCGAGACACCGCGCAGCGCGGTGGGCACGCTGACGGCCTGGATACGCGGACCGCCGAACCAGGACGGTCCCGATCCCGGTCCACGACGACCGACGCGCCGGTACCAACTCGGGCACGGCACGCTCGTGGGGGGCGGATGTGGGCAGGGTCGGAATCGGCTGTGAGCGTGGGATACGCTCAGCGGCGTTGTTCCACCCCGGGCAGGGGAAGCCGGTCGGATTCCGGCACTGTCGCGCAACCGTGGTCGGCCCCAGGGCCGTGAGTCGGATCGCCTTCCCGGATGTGAGTGACGCTCCATCCCTGTCGCGGATTGCAGGGCGGAGCTCGGGTCCCGTCGTCCCGGTGCGATGCATGCTGCGCTCCGTCGGACGCCCTACTTCGAGCCTGCCGGCGCTCCGCCCGCGCCCGAAAGGCCCGTATGTCGATCCGCCGGCTCGCTGCCGTCACCCTCGTCACCGCCACCGCCGGACTGAGCTCGCTGATGCTGGTGCAGTCCGCCTCCGCCGCACCGACCGTCACCGGCACCGCCTGCGGCGTCAACGAGGGCGTCACCGTCGTCGTGGACTTCGCGCCCGCCGAGGACGAGCTCGTCGTCGGCTGCGCGGCGGGTCCGCAGGAGTCCCTCGGAGATGCGATGGAGGCGGCCGGCTTCGAGGTCACCACGCAGGACTTCAGCGGACCCTACCTGTGCGCCATCGACGGGGTCGCAGCCAATGCCGACGACTGTTTCGCGTTCCCCGGGCCCTACTGGTCGTCGTGGCTGTCCAACGCAGAGGGTCAGCCGGCTGGAGCGCCGACCGACGAGTGGGCGTTCGCCCAGGTCGGGCTGAGCGGCGGACCGGTGGGTGTGGGTAGCACGATCGGTTACAGCCTCAGTGATGGCACGACCAGCGCGCCGCCCCGCCTCGACCTGACCGCGCTGCCGGCTCGCGACAACACCCCGGTCGAGGTGCCCGCCTACGGCCCCGCCCAGGGCAGCGCCACCGCGGTCGCCGGCTGGATCGGCCGTCAATTGGAGGCCGGCGACGGCCTGATCAACGGCTCGCCCGGATTGACCGTGGACGCGGTCTACGCGCTGGCCGCGGCCGGTGTCGGTGGCGACACCATCGACCGCTCCGCCGCCGCGCTGCTCGCGTCCGGGTCGGCCTACGTCGGGACAGCAGCCGAGGCGCCCGCGAAGTTCGCGCAGATCGCCAAGTTCGCGCTGGCCCTGCAGATCGCCGGCGTGGACACCGCGGCCTTCCCGGACGGTGCCGGCGGCACCCGCGACCTCCTCGGCGAACTCCGCTCCACCCTCAACGCCGACGGCTCGTTCGGCACCGCCGACGACCCGTTCCGGCACGCCTACGCGCTCATCGCGCTGAGTCGCACCGAAGCGGGTGCTCCGGCCACCGCGCTGAGCTGGCTGGCCGCCCAGCAGTGCGCCGAGGGGGCGAACGCGGGCGGTTTCGGTTACGACGCCGATCCGTGCACCTCCGCCGACCCCGACTACACCGCCCTGGCCGTCGAGGGCCTGCTGGCCGGCGGCCTGACCGGCGACGACGCGACCGTCGCGACGGCCACCGCCTGGCTGAGCGCGCAGCAGGGCACCGCCGGTGATCTCGGTGGCAACACGAACTCGACCGGTCTGGGCGGCAACGCCTTCGCCGCCGTGGGGGCTGCCGACGCCGCCACCGCCGCCGCGGGCTTCATCGGCGGGCTGCAGGTCACCTGCGACACCCTCGTCGACACCGCGCTGACCCCGGCCGAGGTCGGCGCCATCGCCTGGACCCCGGCCGGCCTGGCCGACGCCGCCGAGTTCGGCCTCGACGAGGGCAACCTGGGCGAGTGGCAGTACGCCTCCGTGCAGGCCGTGCTCGGCCTGGGCACTCCCGCACTGGCCGACCTGACCGCCGCCGGCGCCGAGGACGCGCTGCCCGCCGCCGCCACCTGTGAGGCCCCGGTCACCGAGCCCACCGACCCGACGAGCGAGCCCGTGGTTCCGACCACCGAGCCCGTGGCCCCGACCACCGAGCCCGTGGCCCCGACCACCTCCGCGCAGCCGACGACCGCCTCCGCGGCGGCTCCGGTGACCACGAGCACGACCCCGTCGACTACCCGCACCCCGGTCAAGACCACCGCTCCGGCGCTGGCGTCCACCGGCGTCACCGACCGGACCGGTACCGAGCTCGGGATCGCCGCACTCCTGCTCGTCGCCGGCGCCGGCCTCGTCGTCGCGGGCCGCCGGACCCGGGCACCCCGCCGGCACTGATGCCGATCCGCACCGCAGCCACCGGGCGGCGACCCGGCCGGGTCGCCGCCCTCGTCGGGGTCCTCTGCGTGCTGCTCGGGACGTTCGCGCCGGGCACGGCCACCGCCGCTCGCGGGAGCGGCTGCACCAGTGCCGACGGTGTCACCGTCGTCGTCGACTACGGCCGCCTCGGCGGCGGCATCCAGGTCGGCTGCGCCACTGGACTGACTTCGGCATCCCGGGGGAGCAGGGCCCTGGAAGCCGCGGGCTTCTCGTGGTCGCCACCGACGACCCAGCCGGGGTTCCTCTGCCGGCTCAACGGCCGTCCGACCATCGCCGAGAGCGTCGGCACCACCAAGGACGCGGACTACACCGAGTCCTGCGTCGACACCCCGCCCGCCGACGCCTCCTGGGCGTACTGGCAGTCCAGCGGCGACGGGAACTGGACCTACAGCAGCAACGGACTCACCTCCAGCCGGGTGCAGCCCGGCGGCTTCGAAGGGTGGGTCTTCGGGCGGGGTAGCGGTTCGCCGCCCGGCTACGCCCCGGTCGCCGCCGCGGCCGTCGAGGTGCCACCCGAGGTCCAGGCGCCCGCACCACAGCCCGATCCGGAACCCGCCCCCGCCCCCGCACCGGCACCTGCTCCGGCCCCCGCTCCGGCACCTGCCCCGGCCCCCGCGCCCGCACCTGCTCCGGCCCCCGCCCCGACGACTCCGTCACGGAGCACGACGTCACCGGCCACCACCTCGCGCACCCCGCCCCCCGACAGCGCCGACCCGGAGCCGGGCACCGCCGACCCGGCGCCGGGCACGGTGGACCCGGCGCCCGGCACCACGGCGGTCGACCCCGCCGCCACCCCACCCACGGAGTCGTCCACCCCGCCGGTCGCCGGGACCTCGCCTCCCGGTGAAGGATCAGCGTCGTCGACGTCGGCCGCCACGGATCCGTCGTCCACCGGAACGGCCACGGGGACGCCGAACGCCGGAGCCACCACCCTCGACAACGCCGCTGATGCTGCGGATCTCACCCCCGACGACTCCGGTGACGCCGCGCTGGTCGCGCTCGCCGGCGCCGTGCTCATCGCCGTGCTCGTCGTCGGCACCGTGCTGATCCACCGGCGCCGGGCCACCCGCGACGACGACTGACCCTCGATGGCGGACAGTTGGACACGACGCCGGGCGACCCATCCGGGCGCCTGGTGGCTGTGGTCGCTGACGCTGGCCGCCGCGGCCAGCCACACCACCAACCCGTTGCTGCTGGGCCTCATCATCGCGATCGCCGGACTGGTGGTCGCCGCCCGCCGCACCGCCGCCCCGTGGGCGGTCGGGTTCCGCTGGTACCTGGCGGTCGCCGCGCTCGTGGTCGTGCTGCGCGTCACCTTCCGGATGCTCACGGCCGGCGCCGGACCCACCGTGCTGTTCACCCTCCCGGAGATCGCACTGCCCGAGGCCGCGGCCGGCGTCAGCCTGCTCGGCGAGGTGTCGGCGGAGGCACTGCTCGCCGGCTTCTACGACGGACTGCGGTTGGCCACGATGATCGTCTGTGTCGGCGCGGCCGCCGCGCTGGCCAATCCGAAACGGCTGCTGGCCGCGATGCCGTCGGCGTTGTACGAGGTGGGCACCGTGCTGGTGGTGAGCGTGTCGGTGTTCCCGCAGCTGGTCGAGGCGGTCGGCCGGGTCCGCCGCGCCCAGGCGTTGCGGCGCGGTCCACGGACCCGGCGTCACCGGCTGCGGACGGTGGTCGTCCCGGTGCTCACCGACGCGCTCGACCGGTCGCTGCTGCTCGCCGCGTCGATGGATTCCCGGGGCTACGGCCGGTCACCGGCCGGATCGGAGCGCCGCCGGCTCACGTCGGCCTGCCTGCTGGCCGGCGTCGGCGGCGTGGCGATCGGGGCCTACGGGTTGCTCGACGCCCAGAGCCCCTGGTGGCTGGGCACCCCGGTGGCGATCGCGGGGGTCGTCGTCGGCGCGCTGGGGTTCCGGCTGGCCGGCGCCCGGGTGCACCGTTCCCGGTACCGTCCCGACCCGTGGCGCGGACGGGAGTGGCTGGTGGCCGGCACTGGCGCGGTGGCCGCCGCCGCGGTGTTCGCCGCATCCCCCGCGCAGCTGTACCCGAGCGCGAACCCGCTGATGTGGCCGGCCCTGCCGGTGACGGCCGCGCTCGGACTGCTGGTCGCAGTGATCCCGGCGTTGCCGGCGGGGGCGTTCCGATGGTGATCCGGCTGGACGACGTCACCCTGCGGTACACCGACGACGGCCCCGCGGTCCTGCACCGGGTCGACCTCGACATCCCCGAGGGGGAGCTGGTCGTCGTCGCGGGCCCGACCGGCTCCGGCAAGTCGTCGCTGCTCGGGCTGCTCAACGGCCTGGTGCCGCACTTCTCCGGCGGCGTCCTCACCGGGACGGTCACCGTGGCCGGCCTGCGCACCGCCGACCACCCGCCACGCGACTTCGCCGCCAGCGTCGGGGTCGTCGGGCAGGACCCGCTCGCGGGCTTCGTGACCGACGTGGTCGAGGAGGAGCTCGCCTACGGCATGGAGCAGCTCGGGCTGCCGCCGTCGACGATGCGCACCCGCGTCGAGGAGACGCTGGACCTGCTCGGTATCGCCGATCTGCGCGACCGTGCGCTCCGGACGCTCTCCGGCGGCCAGCAGCAGCGGGTGGCCATCGCCGCGGTGCTCGCCGCCGGCCCCCGGGTGCTCGTGCTGGACGAGCCGACCAGCGCGCTGGACCCGACCAGCGCCGAGGAGGTCGTCGCGGCGGTGGTGCGCCTCGTCCACGACCTCGGGGTCACCGTCGTGATGGCCGAACACCGGCTGGAGCGGGTGCTGCAGTACGCCGACCGGCTGGTGCTGGTGGCCGGGGACGGCACGATCGCGGCGGGTGACCCGGCCCGTCTGATGGTCGACGCTCCGGTGGCGCCACCGCTGGTCGAACTCGGCCGGTTGACCGGCTGGTCGCCGCTTCCCCTGTCCATCCGGGACGCCCGGCGCCGCGCGACGCCGCTGCGGGACCGGCTGGCCGGTCGCCGTCCGCCGCAGCGCACCGCGTCCGTCGGCGCGACCCTGCTGACCGCGGCCGGTCTCACCGTCCGCTACGGGGAGCGCACCGCCGTCCACGACCTGACGCTGACGTTGCGGACGGGGGAGCGGGTGGCCCTGATGGGGCGCAACGGGTCCGGGAAATCCAGCCTGCTCTGGTCCCTCACCGGTGTCGGCCGCCGCACGGCGGGACGGGTGACGGTACGGGGCGTCCCGGTCGACCGGGACGCCCAGGTGGTACTGGTGCCGCAGACGGCCGCCGACCTGCTCTACCTGGACAGCGTCGGCGCCGAGTGCCGGACCGCCGAGCGTCAACAGCAGGTCCCCGACGGGACCTGTCGCACCCTGCTGGACCGGCTCGCCCCGGGGATCGCCGACAGCACCCACCCGCGCGACCTCTCGGAGGGTCAGCGGCTGGCGTTGGCGCTGGCCGTCCAGCTCACCGCCGCGCCGGCCCTGGTGCTCCTCGACGAGCCGACCCGCGGGCTGGACTACCGCGCCAAGGCGGCGCTGGTCGACGTCCTGGCCGAACTCGCCGACGCCGGCACCACCCTGCTGGTCGCCACCCACGACGTCGAGTTCGTGGCCCGCTACGCCGACCGCGTGATGGTGCTGGCGGCCGGTGAGATCGTCGCCGACGGACCCACCGCGGACGTCATCGCCGCCTCCCCGGCGTTCGCGCCGCAGGTGGCCCGGGTCCTGCACCCGGAACCGTGGCTGACCGTCGAGCAGGTCAGAAAGGCGTTGTCATGAGCGGGATCCGTGCCTGGCCGCTGGGGGTGCGCTCGGCGGTGGTGCTGACCGCGGCCACCGTCGCCGGGTTGTTGCTGTTCGGCTGGCCGCTGCTGATCGGGAACGCGCCGACCGCCGTGCAGGACGCCCAGGCGCCGTTCGTCGTGGTGGCGCTGCTGCCGGTGCTGGTGCTGCTGGTGGTGGCCCAGTTGTCCGACGGGGGGCTCAGCGCCACCACGCTGGCGATGCTGGGTGTGCTGTCCGCGGTGAACGCCGCCCTGCGGCCGCTGGGTGCCGGCACCGCCGGCATCGAGCTGGTGTTCTTCCTGCTCATCCTGTCCGGCCGGGTCTTCGGACCCGGGTTCGGGTTCATGCTCGGCATCACCTCGCTGTTCGCCTCGGCCCTGCTGACCGCCGGGGTGGGGCCGTGGCTGCCGTTCCAGATGCTGGCGGCGGCGTGGGTCGGGATGGGCGCCGGGCTGCTGCCGCGACGGGTCCGCGGCGTCGCCGAGATCGTGATGCTGGCCCTGTACGGCGTGCTGGCGGCGTACGCGTTCGGCCTGCTGATGAACCTCTCGTCGTGGCCGTTCGCGGTCAGCGCCGGCTTCGACACCCCGGGTCTGGCCTACCTTCCGGGGGCGTCGCCGGGGGAGAACCTGCACCGCTTCGTGGTCTACACCCTCATCACCTCCACGGCCGGGTGGGACACCGGCCGCGCCCTGACGAACGTCGTCGCGATCTCCGTGCTGGGACCGGCGGTGCTGACCGTGTTGCGCCGGGCCGCGAGGCGCGCCCGGTTCGACGCCCCGAGCCGCTGATCAGCCGGCCAGGTACTCCGCGACCACCCGGCGGATCGACGCCGTGGTGTCCCCGATCGCGGCGTCGGCGCCGACGAAGGACACCAGCTCCAGAACCGTCAGGTCCTCGTCGTCCCGATCGGAGCGGGTCTGCCGCCCGACCACCGCCACCACCGGCACGCCGCGGCCGCGGGCCCGGTGCAGCACCCCACCGACGACCTTGCCGTCGTAGGACCCCGCGTCCAGATGACCCTCGCCGGTGATCACCAGATCGGCCTCGCTGAGGGCGGTGTCGAAGCCGGTGACGTCGGCGACGAGGTCGAAACCGGGGGCCAGCCGGGCGCCCAGGACGGCGAGCCCGCCGGCCAGGCCGCCCGCCGCGCCGGCGCCGGGCAACGCCGAGACGTCGACGCCGAACTCGTCCCGGTAGCGGTCCTGCAGGGCTCGCAGCCGGTCGGCCAGGCGGGACACGGTGTCGGGGTCGGCGCCCTTCTGTGGACCGAAGACCGCGGCCGCGTCGACGAAGGCGGTGGTGACGTCGCAGCACACGACGAGCTCGGGGCGGCTCGCCGGGTCCTGCCAGCGGGGGTGCTGCCGCAGCACCTCCAGGGCATCCCAGCCGCCGTCGGTGGTCGCGGAGCCACCGAGACCGACGATGATGCGCCGTGCACCCGCCGCGGTCGCCGCCAGGATCAGCTCGCCGGTGCCGGCGGTGGTGGCATCCCACGGGTCGTTGCGGTCGGCGCCGCCCGCCGCCACCAGGCCCGAGGCCGCCGCCATCTCCAGGACGGCGTCGCCCTCGTCGGTGAGCCGCCAGCCGGCCCGCACCGGCCGGCCGGCCGGGCCGGCGACCTCCGACCACCGGTTGGCGCCGCCGAAGGCGTCGACGGTGCCCTCGCCGCCGTCGGCCAACGGGTGCCGCACACAGCTGCCGCCCGCGTCCCCGACCCCGGCCGCGATCGCGGCCGCCGCTTCGGGTGCGGTCGCCGTACCCCGGAACTTGTCCGGGGCGGCCAGGACCCGCGTCACCGTGCGGCCGCGGCGAGAACCGCGGCGAAACGGTCGAAGGCGCCGTCGGCGTGACCGAGGAACAGGTCGGGCTCGATCAGTTCCAGCTCCATCAGCAGCGGACCGTCCGGCGTGGCCACGAGATCGACCCGGGCGTACAGCAGGTCGTGCCCGACCTCGGCCAGGGCCGCCTCGGCGAGCCGCCGCTCCGCGGGTGTGGGGACGTACGGGATCGTGGTGCCGCCGTGCTCGAGCTGCACCCGGAAGTCGCCGTCCGCCGGCACCTTGCGGACCGCGTGCGAGTACTCCCCGCCCAGGTACACCAGCGACCGCTCGCCGTCCTGCACCGATTCCAGGTACGGCTGCAGCAGCACGTCACCGCGCCGATGGAGGTCCTGCAGATGCGCTGCCGCCGCGGGATCGTCGGCGTCGAAGAGTCCGATCCCGTCCGCGCCGGCAGCGATCTCGGGCTTGAGCACGATGCGACCCGTTGCCGCGCCGAGGGTCTCGCCGGCGGTGAGCAGCCGGGTGGGCACCACCGGCACTCCGGCGTCGGCGAGGGCGAGCAGGTACCGCTTGCGGACGTTCCGCTCGATGACCGGGAACGGGTTCTGCAGCGTCGCCCCCCAGCGCGGCAGTGTCGCGAGGAACCGGTCGGGCATGAACGTGTAGTCCCAGGTGGTGCGGACGACGACGAGATCACCGGGGTCGGTGATCGCCTCCTCGTCGGACCAGACGGCGATCCGGGCCTGCACCCCGGCGCGGTCCAGAGCCGCGACCAGGTGCACGGTCTCGTCGTCGGGGACGGGCATGTCGGCGCCGGTGAGCAGCGTGATGCGGGGGGTCACGAGTCGGCCGGCCCGGCTGCGGTGGCGGCGCGGTCGCGTTCCCGGCGGCGTTCCCGCTCCCGTTCCCGCTCGCGGTCACGCTGGGCGCGGTCCCGTTCCCGGTCGCGGTCGGTCCGGGCCTTCTGCTTGCCCGCCTTCCGCGGCGTCGCCGCCGGCGGTTCGGCCGGCTCGCCGGTCACCTTCTCGCTCAGGTCCTCCAGATCGGTCCGTAGCTTCTCGAGCTCACCGCGCAGGTAGTCACGGGTGGCCACCTCGTTGATGGCGACGCGCAGGGCGGCGATCTCGCGGGCCAGGTACTCGGTGCCGGCCCGCGTCTGCAGAGCGCGGCTGCGGTCCTCCTCGAGCGAGATCCGGTCGCGGTCGTCCTGGCGGTTCTGCGCGAGCAGGATCAGGGGTGCCGCGTACGCCGCCTGGGTCGAGAACGCCAGGTTGAGCAGGATGAACGGATAGGCGTCCCACTGCCCGATCCACCCGGTGATGTTGAGGGTGATCCAGGCGATGACGATCATCGACTGCCAGAACAGGAACTTGCCGGTACCCAGGAACCGGGCCAGGCGTTCGGAGGTGCGGCCGAAGGAGTCCGGGTCGATCTGCGGACGCCACTTGGTGACGGTGCGCGGCTGGTCCAGGCGCCGCCGGGTCGGCTCAGCCACCGTGCGCCCCGATCACGTCGGCGTCCAGCGCGGTGTCGTCGTCGCGCCAGTTGTCGGGCAGCAGATGGTCGAGCAGGTCGTCGACCGAGACCGCTCCCAGCAGGTGGTTCTCGTCGTCCACGACCGGCGCGCAGACCAGGTTGTAGGCGGCGAAGAACCGCGTCACCTCGGGAATCCGGGCCTGCGGGGCGAGCCTGGCCATGTCGGTGTCCAACGCTCCCGCCACCAGGTCGAACGGCGACTCCCGCAGCAGCCGCTGGGTGTGCACGCAGCCCAGGTAGCGTCCGGTCGGGGTGGCCTGGGGCGGCCGGCAGACGAACACCATCGAGGCCAGCGCCGGCGTCAGGTTGGGGGCGCGGACCCGGGCCAGTGCCTCGGCGATGGTGGCGTCCGGGCTGACGATCACCGGCTCCGGGGTCATCAGACCGCCGGCGGTGTCGTAGGAGTACTGCATGAGCCGCTTGACCGGCGCGGACTCCTCGGGCTCCATCAGCTCCAGCAGCCGCTCCGAGACGCCCTTGGGCAGCTCGCTGAGCAGGTCGGCGGCGTCGTCGGGGTCCATCGCCTCCAGGATGTCGGCGGCCCGGGCCTCGTCGAGGTGGGTCAGCACGTCCATCTGGTCGTCCTCGGACAGCTCCTCGATGACGTCGGCGAGCTTCTCGTCGTTGAGCGCGTCGGCGATCTCGTGGCGGCGTTCGTCGTCCAGGTCGCGGAACACACCGGCGGCATCGGCGGCGCGCATGGTCTCCAGGCTGGTCAGCAACTGGTGGGTGCCCTGCGCGGTACCGGTCAGGGAGTGGAAGTCCACGCCACGGACGTCGTTCCAGCCGACGACCGTGACGTTGCCGCGGCGGCCGAGGAACGGGGTGCGCGCGCGCACCGCCACCCGGTTGACCAGCCAGTCCCGCGTGCGCGACTGCTCCAGGCCGGCGTCGACGATGACCACACCCGCCTGGGTGGTCGCCACGGTGACCTTGGTGCCGATCAACTGGGCCAGCAGCAGCACCTCGGTCGGGCGCTGCTCGAAGCGGCGCAGCGACACCGAACCGCGGGCCAGCGACACCGCGTGCGCCTCGATGCTGTTGACCCGCAGCATGGGGACGAAGATGGGCCGCCGGTTGGGCAGCTCGACGACGATCCCCAGTACGCGGGGCGCCTGTTTGTCCACCCGGACGGCGGCGACGAGGTCGCGCACCTTGCCGATCGACTCGCCGCCCGGACCGTACACGGGCAGCCCGTCGAGCTGGGCGGCGAAGACCTTGCTGTTGGCGACCACCTGAACAGCCTAGGAGGGCCGGTGGGGTGCGTGTACCACGGCGACTCCGGGACACCCGATGTTCATCGACGGCTCCCTGTGCGACGGATGTGGTTGCCGTGGGTGACCGATCCGGTGGCTGCCGTGACACAGCCACGGCCGGTACGGTGGCAACCGTCGATCGTCGTCCGTCCTGAGGAATTCATGCGCATCCGGTCCCTGTTCGTCGCTGTCCCGTTGGTCCTGCTCGCCGCGTGCGGCGGCACCGCCGAACCCGTCGCGGCGGTCAACACCAGCCCGACAGCCGACGTCGCCGGCCCGGCCACTCCGGCCGCCACCGCCGTCGGCACCGCGACCGCGGCCGAGATGCCCACCGCCACGGGCGCTTTCGGCGAGAAGCCGACGTTCACCTTCCCGAGCGAGACGCCGCCGCCCGGGCTGCAGCGCCAGGTGCTCGTCGAGGGCACCGGGCCCGAGGTGCAGACCGGTGACCAGCTGGTCGCGAACTACCTCGGTGAGGTGTGGGGCGGCACCACGCCGTTCGACAACTCCTACGACCGCGGCAAGCCCAGCGTCTTCCCGATCGGCGTCGGCCAGGTCGTCAAGGGCTGGGACGTCGGCCTCGTCGGCATGAAGGTCGGTTCCCGCGTGCTGCTGACCCTGTCGCCGTCGGACGGGTACGGCACCACCGGCCGCGCCCCCGACATCACCGGCACCGACACCCTGGTGTTCGTCATCGACATCGTCAACTCCCTGGGCAAGACCGTCTTCGGCCAGGCCGACGCCGCGCCGCAGCCGCAGGACCCCGCCGGCCCCCAGGTCGGCGGCGACCTCGGTGCCGCCCCGACGCTGACCATCCCGGCTGGTCTGGCCGAGCCGACCGAGGTTAAGACCACGGTCATCGCCCAGGGCACCGGCGCCCCGGTCGTCGCGGGCGACGTGTACGCCCAGTACGGCGTGTGGGACTGGCAGGGTGCGCAGCAGGCGGCCAGCTGGGAGAACGAGGGACCGCAGTCGATCCCGGTCGCCGCGGAGACCCCGCAGCTCGCCGGGCTGATCGGCATCCCGGTCGGCAGCCGCGTCATGCTGCAGATCCCGGCGGACGCCGCGTCCGGTTCGCCCGCGTCGGTGATCGTGCTCGATCTGCTGTTCCAGTAGGTACCAGGATGCGCCGGTAGGCGCACGTCTCGGAGGGCCCGGTCGGGCGGTGGGAACACCGCCCGACCGGGCCCTCCGTCGTCGGCGGGTCCGCCGGCTTCCGGTCGTCGGTGCGGGCTGGTGCACCGCCCGGCGGGCGCTTCGTCGTCGGTGGGTCCGCCGGCTTCCGGTCGTCGGTGCGGGTCGGTGCACCGCCCGGCGGGCGCTTCGTCGTCGGCGGGTCCGGCGGCTTCCGGTCGGCGGTGCGGGCTGGTGCACCGCCCGGCGGGCGCTTCGTCGTCGGTGGGTCCGGCGGCTTCCGGTCGTCGGTGCGGGGCAGGTCCACCGGTCGGTGGAACATCCTCCGACGGCCTTGCGTTGATACCCCCAGGGGGTATATCTGTGGATGGTCGCCGGCGGGCGGCCCGACGGAGGAGGAACGGTGCACTCACAGACCCACACCGACCACACCGACCAGGCCGGGGGATCGCCCCGGACGCGGCTCGACGGGGATTCGGCGGCGTACGCCGGGATCGCCGGGCAGGAGTCCGCCGGTCACACCGATCACGCCGGCCACGGGAACCTCACCGACGGCGTCGGCCACCGAGCGCACGCAGACCGTGCCGGCCGCGGAGACCGCGGGCACCACGCCGGCCACGGGAACCACACCGACCACGCGGCGCAGTTCCGGGACCGCTTCTGGTGGAGCCTGGCGCTCGCGGTGCCGGTGGTGGGGTTCAGCCACATGGTGGCCGACCTGCTCGGGTACCACCTCCCGCCCGGCACCGGATGGGTCGCGCCGGTCCTGGGTACCGCGGTGTACCTGTACGGGGGGCGGCCGTTCCTCGCCGGAGCGGTGGACGAGATCCGGGTACGCAGGCCCGGCATGATGCTGCTGGTCGCGACGGCCCTCACCGTGGCCTTCGGTGCGAGCCTGGCCACCACCCTGGGTGTGGGGGGCGTGGAGCTCGACTTCTGGTGGGAGCTCGCCCTTCTCGTGGTGATCATGCTGTTGGGCCACTGGCTGGAGATGCGCGCGCTGGGGCAGGCCTCGGGGGCGCTGGACGCCCTCGCCGCGCTGCTCCCGGACCAGGCGGAACGCCTCCGCCCGGACGGGACGGTCGAGGTGGTCGGGCTGGCGGCGCTGGCTCCCGGCGACCTGGTGCTGGTGCGCCCCGGCGGTCGGGTGCCCGCGGACGGCGTCGTCGTCGACGGTGCCGCGGACGTCGACGAGTCGATGATCACCGGGGAGTCCCGGCCCGTGCACCGAGCCGTCGGCGGGCGTGTGGTGGCCGGCACGGTCGCCACCGACGCGTCGTTACGCCTCGTCGTCGACGCGGTGGGTGAGCGGACCGCGCTGGCCGGCATCCGCCGCCTCGTCGAGCAGGCGCAGTCGTCGCGGTCGCGGGCGCAGGCCCTGGCCGACCGGGCCGCGGGTGCCCTGTTCTGGTTCGCGGCGGTGGCCGGCCTGCTGACCTTCGTCGTGTGGCTGATGCTGGGAGATCCGCAGGAGGCGGTGGAGCGGACGGTCACCGTGCTCGTCATCGCCTGCCCACACGCGCTGGGGCTGGCGATCCCGCTGGTGGTGGCGATCTCGACCACGGTGTCGGCCCGCGCCGGCATCCTGGTCAAGGACCGGCTGGCACTGGAACGGATGCGGACTGTGGACACGGTCCTGTTCGACAAGACCGGCACGCTCACCCGCGGGACACCGGCCGTCACCGGCGCCGTCGCGACCGACGGCGACACCGACGCGCTGCTGCGGGAGGCCGCCGCGGCGGAGGCCGACAGCGAACACCCGCTGGCCCGGGCGGTGGTCGCCGCGGCCCCGGCGCCGCTCCCGGCGGCGTCGGACTTCCGGGCGACGACCGCCCGGGGGGTGTCGGCCGACGTCGGCGGCCGCCGGATCTCCGTGGGAGGACCGGGCATGCTGCGCGACCTGGGCGTGACGCTGCCGGACACCCTCGCCACCGCGGCGAACCGGTGGGCGGCCGACGGCAGCACCGTCCTGACGGTGCTGCGCGACGGTGTTCCCGCCGGGGTGCTGGCCCTGGCCGACGAGGTGCGTCCCGAGTCGGTGGCGGCGGTCCGTGAACTGCGCGCGCGGGGGGTCCGCACGGTGCTGATCAGCGGGGACGCCCAGCCGGTGGCCGACGCGGTGGGCCGGTCCGTCGGCGTGGACGAGGTCGTCGCCGAGGTGCTGCCGGCCGACAAGGACGGGGCGGTGGCGGCGCTGCAGGCCCGGGGGCGTCGGGTGGCGATGGTCGGTGACGGGGTGAACGACGCGCCGGCGCTCGCCCGCGCCGACGTCGGTATCGCGATCGGCGCCGGGACGGACGTCGCCGTCGAGTCGGCCGGGGTGGTGCTGGCGTCCGACGATCCGCGGTCGGTGCTCGGGGTGATCGCGCTGTCCCGCGCGAGCTACCGCACCATGCGACAGAACCTGGCCTGGGCGACCGGCTACAACGTGGTCATGGTGCCGCTGGCCGCGGGCGTCCTCGCACCCGCGGGAGTGGTGCTGCCACCCGCGGTCGGCGCCGTCCTGATGAGCGTCTCGACGGTCGTGGTGGCGGCCAACGCCCAGCTGTTGCGGCGGCTGTCGCTGCGGCCGCGGGACTGAGCCCCCGGACCCGGACGGCTCAGTGCAGTGCGGGCACGATCAGGTAGATGCCGAACAGCACCGCCAGGCCGGCGACGCCGATGCAGAGCCGGCCGGCGGCGCGGAGCCCGGCCGCGGGTCGTCCGAGCTTCTCGTGCTCGACGGCGACGTCCAGCGCGCGGATGCCGCAGGCGGCGACCCCGACCACGAGCACGGTGGCCACCAGCGACACGACGCTGACCAGACCCAGGGCCGACCAGTCGATCTTCACGACGGACCCCCGTGCTCGGTGAGGGAGGGCTGGCGCTGGCGTTGCCGCTCCTTGAGCGCCCGCTTGCGCTCCTTCTTCGTCCGGTACTCGCCGAGCACCTCGACCTCGGGCATCTCGTTGACGTTGTGCCGGTCGACCGCGGTCTTGCGGGAGATGACCCAGATGACGGCCGATCCGGCGACGAGCAGGGTGAGGACGATCGCCACCCCCACCGGCCCGGTGATGGCGATCCAGGCGGCGAGGCCGCCGACCACCGCGGCGGCCGGCAGCGTGAGCAGCCAGGCCAGGCCCATCCGGCCCGCGGTGCCCCAACGGACGGTGCCGCCCGCGCGGCCCACGCCCGAGCCCAACACGGACCCGGAGCAGACGTGGGTGGTGGAGAGCCCGAAGCCCAGGTGCGAGGAGGCGAGGATGGTGGCGGTGGACGAGGCGTTGGCCGCGAAGCCCTGGGCGGGCTCGATGTCGGCGAGACCCTTGCCCAGGGTCCGCATGATGCGCCAGCCGCCCGAGTAGGTGCCCAGGCCGATGGCCAGGCCGGCGGTCAGGATGACCCACCACTGGGGGTCGGTGCCCGCGTCCTGGTAGTTGGCGGTGATGAGCACGAGCGTGATGACGCCCATCGTCTTCTGACCGTCGGAGGTGCCGTGGGCCAACGCGACGAGGGAGCCGGTGACGGCCTGGCCGCTCTTGAAGCCGCGTCGGGTGCGCTTGTTCTGGTTGCCGGTGATCCGGTACGCGAGTGCGGTGGCCAGGCCCGCGGCGACGCCGGCGACGAGCGGCGCCACGATCGCCGGCAGCAGGATCTTGGAGATCACCACGGAGAAGTTCACGCCGGCGGTGCCCGCTCCCACCAGCACGGCGCCGATCAGGCCACCGAACAGGGCATGTGAGGAACTGGACGGCAGGCCGTACAACCACGTGAGCAGATTCCACAGGATGGCGCCGACGAGTCCCCCGAACACCATCGCCGGGGTCACGAACGACTCGTTGACCAGTCCGCCCGAG
Organism: Nakamurella deserti; assembly: GCF_003260015.1. NCBI lineage: Bacteria > Bacillati > Actinomycetota > Actinomycetes > Nakamurellales > Nakamurellaceae > Nakamurella > Nakamurella deserti. Next base: position 1,634,299 of record NZ_QCXS01000002.1, on the reverse strand, counting down.
ATCGTCTTGGCGACCTCGGTGGACAGGAACGCCCCGACGACGTTGAGCACCGCCGCGAGCAGGACCGCCGTCCTGGGCTTCAGCGCGCCGGTCGCCACCGACGTGGCCATCGCGTTCGCGCTGTCGTGGAAGCCGTTGGTGAAATCGAACATCAACGCCGTCACGACCACGACGATCACGACGAAGAGCGTGGTGCTCACCCGGGCACCGGCGTCCCGGACGAACCGTTCATCGCGGGTTCACCGAAATGTCGCCGGGATTTCGGCTGACCGTTGACCATGGCGGTCACTATGCCGGGCGCGCGGCCCGTGTCCAAGTGGAGAACGCGACGACATCCGGTCGGATCGAATCCCCGTGCGCACGAACGGCATCCGTGCGGCAGTCGTGTACACGGTCGATTCCGACCCGCGAGCGGGAACGCGACCGGGGAACCGCCGCACCGACCGGCCCGTGGAGCTTCGCCGGGCTACCGTGACCAGGTGGAACCATCACCGACGCAGCGACCGGCGCCGAACCCCCCGACCCGGCCGGAGAGCGGGCCGGGACGTGATGTTCACGACGGCGGTGCCGGGGCCGAGGACGGCGCCGGCGGCCACCCTCGCCCGTGGTGGCGCTGGGTGTCACTCGCCGTCCGGCTCGGTCTGGCCGTCGTGTTCGGCTGGTCCGGGATCGCCAAGGCCGGTGACCCCCTCGGCACCGAGGTCGCCGTCCGCGCCTACTCGCTGCTGCCCGGAGCGCTCGTCGGGCCGGTCGCCGCGGTGCTGCCCTGGTTCGAGATCGGGCTGGCATTGCTGCTGGTCGTGGGGCTCGCCACCCGGGTGACCGCGGTGGTCTCGGCGGTGCTGATGGCTGCGTTCATCGCCGGGGTCGCCTCGGCGGCGGCGCGGGGGCTGGCCATCGACTGCGGATGCTTCGGAGGCGGTGGTGCGGTCGCGCCCGGGGAGACCCGCTACACCGAGGAGATCGTCCGTGACGCCGTCTTCCTGGTGATGGCCGGCTACCTCGCGTGGCGTCCGTCGTCACCCCTGTCGGTCGACGCCGCGATCGGGAACGCGCAGGTCCGGCAGGCATAGTGGACCCAGGGGATCAGGCCCCGCACGCACGGACACGGGACGAGAGCGGAGATCGGTAGTGGCGCAGCAGGGCAAGAAGAAGCGACCGTCCGGATCGGGCCCGACCGGTAAGGCGGCGCGACCCGGCGGTGCCTCCGGTGCCTCAGCGAACCGGGTGCCGTCGGCCGCCCAGCGGACACCGGTCGGCAACGGTCCCCAGGGCAGCACCCGCAGCCGTCAGGCCGCCGCGGGCCGCACCTCGGGCACCAACCGCAGCCAGCTCATCATCTGGGGAGCGGCCATCGCCGTGATGGCGGTGGTGATCGTGGTCGGCATCGTGATCAACATGAACAGCAACAAGACCGAGAACGACGGTTACGGCACCGCCGCGAAGAGCACCGTCACCATGGACGCCGCCGGCACCATCACCGTCAGCGCGGGCAACCCCGCCGCCTCCTTCGACGTCTACGAGGACCCGCTCTGCCCCTACTGCGCGCAGTTCGAGCGCCAGTACGGCCAGCAGATCGCCCAGGCCGTGGACGAGGGCAAGGTCGCGGTCAACTACCACCTGCTCAACTTCCTGGACCGGGCGTCCGGGTCCGGGAACTACTCGACGCGGGCCACCGCGGCACTGATGTGCGCCGCGACCAACCTGGGTTCCACCCCTGGCGCCTGGGCCTCGCTGCACACCACGCTGTACGAGGAGGACGTGCAGCCCGAGGAGAACTCCGTCGAGGACATGACCGACGCGCAGCTCGCGCAGCACGTCACCGACGCCGGGACCGGCGCGGGTCTGGCCGCCGACGCGGCGCCGATCACCGCCGCCACCTCCTGCATCGACAGCGGTCAGATGCTGCCGACCGTCACGTCCGCCTTCAACGCCAGCAGTGCCACCCTGACCCAGCTCGTCGGTGGGGTCCGGTCGCCGGTCATCGCCCACGACGGGGCCGTGGTGAACGTCGACGACACCAACTGGCTGTCGACCATCACCGGCTGACACCCGCGGCGCCGGGGTGGTCATCGGGCACCCCGGGCGCCGGCGGTGTCTGCCGACGACCCCCGGGCGGCCCGCCGGCCGCCGATTAGGTTTCGCGGGCGGGGTCTTGATAAAGTTGTCAGGCAGCATGGGGCTGTGGCGCAGCTGGTAGCGCACCACACTGGCAGTGTGGGGGTCAGGGGTTCGAGTCCCCTCAGCTCCACTCGGGCGGCTCTCCGGAGCACCGGGAACAGTACGACGAAGGCCGTGGATCCCATCGGGATCCACGGCCTTCGTCGTTGCCGGGCCGGTGTCCTCGCCGGCAGAACCGGTGGTGATCAGCGCCACGTCACGACGCGACGCCGCCGGGGCCGACCGATCGCCGGTGCCGCGGCGCGCCCGTCAACCTCCGGCCACCGGTGCCGCCGGTCCGGGTGACGCGGCCGACCGGCACCCGCCGCCGTCCGTGCGGTGGCGGTGACGGTCGGTGGCGCACGGCACGGATCAGGTGGACTCCCTACCGGCCCGACGGCTCGGGCCCCCACGGCGGCACCAAGTCGAGCTCCGCGTCCGCGGCGAACTCCAACTCCAGACTCAGCCCCGGCGGCAGCGGGTCGACCGCCAGCGCGGCGGCTCGCACCGCCGCCACCTCCCCGGCGGTCAGCGGCGCCGACACCACCCCCGGGTCGAGCGCGGAGCCGACGCGGACGAGGATCCGGCCGGTCTCCTGGTCCGCTTCGGCGACGACGACCCTGGCCGGGTCGAAAGCGGCGTGCACCGCCGCGAGATAGGTGGTCGTCGCCCCCGCCAGGTCGCCCTCGCTGAACCCCGCGCCGCCGGCCAGTCGCACCTGGGGGACGCCGGCGGCGATCGCGGCGGCGCCGGCCGGGATCTCGCCCTTGAACCTCACGGTGCCCGTGCCGGCGTCCACATCCACGCGCGCCGTGCCGAACTCGTCCGGGAAGGCCGCCCGCAGGGCGTCGGCGACCCGGGCGACGTCGTTCGGCCACTCCGGACCGTCCGGCCCCATGGCCGGTGTCCCCGGGGTGAGGGGCCCCGCCGTGGCTGCCGGGCCCGGGCCCGTGGCCGTGACGGGTACCACGGAGTCCGCTTCCGCCGCTCGGTCACTCGAGACCGACGAGGCGGCAACGGGTCCCGCAACGTGGGCTGGGGCCGGCCCGGCGCACCCCTGGACGGCCGCGACCGTGCCGAGGGTGATCGTGCCGAGGGTGACCGCGGCCCGGAGTCGCCGCCACCGCGTGCCGGTGCCTCGTCGCCCCGCCGTCATCGCTGTGCCACGACGAAGGTGTGCTGCAGATGGGTCAGCAAATGCCCGACGTCCAGCGACGCCGTGCGGTAACCGACGTAACCGTCCGGTCTGACGAGGTAGGCGCCGAGTCGGCCCGGCTGCGCGAAACCGTAGGCGGCGGCGAGGGTTCCGCTCGCGTCCCGGAAGGTGATCCCGGAGACGTCGTCGATCTCGACGCCTCGTGCCACGACCACCCGGGACCGGACGTCGCCGGCGGTGGCCCTCGCGATCTCCGTCGCGGCGTCGAGCGCGGCACGGTGACCGTCGGCGTCGGGGACCCACAGCAGGAGCGTGTGCCCGGGATGGCGCATCAGTTCGTGCCACCGGAAAGCCGCGCCCACCGGGTCCTGCCGCAGTCCGCCCGCATCCGGCGCGCGGAGCCCGGGTGCCGGACCACCGGTGAACCATCCGGCGTCGACATCCGCGGCGGACAGGGCACTCTCGGGGTAACCCAGCAGCAACTGCGCCTCGCGCATCACGATCTGCTCGAACGACAGCGTCTCGCCGGTCCCGATGCCGGTCCGCGCGGCCCGCACCGTCCGCCCGACGACCTCCTCGCCGATGGGGTGCCGCTCGTCGTGGTAGCTGTCCAGCAGACCCGCGGCCGCCCGGCCCCGGACCGCCGCCGCCAGCTTCCACCCGAGGTTGCAGGCGTCCTGGATGCCGGTGTTCATCCCCTGCGCGCCGGTCGGCGGGTGGATGTGGGCGGCATCGCCGGCGACGAAGACCCGGCCGACGGAGTACCGGTCGACGATGCGGTGACTGATGCGGAACACCGACGACCAGCGCATCGCCGACGCGGTGGTGGGGCGGGGCGACAGCCGGTCCAGCACCGCCTGGATGTGGTGCAGCTCCGGCGCCCGGCCGCCCTCGAGACCGTGGGCGAGCCCGCCGTCGGCCGGCGCCGTCCGCAGTTCGTCGGGCACCAGCATCGACATCCGGTACCGCTTGTGTCCCGGGAGCGGGATGCCCACGAGGATGTCGTCCACCGATCCGTCCGTCCGGCGCAAGGACCGGACGCCGTACCCGGTGGGCAGGTCCCAGTCCACCTCGACGTCGGCGAGCATGTACTCCTCGGCGAACGCCGCTCCGTCGAACGACAGTCCCAGGCTCTTGCGCACCCGGCTGTGGGCACCGTCGCACCCGACGAGATACGCCGCCCGCAGGGAGGTCTCGCCGGCCGGACTGCGGACGGTGGCCGTGACCCCGGAGTCGTCCTGGGCGACGTCGACGAGTTCCCAGCCCCGGCGGACGTCGGTGCCCGACTCGCGGAGCCGGGCGCCGAGGATCCGTTCGGTCTCGTACTGGGGCAGCGCGATGAACCGGTAGGGCACGTCGTCGGGCAACGTCAGGTCGATGCGGCCCGACGGTTCGCCGTCCTGGAAAGCCAGCTGGCCGTGCATGGTCATCCCGGCGTCCAGCGCGTCACGGGCCACGCCGACCCCGTCCCACAGTTCCAGGGTCCGCGGTTGCACCCCGACGGCCTTGGCCCACGGGGCCACGGTCAGGCGCGGCTCGAGGACGATGACGTCGATCCCGCGGCGGCGGAGTTCCACGGCGGTCATCAGACCCACCGGTCCGGCGCCCGCGATCAGCACGGACGTGTCCAGCGCACCAGTCGTCGTCATTCGAGGCCGTTTCGTCGCAGTCGGAGTTGGAGTGCACGGTAGGTGGGCGACGGGAGTCGCATCAAGGGGGACCAGTCCCTTGACAACCGCTGCCGACCGATTGCCGACCAGTGCCGACCAGTGCCCGCCTCGTCTTCGAACACGTGTATGAGAGCGGCTACGATGCAGGTATGAGTGCGGCTTTCCAGGCGTCCCTGTTCGACGCGGGATGCGACGAGGTGACCGTCGGCCCGCTCGGCGCCGAGGTCCGGCGCACCGAACTGACCGACGGGGCCTGGTTGGACGTCCGGCCCGGTTGGTTGTCCGGTGCCGACGTGCTCTTCGAGCGGTTGCGGGACGTGGTGCCGTGGCACGCCGAGCACCGGGTGATGTACGACCGGACCGTGGCCGTTCCACGGCTGCTGTGCTTCTACGACGAGGGGCGGCCCCTGCCGGATCCGTCGCTCGAGGAGGCGCGGGCGCGGCTGGACGCGCACTACCGGGCCGAGCTGGGGGAGCGGTTCGCGACGGCAGGACTGTGCTTCTACCGCGACGGACGCGACAGTGTGGCCTGGCACGGGGACCGGATCGGACGCAGCAGCACCGAGGACACGATGGTGGCGATCCTGTCGCTGGGGGCGCCGAGGGCCCTGCTGCTCCGGCCGCACAGCGGTGGCCCGTCCCGGCGGTATCTCCTGGGGCACGGCGACCTCGTGGTGATGGGCGGCAGTTGTCAGCGCACCTGGGACCACGCGGTGCCCAAGACGGCGAAGCCGACCGGTCCCCGGATCAGCGTGCAGTTCCGGCCCCGCGGGGTCCGCTGATCACTTCGGCGGCAGCGTCGACGCGTAACCGGTGCCGGTGCGCACCCAGCGCTCCAGCTCGGATTCGGTCACGAGGTTCCCGGCTGGGACGAGCACCCAGCCGGCGAGCTCGCGACCCTGCATGACCATCCGTGCCGCGCTGCCGTCGGCGATCAGACCGTCGGCCTCGGCCGGGCCCACCCGGACCATCAACCCGCCGTGACCCGCGGCCGCCACCCCCATGTTGCCGTTGACCATGAAGCCGAGCCCGCCGAACATCGCCTTCTCCGTCAGGTCGGGCTGGTCGTCCAGCACGGCACGGATGCGGTCGGCGAGGTCACGGTCGTAGGCCATGGCCCTGAGTATGCGACCCCGCCGTCGCGCCGGCAGTTCCCGGCGCGACGTCGGGGCGTCCGACGCGGCTCAGGCCTTCTTGGGGGCCGGCACGACCGTCGAGGACGGGATCGCCTTCAGCTTCTTGTCGGCTTTGGGCTTGCGGACTTCGCGTCCGCCCTTGTTCTTGCTGGCCATGAGGACCTCCGGAGCGTGGTGGGAATGCGTGGACGCGAGGGAGTTCCCGGCTCCGGTGCGATGACCGCAGCCTACGGCCGTGGCGACCGGCCGATCGACCGACCCGGACGGACCCAACGGGCTTCGGACGCGGCGACGGCCCCGGCCGGAGCCGGGGGCCGTCGACATCCGACCGCTCAGCGGCCGCCGGTGATCTTCCGCTCGCGCTGCTGCACGCCCAGCAAGCCGTACGGGTAGTCCCCGACGACCGTCCGGCTCGCGTCGTCCAGCGCCGACATCTCCTCGGCGTCCAGGTGCAGATCGGCCGCACCCAGGTTGTCGTCGAGCTGCTCGAGGGTGCGGGCCCCGAGGATGGTCGACGTGACGCCCGGCTGATCGGTGACCCAGGCCAGCGCCACCTGCGCCATCGACGCGCCACGGCCCTCGGCGATCTTCTGCACCGCCTCGATGACGTTCCACGTCCGGTCGACGTTGCGACGGTCGTAGGCCTCGACGCCGCGGTCGGGGTCCTCACCGAGCCGGGTGGCACCGGTCGGCCGCTGGTCGCGCCGGTACTTGCCGGACAGCCAGCCGCCGCCGAGCGGCGACCACGGCAGCAGGCCGAGACCGGCGTCCAGCGACGCGGGCACGACCTCCCACTCGATCTCGCGGACCAGCAGGTTGTACTGCGGCTGCAGGGTGACCGGCGCGGCCAGCCCGAGAGCCTGGGCGCGGTGCACGGCCTTCGTCAGCTGCCAGCCGGTGAAGTTGGAGAACCCGTAGTAGTGGATCAGGCCGGCGCGGACGAAGCCGTCCATCGTGCGCAGCGTCTCGTCGATGGGGGTGAGCGCGTCCCAGGCGTGCGCCTGGTAGAGGTCGACCGATTCGACGCCGAGCCGCTTCAGCGAGGCGTGCAGCGCCTTGGTGAGGTGCCGGTTCGACAGCCCGACGCCGTTCGGGGTGTCGTCCATGGGGAAACGGCCCTTGGTGGCCAGGACGACACGGTCGGTGACGTCGGCCGGGCGGTCCTTGAGCCAGCGTCCGATGATCTCCTCGGAGATGCCGGTGGAGTAGACATCGGCGGTGTCGACGAGGGTGCCGCCCGCTTCGATGAAGCGGTCCAGCTGGGCGAACGAGACCTTCTCGTCGGACTCGTCGCCGAAGGTCATGGTGCCCAGGGCGAGATTGGAGACGGCGCAGCCGCTGTTACCGAGGTTTCTGTATTCCATACCGTCCGTAGTGCCCCCATCGCGGGTGGCGGTCCCGTCGGGCGTCGGCGCTGCGCTGTCAGCTGAACCCGGGACGCGTCAGCGGCGGCCGGCCTCGATGAGCCGGCGCAGCGACGTCCCCGAACGTCGCACACCGGTCCGCGCCGCCCGCAGGGCGGTCACCACCTCGCTGTGCAGCGGCTGCTCACGGGCCGGCACCAGCTTGGCGACCTCCCGGCCGTGCCGGGTGATGCTGATCGTCTCGCCGGCCTCGACGGCCTCGAGAAGCCGGGAGAGAGTGGTGTTCGCCTCGTAGGCACCGACGGTTCGCATGCCGCTCACGCTAGCGACCCGACCTCGTGACTCCGGTCATCCCGTCGCCGTGTCGCCGACCGGCCATGGCACCCCGGCGCGGTGGCCACCGCCGGAGCGTGGACCCTGCGGCCTCCGGTCGCACCGACGACGTCACGTTGCCGGAGGTGGGCTGTGGGGTACATGCTGGTCGACGGCCGCCGGCGATGACGCACCGTGCCCGTCCGCCCGTCCCCGCCACTCTCCGTGACGAGAATGCGGTCGAACCATGGTGAGCGACCCGTCGCCACCGCGCCGCGACCGACCTCGGCCACGTGACGTGACCTACCGACGGTGACCGGGTGACGGTCCGTGGCGAAAGCGTGCACCCGGCGCATTGTCCTGCGACGCGCGGGTCGGCGAACGGATGATGGGACGCGGGTGCCCGGCGGACGCGCGTAACGTCCTCTCGCCGAAGAGCGACGTTCCGACCGGTAACTTGAAGCATCACGTGGGCAGCGCGGCCCGGCGGGACCCAGGTCCCGTGTCCCGAACAGAAGAGACTCCGCCGGTGCAGCACCGGCGGACCGAGCACCGACCGTCAGCACGTGGGGGAAGTCATGACCGCTCCAGAAGTGGCGGGGCGCGCCACCGGACTCGGCGCGCTCGACGTTTTCGTCCTCCGGCACACCGAGGCCGGCCAGTGGGTCAACCTGGGCGGGGTGGGTCGCGGCGAGGTGTGGATCGGCCCCTTCGGTGTCGAGGACTCCGATCCGGTCGGGTTCGCCGCCATTCCCGACGGACCGGGCGAACAGCGCTGGTTCCGTCACCGTGAATCGACCCGGATCCTGGGACCGTACTGGGCGTGGGGAGCGGTCCTGGTGCGTCTCGACGCCGACACGCTCGTCGTCGTCGGGAACCGCCGGGGTCAGCTCGCCGGCCACGCCGACGACGCCCAGCTGCGGCAGCTCGCCGACCTGGCCCGCTGGACGTTCGACGTCCCCGGGGCGGGGACGCCCGTGCGGCACAACGACGTCCATCCGGCCGTGCAGGCCATCACGACCAGCCGCCGTCCCGACGTCTGGAGCATCCTGTCGCTGGCTGCCGACGTGGCCGCCGGCGCGCTCCGCTGCGAGGTGGCGGTCGTCCAGGACGGCACCGGCCGCTACGGCGCCACCAGCACCTGGGGATCGGTCGACGTCTGCGACCACGACGCCCTCGCCGGTGCGCTCGGCGCCCTGCGCGCGATGGGCGAGGGGCCGCTCTGCATCCAGGACACCCGGTCGGTGCCGTTGCCCGACCACTTCTCCTGGGAGCAGGGCACCCGGTCGCTGCTGGTGGTGCCGTTACCCGGTCCCGTGGGCGGTCAGCTGGTCGTGGCGCACACGATCCGGTCGCCCCGCGGCTTCACCGACGAGTGCCGGCAGATCGCCGACCAGCTGAGCCAGGCCGTCGGACTCACGGCCTACGCCGCGATGCTCCGGGAGGCCGGCCAGGAAGTGGCCGACTCGCACGGACTGGCCGCCTGACCCACCCCCGGCCGTCCCCGGCGGTGCGCCGGGTGCCGGCCGCCGGGTCAGGAGTTGGTGAGTCCGCCGGCGAAGACCGTGCGCAGGAACTCCAGCACGTTGTTCCACTGGTCGCGGATGAATTCGCCGGCCTGCGTCGGGGTCACCCCCAGCAGCGCGGTCAGCAGCAGCAGCACGACGGCCAGCCACACGACGGTGCGGATACCGGTCTTCACCATGTCCAAACGACCTTTCGATACAACGGGATGCCTACGGGCGGGTCCGGGCCGGCTCGGTCGAGCCGGTCGGTGGTGACGGTTCAGTCCGCCTGCGCGGCCTGCGCCGCCGGGGACGACGTGACCTTCGGTCGGGTGGCTTCGCGCAGGAGCAGCGCGGCCCACTCGTTCGGCTGACCGATCAAGCCGAAATTGTGCAGCATGTCGTCGTTGTCGGACGGTGTGTCAACAGTCACGTACCCCAGACCCACGAACGGGCCCTTCGTGTTGGCGATCCGGATCGACGTCAGCGGTGCGGTCACGGTGCGTTTCATCAGCCACAGACCGCGTGTCCGCACGAGGCGGCCACCTTCGGTGATCAGCTCCATGTCCACCTGCCAGGCGGCCACCGTCAGGGCCATCATGCCGATCGTGGCCAGGATCAGCGCGGCGTGCAGCAGGCCCTCGCCGGCGAAGATGCCGATCAGCAGGCCGGCGGCGAGCTCAGCGCCGCCGATGATCGCGCCGGTCTCACGCTTGACCCCGCGCCGCATCGACACCACACCGGCGTGCGCCGCGGCGAGCAGCACCAGCGCCAGGTAGGCGGGCGACACGAGCACCGCGACGACCACGGCCACGAAGCCGGCGACGAGGCGCAGGACGAGACCGATCCAGTGCCGGTGGACCAAGGCGCGGCGCGGACCGTCCGGGGTGTCGACCATGCGCACCGAGGATCCGTCCAGGATCGGCGCCAGCCGCCGCGCCTCGACGCGGTCCAGCAGGGGACCGAACCGTGGCGGCCGGGGCCTCCACAGGCTGCGGTCCGAGCGGGGCGGCTCCGGCGCCTCCTGCCGGGTGCTCCGCGACCACGCGAGCAGCCAGTCGGGGTCGTCCTGTTCAGGGGGTGGCTGCGGGACCCACACCGCCTCGCCCTGGGGCGGACGCCGGTCCGATTCGCTCATCACCACTCCGCGTGCACCGGGTCGTCGGTTGGACGACGCGAACAGGACCACCCGCACCGACGTGCGTCCACTCGACGCACCCGCCCCGGACGACGACCGGCCCGATGCCGTCACCAGAGTAGCCCCGCCGACTACGCAGGGCGATCCTCTTCTGCCACAGTGGTCACACGTGTCACATCGGGCCCGCGAGGTGCGCCGTCAGGGTGCAGCGGGCCGACGCAGGAAGGCGGGGTCGTGACCGATCCGGAGGAATCCCACGGTCCCGGTCGACCCGACCGGGCGGCGTTCGTGCTGCACGACCACCGGACGCCGCGACCGCACTTCGACCTCCGGCTCGAGGAGGGCGGTGTGCTGCGTTCGTGGGCGGTACCGCGGGGACTGCCCGGGCCCGACGAGAGCCGGCTGGCGGTGGCCGTGGACGACCACGACCTGGACCACCTGCGCTACACCGACGCCGACAAGTCCATCGCCGACACCGGGTGGTGGGAGGAGCACGACCGCAACGACCGGCGGATGGTCTTCACCCTGCACGGACGGGAGTTCGACGTGCGGTACGTGCTCGTGCACACCGGTGGGACCCAGTGGCTGCTGCGCCGGACCCGGGCGCAACCCGAGGACGGTCCGCCGGACTGACCGGCGCCGCGACGTCAGCCGGTCGGTTCCAGGACCACGACCGGGATGACCCGCGACGTCTTCGCCTCGTAGCCGGCGAAGCCCGGGTAGTCCGCCTTCTGGGCCGTCCAGATCGCCTCGCGCTCCGCGCCCTCGGCCACCCGCGCCGTCACCGTCCGGTACTCGGTCCCGACCTCGATGCCGGCCGCCGGATGGGCCAGCAGGTTGTGGTACCAGGCGGGGTGCGTGTCGGCGCCCGCCTTCGACGCGAACACCGCCCAGCCCCCGTCCACGGCCCGGTACATCATCGGATGCACGCGCTCCTCCCCGGACCGGGCGCCGGTGGTGTGCAGCAGCAGCAGCGGAGCACCCGCGAAGTTGCCGCCCACCCGGCCCTCGTTGGCCCGGAACTCCTCGATGATCTGGGTGTTGTAGTCGGCCATCGTCGGTCCTCCCGCAGGTGTCGGATGGCGTCGATGGTGCACCGCCCACCGCACGGTGTCACCACCCGGGCCCACGCGGCGCCCACCCGCCGCCGCGGAGCTCCGGTTCCGGCGATACCCCGGCGGTGCCGGATCCCGGCGGTGACGCCGTTCAGGTCAGCCGTCGCCGGCTGGCCGCCCCCCGGCGCAGGTCGCCCAGCTCCGACCGCACGGACCGCCGCCGCAGGACCGGGCTCGCGGTGCCCGCGCCCTGCGTCATGGCGTCGACGACCTGCGCGATACCGACGGCGGTGTCGATGCGCGGCGTCCAGTCCAGGACCTCCCGGGCCCGGTCGGTCCGCATCAGCGGCACCGAGAACGCCAGGTCGATCCAACCCGGGTCGAGCCGCTCGAGGTGCAGCCGCCACCCCGCGGTCACCAGCCCCCGCAGCAACGAGCGGGGCATCGGGAGCGGCCGGGCGTGCATCGCCCGGGCGATCAACGCACGGTCCAGCGGGGTGGGGGCGGCGAGGTTGAACGCGCCACCCGCCCGGCGCCGCACCATCTCCAGCAGGGCGGCGGCCACGTCGTCAGCGTGCACCACAGGCACCCGGAAGTCGCCGTCGAGGGGCAGCACCGGCAGCAGGCCGACGAGCCGGCCCGGGACGAACGGCGGGAGCCCGTACCGCAGCAGGCTTGAGCCGGCATCGGGGCTCATGACCAGGCCCGGCCGGGCGCGACTGATCAGCAGGTCGGGGTGCTCACGCTCGAAGACGTCGAGCACGTGCTCGGCGGCGGACTTGTGACGGCTGTACGGCGAGGTCGGGATGCCGGTGGTCGGGAACGACTCGTCCACCGGCACGCCGTAGGACCCGGGCCCGTAGGCGCCGACCGACGACATGTGCACCACGTGGGGGACGCCCGCCGCCACGGCGGCGGACAGCACCGACCGCAGACCGCCGACCCCGACGGCCTCCAGGTACGCCTCGTCGCGTGACGGCTGGAACCCCCACGCCAGGTTGACCACGGCGTCCGCATCGGCGAACGCCTCGGCCAGCTCGCCGGCCGCGGAGGGTCCGGCGACGTCCAGCGGCACCCAGGCGCTCACGTCGTACGGCGGTTCGGCGGGTGGCCGACGGCGGCTGACGCCGACCACCGTGAGCTCCGCGTCCTGCGCGCACCGCCGCAGCAGTGCCGTTCCGATGTTGCCCGACGCTCCGATGATGACCAGCTTCATGACTGCGCTGCTACCCGATCCCCCGAGCCGTGATGCGGTGGTGGCGCGCGTCTCAGCTGCGGCGGGGCGACCGTAGGCTCGGTCGATGCCGACCCTGACCGTCATCGCCGAGCAGATCCTGGCGCCGGTGCCGGGCGGTACCGGGCGGTACGCACGCCAGATCCTGCAGGCGCTGGCGCAGACGTCGCCGGCCGGGTGGACGGTCCGGTCCACGACCGCCTGGCACCGGGACACCGGACGTGCCGTCGTGCCCGGGGTGGACGGGCCCCACCGGCAGCCGGCCGGGCCCCGGGCACTGGCCCAGCTGTGGAGGCACGGCCTGCCGCCCTGGCCGGCGGGTGACCGGGTGCACGCCACCACCCCGCTGGCCCCGGCCCCCCGACGCGGCCGGACCGTGGTCACCGTCCACGACACGGTGCCCTGGACGCATCCGGAGACGCTCACGCCGCGCGGCGTGGCCTGGCACCGGACGATGATCGACCGCGCGGCCCGGACCGCGGACCGGATCGTCGTCCCGACCCGGACGGTCGCCGACGAGCTGGCCGCGCTGTTCCCCCGGGCCGCGGACCGGATCGTGGTGGTGGGACACGGGGTCACCGCGCTGCCCGGCGCCGACGACCCGGACGCGCGCGCCGCGGCGCTGGGCGTGCCGGCGCGGTACGTGCTGAGTCTGGCCACGGTGGAGCCGCGCAAGGGTCTGGACGTGCTGGTCGCCGCGATGGCCGGCGTCGACGCCGACCTGGTGGTGGTGGGTCAGGCCGGCTGGGGGGAGGTGGACCTGCGGCGCTGGGCCGACGCGGCCGGGCTGGACCGCCGCCGGCTGCACCTGCTCGGCCGGCTGCCCGACGCCGACCTCGGGGTCGTGCTGGACCGCGCCGCGGTGCTGGCCGTGCCGTCCCGGGCCGAAGGGTTCGGGCTGCCGGTGCTGGAGGGGATGGCCGCGGGGATCCCGGTGGTGCACTCCGACGCACCGGCGCTCGTGGAGGTGGGCGGCGACGCCACGCTGTCGTTCCCCCGGGACGACGCCGACGCGCTGGCGGACCGGCTGCGGACCGTGCTGGATGACCGGCCGACGGCCGCGGACCTGGCCACCCGGGGGCGGCTGCGTGCCGCCGGCTACCGGTGGACCGACGCGGCGACCGCGTTGTGGCGCCTGCACACGGCGTGAGCCGAGGTCAGCGGCCGTCCTCGGCGCGACCCTGACGCCAGTACCCCATGAAGGCCACCGACTTCCGGTCGATGCCGCGCTCGCTGACCAGGTGACGGCGCAGCGACTTGATCACCGCGGCCTCGCCGGCGAGCCAGGCGTACAGGCGGGTGCGGTCGCGCGCCGGGCCGTCCTCGTCGTTGCGCGGCGCCTCCCACAGCAGACCGGCGTCCACGTCGACGTCCTCGAGGTCGGTGCTGGGCGGGGTGTCGTGGCAGCTTCCCGTGCCGCACAGCTCGGCCGCCGCGACCTCGACCGCGGGGATCAACCGCGAGCCGTGCCGTCCGGGCTCGCGGACCACCAGCCGGACCTGCACGCCGTCGGGCACGCGTCCGAGCGCGTTGCCGTCCGAGGCGTGCTCGACCTCCAGGACCGCCACCCCCCGGGCGTGCGGGGGCAGCGACTCCAGGATGGCGGCGATGGCCGGGACGGCGGTCGGGTCGCCCGCGAGCAGGAACTGGTCGGTGTGCGCCGGCGGCAGGAAGTCCACACCGCCGTAGGGCCCGCCGTGTTCGGCGTTGGGACCGCAGATGTAGAGCTCGTCGCCGACGACCGCGTCGGTGGCCCACCGGGACGCCGGGCCCGTGCGTCCGTGCAGGGCGATGTCGATGTCGACCTCGGCGGCCTCGGGACGCAGGGCCCGCACGGTGTAGGTGCGGACGGGATTGCGGCACTCGTCGGGCAGCGCACGCCACTGCAGGTACCAGTCGCCGCCCGTGGGCAGATCCGCGAAGCCGCGATCGGGGAGCGGCAGGATGAGCTTGACGCGCTGGTCGTACCCGCCGCTGGCGAGCCGGTGCACGGCCGGGCCGGTGAAGGTGAAGCGGCGGAAGCCGCGGCCGAGGTCGACGATGCGGGCGACCGTCGAGGAGACCAGGTGGTACGGGGTGACGAGAGTGGGGGCGCTCATCTGTCGCTTCCGTTCTGCCCGCCGGGCGGGACCGCGTTCCGGCGTCGGACGACCGGCCGGAGTGCACTGCTGAGGCAACCCTAACTGAGGGTTGCCTAAGCTCTCCAGGGCGGGTGGGCGTGAGCAGGGCCACGTCCGGCGGCGCATCCGGCGGCGGCCGTCCAGCGCGTTCGGACGCGGTCCACAGCATCGCCACAGGTCGGGGGTCCACGGTGGAGCTGACGACCTCCCGGCGGGGGAGTCGGCCGGCGGCGCGCGGGCCGGGCGGTGCCCGCGCCCGGCTCTACGCGGCGTAGATTGGTCCTCGGTTCGCATCACCGCCGTACCCGACGCCGATATCGGGTCAGCCCGACAGGTGTCGGGGGCGTGATCGGACTAAGCTCATGGCATTCCGGGGCACCCGGGACGTCAGTGCGCCGATCAGCTGGAGGAACAGTTCAGTGACCGCCGTCGCTCCTCGCCCCGTGGTGAGCAGGCCGATCCCCGTCCATCGGCCGTCCCGAGGGACCAAGTTCCTCAGCCTGCTGCAGACGACCGACCACAAGACCCTCGGTCTGATGTACATCACGACCTGCATGGTCTTCTTCATGATCGGTGGCGTCCTCGCGCTGCTCATGCGCGCCGAGCTCGCCCGGCCGGGCCTGCAGTTCCTGTCGACCGACCAGTACAACCAGCTGTTCACCATGCACGGCACGGTGATGCTGCTGTTCTACGCGACGCCCATCGTGTTCGGTTTCGCGAACTTCGTGATGCCGCTGCAGATCGGTGCCCCCGACGTCGCCTTCCCGCGCCTGAACGCCTTCTCGTACTGGCTGTTCCTGTTCGGCGCGCTGATCGCGATGTCCGGCTTCTTCACGCCGGGTGGCGCCGCGGCGTTCGGCTGGACCGCCTACACCCCGCTCTCCAGCGTCGAGCACTCGCCCGGCGTCGGTGGCGACCTGTGGATCATGGGCCTGGCCGTCGGCGGTCTCGGCACCATCCTCGGCGCGGTCAACATGATCACCACGATCATCTGCCTGCGTGCCCCCGGCATGACGATGTGGCGGATGCCCGTCTTCACCTGGACGATCCTGGTCACCTCGCTGCTGGTCCTGATCGCCTTCCCGGTGCTGACCGCGGCCCTGTTCGGCCTCGCCGCCGACCGGCACTTCGGCTCCCACGTGTTCGACCCCGCCAACGGCGGTGCGATCCTCTTCCAGCACCTGTTCTGGTTCTTCGGGCACCCCGAGGTGTACATCCTGGCGCTGCCGTTCTTCGGCATCGTCTCCGAGATCATCCCGGTCTTCGCCCGCAAGCCGATCTTCGGCTACCGCGGCCTGGTGTTCGCGACCATCTCCATCGCCGCCCTGTCGGTCGCGGTGTGGGCTCACCACATGTTCGCCACCGGTTCGGTGCTGCTGCCGTTCTTCTCGCTGATGACCTTCCTCATCGCGGTGCCGACCGGGCTGAAGTTCTTCAACTGGATCGGCACCATGTGGAAGGGCCAGCTCACCTTCGAGACGCCGATGCTGTTCGTCGCGGGCTTCCTGGTGACGTTCCTCTTCGGCGGCCTGACCGGCATCATCCTGGCCGCGCCCGCCCTGGACTTCCACGTGTCGGACTCCTACTTCGTGGTCGCGCACTTCCACTACGTGCTGTTCGGCGTCATCGTGTTCGCCACCTTCGGCGGGATCTACTTCTGGTTCCCGAAGATGACCGGTCGCTTCCTCGACGAGGGCCTCGGCAAGTGGCACTTCTGGCTGACCTTCGTCGGCTTCCACGCCACCTTCCTCATCCAGCACTGGCTGGGCAACGTCGGTATGCCGCGCCGGTACGCCGACTACGTGGAGAGCGACGGCTTCACGTTCATGAACACGTTCTCCACGGTGGGCGCCTTCATCCTCGGGGCCTCGACGTTGCCGTTCATCTGGAACGTCGCCAAGTCGTTCCGCCACGGCGAGATCACCCACGCCGACGACCCGTGGGGTTACGGCAACTCGCTGGAGTGGGCCACCAGCTCCCCGCCGCCGCGGCACAACTTCCTCACGCTGCCGCGCATCCGGTCCGAGCGCCCCGCGTTCGAGCTGCACCACCCGCACATGATCGAGCGGATGCGCTCGGAGGCCCACCCGAGCCGTGACTGGAAGGGACTCGAGGCCGCGGAGTCCAGCGACCACCTCAAGATCCCCGACGAACCGAAGTCCTGAGCTGATCCCCGAGTCCCGCTGCCGATCCGGCAGCGGGACTCGGCATGTCCGGACCCTGCGCGTGGCAGGGTGGCCGGCCCCACCCGAAGGAGTGCGCATGGCGCAGAACGCCGTGCTGATGACGGTCACCGGCAGCGACCACCCGGGCGTCACCGGGGCCCTCTTCGCCGTCCTCGGCGCCCACCGCGTCGACGTCCTCGACGTCGAGCAGGTCGTCGTGCGGGGCCAGCTCACCCTCGGCGTGCTGGTCTCCGTGGACGGCTCCGGCGTGCGCCTGCAGGAGGACGTGCAGGCCGCGATGGCCGCCGTCGACATGGCGGTCACCGTCCGACTCGACGTCGGGGTCGACGAGCCCCGCTCCGCGGGCACCCACGTGCTGGTCGTGATGGGCCGCCCGCTGCAGGCCACCGCGGTCGCGCTGCTGGCGGGCCGGCTGGGCGAGCTCGGGGTCAACATCGAGACGATCAAGCGGGTGGCCGACTACCCGGTGACGGGGCTGGAACTGCTGGTGTCGGCGGCCGGGGACGAACTGCTCCGGCAGGCCGTCGCCGAGGTCGGCGCCGCCGCCGGGGTCGACATCGCCGTCCAGCGCGCCGGGATCGCCCGCCGCTCCAAGCGGCTCATCGTGTTCGACGTCGACTCGACGTTGATCACCGGCGAGGTCATCGAGATCCTCGCCGACCACACCGGACGGCGGGCCGAGGTCGAGCGGATCACCGAGGCGGCCATGCGCGGCGAACTCGACTTCGCCCAGTCGCTGCACCGACGGGTCGCGATGCTCGCCGGGCTCGACGCCGCGGTCCTCGACGAGGTCGGCCGGTCGCTGGAGCTCACCCCGGGTGCGCGCACCACCATCCGGACGCTGAAGCGTCTGGGCTACCGCTGCGGCATCGTCTCGGGCGGGTTCACCCAGGTCGCCCGCCACCTCGTCGACGATCTGTCGCTGGATTTCGTGGCCGCCAACACCCTCGAGGTGGAGGGTGGCCGCCTGACCGGACGGGTCGTCGGGGACGTCGTCGACCGGCAGGGAAAGGCGCGTGCGCTCGCCCGCTTCGCTCTCGAGTCCGGGGTGCCGATGAACCAGACGGTCGCGGTCGGCGACGGGGCCAACGACATCGACATGCTCACCGCCGCCGGGCTGGGGATCGCCTTCAACGCCAAGCCGATCGTCGCAGAGTTCGCCGACACCACCCTCAACCAGCCGTTCCTGGACCCGGTGCTGTTCATCCTCGGCATCACCCGGGCCGAGGTCGAAGCCGCCGACGCCGCCGACGGCACGCTTCGCCGGGTGCCGATCGGATGACCCCCGAGGCCTTCGGCGCCGTGCTGGCCCCGCTGGCGGAGCGGCACGCCCACTGGATGAGCCTGCGCGACGACGAGGTGCTCGACGACCGGGACGAGGCCGCCGAGGACGTCCGGGCGATGCAGCTGATCCTGCGGCTGGAGCGTGAGCAGGCGCCGTCCTGGTCGTCGGCGCTGGCCGCGGCATGCACCGCGGCCACCGCCATCTGCCTGGACGAGCGGGCGGCCCCGGGTGGCGCCTGGCACGACCCCGTCGCCGGGTACGTGCGGGCGCACATCCGCAAGGTCACCCGGCGCGCGCGGGCCGGCCAGTGGCAGGCGGTGCAGGACCTGCCCGGCACGACCGTCACCCGTCGTGACGCCGAGGTGCGGGCGCTGCTTCCCGGTCCGGTCACCGATCTCGACAAACGGGTCGGCAAACTCCAGGTGGGCGGCACCGATCTGCCGGTGGACCTGAGGGCCGGCGACCGTCCGGTGGCGCCCGCGGGCGTCCTGCTGCTGCAACTGCCCGCGCACATCCCCATGACGGCCGGCAAATTGATGGCCCAGACCGGGCACGCCGGGATGATCACGGCCGCCCTGCTGTCCGCGACCGACGGCGGCGCGCTGCAACGCTGGTGGGCGGCGGGCCTGCCGACCACGGTCGCGCTGCTGACCGAGCGGGCCTGGTCGGCGGAGCACATCCTTGCCGGCGACGCCCACGCCTGGGAACACCGCCGGGTCGCGGTCCGCGACGCCGGGTTCACCGAGATCGACCCCGGCACCGTCACCGTGATCGCCGACGCCACCGGGCTGTAGCGACACCCCCGGCGGCCGGCTCAGACCAGCGTCACCCCGGACTCGCGCATCGCCTCGACCGCGCGGTCACCGTCACCGGGCTGCAGCTCGACGAAGCGGGTCAGCTCGAGCGGCACCGTCACGTCGTAACCGAGCTTGACGCCGTCGATGGCCGTCTCCTTGACGCACCAGTCACCGGCCAGCCCCACGACGACGACGGACATCACGCCGTTCTCGTCCAGGATGGTCGACAGCTTCGTACCGCGGTTGGTGCCGGTGGGCAGGTGCAGCACCGTGAACCCCGAGTAGCCGTCCTCCGGTCCGTCACCCTTGCGGACGACCTCACCCACGACGTCCAGACCGTCCAGCAGTGCGGCGCCGTGGCTGCCGATCACGCAGTGCACGGGCCACAGCCCGCCGTCCTTGGCGAAGTGCGGGGTGCTCTCGGGGTGCCAGTCCTGGGTGTAGACCACCGTGGCGCCCGCGGCCTGCGCCGCGGCGATCTCGGCGTTCACGCCGTCCAGGAGCTGTTCGCCGCCCCGGACGTACAGGCTGCCGTCGGGGTCGGCGAAGTCGTGCTGCATGTCCACCACCACGAGCGCGGTGGACGGGAGGTAGGTCTGCGTCATCGGTGTCCTGTCAGGGGATCAGGTTGAGGGTCGGGATCGCGGGCTCGCCGCGGGAGAGCTTCAGGCCCGCCCAGGGGAGTGAGACCAGGCCGTCGGCCAGCGCCCGACGCGACTCCTCCAGGGTGGGCAGCCCGTCGACGGGGACGCCGCCGCGCAGCAACGGCCGGGGCAGGTGCCGGTCGAACTCCTCGGCCGCCGGCGGCTCACCGTCGGCGAGGTAGACGACCTCCTCCAGGGCGGTACCGGTGGACTTGTACCGCCGGAGCGCGGCCTTGCGGCCGCCGTAGGAGCGCTTGTTCTCGCTCCGCTTGGCGACCGGCCGGCCGTCCACCTCGACCAGCTTGTAGACCATGCTGGCCGTCGGTGCCCCCGAACCGGTGACCACCGAGGTGCCCACGCCGTAGGTGTCGACCGGCTCCGCGCGCAGCGCGGCGATCGCGTACTCGTCGAGGTCGCCCGACAGGACGATCTTCGTGGCGGTGGCGCCCAGCGAATCCAGCTGACGGCGGGCCGAGCGGGTGAGTACCCCCAGGTCCCCGGAGTCGATGCGGACCGCCCCCAGCCCGGTGCCGGCGACCTCGATCGCGGTGGCGATGCCCTGCGTGATGTCGTAGGTGTCCACGAGCAGGGTCGTGCCCACGCCCAGCGCGTCCACCTGCGCCCGGAACGCGGCCGCCTCGGTGTCGTGCAGCAGGGTGAACGAATGCGCCGCGGTGCCGCCGGTCGGGATGCCGTGACGGCGTCCCGCCTCGAGGTTGGACGTGGCGGTGAAGCCGGCGAGGTAGGCGGCGCGGGCGGCGGCCACGGCCGACTCCTCGTGGGTGCGCCGGCCGCCCATCTCGATCAGCGGCCGGCCCTCGGCCGCGCTGACCATCCGGGCCGCGGCCGAGGCCACCGCGCAGTCGTAGTTCAGGATCGACAGGACGAGCGTCTCGAGGATGCCGGCGGCGGCGAAGGTGCCGCGGACGGTGAGGATCGGCGAACCCGGGAAGAACAGCTCACCCTCGGGGTAGGCGTCGATGTCGCCGTCGAAGCGGTAGCCGGCCAGGTAGTCCAGGGTCGGCTCGTCGAGCACACCCCGCAGCCGTTCCAGCTCCGCGTCGCCGAACCGGAACTGCGCGATCGCGTCGACCAGTCGGCCGATCCCCGCGACCACGCCGTAGCGGCGCCCGTCGGGCAGCCGGCGGGTGAACGCCTCGAAACTGCAGGTGCGCTCGGCGGTACCGTCCCGCAGCGCGGCCTGCAGCATGGTCAGTTCATAATGGTCCGTCATCAGCGCGGTCGACCGCGGCGACAGTGCGGAGGGCGTCATAGGTCCAGCACTGTAGCGACCCGACGGCCGCCCGATCGCCTCGCGGGAGGCGGCGGGGTCGGGCGGGAGTGGAACAATGGACGCCGTGACCGCACCGACGACCGAGGTGATCCAGCAGACGGACGAGGTCACCGCCGCGCAACTGCCCTGGGTGACCATCGTCTGGAACGACCCGGTCAACCTGATGTCCTACGTCACCTACGTGTTCATGAAGCTGCTGGGACACCCCAAGGACAAGGCCGAGAAGCTGATGTCGGACGTGCACCACCTCGGCCGCGCCGCCGTCAGCAGTGGCTCCCGTGAGCAGATGGAGGCCGACGTGGCCAAGCTGCAGGGCGCGGGTCTGTGGGCGACGCTGCAGCAGGACTCCTGACGTGCCGGGATTCCGCCGCCGCCGCGGCAAGCTCGTCGTCACGCTGGAACCCGCCGAGGTGCAGGTGCTGGCCGACGTCGTCGACCAGGTCCGGCAGTTGCTGGCGCAACGCCGCGCGGAGGCGCCCTCGGATCCGTTGGACGCCATCACCGGCATCCAGACCGCACCGTCGACCGCGCCGGCCGACCCGGCGCTGGGCCGGTTGCTGCCCGCCTTCCACCGCGAGGACGACGAGCTGGCGGCGGGTCTGCGGGTGCTGTACGAGCCGGAGCTGATCACCGCCAAGGACCGCGCCGCCGTCGCGCTCCTGGACTCCCTGCCGCACGGCGGCGGCACGGTCCGGCTCTCGGAGGACACGGCGCAGGCGTGGCTCACGTCGCTCAACGACGTCCGGCTGGCGCTCGGCGTCCGGCTGGACATCACCGACGACGAGGCGGAGCCGGACCTGGACCGGCCCGACCTGCACGGAACCGGCGCGGCGATGTACAACGTGTACCGCTGGCTGTCGGCGCTGCAGGACTCGCTCGTCGTCGCGTTGATGCACTGACCGGGGGGGCGGGCCGGCGCGGTCGGGCCGGGGTCGGTTCAGGGTTCACCCCGATGTGGGCGGCCACCCCGTCGGTAGCCTGGAGAGCATGACCTTCCCGGTGACGCCCTCCCCGAATCCGCGGACCACGGTGGTCCCGAAGAGCCGCAACACCCTGGTGCCGGCCCGCTGGCAGCAGGCCGCGATCGTGCCCGGGGTGCTCGTCGCGGTGATGGTCGTGGTGCAGATCGTCAACTCGGTCCCGGCGTTGAACGTCGTCCAGCACACCGGGATCGACCCCCGCCGGGTGGACGGTCTGCTCGGTATCCTCACGGCGCCGTTCGTCCACGGCAGTTGGTCGCACCTGCTGGCCAACGCGGTGCCGCTGATGATCTTCGGCTTCCTGCTGATGGTCAACGGAGCCAGGCAGTTCATCGCCGTCACCGTCCTGGTCTGGCTGGTCAGCGGCATCGGGGTGTGGCTGACCGCGGCGTCGGGCACCACCGTCGTCGGGGCGAGCGGCATCGTCTTCGGGTGGCTCGCCTACCTCGTCGTCCGTGGGGTGTTCACCCGCAACCTGGGCCAGATCCTGGTCGGTCTCGTGCTGCTGGCTCTCTGGGGCGGCATCTTCTGGGGCGTCCTCCCCGGGGCCAACGGCATCTCCTGGCAGGCGCACCTGTTCGGTGCCCTGGGCGGCGTGCTGGCCGCGTTCCTCGCCGCCAAGGCCGACGGGCCCCGCCGGAAGACGCCTGCGCTGACCGCCTGACGTAGCGTGGCGGGCGTGAGTACCGCACCGATCGGCGTCTTCGACTCCGGGATGGGCGGGCTGACCGTCGCCCGCGCGATCATCGACCAGCTGCCGGGCGAGCAGATCCGCTACGTCGGTGACACCGCCAACGGACCCTACGGACCGCTGCCGCTCGCCGAGGTCCGCCGGCACGCCCTCGCCGTGGCCGACCGGCTGGTGGACAGCGGCGTGAAGATGCTGGTGATCGCGTGCAACACCGCGTCCGCGGCCAGCCTGGCCGACGTCCGCGAGCGGTACGACGTGCCCGTCGTCGAGGTCATCCGGCCGGCGGTCCGCCGTGCCATTGCCGCGTCCCGGACCGGTCAGGTCGCGGTCATCGGGACGTCGGCCACCATCAACTCGCACGCCTACCAGGACGCCTTCTCCGTCGCCTCACACGTCACCGTGCACCCTGCGGCCTGCCCGTCGTTCGTGGATTTCGTCGAGCGCGGCGTGACCTCCGGGCGGCAGATCCTCGGTCTCGCCGAGTCGTACCTGGCGCCGCTGCAGCACCGAGACATCGACACCCTGGTGCTCGGCTGCACGCACTACCCACTGCTGACGGGGGTGCTCAGCCTGGTGATGGGCGAGTCGGTGACGCTGGTGAACAGCGCCGAGGAGACTTCGCTGGACGTCTACCGGCTCCTGACCCAGCGCGATCTGCTGGCCCCGGGGGACACGCCCGCCCAGCCGCACGAGTTCCTCGCCACCGGCGACCCGGAGCCGTTCACCCGGCTCGGACGCCGGTTCCTCGGCCCCGAGATGGGTGCCGTGGCCCGGCTCAGCGCGGTCGCGGCCCGATAGGCCGGGCCGGCCGGACCGCTCGACACCGGATCCACCGCCGGTGAGCCGTCCGGGTCCGCCGCCACGGCGCAGCGTCGCGGCGTCGCGGCCGGCGGTCGATCCCTGCTCCGCAGGTCGCCGTCCCGATCACCGTCCGTCCGGTCGCCGTTCTGTTCGTCACCGACGGTGACACTCACGCGGCAGGCTGGGCCGGAAGGGTGGCAGATGCGTGCACAATTCGGACATCCGGCTACGATCACCCGATGACCGTGACCCTGCGCTGCATCCATGCCTCCGTTCGGGGGTGCGCGACCCCGAACGGCAGCGCGCCCGTCGTCGCACCGGACGTCCTCCGGGACGAGGCACGGCGGTGAACCGCCGACCCGGACGGGACCACGACGACGGTGCCAGCACCCTCGAACTGACCGCCGTCGTCACCGTCCTGGGGGGCGTCGGTGCGCTGGCGATCGTCACCATGTCGCCGCTCGCCGCCGATGCGGTCGACGTCGCCTGCCGCGCCGGCGTGGAGACGGTCCGGATGGCCGCGCTGGCGTACGAGACGCAGCAACCCGGGGGCGGCTTCGCGCCGGACATGGCCACCCTGGTCGCCGCGGGCTACCTCAACTCGGCGCAGTCGGACGTGTCGTACACCGTCACCGGCACCGGCACCGGCACCTCGTTCGAGGTCCGCGGGACGGGACGCTGCACCCGTTGACCGCACCGGGCGGGGCGCCGGGTCGCCCCGCCCGGCCGCTGCGGCCTAGTAACGTCGCCAGTCATGCCTGCCATCGAGAACCCACCCGTCGTCGCCCGGCTGGACGGCCGCGCCGACGACCAGCTCCGCCCGGTCACCTTCACCCGCGGCTTCCAGCTGCATCCGGCCGGCTCGGTCCTCGTCGAGTTCGGTGGCACCAAGGTGCTGTGCGCGGCGTCGGTGACCCAGGGCGTCCCGCGCTGGCGCAAGGGCAGCGGCCTGGGGTGGCTGACCGCGGAGTACGCGATGCTCCCGTCGTCCACCCACGACCGCAACGACCGGGAGTCGGTCAAGGGCCGCGTCGGTGGCCGCACCCAGGAGATCAGCCGGCTGGTCGGCCGCTCGCTGCGCGCCTGCATCGACCTGGCCGCGCTGGGCGAGAACACCATCGCGATCGACTGTGACGTCCTGCAGGCCGACGGCGGCACCCGCACCGCGGCCATCACCGGCGCGTACGTGGCGCTTGCCGACGCGGTCACCTGGCTGGGCGCGTCCGGTGCGCTCGCCGACCCGCAGCCGCTGTCCTGCCAGGTCGCGGCGATCTCGGTGGGGGTGGTCGGCGGTCGGGTCCGGCTGGATCTGCCCTACGAGGAGGACTCCCGCGCCGAGGTCGACATGAACGTCGTCGCGACCGACGCCGGCACCATCGTCGAGGTGCAGGGCACCGGTGAGGGCGCCACGTTCTCACGCAGCACGATGAACGCCATGATCGACGTCGCGCTCGCCGGCGTCGAGGAGCTCACCACCCGGCAGCGGGAGGCCCTCGCCACCCCGTATCCGAAGCCGCTCCCCGAGAAGAAGCGCCGATGAGCCGTGTCCTGCTGGCCACCCGCAACGCCAAGAAGCTCGCCGAACTGCAGCGCATCCTCGGCGCCTCGGTCACGGTGCTGGGCCTGGACGACGTCCGCGCGTTCCCGGAGGAGCCCGAGACCGGTGCGACGTTCGAGGAGAACGCGCTCGACAAGGCCCTGCAGGCCGCCCGCGAGACCGGTGAGATCGCCCTCGCCGACGATTCCGGCTTCTGCGTCGACGCGCTCAACGGGATGCCCGGCGTGCTGTCGGCGCGCTGGTCCGGAGTGCACGGCGACGATCCGGCCAACACCGCACTGCTGCTCGCGCAGCTGCGGGACGTTCCCGACGACCGGCGCGGTGGCGCGTTCGTGTGCGCGCTGGCACTGGCCGTCCCGGGCGGGGAACACCACCTGGTCCGCGGCGAGTGGCACGGCCGGGTGCTGCGGGAACCGCGCGGCGGCAACGGGTTCGGCTACGACCCGGTGTTCGCGCCGGACGACGCCGACGGGCGGTCCAGCGCCGAGCTGGCGCCGCCCGAGAAGGACGCGCTGTCCCACCGCGGGCGGGCCACCGCGCTGATGCTGCCGGTGCTCCGGAAGGCGCTGGGGGTTGCCGGGTAGACGGCACGGGTACCTGCCAGACCGCACGAGAGAGAACGTCCGGCTGCCGTGACCGGCAGTCGGCACGAGAGGAGCAACGACACCGTGAGTGAATCAGCGGACGCCAACGAGAGCTTCGAGGTCGGGACGCTCGACGGCACCAACCCCGAACTGAGTTCCAATGACGGCGGCGAGGACTCCTTCGAGCAGTCCGTCGAGGGTGACCCGGTCTACGACATGACCCAGGACCAGGTGCTCGACCAGGGATACAGCCCGCCCGACTACGAGCCCAAGACCAAGGTGCCCACCGAGGCGGAGGAGGCCGAGGGGCTCAGTCTCGACGAGCTGCTCGCCGCCGAGGAGCCCGATGTGGACGTGCTGGCCGAGCGCCAGGACCAGCAGGAGGTCGAGGCCCTGGAGGTCGGCGACGAGCGGGCGGGGCGGCTCGTGGACATCGGGGACGACGGCTTCACCGACACCGAGAAGGCGATGATCGCCGAGGACGACGGCATCGCCGGTGGCGGGGCCACCGCGGAGGAGGCGGCGATGCACGTCTTCGACCCGGAGGGCACCGACCGGTACTGACAGCGCCACGATCGGGACCGGTAGCGACGGTCCGCGGTCGGCGCCGACGGATCACCAGGCGCCGACCGGTCCTGCGTGGCGCCGACGGGTCCTGTGTGGCGCCGACCGGTCCTGCGGAGCGCCGAGCGGCACCGATGGGCGTCGCGAGGCCTGACCCGCGTCCAGCGGTTCTGATCGCGCGCCGTGGATGACCTTCCACTGACCGGTGATTGACATCGACCGTCCCCATCGGTGCCGGTCGGTCCTGACCGGCCCGACCGGCGCCGCGTTCCGGACCGGCGCCGACCGGCACCGGCTGATGCTGATCAGCACTGACCGGTCGAGACCGGCGGCCCGTGTGTCACCGCCCGGTCCGCAGTGAGAACGGCTCAGTGCCGGCGCCGACGGTCATCGGACCGGGCACGACGGAGGCCGGCACCCTCGGGTGCCGGCTTCTGTCGCGTTCCGGGATGGCTCAGGTCGTACGGCGGCGTTTCTGCGCGTCGACGCGCTTCTTGACCCGGCCGAGTCCGGGCACCGCGCCGAGCATCTCCTCGAGACCCTCGGACACGTCGCGGACCTCCCGGAGGTCCGGGGCGACCGTCTCGAGCGAGTCCAGCACCGGCAGCACCTGGTCGGTGATCGTGTCCACCAGCGCGGGGACCTGCTGCACGACGTCGACGAGGGCGTCGGCCTCGGCCGGACCGACCCCGTCGGCCACCCGCTCCGCCAGCGGGGCGAGGGTCTCCAGGGCCGGTTCGTAGCGCCGCAGCAGCGTCTCGGCCCGCGCCGTCAGGGTCGTCACCTCGGCGACCGCGGCGGCGGCGGCGGCCTCCGTGACGACCGCACGGTCGACGACCCGGCGGGCGGCGGTCAGCGTCTCCTGCGCCTCGGCGGCGATCGACTGGGCGAGTTGCCGGGTGGCGGCCGCCTCGGCGATCACCGTCCGGGCCTCCCGGACCAGGGCGTCGAGATCCCGGACCAGCACGGCCATCTGCGGGACGAGCGCGAGAGCCGTCTCGATGGCGGAGGCGGCGGTGGTCGGCAACCGCAGCAGGTCGGCGGGGGTCGGGAGACGCATGCGGTGGTTATCCCCAGATGCGCCCCCCGGTACGCGGCTCCGGCGTCAGGGAGTGGCGCCGGCCCGCCAGGCCAGCTCCTGCAGGACCATCGTGTTGCCGTCCGGGTCCACGACCGCGGCGTACCGCACGCCGCCGCCGGCGTCGTCGATGGCCCCGACGGCGACACCGCGCCCGCGCAGCTCACCCCGGGTCGCCTCGATGTCGTCCACCACCAGGTGCAGGCCCTTGACGGTGCCCGGGGTCATGCCCTTCAGCTGCGGCAGCCCGGTGGACAGCAACAGCGAACACGCCGAGCCCGGCGGCGTGAGCTGCACGACTCGGACGCCGGGCGCCGGAGCGACGTCGACGTCGACCGCGAAGCCCAGGGCGTGGACGTAGAAGTCCCGGGAACGGTCGACGTCGTGAACCGGGACCGGGACCAGTTCGAGCTTCATGTCCATGGCGGGGTACCTCTCGGGACGGACGGGGTGCGGGGCCGGCGCGTCCTGCGCACCGGCGGTGTGTCCATCCACTGCAGCAGATCCGCGGGCGCCGCGCGGGCCGTTCGCACCGACGTGCGGTGCGGATCACGCTACTGAGCCGGCGCCATCATCAGATCCGTCGCGGTGCGTGCGGTGTCGCCGGCGGTGTTCCCCCGGATGCCGCGATCGTGCGCCTCGGTGACCTCCTGCCGTCGCGGCTCCTCGTCGAGGATCCGGGCACCGCGCCACTCGGGCAGCACGGCGAACCCGTCGACCAGGGTGACCAGATGCGGCCGCAGCGTCTTGAGCAGGCCGTTGACCGTGGTCGTCAGGGCCTTCGACCGGGAGGGCGTGATCCGGTCGTGTTCCAGCAGCCAGGCACGATCGGTTTCCAGGACGCTCAGGGCGTACAGCGAGCACACGGAGTCCAGCAGGGCCCGGATCGCCGGGTCCGTGGTGCGGTCGACGCCCGCGGTGAACGCCTCCAGCACGAGCCGGTCGATGTGCGCCCGCGCGACGTGCAGCAGGTGGTCCTGCACGTCGTTGAGCGTGTCGAACGGGTCGGTGCCGGCCCCGCGCCTGCGCAGCCGCCGGACGACGCTGTCGAGCAGATGCTTCTCCCGGTCAGCGAACATCTTCAGCTGCCAGCCGCGGGACAGCAGCGGCACGTCGTCGTCCCGGCTGGGCACCGCATCGACCAGACGCTGGATCAGGCTGCGCGCGGCGGTGCGCTCGAGCACCGTGTCGCGCACCTGCTCGGCGACGTGCCCGACCTTGCCCCAGTTGTCCAGCGAGCCGAAGGCGTCCCTGTAGCCGGTGAGCAGGCCCTTGGCGACGAGCTGCAGGAGCACCGTGTTGTCGCCCTCGAAGGTGGTGAACACGTCGATGTCGGCACGCAGCCCCGGCAGCCGGTTCTCGGCGAGGTAACCGGCCCCGCCACACGCCTCCCGGCACTGCTGGACGGTCCGGGTGGCGTGCCAGGTCTGGACGGCCTTGAGCCCCGCCGCGCGGGACTCCAGGGCGCGCTGCTCGGGCTCGGGGACGTCGGTGCCGTCGACGTGGACGGCGGTGTGCAGATCGTGCATCCGCCCGACCAGCTCCTCCTGCGCGAAGTGCAGCGCATAGGACGTCGCGACCGCCGGGAGCAGGACGCGCTGGTGGGCGAGGTAGTCGTTGAGCACGACCTCCCGCTCACGGCCGGGAGCGGTGAACTGCCGGCGGACGTCGCCGTAGCGCACGGCGATGTCGAGGGCGACCTTGGCCGCCGACGACGCCGACCCGCCGACGCTGACACGCCCGCGCACCAGGGTGCCGAGCATGGTGAAGAACCGGCGGGTCTCGTTCTCGATCGCGCTCGTGTAGCTGCCGTCGGCGGCCACCTGACCGAACCGGTCCAGCAGCATCTCGCGCGGCACGGTGACGTGGTCGAACGACAGCCGGCCGTTGTCGACCCCGAGCAGGCCCGCCTTGGGGCCGTCGTCGCCGATGGTGACGCCGTCGCACGGAGTGCCGTCGGGACGGCGGATCGGCACCAGCCAGGCGTGCACCCCGCGCCGCTTCCCCCCGGTGATCAACTGCGCGAAGACGACGGCCATCCGACCGTCCCGGGCGGCGTTGCCGATGTAGTCCTTGCGGGCCGCCTCGTGCGGTGTGTGCAGGTCGAACGTGCCGGTCTCCGGGTCGTAGGTGCAGGTGGTGCGCAGCTGCTGGACGTCCGAGCCGTGGCCGGTCTCGGTCATGGCGAAGCAGCCGGGCAGCTCGAAGCTCGCGATGTCCCGGAGGTGGGCGGCGTGGTGGCGCTCGGTGCCGAGCAACTGCACGGCACCGCCGAAGAGGCCCCACTGCACGCCCGCCTTGACCATCAGCGACAGGTCGGCGAAGGCGAGCATCTCGACCATCACCACCGAACCGCCGGCGTCGTCGGCGCCGCCGTGGGCCACCGGGAAGCCCAGCCCGGTGCGTCCGGTGGCCGCCAGCGCGCGGGTCAGCCGGGTCGTGCGCTCCCGCGCCTCGGCCATCGTCTCCCCGTACACGGGGCGGAACCGCTCGTCGCGCAACAACTCCCGGGTCTCGCGGCGGAGTGCGGCCCAGCGGCCGTCCAGCACCTGCTGCAGGCCGGCGACGTCGACGGGGGACGGCAGGATGCTGGTCACGGATGCTCCTCGAGGGTGGGGATGACGCCGCCCAGGCCCGACCAGGCCAGGTCGGTGAGCTGGGCGGTGAGGGTGGCGCGGGGGAGGGGGCGGCCGGTGCGCAGCCACCAGTCGGCGGTCGACCGGACCAGCCCCACCAGGGCATGGCCCCAGGGTTCGGCGGCGTCGGTGCCGCGGCCCGCCCGCCGCAGGGCGGTGCCGATGAGGGCGGCCACCTGGTGGCCCACCGCGTCGGACAGGCTGCCGATGGGGTCGGTCTCCGAGGTCGGGCCGGACCGGCCGATCCGGCCGGACGGGACGCCGTGCACGACGAAGCGGTACAGCTCGGGATCGGCCTCCACGAACGCCAGGTAGGTGTCGACGGCGGCGGCCATCATCTCGCGAGGGCCCGCGGTGTCGGCCACGGCCCGCCGCAACCGGGGCACCAGGTCGTCGGCGACCCGCCGGCTGACCGCGAGGTACAACTCGGCCCGGTCGGCGAAGTGCCGGTACACCACGGTCTTGCTGGTGCCCGCCGCGGCGGCGATCTCGTCCATGCCCACGTCGGCGCCGTGCCGGGCGACCGCGGCCAGGGTGGCGTCCACGAGCTCCTCGCGGCGCCGCCGGCGGTGCTCGTCCCAGCGGGAGTCCCGCCGGTCGCGCGGGACCGCGGCGACGGGTTCGACCTCGACGACGTTCATGTGAAAAACGGTACCTGATACGTTGGGTACCGCACCGATCACCCGCTGTCTGGAGATGTCGATGACCCGCAGAGCCGCCATCATCGGGGGGAACCGCATCCCCTTCGCCCGCGCGCACGGCGCCTACCGCCGGGCGTCCAACCAGGACATGCTGACCGCGACCCTGGACGGTCTGGTCGCCCGCTTCGGGCTGCAGGGGAAGCGGATGGGGGAGGTCGTCGCCGGAGCGGTCCTCAAGCACGCACGGGACTTCAACCTGACCCGGGAGAGCGTCCTGGGCTCGCGTCTGGACCCGACCACGCCCGCCTACGACGTCCAGCAGGCCTGCGGGACCGGCCTCGAGGCGGCGGTGCTGGTGGCCAACAAGATCGCGCTCGGCCAGATCGACTCCGGGATCGCCGGTGGCGTGGACACCACCTCCGACGCCCCGGTGGCGCTGAACGACGACCTGCGCCGCGTGCTGATCGACCTCAGCAGCGCCCGGACCTGGCAGCGCAAGGTGCGGGCGCTGGCCGGGATACGGCCCGGGCAACTCGTGCCGGACCTGCCGAGAACGGCCGAGCGCCGCACCGGGCTGTCGATGGGCGAGCACGCGGCGATCACCGCGCGGGAACTCGGCATCGGCCGTGCGGAGCAGGACGCGTTGACCGTGGCCTCTCACCACAACCTCGCCGCCGCCTGGGACAGCGGCTTCTTCGACGACCTGGTGACGCCCTATCTCGGCCTCGTCCGCGACCAGAACCTGCGCCCCGACACCAGTCTCGACAGGCTCGCGGCGCTGCGGCCGGTCTTCGGCCGCGGTGAGGGTGCCACCATGACCGCCGGCAACTCCACACCGCTCACCGACGGCGCCGCCGCGGTGCTGCTCGGGTCCGACGAATGGGCCGCCGCGCACCGACTGCCGGTGCTGGCGCACCTCGTCGACGCGCAGACCGCGGCCGTGGACCACGTCCACGGCGACGAGGGGCTGCTGATGGCACCGGTGCGGGCGGTTCCGGTGCTGTTGGCGCGCCACGGGTTGACGTTGCGGGACTTCGACTTCTACGAGATCCACGAGGCGTTCGCGTCCACCGTGCTGGCCACCCTGCACGCGTGGGCGGACCCGGAGTACTGCCGGACCCACCTCGGACTCGACGCCGCACTCGGCGGGATCGACCGTGCGAAGCTCAACGTGCACGGCTCGTCGCTGGCCGCCGGACATCCGTTCGCGGCCACCGGCGCCCGCATCGTGGCGACGCTGGCGAAGACGTTGCACCGGGCCGGGCCGGGCCGACGCGGACTCATCTCCATCTGCGCCGCCGGCGGCCAGGGTGTCGTCGCGATCCTGGAGAGCCGACCGTGAGCGACCGGTACCGCGACCTGGTCAACTCCGCTCTCGGTGCGGCCGTCGCACGGCGGACCGGACTGCCCCGGCCGGCCGTGCTGCGCCGGTACTCCCCGGGTGACCCGCTGTCGCCCGGCGCCGTGCTGCTGGTCTCCGCCGGGTCGGGACGCCTCGGTCCGGTGCTCGCCCGATCGCTGTCCGGGGTCGAGATCGCCGGCGCCGACGGTCGGGTGGCAGCGGTGGTGGTCGACGCCACCGGACTGGCCGGGCCCGCTGATCTCGCTGCGCTGCGCACCGCGCTGGCACCCGCGGTCAGGCGGCTGGCGCCGTCCGGTCGTGTCGTCGTGCTGGCCGAGCCGCCCGGTACGGCCGCGTCGCCGGTGGTGGCGGCGGCACGGCAGGCGGTCGAGGGGCTGGTGCGATCGCTGGCCAAGGAACTGCGGGCCGGGTCGACGGCCAACCTCCTCCTGGTACCGTCCGGCGCCGACGACGCCGTCCCCGGGCCGCTGCGCTTCTTCCTGTCCGGGCGCTCGGCCTACGTGGACGGTCAGGTGGTGACGCTGACCGCGGCGGAGGCGCCCGTCGCCGCCCCGGACGATCCGCTGGCCGGCCGGGTGGCCGTGGTCACCGGTGCGGCCCGCGGCATCGGCGCGGCGATCGCCCGGGTCCTCGCCCGTGACGGGGCCACGGTGGTCGCCGTGGACGTGCCGGCCGCGGGGGAGTCACTCGCCGCCGTCGCCAACGAGATCGCAGGCACCGCACTGCAGCTGGACATCACCGCGGCCGACGCCGGGGTCCGGTTGGCCGACCATCTGCGGGCGCGGCACGGCGGCGTGGACATCGTCGTGCACAACGCCGGCATCACCCGGGACAAGCTGCTCGTCACCATGGACGCCGCCCGCTGGGACGCGGTGATCGCGGTCAACCTGCAGGCGCAGCTCACCCTGACGCAGGCCCTGCTTGACACCGACACCCTCCGGCCCGGCAGCCGGGTCGTGGCGGTGAGCTCGCAGTCCGGCATCGCGGGCAACCGCGGCCAGACCAACTACGCGGCGTCCAAGGCCGGCATCATCGGGATGGTGCGCGCATGGGCCCCGGAGTTCGCCGCCCGCGGCGCGACCGTCAACGCCGTCGCCCCCGGGTTCATCGTCACCGAGATGACCGCGAGGATGCCGGTCGGGACCCGTGAGATCGGGGCGCGGCTGAACTCCCTCAAGCAGGGCGGCCTGCCGGTGGACGTCGCCGAGACCGTCGCCTGGCTCGCCCAACCGGGCTCGGCCGGCGTCAACGGTCAGGTCGTCCGGGTCTGCGGCCAGTCCCTGATCGGCGCCTGATGACGACCACCACGGCGGCGTCGTCCCCGCGGCTGGGTCCGCTCTTCGTCCGCGCCGCGCTCACCGCCCGCGGCCGCCGCCCCGGGCCGCTCCCCGGGAGACGGGTCGCCGTCGACGGTCTCGCCGTCGATCGGGCGGCGCTGGCCGACTACGCCCGGCTGTGCGGCTTCCCGGTCGACGACGTCCTGCCGGTGACCTACCCGCACCTGCTGGCGTTCCCGCTCCAGGCGGCGCTGATGACCGGACGGGACTTCCCGCTGGCTCTGCCGGGCCTGGTGCACGTGCGGAACCGGATCGGCTGGCACCGGCCGCTGAAGGCCGACGAGACGCTCGACATCACCGTGTGGGCAGCGGATCTCGCCGCCCACCGGAGCGGCACCGCGGTCGATCTGCACGCCGCGGTCACCGTCGGTGGGGTGCCGGTGTGGGAGTCGGTCTCGACGTACCTGGCCCGGGGCGTCACCGCCCCGGCGGGCACACCGGAGCCGGCGGCGGAACCCGACACCGTCGCCCCGACACGGACTGTCGCGGTGTGGCGACTGCCGGCCGACACCGGCCGCCGGTACGCGGCGGTCAGCGGAGACGTCAACCCGATCCACCTGACGGCGGTGTCGGCCAGGGCGTTCGGTTTCCGCCGGGCCATCGCGCACGGGATGGGCACCGCCGCGCGGGTGGTGGCGTCGCTGCAGGGGCGGACGCCGGACGCCGGTTCGTTCGACGTCGGCTTCCGCAAGCCGGTGTACCTGCCGTCGACGGTCGCGCTGGCGACCGCCCCCAGGGACGACGGTTGGGACGTCGCGGTCAGCGACCGGGGGAGCGGCACCCTGCACCTCGTGGGCACCGTCAGGGCCGGGTGAGTCGCCAGCTCCGGTAGCGCTCCGGCAGGCAGGCGGCGCACGGCCGGTAGCCGGCGGCGACCGCCGTCGCCTCGTCGGCGAAGAACACCCGGTCGGCCGCGTAGCCGCCGCCGCGCAACGCCCGCAGCGCCGCCGGGCAGTCCAGCCGCCCGTACCGGCGGCCGCGCCGATGACCGCCGAGCGTCCCCGGGGCCTCCGACCGGTAGGTGCCCGCCGGGCCGGTCAGCAGGTAGCTCAGCGGACCAGCACCATCGGGCCGCGCACGGTCGTGGTGCCGTCGTGCCAGGTGCCGCTGACGTGGCCCCGGCCGGCCGGGAGCTCGCCGGCGACGAGAACCCGGACGATGTCCAGGTCCGCGGGCACGGCCGGCCCACCGGAGAGCACCGCCAGCACGGTCGGGTCCAGGGTGTCCGACTCGCTCTGCGCCTGGGCCGGCACCTCCCCGTTGAGGAACCCGGCGAGCACCGTCAGCAGCAGCGGATCATCGGCGCCGTCGTAGACCCAGCGACGTCCGAGCACACCGTGCTCGGTGGTGCCGACCAGGGCCTCGTCGGCACCGTCCACCGGAGCGCCGCGGTAGGTCACCGGCAGCTGGTAGCAGGTGCCGTCGGCGTCCCGGACGACCATGAATTCGCAGCCGACCTCGCCGTCGGGATCGTCCAGCCGGAAGCCGCCGGCCTTGACGAGGTCGGGCGCGCCGGATCCGCGGTACCAGGCCCGACCGGCCAGCCAGCCGGCGGCCAGGTCGAGCTTCGACGGGGTCAGGGTGGTCCGGTAGATCTGCGCCACGGGTCGTCCTCCTCGGTCGTGCCGTCCCGACAGTGTCCTCCCCGAAGGCGCGGACGGCGGTCCGGGGTGCCCGGTCAACCGCCGGCGGCGACGGTCAGGCCGGCCGGCGCCGGCGCTTCGCGCCACACCGCCGGTCGGGGTACCGACCGGACCGTGGGGCTCAGCGTGGGCAACAGGGCGACCGCACCCGCCACCCCACCGAGGAGCAGCACCGCCGCGGCACCCCCGAGCCCGGTCAGGGCCGCACCGGCCACGACCGGCGCCAGCGGCATCATCGACATCGACACGAACTGCGACGTGGCCTGGACCCGGCCCTGCAGCTCCGGCGGGGTCACCGTCATGCGATAGGCCGAGATGCCCGCGTTGCCGGCCGGATTCAGCAGGACGGTGGCCCCCAGCGCGACCGCCACGGCGACGGGGTGGTTCCACAGCGCCATCGGGACCACCAGCGGCAGCACGCTCCACGCCACCGCGATGGTCAACCGCCCGGTCGGCACCCGTTCGACGAGAGCCGGCGCGAGGACGGCGCCGACGATGCCGCACACCCCGGCGAAGCCCTCGACGAGTCCGATCTGCACCGCGGGGACACCGCCGGCGAGCAGCCGGAGCACGGCCACGAAGAACAGCGCGTTGACCACCAGGTTCGTCGACGCCGACCAGACCATCAGGACCCGGAGCAGAGGGCTCCGGCGGATCGCCGACCACCCGTCGAGCAGGTCCCGGCCCCGGCGCCGGGCCGGTCCGGTCCGCGGCGGGGCGGAGAGATCGGCGCGGATGCGGCGCAGCAGCACCAGCGACACGGCGTAGGTGACGGTGTCCACGGCGAACGGCAACCAGCGGCTCACGCTGTACAGGGCGCCGCCGACGGGACCGCCGATCAGGCCGGCGAGATGCTGCCGGGCCTGGTGCTGGGCCAGCGCCGTCGGCAGGTCGTCGCGGGGGACCACGGCGCGCACCGCCGACATCTCGGCGGGACCGAAGGCGCCCGCCACGGCCCCGCCGAGCAGGGCGACTCCGAGCAGGTGCCCGACGGTCAGGACCCCCACGGCCGCCGCCGCGACCAGCGACCCGTGCAGGAGCAGGCCGGCGGCCGCCGCCCGGCACATCAGACGTCGGCGGTCGACCCGGTCGGCGAGCACCCCCGCGGGCAGCAGTGCTCCGACGTACCCGAGCAGATGCGCCGCCTCCGCGGCAGCGGCCAGCCACGCCGACCCGGTCATCGCGTACACGAGCAGCGGGAACACGAACAGGCTCATCCGGCTGCCCAGCTCGCTGGCCGTCTGGGCGGTCCACAGGACGGTGAAGTCGTGGTTGCGGGCGAGGCTCCGGAAGCGGTTCATGATGCGCACGCTAACTTGCGCAATAGTCAGTGCGCAATAGTGCGTGCTGATCCTCTAGGCTGGCGCCGTGACCCAGCGCGAGCGGCCCGAGTCCGTCCACGATCCCCGCGTGCTGCGGGCCATCGCCCATCCCGTCCGGGTCCGGGTGCTGGACGAACTGGGCGCCACCGGCCCGTCGCGGGCGGCCGACATCGCCCGTCTCCTCGGCATCCCCGCCAATCAGGCCAGCTTCCATCTGCGTCAGCTGGCCAAGTACGGACTGGTCGTCGAGGCGCCCGAACAGGCCCGGGACGGCCGCGACCGTGTGTGGCGGGCGACTCACGACGAGGGCCTGACCGTGGACATCGAGCAGTTGTCGGCCGCACCCGGGGGTGCCGCGGCCGTCCGGGTGTTCCGCCGTGAGGCTGCCGCGACCGCCCATGAGGCGGTCGACCGGGCGTACGGGATGTCGCACGACCCCGAGGGCCGGACCGTCATCAGCGACAGCGTCCTGCGGCTGACGCGGGCGGACGCCACGGCGTTCATGGCCGAGCTGACCGCGCTGGTCACCACCTGGCAGCGGCGCGGCCGCGCCGCCGGTGCGGACGCCCGGACGTACCAGCTCCTGCAGATCCTGCAGCCCGCCCGGGACGTCGGCGCGGCGGAGGGCTCCTGACCGCGCGACCGGGTAGTCAGGTGCCATGACCGCTGACATCCCCGCCCCGGCCGGCGACCCCGAGGACGGCGCCTGGTCGGCCGACCGCACGCGGCGCCTCACCACCTCGGCGGAGCCGGCGACCATCGAGGCGGCGCACGCGGCGGGGTGGTCGCACCGGCACCGCGACGTCTCCGGCGGCTGGTTGCGGCCGACGGTGTTCGGCGCCGTCGACGGCCTGGTGACCAACGCCGCGCTGATCGCCGGCGTCGGCGGGGTGGGGGTGTCGACCCACACCATCGTGTTGACCGGCCTGGCCGGGCTGGTCGCCGGGGCCTTCTCGATGGGCACCGGGGAGTACGTCTCGGTGACGAACCAGAACGAGCTGGTGCAGGCCGAGGTGGCCGTGGAACGGCGGATGCACGCACAGTTCCCGGCCGCCGAACAGGCCGAGCTGGCCGACACCTTCCGTGGTTACGGCGCCGACCCGGAGACCGCGGCGCGGATGGCGGCCGCCGTGTCGGCCGACCCGGACACGGCGCTGCGGGTGCACACCCAGACCGAGCTCGGCGTCGACCCGCAGGACCTGCCGTCGCCGATCGTGGCGGGAAGTGCGTCGTTGGCGGCGTTCTCGGTCGGGGCGCTGCTGCCGCTGATCCCGTACCTCTTCGGGTTCCCCAGCCTGCTCGTGGCGATGGTCATCACCGCGGTGGCGCTCACTGCCGGTGGCACGGCGGTCGGCCGGCTGACCGGCCGGCCGCTGCTGCGGTCCGGGGTGCGCCAGCTCGCGCTCGGTGGGTTCGCGGTCGCGGTGACCTACGGCGTCGGCCTGCTCATCGGTACTCCCGTCGGCTGATCCGCCGCTCGCCCCGGTCACCGGGGTGTGCCCGCCCCAGGTACAGAACCCGGTGGCTCCGTCCCGCGGAACGGGAGGCGCCGCCGGGCGTGCGGCGCGGTGCGGTGGGGTGGGGCGCCCGGGTCAGGCGGCCAGGGCGGCGTAGCGGCCGTCACGGCCGAGGAGAGCCTCGTGTGAACCGATCTCGACGACGCGGCCGTGGTCCACCACAGCGATCTGATCGGCGTCGCGGACGGTGGAGAGCCGGTGGGCGATGGTGATCGTGGTGCGGCCCTCCGACAGCGTGTCGAAGGCCTGCTGCACCAGCCGCTCGGTCTCGTTGTCCAACGCGCTGGTGGCCTCGTCGAGCACCAGCACCCGCGGGTTGCGCAGCAGCGTCCGGGCGATCGCGATGCGCTGCTTCTCGCCACCGGAGAAGCGGTGACCGCGGGATCCCACGGTGGTGTCGTAGCCGTCCGGCAGGGTCGTGATGAGATCGTGGATCTGCGCGGCGCGGGCCGCCTCCTCGATCTCGGCGTCGGTCGCGTCGGGCCGGGCGTAGCGCAGGTTCTCCCGCACCGAGGTGTGCAGCAGGTAGGTCTCCTGGTTCACCACGCCGACGATCGCCGCGAGGTCGGCGAGCGCCAGGTCGCGCAGGTCCACCCCGTCGATGGTGACGGCGCCCCCGGTCGGGTCGTAGAGCCGGGCCACCAGGGCCGCCAGAGTGCTCTTGCCCGAACCGGTCTCTCCGACCAGGGCCAGCGTGGTGCCGGCCGGGACGTCGATCGAGACACCCGCGATCGCGGCGGTCTCGCTGCCCGGGTAGGCGAAGGTGACATCGGAGAACCGCACGTGGCCACGGACTTTCGCCGGATCGACGGCGACCGGGTCGGCCGGGTCGGCGATGTCGACCGGCAGGTCGAGGTACTCGAAGATCCGGGCGAACAGGGCCAGCGAGCTGGTGATCGACACGCTCACCCCGAGCAGCCCCATCAACGGCCGGAACAGACCGGCCTGCAGGGCGGTGAAGGCGACCAGGGTGCCGATGGTCATGCCGCCGGACGTGACCGGCAGTCCGGCCATCAGGTAGATGATCGCCGGGATGGCGGCGAAGATGACGCTCATCGACGCCATCCGCCAGCGGCCCGCCAGTTCCGAGCGCAGCTCCAGGTCGATCAGCCGGGTGGAGGAGGCGGTGAAGCGGTCGATCAACACCGGTGCGGTGCCCATCGTCTTGCTGAGCTGGATGCCGCTGATCGACAGGCCCTCGTCGATGGTCACGTTGAGGTCGGCGAGTTCCCGCTGCCGCTGGGCGGTGATCTCCCTGCGCATCGACGCGACTTTGCGGGTCAGGAACACGGCCGGCGGCATCACGACGAGGGAGATCAGGGACAGCCGCCAGGACAGTGCGGCCATCGCGACGGCGGTGGCGACGGCGGTGGTCAGGTTGGACGCGACCGAGGTGGCCGTGGAGGTGACGACGGACTGCATGCCGCCGATGTCGTTGGTGATGCGGGACTGCACCTCGCCGGTGCGGGTCCGGGTGAAGAAGGCCAGTGACTGGCGCTGGAGGTGGGCGAAGACGCCGGACCGCAGCGTGTGCATGACCTGCTGGCCGATGCGCGTGCTGATCCAGGTCTGGACGACGCCGAGCGCGGCGGTGACCGCGGCGACGGCGAGCATGCCGGCGACCAGCCAGACCAGCAGCGTGACGTCACCGTGCGGAAGGGCGTCGTCGATGGTGGCCCGGAGCAGGAACGGCGAGGCCATCGCGACGACGGAGGAGGCCACGATGAGGGCGGTGACGACGGCGAGCTGCCACCGGTAGGGAGTGAACAGCCGGCCGACCCGGCGCAGCGACACGTCGCGGGCCTGGGCCTTCTCGGCGGCGGTGACGGTGTGACCGCCGCCGCGGCGGGGGCGTTCGGAGGGGGCGGGGGTGTCCAAGGAGGTCTCGATTCTGGAGGGCGGGACGGCGGCCGGATGTCCGGGAGCGTCGTGCGGGCGGCGTCGCAGCGGTGCGGCGCCCGGCGGGGAGGCGGGGGGAGAAGGTTCCGGGTCGTCTGCTGAGGTAACCTCAACATGAGGCTACAACATGATTCCCTGCTACGGTATTCCCGTGCCCGCGATGGACCCGGACCCGCCCGAACACGGTGGTGACACGCTGCCCGACCTGTTCTGGTCGGTGGCCCGAGCGATGCGTCACGGCAGTCGGGAGAGCCTGGCGCCGTACGACATCTCGCCGTCGCACGCCCGTGCGGTGGCGGTGCTGGCGCGCGGTGGCCCCATGCGACTGTCCGGGTTGTCCGATCATCTCCGGATCGCGCCGCGGTCCACGACCGAGGTCGTCGACCAGCTGCAGGACCGCGGTCTGGTCGTCCGGAGCCCCGACCCGCACGACCGGCGGGCCACCCTGGTGTCGCTCACCGACGCCGGGGCCGACGTCGCGGCGGCGGTGCGGGCACAGCGGCACGCCCAGTCCGAGGAGTTCTTCGGGGTGTTGGAGCCGGCCGACCGCGACGAGCTGGCCCGGATCCTGCGGCTGCTCCGGGGCTGACCCGGCGGCCCGCGCCATACTGGACCGGTGGTGCTGACCCGGAGACTGTCCCTGTTCCTGGCCCTCGCGGGCCTGTTCAACGTGGTGGTGTGGCCCCGCTTCGCGGTGGCGATCTGGAACGACCCCCGCGCGTTCGACGGGTCGGCCCCGACCGCCTTCCTCTGGCTGCACGCGGTGCTGATCGTCAGCGCGACCGTGATCGGTCTGGGGATCCTGGCGGTCGGGGCGCGCGGATTCCTCGCCGCACGGAGCCGGGACCCGCAGCCGCTGTCCCGCTGACGGTCGGCTCAGGCCGAGGCCCGCGCGGCCTGCACCGCCGACCTCAGGGTGACGTCGTCCATCTCCCCGGCCAGCACGCCGGCCCGCTCGACGAGTTGCGACCGCTCGGCACCGGACCCCTGCTCGCGGGCCCGGCCGAGCAGACACCGGACGGCGCATCGCTTGTCACCGATGCGTTCGAACTCGACGGTGAGCTCCTCGAGCCGGTCGGCGACCGCCATCCCGCGGCGCTGGTCGAGGAAGGCGCGGAACGCCGACACGTGGAGCACGCCGTGCCGGTTGCCGGTCTCGATCGCCAGCCGCTCCGACTCCGCCAGCCACACCTGCGCCTCCTCGGTGCGGACGCCGGCGCGGATGCAGCGGTTGGCCAGCTGCACCAGCGCGCTGGCCCGCCACACCCGGTCGCCCAGCCCGGTGAGGACCTCCACCGCCCGCAGTGAGAACGCCACCGAACGGTCGAGGTCGGTGGTGGACAGGCCGATCGCGTCGATGGCCAGTGCCTCGTGCCACCGCAGGCCGGCGGCGGCGAAGAGGTCCCGCGCCGTCTCCAGGTGCGGGATGCCCGTCTCGCCGTGCTGGTACATCAGCGCCCATCCCAGACCGAAGTGGGCCAGCGCGAGCTCCGGACCGGGCGGTAGGCCGCGCGCCAGCGCGAACCCCTGCCGGGCGACGCGGAGGGCGTGCCCGGTGTCCTGATAGCTGAGCATCACCGCCGCACCGGCCGCCGCGCGCACTCCGGGCGGTCCGTCGGGGAGACCCCGCGCGAGGAGCACCCGGAGCCAGTCGAACACCTCACCCCGGGCGCCGAGCACCTCCCAGCCCAGGCCCACACCGCTGAAGAACGCCCAGGCCGCCGTGTGGTCGGACCGCTGGAGGCTGTGCCGCACGGCCACCCGGAGATCGGACCAGTGCTCGTCGAACCAGGCGATCGCGGCCGGCTGCCGGGGGCCCTGCAGATCCGCCGCCCGCGTCACCGCGGCGGCCAGGAAGTGGTCGGCGTGGCGGTCCTGGAGGCGCTGCACCTCGCCGGCCTCGGCCAGCTTCCCGGCGGCGAACTGCCGGACGCTGTCCAGCAGCCGGTAGCGGGTGCCCGAGGTGCCCTGCCGCCGGGAGATCAGCGACCGGTCGAGCAGCCGGGGGAAGAGCCGCACCATGTCCGTCGCGGCCAGTGGCGGCAGGATGAGCACCTGCGCCGCGGTGTCGTGGTCGAAGTCGGCCGGGAACACGGCACACCGTGCGAGCAGACGCTTCTCGTCGTCTCCGAGCAGATCGTGACTCCACCGCAGGGCGGCCTCGAGGGTGCGGTGCCGGCTGGGTCGCGCGGCGTCGGTGAGCAGGGCGAAGCGGTCGTCGAGCAGGCTGACGAGCTGCACCGGGCTGTAGTACCGCGCTCGGGCCGCGGCCAGCTCGATCGCCAGCGGCAACCCGTCGAGCAGCCGGCAGATGGTGGCCACCGCCGCGCGGTTCTCGTCAGTCATGGCCAGGTGGGGATCGACCGCGCGGGCGCGCTCGACGAACAACGACACCGCCGACCCGTCCGGATCGTCGGCGTCCCATCCGGTCGCCGCGGCGTCGCTGGGCACCGGTAGCGGTGGCACGTCGTACACCGACTCACCGGCCACCCGCAGAGGCCCGAGACCGGTGGCCAGCACCCGGGTGTCGGGGGAGTCGGCGAGCAGCTCGCCGACCAGCTCGGCGGTGGTGTCCACGACGTGCTCACAGTTGTCGATCAGCAGCAGCTGCGGACGGGACGCGGCGGTCCGGCGCACCACCGACCGCAGACGACGGTCGTCACCGGTCACGCCGAGTGCGTCGGCGAAGGCCCGTTCCACGTCGTCGGGCGTGCGGACGGTGGCCAGGTCGACCATGGTCACCGGGCCACCGATCGCCTCGGACCCGGCCAGCTGCACGGCCAACCGGGTCTTCCCGGCGCCGGCCGGCCCGGTCAGGGTGACCAGCCGGTGCCGTCGCATCAGGTCCAGCACGTCGGCCGTCTCGCGGTCCCGCCCCACGAAGCTGGACAGCACATGGGGCAACCCGCGGCTGCCGGCCGCGTCCCCGGCGGTGGCGGTCGGGACGGTGGGCGGCGGGGCGAACCGCAGCAGGGCCGAACGGTCCCGGCCGCCGAGCTTGCGCAGCAGCGACGACACGTGGCTCTCGACCGTCCGTTCCGACAGGAACAGGGCCTCGGCGATCTCCCGGTTCGCGAGCCGGGCGACCACCAGGTCCAGCACCTCACGTTCGCGGCGGGTGACACCGGCCGCGGTGGGATCGGGGGCCGTCTCGGACATGGGCACGAGTATCCCCCGGGGCCGGCCGCGGTGTCCGTACCGATCTCCGTGGCCGGTTCCGTGGTTCCCACGGATGTGCCGCAGCCGGCCGGCGGCTGGACTGGGAACCGTCAACCCCAGCACACGGAAGGAGCCCGCGATGGGCGTCCAAGACATGATCAGCACGGCCCGGCAGCAGATACCCAACCTCAGCGTGGCCGAGGTGGCCCGCGAACTCGAGGACGGCGGCATCACCCTCGTCGACCTGCGCGACGCCGACGAACTGCGCCGCGACGGCCACATCCCGCAGGCGCTGCACGCCCCGCGCGGCATGCTCGAGTTCCTTGCCGATCCCGAAAGTTCCTATCACCTGACAGGTCTCGACCCGCAGCGGCGCACGGTGCTGTACTGCGGGCTGGGCGGGCAGTCGGCACTGGCGTCGGTCACGATGCGGGCGCTCGGCTACACCGACATCGCGCACCTCGACGGTGGGATGGCCGCCTGGCAGGACGAGGGCCGGCCCGTCACCCGCCTCGACCCGACCGGCTGACCCCCCGATGCAGGCCCCGGTCCGACCTCGCCCGTGACGGCGTACGTCGGGCCGACCCGAACCCCCCCAGACCCAGGAGTGAATGCATGCGTCCCATCCGGCCCGTCCTGTTCGCGACCATGGCCGCAGCCCTGATCGCCACCGCCGGCTGTTCCGGCTCCGCCCCACCGTCAGCCGCCGGCGGCGGTGCGTCCCCGACCGGCGGCGGTGCGGCGATCGGCGAGCTGCCGGCCGGCGAACCACCCACCGACTGCCCCGCCACCCCGGGTATCTCGCTCACCGACGGCTGGGAGACCACCACCGAGGAGCAGGACTTCCAAGTCAGTCATCAGTGCACCTGGACCGCGGGCGAGGAGGGCGGCGACCTCGTGGCCACCCTGATGTCCGTCGTCGTCCCCCGGCCCAGCGGGATGGAGGACGCCGCGGTCAAGGCCTTCCGGGGAGCCCCGTGCGAGGGGGACGCCTGCGTCGGGGCCGCGACGAACATCGAGGTCGGCGCCTTCGCGCGGGGGGTCCGGCCGTCGGACGCCACCGCGGCGCTGTTCTCCGACAACCCGGGCACCATGGACGCCCACGGCCGGCACTACGAGTGGGCCGATGCCGCCGCCTGGGTCGTCACCGAGGAGAACATGTGCCTCGCGGACCTCGGGGTCGGCATGGTCAGCTACGACCGGGCCATCGTCGACGGGCTCCTGGCGGAACTGCGCGCGAACGCCACCGCGCTCTGCGGGGCCACGGCCTGACGATGGACCGACCCACGCAGACGGCCGCGCACCCGGTGGCCGGCCGGTCCGGCA
Organism: Nakamurella deserti; assembly: GCF_003260015.1. NCBI lineage: Bacteria > Bacillati > Actinomycetota > Actinomycetes > Nakamurellales > Nakamurellaceae > Nakamurella > Nakamurella deserti. Next base: position 1,590,144 of record NZ_QCXS01000002.1, on the reverse strand, counting down.
GGCGGGCGCCGGCCGCCCGGTCCGGCGCCGCCGCGGTGATCGCGGCCGCCCGGGATCTCGCGCGGCGGTCCGGCGGGGCGGCCGGTGGCCGCCGGGTGGTGCGGCCGGGGCGTCCTCCGGCCGGGTGGGCGTCGTCTGCGGCCCCACCGGTGTCCGCGGCCCCACCGGTGTCCGCCGCCCCGCTGCCGGCCGCGCCGCTGCCGGCCGCGCCGCTGCCGGCGCCGTCGGTGCGGCCGGACCGGCCGTGGATGGAGCGGCTGGTGGCGCCGGGCGGAGGGGTCCCGGCGCCCCGACGGTCCGGGCCCGTCCGGATCGCCCGCGTCGCGGCGGCCCGCCGACCGGAGGTCAGACCGGGTAGGGCGGCGCCAGCCGCGCCCGCAGCTTGACCAGATGCTGGGCGTGCGCGTCGAGGCGACGGTCCTCGTCGGTCTGCGGCACCCACGGCCGCACCTTCGTGGTGCGGCCGTCGGCGTCCAGGGCCACGAAGACGCTGAGGCAGTGGGTGGTCAGCTGGAGCTCCGGCGCCTTCGGGTCGCCCGAGCGGACGTGCACCGAGACGTGCATGCTGGACCGCCCGGTGTAGAGCAGCCGGGCCTGCACCTCGACGAGGTGGCCGATGAGGATGGGCCGGTAGAACCGGATCCCGCCGGAGTAGATGGCGATGCTGCGCTGACCGCTCCACCCGGCGGCGCACACGTACGCGGCCTCGTCGATCCAGCGCATCACCGTGCCACCGTGGGTCTTGCCGCCCCAGTTCACGTCCGTCGGGGCGGCCAGGAACCGCAGCGTCGCCTGCTGCGCCGCGGTGTCGTCGGTGTAGGTCTGCTCCTTCATCGCGGCCTCGACATCGGCCCGGACGGCGATCTTCTCGCGGGCGATGCGGCCGCGCCAGCGGTCGTCGTCGGTCACCGGCTCCCACTGCTGCACCGGGACCGGGCGGCCGTCGTCACCGACGGCGACGAAGATGACGGTGCACGAGGTCGCGAGGGTGTAGACCCCGAGCTGCGGATCGGCCGAGGACACCAACACCTCGATGTGCATGCTCGAACGGCCGGTGTAGACCAGCCGGGCGAGCACCTCGACGAGCTCGCCGGAGTTGATGGGCCGGGTGAAGCTGACGTTGCCGACGTAGGCGGTGACGCAGTAGCCACCGCTCCAGCCGACCGCGCAGGCGTAGGCGGCCTTGTCGATCCATTCCAGGACCCGCCCGCCGGCCACGGCGGTGCTGTCGATCAGGGCCACGTCGGTGGGGGCGGCGAGGAAGCGGAGGGTGATCTCACGTTCCCCGATCCCGGCGCGCCCGGGGAGGTCCGTCGCGGTGTCGGTCATGGTTCGCCTCTCCGAGCGGGGTCTGCCGGCGTCGCGACCCGCCGGCCGCGGCGGCGCGGGAGTCGTGACAGGTAGCTTCTCACCCCGCCGCCCCACCCGCCCGGACCGGGAGGCGTGAGCCGCGCCGGAGCGCCCGGCCCCGGTTACGCTCCGACCAGCACAGAGGGGAGGCTCCCACCGTGGGTCGTCGGATCGGGTCGCTGGCGGCCGCGGCGTTCCTCGGCGGGCTGGTGTCGGTCGGTGTGCCGGGGACGGCGCACGCCTGCAGCTGCGTCGACGTCTCCCTCGCCGAACGGCTGGCCGAGAACCCGGAACCGGTGTTCGTCGGCCGCGTCACGTCCGTCGGTGAGCCCGTCGGGTGGCTGCACTGGTCGGACGCGACCCGGTGGACCTTCACGGTGGACACGGTCTACCGCGGTGAGGTCGACCGCACCGTCGACGTTCTCGTCCCCCCGGTCTGTGGCACCGGCTACGACGACCGGCCGTACCTGATGCTGCCGACCGTCCACGGCGGCGTCCTGCGCGAGTCCGGCTGTGGGGTCAGCCTGCCGTTGGCGAACGTCCCGGCGGGGGTGCGCGCGGAACTGGGAGCGGGTCGTCCGCCGGCGCCCGACCCGACCGGCTTCTTCAGTGCCGATCCGGCGAATGTCGGGTCCAGCCCGTGGCTGTGGGCCGGCGCGGTGACGGCCACCGTGGCGCTGGTGCTCGCGAAGGCCGTCGTCCGCCGGCGCCTCGGCTGACCCCGGCGAGGTCCGCGCCGATCCGCGCGCGGCGGGTGCGGCCGGGTCAGGCGGGCGCGGCCCGCCCGATCCGCGCGCGGCGGGTGCGGCCGGGTCAGGCGGGCGCGGCCCGCCCGATCGCCGCCCGGATGAGACGATGCAGCCCGGGGGCGACGAGGGGGTGGCGGTGGCGGTCGGACGCGTGGCGGTGCTCGGCGACATCGGCGGGCACGCCGCCGAGCTCACCCGGGTGCTCACCGGGCTCGGCGCCGACCCCCGGACCTGTGCGCTGCCGGACGATCTCACCGTCGTCCAGGTCGGCGACCTGATCCACCGCGGCCCGGACACCCCCGGCGTGGTGCGGCTCGTCGACCGGTTGATGACCGACCACCCCGGCCGGTGGGTGCAACTCGCCGGCAACCACGAGGCCCAGTACCTCACCGAGGAGCCCCGGTTCGTCTGGCGCGAGAAGCTCGACCGCGCCACCGTCCGTACCGTCCAGGACTGGTGGCGCGACGGCCGCATGCAGGTGGCGGCGGCGATCGCCGGACCCACCGACGACTGGCTGGTCACCCACGCCGGCCTCACCCGCGGCTACTGGTCGACCGTGCTCGCCGCCCCCACCGCCGCCCCGTACGCGGCGCGGGCCCTGAACGGCCTCATCGGCACCGTGCACGAGCCGGTGCTCTTCCACGGCGGGGTGCTCATCGACGGCGTGGTGTCCACCACCGCCGGGCCGCTGTGGGCGGCGGCCGGCGACGAGCTGGTCGCGTCCTGGCAGCAGTTGCCGGCCGAGCTGCCCTTCTCGCAGCTGCACGGCCACTCCACGGTGATCGACTGGCAGCGCGACGTCTGGCGGGCCGGTCCCGCGGTCACCGCGGTGGCCGAGGTGGATCGCGACCGGCGCCACGTGACCGTGCCGGTCGGGGCGCATGCCGTCGTCGGTGTCGACCCCTGCCTGGGGGCGGTCGGCGGGGTGCGGTGGGAGCCGTTCGTCCTGGACGGCGCCCGCGTCATCCGCTGACGCCGGGCGTGCCCCACGCCGCCGGGTCCACCAGGTGCGACACGTTGGCCATCCGCTTCTGCACGACGGCGATCTCCCGGACCGCCTGCCCGATGAGGCTGCGGTCCAGCGGCGACAGCCGGCGCATCGACATCACGTCGCTCGGCTCCTCGCCGCGGTCGAGCTGGGCGAGCTGGTACCGCAGCCGGGTCCGCTGCAGCACCTCGTGCACCTCGGTCAGCACCGCCGCGGAGTCCTCCGGCAGCATCGGCGAACCGGACGCCGCCGCCAGCCGGCCGGCGGTGGACAGCTCGGTGGAGCCGACGGCCAGTGCCGCCCACCGGGCGATGTCCACCACCGGACGCAGCGCGTGCGTCTTGATGTCGAAGGTGCCGCCGCGGCGGGCCAGCACGTCGCGCATGGAGCGGAGCCGGGCGCGGGTGGACAGGGACTCGGCCAGCAGCAGCCGCAGGGTCCCCGGCAGCCGGTGCACGTCGCCGAAGACCTCGGCCACGATCGGCGGCCCGGGCTCGCCGTGGACGGGCCGGGCGTCCAGCAGCAGCGAGGTCATCATCATGCCGTTGTCGTCGAGCGGCGACTCGATCCAGCGGGTCGCCGCGTCCCGCCACTCGCGGCGGGTCCGCGCGAACGCCGGTCGCCAGGGCACCGCCCCGTGGCCGTCGACCCGGAGCCCGCAGCGCGCCAGCAGCGCCCCGACGTCGTCGAATGCGGCGCGGTAGCGGGTGCGCGCCGCCACCGGGTCCACGTCGTCGGCGAGCACCACGGCCGCGTCGACATCGGAGCTGAAGACCGGCTCGCGTCGTCCGGTGCTGCCCAGCGCGAGCCAGGTCACGCCGGCCGGGTCCACCCCGGGGTGCTGCTCGAGCACGAGCGTGAGCGCCCGCTGGGTGAGGGCGTCCACGACGGTCGAGTAGACGGTGGTCATCTCCCCGGCGCTGCGACCCCGGCGCAGCAGGTCCGACAGCACCAACGGCGCTCGCCGGGACAGCGTCACCAGCTGGTCGGCGGTGGTGCTCCGGGCGATCTGCTGCCGCAACGACACCCCGACGGTGGACGGAGAGACCAGGAAGTCGGCGATGTCGACGATGCCGCGCAGATCTCCGGTGCGCCCCACCACCAGCAGACAGTGCAGGTCGCGGTCGGTGAGTTCGAGCAGCGCCTGCGCGGCCAGGGTGCCGGCGAACACCCGGGGAGCCGGGTGCATCATCGCCTCCGTGACCGGGGTGTCGGCGCCCCGGCCGGCGCCGAGGACGAGCCGGCGCAGCGTCCCGTCGGTCACCAGCCCGTGGACGGGGCTGCCACCGGCGTGCGGCGCTGGTGTCGCGACCTCGCCGAGATCGACCACGGCATAGCGCGTGTCGCGTCGGTTCATGGCCCGTGCCACCTCACCGACGGTGGCGGTCGGCGGCACCACCAGCGGCACCGAGACGATCAGCTCGTCGACGATGCCGTAGCCGGACTGGCCGGTGCGGGTGTTGACCGCGGTCAACGTCTCGGCCAGGAACCGCACGCCCGAGCCCGACGAGAACGCCGGGGTGACCGCGTCGGCGGGGATCCGGGCCAGCCGCACCGGCCCCAGGGCGCGGGCGATCGGGCCGACGGCCGACCGGCTCAGCATCGCGGAGAACCCGAACACCCCGCCGGCGGCGAGGGTCTCGTCGGGCGCTCCGGCGGCGTCGGCGGTGTCCCACAGCTCGACCTCGCCGGCCACGACGACGAACATCGCCGTGCTCGGGGCGGCGAACGCGTCCAGCACGGTCACCCCCGGGGCGACGTCCTCGATCGTCGCGGCGGCGGCGAGGGTGTGCCGCTCGGGGGGTGGCAGCGCGTCGAACGGGGGATGCCGGGCGAGGAAGCGGGCCAGCGACTCGACCGATCGGGCCGGGTCGGCCGGCGTGTCACGGGGCGGGCGGTTCGATATCGCGGTCTCCTGTCACAGCCGACCGGGCACCGACGGTGCCGTCGGTGCCCGGTCGGGGCGGTTCGTGCCCGGGTGCACCCGGGGCCGGTGGACGCCGTCAGGGCGTCCGTGCCGTCACGGTGCGCGGTGGCCGGAGGTCAGCTCCGGGTCGTCGTCACCGTAGGCCGGACCCTCGTCGGTCCAGTGCGGTCCCATCCGGCCGCCGGTGTTCTCCACGACCCTGTTGCGCACCACGTTCCAGCCGATGGTGAGCAGCAGCGCGATCACCGGGATGCCGATGACGATCACGATGAAGCTGGTCTTGTGCCAGAACTCCGGCGATGACTGCCACCCGGAGATGGCCATCCCGACCAGCACCAGACCCAGGAAGACCAGGCCGATCCAGCTGGTGTACGGCGAGCCGGGCATCTGGAACGGCGCCTTCGGGATCACGCCCCTGTCCACCAGCTTCCGCAGCCGCAGCTGGCAGACGAAGATCGTCCCCCAGGTGAACACGACGCCGATGGCGGCCGCCTCCAGGGCGGTCTCGAAGGCGTCCGGGTCGATCTCGTTGAGGATGGCGCCGAACACGTAGACCACGGACGTCATCACGATGCCGGCCCACGGCACGCCGGACCTGCTCATCTTGAGCGTGAAGGCCGGCGCCTGCTTGCTCATCCCCAGACTGCGCAGCACCCGGCCGGTGGAGTAGAGCCCGGAGTTCAGGCTGCTCATCGCGGCGACGATGAGCACGGCCTGGATGAGCGCGCCCATCCAGTTCAGCCCCATCGCGCCGAACACGGTGACGAACGGGCTCTCGCCGGCGGTGTAGTCGGTGGTCGGCAGCATGCTGACCAGCAGCAGGATCGAGCCGCAGTAGAACACGGCGATCCGGAAGATGACCGAGTTGACCGCCTTGGGGACCTCGCGCTTCGGGTCGGCCATCTCGCCGGCGGCGACGCCGACCATCTCGATGGCGGCGTAGGCGAACACCACGCCGCTCATCACCAGGATCGGGCCGTACCAGTTGTAGCCGCCCGAGGTCGGCCAGAAGCCGCCCTCGTTGCTCCACAGGTTCTGGAACCCGGCCTGGTGGTCACCGATGTCGAACCGGCCGATCACCACCACGAGCCCGACGACGAGGAAGATCACGATCGCGCCGACCTTGAGGATGGACGCCCAGAACTCGAACTCACCGAACGCCCGCGCCGACAGCAGGTTGATGATCAGCACGACGGCCAGCGCGACGAGCACGGTGATCGGGCGCGGCAGCTCCGGGAACCAGTACTGCATGTAGATGGCCACGGCGGAGAGTTCGGCGATGCCGGTCAGCGCCCAGTTCAGCCAGTACATCCAGCCGGTGACGTAGGCCGCCTTCTCGCCGTAGAACTCGCGCATGTACGACACGAAGGCGCCGGACGTCTGGCGGTGCAGGACCAGCTCGCCCAACGCGCGCATCAGGAAGTACGCGATCACGCCGACGGTGGCGTAGCTGATCAGCAGGGCCGGTCCGGTGGCGTTGAGCCGGGAGGCCGAGCCGAGGAACAGGCCGGTGCCGATGGCGCCGCCGATGGCGATCATCTGCACGTGTCGGCGGCCCAGCGACTGTTTGTAGCCGACCTGTTCGGCGTCCAGCGACGACGGCTTGTCGGTGGTGGTCATCGGGTCTCCTGAGGGGTCGGGACGGCGGACGCCGTCCTCGGGTGGAGCGGGCGACGGTGACCGCGGGGCGGGAGGGCCGCCCCGGGACGACGGAGCGCCCGGGCGGGGCGCCGCTGGTGCTGCGGGTGCGTCATGGGATCTCCTCGGGGGCGAACCGCGTCTCGCAGCGTGGACGTCGGTGCTCGTGCCGCGAACTGTAGGAGGTGGTGAGGACCCCTTCGGGGACGCCGCTGTTAACAATGCGTGTCGGAGCTCACGCTCAGGAGGGCCTTTACCCGCGTATTACTCACGACCGGGCGAACGGGAGACCGGCGGCACACCCGTCCGGGTGCATCGACGGCGGGACATGCGTCAGCGGGCTGGGAGAATCACGCGGGTGTCGGTCCTCGCGTTCTGCTTCCTCGTCGTCGCCGGCATCGCCGGTGGATTGACCGGGAGCATCGCCGGGCTCGCGTCGCTGGCCACCTACTCGGGCCTGCTCGCCGTCGGGCTGTCACCGATCGACGCCAACGTCACCAACACGGTCGCGCTGACGTTCTCCACCATCGGGTCGGTGCTGGGTTCGCGCCCGGAACTGCGTGGGCAGGGCCCCTTCCTGCGGCCGCTGGTTCCGGTGGCGGTGCTCGGCGGGGTGCTCGGCGGGGCCCTGCTGCTGTCCACGCCCGCGGACGGCTTCGAGAAGGTGGTGCCGTTCCTCCTCGGCGCGGCGGCGCTGACCATCCTCATCCCACGCCGGCGCACCGATCCCGCGGCCGACGCCGGGCCGACCCGGCGGCACCGGGTCCTGCAGGCCGTCGCCCTCGGGGCGATCGCGGTCTACGGCGGCTACTTCGGCGCCGCCGCGGGAGTGCTGCTGCTGGCGCTGCTGCTGCACAGCACGCCGCTGGACCTGCCCCGCGCCAACGCGGCGAAGAACGTGCTGCTGGGGGCGGCGAACCTGGTGGCCGCGGCCGGGTTCGTCGTCCTCGCCCCCGTGCAGTGGTCCGCGGTCGTCCCGCTGGGCATCGGATGCCTGATCGGTGCCCGGCTGGGACCCGCCGTGGTCCGGCGGTCACCCGCCACGGTGCTGCGCTGGCTCATCGGAGCGGCCGGGCTGGCGCTGGCCGTCCACCTCGGGATCCGGGCGTTCGGCTGACCCGGACGGCGGCGTCACCCGGCCCCGTGCCGCGCGGGCCGGGGCACCACGGCCCCGGGCTCAGCGGGGTACGCGGGTGATCCAGTACGCGGCGGTGAGCGGATCGGCGGTGCCGAACCGGGCGTTGACGGCGAACAGGTACCTGCCGGACCCGGTGACGGTGGTCGGGATGTCGAAGTCGCCGCTGGTGATGAGCTCCCGCAGGGTCCCGCGGGTGCCGGTCTTGTCCAGATCGAACGCGGCGATGGTGTTCAGCCGGTTCTGCACCACGTACAGCGTCCGGCCGTCCCGCAGCAGGCCGTCGCCGTTGGCCACGCCGACCCCGCCGAGATCGACCTGAGTCGTGACCCCGGTGGACGGGTCGACGGCGAAGAGCAGTCCGGTGTTGGACTGCACCGCCAGCAGTCGCCGGCCGTCCGGGGTGGTCTCGATGCCGTTGAGGTTGGTGGCGCCGGGGACGACCTGCACCGCGCCGGTCAGCGGCAGGGCGGTGACCTCACCGACGCTGCCGTGGCGGCCCAGCGGGACGACGTAGAGCACCGGGTGGCGTGAGTCGGTGTAGTACGCGGCGTTGCGGGTCACGACCACGTCGTTGATGAAGGCGGCGCCGCTGGTGTCGAAGTCGAAGCGGGCCAGCCGGGCGCCGGTGCGGGTGTCGTAGACGGTGCCGGTCCCGGTGGCGCCGCCGGCGACCCAGAGCCGACCGGCGCGGTCCACCTCGGTGCCGGCCGCGAAGCCGCCGGGGGTGCCGGGCACCAGGACCGCACCCTCGCCGGTGCGCAGGCTGCCGCGGTAGATGGCGCCGTCGGTGCGGGAACCGACGAAGAAGACCGATCCCGCGCTGGAGATGCCCTCCGGCTGGAAACCGGCCGGGAGCTCGATGCGGGCCGGACCGGAGCCGCCGCCGCCGGGGTGGGCGGCGGCAGCGGGAGCGGCGGCGACGCCGACGCCGAGGGCCAGCAGGGTGGCCACGAGGACACGGGACAGGCGCACGGACATGCGTACCTCCACGTCGAGGATCGGGGACGGTGCCGCCCCCTGCAGGAAGTACGTCCCGGCAGGCGGCGCCGTTCACCGAAGTACTCCCGGATCACCGGCGCCGGATGCGGCCCGTCCGTGCGCGGGGGACCCGGTCGGCCCGGACGGCGGCCGCACCGGTCCCGGCGCCGGTGCTCGGGGAGGGCGAGCCTGCCCTCGGGACGCGGTGCCGCCGAGGCCCTCCGGACGGTCGGGTGAACGCCACTCCCGGCCGGGAATTGGAATGTCGTCCACGACGCGGGACCGGGTTCGAACGCAGGTTCGACCGGGCGGCAGGTGGGTACTGCGGTTTCCGACGGACCGCCCTGCTCCGGCAGGCACGACGAGAAGGACACGCCATGAGCAAGCCCAGTGACACCGCAGCCGGCGACAGCAACGCCACCGCCTCCGACGAGAACGTCTCGACCAACCCGGAGAAGGACCCCAAGGAGTGGGTGACCGGCGGTGAGCCGATGACCGGCCCGCAGGAGTCCTACCTGCACACCCTGGCCCAGGAGGCCGACGTCGAGGTCCCCGAGGATCTGACCAAGGCCGACGCCAGCACGATGATCGACGAGCTGCAGGGCAAGACCGGCCGCGGCCAGTAGTCCGTCCCCGGCAGTATCACGGCATCACCCGCAGCAACGCCCACGGCGCCGGCCCTCCGTGGAGGGCCGGCGCCGTGGGCGTCGTGCTGTCGGACTCAGGTGGTGCGCTTGAGCAACCGGATCGAGCGTGCGTCGACGGCGAAGGTCTCGCCCGTCTTCACCACCGTCGGCTCGACGACGACCGGCACGCCACCGGAGATGGCCACCACCTCGGCCGCGCCGAGGGCGGTGTCGGCCTCGATGATCCACGACTGGCCGGCGAACAGGTCGGGCAGCGTGAAGTCGATCGGCTCGTAGTGGCCGTTGAACAGGACGAAGAACGAGTCGTCCACGACCTTCTCGCCGCGGTCGTCGGGCTCCCGGATGGCGTCGCCGTTGAGGAACACGGCGACCGACCGGATGTGCGCGTTGTCCCAGTCCTCGTTGGACATCTGGTCACCGGACGGGGTGAACCAGCCGATGTCGGCCAGCTCCTCGTTCTTCAACCCGCGACCGGTGAAGTGGCGCCGACGGCGCAGCACCGGGTGCGCGTGACGCAGGGCCCCGAGGATGCCGACGAAGTCGGTGAGGTCGGAGAACTCCTCCGCCCGCTCCCAGTCGACCCAGGCCAGTTCGTTGTCCTGCGCGTAGACGTTGTTGTTGCCCTGCTGGGTGCGGCCCAGTTCGTCACCGTGCAGCAGCATCGGCACGCCCTGCGACAGGAACAGCGTCATCAGCATGTTGCGCTTCTGCTTCTCGCGCAGCGCCTGGATCTCCGGGTCGTCGGTCTCGCCCTCGACGCCGCAGTTCCACGACGAGTTGTTGCTCTCGCCGTCGTTGCCGCCTTCGCCGTTGGCGTCGTTGTGCTTCTCGTTGTACGACACCAGGTCGTGCATCGTGAAGCCGTCGTGCGCGGTGACGAAGTTGATCGACGCGTGCGGCCGGCGGCCGTCGCCCTCGTACAGATCCGCCGACCCGGTGAAGCGGGAGGCGAACTCACCGAGGGTGGCGTCCTGGCCGCGCCAGAAGTCGCGGACCTGGTCGCGGTACTTGCCGTTCCACTCGGTCCACAGCGGGGGGAACCCGCCGACGTTGTAGCCGTTGGAACCGATGTCCCACGGCTCGGCGATCAACTTGACCTGGCTGACGATCGGGTCCTGCTGGACCAGGTCGAAGAACGCCGACAGCCGGTCCACCTCGTGGAACTGGCGCGCCAGGGAGCTGGCCAGATCGAAGCGGAACCCGTCGACGTGCATCTCGGTGACCCAGTAGCGCAACGAGTCCATGATGAGCTGCAGCACGTGCGGGTGCCGCATCAGCAGCGAGTTGCCGGTGCCGGTGGTGTCGAAGTAGTGCGCCTGGTCGCCGTCGACGAGCCGGTAGTAGGCGGCGTTGTCGATGCCGCGGAACGACAGCGTCGGGCCGAGCTGGTTGCCCTCGGCGGTGTGGTTGTAGACCACGTCGAGGATGACCTCCAGGCCCGCCTCGTGCAGCGCCTTGACGGTCGCCTTGAACTCCTGCACCTGCTGGCCGTTCTGGCCCTGCGAGCAGTACTCGGCGTGCGGGGCGAAGAAACCGATGGTGTTGTAACCCCAGTAGTTGCGCATCCCGCGGTCGGCGAGGTGGCTGTCGTGCACGAACTGGTGCACCGGCATCAACTCGATCGCGGTGATCCCGAGCTTCTTGTAGTGCTCGAGCATGACCGGGTGCGCCAGCGCCGCGTAGGTGCCGCGGATGTCCTCCGGAATGCCCGGGTGCGTCTGGGTGAGGCCCTTCACGTGCGCCTCGTAGACGATCGTGTCGGCGTAGGGGATACGCGGCGGGCGGTCGTTCTCCCAGTCGAAGAACGGGCTCACCACGACCGACTTGCTCATGTGCGGCGCGGAGTCCTCGTCGTTGAACGAGTCCTCGTCGCCCCAGGTGTAGGAGAAGCAGGCCTGGTCCCAGTCGATGTCACCCTCGATCGCCTTCGCGTACGGATCGAGCAGCAGCTTGCTGGGGTTGCAGCGGTGGCCGTTCTCCGGCTCGTAGGGACCGTGCACCCGGAAGCCGTACTGCTGCCCGGGTCCGACGTGCGGCAGGTAGCCGTGCCAGACGAAGGCGTCGCGCTCGGTCAGCGGGTAGCGCGTCTCGGTGCCGTCGCCGTCGAAGAGGCACAGCTCGACCTTTTTCGCCACCTCGGAGAACAGCGCGAAGTTCGTGCCGGTGCCGTTGTAGGTGGCACCGAGCGGATAGGGGGTTCCCGGCCAGACCCGTTGGGTCGCGGTCATCGTCACCTCGTGTCATAGGGCGCACAGCGCCGTGGTCGTGTCGTCGTCGGAACGGGTTCACAGGATCACAGAACCGTCGCCGTGCGGAAATCCGGCGGGACGGTGACCCTGGTCGTCCCGTACCCCGCGGACCGCGGCGCACCGGGGTCGGAGCAGGCGTCGGGGACGTCCGTTCAGCGTCGGGAGCTATACCCAGCCGACCGGCTCCGACGCCGGTCGGGGAGGTCCGGAGACCGGAATCACCCCGATGCCGGAGCCGCCCCCGGGTGGTCTGGGCCCGCGGGAGCGCCGGTGGTCGCGGGCGGCGGGGGCGCCAGGCGGCGGATCTCGCCCTGCAGGTCCTCGATCCGGGCGGCGAGCTGGTCGATGTGCGCCTTGGTGACGGTCTGGTCGGCCTCGGTGGCCTCGGCCACCTGCTGCACCATCCACGACGCCAGGGTCGCGGTGACCACGCCGAGCAGGGCGATGCCGCCGACCATCAGCGCCGCGGCGATGACGCGGCCGGTCGTGGTCACCGGGTAGCGGTCGCCGTAGCCGACGGTGGTCATGGTGGTGATGGCCCACCACAGGCCGTCCCCGAACGAGGTGATGGTGGAGTCGGGCGCGAGGCGCTCCTCGTCGGTGATGGCGAGTCCGGCACAGATCAGCAGCAGCAGTGCGCCGCCGGTGGCGTAGACCACGACCTTGCCGCGCAGGTTGTCGGCGGTGGACCGGTTGAGGACGGACAGCAGGGCCAGCAGCCGCAACAGCCGCAGCGGCCGCAGCAACGGCAGCACGAGGACGGCCAGGTCGAACAGGTTGGAGCGGACGAAGCGCCACCGGTGATCGGCCAGCAGGACCCGGACCAGGTAGTCGACCCCGAACAGGATCCAGGTGACGGTGACGATCGCCTCGCACCACGCCACCACGGTCCGGGGCAGGTCCGGGCGGACGATCGGAACGGCGTAGGCACCCAGGAAGACCAGGGCCACCACGATCAACGGCACCTCGGTGCGGTCGGCCCAGCGCTGCAGTCGCGTCATCCGGGCAGTGTGGCAGGACGTGTCCGTGGGGAGCGGGGAGCGGCACACCCGTGTCGCGGCGGTCCCGTCGCGCACCGCGGGCGACGGATGTCGGAGCCGGACCAAACCCCTCCCGGCCGGGGTCCGAACCACCTCCATCGGTCGAGACGCCGGCGGCGACACGTCGCCGCCGGCGGGCCGTGGCCCGTCCGCCGACCCCGACCGGCGGACCGGGTCGGAGGGGTGCAGCCCCGTCCATCCACACCGCGGGCGGGCGGGGCGGCTGCGCCGGTCACGGGACCGGTCAGCCGCCGGCGGCCCCGGGATCACGGCACACCCGGTCGCGGCCGGTGTTCTTCGCCCGGTACAGCGCGAGGTCGGCGCCGGCCATCAGATCCTCCGGACGGTCGCCGGGACCGACCATCCGGTAACCGATGCTGCAGGTCCGGCCGTCCGGCACGGCCGTGCGGACCCGCTCGAGCACCGCTTCGGCGTCCGCCTCGCCGCAGTCCACCAACGACAGCGCGAACTCCTCGCCGCCCCACCGGGCCAGCATGTCGTCGGCCTTGAGCTGGGCCCGGGCTTGCCGGGCGAAGCCGCTGAGCAGCACGTCGCCGGCGGCGTGTCCACGACTGTCGTTGTAGTGCTTGAAGTGGTCGAAGTCGATCAACGCGACGACCAGTCCGCGGCCGGCCGGCACCGTGGTCAGCAGCGAGCGCAGCCGCAGCTCCCAGCTGCGGCGGTTGGGCAACCCGGTCAGGGCGTCGGTGTGGGCGAGCGTCTCCAGCTCGGTCAGCAGCGAACGCTGGCTGAGCACCGAGCCCGCCTGCGCGGCCAGCATCGTCACCACCTGGGCGCGCCGGTCGTCGGGTCCCGGCCCGGGCGCGGCCCATTCGACGGCCAGCACCGCGGACACCCCGGTGTGTGACCGGATCGGCACCATCAGCCCCGCCCCCGGCGCGGTGGCCGGCAGACCGGGGGTGTGCGGCAGCCGCTGTTTGGTCAGTACCGACTCGCCCGACAGGAACGCCGCCGCCCGTGGGTCGAGACCGTGCAGGCCGGCGTCGCGGACCCGGAGGGGGATGAGCTGGCCGCGCCGCCCGACCCGGCTCGCCGCGGTCACCTGCAGACTGCCGCCACCGGGAGCGGGCTCGAGCAGCGAGACGGTGTCGGCGCCGGCCAGTTCCACACAGGCCTCGATGACGATGCGGTGGGCGTCGGCGGCCGCCTGGACGCGGCGCACCACCTCGACGACGGCCGTCAGGTCGGCCTGGGCCTCCCGGGCGGACCGCTCCGCGGCCACCCGCTCGGTGATGTCCTGCAGGTGCGCCACCGTCCACCGTTGCCCGTCGGGACCCTGGGTGTGCGCCAGAGTGGTCCCGACCCAGCGGTACTCGCCGTCCGGCAGCCGGAACCGCAGTTCGCTGTACGGGGCGCCGCCCGTCGCGCCGGCGATCAGCGCGGAGATGGCGGCGACGTCGAAGGAGTCGCCGGGGTGCACGACGTCGTCGGCGGGATGCTCCACGACGTCCGCGGCGGGTCGGCCCAGCAGGGTGCACAGCGCGGGGTTCACCGCGATCCACCGGCCGTGTTCGTCGATCAGCCCGACCCCCACCGGTGAGGCGTCGAACAGTTGCCGCCACCGGGTCTCGCTCTGACGCAGCGCCCGTTCGGTGCCCAGCTGAGCGGTGATGTCGGTGGAGATACCGGCGATGGCGTACACCGCCCCGTGTTGATCGTGTAGCGGGAACTTCGTGGTCTGGTAGTCGCGGCGGATCCCGCCGGTCTGCACGAACGACTCGGTCGCGCTGACCCGGGCGCCGTGGCGCAGCACCTGGTCGTCACCGCGCCGCAGCACCGACGCGGAGGCGGTGTCGAGCACCTCGTCGTCGGTCCGCCCGATCAGGGAGCCGTCCGGCACGCCGAACAGTTGGTGGCCCGCGGTGTTGCACAGCAGGTACCGGCCCTCGAGGTCCTTGGCGAACACGATCGCGTCCGGATGCGACAGCACGCCCCGCAGGAGCCGCTCGTTGGCCCGCAGGGCCTCCTCGGCGGCTTCGTGGGCGGTGGTCTCGGCCTGCAACCGGCCGGCCTGCCGGCGCAGCAGCAGCTGGGCGACCACCTGTCCGGCCAGCCCGGTGAGCTGGGTCCGTTGCAGTGGGGTGAGGTCCCGGGGGCGGACGTCGAGCACGCACAAGGTGCCCAGGACCGCCCCGGACGGCGTGACCAGGGGTGCGCCGGCGTAGGAGCGCACCCCCGGCCGGCCGCTGACGAACGCCCCGTGGGCGAACCGTGGATCGGCTGCCGCGTCGGGGACGACCAGCAGCTCCCGTCGGGACAGGGCGTCGTCGCAGAACGAGCCGGCGCGGTCGCTCTCGCAGAGGTCGAGGCCGACGCGCGCCTTGAACCACACGCGGTGGGTGTCGACCAGGCTGATCAGGGCGATGGGCGCGTCGCAGACGTGCGCCGCCAGGCGGACGAGCAGGTCGAAGTCGTCCTCGGCGGGCGTGTCGAGCACCTCGAAACTGTGCAGTTCGGCGAGCCGGACCGGTTCGGGCACGGTCGCGGCGCCGGACCCCGGGTGGTGTCGCGACGGACCCACGGGGAGTCGCGGGACGGCGGCCGTGACCGGCGCCGGGCCGGTCGCCACGGCCAGGGCGGGCCGCGAGGGGGTGTGGTCGCCGGCGGCGGACCGGGGGTGCGGCAGCGCGGCGTCGGCCGTCACCCGGGGCGTGGTCATCCGACGCGTGCGGACGCGACGTCCGATGATCCGGAGCCCTGGTGGAGCCGCATCCTGCATCCTCTCCGTGTTCGAGTTGTCGCTGATAGTAACAAGACGGATTCCTCCGGTCGAGAGCCGCGTTCCGGCGACGGGACGGCCACGCCGGCGGCGGCGATGGGCTCCGTGGCCGGCGGAGCGACGCCCACCCCGCGACGGCCCGGCGGATCGCCGCTCCGGACCGTCCGTGGCCGCCACCGTCCGGGGCCGCGCACCGCGACCCGCCGGCTGCGGCACGGTGCGGCCCCGACGGCCCGCCCGCGACGACCGGCGGACCGAGATCGACGGTCCGACAGGCGTGTCGGGTTCTCGGCGCGGGACCGACGTCCCTGGCGGCCCGCGCGGCACGGGGAACCTGCTCGTCCGCGGCTGGGCCGAGGAGGTGGCGGCGGAGCACCATCCGCGGCTGATCGGGCGCACCGAGGGCACCGGGCTCGTGCCGTGGGTGCCGGGTGCGGATCTCCGCCGGCTGCGGGATCATCCCGCACGGCATCAGCGGCCGGCGGCTGAGCGTCCGTCCGGCCGTCGAGTGGTCGTGGGGGATCGGCGCACTGGTGGAGGCGTCGGGACGCCGTGAACGCGGGCCGTCACTCGAGCAGGCCCCGCCGCATCGCCTCCGCGACGGCGGCGGCCCGGTCGGAGACGCCCAGCTTCTCGTAGAGCCGCTGGGTGTGCGTCTTGACGGTGCTGGGGGCCAGGTACAGCTCGCCCGCGATGGCCGGGATCGATTTCCCCTGGGCGAAGCCCACCAGCACCTCGCGCTCGCGCTCGGACAGCACCGGCGCCGACGACGTCGCGCGCAGCCGGATCTGTCCGGCGAGGCCGGCCGCCAGAGCCGGCGGCACCACGATGTCCCCCCTGGCGGCCTGCCGGACCGCGTCCACGATCTCCGCGCGGCGGGCGTCCTTGGACAGGTAGCCGGCCGCGCCCTCCTCGAGAGCCCGGTACACCACGGCACTGTCGGTCGCGGCGGACAACAGCAGCACCCGGGTCGGCAGGGCGTCGCGGACCACAGCGTGCAGGACGTCCAGGCCGTCCATGTCGGGCATCTGGTAGTCGACGAGAGCCACCTGTGGGCGGTGTCGGCGGATCAGCTCCAGCGCCTGCCGGCCGTCCTCGGCCTGTGCGACCACGTCGACGATCCCACTCTGCAGCAGGCCGCGGGTGACACCGTCGCGGAAGAACGGGTGGTCGTCGGCGACGAGCACTGTGATCCGGGGCGTGGAAGTGGTCATCGGTCCTCGGCGGTCGGCGCGGCACGGGCGGATCGGACTGCGGAGCACACAGCATCGCACGTGGCACCATCGCGGGGACCGGTCGCGAGCTGCCGCGATACCGGGGTCCGCGACGGGGGGACGACGATGTCTGAGCGCGCCACGGAATCCGACCGGCGGCCGGCCGGGGGGTGGTCCGACGCCGGTGCCCGGGTCGACGCCCAACGGGCCCGCGGTGCCGCGCTGCACGTCGCCCTCCGGTGGCTGCTCGTCGCCTTCGCCGCGGCCACCGTCTGGTGGGAGCCGCCGCAGTTCGACGCCGGTCTCTGCCGCGCGCTGGTCGTCGGCTACGCCGGCTTCGCCGGACTGGTCCTGCTCTGGTTCCGCCGTGACCCGCAGCACCTGGCCCGACTGACCTGGTTGGTGCTGGCCGTGGACCTGCTGCTGTTCGGTGTGCTGGTGCAGGTGACTGGCGCCTCGGAGGACCAGAGCTGGACGCCGTACATCCTGGTCAACGGCTTCCTCCTCATCCCGTTGCTGGCGGCGACCCAGTTGCGGCCCGGGCTCGGCGCGGCCATCGGCGCGGTCACCACCGTCCTGTACTTCGTCTCCAGCGCCGCGGCCCGCACCTACGGGGAGGACAGCACCCAGTGGGAGCCGTGGAGCTCGGTGGTGCTGCGGACCGTGGTGGTGGCCGCGGTGGCGCTGGCCGCCGTGCTGCTCAGCCGGGTCCAGCGGAGTCGGGTGGCCGAGATCGGCCGTCTCGCCAAGGACCGGGCCGCGCTGCTGGAGCAGCTCGGCACGCTCGAGGACCGGCAGCGCCGTGAGCTCGCCGAGGCCTTGCACGACGGTGCCCTGCAGTACCTGCTGGGGGCGCGGCTGGAGCTGGACGAGGCCCGTGACACCGGCGACCCGGCGGCGTTCGACCGGATCGACGAGGCGCTGACCCAGTCCAGTCGACTCCTGCGGTCCACCGTCAGCGAGCTGCACCCGGCCGTCCTCGCGCAGGCGGGGCTGGACCAGGCGGTCCGCGACCTGGCCGACACCACCGCCGCCCGTACCGGTCTCGCGATCTCGGTGGTCGTCCGGCCGGACGACGCACCGGCGGTACGGCGGGACGCGGGTGATCTGGTGGTGTACTCCGCGGTGCGGGAGGCGCTCGGCAACGTGGTCAAGCACGCGCACGCGAGCGCGGTGGCGATCGTCGTCGAGCGTACCGACGCCCTGCTGCGGGTCACCGTCACCGACGACGGGCGGGGGATCGCCGACGGTGCGGTCGAGCGCCGGCTCGCGGCCGGCCACATCGGGGTCGCGTCGCACCGGTGGAAGGTGGAGGCGGCCGGCGGCAGGTTCCTGATCGCGCCGGCTCTCCCGCACGGCACCCGGGTCACCGTGGAACTGCCGGTCCGCTCGGACGGAACCGGCGGCGGCTGACGACCGGAGGACCCCGGTGTCCGCCGATCGGTGGAGCCCGGGTTCCGCCGACGGACCCACCGGACGGCCGACGGTGTCGCCGTCGGACCGGACCGAGGATGGTTCTCAGCCGGCCAGCACAGCGCCGGACACAGAGAAGAAGGTCCGCAATGTCCACCATCGTCAGCCCCGAGCAGCAGTGGAAGTCCCTCGGCACCACCAACGGCTTCGACCGGGATGGCGACCACCGCGACGAGCGGACCGACGACCGGGACGTCCGCTACGCCGCGGACGCCCGCTCGGCCGCAGGCCCCCGCTTCGACGGACCGCGGTTCACCGGCTACGGCGATCCGCGCGTCACCGACCGGTTCCCGGTGGGGGGCACCCACTACCGTTCGTTCCCGGTGCCGGTGAGTCGCGTCGAGCCCGCGTACGACACGCCGGCCGGCTCCCTGCAGCCCGTCGACACGGCAGCCGCCGTCCGGCCGGCCGGCCGCTTCGCGGTGGTCGACCAGGGCCGCTTCTGGGTCGGCGCGGTCCTGACCTCCGGGGTGGCGGCGTTGTCCGGGGTGATCGGCCTGGTCATCGCCCAGGATCTGCTCAAGGTCCCGGTGGGTCTGGCCTCGATCGGGCTGGGGGGCGCGCACGTGGGGACCTACGGCCTGCTCGCCGCGCTGGTCGCGATGCTGGCGGCACTGGCCTACGACGGGATGCTCGCGTTCGCGCCGCGGCCGGCCGTCTACTACGGCTGGCTGACCGGACTGCTCGTCGCCCTCGCCGTGCTGCTGCCGTTCGCCGCCCCGGTGGCCATCGGGTCCCAGCTGGCGCTGGCCCTGGTGAACCTGGTCGTCGGGGTGTCGATCATGGTGCTGGTCCCGGTGGCGGCGTCCAACGCCCGCAACCGCTGACCGGACGGGCCGACCGGCCGGAACACGACAGCGCCGCCGACGGGGATCCGTCGGCGGCGCTGTCGTGTGCGTGCGGTCGGTCAGCGGCGCAACCGCCGTCGGAGCCGGTCGAACAACCCGGCCCCGCCGTGGCGGACCACCTCGACCACCGTGGGCGCCAGCGTCCGCGGCGATCCGAAGTGCACCGCGGCGCTGCCGGTGGCGACCCGCCCGAGACGCGACGACACCCGGTCGCCGAGGCGCACCACCTCACCGGTGGGCCCGACGACCGAGAGCGACAATCCCTGGCCGGCGAGCTGGTCGGCGATCCGCCCGATGGCCCGGGGCCCGTTGACGCGTCCCCAGCCCGACGGCAGCTCGGCCCGGGTGAACTCCGTCCACAACCGGGCGGGGGCGTCCGTGCTCAGCTGCAGGTCACGGCCGGATCCGGTGAGGTGCGCCGGAAGACCGTCCACCTCCACGCGGACGTCGGCCTGCACGACCAGCGTGCGGGTCCGACCGTCCATCAGAGCGCTGCGCGGTCTTCGGTGGTGATGCGCAGCGTGCCGTTGAGCTTCCAGGTGGCCCGGGGCGAGTCGGCCCCGGTGCTGCGCGGCACCTCCACGGACATGTCGACGAACTGGTAGTTGATCGCGGCGTTCCGTCCGGTCAGGAACGACCACATCTCCTTGCCGATGTCGGCGAAGCTGCTCTTCTGACCTTCCATCGGGGCACTCTCTTCGGCCATGACGAAATCCTCTCCATTCAAGTGGGGTGACGTCCACGGGGCTCGCCGGGAGGCCGGTCGGCCCCCGGAGATGGCATCGGCCTGCCCCCCGGCCAGTCGACAGGGGAGCCAAGACCGTTGCAGCGCAGCGGATGTCGGGTACACCAGCGGTACTACCCGGCGCCCCGGCGGGGCAAACGGTGCGGGTCAGGACGTGAAAGCGGCCGACGGCAGCTCGGTCTCGTCGTCCAGGACGGCCCGCACGATGCGGGCCGCCACGGTCTCGGGCGCCAGGCCCTCGGCGAGATGCGGTGCGACACCGGCGATCGGGCGTCCGGCCAGACCGGTCTCGGTGTGCGGCGGTCGCGCGTCGATCACCCGGATCCGGCGGCGCCGGGCCTCGATGCGGGCGCTGACGGTGAACGCGCTCAGCGCGGCCTTGCTGGCCGAGTAGGCCGACATCCCCGCGGTCGGCATCTCGGCCACGATGGCGCTGATGCTGACGACGAAACCGCCGGCGTCCAGGGTGCCCAGCGCCGCCCGGATCAGCTGCCGGGGTCCGGTGAAGTTGACCGCCATCAGCTCCTCGACCAGATCGTCGGTGACGTCGGCGACCGGGCCGAAGGCGACGACGCCCGAGGCGATCACCACGCCGTCCAGACCGCCCTCGGCCGCCGCGGCGATCAACGCCGCCGGGACGGCCGGGTCCCGCAGGTCGCCGGTGTGGATCTCGGCGCCGTCGAGGCCGACCGCGGCGAGCCGGTCCGGGTCCCTTCCGTGCAGCACCACCGTCGCACCGGCGGCGGCCAACGCCCGGGCCAGTGGGGCGCCCAGCCCACCGCTCGCACCGACCACGAGGACACGTCTGTTGTTCAGATCCGTCATGCAGGGTGACTGCCCAGTCACCCGGGGGCGCAAGCGATGGATCTCCGCCGCCCGCCCGGCCGTTCACCAGGGCTGGGCGGGGCCGGAGCGCGTCGGCCCGCGGCCCGTTCCGGCGGGTGCCGGGCTGATCCGGTGGTCGTCGGGGCGACGGCTCTTCTGCGGCACGGGCGCGGACGTTTCGCCGGTTCGGACCATTCGCGGCAGCCGGAATGGCACGATGTGCACGTGGACAGCCACGGCCTTCCCGGACCGGCGCGGTCGGACGCGCGTTCGGCCCCGGTCGGCGGCGACGCAGCCCACACCGGCGCCGGCTACACCGACCCCGCAGCGACCGACCGGACGGCCGTCGCTCCCACCGGCGCCGACTACACCGACCCCGCAGCGACCGACCGGACGGCCGTCGCTCCCACCGGCGCCGGCTACATCGCCCCCACACCCACCGACCGGACGACCGTCGGCGCCCCTGGCACCGATCACGGACCCGCGGACCCGACCACGGTCGGCCGCACAGGCACACGCACCGGCACCGACCCGGCCCCCACTGATCCGTCGTCAGCGGATTCCGGCCACCTCGGACCGGCCGCGCCGCCGGCGCCGGACGTCGCCCGCCGGCCCGTGGCGGGGGTCGACCGGCTGGCGGCCCGCACCGGCGCGCCGGACCTGCGGGACCAGGTCCACCGCGACATCGAGCAGCTGACCGGCGTGGGGGCGTGGACGTGGGACCAACGGTCCGGTCTGTCGTCGTGGTCGGACGAGATGTACGTCATCCTGGGCCTGGACCCGACCGTCGACCGGCTGACCACCGATTCCTATCTGGCGATGGTCCCCGAGCCGCACCGGCAGGTGCTCGCGCGGGCGGTCGTCGAGGGCGTCCGTGCGGGCGGCTACGAGATCGACCATCCGTTGGTGCGCGCGGACGGGGTGGTCCGCGAGATCCACAGCCGCGGCCGTGGGCACGTCGACGCCGACGGCACCCTGCTGTACGCACTCGGGACGGTGCAGGACGTCACCGACGCGCGCCGGGCCTCGCGGGCGTCGGCCGAGGCGCGGGACCTGTTCGCCGGGGTGCTCGACGCCGCCACCGAGCAGGCCATCCTCCGGGTGGACCTGGACGGGACGGTCCGGGTGTTCAACCGCGGCGCGCAGCGGATGCTCGGCCACCGGGCCGACCGGGTGGTCGGGCGCGTGCCGCCGGCGTTCTACGACGCCGCCGAGGTCGCGGCGCGGGCGGCCGAACTCGGGCTGCCCGTCCCCGACGCCGCCGGTGACCTGCGCGCGCAGCTGCCGGTCGTCGTGGGCAGCGCCGCCCGGGGGGTGCCCGAGACGCACCGCTGGACCTGGTCGACCCTGGACGGCCGCCGGTTGCAGGTGTCCACCACCAGTACCGCACTGCGCGACGAGGGCGGCGCCCTCGACGGGTACCTCATCGTCGCCACCGACGTCACGTCGCAGGTGACGGCGGAGCGGGCGCTGCGGGCCAGCGAATCGCTGTTCGAGCGGATCTTCGACAACGCCCCGTCGGGCATCATGCTGCTGGACACGTCGGACCCGCTGCGGATCCGGACCGAGCGGGTCAACCCGGCCCTGTGCCGGATCACCGGGTACACCGCCGACCAGCTGCGGGAGATGCCGCTCGGCGACCTGGTGCACCCCGACCACCGCGAGCACACCCGGCACGGTGCCGACGAGTTCGTCGGCGGCCGGTCGTGGGCCCCGGAGGCGGAGTGGCGGTGGGTCCGGTCCGACGGCCGGGACATCTGGGTCTCGGTCAGCGTCAGCCCGATCGCCGCCGAGCAGGGCAGCTGGGTGGTGGCGATCGTCGAGGACGTGACGGCCCGGCGGGAGGCCGAGGACCGGCTCAACCACCTGGCGCTGCACGACGCCCTCACCGGGCTGCCCAACCGGGCGCTGCTGCAGGACCGCCTGCACCACGCCCTGGCCGCCGCCCGCCGTACCGAGACGCAGGTCGCGGTGCTGTGGCTGGACCTGGACGGTTTCAAGGCGGTCAACGACGAGGACGGGCACTCCGCCGGCGACGACGTGCTGCGCACGGTGGCCCAGCGGCTGAGCGACCACCTGCGTCCCGGGGACACCGTGGCCCGCATCGGGGGCGACGAGTTCGTCGTGGTGGCGCCGGGCTTCGTGGATCCGGCGGACGCGGAGGCGCTGGCCGAGCGGGTCCGGGTGGTCGTCGCGCAGCCCTACCGCTACGGCCGGAGCGTCCACCGGCTCAGTGCCAGCCTCGGGGTGGCGGTGTCCGACGGTGCCGCTACCGCGGAGAACCTGCTGCGCGAGGCCGACGCCGCCATGTACGTGGCGAAGGACGACGGGAAGAACCGGGTGTTCCGCAGCGGCACCATGGATCCGCGGTCACCGGCGCGCACCGTGCGCGCCGCGCGGTTCCTGCAGGTGGAGGCCGAGCTGCGCAGGGCGCTGGATCGCGGCGAGCTGGTCCTGCACGCCCAGCCGGTGCTCGACCTGACGACCGGTGCCGCGACGGCGGTCGAGACCCTGCTGCGGTGGCAGCATCCGCAGCAGGGGCTGCTCCCGCCCGCCGACTTCCTCGACGTCGCCGAGACCGGTGACCTGATGGTGCCGTTGGGGCGGTGGGTGCTGACGCAGTCGTGCCGGCTGGTCGCGGCCCTGCCGCCCACGGTGCCGGCACTGTCGGTGTCGGTGAACATCTCGGGGCGGCAGGTGGAGTCCGGGACCCTGCACGGCGACGTGCTGGCGGCACTGGCCGACTCGGGTCTGAGCGCCGACCGGCTGGTGCTCGAGCTCCCCGAGACGTTCACCCCGTTGATCGCGGGACCGGTGCTGGACCAGCTCGGCGATCTGCGCGACCGCGGTGTCCGGCTGGCCGTCGACGACGTGGGCACCGGCCACAGCAGCCTGAGCCGGCTGGCCGAGCTGCCGGTGGACGTCCTCAAGATCGACCGCGGCTTCATCGACCGGATGTCGCACGACCCCGCGGCCCACGCCGTGGTGCAGGCCGTCCTGGGCATCGGCGACGCGCTGCACCTGACGGTGATCGCCGAGGGGGTGGAGCATGCGCACCAGGAGGACGTCCTGCGCCGACTGGGATGTCGGACCGTGCAGGGTTTCCGCTACAGCCGGCCGCTGACCGAGGGCGATCTGCGGGCGGCCCTGAGCCGGGGCGCGTCGTTCGTCCCGGGCGCGGCCGCTGCGGTCCCGCCGCCGGCGCCGCTCCCGGTCGAGGTGGCGACGGTTCCCTGACGGCACCGTTCCGGCGGACTGATCAGGCCAGGAAGCGGCTGATCCGGGCGCCGAGATCCGGGGCTTCGTGCACGATCCCGAAGTGCCCGCCGGGCACCACGGCCAGCGTCGCGCGCGGAATGGTCTCGGCCAGCACCCGGGCGTTGACCAGCGGGACGATCGGGTCGTCGGCGCCGCTGATGACCAGCGTCTCCTGCGTGAGGAACGGCAGGAAGGGCAGGCTCGACCAGGCCATCAGCGCCCCGAGCTGGGTCAGGTAGCCCCACCAGCCGGTGCCGGTGCCGGCGCCGCCGCCCGCCGCCCCGGCGATGGCGGTCCGCAGGTCCTCGTGCAGCGTCAGGCCGTCCAGCCGGGCCGCGGCGCCGGCGTCCGGGACCGAGCGCGGGATCAGCAGCGACGCCAGCACCGACGGTTGCGGCAGGACCGACACCGCCCCGGTGTTGGTGCTCATCAGGATCAGCCGGCGGCAGCGGACGGCGTGCTGGAGAGCGAACTGCTGCGCCAGGGCGCCGCCCCACGAATAGCCGAGGACGTCGACCTCGGGGTGGCCGAGCGTGTCGAGCAGTTCCGACATCAGACCCGCGAGCACCGGGATCGGCAGCGGCACCGCGGCGGGCGAGCCGCCGATGCCGGGCACGTCCACCCGGATGACCGGGACGTCGGCGTCGATGGCGTCGACCAGCGGCCCGAGGACGTCCAGTGCGGCACCGATGCCGCCGAACATCAGCAACGGCGTCCGCCAGGGGTCGCCGGCCCGCAGCTCGACCTGCAGGTCGAACCACCCGACCCGCACCAGCCGCCGGTCGGTCGCCGGCGGTCCGCCCGCCGGGCCGGGGGCGTCGCCCGGACGGCCGTCACCGGCGTGGGGCGGGGGATGGGGCGCGGACTCCTGGAACACCTGGACCTCTTCCTGACATCGGTGAGGTCGCATCGGCCCCTTGCCCAGGCTAACTACCCGGCAGCCGGCTCCGGCGACCGTGCGGCGTCCCGCGGGTCCGGTGTGCCCCCGGGGTCCGGTGGGCGGCGGGCCAGCACGAACGCCTGCGGTCGCCGTTCGGCGCCCTCGGGCCCGCGGGTCGTCCGCAGGTGGACGGTCGCACCGAGCGCCTCGAGGTCTCCGGCGAGCGCGTCGGCGGTGTGCAGGTACGCGGTGAGATCGATGTTGTGTCCGTACGCGGAGGCCAGGTGCCGGCTGCCGGTGCCGCTCTGCACCGCGATGAGCAGCCAGCCGCCCGGCCGCAGCACCCGCAGCAGTTCCGCGAGCACCCCGGGCAGCGCGGCGGGTCGGGTGTGGATGACCGAGTACCAGGCGAGCACCCCGGCGAGGCTGCCGTCGGCGGCGGGCAGCGCGTCCAGGTCGCCCACCGACACGTCCAGGTCGGGATGCCGCTCCCGGGCGATCCGCACCATCTCCGGAGACAGGTCCACCCCGACCGCGTCGACGCCGAGGTCGGCCAGGTGCCGGGTGAGCCGGCCGGGACCGCACCCCGCGTCGAGCACCCGGCCGCGGCCGCGCACCCGGTCGGCGAAGTCGGCGATCAGCGCCCGGTCCAGCATCGTCTCGGCCCGGTCCAGCCGGACCAGGTCGGCGTAGTCGGCGGCGACCACGTCGTACGCCACCCGGACGGATTCCCGGTCGTACCCCGCGGACGGCGACCCGGCCGTCACCGGCGGGCGGCGCGGCGGGTGGGGCGGGTACCGGGCGTCACCGCTGCTGTCCGGCCTCGCTGCCGATCTCCTCCAGCTCGCGGCCCTTGGTCTCGCGCACCCAGCGCCAGACGAAGAAGAACGACAGCAGCGCGCAGACCGCGTAGAACCCGTAGGCCAGGCCCAGCGACAGGTTCTTCAGCGACGGGAACGTCTCGGTGATGATCCAGTTGGCGATCCACTGGCCACCGGCGGCGAAGGCCAGCGCCGAGGCGCGGATGCGGTTCGGGAACGCCTCACCCAGCAGCACCCACACCACCGGGCCCCAGGACATGCCGAAGGCCACCACGAACAAGTTCGCCGCGACGAGTGCCACCGGGCCGGCCGCGCCGGTCAGAACCGGGTCGCCGGCGGCGTTGAGGTCGGCGGTGCCGAAGATGAACGACATGGTCGCCAGGGTCACCGTCATCCCGACCGACCCGATGAGCAGCAACGGCTTCCGGCCGACCCGGTCGACCGTGGCGATGGCGATCAGGGTGGTCAGGATGTTGATCACCGCGGTGATGACGGTGAAGACGAACGAGTCGCTCTCGCTGAACCCGACGGACTGCCAGAGCACGTTGGAGTAGTAGAAGATCACGTTGATCCCGACGAACTGCTGGAAGACCGACAGGCCCAGGCCGATCCAGACGATGGGCAGCAGCGAGAACCGCGAGCCGCCGGTCCGCAGCAGGTCACCCCACGACGGCGGCTTCTCGCTGGCGAGGCTGCGCGCGATGGTGTCCATCTTGACGTCCAGGCCCTTCTCGCCCAGCAGCTTGGACAGGATCCGGCGGGCCTCGGGGATGCGGTGGGTGGCGATCAGGTACCGCGGGGACTCCGGGATGGTGAAGGAGAACGTGCCGTACAGCACCGCGGGGACGACCATCGCGATGAACATCCACCGCCACGCCTCCAGACCCAGCCACAGCGTCTCGCCCGAGCCGCCGGCGATCTTGGCGAGGATGAAGTCGACCAGCAGCGAGATGAAGATGCCGCTGACGATGGCGAGCTGTTGCAGCGACCCGAGCCGGCCGCGGATCCGGGCCGGGGCGATCTCGGCGATGTAGGCCGGCGCGATCACCGAGGCGACACCGACGCCGAAGCCACCGACCACCCGGAAGATGATCAGCATGGTCAGGTTGGGGGCCAGTCCGGTGCCGATGGCGCTGAGGAAGAACAGGAACGCGGCGATCTTCATGACGGCGAGCCGGCCCAGCCGGTCGGCCACCCGGCCCGCGCTGACCGCGCCCACCGCGGCGCCCAGCAGGGCCGACGCCACGGCGAAACCCAATGGCTGCGCGGCGATCTCGAACTGCCGCTGGATGGCGTCCACCGCGCCGTTGACCACCGCGCTGTCGTAGCCGAAGAGGAACCCGCCGAGGGCGGCGACCGCGGCGATCCGGATGGCGCTGCGGCCGGAGCCGGTGTCACTCGTGGCCTCGTCGGCGGGTTCCATCGGGTCCGCCCCGGCCCCACCCGCGTCCGTGATGCCGCTCCCACCCATCACATCTCCTTCGATGCCGTGCCCCGGAGGGCACCGGTCGGCGAGGACGTGCCGACGGACCGCGGCTCACCGCGGCTCACCGCGAAAGACCCCACCCGTCAGGACGCCTCGTCACAACCTCCGCACAGTACGTCACGGACGGTCAGGGCGCCGGTCGACCGGCCCGGCGTCCCCGGTGGCGCCCGGGCCGGCCTGCAGGCGGGCGGCGAGCCGGGGCCAGCTGGCCCGGAACCCGGGGTGCAGCGGCAGTGTCGCCACCTCGTCCAGGGGAACCCAGCGCACCGCCGCCGTCTCCTCGTTCGTCCGGAACCGCAGCGGGACCCTGGGGTGGGCGAGCACCGTGGTGTAGCTCCAGCCACCGTGGTCGTCGACGTCCTCGCCCCACACCGCGATCTCGGCCGGGCGGACGTCCATCTCCTCCGCCGCCTCCCGCAGCGCGGCGGCCACGACGCCCTCGCCACGGTCGCGGGCGCCGCCGGGCACGCTCCAGGTGTCGCCGTGGTGGGTGCGGGGACTGCGCAGCTGCAGCAGCAGGGCGGTGGGGGTGGACACCATCAGCCCCGCCGCGCCGAAGAGCCCCCAGTGGCGGTGCCCGGCGGCGCACGTCGTCCAGCCGTCACCCGACCCACCGGTCATGCCGCCACCACGTCCCGTCGTCGCGGACCCGTCCCGTGCGGCCGGTCCGGGATCCAGTGTGCCGTCAGGCCGTCCGGTCCAGCGCCAGCACGTCGGCGACCGTGGTCCGCGGGTCGGGAGCGGCGTCCACCCGCCCGCCCGCGGCGAGTTGCCGCATCATCCGGGCGGCCAGTTCGCGCACCTTGACGTTGAGCAGCTGCGAGCGGGTGGACAGCAGCGTGAAGGCGTCGTCCGGCGCGAGGCCGTAGACGGCCATCAGGGCGCCCTTGGCCTGCTCGATCACGATCCGGTGCTCCAGCGACAGCTCGAAGGCGTTGGCGACGGCGACGGCGGCGTGCACCCGCTCGGACTCGGTCAGATCGACGAAGTAGCCGGACAGGCCGATGACCTCGGCGGTCTCCGGGTCCCGGTCGGACTGGCCGACCGCGATGACCGTGCGCACCCGCCGCTGGGCGTCCACGATCTTGTGCCGGAAGCAGTAGCTGCCCGTCGCGGGGATCTCGACGTCGATGACGTGCTGGACCATCGCCCGGTCCTGGGGGTGCTTGTGGGCCAGCAGCAGCGCCGAGGTGGGGACCACCTCGCCGGGCCGGAAGCCGTGCAGCACGTACACCTCGTCCGACCACCACC
Source organism: Nakamurella deserti (assembly GCF_003260015.1). NCBI lineage: Bacteria > Bacillati > Actinomycetota > Actinomycetes > Nakamurellales > Nakamurellaceae > Nakamurella > Nakamurella deserti. The sequence continues at coordinate 1,561,899 of NZ_QCXS01000002.1, read as the reverse complement.
AGGTGTCGGTGGCGCGTCGGTAGCGGTAGGTGCCGACCGGGGCGTTCTCGCCCACGGCCAGCGTCGCTTCCGCCCGTGGTTGGCGCATCACCGCTCCTTCGTACGACGCTGCGACGGACGGACGCCGCAGCACGGTCACCGGTCCCAATGTAGAGACCCGGCCGGGGCTCCGGGAGTGATCCCACCGCCGCCCGGCCGGGTCCACCCGTCCGGGCGGGGTCGACGCCCGGGGTGGTGACGGCCCAGCAGCCCGCACCGACCCGGACGGAGGCCCGCCGGCCCCCACCGGCGGGCCGACGGGGCTGGGTATAGGACTGCGGTCCGGCCGGGAACGGACGTCGCGGCGCAACGGCCGCGGCGCCGAGGGTCCCGGGACATGGCGACGGTGGGAACGGTATGACGGATCAGGCAGTGGACGCGGTCGTCGTCGGTGGCGGCCCGAACGGACTGGTGGCGGCGAACGCGCTGGCCGACGCGGGTTGGGACGTGCTGCTCCTGGAGGCCAACGCCACCACCGGAGGTGCCGTCCGCACCGCGGAGGTCACCGCGCCCGGCTACCTCAACGACCTCTACAGCGCGTTCTACCCGCTCGCGTTGGCCTCGCCGGTGATCCGTGACCTGGACCTGGGCGCTCACGGGCTGAGCTGGGTGCAGGCGGACTCGGTGCTGGCCCACGCGTTGCCGGACGGCCGAGCCGCGGTGCTGCACCGGGACGTGAGCGCGACCGCCGCGGGGCTGGAGGAGTTCGCCCCCGGCGACGGTGCGGCGTGGACGGCGATGTTCCAGCAGTGGCAGCGCGTCCGGGATCCGCTGCTGGACGCTCTCTTCACACCGCTCCCGCCGGTGAAGGCCGCGGTCGGGCTGCTGCGCCGGTTGAAGGTCGCCGGCCTGCTGGATCTGGCCCGACTGGCCGTGTTGCCGGTGCGGCGGCTGGCCATGGAGAACTTCGACGGCGCGGGTGCGGCACTGCTGCTCACCGGCAACGCGATGCACAGCGACGTCGCGCCGGACGCGGCGGGCAGCGGCGTCTTCGGCTGGCTGCTCAGCATGCTGGGTCAGGACGTCGGCTTCCCGGTCCCACGGGGCGGTGCGCAGAATCTGGCCCGGGCACTCGAGTCCCGCTTCGTCGCGGCCGGCGGTCAGGTGCGCACCGGCGCCCGGGTCACCTCGATCGCGGTGACCGGCGGCCGTGCGGTCGGGGTGCGCACGGCCGACGGCACCTTCGTCCGGGTCCGGCGGGCGGTGCTCGCCGACGTGGCCGCACCGGTGCTCTACCGCGACCTGGTCGGTTTCGACCGGCTGCCGCCCCGGCTGCGGGCCGATGTCGAGCGCTTCCAGTGGGACAACCCCACGCTCAAGCTCAACTGGGCGCTGGACCGGCCGGTGCCGTGGGTCGCGCCGGGCGCCCGGCGGGCGGGCACCGTGCACTTCGGCGTGGACGTCGACGGGTTCGTCGACACCGCCGCCGACCTGTCCGTGGGCCGGATGCCGCGGCACCCGTTCACGTTGTTCGGGCAGATGACCACGGCCGACCCGACGCGGTCACCCACCGGCACCGAGTCGGCGTGGGCGTACACCCACGTGCCGTTCGGGGCCTCGCGGGCCGAGATCGACGCGCAGGTCGGCCGGGTCGAGGACCACCTGGAGACGGTGGCGCCCGGCTTCGCCGACCGCGTCGTCGCCCGGCAGGTCCAGACCCCGGGGGACCTGGAGGACGACGACGCGAATCTGGTCGGCGGTGCGCTCAACGGCGGCACGGCGTCGATCCACCAGCAGCTTGTCTTCCGTCCGACGGTGGGTCTCGGCCGGCCCGAGACCCCCGTCGAGGGGCTCTACCTGGCCAGCGCCTCCGCGCACCCGGGGGGCGGGGTGCACGGTGCCTGCGGGTGGAACGCGGCCCGCTCGGCGCTGGCCGCGGGCTCAGCGGCGGGTGCGCTCCGCCGGCGTCTGAGCCGCACCGCCTGGGACCGCGTCCTGGCCCGCTGAGCGTCCCCGCAGGACGGCGCCCGCGACGCCACCCGCGACGGCGACGGTGCCCGCGGTGACGCCGCGCAGCCAGTGCCGGCCCCACTTGCCGTGTTCGGCCTCGCCGGCCGGCTGCGGCTCCAGGACGTTGCCCGCCCACGGGGACACCGGGGTACGGGAGTGCGCGGCCAGCTTCACCAGCGGGGTCACCAGCGCGTCGAACACCGCGGGCAATGCCCGGAAGCCCAGGACGATGACCTCGTTGGCCAGGCCGACCGAACGGTCCCGCCGCTGCCGGCCGACCGCCGCGACGATGGCGGCGGCCACCTTCTCCGGCGGGTCCACCGGCGGCGGCGGCCGTCCCTCCCAGCCGACGTAGTTCGCGGCCTGGGCGTAGACCGGGGTGTCGACACCGCCCGGCGAGACCAGGCTGACCCGGACCCCGTCCATCGCGCGCGCCTCCAGCTGCAGGATGCGGGCCAACCCGTGCACACCCCACTTGCCGGTGACGTAGCTGCCCATGGTGGGTACCGCGATCTTGCCCAGCAGCGAGCCCACCAGGATGAGGTCGCCGCCGCCGCCCGCCTCGAAGTGCTTCAGGGCCGCGCGGGCCACGTTGGCGGTGCCGGTCAGGTTGGTCCGCAGGACGCGGTCGAAGATCTCCGGGGGGACGTCCACGAAGCGCCCGTAGGCCACGGTGGCCGCCGAGTTCACCACCACGTCGATCCGGCCGAAGCGCGCGACCGCGGCGTCGAAGGCCGCGTCGACCGTGGCCGCCACGCCGATGTCGGCGGGTGCGGTGAGCACCTCCGCGCCCAGCGCGGTGCAGCTCTCCGCGGCGGCACCGAGGGCCTCCGCGGACCGGGAGACCAGCACGAGCCGTGCCCCGCGCCGGGCGAAGTCACGGGCGGTGGCCAGCCCGATGCCGCTGGACGCGCCGGTGATGAGCACCGTCGGACGGTCGCCGGTCACCGCGGGACGCCGGGGACGGAGGGGAGGGACAGCAGCATGGAGGAGCCTTCCGGTGGGAGCACTGGCTGCTGGGGTGGGTACCCACTTCGCCGCACCGACCCGCCGGGCCCCGTCGCCGGTGGACGCCGGTGCCGCCGCCCGGGCCCGGCCGAGCGGCTAGCCTCGACGCGGCGACGGGACGCACCTGCGCGGACCGGGCCGCGGCGACGAGGCGGGACGCACATGCGACTTCCAGGACCGGGCGATCTGTTCCGCATCACCGAGCAGGGGTACGAGGCGATCCAGCGGGCCATCGGCCTGGTGCCCCAGCTGGTCGACATCGTCGGTCAGGTGGAGGGCGTGATGCGGCGCGTCGACGCGGTGCTCACCGGTATCGAGGAGACCCAACGGCAGGCGGCGGCCGCGGTGTCCCGCGTGCAGCGGATCTCCGACCGGACCGACGCCGTGTTGGACACGACGACCGGTCTGCTCGAGCGCACCGAGAGCGTCGTCGGCCGGTCCTCGCAGCTGGTGCACCGGGTGGAGCCGCTGCTGGACCGCTACGAACCGCTGATGCACCGGCTGGAGCCGCTCGTGGACCGCCTCGTGAACACCACCAGCGCCACCGAGGTCGACGCGGTCGTCACGCTGATCGACGCACTGCCCGCGATCGTGACCAAGCTCGACGCCGACATCCTCCCGGTGCTGGACACGCTCGCGACCGTGGCGCCGGATCTGCGGGACCTGCTGGACGTCTCCAGGGAGCTCAACGAGCTCATCGGCTCGGTCCCGGGCCTGGGCCGGGTGAAGCGCAAGATCGAACAGATGCAGGAGCAGCAGGACGCCGAGGCGGCCCGCGACGACCACACGGCCGACGAGCTACCGGCCAGCGCCCCGGACCGGCACCGGCCGGCCGGCGACTGACCACCCGGCGGCCGGCGGGGACGGGGACCGCCCGCACGTCATGTGCCCGTAACACCCCCGACGCCCGCCGGGTACACCTGGACGCGACCATCGGTGCTCCGGACCGCAACGCACGGTCGGGTCCGGATCGCCGGTGGGGCCCGGCGGCGACACACGCACCGTGGAGGACGCAGATGAGCACCGACGCACCGGCGACGACGGCACCGCACCCCCGCCCCGACGGCTCCGTGGGACGCCCGGACGGGGCGACGTGAGCACCGCGGACGGGGCGGCCGTGCCGCGGCCGGCGCGGGGCGCCGGCGGGGTGGAGCCGCTCACCGGGTTCACCGTCGGGATCACCGCCGCCCGCCGGCGCGAGGAATTCGGAGCCGCCCTGGAGCGCCGCGGCGCGACCGTCCGGTACGGACCCGCCATCCGCATCGTTCCGCTGGTCGACGACGCCGACCTGCTGGCCGCGACGCGGGCGTGCATCGCCGAACCCCTGGACCTGGTGGTGGTGACGACCGCCATCGGGTACCGGGGCTGGATCGAGGCCGCCGACACCTGGGGGCTGGGGGAGTCGCTGCTGGCCGCGCTGGGGGCGGCCACGGTGCTGGCCCGTGGCCCGAAGGTGCAGGGGGCCATCCGGGCCTCGGGGCTGCGGGAGGAGTGGTCGCCGGACTCGGAGTCGTCGACGGAGGTGCTGCGGCACCTGGTCGGGCACCACGAGCTGGCCGGTGCCCGCATCGCGGTGCAGCTGCACGGGGAGCCGGTGCCCGGGATGCTCGAGACCCTCGTCGCGGCGGGTGCCCACGTCATCGAGGTGCCGGTGTACCGCTGGGAACCGCCGGCGGACGTGCAGCCGTTGCGCCGGCTGATCGCCGGGGTCGTGGACCGGGAGCTGCAGGCGGTCGCTTTCACCAGCGCCCCCGCGTCGCTGAACTTCCTGCGCACCGCCGACGCCGACGGCCACGGACCGGCGGTGCGGGAGGCGCTGCGGACCGACGTGGTCGCCGCCTGCGTCGGCTCCGTGACCGCGGCACCCCTGGAGCGTGCGGGCGTCCCGATCGTGCAGCCGGAGCGTTTCCGGCTCGGTGCCCTGGTCCGCGAGATCGTGCTGCAGGTGCCGCGACGGTCGGGCCGGACGGTCCCGCTGGCCGCCGGGACGCTGGACATCCGGGGCCACGGCGTCGTCCTCGACGGCCGCTGGATCGCGCTGCCGCCGGTGGGGATGTCGCTGCTGCGGGCGTTGTCGGCCCGGCCGGGTCAGGTGCTGACCCGGGCCGACCTGCTCACGGCGCTGCCGGGGGAGAGCCGGGACGAGCACGCCGTCGAGGTGGCGGTCGCCCGGTTGCGCACCCTGCTGGGCCGGCCGGACGTCGTGCGCACGGTGGTCAAACGGGGCTACCGGCTGGCGGTCCCGGACGACTGAACCGGCCGGGTCAGAGCATCCGCTTGACCTGGAACCGCTTCATCTCCAGCACCGTGCCGATCTCCTCGGCGCTGCACGGCTTCGCGTACAGGAACCCCTGGGCCCGGGTGCAGCCCAGCGCGACGAGAGTGGCCGCGGCCAACTCGGTCTCGACGCCCTCGGCGACGATGTTCAGGCCGAACGAGCCGGCCAGCCCGATGATCGAGCGCACGATCGCCAGGTCGTCGGCGCTGACCCCGAGGTCGCGGACGAAACCGCGGTCGATCTTGAGCCCGTCGACGGGCAGCGACTTCAGCTGGGCGAGTGAGCTGTAGCCGGTGCCGAAGTCGTCGATGGCGACCTTGACGCCGATCTCCTTCAGCCCACGCAGGGTGGCCAGCGCCTGCTCGGTGTCGCGCACGATCGCCTTCTCGGTGATCTCCAGGGTCAGGTGCTCACCGGCGAGGTCGGCGTCGGCGAGGATCTGCGCGACGGTGGAGACGAAGTCGCGGGTGATCAGCTCGGCCGGGGTGACGTTGACGCTGAGACCGACGGGCTCGCTGTCCGGGAACATCCGGTGCCACTTCCGCAGCTGCCGGCACCCCGTCTCGAGCACCCAGCGGCCGAGCTCCCCGGCCAGGTTGGTGGTCTCGATGACGTCGATGAACGCGCCGGGCGGCAGCAGGCCCAGGTTCGGGTGCGGCCAGCGCACCAGGGCCTCGATGCCGGTCACCGCGCCGGTCATCATGTCGACCTCCGGCTGGTAGTGCAGCAGCAGCGACCCGGTGCGGATCGCGGTGACCAGGTGCAGCTCGATGTCGGTGCGGATCTCGTTCTGCCGGCGCATCTCACCGGTGAACACGGCGATCTCGTTGCCGCCCCGCGACTTGGCCTGCAGCATCGCCTGATCGGCCTGGTTCATCAGCTCCGACACGTTGGACACGCCGGGCTCGCCCAGCGCGAGTCCGATGCTCACCGCCCGGCTGATCTCCTCGCCGCCGACCTGGACCGGCTCGTTGGCGACCCGGCGCAGCAGGTCGGCGTAGGCGGCGGCCTCGGCCTCGTCGGCCGGCCCGTCCATGATGGCGACGAACTCGTCGCCGCCGAGCCGGGCCAGCAGGTGGTGGCGGGGCGAGGCGTTCTTCATCCGGTCGGCGAGGGTGGCCAGGAACTGGTCACCGGCGGCGTGTCCGAGGAAGCTGTTGAGCGCCTTGAGCCGGTCGACGTCGATGAAGATGACCGGCACCGGACCGGGCGCGCCGGCGGCGAGCCGCTCGCCGAGATGGTCGGTGAGGGCGCGCCGCGTCGCCAGCCCGGTCAGCGCGTCGTGGTAGGCCAGGTAGCGCAGCCGCTCCTCGGCCGCCACCCGGGCCTGCAGCTGGGCGAGCAGCGCCGCGACGGCCCGCAGCGCGTTGATCTCCTCGACCTCCCACGCCCGGTCGCCGTACTTGATGAACCCCAGGGTGCCGGTGGTGACGTCGCGGGTCATCAACGGCACGGTCGCCAGCGACACGCTGGGGATGCCCGAGGCCTGCCGCACCCGGTCCTGGTAGCCGTCGCTGGCCGCGGTGGGCCGCACCACGAGGACCGTGTCCAGAGTCTCGAGCGCGGCGAAGGTCGGGTCCGCGGTGGCGAAGAAGATGACCCCGAGCGGGTCCGGCACCGGGATCTCCGGGCGCGGCGGCCACTCGGCGACCAGGATGGTCGCGCCCAGGTCGTGGTCGTTGCGCCGCAGGAAGCTCAGGTCGACCTGGAAGTAGTCGACGAGCTGGTGCAGCAGCCGTTCCGACGCCTCGTGCAGCGTCTCGGCGGTGACGCCCATCAGGTCGGTCGCCACGGAGGTGACCAGGTCGTCCAAGGTGAGTTTCACGGTCATGACTTCCGCCCGTTCGTCGGATCTGAGGTCTGGGACACCGCCGGGAACTGCGGCAACACCACGTCGCGGTCGAGTCGCCGACTGCGCGCCGCGGGCGGCGGCGTGTCGTGACTGAGCCGCAGCACCAGGACGGGCGTCTCCGACGGAGCGAGGCCCACGGTGGTACCGAACTGCTGCTGGAGGTCACCGAGCTCGTCGGCGAAGGTCTCGGAGAGCCCGCGCCGGTCGGCGTCGTCGTGGGCGTAGAGGAACACCGGGGACACCGGGTGGACGCCGAGCCCGTGCTGTCCGGCCCGGATCCACAGGTGCTCCAGCGCCATCCCGCCGCGGACGTAGTCGGCCGGCCGGGCCGCATCCACGGTCAGGACCGCGATCGCGGAGCTGCTGTTGATGCGGTCCCGGCTGTTGTCGCCGAGCGCCGCGCCGACCCCGCCGCCCCAGGACGCCAGCTCGGCCATCACGTCGGCGCGGGCCGCGACCTCGAGCTTGGCCAGATCGGCGGCGTCCATCCCGAGGGTGGCGACGTCGATGCCGTCCGCGGCGTGCAGACTGGCCGGCCAGCGCATCTCGCCCATCATCTCGCGGTGCAGCAGCGGCGTCAGGAAGCGGATCCGGTCGGACGCGGCCACCAGGTCGGCCAGCCGGGCCACCCGGGCGCGGTCGGTCACCAGGTGCAGCCGGGCGCCGACGGCGGCCACGGGAGCCTGCAGCGCGGCGGCTACCGCCGGCTCGAGCGGCCGCACCCGGCCGTACGCCCGGTCGGTGATGCGCCGCACCATCGCCGGGTACAGCGCGGCGAGCTCCGGGTCGGTGCCGGGGGACAGCGCCACGCTGACCACCGGGCCGCTGGCGGGGCCGGCGGGGAAGGCGGTGACGGTGGCCTTGCGGCCGTGCCGGGCCGCGGCGACGGTGGCGTTGAACGCGGCGGCGCCGATGGCGACGTAGCTGCCGCGGAACGCCACGTCCAGCGCCGACGTCCGGGCCGGGTCCAGGTGGATGTCCACCCCGCCGTCGGGGGTGGGGGTGAGCGTCCAGGGCTGGATGTTGCCGCCCGACGGGGCGAGCCGCACCGCGTGCACGACCGCGTCGGCGGGGCCGGGATCGACGGCGGTCAGGTCGACCGCGGCGTCGGCCGCCCGGGCGTCCACGTCCGGCGCCGTCGCCCGCGGCACGGCGCAGTCGGAGGTGTCCAGGGCGGCCAGCGTGCGGTCCAGGTCGACCCGGACGCGGCCGGACGGCAGGTGCTGGCCGCGGCCGAAGCGGCGCACCGCGGCGGCGACGGTCGCTCCGCCCAGCTGCACGTCACCGGCCAGCTGCGGCCAGGTGGAGACGGTCCGGTCGATCTCGACCATGGAGGCGGCCATCCGGGCCGAGAGGTCACCGGTCTGCAGGATGCGCATCACGTGCGGCGCCTTGTCCTCGGTGGACAGACCCCGCAGGGTGTCGGCGGAGACCTCTCCGAGCAGGCCGTGGAACAGCGGACGCTGCGGATCCAGGTCGAACCGCTCGACGTCGAACAGCCCGCGGTCGGAGGTCTCCATCAGCACCGGGACGCCGCGCCGGCGGGCCTCCTCGCGGATCCGGAACTTCATGTCGAGCGAGTCGCACTCCTCGATGACCAGGTCCAGGCCGTCGAAGAACTCGTCCATGCACTCCTCGGTCAGGCCGTCCAGGTACACCTGGGTGTCCAGGTAGGGGTCCAGCTCGGCCACCCGGCGGGCGACGGCGACGGCCTTGTTCGTGCCCAGGTCGCACAGCGACGCCGGGATCCGGTTCAGGTTGGACAGCTCGATGCTGTCCAGGTCCGCCAGCCGCAGCCCACCGCACAGACCTTCCTGGGCCAGGGTGTAGGCGATGGCGTGACCGACGCTGAGGCCGACGACGCCGATGCGCAGCTCACGGAAGCGGTTCTGCTCGGCGACGGTGATCTTGTTGCGGTTGCGGTCCAGCCGCAGCAGGTGGAACACCGACTCCGGCGGCACCGCGACCAGCGTCCGGCGCCACGGATACCAGGCCCAGGTGCTGCCGCCGGTGGTGTCGGCGACCGGGGGTCGGACCTCAGTCAGCTCGGCCGCCAGGCCCGCGCGCTGGTCGACGACGGTGACGTCACGCCGGCGACGCAGCCGGCGCAGCTCGGTGGCGTCGGAGGGGTCGGCGGCGTCCAGCACGACGGCCCGGTGGGCGTCGGTGCCGGCCGGGGCCGGCCGGCGGGCGAACAGCGGGCGGCGGCTCATCAGGCCACCGACGACAGGACGGGGACGACCGGCAGCCGGCCGGCCAGCAGGTCGGACTCGCGGGTCAGCGCGTCGTACTGGTCGGCCGACACCAGCTCGGCGACCCGGGTGCGGTCCCACCAGAGGACCATCGTGCGGTACCGCTCGTCGGGGTAGGCGACGGCGGGGACGTCGGCGGCGACCACGCCGCCGCTGGTCTGCCAGCGGGTGACCGCGTGCGCGGCGGCGGTGCACACCGCGAACCGGACCTGCAGCAGGTCCATCGCGTGCACGAACAGGCGCGCCACGGTCGCGGTCAGCGGCCCGCGGTGCGCCACGTCCCGGGCGACCCACACGGCCCGGACCTCGACCACCCCGGACGACAGCCGCAGGGCGAGTCCGGCGCGGATCTCGGCGGTGCCGGGGCGGCCCGCCCACTCGCGCAGCACGGTGGCCTTCTCGAGCCGGGCCAGCCGCGGTTGCACGCGCAGGCCGGCGACGACCCGGCCGGTGTCGTCGACGGCCACCGCGAACAGCGCCGTGGACCGGCCGTCGCGGATCTGCTCGAACTCCAGGGCGGACTCGACGCCGTGCTGGCGGTAGCTCTCCCGTGCGCCGTGCAGGTAGGCGGCCCACAGATCAGGACGGGCGCCGGGCTCGGCGATCACGACGGTGTGGCCGCCGGGTTCGACGAAGCTGCCGACCACGGCGTCCGTCGACAGACAGGCGAGATCACCGGCCGCGAGAGCGGCCGGCGACGGGACGGATGACGGGAATGGCACGCGTCGAATCTATCGGGAACGACGCAAAAAATGACAGAGCGTTCACAAGTCCACCTGAATGGGCCGCTCAGTGTTGACACACGGTGACAGCGACGACGCACGGTCACGAGCCGTATCTGCCGTCCGGGCGACCGGGGGAGCGGCCTGTCGCAAGCGGTTGCACCGCGTGTCGGGCGCCGGGTCCGCCGCTCCCCCCGGACAGACCGCCGGCGCCGGGCCGGGCAGCGGGCGGTGATCCGGCGTCCACCGACGGCGGGCCCGGGAGGTACCGGTTCGCCGCGGCCCCCGCCCGGGCGCCGGCGGGCGCCGCCCGGCGCGGCCCGACCGCTCCGTACATTGGTCCGCATGACGAGGATCGTGGCGGTCAACCCGGTTCTGCCGCTCAACAGCTACCCCCAGGACGCGATCACCGAGGTGTTCGCCGAGGTGTGCCTGCCGCCGGACGGACGCCGGGAACTGGTGCGCCGCCTGCACGGCAGTGCCCGGGTGGGGCGGCGGCACCTCGCGCTCGAACTCGACGACTACCGCCGACTCGACGACTTCGGCGCGTCCAACGACGCGTTCATCCGGGTCGGGGTCGAGCTCGGCGCGCAGGCCGTCGACGGTGCCCTCAAGGCCGCCGGGCTGGACCCGTCGGACGTCGACCTCATCATCTCCACCACCGTGACCGGTGTGGCCGTGCCGTCGCTGGACGCCCGGGTGGCGTCGGCGCTGGGCATGCGCGCCGACGTCAAGCGGGTGCCGATGCTGGGGCTGGGCTGCCTGGCCGGGGCGGCCGGCATCGCGCGGCTGCACGACTACCTCGAGGGACATCCGGACCAGGTCGCCGTGCTGATGGCCGTCGAGCTGTGCTCGCTGACCCTGCAGCGTCACGACGCCTCGACGGCCAATCTCGTCGCCAGCGGTCTGTTCGGGGACGGCGCCGCGGCCGTGGTGGCGGTCGGGCGCGACCGCCGGCCACCGGCCGGGGTCACCTGGACCGCCCCGCGGGTGGTCGACTCGGTCAGCCACCTGTACCCGGACACCGAACGCGCGATGGGCTGGGACATCGGTGCGGAGGGGTTCAAGATCGTGCTCGGGTCCGAGGTGCCGACGCTGGTCGAGCAGTACCTGGGTGACGACGTCCGCGGTTTCCTGGGCCGGCACGGACTCGCCGTCGACGACATCGGCACCTGGGTCGCGCACCCCGGCGGCCCGAAGGTCATGCAGGCGGTCGAGAGCACCCTCGGACTGCCCGACGACGCCCTGGCGGTCAGCTGGCGGTCGCTGGCCGAGATCGGCAACCTGTCGTCGGCGTCGGTGCTGCACGTGCTCTCCGAGACACTGGCGGCCCGCCCGCCCGGCGACGGGCAGCCGGCCGTGCTGATGGCGATGGGACCGGGGTTCTGCTCCGAGCTGGTGCTGCTCGAATGGTGACCACCGCCGCACGCACGCCGCCGGGAGCCGGTTCGTGAGCGCCGCGGGCTGGTTCACGGTGCTCGTCCTGCTCGTCGGGGTGGAGCGCGTCGCCGAGTTGGTGCTGTCCACGCGCAACGCCGCCTGGAGCATGGCGCAGGGTGGCCGCGAGTACGGGCTCGGTCACTTCCCGGCCATGGTGGTGCTGCACACCGCGCTGCTGTTCGGTGCGCTCGCCGAGGTGTGGCTGGCCGACCGGCCGTTCGTCCCCTGGCTCGGCTGGCCGATGCTCGCCATCGTGGTGGCTTCCCAGGCGCTGCGCTGGTGGTGCATCGGCACGCTCGGCCGGCGCTGGAACACCCGGATCATCATCGTGCCGGGCCTGCCACTGGTCGGTGGCGGTCCCTACCGCTTCCTGCGCCATCCCAACTACGTCGCCGTCGTCCTGGAAGGGGTGGCGCTGCCGCTGGTGGGCACCGCGTGGATCACCGCGCTGGTCTTCACCGTCTTGAACGCCGCCCTGCTCACGGTGCGCATCAGGGCCGAGGACCGGGCGCTCGCCCTGCTCCCGGCCGCCCCCGCGCCCTCGCGATGATCGACCTGCTGGTCGCCGGGGGCGGACCGGCGGGCCTGGGCACCGCGTTGTTCGCCGCGCGGGCGGGCCTGGAGGTGGTGGTCGTGGAGCCCCGGCCGGGGCCGGTCGACAAGGCCTGCGGCGAGGGGCTGATGCCCGGTGCGCTGGCCGCCCTCGCGGGTCTGGGTGTGCGACCGGCCGGCCACCCGATCCGCGGTATCCGCTACACCGACGGGTCCCGGCAGGCGGTCGCGGCGTTCCCCGCCGCCGCCGGCCGCGGGGTCCGCCGGACGGTGCTGCACGAGGCACTGCGGGAGGCCGCCGTGGCGGCCGGCGTCACGCTGCACCAGGGCCGCATCGGCGCCGTCGAACAGGACGGCGACCGGGTCGGCGCCGGCGGCCTCACCGCCCGCTACCTGGCCGCCGCGGACGGCCTGCACTCACCGGTGCGGGCGGCTCTGGGTCTGGACCTGCCGGACACCGGACCGCGGCGGTACGGATTGCGGCGGCACTACGCGGTCGCCCCGTGGACCGATCTGGTCGACGTGCACTGGGCGGCGGACTCCGAGGCCTACGTGACCCCGGTCGGTCCCGACCTCGTCGGCGTCGCGCTGCTGGGTGGGCGCTCGGCGGGGTTCGAGGAGTCGTTGCGCGCGTTCCCCGCGTTGCGTGAGCGGCTGCCCGACGACGCGGTGACCGCCACGCGCGGGGCGGGTCCGCTGCGGCAACGCGTGCGGGCGCGGGTGGCCGGGCGGGTGCTGCTCGTCGGGGACGCGGCCGGCTACGTCGACGCGCTGACCGGTGAGGGCATCGCGGTCTCCCTGGGATGTGCGGCGGCCCTGGTCGACGCGGTCGTCGCGGACCGGCCGGCCACCTACGAGCGGACCTGGCGGCGGGCGTCCCGGCGCTACCGGTGGATCACCGGGAGCCTGCTGTGGACCCGCCGTCGGCCGTCGCTGGCCCGGGCGATCGTGCCCGCGGCGGCCGCCCTGCCACCGGTGTTCCGTGCCGCCGTCGGTCAGCTGGCGCGCGGTTGACCGACCGGTGCGGACCCGGCCGGTCGGATCCGGTCAGGTGAGCCGGGTCCCCGATGCGACGAGGACCACCACGTCCAGCGCCGCGACGGCGAGGGTGAGCAGGAACGGCGCCCGCCCGCCCGGGCGGGTGAGCGCGAGCATCGCGGCGGCGACCGCTGTCCCGACCGCCGACACCAGCACCACCACGCCGAGGACACCGGGGGCGCCCGGCGGTCCGAAGACCACGCACACCGTCGCAGCTCCGAGCGCGACCGGCGCCAGCACCGCGGTCCGGGTCCGGCCCAGCCGGTGCGGGAAGCCGCGCACCCCGGTGGCGGCGTCGTCGTCGAGGTCGGGCAGCACGTTGGCCAGGTGGGCCCCGAAGCCCAGCAGCGCACCCGCGGCCATCGCCCAGCCCGGCGGCCACAGCCGGCCGGGCGTCGACAGGGTCACCACCGCCGGCAGCAGCCCGAAACACACGACGTAGGGCACCCACGACGCCCAGATCCGCTTGAGACCGAGGTTGTAGAGCCAGCCGCTGCCGACCACGGCCAGCAGGTGCACCGCGGCGGCCGGACCGCCCAGAGGGGCCGACAGCAGCACCGCCGCGACCAGGGCGGCCAGCGCGGCGGTCCGGACGACGCCGACCGGGATCGTCCCGGCCGCGACGGGCTTGTCGGTCCTGGCCACCTCGCGGTCACGGGCCGCGTCGAGCCAGTCGTTGCTCCAGCCGATCGACAACTGCCCGGCGAGCACCGCGAGCAGGATGAGCACCACCGTGCCGGCCCCCGTGCCGGCACCCACGGCCAGTGCGGTGGTCAACGTGGTGACCGCGACGGTCGGTGCCGGATGGCAGGCCCCGGCGAGGCCGCGGACGACGGCCGCCGGTGAGGTGCCCGGAGCTGCGTCCGGTCGGGGTGCATCCGTTCCGGCCACCCGACGAGTATGCCCGGACAGATCGGGCGCGCGACGGTGACCGCCGGTGACGAACCGACCCGGGCGGGCGACACATCGTCGCTCCGGCGGCGCAGGGGCGAGGAGCGTATGGGGACCATCCGGACCAGGGACGCGGCGGCGGCAGCGGCGGTGACGGCGGCGGTGACGGCGCTGCCGTCGCCGGTCGACGCGCCGCGGCCGCGGGACGCACCGGGGACCGGCCGGGCGGGAGGATCACCACCCGCCGGTTCGATGGGATCATGGTGGTCCCACCCCGGCACCCGACGTCCGGACGGTGCCCGCCCGACCCGCTCCACCGGAAGGACCGTCCCCATCCACGCCCCGCTCGCGGTCTCCCGGCCCACTCCGCTCCCGATCGATCCCCGATGACCGTCCCGACCGACGTCGTCGACGCCGTCGAGGATCTGCTGCAGGCCGCCCTCGACCGGCTCAGCGAGCCGGGCCGGAGCGGCAGCCGGCGCATCGTCGCGGCCGGCGGGAAGCGGCTGCGCCCCGAGCTGTTGCTGCGGTGCGCCGCACTGGGCGCCGGCGACGGCCCGGGCGGCCTGGACGCCGACCCGGCGCAGCGGGTGGCGACGCTGTCCGCGGCGGCCGCGGTGGAGCTGCTGCACAGCGCGACGCTGCTGCACGACGACCTGCTGGACGGCTCGGACACCCGGCGCGGGGTGGCCGCGGTGCACCGCGCCGAGGGTCTGCTCACCGCGGTCATCGCCGGTGACGCGCTGATCGCCCAGAGCTGGCGGTTGATCGCCCGTTCCGGTCCCGACGACGCCGAGGACCTCGCGGACGCGCTGGCCGACATGTGCAGCGGGGAGGAACTGGAGGCCGCACTCGCCTTCGACCCGGCGGCCCGCCCGCTGGACGTCCTGCGCGTCGCCCAGCTCAAGACCGGGGCGCTGTTGCGCGCCGCCTGCCGCATCGGTGGCCGCCGGGCAGGGCTCACCGAGGTCCAGGTCCGGGCCCTGGGGGCCTACGGCTCCGATTTCGGCGTCGCGCTGCAGCTCGTCGACGACGTCCTGGACGTGGCGTCGGAGCCCGCGCTGCTCGGCAAGCCCTGCGGCGCCGACTTCGTCGCCGGCACCGTGACCATGCCCACGGTCTACGCGATCGCCGACGGGACCCGGTCCGCGGAGCTGCTGGACCTGCTCCGCCCCGGACTGGACGGCGCCGGCGCCGACCACGCACGCGCTCTGGTGCTGGCCGCCGGCGGCGCCGAACGCACGGCCGAACTCGCCCGCTCGTTCGCCCGGCGGGCCGCCAAGGCGATGATGTCGGTCACCACCACGGCGCCGACGGCGGCCTTCCCGGCCGCGCAGGAGGCCGCACGCGCGTTGGCCGCCCTGCCGCTGTCCTACGTGGACGCCCAGCTGGAAGCCAAGGTCGCCGCCCGGGTCGAGCTGCTGGCGCCCCGCACCTCGTCGGAGGACGTCGCCCTGCTCGCCGGGCTCGACGGCCACGGATCGGCGGCCGGATGACCCCGGTGCCCCGGGCGGCGTCGCAGCTGCGCGGCCGGGTGGCCGGCTCCGTCCGGGTGGGCGCCGAGGGCGCCCTCCGCGGTGGCATCGACCAGTTGGTGCGGCGCAACCTGCGCGGGGTGTGGGTGGCGGGCGAACTGCCGACCGGGCCGTGCGTGTGGGCGGCCAACCACCACAGCTGGTGGGACTTCTTCGTCGCCGCCGCGGCGCTGCGGGCCGCGGGCCGCCGGGACGTCGGGGTCCTGATGGAGGCCGGCAACGTCGGCCGACAGTCGTTGTTCGAGTCCGTCGGTGCGGTCGGCACCGACCAGCTCCGCACCGCGGTGGAGATGCTGCGTGACGGGCTGGTGCTGGTCGTGTTCCCCGAGGGCGAGCTGCGGCCGGCCGGCCCGGTCGGGCCGGTCCGTCCCGGCGCCCGTTGGCTCGCCGACCGCTCCGGTGCGTCGCTGCGCGCGGTGGCGACCCGGGTGCTGCTCCGCGGCCAGCAGGCGCCGGAGGGCTACCTCCGGGTGTCGGCCCCGCTGACCCCGGACGACGACCTGGGGCGGGCCCTCGCCGACGGCGTCGCCGGCCTCGACGCCGCGCTGGCCGCGGCCGACCCGATGCAGGCCCTCCCCGGCTTCCGGGCCGCGGTGACCGGCGTCCGCAGCTGGAACGAGCGGTTCGCCGCGCTGCGGGGCGGCCGGTGACCCGGCGGTCGCCGGGGCGGGTGTCGCGGCTGGCGTCCACCGCCGTCCTGGGCTTCCTCGGGCTCAAGACCGCCACCCTGGCCGCCAATCTGGCGCTGTTCCCGACGGTGCGGACGCGCCCCGGCGACCGGGCACCGGGAGCGGCGCTGCTGGTGCCGGTGCGGGACGAGGCCTCCCGGCTGCCGGACACACTGCCCGGGCTGCTCGCCGCGGGTGCGTCCGAGATCGTTTTCCTCGACGACGGCTCCACCGACGGCACCGCGGCCCTCATCGAGCGCACCGTGGACGGGATGCGTTCCGCCGGAACACTTCCCGGGTCGGTGTCGGTGCGGGTCGTCACCGGGGCGCCCCGGCCGGCAGGGTGGGCGGGCAAGACCTGGGCCTGTGCCCAGCTCGCGGACGCCACCGACGCCGAGCTGCTGGTGTACTGCGACGCCGACGTCCGGCTCGCCCCCGGCGCGGTGCCCGCCGTCGTCGCGGAGATGTCCCGGCAGGGCGCCGACGTCTTCTCCGTCTTCCCCCGGCAGCTCGTGGGTGGCTGGTCGGAGCGGCTGCTCGCGCCGCTGATCACCGACGTCGTGCTGTGCTTCCTGCCGTTCCCGCTGCTCGCGGTGCCGGTGCCGGCCGCGCGCTCGGCCGCCACGGCACAGGGTGCGCTGCTGGCGTTCTCGCGCTCCGGATACCGTCGGCTCGGCGGGTTCGCGGCGGTCCGGGCCGAGGTCGTCGAGGACGTCGCCGTGGCCCGCCGGGCCCGTCGCCTGGACCTCCGGCTCGGGCTGGCCCTGGGTGGCGACGCCGTCCGGGTGCGGATGTACCGGACCCACGCCGAGGTCGTGGCCGGCTTCGGTCGGGGCCTGACCCCGGTGACGGGGGGCCGCCGGTGGCTGGTCGCGGTCGGCCTCGCCTGGCACCTGCTGGCCTACACCGCGCCGCCGCTGCTGGCGCGGTCGCGCCGTTGGCGGGTGGCGGCGCTGCTGGGCATCGTCGAGCGGGTGCTGGTGGAGGGCAAGACCGGCGGCCGCGACTGGCCGGCGGCGGCCCTGGTGTCGGCGGCCCCGGTCGCCGCGGTCCCGGTGGTGCGACAGGCGCTGCGGCGGGAACAGATCTGGAAGGGACGTCGGTACTCGTGAATGACCTGGAGACCGCCACCGGCGGCCGGCCCGGACTGCCCCGGCCGGCCGGCGTGCCCGGGCTCGGCCACCTGCCCCGCTGGACGGCCGACCCGCTCCGGCTCCTCGAGGAGGGGGCGACCCTGGGGCCGGCGTTCGACATCCGGCTCTGGCGCGGGGTCACCGTCGGCTACACCCCGGAGTGGAACCGTGCGGTGCTCGGCGACCTCGAGACCTTCCACAGCAAAGGCAGTCTCAGCCAGCTGTCGCCCTACCTGTCGGCCGGCGTGGTGTCGCAGGACAACCCCGGCCACCGCGAGCGGCGGGCCGAGCTCAACCCGACGTTCCACCGCCGCGCCGTGACCACCGCCTTCGGGACGGATTTCACCGACCTCGTCGGCGCCGCCCTGCCCACCGGCGAGTTCGACGCCGGACACTGGGCGTCGCAGGTCGTGCTGGCGATGCTCGCCCGCGCGTTCTTCGGCGGTGCCTTCGCCCCCGGCGTGCTGGAGTCCTACGTGGCGCCGCTGGACAGCCCGATGCCGGGACCGCTGCTGCGCCGCCCGTTCCGCATCCGGACGATGAACGCCGCCCTCGAGTCGGTCTTCGCCGCGCCCGAGAAGGGTTCGCTGGCTGAACTCTTCGCCACCCTCGACGGGGGCGTCGAGGAGGCCCGGGTGGTCATCGCCGCCGCCTACGACACCACCGCCCACAGCCTGGCCTTCGCGCTGTGGGAGCTCGCCGCGCGGCCGGACCTCAACGCCGCGGAGGTGACTTCGCAGGTCGTCGAGGAGACGCTCCGGCTGTACCCGTCGGGCTGGATCGGCAGCCGCATCTGCACCGCCGACACCGAGGTCGACGGGGTGCCGGTGCCGGCGGGCCGGATGGTGCTCTACAGCCCCTACCTGACGCACCGCAGCGCCGATCTGTGGTCCGACCCCACCGCGTTCCGGCCGGAGCGGTTCGACGGCCCCAAACCGGCCTGGGGTTACATCCCGTTCGCCGCCGGCGAGCGCACCTGCCTGGGTGCGGGCCTGGCGACCCTGATGCTGCGCACCGCGGTGGCGGCGTTCGCCGGTTCCGACCTCAGCCGGGTGAGTGGCGACGGCGCCGTCCGGGGTGGGCTGACGCTGGCCCCCGCCGGTCCGCTCCGGCTGCGCCGCGACGTCTGAGCGTCCCGGCGGGGCGGTGTGCCGCGGCACCGGTGGGTGGCCGGGACCACGCGGGCCGGTCGAGGCCGGCGGTGCGGGCCGGCCGCACCGTTCGCGGGACGCGTTGCGGCACCGGGCCTCCCGGCTTGCCGGGTCCGGGTGTCGGTTCGGTACGGGCCTCGCCGGCCCGGGCCGGGCGGTGGTCCGCGGGTGGATCGTCGCCCGAGCCGCCCGTTCCGTGCCGCCGGGCCTCCCGGGCCGGGTGGATCGTCGGCGGGTGGATCGCGGCCCCGGGCCGCCCGGGTCCGACCCGTCAGGAGGCCGGCGGTGTCCGGGACGCGGTGCCGGTGGCGCGCCCACCGCGGAGCGTGGACCGCGCCGTGTCGGCGACGACCCGGCCGGCGATCCGGGCACGCCGGCGCCGGGACACCCGGATCCGCGGACCGAAGACCTGGTAGTCGGCCTGTTCGACGGCGGTCATGATGTCGCCGTACAGCTGGTAGGCCACCCGCACGCACCCCCGCGCGCCGGGGGCGAGCATCGCGATGCCCGGCTCCGCCCGCCGGTAGATCGCCCGGGTGCGGTCGATCTCGGCCGCCAGCATGCCGCGCACGTCGTCGTCGACCACCTCGGTCTGCAGCCGCGCCCGGTCCAGGCCGAACCGCCGCAGCGACTCCTGCGGCAGATAGATCCGACCCAGCCGCAGATCCTCGCCGACGTCACGGATGAAGTTGCTGATCTGGAAGGCCACCCCGAGGTCGGCCGCGTAGGGCGAGGCCTCCTCGACGCTGGTGACGGTGCCCATCACCGGGGTGACCATGAGCCCGATGACGGCGGCGCTGCCCCAGACGTAGCGGTCCAGGTCGGCGTGCGTCTCGTACTCGGTGACCGTCAGGTCCATCCGCATGGAGTCCAGGAACGCGGTGAACAACGCGGGATCGAGGTCGTACCGCCGGGCGGTGTGCAGCGCCGCCCGGACCGTCGGGTGGGCGTTCGCCGGATCGGACATGCTGTCGGAGAACGCCTGCAGCCCGGCGGCCTTGCGTTCCGGCGTGGCCTCGGGGGACGGGTCGTCGACGATGTCGTCGGCGGTGCGGGCGAAGCCGTACAGCGCGTGCACCGCCGAGCGCCGCTCCGGCGGCAGGAACCGGGTGGCCAGGAAGTACGTCCGGCCGTGCTCCCGCGCCAGGTCGCGGCTGATCCGGTAGTCGCTGCGCAGCAACGGATCCGTGATGCCGGCGGCGTCCAGCTCCGCGTCGACCCGCTGGCTGAGCCGGGTGCTCAACCGACGGCTCCGGTGATCCTCTCGGCGGCCAACCGCCCGGACAGCAGCACCATCGGCACTCCGACCCCGGGTTGGGTGTTGGCGCCGCAGAACACCAGGTTCTCGATGGACCGGTCCAGCGTCGGACGCCGCAGCGGCCCGGTCTGGAACAGGCTGTGGCTGGCCGAGAACGGGGCACCGGCGGCGATCCCCATGTCGCGCCAGTCGGCCGGGGTGACCAGCCGCTCCACCTCGATGCCGGAATCGAAGCCGGGCAGGCCGCGCTTCTCCATCGTCTCCACCATCTCGTCGCGGTACCGCGGCCCGAGCTCCGACCAGTCCAGGTGCGCGCCGCTGACGGTGTTCGGGCACGGGAACAGCGCGTAGTAGGTCTGCTTGCCGTCCGGCGCCAGCGACGGATCGGTCGCGGTCGGGTTGCTGACCAGGAACGACGGGTCGCTCATCAGCTCGCCCTTGCGGATGATCTGGTCGAAGGTGGACTCCCACGCGGTGCCGAAGTCGATGGTGTGGTGCAGCAGGTCGTCGTAGCGGGTGCGGCTGCCGACGTGCAGCAGCACGCAGGACGGCGAGTAGTCCAGCCGCTTGACCGCCCGGGGCGTGTACTCCGGATCGAGCAGCTCGCGGTAGGCGATGGGCAGGTCGGCGTTGACCACGACCACGTCGGCGTCGAAGCGCTCGCCGTCGGTGGTGACGACGCCCCGGGCGCGGCCGGCGTGTACGTCGATGTGCGACACCTCGGTGTCGTAGCGGAACCGGACCCCGGCGTCGGCCGCGGCGGCGGCCAGCGCCACCGGCAGCGCGTGCATCCCGCCCCTGGGGAAGAACACCCCCTTGACGCAGTCCATGTAGGAGATCACCGAGTAGATGGCCAGCGCGTCCTGGGGGGCGAGCCCGGCGTACATCGCCTGGAAGGAGAAGATCCGGCGCAGCCGCTCGTCGGACAGGTACGAGTCGACCACCGACGAGAGCTTGCGCAGTCCGCCCATCGCCAGCAGCTTCGCCGCCGGGGCGCCGATCAGCCCGGCCACCCCGTCGAGGTTGGCGTCGATGAAGGTCGGGCGCTCCAGCTCGTACATCTTCGTCAGGTAGTCGACGAAGCGCCGGTAGCCGTCGACATCCGCGGGTGGGCAATGCTTCTCGATCTCGGCGGTCATCGCGTCGAAGTCGGTGTGCACGTCGAGCACGGAGCCGTCGGCGAACCGGGCGCGGTAGCCGGGGTCGACCTTGATCAGCTCGAGCCGGTCGGTGAGCGTCTCACCGACGCAGTTCAGCGCGTCCTCGATCAGCTCGGGCATGGTCAGCACGGTGGGGCCGGTGTCGAACTGGAAACCGTCGAGGTCCAGGCGGCCGGCGCGGCCGCCGGGAACGGACTCGCGCTCCACGACCGTGACGGTACGACCGGCGCCGGCGAGTCGGAGGGCGGCGGACAGGCCGCCGAGGCCGGCGCCGACGATGACCACCGAGCCGGTGCGTCCAGGAACGGTTCTCATGCTGCGACGGTACCTGTGGCCACGGCCGGCCCGGCGCCACGGCGGCCGGTGTGACGACCCCGATACCGGGAGTTCGGGGCCCCCGCGACCGGCTCGTTACTGTGGAGCCGGGCCTCCGCGCGGGAGGCCGGGCGTGACGGTGGAGGAACAACGGATGGTCGACGATCTCGTGGTGCTGGTCGACGCGGCCGGGACCCCGATCGGCGAGGAACGCAAGTCGCAGGTGCACACCGCGTTCACCCCGCTGCACCTGGCCTTCTCGGTGTACCTCTTCGACGGCGAAGGCAACGTGCTGATGACCCGGCGGGCGTTGTCCAAGCTGACCTGGCCCGGGGTGTGGACCAACAGCTGCTGCGGCCACCAGAAGCGCGACGAGCCGCCGGCGCAGGGCGTCGGGCGTCGCACCCACATGGAGCTGGGATTGTCCATCTCCGATCTGCGCTGCGTCCTGCCGGACTTCGCCTACCAGGCCCGCGACGCCAGCGGCGTCTGCGAGAACGAGATCTGCCCGGTGTTCGTCGGCACCGCCGTCGAGCCGGCGCGGGACCTCAACCCCGACCGCTCGGAGGTGATGGAGCTGACCTGGGTGCCCTGGGCGCGGCTGGTCGCCGCCGTCGAGGCCACCCCGTTCGCCTTCAGCCCGTGGTGCGTGAAGCAGATCGCCGCGCTCCGGGCCAGCGACGACCCCCAGGTCCGCCTGGTCTGACCCGGCGGGGGCGGCGGGTGGCCGGCGCCGCTCGCCGGCCGCCCGGCCCGCACCGACCGGGCCACCCGCCCGGTCGGGTCCCACCCGGTGATCAGTGGCAGTGGGTCCCCGGCACCCCACCGTCGACCGGCACCCCGCTGGCTCCGTGTCCCGGGGACGGGGCCACGTCCAGCGATGGGTTGCGGTCGAAGAAGCCGAACGGTTTCAGCCAGAACGACACGGTGTCGGCGGGCATCACCGGCCAGTCCTCGGGCCGGGTCAGGTGGTGGATGCCGAAGACGTACCAGAGCACCACGTCGGTGCCGACGAGATCCTCGGCGTCGGCCGTCCAGCGGGTCATCCCGTCGTCGATCTCGCTCTGGGTCGGGTAGGCCCCGGCCGGCCAGCGCTCGTCGTCGTGGTGGCGGGTGACCCACAGGTTGTGCCCGATGACCGGCGCCCGCAGGTACTGCGGCACGCTCGGGTCCATCATCGACGGGAAGCAGCCGGTCGGCACCAGCTTGTAGGCGGTCGGGGTGCCGAGACCGTTGCGACGCTCGGTGTTCTGCACCTTCCAGCTGCGCTGGGTCGCCCAGTTGTAGTCGCGGCCGGCCATCGACTCGTCGGCGATGGTGGTCGCCGTGGTGACGAGATCCAGCCCGTGCGGGTTGCCCGGACCCACCGGGGCCCCCGCCGAGTCGATCTCGAGCACCTCGTTGGCCTGGCCGTCGATGTCGAGGTCGAGGCGCGCGACGAGGAAGTGCTGGTGGAACGGCGCGTAGGTGCGCCGGTCCACCAGGGTGCCGGTGGCCGGTGTCGGTGCACCCTCGGCCAGCGGGGTGGTCACCATGATGCCGGTGGCCCGCACCTCGCACTCGATGCTGCCGTCCTGGTGGAAGCGCCAGTAGACGAGGTACTCGTAGTTGGCCACCGTCGCGTGGATGGAGACCACGAGCCGGCGCATCCGGCGGACCTCCGCGCCCGCGTACGGGTCGACGTGCTTCCACAGGACGGCGTTGTCCTCCTCGTGGATGCACACGGCGTTCTCGATCACCGACGGCTCACCCCGGCTGTCGGCGAGAACGGCGTCGAGGTAGCGGATCTCGCCGAGGCAGTCACATCCCAGGGTGAGCGACGTGGTCATGCTGCCCAGGCCCCACTCGCCGATGTCGTAGGCGGTCCGGCGGTAGTGGTCGAACGAGCTGTCCCGGTAGGGGACGATCATCTCCGCGAACGACATACGGTGTGCCACCGGCCGTGTCACGTCCCCGTCGGTCCAGCCGACCTGGTGCAGCACGAGGCCCTCGCGGTCGTTGAAACCGATCCGCAGCGACCAGTTCTGCCAGCGCAGCTCGTTGCCGTCGAGGGTGAACGAGACGCCCTCGGGCTGGGTGATCTCCAGCGGCTTCAGGTCGGTGCGCAGCTGCTGCCCGGGCACCAGCGCGGGCACGTACTCGCCCATCACCGGGGCGGGTGGCGCCGCCGGTACCGGGTCGACGTCGAGTTCCAGGAGCTCCATGGTGTTCATGTCGACGACGAGCTTGAGCCCCGACAGCGGTCCCGCGTACGGGTTCGCGCCCACCGCGGTACGCACCCAGATGTCGGCCCAGCCCAGCCGGCGGTCGCGGTGGCGCTCCGGCATCAGCGCCCGGCCGTAGGTCCAGACGTCGATGACGACGAGGTCCAGGTCGGTGACGCCGCGCTCGGCCAGCGCGGCGACCACCCGCGGGTCGGCCTTCATCGCCGTCTCGCACTCGTGCCACTCGTCGACCGTGAAGTTCGGTGTCACCCCGGGGACGTGCGTGAACGAGACGACCTCGTCGGTGTCGGCGCCGAGCTCCACCAGGGCCTCGTACGCCCGGTTGTCCGTGCGGTCCCACACGACGGCGGCCGCCCGGCGGGGGAGCGCCGCACCGGGCGCCCAGGCGAGCAGGTCGGCCTTCGCCGGCTCGGCCAACGTCAGCGAGGCGTACCGGTAGGTGGGTCCGACCCCGGCGTCCCGGCCGAGCGTGGCGGCGGTGCGGCGGATCTCGTCGGGTGCGAGCGGGTCCAGCGGGTGCGGCATCAGAGTCTCTCCCTCGGTGGAGCTCCATCATGGCCGACCCGCGTTGTCCGGACCGCCTGTCCCCGGGGCGTCGCCCGTGCCATGGTGGACCCATGCCTGATCTGACGCGTGGTGCGAACGCGCCGCTCACCTCGACCGGTCTCGACATCTCCGTGGCCGGTGCCCGACAGGGCACCGTGGACCTGATGGTCTTCCAGCTGGGCGCCGACCGGAAGGTCCGCAGCGACGACGACTTCGTGTTCTTCAACCAACCGGCCTCGCCCGAGGGCGCGGTCCGGCTGGCCGCCGGGGACCGGGTCACCGTCGACCTCACCCGGGTGCCGGCCGCGATCGAGACCCTGGCGGTGGCGGTGGCGCTGGACGACGCGGTGACCGGGTCGCTGGCCACCATCGACGGTCTGGCGGTCACCGTGACGGGCGGGTCCGACGAGCAGCGCGCCGCCGCCGCCGGGTTCACCACCGAGCGGGCCGCGGTCCTGGTCGAGGTGTACCGCCGGGCCGGTGCCTGGAAGCTGCGCAACATCTCGGCCGGCTGGGCCCAGGGGCTGGCCGCGCTGGCCCGGGAGCACGGCGTCAGCGTCGACGACGCCCCGGCACCCGCCCCCGCTCCGCAGGCCGCGCCGACCCCACCGCCCCCGCCGCCGGCGGCACCCGTCCCGGACGACCCGTGGCGCACGGCCGGCTCGCTGCCGACCTCCACCAGCGTGGTGCCGCCCGCCCCGGGCCAGTGGCCCACGCCGGCACCGGACCCGCTGTCGCCGCCGCCCTACCAGGCGCCGGTCGGCGGCGGTGGTGCGGGCGGTGGGCCGGCTCCGACACCGGTCACCGCGTCGCCGGCGGCGGTTCCCGCGGACGCCGCCGGCCCCCGCTCGGTTCCCGGCGAGCAGCGGCTCTCGATGGAGAAGCGGCAGAAGCTGGACCTGCGCAAGCGCGAGGTGCACAAGGTCCTGCTCACCAAGGGCGCGGCGCAGGAGCGTGCCCGGATCGTGCTGGTGCTGGACAAGACCGGCTCGATGTACGACGAGTACCAGGCCGGCATCGTGCACCGTGTGGTGGAGCGGATGGTCCCGGTCGCCACCCAGCTCGACGACGACGGCTCCCTCGAGTGCTACCTCTACGCCGTCGACTTCGCGAAACTGCCGGATCTTCGCGTCGAGGACCTCGAGCGCTGGATGGCGGAGTTCATCCACATCGACGGGGTGCACGGCGGTATCGACTACCGGCGCATCGGCGGCTACAACGACGAGATCCCCATCATGGACGAGATCATCGGCAGCCTGGCGGGTCAGACCCTCCCGACGCTGGTGCTGTTCTTCACCGACGGCGGCTTCAGCAAGAAGCGCGAGATCACCAAGCTCATGCAGCGGGCCTCGAACCTGCCGGCGTTCTGGCAGTTCGTCGGTATCGGCCGCAACAACTTCGGGGTGCTGACCAAGCTGGACGAGATGACCGGCCGGGTCGTGGACAACGTCGGTTTCTTCGCCGTCACCGACATCGACCGCATCGACGACGCGGAGCTGTACCGGCGCCTGCTGTCGGAGTTCCCGGACTGGTTGCGGGCCGCCCGGTCGGCGGGCGTGCTGCGCTGAGGGCGCTTGACGGGGGACCGATTCGGGAAGGTCTCGGTCATGACCACACCCGTTGACCCTACGGTTCCCAGCGACACCCACACCGACTCCGCCGCCCTGATCGTGATCGGCGGCGGGCCGGCCGGCCGTTCCGCGGCGGCGGCGTACCGCGAGGCGGGCGGCGCCGGCCGCGTCGTCCTCATCACCGCCGAGGACACCCCGCCCTACCGGCGCCCACCCCTGTCCAAGGGGTTCCTGAGCGGCGAGGTGGGCGAGGAGGAGATGCCGCAGCGCCCGGCCACCGACTACGACGACCAGGACATCGAGCTGTGGCTGTCCGAGCCGGTGTCCGGACTCGACACCGACGCCCGCCGGGTCACCACCGCCTCGGGCCGCGAGATCACTTACGACGCGGTCGTCCTCGCGACCGGATGCGCCGCGGCCGTGCTGCCCGTCGACGGGGGAGACCACCCCGCGGTGGCCACGCTGCGCTCCCTGGACGACGGGCGCTTCCTGCGCACCGCGGCCGGCAGTGCCCGACGGGCCGTCGTCATCGGGTCGGGGTTCATCGGCTGCGAGGCGGCGGCGACGCTGGCCCGCCGTGGCGTCGACGTCACCATGGTGACGTCGGAGGAGCTGCCCCAGCTCCAGCGGCTGGGCCGGGACGTGGCCGAGCGGATCGCCGGCTGGCTGACCACCGCTGGAGTGGCCGTCGTGTCGTCGGCACCGGTCCGCCGCATCGATCCCGACGGCGCCGTCGTGACCGACGACGGCAGCCACCGGGGCGATCTCGTTCTCGCCGCGCTCGGCGTCACCCCGAACAGCGCCCTGGCCGGAGCGGCCGGGCTGGAGCTGTCCGACGACGGCCGGATCCTCGTCGACGCCTCCATGGCCACCGCGGTACCCGGGGTGTTCGCGGCCGGTGACGTGGTGATGGCCGAGAACGCCACCGCCGGTCGCCGGCTCCGGGTCGAGCACTGGGGTGAGGCCGACCGGATGGGCACCATCGCCGGTCGATCGGCCGCCGGTGTCGCCGACCGCTGGACCGACGTCCCCGGGTTCTGGTCGACCATCGGTGACCGCTCGCTGCAGTACAAGTCCTGGGGTGACGGCTACGACGCGGTCGAGGTCGTCGACCACGGCGACGGGGCCTTCACCGCCTGGTACTCCGCCGACGGTGTCGCCGTCGGCGTGCTGACGCACGAGGCCGACGACGACTACGAGAAGGGCGCGGAACTCATCGCGGCCGGTTCGCCCGCGCCCACCGGCTGAACCTGCTCCGCGGGTCGGTCGGCCGCCTCCACCGGCTGCAGTCGGCTGCACGCCGCCGTCCGGCGGGGCCACGGCTGCGGACGGACTCGGCGCCGGCAGCCGGCCGCCCCCCGGGGCCACTGTCTCCGGTCGCGGTCGTGCAGCGGTGACAATGAGGGTCGGCACGAAGGAGGACGCGGACGTGGACGTGGTCGCGGCACTGCTGGCCACGCTGCCGCCCGGCAGCGTCGCCACGGACCCGGAGATCCTGGCCCGGTACGCCGGCGACCGGACCGGGCTGCGCGGTGCCGGCCCCGCCGCGGTGCTGGTCCGGCCCGCCGACGTCGCCGAGGTCCAGCAGACCCTGCGCATCGCGTCGGCCCACCGCACGCCGGTGGTCGTCCGCGGTGCCGGCACCGGCCTCAGCGGGGGCGCGATCGCCCCTCCGGGCGGCATCGTGCTGTCCACCGAGCGGTTGAACCGGATCCTCTCTCTGGAGCCGGCGGACGAGATCGCGGTGGTGCAACCGGGTGTCATCACCGCCGACCTGGACCGGGCGGCGGCTGCCGTCGGGCTCCGGTACGCCCCCGACCCGGCGAGCTACGCGATCTCCACCGTCGGCGGCAACATCGCCACCAACGCCGGCGGTCTGCGCTGCGTGAAGTACGGCGTCACCCGCGAGTCGGTGCTGGCGCTGGACGTGGTGCTCGCGGACGGCTCGCTGATCAGTACCGGACACCGCACGATCAAGGGTGTCACCGGGCTGGACCTGGTCGGGCTCCTCGTCGGCAGCGAGGGCACCCTGGGAGTGGTGGTGGGCGCGACCCTGCGGTTGCGGCCGCTGCCGGCGCGGACGGAGACGATGGTGGCGTTCACCACGTCGCTGGCCGCCGCCGGTGCCGCGGTCGAGGCCATCGTCCGGTCGCGGGTCCGGCCCAGCATGGTCGAGCTGATGGACGCGGGCACCATGGCCGACATCGACGCCCACCGCGGCACCGACCTGGGCACGCGGGGGCGGGCGATGCTGCTGGTGCAGACGGACGGTCACGGTGCCGACCGGGAGGCCGATGAACTGGTCGACGTCCTGGCGGCGGCGGGTGCCGCCGCTCGGCGGGTGCACGGCGCCGAGGCCGCCCGTCTCGTCGAACTGCGCCGGACGGGCCGCGGTCCCCAGCCCGACCGGTGGAAGGTGGGCGAGGACGTGGTCGTACCCCGGTCACGACTGGTCGAGATGATCCGCGCGGTCGAGGAGATCGGTTCCCGGCACGGGCTTCTCGTGGCCACACTGGCGCACGCGGGCGACGGCAACCTGCACCCCGCGCTCTCCGTGCCCAAGCAGCCGGGACAGACGCGGCCGCCCGCGGTGCTGGACGTGGCGGCCGACGAGCTGGTCCGTGCCGCGCTGGCGCTCGGTGGCACCATCAGCGGCGAGCACGGCGTCGGCGTGCTCAAGCGCCGGTGGCTGCGCGAGGAGCTGGGTGACACCCAGTTGGCGCTGCAGCGGGCCGTCAAGGCGGCCTTCGATCCGTGGGCCATCCTGGCCCCGGACTCGTTCCTGGCCCCCGATGACGGCGCCGGCCACTCGCTCGTGCACGTGCTGGAACGCCCGGGCGGCTGACGACCACCCGTTTACCGGGAGCGGGCACGTGGCGGATGCCACGGTCCGCCGCGTCCTTCGTCACACGCTGATCGGGCACCGTACCGGGCACAGTGGACGTCGATCGTCCGGTGGATCGTCCTCGCCGAAGGCGACGCCCCGGACCTGAGTGAGGAGTGTGGATGGTTCGGGAACAACTCGCCTATCCCCGCCGTGAGTCGGAGCGGACCGGAGCGGACGCGCGGCCGTTGAACTGGGCGCGCAACGCGACCCTGGGCGCGGCGGGGTCGATCGTGACGCCGGGCACCGAAGCGGAGCTGCGGAGCCTGCTCGCCGGCGGCACCGGCAAGGTGCGGATGATCGGCAGCCGGATGTCACCGGGTCGGATGCTGGACACCGCCGGCGACGACCACGTGCTCCTGGACGTCGGCCGACTCAGCGGGCTGGTCTCGATGAGCGACGAAACGGCCACCTTCGCCGGCGCCACCACGTTGGCCGAGGTCTACGAGACCCTGTCCGCCCAGGGGCGGATGCTGCCCTCCTCGCCGGGCGTCATCGCCGCCCAGACGCTGGCCGGCGCGATCAGCACCGGCACCCACGGCCAGGGACTGCAGCAGAGTTCGATCGCCGACGCGGCGGTGCGCTTCCGGCTGGTGCTCGCCGACGGGTCGGTGGCCGAGTTCGACCGCGGACACCCGTGGTTCGCCGCCGTCCAGCTCGGTCTCGGCACGCTCGGCGTCATCACCGAGGTCACCCTGCGCACCACGGACTCACCGGTCTACACCTGCCGCAAGGACGCCGTCGCCGCCGACACCCTCGGCGACGACCTGCTCCGCTGGAACCGGGACAACGACCTGGTCAAGGCATGGTGGTTCCCGCAGGAGAACCAGGTCCAGGTCTGGACCGCCCGGGAGGCGTCCGAGGCCGACGTCGCGCGGTACCGCGCCGGTGGACGCGCTCTCGTCGAGCACGCGACCGTCAACGACGCGATGAACGCCACCGTCGACCAGACGCTGCGACAGCTGCGGGACGACACCAACGTCGCCGCCGACGACAAGCCGTCCCGGACGGTCACCCGCTTCCGCGACTTCACCGACGTCACCGGCGACATCTACCAGGTCTTCTGCCGCGGCATCGCCACTCCCCAGATCAACGTCGAGATCGGCGTGCCGCTGGACCTCGCGGCCGGGGTCATCAAGCGCATCAAGGACTGGCACGACGTCACCCGACCGCGGATGCACTACCCGGTCATCCTGCGCTGCACTGGGCCCTCCGAGGCCTGGCTCAGCCCGTCCCACGGCCAGGACACCTGCTACTTCGGCTTCGTCGTCTACTACTCCGAGGACGGCACGCTGTCCGAGGAGGGCGAGAGCTTTCTGCGGGCGGTCGAGAAGGTGCTGGCGGCCGAAGGTGGACGTCCGCACTGGGGCAAGTACTTCGACGAGAGTCTCTACGACTGGCCGGCGCTGTATCCGCGCTGGGCGGAGTTCCGTCGGGTGCGGGACGCGCTCGACCCACACCACCGGTTCGCGAACGCGTTCACCGGCGCCCTGTTCGCCTGACCGGAGGAGACGACGATGAACGCCTGGGTCACGCTGCTCACGCAACCCGAGTACCTGGACGGCGTGCGCACGCTGCGCGCCTCCCTCGCCCGCACCCGAACGCCGCACCCTCTGGTGGTGATGGTCACCGACGCCATCGACACGACCGTCCGTCGGGTGCTGACCGACGACGGCTGCCTGCTGCGCGACGTGGCGCCGCTGCGGCCGGCGAGCGACCTGCAGGACAACTACGCCAACGCCCGCTTCGCCGAAGTCTGGACGAAGCTGGAGGTCTGGCGGTTCACGGAGTTCGAGCGGGTGGTCTTCCTCGATGCCGACATGCTCGTCGTCCGGCCGATGGACGAGCTGTTCACGCTGCCGCTCGCACCCGGCGCGATCGCGGCGTGCCACGCGTGCCGCTGCAACCCCGACCGGATCGCCAGCTACCCCGCCGACTGGACGCCGGCCCACTGCTTCTACACCCACTGCCGCGGGCTCGACCACACGCGCGAGCCCGGCGTCGTCGACGACTACCTCAACGGCGGGACCCTCGTCCTGACACCCGATCTCGCCGTCCACGGCGACATGGTGTCCAGGCTGGCCGCCCTGGAGGACCTCAGCCGGTACCCGTTCGCGGAGCAGGACTTCCTCAACGAGTACTACGAGAACCGCTGGGAGCCACTGCCCTACATCTACAACGCGCTGAAAACGCTGCCTTTTCAGCACCCCTCGATGTGGAACGAGCCGGATGTGAAGAACATCCACTTCATCATCGACAAGCCGTGGCAGCGGACGCCGGCGCCGGGCGACCGCTACCACGCGCTGCACCAGCTGTGGTGGGACGTGGCCCAACGCGCCGGCACGGCGCCCGTCACCGCCACCCGCTGACCCCGCGACGCCGCCGCCCCGCCGGTGCCCCCGTCGGTGGGTCCGGTCCGTCGGTGGCCGGGCGCCGCAGCCGTGCTCGGCGGGGCCGGGCACCGGCCGGGGTCGGCCGGACAGGACGGGGACGGTGGGTCTGCCGGCCGAGCGCCCGCGGGGGTGCGGCGGTGCCGCCGAACGCACCGGACCGATCGCGGCGGTGGGTGTGAACGGCTCCGGCCGTGGCGTGCTCCCGGTCGGCCGGGAGCGGCGGGTCGCGGTGACGGTCGCCGCCGGGACGCCGGTGCACCCACCGCGGCGGTTGCCTCTCGGCGGCCGCCGTAGCGACGTCCCTTTACCGACGTCGCGTACCGACGGCCCGTAGCGACGCCGCCGACTCCACGCCACGGACGTGGGTATCGCGGGGCCGTCTGCGATCGAGCGTGCGCGCCAGGTGCGGGGCGAGGTCCGGCGATTAGCTCGTCAGTGTTGCCGGGGTCCCACTCCTGTGTGAGCCTGTGCGCAGCGCGTCGCGCAACGGGGCCGGCGCCGGGGACGAGGAGGCGTGATGGTGCGCACCACGAGATGGTCGGTCCGGTTCGCGACGGGAACGGCGGCGGCGGTGGTGGCCATCGCCACCTCGACCGCGATGGTGGCGTCGTCGGCGCCCGCGGTGGGCAGTGCCGCGACGCCGGCGGGGGCCCCGGCCACCGACCCCGCCGCTCCGGACGGCGGCAGCGACGCGGACGGGCACGGCAACGGACACGGCCACGGACACGGCCACGGCGGCGGGTCGTACGACCACGGCTCCCGGGCCCGCAACGTCATCTTCATCCAGGGCGACGGGATGGGGATCGCCGCGCGCGAGCTCATCCGGCTCGCCACCGTCGGCCAGGACGGTGAGCTGGCGATGAACCAGATGGACGTCACGGGGCTGGTGCACACCGATTCCGCCGACCCCGAGGAGGCCGTCACCGACTCCGCGGCCGCCGCGACCGCGTACGCCACCGGCGTCCGCAGCTACAACGGTGCCATCGGGGTCGACGTCGACGGCAACAGCGTCCCGACGCTGCTCGAGCAGGCCCGCGACGCCGGCAAGGCCACGGGCCTGGTGACCACGTCGCAGGTCACCGACGCCACACCGGCCGCGTTCGGCTCCCACGTGCTCGACCGGTCCGACCAGAGCGAGATCGCCCGGCAGTACATCGAGGACACCAGACCCGACGTCATCCTCGGCGGCGGCGAGGACTTCTGGCTGCCGGCCGGCACCCCGGGTGACTGGCCCGACAACCCGGCGACCGATCCCACCGAGCAGAGCAAGGGCACGGCGGGCAACCTCGTCGAGCGGGCACAGGAACTGGGCTACACCTACGTCAGCGACGCCGACGGTCTCGCCGGAGCCGGCGCGGGACCGCTGCTCGGGTTGTTCGCCAACGAGGAGATGTTCGAGCACCGCAACGAGGGCGAGGGCGACCTCTACGAGCCGTCGGTGCCGCTGAAGACGATGGCGACCAAGGCGCTCGATGTGCTGTCCCAGGACGAGGACGGCTTCTTCCTGCTCATCGAGGAGGAGGGCATCGACGAGATGGAGCACCACGGCAACGCCACGCTGACCGTCAAGGCCGGTGCGGCACTGGACGACACCGTCGCGATGGCACTCGACTTCGCGGTCCGCACCCCGGGCACCCTGGTGC
Organism: Nakamurella deserti; assembly: GCF_003260015.1. Lineage (NCBI taxonomy): Bacteria > Bacillati > Actinomycetota > Actinomycetes > Nakamurellales > Nakamurellaceae > Nakamurella > Nakamurella deserti. The sequence continues at coordinate 1,529,395 of NZ_QCXS01000002.1, read as the reverse complement.
TGGTCATCGGCGACCACGAAGCCGGTGGGCTGGCCATCGAGTCGGTGGACGAGGAGGACGAGAACGGCACCGGCGATCAGGCCGAGGACACCATCCCGATCGCGAACTCCGACCTGTCGATGACCGTGGACTGGTCCACCGGGGGCCACACCGGCGCGGCGGTCCCGGTGACCGCCGAAGGCCCGGGAGCCGACCGGCTCGCCGGGTTCATCCGGAACACCGACGTGCACGACGCCATCCGGTACGCCCTGCGGCTGCCGAGGTCCTGAGCGGCCGCCGTACACCCGGGGTCCGGTGCTCTGCCGGGCCCCGGGGCGGGGGCCAGGTCCGGCCGGCCCCCGGGATCACCGCCCGATGAGCTGGTCGACCGGGGCGAAATCGTCGGTCAGCGGCTCCGCGCCGTCGATCCAGGTGTCCAGCTCCGCGCCGGTGAGCAGGACGTCGTCGTCGCCCCGGGACCGGTTCGCGGCGAGGATCGCGTTCCCGTCCAGCGGCCCGTCGGAGGCGATCAGGACGAGGTTGCCGCCGCCGTCACCGCCCAGCCGCGCCGCCGGGCCCATCACGGCGACGTGCTCGAAGGCCGCCTGCAGGGTGGCCGTCTCCGCCCGCGCGAAGCGCAACGCCGGTCCGTCGATGACGTTGACCAGGTAAAGCCCGTCCGGGCGGAGCACCCGGTCGACCTCGGCCATCCATTCGACGGTGGTCAGGTGCCACGGCACGGCCAGGCCGCCGAACGCGTCCCCCAGCACCACGTCGGCCGCGTCAGCGGGTTGCTCCCGCAGGCCCGTGCGGGCATCGCCGGTGCGCACCTGCATGTCGTCGGACAGCACGAGACCCAGTTGTCGCTGGGCGATCTCGACCAGCGTCGGGTCGAGCTCCAGGACCAGGCTGGTCGATCCCGGGTGGGTCGCCCCGAGGTAGCGGGGGAGGCTGAAGCCGCCGCCGCCCACGTGCACGGTGTCCAGGGCGGCACCGTCCGGGCCGGCCGCGTCGAGTGCGTCGGCGAACAGCTGTGCGTAGGAGAAGTCCAGTCGCGCCGGGTCGTCGGGGTGGATGCAGCTGTGGCGCAGGGTGTCCAGGTACAGCGTCAACCCGTCCGGGCACCCGGCCAGGTCGGGCACCACGCGGGCACAGAAGTAGGCCGATTCCCGCTCGCAGGGGTCCATCGCCGCGTTGAGCCGATCCACCCCGAGACCGGCGCCGGCGGTCAGGACTACCACGGAGGCCGCCAGCGTCGTCGGGAACGGCCGGGACCGTCGACGCCGCACTGACACCTCGACGACGACGCCCATCGCGAGTGCGACAACCGCGACGCCGATCAGGATGGGCGTCGTCGGCCATGCCGCCACCAGCACGAAGCCCGTGCCGAAGGTGCCGAGGATGGCTCCGACGGTGCCCAGTGCCGACAGCCGCCCGACGGTGCGGCCCGTCTCGGCCAGGTCGGCGAGCTGCATCTTCACGATCACCGGCGGCACGGCCGACAGCACCGCCGCCGGCAGGAAGAACGCCAGCCCGGCCAGCACGAGCACCGCCTCGGGTCCGGTACCCAGCGAGAGCTTCCCGACCAGCCGCACGATCGGCACGATGAGCAGCGAGAGAGCACCACCCAGCAGCAGGATCGGGCCGAGGAGCGTCTGCGGGTCCCGCCGGTCGGCCAGCCGGCCCCCGGACCAGGCGCCGAAGGCGATGGCGGCCAGGATGGTGCCGATGATCCCGGTGTAGGTCTCGAGCGTGACGCCCACGTACGGGGCCAGCAGGCGTGCGGCCAGGATCTCCATCACCAGCACCACGGCCGACGTGACGAAGACGAGGATGCCGGCACGGGTGGGTGTCATGCGGGCCAGTATGCCGAGCCGGCTGCGCCGATCCCGCCGGACGGGGCCCGTCGAGGCGACCGGCGACGCCGGTGCCGAATCGATCCAGTGCCGCGCCACGCCACCTCGGACCGCCGAGTCTGCCTGCGACGCAGGGGTTCCGGGCACTGCTGACGATGTCCCTCGGTATCCGACCAGTGGTGCCTCCAGTCACCCGACGAGTCCGTGGAGGACCCATCATGGCAACAGGTGAAACCGGTTTCGACGACGTCAGCTTCGATCTGATCTCGCTGCAGTACCACTCGCTCAAGGCGGGTCACGACTACGGCCAGTACGTCCGTGACGCGCGAAACGCCGGCCGCGAGGACATCGCGACCTTCTTCGAGTCCGTGATGCAGCAGGACTCCGAGCGGGCCGCCCGGTGCCACGAGTTCCTGCGGGAGCTCTCCGGCAGCGACGCGTCCGGACCCGCGCTGTCCTGAGGTACGGCCCGGTGCCCCGGCGCCCGCCGGCGGCGGGGCACCGGTCGACCCGTCGGTCGGTCCGTCGGTCGGCCCGCCGGCGACCCGCCCGGCTCGGTCGACGTCCCGGCGGGTCCACTCACCCGGAGTCGACCAGGTTCCAGCCGAGTCGCAGGATGAGGACCCCGACGACGACGACGAACACGATCCGGACGAAGGCGCTTCCCCGCGCGATCGCCATCCGGGCCCCCAGATAGGCCCCGAGCAGGTTGGCCACACCGACGGCGAGTCCGATGCCCCAGAGCACCGCCCCGTGCGGCACGAAGAACACCAGCGCGCCCAGGTTGGTGGCGACGTTGACGATCTTGGCGATGGCGGAGGCCGGCAGGAAGGCGTATCCGAGGACGCTCACGCAGCAGATCACGAGGAACGTGCCGGTACCGGGCCCGAGCACACCGTCGTAGGCGCCGATCGCCGCTCCGATGCCCGCCGCCGCCACCAGGTGCCGGCGGCGGCCGGCCCAGCGCAGCGACGTCGACGTCCCGAGAGTCGGGCGCAGGAGGGTGAAGACCAGGACGCCGACCAGCACCACCAGGATGATCGGGGTGAAGGCGCCGGCCGGGATCCGGGACGCCAGCACCGCACCGCCGATGCCACCGGCCAGCGCCGCGCCCGCCATCGGCAGCGCCGTCCGCAGATCGGGCGCGACCCGGCGGTAGAACGTCACCGCGCTGACCGAGGTCCCCATGATCCCGGCCAGCTTGTTGGTGGCCAGTGCCTGCACGGGCGTCATCCCGGGGACCAGCAGGAGGGCGGGCAGCTGGATGAGCCCCCCGCCACCGACCACCGCGTCGATCCAACCGGCGGCCAGTCCGGCGAGCAGCAGCAGCGCAACGGTCCCGGCGTCCAGGGTGAGACCGCCGGTCATCGGGCGGCGCCGTCGGCACCGTCGGCTCGGGCGGCTCGGGCGGCTCGGGCTGCTCGGGCGGTCCGGGCGGCACGGTCGGCACGAGTCGGAGCCGGGGCGGAGACGGGGACGCGGGGACGCGTGGCGGGCTGCACGGCTCCACGGTGGCCGTTGCGGTGCGCTGCTGTCGAATCCGCCGTCGGCGCGGTCGGGGCGACCGCTGCGGAGGTCCCCGTCGACCGCGCCTCGTCACTCCGCGCCCGGCTGGTGCCGCGGCGGTCGGCGCGACCGCTGCGGAGGGTCCCCGTCGACCGCGCCTGGTCACTCCGCGCCGGGTTCGTGCCGCGGCGGTCGGCGCGACCGCTGCGGAGGGTCCCCGTCGACCGCGCCTGGTCACTCCGCGCCGGGTCCGTGCCGTGAGGGTCGGCGCGACGGCTGCGGAGGGGCCCCGTCGACCGCGCCTGGTCACTCCGCGCCGGGTCCGTGCCGTGACGGTCGTGGCGACGGCTGCGGAGGGGCCCCGTCGACCGCGCCTGGTCACTCCGCGCCGGGCTCGTGCCGCGACGGTCGGCGCGACCGGTGTCGGTGTCCCCTCCGGCCGCGGCGGACCGGACGGGTGCCGCTCAGAGGGTGGCGGCGAACGGATCGAGATCGTCGGCGACGAGCGGCACCGGTGGCACGGTGCTGCGGACCCGGACCGTCTCCCCGCCGGTCATCGCCTCGTCGATGCTGACCAGGGTGTCCAGGACGTGGTAACCGAGTTCACCCGAGGCGAGCGGCTGCCGGCCGGAGCGGATGCAGCGGGCCAGATCGAGCACGCCCACCCCCCGGCCGGCCAGCACACCGGTGACCGGGACGTGCCGCCACTCCGGGTCCTCGCCCGCCGCCGCGGCCTCCGGGATCCGGGTGACCAGCACGTCCCCGGTGAAGGCGTTGGGGTCGGGGATGACCAGAGTGCCCTCGGTGCCCGCGATCTCGACCACTCCGGTGCGGGCCAGCGGTGACTGGAAGCTGAACACGCTCTGGCTCACCCCGCCACCTTCGAACCGGGCCAGCGCCGAGACGTGCGTCGGCACCTCGACCGGGAACTCCGTGCCCGCCCGGTCGCCGACCTGGACGGTGCGGGTGGTGCGGCTCCGTGATCCGAAGGCGGCGACGGTGTCGACCGGGCCGAACACGTGGATCAGCGTGGTGACGTAGTACGGCCCCATGTCGAACAGCGGGCCGGCGCCCCGGCGGAAGAGGAACTCGGGGTCCGGATGGAAGGTGTCCGGGCCGATGTACTGCATGACGGTCTGCGCCGTCAGCGGGGTCCCGATGTCACCCCGGGCGATGGCGCGGCGGGCGGTCTGCACGCCCGGCCCGAGCACGGTGTCGGGGGCGACGCCGTTGAGCAGGCCGGCGGCCTCGGCCTGGGCGAGCAGCGCCTGCCCGCTCGCGCGGTCCACGCTGATCGGCTTCTCGGTCCACACGTGCTTCCCCGCCGCCAGCGCCCGGGACGCCACCTCGGCGTGCACCGCCGGGACGGTCAGGTTCACGACCAGCTCGACCTCCGGGTGGGCCAGCACGTCGCGGGGTGAACCCGACTGCGCCACGCCGTGTTTCGCCGCCTGGGCCCGCGCCCGACGTTCGTCCAGATCACCCAGGATCACCACCCGGGTGTCGGGGAACGAGGTGAGGTTCTCCAGGTAGGTGTCGCTGATCATCCCGGTGCCGATGAATCCGACTCCGACGGGCCCGGAGCCGGTGCCCCGCCGTGGCGCGGTCATCGGAGTCCGTTCGCGCGCAGGAAATCGACGCTGGCCTGCACCCCGTCGAAGATGTCGCCGGGGTAGTGGTCGAACTCGATCACCCCGAAGGCGGTCGACGGCGCTGCGGCGAGCGCCGCCAGCAGCGGTATCTCGCCCCGGCCTGCGGGCCGCTGGTCCAGGGTGGTGGGGTCGAGCCGGGATGCCCCGGGTCGGAACGGGTTCGGCCCGGTGACGCCGTCCTTGAGGTGCAGCGCGGCGACCCGGTCCCCGAGCCGCTGCAGCAGCGCCGGCACGTCCTGGCCGCCGGTCGCCGCCCAGTACAGGTCGACCTCCAGGACGACGTCGTCGCCGAGCTCCCCGGCGAAGAACTCGTAGGCCGACACCCCCCGGATGTCGGACAGGAACTCCTGGGCGTGGTTGTGGTAGCCGACCCGCAGTCCGTGGTCGGCGGCGCGCCGGGCGGCGTCGTTGAGGCGCCGAGCGGTGTCGGCGACGGCATGCTCGGTCATCCAGCGGTCGGGGGCGACGAACGGATCGATGACGATCTGGAGCCCAACCGCCGTCGCCGCGCGGAACACCGTGTCCTGGTCGGGCGGGGCGGCCCGGCCGCCGGCCAGCGCCGGGTCGTCCAGACCGAGGCCCGCCGACAGCAGGGAGGCGTGACCGGTACGGGCCCGGAGACCACTCGCGACCAGTTCCTCCGCGAGCAGCGGTGCCCGGTCGACGAAGTCGAAGATCTCGACGTCGGCCAGCCCCATCCCGGCGAGCCGGGCGAGGGTCCCGTCGAGGTCGGCGGCGAGCGCCTCCCGGACGGTGTAGAGCTGGACGGACAGCGCAGGCGTGGCCACGTGGTTCCTTCCGCGTCGGGTGCCGGGCCGCACGGGAGCGACGTCGACGTCCGTCCAGGATGCGCGCAGGGCATCGGATCGCGCATCCCGACGGACGCGCGGCGGGGACCACGACGGTTCGAGGCGGCGGCGTCGACGAGCGGGGCGGCGACGTTCCGAGCGGCCCCGGCTTCCCGCACGTGCGGGCGCCGCCCCGCCGGTTGAGCGACCTCCGTGCCGCCGTCGACCGGATCGACGTCCCGGCGCCGACCGCGCACGGGACCGCCGACCCCATCCCGCCGATCGACACCACGGGCCGCGGTTCCTCGAGGCCGTTCCCGCGTCGGCTCACGTGGAGCCCGGCGGCGGCCCGCACAGCGTGGGGTGAACCGGCGCCGACGCGGTCGACGGGGTGCTGCAGCCGTTCGTTCCCGACCGAGATCCGACGAGCAGCAACGGGTGTCGCTGCCCGGCGGCGTCGCACCGCTGCCGCCCCGGCCGCCCGGTGCAACACCGGGTGCCGCCCACGGGGCCTTCGGCCGCCGCCCGCGAATGCGGTCGGCGGCTCGAGCCGAAGCCGGGGGATGCGTCACATCGCGCGTTCCTGCGGCCCGTCGTGCCGGGCCGTACACGAACGGGGAGTACGGTCCCCGCCATGGGAATCATCATCGGATTGATCGTGCTCTGGCTGCTCTTCACCGTGCTGGGCTTCGTCATCAAGGGGCTGGTCTGGCTCGCCGTCATCGGCATCGTGCTGCTGCTGGCCACCGTCGCCTACGGCGCGATCAAGGGGCTGTTCACCACGTCCCGGCGCTGACGGCCGTCGCGGTCCCGCACGCCCCTACCGGTGTGCGGGCGCCGCGGCATCGTCGGCGCTCGTCCGTACCGGACGATGCGGGTGACACCCGCTCACGCTTTTGGCCGCCGCCGACCGAGGTGGGATCCTGGGACGGCCGGCCGCACCGTGCTCCAACAGGGGGTGCCGCGACCGTCACCGGTGAGCCGTGCATGCCGCCGGGAGAAGGAGCTCCATGCCCGTCTCCGACGAGATCCGCGCGCCCGGGATATCGCTGCCGGCGGCCCTCCGGGAGCTCTCCGCGGTCCTGACGTCCACCGAGTCGTTCCACGAGCTCATCCAGCGCATCGCTGAGCTCGCGGCCCGGACCGTCCCCACCGCGTTGACCTGTGGCATCACCGTGGCGACCGACGGGCGGGTGGTCACGGTCGGCGCGGCCGACGCGCTGGCGGCCCAGCTGGACGAGCAGCAGTACCGACTCGAGGCGGGGCCGTGCCTGGAGGCGCTGTGGACCGGACGGGTCGTCGACGTACCCGACCTGTCCCGCGAGCAGCGTTGGGACGGCTATCCGGTCCAGGCGATGGCGCAGGGCATCTCGGCGGTCTACGCCTCGCCGCTGCGCGTCCGGGACGACACCGTCGGGGCGCTCAACCTCTACGCCGCGCGTCCGTACGCCTTCGACGACGACGACCAACGGGCGTCGATCCAACAGCTGGCCGATCTGACCACCGTGGCCATCACCGGATCGCTGCGCAACTACGGTGACGCGCGGCTGTCGGACCAGCTGCAGACCGCGCTGAACTCACGCGCCGTCATCGATCAGGCGATCGGCATCGTCATGGCCACCCGGCACTGCAGTGCCGAGGAGGCGTTCGCGACACTGCGGACCATCTCGCAGACCCGCAACGTCCGGCTCGCCGTGATCGCGGCCGGCCTGGTCGAGCGGACCGCCGGCGGGCCCGGAGGTGGCCGGCCGGCGCGGTGACCCGCCTGTCTCCCCGGGCGGGTCACGGGGTGCCGTCGCCGCGGTCCCCGACGACGCGCGGCGAGCTCCGGGCGTCCGTGAGGACGGGACCGCCGAGGTCCCGGCGGGCGATCAGTGCCGGGGACGGATCAACGTGGCGGTGTCCACCGTCCGGTCCATCACGCGCCGCGCGGCGTCGTCGACGGTGACGTCCACGGCGAGCGCGTACGCCCGCAGCAGGGCCAGTGCGTCGTGGGCGTCCACGCCCAGGTGGACCGCCATCATGCCGACGGCGACCATCACCCCGTTGCGCGATGTCAGGTGGGCCGTGTCCATCCACCGCGGCGGAGTGTCGGGGTCCGCGGCCGTCAGCAGGCCGGCGACCAGGGCGACGACCACACGTCCCTCGTCGAGGTCGAGCCCGACCAGCTCGTCGTCGGTGCGGAAGTAGAGATCGACGCTGCCCAACCGGGTGCCGCCCGCGCGCATCGGCACGGCCACCACCGCACGGTAGGGGGTCAAGGCGGTCAACCGGGCGTGGAACAGGGGCCACCGGGCGGCCAGCACCGACCGCGTGGCACACACGACGTCGCCGGTGGCGTGGGCGTCGACGCAGGGGCCGTCACCCGTGGTGAACTGCAGGCTCTCGCCCAGTCCGGCGAACCGGTCGCTGATGCTCACCGGCAGGTGGAACCCGTCGGGTGAGATCACGCAGACCGACGCCCCGGCCGCTCGCAGCACCTCCGCGCACGCCGACGACGCGCGTTCCGGCTCGCCGGCGCCGGAGTTCCCCGCGCGGTCACGGGCACCGGACAGCGCGACGGCGAATCGCGACGTGACGTCCATCAGCCTCCGTCCCCGGGTCCCCAGGACTGTCTACCCCCCGGATGCCCTCGGCAGCGGAACGACCGCCGTGGCGGACGGAGCGTCCGCCACGACCCGGGCGACCGGCCCCGGACGGCGCCGTGAGCCCCGTTCGGGTGGCACGACGATCGTCGGACGGTGACCCTGCACCGGCCTCCCGGCGGTGTAGCGTCCGGAGCGCAGCAGGTCATTCGAGCTGGTCGTCGCGGCGAGCGTCATCCCGCCCGCGCCGGTCCCGAGCACATCGTGTGCCGCCCGGACGGGAAAGGCGCCATGCCTGGGTCACCTTCCACCCCCCAGGGGCGGGACCGCGACGCCGGTGACGCGCACGCGTCCGGGATGTCGTCGGAGATCCTGGGCGCGCTGGCCGCGCATCCGGACCAGATGGCCCGGCTCATCGAGGTGCTGAGCCCGCGGGTCACCGATCAGCGGAGCCTGCTGCATCTCATGCACAGCGCTGCCGCGGAGGCGGTGCGGTTGCTTCCGGACACCGACTGGGCGGGCGTGACGGCGCAGTTCGACGGCACCCCCTTCACGGCCGCCCACACCGCGGACCGGGTCCTGGTCGTCGACGAGCAGCAGTACCGGCAGCGCGGTGGCCCGTGCCTGGAGTCGATGTCCACCGGCCGCAGGGTCCGGATGACGCTGGAACAGGTCCGCGGCCGGTGGCCGTGGCTGGCCGTCGCGGCCGAAGCCGCCGGCGTCCGGACGTTCATCGCCGAGCCGGTTCTCGCGCAGGGGGTGCCGACGGCCACCCTGAACATGTACGGCGCCCGCGCCGCGCCGATCGAGGCCGACGCCGACGTGCTCACCGTCCTCACCGAGTACCTCGGCCGCGGGATGCTGGACTACTGCCGACAGCATCCCGACGACACCCAGGGCGTGCGGCTGCGGCAGGCCGTCCACGGCCGCTCGGTGCTCGATCTGGCCTGTGGGTGCTCATGGCCCGGCACGACCTCCACCGGGAGGACGCCCTCGACCTGCTGCGGAGCCAGGCGCGCCGACGGGGGATCCCGCTGTGGCGGCACGCCGGGGACGTCGCCTCGTGGCCGGCCGGGGACCCCCCTGGCCCGTGAACGCCGGCCGGACGCCGGACACCGTCAGCGGATGTCCCAGGCTCCCGGCTGGGCCGCGAGGGCGGCGACGTGGGCGGGCAGATCGCCGGCCTGCACGTCGCGCAGGGTGACACCGTCGAGAACCTCTCGCAGTGCGGCCCGCGCGGCCACCCACACCTCGGTCAGGTGCTCGGCACACCCGTCGTAGACCAGTTCGTGCGGTCGCTGCCCGCGGACGCCGACGAGCGGGCCGTCGATGGCGCGGAGGATCTCGCCGAGCGTGATCTCGGCGGGTTCGCGGGCGAGCGCGAAGCCGCCGGAGTTGCCGCGCTGGCTGCGCACCAGGTCGTGGCGGCGCAGGGTGGTCATCACCGTCTCGAGGAACTTGTGCGGCAGACCGTGGGCGGCTGCGATGGTCTGGGCGCTGACCTGGGCCGGCCAGGCGGCGGCGAGGTGCAACATCGCGTGGACGGCGTAGTCCGAGCGTGCGGTGACGTGCATTGGTGAGCCCACAGTCCAGCCGTCGACACGGCGCCGAGTCGGTGCGGCCGACGTGCCGAGCGCGACCGCGCCCAGACTACCGCGACGCCACCCACGCGCCCGGGTCGGCGAGGACCGCCGCCGACCCGCACCGCCCAGACAGGGAGCATCACGTCGGGTCCGGTGCGCGGGCGGCCGGATCGTCAGCCGGTGCGGCGCAGCGGGGTCACCTCGTCGTCGGCCCACGCCGGGTCGGCGGCCGGATGTTCGACCAGGGCGACCACCCGGTTGGCCAGGAACCGGGCGGTGCGCACCGCCGTACCGCCGCGGGTCAGTTCGACCACCTCGACCAGGCCACGGCCGTGGCTCACCTCGACGCGGCGGCCCGCACGGGTCGCCACGACCTCGTAGTTCTTCGTGCCGCCGCCGGCGTCGACGACGATCTCCACCCGGTCACCCTTCACGGGTCCCTCCTCCGCTGTTGCTGTCATTGGGTGCAACGCCGCAGGTCAGAGGGGTATTCCGGGCCGAGGGAGGGACGTCGCCCGGCGCTCGTGGACAGTGGAGGGGTGTTCGCCGGTCTCGCCCCCGCCCGCCGCCGTCTCGTCGTGGCCCTCCTCGCCGTGTCGCTCGCCGCCGGGATCACGCTCGCCGTGGCCGCCGTCGTCGGCCACGACCGGGCCGCGCCGGCCGACCAGGCCGTCGCCGGGCCCGTGGTACTCGTGCCCGGGTACGGCGGTTCGGCCGCTTCCCTGCAGTCGCTGGCCGACGCCCTCCGGGCGGCCGGGCGGGACGCCACCGTCGTCGAACTGCCCGGCGACGGCACCGGGGATCTCGAGGTCGCGGCCGGGGTGCTGGGGGCGACGGTGCAGGCGGTCCGGGACCGCACGGGTGCCGCCACGGTCGACGTCGTCGGTTACTCGGCCGGCGGCGTGGTGGCCCGCGCCTGGATCGCCGGCGGCGGCGCCGGGGCGGCCCGGCGGGTGCTCACCCTGGGATCGCCGCACCACGGCACCACACTGGTCGAGCTCGCCGGCTCGGTGTCGGGCACCGCGTGCCCGGTGGCGTGCCGGCAACTCGCCCCCGGCAGCGACCTGATCCGCCGTCTCAACGCCGGTGACGAGACACCGGCGGGCCCCACCTGGGTGTCGATCTGGACCACCCAGGACACCACCGTCACCCCGCCGGAGTCCGCCCGACTGGACGGGGCCCTCAACCTCACGGTGCAGTCGGTGTGCGCCGACGCCGTGGTGGCCCACGGTGACCTGCCACGGGCACCCGTCGTGCAGGCGATGGTGGCCGCCGCACTCGCGGCCGGCGATCCACCGGCGCTGACGGCGACGGACTGCGCCCGGCTGCGGCGGGGCTGACGCCCCGTCAGCTCGTGATGTCCTTGGTGGTGAAGTTCGCCCAGGCCCCGGCCAGCAGGACCCCGACGTAGACCCCCTGCACTCCCAGTCCCCGGACGATGTCGCGCCACAGCACCGGCTCGCGGAAGAAGTCGACGAACGACAACCAGTAGCGGGTGGGCAGGTACGGGGCGATGGGGGAGGCGGCGTCGAGCGTGAGCAGCAGCGAGGACGCGACCAGGACGGCCAGCGCGCCGAGTGCCGCACCGAGCGGGGAGTCGGTGAAGGTCGAGAAGAACAGTGCGAACGCCGCGACGCCGCACATGGACACCGTCACGTAGCCGATCGCCATCAGCGTCCGCCAGGTCAGCTGTTCGGCGGTCAGCGACGTCCCCGACAGGGACGTGCCACCGATCGCGCGGGTGTCGAACAGGGTGGTCCCCAGGAAGTAGCCCACCGCGGCCACGGTGACCACGGTGACCAGGACGAACACCAGCACCGACAGCAGCTTCGCCACCAGCAGCCGGGTCCGGCCGGCCGGCCGGACCAGCAGGTAGCGCAGGGTGCCGGCCTGCGCCTCGCCGGCGATCGCGTCGGCCGCCACGACCGCGACGGCGATGGGCAGGAACAGTGGCAGCACGATGCCCAGCGCGGCCAGCGGGAACAGCGCGCCGTTGGTCAGCACCGCCGACAGGAACGCCGGCCCGGTTCCGGGACGGGGTGCCAGCCCGGTGACGGCCAGCAGCACGGCCACGACGACCGGCAGGGCGTTGAGCACCGCGATGGTCGCCCAGGTGCGGCGGCGGCGGAACAGCTTGCGGAGCTCGACCACGATCACGGTGCGTCCACCCGGTCGCTGCTCGCCCCGGCGGCGGCGAGCACGACCTGCTCGAGGGTCGGCCGGTCCAGCGCCAACCCGGTCACCGGGACGCCCGCCGCCACCAGCCGGGCGTTGACCTCCGCGGGATCGTCCCCGCGGACCACGAGCCGCCCGCCGTCGACGGCGGTGACCCTGCCGTCCATGACGGCGACGGCGCGGTCGGGCTCCGGGGTGACGACGACCGTGGCCCCGGTGGGTGCGGTGAGGAGGGCGAGCTGCTCCTGCAGGACGAGCCGCCCGCGGGCCAGCACCCCGACCCGCGACGCCAGCTGTTCGACCTCGGCGAGCAGATGGCTGGACAGGAAGACGGTGGTCCCGGTGCGGTGCAGCTCCTGCAGCAGCGCCCGGATCTCGGCGATGCCCTGCGGGTCGAGCCCGTTCGTCGGCTCGTCGAGCACGAGGAGCTCGGGACGCCGCAGCAGTGCGCCCGCCAGGCCGAGACGTTGCTTCATGCCCAGCGAGTAGGCGCGCACCGGTCGTCGCCCGACGGCGGCCAGCCCGACCTGGTCGAGTACCTCCTGGATGCGGCGGGCGCGGCCCCGCCGCGCGCTGCCGGGTCCGGAGGCGTCCAGCAGGGAGAGGTTCTCCCGTCCCGACAGATGGCCGTGGAAGGCGGGCCCCTCGACCAGGGCGCCGATCCGCGGCAGCACCCGGCGGCCCGCCCGGGGCATCCGTTCGCCGAGCAGTTCCACCTCGCCGCTCGTCGGCAGCACCAGTCCCAGCAGCATCCGGACCGTCGTGGTCTTGCCGGATCCGTTCGCGCCGAGGAAGCCGTAGACGTCACCGGCCCGGACGTCGAGGTCGATGCCGTCCACGGCCCGCAGGGCACCGAACCGTTTGGTCAGGCCGCGGGTGGCGATGACGGCCGTCACGGGGCGTCACGCAGACCGGGCAACGCCCGGGCGGCCTCGACGAGGGCGTCACCGGTGACCGTCCCGATGAGGGCGTAGGACGTCCGCCCCGACGTCCCCGCCAGCAGGATGCCCAATGGCCCGACCGCGAGCCGGGTGCCGTCGTCGTCCCGGACGGCGGTCGGATCGGCGGCTGCGGCGTCGCGCAGGTCGCGGGCGACCCGGCCGGGCAGTGGGACCACCGCCAGCAGGGTGACGCCCCGGCCGTACAGCGCGATGCCGGCGGGTGCACCCGCGAGGGAACGACGGGGCAGCCCCGCCAGGGTGTCCGGCAGGACGAATCCCGGTCGGTCGGCGGCGGCGTTGTTCAGCGCTCCCAGCGGATCGCTGCGCTCGCGGGAGGCGTCGATCGGCGGCGCGAACGCCGTCAGCGACCGGTCGGGAACGGCGAGATCGAGGTCGAGGAAGCGGGTGTCGAGGGCCGGCACGGCCGGGTCGGGCCCCCACACCTGAACGGCCAGGGGAAGTCCGGTGCTGCTGTCGATCCAGCAGTCGACCCGGGTGACGGCCGCGGCGATGTCGGCCGGGGTCAGCCGCAGACCCAGGGCGTCGCGGCCGGCGACACGGCGCGCCGGCAACCGCGACAGCTCGTCGGCACGCGCCTCGGACAGCAACCGGCGCGCCAGGCTGTGCGGCAACAGGTCCGTGGCCACCGGGAGGGCGAGCGGTTCAGCGTCGATGCGGGTGGCGCGGTCGGGTTCGTACTCCCAGCGCCAGCTGCCGGTGGCGTCGCGATGGAGGCCGGTCTCGCCGCCCGCGGTGACGACGTCGACGCGGTGGTCGGTGGGCCCACGCCACCACACCCGCATCGACGTGCGGTCACTGAACAGGTCGGCCACGGTGTCCAGCTGCTCGGTCTCGGGAAGCGCGAGCCCGCCGGAGGACTGGGCGTAGCCGGAGAACCCCACCCCGACGCTGCCGAGGGCGGCGGTGCGGAGTTCGACCGCGGTGCGGTCGTCGTCGGCCGCCGGGAGAGCGCCGATCACCGCGGGCAGCGCGGCCAGGACCGCGACCAGCCCGAGCACCAGAGCCCAGCGCCGAGCGGCACCGTTGCCTCGTGCCATGCCGACCACGGTACGTGGGGGCCGGGACTACCGGTCCTCAGGCCCGCACCACGACGCTGCCGAGGTGCGGGAGTCCTCGAGATCCATTGCTGGGGCGCGGATCTCGGCGGGCGGTCAGGAGGAGCGGGGAGCCGTCGGCGCAGCCGAGGTGCTCATGGTGACCGTCGCGTCGAGTCGGACGTCGTCGTCGACGGTGCCCGCGGGGGCGTGCAGCGCCTGCTCGAGGGCGGCCTGCGCCGGCAGGCTCCCGATGAGCTGGAGGCTGTGCGCGCCGGTCCGGGCGAGGTAGGCGTCCGGTGCGGCCGCGCGCAGTCGCTGGGCCGCCAACATGGTGACCACCCGCCCGTCGCTGTGGTCGAGGGCGTCGCCGTCGCCGAAGCGGTCCGACGAGACGGTCGCGACGGTGAACGGGGTCGCCGCCGAACGCAGGTCCTCGACGTGACGCAACGCGGCGGCGCGGTTGGGCAGGCCCGTCGCCGCGTCCTCGAAGGCCAGCCGCCGCAGTTGCTCCTCGCGTTCCACCCGTTCGGTGACGTCGAGTTGGTAACCGATGTAGTGGGTGAGCCGCCCGTGCACGTTGCGCACCGGCGACAGGTGGAACTCGTTCCAGAACGGGGTGCCGTCGGCGGTGAAGTTGCGGATCAGCGTGTCGGTGGACCGCCCGTCGCGCATCGCCTCCCGGATGGCCTGGTTCTGTTCGTCGTTGGTGTGGTCGCCCTGCAGGAAGCGGCAGTTGCGGCCGAGCACGTCGGCCGCCGCATAGCCGGTGAGCCGCTCGAAGGCCGGGTTGACGTACACCAGCGGCCGGTGCGGCACGGTCATGTCGGCGACCGTGATGGAGACGGCCGCGTCGGCGACCGCCCGGGTCAGGATGCCGGGCAGCAGCGCCGCCGGGATGTGGCTGGCGCTCTCGGCGGCCTCCGCGGCGGCGCTGCGCGACTGACCGGCGCTACGGGTCCAGCCCGGGCGCGGGGTGGAGGTACTGCCGAGCGCGGCGAACACCCCCGCCAGTCGCTGCCGCGGCGCGGTCGCGGTCGCGCCGGCCGCCATCGCGTCGATGACGGCCGCGCAGATGTCGCGCAGCTTGACGTTGGCCCGGGAGGAGTGCCACCGCAGCAGGTCGAACGCCTGCTCGGCGTCCAGGTCGAGCACGACCATCATGATGCCCTTGGCCTGGTCGATGACCTCGCGGGTCTGGGTGGCCCGGCTGACGGCCTCCCGGGTCTGGGCCCGGGCCGCCTCCCGGACCTCGTCGGTCAGGTCGGCGACGACCACGTGGACCCCACCGGGGACGCCCGCGGCGGGCACGAAGGTGGAGCACACCACCCGTTCGCCGCCGTCGGCGGTCCGCAACCGGTGCCGCAACACGGCGGGCGTTCCGGACGACCGGCACTCCTCGGCGCGGGCCGACCACAGGTCGCGGTCCAGCGGCGGCAGATGGGCCGACCACGCCGCCGTCGTCGTCACCGGGTCGTGTCCGTCGCCGAAGCCCAGGAGCCGGGCGAGTCCGGTCGCCGCGGACAGGCCCGGACGATCGCCGGTGACGACGAACGACGCGGAGGACGGGTTCATCGACGTCGGGCGGTCCGGGTCGCGGAGCTCACTGCCGGCCACCAACGACCTCCCCCTCGGTTCCTCCGGGCGCGTTCCCGGATCCATGCAACAGCATACAAAGAGCAGCACGTCCGGACGGCGGATCCGACCGGCCCCGTCAGCGTCGCACGCGGACGGCGGGTGCGTCCACGGCCCGGGCCGGTTCGGCGCGGTTTTCCGGCCGTCACCGGATGCACCCGGCGTCCCGTGAGACCGTGCCCGGCCCACCCTGCGGAAGGTCGGCGGTCGAAGGGTGGGCTGCTCGAGGCTGCGACGCCGACGAACCATCTCCCGGTGGACGACACCGCACCGGCGCGGTGACGCGGAGTGGGACCGGAGGTAGTCGAGCCCTCATCCCGCCGTTGGACGCGATACACGCTGAACGGGAGTCTGAGAGTCGTAGCCGGCGATCGAGCTGCGACCGCTCACCCTGGCGTGGCCGCGACACGACGCCGATGACCTGACGGCATCGAGGGGTGGAAGTGCGGTGCGTCCGATGACCGTGACGATCGCCTGGGCGGGTCCGGCCGCCACGGAGCAGGTACTGGCGTCGGCGGTGGCTCGAGTCCGGTCGGGCACCTCGATGCCGCTGCTGATGGGCCGCTCCATGGGCGATGTGGCCATGGGAGGCGCCGCGTCGGCGCACCCAACCGTGCGATGTCAACACGAGGTGTCAGGCGGGCGTCATCGGGTTCGCGGCGTCCGAGGCTCGCGGTGCCGTACCCAGCGACGTCTGGACAGCACGTCGCCGAACAAAGTAGTGACGGCCACGCGCAGCTGCTCGATCGGTCGCACGGCCTTGTACTAGGACTCGCGACTGTCTCAGCCCTTCCGGTGGCGGCATCAACGTGGACTCTCACTGCGCTGGCGCCTCAGGGAATGGTGATCGGGGCGTCTGCCGTCATGTTCTCCACCGCGTCGGGATTGACCGCGGGGGGCTTCGGTAGCTGTGCCAACGCCTCTCTACCCCCGGACCATGGGACCTTGTTGTACGCAGCCCGGACGGGGGTCCGGGGCGGGCGATGTGCGCAGGCACGCGATGTTGGGACGGCGGGGGGAGGGCAAGAAGCAGTCGTCGACGTGGCGATGATCATCGCTGGGGCACTACTCGCACCCGCTGGACCGGCCGCTGACGGAGTCCGCGGAAGCGAGCCGCTGATCTCTGCTGGTCCCGTGTCGCTCATCGCATCGGGCTGAGGCCGGCCCGCGCTGTCGGCCGGGCTTCGCGACTTCGACGACTGAGAACGTCAATGACGACAGGTCCTGTCAGTGGACCTGGCCCGCTCCGTGTCAGCGGCGGCACACCGTGTTCGCCCGGCTCGGCGTCCACCGGGTGAGTGCGTCGGGACCGCGATGTTCGCCATCAACGTGCAGCGGCAGGGGCGTACCGAGGTCTGCGTGGCGCTGGTGGTCATCGCAGCTCGACGGTGTCACCTGTTCTCAGCGCATTCCGCCTGTCGGAGCCGGTGTGGTCCCCGGGCGACAGACGAGTCGATCGTGGCAATTGTGTCAGTGGTGTAAGCGGTAGCGGCGTCGAAACGTTGCGTCGCCAGGTCGCGATCAAGATGGCAGGAATGATGAGCAGCGAGGTGCGCCCCATCAGCACGCTGATGTCGTCGGGCTCGGTCAGCGCCGGAATCGCGTAGTAAGCGAACAGGGTGAGCGTCGCAGCGATGAGCACGCAGGCCCGCGCGACCCGA
This sequence comes from Nakamurella deserti, assembly GCF_003260015.1. NCBI lineage: Bacteria > Bacillati > Actinomycetota > Actinomycetes > Nakamurellales > Nakamurellaceae > Nakamurella > Nakamurella deserti. The sequence goes on along the minus strand of NZ_QCXS01000002.1, from coordinate 1,511,979 downwards.
TGGCTGCCGAAAACCGGCCACTCCCAGTGCGAAGGGCAACACCGAGCGGTAGAAGTCGACGATGGCCAGGACCGCCAGATTGCCCACGATACCGTACACCAGCCATTCGGAGATTCCGCTGCCCAGCAGGAAATGATGGACGTCGCCGCCGTCGGTGAACATCCGCATCGGAATGTAGTCATAGATGTTGGCCAGCCCGAAGAACACGTACCAGAGCAGGATGTAAGCCACCCACGGTCGAGCGGCGATCGAGTCCTTGAAGATCAACCATCGACAAACGAGATAGGGCACCGCGTTCCCCAGGCCTGGTCCTGCGAAGGCGACCAGAGCCACCTGCCAGTCCTTACCGGCAGCGAGCGCAGCGCTGTAGTCGACGTTCTCGTCGACCTGCGTCGCCAGCATGATGTTGATCAGGCTGCTGTCGCCCCAGGTGATGTTCCCCGGCTGCGGCTTGATGCCCACGATCCACGCCGTCACCGAGTGCGCGTACTCGTGGGGGAGATAGGCGAGGTAGTGGACGAGCCACATGATCACGGGCGTAGCGATCACGAACGCCCAGGGATTGCTGCCGGACGCCTTCATCGTGTTCCTCCTACGGTGACGTGAACGCGCGTGGCGGGTCAGCGGAGCTGTGCAGGGCGCACCGGCGAGACCCGCCACCGCGCCCGCCACTGATGTCCGGCCCGATCATTCGCGCCGCGCATTCCGATGATCAATGGACCTGTGTCCACAGGTCGGCGCCGGTGATGCGACCCCAGGTCCTGTCAGGCCCACGTCGCTCGGTACGGTGCCACGTACCACGGCAGGTACCAGATCCTTCACGGTGCGACCCCCGGCGCCACGCGGTCAGGTGATCGAGGCGATCCATCGGACCGCCGGCTGCACGACCCATCCCGCCACGAGTCGCGGGTCGGCAGGCGGCGTGTCGACGATGACCGGCCTTCGCCAATCCCGAGATCGGTGACGACTGCCAGATCACCGCGGAGGCGTCGTGCAGCACTATTGCCAGCTGCAGATCGCGGACGTCCCGGCCGATGTCGTGGACCGCGCCCCCAGGCAGAACAGCCGTTCAGCGACCGCACCACGCCGTCGAGAGTCGAGCCTCAGCAGCCGTTGTCGTACGAAGACACCCGTTCCAGTGCTGCGTCGCTATTGCCACCCAGCACGATGTGGATTTCGCTGCCGGGCGGACGATTCCGGAGGCGGCTCCGTGGTGTTCTACTACTTCGGTCGGACCGCGGCAACGACGCGTTACTGGCCGATCACGACCTCGCCAAGCGCGACGGCACGGTCACCTATGGCGGCGGCACGTAGGGCCGATCGACGATCTAGCCGGGCCGTTCGCCACCATCCACAGCCGCACCACCGACACCGCAGGTCTACAGACGAAATGGGAACAGACCACTGCTGGGCTCGAGTAGGGCGGCATTGCTTGCCGGAGCCGGTCGCCGAGTCGCGGCGTCCGCTCCTCGAGGGGACCGATCGGAATGCCGATAATGATCGGTTACGTCAAGCCGCCCGAGCGCCCAGCGGGGTGAGCGGGCCGGGGTTGCGCTTCCGCGCTGGGGGAGGGGGCGCAATCGCGCAAGGGTGTCTTGCGCAATCTCCTGTCCGGCGGCGGTGCTGAGCCGCCGGCACGGCGAGATGGCTTCCGGGGGTTCTGTCGGGCGGGTGTTGGAGGATGGGTCGGTGACGAATCCTGGGGAGGTCGCCGGCGCTGCCTGACGGCTACGCGGGTTTGTTGGCCGAGTTGAAGGCGACGGTGCGGGCGGCGCGGGTGGGTGCAGCCCGGTCGGTGAACCAGGAGGTTCTGGATTTGTACTGGCGGATCGGCCGGCTGGTCTTGGATCGGCAGCAGAGTGAGGGCTGGGGCATGAAGGTCATCGACCGGCTATCGGCGGATCTGCGTGCGGAGTTCCTGGGGATGCGCGGGTTCAGCGCTCGCAGCTTGGTGTACATGCGCAGCTTCGCCGCTGCGTGGCCGCAGCCATGTCACGACCCTGCTCGACGCGCTTGACGACCGGGCTTGTCGGGACTGGTACGCGGCCCGCGGCGCTGAGCAGGGGTGGTCGGCTGCGCTGTGGCGCACTACATCCGCAGTGGGCTGCACCAGCGGGCCGGTGCGGCACTTCGCGTTGCTTTCGGCCGCGGGGATGATCGTGGCGGCACCCATCGTGGTGCTGTACGTGTTCGCCCAGCGCCACTTCATCCCGGGATAATCGGCGGCAGCGTGAAGGGATGACGGCCAGGGCGCAGGGGTCGAGGACGAGCAACGGCCCGGGGCGGGTCTCCGCCCCGAGCGGTTCCGGCGTCTGTGGCGACAGCGGCGGATCAGCGCCAGCCGAGCTCCGGCGCCACCTGGGTCAGCAGCGCCTCCAGCACGTGGGCGCAGTAGTCGACGCCCAGCTGGTTGGGGATGGTGATCAGCAGGGTGTCGGCCGCGGCGATCGCCTCGTCCTCCCGCAACTGGCGGATCAATGTCTCCGGCTCGCCGGCGTAGGTCTTCCCGAACCGGGCCTTGCCGCCGTCCAGATAGCCGACCTGGTCGCCGCTGCCCCCCTCCCTGCCGAAGTAGGCGCGATCGAGGTCGCTGACGATCGGGAAGATGCTGCGGCTGACCGACACCCGCGGTTCCCGGTCGTGCCCGGCGTCGGCCCAGGCCTTTCGGAAGCGCAGGATCTGCTCGGCCTGCAGCTGGTGGAACGGGACCCCGGTGTCCTCGCTGAGCAGGGTCGAGCTCATCAGGTTCATCCCCTGCTGCGCGGTCCACTCGGCCGTGGCCCGGGTGCCGGCGCCCCACCAGATGCGATCGCGCAGCCCGGGGGAGTGCGGCTCCAGGCGCAGCGGGCCGGGCGGGTTGGGGAACATCGGCCGGGGGTTCGGCTGTGCGAAGCCCTCGCCCTTCAGCACTTCCATGAGGACGGCGGTGTGCTCCCGCGCCATGGCGGCGTGGTCGTCCCCCTCGGGCTGGTACCCGAAGTAGCGGAACCCGTCCTGGACCTGCTCGGGCGATCCCCGGCTGATGCCGAGCTGCAGCCGCCCGCCGGAGATGAGATCGGCCGCCCCGGCGTCCTCGGCCATGTACAGCGGGTTCTCGTAGCGCATGTCGATGACGCCGGTACCGATCTCGATGCGGCTGGTACGGGCGCCGACCGCGGCGAGCAGCGGGAACGGCGACGCGAGCTGCCGGGCGAAATGGTGCACCCGGTAGTAGGCGCCGTCCGCGCCCAGCTCCTCCGCGGCCACGGCCAGGTCGATGGACTGCAGCAACACGTCCGAGGCGGTCCGGGCCCGGGACTGGGGCGAGTCGCTCCAGTGCCCGAACGACAAGAACCCGATCTTTTTCATGTCGCGTTCAACCATCCTGCCGGCCCGGTTCTTCCCAGGCGCCGGGTCAAGGCATCCGCCGGCCGGTGAACGCCTGCATTGCCAGCATCGACTCGAGCTCGGTGGTTCCACACGGCTTCGCGTACAGAAAGCCCCGGGCCCGGGTGAGCCCAGACCCACCAGCGTCGCGGCGGCCTGCTCGGTCTCCACCCCCTCCGCGACCAGGTCGAGTTGGAAGGCGTCGGCGAAGGCCACGATTGACCGCACAATCTCAAGGTCACCGGGGTCGATGACACCAATAGAGCCGCGACGACCAAGATCCGAAATGGGTCAACGACGACCCGTGGCGGCGGATCCGGCCTTTCGACGCCTTGCGCGCTATGCCGATAATGATCGGAACCGTCAAGCGGGTCGTCCCGCCCGCAAGAGGCCGAGGAGCGGCTGCAAGCAGCGGAGGCAGCGGCCGGGCTGCCGGTCTGCCGGTACAGCCCTCGCGATGTACCGGCGCGGCTCGAGTGAGCGCTCGGTTCGGCGCGGACAGCGCGTACTGGTGCCATCCAGCTTCAGCGGAAGATCCGCGGCCTGTCACTTGACGACCACCGCTGCAGGTCCGGCGTTGATGGCGGTTACGCCGGGCGGTACTGCCGATGTCAGCAGGTAGGCGAAGACGGGTTCGTGGTCGGCGGCCAGTTCGTCGAGTGTCACGCTGTCCTGGAGGCGGATGCCGTGGTGGGTGATGAATTCCTGGGTGGTACTGGGCGAAGCCTTGGGCGCCGGCCCCGGCGAACGGTTTCGCCGCCCAGGTGTCGGCGCCGACGATCGCGGGCCGGACCCGGGCCGGCTAACCCGGTTAGCTGCTGCTTGGTGCGACGCAGCTGGCCGGAACGGCGATCCAGACGCGGCAGAGGGACCCGGTGAGGCCCGCTATGCGAGGGTCACGGGGCTGGTCGGTGTGTTGTTGGTGAGGGTCAGGTCGATGTTGCCTGCTGGGCAGCTCGGTCGGCTCGTCACCGGGGGGCGGCGACTGACCCACGGCGGGTGAGCCGCATGGGGACGCGGTGAACGGCGCGCTGTTCAGCCGGTCTGAGGAGTAGCTCGGTCGCGCGGCGGCCGAGCTCGAGGTGGGGGATGGCGATGCTGGTCAAGCCAGGGCGCGACCACGCAGCGAGGTCAGAGTCATCGAAGGAGATGACCGAGACGTCCTCCGGGACACTGAGTCCGGCGTCCGACAGGGCCTGGTAAGCGCCGAAGGCAACACGGTCGTTCATGCAGATCAGCGCGGTGGGGGCAGGACTCTGCTGCAACAACCGAGAAACCGCGCTGTGGGACTGTTCTGGCCACCACATTGCTGAGACTTGCCCTGCCAGTTGCAGTCCGGACTCCTCGAGCTTGCTCACGACACCGCGGTAGCGTTCGGCGCCGGCGATGACGTGGTGCAGGGTTTCGCCGATGAGGTGGATGCCGTCGGTGTGGCCGGCGTCGAGGAGGGCCTGCGCGACGACCCGGCCGGCGGTTTCCTCGTCGGGGATCACTGCCGGGACGTCGGCGCCGGGATCGAGGCAGTTGAGCATGACAACGGGCTCCGACTTGAGGATTTCGGGCAGCTGGACCTGACGGGTGTCCAGGGAGGCATAGAGGAAGCCGCCGACGCCCCGGTCGAGCATGCTCCTGACGAGCTGTTGCTCCAAGTGGGGATCGCCTTCGCTCTCGCCGACGAACAGGAGATGGTCATGCAGCAGAGCGGTGGTCATGCTGCTGCGGATCAGCTGTCCTGCGAAAGACTCGGTAGCGATGACGTCAGAAATCAGCCCGATCGTCTGTGAGAGATTGGTCCGTAGGCTCTTCGCCAGCAGGTTCGGTCGGTAATCAAGTTCGCGTGCCGCTTGGAGGACGCGCTGTTCGGCATCGGCGGAGATGCGCATGTCGCGTCGCCCGGTCATGACGAACGATGCCGTAGTGCGGGAGACGCCTGCGTGGCGGGCGACCTCGCCCAGGGTGACGCGTTGCCGGGTCATGGTGTTTCACCTCGCATCGACATGTGCGTGGGACTGTACCGAGATCAGATCGGTCCACTCCGTACTGGGTGTCTTCGCCGGGGCGAGAGCGCTGTCCCGGCCGTGTTGCTTGACCTGGTCTTCGTGATTGAGGACCACGCGGCCGAGTCGGCTGTTCGGGGGGTCGGTGATGTCGACGAAGTAGCCGCTGGCGAACAGATGTTAGACCTGATGGTCACAGTTTCGTAACGGTGGGCTTGACAGCTGAAACGGCGCGGTGCACCCTTTGCTAACTCCATTCAGCAAGCCCAATTGTGCGTTGCCTCACAGCGTAGATGTGGTCCCCCTACGGGTGCTTCTACGCGATCTGGCGGCGCGCTGCTGCGTCGCGCCGGTTTTCGGTGGATCGCTGAGTGGCCCTCATCCCTACGGCAGTGTCGAGGAGTCACAGCATGAAGTTGCGCACGATGAAAGCGGTTGCCGGGGCAGGTGTCCTGGCCATGGTGTTAGCCGCCTGCGGCGGCAGCGACACCCCCGCGGCGTCCACCACCTCCACACCGAGCACCACCGCCGGCTCGTCAGCGTCGGCCTCGGGGTCGACTTCCGGTCCGGCCACCGAAACGTCCGAGGCGCCGGCGGAGAACACTGATTCCTCCGCGCCGCCGGCGATCGACGAGAACGCCGACCTGGTCATTTGGACGGCGCAGCTGGAGTCGGCGGCGATCCAGGCGGCTGCAGACAAGTTCGCCGCCGACAACGGCATCACGGTCAGCGTTCAGATCGTTGCCGACGGCCGGACCGCGTTCCTCAACGCATCCCAGGCCGGGCAGGCGCCGGATCTGATCAACGGCGCGCACGACTGGATCGGCCAGCTTGTCCAGAACGGCGCAATCGATCCGGTCCAGCTTGACGAGGCCACCCAGGCCAAGTTCAACCCACTGGCCATCGAGGGTGTCACGTTCAACGGCCAGATCTACGGCGTGCCATACGATCTCGGCAACATCTTCCTGATCCGCAACACCGATCTTGCGCCGGAGGCGCCGACGTCGATCGAGGACATGGTGGCCACCGGCAAGCAGCTCGTCGCCGACGGTAAGGCCAGCGAGATCATGGCGCTGCCGGTCGGACAGAACGGCGATCCGTACCACATGTATCCGTTGTTCACCTCGGGTGGCGGCTACCTGTTCGGCCAGGGCGCCAACGGTGATTACGACCCGAAGGATCTCGGGCTCACCAAGCCCGAAGCGACCGCGGCGATGGCCAAGATCGGCGCGCTCGGCGCCGAGGGTGCGCTCAAGACATCGATCGAGCCTGGCAACCTGGTGCCGTTCTTCACCGACAAGAAGACCGCCTACATGGTCACCGGCCCGTGGAACCTGCCGGACATCAAGAAGTCCGGGGTGCCGTTCGCCATCAGCCCGGTCCCGGGATTCGAGGGTGGCGCCGAGGCGAAGCCGTTCGTCACCGTCGACGCGATGTACGTGGCCAGCAAGGGCAAGCACAAGACCGTCGCCGAAGAGTTCGCGCTGAACTACTTCGCCTCTGACGAGGTGTCCGAGGCGCTGTACCAGCTCAGCCCCCGGCAGCCTGCGTTGACCTCGGTGTACGACAAGGAGGTCGCAGCCGACCCGGTGCTCGCTGACGTTGCTGAAGCAGGCAAGAACGGCGACATCCTGCCCGCCATCCCTGAGATGGCGTCGGTGTGGGATCCGTTCGGCAAGGCCCAGGCAGCCGTGATCGGCGGCGCCGACCCGGCGACGACCACCGAAGCCGCCGCGCAGGCAATCCAAGCCGCCATCGGCTGACGCGCTTCGCCGTCGAGCCGGCCGGACCCGTATCCGGCCGGCTCGACCCGCACGGCCCCCTTGTACTTCTTCATCGTTCACAGGAGAGCGTTGTGGCTCAACAGTCCGCATCGACGACGATGACCCCTTCCGACGGAAGTGGCCCGCCGCCCAAGAAACAAGGTTTGAGCGTCGCCTCCAAGCGGGGATCCACGCTCGGCACCATCGTGAAGATCCTGCTGCTCGGCGTCGTCGCTGCGGTCGCGGTCTTCTCGATGCTCCCGCTCATCGAGCGGAAGAACTGGATCGGCGTCGCCATCGTCGTTGTCACTACACTGGCGCTGTTCTACATCTACCTCTCACCCAAGCTCATCCCGGCCAAGTACCTCGTCGTGGGCACCCTGTTCCTCGCCGTGTTCCAGGTCTTGCCGATCGTCTACACGGTCACCACGGCGTTCACGAACTTCGGTGACGGTCACCGCGGCACCAAGGAAGAAGCCATCGTCGCCATCCAGGCGAGCTCGGTGAAGGAAGTGGAAGGCGGCGCCACCTACACCCTGTCCATCGGCGTCGAAGGCGACTCCACCACCGGCCCCGTGGTGTTCCTACTCGCCGACCCGGACGGCAACACCTTCCTCGGCACCGCCGACGGCGTCACCCCACTGGACAAGGCCGCGGTCACCCAGAACAACTCCGGCAAGATCACCGCCGCCGAGGGCTACACCGTGCTCAACCTCGGCCAAGCCGCAGACCGGCAGACCGACATCACCGCACTGATCGTGCCCACCGCCGACGGCGCCATCATCGCCAAAGGCGTCAGCAGCGCGTTCGAGGGCGGCGCCACCCGCACCTACAACGCCGCGAGCGACACCATCACCGACAGCTCCACCGGTGAGACGTGGACCGCCGACGGCACCGACGGCTACTTCAAAGACGCCACCGGGGCGTTCTTGCCGCAGGGTTGGCAGGTCAACGTCGGATTCAAGAACTTCGTCGACGTGTTCACCAACCCCTCGATCGCGAAGTACTTCCTCCAGGTCATCATCTGGAACTTCGCGTTCGCCATCCTCGTCATGGCAACCACGTTCGCGCTGGGCCTGGCGGTGGCGATGGTGATGAACAGCGACAAGCTCAAAGGTAAGAAGGTCTACCGCTCGATCCTGATCCTCCCGTACGCGATGCCCGGGTTTGCGATGCTGCTGCTCTGGCGCGACATGTTCAACACCGACTACGGCCTGATCAACAACCTCTTCGGCCTGAACGTCGACTGGTTCGGCAACCCCTGGGCCGCCCGCGCTGCGGTGCTCATCGTGCAGCTTTGGATGGGCTACCCGTACATGTTCCTGGTATGCACCGGCGCGCTGCAGGCCATCCCGTCCGACCTCACCGAAGCCGCCGGCGTCGACGGAGCCAAGCCGTTCTACGCCTTTCGCACCATCACCTTCCCGCTGCTCCTGGTGGCAGTCGCGCCGCTGCTGATCGCAACGTTCGCGTTCAACTTCAACAACTTCGGCGCGATCTACCTCGTCAGCGGCGGCGGTCCCTTCCCGGCCGACAACCCCACCGTCGGTGCCACCGACCTGCTGATCAGCTACACCTACCGACTCGCCTTCGGCGGTCAGGGCGCCCAGTACGGCCTCGCCGCGGCCATCTCGATCCTGATCTTCATCATCGTGGCGGCCGTGTCGTTCATCGGATTCAAGCGGACCAAGGCGCTCGAGGAGATCAACTGATGTCACAGATCACGGGCAGCAGCCCCCTCTCCGCAACAGACCTCGACGAGCCGGTCAGGCTCGGCAGCGCCCAGGGCGGCTGGTTCCGCCGCTCCGGCTGGCGGCACCTGGTCGCGCTCGTCGCAGTGTTCTTCGCCGTATTCCCCATCCTGTTCATGGTGTCCGCGGCACTGAACCCGCTCGGCACGCTGGCCGCGTCCACGCTGATCCCGACCGGCGCCAGCTTCAACAACTTCAACCGGTTGTTCAACGAAACCGACTACTGGCGTTGGCTTCTCAATTCACTCATCATCGGCGTGTCCTCCACCGTCGCGTCGATCTTCGTCTCGACGTGCGCGGCGTTCGCGTTCTCCCGCTTCCGGTTCAAGGGCCGCCGCGCCGGGCTGCTGGCGGTGCTGATGATCCAGATGTTCCCGGTGTTCCTGGCCCTGGTGTCGCTGTACCTGATCTTCGCCACGATCACCGATCTGTACCCCGTGATCGGGTTCAACACCCCCTGGTCGCTGATCATCCTGGGTCTCGGCGGCGCGTTGGGCGGCACCACCTGGCTGATCAAAGGTTTCCTGGACACGGTCCCGAAGGATCTCGACGAATCGGCCACCGTCGACGGTGCCACCCACGTGCAGATCTTCTTCGGGATCATCTTCCCGCTGATCACCCCGATCATCGCGATCACCGGGCTGCTGGCGTTCATCGGCTCAATCAGCGAATTCCTCATCGCCAGCATCTTCCTCACCGAGCCGACCCAGAAGACCGTCGCCGTGGGCCTTTACGGGATGGTCGCCAACGAACGCAACGCCAACTTCGGGATGTTCGCCGCCGGCGCGATCATCACCGCGATCCCGATCGTGCTGCTGTTCCAGTACCTGCAGAAGTACATCGTCGGTGGCCTGACCGCCGGCGCGGTCAAGGGATGACCGCACCTCGACCGTCGACGACGACGGCAGCCCCGCTCATGACACTCACTGCAGGTAAGGAACTCTAGATGGCCCCCGTGACCCTCGACCGGATCAACAAAACCTACGAGAACGGCTTCCACGCCGTCCAGGACCTCAGCATCGACATCGCCGACGGCGAGTTCATCGTGCTCGTCGGACCGTCCGGCTGCGGCAAGTCCACCGCACTCCGGATGGTCGCCGGCCTCGAGGACATCAGCACCGGAACGCTCAAGATCGGCGACCGGGTGGTGAACACCCTGTCTCCCAAGGACCGCGACATCGCCATGGTGTTCCAGTCCTACGCGCTCTACCCGCACATGACGGTCGGCGACAACATCGGCTACGGCCTGCGGATCCGCAAGATGGAAAAGTCGGAGATCCAGCGCCGGGTCAAGAACGCCGCCGACATGCTCGAGCTCACCCCGCTGCTCGACCGCAAACCCAAGCAGCTCTCCGGCGGTCAGCGACAGCGGGTCGCCATGGGACGCGCCATCGTCCGCGAACCACAGGTCTTCCTGATGGACGAGCCGCTGTCCAACCTCGACGCCAAGCTCCGCGTCCAGATGCGCGCCGAGATCGGCCAGGTCCAACAGGATCTCAACGTCACAACTCTCTACGTCACCCACGACCAGGTCGAGGCCATGACGATGGGAGACCGGGTGGTCGTGCTCAAAGCCGGCCTGCTGATGCAGGTCGGCGCACCCCAGTTCCTGTACGACAACCCCGCCAACGTCTTCGTCGCCGGCTTCATCGGCTCACCGCCGATGAACATGGGCATGGGTCGCATCGGCCGCGACGGCGACGACTACACCGTCACCCTCGGCAGCTCCACCCTCACCCTCGCACCGGAACTGATCGCGGAAAAGCCGGCCCTGAAGAACCACGTCGGCAACGAGGTCATCGTCGGCCTCCGCAGCGAGGACATGGAGGACGCCTCCATTCGCAAGGGCGCCACCGAAACCCTCGACGCACACGTCGTTCTCACCGAGGCACTCGGCTCGGAGATCGTCGTCCACTTCGAGACCGACATCACCAAGGTCGTCACCGAGGACACCAAGCTGCTTGCCGAGGAGTCGGGTGAGGCCGACGTCGCCTCCATCGGAGGCGACCGCACCAAGTGGGTCGCCTCGTTCGCGCCCCGCTCCCGGGTCCGCCCCCGGGACGAGATCAAGGTCGTCGTGGACACCGAGCGGCTGCACTTCTTCGACGCCACCACCAGCAACGCCATCAACCACTGACTGATCCGCTGCCGGTGTCCCGGCTCATCACGGGACACCGGCGACAGGAGGACCGGTGTCCGGCCGTGGGTGGGGCCATCCACGGCCGGATGCCCCACGCCCTCACCGCGTCTCCCGCTCACCTCGTGCCCTGGAAGGGCTGCCCGCATGCCACCCGTTGCCCCCGCCGCCGAATCCGGCGCCGCACCCCAGATCGCACTCGGACCCCACCACGACGGGTCCGCTCTGTTCGTCGCTGACGAGACCCCCCGCCGCGGCGACCACGTCCCGGTGCGAGTACGGGTACCGGCCGGAACCGGCGTGGACACCGTCCGGATCCGAGTCATCCGCGACGCCGAACCGACCTTCGTCGACGCCACCCCCGACGGCACCAGCGACGGCGACCAGTGGTTCACCGCCGACGTCGAGGTCCACAACCCGATGACCCGCTACCGCGTCCAGCTCGACCGCGGCGCCCTGGGATACTCCTGGCTCAACGGCTCCGGCGAGCACCACCGCGACATCCCCGACGCCCACGACTTCCGGCTCACCACCTACGATCCCGGCCCCGACTGGGCGCGCGACGCCGTGGTCTACCAGGTGTTCCCCGACCGGTTCGCCGCCAGTAGCGCCCACCGCGACCTACCGGACTGGGCAGAACCTGCCGGCTGGGACGACACCGTCATCCACCAGGGTCCGCACACGCCGCTGCAGTTCTACGGCGGCGACCTGGACGGCATCCGCGGAAAGCTCGACCACCTCACCGACCTCGGCGTTACGGCGCTGTACCTGACGCCCGTTTTCCCGGCCCGGTCCAACCATCGCTACAACGCCTCGAGCTTCGCCGAAGTCGACCCGCTGCTCGGCGGCGATCCAGCGCTGGCCCGGCTGGCGCAGGCCTGCCACGACAAAGGCCTGCGCATCATCGGTGACCTCACCACCAACCACTCCGGCGACGACCACCCGTGGTTCCGGTCGGCACTCGACCACCCGAACGCGGCGGAGCGGTCGTTCTACTACATGGACGCCGCCGGCGATTACATCAGCTGGCTCGGTGTTCCGAGCCTCCCGAAATTCGACCTCGGATCCCAGGAGCTCCGAAACCGCATGTTCGGCGTCGGGGACTCCGTCGTCTCCCGCTGGCTGCGGCCCCCGTACGACCTCGACGGCTGGCGTATCGACGTGGCCAACATGACCGGCCGGCACGGCGAACACGACCACGGCAACGACATCGCCACCCTGATCCGCCGCACCCTCGACCACGTCCGCCCGGAATCGGTGCTGCTCGCCGAGTACACCAACGACTTCACCGCCGACCTCACCGGTGACGGCTGGCAGGGCTCGATGAACTACGCCGGGTTCGGCCGACCGGTATGGTCATGGCTGCAATCAAGCGACTACGAGGCGTCCCTGCAGGGCAACCCGTACCGGACCGCCCGCCGCGGCGGCCCCGCCACCGCCGCCAGCATGCGCGAGTTCGCAGCCGCCGTGCCGTGGAAGGTCGCCGGCCGGCACTGGAACCTGACCAGCTCCCACGACACCGCCCGGATCCGCACCGTCGCCGGCACCCCCGAAATGGTGCGGGTCGCCGCCGGGCTGCTGTTCACCTACCTCGGCACCCCCATGGTCTTCGCCGGCGACGAGATCGGCCTCGAGGGGACCAACGGTGAGGACGCGCGACGCACCATGCCCTGGGGCCGGCCCGACGCCTGGGACCACGCCACCCTCGCGGTGTACCGCGACCTCATCGCCGTCCGCCACGCCCACCCGGCGCTGCGCCGCGGCGGGCTGCGTTGGGTCCTCCAGACCGACGACGCCCTCGGTTACCTCAGAGAAACCCCCGACGAACGCGTGCTGGTCGTGGTCGCGCGCGCACCGTGGTCCGGGGCGCTGCTCCCGGGTGCACTTGCACCGACAGGTGAGGCCGGAAGGCTCTACGGCGAAGCTGAGCTCACCGTCGCCGGCGGTGCGGTCCTCGTGCCCGGCGACGGCCCCGGCGTCGGCATCTGGCAGCTCGGCTGACCCCGTTCGTACACGCTCACACATTTACGCCGAGAGGACCACCTGATGAAGGACATCCACGCACTCATCGCCGACGTCGAGGCGAAGTGGCAGACCACGACCCACGAGCAGCGCACCGACCTGATCACCCAGCTCCGCAACGCCGAAGCCACGGTCACGGACCTCGACGACCTCACCCGCACCCGCATCGGCGGTCTCGTCCGCACCATCCAGGCCGCCCAGCACACCCCCGACAAGGACTACCTCGCCCCGCCGCTGAGTCAGGGCACCGGATTCGGCTTCGGGCAGACCCAGCCCAGCCGGTTCGACACCCCGGACCGCTGACCGCGGCTGCGACCCTGTCTGTCTGTTCGCACCCTGGAAGGCCCGCCATGACAACGCCGCACCCGTACGCCCCCCGACCTGACGTCCGCTTGAAGCACCCCGAGTGGTCCCGGGACGCCACGATCTACCAGATCAACACGCGACAGTTCACCGAGGAAGGCACCTTCACCGCCGCGATCGCTCACCTTCCACGACTGCAGAACCTCGGCATCACCATCGTCTGGCTGATGCCGGTGCACCAGATCGGGCAGCTCAACCGTAAAGGCACCCTCGGCTCCCCGTACGCCGTCCAGGACTACTACAGCATCAACCCCGACCTCGGAACCGCCGACGACCTCAAAGCTTTCGTCGCCGCCGCCCACGAGCTAGGACTGCGGGTCATCACCGACTGGGTGGCCAACCACACCGCGTGGGACTGCAACCTCACCGTCGCCCACCCGGACTGGTACGTCCGGGACTGGCAGGGCAACTTCCGGCCCACCCCCTGGTGGGACTGGGAGGACATCATCGATCTCGACTACGACAACCCAGAGGTCCGCCGGTACATGACCGAAACGTTGAAGTGGTGGGTGACCGAGTTCGACATCGACGGTTTCCGTTGCGACGTGGCCGGTTTCGTGCCCACCGACTTCTGGAACCAGGCCCGCGCCGAACTCGACGCGATCAAGCCGGTGTTCATGCTCGCCGAATGGGAGTCCCGCGACCTGCACGCCGCCGCGTTCGACATGACCTACGGCTGGAGCTGGAACGAGACGATGCACCACATCGCCACCGGCAAGGCCGACGCCGAGGCGCTGCACATCTACTACTCGTGGAACGAGAAGGCCTGGCCCCCCGACGCCATGCGGATGACCTTCGTCAGCAACCACGACAAGAACTCCTGGGAGGGCACCGAATACGAGCAGTTCGGTGACGCCCTGGACGCCGCCGTCGTACTGTCCGTCGTCGGCGAAGGCATGCCACTCATCTACAACGGGCAGGAGGCCGGCAACGACCGACGGCTCGAGTTCTTCGAAAAGGACCCGATCATCTGGCAGGACCACCGATTCGCCGACTTCTACCGCCGCCTGTTCGCACTGCGGCGCAGCCACTCCGCGCTGGACAACGCACCATGGGGGGCGCGGATGATCGAAGTCACCACCGACCACCCCAAACGGGTGTTCGCCTTCGTCCGGCAGAACGGCGACAGCAAAGTACTGGCGCTTTTCAACCTCACCGACCAGCCCGTCGAGGTCACCCTGACCAGCGCACTGGCCCACGGCGGCTACACCGACTTCCACACCGGGACCACCGCCGTCATCGACCGCGACGACACCACGATGAAGTTCGAGCCATGGGGTTGGCGGGTGCTCACCCAGTGAACGGCCCCCGAGTGGATAAATGGCTGTGGCACCATCCGCACCACGACGGATCAGCCCTGTACGTGTCCAACCCCTACCCGGCGCTGGGGGACCGCGTGGACGTCTACTTGCGGGTGCCGCGCGCAACACCGGTGACTGCGGTGCTGCTGCGCACCTACATCGACGGCGAGCAGTCGCTGAACGCGGGGGAGCTGGACCGGGAGGACACCTGCGACCGCTGGTATCGCGGTGTGGTCACTATGTACAACCCGGTGGTCAACTACCGGTGGCTGCTGCAGAGTGGCCCCGCCGGCTACCGGTGGCTCAACGGCACCGGCGTCCACGACCGCGACGTCACCGATGCCGCCGACTTCCGGCTCACCACCCACCCGCGGCCGCCTGCCTGGGCCGAGGACGCCATCCTCTACCAGGTGTTCCCCGACCGGTTCGCCCGATCCGCCCGTGCCGACACCCGGGACACCCCGCGCTGGGCTATCCCGCAACACTGGGACGACCCGGTGGTCGGGCGAGGCCCGGAGACGCCGTACCAGTTGTACGGCGGCGACCTTGACGGCATCACCGAACACCTGGACCACATCCAGGCGCTCGGTGCGAATACCGTCTACCTCACGCCGGTCTTTCCGGCACAGTCCAACCACCGCTACGACGCGTCCAGCTTCGACCAGGTCGATCCGGTCCTGGGTGGCGACGAAGCACTCGCCCGCCTCACCGCCGCTGCCCATGCCCGCGGAATGCGCGTCATGGGCGACATCACCACCAACCACTGCGGCGACGCCCACGAATGGTTCCGCACCGCCATCACCGACGAAACCTCCGAAGAGGCCGGCTTCTTCCTGTTTCACACCCACCCCACCGATTACGTGGCATGGTTCGACTACCCGTCGCTGCCGAAATTCGACCACCGCAACCCCGAACTCCGCCGCCGCCTCTACGAAGGACCCGACTCAGTCGTCGCCCGCTGGCTCACCGCACCCACCGGCCTGGACGGGTGGCGCATCGACGTCGCCAACATGACCGGCCGGCACGGCACCGTCGATCTCAACCACAAGGTCGCCACCACCGTGCGCCACACCATGGCCACCGCGCACCCCGACGCCCTGTTGATCGCCGAACACAGCCACGACGCGTCCGCTGACCTCCTCGGCGACGGCTGGCACGGCGTGATGAACTACGCCGCGTTCACCCGGCCGCTCTGGCAATGGCTCACCCCTGAGGCGCCGGTAGAGTTCACCCCCGGCCCGTTCACCGTCATCCCGCGCCTCCCGGGCACTGCCGTCGCGGCCACCATGCGCGACTTCGCCGCCGCGGTGCCGTGGCGGGCCACCGCCACCGCCCTCAACCTCGTCGGATCACACGACACCGCCCGCATCGCAGACACACTCGACGACGACGAGGACACCCTCCACGTCGCCTTTGGTCTGCTCGCTGCCATGCCCGGCATCCCGATGATCTACGCCGGCGACGAGATCGGCCAACACGGCACCAACGGCGAAGACGGCCGCCGACCGTTCCCGTGGAATCACGACAACCTCTGGAACAGAGATGTTCTCGAGTCAGTGACGACCAAGATCACGCAACGGCAATCGCATCAGGCGCTGCGCACCGGGGGATTGCGCTGGGTCAGCATCACCGACGACGCCCTGACGTTCCTCCGCGAAACCCAGGACGGATCGGTTCTGGTTCACGCGACACGAGCTGCAACCGACCCGCTGATGCTGCCGGCCGCCTACTTCGGCAGCCACCTCACCGGCCTTACCGGCACAGCCGATCTGGTGGCTGACGGTGCTGCACTGCTACTTCCCGGCGCCGGTCCCCGGTTCAGCTGGTGGCAGCTGCCCTGAGCCCCGGCAAGGAAGCGGCGGGTCACCGCGCCGCGGCAGCGGCGCGGGCGATGAGCGCCTCGACTGGCTCTGTGATCGCCGGGTCAGCCGGAAAATTGTGTGTGAGCCAATCAAGGACCGCCCGAGCGGCGGCGCGGTTGTCGTCGTAGCCGGCCAGCATCCGACGCAGCGGCGGAATCAGGTCAGGGTGGGCTGCCTCCACTCGGCGGGTCGCGTCGAACCGATCCAGACTCAAGTGGGCGGGTCTGGTCAGCCGGGCGAGGGCAAGGACCCGATCAACGGCGAACACCTGGATGAAGCGGAAAGCGGTCAAAGTCTCGCCCCGAAGGTCACGGTGCAACCCGACGAAGAGGTTCGTCAGAGCCTCGTTGAGATGGAATTCCACGGTGTCCAGGACGCCGGCCGATGGCACGCCGGCCCCCGACAGGTCGACATCGACCCCGGGTCGCCGCCACACCACCCGAGCTCCCGCGAACGGGATGTCGGCCAGCTCCTCGGCGGTGAAGACGGCGAACTCGACGAACAAGCCGTCGCTGTACAGGGCTTTGCGGCCGTTGGAGTCGTTGACGAAGCTGTAGACGACTGTGCCCATCGACGCGAGCCAGGCGAAACTGGACAGGAAGCGCGCCTTGGCGGCGAGATCGACGACGACAACGAAAAAATCAATGTCAGAGTGATCGTCAAAGCGAGCATGCTCGACCCCGGCCGACCCAAGGCCCAGCACCGCTGTTACGTCACCCCCCTGCGCCAGTGATACGGCAAGAGCCTCGAGGCGGATCAGCCGAGGGTGGACAGCCGAGACGGGCTCATCGTCAGCCCGAAGGTTTGTGGGCTGCAAGAGATGTGTGTTCGTGGTCTGGGCTTCAATGCGCACGGGACGTCGCCTCCTGTAGGAGTCGACGTGTCAGCCCGCGCAGCCAGTCTGCCGAGGTCGCGACACGAGAACCCTACCGCTGTGCCGAAAGCGCGACAGGAGAGGTGTCGCGACGTCTTGGAGCCGTGGACGAGTCAAGGACGATCCGTGAGCGCGGTAAGCGGCCCAACTGGGCCAACCCTGCACATCGGTTCATCGTCGTCCCCGCCGGGGTGCTGTCAATTCGTGTCGGACGCTGGTGGCCGCCGGCAGTCGGTCGCCTGTTCAAGTCACCTGCTCCGATTCTCGAGCGTGAGCCAAGCCGCAGGGTGTTGACGGTCACCGACGGTGTGCTCGGGTTGCGGAGGATCCACAGCCCTACGACCTCACTGGGGTCCCCTCCTGTGCGACGCGACCGGTCACCAGTAGGTGCACGCGGCTGGTGCTGACGCTGCCGCCGAAATGCCGATAACGACCGGAACTGTCAACCTGAGTTAGCTCAAGGTGCGGCGCAGCACGTACCTCATGATCCCTCCGTGCCGGTAGTAGTCACGCTCGCGGGTGGTGTCGAGCCGGACCCGGACCAGGAAGCTGATGGTGTCGGTGTGGACGGTAACGGTCTCAGGTGTGCGTTGCTCATCCAAGGCGGTGAGGCCCGTAATTTCGAACGTCTCGTTGCCGGTGATGCCGAGAGTGTCGGCGGATTGGCCGGGCAGGAACTGAAGCGGTAGGACGCCCATGCCGATGAGGTTGGAACGGTGGATGCGTTCGAACGATTCGGCCAGGACGGCCCGGACGCCCAGCAGCGCTGGGCCTTTGGCGGCCCAGTCCCGCGACGAGCCGGTGCCGTAGTCCTTGCCGGCGACGACGAGCAGGGGTACGTCGGCGTCGCGGTAGGCCAGGGCGGTGTCGTAGATGCTGCCGGTGGTGTCGTCGAGGAAGTTGCGGGTGAAGCCGCCCTCGACGCCGGGGACGAGTTGGTTGCGCAGCCGTACGTTGGCGAAGCAGCCGCGCATCATGACCTCGTGGTTGCCGCGGCGGGAGGCGTAGGTGTTGAGCTGGAACCGGGGAACGCCCAGCGCGGTGAGGTAGCGGCCCGCGGTGGTAGCGGGCGGGATGGCGCCGGCGGGGGAGACGTGGTCGGTGGTGACCGAATCGCCCAGCTTCACCAGCACGCGCGCGCCGGTGATGTCGGTGACCGGTGCGGGCTGTGGGGTGAGACCGTCGAGGTACGGGGGGCGTCGGACGTAGGTGGAGTCAAGGTCCCAGGCGAAGGTGGCGCCGGTGGGTGCGGCCAGGGCGCGCCAGCGGTCGTCGCCGGTGAACACGTCGGCGTAGGCGGCGGTGAACATGTCAGCGTCCAGGGTGGCGTCGATGACGTCCTGGACCTCGCGGCCGCCGGGCCAGAGGTCGCGCAGGTACACCGGCTCACCGTCGGGACCGTGGCCGAGGGGGTCGGTGGTGAGGTCGATGTCCATGGTGCCGGCGAGGGCGTAGGCGATGACCAGCGGCGGAGAGGCGAGGTAGTTCATCCGGACCTCGGGGTTGATGCGGCCCTCGAAGTTGCGGTTGCCCGACAGGACCGACACCACGGCCAGGTCGTGCTCGTTCACAGCCGCCGAGACTTCGTCGATGAGCGGGCCCGAGGCGCCGATGCAGGTCATGCACCCGTATCCGGCGAGATGGAAACCCAGCTTCTCCAGATACGGGGTCAGACCGGCTTTGTCGAAGTAGTCGGTGACGACTCGGGAGCCTGGTGACAGGCTGGTCTTGACCCACGGCTTGCTGGTCAGGCCGGCGTTGACGGCGTTGCGGGCCAGCAGCGCGGCGGCGACCATCACTGTCGGGTTGGAGGTGTTGGTGCACGACGTGATGGACGCGATCGCGACGCTGCCGTGGTCGATGCGGTGGGCGATGCCGTCGAGGACGATGTCGGTGGGGCGGCTGCGCGGGTGCCGCGCGGGGGTGGTGTCGACGGCGGCCGGCGCGCCGGCGGCTCCATCGGCGCGGTCGATGGCGGGGGCGTCGCTGGCCGGGAAGGATTCCTCCGACGCCTCGTCGACCCATGATGGTGGTTGCTGCCCAGATGTTGTCGGTTCCGCGGGCGCGTCGGGCAGTACGTCACCGAGGACGTGCCGGAACCCGGCTTGGGCGGCGGTGAGCGGCACCCTGTCCTGGGGTCGGCGGGGGCCGGCCAGGGACGGCACGACCGTGGTCAGGTCGAGGTCGACGTGTTCGGTGTAGCGGGTGGCCTGGTGGGGGTCGTGCCACAGGCCCTGTTCCTTGGCGTAGGCCTCGACGAGGTTGACCCGCCATTCGGGGCGGCCGGTGAACCGCAGGTAACGCAGCGTCTCGTCGTCGATCGGGAAATAGGCACACGTGGAGCCGAATTCTGGGCTCATGTTGGAGATGGTCACGCGGTCGGCGAGGGTGGTCTCGTCGACGCCCGGACCGTAGAACTCGACGAACTTCCCGACAACCCCGTGCGCGCGGAGCTTCTCGGTGACAGTGAGGACCAGGTCGGTGGCGGTGGCTCCTTCGGGGAGCCGGCCGTGCAGGCGGAACCCGACCACCGGCGGGAGCAGCATCGACAGGGACTGGCCGAGCATCACCGCTTCGGCTTCGATACCGCCGATGCCCCAGGCGAGGACGCCGAGTCCGTTGACCATGGTGGTGTGCGAATCGGTACCCAGGCACACGTCGGGGAACGCCCAGCCGTCCTCGGTCATCACCACCCGGGACAGGTACTCGGTGTTGACCTGGTGCATGATCCCGGTGCCCGGCGGGACGACCGCGAAGCGGTGCAGGGCCTGCTGCCCCCACCGCAGGAAGCGGTACCGCTCGGAGTTGCGCTCGTACTCGATCTCCACATTGCGGGCGAACGCGTCCGGCCGGCCGAAGACGTCGGCGATGACGGAGTGGTCGATCACGAGCTCGGCGGGGATGGACGGGTTCACCACCGTCGGGTCGCCGCCGAGCTCGACGGCAGCGTGGCGCATCGCGGCGAGGTCCACCACCGCAGGCACCCCGTTGGTGTCGTGTAGGAACACCCGTGACGGGCTGAGGTCCACGGCGTTGCTGAACGACCCGGCCGTACCCCACTCGAGCAGGTGCTCGATCTGGGTAGCGGTCACCCGGTCCTCGTCCTGGTGGCGGAGCAGGTTCTCCAGCACGATCTTCAGGCTGATCGGCAGGTCCACCGGCGCGAGGTCGGCGATCCGGTGGACGGTGTAGGAGTCCGGCCCGACGGTGAGAGTGGTTGCGGTGCCGAAGGTGTTGTGTTCCCGGACGGTTCCCTGATGGGTGAAGGTGGTCACGGCAGGCGGCTTTCCAGGATGTCGTCGGGGAACGTCGGCGCGGCGAAGGTGTTGTGGTGGCTGCCGGGGACCACGCAGGTGTCCAGGATGAGCCGCCACGCGGGGTAGTGGGGGGCATTGCGGTGAGCCACGTAGAACGCGTCGGGATCGGTGTAGATCTCGTACAGCACGAACCGGTGCGGGTCGTCGACGAGCTGGTGCACGTCGAAGCGCAGGCATCCGGGTTCGGTGGTGCGGGTGGCGTGGGCGTTGGCGGCGATGCCGGCGCGGAAGTCGGCCAGCCGTTCGGGGTGGATCTGCATCGTGACCAAGACGGTGAACATCAGCAGACCTGCGCCGTGACCGCGTCGGCGGTGGCGTCGTGGGGAAATGCGATTCCGTAGGTGTCTCCGAGAGCCCGGAGGTCGTCGATCGTCTTGTCGGGCAGCTGCACCCCGGAGCTCCGGTTGCGCTGGTCGGCACGGTTCTCGATCTCCCCCGGGTAGAAGATCTCCTCGACCCCGGCGGCCAGCGGAACGGCTTTGGTGGTGGCGATGAGGTCGTCGATGCGCCGGTCGAACTCGGCGCGGTCGATGAGCCCGTCGATGCGCAGCGCGATGACCAGATGCCCACAGCCGCTGGGCTTGTCGGGGACGTAGGGCCCGACGACGTCGGTGGCGTAGGAGCTCCCGGTGAGGACCCCGGACAGGACGTCCATCATGAACGAGATGCCGTACCCCTTGTGCCCGGCCATCGGCAACAGGATGCCGTGGATCGCGGCCCGCGGGTCGGTGGTGGGGGCGCCGGCGGCGTCGATGGCCCAGCCCGATGGTATGGCTTCGCCGCGCTGCTCAGCGGCGTAGATCTTGCCGCGGGCGACGCCGGTGTTGGCGATGTCGAGCACCACCGGTCCGTGGCTGCCGCCGGGAGCGGCGATCGACCACGGGTTCGCTCCGACGGTCTTGGTCTTCCCGCCCCACGGCGCCATGGCGGGGCTGCCGTTGGTGGTGAGAATGCCGATGCAGCCGGCGTCGGCGATCCGGCGGGTCCAGTACGCGGCGGTGCCGAAGTGGTTGCTGTTGCGGACCGCGACGACGCCGACGCCGTGGGCGGCGGCGCGTGTCACGGCGTCGGTGCAGGCGCGGTCGGCGATGACCTGACCGATGCCGGCCCGGCCGTCCATGACTGCGATCGCGCCACTGTCCACGACGAGGTGGGGGTCTGTGACTGGTGTCATCACCCCGGTTCGGAGGCGGTTGACGTACCAGTCCAGTCGCAGCATTCCGTGGGAGGGATGTCCCCAGATGTCGGCGGTGACGAGGCTGTCGCTGACCAGGTCGGCGTCGGCGCGGGGCACGTCGAGTGCCTGCAGCACCCGCGAGCCGAAGGCGGTCAGCTGTCGTGTGTCCACGGTGGTGGTCACCGGTTACGCGCCTGCAGGGCGGTGAACTGCGCTTGGGTGAGGGGGCGGGTGCGGTGCCCGTGCAGCAGCAGGTACAGCTTGGCGGTCTCCTCCAGTTCCTCGACCGCGTCGGCGGCCGATGCGAGGTCCGCCCCGGCAACGACCGGGCCGTGGTTGGCCAGCAGGAACGCGTGGTGCCCGGCGGCCACCTGCTCCGCCAATGGCTCCAACGAGTCGTCGCCGGGTGCGTGGTAGGGGATCAGCGGCAGCGTGCCGACACGCATCACGTAGTAGGCGGTGAGCGGGGGCAGCAGGTCATGCGGGTCCAGGTCGGCCAGCACGGACACCGCGACCGAGTAGGTGGAGTGCAGGTGCACCACGGCGTTGGTGTCCGGTCGGGAGCGGTACACCGCGGCGTGCAGGAACGCCTCCTTCGACGGCTTGGCCCCGTCGACGTGGTGTCCGGCGAGGTCGATGACCGACATGTCGGCGGCGGACAGCGAGCCGAGACTGCCGCCGGTGGGGGTGAGTACGACTCGGTCGCCGTCGCGGACGCTGATGTTGCCGGTGCGACCGAAGGTCAGACCACGATCGAAGAAGGACTTGCCGAGGGTCGCGATGCCCTGGGCGGTGTTGGGGATGCTCACGAGGTGGTTCCTTCCATGGCCCGCACGAGAAGGTCGGGGCGGCCGAAATTGCCGGACTTCAACAGCAGGACCAGCGGTCTGCCGGGGTCGGTGGTGATGCACCACGGCACTCCGGTGTCGGCTTCCCCGGCGACGAGAACGGTGCGCACGTTCAGGGCGTTGGTGACCGCCCCGGAGGTCTCGCCGCCGGCGACGACGACGCGGCGGATCCCAAGGTCTACGGCGGTGGCGGCGAGCCGCCCGAGGGTGCGCTCGAGAATCTCTGCGGTCTCGGGTCCCATCGCGGCGACCGCGGCGACGCGCTGCTCGGCGTCGGCGGAGGAGTAGATGAGGACCGGTCCTTTGCCGAGGTTGTCGTGAAGCCACCGGGTAGCTGATTCCAGCAGCTGCTGCGGGTCGGGGGTGGCGGCCGGATCCAGCCGGTAGGCGGGAAACACGGCCTTGGCCGCGGCGACCTGCCCGAGGGTGGTGACCGAGCAGCTGCCGGCCAGGATCAGCCCGGGCCCGCCCGGCAGCGTGGCGTGCGTATCGTCGCTGGTGGCTCCGGCGACCGCGACCTCACGCAGGACCGTGCCGAGAGCCCGGGCCAGACCGGCGCCGCCGGTGAGTACGGACATGTCCCGACCGGCTTGAGCGGCGACCAGAAGATCCTCGTCGTCGATGATGTCGACGACGATGTGTCGCACGCCGTCGGCGACGAGAGCGGCGACGGCGGCCTCGGCGGTGGCTGGGCCCTGCCGCGTGGTGGCCGCGGATAGCAGCCCCACCCGGTGGGGGGTCTGACGGGAGAGCACCCGCACCAGGTTCGGGTCGGTCATCGGGGTCAGGGGGTGGTGGCGCATCGAGGATTCCGACAGCAGCGCGGCGCCGACGAAGTGGTGACCCAGGTAGGTGGTGCGGCCGTGTTCGGGTGACGCCGGGCAGATCAGGGTCACCGCGGCGTCGGCGGCGTCCAGCAGCGCGTCGGTCACTGGGCCGATGTTGCCGTCGTCGGTGGAGTCGAACGTCGAGCAGTACTTGAAGTATGTGCGCTGGGCACCGTGGCGCTGCAGCCACCGGTATACCTCCAGCGTCTGCTCGACCGCGTCGGCGGCGGCGACGGTGCGGGTCTTCAATGCCACCACCACCGCATTGCAGTCGAGGAGGGGTTGGTCGTCGTCGGGCGGTCCGAACAACAACACCGTCGTGAGCCCGACGCGGCGCAACGCGGCGGCAACGTCGGTGCCGCCCGTGTAATCGTCGGCGATGCATCCGATCAGCGGGCCGTTCACTGGGTCACTCCGGACTTCAGCAGCTGCGATCTCAGCACGTCGGCTGCGAGCTGGGGCGGGCTCAACACAGGAATCCGGACGGCGGCCGCGGTTGCGGCCGCAGCGGGGGCGAGTGAGAACTGACCGAGCACAATGACATCGGTGCCGTCTTCGGCAGCGCGTGCGGCGGCGACCACGGCGGCCTCCAGCCCCTCCCGGTCACCGGCGGTGGTGGCTTGCACCGCCCCGGCCACCACCGCGCCGCTGATCTCCGGGGTCAGCCCGCGGCTGCGCAAGTAGGAGCGAAGTCGCTCGACGGTGTCGTTCACGGGTGTCTGCATCGGTCCGAGAACCGTGACATGGGCGGGGCGGAGGTCGGTGACGGCGGCGAAAAGTGCTTCGTCGGAGCCGAGGACCGGGATGGCCGGTACGGGTGTGACAGTGCCGGTGACTGGCCCGTACATCGAGCAGGACAGCAGCACCCCGTCGGCGCCGCCGGCGATCGCGTGGTTGATCAGGGTGCGCATCCGGCCGGCGAGGGGTTCAGTGACCCCTCCGGCGTCGTTGGCCTGGGTGATCAGCAGGTCGTCGAGGAGGTTCCACACCGTGGCTTCCGGGAACCGGTCGGCGAACGCGGCCTGCCCGGGTGCCATCGCCGCGGGGGTGGCGTGGATGAGCGCGACCGTGAACTGCCGATCAGGGGTGGGGGCGGTGCCGGTGGTGTGTGCGCCAGTGCTCACGGTCGTGCCTTCTCTCAGGTGGTGAGGGCCCGCGGGTCGGGGGTGAGGCCGACCCGCGGACGTGGGGTGGCCCGGTCAGCCGGCCTTGATCGCGGTCACCACGGCGTCGGTGAACTCGGTGGTGGAGGCGGATCCTCCGAGGTCGCCGGTGCTGGCGCCGGAGCGGACCGCGTCGAACACGCCCTTTTCGACGCGGGCGGCCGCGTCGCGGACTCGGTTGTCGTCGTACTTGGCGCCCAGCCAGTCCAGCAGCATGGCGCTGGACAGGATCATCGCGATCGGGTTGGCGATGTTGCGGCCGGCGATGTCGGGGGCGGATCCATGGGCGGCCTGGGCCATGGCGTGGGTTTCGGAGGAGTTCAGCGACGGGGCGATCCCCAGCGAGCCGGCGATCTCACCGGCCAGGTCGGAGAGGATGTCGCCGAACATGTTCTCGGTGACCAGCACGTCGAACTTGTCGGCCTTGCGTACCAGGTGCACGGTCATCGCGTCGATGTGGAAGTCGTCCACGCGGACCTCGGGGTAGTTCGCGGCGACCTCCCGGCAGACGTCGCGGAACAGCCCCGTGGTGAGCTTGAGGACGTTGGCCTTGTGCACGATGGTGACGTGCTTGTCCCGGCGCATCGCCAGCTCGAACGCCGAGGTGGCGATCTTCTCGGTGGCCTGGCGGGTGATGATGCCCATGGCGATCGCCACATCCGGGGTGGGCATGAACTCGCCGGTGCCGGCGAAGGTGTTGCGGTCGGCGTAGAAGCCCTCGGTGTTCTCCCGGACGATGACCAGATCGGTACCGGGGACGACCGAGTTGCCGCCCTCGAGGGCCTTCGCGGGCCGGATGTTGGCGTAGAGCCCGAAGTGTTTGCGGATGGTGCCCGACGGGTTGAGCTGCGACTTGTAGGGCTCCGGGTAGGAGGCGCTGTCGTGCGGTCCGAGCAGCCAGCCGTCGAGATCAGCGAGGGCGTCGAGGGTTTCGGTGGGTGTGTGGGCGCTGTGTGATTCGATGGCGGCGGCGCCGAGCGGCAGCTCGACCCACTTCACCGGCTGCAGGCCAGCGGCGTCGAACGCTGCGTCCACGATCGCCACCGAGGACGGCACGATCTCCGGTCCGATGCCGTCGCCGTAGAGGACGCCGAGGTTGTACTGATCGGTTCGCTGACTGGTGCTCATAGAGGGGCCTTTCGAGGAGGTGAAGTCGGGTGCGGGGCCGGGGGCAGACCGGCAGCGGGCGGCGGGCCGCCCGTGAAGAACCTGGACGCCGGGTCAGACCCCGACGGTCATCAGCTCTTCGGCTTCGGCGGACAGCACCACCGTCTCGGTGAACAGCAGGGCGTCGGCGGGTTGGAAGGTCAGATGCACCGCGCCGTTGAGACCGCCGCGAGCCGAAAGGGCCTGCACGGCGTGGTTTCCGAGCTTGAGGTCATATTCGTAACGGGCGCCGACGTAGGCGCTGGTGAGGACCTCGGTGATGAGCACATTGCCGTCGGCGGCCGCCCCCCGCGGGAGCACCTCGAGGCGCTCGGGGCGGATCGCGACCGTCACCTTGTCGCCGACGCCGGCGGTCTTGGTGCTCTGGACCTCCACGACGTCGCCGCTGCAGTCGAGCTTGATCAGGATGTGGTCGCCGGCGCGGTGCTGGACCTCGCCGGTGAGGAAGTTGCAGCGTCCGACGAACGCGGCGACCTCGGCGGCGGCGGGGGTTTCGTAGATCTCGGTGGGGCTGCCGATCTGCAGCATGTTGCCGCCCGACATCACCGCGATGCGGTCCGACAGGGCCAGCGCCTCGTCCTGGTCGTGGGTGACGTAGACGGTGGTGATGCCCAGATCGGCCTGCAGCCGCTTGAGCCACGCGCGGGCCTGCTCGCGCAGCTTGGCGTCGAGGTTGGACAACGGCTCGTCGAGCAGCAGCACCCGGGGGGAGTAGACCAGAGCGCGGGCCAGCGCGACGCGCTGCTGCTGACCACCCGACATCTGGTGGGGATAGCGGTCTTTCAGGTGATCCAGGCCGACCTTCTGCAGGGCGTCGTGGATCATCGTGGCCTGATCGGCCTTGCTGATCTTGCGGATCTTCAGCGGCATCGCCAGGTTCGCCTCGATGGTCATGTGCGGCCACAGCGCGTAGGACTGGAAGACCATGCCGAGGTTGCGCTCCTCGGGGTTGAGAAACACCTTCCTCGACTTGTCGACGAAGGTGACGCCGTCGACTTCGATGGTGCCGCCGGTGGGGTCCTCCAGACCGGCGATGCAGTTCAGGGTGGTCGACTTCCCGCAGCCGGACGGCCCCAGGAGGGTGAAGAACTCACCGTCCTTGATGGTGAAGCTGTTCTCCTTGAGTACGACGTTGTCGCCGAACTGCTTGAACAGCTTGCTGACCTTGACCTCAGGCATCTTTGTTACGTCCTCTCACGAGCAGCCCGGCCACGGCGACGAACGCGGCGGTGATGGCGATTTGGATGGTGGCCAGCGCGGCGACGGAGCCGGTGTTTCCCTGGACCCACAGTTCGAGCATGGTGGTGCCGATGATGTTGGTCTTGGCCGAGCCGAGGAAGATGGCCGGCGAGTACTCCTTCAGCATCGTGACGAAGGTCAGGATCACCGCGGCCACGAACGCCGGGGTGAGGAGCTTGCCCAGGATCCGGCTGAACGTCTTGATCCAGTCCGCACCGGACACCCGCGCGGCGTTGTCGAGCTCGGCGGCGATCTGCATGACCGCCGGGGAGATCGACCCGAAAGCGGTGGGCAGCGCGCGCAGACCGAAGCCGATGATCAGAGCGAACAGGGTGCCCTGCAGGAACCCGCCGATGCCGAACGGTGCGTAGGCGAACGCCCAGAACAAGCCGATACCGATGATCAGTCCGGGCATCGCCTGCGGCGCCAACGCCAGGTACTCGATGAGCCGGCGGAACCGGAACGACGAGCGGCGGGCCACGACCACGGCGAGCAAGGCCAGCGCACTCACCAGGATCGCGCCGGCACCGGCGACGATGAGGCTGTTCCAGATGGACTGGATGTACACGTCGAAGCCGAAGATGCGTTCGTAGTTGGCGCTGGTGAGCGTCTTGAACGGGGACTGCAGCGGGGTGAAGATCAGCGTGAATGAGCGGAAGATCAGACCACCGATGGGCAGGAACGCCCCGAAGATGACGTAGATCGCGATGAACACCGCGGCCACCCACTTGAACCAGCCGAGGTCCAGCCGACGGGGGCGGGTCGCCTTGCCGCGGACGGAGACGAACCGGCGGGCCTCTTTGAGCAGCTTGGCCTGCACGGCGACCAGGCTGATGGTGACCAGCAGGATGATCACCGACGCCGCACCCAGGATCCCGTAGTCGGGATTGATGGACTGCAGGCCGTTCTTGTAGAGGAACGTGGAGAACACGTCGATACCGACGGGCTGCCCGTAGAGCAGCGGGATCGACAGGGTCTCCACCGACATCGAGAACACCAGGATCGAGCTGTAGACCATCGGCGGCCGCAGCATCGGGATGACCACCGAGAACAGGATCCGCAGCGGACCGGCCCCGCACACCTGCGCGGCGCTCTCCAACGACGCGTCGGACTGGCGCAGAGCGTTGGCGCAGAACGTGTAAGCGATGGGGGCGAGAGCGACCGCTTCGGTGACGGCCATCCCGGGGATCGAGTACAGATTCCACGGGATGAACCCGAGCGCGTCCCGGACCCAGGTGCTGATGAACCCGGCCGGCCCGTACAGGGTGATCCAGCCGAAGCCCAGGATGAGCGAGGAGATGAAGAACGGCCATTGCATCGCGACGGCGAAGACCCGACCACCGGGCAGCTTGGTGCGCACCACGATGACGGCCATCGGAACGGCGATGACCAGGGTCAGCGCCGTGGTCAGCACCGCGAACAGAGCGGTGTTGAGGACCACGGTGCCGAACCCGGCGTCGGTGAACAACCGGCCGTAGTTGCTGCCGGTGAACACGCCGCCCGCTTCGTACAGCGGGCGGTCCACCACCGACTGGTACAGCGTCGGCACGACCGGAGCCAGCACCAGGATCGCCAGCACCGCGAGAACGCCGTAGAACAGCCACGTCTCGCGGCCCATACCCATCGGGCGGCGGTATTTCGGGGCAGGCCGCGGCGCGACGGCCGGCGGCTTCGGGGGAGTCAGAGTTGACATGTGCGGGCTCCGATCGGGGGGCGGTCGGCTACTGGCCGAGCAGCCCGTCCCACTTGTCGGTGAACGTCGTGACGTCGGCCTCGGAGACCAGTTCATACTTGACGAGGATGACCTTGTCCTGGCCGACCTTGTCGACGACTTCCTGGTAGGTGTGCAGGCCGTCGGCCTGCTTGACGTCCTCGCGGTAGGAGGTCAGGCCACCCTCGGCCAGGCTGCGCTGGCCCTCGGTGGACAGCACGAAGTCGGTGAACAGTTTCGCGGTGTTCATGTGCGGTGCCTTCGGCGCGATGCCGATACCGCGGGGCAGCACCACGGTGCCGTCGTCGGGGAAAGCAACCTGCAGCAGGCCGCCGCTGTTGGCCACGATCGGGTAGGCCGGAGCGCCGCTGATGAAGAAGCCGACCATGTACTCACCGGACAGGATCTTCTCCGTCTGGGTGCCCGAGGACGTCTCCGGGCGGGCTTGGGGCAGGATCGTCTCCAGACTCGTCCAGGCGTCGGGGTTGGCGGTCGTGAAAGCGTTGGAGACGGTGAACCCGAACGCACCACCGACGTCGCGGGTGGTGATCTTGTCGGCGAACTTCGCCGGGTCGGCCGCGACCAGCTGCGCGAGACTCGAGACGCCGGTGACCCCCTCGGGCAACAGGGCGGTGTTGTAGGCGATCGTCATCGGATCGGTCGACATCGTGTATACGTTGGGCAGCAGTGTGGCGAAGTCCGGAAGCTCGGACAGCTCCGGCGACTCGTATGCGGCCAGCCGGTCGGTGCCGCCCTCGGCGTACTCCGCCCAGGCCTGTGCGGCGTTGGACACGAGGACGTCCGCCGGCGAGCTGCCGGTGGCCTGCTCGGACAGGGCCCGCTGGAAGACCTCGTCGCTGTCGAGGTTGTTGGCGTTGATGGTCTTGACCCACGGGTACTTCTTCTGAAAGTCGCGGAAGATCGGCGCCCAGTTCTCCTGGTCGGTGTTGGAGTAGATCGTCAACTCCCCACCCTCGGCCTTGGAGCCGTCGACGATCGAGCTGTAATCGGCCGGGTAGTAGTCGGGGTACACCCCCTCGGACACGGAATTGGGGGCCGCGGTCGCCGCAGCCGGCGCATCGCCGCCGCCACAGGCGGCCAACGTCGTCAGGGCCGTCACGGCGGCCATCGAGGAGATGAAGCGGCGGCGGCCGATGGCCCGTCCAGCCGAGAAGTGCAGTGGTGAGGTGTTCACGTCACGCTCCTGAGTTCTGGCGACATCAGCGTCGCTCCTGAGCCACTATGAGCCTATAGGCTATGACTGTCAAGGACTGCTTATAGGCTATCGGAAGTCTTCAACGGTCCCATAAGGTCACCGGCAATCTGCGTCTGTGTAGCCACGCGGGAAGCGGGAGTGTCGTCAACAGGCACGACAGACGCTCGCTTCGGCCGCTGCCCGACGACAGGTCCTACGGCGCCGCCCCGCGGGCCTGAGGGATCTTTGTCGGGACGCGCAGAGTGGGATAGGCTATAGGCAACGACGAAGGAGTTCGAACATGTCGCAGCCAGCTGAGCTGTTCTCCACCAAGAGCGACTACGCCTACGCCCGCGTACGCGAGTTGATCTTGTCGGCTGAACTGCCCCCTGGGGCGGTCATCAATCAGGAGGCGCTGGCCAAGCGGATCGGCATCAGCACGACCCCTCTGCGGGAGGCGCTGAAGCGTCTTCAGCAGCGCGGCATGGTGGATCTCGGAGCGCACCGCGACGCCACCGTGACCACCTTGAGTGCCGAAGAAGCGCGCGACCTGCTCGAGGTCAGGAGGTCCCTCGATCCGCTGGCGGCGTCGCTGGCCGCCGAACGACGTACGAAGAGCGACATCGCCCTGCTGCGAGCCTCTCTGGGCGGGCTGACACCGCTTCCGGGCAACCCCACCTTCGACATGCTCGTCAACCACCGGCGTTTCCACACCGCCATCTACCGCGCTTCGCACAACGACCTGCTGATCGAGACGCTCGACGGCTGTTGGGACAAGGCCGACCGCTACCGCATGTATGGCTTGCAGGTCGAGCGCGGCGACGACGAGCGGGCCCAGAAGGCGCACGAACACGCGCTCCTGGTCGAGTTCATCGTGTCCGGTGACGGCGAGTCCGCCGCTCAGGTGATGCGGGAACACATCGACACCAGCCTCGGCGCGAAGTCGGCGTGGCGTTTGATGAAGCCGGCCGACGACGCGCCGCCCCCGTGACAGAGCCGAGATCGAGTACTGCCGGAGGGCCGTCCCGGTTGTTCGTGACCGCGCTGCTGGCGCAGTCGACGCTCACGCAGGTTCTGACGTTCACTGTGCGCCCCGCTGCCACCTACCGGGCACTGGAGCTCGGCGTTCCGACGCCATGGCTCGGAGCGCTCGGCGCGAGCTTCGCCGTGGTTCCGTTGCTGCTGGCACTGCCGTCGGGCCATGCAGCGGACCGCTTCGGTGAACGCGCGGTCATGATGGCCGGGTCCCTGCTGATGGCCGCATCGGGAGTCACGTTCCTGGCCTTCAGCCGAGACGTCGCCGGTCTCGTCCTGGGCAGCGTCGTCCTGGGTACCGGCCACCTACTCACCGTCATCGGGCAGCAAGCAGCGGTGGCCAACACGGCCGCCGAAGGCACGTTCGACGCCGCCTTCGGCCACTACACCTTCGCCGCTTCCCTCGGTCAAGCTCTGGGACCGGCCCTCCTCGCGGTGGCCGGCGGCCGCAGCACCATCCCCGACACGGCCGCAGTGTTCACCGTCGCCGTGGCTGTCGGTGTGCTGCTGGTGCTCTGCACCCTGGCCATCAAGCCGACTCGACCCAGTCGCGATCGGCCCGACGCCGACCGCGGCGGCATAGCTGTTCTCCTGAAGGCGCCTGGTCTGACCCGTGCCCTTCTCATCAGCTGCATCGTCCTGGCAGCAGTGGACATCAGCCTGGTGTACCTGCCTGCGCTCGGCGCCGACCGCGGTATGAGCGCCGGGTTCGTCGGTGTCCTCCTCGTCCTGCGGGCAGCGGCGTCGATGGCGTCCCGGTTGTTCCTCGGGCAGCTGGTGTCCTGGCTCGGACGCACCCGGCTCATGCTCGTCTCCATCGCGCTGGCGGCCGCATCGATGACCACCGTCGCTCTGCCGATGCCCACCGTGTTCATCGTGATGCTGGTCGTGCTGCTCGGGCTCGGCCTCGGCGTGGGCCAGCCGTTGACCATGTCCTGGTTGGCCGAGGCTGCACCGCCCGGACTGCGTGGGCGTGCGATGTCGTTGCGTCTCACCGGTAACCGGCTCGGTCAGGTGGTCATTCCGAGCGCAGTGGGGGCGGTCGCCGTCGGGGTCGGCGCCGCCGGCGTCTTCTGGGCCACCGCCGCCGCTCTCGGCTGCGCCGGCCTGGCGGCGCGGAAACTCGTCACTGTGTCACCCACCCCGACATCGACCACTCCAACCTCTACCGAAGGAAAGTCATGACCGTCGACGCGACCGCGGACCTCTACGACCAGCACCTGGAATCGTTGCAGTGCTGCGAGACGCAGTTCCGAAACTACGGCGGGAGGCCCGCCTTCCACGGGCCCGCAACCACCGTCCGTTGCTTCCAGGACAATGCGCTGCTCAAGTCCATTCTGTCCACCGCCGGCAACGGCGGCGTCCTGGTCGTCGACGGCGGCGGCAGCCTGCACACCGCGCTGATGGGCGACCTCATCGGCCAGCTCGGCGTCGACAACGGATGGGCCGGCATCGTCATCAACGGCGCCGTCCGCGACACCGCACTGCTCGCCGACATGGACCTCGGCGTCAAGGCCCTCGGCTCGATCCCCCGTAAGAGCGCCAAGACAGGCGCCGGTGAACGCGACGCCGTCATCACCTTCGGGGGCGCCACCTTCACCACCGGCGACCACGTCTGGTGCGATGCCGACGGAGTCGTCGCCCTTCCTGTCTGACCGACCGCCTCACGAACCGAAGGAACGATGATGTTCGCTGTCCATGTCACAGTGCAGGTGAGACCGGAGTGCCGCGAGGAATTCCTCAGCGCCATCGACACCGCGGCCCGAATCGCTGTGCGCGACGAACCCGGCTGCCACCTGTTCGACGTCACCGAGATCGACCCCAGCAGCAACACGTTCGCCTTCTACGAGCTGTACACCGACGCCGAAGCCGTCGAGGCCGGGCACCGCCGGTCACCACATTTCAGGGCGTGGCGGCAGGTCGCAGACCGCGTCCTGGTGCCCGGCTCGCAAGTCACTGCCAGCGGTGCCCTACTGGTCACCGCCCGCAAGTCCGATCGTGTGCAATTCGGCGAATCCCGATGATCAGCGGATGCAGCCCACAGCAAGCAGCGCCGGCACCGGTCACCGGTGAGGTGGGGGCGCAGCCGTCGACGCCGTGTTGCCTGGTGCTGCGCCCGTCGGAGATCGAGGTGTTCGACCGGGGCAGTGGGGTGAGAACCGTTCCGTTCGTCGGGAAGTGGAACACCCCGGCCAACGAAAGCAACCGGGTCACCACCGGCATGACGGTGTTCAAGCCGGGGACCGGGATCCCGCCGCACTCGCACAACGTCGAGGAATCGGTGCTGGTGTTCGCCGGTGAAGCCACTGCCGTGATCGGTGACGAGCGGTTCGACCTGGTCGCCGGGCAGGCCACCTGGGTGCCGGCCGGGATCTCGCACTGCTTCATCAACCGTGGCGACGGCGACATGACCATCTACTGGGTGTACGGGGGCCGCGACATCACCCGCACCGTCACCGCCACCGGCGAGACGTTCGAGCACCTGTCGGCCAGCGACCGCGGCGCCACCCCCGCGTCCTGACCGCTGCGCCACGAACGCTGCGCTGCAGCGGTTCTCCCGCTCTTGTCTGCTCGCGGGCAGCACCCATCTTCCAGCCTCCGAGGAGTCCTCTGTGTCCACCGCGACAGCGCTGTCGGTCGACAGCATCACCACGACCAACCCGGCCACCGGCGCAGACCTGACGACCTACCCGGCCACCGGTGACGCCGGCATCGACGCGGCCCTGGACCGCAGCGCCGCCGCCCAGCAGCAGTGGTCCCGGCTGTCGCCGGCCGACCGGGGGGCGGTGATCGGCGCCGCCGCCGGGGTGCTGCGTCGCCGGGTCGCGGAACTCGCGCTGCTGATCACCCGGGAGATGGGCAAGCCGCTCGCGGAATCCCGTGCGGAGGTGGAGAAGTGCGCGTGGGCGTGTGACTACTACGCCGAGCACGCCGGGGACTTCCTCGCCGACGAACTCGTCACCACCGGCGCCGACGATAGCTGGGTCAGCTACGAACCGGTCGGGCTGGTGCTGGCGGTGATGCCGTGGAACTTCCCGCTGTGGCAGGTGTTCCGGTTCGCTGCACCCGCTCTGATGGCGGGAAACGGGGCGTTGTTGAAGCACTCCCCGAACACCACCGGGTGCGCGCTGGCCGTCGCCGACATCCTCGCCGAGGCGGGTGCCCCGGTCGGGCTGTTCGCCGCCCTGGTCGTTCCGGAGCCGCAGGTGCCGGCGACGACAACCCGGATCATCGCCGACCCCAGGGTCGGGGCAGTCACCGTCACCGGCAGCGAGCGCGCCGGCGTCGCGGTGGCCGTCGCCGCCGGGCGGGCCATCAAGAAGTCGGTGCTGGAGCTGGGTGGCTCGGACCCCTTCGTGGTGCTGGCCGACGCCGACCTCGCGGCCACCGCCATACTGGCGGCGAAGTCCCGGTTCCTCAACGGTGGCCAGAGCTGCATCTCGGCGAAGCGGTTCATCGTCGAAGCCCCGGTCGCTGACCAGTTCACCCGGCTGTTCGTCGCCGCGGTCGAAGCCCTCACCATCGGGGATCCGGAACAGCCCGGCACCGACATCGGACCGATGGCTCGGGCGGACCTCGTGGACGGCATCGACCGGCAGGTGCAGGCTTCCGTCGCCGCCGGCGCCACCGTCCTCACCGGCGGGCACAAGCTCGTGGGGGAGTCGGCGCTGGCCGGGAACTACTATGCTCCCACCGTTCTCGGCAGCGTCACCCCCGGGATGCCGGTGTACGACGAGGAGACCTTCGGCCCCGTCGCTGCGGTCATCGTCGCCGACGACATCGACGACGCCGTCCGCATCGCCAACGACACCCCCTTCGGGCTCGCTGCGAGCGTGTGGACGTCCGACTCCGCCGCCGGGGTGGCCGTCGGGAAGCGCATCACCTCCGGCGCCTGCTTCGTCAACGCCGTGGTCGCCTCCGACGTGCGGATGCCCTTCGGCGGGACCCGCCGCAGCGGGTACGGCCGCGAACTCGCCCAGGCCGGCATCCGTGAATTCGTCAACACCCGCACCTGGGTCCTCAACAACCGCCCACCGACCCAAGCGCCTGCCTCGGAATGACATCGGCCTGAGACTCCGAGGGGATACGGGATGGGCTGACGTGCTGACCCTCGAAGGCATCCGAGCCGGCGGGGTTGCCCATCCGATCGCGCAACCTCATTGCTGCACGCGCCGATTATGCGGCCGTCGCGATGATGCCGCCCCGGCGGGATGGGAAGCCGCCCTGGTGGGATGAGAGCAGATTCTGTCCTCGAGACTCCTCAACCCTGCTCCAGCCTTCACGAGCGTCCACGAAGCCAGCAAGCCGTGCGGGCGGGCGGGCGCCGATGATGATCGGTTACATCAAGCGGTCCATTCGTGTGGGACGTTCGATGAATCCGGATCTCTGGAAGTCGTTCACGTACCTTCTCAGCAGCTGCATCGAAGGCAGACACCGGGCTCCCGAGGAGGCCACCGCGGCTTGGAAGTTTGCGAGGTCCAGAGGTGGTAATCCGGTTTGGTGAGGCGCAATAGGGCGGAGGAACTCGACGAACGGAGCTAGCGCATTCGACTCCAGTCGTGGTCCCAGGCCAAGGAACTCCGATTTCCATTCGTCCCACCCCAGAGCCCGTAGGGGGTATCCCAAGTCTCGGAGGACGGGCAGTGCGTCCGTCGCGTTGGCCGCGTCCGGATGGGTCAGGTGGTAACAGCGTCCGGACACAGTCGGGTCGAGAACCCGGTCGACGACCACCCGGGCAGCGAAGTCCACGGGCACCATCTCGAGCTCCTGGTCCAGGGACGGCATGGCCCCCATCTGCAGGCAGCCCTTGATGAAGCAGGAGAGGAAGTCGCCGGCCTGGTGGTAACGGCCGCCGGCGGACTCGCCGGACATGAGCCCAAGGCGGTGGATGGACGCGGGGTGGCCGCGTTGCATCGCTGTCTGGACGAGCCGGTCAGACACCCATTTGCTCTGTTCGTAGCCGTTCGGCAGGTTCTCGCTGTCCCCGGTCGTGTCGTCTTCCAGAACAGTGCGGGAGAGCCCGTCGTCATCGGTCGCCAAGATCCACAGCGTCGAAATGAAGTGCATCGGGATCGTTCGTTGTCCTGTAGCCAAGCGCAGCATCTCCAGGGTCCCGCCCACGTTGACGGGTTTGAGGGGCTGGTAGGGCAGGACGAAATTGACCCAGGCACCGTTGTGGACGATCACGTCAGACCGACAGGCGAGGTCGGCCCACACTGCATCGGTCAAACCCAGTCTCGGTGCGGCCAGGTCGCCGAGGACGACCTCCACACGTTCGGATCCGGCGGCTGAGAAGGGCAGGTCGTAACGCTGCATGTTTTTCTCGATGCGGTCCCGGCCGGCCGCCACCGACTGCGCCCGGACAAGACAGATCACCCGTAGATCTGGGCGCCGGAGGAGCTCGTGCAACAGGTAGGCGCCGACGTAGCCGGTGGCCCCGGTCAGCAACACAGTGTCGATGCCCGACGGAACCGCTCCTGCCGGCGACGGGCGGATGTCGTCGGGCAACATGGCTTCGTCTTCCAACGTGCTGGGGGCCGCCAGCTCAGGAGCCACCGCGTGGCCTTTGAGATCGGCCTCCACGGTGTCTGCGAGCGCGGCCACATGCGGGGCTCGAGCAACCGTTGCCGTCCACTCGACCCCGAGCGCCTCCAACGCCTGGCGCCACGCGGCCACCACCGCCGCGTCGCCGAGAAACAATTCATGGAACGCGTCGTACAGCCCCACCCGGTCGACGTGGATCACTTCCGCACACACCGTGGCCAATCGCCGTTGCCATGGTGTCCGCGCGGTGATGAACGGTCCCGGAAGCCACCGCTCACGCCGTGGACCGAGATCGACGGGCACTGGCGACCCGGCGCCACCGCCGGCCATGCGGGCCAGTTGGGCGCAGAGCGACGGAACGTCCGGGTACTCGTAACACAGCGTCGGGTCGACGGGCACTCCGAGCACCTCTGACAAGCTGGAGGCGAGCTTGATCATGGCGAGCGAGTCCATGCCCTGCTCATCCAGGGGCACCTCGACCGGCACCTCGCCGTCCGGCACGCCCAACGCGGCGGCGACTGCCGAGACCACGAACTGCTCTATGTCGGTGCGGTTCACTGCTGGCCACCATCCTGACTCCGAGTGCTGTGCACATAGTCGGCCCGGGCCCGGTGCCGCTGGATCTTGCCGCTGGTGGTTCGGGGGAGCCGGGTAGAAGACAAGACCACCTCAGAGACGACCACCCCTGTCTCGCGTCCGACCGCCCGGACGACCCTCTGTGTAACGCCCGTAGCGTTCGAGACGCCGGCTGACCTCACCTCCAGAACGATCACGACGCGGTCGTCGCCTGGCTCTTCCACGGCGAAGGCCGCCGCGCCAGAGACCCGGATCGGGTGCGCCGCATCTTCGGCGACCCGTTCGAGGTCGGCGGGCGAGTAATTGCGTCCGCGCACGATGATCAGATCCTTGATCCGCCCCGTGATGTACAGCTCGCCGTTCTCGTCGAGGTGACCCGCATCCCCGGTGCGCAGGAACCGCACAGGTACGCCGTCCTCAAGCAGCGTTCCGAACGTGTCGTCCGGGTCCGGAGGGTTCCAGTAGCCGGGCGTCACATGCGGCCCAGCGATCCAGATCTCGCCGGAGACGCCGGCAGGGCAGTGTTCACCGGTCTCGAGTGACACCACGCGGAGGACCTGACCGGCAGCCCCGGTCCCGTGACCGACCAGGTCCCGTTCGACGTGAGAGCGCCACGAGCGACCAGCGGGGCCACCCGATACGTACACCGTCGCCTCCGCCAGCCCGTAAGCAGGCATGATCGTCCCCGGCCTCAGCCCGCACGGTGTGAAGGTCTCCTCGAACGCCTCCAACGTCGCCCGCCTGACCGGTTCTGCCCCGTTCAGCGCCACTCGTAGCGAACTCAGATCCAGCTCATCGCGTCCGTCCTGGCTGACGGAGTCGACGAGCATCTGATACGAGAAATTCGGACCCGTGATCAGCGCGGCCCGGTACCGAGCCACCGCCCGGAGTAGCCTCTGGGGCCGCTGAACGAAGGCGGTCGGAGACATCAGATAGGCCCGGCCGCCGGTGTAGAGCGGAAAGAAGACTCCGGTCATCAGGCCCATGTCGTGAAACAGCGGGTTCCAGCTCGCAACGGGGTCGTCGGCGCCGAGGTTCAATGCTGCAGCGATCATGGACACGTTGGCAGCGATGTTGCCGTGGGTGACGATGACCCCTTTCGGTGTCCCGGTTGACCCGGACGTGTACTGCAGGAAACACGGCGCCCCAGGCGGCACCGAAGTGGGCGGCTCATCGCCCCCTGGTCCGGAAAGGTCCTCCCAGGCGATGACGCGCAGATGGTCGGCGAAGTGCGCGTCGGTGGTGGCGGCGAACATGTCGATGGTCTTGGCCGGGGCGAGCAGGAACCGTGCCCCGGAATCGACGATGACACCCCGACTGCGTTGAACGTGATTCGACCGCAACGGGGGATAGGTGGGCACAGCGACCGCACCGGCATACAGAATCCCGAAGAACGACTCGATGAAGCCGATCTCGTCGGCCACCATCACCACGACGCGCTCGCCGGCCGCCCCAGCGTCCCGCAATACGGCAGCGATGGACCGCGCACGTCGGTCGAGGTCACCGTAGGTGAGGGTGATTCCCTCCCGCTCGCCGTCGACCAGGTGGGTGTACGCGGGACGGTCGGGAGCCTCGCCCGCCCTGTGCACGAGAAGGTCGACAGGAAGTGTGTCGAAAACCGGCTCTGTGCGCGCGATGGGATCGGTGTGCGGCGCTGTGGTGGGGACAACCACCTGGACTCCTCATCGTCAGTGGGCGGTACGACATTGCAGCGGTTGACAGAACACACGCGTGTCCGAGAACGGGCAGGTGTGGCACGCATGCGCGTCACCACCGAAGGTGGACATCGTCGGCGTCCGAGAGTGATCCTGGCGTGGTGCCGGAGACCACCCACGACGCCACGACAGTCGCGCGCGTGCGGTACGCGACGCTGTCAGCGCGGCCCTCGCTTGCCGAATCGCTGCTGACCGCGGCCGAAGTCAGGCGGATAGCTGCTCTTCGACGCGACGAGGATCGAGCCAGGACCACGCTCGGCATCGTGCTGGCCAAGGTGACGGTGGCCAACGAGCTGGGTATCGCCGCGAACTCCGTCGTCATCGAGCGGCTCTGCTCCCAATGCGGCGGAGACCATGGGAAACCCCGCACAGCTGGAGCCGAGTTCTCTGTCGCTCACAGCGGTGATCTCGTCATCGTGGCGGTCTCCCGCCATGCACCAGTCGGTGTCGACGTGGAAACAACCGCCCGGTTCGACGAGAGCGTCAGCGCCGCACTCGGTCTCACCGAGGTGACCGGTCCGGCGGCGGAGATCGCCACCGAATGGTGCCGCAGAGAAGCCGTCGCCAAAGCAACCGGCCACGGCGTAGCCGCCCCGCTGACCGAGGTGCGGGTCACCCGGGCTCACCGGCCTCCCGCCCTGCTGACATACCGCGGGCGTCGCCTTCCCGCCACGCTGGCGGATCTGAGACTGCCGGAAGGGTACGTAGGATCTGTTGCCGTTCTGACCGACGCACCGGTGTCGTTCGACATCCGCCGCGCCAGCGAGCTTCTCGCGACGCGGACAGCGGTGATGACCGATGGGGCGACCAATCCGGTACCCACGCCCCCACCGACCCTTCGATGACCGGGATCCGATGCGCTCACGTCGCGCGGTCGGGAATCCACGAAGGCCATCCATCGACGGCGCCTCGCACTCAGGTGCGATGGGGCGGTACTCAGCCGCGCCAGTCGCGCCGGACGCCAGACCCCCAGCAGGATCCGTGAACCGTCCCACCGGCTCGACCGCCGAACGGTCAGTCAGCGATGCCGCCCCGACGAACAGTGCGTCCCGCGGCGCCTGGACCGCAGCCGGAGCACCTCCTGTTGGACCGGGGGGCGGTGCTCCGGCGTCAACCCCTACCGGGCGCAAGTTGGTCGTCGCCACCATCATGGGAAGAGTCGCCCGCCGCTTATCCGACCTGGTGGTGGGCGGTTGACCGCAGTCCGTCATGTTCTCCTCAAGACGATGGCGAAATTCTTGCTCGCAGCCGGTGCGGGCAGCTTTGTGTAGAAGCACCAGTGCCTCCACACAGGACACCCTTGAGCGAGGGACCCGGCTCGAGGAATGCTGCGCCTTCGGGTCCGGGAGCACCATCCGTCGCGCTACGTATCGTCGCGAGGGCGGCGCGTAGCGGAACTCGAGCAGTGGGCGCTGAGAGACCGGGACAGCGGCAGGGGCCTCAGGTGGAGATGGCCCGGGCACGTACCAACCCTGCTCGGAGTGCCGATCCAGGATGTCCCTGCCGACCGCCCAGGAGGTCGCCACCAGTTGCTGATCGACCGCGGCGACGAACGCACCCTCGACCGGCCGCCACGCGCTCCGCCACCGACTCCAAGAGCTCGAACCGGCGTTCGCCACCCCTGACAGGCAGGCGGTGCCCGGCCGGTCGCACGACGTCGGGCCGGTATGCACCTGGCGTCGTTCGGCGACCGCAGACAGCACATGCCCGCGAACCGGGCATACCGGACAGGAGTGGGGGCTTCGCGCAGGTGCGAACGTGGGGCCGGAGGGAGTCGAACCCTCACTGGCACGGACCTAAACCGTGTGCCTCTGCCAATTGGGCTACGGCCCCACGCCGGACACTCACCCGTCCGGCGCCACCACTGTAGACCGGGTCGTGCCGCCGGGCGGGAGCCGACGGATCAGGACGACAGGCCCAGCTTGGCCAGCACCCGGTCGACGTGGCCGGTGGCCTTGACG
Source organism: Nakamurella deserti (assembly GCF_003260015.1). NCBI lineage: Bacteria > Bacillati > Actinomycetota > Actinomycetes > Nakamurellales > Nakamurellaceae > Nakamurella > Nakamurella deserti. Next base: position 1,471,068 of record NZ_QCXS01000002.1, on the reverse strand, counting down.
TTGCGCCACGCCTCCACGACGGTGCCGTTCTCGTCGATGACGAACGTGGACCGGATCACGCCTTCCATCTTCTTGCCGTACAGCGACTTCTCGCCCCAGGCGCCCCACTGCTCGTGGACGGTGTGGTCCGGATCGGACAGCAGGGTGATGTCGAGGTTCTCCTTGGCCCGGAACTGCACCAGCCTGTCGGGCGCGTCCGGGGACACCCCGAGCACGACATAACCGCCGGTGTCGAGGGTCTCGCGGGCGGCGGTGAACTCGCACGCCTCGGTGGTGCACCCCGGGGTCATCGCCGCCGGGTAGAAGTACAGGATGACCTTCCTGCCGGCGAAGTCGGACAGCGAGACGTCGTTGGTGTCGGCGTCGGTGAGCGTGAAGCCCGGGGCGGTGTCGCCCTTTGCGGGGGGTGTCGTGGTCATGGCGTTAGGGTATTGACTTCGAGCGCAGTCGTGCGCCCGGGGGAGAGTGATCACTCCCGGACACACCCGAGGACAAGGAACACCACTGTGGCCCGTGACGCAGACACCATCCAGGCCGAGATCGAACGCGCCCGTGATGCCCTGGCGGTCACCGTCGACGAGCTGACCGTCCGTGCCAACCCCAAGCGTCTCGCCAACGAGAGCAAGGACAAGGCCCTCACCAAGGTCCAGCAGCCGCAGATCAAGTTCCCGTTGATCGCCGTGGGCATCGTCGTCGGTGCGCTGATCCTCCGCAAGCTCCTGCGCTGATCCAGGCGGCGCTGCGGCGCCGCCTGTTTCCGCTGATGGCGGCACCGGCCGTCGAGGTTGCCCGACACCCCGGTGGCCGACTTCACGCCGCTCGGGACGCCCCGGCGGCTATCTTGAGACCTTGGACGGTTGTGCCGCCCCGTCGATGCCGAAGCTGTGTCGATCGTGAACGAACCTGCAGGTCGACCAGCACCGGCGAATGACGAGCAAGGCGGTTCCATGAAGTTCGCACGTCCTCTCCTGTCCGTGATCGCGGCGGCCACCTCGCTGACGCTGCTGGTCTCCTGCACGTCAGGGCCGTCGGAGGTGTCCACGCCGTCGCCGGCCGTGGGTTCCTCGCTGACCACCTCGGCTGCGGGCACCACCCCGGACACCGCCACCGGCCCGACCGGCACGTCGTCCACACCCACGTCGTCCACGTCCACGACGTCCACGTCCACGACGCCGACCGTCCCGGCCGCCCAGGTCACGGCGACGCCGGCGCTGGGCACCGACGAGTTGTCGCCGACCGACGCCATGAGCGTCGCGGTCACCGGCGGCACCCTCTCCGAGCTGACCCTCACCAACCCCGACGGCAAGGTCGTCGCCGGTGAGCTGAACGCCGACCGGACGTCCTGGACGCTGGGCGAGGAGCTGGGCTACGGCAAGACCTACACGCTCGCCGGGTCCGCGACGAACGCCGCCGGTGCCGCCACCCCGATCAGCGGGACGTGGACGACCGTCGATCCCGCCGACACCGCGCGCACGATCATCAGCCCCGGCGACGGTGAGACCGTCGGCGTCGCGGCACCCGTCGAGGTCCGCTTCGGCGTCGAGCCGGCGGACCGGGCCGCCGTCGAGAAGGCCATCTCGATCACCACCACCCCGGCCGTCGAGGGTGCGTGGGCGTGGATCCAGCACGACGACGGCCTCTGGGCGCTGGACTACCGGCCGAAGGAGTACTGGCCGGCCGGCACGACCGTCCACGTCCAGGCCGACGTCTACGGCGTCAGTTTCGGCGACGGCTACTGGGGCCGGGAGGACGTCACCAGCGACTTCACCATCGGGCGTAACCAGGTCGTCAAGGCCGACGTCAACTCGCACGAACTCGTGGTGCAGCGTGACGGTGTCACCGTGGCGACCTATCCGGCCTCCTACGGCCGCGGCACCAACGCCGACCTCACGACCCGTTCCGGCATCCACGTCGTGAACGAGTTCTTCGAGGAGAAGCTGATGAGCAACCCGAAGTACGGCTACGTCGACCAGCTGGAGAAGTGGGCGGTCCGGATCTCCGACAACGGTGAGTTCATCCACGCCAACCCCAACAGCGTCGACGCGCAGGGCAACACCAACGTCAGCCACGGCTGCGTGAACCTGTCGCTCGCGCACGCCGAGGAGTACTACAAGTCGGCGATGTGGGGCGACCCCGTCGAGGTCACCGGCACCGACGTGACGCTCTCGGCCGAGGACGGCGACATCTACGACTGGGCCGTGCCGTGGGACGAGTGGGTCACCATGTCGGGCAAGAACGCCTGACGCGACCGTGACCCGCCTGGTCGACGCGACCGTCCTGGCCGAACCCGGCGTCGTCCACCGCAACGCCGCGCTGAGCATCGACCCCGACGGCCACGTCGGCGGTCTCGCGCCCTACGACGGCGTTCCGCGGGACGGCGACCTCGACCTCGGCGGCCGGGTCGTGATACCGGGGATGACCAACGGCCACACGCATTCGGCCATGACGTTGCTGCGCGGGCACTCCGACGACGTCCCGCTGCACACCTGGCTGACCCACGTCCGCGCCTTCGAGCTGCGGATGACCGCCGACGACATCGCTGCCGGGCTGCGGCTGGCCCTGGTGGAGATGCTGCGGTCCGGCACCACCGGCTTCGTCGACATGTTCCAGTGGGATGACGCGTTGCTGGACATCGTGGCCGGGTCCGGGATGCGCGCCAACGTGGCGCCCGCCGTGTTCGCCTACGACGCGGTCGCCTTCCCGAACGCCGACGACCGGCCGGGGCGGGTCGTCCTGGACGACACCCCGCGGCTCGCCGCCGCGTACGCCGGTCATCCACTGATCACCGTCGGCTACGGCCTGCACGCGCCGTACACCTGCCCGCCGGAGCTGATCCGGGACGTCGCCCGCCGGACCCGCGACGACGGCCTCGGGGTGCACATCCACCTGTCCGAGACGCGTCGTGAGGTCGACGACGCGCTGGCCGCGCACGGGGTCTCGCCGATCCGGCTGGTTGCCGACCTCGGGCTGCTCGACGCGCAGGTCCACGTCGCGCACGCCGTGCACCCGGTGGACGGGGACATCGGGCTGCTCGCCCGGCCGAACGTCACCGTCTCGCACAACCCGGTGTCCAACCTCAAGCTCGGTGCCGGGATCGCGCCGGCGCCGCACTACCGCGACGCCGGGGTCCGGCTCGCGCTGGGGACCGACTCCGTCGCGTCCAACAACACCCTCGACCTGTTCGAGGAGCTCAAGATGGGCGCGATCCTGCATCGCGGGGTCGCCGAGGACCCGTCGGTGCTCTCCGGCGCGGAGGTCCTCGGCTGGGCGACGCGCGGCGGCGCGTTGGCGGCCCGGGCGGGCGGGACCGGGCGCATCCGGGTCGGGGAGCCGGCCGACCTGGTGGTGCTGGACGTGTCGGGCGCGACCGGCACCCCGCTTCCCGACGTCACCTCGTTCGTCGCCTACGCCGCGACAGGCGCCCTCGTCACCGACGTGTTCGTGGCCGGGCGCCGCCTGGTCGCCGACCGGCGGGTCACCGTGCTGGACGAGGACGCGGTCCGTGCCGACGTCCGGGAGCGGGTGTCCCGGATCCGCGGCGAGCTCGGCTGAACCGGCCGGCCACCGGCCGACCCGCGGGTCAGGCGGGTGGCCGGCTGAGTTCGGCGATCCGGCCAGCGACCGCCGGCCAGCGGTGCTGCAGCGCCACCCGCTCGCCGAGCTCGAACATCTCCCAGTCGAACGCGGGGGACACCGCGGTGGTCACCAGGGTCCAGTCACCGTCGGACGACGAGCCCTGCCAGACACCGGGCTCGACCCGGTGCGCCGGGCGCCGGGCGTCCAGGACGACCTCCCGGGAGCCGGTGTCGTCGAGCAGCAGCAGGCGCAGAGGTGCGCCGGCGAGATACCGGTAGTCCTCGGCCGCGGTGAGGCGGTGCAGGGCGGAGAACTCGCCGTCCCCGACGAGGAACAGGATGACCGAGCGGTCGGGCTCCCCGGAGGTGCGGCGGAACCAACCGCCTTCGGACGGCAGCGGCGCCAGGTCCAGGTCGGCGGCCAGCCGGGTGGCGGTGCTCATCGGGTCCCTCCGACGGTCAGCGGGGTGCGGTGCGGGTCGAACCGGTCCATCATCACCCGGCTGCCGAGCAGGACGACGAACAGCAGGCAGCACAGCGACCAGCGCAGGGGCGACTCGTGGAGTGGCGGGGGCCGGAAACCCTGCCGCCACGAGTTGAACTCGACGGCCTCGGCAAACCCCTCGGCCCAGGCGTGACAGACGCCGAGGTCCACACCCGTCCACGGGGACCAGGTGCAGTTCGCATGCAGCTCGCGGCGGAACATCGCGTCGGCCTGACGCCGGCTGTCGGCGGGCAGCGGGCGACCGACCGCCGCGGAGTAGCGCAGCACGTCGTAGGCCAGGTCGTGCTCCATGCAGACGTGGGCGAACAGGTACCGGGTCTCACCGGCGAACGCCGAGCAGTCGCCGGTGGGCTTGATGAGGATGGGGTTCCCCTCGCGGCTGGTGACCACGACGGGTTCGTATCCCATCACCGCGCCGAAGTCCGCGGGGAAGGACCCGGCCGGGCGACCCGGGTCGAAGGTTCCGGTGGTGACCGCGTCCAGCGCCTGCTGGGCGGCGGCGTCGACGCGGGCCGAGGTGTCGGCGGGCGCCACCCCGGCCACCAGGAACGCCAGCAGCGCGCACAGCGCCGCGATCCCGAGTCCCCGCACCATCGACCCAGCGTGCCACGCGCGACCGCCCAGCACCCACGGGGCGTCGGAGCCCCCCGGTCGACGACGAAACCCCCGGGCAACAGGCCGTTTGTAGGCTCACCCCGCCCCGGGTCAGCGCCGGGCACGGACGAGGGGGTCGCTTGCGCACCGTCGGTATCGAGGAGGAGCTGCTCGTCGTCAGCTCCGACACCATGCGCCCGCTGCCGGTCGGAGACCGGGTGGTGGCCGACGCCCGGGCGTGGCCGGACCAGTTCGAGCCCGAGTTCAAGAAGGAACAGGTGGAACTCGGCTCCGCACCGAGCACCTCGATCGCGGCCATCGGCGACGAGGTGCACCGGCTGCGGACCGAGATGAGCGCCGCGGCGCGGCGACACGGCGCGGACGTGGTGGCCATCGCGTCCAGTCCGTTCAAGGTGCGTCCCACCATCAGTGACGGCGCGCGCTACGCCGAGATGACCCAGAAGTTCGGTCTTCTCGCCCGCCAGCAGCTGACCTGCGGCCAGCACGTCCACGTCTCGGTCGCGTCCCCCGAGGAGGGGGTGGCGGTACTGGACCGGATCCGGCCGTGGCTCGCGGTGCTCACCGCCATCTCGGGCAACTCGCCGTTCTGGCACGGGGAGCTGACCGGCTATGCGAGTTACCGCAGCATCATGTGGGGCCTGTGGCCGACGGCCGGGCCCACGGAGACGTTCGGTGATCTCGACGGTTACCGGCGGGCGATGGACGAGCGGCTCGCGTCGGGCGCGGCGATGGACGTGGGGATGATGTACTTCGACGCCCGGCTGTCGTCGCACTACCCGACGGTGGAGATCCGGGTGCCGGACGTCTGCACCGACATCGCCGACGCCCTGTTGATCGCCGCGCTGGCCCGCGGGCTGGTGGACACCGCGGCCGCCGAATGGCGCGACGGGCGCGATCCGGCGCCGGTCAGCGTGGGCCTGCTGCGGGCGGCCGCCTGGCGGGCCGCCCGGTGGGGGATGGCCGACGACCTGGTGGACGTGGTCGCCACTACGGCGGTGCCGGCCCACCGGCAGCTGGCGGCCCTGGTCGACCACATCGCCCCGGCGCTGGCCGCCAACGGCGACACCGCGCGGGTGGAGACCGCCGTCCGGCGGCTGCGGCGGACCGGCACCGGCGCGACCTTCCAGCTGCGGTCGTACGCGCAGCGGTCCGACCTGGCCGACGTCGTCCGCGACGCCGCCGCTCGGACGGTCGGCGGCTCGTCGGACGCCTGACACCGCGCTGACCAGCCGTTTTGAAGTTCGCGGGGGTCGCCCTGTAGAGTCATCTCTCGGTCGTACAGCAACGCAGCAGTCACGATCACCGGCGCCATTAGCTCAATTGGCAGAGCAGCTGACTCTTAATCAGCGGGTTCGGGGTTCAAGTCCCTGATGGCGCACCACCACTGCCGACCCCCGTCTCCGACGGGGGTCGTCCTGTGTGCGGGGGTGCTCCACGACGGATCGGGCAACCGGCCCACACACCCCCCGTGGTACCGACGGCGCCCCCTGTCCGTGCTCCGCACCTGGCCGAGGCCGGCGACGCCGTACGCGCGCGTACCGTCTGGCGGACCGGTGGTCAGGGATCGACCGGGCGGTCGCGCTGGCGCGGTATCACCAGCGGACGCGGGTGGTCGACCCAGTGATCGACACCGTGCCCGTCGGAGGGTCCGGTCGGCGGCTGGTCGCCGGGGAACCGGACGAGGGACTCGGACGCGCCGGCCGGGCGGGCCCGGTCACCCGTCGGTTCCGGGGACTCCGGTGACAGGCCCCACCCGGCCCGCCGCGCGGCGTCGGCACCGTCCGGTTCGTCCACGACGATCCCTTCCTGAGGTGACGGCCGCCGGCGGATCCGGCGGGTCCGGGTCAGACGCTGATGCTCAGCGCCGACGCGGGCGGCACCCTGGAGGCCTCCCGCCCGATGCTGCGCGTCGCCCACGCGTCCCCGGCGCCACCGATGGCGCCACCGAGCACGGGGATGCGTCGGGCGACGAACTTGGCGATCTGCTTGCCGCCGGTCAGGGCGATCAGCTGGGTCGTGACGGCCTGGGCGATGGCGTCCTGCGTCTCCGGTCGCGGGTCGGCGGTGGCCAACGCCGCCGGGCTGATGGTGAGCCCCTGCGACTTCGACAGCGCCTTGCGGGCGTCGTTCTCGAGCAGGCAGACCAGCACGGCGTCCCGGACCGCCGGCCGGGTGAGGTCGTAGCCGCGGACGTGCAGGATCGACGCGGCGAGGTGGCACTGCAGCAGGATCAGGCCGGCGATGTTGAGCGGGATGGTGGCGGCCATCGTGAGCACACCACCGACGTTGGTGAGGAAGCCCTGCGCCCCCGAGAGCTTCACGTGCTGGGCGATCAGTGCGTCGATCGCCGCGTCGACGTCACCGCCGGCCTTGCGCAGGGCGGCGTCACCGGATTTCGCGGCCCCGGGGATCGGTCCGCCGCCGTCGATGGCCTTCTCGAGCATCGAACGGACCAACCCGCCACCCGCCGTCGGTGCCACCCGCTTGGCGACCTGACCGCTGATCGCACCGAACACTCCCACATCGACCTCCTGCTCACCGGCCGTCCGCGACGGCTTCTGAGCAGCAATTACCCAATCGGCCGGTGGACGCCCCTGGGCCGGTGGGGTGAGATGGAACCGGCCGGCGCCGTCCCCGGCCGCCGGAGGAGGAGGCATGGGCACACCCACCCGGACGACCTGCGCGGTCGTGGGCGGCGGGCCGGCGGGGCTGTTCCTGGGGCTGCTGCTGGCGCGGGCGGGCGTGGACGTCACCGTCCTGGAGAAGCACGCCGACTTCCTCCGCGACTTCCGGGGCGACACCGTGCATCCGTCCACGATGACCCTGCTGGACGAGCTCGGGTTGTGGCCGGAGTTCTCACAGCTGCCCTGGAAGCCGATCGAGCGGGCGTCGGTGATCCTGGACGCGGGCGAGGCCCCGGTGGCGGACCTGTCGCGGCTGCGGCAACCGCACCCGTTCATCGCGATGGTGCCGCAGTGGCACCTGCTGGACCTGCTGGCCCGCGCGGCCGCCGCCGAACCGGGCTTCACCCTGCTGCGGCGCGCCCGCGTCGACGGCACGATCAGCAGCCGCGGGCGGGTGACCGGCGTGCGGTGGACGGACGCCGACGGCGGCACCCACGAGCTGACCGCGGACCTCGTCGTCGCTTGCGACGGACGGGACTCGGTGCTGCGCACCGGATCGGGGCTGCCGCTGCGTGACTTCCGGGTGCCGATGGACGTGTGGTGGTTCCGGCTGCCCCGCGGGGACCAGCAGGACCCGGCGGGCGCGCTGGCCCGGGTGTCCGGCGGCCGGATGGTCATCCTGCTCGACCGCGGTGACCACTACCAGGTGGCCTACCTGCTGCCCGCCGGCGACGACGCCCAGCGCCGGTCGGTGCCCGTGACCGAGCTGCAGGAGGCGCTGCGCGAGTTGCACCCCTGGCTCGGTGACCGGGTGCGGGGCGTGCGTGCGTGGGACGACGTGAAGCTGCTCCGGGTGGCGTTGAACCGGTTGCACCGCTGGTCCGCACCGGGACTGCTGTGCATAGGCGATGCGGCGCACGCGATGTCGCCGGTGGGCGGCGTCGGCATCAACCTGGCCGTCCAGGACGCGGTCGCCGCGGCCCGCTTCCTCGCTCCGGTGCTGCGCGTCGCGGCTCCCGATCCGGCGGCGGTCGACCGGGCGGCCGTCCGCGTGCACCGCCGCCGGTGGTGGCCGGTCGCGATCACCCAGGGCGGTCAGCGGATCGCGCACCGCACGGTGATCCGGGCGGCGTTGTCGGGCCGCGGGAGCGGTACCCGGATGCCGTGGGGTCTGCGCGTCGTGGCGCGACTGCCGTTCCTGCAGGCGATCCCGGCCCGGCTGGTCGGGGTGGGGGCGCTCCCGGAGCACGCACCGGCCTTCGCCCGCCGGCCCGGGTGACCGTCGGTCAGCCGGCGGAACCGTCCCGGTAGGCGGTGATCTCCGCCGCGAGGCTGACCTTCACGTCGTCCGGGGCGAACGACTGACGGACCGCCGCCAGGGCCAGCTCGGCGATGCCGGCGTCGTCCAGGCCGAGAAGGTCGGCGGCGACGGCGTACTCGCGGTTGAGGTCGGTGGAGAACATCGGTGGGTCGTCGGAGGAGATGCTGACCGGCACTCCGGCGGCGACCAGCGCGGGCAGCGGGTGCTCGGCGAGCGAGGACACCGCGCGCGTGGCCAGGTTGGAGGTCGGACACACCTCCAGCGGGATGTCGTGCTCCACCAGGTACTCGACCAGCCGCGGGTCCTGGATCGCCGTGGTGCCGTGGCCGATGCGCTCGGCACCGAGCACGGTGATGGCGTCCCAGACGGTCTGCGGGCCGGTCGTCTCGCCCGCGTGGGGGACGCTGTGCAACCCGGCTGCCCGGGCCCGGTCGAAGTACGGCCCGAACTGGGGCCGCGGCACCCCGATCTCGGGGCCGCCCAGCCCGAAGCTGACCAGACCGTCCGGCCGCAGCCGGGTGGCGACGTCGGCGGTGACCTCGGCGGCCGGTAGCCCGGACTCGCCCGGGATGTCGAAGCACCAACGCAGCACGATCCCCAGGTCGCGTTCGGCGGTCGTGCGGGCGTCCTCGATGGCCTCCACGAACGCCTCGGCCGGGATGCCCCGGCTGATCTGCGAGTAGGGGGAGACGGTGAGCTCGGCGTACCGGATGTTCAGCGCGGCCATGTCGGCGGCGACTCCGTGTGTCAGCGTCCACACGTCGCCGGCATCGGTGACGAGATCGGCGACGGACAGGTACACCTCGATGAAGTGCGCGAAGTCGGTGAAGGTGAAGTACGCGGCCAACGCCTCCGGATCGGCGGGCACCGGCGAGCCCGGGTGCGCGGCGGCGAGCCGGGCCACGGTCTGCGGCGACGCCGAGCCGATGTGGTGCACGTGCAGCTCGGCCTTGGGCAGACCGGCGATGAAGTGCTCGCGGGCGGACGGCGGCGGCACCGGGAGCGCAGACATCGGGTCATCCTCGCAGACGGCGGCGGTTAGGCTCGGCCGATGTCGTCCTCCTGCTCCCGCATCCGCCCGTGAGCACCCTAGACGAGGTCGGTGACCGCGACGGCTGGCGCTGCTGGCTGTGCGACGAGCCGGTCGACCGCGACATGTCGGTCAACGACGGCCGTGGACCGAGCGTGGACACCCGCGGAGCCGCCGCGGCCAAGGCGAAGAAGAACAGCGGCGTCGACCCGGCCGACCGCCTCGCGCACCGGGCGTGCAACACCCGCAAGGGCGCGGTCGCCGCGGTCGTCCCGTGGCCGGAACGGCTGTTCGTGTCGGATCCGGCGTCGTTGACCGGTGTGGCCGAACGGCTGGCACGCAAAGGCGGGCGGGAGGTCGTCGCCCGCTGCCCGAGCCGGTCCGACGCCGACGAGACCGCGGCCTGGCTCGTCGACCGCTTCTCCCGGCTGACTCCGGGGATGCCGTTGACGGCGTCGGTGGAGCCCGGTGGCGGGCAGTTCGTCGTGGCCCTCGAGGTGCCGCGGCGGCGCTGACGCGCTCAGGGCGCCGCGCGGGAGAAGGTCAACCCGTCGGTCAGGCGGCCGCGGCGGACCGACGGCCGGTCGCGCAGGTAGTTCTGCCGTGACCTCCACGGCCCCCGAGGGCCCTGTCGCGGCAACAGATGTCGGCTGCGCAGGACGTAGCCCGACCGCAGGTCGAACATCGGCCGCAGCTCGTCGGGCCGCAGCGCCGGGGTGTCCGGCACCACCGTCGTCCAACCGTGCCGCTGCCGGTGCTTCCACAGTCGGCACAGGTGACCCGCGACGAGGTCGGACTTGAGCGTCCAGGACGCGTTGGTGTAGCCGACGGTGATCACCAGGTTCGGCACCCCCGACAGCATCATCGCCTTCCAGCCGACCGTCGACGCCGGATCGACGTCGCGGCCGTCGACGGTCAGGTGCATGCCGCCCGCCAGCAGGATCTCCAGACCGGTGGCGGTGACGACGATGTCGGCGTCGACGTGCCGCCCCGAGCCGAGCTCCGGCCCGCCGGGCCCGAACCGCTCGACGGTGTCGGTGACCAGCTCCACCGTGCCGTCGGCGACCAGGTCCAGCAGGTCACCGTCGGGCACCAGACACAGCCGCTGGTCCCACGGGCGGTAGGCGGGGGTGAAGTGGGCGTCGACGACCGCGGGCGGCAGGTGGTGCAGCGCACCGCGCCGCAGGATCCGCTCCAGGACCGCCGGGCGCCGTCGGCTGAGCTGGTAGGTCGCGACGGACACGACGATGTTGCGCCACCGCAACGCCTGTCGCGCGAGGCGCCGGGGGAGCCGACGCGCCGCGTCGGCCCCGCGGTCCCGGGACGGCAGTGCGGCGACCCAGCTCGGGGTGCGCTGCACCATCGTCACCCGGGCGCCCGCCGCGGCGAGCGCCGGCACCATCGACATCGCGGTCGCGCCGCTGCCGATCACGGCGACCCGGCGGCCCTCGACCGGGAGACCGTCCGGCCAGTGCTGCGGATGCACGACCGGGCCGGCGAAGTCCGACAGGCCCGGGAAGTCCGGCGTCCAGCCGCGGTCGAGCCGGTAGTAACCGGTGCACACGGAGAGCATGCTGCAGGTGACAATGGTTTCGGAGCCACGGTTCTCGTCCCGCACGGTGACGGTCCAGCGGGCGTCGGCGCTCGACCACGACGCGGCGACCGCGCGGTGCCGGAACCGCACGCGCCGGTCGATCCCGTAGGCCGCGGCGGTCTCCCGCAGGTAGTGGAGGATGGCGGCGCCGTCGGCGAGGGTCCCGTCGTGCGGCCACAGCCGGAAGTCGTACGACAGGGTGAGCATGTCGGAGTCCGACCGCACCCCGGGGTAGCGGAACACGTCCCAGGTGCCGCCGGTGGCGTCGCGGCACTCCAGCACCGCGAAGGTGGCGTCCGGGCACTCGCGGACCAGCCGGCAGGCGGTCCCGATGCCGGACAGGCCCGCCCCGACGATGAGCACGTCGACATGGTCGGACACGTCGGTGCTCCGTCCTCGCAGGGGCGGGCCGGCGACGGCTCAGCCCAGGGTGACCAGCGTCCGCGGGTCGTCGGACGGCAGGGCGCCGTCCACCGTAGCGGTGACGGTGGCGCCGTTGAACCGGATGCCGCCGCCGAAGTTGTCCAGGAAGGCGGTGTCGGCGGCATCGCGGCCGGTGGCGATGCGCAGCAACGTCGACCGGGGGGCGAGCAGGGTGCCGTCGACGACCCGCCACCGCCCGTCGACGTAGGCCTCGGCGACCGCGTGGAAGTCCATCGGGTCCAGCCCCGGGGCGTAGACCGCGACGAGGCGGGCGGGGATGTCGCGTCCGCGGAGGAAGGCGACGACGAGGTGCGCGTAGTCGCGGCACACGCCCTGACCGAGCAGGTAGGTGTCCACGGAGCCGTCGATGGGGTCGCTGCTTCCGGAGACGTAGCTCAGGTGCCCGCCCACCCAGGCCGCGATACCACCGAGCAGCTCCTCGGTGCTCGAGAGGTGGCCGAACTCCCGGAAGGCGATGGCGGCGAGCTTGTCGGACTCGGCGTAGCGGCTGGGCCGCAGGTATTCGATCAGCTGCGCCTCGTCGGCCTCGGGAGCGTCCGCCCGGCCGGTGACGGTGGCCTGATAGGACAGCAGCAGCTTTCCGGTCGTCGCCGGCTCGACGACGTGGAACCGGGAGCCCGCGACGCCGACCACCTCGTGGGGCGTCAACGGCGACCCGTCGAGGGTGAGCGTGAGGTTCTCGTCGACGGTCAGGCCGGGGGCCCGGGCGACCGCGATCTGGTAGACGATCTTTCCGGGTGCGGTGACGTCGAGATCGATGTCGGCGGTGACGTGGCGGGTCATGGGGGAGTCGGTCATCGGTCAAGCCTGCGGCACCCGTGTTGCCGGCAGACGTCCGGCACGGTACGACGTTAGCGACGTCACCCGGTGATGCGGGGCACTGTGGACGGGGTCCGCTCGTCGGGCACCGGACGCCGGCAACGGCGGTCCCGGCCGGTCAGCGCGGGAGCGGCGGACGGCCGGTCGCGGCGCCCTGGTCGTCCGGAGCGGGACCGGCGTCGGTGTCCGTGCGGGTGGTGTCCGTGCGGGTGGTGTCCGTGTCCGTGTCCGTCTCGGCGGGCTCGACCGCGTCGTCGTCGGCGTCGTCGTCGGGGGGACCGATGGCGGAGGCCAGCAGACCGGCGTTCGGCAGGCTGACCACGCCGGCCCTGGTCTCGATGAAGGTGTAGAGCAGGCCCGCACCGACGATGACGCCGATGAACGGGCCACCGAGGCCGCCGCTGTGCACCTTGACGCGCTGACCCGGAACGTAGGGCCGGGCGAAGAACAACACGAGACCGGCGAAGAAGTTGCCGAGGGTCTGCTGGGCGGCGATACCGATCACCACACCGGTGACGGCACCACCGACCAGCAGGTTGCCCAGATCGACCTGCAGCAGGGCGAGCAGCCCGAGTCCCACGGTGAGGTAGGTCAGGATCAGGCAGATCAGCCGGATCGCCGACCCGGCGGCCACTCCGGCGCGGCCGGTGCTGACCCGCGACAGCTCACGTGCCACGGCCCGGCCCGCCATCACGCCGAACACCACGAAGACCACGGCCAGTCCGAGGACGAGCACGATCACCCAGCCGGCGGGGATGTTGAGCACCCAGCCGAAGAGCGAGACGTCGGCGTCGACCTGCCGGTTCAACCCGCCCAGGTTGGACCCGCAGACGAACGCCAGGATGGCGACGAGCAGCGCGGGCACGGCGCGCTTGAGGTCGGGGCGGGCCTTGAGGTCGAGGTTGCGCAGCGCGCCCATCAGGCTGACGCCTTCGGTCTCCTGCACCGGGGGCAGATCGCTGCGGGCGCCGGCGGGGGACGACGGCGCGGGACGGGTAGGGCCGTTCGGTGTGTCGCTCATCCCCCCATGCTGGTCGGGGCCACCGCCCCATCTCAACCCGGGCGTGCCGCCACCGGTGTGCGATGTACCTCAGGGTCGGCGGGCAACCTACGGCACGGACCGTAGGGTGGGCCGGTGTTCCGAGTCGTCTTCTTCCAGCCCGAGATCCCGCCCAACACCGGCAACGCGATCCGGCTCTCCGCCGTCACCGGGTGCGAGCTGCACCTGATCGAACCGCTGGGTTTCGATCTGAGCGACAGCAAGCTCAAGCGCGCCGGCCTGGACTACCACGACCTCGCCGATGTCACCGTGCACCCCGATCTCACGACCGCCTGGGCGGCGTTGCGTCCGGAGCGGGTCTTCGCCTACACCGGCCGCGCCACCACCCGGCACACCGACATCGCCTACCGCGCCGGCGATGTGCTGCTGTTCGGTCCGGAGTCGGTCGGATTGCCGGAGTCGGTGCTGTCCATGCCGCAGGTCACCGACCGGGTGCGGATCCCGATGCTGGCCGGCCGGCGGTCGTTGAACCTGGCCAACAGCGCGTCGATCGTCATCTACGAGGCCTGGCGGCAGCACGACTTCACCGGAGCCGTCTGAGCCGCGGGCGCGCACTCCCCGGGGACCCTCGTGTCGTGGACACGAGCCGGAACCGGTGTGTCGGCCCGGAGCCTCGCCGACGGAGCGATCACGGCCCCTGCCGCCCCCGGCACCGTGACGACCGACGGGGAGGGGCGCGGTCCCAGCCGGGGTTCGGAACCTTCGTGCCGGTCGGCAGCGTGGCTCCGACGAGGTCGCGAGCACGCCACGGGTCCCTGTCGGCTGGAGCTGCCCGCGACCGGGGGACGTGAGGACGAGGTCACCGGAGGGCGACCGGATCGGTCACCGTCTCACAGCAGAGCGGAGGGGATGTACAGACCGCGGGCTGTCGGGGTTGGCGGCGATCCGGGACACGTCGGCCGCGATGAGTCCGGCGTTCTTCGATCGGTACATGGATCCGCCGCTTCCGCCGCCACAGGCGGCTGTGTCGGTCGTTCTACCGATGTGCCGCGGCGCGGATGGGGGTTGGCTGGCGCAGGTGAGGCCCGGGGTACCCGTCGACGGTACCCCGGTATCCGGAAGCCGAGCACGACATCGGAGAAGGAGCAGACATGAAGGCACTGGTCTACGAAGGGCCGCGGCAGGTCAGCGTGAAGGAGGTCCCGGACGCCACGATCGAGCGTCCCACGGATGTCCTGGTGCGGATCACGACCACGAACATCTGCGGGTCGGACCTGCACATGTACGAGGGCCGTACCGATTTCGAGACCGGCCGGTGGTTCGGCCACGAGAACCTCGGCGAGGTGATCGAGGTCGGGAACGGAGTGGACAAGGTCAAGGTCGGCGAGCGGGTGGTGCTGCCGTTCAACGTCTCGTGCGGGTTCTGCAAGAACTGCGAGCGTGGTTTCACCAACTACTGCCTGACCACCCAGCCGGACCCGCAGCTGGCCGGGGCTGCGTACGGCTTCGCCGACATGGGTCCCTGGCAGGGCGGGCAGGCCGAGCTGCTGCGGGTGCCCTACGGCGATCACAACTGCCTGCGTCTGGGCGAGGACGCGGTCGAGAAGGAGAACGACTACGTCATGGTGGCCGACATCTTCCCGACCGGCTACCACGCCACGGAGCTGGCCGGCGTCGTCCCCGGCGACTCGGTCGTGATCTACGGGGCGGGCCCGGTGGGGTTGATGGCCGCCTACTCGGCGATGCTCAAGGGGGCCGGGAAGGTGATGGTGGTCGACCGGCACCCCGACCGGCTGCGCCTGGCCGAGAGCATCGGCGCGATCGCGATCGACGACAGTTCGACCGACCCCGTCCAGGCCGTCCTGGACCAGACGATGGGACTGGGTGCGGACCGGGGCTGCGAGTGCGTGGGATACCAGGCCCACGACCCGCAGGGCTCGGAGGACCCGAGCATGACGCTGAACAACCTGGTCAAGTCCGTGCGGTTCACCGGTGGCATCGGCTCCGTCGGTGTCTACGTCCCGCAGGACCCGGGCGGCGTCGACGACTTGGCCAAGCAGGGTCAGGTGGCGTTCGACTACGGCCTGCACTGGTTCAAGGGGCAGACGATGGGCTCGGGCCAGTGCCCGGTCAAGAAGTACAACCGGCGGCTGCGGGACCTGATCGCCGGCGGCAGAGCGACCCCCTCCTTCATCGTCAGTCACGAGCTTTCGCTGGACGAGGGGCCCGACGCCTACGCCCACTTCGACGCCCGTGACGACGGCTGGACCAAGGTCGTGCTCAAGCCGGCGCTGTCCAAGGCCTGACCGCCCGTCGACACCTGAGCCGGTGCGCGGACGGCGGTCGGACCCTCGACCGCCGTCCGCCCCGGTGAACCGCACAGGTTGGCCGCGCCCCCGACCGCGACCGCGACCCTCGACCACCACGGCGGGAACCCAGCACGGCGAAGGAGAGATCATGACAGGCGAACTCAACGGCAGGCGGGTGGCGATCCTGGCCGCGGACGGTGTGGAACGGGTGGAGCTGGAGCAGCCCCGGCAGGCGTTGGACCGGGCCGGTGCGAGAACGGAGCTGCTCTCGCTGCACGACGGGCAGATCCAGGCGCGCGACAACGACCTCGACGCGGCCGGCACGTTCGACGTCGATGCGCTGGTGCGTTCGGCGTCGGTGGACGACTACGACGCGTTACTGCTGCCGGGCGGGACGGTCAACCCCGACAAACTGCGGGTCGACGAGGCGGCGGTCACCTTCGTCCGCGCGTTCATGGCGGCGGACAAGCCGGTCGCGTCGATCTGTCACGGACCGTGGACCCTGTTGGAGGCCGGTGTGGTGTCCGGGCGGACCCTGACGTCGTTCCCCAGCATCCGCACCGATCTGCGCAACGCCGGTGCGACCGTGGTCGACGAGGAGGTCGTCATCGACGGCAATCTCATCACCAGCAGGTCCCCGGACGACCTGCCCGCATTCTGTCGGACGATTGTGCAGACGCTCGCCGGCGTCGGTGCCGCCGCGGGTGACGCCCGATGACGCGCCGGGCGATCGGCACCGCGGTCCTGGCCGTCGGAGCGGGCGCCGCGGCCCTGGTCCGGCGGATCCAGCGGCGGGTGGCCGGACCTGCCGGTGCGGCCGGTGAATCCCGCTCGCGGTGGCGGGCCGTCACGGTCAACCGGAGCCCGCAGGACGTCATGCCCGACAACCGCGTACCCGCCCCGCTGGCCGCGCTCGGCGACCTCGTCGAGGTCCAGGTGCGCCCCGCACCGGGCGACAAGGGCAGCGAGCTGCGTGCCCGGCTCCGCGGCCCGGAACCCCGTGGAGCGGCATCCGCGGCCGCCCGGCTGTCGGGCGACGACCCTCGTCAGCAGGTCCGCGCCGCACTCCGCGAAGCCAAGCAACTGATCGAGGTCGGGGAGGTGTTGCGTGTGGATCCTGCGCCGCACGGCCGGCGGAAGCTCACCCCGACCGGAGCCGTCGTGGACGCGGCGACCAGGCGCGCCGGTGGGGAGGGAGTGCTGTGAAGGCGCTGTGCTGGACCGGGGTCAACGAGACCGCCGTCGAGACGGTCGACGACCCCACGATCCTCAACGACCGCGACATCATCCTCAAGGTGCGGTTGACCACGACCTGCGGGTCCGACCTGCATCTGCTCGGCGGCTACATCCCGACGATGCGGGCCGGGGACGTCCTCGGCCACGAGTTCATGGGCGAGGTCGCCGAGGTCGGCAAGGCCGTTCGCAACCACAAGGTGGGCGACCGGGTCACCGTCTGCTCGTTCATCGCCTGCGGGCAGTGCTGGTACTGCTCACGGGAGCTGTTCTCGCTGTGCGACAACGGCAACCCCAACCCGGGCCTGACCGAGGGGATGTGGGGCAGCTCGATCGGTGGCTGCTTCGCCTACAGCCACGCCCTCGGCGGGTTCGCCGGCAGCCACGCCGAGTACGTGCGCGTGCCCTACGCCGACCAGGGCGCGTTCGCCGTCCCGGACGGGGTGTCGGACCTGGCGGCACTGTTCGCCTCCGACGCGGCCCCCACCGGCTGGACCGGAGCGAACCTCGCCGGCATCACACCCGGGGACACCGTCGCGGTCTGGGGTGCCGGTGGGGTCGGGCAGATGGCGGCCCGCGGCGCGATGCTCATGGGTGCCGAACAGGTCATCGTCATCGACCGGCTACCCGAACGCCTGCAGCAGGTGAGTCGGTACATCGGCGCCGAAACCCTCGACTACGCCAAGGACGACGTCCTCGCGGAGCTGAAGGAACGCACCGGCGGCCGCGGCCCCGACGTGTGCATCGAGGCCGTCGGGATGGAGGCGCACGGTACGGGTCCCCAGTACCTGTACGACCAGCTCAAGCAACAGTTGCGGCTGCAGTCCGACCGGCCCACCGCGCTGCGCGAGGCGATCTACGCCTGCCGTAAGGGGGGCAGCCTGTTCGCGCTCGGTGTGTTCGGCGGAGTGGTCGACAAGTTCCCCTTCGGCGCCATCATGAACAAAGGCATGACGGTGCGGGGCGCCCAGCAGCACGGGCACCGCTACATCCCCCGGATCCTGCAGCACATCGCCGACGGCGAGCTGAACACCGAGCACCTCGCCACCCACGTGATGCCGCTGGACCAGGGGCCCCAGGGCTACCGGATGTTCAAGGACAAGCAGGATGGTTGCGTCCGTGCGGTCTTCCAGCCCCACGGCGTGACGGGCTCTCCGGCATGACCGGCCAGGGCCTCGGCGCGCCGGTGCACCGGCGGGTCGGGCGCCCCGACCTGCCGTTCCTCCGGAGGGATGCCACCTCCGGGTGCACACCACGGAAGGGTGTGCAGGCGGCCCGCGGTGCCGGCGGCCCGGCCCGACCGCGGTGACCAGCCAGAAGCTGCTGCTCGCGGTGCGCAACAGCCTGTGGCTGGTTCCGCTGCTGTGCCTGGCCGCCGGGGTCGGTTCCTGCGTCGCCGCCGCCGCGATCGACCGGGCCACCGGGAACGACCTGGTGCCCCGCTGGGTGACCGGCTCACCCAGCGCGGCGCAGACGGTGCTCAGCACCATCGTCACCTCGCTGGTCACGCTGATCACGCTGGTGCTGACCGTCATCACGGTGGCGGTGCAACTCGCGATGGGACAGTTCTCGCCCCGGATCGTGGGAGCGCTGCTGCACGACCGCACGAGCCAGTACACCCACGGCCTGTTCGCGGCCACCCTGGTCTACGCCTTGCTCGCCCTCCCGCGGGTGGACGATTCGGCCGACGGAGGCGAAGGCTACGTTCCCGGGCTGACCATGCTGCTCGCCTATCTGCTCATGCTGGGCAGCGTGATCGCCCTCGTGCTCTACGTCCACCATGCCGGTCAGACGCTGCGGGTGGCCGGGCTCATCGACCTCGTCGGGGATCACCTGCACGAGGAGTTGAACCGCGCGTACCCCGCCGGTCCCGCCGCCCGACCCGACCCCGACCCGCGGGTGATCCCGGCCCCGGAACCGGGTGTCGTCGTCCGCATCGACATCCCGGGGCTGGTCGCAGCGGCCACGGCCGCCGACTGCACCCTGCGGATGGTCCCGGCGATGGGCGACTTCGTCTGCGCCGGGGCGCCGCTGCTGCTGGTCGACGCCGGCGACGGCTCCCGACTGGACCGGCCCCACGTCGCCGACCTGGTGGCGCTGGGGAACGAGCGCTCCTACCCGGAGGACCCGGCGTACGGGTTCCGCCAGCTCGTCGACATCGCCGAACGCGGGGTGTCCGACCCCTTCGGCGACCCCACCACGACGGTGCAGGCCGTCGACCGGCTGCACGATGCGCTCCGCCAGCTGGCGAACCGCACCATCCCCACCGGTGCGCACCACGACCGGTCCGGGGTGCTGCGGCTGGTCGTCCCCGCTCTGGACTGGACGGGCTATGTCCGCCTCGCCTTCGACGAGCTCCACATCGTCGGCGCCAGGTCCCCGCAGGTCGCGCGGCGACTGCGGGCGGCCCTGGAGGACCTGAGGTCCGTGGCCCCGGCGTCGCGCCGACCCGAACTGGACCGTCAGCTCGAGCAGCTGACCGCCGGCGTGCAGCGGGGCTTCGAGGACGACCGCGACGCCGCCGCTGCTCTCGTCCCCGATCAGCAGGGTCTCGGCTCCGGCTCGGACCTGGTGCACGACGTCCGCGGCGTCCGACGCTGACGGATGTCAGGAGGCCGGGCCTCTCAACCGGGTGTGTGCCTCACGGCCCGTGCACGTCCACCGACGACGGGCGGCGGGGGACGCCCGGCCCCCACCGAGACAAACGCGACACCGCACCGCGCGGTCGGTCGCGTGTCCGCCCGACCTGCCGGACCACTGCCCGGCGCCGGCGCTGATCGCCCCCCCGGCGACCAGCACCAGCCCGAACGCAGCGAGGCCGTCGGGGTGACCTCGCAGGGAGATGCTGCCGTGCCGGATCAGGCGGCACCATCCGTCGCACTACGTATCGCGACATGGACGCCGTGTCGTGGAACCGCCCGGCGGGAGCTGCCGGTCAGGGGTGCGGATGGACAAGACCGGTGGTTCCGTCCACCGTGACCAACTGCCCCTGGGCCAACACCGAGGTGGCGTTGCCGGTGGCGACGACAGCGGGCAACCGGTACTCCCGGGCGATGATCGCCGGGTGCGACAGGATGCCGCCGGTGTCGGTGACCAGGGCGCAGATGGACGGGAAGAGGACCGACCACACCGGCGAGGTCACCGGGCAGACCAGCACGTCCCCGGGACGGATCAGGGCGAACTGGCTCTCGTCGTGGATGATCCGGACCGGCCCGGTGGCGCGGCCCGCGGAGGCGGCGGTGCCGGTCAGGACGTCCCCGGACGGGCGGGCGCTGTTCTCGGCCGCGGCGCTCGCCGCGAAGATCTGGTCGACCGCCCAGACCATCGCCGTGTTGTGGAACCGGGACGCCCCGGGAAGTCCGGTGAAATCCGGTGGCGGCGGAGGCTTCACGCCGTAGCTGGCCGGCCCGGGATGGTCGAGGATCCAACGCCTCTCGGCCCGCCGTCGGCTGATCGTGGCGGCCCGGGTACCACCGTCGTCCGTCCCGTGCAACGCGTCGAGCGCCTCGGTCAGCGTGAGGAAGAAGATGTCCGACGGTTCACCGATCGCCGAGCGCAGCAGCAACCGGCGGGCGAGCTCCAGCAGCCCGTACCGCAGGACGGCCAGCGGCACGCTGGTGGTGTGGGTCTCGTTGTCCTCGCGCACCGGGTAGGCCCGGGATGCCCGGGCCAGTGCCGTCTCGAACCGCTCCCGGGCCGCGCCGGTGAGTCGCCGGCGGGCGTCGGTGGCGGTTTCCTGCCGCGTCCGGGACAGCGCGTCGACCTCGGTACGGGGGTCGTATCCGAGGTCGAGCTGCGCGGCCAGCGCCCGCAGGGTGATCTCGGGGACCTCTGCCATGGTCGGGTGCTCCAGCTCGTAGCGCAGGGCCCGCGCGCCGTACGTCGACTGGTACCGGCCCAGGGCGTCCCCGAACTCCGGGTCGAGGTCGGCCAGCTCCGCCATGCTCGCGCCGCTCCGGATCGCCACACCCACGTCGGGTCGCGTGCCCGCCAGTGCGGCGACCTCGGCCAGCGCGTGTGCCGGACCGGTGGAACGCACCGACAGGCCGCTGACCAACGCGAACACCTGCAGGTCCGACCAGCCGAGCAGCTCCCGGCAGGTGAACGCCAGATCGGCCATGGCCAGGTTGATCGGCCCGGTCAGGAGGAAGTGCAACCGGGTGCCGTCCCCGAACAGCTGCGCGGCGGCCCGCAGATGGGCCGCGAGTCGCCGGTCGCCCAGCGTCGGCAGGTCGACCGCCAGTAATGCCGCCGCCGCGGCCTCGAGCGCGGGACGGTCTGTCATGTACCACTTCTCGATCAGCTGTCCGGCGAGGTCGGTGTCCCGGGCGGCCGTGGCGACCCGGTGGCGGGCCCGCATCGCGGGGACGAGCCGGATCAGCAGCGGCAACAGCATCGTCGGTGGCGCGGCCCGGTCGCGGCCACCCAGCGGGACCACGCGCAGGTAGTCCCAGCCGCCGATCTGCCGGAACTCCATCGTCTCGGTGAGCAGCCCGAACCGCTGGCACATCGACCGCATGCCCTCGTTGCGGGCGTCGAAGAAGACGGACCCGGTCATCGGCGACCACGGGGTCGGTGAATGGGTGGCGTCGCGCTCCCAGTACCCCGGTGGGACGTCGACGGGGACCGGGACCGCCTCCCACCGGGGTGCCGCCAGGGCGGTGATGGGTCGTGCCTGCAGCAGGTGCACCACCCCGTCGGCGAGCGCCCACTCGATGTCCTGCGGCATCCCCTGGTCGGCTTCGACCCGCTTCGCGAGGCCGGCGACACGGACCGCGTCGATCCCGGTCAGCGCCGCCGAACCGTCGTCGGTCAGCAGGGTCGCCCTGTCGTCGTCGACCGCCCACTCCTGGGGTGTCACCTGACCGTCGGCCAACCGGTCGCCGAGACCACGGACGGCGCTGACGAGCACGATGTCCCGGTCTCCGGAGACCGGATGCGCGGTGAAGGCGACACCCGCGGCCGTCGCGTCGACCATCTGCTGGACGATGACCGCGACGGTGGCGCCGGCGGCTGATGACGCCGTGTCGTAGGCCAGCACCCGCGGTGAGTCGGCGGACTGCAGGCAGGCGACGACCGCGGCGGGGAGGTCCGCGGCCGCGACATCGAGACCGGTGGTGAACATGCCGGCGAACGAGCGCTCGGCGCCGTCCTCGCTGACGCCGGACGAGCGCACCGCGTAGGGACCGGGCCCGACCCGGGACAGCAGGGCCGGCCAGTCGAGATCGGGGAGTCGGTCGGCCGGGAATCCGACGGGGAACACGCATCCGGCCGGCACCGGGTAGCCGGCCCGCGTGAGGTGCCCGAGCCGGGCCGCCTTCGCTCCGACCCGGTCCGTGTCCTCCGTGGAGATGTCGGTCAGGTGCAGCGGGGCACCGATCGCCGCATCGGCTCGATCATTCACGGGTGGGCCTCTCCTCCGGTGGCGCAGCGGGTCCCGCGTCGGCCGGGCACGTCAGCCGGCCCGTTCCGGCGGGGTCCGACAGTGATGCTGCACAGTCGGCCGGCACTCCACCATCCGCCGCCCTACGTATGCGGTCCACCTCACCGACATCACGGAGTGGAGGGTTGCGCTGCGTCCACCGCCCATCGCACGAGGGCGGTCCGCGACGTCACCCCGGTCTTGCTGTAGACGTGCTGCAGATGGGTGGTCACCGTGCGGGGGCTGATGAACAGACGCCGCCCGACCTCGGCGTTGGACAGGCCCTGGGCGACCAGTCCGACCACGTCCCACTCCCGCTCGGACAGCGACGAGGCCGGTCCCCTGGTCCGCCCGTTGCCGATCCGGTGACCGAGGGTCGACAGGAACTGCCGGGTCTCGTCGGCCAACGGTCGCGCCTGGTACGTGGCGAAGACCGATGCCGACGCGAGGGCCCGGGTGGCCGCGTCCTCGGGACGTCCGACCGCCGCCAGCGCGCGGGCCTCGTCCAGGCCGGACCGCGCGGCCTGGTAGGGCATGTGCAGGCCTTCGAGCTCCTGTCGTGACGCGGTGAGCAGCGCGACCGCCCGCTGCGGTTCGCCGTCCACCAGTGCGACGCGGCCCGACAGCCACGACGACACCGCCGTCGGCCACGGGCCCGGCCCGATCGACGCGAGATCCCTCGCCACCTCCCGTGCGCGGTCGACGTCGCCCAGGTCGAGAAGACCCTGCACCCAGGCAACGAACGTCATCGCCGGCAGGAGCCCGCGGATGGCGGCTGCCTGCTGCGCGGCGGCAACCGCCGCCGCCGCCCGGCCCTGGGCGAGATCCACCAGGGCCCGGGCCTGGTACATCACCCCGACGACGTGCTGGTCCCGTCCGGCCCCGGACCCGAGCGTCTCCGTCGCTTCGGCCAGGAGTGACTCGGCGTCCGGTACCCGGCCCTGCTGGACGGCGATGACGGCGAGATAACCCATGATCGGGACCACGACCCGCGGCGAACCGATACGCAGCCCGAACTCGATGGTCGAGCGGGCCGATCGATCGGCGCTCACCCAGTCGTCGGTGACGAAGGCCCGCAGGGCTCCGGAGGTGAGCGGGCTCGCCACGAACTCCCGACGGTCGTCCGGGCGGCCGGCACTCCGGGGCAGCGCGACCCGGTCCGCGGTGGCGAGGTCGCCCCGGCCCAGCGCGCTCACGAAGAGCTGCCGGCGGGCGTGCCCGGCGGCCACGGTGTCGCCGGCCTCGGTCGCCGACGACAAGGCCTGCCGGGCGTGGTCTTCCGCCGCGAGCAGATCGCCCTCGCGGCAGGCGATGTCGTACCGCAGCAGGTACAGCGACGGTTCGGCCCCGGAGCCGGGGTGACGGGCGCAGAAACCCTCCAGTGCGGTCGACAGGGTGACCAGTTGCGGCAGGGAGTCGTGGCGTCCGGCGATCCAGACGCGCAACCCCCACAGCGTGGCCTCGGCCCGCAGCGTCGCCTCCGCGTCCACCGCCGCAGCGGTGACGACGCCGTCGGCTCGTCGGCGTGACCGCTGGAGGGCCTCGCTCGCCGCGTCCAGCATCGAGCGGGCCTGCGCCGGGTCGCCCTGATCGCAGACGACCATGCTCATCTCGCCCCGGAGGCGGGCTTCTGCGACCCCGTCGCCCGCGACGGCCCGCAGGCGGACGGCCTCGTGCCAGGACGTCAGGGCTGCCGGGATCTGTCCCACCCGCGACCGGGCCCGGCCCAGGTGCTCCAGGATCTCCGGGAGTTTCGACGGCCGGAGCCGCCGAGCCAGCTGCTCGGCGCCGGACCACATCTCCAGGGAGCTCTGCTGGGCCGAGACCCGGTCCGCGAGCGTCGCCGCCGCCGTCATCCAGTCCAGCGCCGAGCCGGCGGGCCATTCGTGGCCGGCGAGCCGGACGTGGTGCGCGATCAGTCCCAGCCGGTCGCCGGGGACGGCGCGGTCGGTGTCGGGACCGGTGACCGCGCCATCCAGCAGGGCCCGTGCCACCTCGCGATGCATCCGCCGACGGACGCCGGGCGGAATGGAGCGGTAGCAGACCTCGGCCAGCAACGGGTGCGACACCCGCAGTGGTCCCGTGCGGTCGCCGGCGGTCAACCAGCCGAGGTCGGTCAGCTCGGCCCAGTCGGCTTGCAGGTGCTGCTCGGCCAGGTGTCCGGCCACGGCGACGGCCGATTCGCCGGCGACGACGACCCAGTTCAACGCCGTCCGCGCGCTCTCCGACAGCGTCCTCAGACGGCCCGCCATCAGCTCGTCGATCGTCCGGCTGGACCCGGTAGGGATCTCGCCGACGACGACCCAGTGCCCGCCCCGCTGGGCCAGTGCGCCGTTCCCGATCGACGTGGTCAGCACTTCACGGACGAACAGCGGTGTGTCGACGCCGGCGGCGGTGAGCGCATCGAGCAGTTCCGCCGGCGCCGGCCCGTCCAGCACCGCGGTGCAGATCCGACTCACCTCGTCGGGTTCCAACGCGGGCAGCACGATCTCGTCGACGGTGCCCGACCGCCGGGCGTGGTCGAGCATCTCCGACAGGTGTTCCGGGTGCCGGCCGTCGTCGGTGCGGACGCAGACGATCAGCAGCACCGGCTCCGCCGATATGCCCCGGGTCAGGTGCATCAGGAGGTCGACGGAGGCGCGGTCGGCCCACTGGACATCGTCGAGGACCATCACCAACGGCTGCGCCACCGACAGCCGCCGCACCAGCACGAGCACCGACTCCAGCAGGCGCAGCCTCTCCAGGCCCGGGTCGGCGATCGGCGGCAACCGGTCCCCGGGCAGCTCGACGAACAACCGCGCGAGGTCCGGCAGGCCGCCGGTGAGTCTCCGGCGTTCAGCGGCGTCCGCCGCCGCCAGCGCGGGTCCGAGCAGGTGCAGGAACACGGCGAACGTCACGTCCTCGTGCATCTGCGCCGCGGTGCCCGTCAACACCCGGAAGCCCCGCGCCTGCGCCGCTTCCGACGTCTCGGTCGCCAGTCTGGACTTGCCGGCGCCGACATCGCCGGCGATGACGACGGTGGTGCCGCGGGAGGTGGACGCCTGGTCGATCGCCGCCCCCAGACGGATCCGCTGCACCCGGCGGGTGCCGGGACCGCGGCCGCCATCGGCTCGGCGCACACGCGCGGCTGCCATTCGATCCCTCCCGCTCTCGCACCGTCGGCCACGCCGGGTCGGTGTACCGCACCTGGTACCGGGGGCGGCCCGCCCCATGATCACCCACGTCGCCGGAGGGTGTGACATCCGCCCGTGCTGTTCCCGACCGAGGGACCGGACCTCGTGGTCACGTCACCCGATACCCGGCGGACGGTCCAGCGCCGAGGCGACCACCTCGGGGTCGCGGGACCCGGTTGCTGGATGTGGCAGCCGAGGAGCGCCGTCCCGGCCGGACAGCGCACCGGCGGCACCGGGTATCGGCATTCGCGTGTCCGCGGCAGTTCCTCCGGTGGCGGTCGAGACCCATCCGGGGGGAGGACCGGACCGCTCGGGGTCCAGCTGTCCCCAGGTCCGTCCCGACCGGGAGGTGATCTCTGCTGCGGTGATCTCGCGTCGTCCTCCGACGCACCCAGCCGGACCTTGGCACAGCGAGGACGCCGAGCTGACCGTGTCGAAAACCGAGGCCGACGACTCGGCGTCGAGCATGTCGGCTCCGTGCACGCCAGCGCAGAGTGTCGGCCACCTTGTCAGGACGAGGTCACTCTGCGTACCGGTAGAAACAACCGCACGGGGCATATCACGCAACGTTACTAATCGTTACGTTCGGTGTATGAACGTACGTCGAGTCGTCGCAGCCGTCGCGGCCGCTGCCGTCCTTCCGGTCCTCGGCGTCTTCGCCGCGCCCCCGTCGGCTTCCGCGGACGCCGTGACAGTGGAAGCGGAGTCCTTCGCGTTGCCTGCGGGATCAGGCGCCGTGTCCCCGGAGCCGGGCGCCTCGGCGGGCCGGGCGTTGCTGATGTGGGCCAACGCCACCGCCACCGGTGCGATCTCCACGACCGGTACCGCCGAGCGTCTCGTCCTGCGGGTTCGCGGTGACCAGTGTCAGGGCGCACCGACGATGACCGTTGCGGTCGACGGCATCACCATCGGCACCCGCCCTGTGGGTGCAGCCGAATGGTCCGACCACACGTTCAGCGGCAGATGGCCGGCGGGCCGGCATGCGGTCGCCGTGACCTTCGACAACGACCTGACGGCGGCAGGTTGCGACCGAAACCTGCTGCTCGACACAGCGTCGTTCGTCCTCGCCGCCGCACCGGCGGCGACCGCCACCCAGGCCGAGTCGATGTCATACCCGGCGGGCACCGGCATGGTCTACCCCGACGGGGCGGCAGTGGGGGGCCGATCTGTTCTGCTGTGGTCCGGCGCCTCACTGAACGGGTCACTCTCAGCGGACGCCACCTCGACCGGAGTGACGGTCCGGGCCCGCGGAGACCAGTGTCAGGGGGCTCCGGTCATGGAACTCCTCGTCGACGGCCGATCGGTGGCGAAGGTTCCGGTCACCGCCACCGTCTGGACGGACTACACGCTGCCGGGGACCTTCACTGCGGGAAGGCACAGCGTCGCGGTCAGGTTCACCAACGACTTCCACGTACAGGTCCTCGGCTCGGCGACGACGGCCCCCATCACGTGCGACCGCAACCTGCGCGTGGACCAGGTCGCGTTCCGGACCTCGAGCACTCCCAGTCCTCCCTTCGATCGCAGCTTCGGCCTGTCCCACGACGACGGTCCCAACCGTGGCCTGGACAACGCCCTCGCCACCGCCCGGACCCTCGGTCAGAAACTCGACGAGTTCAACATCTTCATGGCCTGGCACTACCGGGATGGCTTCCCGCTCGACATCGTCACGGCAACGGCCAGAGCGGGCGCACTGCCGTCGATCACCTGGGAGCCGTGGGACCCGGCCGCCGGCGCCACCCAGCCCACCTACCGGTTGCAGAACATCATCGACGGGCGCTTCGACAGCTACATCGACAGCTGGGCCCGGGGGGCTGCGGCCTTCGGCGGTCCGTTGAAGATGCGGTTCGCGCACGAGATGAACGCCGGCTGGTACCCCTGGGGAGCGGCCGCGAACGGCAACTCCGGGGCCGCCTACGTTGCCGCGTACCGCCACGTGCACGACCGTTTCGTCGCCGCCGGCGCGACCAACGTGCAGTGGTCCTGGAGCGTCAACATCGTGCAGGGCATGCCCGTCGCCCTGCAGAGCGTCTACCCGGGTGCGGCCTACGTCGACTCCATCGGCGTCGACGGCTACAACGGCGGGACCGACAACCCGGGGATGGGCGGCTGGAAGTCGCCGTCCTCGGTGTTCGGCGAGACCCTCGCGCAGCTCGCCGTCGTCGCCCCCGGCAAGCCGGTCTACATCGCCGAGACCGCCAGTGCGGTGGGCGGCGGGGACAAGGCCGCCTGGACCGCGCAGCTGTTCGACTACCTGCGGACGACCCAGGTCACCGGCGTCGACTGGTTCGACATCGGCGGGTACCCCGACTGGCGGATCACCAGCTCGACCGGCGTCGTCGACGCCGCCCGGAGGGCACTGACCGGCTGGTGAACGACCCGCGTCCGGTGCTCCGTGCCCCGCGGCAACCGACCCCATCCTCGCGGGTCGGCTGCGGCGGGCCGGTGCGCGGCCGGCCGCCGTCAGCGCATCCGCTGCGGTGCCCGCGGGAGCTGGGCCCGGTGCACCGCGACCGCGGCGGCGTCGCCGGTCAGGAGGAACGCGTCGGTGCTGAACCAGCAGACCACCGCCATCTGCGGGAACCGCCGGGATCCGTAGACCGATGCGTAGAAGTCGGCGGCCCCGACGTCCTGCCCGTCGAGTCCGGTCTCGCCCACCCAGAACGACCGACCAGGGCCGAGGGCCACCACGCGGTCGTAGACGTCGCCCACGATGCTGTCGAAGGTCGGCCCGGCCGACCAGTTGTAGGCGTCGGCACCGATGTGGTCCACATGGTCGGCCCCCGGCCACAGGGCCTCGAGCGTGGTGGAGGACGCATCGGTGTTGTTGACGCACCACAGGAAACGGATGTTGGACGCGCCTGCTCGGCGCGCCACCTCCACCAGGTGTCGCCATCCGGCGATCCACTGGTCGGGCCCGTCGACGAAACCCCGCCCGGACGCCGGCGCCCAGTCGTACCAATCCCCGTTGGACTCATGGAACGGCCGGAGCACCACATCGCCGGGGAACGAGGCCGCGGCGTTCACGAAGTCCCAGATGTACTGGTCGTGCCTGCCGTCGACGAGGTCTGCGAAGGAGACGCCGTGCGCCTCCCAGGCCACGAGGATGTCGTAGCCCCCACGCGCGGCGACCTTCGCCGCCTCCGCCGCCGGCCACGGGGATCCGAACGCGATGAACCATGAGCACACCGACAACCGGGTACCGCCGAGCGCGTCCTCCAATGCGAAGTGCGCATCCACGGGGAAGGGTTCGTTGTCCGCGTACGCGCCGAACCGACAGCGGGTGACCAGATCTGGCAGCGGCACCGGCGTCCGTTCACGGGAGAGGATCTGACCGACCGCGACTGCGGCCCCGCCGACGAGCACCTGTCGTCGCGACAGCGTCGTCTCCGGCCCCAGCGGCGTGCTGCCACCGGGCGCGGCGTGACGTCCGATGTTGTCCGCGCGGACGTCCAGGCTCACCGTGGGCAGGTTACTGGAATCTCTGCCAGATCCGGTAGACGTCGACCTTGTCCTTGCTGATCAGAGGCACCGTGTCGGTCAGGGTGTAGCCGAAACCGGCGAGCAGTGGCTCGAGCTCCTGGCTGGCACCGGTGGACCCGTTGAAGTAGACGACCTGCCAGTAGCCGTCGGAGAGGCCGGCTCGTGCGGCGTCCAGCCCACGGAGGGCCGGGCCTTCCGCGGGCTCGTAGTACAGCGCCTGAACCGGGTCGGTGGTGGCCCACTGCCAATACTCCGTCGAAGCGTTGAAGGCGTATCGCACCGGTTCGAACGGTTCTCCGAGCGTCCGGATGTACGGAGCCGCCCGGAACTTGTACTCGAGAGTGTCGGTCAGAGCTCTCGTGTTGGACCAGCCGTCGTAGATTCGGGCACTGGTGGCCGCACCGGAGATGAGCAGCGTGACCACGGCACCCAGCATCACGAACTTCCGCCAGGGCTGAGCCGTGCGCATGGCCAGCACCCCGATGAGAGGTGCCGCGAAGACCAGCCCGAAGTCGATGTGTTTCTCGATCGACACCGCCTCGCCGATCAGAGCCTGATAGGCGACCGGCGCGACGGCCGCGGCCAGCAGCACGACGGCCAGACCGTAACGGCGGAACCGGACGATCGCCACCACCGCACCGACGAACGCCAACACGAACCACGGACCGGCGAACCCCGCCGCTCGGACCACGATCCCCCAGGGAGAGTCCGGGAGCACGATCGAGGTGCCGCTACGGCCGGAGGTGGTGCTGCGGAAGCCGGCGTAGTCCTCGGCCCCGACGGTGGCGACGAACAGGGCCAGCAGGCCCGCCGTGGTGGCCAGGGCGACGAGGGCGACGTTCTTGGCGTGCAGCCGCCGCGCGGTCCCGCGCCAGGTGACGGACAGAAAAGTGACAGCGAGAACAACGGGTACGAACATCAACGCGGCGTATTTGGTCATCACCGCCAGGGCCAGCATCGCGCCGACCAGCGGCGCCCACCGCAGAGAACGGTTCTGGGCTGACCGGACGCCCAGCGCACACGCGCCGGCCAACAGCGCGAGTGCCATCGCATCGAAGGTGGCGAACCGGCCGAGGTGGTGGGTGGGACCGGCGAGCGCGAACGCCAGCGCAGCGGCCAGACCTGCCCGGTGGCCCCAGAAGCGATGGGTGAAGCAGTAGATCGAGAAGGTGGCCGACAGCATGCACACAACGCTGAGCGCCCGCACCGTCTCCAGTCCGCCGGCGCTGTCCAACAGTGCCGCCAGGGCCGGGTAGACAGACGGCGATCCCGAGAAGTACTGGCTCGGGTTGTCGTACAACACGGCGCCGTCGAACCAGTGCTGGAACATCCGGTGCCCGGTCCAGATGTACAGGGCCTCGTCCCGGTAGGCACTGTTGCTCAGGCGCAGCGACATCCCCAGCTGGATCAGCAGGACCACCGTCAGCGGCACCCGCCGGATCCAGCGCTGGGCTGCGGACCGCTTCTCCGGGGGCAGGAAACTGCCGACCGCGAGCTGCCAGGTCGGCGTCGGCGGGGTGGTGGCGTCGGGCGCGGACAGCGTGGTCGTCAAGCGGACACCTCGATCACGGACGGCCGCCGGGTGAACAGCCGACGACGGCGGGGAGCGGACTCCTGTGCCGTACAGGCCGCCACGACGGGCACGAAGATGTACAGGTTGACACCGAAGAAGACCAACGCGGCCCACCAGTCCGACAGGGGGTACCCGCTCCAGAGCCGGTACACCAGCCCGATACTCGCGGCGGCCATGGTGATGGACAGGTACCAGACGATCATCCGCTTCACCCGGGTCGCTACCGGCGTCGGCGCGGAGCCGCCCCCGGTCGGAACCCACTCCTGGGTCTGCCCGAAGAAGACGTCCCAGATCGAGGCGGCGTGGGCGAATCCGTAGATGACCTGCACCCGCAGGGTCTCGAGCCGCCACCGTCCTTTCATCACCACCGGGTACACCCCGAGCCAGAGCACCAACAATCCGACCAGCGGCAGGAAGTTGCCTGCCTTGACGTACTCCGGGAACAGCCACACCATCAGCAGCGTGGGGATCGGTGCCAGGAACACGTTCATCGCCGTCGTCAGGTAGTAGCTGAATCCCGACCAGTACGACAGCCGTTGCGGGCGCGACAGTGCGGACACGTGAAAATCACTCCCGGCGGCCATCGCCATGGAACCCTCGCACCAGCGGTACTGCTGGGTGATGAAACTGTTCACACTGTCCGGGCTCAGTCCCTGCGAGAGGTTGAGCGGCACGTACTGCAGCCGAAAGCCCTTCTCCTCCATCGCCATCCCGGTGAACACGTCCTCGGAATGAGCGATCCGCGGGAACCCTCCGATGGCGTCCAGCGCCCGCCGGCGGTAGACCGCGCTGGTGCCACAACAGATGGCGGCACGCACCGCGTCCCGGCTCGGCTGGATGAAGCGGTAGAACATCTCCTGCGTCGCTCCCGCCCCGCGGGTCAGCCAGCTGAGGTGCTTGCCGGTCGAGAACAGTTGCGGCGTCTGGACGATCCCGATCGAGTGGTCGGAGAAGTAGGGGACGACCTCCGTCAGCAGATCCGCACGCGGCACGAAGTCGGCGTCCAGGATGAGGATCAGCGACCCCGTGCTGCGCTCGAAGGCGTACTGCAGATTGCCGGCCTTCTTGAACTCGCTGCCCGGGCGGGCGAGATAGCGCACCCCGTAGCTCTCCGCGAGCTCACGGACCTCAGGACTCGCCTTATCGTCCAGGACCCAGGTCGTGAGTTCGCCCTGCCACTCCAACTGCGAGATCCAGTGCAGCGTGTTCGCCAGCAGCTCGGGAGACTCACCGCAGGTCGGCAGGTACACGTCCACCGACGGGAACTCCTCGGGGTCGTAGGTCTCCACCAGGAAACGGTGGTCGGGCAGCGTCACCCGCCGCGGATACGTCGAGGTACGCAGTCCCAGCAACGTCTCGGCGGCGTACAGCGCCAACGGAGCCAGGAAGATCAAGGTCCAGTACCGCATCGTGGCGAACCCGTAGAGGCTGACGGCGATGCCCAGGAACGCCACCGCATGGGCCCAGAAGAACCAGCGGTGCTGCGAACCCTTGATGTACTGGTGCTTCTCGGCGTCGGTGGGGGGTACCGCATACAGCGGCGGGGGCGGTACGAGATCGGCCTTGGTCAGCGTCACGAGAGGCTCCGGTTCGGTGTCGGCGAGGGCGTGTGGTCGGGGGCGACGGTGACGGCGGTGTCAGTCACCGCGACCGCAGGCCGTGCCGTCCTGGTTCGCATCAAGGCGTTGGGGATCGACCCCCGGGGTGCTGAGTGCGATGCCGTCCGGCAGGATCGCTCGGACCTCGTCACAGGTCCAATCCATCGCCATCCCCCCCATCCGGGCCGACGACGGCGAAACCTGCGGGAGGCAGCTGCCGTCATCCCCGTAGCCGACGACGCATCCGCCGGTTCGAGCCGATTCGGTCACGGCTTCCGCCGCGGCCGCCGCTCCCTGTTCCGGGGTGACCTTGGCCATCGGTACCTGTGTCGCCTGCTCGTGGACGCCCGACGCGATCTGCACCTGGTCCGCGGTCGGCGTGATCGGCACCAGATACGGTCGGCGTACCGCGATCTCGAGCGCCTTGTCCGACGCTCGACCGGAGGGGGCAGAGGTGGCAGAGGCAGCCGCGGCCGACGGCGTCGCCGCCGTCGGATGACCGGCGTGGCCGTGCGCCGGGAGATCGGACCGGCCCGACGGTGTGCTTCCCGGGACGGCGCTCCACACATTCGTCAGCGAGGTCAGGGCGGCGGTTGCGCCGTCCCACCCGGTGAACCTGGTGGCGGGGGTGTCGATCCCGGCGGCCAGGTCACGAGTCACGGCGCCCGGCCTGATCGTGATCCACCTGGCGACCGACGGCACTCCGCTGGCGTCGAGAACGGTGAGCATGTAGGGCCCCGGGGGCAGCAGGTCCGGGTTCGCCGGGACGGTCAGGGTGCGGGTCGCCCCGGTGCCGGTCATCGGCAGATCGACCAGGCGTGCATTGCTGTCCATCTGGTGTGTGACCGAGCCGGGCGAGGTCAGTGAGGCACTGACCGCAGTGCCGGTGACACCGACGGAGACCGTCGAGCCGTAGGTGGCGAACGAGGGCGCGGCGGTCAGGGTCGGCCGGGTTCCCTTGAACAGGTACGGCGGCTCGTAGACGGAGATCCGCGACTCGAAACTGCCGTCGATGGGGTTGGAACCCATCACCATCACCCGGCCGTCGGGCATCAGCACCGCCGTCGAATGGTAGTTGCGTCCGACCGGGTCGGCCGGCGTGTTCGTCGTCCAGGTGTTGGCCGCCGGTCGGTAGATCGCCGCGGCGGCGATGTCGCCCGTGCGGTTCCCGGTGGCGCCGTTGCTGGCCAGCACCGTCCGGTCGAAAAGGGTAGTCAGATTGACGTACTGACGTCCGGGCCCGGGCATCGCGGGAGCCGCTCGGAAGGCGGGGGCGGCGACGTCCAGGTCGATGACAGCAGCTGAGTTGGTCGGTGCGGCACCCACGTCGATGTGACCGCCACCGGCGATGAGGAACCTCTGGTCCTGGGCCGGCGGCAGCAGCACCGATCCGGCGTGATCCCGCAGATCCTTGTCGGTCAGGCCCGGGACGTCGCCCACGGTGCCGGTCGCGATGTCGTAGATCGACGCCCCGGTGCCGCTTCGTTGATCGCCGAAGGTGTGACCACCGGTGTAGAACAACCGCCCGTCGGCCATCAGGAACATGTGGGGGTACTCGCCCCAGTACTGCCAGCTCTGGGTCATCTCGCCGTACGCGAGCCAACGCTGTTCGGCTGTCCGGAAGATCTCGGTCTTCACCGAGACACTGTTGAACGTCTCTCCGAGACCGCCGGCCATCCAGACGTCACCGTTGCCCAGCTTGGTGAGCGTCGGGTACCAGTGACCGTCCTGCGCATCGTTGGTGCGGGTGAATGCGTTGGTCGCCGGGTCGAAGATGTAGCTGCTGCGCAGCCCGGTGAAGGTCTCGGCCCCGTCCACCCCCGGGAAGTCCTTGGTCCCGCCCTGGATCAGGACCCGCCCGTCCGGCAACGTCACGTGGCCGGAGCAGAACATGTCTTCGGGGGTCGGGACGGGGGTGGTCACACCGGTGGCCGGGTTCCAGACCGAGGTGGTGAACGAGCCGGCAGCGAAATTGTTCGCGTCGTTGCCGGACCCGGCGATGAGCAGCAGCCTGCCGTCACGCAACAGCGTGGTGTGGATGGCGCGACCCGGCAGTGTCACGGCGGACACCGACCACCGTCCGGTGACGTCGAGGCCGGCCTGCGTCGCCGGTGCGGCGGTCAACGAATATCCCGCCGTGGACAGGGTTCCGTTGCCGAGAGCGGCCACGCCGAAGCTGACCCTCGTCGTACCCGCCGGGAGTCCGGTGAGCGTGTAGGTCTGCTGCGTCCACGCCGCTGCGGCGGGAAGGGTGGCCAGCGTCTGCCAGAAGGTCCAGCCGCCGGCCGCGTCCTGGGTGAAGACCACCACCGCATTGGCCGCAACGGTGGAGCGGTAGAAGAGGCCGACGGTGTAGTTGCCGGTGGCCGTCACAGTCGCCGCGCACCCCGGATCGGCGGACTGCATGATCTTGGCGTCGCCGGACGCGTGGTCGGCCACGGTCAGTGAGTACGAGCGACCGCTGACACCGGCGGGTACGTCAGCGCTCAACGCGCCCTGGCGACGGCTCGTGCCCCAGCTGCCGTCGAAGAAGCAACCAGGGAAGTTCGGTCCGGCGGCGAGATCGCCGTTGCCGACCAGGTTGCCGGCGGCTGCGAAGGAGAAGACGGCGGTCGCGTCGTAGGTGTTGTCGTAGTACTCGACGGTCAGGAGATGATTCCCCGCGGTGACCGCGACGGCCGCACGGTAGGTCGTGGTGCCCTGGTCCTTCCAGCCGTCGAGCACCACGGCGCCGTCCAGGCTGACCCGGATGCCGTCATCGGCGGAAGCAGTGAGGTTCCACGTGCCTGCGGTGAACGCCACCGTCCTGGACCAGCGGGCCGAGAACCCGTCGGCCGGCACTCCTGCGCCCGGTGAGGTCGCCCCCCAGTTGAAGTTGATCGCCGCATCGCAGCGTGAGAGCGAGGCCGGACCCGTCAACGTGCGGTTGGGGAAGTAGTCGGCGCTCCACGCCGAACCCGGGCACACCGGACCGGCCGACGCCGCCATGGTCGGGGCGAACGAGCCCACCACGACGGTGGTCAGCACCATCAGGAGGGTCAACCAACGGGGTCGGCGCATGTCTTCTCTCGATCGGTCGACCGGGCGATCGCCCGGGGAACAGTTGCTGCTGTCGGTGGAGGACGACGTCCCGCACCGTCGGAACGGTCAGAGCCGCAACGTCACGGAGCTGTGGACGTCGGTGTGCATCGCACGGCTGTGGCAGGGTCCGTCGGAGGCTCGGCCACAGCGGTGTCCGGCGGACCCCCGAGGGCCTCGTCGACGGGGCGGT
Source organism: Nakamurella deserti (assembly GCF_003260015.1). Taxonomy (NCBI): domain Bacteria; kingdom Bacillati; phylum Actinomycetota; class Actinomycetes; order Nakamurellales; family Nakamurellaceae; genus Nakamurella; species Nakamurella deserti. The sequence continues at coordinate 1,435,482 of NZ_QCXS01000002.1, read as the reverse complement.
AGACGACCCGGCTGACGAACACGAAGCGCAGGCCGAAGGCGAGCACCAACGTGATCAACTGCGCCACGGTCTCCGGCACGCCGAGACCCGACACGGCGAGCACCAGGAACGGAACCCGTGCGGCGAACTCGGCGTTGTTGTACGCCAGGTTCTTAATGGCGCGGTGCCACCATCGCGAGGCGTCGCGGCGGTCACGGAAGACGAACCGCTCGTAGAGCAGCCAGTTCCATGCGATCGAGACTTCGGTGGCGACGAGGCCGGCCGCCAGATAGTGCAGGTCCGCAGCGACGAGCCCGGCCATGACGCCGAGATTGACCACCACCCCTGACGCGCCGACGAGCATGAACCGGATCAAGCGAGCTGACCGGGCGAGAACGGCCGCGGTCGAACCGAGGACAGCACGCAACACCGAACCGATCGAGCCGACAGCACCTGACCACCGCCTGCGGGCTTCGCCGGCAGTCTCGCCCCCGGGACCGGACGTCCGCGCTGCGACGTCGTTCGTCAGGCGCGACGACGGGACGGCGCCTGTCACCGCGAGCCGTTCCCGGGCACGTCGAACACTGCTTGCGTCATGGTGGCAGAGCTCCGTGGGTCGACGTGGCGGATCCGGTACTGCGGTACGCCCCCGCGTCCCCAGTAACCGGAGTAGTTGTTCCACCGAGCCTCGTCGCTCGAATGATCACGAAAGTAGACATTCCACCCGCTGCACCGCAACCGTCCGTGTTCTGGTTGGTGCATACGGGCTACGACGCATCAGATGCCGCACTCTGAACGTCGTAAACGCCGGCGGGCACCGTGGTGCCACCCGGACGACACAGCCCGCGCTCCGTGTTCGGAGTCGCGGACCGTGACACGAATGCTCAGGAGGCGGGGCCCTCAGAACCGGCCGGCTCGACGCACGCTCGTCACACCTCTGTCACAGGGCCATCACCGGACCCGCTGTGGCGGCCACAGCGTCCGTCACCGGGTGACCGCGGTGTCACGGAACCGGCTACGACCACGTCGGCAACGTGACATCGAGTGAGTGCTGTGGTGAGCGGCGCGGCAGCTGTCCTGCACGAACGCGTACGACATCCGGATGACGAAAGCCCCCGGAGGGCCAACGGGCGGTCGCCCGGGCCGCGGGCACCCACAGTCCGGCGTGCCTGGTCAGTCACCCGATAGCGCCACGCAGACGTGCGTCGCACCACCGGAAGGAAGCCCCGCACACGCCGAGACACGGCTCAGACCTGGTGCCGAGGCGCCATTCTCGCGTCGGAAGTCGTGCAGATCACAGCTGCGATCGCCATGGGGCTCCGTGTGGGAGCCGCGTCGGCGCCACGGCCAGATCGGCGCCGCCCGAGATCAGGACGACTTCGCCGCCTCCCGGTCGTGGTGCCGAACCACCGAGCAGGGGCGCCTCGACACCTCGAGCGCACGAGACGACCGCTCCCGCCGGCGCGCCCCCATCACCCCCGGGCCGCCTTCGCGTTGCCTCGGTCGAGAGCGCTTCAGCAGGCAGTACATCGTGACCACTCCAGCGGGTCATCCTCGTCCACCGGTGCGGGTCCTTCACCCGCTGTGGTGGTGGAGGCAGGAGTGGCCATGCGACCTGTCGCGCCGCCGTGCGTGCCGACTCCGCATATCTGGTCGGCCCGCCGCGCCGGCGGACCCATCACGGCCACCTGACGCCGGCAGCGACATGACCGAGCTCCGACAGCGCACCGGTCGCATCGTCGCCCGCACGCGCCGTGCGGTGACGGACCACGCGAGCTGGACGTTCACGCAGCGGTCTGTCACCGAAGGACGGTCAGGAGTGGGGTCCGCATGAGCGACGCGACCACCGCAGTAGGGTGGCGCACGACCGGCTGCATCCAGCCGGCCAGGCCGGCTGCCGCGGCGGCCTGCGTTCCTCGCCGAGGGAAGGCCCGGGGTGGCAGAACCTGAGGTGCCCGGTATCGCCGCCGGGAGACACGGACCGGCGAGCACCTTCGATGCCGCCTGTGAGCTGGTGGTGGCCCATCTGTCCCGGGCGGTACCGATGGGGTTGTGGGCTGTCACCCGGGTCGCCGACGACCGACAGACGATGCTCGCGGTCGATTCGCCGGGCTACCCCTCGGTGGAAGTCGGAGTGGAGTTGCCGTTCCGTACGTCGCTGTGTTCACAGATGGCGAACGGGCAGGCGCCCGCCGTGGCTCCGGACATCGCAGTCGAGGATTCTTACACCGCTGCAGCGGGGTGTGCCGAGCATCTGGGTTTCCAGGTCGGCGCCTACGCCGGAGCGAGGATCCTCGGGCCCTCAGGGACGCTGTTCGGGACACTGTGCGGTTACAACCCCACCGCCACCCCTGGTTTGTCGGAGGCGACGCAACCGCTGCTGTCGGTGTTCGCGGGACTGCTGTCGGTGGTGCTCACTGCGGACCTGGCGTTGACGGAGAGGAACCGGGAAGCCGAACGAGCCTGGAGCTTCGCCGAGTCGGACGAGTTGACGGGCCTGCTCAACCGTCGCGGCTGGGGCCGTCTCCTCGCGCTCGAGGACGCGCGGTTCCGCCGGTTCGGCGATCCTGCCACCGTGATCGTGATCGACGTCGACGACTTCAAGACGGTGAATGACACCCATGGCCATCACGTCGGCGACCGCATGTTGCAGGCAGTGGCTCACCAGCTCCGCAGGACCGCCCGAGCAACCGACATCGTCGCCCGGCTGGGCGGTGACGAATTCGGGATCATCGCCGTCGGCGCCGGCCGGGCCGAGGCGGCGACGTTGGTGCGGCGACTCCAGCATGCGCTGATCGACACCGGTCTGCAGATCTCGACGGGATCCGCGCCGCACACCGCCGGCGGCGGGCTGACCACCGCCTGGGAACAGGCCGACGCCGCGATGTACGCCGCCCGGCGCCGTCGCCGCGACGGTGGTGACCGGGCAGCCCAGGTCTGACACACGGGTCGCCGCGGTGGTGCACCCTTGTCGACCGGCTCGGGCCGGCGCCTGAACCGGGCCCGAGGTCAGTGGTCAGGGGCGGGTGTCACCACCACACCTCATCCATCAGCCGGAGCCTGGCGTCGTCCCGTGGCCGCCGCGGGTTCCGCGGCGAGGGCGCCTGCGCGCGCCGACTGCGCCCGATGGGCGAGTACGTCAGCTGGGCCGGGTGACACACCGGAGGCGGCCGCCCTCATCGGCCTGCCGGCGGGTCTTCCGGTCATCGCCATCGCCAACGACAAGGCGGTCGAGGCCCTCGGCTGCGGTTTGCTGTAACCCGACACGATCCTGAAGCCGTCGGGCGCCTCCATCGCCGCGATGACCGCCAGCCCGGACCGAGGCGCCGACGACCACCGGTACTGGGCGGACTCCGCTTCGATCCCGCACACCTATCTCCTGGAGAGTGTCGGCATCCGCCGTGGGATGTGGATCGTCAGCTGGCTGCGCGACCTCCTCGGCGTGGACCTCGAGGAACTCACATCGGCGGCTGCCCGGGTACCGGTCGGACTCGGGGGAGCGATGACCGTGCTGGACTGGCTGGCCCCGACCGACCACCCACACCGGCGCGGCGCCATCCCGGGTTTCGACGGCACCCAGGGCCACGGACACCTGTACCGCTCCCTCGTCGAAGGCATCGCCCTGACCATGCGCCGTCACACCGTGGCGATGGAGTCGTCGCTGGTTGCCGCCATGATCCCGCCGGGACGCCCGTTCCGACCCCGGCCCGATGCCGCTACCGAGTAGGCCGCTCTCGCGCCCGTCTAGGACCGCATCACCCACCACACCGACCCGCTCTTCGAAAACCCGGCGGCAGTCCGCTGAACGGTGGCCGCCGGTCCTCACCCCGGCACCGGCGGTCCTGGTCGTACGCAGCTCGACGGATGGCGCCGACGTCGACGTGGCGGTGACACCGCGCGCGCCGGCACGAAGCTCGCTCCAGGCCTCGTGTTCCGCCGCCGCACGGTTCCTGAGGCGCCACCGCTCGCGGCGCCGGTCATTCCAGATTCGTGTGGCGTTCGTGCATGCGCCGGTACGTTCGCGGGTCCGCGCCGGTGATGTCGAGGACGAGTGAGTCGAGGAGCAGCAATGCGGCCTGCTCGAACAGGGAGCCCCCGAACTGCCGGGTGGAGACCACGGGCAGCGGCACCATGAGGGTGGCCAGTCTCCCGAGACTGCTGTCCTCACGGGTGGTCACGGCCAGGATGGAAGCACCCGCCTCGGCAGCCCTGCGTGCCAGGTGCAGCGTCACCGGCGTCTCCCCGGAGGCTGACAGCACCAGGAGTCCGTCGCCGGGCCCGATCGACGGTGTCGTCACGTCACCGATGACGTGGATGTCCACACCGAGGTGCATGAGTCGCATCGCGGCCATGCACGCCACCAGCCGCGATCGGCCCTGTCCGGTCGTGAACCAGCGGGTCTGTGGCGTCGTCAGAGCTGCGACAGCCAGCTGGACCCGGGTCGGGTCGACGGCGTCGAGGGTGGCCACCAGCTCTTCGTGGATGCGCGTCAACGAGGTCATGAGGCGACCTGGGGGCGAGCGGGCACCGAGGTGAAGAGCCGCCGTCCTGCGACGATGTAGGTGGCGCCGGCGGCGAGAATACGGTCCAGGTCCACCTCCCGAACCCCGCCATCGACGCCGACGGTCGTGCCGGCGTGGGCATTCTCGACTTTCGAGAGGTGCCGGAGGTCCGCGGAACGGCGGGTTCCCGGCTCGAGCAGCATCACCAGCAGACCGTCCACGTGAGCCGACGCCTCGGCGCACTCGACCAACGACGTGCCCGGGGCGACCGCCAACCACGGACTCACACCCGCCGCTCTGATTCGGGCGGCGACATCACCCACCGCAGCGACACCCTCGAAGGGGAAGGTGATCCGGTCGACGCCCGGCCGGCACACCAGGTCCAGAGCCGCCAGCGCGCCCGCGGTGAGCAGATGGATGTCCAGGCGCGCGAGCCGGGCCGCGGCCAGCGCGGCGATGAGGTCGACATCGACACCTTCACCGGGGTCGTCGAAGACGTCGGCGTGTACCCAGGCCCCGTGCCGGTGCAGGAGATCGGCGGCGGATGCGCGCTGCGCAGCGGGAACCGCGTACAGGCTGCCCGCGAGGGTGCCGCCCGATGCACGGATGCGATCAGCGAGTTCGGCGTTGAACGGCGGGGCCTGGGTGGTCATCGTGGGGGGCCCGTCCATTGTCCGCCCTCGGCGTCGGCGGGGCCGGTGGGAGCGACGGCCGGTGGTGGTGGCCCCGCGAGGGCGTCCTCGAAGGCGGCGGCCGCGGCCGTGGTGAGGTCATCCTGCAGCATCTGCTCGAGCAGCGCCGGGCTGAGGGTGAAGTCGGTGACGCCGCCGGCGGCGAGCAGTGCGACGTCGTCGGCGGTGCGGACGCTGGCGGCGAGCACCGACGTCCGGCAGTCACCGAGAATGCGCTGCATGGCGAGCGTCTGGGCGATGCCGTCGCGTCCCGCGTCCGTCATCCGTCCGACGTACGGGGCGATGGAGTGTGCGTCGGCGGCCACGGCGAGGACCGCCTGGGACGCGTGGTGGACCGCTGTGATCAGCACCGGTACGTCCTCGGCCGCCAGTCGGCGGGCCGCCGCGAAGCCGGATGCGGTCGCGGGGATCTTGACGACGACGTCGTCCCCGAGGTCGCGCAGGCCGCGGCCGCTGGCGAGGATCTCCGGGAGGGTGAGGCCCAGGGTCTGCAGATAGACCCGGGACGCGCCGGCCGCCGTGGCCCACCGGTGGACGGCGGGGAGGTCGTCCTGGGTGAGGCCCGCGCGGGCGAGCAGCGACGGGTTCGTGGTGACACCGTCGAAGAGCCCGGTGGCCAGCAACGGCTCGACCTCGCGTTGCTGGGCGGAGTCGATGAACAGCGAGAGGCGTGTCATGAGCGCACTTTCGGTCCGCGGCGGTCAGATGGACGAGGGAGGTGTGAGAGCAGCGAGCTGCAGGTAGCGCTCGGGCACACCGGCGGCGGCGTCCGCCCGTGGCGCTGTCGTGCCCTGGGTGAGTGGCTGCCAACGGTCACGGATGTCGACGATCGATGCGCCGCTGAGGGCGGCGGTCGCTTGCACACACGCCCCGCGCGCTGTCGCCTCGGCGACGTCGCGGGTGGTGACGGGCCGGCCGAGCATGTCGGCGAGGACCTGGCGGTAAGCGGGCGATCTGGCGCCGCCGCCGGTGGCGACGATGTCACCGTCGGTCGTGACGCCGGCGGCGGTGAGTGCGTCGTGGCCTCGCACGAGACCGGCGATGACACCTTCGAAGGCCGCGAGGGCGAGCGCTTCCCGGCTGAGGGTGTTGGTCAGACCGCCGAGGAGCCCTTCGGCGTGCGGCCGGGCCGGGGTGCGCTCGCCGTCGAGATAGGCCAGCAGGGTGGGTCGAGGTGCGGTGACCGGACAGGCGAGCGCCAGCCGTCCCAGCTCGACGACGTCCACGCCGAGCAGTCGTGCGAAGGTGTCGGTGACCTTCGCGCTGTTGAGGGTGCAGACCAGCGGGAGGAAGTGGCCGGTGGCGTCGGCGACGCCGTCGACCCAACCGGTGAGATCGTGCACCGCGTCGGGGCTGGTGGCCAGGACGACACCCGACGTGCCCAGGCTGTACGCGACATCGCCCGGTCGCAGACCGAGGCCGACCGCCCCGAGGTGCTGGTCACCGCCCCCGGCAGCGACCACCACCTTGCGGTCCAGCCCCAGTTCCGCCGCCACCCCGGGGAGGACGCGACCGGCGACGTCGTCGGGTCCGAGCACCTCCGGGAGCAGCTCCGACCACGCCACGTCGGCGGCGACGAGCTCGTCGAGCAGGTCGGTGCGCCAGCTGCTTTCGGTGGCGGCGTAGTAACCGGTGCCCGAGGCGTCGGAGCGGTCGGTGACCCGGCGACCGGTGAGTCGGAACGTCAGCCAGTCGTGCGGCAGCAGCACACTCGCGGTGCGCTGCAGGGTGTCGGGTTCGTGGTCGGCGAACCAGGCGAGCTTGGTGACGGTCAGCGCGGCGGTGGGGGTCAGGCCGATCGCCCGGACCCAGTTCGCGGCACCGAACCGGTCGACGAGCCGCGTCGCCTGAGGGGCGGAGGTGGTGTCGTTCCAGAGCTTGGCGGGCCTGATGACCTCGTCGTGATCGTCGAGCAGCACCGCTGCGTGGCACTGGGCTCCGACGCTGATCGCGCCGATCGCGGTCGGGGACGTCTGCGCCTCGGCGCAGGCGCCGGCGAGGGCGGTCACGAACGCCTGCCACCACACCGCCGGATGCTGTTCGCTGACCGGTGGGAAGGTGGCCGGGTGGGGGGCCCTGCCGGTACCCCGGAGAGCCCCGGTGTCGGCGTCGCGGAGCTCGACAGTGCAGGACTGTGTGGAGCTGTCGACGCCGGCGACCAGTGGTCGGCGGGCCGCCGCGGTCATCAGTGGCCCTGCGGGGACGGGGCTGCGGCGGGCAGTGCCAGGGTCGGGAGCGGTGCGGGTGCGTCGGTGAGCGAGCCGACCGCGCCGGAGGGGTGGGTGTGCAGCATGCGGTCCCAGGAGTAGCCGCGGAGTCGCATGAGCACCAGCGCCATCGCGTCACCCCACACTGCGGTGACCAACGTGGATCCCATGGCGATGACCTCGCCGGGGTCCACGCCGGGTGGGCTGGTGAGGGTGACCACGACGTCGGAGCGGCGGCCGAGTTCGGAGTCGGGCACGGCGGTGAGGGCGAGGACCGTGGCGCCGCGGTCCTTGACCCGGGTGGCCAGGTTGTTGATCTCGGTGCTGCCGCCCCCGCGGGAGATGGCCACGACGATGTCGCCGCTGGTGACGGCGCCCATGGTGCCGTGCAGTGCGTCGGCGGCCTGGATGAACACCGACGGGGTGCCGCAGACGGAGAACAGGTGCGCCATCCGGCGGGCGATCGCTCCCGAGGTGCCGGCACCGGTCACGAACACCATCCCGGTGCAGTCGTGCAGCAGCCGGGCGGCGGCGACGAATGATCCGTCGATCTGGTCGACGACGGCCAGGACCCCGGCCGCTTCGAGCCGGACGGTCTCGCGCGCCGCGCGCAGCACCGCGTCGGTGTCGGTGTCGTTGCTGGAGATGTGGGTCATCAGAGGGTCTTTCGTCATGCGGCGTCCCACGCTGCCTGACGCAGGTGGACGACGGAGAGTTCGGAGGCGGGTCGGGTGGTGCCGTCGCAGCGGCCGAGGGAGAACGTGGCGACGTCGTCGGAGACGTCGAGGATCTCCTCCTCCTCGCTGGACACCACGATCACCGTCATGTTCTGGTCGTGGGCGAGGGAGCGCAGCAGTCGGTGGATCTCGGACTTGACGCCGATGTCCACTCCCTTGGTGGGCTCGTCGAGGAGCAGCAGCCGGGGCTTCTGCGCGAGGGCCCGTGCCAGCAGGACCTTCTGCTGGTTGCCGCCGGAGAGGCTGACAACCGGAGCCGACCGGTTGCCGCGCACCCGCAGCAGATCCATGTACTCCGTGGCGGTGCGGGCCATCGCCTTGCGGTTCAACGCGCCGAACTTCGTGAACTGATTGAGGATCGGCAGCACGACGTTCATCGCCGAGTCCAGTTTGGGCACGATGCCGTCTGTCTTGCGTTCCTCGGTGAGATAGACGACGCCGGCCTGCTGAGCGTGAGAGGGGTTGCGGGGCAGGTACGGCCTGCCCTCGAACGTCAGTGAGCCGCCCTGGATCTGGTCGAGCCCCACCACCGCGCGCAGCAGCTCGGTGCGGCCCGAGCCGATCAGCCCGTACAGGCCGAGCACCCGGCCGGCGAACGCCTGGATGGAGACGTCCTGCAGGGATCCGGTGCGTAAATGGCTCACCGTGAACGACGGTGTCCCCTCCGCGACGGTGGCGAGGTCGCGGTGCGGTGCCACGGGCGGGCCGGTGGTGGCACTTCGCCCGGCGTCCGGCGTGGTGCCGTCGTCGGCGATCTCGAGCTGGTCGTACTGGCCGGCCTGGAGCAGGTGCACCGCGGCTTCCTCGCCGGCGATGGCACGCACGATGTCGGCCCGGGCGATCTCGTCGACCCGGCCGGAGATGCGTACCTTGCCGTCGACGAGCGCGACGATCGAATGCGCGACCGCGTACAGCTCGTCCATCTTGTGGTCGATGAGGAGGACCCCCAGGCCGGTGTCGCGGGCGAGGCCCTTGACGATCTCGAGGAGCCGGTCGACCTGCTCGCCTTCCAGGGAGGTGGTCGGCTCGTCCAGCAGCAGGAATCGGGACCCGCGCTGGGTGGCGACCGCGATCTCCAGCAGCTGGCGGGTGGCCACCGGGAAGGTGCTGAGCTTGCGGTCGACGTCGACGTCGAGTTCGAAGCGCTTGACGAGATCCGCTGCCGCCGAACGCATCGTCGCTGTGTCGAGCTGGCCGCCCCGCCGGAGTTCCCGGTTGAGGAACACGTTCTGGGTGACGGTCAGGTTCGGTAGCAGCGACAGTTCCTGGTACACCGTGGAGATGCCGGCGGCCAGCGCGGCGGCCGGGCCGGTGAGGGCCAGCGGCTGCCCGTCGACGCTGATCGTTCCTTCGTCGGGGCGGACCGCACCGGCGAGGGACTTGAGCAGGGTGGACTTCCCGGCTCCGTTGTGGCCCACGAGACCCACCACCTCACCGGGCCGGACGGCGATGGTCACTCCGGAGAGAGCCGGCACGCCCGCGTAGCGTTTGACGATGCCGTCCGCGCGCAGCCCCGCGCCGGGGCCGGAGGTGGCCGAGGTGCCCGTCGCCGTCCGGTCGGTCATGTCAGCCGACCTCGCCGGCTGCGGGCGTCTGGCCCTTGACGAACAGCTTCAGCGGCCGCAGGATCTCCGGCTCCGGGGTCGCTCCACCGAGCCAGCCCTTGATCTGCTCCACGACGCGCTTGCCGTAGTCGTTGGGCTCCTGGGCCACACAGGCCGGGTAGGCGTCGGTGAGGGGCTCGTCGGCGGCGCAGAACCCATAGACCTTCACGTCGGTGCCTCCGATGGCCTGCAGAGCGCCGTAGGCGGCCGGGCCGGTGCTGGCGAAGAGCACGTTGACGTCGGGGTTGCCCTGCAGCAGCTCGGCGGTGGCGGCGAGGGAGTCGTCGGGCTTGACGTTGCCGTCGACCTTGGCGACGACCTTGGCGTTGGCGTCCGCGCTGACGGCCTTCTCGAAGCCTTCGTCGCGGATCACGACAGGCACCTCGTCGGGTTCGGTGATGAATCCGATGTTGAGGGTCGCGTCCGCGCCGAGATCCTTCAGGACCTGCTCGCCGACCTGGGTGCCGCCGGCGGCGTTGTCCGCGCCGAGGTACTGGACGATGGTCGCGCCCTGGGAGGTCAGCGCGTCCGGGTCGACGGTGACGTTGACGGTGAACACCGGAACGCCGGCGTCGTTGGCCGCCTTGACGATCGCCGCCGCCGGCGCGGACTTCACCGCGTTCAGCGCGAGCGCGCAGGGCTTCTTCTCCAGCATCGCCTGCACCTGGCCGAGCTGCTGGGCGTCGTCGTCACCGGCGATCTGCACCTCGACGGTGTAACCGGCGGCGGTACCGGCGTCCTCGAAGCCGGCTTTCATGGCGACGTAGTACGGGTTGGTGAGGTTGGGGAGCGCCACTGCGATGTAGGGGCTGTCCTCGTCGCAGGCGGCCGGCCGCGGGATCGATTCGCCGGCGCCGCCCGCGCTCCCGGTGGCTGAGCCGCCGGCGCTGCTGGTGGTGCTGCTGGTCGAGGTGACGCCGGTGTCCAGACCGCCGCAGGCGCTCAGGGTGAGGGCCGCCGAGAGGGCGAGGCCGGTGACGGCAATGCTTCGTCGCATTGGATTGCCTCCGAGAGTAGATGCGCCGGAACGGTTCCGGACGCGAGGGCGAGGGATCGCGGATGAGATCGGTTGATGCTCGAGCGGCGGAGCACGTGCTGCGGGAAGCCGGGTCAGCGACGCGGCACGGTGGTGACCGTTTCGTCCGGAGCGTCGGCCGCAGCGGGCGCGGTGGCGACCGCGTCCGTGGGGCCGCGGCCGGTGGTCAGTCGGCGGAACAGCTGCGAGATCGACAGCTGGCGTCGGTAGGTGTCGAGGCTGACCCCGACCAGGATGATGACGCCGATGACCAGCGGCTGCCAGAAGCTCTCGACGCCGATGACGTTCATCCCGTTGGAGACCGTGGCGATCAGGACCGCTCCCAGCAGAGCGCCCAGGACGGTGCCGACTCCGCCGAAGAGGGACACGCCACCCACGACGGCGGCGGCGATGGAGAAGAACAGCTCGTTGCCCGAGCCGGCGGTGGGGTAGCCGACCATGAGGCGGCTGGTGGTGATGAGGCCGCCGAACGCGGCGCACAACCCGCTGATCCCGTACACCAGGATGGTGGTCCGCGCGATGCCGATCCCGGCCAGCCGTGAGGTCTCGGTGTTGCCGCCGACGGCGTAGATGTGCACCCCGGTCGGGGTGCGGCGCAGCAGGAACGTGAACACGATGGCCGCGAGGATCACGAGCACCACCGGCATCGGAATCCCGAACAGCTTGCCACGACCGATGATCGCGAAGAACTGGTCGGTGACCGACACCGAGCTCGCGCCGGTCAGGATCAGCGGGATGCTCGCGACGATCCCGAAGGTGGAGAAGGTGACGATGAACGGCGGCAGCTTGAGATGGTGGATGAGGCTGCCGTTCACGATCCCGACCACGACGCCGGTGGCCAGCGCGATGACGACGGCGACCGGCCAGGGCATTCCGGCTCGCATCGACAGGGCCGCCAACATGCCCGACAAGGCCACCGTGGAGCCGGTGGACAGATCGATACCGCCGGTGAGCAACACGAACGTCTGGCCCAGGGCCAGAAAGGCGATCACCGCCCCGTTCAGCAGCAGGACCTGCAGATTGCCGACGGTCGCGAAATTGGGCGACAACAGGCTCACGATCACCGCCACCAGGACGAGGATCCCGAGGATGCCGACCTCCTCGGGCATCCGGAATTTCTGTGCCATGGCGCCTCCTTGCGCTACGCTCATATGAGCAGTAGTGTTGCTCGTATGAGATGACAGTAGGTCCCGGAGGTCGAATCGACAAGGGTCTTCGGTCACGAATCGGTAACGCGAGCAACGGGGGCGCTCAAATGAGCATCGAAGACCAGGGGATCGACGAGCGGGAACTCATGGCTGCCGTGGCCCGGCGGTTCTACATCGAGGACCGTTCCAAGGTGGAGATAGCCACCGAGCTGAAGCTGTCGCGCTTCAAGGTCGCCCGGTTGTTGGACCAGGCCCGCAGCTCGGGGCTCGTGACCATCACCCTCGACGACGCCGGCCTGCCCGACCGGGAACTGTCCGAGAGGCTGCGCCGGCACCTCGATCTCACCGAATGCCTGGTCGTCGAGTCCGCCGGCGACGAAGCCGACGTCCGTCGGCAGATCGGTGCCGCCGCCGCGACGCTGCTCGCGAGCTCGCTCCACGAAGGCGACGTCCTCGGGTTGGCGTGGGGACGGACGACAGCCGCTATGACCGCGGAACTGAAGTCCCTGCCGAAGATCTCGATCGTGCAGCTGACCGGGACCGTCGGCGGCGACCTCGCCGAGTCGCCGGTGGAGATCGTCCGGCAGGCCTCCCAGCGCGCCGGTGGCACCGCCAAACCGATCTTCGCCCCGTTCCTCCTGGACGACCCGGTCACCACCGCTGCGCTCCGCCGACAGGCCGACGTCGCCGAGGTGATGGACATGTTCGGTTCGGTCACCGTCGCCGTCGTCGCCGTCGGATCCTGGGACCCGCCCGCATCGCGGCTGCGTGAGGCGCTCTCCGACGTCGATCGAAGGTCGATGGAGGACCAGGGAACGCAGGCGGAGGTCGCCGCCATCTTCATCGACCGCGACGGCCGCGTCGTCGGACAGCAACTCACCGACCGGTGCCTGTCCATCAATGCCACCCAGCTGGCGGCCATTCCGCGCGTCATCGCCGTCGCCGGCGGTCGTGCCAAGGCCCGGGCGGTCCTCGCCGTCGCCCGTGCCCGGCTCATCACCAGCCTGATCACCGACCGCGCGCTCGCCGAAGCCGTTCTGGACATCCCCTACGACACCGAGCCGATCGAGGTGGGCGAGCCGTGAACGGTTCCGTCGGTGGAGGCGAGGCGTCCGGGGTCTCCCCGTCCCGGTCTGCGCGGCGGTCCGGACGACGGACGCCGAGGACGACCGGATCCGTCGAGTTCCTGCCCGGAGCGGTGCCGGGCTGACGCCGCGACAGACACGTGCAGTGACCGCGCGGCTGTCAGGCCCGGGACCGTCAGGGCTGGGTGATGACGACCTTGCCGCTGCCGCTCTCCGCCAGCCGGTGGGCCTCGACGGCGTCCACCAGTGGGATCTCATGGTCGACACGGGGCGTGTAGAGGCCCCGGCGCCCGAGGGCGGCGGCGTATTGCAGGAGGGCGGAGTCGTTGCGCGCGTTGACTTTCGCGACGCGGAGTCGCGCAGCCCCGTCATCGTCGATGACCGTGACCACGCGGGAACGGTCCCCGACGATGTCGAGCAGGTCCGGTAGCGAGTCCGACGGCGCCGCATGCAGGGCGGCGTGTACGCCGCCGGGGGCGAGGACGGCCACGCGTCCGGCCAGTCCGTGACCGTAGGTCGTGGGGACGACACCGAGCGACTCGAGGTAGGGATGACTGCTCTCCCGCCCGGTTCCGACGACGGTGGCGCCGGCGGCGAGGGCGAAAGCGGCGGCGGCGCTGCCGACCGCCCCCGACGCCCCCTCGATGAGCAGCGTCCGGCCGTTCAGGTCACCCAACGGTTCGAGGCCGGCGGCGGCGGTGGCGGATGCGAGCCCGGCAGCGGCGGCCTGCGCCGTCGACCACCCCTCGGGGACGGTGCTCCAGGCGCTCAGGACCGCGAATTCCGCCGTGGTGTCGCTGACCCCGCCAAGACCGAAGACGACGTCACCCACCTGTGCGTCCGTCACTCCGGGGCGGACCTCGTCGACGACGCCGACAGCGTCCCGGCCGGGGATGGCGGGGAGGGGGAGGGGGAAGTTCTGCGCGAGATGGCCGGCACGCAGGATGACGTCGATAGGGTTCACGCTGGTGGCGCGCACCGTGATCCGGACCGAGCCTTCACCGGCGTGGGGCTCCGGTGCCTCCTCGACGACGAGGACGTCGGGGGAGCCGTAGGAGTGGAAACGGACAGCACGCATGAACGGTCTGCTTTCTGGTCGGACGTCGGCAGCATGTGCTGCCGCGGGTGGCGATGTGAGCGGAAGGGCGCCCTGTGCGTCGGCAGCGGCGCCTGTGCGATGCAGCACGCGGTGGGTCGAGATGGTCGTTCAGGACGGAAGCGCGCCGGGCGGTCGACGTCATGGTGGCAACCGCCATTGTCGTGGTGTCGCAACGGTGGCGGTCGTCGCCTCCCACCGACGGCGCACGTGAGATGTCCACCGTGGGGCCGTCGATCCGGGCGTTCCTTCGCCGTCCAGCACGTTCCTGTCACTCGCCGCCCGCCGTTCGGTGAGGTGGACGCTGACTCGACCGCTGTTTCATCGGACGACGATCCCGTCACTCCCGTCCGGCGGCGCCGCGGTGTGCTGCGAGTCGCCCAGATACGAGCTCTCGCCGGCTTCGAGTCGGGCACCGACGTCATCGGGGCGCCCGGTCAGGGCGATCTCTCCGTGTCGTAGGACGATGGCGCGATCCGACGCGCCGAGAGCCACCCGCGCGTGCTGTTCGACGAGCAGCACGCCCGTTCCCTCCCGGTCCGCCATGGTCCGCACCGCTGCCAGCAGTCCGGTCACGATCTGCGGGGCCAGGCCGAGGCTCATCTCGTCGAGCATCAGCAGACGCGGGCGCCGCACCAGCGCCGCGGCGAGCGCGAGCATCTGCTGTTCGCCGCCCGACAGCAGAGCGACCCGGCGACGCCACAAGCGCTGCAGCGCCGGCAACAGCTCGAGGACGTCGTCGGTCTTCCGGACGCGGGACCGCTGAGCGAGCCGCAGCGTGTCGGCGACGTTCAGCTCGCCGAACAGCCCCCGGTCGTCGGGCACCAACACCATGCCGCGTCGCGCGATGCGACTCGTCGCCTCGCGTCCGATCGGCTCACCGAGAACCCGTACCGCCCCGCGAAGTGGACGGATCAGACCGGCGATGGTGAGGAGGGTGGTCGTCTTCCCGGCGCCGTTCGGACCCAGGAGAGCGACGATCTCCCCCTCCGCCACCGAGAACGAGACGTCGCGCACGACCTCGGCACTGCGGTAACCGCCGACCAGATGGTCGACCTCCAGGACCTGCGTCGTCATGACGTCCTCTCCGTGGTCGTAGGTGTCGAAGCCGTTACCGACGTATCGGGGGCGCCGAGGTACGCCGCGATCACCGCAGGCGAGGACCGCACCTGCGACGGGGTCCCGGTGGCGATCACCCGGCCGAACTCCAGCACCACCACCCGGTCACAGATGCCGAAGACGAGGTCCATGTCGTGGTCCACCAGCAGCATCCCCAGGCCGCGGTCGGCCAGTGCGCGCAGGTGGCGGCCGAGGTGTCGGCTCTCGGTGGAGTCCAGGCCGGCGGCGGGCTCGTCCAGCAGGAGGACGGACGGGTCGCTGACGAGCGCCCGGGCGACCCCCAGGAGCTTCTGTTGACCCAGGGACAGCGTCGAGGGCACGGAGTCCAGCCGTCCGCTGAGCTCGAAGTCCTCCAGGAGGTCCGCCGGCACCACCATCGGACGGCGTCGTCGGAACACATCCTGCAGCAGCGTCCGTACCGGGTGACCGGGCCGGTTGCCGACGTCGATGTTCTCCCCGACGGTGAGGTCACCGAACAGGTCCGGGCTCTGCCACGTCCGTTCCAGACCCAAACGCGCGATGCGGTGGGGACCGGACCGGCTGACCACGCGTCCGTCGATGGTGACCTCGCCGGAACGGGGAGTGAAGCCGAGGACCCCGTCGATGAAGCTCGTCTTGCCCGCGCCGTTCGGGCCGATCAGACCGACGATCTCGCCCGGCGCCACGTCGAGGTCGACGTCGTCCACCGCGACGACACCGCCGTACCGCACGGTGGCGGCGCGCACCGAGAGTCCGGACCGGGCCGCCGGATCCGGGACGCCGATGGTGTCAGCCATGGGTCACCTCGACGCGTTCCGTCGTGACGACAGGCTCGGCCCGGTCGCCGGTGGACGGCCGGCGTCCGACCGGCAACCGTTGCCCCGACAGCATTCTGGACGTGGCCCCGGCGATGCCCTCCGGGTTCAGGATGGCGGTCAGGATGAGCACACACCCCGACAGCAGCAGGTACCACGAACCCGGGTCCTGGAACCATCCGCTGACGAGGACGTAGGTGACCCCGCCGGGCACCATCAGGGCACCGAGCAGCGCTCCGGTCAGGCTGGTGATGCCGCCGAGGTAGGCGAAGGCGAGCAGCGGCAGCGCGACCGACAGCACGTCGAAGGCCGCACTCGAGAACTGCCCGACGCTGTAGGTCATCAGCACACCGGCGGTCGCCGCGAGCACCGAGGACAGGGCGAAGACCAGCGCCTTGGTCTCCACGATGCCCACACCCACCGACGCCGCCGCGCGCTCGTTGGAGCGCACGGAGAGAAGCCGCACACCGGTCCGGCCGCCCGCTGCGCGCGAGAGGACGACGAGAGCGACGACGAGTACTCCCGCGCAGAGCAGGATGAAGGGGACGCGGGCGAGGTCGGCGCCCGCCCGGACGCTGAGGTCGACACCGAACAGCCGCGGTGCGGGCAGGGTGCCGAGGGCGGCCGGGTTGAGGACGGGGTTGGAGAACAGGACGGACTGCGCGGCGACGGAGAGCGCGAGCGTCACGACGGTCAGCTGGATGCCCACGGCCCGCAGGGCGGGGAGTGCGACGAGCATCCCCAGGGCAGCTGCGATCGCCACCGAGATGACCGCGGCGACCGGAAAGGGGAGGCCGCCGTCGACGGTGAGCCGGGCGACCAGCAGTCCGGCCGCGCCGGCGATGGCCACCGGGGCGATGGAGATCTGACCCGCGTAGCCGGTGAGGATCACCACGGACAGGACCAGTAGCGCGGCGATCAGGGACTGGGTGAAGGCGAAGCGGTACACCCCGTCGAACACCGCCAGGGCGATCCCGGTCGCCACCACGACGACGATGACCGGCCCGCGTGCCGAAGTCGGTCGACGGACCGCCGGGAGGCGACCCGCGACGGCGGCGCCGCGGCCGCCGAGCGATGCGGGACCGAACAGCAGCACGCCGATGATCAGCAGGAACGGGATCAGGTCCTCGGCGCCGACCTGCAGCCAGGACGGGTACCAGGGCATCGTCTTGAGGTAGGTCAGCAGGGCCTGCAGGACCCCGATCCCCAGCCCCGCGACGGCGACGACGATCACCGATCGGAACCGGGCCAGGAGTGCCGCGGCGAGCGCCGGCACGATGTACAGCGTCATCGTCACGGGGTTGAGCGGGACGAGCGGCGCCACGGTGACACCGACGATCCCCGCGATGAGGCCGGAGAGGGTCCATGCCCGGAGAGCCAACAGGTCGGCCGAGTACCCCATGAGCGTCACCGCCCGGGCGTTGTCCGCGTAGGCGGCGAGGGCGCTGCCCTGCCGCGCGAACCGGAGGTAGGCCCAGACCGCGACGACCACGACGACGAAGAGGATCAGCGACTCGATCCGATCCACCGGGACGGTCTGACCGGCGATCTTCAACGTGTCCGTGCCGAGCCACGACGGCACGATGATCTGGCCGGTGCCGAACTGGATGGTCACGATCGACTGGATCACCGTGGTGATCCCGATCGACGCCACGACGCCGGCGAGCGGCGGCGCATTGCGCAGCGGCCGGAACACGAGGGCGTAGGCCAGCAGGGACAGCACGACAGACGACAGCACTCCCGCGGTGATCGCCACCGCCGGACCAGCAGGCCCCCCGGTGGAGATCGTGCTCGGGATGCCCGGCACCGGCAGGTGGAGCGTGCCCGTGTCGCGCATCGCCTGGTAGACGTAGGCGCCCCACATCGCCACGGCCCCCTGCGCGAGGTTGACGACTCCGGTGCCCCGTTTCGTCGCCACGATCGCCAGCCCCAGCCCGCCGTACGCGACCCCGGCCGCCAGGCCGAGGACCGCGAAGAGCAGCCATTCCATCGCGGACCTCAGCTCTCGTACAGGTCTGCGGTGGTGACGAAGGTGTCACTGAGCGGTTGGAGCTTCCCGTCCTTCACGACGTGGACCAGCAGACCCGGCGCGCAGATCGACATGTTGTCCGGCCACTGCTTGCCGTCGCAGTTCAGCGGCTGGCCCATGAAGCTGTCCACGCCGGAGAAGCCCCGCAGCGCCGCCGTGAGCGACTCCGCGGTCACCTCCCCGTCGACGGTCCGCGCCACGGCCGCGAGGTCCTGCATGGCCGAGAACGTCATCTGGGTGAAGTTGTCGACGTTGGCCGCCGGCTGACCCTCCACCGCTTTCAGATAGGTCGCGATCTGACGCGCCGCGGACTCCGGGATACCAGACGTGTCGCTGGTCGCGTAGAGGTCCGAGTCCGCCAGGACCCCCTCCGCCGCAGCGGGGTCGGCGGTGACGAACTGGCCGCAGCTGCCGGCGAAGATGTCGCCCTGGTAGCCGAGGGTGCGGGCCGCCTGGATGAAGGCGGTGCAGTCGGGCTCCGGTCCGATGATGAACACGGCGTCGGGGTTGTCGGCGACCGCCGAGGCGAACGCGGCGTTGTAGTTGGCCGGAGTGGAGTAGAAGTTCAACGACAGATCGATTCCCAGCGCTTCGGCCGCGGGGACGAGCGAGATGTCGGCGACCGACCGGTCGACCGGCGAGTCCGGATTGAGGAACGCGACCGTCCTGGCCCCGTACTCCTCCTTGAGGGTCTTCAACGGGACGCTGTAGAACGCCCCGGGTGCCGCACCGAAGAACCAGGCGTCCGGGCTGTCGGCCTGGGCGGAGCCGAAGGGGGTGTGACCGACGAACGGGATGCCGGCGCCCGCCAGGATCTCCAGCGCGGTGTCCGAGCTCAGATCGATGCCCTGTACGACGGCGACGACCTCGTCGGAGACGAACTGGTTCGCGCACTTGACCGAGGCGGCGGGTGTGCCGTCGGTGTTGCAGGTGACCAGGTCGATCGGGTGGCCGTTGACACCGCCGTCGGCGTTGACCTGGTCGGCACCCACGGTGCCGCCGGCGCCGAAGTCGGGGAACGCCAGGGCACCGGAGCCCTGGTTCAGGAACCCGATCTTGATGGCCGTGGCGGTCGGCGTCGACGTCGGAGGGGATGCGGATCCACCCGCGGTACCGGAACAGGCGGACACCACCGCCGCCGCCGCGACGATTCCCAGGACGGACAGCTGCTTGACGATTCTCATGCGTTGAACCCCACTTCGGACCGCTTCGGTGCGGTGTTGTGTTTTCCTCGGTGCCGCTGTCGGCGACAGCGACGTGTGCGGAACTGATCTGGACGCGCGACGACACCGTCCGACCCGCCGTGCGGTCATCCCATGGCAGCGACGGGTGCTGTTGACGACGGGAACGTGCGGACCCGGCCTCGCCGGGGATCGGTCGACACGGCGTCGGGCGACTCCGCTTGCCAATGCCGCGAAGCGGCTGGACGTCGTGGTGCCGATGACGTCGGAGGTGTCCTCCGGTCAGCGGTGGACCATCTTCACGACGACCACTCCCGGCCCACCTGGCCGGCCGGCAGGGCGATGCTCGGCGAGAACGCCGTCGGTCTCAGGAGGCGGCTCTCCTGGCTGACGAGCAGAGGCAGCGCCATGTCCAGGAACACCTGCCAACCCGGGTCGCGAGCCAGCGCGGCGCGACGGATGTCGCGATCCGCGGCATCGGCGTATCCCCAGAGGTGCACCACCTGGTTCAGCGCGCCACTCTCGGAGGTGAAGTAGCCGATGAGCGTCCCGCAGTAGCGGGTGTACAACGGCAGGCCCCGCGCCGTGAACGTGTCGACGAACTCCTGCAGCCGCCCCGGTCGAGCGGCGTAGGTGCGTTGATCGACGATCATGTCGCTCCTCGGTGAGGGACGGTGGAGGTTACGGGGGCGGACAGGTCGATCGCCCTTCGGGGATCCCGCCGACCGCGGCTCCGGCGGAGTGCCTGACCGACGAGCGAGATGCGCTAGCCTGCGACTGATCTCGGCAGGGGACGACGAGCAGGCGGCAGGCGGGCCGGCCGCATCAGGCGAGTGCTTCGTAGATGGCGGTGACGTAGCTGTGGGCGGCGTCGGACCCGAGGATGACGCCGTCGGCCATCTTGTTCATCATGTACGAGATCGTCAGACCGCGGTCCGGGTGCGCGACGATCATCGAACCGCCCCAGCCGCCCCAGAAGCAGATCCTCTCGTCCGTGGGGATCGACGGCACCGTCTCGGGCTGGGGCAGGCCGAAGCCGATGCCCCACCGGAGCGGCACCCCGAGGACGAGGTCGACCCCGTTCGCCTGCTCCTGGAAGATCAGGTCGATGGTGTCCGGCCCGAGAAGCCTGATGCCGTCGACGGTCCCGCCGAGCGAGAGGACGGACAGGACGCGAGCCATCGATCGGGCGTTGCCGTGGCCGTTCACCGCACCGATGTCGGCTCGTCGCCACTCCGCGGTGTTCGCGGAGTTGGGGTCGCCCATGGGACCCCAGAGGGTCTTGCCCAGCACGCTGTCGCGGTCGATCTGGTCGAGGTCGAACGCGCGGGTCTTGAACGGGATCATCTCCGCCACCCGGTGATCGTCGCCCGGCAGCGCTCCGATCTGGAAGTCGGCCCCGAGCGGCTCGGCGATCTCGGTGCGGACGAATTCTTTCAGCGTCTTTCCGCTGACGCGTCGCACGACCTCGCCGACCAGGTGTCCCATGTTCGACGCCTGATAGCCGGACGCGGTGCCGGGCTGCCACCAGGGCGCCTGCGCCGCCAGCCGACTCGTCGATGTCTCCCAGTCGTACATGTCCTCGATCGAGAACGGGGTGTCCCACCCGGAGACGCCCGAGGTGTGGGACAGCAGGTGTCGCACCTCGACCGCCTGCTTGCCGTTCGCGGCGAACTCGGGCCAGTACGTCGCGACCGGTGCGAAGACGTCGAGCTCGCCACGGTCCACCAGCATCAGGGCGGCCAGGGCGGTCACGGTCTTGGTGCTCGACCAGACGTTGACGATCGTGTCGGCCGACCAGGGCTTCGTACGGGCGGCGTCCGCATACCCGCCCCACAGGTCCACGATCATCTCGCCGTGGAGGTCGACGGCGATCGAGGCACCGACCTCCGTGCCGGACCGGATGTTGTCCGCCAGCAGGGCTCGCACCCCGTCGAAGCGGGCGTCCGCGGTCCCGTGGACGGTGTCGGTCATGGATGCGGCCTCTGCGGGGGAGTGGTGGACGGACGTCATGGGGGCTCCTGCTTCGTCATAGTGCCGGTCGTTCGCTGCGCACCGTTGAGCGTGGCGTGGACGTTGCGAACAGAGCATGTCCTGCCGGGGCCATAGGCGCCAATACCGGTACTCTAGGCTGCGATAGTCGAACCCTATGGCAGCTGGTCGCCCCGGCCGTGCCGGAGAAGGGGCGGCAGGAGGCGTCGTGGACCTGAGACAGTTGGAGTATTTCTGCGCCATCGTCGAGGCCGGGTCCCTGTCGGCAGCGGCACGGCGGATCCCGGTCGCCCAGCCCACGCTGACGGTCGCGATGCGCAATCTGGAGCGGGAAGTCCGGACACCACTGCTCATCCGCGCGGCCCCGGGGGTCACCCCCACCGAGGCGGGCCGCTACCTCCACGAGGAGGCGCGCCGGATCCTGCGTGAGGTCGCCAACGCCACGACGCACCTCCACGAGATGGCTCGTGGCGCCATCGGCGACATCAACCTGTCGGCCGGGCAGGTCTACAGCTGGGGCCACCTGGCCACGGTGCTCAACGCAGTCACGGTGGCCGCCCCGGACATCCACGTGCGACTGTCGGATCCGCCGCCGTTGGAGATCCTGCGGCGGGTCGGTGTGGGTGACGACGATCTGGGCATCGTGACGACGTCCGATCCCGGCAGACTCGCCGAGCTCTACGGGGACCGCCTGGAGTTCCGTCCCCTCTGTGAGCTGCCCATCGTCGCCGTGTTGCCGCCCGCGTTCTCCGATGCGCCGGATCCGATCGGTCTCGACGAGTTGCGCGATCAGCCCTGGATCGTCCCCGCGACGCCACCGAGCTTTCCCGGTATGGCGAGTCTGATGGAGCGGATGTGGAGCAGTCGCGGTTGGACTCCCCGGGTCATCCGCAAGGTGTCGGCCAGTGAGACCAGCCTGCCGATGATCGCCGGCGGTCTGGGAGTCGCACTGATGCCGAACCAGATCGGCTCTCTCGCCGGTCGATCGGTGGAGCTGCGCCGCACGGTGGAGACGGTGCCCGCCCTCATCGCGGTGGCGGTCTGGCAACGTGAGCGCGCGATGACGCCGGCGACCCGGACCTTCCTGCGCGTGCTCACCGAGGTGCACCGGGACGACGTGGCCCGGGTTCCGCAGGTCCGGACCTGACCGTGCGTGGCAAGGACCGGGGCTGCCGCCCGGTCCGTTCGCCGTCCGGCCTGCCGGGCTGATGCGCTCGGTGGTGCCGGGCCCTGGCAGGGTGGGTGTGCGGACGGATGCGTGGCGACCGCGTTGCACGCGGGCAGCGAGAGACCGAGAGAGCCTGCACCCTGGCTCGCTCCGGCATGCCGTCGACGGCCGGATCGGTCATGCCGCACCGTGTGTCGCCGCCGTCCGGGGCAGGATCGTCCGTCGACCCGCCGTGCGGCTCGGCGGCGCGGGTGTCAGTGCGATGCCTTCGAGGTGGAGGGGTGTCGCCGTCAGAACGGCGATACCCAGATCCTGCAGAACCATAGGAACGCTCTATCGCCTACTGCTTCGCCGGAGGCTGGAGCTATAGCAGAGTGGGTCGGGGCAGCGGCGTCCGCCGCGACCTGACCACGAGGAGCGCGATGAGCGACACAGGTGACGGTTTCGCCGGGCAGGTCCTCCTGCTGACCGGCGCTGCCGGGGGAATCGGTGCGGAGGTCGCGGCCTCCTTCGTCGGCGCGGGCGCCGACGTCGTGCTGGCCGACTTCGACATCGCCGAAGCCGAAGCCGTCGCCCGCCGGATCGATCCGACGGGTTCGCGGACGCTGGCCGCCCACTACGACGCGGCATGTCCGGAATCGTCGGTGGCGATCGTCGACGCCGCCATCGACAGGTTCGGCCGGATCGACCACGTGGTCGCCTGCGCCGGCATCTATGTCGATCAGAGCGTGGAGACGATGACGGTCCAGCAATGGCGCAGAACGCTGTCGGTCAACCTCGACGGCGTGTTCTACCTCGTCAGTGCCGCCGTCGCATCGATCAGGGACGGCGGCTCGATCGTCACGGTGGCCTCGCTCGCGGGCCACCGGGGCAGTCCCCTGCACGCGCACTACGCGGCGAGCAAGGCGGGCGTCATCGGTCTGACGCGCACGCTGGCGGGCGAGCTCGGTCCGCGACTCCGGGTGAACGGGGTGTCGCCCGGGATCATCAGCACCCCGATGACCGAGGCGATGATCGCCGACCGTGGCGACACGGTCCTCGCGCAGACTCCGCTGCGCCGCCTGGGTACCCCTGCGGAGGTCGCCTCGGTCATCGCGTTCCTGTGCAGCGATGCTGCGAGCTTCGTCAACGGCGAGTTCATCCATGTCAACGGCGGCCTCTTCATGGCGGGTTGAGGTGGAGTTCCTCGTCGAGGCCGAGTTCCGGCTGCCACCGGATCTGGACGCCGGAACCCGGCAGCACCTGCTCGACGACGAGTCGCGCTACGGTGCGGCACGACGCGACGACGGGGATCTCGTCCGGATCTGGCGGGTGCCGGGCCGCCCGGCGAACGTGGCGATCTGGCGGGCCGCCGACGCCACGGCCCTGCACGAACTCCTCGCGGCCCTGCCGCTCTACCGTCACAAGTCCATCACCGTGCGGCCTCTCGCGCTGCACCCCCTTGAAACCGCAGAACCGGAAGAGTCGCCGCGTCAGCGGACCGACGGAAAGTCGTCATGACACATCGAGCAGCACTGCCCGCGTCGGCCGTTCGTGTCCTCCGTGCGACCACGGGACGTGTCTCGTGATCTCCGGCACCACGAGAACCTGTTTCGTGGTGGCGGATCCCGTCCACCATCTGCGGACTCCGACGTCCCTGAACCGGATCTGGGAGGCGCAGGGTGACGACGCCGTCACGGTGGCCGCTCACGTCACCGCAGCCGGTCTGAGCGCCTTCCTCGCCGGCATCCGCGTCAACGCCAGTGTCCTCGGAACCGTCGTGACCGTTCCGCACAAGGAGAACGCCGCGGCACTGTGCGACGAGCTCGGGCCGAACGCCCGGCTCGTCGGCGCGGTCAACGTGGTGCGCCGGACCCAGGACGGCCGGCTCGTCGGCGAGACCTTCGACGGTCTCGGCTTCGTCGCGGGCCTGCGGGCGCAGGGCATCGAGCCCGAAGGACAACGGGTCGTCGTGGTGGGGGCCGGCGGCGCAGCGAGCGCCGTCGCCGTCGCGCTGCTGTCGGCCGGCGTGCGGACGTTGGACGTGAGCAACCGGACGGCCCCGAGGGCGGCTTCCCTGGTCGAACGGCTGCACGCTGCCGTGCCGTCGGGCGACGTCGGGACCGGTCTCGATCGCCTGCCCGCCGCGACACTCGTCATCAATGCGACCTCCGCGGGGCTGCACCCGGCAGACGTGTCCCCGCTTCCCGCCGCGGCCTTCCCGGCGGGTGCCACCGCCGCGGATGTCGTGATGAGCAGCAGTCCGACGCCGTTCCTCGCGGCCGCCGCGGCGGCGGGTCTCCGCACGCACGAGGGCATCCACATGCTCGCCGGACAAACCCATCTCATCGCGCAGTTCCTCCGCGCGTCGTAACCGTCACTGGCACCAGTGCTCGTCCGGCCGCTGGTGCCGGCCGGCTGGTGCCGTGCCCTCCCGGTCCGCGCCTCAACGACCTCCCGACAGAAAGTGACCCGATGACTGAGCACCGGCATCTCGAGCCCAGCGCGCCCTGGGTCGAGGTCCTCACCACCGAACGTGATTGGGATGCGGCTGATCCTGATCTGTTGTTGCCGATGCTGAGCCAGATGGTGTTGATCCGCACCTTCGAGGAGTACGTGCTCGAGTTGGCGGCGGCGGGTCTGATCCACGGTCCGGCGCATTCCAGCATCGGGCAGGAGGGCGGTGCGGTCGGGTCGGTGTTGGCGTTGACGGACGCGGACACGGTGAACGGTTCGCACCGGGGTCATCACCAGTTCCTGGCGAAGGTGCTGCATTTCGTGGCGCCGAAGGGCATCGACCCGCGTGACGAGGTGGATGAGGACGTGCGGGCGGTGTTGTTGCGGACGTTGGGGGAGATCTGCGGTCTGGACCGGGGGTTCAGCCACGGCCGTGGTGGTTCGATGCATCTGCAGTGGAAGGCCGCGGGGGCGATCGGCACGAATGCGATCGTGGGTGGTGGGGTGCCGTTGGCGGCGGGGTCGGCGTGGGCGCACCGCTTCGCCGGTACGGACGCGGTGGCGGTGACCTACTTCGGTGACGGCGCGTCCAACATCGGGTCGACGTTGGAGACGTTGAATCTGGCGGCGGCGTGGGACCTGCCGTTGTGTTTCTTCATCGAGAACAACGGCTACGCCGTGTCCACCCACGTCGAGGAAGCCACGAAGGAACCGCGGTTGTCCGCCCGCGGGCCGGGCTTCGGGATCGCCTCGTGGAAGGTCGACGGGATGGATCCGTTGGCGGTGTATCTGGCGATGGGTGAGGCGGTCGCGCACATGCGGGCCGGGAACGGCCCGGCCGTGGTCGAGGCCGACGTGTACCGCTATTTCCACCAGAACGGGCCGTTCCCGGGGTCGGCGTTCGGTTACCGGACGAAGGACGAGGAGAAGGCGTGGCGGCAACGGGACCCGATCGCGTTGGTCGCCGGGCACCTGGTCCGCCGGAACCTGCTCACCCAGGGCGAGGTCGATGAGTTGACCCGGCGGTCGAAGGCGTTGATGGCCGAGATCGGTGGGCAGCTGTTGGAGCCGTTGCCGGGCGGGAAGCCCGGTCAGCGGCAGATCAAGCCGGCGGAGTGGCCGGACCCGTCGTGGGTGGACACCGGTATCCGCGGTGACCTGACCGAACTGGAAGGTTCCCGCTACGTCGAACCCGAAGACTTCCAGGGTGAGGTGGCGGAGGCGAAGTTCGTGGATGTGATCGCCCGGGTGTTGGGTCGCCGGATGGACACCGATCCGGGGGTGTTGGTGCTGGGCGAGGACGTGCACCGCCTCAGTGGTGGGACGAACGGGGCGACGAAGGGGTTGAAGGACCGGTTCCCGGACCGGATCCTGGGGACCCCGATCGCGGAGAACGCGTTCGCCGGTCTGGCCGGTGGCATCGCCCTGGACGGGCGGTTCCGGCCGGTGGTGGAGTTCATGTACGCCGACTTCATGTGGGTGGCGGCCGATCAGTTGTTCAACCAGATCGGCAAGGCCCGGCACATGTTCGGTGGGGACGACGCGGTGCCGCTGGTGCTGCGTTCCAAGGTGGCGATGGGCACCGGCTACGGGTCGCAGCACTCGATGGACCCGGCCGGCATCTTCGCCACCGCCCCCGGCTGGCGGATCGTGGCGCCGTCGACCCCGTACGACTACGTGGGTTTGATGAACACCGCCCTGACCTGTCAGGACCCGGTGGTCGTGCTCGAACACGTCGACCTCTACGCCTCGACCGGTGCTGCTCCGGTCGATGACGCCGAGCTGGACTTCTGCCTGCCGGTCGGCAAAGCCGCGGTCCGCCGCGAAGGCACCGAGGTCACGGTCATCACCTACCTGGCGATGACCAACTATGTGCTGGCCGCGGTCGAGGAGGTCGGTGAGGTGGACGCGGAGGTCATCGATCTGCGGTGGCTGGATCGGGCGTCGATCGACTGGGACACCATCGGGGCCAGTGTGCGCAAGACGAACCGGGTGGTGATCGCCGAGCAGGGCGCGGTCGGTACCTCCTACGGCGGGTGGCTGGCCGATGAGATTGGGCGTCGGTTCTTCGACTGGTTGGACGCGCCGATCGAGCGGGTCACCGGTGGGGTCGCTTCGCCGAGTATCAGCAAGGTGCTGGAACGGGCGGCGATCGCCAAGGACGCGGAGATGGTCGTGGCGTTGCGGAACCTGGGGGGCATCTGATGGCCACGTTATTGCGGATGCCGGAGATCGCCGCGGCGATGACCGAGGCGGTCATCCAGGAATGGAAAGTCGCCGAGAACGCGACGTTCACCGCGGGTGACACCCTGGCCGAGATCGAGACCGACAAAGCCGTCATCGATTTCGAGGCCGACACCGACGGGATCGTGCTGCGGCTCCTCGCCGAAGCCGGTGTCACCATCGACGTCGGCGCCCCCATCGCGGTCATCGGCGACACCGACGAAGCCGGCGCCGACGTCGACGCCCTGCTGGTCTCCCTTGGCGTCACCGACAGCACCACCACCGCCGCCGCCGGGGCATTCGCGCAGGCGCCCGACCAGGCGGGTGCCGTCGTCCCACCGGACGACACCGTCGTGTCAGTCGGCGCGCAGGGGCGCATCGCCCCGGGACCGGCGGTGGCCGGTTCGGGCCGAGCGCCGGCCGAGAACCCCGCCGCGGCAGGGTGGGCCGCCCCGGCCGGTGGGAACGCGGCCGGGTCGGAAGCGAACGGCCCCGCCCCGCACCGGATCTTCGCCAGCCCGCTGGCCCGCAAGATGGCCCGTGAGTCGGGCCTGGACCTGTCCACCCTGACGGGCACCGGCCCGGGCGGGCGCATCGTGCGGTCCGACATCGACGCCGCCCTGCGGCATTCCACCTCCGCCGCGTCGGAGGCGCCGCCCGCTCCGGCCCTGGCAACGAACCCACCGACCGAGACGTCGCCGGGCGTCACGCCGGGCACCGGTCCCTGGACCGACGAACCGCACACCCGGCTCCGCCGTGCCGTCGCGGCACGACTGACCCAGAGCAAGCAGCAGGTCCCGCACTTCTACCTCCGCCGCACCGCCCGCATCGACGCGCTCCTCGCCTTGCGGACCCAACTCAACGCCGCCGCCACCACCCGCATCTCCGTCAACGACCTCGTCGTCAAAGCCGCCGTCCTCGCCCACCGCCGGGTCCCGGCCATGAACGTCATCTGGACCGACGACGCCCTGCGCCGCTACGACGACATCGACGTCTCCGTCGCCATCGCCGGCGACAAAGGCCTCGTCACCCCCGTCATCCGCGCCGCCCAACGACTCTCCATCAGCGAACTGTCCACCACCGTCAAGGACTTCGTCGCCCGCGCCGGCACCGGCAAACTCAAGCAGCAGGAACTCGAGGGCGGCTCCTTCTCCGTCACCAACCTCGGCATGTACGGCATCGACGACTTCGGCGCCATCATCAACCCACCCCAGTCAGCCATCCTCGCCGTCGGCGCCGGCCGACGCACCCCCGCCGTCGACACCCACCCCGACGGCACCGAAACCCTCACCATCGCCACCACCCTCCAACTCACCCTCTCCGTCGACCACCGCGCCGTCGACGGAGCCCTCGCCGCCCAATGGTTCACCGCCCTCATCACCACCCTCGAGAACCCCCTGCAGATCCTGCTCTGACGGAGTTCGGCGAGGTGCACCGTCGATCGAGGTCGGCCACGGTGCGCGAGCAGTGGCCGCTCGACGGCGCTCGCAGATGCCGGGAACCCGATCCATCAGGACTCCGTCGCCCGGCCCGGCACGACGAGCCGGCGCGGAAGCGGCGGGCGGTGTGGCGGATCCCGAAACCCGGGCTGCGTCAACGGTGTCGGGAGTGGCGGTCCATCCGGTGCGAGATGATGCGGTCCAGCCATCCGCGGGAGTAGCCGGTGACCAGTTCCAGCTCGCGGTAGGTCAGGCCGTCGGCCCGGGCGGCACGGACGGCGTCGTCGCGGTCCTGTTGCGCTGCGCGCAGTCGACGGGACGACGCGGCCAGTGCCTGGCGCAGCTGGGCGTGCGCCTCGGCCGCTTCCCGGTGGCGGAGGGTCGCTTCGGTGAGGTGACGGACCGACGCGGACGTGACGACCCGTTCCACGGGGGTCATCTCGCACCAGCGTCGACAGAACCGGACCGTTCGGAGCTGGCACCGCCGGGCGCCGCTCCGACCTCGGTGTGCAGCCACCAGCTGTGGTGACCGCCGGGCGGCAGCGACAGGATCCGGCCGGTGACCACCGCGGCGGCCGCGTCGTCGCCGAGACCGGTGCACGGTTCGACGGCGATGACCGGGGTCTGTGCACAGCAACCGTTGTCCCACCAGAGGCCGAGGTACGGCAGCGCCCGGGCGTCCCACCGCAGCGTCAGCACGGTACCGTCCGGGCGGATCAGAGTGGCGGTGTCCACGGCGGTCCCGGGCTGGACGAATGCTTTCACCGCCGTTCCCGCCGGCAACTCGGCGAGGACGTCCCGGTCGTCCAGCACCATCTCGCCGCGGCCGGCGGGGTGGTCGATCCGGGCCGGGATCGGCCCTCGACCGAGTACGAGTCGCGTCCCGGCCGGGGCGTCGAACTGCGGGTGCGCCGACCACAGCACGGGGGTCGGGCCCGCGGCGGCAGCGTCCGCCTCGACGGAGTAGGTCAGGCGCAGGGTCCTGCCGGTGACCTGCACGGTGCGGCGGAGGGTGAGCGGCAGGCTCGTCAGGCGCACCGACATCGTCAGGACCTCCGCGGAACTCGCCTCGATCGTCCACGGCCGCCGCCAGGCCTCGCCGTGATCGGCGAGCCGTCGGCCGTCGGGGAGCGTGGTGGCGGCGACGGAGGGGATGACCTCGTCCCAACCACCCATCCCCGGCCGGACGAACGGCGTCGTCTCCCCGGGTACCCGGTCCTCGTCGGGGGCGCGGGTCGGCGCGAGCCACTCGCGGCCGTCACAGGTCAGGCGGGTCAGGCGCCCCCCGCGCGCCGCGTCGACGACCACCCGGAGCGGCCCGTCGCCGACCGTCGACCCGGGGCCGGTCACGCGGGCAGGCCGATCCGCCGTTCGCCCGACCGGAGCTGCTGGATGACCACCGCGGCGACCAGTAGCGCGCCCTTGGCCACGTTCTGCCAGAAGCTGTTCACGCCGAGCAGGGTCATGCCGTTGGTGAGGATGCCGAGCAGGATGACCGCGAGGATGGTGCCGGCCACGGTGCCCTTGCCGCCCTTGAGGGCGCAACCGCCGAGCGCGGCCGCGGTGATCGCCTCGAGCTCCAGCCCCTCCGAGCCCGAGACGGGCTGTCCGGAGCCGGTCCTGGCGGTGATGAGGATGCCGGCGAGGGCGGCGACGGCCCCGGCGAGCATGTACGCGCCGAGGATGTAGCGGTTGATGTTGATGCCGGCGAGCCGGGCGGCGACGTCGTTGCCGCCGACGGCGTACATGGTGCGCCCGATGGTGGTGTAGCGCAGCAGGATGTGCACGGCCGCCGCGACCAGGATGAGCACCCAGATGAGCGTGGGGACACCGGCGATGGCGCCGCGGGCCAGGAAGACGAAGAACGGGTCGGCGCCGGTGTAGCCCTGCGCGCGGCCGTCGGACACCAACTGCGCCACGCCCTTGAACGCCGCCAGCGTGGCGAGGGTGGCGATGACCGGGTTGACCCGGCCGAAGACGATGATGCAGCCGTTGATCGCCCCGCAGACGATGCCGATGGCCACCGCACCGACGACGCCGAGGAACGCGCCTTGACTGGTGAAGATCATCGCCGAGGTGACCGACGCGAGACCGGCCATCGAGCCGACCGAGATGTCGAGCGCACCCATGATGATGATGACGGTCTGCACCACGGCGAGCAGTCCGGAGATCGAGATGGCGGTGCCGATCACCTTGAGGTTCTCGACGCCGAAGAAGTTGCTGTTCTGGCTGCCGATGACCACCGCGACCAATGCGATCGCGATGATGAGCGAGACGTTCTGGACGCCGATCCCGGCGATCAGCCGCCGCACCGGGGACACGGCGGACCGGGTGCTGCCGTTCGCGGTGGCCGGCGCCGGGGGGAGGAGTTTCTGGGTCATCGGAGTTCTTCTCTCTGCGCGTGCGCGGTCACTGCTGTCCGTTCGGCCATCGCCAGGGCGAGGATGCGTTCTTCGGTGGCCTCGGTGGCGGCCAGTTCGCCGCTGATCCGCCCGCCGGCCATGACGTAGATCCGGTCGGCGAGTCCTATCACCTCGGGCATCTCCGAGGACACGACGAGGACGGCCATCCCCTCGGCCGCGAGATCCTGGATGATGGCGTAGATCTCGGCCTTGGCGCCGACGTCCACGCCGCGGGTGGGCTCGTCGAGGATCAGCAGGGCGGGATTGCGGGCCAGCCAGCGCGCCAGGACGACCTTCTGCTGGTTGCCGCCGGACAGATTCTTGACGAGCTGCTCGATGGACGGGGTCCGGACCCGGAGGCGGTCGACGTACCGGCGGGCGGTGTCGGATTCGTCCCGGCGCCGCACGAAGCCGAAGCGTGACAGCCGCCCGAGAACGGCGAGTGACACGTTGTCGCGCACCGTGCGCTGCATGATCAGCGCATCCGCCTTGCGCTCCTCGGGGGCGAAACCGATCCCGGCCCGGACCGAGTCTCCGGGGCTGGAGAAGCGCTGCGGCACCCCGTGGAGCGTCAGAGTGCCACTGCTGAGGGGTACGTCGCCGACGATGGCGTGCATGAGCTCGCTGCGGCCCGCGCCGATCAGGCCGGCGACGCCGACGACTTCGCCCGCGTGCACGGTGAGGTCGATGTCGGTCACGTCGTCGGTGGTCACTGCGGTGAGCTGGAGGACCACCTCGTCGCGGGTCGTCGGTGTCCGGTCGAACAGCTGCGAGAGGTCCCGCCCGACCATCATCCGGACCAGCTGTGCCTCGTCGGTCTCCGCGGCGGGCGTGGTGCCGACCAGCTTGCCGTCGCGCAGCACGGTGACCCGGTCGGCGAGTTGGAAGATCTCCTTCATCCGGTGTGAGACGTAGCCGATGGCCTTGCCCTCGTCGCGGAGTCGACGGATCAACGCGAACAGGATGTCGACCTCCTCGTCGCCGAGCGACGACGTGGGCTCGTCGAAGCACAGGACATCGGGCCCGCCGACCAGCGCCCGCATGATCTCGGCGATCTGCCGCTGCGCCGGTGACAACCGGCGGCCGAGGGTGCGGGCGTCGATGACGCCGGCGAAGCCGAAGCGTTCGAGGTCACGGGTGGCGGTGGCGAGGAGGTTGCGCGCCCTGAAGACGCCGCCGCCGGTCGGAAGAGCCCCGACGTAGATGTTCTCGGCCACGGTGACGTGCGGGACGATCTCCGGTTCCTGGGCGATGACGCGGACCCCGGCCCGCCGGGACGTCGAGGGGTCGGCGAAGCTGACCTCGGCGCCGTCGAGCAGCAGCCGACCGCGGTCGGGCTGGTGATCGCCGGTGAGGATCTTGAGCAGCGTCGACTTGCCGGCGCCGTTCTCTCCCATCAGCGCGGTGACCTCGCCGCGGCGCAGTTCGAAGTCGACGCCGGCGAGGGCATGCACGGGGCCGAAGCTCTTGCCCACCCCGTCGGCGCGCAGCGCGACGGAGCCGTGTTCGTGGCTCATGGGGTTCCTTGGAACGGGCCCGGGAGGGCGGGATGGTGGGTGTGGTGCCGGCCGGGCCGCCGTGGCGGTCCCGGCCGGCACCGCCGGATCAGGTGCAGACGACCCCGGCGTCCTTCCAGTTCGTGCTGTCGACCATGTTCGTCTCGGCGATGGTCTTGGGCGGCATGGCCTTGCCGTCACGGATCTGGCCCACCATCGAGGTCACCGCGGCCTTGCCGACCTCGGTGCCGGAGATGAACAGTGCGGCCTTGTTCCCGGTGTCCTGGCCCGCGGCCCAGTCCTTGCAGGTCAGGTAGGCGCCCAGGCCGACGCCGATGATGTCGGCGGGGGCGACGCCGGAGTTCTGCAGGGCGGTGACGATGCCGGTCTCGTTCTCGTCGTTGCAGCCCCAGACGATCCAGTGCTTCACACCGGGGTTCGCCGTGATGGTGGCACCCGCCTTGTTCTGGGCGTCGGTGGCCGAGTTGTCGGTCCCGATGTCGATGACCTCCGGTGCCGCCGCGCCGGCCAGCGCTTCGGTGAACGCGGACTTCGCGCCGTCGACGCGCTGTCCGCACACGGACAGGTCCTGCTTGTAACCGGACAGGATCTTCACATCGGCGGCGTTCCAGCCGGCCGCGAGATACAGCTCGGCGGCGGCCTTACCGACCTCCTCACCCATGGCGGTCCCGTCGAAGCCGGTGAACGGGGCCTCCTTGCCGGCGGCGTCGGCGATCACGTCATCGGCGGCCATCAGCGGGATCCCGGCCTGGGTGGCCTTGTCGATCACCTGCGGGCCGATCTGCTGGTCCGGCACCACGATGATGATGCCGTTGACCTTCTGGGCGATGACCGAGTCGAGTTCGTTGATCGCCTTGTTGGCGTCGGTGCCCAGGTTGACGACCTTGATCTCGACGTCGCCGAGCGCCTCGGCGGCCTGCTGCGCGCCGGTGGCCTCGTCGACGAAGTACTGCTGGTCGCCCTGCTTCTGCAGGAACGCGATGGTGATCTTGCCGCTGGTCGCCGACGACGGCGCCGCCCCGGCCGTGGGGGTGGTGCTCTGGCCGGACGAGCAGGCCGTGAGGGCCAGCGACGCGGTGGCGACGGCGGCGATGGCGCGCAGCGCCGTCCGTCGGGAGGGCAGGACAGACATGAGGTGGACCTTTCTCTACGGGACGACGTGGCATCCTTGCCGGTCGCGGTGGTGCTGTCGTGCGGTCGTGCTGTCGGTGGTGCCCGCTCGATCGGGGACGGGACGCCCGGTCAGGGCACGGGGACCTCGAGACGGCCGGCGAGCCGGGATGACGAGCCCAGGTAACGCCAGTGGTAGGACATGGTCTGGTCGTCGGACAGCGCGACCACCTCGGCGTGGCCGTTGCGGATCAGCGACCACAGCGCGCGGACCTGGGCGGTGAGCAACGCGACCGCCGCCTGCTGCCGGAGCTCGGGATCCTGGACGAACAGCAGCAGGCTGGGCAGCGACGTCGCGAAATAGTCGACCACCGGCGGGGTGTCGACCAGGTCGCGTCGGTAGGCGTCGAGCGCCCCGGTCAGCGCGGCCGCGCGGTCACGCTCCCCGAGACGCAGACACGCCAGAGCCGAGTAGAAGGTCATCTCACTGTACGGATGGGTGGCCATCTGCTGGAAGTCGCCGGTGAAGTCGGCGGCGCGGCGCCAGGCGGCCGCTCCGCCCGCCGGGTCGCCGGCCGCGGTGAGTGCGTCTCCGAGTGCGAGCTCCAGGTGCGAGCGGTTGGCCAGCAGGTGCGGCGCCTCACCCAGGGACGAGGGCGGTCGGAACGCCGTCCGCAGATGATCGACCGCCGCCGTCGGGTCGCCTGCGTCCAGCGCCCGGTCGGCCTGGGCCAGGACCGCCTGGTCCCAGGCGGCGAGCACCTGTCCCTCACCGCCCTCCCACGGCTGGAACCGTCGACCGGCGATCAGCTCCCACGCCTCGTCGGCGCGCTCCGCGGCCACCAGCAGCCGGGCCAGCACGACGGTGAGATCGTCCCGGCGGGACACGATGTCACGGCGGGATTGGAGACGCCGCAGCCGTTCCGCCGGCGCGACGCCGGTGATCTCGGCGAGCTGGTCGGACTCGTACCAGAGGCGGTCGTCGTCCGGCGCCTGCTCCAGGGCCCGCCCGTAGGAAGCGACCGCCGCTGCGGTGTCGGCGGACACGTTGTACGCGGCGAGGCCGAGGTTGCGGTGCACCACCGGATCGGCCGGTCGGGCGGCCGCCGATGCCGACCAGTGCTCGAGTGCCACGTCGTACTGGCGGCGGTCGTAGAACCAGCTGCCGAGCAGCAGCCGGGCCAGCCCGTCGTCGGGCTCGGCGGCGGTGGCCGCGAGCAGCGCATCGACATCGGAGAGCCGGGACGGGAGGCACCACCGGGCGTCGGCGGCCCGCGCGGCGGCGCGGGCGTCGGCGGCCGCATCGGGCCGTCCGGTCACGTCCAGCAGGACCGCGCGGTGGTAGTGCACCAGAGGCGCGACGCCGGTCTGCCCCGCAGCGAGGCGCGCACTGCCGTCGACCGCCGAGTCGAGGACGGCGAGAGCCTCGTCGAAGAACCCGGCGGCGGCGTACTCCAGTGCCACGTCGAGCCGGGTCTGCGGGTCGTCGGTGATCATCCGCCCGGCGAGATGGGCGGTCCAGACGTCCAGCGGGTCCAGCGCCCGCGCCGCCGCCAGCAGCTCGTCGGCTTCCGCCGCTCGACCGAGCCGGCGCAGCAGGAGCACGGCCAGCGCCATCGCCTGCAGATGGTCGGCCTCCGTGCGCAGGGCCGAGCGCGCATGGTCCAGGGCCTCCTGACACCGGCCGGCCCGGGCGTCCAGCCGGGCCAGCGCGGTGTGCGCGGCGGACTGCCAGCCAGGACACCAGGCAGCGGTGCTGAGGGCCTCGTAGGCCTCCGTCGTCCGCCCCAGATGGGCCAGGGTGACACCCCACCGGTAGTGCGCGGTGCCGTCCGCCGGGTTCGGGTTGCGGGCGACGGACCGGGTCACGGCGCGCTCGAAGTAGGGCAGCGCCTCGTCGTAGCGACCGGCGTCGTGCAACCGGGCGCCGAGGGCGACGTTGCTGCGGATGTCGCCCGGGTCGCGACGCACCGCTTCGGCCCAGTACGGCTCGGGCAACCGGGTGGCGTGACGGTACTGCTCGAGGTGCAACCCGGTCAGGTAGAGCTCGTCGTTGGAGACGATGTCGCCCGGGACCGGCGGCTCGGTGGCCAGCACCGGTGCCGGGACCGGCGTACCCGGTGCCGGCCGCCACGACACCAGCTCGACGCCGCCGGCCGTGACCACCACCTCGAGGTCCGCGTCCGCGGACAACCCGGACAGCTCCACCTCCCGGACGAAGCCCGCGCCCACGGACAGTGCCGCCGCCTCGCTCCACCGGACCGCGCCGTCGGTGTCACGCAGGCTGACCACCGCGTCGGGACGGTCCGCGGTCACCGCGACGCCGACGAGACACCGCGCGCTGCCGGCCGTCGCGACCCGGGTCAGGCTCACCGCGGCGTCCCGGGTGGCCTGCGACACCGGTCCGATGCCCTGGATCGGGTACCAGAACTGGCTGAAGATCTTCGTCTCCCCGGGCGCGAGGAAGCTGAAGTCGGGCTGGTTGTCGGTGTAGGCGCCCGCCATCAACTCGACGTAGGGGCCGTCGCCGTCGGTGAGGTTCGCATCCCACGCCCAGCCGAACGGTGCGTTGCCCCAGGTCCACTGCTTCTTGCCGGGCGCGACGTGCCGGTCCGCCCAGTGCACGAAGCCCGCGCCGGCGCGGTGGTCGTAACCACCGAAGAAGTCGTCCGCGGTACCGGTCACCATGTAGGACGTGGGCACCGGGATGTTGCAGTACCAGTCCAGCCGGTCCGCGTCCGGGGACGCCGGATCGGCGGCGCGGGCGGCGTAGTCGACTCCGTAGTACCGGCCGGTGGCCCGCGGGAAGGTGGTGACCGCACGCTTGGCGTGGTCGGCGACGTGCGTGACGTCGGTGGGGAAGAACGACTGGTAGTCCTCGTGCACGGCGGCGGCGACGTTGGCCCACCACAGGAAGGTCTGCCGCTGCTCCGTCCGGTTGTACAGGCGCACCCGCACCTCGATGACCGAACTGTCCGGCCGGAGCCGGATGCCGTGCATTCCCTTCATCCGGGCCATCGGATCGTGGTCGGAGCACCAGACGGTCACACTGCCGTCGTCGTCGGCCTCGATGGACACGTCGGTGGGCAGGAAGGTGGCCGGCCGGTGGTGTTGCGGCCAGTTGAACTCCACCCCTCCCGCGATCCACGGCCCGGCGAGTCCCACCAGCGCCGGTTTGATGACGTTGTTGCGGTAGAAGAAGTCGTAACCGGTGATCCGGTCCAGGCCGACGTGGATCCGGCCGCCCAGCTCCGGCAGGATCATCAACCGGACGAAGCGGTTCTCCAGGTGCACGGCCTGCCAGCGGTGGGGTCGCTTGACTGGATCGATGCGCTCGCAGAACGGCAACGGGTACACCCGCCCGGACGACCCCTGGTAGACACGGTTCTCGAGGAACGCGGGGTAGCGGTCCGGCGCCGCCGGCAGATAGGTGTCGATGTCCACGGGCTCGGACCAGGCGGCGACGCCGACCCCGTCGAGGTGACCGGGCCGCGGCGGCAACACCAGGCGGGACTCGTCACCGATTGCGTCGTCGTTGAGCATGGCGCAACCGTAGCGACGGGTGGAGGCGGCGGTGAATGTCCGATCCGCTGAGATAGCTGGACGAAACGACGATCACCGCGCAGTATCGGTGGGTGCTCATCGCCGACGGGTTCCCCGGTCAACGACTGCGGGTGCTGCCACGGCCCGCGGTCGGTCAGGCGCTGTCGGCGCCCCTCACGGGCCGGCTCCTGGTCACCGACGCCGGCCACTTCCCGCACGCCGCGCAGCACGGGATGACACGACCGGACGGTGTTCCCCAGACGGTGGTGATCCTGTGCTCGTCGGGTCTCGGTGCGGTGACGGTCGACGGCGCCGAACATCGGGTCTGGCCCCGTCAGGTGGTGGTGCTACCGGCCCACCGGCCGCACAGCTATGCGGCCGATCCGGACGATCCCTGGACGATCTGGTGGCTGCACGTGGCCGGCGCCGACGTGCCGGAGTTGCTCCGGGCGACCCGGCTCACCGCGGAACGCCCGGTCTCCGGAACCCACGACTTCGACGAGATGGTCGCGCTGGTCCGCGACATCCTCGATCGGATGGAGCGCGACGAGACCCGCCGCAACCTGATCGCCGCATCCGGCGCGGCCTGGAACCTCCTGGCGCTGCTGGCTGCCGGACCGACCGAGGCCGGGCGTCCGGTGACCGCGGGGACCACCGCGGTGGAACAGGCGCGGGCGCACATCCGCGCCCACCTGTCGGAACGAGTCGCCGTGGCGGAACTCGCGGCGCAGGCCGGGTTCTCGACCTCCCACTTCGCCGCTCTGTTCCGCCGACAGACCGGCTGCGCGGTGCACCAGTACCAGACGCAGCTGCGGATGGCGGTGGCCCGCGAACTGCTGGACACCACCGACCGCCCGGTCGTCGCCGTCGCCACCGCAGCCGGGTACTCCGATTCGTTCTACTTCGCGCGTCAGTTCCGGGCGGTGCACGGGATGACCGCGAGTGCCTACCGGGCGCAGCGCAAGGGCTGATCAGCGGCCCCTCCGGGTCGTGACCTGCCTGCCCGGTCGACTCCGGCTGCGGGTGGTGGACAGTAGGCGAACCGCCGGTCGCACGGAGGTCCGGAGGGTGATCGCCCCGCCACGCCCGCCGGCCGGTGCAGGTGAAGCCCCCAGCTCAGGCAGGACGGTCGGCCGGTGGTTCCCCGGCCTTCCGGCGCAGGGCGGAACGCAGCCCGAGCCGCCGGGCAACCGACGCATCCGGGTCGCTGCCGCTCGCCGTCGGGGACCGACGGGGAGCGGGGCGGCGACGGCGGAGTCGCCCCGGACCTCCACCGGTGCCTCGGGCAGACTCTGCGGCATGGAGCCTGGGATCTTCCTCGTCGGTGGTGGTTGGTCGGACGCGCACCGGGATGCGCTGTGGGGGCCGTTCCTGTGGCGCGCAGCCGAACGGGCGGCCGGTGAAGCGCCGAGGATCGCGTGCGTCGTCATCGACGAGGGGGACGGCGCGGAACAGGTCCAGCGGTGGGCCGACGTGCTGGTGCGGACGGCGGCCTGCACACCGGTGCCGGTCCTGATCCCGTCGGGGTCGCCGCTGTCCGACGAGCGACGATCGATCGTGGCGGCGGCGCACGGCCTGCTGATCTGCGGCGGGCTGACGCCGGCGTATGCGGAGTCTCTCGCCCCCGCAGGCGATCTCATCCGTGCGCAGGTGGCCGCGGGTGTGCCCTACGCGGGATTCTCGGCCGGCGCCGCGGTGGCTGCGGACCGCGCCGTGGTCGGCGGCTGGCGTGATCGGGGGGTCCCGGTCTGCCCCGAGGACGCCGGTGAAGACCTGGACGAGGTCACCGTGGTGGACGGTCTGGGCCTGGTGCCGTTCGCGGTGGACGTGCACGCCGCCCAATGGGGCACCCTCGGACGCCTTGTCGCCGCGGTGGCCGGCGGACAGGTCGGGAGTGGGATGGCCCTGGACGAGGACACCGTGCTGCAGGTCGCCCTCGACGGTTCCGCCACCGTCGCGGGGGCCGGGCGGGTGCACCTCGTCCGGCCATCCGGTGACGGTGCCGGCGGCGCGCACGTCACCTCGTTCGCGGGCGGTGCGCCCGTCGACGCTCAGCGGATGCGCGCGGTCAGCAGATCGGCCAGCCCGATGCGGTCGTAGAACTCCCGGCGCACCCGGTCACCGACCTCGTTGACGACCTCCGCGCCGTCGTCGGCGGGGTCGACGTGGACCCTGTAGGGGCGCGCACCGCGAGGAGCGTCCACGGCGGCGACGATGACCCGCGCGACCTCGGCCGGGTCGGCGTCGGGCGGGGCGAGCTCTGCCAGTCCGGCTCCGATCTGGGCCGTCAACCCCGCGTAGCGCTCGTCGTAGGCGGCGGCGACCTCGGCGTCGGCGGGATGTCCGGCATGCGCGAAGTGTTCAGTGCCGGTGGTGAAGGACCCGGGCACCACGATGGTGGTCTCGATGCCGAACCGCGCGAGCTCGGCGGCGTAGCTCACGGCCAGGGAGTCCTCGGCGGCCTTGGCCGCGAAGTACGGCGCGAGGTAGGGCGGGGTGCCACCGCGGGTGCTGGTCGATCCGACCCAGACCAGCAGACCCTGTACGTCGAGAGGCCGCCCGGAGCGCCGGATCCGCGGTGGTGGGAGGGACTCAGCGTGCGGCCAGCCGCCGGGCGGCCGTCCCGGACCGGCGCGCGAGGGCCTCGGCGTCGACCCGTTGGAGCGTGTCGTGCTCCACCACCGGCACACCGTCGACGACCAGCAGCCGCAGCGGCTGCCGGGAGCCGAACACCACGGCGCACACCGGGTCGGCGATGTCCACCGAGCCCAGGTCGTCGACCCGCCAGACGGCGACGTCGGCGAGCTTGCCGACCTCCAGCGAGCCCAGGTCGGCGGAGCGACCCAGCACCTGGGCGCCGCCGAAGGTGGCCATCCGCAACGCCTGTCGCGCGGTCATGGCCTCGGGACCGCCGCGGAGGCGGGCCACGAGCAACGCCTGGTGCGGTTCCTCGACGAGGCGGCCGGACTCGTTGGAGGCGGCACCGTCGACGCCCAGGCCGACCTGCACGCCGGCGGCCAGCATGTCCGCGACCGGGGCGATCCCCGAGCCCAGTCGGCCGTTGGACGTCGGGCAGTGCGCCACCGACGTCCCCGTGGCCGCGAAGGTGGCGATGTCGCGCTCCGACGGCCACACGCTGTGGGCGAACCAGACGTCCGGACCCAGCCAGCCCAGGTCGGCGATGTAGTCGACCGGGGTGCGGCCGAAGGTCTCGAGGCAGAAGTCGTTCTCGTCGCGCGTCTCGCACAGGTGCGTGTGCAGCCGCACGCCGTGGCGGCGGGCGAGTTCGGCGGCACCGGTCATCAGCTCCGCGGTGACCGAGAACGGCGAACACGGGGCGACGCCGATCTGCAGCATCGCATCAGGGCTCGGGTCGTGCCAGGTGGTGATGGCCAGTTCGGTGGCCAGCAGGGCCTTCTCGGTGTCCTCGACGACCGAGTCCGGCGGCAGCCCGCCCGCCGACCGTCCGAGGTCCATGGAGCCGCGGGTGGGGTGGAAGCGGATGCCGACGTCGCGGGCACCGCGGATCTCGGCGGCGAGCAGATCGCCGCCGTCGCGCGGGAAGACGTAGTGGTGGTCGGTGGTCAGGGTGCAGCCCGACAGCGACAACCAGCCGAGGTTGGCTGCGGCGGCGGCGTGCACCGCCTCCTCGTCGAGCCGCTCCCACACCGGGTACAGCGTGGTCAGCCAGCCGAACAGGCCGCTGTTCTGGGCGTAGCCGCGGGTGATCCACTGGTAGAGGTGGTGGTGGGTGTTCACCAGGCCGGGGGTGCTCAGGGTGCCCCGCCCGTCGATGGTGCGGGTGGCCACCCGCAGCCACTCGGCGGGCGCGGGCCCGGGGCCCACCGCCACGATCCGGTTGCCCTGCAGGACGAGATGGCCATCGGCGTACTCGGTGTCGCCGGCGTCGACGGTGGCGATCGCACCGCCGGCGATGACGGTCACCTCGAGCGCGGTCTGCATCGGTGGGCCTCTCGACACCCGGCCGGGGCCGGAAACGGGAACAGGGCCGTGCCGCGAGGCGACCTCGCTGACACGGCCCTGTCGGATACCGGTACTGCCAACCACTGCATGGGGCGATCGACGGGACTTGAACCCGCGACCACCGGCACCACAAGCCAGTGCTCTACCAGCTGAGCTACGACCGCCATGCTGGCCGCCGAAACGACCGGGGATCAGCTTACCCGAACGGAAGCCGTGCTCCGAACCGGTCAGGCCATCCCGTCGGCCGCGAGCAGGGTCGCGGCCACCGCCTGGGCTTCCTCGCTGGTCGGCCCGGGGGCGGCGACGAACGCGGTCTGCCGGTAGTAGGCCAGCTCCCGGATGGACTCCTTGATGTCGGCCAGCGCCCGGTGCGCCATGCCCTTCGCGGGCTGGGCGAAGTAGATGCGCGGGTACCAGCGCCGGCACAGCTCCTTGATCGACGACACGTCGATCATCCGGTAGTGCAGATGCTCGTCCAGTTCCGGCATGTCGCGGGAGATGTAGCCGCGGTCGGTCCCGATGGAGTTGCCGGCCAGCGGCGCCGTCCGCGGATCGGGGACGAACTCGCGGATGTAGGCGAGCACCTGCTCCTCGGCCTCCCGCAGGGTCACCGTGGACCGCCGCACCTCCTCGGTCAGTCCCGACGCGGCGTGCATCGCCACCACCACCTCCGGCATCCCGGCCAGCGCCTCGTCGTCGGCGTGGATCACGATGTCCACACCGTCGCCGAGGATGTTGAGATCGGAGTCGGTCACGAGGGCCGCGATCTCGATCAGCGCGTCCTTCTTCAGATCGAGCCCGGTCATCTCGCAGTCGATCCACACCAGCCTGTCGTTCATCCGACGAATGCTAGTGCGCCGGGACTGGCCCATTCGGGACGAGACCGGCGCGTTCGCCCGCACACCGTGGGCGGCGACGACGGATGGCTAGGCTGCCTGGCGTGGCCGGCGACGCCCCGAGCGGCCCGGGAGGCGGAAGACCCATGACGGACCCCACCACCGCAGGCCCCGCGGCCACGTCCGCCGAGGCCACCCGGCGCATCGCCGACGGTTACCGCAGCGAGGGTGCCGCGGTCACCCTCGGCGCCGTGGTCGTCGACGGCCGGGTCGATCCGCACGCGCAGGTGTCCGTCCCGCTGGCGATGTTCAACCGGCACGGCCTCGTCGCCGGCGCTACCGGCACCGGGAAGACGAAGACGCTGCAGCTCATCGCCGAGCAGCTGTCGGCGGCCGGCGTCCCCGTCTTCATGCCCGACGTCAAGGGTGACCTGACCGGGTTGGCCGTCGCGGGCACCGCCGACGACCGCATCACCACCCGTGCCGCCGAGACGGGCGACAGCTGGCAGGGCTCGTCCTGTCCGGTCGAGTACCTGTCGATCGCCGGTCAGGGCACCGCCATCCCGGTCCGGGCCAGCATCGACAGCTTCGGGCCGATCCTGCTGTCGAAGGTCCTCGACCTGAACGGCACCCAGGAATCGACGCTCGGGCTCATCTTCCACTGGGCCGACGACCAGCACCTGCCGCTGCTGGACCTGAAGGACCTGCGGTCGGTGATCATGCACCTCACCAGCGCGGCCGGGAAGGCCGATCTCGAGGGACTCGGCGGGGTGTCGAAGGCCACCGCCGGCGTGATCCTGCGGGCGCTGGCCAACCTCGACGCCGACGGCGGTGACGTCTTCTTCGGCGAGCCGCAGCTCGACGTCGCCGATCTGATGCGGGTGATCGACGGGCGCGGGGTGATCTCGCTGCTGGACGCGCGGCTCGTGCAGACCCGGCCGGCGCTGCTGTCGACGTTCCTGATGTGGCTGCTGTCGGAGCTGTTCGAGCAGCTGCCCGAGGCCGGCGACCCGGACCGGCCCCGCCTGGTGTTCCTCTTCGACGAGGCGCACCTGCTCTTCGCCGACGCGTCCAAGGCCTTCCTGACCGCGGTGCAGCAGACGGTGAAGCTCATCCGGAGCAAGGGCGTCGGTGTGTTCTTCTGCACCCAGCTGCCCACCGACGTGCCCGCCGGGGTGCTGTCGCAGCTCGGTGCCCGCGTCCAG
Organism: Nakamurella deserti; assembly: GCF_003260015.1. Lineage (NCBI taxonomy): Bacteria > Bacillati > Actinomycetota > Actinomycetes > Nakamurellales > Nakamurellaceae > Nakamurella > Nakamurella deserti. Next base: position 1,392,418 of record NZ_QCXS01000002.1, on the reverse strand, counting down.
CACGCGCTGCGCGCGTTCACCCCGCAGGACCAGGAGGCGTTGGCCACCACGGTCAAGACGTACCCGACGACGACGGACTACGACCTGGCCACCGCGTTGACCAGCCTGGGTACGGGGGAGGCCATCGTCACCGTGCTCTCCGAGTCCGGGGCACCGACACCCGTCGCCTGGACCCGGATCCGAGCACCCCGGTCGCTGATGGGGCCCGCGCCGGCCGACCAGGTCACCGCCGCCGTCGCCGCGTCGCCGTTGCGGGCGACGTACGCCACCGCGGTCGACCGCGACTCCGCCTACGAGATGCTCACCGCCCGTCTCGCCCCGCCGCCCGCACCTGCACCTGCACCTGCACCGACACCGACGCCGACGCCGGCACCCACCGACCGGCCCGCGCCGAACCGGGTTCCCGACCCGGCGCCGGAGGAGGGCGGCCTGTTCGGCGAACTCGCGCAGAACCCGGCGGTGAAGGCGTTCTGGAAGTCGCTGGGGACCGCCGTCGGCGGCGCGCTGGGCCGCAGCGTCACCGGAACCCGGCGGCGGCGCCGCTGATCGATCGCGGTCGGCGCAGCGGTCGGCGGGGTCGGCGCGGTGGCCGCGGTCGACGCGTTCGGTGCGGCCGGCGGCGGCGATGGGCGGCGGTCGGTGTGGTCGGGGAACCATCGCCCCGTCCCGGGGCGTTGACCGGGTGTCGGCTGGTCGCCGCGACGGGTAGGGACGAGACGTCGGGCGGACAGCCCCGCCCGTACCCGACGAATCGAAAGGCCCCACCCGTGACCCTGTTCTGGATCGCCGTCATCGCGGTGATCGTGCTCGGTGGTGTCTACCTGGCACGGTCCCGCAGTTCCGACAGCAGGAACACCCTGGCCGACGCCGCGGCGGAGGCCCGCCGCTGGGTGGAGCGACTCGGTGGTCAGGTCTACTCGTTGGACGCCGGCGGGAACGCCGCGGCCAAGCAGGCCATCGCCGATGCCTCGGAGCGGTTCACCGCCGCTGGGTCACAGGTCGAACAGGCGACCACCGTGCAGCAGTACCGGCTCGCCCAGCAGACCGCCTACGAGGGTCTGTACTACATCGCCGCCGCCCGTACGACGCTCGGCCTGGATCCCGGTCCCGAGCTGCCGCCCATCCCCGGGCAGGCACAGGCCGGCGCGGTCACCGAGCAGCGGCGGGTCGAGGTCGAGGGACGTGAGTACGAGGCCTCGCCGGAGGCCACGTCGACGGCCCGCAACTTCTACCCCGGCGGCATGGTCGCGGGACGGCCGGTGCCCCGCGGTTGGTACTCCGAGCCGTGGTGGAAGCCCGCGCTGGTGGCCGGCGCCTGGGGAGTCGGTGCGTTCATGCTCACCAGCGCGCTCTTCGGCGGGATGGCCGGCAACGCCTACGCCGACGGGTACGCGGACGGCGCGAGTGACGGCGGCGACGGCGGAGCAGGCGACGGCGGCGGTGATGCCGGTGACGGGAGTGGCTACGACGGTGCGGCCGACACCGGTGGGGACTACGGCGACACCGGCGGCGGCGACTACGGCGGGGACTTCGGCGGGGGCGATTTCGGTGGCGGCGATTTCGGTGGCGACTTCGGCGGTGGCATGGACTTCTGACCCGCGTGCTCCCGGGCGGCCCGACCCTGACCCCGGACGGGTGCAGTTCCCGTCCGGCGGGTCGGGACCGCCACCAGAGCGCCGCCGGGTCAGGGCGGAGCCCGTCGGCTCACGGCGTCAGTCGTCGAGAACCGACCGCAGCACCGTCGCCAGCTGGATGGCCGCCTCGATCTCCACCCGGCGGGTGGAGACGCTCTCGACGTTGATCCCCACCGGTACCCCCAGACGCCGGCAGTAGGTGAGGATGTCGAGTCCGACGACGCGGGCGTGGGTCATCGACGCCGCCAGCGTGTCGTCCGAGCGGTGCAGATCGCGCTGCATCCACCGTGGCACGTGGACGCCGAGCCAGCCCAGGAACTCGAGTGTCTTCAGCGACCCGCAGACCGACAGCGTCCAGACGACGGGGCGCGGCGCCACCCCACGGGCGTCGCACTCGTCCCGGTAGTCCGACACGAGGTTCTTGGCGGCGTCGGCGTTGTAGAGGACCTGGCTGACGAAGAACGAGCACCCGGCGTCCTGCTTGTCCAGCATCCGGAGGTGCTCGTCCCCCCGGTCGTCGTGGCGCTCGGGGATCGCGACGGCGCCGGTGACGAGGTCGGGCCGCACCTGTCGCCGCAGTTCGTGGGCGCGCGGCAACGACGTGAGGCCGGGACGCTGCCGGGAGGACGCGCCCACCAGCACCGTCGCGACCCGGTCGACGGGCTGGTCCTGCATCCAGGTGCGCAGGTCGGACTGGGTGTGCTTGCCGACCGCGCGGTACACGACCGCCGGCTTCCGCCAGCCGGTGAGGTGGCCGGTCAGGTAGTCACCCGGATCGAGGGTCGACCGGAACGGGAACGGCCGCTCGGCCGGGTTGCGGTCCTGTTCGTCGAGGATGTCGTAGAGGACGACGCCGTCCGGATCCAGCGACCGCAGGCGGCCCGCCGTCGCGTCCGCGATGCGGCGGAGGTCGTCGGGCGCCGCCGAGGCCCTCGGCGGGGTGATCCCGAAGCAGAGGAAGCCGCCTTCACCCGTACGCAACCGCTCCACAAGATCCACCCGCCGACCCTAGACGGCGCGGCCCGCCGACGACGTCGGCGGACCGGCGGCACGCGGCGTGCTCAGAAGCCGTCGGCGGCGATCTTGGCGATCAACTCGTACGACCGCACCCGGTCCTCGATGTCGTAGACCTGCGAGGTGATCATCAGCTCGTCGGCCCGGGTGCGCTCGAGCAGCTCGCCGAGTTGACGCCGGACGGTGTCCGGCGACCCGAGGGCCTGGCCCACCCGGCGCTCGGCCGCGAAGTCCTCCTCGAAGGCGTCGAACTCGTACTCCGCCGCGACGGCGGGGGAGTCCATCGCCTGGGGGCGGCCCGACCGCAGCCGCAGGAACGACAGCAGTCCGGGCTTGGCCAGATAGGCGGCGTGCTCGTCGGTGTCGGCCGCCACGGCGTTCACCGCCACCATCGCGTGCGGCGCCGACAGCCAGCGGGACGGCTGGAAGCTCTCGCGGTACAACGCCAACGCCGGCTCGGTGTTGCGGCTGGAGAAGTGGTGCGCGAAGGAGAACGGCAGCCCGAGGTGGCCGGCGAGCTGGGCGCTGTAGCCGCTCGACCCGAGAAGCCAGATCTGCGGCGGCGTCTCGGCCTGCGGCACGGCCATCAACCGGGCCGGGTCACCGTCCAGCATGCCGATGACCTCGGCCAGTTCCTGCGGGAAGTCCTCCGCCGACAGCCCCTCCACCGTCCGGCGCAGGGCCATCGCCGTGCGCTGGTCGGCGCCCGGAGCGCGGCCGATCCCGAGGTCGATCCGGCCGGGGTGCAGAGCGGCGAGCATTCCGAACTGCTCGGCGATCACCAGCGGGGCGTGGTTGGGCAGCATGACCCCACCGGACCCCAGCGAGATCGTGCTCGTGTGCGCGGCCAGGTGGGCCAGCAGCACCGCCGGCGAGGAGCTGGCGATACCGGGCATGTTGTGGTGCTCGGCCACCCAGAACCGCCGGTAGCCGAACTCCTCGGTCCGGCGCGCCAACTCGGTGGTGTGGCGCAGGGCTTCGGCGCCGCCTGCCGCACCGGCGGCTTTCGCGACGGGGGAGAGTTCGAGGACGGAGAGCGGCACGGTCATGTCGGGGTCAACGGCGCCTCCGACGGGGGTATTCCAATAGGCCGGCGCCTTCCATGTCGTCAAGCAGTAGGATGTCCGAGTATCGGAACCACTGTCGAATCCGTCGCGAGCTCGACGGCGAGCGGACGGACGGAGAGGACGGCGCGGCGATGTTCGACATGACCGACGACCAGCGGGCGATCGTGGAGGCCTGCCGGGACTTCTCCGATCGGGAGATCGCCCCACACGCCCTCCGGTGGGACGCCGAGAAGCACTTCCCGGTCGAGACCCTCCGCAGGAGCGCCGATCTCGGTCTCGGTGGCATCTACATCGCCGAGGAGCACGGTGGCTCGGCGCTGAGCCGCGTCGACGCCGCGCTCATCTTCGAGACGCTGTCGACGGGATGTCCGACGGTCGCGGCGTACCTGTCGATCCACAACATGGTCGGCTGGATGATCGACGCCCACGGCACGGTCGAGCAACGGGCCCGTTGGTTGCCGCGACTGTGCTCGATGGAGGACCTGGGCAGCTACTGCCTCACCGAACCCGGGGTCGGGTCGGACGCCGGCAACCTGACCACCCGCGCCGTCCCCACCGACGACGGCTACGTCCTCACCGGGGTGAAGCAGTTCATCTCCGGCGCCGGCGCGACCGACGTCTACATCGTGATGGCCCGCACGAGCAACGAGGGCTCGCACGGCATCTCGGCGTTCGTGGTGGAGAAGGACATGCCCGGCCTGTCGTTCGGGCCGAACGAGGCCAAGATGGGGTGGCGTGCCCAGCCGACCCGGCAGGTCATCCTGGACGAGGTCCTGGTGCCGGCGGCGAACCGGCTCGGCGGCGAGGGCGACGGCTTCCGGCTGGCCATGCGCGGACTGAACGGCGGTCGCATCAACATCGCCGCGTGCTCACTCGGCGGTGCGCAGGCGGCGTTCGACCGGGCCGTCGCCTACATGAAGCAGCGGCGGGCCTTCGGCAGTGATCTGACCTCGTTTCAGGCCCTGCAGTTCGCGCTCGCCGACATGGCCACCCAGTTGGAGGCGGCCCGGTTGCTGCTGTGGCGCGCGGCAGCCGCGCTGGACTCCCGCGATCCCCGTCAGGTCGAGCTGGCCGCGATGGCCAAGAAGTTCGTCACCGACGTGGGGTTCGAGGTGGCCAACCGCGCGTTGCAGCTGCACGGCGGCTACGGCTACCTCTCCGAGTACGGCATCGAGAAGATCGTGCGCGACCTGCGGGTGCACCAGATCCTCGAAGGCACCAACGAGATCATGAGCGTCATCATCGGGCGGGCCGTGTCGCGCTGAGCGGCCGCGCTGCGCCCCGTCCGCACCGCCCGATCGGGTCGGCGGCTGACGCGCCGAACCTGCCGTCTGGGTAGACAATGACCAACGAAGCGCTGGGTGAGCCAGTGGATACGCCGAACGAGTGATCCGGACCGTATTCGCGTTGACTTCCCACATGAACGGGACTAAACAAAAACAAGCAGACATCACGCGGACGATGACCTGCGCACGGACGGTCGGTGGCACTCGAGGTGCCACACACGCACAGACGACGGAGTCGGGGTGTACGCAGCGGAGCGGCAGGCGCAGATCCTGCAGGCCGCACGGTCGCTGGGCCGTGTGGAGGTCCTCGCGCTGGCCACCCGGATGGACGTCACCCCGGAGACCGTGCGCCGCGATCTGACCGCCCTGGAGCGTCTCGGCGTGCTGCGGCGTGTGCACGGCGGCGCGATGCCGGTGGAGCGCTTCGGCTTCGAACCTAACGTCGCCATGCGGGAGAACCAGTTCTCCGCCGAGAAGGACCGCATCGGCAAGGCCGCGCTCGACGAACTCCCGGACGGTGGCTCGCTGATCCTCGACGCCGGCACGACGACGGTCCGGCTGGCCAGCCTGCTGCCCACTGACCGGAAGTTCACCGTCGTCACCCATTCGCTGCCGGTCGCCTCGGCTCTGGCCGGTTACGCCAACATCACGCTGCACCTGCTCGGCGGCATCGTCCGGGGCATCACGTTGGCCGCCGTCGGCGACTGGGCGTTGCGCAACATCGCCGACGTCAGCGTCGACGTCGCCTTCCTCGGGATCAACGGCATCACCACCGAGCGTGGCCTGACCACGCCGGATCTCGGTGAGGCGCAGGTCAAACGGGCGCTCGCCCGAGCCGCCCGGCGCACCGTCGTGCTCGCCGACCACAGCAAGTTCGGACGCACCGAGTTCGCCCGGGTGTCGGGCCTGGACGAGGTCGACACCATCATCACCGACAGCGATCTCGACGCGGAGACCGCGTCGGACATCGAGGTCGCCGGCCCGAGAGTGGTGCGCGCATGATCCTGACCGTGACCCCCAATCCCAGCGTCGACCGGGCACTGGACGTCGCCGAGCTCGAGGTCGGCGAGGTCAACCGGGCGCTGCGTGCGCACCTGGACGCCGGCGGCAAGGGCATCAACATCTCGCGGGCGTTCGTGCTGCACGGGGTCGACACCGTCGCGGTGTTCCCGGCCGGTGGTCCCGACGGCGCGCTGCTGACCTCCGAGCTCGCCGCCAGACACGTTGCGGTCGAACCCGTCCCGATCGCGGGCACGATCCGCAGCAACATCACCCTGGTCGACGCGGCGGGGGAGACCACCAAGATCAACGCACCCGGCCCCACCCTGTCCGGCGACGAGCGCGAGGCGCTGCTCGCCGCGGTCGACACGCACCTGAGCGGCGACGTCAGCTGGGTCGTCGGAGCCGGTAGTCTCCCGGCCGGGGTCGGCGCCGACTTCTACGTCCAGGTCGCCGACCGGGCCACGTCCAAGGGGGTGCGGTTCGCGTTGGACACGTCCGGGGAGCCGTTCGCCGCCGCCGCGGCGGCCGGTGGGATGACCCTGATCAAGCCCAACGAGGAGGAACTCGGTGACCTCCTCGGCCGCGAGCTGACCACCGTCGGTGAGGTCGTCGACGGCGCCCGCGAGGTCATGGCCGGCGGACCGCACGGCGCCATCGACACCGCCCTGGTCAGCCTCGGAGCGGCCGGCGCCCTGCTCGTGACCGCCACGCACACGTGGTGGGCCGCGGGCCCGCCCCTGACGCCGCTCTCCACCGTCGGAGCCGGCGACACCACCCTGGCCGGCTACCTCAGCGTCGCCGCCGACCCCGACCACGACCCCGCGGATGCCCTCCGTACAGCCATCGCCTGGGGACGCGCGGCTGTCCTACTACCCGGGAGCGCCGCTCCCGGCCCCGAGCAGATCGACCGGGCCGCGGTGACCGTCGTGGCCGAACCCGACTCAGCCCTACCACTGAAGGAGCTACACGTATGAGCACTCCGCTGATCACCCCCGAACTCGTGGGCATCGATCTGACCGGCACCGACCGCGACGACGTCACCCGCCAGCTCATCAACCTGATGGCTGCCGCCGGTCGCGTGACCGACGCCGACGGCTTCCACGCCGACGTGCGGGCCCGCGAGGCGCAGATGGCCACCGGCATGCCCGGCGGCGTCGGCCTCCCGCACGCCCGCTCCGAGCACGTCACCGTGCCGAGCCTGGCGGTCGGCCGCGTCCCGGCGGGCGTGGACTTCGGTGCCCCCGACGGCCCCGCAAACCTGATCTTCCTCATCGCGGCGCCCGCCAGCGGCGGCTCCGAGCACCTGAAGATCCTGGCCTCGCTGGCCCGCCGGCTGGTGCACGACTCCTTCCGGTCGTCGCTGCTCAACGCCGCCGACGCCCAGGAAGTCGCCGACATCGTGTCCCGAGAGGTCGTCGTCTCATGAAGTTCGTCGGGGTCTCCTCGTGTCCGACGGGGATCGCGCACACCTACATGGCCGCCGAGGCCCTCGAGCAGGAGGCCAAGGCCCAGGGTCACGAGATGGTCGTCGAGACGCAGGGCTCGGCGGGCACCATCCCGCTCGATCCCGAGCTGATCGCCGAGGCCGACGCCGTCATCTTCGCCGCGGACCTGGAGGTCCGTGACAAGGAGCGGTTCGCCGGCAAGCCCACCGTCGACGTCGGCGTCAAGAAGGGCGTGCACGACGCGAAGGGCGTCATCGCCCAGGCGGTCGCCGCCGTCGAGGCCGCCCGCGCCAACCCGCAGGCCGCGGCCACCTCCGTCGCCGCCGCCACACCGCACCCGGCCGCGCGGCCGGAGCCGGTGCGCGGTGGCAGCCGCATCCGGCAGTACCTGATGACCGGCGTGTCGTACATGATCCCGTTCGTCGCGGCCGGTGGCATCCTCATCGCCCTCGGCTTCATGATCGGTGGCTGGGAGATCGCGCTGGCACCCGAGTCGGGCGGCATCAGCCAGGCCATGGTGGCCACCGACTTCCAGTGGGGCGACCACCGCTACTGGGGTGCGCTGCTGCTGACGCTCGGTCAGTTGACCTTCGCCTTCCTGCTGCCCGCGCTCTCCGGCTACATCGCCTACGCCATCGCCGACCGGCCCGGCCTCGTCCCCGGCTTCGCCGGTGGTGCGGTCGCCGGTCTCGTCGGGGCCGGCTTCCTGGGTGCGCTCGTCACCGGTTTCCTGGCCGGTTTCCTGGCCCGGTGGATCTCCGGGTGGAAGGTCGCCAAGGGCGTGCGCGGCGTGATGCCGGTCGTGGTCACACCGCTGCTGGCCACCCTCATCACCGGCCTGGTGATGATCCTGATCCTCGGCCGTCCGCTCAAGTGGATCCTGGACAGCCTGACCACCTGGCTGCAGGGTCTGGGGACCGGCAGCGCCGTGGTCCTGGGCCTCATCCTCGGCCTGATGATGTGCTTCGACCTCGGTGGCCCGCTCAACAAGACCGCCTACGTCTTCGCCACCACCGGCCTGGCCTCCGCCGCGGCGGCGTCGGGCAACACCATCCAGTTCCAGATCATGGCCGCGGTCATGGGCTCGGGCATGGTGCCGCCGCTGGGCATGGCCCTGGCCACCACCGTGCGCAGCAAGCTCTTCACCCCGGTGGAGCGCGAGAACGGCAAGGCCGCCTGGCTGCTCGGGCTGTCCTTCATCTCCGAGGGCGCCATCCCGTTCGCGGCGGCGCACCCGCTGGTGGTCATCCCGTCCTCGATGGTCGGCGGCGGCGTCACCGGCGCGCTGATCATGGCCTTCGGGTCCGGCGTGCGGGCCCCGCACGGTGGCATCTGGGTCACCCCGCTGATCACCAGCCCGTTCCTGTTCCTGCTGGCGCTGGTCATCGGCACGCTCATCACCGCCGCCCTCGTCGTGCTGCTGATGAGCAACAAGCAGCGCAAGACCCTGGCGGCCGACGAGAAGAGCGTCGCGGTCGCAGCATAGGGTGTGACCGTCGTCTCCCGGGGTGGACCGCACGCGCGGTCCACCCCGCGACGGCGGCACCTCCGGCCGCACCCGAGCAGCGGTACGACACGCTCGAACACCACCTGACGAACCTCGCGAAAGAGAGAGTCCATGCCCACGAGAACTGTTGCGATCGGATCCAGCGTCGGACTGCACGCCCGTCCCGCGTCGCTGTTCACCCAGGCCGTCGCCGCCACCGGACTCGACGTCACCATCGCCAAGGCCGGTCAGCCGCCGATGGACGCCTCCAGCATCCTGATGGTCATGGCGCTCGGCGTCGGGCACGGCGAGGAGGTCACCCTCGAGGCCGAGGGTGACGGCGCCGACGAGGCCCTGGACGGCCTGGTCGACCTGCTGGCCAGAGACCTGGACGCCGAGTAATGACGGCCGGGACGACGGCGGAGGCCGGTGTGACCGCCGGGACCGTGTTGCAGGGAGTCGGGGTCGGCCGTGGGGCCGTCGCCGGCCCGGTCGCGCGGGTCTCCTCGGTGCCCAAGCCACCGTCCGACGAGAAGCCGCCCGCCGACAAGGACAAGGCCAAGGCCGACGTGACCGCCGCCTTCGTGGCCGTGGCCACCGGCCTGCGGGAGCGGGCCGCCGAGTCGTCGGGGACGTTGGCCACCGTGCTGTCGGCGACCGCGCTGATGGCCGAGGACAAGGCCCTCATCAAGGACATCCTCAAGCGGATCGACGGTGGTGAGCCGACGCTCACCGCGGTGGACCGCTCGGTCGAGGGCTTCTGTGACATGTTCAAGTCGCTCGGCGACTACCTCGCCGAGCGGGTCACCGACCTGCGCAGCGTGCGGGGCCGGGTGCTCGCGCGGCTGATGGGCCTCGCGGAGCCGGAGATGCCGGACCTGTCGGTGCCGTCGGTCATCGTCGCCGAGGACCTCGCGCCGGCCGACACCGCGGCGCTGGACCTGGCCAAGGTGCTCGCCGTGGTCACCGAACTCGGTGGTCCGACGTCGCACACCGCGATCATCGCCGGCCAGCACGGCATCCCGTGCGTGGTCCGGGTGACCGGCGTGATGGCGCTCAAGGACGGCCAGCAGGTCGCCGTCGACGCCGCCGCCGGCACCATCGAACTGGACCCCTCGCAGGAGACCCGGCAGCTGTTCACCGACCGGTCGGAGCTGCTCCGGTCGCTGGAGGACAACACCGCCCCCGGCGCGACCTCCGACGGCTACCCGGTGCAGCTGCTGGCCAACATCGGCCAGGTCGAGGACGCCAAGCGGGCCGCGAAGCGGGCCAACGAGGGTGTCGGCCTGTTCCGCACCGAGGTGCTGTTCCTGGACTCGCAGGACGCGCCGCCGCGGGAGGGCCAGGCGAAGACCTACGCCGAGGTGCTGCGGGCGTTCGAGGGCCGCAAGGTCGTCGTCCGCACGCTGGACGCCGGCGCGGACAAGCCGCTGGCCTTCGCCACCCAGCCGGACGAGGAGAACCCCGCCCTCGGGGTCCGTGGGTACCGGCTCGGCCGGATCACCCCGGCGCTGATGGAGACCCAGCTGGGTGCGCTCGCCGACGCCCAGGAGGAGACCGGCATCTACCCGTGGGTGATGGCTCCGATGATCGCCACCAAGGCCGAGGCCCAGGCGTTCGCCGACCAGGCACGCGCCGCCGGCATCAGGACCGTCGGCGTGATGATCGAGGTGCCGTCGGCCGCGGTGCGGGCCGAACAGATCGTCGAGGTCGTCGACTTCGTGTCGATCGGCACCAACGACCTCGCCCAGTACACGATGGCCGCCGACCGGCTCCGCGGTGAACTGGCCGACCTGCTCAATCCGTGGCAGCCGGCCGTGCTCGAGCTCGTGGCGCGCGTCGCCGCGGCCGGGACCAAGTCGGGCACTCCCGTCGGGGTCTGCGGTGAGTCCGCCGCCGATCCGCTGATGGCGCTGGTGCTGGCCGGCTTCGGTGTGTCGTCGCTGTCCATGTCGCCGGCCGCGGTCGCCACCGCCCGGTACATGCTGAGCAAGCACACGATGGACTGGTGCCGGGCGCTCGCCGCCGCGGCGCTGGAGGCCGACTCCGCCGAGGAGGCCCGGGCCAACGTGGTGGGGCGGATCGATCAGAAGGTGCGTCAGCTGTTGGCGCTGTAGTCGCTGGATGAAGTGTGGAAAGGCCCGGGCATCCGTTGTCCGGGCCTTTCTGCTGCTGTGGGTGCGAAGTCGACTGACGCCCTCTTCGGCGACAACGTGAAGCAGCACCTCATCGGGCGTCGATCGACCTCGCGGTGACGTCCGGCACGGTGCGCCTCTCGTACGGGAGGGGCCGGCGTGGGCTGCGGTGGGCGCCGAACTCCAGAACACTCCTTTCCCTCTCGGGCGAGACGGTGAAGTTGCGGCTCGTCGTCCGTCGATTCACCGCACCGGTTGATGCGGTGGTGGGTGCGAAGTCGATCGACGCCCTCTTCGGCGACAGGGTGAAGCCGCACCTCATCGGACGCCCACCGATCTCGCGGTGACGTCCGGCATGGTGCGCCTCTCGTACGGGAGGGGCCGGCGTGGGGTGGGGTGGACGGTGGGGCGGGCCACGCCGGCCGTGTGCCCTACGAATACGGGTATGCCGAGCCTGCAGGGTGGGCAGGCTCGAACTCGTGCGGCAGATCGCGCACCGGGCGGCCGCCGACGCCGAGGCACTGGGCCCGGCTGCACCGCTCCCGGGCACGGACGGGCGTTGACCGGGCCCGGCACGCTCGGACCGAGTCACGGACAGCACGGGGCCCTGCCACGGACGCGCATCGAACGGGCCCGGCGAGACCGGACGGAGCTACGCGCGCACCGGACCCGGTGCGCGCCTCGCCGGGTGACCTCGCCGCGGACCGGGAGCCGCCAGGTCGGGCAGCGGCGGGGTCGGACAGCGGCGAGGTCGGGCAGCGGCGTGCTTCAGGCGGTGGCGGCGGAGGTGACGCGGGCGGCTTCGCGTTCGGTACCCGCGGCGTTGAGAACCCCGGCGCGGGAGCCGTTGAGCTTCGCCTGGATGTGCTCCCCGACGGTGACCGGCGCGTAGAGCTGCGGGTGCTCGGCGTCGACGCAGGTCGGCAGCGCGGCGATGACCGCGTCGATGTTGCCGTCGTGGAAGAACGCGGCCGAGCGGCGGCGCTTGATGGTGCCGTCCACGATCGGCGGCTTCACCCGGTGCAGCGTCGACGTCCACCGCTCGTTGGTCCACCGGTTGGTCAGGTCACCCAAGTTGACCAGCAGCGCCCCCGGCAAGGGGGAGACGTCGTTCCACGAGCCGTCCGCCGCGAGCACCTGCAGGCCGCGGACCTGGTCGGCCCACAGCACCGTGACGATGCCGTAGTCGGTGTGCTCGCCCATCCCGACAAGGTCGCCGTCCAGCACGACCTCGCCCGGCGGGAGCGCGTAGTTGTTCATCCGCAACACGTCCAGGGAGTGATCGGTGAAGCGGGCGAAGAAGTCGGCGGGGAGCTCCAGGGCGTCGGCGAAGATTCGGGTCAGCACGCGAGCGACCTTCCCCGCATGGGCGAACCACGCGCGGGTGCGGGTGTCGAACCCGTCGATCCCCGCGGGCCAGATGTTGTCGGCGTAGTCGTTGCCGGCCAGCACCGCCGGATCGGCCTGCGGATAGTCGGCGGCCGTCGCGCCGATGTTGAACGCCTCGAAGAAGTCGTTCATCCGGGTCGACGATTCGACCCCCAGGCTCAGACTCAGCTGCTCGGACTTGGGTGCGGTGTAGCCGCGGTTGATCTCCGGGGGTGAGATGTAGTCCTTCTTCTCCTCGAGGGGCAGCGCGAAGAAGTCGTCGATCGCCGACGCCAACCCGTCGGCGACCTCCGCCGGGATGCCGTGGCCGAGGATCTGGATGAACCCGACCGTCGAGCACGCCTCGTCGATCTCACGCGCCACCCGGGCCCGGTCACTGTCGGTGTCGTTCGGGGCGCCGGTGCCGGCGTTGACATACGGGGAGATGTCGATGGCGGGGACGACGAACGAGGGGGCGGGTCGGGGGCTGTCCATGAGCGGAGCTCCATTTCTGCGGCGCGGAGTGGCTGCGCTGTTGAACAGAAACGAGCAGTGCCCCCGCAGAACGCTGCGGGGGCACTGCCTTCTGGTGTCTGCAGGCCGGGGCGGCCGGGTGGCCGCGCGACTCACATCCTACGAAGCGCCGATGACGACGACGTGACGCGGGGTGTCGACCTGGGTCAGCGTCCCACGCGGGACTTGCTGCCGAACTTGATCCACAGCAGCAGGACGATGACCGCGCCGATGATCGAGCCGATGATGCCCGACGGCTGGAAGAAGCCGTCCTGGCCGTCCTTGTGGAAGATCAGGTAGCCGAGGAAGCCTCCGACGAAGGATCCGATGATGCCCAACAGGATGGTCATCGGGATCGAGATGTTCTGCTTGCCGGGGACGAGCAGACGGGCGACCGCACCGGCGATGAGGCCCACGATGAGGAGACTGATGATGAGACCGATCATGGTCCTGTCCTTTCTGACGGTACGGAGACTGCTCCGACCGGCGGATGTGGCCGGGTGCGACCACATCGATTCAGATGCCCCGATCACCGTGAGTACTAACAGACCCCCTGCAAGGGCCGTACGAGGGATTTCCTAGGCTTTGTGCCGGCCGCCCGACCACCGGGCGCAACCGGGACCTGCTGGATCGACAGACGGAGACATCGTGGCCGAGAGCGTCAGCACCAGCGGTGGGGAATCCATCCGGATCGGCGGGGTCGACATCGACCGCGCCCGCGCGCGGTCGGCGGCGGCGCAGTACCTCGCCGCGCAGGGGCACCGTTTCGGATATCCCGCCTACGACGCCTTCGACGGAGGCGCGGGCCGCTTCCGGGTCGGCGACGGCGACCAGCTGACGCCGGTACTGCTGAACGTGCCCGTGTCGGTGAAGACCTTCTACGCCCTGACGGACCTGCGGCCGCAGCTCGAGTCCTGGTTGACCAAGGTGCCGCCGGACGCCCGGCTCATCGACAGCGGGCCCGACGAGCTGGCCCTGCTCGGCGAGCTGTTCGAGGTGCTCGACGGCACCCGGCGGCGGCCGCACCTGTCGGGTGCCGTGCTGGCCAAGGTGATGCACCGCAAGCGGCCGGCGTTCGTGCCGTTGTACGACCGCCACGTCGACCACTGCTACCGCGGTGCGCCGGGCGCGCCGATCACCCGTGACGTGCGCCGGGCGTGGAGCGAGTTCATGCCGCTGCTGGGCGCGGCGATGATCGAGGATCTCCGACGCGAGGCCGACTACCTCGCCGAGGTCGTGGCGATGGCCACCAACCCGGTCATCACGACGCTGCGCGCGCTGGACATCGTCGCCTGGCAGGCGGGCCGCAGCTCGGGCCCGAAGCCCGGCCTGTGGAGCAACGACGTGCCTGACGAGTTCGAGGACTCGGAGGGGGCGGGGGACGCCGACCCGCCGGTGGACCTCGACGACAGCGTCTGATCGCGGTTCCGCCGGGGCCCGCGCCGCCGGGCTAGACTCTGCGGCGCGCCTCCGTAGCTCAGTTGGATAGAGCACTGGACTTCTAATCCGGCGGTCGTAGGTTCGATTCCTACCGGGGGCACCACGCCGGCGTCACGGAGCCGCTGCCGTCCCGGTCGGCGGGCGACGACCGGCCGTTCGGACGCGGGTGGAGTCCCGCTCGACCAACCGGAAATCGGCGAAGTAGCGCCGCGGTACCTGCCCGCGGCCCTCGATCCGGCGGACGAGCAGTTCGACGGCCAGATCGGCGATCTGCGGCAGCCCCGGGTCGACGGTGGTCAGCGGCGGGAAGGTGAACCGGGTCTCCTCGAGATCGTCGAAGCCCGCCACGGGCACGTCATCGGGGATCCGGAACCCGCGCTCCTGCAGCACCCGGACCGCCCCGAACGCCATCATGTCGTTGAGCGCGAACACCGCGTCGAACTCGCCACCGCGGCTGATCAGTCGGCGCAGTCCCTCGGCGCCGTCGGAGCGGTGCCAGAGCCGGACGTCGACGATCAGCGACTCGTCGATCGGGAGTCCGACCTCGGCGTGGGCCTGCCGGTACCCGGCCATCCGCAGACCGGACGAGCCCTCGTTGGCCTGCGGTGAGGCGCCGAGGACCGCGATCCGCCGGCGTCCGGTGTCGAGCAGGTGCCGGGTCATCGCGGTCGCGGCGGCGGTGTTGTGCATCGTGACGTGGTCGACCGGTGACGCGTGCATCTGGTCGCCGAGCAGCACCACCGGCCCGGCGGCGGTCAGCAAGTCGTGGTCGTCGTCGTCCAGGGCGACCGCGTTGACCAGCAGGCCGTCCGACGATGCCGCCGCAGAGGCGAGGGATGCGATCTCGCGCTCGCGGGTGTTGCGGGTCTGGCGGATCATCACCACGCGGCCGCGACGCTCGGCCGCCTCCATCACGGCGTCGGCCAGCTCCGAGAAGTAACCGTTGCGCAGATCGGGCAGGACGAGGCCGATGATCCCGGTCCTGCCCGACCGCAGGCTGCTGGCGGACCGGTTCATCACGTACTGGAGCTGTTCGGCGGTGTCGAGCACGCGCTGCCGGGTCTCCGGGCGGACCGAGGGCGAGCCGCTGAGGGCGTTGGACACCGTCTTGGTCGAGACTCCCGCAGCCCGCGCCACATCGGCCATGGTGACAGCCATGACCCTCCCTGACCCGTGCCCGGTGCGCCGGTTCGGCGGGAGCGACTCTAGTGGACGCCCGCCGCCCGACGTGGCGTTCCCGCCCGCCCGCCGCCCGACGTGGTGATCCCGACCGCCCGCCTCGTCGCAACGGCCCCGGGAACAAAGTCGCCGGGTAGCCTGTTGACGACAATGTCCATGCAGACGCATGGAAATCCTCCAGGGGAGCGATAATGCAATTCGGCATCTTCAGCGTCGGCGACGTCACCACCGATCCGACGACCGGCACCACACCGACGGAGCACGAGCGGCTGAAGGCGATGCTGACCATCGCGCAGAAGACGGAAGAGGTCGGTCTCGACGTCTTCGCCACCGGCGAGCACCACAACGAGCCGTTCGTCGTGTCGTCCCCGACGACGCTGCTCGGCTACGTCGCCGCCCGGACCGAGAAGCTCATCCTGTCCACCGCGACGACCCTGATCACGACCAACGACCCGGTCAAGATCGCCGAGGACTTCGCGTTGCTGCAGCACATCGCCGACGGCCGGGTCGATCTGATGATGGGCCGCGGCAACACCGGCCCGGTGTACCCGTGGTTCGGCAAGGACATCCGTCAGGGAGTCAACCTCGCCTTCGAGAACTACGCGCTGCTGCACCGGTTGTGGCACGAGGACGTCGTCGACTGGTCGGGGAAGTTCCGCACGCCGCTGCAGGGCTTCACCGCCACCCCGCGTCCGCTGGACGGCGTCGCCCCGTTCGTCTGGCACGGTTCGATCCGGACGCCGGAGATCGCCGAGCAGGCCGCGTACTACGGCGACGGGTTCTTCGCCAACAACATCTTCTGGCCCAGGTCGCACTTCGCCCGGCTCATCCAGCTGTACCGCGAGCGCTACGAGCACTACGGACACGGCACCGCCGACCAGGCCTACGTCGGCCTCGGCGGCCAGGTGTTCATGCGGAAGAACTCGCAGGACGCGGTGAAGGAGTTCCGGCCGTACTTCGACAACGCCCCGGTCTACGGACACGGGCCGTCGCTGGAGGACTTCACCGATCAGACCCCGCTCACCGTCGGCAGCCCGCAGCAGGTCATCGACAAGACGTTGACCTTCCGGGAGACCTTCGGCGACTACCAGCGGCAGCTGTTCCTGATGGACCACGCCGGTCTGCCGTTGAAGACGGTGCTGGAGCAGCTGGACATCCTGGGCGAGGAGGTCGTCCCGGTGCTGCGCCGCGAGTTCGCGGCGCTGAAGC
The DNA here is from genome assembly GCF_003260015.1 of Nakamurella deserti. Lineage (NCBI taxonomy): Bacteria > Bacillati > Actinomycetota > Actinomycetes > Nakamurellales > Nakamurellaceae > Nakamurella > Nakamurella deserti. The sequence goes on along the minus strand of NZ_QCXS01000002.1, from coordinate 1,375,640 downwards.
CCGCGCACGTCCCGGACGGTCCGACCCACGCCGCCCGCGTCGCCGCCAAGGCCGCCGACCAGCAGCCCGCGCTGGTCTGACCCGGCGCCGGTCGTCCGGCGCCCCCCGAACCCCGGGGGTGGCACTGCGAGAGCGCGGTGCCATCCCCGGATCCCGCACCACCCGCCCGCACGAGGGACCAGCCATGAACACCCGCCATCTCGCCGTCGTCACCGCCGGGCTCGGACAGCCCTCGTCCACCCGGTTGCTGGCCGACCGGCTCACCCAGGCGACCGTCCGCCGGCTCGCCGAGGACGGCATCACCGCCGAGGTCACCGTCGTCGAGCTGCGTGACCACGCGCACGCGATCACCGACAACCTGCTCACCGGCTTCGCCGCCCCCGAGCTGGCCGCCGCGATCGACGCCGTCACCGCCGCCGACGGTCTCATCGCCGTCACGCCCATCTTCACCACCAGCTACAGCGGCCTGTTCAAGTCGTTCGTGGACGTGCTCGACCCCACGGCGCTCACCGGGCAACCGGTCCTGCTCGCGGCGACCGGCGGCACGCCGCGGCACTCGTTGGCCCTGGACTACGCGGTACGGCCGCTGTTCAGCTATCTGCGCGCCCGCCCGTTGAGCACCACCGTGTTCGCCGCTTCCGAGGACTGGGGGAGCACCGCCTCCGAGCTGCCGGGCCGCATCGAACGGGCCGCCGGCGAGCTGGCCGCCGAGATGACCCGGGCCGGCCGGACGGTCAAGGACCCGTGGGCACTCGGCGACTCGTTCGAGGATCTGCTCAAGGGGGTCTGACCGGCCCCCGGGCCCGACCGCGGCCCGGTGGGTCCGGACGAGAGCGTCCGGCGCATCCGCGGCCGCCGGAGTCGGCGCCGGTCCGGCCGTACGCCGGTGGCCGCCGGCGAGTCAGGCCACCGCCGGGGTGTGCACCCCGCCACAGCGGCCGCTCCACCGGCCCGCGGCCCGGCCGCCCGGCCTGCGGCGCTTGTAAACTCGCATCGTGTCCGACCAGCAGCTTTCCCCCGGCGGCGTGGACGGTTCCGCCGCCCCCGACCGTCCCGCCCCCGTCGGCTGGAGCGTCACCGGGGTCGTCCTCGCCGCCGGCCTGATCGGCGTCTGCGTCGCCGTCGGCCTGTCGGCCGCGCTGCCGGCGAGCACCGTGCTGCAGCTGGCCGGACGCAGCACCACCGAGTTCGTCGCGCTGACGTTGCCCGCGGTCAAGGGGATCGTCGACTTCGCGGGTGCGGTGACCGTGGGCTGGCTGATCGCCGCGGTCTTCTTCGCCCCGCCCGCGGTCGGCGGCCGCTTCGACACCGGCGGCTACCGCAGCGCCCAGGCGGCCTCCCTGGCCGCGATGGTCTGGGCGGTCGCCGCCCTGGCGCTGGTGCCGCTGACCTACGCGTCGGTGGTCGGGCAGCCGCTGCTGTCGTCGCTCGGCGCGGACGAGCTCACCAGGGCCGTGTCCACCATCGACACCGTGCGCGCCCCGTTGATCACGGCGCTGCTCGCCGCCCTGGTGGCGGTGCTCGCCCGGGTGGTGCTGCGGCCCGCGACCGCCGCGCCGGTGCTGGTCCTCGCCGCCGTCGCGATGCTGCCGATCGCGCTGGCCGGGCACGCCGCCGCCAGCAGCGACCACGACTTCGCGACCGACACGATGATCTACCACCTGGCCGGCATCAGTGTCTGGGTCGGCGGGCTGGTCGCGTTCCTCGGGCTCGTCCGGCAACGGGCCGACCACCTGCCGCTGATCGCCCGCCGCTACTCGGTGGTCGCGCTGGTGGCCTTCGTGCTGGTCGCGGTGTCCGGCATCGGCAACGCCCTGATCCGGGTGCCGCGGCTGTCGGACCTCGCGACCACCGACTACGGCCGGCTCGTGGTGCTCAAGGCCGTGCTGCTGGTCGCGCTCGGGGGTTTCGGGTACCTGCAGCGCCGGCGCTCGGTCGTCGGCCTGCAGAACGGTGACCGCCGGCCACTGCTGAGACTGGCCGTCTTCGAGATCGGGGTGATGGCCGCCACCATCGGTGTCGCCGTGGCGCTGGGCCGTACCGCGCCGCCGGCGCCGCTGCCCGTGGTGCCCACCGACACCGCGCTGGTCCTCGGGTACGACCTGTCTCAGCGGCCGTCGTTCGCGACGCTGGTCCTCGGCGGCCGGTTCGACCTGATCCTCGGGACCGCCGCGCTCGTCCTCGCCGCCCTGTACGCCTGGGGACTGGTGCGGCTGCACCGGCGCGGCACCGCATGGCCGCGGGTACGGGCGGTGGCCTGGTTCGCGGGCTGCCTGGTCATGCTGATCGCCACGTCCAGTGGGCTGGCGGTGTACGCCGACGCCCAGTTCAGCTTCCACATGATGGCCCACATGCTGCTCGGCATGCTGGCGCCGATCCTGTTCGTCCTCGGCGCCCCGACGACCCTCGCGCTGCGGGCCCTGCCGGCGTCCCGCGGCGACGGCGTCCCCGGTCTGCGCGAGGGCATCGTCGGCGTGATGCACGCCCGCTGGCTGCAGGTGCTGACGCATCCGCTGGTCGTGTTCCCGCTGTTCATCGGCAGCTTCTACGCCGTGTACTTCACGTCCCTGTTCGACTCGATGATCTCGTCCCACACCGGGCACCTGGTCATGAACGTGCACTTCCTGATGGTCGGCTACCTCTACTACTGGGTCATCATCGGCGTCGATCCGGCGCCGCGGCGGCTGACCCCGCTGACCAAGCTGGCGATGCTGCTGGGCGCGCTCCCGTTCCACGCCTTCTTCGGCCTGGCTCTGATGAACACCCGGACGGTGCTGGGGCAGTCGTACTTCCAGTCGCTCGGACTGCCGTGGGTCGACTCGCTGCTGACCGACCAGCACGTCGGTGGCGGTATCGCCTGGGGCGGTTCGGAGATCCCACTGGTCGTGGTGATCATCTCGCTGCTCGCCCAGTGGTCCAAGGGCGACGAGCGGGAGGCGCGACGCACCGACCGCCGGGCGGAGCTGGACGAGGACTCCGACCTGACGGCCTACAACGCGATGCTGGCCCGGTTCGCCGAGCGCGACGGCAACCGCCCGACGCCCCGCGAGGAGTGACGCGGGCTCACCGGGTCGGCTCGGTGCGCAGCAGCCAGCACGTCCGGCCCCTGATGGTCATCGGGGTGCCGGACGGCAGCGGGGTGACGTCGGCGGGTTCGCCGGTCGGCGTGTCGGTGTCCAGCACCGGGACGTAGGTCGAGCCGTACGGGGGTCCGGGCAGCGTGATGTCGGTGCTGTCCCAGCCGGCGTGCAGCACCAGCAGCCAGGATGACGCCGGCCCAGGGGTGCCGTCCGCACCGGTCGCGGCGTCGCCGTCGATCCACATCTGCACGGTGCTGCGGTAGGAGTCGAACCAGTCCGAGATGGACATCGGCAGGCCGTCGGTGTTGAACCACATCAGGTCCGGGGTGCTGTCGGCGCCGGACGCGGCGCGCCCCTCGAAGAACTCGCCCTGGTGCAGCGCCGGTGTCGCGCGTCGGATGCCGAGGGTGCGGCGGAAGAAGGCCAGCATGTCCCGGCTGTCCTCGGACTCCGTCCAGTCGACCCAGGAGATGTCGTTGTCCTGGCAGTAGGCGTTGTTGTTGCCCCGCTGGGTGCGCCACATCTCGTCGCCCTGGGTGATCAGCGGAGTCCCCGTCGACAGCAGCAGGGTGGCCGCGATGTTGCGGGCCTGCCGGGTGCGCATCGCCCGGATCGCCGGGTCCGTCGTCTCGCCCTCGGTGCCGTAGTTGGCGCTGCGGTTGTTGTCGGTGCCGTCCCGGCCGTCCTCGCCGTTGGCGAGGTTGTGTTTGTGCGAGTAGGACACGGCGTCGCGCAGGGTGAAGCCGTCGTGGGCGGTGACGAAATTGACCGAGGCCCAGGGCCGCCGGAGCTGGCCGTAGAGGTCCGACGAGCCGGACAACCGGTAGCCGAGGTCCTGGATGCCGCCGACGCCGCGCCAGAAGTCGCGGACAGTGTCGCGGAAGCGGTCGTTCCACTCCGCCCAGGACGGCCCGAAGCGGCCCACCGCGTAGCCCTCGCCGGTAGCGTCCCACGGCTCGGCGATCAGCTTGCGGGTCGACAGCACCGGGTCGGCGGCGATGGCCGCCAGCAGCGGCGCGTTGGGGTCGAAGGGGCCGCCGCTGGGCCGGCCCAGGACCGAGGCGAGGTCGAATCGGAAGCCGTCGACCTGCAGCTCCTCGGCGAAGTACCGCAGGGAGTCGCAGACCATCCGCACCGTGGCCAGCGACCCGCACTGCACCGTGTTGCCGGTGCCGGTGATGTCGTGCCCGTCGGTGAGGTAGTAGGCGTCCCGGTCCAGGCCGCGCTGGGACAGCCAGATCGGGATGTCGACGCCGCCCTCGGTGGTGTGGTTGTAGACGACGTCGAGGACGACCTCGATGCCCGCGGCGTGCAGGGCGTCGACCATCGCGGCGAACTCGGCGAGCTCGGCACCCGGCTCGGCGGCGTACCCGGGGTGCACCGCGAAGTACGACAGCGTCGAGTAGCCCCAGTAGTTGGCCCGACCGGTGGCCAGCAGTCCGGGTTCGGTGGCGGTGGCGTGCACCGGCAGCAACTCCACCGCGGTGACCTGCAGCGCCTGCAGGTGTGCGATCACCGCGGGGTGGGCGACGCCCGCGTAGGTGCCGCGCAGTTCCGGGGGCACCTCGGGGTGCAGCTGCGTGAGTCCCTTCACGTGGGCCTCGTAGAACACGGTGTCCTCCCACGACACGCCCGGTCCGGGGCGCGGGCGCGGCGGCGGTGGAGTGACGACGCCGAGGGGCGCGTGACCGGCGCTGTCGGCGCCTTGCGTGCGGACGACGTCGAGGTCGTAGGCGGTGCGGTCGACCTGTCGGGCGTAGGGGTCCAGCAGCAGCTTCGACGGGTCGACGCCGTGCACCCGGTAGCCGTACCGCTGACCGGGTGCCACCCCGGGGACGAATCCGTGCCAGGCCCCGTAGGTGCGCTGCGGCAGCCGGACCCGACGTTCGGTGCCGTCGGGGTCGACCAGGCACAGGTCGACGGCGGTGGCGCGGTCGGACACCACCGAGAAGTGGGTGCCCCCGGCCGTGGGGGTGGCGCCGAGCGGGAAGGGCCGCCCGGCGCCGGGGATGGGGGCCGCGGGCGGCGACGGCACGACGTCGGAGAACATCCGCCGATTCTCGCCGATCCGGCCGGTCCCGGACGCCCCGCCGGGGGCGGCCGGGCGGCGCGACCGCGCAGGACCCTCCCTCCGGGGGTGTCGCGACCGGCCGGAAGCGGGTCCTGCCGCTCCGGGACGCCCGCCGTACGGGACAATGCTGTGCGTGAGCGCCAGCGCAGTGAGCATCCAGCCCGGACCGGAATCGGTCGTCCACCTCAACGAGGTCACCGTGCGGAGGGGGAACACCCTGCTGCTCGACCGGGTCAGCCTCGACGTCGGCGTCGACCAGCGGTGGGTGGTGCTGGGTCCCAACGGGGCGGGCAAGACGACCCTGTTGCAGATCGCCGCCGCTCAGCTGCACCCGACCTCGGGCCGGGCCCACGTGCTGGGCGCCCGGCTCGGTGCGGTCAACCTGGCCGAGATCCGGCCGTCCATCGGCATCTCCTCGGCCGCGCTGGCCGCCCGGATGCCACCCGAGGAGACCGTGCGCGACGTCGTGGTGTCCGCCGGCTACGGCCAGGTCGGCCGCTGGCGGGAGACCTACGACGAACTCGACTTCGCGCGCGCCGACGAGTTGCTGGAGGCGATGGGCATGTCGACCCTGAGTGCGCGTCAGTACGGCACGTTGTCCGAGGGTGAACGCAAACGCGCGCTCGCGGCCCGGGCGCTGATGACCGACCCCGAACTGCTGCTCCTGGACGAACCGGCGGCCGGCCTGGACCTGGGTGGCCGGGAGGATCTGCTGGCCCGCCTCGACGTACTGGCCAACGACCCGGCCGCGCCGACGACCGTTCTGGTGACCCACCACGTCGAGGAGATCCCCTCGGCGTTCACCCACCTGCTGCTGCTGCGGGAGGGCCGGGTGGTCACCGCCGGGCCGATCGCGTCGACCCTCACCGACGAGGCGCTGACCGCCACGTTCGGCCTGCCGCTGACCGTCTCCCAGCGCCGCGGGCGCTACTTCGCCCATGCCTGAGCCCACCGCGCCGCTGGTGCGGCTGGAGACCGACGGTGCGGTCGGGATCATCCGGTTGGACCGGCCGCCGGTGAACGCGATCAACGCCGCCATGCACGCCCCGCTGCGGGCGGCCGCCGAAGCGGCTGCCGCTGACCCGGCGATCCGCGCGGTCGTGGTGTACGGCGGTGAGCGGGCGTTCGCCGCCGGTGCCGACATCAAGGAGATGGCGGAGCAGTCGTCCGCCGAGATCACCACCTACGGCAGGGGTCTCATCGAGGCGATCGACGCGGTCGCCCGCATCCCGAAGCCGGTCATCGCCGCGATCAGCCGTTACGCCCTGGGCGGCGGCTGCGAGCTCGCACTGGCCGCCGACTTCCGGGTCATGGGTGAGGACGCGCTGATCGGGCTCCCCGAGATCACCCTGGGCGTCGTCCCCGGCGGTGGCGGCACCCAGCGGCTGCCCCGCCTGGTCGGGGTGACCCGCGCCAAGGAGCTCATCTTCGGGGGACGGCCCGTGCACGGCGACGAGGCGGTGCGGATCGGGCTGGCGTCGCGCTCGGTGCCCGCCGCCGAGGTGTACGAGACCGCCCTGAGCTGGGCGCGGGAGCTCGCCGCCGGACCGACCGTGGCGCTGGGGGCGGCCAAGTACGCGGTGGACGCCGGGACCGAGATGGACCTCGCCAGCGGACTCCGGTTGGAGGCCCAGGTGTTCAGCAGCCTGTTCGGCACCGCCGACCAGCGGTCGGGGATGCGGTCGTTCATCGAGTCCGGACCGGGCAAGGCCGGGTTCACCGGCGCGTGAGCTTCCGGTTCAGCGCCGCGGACCTGGATTTCCTGGCCGCCGGCGAGGACGACCTCGCCGCGCTGGCGCCGTCGCTGACGCTGCGCCCGGACAGCACGCTGCGCGACCTCGACGTCGCCCGCCGCCGGGTCGGAGACCATGCGGCCGCCGCGGTCGAGACGCTCACGTTGCGCCGCCGCGCGGTGCCCAAACTCGGTGGGCGTGCGGCCGGCTGGTGGCTGACCGACGAGGCGCTGCAGCAGGCCACACCGTGGCCGGTCGCCGTGCACCGCGCCGGCCGGTTGGCCGGGGTGGCCGTCCACGACGTCACCTGTTCGATCGGGGCCGACCTCGCGGCCCTGGTCGACGCCGGGAGCCGCGTCCTGGGATCGGACCTCGACCCCGTCCGGGTCCGGATGGCCCGGCACAACGTCGGGCCGGTCGTCGTGAGAGCCGACGCGCTGCAGCCGATCTCGTCAGGCATGCAGCCCTACGCCGATCCGGCGCGTCGCGACGGCAGCGGGCGCCGGATCCTGTCCGCGGCGACGGTTCCGAGCCTGGACGCGCTCGACCGGGCCTGGCCCGGCCGGCCGCCGGTGCTGCGGGTGCCGCCGGGCGTGGACTACGACGCGCTGGCCCGTCCGGGCGAGGTGGAGATCGTGTCGCTGGACGGATCGGCGCGGGAGGCGGTGCTGTGGCCGCCGGCCCTGGCCCGGGTCGGGCGCCGGGCGACCGTCCTGAGCTCGACCGGACCGGCGGTGCAGCTGACCGACCTGGACCCGGACGAGATCCCGGTCGGCCCGGTGGGGCGGTGGCTGGTCGACCCCGATCCGGCCGTCGTACGGTCGCACCTGGTGCGCCAGTACGGGTTCCGGCACGGCCTCGGCCAGCTCGACCCGCACCTGGCCTACCTGACCGGGGACGTGCCCCCTCCGGTCGGGCGGGCCTTCCGGGTGCTGGAGTCGGCTCCGTTCAAGGAGCGGACGGTGGCCGACTGGCTGCGAGCCGCCGGTGCCGGGACGGTGGAGATCAAGGTGCGGGGGCTGCCGGTGATCCCCGACGAGTTGCGGCTCCGGCTTCGCAAGGCGCTCACCGGGCCGCGGAACGTCGAGCGGACCCTGGTGCTGGCCCGCGTGGGCCGGCACGCGATGGCCTACCTCACGCAGGCGGTCGTGGTCGGCTGACGTGCAGACGTCAGGGCGACGAGGGGACCTCCGTCGTGCGGTCCGGGCCCGCCGTCAACAGCCGGCCTGCTGCAACGCCTGCCAGGTACCGGCGTCGACGGTGCCGGTGACGGGCAGGTTCGTGCGCGTCTGGAACTGCCGGACCGCTTCGGCCGTGGACTCGGTGTAGGTGCCCCAGTTCCCGGCGAGGTCCAGGATCGGGATGTCGAGCCGGTTGCCCAGCACCCGCTGCAACTCACCCACCCAGACGTCGGTCTGGCCCACGGCGTCCAGCGTCGGCACCGTCACCACCTGCGCCGGGCACAGGCACGAGACGTACTCGGTGGCCGTCTCCGGCGTCGTGCCCTTGACGAAGGAGTCGGCCGCCCCGGCGAGCCGGGCCGGGCAGCCGTCGTACGGTGCGGCGTAGGGCCCCGCGTACAGCACGATGCTGTTGCTCTGGCCGGCGAAGATGGCGCACGAGGTGGCCGTACGGGCGACCGCCACCTCTGGCGGCAGCCGGCCCGCCGCGCGCAGCTCGGCGACCCGCGCGACGAACGCCGCGTCGTCGCCGGCGGACGCGATCTGCACGACGTAGCCGGGCGCGCAGGCGATGTCGCGGGCTGGGCCGCCCATCGGGTCGGCGGTCGGATCGGTGGAGACCGGCGCCGGGGTCGCCGCGGTGGTCGGGGATGCCACCGGCGTCCGGTCCGGCGTGGGCTCGGTGTCGGACGTCGGCGCCGGCGAGGCGGCGGTCGGTGTGGCGGACACCGTCGCCGCGGTCACCGGGGCCGGGGGCGGCGTTCCGGGGGTGGCCGAGCTCCGGTCGCCCAGCGCGAAGAAGGCGACGGCGGCCAGCACGACGACGACCGCGACCCCGGCCAGCGCGCCGAGCAACCAGGAGCGGCGTCGTTCCTCCTCGACGACGGCCTCCTGACCGACCTGCCAGGTGCCGACACCCAGGACGTCCGAGCCGTCGGCGGCGCTGCCGGCGAACCCACCGGGGGCCACGTGGCGGGGATCGGCGGCGGCGTCGAGCCAGCTCGGCTGCTCGAAGGGGTGCCACGGTTGCTCGGCGGTCCGGAGCGCGTCCGGATCGTCGTCGTCGTCCTCGACCGGCACCACGACGGCGCCACCGTGGCCGAGGCGCGGCGTGGTCGCGGCGACCGGTGCGGCGACGGCGGGACGGGCGGCTCCGCACGCGTCGCAGCGGTCCCCGGCGACGGGGGCGCCGCATTCGACGCAGTCACGCACAGCCAACCTGACTCCCTCCTCAGGGGGATCCCGCGCATCCGTTCGGCACCCGGTCTACCCGGATCCGGGCCGGTGGTACCCGAACAGGGTAGGGCGGGTGCGCGCCCCGTGTCCGGCGAACGGTGCACCGACCAGCCGTCGGTGACCTCGCGATCCGGGTCGGACCCGTCACCGGGTGCGCGGCAGGTCCGCGTCCGTGCCGCGGCGCGCCCCCGGTGCGCGGATGCCGCCCGCGCGGGTCGTGGAGCCGTCCGGGCAGGCGCGCGTCGCGCACTAGGGTGAACAACCGTGACTTTCGAACTCCTCCCCGCCGTCGACGTCGCCAACGGCCAGGCCGTGCGCCTGGTCCAGGGACAGGCGGGCACCGAGACCGACTACGGCTCACCGCTGGACGCCGCCCTCGCGTGGCAGCGGGACGGCGCCGAATGGGTCCACCTGGTCGACCTGGACGCCGCCTTCGGGCGCGGCAGCAACGCGGAACTACTGGCCCAGGTCGTCGGCACCCTCGACATCAAGGTCGAGATGAGTGGCGGCATCCGCGACGACGCCTCGCTGGCCGCGGCGCTGGCCACCGGCTGCACCCGCGTCAACATCGGCACCGCGGCGCTGGAGAACCCCGACTGGTGCGCGCGGATCATCGCCGAGCACGGCGACCGGATCGCCATCGGACTCGACGTCCGCGGGTCGACGCTGGCCGCCCGTGGCTGGACCGAGGACGGCGGTGACCTCTGGGAGGTGCTGGAGCGCCTGGAGTCGCAGGGTTGCTCGCGCTACGTGGTCACCGACGTCACCAAGGACGGCACCCTCCAGGGTCCCAACGTCGACCTGCTGCGCCAGGTCTGCGAAGCGGCGTCGGCCCCGGTGGTCGCCTCCGGCGGCGTGTCCAGCCTCGACGACCTCCGGGCCCTGGCCGGTCTGTTCGGCGACGGCGTCGAGGGCGCCATCGTCGGCAAGGCGCTGTACGCCGGGGCGTTCACCCTTCCCGACGCGCTGACCGCGGTCGCCGCGGTCGCCGGCTGAGCCGCCCGCCGTGGCGGTCGCGACGCGCGTCATCCCCTGCCTGGACGTCGACAACGGCCGGGTGGTCAAGGGGGTCAACTTCGTCGATCTCGTGGACGCGGGCGACCCGGTGGAGATGGCCCGGCTCTACGACGCGGAGGGTGCCGACGAGCTGACCTTCCTCGACATCACCGCGACCAGCTCCAACCGGGCGTCGGCCTACGAGATGATCCGGCGGACCGCGGAGCAGGTGTTCATCCCGCTGACCGTCGGGGGTGGCGTCCGCGAGGTCGGCGACATCGACGCGCTGCTGCGCGCCGGCGCGGACAAGGTCAGCATCAACTCGGCCGCGGTGGCCCGGCCGGAGTTCCTCGCTGAGGCCGCGCGCCGCTTCGGCTCCCAGTGCGTGGTGATCGCCATCGATGCGCGGCGCAGCACCCTCGACGTCCCGTCCGGTTACGAGGTCACCACCCACGGCGGCCGGCAGGGCACCGGCATCGACGCCGTCGACTGGGCCCGGCAGGCCGAACGGGCCGGCGCCGGCGAGATCCTGCTGACCTCCATGGACGCCGACGGCACCAAGGCCGGGTTCGACGTGGACATGCTCGCCGCGGTGCGGCGGGCGGTGTCGGTGCCACTGATCGCCTCCGGCGGAGCCGGGCAGCTGCACCACTTCCCGGAGGCGGTGGCCGCGGGCGCCGACGCGGTGCTGGCCGCATCGGTGTTCCACTTCGGCACCTTCCGGATCTCCGAGGTCAAGTCCGACCTGGCGGCGGCGGGGGTGAGCGTCCGATGAAGCTCGACGAGATCGCGTTCAACGAAGACGGCCTGGTCTGCGCGGTGGCGCAGCAGTACGACACCCTCGAGGTGCTGATGGTGGCGTGGATGGACGCCGCGGCCGTCCGCGCGACGCTGACGACGGGCACGGCGACGTACTTCTCGCGGTCCCGGCAACGGCAGTGGGTCAAGGGTGAGACCTCCGGGCACACCCAGCGTGTCGTCGAGGTCCGCTACGACTGCGACGGCGACACCCTGCTGGTCTCGGTCGATCAGACCGGTGCGGCCTGCCACACCGGCTCGCGCACCTGCTTCGACGACCGGGTCCTCACGCTGGACTGAGCGCGCGGCGGGTCCCGGCCCGCCGTCCGCCCGGACCGTGCACCGACCGCCCCGGACGGGTCGCCGTCGTCCCGGTGGCACAGGCCGCCGTCGGGAGCCCGGCCGCTAGTGGTGTCGCCGTCAGGGTCCGTCGTGATGACGTCGTCACGGCGTCGTCGTCACGGCGCCCCGGTCGTCACAGTGCCGTCGTCACGGCGTCGTCGCACGGTGCCGTCGTCACGGCGTCGTCGCACAGTGCCGTCGTCACGGCGTCGTCGCACAGCGCCGTCGTCACGGCGTCGTCGCACAGCGCCGTCGTCACGGCGTCGTCGCACAGCGCCGTCGTCACGGTGCCGTCGTCACGGCGCCGTTCCCCGGGCGCCGCCGGGCCGGTCGTGGTGGGATGTCGGCCATGTTGGGGATCGTCCACGCGTGTCCGGGCACGCTCGACGCGGACCTGTTCGCCCGGTGGCAGGCGCATCTGTGCGGTGTCTGCCTGACGCTGCGGGACGGCTCCGGTCAGTTGTCCCGGGTGCTGAACAACACCGATGCCGTGCTGGTGTCGGTACTGACCGAGGCGCAGTACCCCGGCCCCGCGGCGCGGTCGGTGGCGGGTCCGTGCCCGCTCCGGGGCATGCGCTCCGCGGCGGTGGTGCCGGCCACCGACGCGAGCGTCCGGCTGGCCGCCACCGCGTCACTCACCCTGGCTGCGGCGAAGGCCGCGGACGTGGTCGGGGAGGTCCGGTTCGGACTGGGCGGGCACGGACGGGGCGGCGTCGGGCTCCGGACGTACGCCGCCGGGCGGCTGCAGCGGCCGCTGCGCCGACGGGCGCTCGGCGACGGCGAGATGGCGGCCGCCCTCGGCGCTGTCGACCTGCTCACCGACCTCGCGGCCCAGCCCGCCATCGAAGCCCGGGTGCGCTCCGGTGACCCGCTGGACGCCGTGACCGCGCCCACCGCCCGCGCCTGCGGACGGGTGTTCGCCGCGTCGGCCGTGCTGGCCGGACGTCCGGCGAACGCGAAACCGCTGCGGGCGATCGGCGAGGCGTTCGGTACACTGGCGCACCTGCTCGACGCGGTGCGTGACCTCGAGGACGATCGGCGCGCCGGCGCCTTCAACCCGGTGACGGCCACCGGAACCGGTCTGGACGAGGTCCGCCGGCGGTGCGCCGACCTGGTCCGGCTCGTCCGGCACGGCGTCGACGGGCTGACCCTGCACGACCCGCGGCTGGTCCGGGCGTTGCTCGTGGACGGGACGCACCGTGCGCTGCACACGGCGTTCGCCGCCCACCCCGCACGGACGGCCGCCGCCCACACCGCCGCACCCGGCCCGCCGCCGGCGGCACCGGGGGAGAACCCGCCGGAGGACCCCGACCTGCGGCCGCCGTCAGCGGACCCGGCGCCCCCGCCTCCACCGCCGGAGTTCGCCGAGGCCGCACAGCGACGGTCCGTCCGGTCGGCGCTGCTGCCGTGGATCGGCGTGTACTGCACGGGGTACGCCTGCTGCGCCGACCACGAGAACCCCTGCACCGGACGGCAGCACCCGGCCGGCTGTGGCAACTGTGGCTCCGGGACCGACTGCGGCGGGTGCTGTGACTGCTGTGACTGCTGTGGTGGGGACGGCTGCTGCTCCTGCGACTGCTGACCGCGGACGACTGCCGACCGCGGACGACTGCCGACCGGGGACGACTGCCGACCGGGGACGACTGCTGACCGCGGACGACTGCTGGTCGCGGACGACTGCTGGTCGCGGACGACTGCCGACCGCGGACGACTGCTGGTCGCGGACGACTGCCGACCGCGGACGTTTGCTGACCGCCGACCGCGCTGACGCCGCGGCGCGTCGCCTGCCCGGTGTGCGTCCGTCGGCGTCCACCGCGTCGCGGTGAGCGTGGCCCGCGGTGGTGCCCGTCAGTCGGCGTAGGAGAGGTAGTGGTAGCGGTGGTGCTCCTTGAACCCGCCCCGCCGGTACATCTTCAGCGCCGCGGTGTTGGCCGCGTCAGCCTGCAGGTAGGCATGGGTCGCGCCCCGGTCGGCCGCCCAGCGGACCAGCTCGGCCATCAGCGCGGTCCCCACGCCACGGCGCCGGTGCCGCTCGGCGACGGTCACCGCGGTCACACCGAGCCAGTCGTCCACCAGGACGCCGCGGGCCACCCCGAGCTGCTCGCCGTCGGCGTGCAGGCTGACGAAATCCGGTCCGTCGGCGTTGGTCAGCACCGCCACCGCCGCCGCCGGCAGCGGCCGGCCCGGCGGACGGAGACGGCCCCGGTACAGGTAGCCCGCCAGCCATTCCGCGGACGGTTCCGCCGCGTGCCGGAACTCGCCGAGATCACTGCCCGGGAAGGACCTCTGGGCGGCCTTGAGGGACGCCACGAGCACGGTGGTCTCGTTGAACGCGCGCCAGCCGGCGCTCTGCAGCGCCCGGCTGGTGCGGATGGGCTCGTCGTCGGTGCGCTCCGGCACGAACGGGATCTGGAACATCGGCGGCAGCCCGTGTTCGCCGTAGAAGGCCTCGACCCGGGCCATCGCCGCCGGCAGCGCGACGCCGGGCGAGCCGAGCACCAGGACCGAGTTCGCCCGGCCGGTGAACCCGCCGCCGGCGCGCAGCAACCAGTCGCCGAGGGTGGCGGTGCCGGTACCCCGCCAGCCCCGCGCGGCGATGCGTTCCAGGTCCAGCATGCTGATCACGCGGGCGACCCTATCGCGTGACCCGGCCGCGTCCCGCCGCTCCGGGCGCGCCCCGCGACGGTCAACGCACCGTGTCCGAACCGGCACAATGAGGGCCATGTCCGACCAGCAACGGCCCCCGGCGACCGCACTCGGAGCGACGCTGCCGAGCCGCGAGGACTTCGTCGCACTGGCCCACCGGCGGGTCATCCCGGTCACCCGGGTGCTCCTCGCCGACTCCCTCACCCCCGTCGGTCTGTACGCGACGCTGGCCGCCGGACGTCCGGGGACGTTCCTGTTCGAGTCCGCCGAGACCGGCAAATCGTGGTCGCGCTGGTCGTTCGTCGGGGTCAACTCGGCCGCCGTGCTGACCGAGAGCGGCGGCGAGGCGCGCTGGCTGGGCACTCCGCCGCAGGGGGTCCGCACCAGCGGTGACCCGCTCGCGGTGCTCGACCACACGCTGAAGTTCCTGCACACCGAACCCTGGGCCGGGTTGCCGCCCCTCACCGGTGGGATGGTCGGCTACCTCGGCTACGACATCGTCCGGCGGTTGGAGAAGATCACCGGCGACACCCCCGACGAGCTCGGCATCCCGGAACTGGCGATGCTGCTGGCCACCGACATCGCCGCCCTCGACCACCACGAGGGCACCGTCACGCTCATCGCCAACGCGCTGAACTGGGACGACTCACCCGAACGGGTCGAGCTGGCCTACGACGACGCCGTCGCGCGGCTGGACGCGATGACCGAGGCCCTGGGCACGGTGTCGCCGCCGCCGGTGGTGGTGTTCGAGCGGGTGGCGGGTGACGTCACCCGCCGCACCAGCTCGGCGGAGTACCAGCGATCGGTGGAGATCGCGCAGGAACACATCCGGGCCGGTGACGCCTTCCAGATCGTGGTCTCGCAGCGCTTCGACATGGACACCACGGCGGGCCCGCTCGACATCTACCGGACCCTGCGGGCGACCAACCCGAGCCCGTACATGTACCTGCTGCAGCTCCCCGCGGCCGAGGACGGCCCCCACGCGGGCGTCCCCACCGCGATCGTCGGGTCGTCGCCGGAGGCGCTGGTGACCGTGCGGGACGGCCACGTCACCATGCACCCCATCGCCGGCACCCGCCCCCGCGGCGCCACCGAGGAGGACGACGTCCTGCTGGCCAAGGACCTGTTGGCCGACGAGAAGGAACGCAGCGAACACGTGATGCTGGTCGATCTCGGCCGTAACGACCTCGGCCGGGTGTGCCGCCCGGGGACCGTCAGGGTCGTCGACTTCTTCACCATCGAGCGGTACAGCCACGTCATGCACATCGTCTCCACGGTCACCGGTCTCCTGGACGCCGACCGCACCGCGTTCGACGCGCTGACCGCCTGTTTCCCGGCCGGGACCCTGTCGGGCGCACCCAAACCCAGGGCCATGCAGATCATCGACGACCTCGAGCCGGCCCGCCGCGGCGTGTACGGCGGCATCGTCGGGTATCTCGACTTCCACGGCGACGCCGACACGGCGATCACCATCCGGACCGCGCTGGTCCGCGGCGAGCGGGTGCACGTACAGGCCGGGGCCGGGGTCGTCGCCGACTCGGTGCCGGCCAGCGAGGACGCGGAGTGCCGCAACAAGGCCGCCGCCGTGATCAACGCGGTCGCCGCCGCCGGCACCATGCGACCGGTCGGGGTGTCCGGAGCCGCCCGGTGAGGACCCACAGGGGCTACGTCAAGGTCCGCAGGCCACTGCGCTCCGGGACCGTCCTGGGTCTGATCGCGCTGGGGGCGGCCCTGACCGCCGGTTCGGCCGCGATCACCTGGGCGGCGGCCACCGGCACCGACGATCTCCGCGGACCGCTGGACGTCACGGCCACCGGCGCCCGGGTCGCACCGGCACTGGTCCCGCTGGCGGCCGCGTCGCTCGCCGCACTGGGAGCGCTGCTGGCCGCCCGCGGAGCGCTGCGCCGCGCCGTCGGCGCGGTGACGACGCTCCTGGGTCTCGGTGTCGGCTGGTTCGGCGTCCGGGGTCTGCTGCGGGAGCCGGCCGACGTGCTGTTCCCGGACACCTCCTCGGTGCAGTTCGTCGACGTCACGATCCGGCCGCTGGGCCCGTTCGTCGCCACGCTCGGCGGCGTCGTGCTGGTCGTCGCCGGGTTCGCCGTCCTCACCGGCCGCGTCCGGGCGAAGGCCCTCGGGGCGCGGTACGAACGGTCCGGGGCGCCCGCCGGCGGCGCCACGGGCAGCGAGGACCCGTCGCTGGACATGTGGAAGGACCTGGACGCGGACCGCGACCCCACCCTCGACCCGGCCCGCGATCCGATCACCGCGACCGACCCGCGACGCGCCGATCGGGCGCCGGAGCAGGGCACCCCACGTGGCGAGACCGCGCCGTGAGGGCGGCTAGCATGGGTCCGAAGGTGCGACCGAAGGAGGCGGAGTTGTCAACCGTGCTCGACTCGATCCTCGACGGAGTACGGCAGGACCTCGCGCAACGCCAGGCCGCCTGCCCGATCGACGAGGTCAAGGCGCGCAGTGCGCGGACAGCTCCGGCCGTCGACGTGCTCGCCGCGCTCCGTCAACCG
Source organism: Nakamurella deserti (assembly GCF_003260015.1). Taxonomy (NCBI): domain Bacteria; kingdom Bacillati; phylum Actinomycetota; class Actinomycetes; order Nakamurellales; family Nakamurellaceae; genus Nakamurella; species Nakamurella deserti. Next base: position 1,359,035 of record NZ_QCXS01000002.1, on the reverse strand, counting down.
GGCGTCGGCGTCATCGCCGAGGTCAAGCGGTCCAGCCCGTCCAAGGGCGCGTTGGCGGACATCCCCGACCCGGCGGCACTGGCCGGTCTGTACGAGTCCGCCGGGGCACGCGTCATCTCCGTGCTCACCGAGGGACGCCGCTTCGGCGGTTCGCTGGCCGACCTGGACGCCGTCCGGGCCACCGTTGACATCCCCGTCCTGCGCAAGGACTTCATCGTCGGCCCGTACCAGGTGCACGAGGCCCGCGCCCACGGCGCCGACCTCGTCCTGCTGATCGTGGCGGCGCTGGAGCAGAACGTGCTCCACGGCCTGCTGGACCGCATCGAGAGCCTCGGGATGACCGCGCTCGTCGAGGTGCACACCGAGGAGGAGGCCGACCGGGCGCTGGAGGCCGGCGCCAAGGTCATCGGCGTCAACGCCCGGAACCTCAAGACCCTCGAGGTCGACCGCGACGTCTTCGCCCGGATCGCCCCGGGCCTGCCCAGCGACGTCCTCAAGATCGCCGAGTCCGGCGTCCGCGGTCCCGCCGACCTGATGTCCTACGCCGGGGCCGGCGCGGACGCCATCCTCGTCGGCGAGGGTCTGGTCACCGCACCCGATCCCCGCGCCGCGGTCGCCGACCTGGTGACCGCCGGTTCCCACCCGTCGTGTCCGCGGCCCAGCCGCAACCGCTGAAACCGAAACTGACGATGACTGACTTGTCGACCGACGTCCCGCGCGCCCCGAAGCACCCGGTGACGGGCCGTGCCCGCCGGGCGGACGGGCTGCCCCGCCCGTCGGACGGCCTGACCGGCACCCCCCACGACCCCGACGGCCGCGGCTATTTCGGCTCGTTCGGCGGCCGGTGGCTGCCCGAGGCGCTCGTGCACGCGCACGACGAACTCTCCGAGGCCTACGACAAGGCCCGCTTCGACCCCGAATTTCTGGCCGAGCTCGACCGGCTGCAGGAGACGTACTCCGGTCGGCCCAGCCCGATCACCGACGCCGAGCGGCTGTCGGAGATGGTCGGCGGAGCCCGCATCCTGCTCAAGCGCGAGGACCTCAACCACACCGGGTCCCACAAGATCAACAACGTCATCGGCCAGGCGCTGCTGACCAAGCGGATGGGCAAGACCCGGGTCATCGCCGAGACCGGCGCCGGCCAGCACGGGGTCGCCACCGCCACCGCGTGCGCGCTGCTGGGCCTCGAGTGCGTGATCTACATGGGCCGTGTCGACACCGAGCGGCAGGCCCTCAACGTGGCGCGGATGAAGCTGCTCGGCGCCACGGTCGTCCCTGTCGACTCCGGTTCGTCCACGCTCAAGGACGCCGTCAACGAGGCGTTCCGGGACTGGGTCGCCAACGTCGACACCACGCACTACCTGCTGGGCACGGTCGCCGGATCGCACCCGTTCCCGATGATGGTGCGCGACTTCCACCGCATCATCGGCCTCGAGGCACGCCAGCAGGTGCTGAACCTGACCGGCCGACTGCCGTCGGCGATCGCGGCCTGCGTCGGGGGCGGCTCCAACGCCATCGGCATCTTCCACGCCTTCCTCGACGACGCCGACGTCCGTCTGGTCGGGCTGGAGGCGGGCGGCGACGGTGTCGACTCGGGTCGGCACGCGGCGACCATCAGCGGCGGCCAGATCGGCGTGCTGCACGGCGCACGCACCTACCTGATGCAGGACGACGACGGCCAGATCGTGGAGTCGTACTCCATCTCGGCCGGGTTGGACTACCCGGGTGTCGGACCGGAGCACTCGCACCTGGCCGAGATCGGCCGCGCCGAGTTCCGTCCGGTGACCGACACCGCCGCGATGGAGGCGTTCAAGACGCTGTCGCGGACCGAGGGCATCATCCCGGCCATCGAGACCGCCCACGCGATCGCCGGCGGCATCGACCTGGCCCGGGAGATCGGCAAGGGCGGCATCGTGCTGATCAACGTCTCCGGCCGGGGCGACAAGGACATGGGCACCGCCATGGAGTACTTCGGCCTGGGCGACCCGCACGCACCGCAGCCGCCGTCGGACATCCGCGCCGAGGGCGAGGGCGAGAAGCTGTGACCGCACCCCACGTGCCCGGATCGACCGCCCCCGCCGCGACCTCGCGGCTGCAGCCGATGTTCGACGACACCCGCGCGGCCGACCGCGCGGCCCTGGTGGGGTACCTGCCCGGCGGTTACCCGGACATCGAGCAGTCCAAGGCGCTGTTCGGGGCGATGATCGACGGTGGTTGCGATCTCGTCGAGGTCGGGTTCCCGTACTCGGATCCGGTGATGGACGGTCCGGTCATCCAGAACGCCGCCGAGACCGCCCGCCGGGGCGGTTTCCGGATCACGCACCTGTTCGAGATCGTCCAGTCGATCGCCGACCGCGGCGGCCGCGCCGTCGTCATGACCTACTTCAACCCGGTGCTGGCGTACGGCCAGGACCGGTTCGCACGCGACCTCGCCAACGCCGGTGGACTCGGCGTCATCACGCCGGACGTCATCGTCGACGAGGCGGCCGAATGGCTGGCCGCGAGCCGCACGCACGGCATCGACTCGATCTTCCTGGTCGCACCGTCGTCGCCGCTGGAGCGCATCGCCATCACGGCGGCCTCGGCCACCGGGTTCATCTACGCGGCCTCCACGATGGGCGTCACCGGCGCCCGGGACTCCGTCGGCTCGGCGGCTCCCGCCCTGGTCGAGCGGTGCCGCACCGTCACCGACACCCCCATCGGCGTCGGGCTCGGGGTCCGCACCGCGGCCCAGGTGCGCGAGATCGGTGCCTACGCCGATGCGGTCATCGTCGGCTCGGCGCTGGTCAGTGCCGCCGGTTCGAGCACCGATCCGGCCGCTGCGACCGAGGCGGTCCGGGCCCTCACCGCGGAGCTCGCCACCGGCACCGCGCGATGAGCCGTCGGGCCGCCGGGAGCCGTCCGTGACGACCACCGACCTCGCGTTCATCCCCAGCCCCGCCCAGGGGGTCTGGCACCTCGGTCCGCTGCCCCTGCGGGCCTACGCGGTGTGCATCATCGCCGGCATCGTGGTGGCGATCTGGTGGGGCGACAAGCGCTTCGTCGCCCGGGGTGGACGGCCCGGACTCGTCACCGACATCTCGGTATGGGCCGTGCCGTTCGGCATCGTCGGCGGCCGGATCTACCACGTCGTCACCGACAACCAGCTGTACTTCCGCGAGGGCCGCAACCCCTGGCGCGCGTTCGCCATCTGGGAGGGCGGCCTCGGTATCTGGGGTGCCGTGGCCTTCGGTGCGCTGGGCGCCTACATCGGCTGCCGGCGCTACGGGGTGCCGCTGGGCGCCTACGCCGACAGCATCGCGCCCGGTCTCGTCGTCGCCCAGGCCATCGGACGCCTGGGCAACTACTGGAACCAGGAGCTGTTCGGCTCGCCCACCACGGTGCCGTGGGCGCTGGAGGTCTTCGTCCGCACCCCCGGCGGGGCCGCCGGGGTCGCGCCCGGCGCCGGCGCGGTCTGCGAGTACGACACCTCCTGGGTCAAGGCCACCCCCGAGATCCTCTGCGGCACCTACCATCCGACGTTCCTGTACGAGCTGCTGTGGAACCTCGGCGTCGCGGCGCTCATCGTCTGGGCCGACCGCCGGTGGCGGCTGGGCGGCGGTCGCGTCTTCGCGCTGTACGTCGCCGGTTACACCCTCGGTCGTGGCTGGATCGAGATGCTGCGGATCGACCCGGCCAACCACGTGCTGGGGCTGCGCATCAACGTGCTGACCTCCATCGTGGTCTTCCTGGCCGCCGTCGTGTTCCTGGTCGTCCGGCGCCCGGAGCCGGGGACGGACATGCGCGAGGACCCGGCCCTGTTGCAGGGCCGGGCGGACGACGCCACCAGCGACGACGCCGCCGGCACCACCGACCGGACCGGGGCCGACGCCGGGGCCGACGAGCCCGCGGACAGGGTCGGGTCCGGCTCCCCGGATGGGACCACCGACACCTCCGGAGCACGTCCGCGAGTGCCGAACCAGGAATGAACTGCTGGTAATCTCAGCACCAACTGGGCCATCGCCGTCCTGGTGCGATACCTGCACATGCTCCCGTACTCGCGCCGACGCTCCCGTCAAACAGGCTGGACGCAGCGCCATCGATCCGCCGCCGCTGAATCCCGATCACCCCTGTGGATCAGTGCACCGCTTTTACGCCTTACTGGCCGCCGTGTTGACACCGCAGACGACGGGAGGAGTGCCGTGAGCTTCTCGGCAATCCCCGCCCCGCAAGGGCTCTACGACCCCCGCTACGAGAAGGATTCGTGCGGGGTCGCCGCCATCGCCGACCTGAGAGGTCGCCGCTCGCACCGCATCGTCGCCGACGGCATCACGGCCCTGATCAACCTCGACCACCGCGGCGCCGCCGGCGCCGACCCCGCCGTCGGTGACGGCGCCGGCATCCTGGTGCAGGTCCCGGAGGAGCTGTTCCGCGCGGTCTGCGAATTCGACCTGCCGAAGACCCCGGCGGGCGCCGACGGCTGCGCGTTCGCGGCCGGCATCGCCTTCCTGCCCCGCGACGCCGCGCAGCGCGCCGCGGCCAAGGACATCATCGCGATGATCGTCGCCCAGGAGGGCCTGGAGTTGCTGGGGTGGCGGACCGTGCCGACGGTGCCCGTGCACGCCGGCGTCGGGCAGATGGCGTTGGACGTGATGCCCGTCTTCGAGCAGCTGTTCCTGGCCGCCGAGGCCGGGGCCGACGGCGTCCGCCCGGCCGGGCTGGCCCTGGACCGGCTGGTGTTCCCCGCCCGCAAGCGCATCGAGCACCAGACCGCGGCGGAGGGCTGCGAGGTCTATTTCCCGTCGCTGTCGAGCCGCACCATCACCTACAAGGGGATGCTGACCACCGAGCAGCTGCCGGCCTTCTACCCGGACCTGACCGACGTCCGGATGGAGAGTGCGATCGCCATCGTGCACTCGCGGTTCTCCACGAACACCTTCCCGGCGTGGCCGTTGGCGCACCCGTTCCGCTTCATCGCCCACAACGGCGAGATCAACACCGTCCGCGGCAACCGCAACTGGATGCGCGCCCGTGAGGCGCTGCTGGCCACGGACCTGATCCCCGGCGACCTGTCGCGGGTCTACCCGATCTGCTCGGACGCGGCGTCGGACTCCGCGTCGTTCGACGAGGTCCTGGAGCTGCTGCACCTGGCGGGCCGGTCGCTGCCGCACGCGGTGATGATGATGATCCCGGAGGCGTGGGAGAACAACCCGACGCTGGACGAGAAGGTCCGGGGCTTCGCCGAGTTCCACGCCTGCCTGATGGAGCCGTGGGACGGCCCGGCCTGCGTCACCTTCACCGACGGCCGGATGCTCGGCGCGGTGCTCGACCGCAACGGCCTGCGTCCCGGCCGCTGGTGGCTGACCGACTACGGCACCGTGGTGCTGGCCTCGGAGTCCGGCGTGCTGCCGATCCCGCCGGAGCACGTCATCGAGCGCGGCCGGCTGCAGCCCGGCCGGATGTTCCTCGTCGACACGGTGGCCGGCCGCGTCCTCGACGACACCGAGGTCAAGTACTCGCTGGCCGCCGAGCAGCCCTACACCGAGTGGGTGCACGCCGGCACCATCGCGCTGGCCGACCTGCCGCCGCGCCCGCAGAACCACCCGGATCCGGAGGACGTGCTGCAGCGGCAGCAGGTCTTCGGCTACACCGAGGAGGACCTGCGGGTCCTGCTGACCCCGATGGCCGGCACCGCCGCCGAGGGCATCGGCTCGATGGGCACCGACACCCCCGAGGCGGTGCTGTCCAGCCGCGCGCGGCTGCTGTTCGACTACTTCAGCCAACTCTTCGCGCAGGTCACGAACCCGCCGCTGGACGCCGTCCGGGAGCAGGTCGTCACCTCGCTCGCCTCGGTGCTCGGCCCGGAGGGCAACCTGCTGCAGCCCACACCGGCGTCGTGTCGCACGATCCTGCTGCCGCTCCCGGTCATCGACAACCAGGACCTGGCCCGGCTCGTCGGCGTGAACTCCGACGGTGACCTGCCCGGGCTGGCCGCGGCCGTCGTCCCCGGCCTGTACGAGGTCGCCGGCGGCGGTGAGGCGCTGGCCGCCGCGATCGAGCAGGCCCGCCGGGACACCGACGCCGCCGTCGCCGCGGGTGCGCGGATCATCGTCGTCTCCGACCGTGACTCCGACGAGACCTACGCCCCGATCCCGTCGCTGCTCATCACGTCGGCGATCCACCAGCACCTCGTCCGGCAGAAGACCCGCACCAAGGTCGGCCTCGTGGTGGAGGCCGGTGACGCCCGCGAGGTGCACCACGTGGCTCTGCTGCTGGGCTACGGCGCCGCCGCGGTGAACCCGTACCTCGCGCTGGAGACCGCCGCCGACCTGGCCGCCCACGGGGCCCTGGGTCCGAAGATCTCGCCGTCGAAGGCCGTCAAGAACACCGTGTACGCGCTGAGCAAGGGCGTGCTGAAGGTGATGAGCAAGATGGGCATCTCGACCGTCGCGTCCTACACCGGTGCGCAGGTGTTCGCCGCGTTCGGCCTCGAGCAGTCGGTGCTCGACGAGTACTTCACCGGGACGTTCTCGCCGACGGGCGGCTCCGGACTGGACATCATCGCCGCCGACGTCGCCGCCCGGCACGCACTGGCCTTCCCGGCCAACGACGCCGTGCTGGAGCACCGCAAGCTGCCCACCGGCGGCGACTACCAGTGGCGTCGTGAGGGCGAGCTGCACCTGTTCAACCCGGAGACTGTGTACCTGCTGCAGCACGCGACCCGCTCCAAGCAGGAGAGCATCTTCCGCCGGTACACCGACACCGTCGACGGGCTGTCCACCAAGGGCGGCACGCTGCGCGGGTTGTTCACCCTCAGGACCGACGTCCGGCCGTCCGTCCCGCTGGACGAGGTGGAGCCGGCGACCGAGATCGTCAAGCGCTTCGTCACCGGGGCGATGAGCTACGGCTCGATCTCGGCCGAGGCGCACGAGACCCTGGCCGTGGCGATGAACCGCCTCGGCGGCAAGTCCAACACCGGCGAGGGCGGCGAGGACGTGGAGCGGCTGCTCGACCCGTCGCGGCGCTCGTTCATCAAGCAGGTGGCGTCCGGCCGGTTCGGCGTGACCAGCGCCTACCTGGTCAACGCGGGCGAGATCCAGCTCAAGATGGCGCAGGGGGCCAAGCCCGGCGAGGGTGGCCAGCTGCCCGGCCAGAAGGTCTACCCCTGGATCGCCAAGACCCGGCACGCCACCACCGGGGTCGGGCTCATCTCGCCGCCGCCGCACCACGACATCTATTCGATCGAGGACCTCAAGCAACTCATCCACGACGTCCGCAACGCCAACCCGGCGGCGCGGGTCTCGGTCAAGCTGGTGTCCGAGCCGGGGGTCGGCACGGTCGCGGCCGGGGTGACCAAGGCGCACGCCGACGCGGTCATCGTGGCCGGCTACGACGGCGGCACCGGTGCCGCGCCGCTCACCTCGCTCAAGCACACCGGCCAGCCGTGGGAGCTCGGTCTGGCCGAGGCGCAGCAGACGCTGCGGCTCAACCAGCTGCGCGCCCAGGTCCGGCTGCAGGTCGACGGCGGTCTCAAGACCGGCCGCGACGTCATCATCGCGATGCTGCTCGGTGCGGAGGAGTTCGGCTTCTCGACCGCCCCCCTGGTGGTCGCCGGCTGCGTGATGATGCGCGTCTGCCACCTGGACACCTGCCCGGTGGGGGTCGCCACCCAGAACCCGGTGCTGAGGGCGCGCTACACGGGGACGCCGGAGTTCGTCGAGACGTTCTTCCTGTTCCTCGCCCAGCAGATCCGGGAGTACCTGGCCGAGCTCGGCTTCCGCAGCGTCGACGAGGCCGTCGGACACGCGGAGCTGATCGACATCGAGAAGGCGGTCGCGCACTTCCGCGCCGGTGGTCTCGACCTGCGTCCGCTGCTGCACGTGCCGGAGGTGGACAGTGCGCTGTACTGCACCCGGCCGGCCCGGCACGACCTGTCCCGCACGCTGGACGCCAAGCTCATCGAGCTGGCCGCGCCGACCCTGCTGGAGGGCGGGCGGACCCGGATCGACCTGCCGGTGCGCAACGTCGACCGCACCGCCGGCACCATGCTCGGCTACGAGGTGACCAAGCGGTTCGGTCCCGAGGGCCTGCCGGACCGCACCCTGGACGTCAAGCTGACCGGCACCGCCGGGCAGTCGCTGGGGGCGTTCCTGCCGCCGGGCATCACGATCACGATGGTCGGCGACGCCAACGACTACATCGGCAAGGGGCTGTCCGGCGGGCGGATCGTGCTGCGGCCGTCGCCGCACGCGCCGCGCACGCAGCCGGGGATCCGTCAGGTCATCGGTGGCAACACGGTGGCCTACGGCGCGACCTCGGGCGAGATCTTCATCCGCGGTCGGGTGGGGGAGCGGTTCGGGGTGCGCAACTCCGGGGCGTTGCTCGTCGTCGAGGGCACCGGCGACCACGCCTGCGAGTACATGACGGGTGGCCGGGCGGTCATCCTGGGCAAGACCGGGCGCAACGTCGCCGCGGGCATGAGCGGCGGCATCGCCTACCTGCTCGACCACGTGGCGGCCAAGGTCAACCCGGAGCTGGTCGAGATCGAGGACCTCGTCGAGAGCGAGATCGACTGGCTGGAGCAGGTTCTCACCACCCACGTGGCCCTCACCGGCTCCCGCGTGGCGGCCGACCTGCTCGACGACTTCCCGCGGTCGGCGCTGCGCTTCGTGCGCATCATGCCGCGCGACTACAAGCGGGTGCTCGACCTGCGGGCCGAGGCGGCGTCGCTGGGCGTGGACGCCGACCAGATGATCATGGAGGCGTCGCGTGGCTGACCCCAGCGGATTTCTGAAGTACCAGCGGCAGACCCCGCACCGGCGTCCCGTGCCGCTGCGGCTGCGGGACTGGAACGAGGTGTACGAGCCGTTCGACAAGGACGCGACCCGTGCGCAGGCCGCCCGCTGCATGGACTGCGGCATCCCGTTCTGCCACCAGGGCTGCCCGCTGGGCAACCTCATCCCGGAGTGGAACGAGCTGACCCGGTTGGACAGCTGGGAGGACGCGTCCGAACGGCTGCACGCGACGAACAACTTCCCGGAGTTCACCGGACGGCTGTGCCCGGCCCCGTGTGAGGGCTCCTGCGTCCTCGGTATCGGCGACGATCCGGTGGCCATCAAGCTGGTCGAGCAGGAGATCGCCGACCGCTCGATCGCCTCCGGCCAGGCGCTCGTGCCGCGCCCGGCGGAGGTCCGCACCGGCAAGAAGGTCGCCGTGGTCGGCTCCGGTCCGGCCGGCCTCGCGGCGGCCCAGCAGTTGGCCCGTGCCGGTCACGACGTCGTCGTCTTCGAGCGCGACATCCGTATCGGCGGGTTGATGCGGTACGGCATCCCGTGGTTCAAGATGGACCGCGCCGTGCTCGACGCGCGGCTGGACCAGCTCCGGGCCGAAGGGGTCGAGTTCGTCGCCGGGGTCAACGTCGGCGCCGAGGGCTCGGACGTGACCGTCGCCGCGCTCCGCGACCGGTTCGACGCCGTCATCCTCGCCACCGGCTCGACCGTGCCGCGCGAGATCGACGTCGAGGGACGTCATCTCGCCGGGATCCACCTGGCCATGGACTACCTGGTCCAGGCGAACAAGGTGCTCGAGGGCACCCTGGACACCCTGTCGATCGACGCGAAGGACAAGGACGTCGTCATCATCGGCGGCGGTGACACCGGCGCCGACTGCTACGGCACCGCGCTGCGCCAGGGTGCGAGGTCGGTCCGCCAGCTCGACATCCACGTGGCGCCGCCCGCCACCCGGGATCCCTCGACGCCGTGGCCGGTCTACCCCCTGATGCTGCGGACCTCCGCCGCGCACGAAGAGGGTGGCGAGCGCATCTTCGGGGTCAACTCCACCACCTTCGCCGCCGACGAGAACGGCGCCGTCACCGGTATCCACCTCGTCGAGGGCACGCGCGTCCCCGGCGGGTTCATCCCCACCGAGGGCACCGACACGTTCGTCAAGGCCGACCTCGTCTTCATCGCGCTCGGCTTCACCGGGCCCGAGACGCCGGGTCTGCTCGAGGGCCTCGGCGTGGGGATCACCCAGCGGGGCAACGTCCAGCGCGACGACGCCTACATGACCACCGTGGACGGCGTGTTCGTGGCGGGCGACGCGGGCCGCGGCCAGTCGTTGATCGTCTGGGCGATCGCCGAAGGACGGTCGGCCGCCGCCGGCGTCGACGCCTACCTGATGGGCTCGTCGATGCTGCCGGACCCTGTGCACCCGACCGCGGTCGCGTTGCGCTGATCCGGTTTCTCCTGGTCCGACCGACGGCCCGGCCTTCCCACGGAGGTCGGGCCGTCGTGGTTGCGGCGCCGCGACTAGGTCACACTCAGCTAACGGTTGTCGACTTTGTGTAACTACAGCGCTGTGATCCCCGATAGTCAGAGCATGATCACTCGCGCTCTACGGTCCCTCTGATGGCCTCCCCGCTGCGTCGCCCCGGCCGTGCCGTGCGATCGGACCGGACCGCCGAGTTCGAGGTGCTCGAGAGCCTCGGTCGGACGGACGCCCCCTCGGTGCGGACCCCGCGGTTGCGGGTCGCCGGAACTCCCGAGCTGGTGACCGACGACGACCACCCCGACTTCCACGTCCTGCCGCGGCACCGCGGCCGCTGACGTCAGCGACAGTGACGATCGCGGCCGGTGACGTTCTCGGTCGTCGACATCAGGGGAGGCTGACGGCTGAGGCCGTTGACATCCGGGCCGCCGCAGCCGCCGGGCGGAACCGCACCTCGCCGGTGGCCGGGAGCCGACGACGTCGACGCGCCGTCGCAGCGCCGCCGGGCATCGCGACCGGGACGTAGCCGCGGTCGCGCCGGGCGTCCGGAGGGCGGACAGCCCGGCCGCTGATCGGCGCGGGGGTGCGTCCGGGTGCACCCACGGTCGGCCTCCGGATCAGCGTGTCCGCGAGTCGCCGGGGGCGGCCACCAGGACGGTGTCAGGCGTCGCGGAGCGGACCGGGGGGCGAACACTGACCGGCCATCGGATGATTCCGCACGTCGAGGGAGGTGAATCGGTCAAGAAGGCGTTATGGTGCTCGCATGGATCGTCGAGCCAAGATCGTCTGCACACTGGGCCCCGCCACGTACTCCGCGGAGGCCATCGCCAATCTGGTCGAGTCCGGGATGGACGTCGCCCGGATGAACTTCAGTCACGGTGACCACGCCGACCACGAGGTCGTCTACCACCGCGTCCGCGAGGCCTCCAACGCCAGCGGCCGCGCCGTCGGCGTCCTCGCCGACCTCCAGGGCCCCAAGATCCGCCTCGGCCGGTTCGCCGACGGTCCGGTCATGTGGGCCAACGGGGAGCAGGTGACGATCACCGTCGACGACCTCGTCGGCGACCACGACCGCGTCTCCACCACCTACAAGGGCCTGGCCACCGACGCCCGCCCGGGTGACCGCCTGCTCATCGACGACGGCAAGGTCGGGCTCGTCGTCCACGACGTGCAGGGCAACGACGTCGTCTGCACCGTCGTCGAAGGTGGCGAGGTCTCCAACAACAAGGGCATCTCGCTCCCCGGCATGAACGTCTCGGTCCCCGCGATGTCGGAGAAGGACGTCGCCGACCTCAAGTTCGCGCTGAGCCTGGGCGTGGACTTCATCGCGCTGTCCTTCGTCCGCTCCGCGAGCGACATCGAGCTGGTGCACGCCGTCATGGACGAGGTCGGCGCGCCGCGCATCCCGGTCATCGCCAAGCTCGAGAAGCCCGAGGCGGTCGCCAACCTCGAGGCCATCGTGCTCGCGTTCGACGGCGTCATGGTCGCCCGCGGCGATCTCGGCGTCGAGCTGCCGCTGGAGCAGGTGCCGCTGGTGCAGAAGCGCATCGTGACCATCGCGCGGGAGAACGCCAAGCCGGTCATCGTGGCCACCCAGATGCTCGACTCGATGATCGACCACTCCCGGCCGACCCGCGCCGAGGCGTCCGACGTCGCCAACGCCGTCCTCGACGGCACCGACGCGGTGATGCTGTCCGGCGAGACGTCGGTGGGCAAGTACCCGTTCATCACGGTCAAGACGATGGCCCGCATCATCCAGGCCGTCGAGGCCGAGTCGGTCGAGGCGCCCGAGCTCAAGCACGTTCCGAAGACCCGCCGTGGCGTCATCTCCTACGCCGCGCGCGACATCGGCGAGCGCCTGGAGGCCAAGGCCCTGGTCGCCTTCACCAAGTCCGGCGACACCATCAAGCGCCTCGCCCGGTTGCACACCGAGCTGCCGCTGCTGGCGTTCACCGCCGACGCGTCGACCCGCTCCCAGCTCGCGCTGACGTGGGGTGTGGAGACCTTCCTGGTCCCCCCGGTCGAGACCACGGACGAGATGATCGACCTGGTCGACGCCGAGCTGAGCAAGATGCCCGCGTTCAGCAAGGGTGACCTGGTGGTCGTCGTGGCGGGCTCGCCGCCCAACACCTCCGGCTCGACCAACCTGATCCGGGTGCACCGGATCGGCGAGGCGGACTTCGACTGATGACGGACGGGTCGGACCGGTCGTCGGCCGGCCCGGCCGCCGCACCCGAGCGCGACACCGACGGGGTGCTGCGCGGCCAGGTCGTGCTCGATGCGTTGGTGCGGCTGCTGACGCTCGAACAGACCGGGCCGGCGTCGTTCCGCGGCTATTCGCCGCCCGGATCCGGGCGTGCCCGGGTGTTCGGCGGGCAGGTCGCGAGCCAGGCGCTGGTCGCCGCGGCCCGCACCGTGCCGGCGGACCGCCAGGTCCACTCACTGCACGCCTACTTCCTGCGGCCCGGCATGTCCTCGATCCCGATCGAGTACGAGGTGGACCGCTTGCGGGACGGCACCTCCTTCACCACCCGCCGCGTGCTGGCCCAGCAGAACGGCCAGACGACCTTCGCGATGTCCGCGTCGTTCCAGATCGACGAGGCCGGCCTCGACCACACCGAGACGATGCCGGACGTGCCTGCGCCGGAGTCGTTGCCGACGCTGGCCGAACGGGTCGCGGGTGTCTCCCGGGAGATCGCCGGCTGGCGTCGGGCGCCCCGTGCCTTCGACGTCCGCTACGTGAGCGAGCCGCCGTGGGTGGTCCAGCCCGCCGCCCCCGGGGAGGAGGCGCACAGCCGGATCTGGTTCAAGGCCGACGGCGTCCTGCCGGACGACCCGGTGCTGCACGTCTGTCTGCTGGCCTACCTGTCCGACGTCACGTTGCTCGAAGGGGTGCTGACGCAGCACGGTCTCGCCTACGGCGGGGACGACGTACAGCTGGCGTCGCTGGACCACGCCATGTGGTTCCACCGACCGTTGCGCGCCGACGAGTGGCTGCTCTACGACGTCAGCTCACCGAGCACGTCCGGCGGGCGGGGACTGGGCATCGGCAAGTTCTACGACCGCGCGGGGCAACTGGTCGCGACCGTCGTGCAGGAGGGTCTGATGCGGCTGCGCTGAGTCAGCGCAGCTCGGCCAGCAGCGCGAGCAGGTCGTCGATGTGCCGTTCCGCGGTCGCCGGTGTCCCCACCGCCATCCGGATGACCGCCCGGCCGCCGGTGGTGGTGTGCGACAGGTACGCCCGCCCGCTCTCGTTCACCCGCCGCATGAGATCGAGGGTGGCGCTCCCCGTCGCGTCGTCGTCGGTGAGCCGGAAGCAGACCAGCGACAGGTTCTCGTGGGTGATCGAGAAGCGGTCGTCGCCCCGCAGGCCCGCCGCGAACCGCTCGGCCAGGGCGACCCCGTCCCGGATGTGGGCGGCGAGGCCGTCCGGGCCGTAGTGGCGCAGCACCGCCCACAGTTTGAGCGCCCGGAACCGCCGGCCGAGCTGGATGTGCCAGTCCCGGTAGTCGATGACCGCCCCGGCGTCGGACTCGGCCGTCCTGAGGTACTCCGGGTTCTCGGCCAGCGCGGACGTCAGCGCCACCCGGTCGGCCACGTAGAAGGCGTCGCAGTCGAAGTTGGTCAGCAGCCACTTGTGCGGGTTGGTGGCGTAGGAGTCCGCGGACTCCAGCCCGGCGTTGAGCAGCGGCCGGAACTCCGGCGCCACGGCGGCGACCCCGGCCCAGGCGGCGTCGACGTGCAGCCAGGCGCCGAAGCGGCGGGCGAGCGCGCCGAGTGCGACGGTGTCGTCCACGGCGCCGGTGCCGGTCGTGCCGACGGCCGACACGATGAGCGCCGGCCGCCGGCCGGCGGTCACGTCGTCGGTCAGCGCCTGCTCCAGTGCGGCCACGTCGAGCGGACCGCCCGGCGAGACGGTGGCGATCCTGCGCAGCTGGTCGGACCCGACCCCGGCCACGGTCACGGCCTTGGCCACGGACGAGTGGGCCTCGGCCGAGCAGTAGACGGTGTAGGGGCGGTCGAAGCCGCGCCGCCGCAGCATCCCGTCGCTGGCCCGGTGCAGCGCCGCGACCAGCGCCGTGAGCACCGCACTCGAGGCGGTGTCCTGGATGACCCCACCGCCGGCCCCGCTCGACCGGAAGCGGTCCGGCAGGCCGAGCAGCTCGGCCAGCCAGTCCATCGTGCGGGTCTCGACCTCGGTGGCCGCCGGGCTCGTCGCCCACACCATGCCCTGCACCCCGAGCCCGGACGCGAGCAGATCACCCAGGATCGCCGGTCCGGAGGCGTTGGCCGGGAAGTAGGCGAAGAAGGACGGGTGCTGCCAGTGGCTGATGCCCGGCATCAACCGGTCGAGATCGGCGAGCAGCGCGGCGAACGGTTCGCCGCCGGCCGGCGGCGACACCGGCAGCATCGCGGCGATCTCGCCCGGTCGCACCGACGAACGCACCGGGAGATCGGCGACCCGTTCCTGGTAGGAGGCGATCCAGTCGATGGCGGCGTGGCCCTGACGGCGGAACTCGTCGGGGGTCCAGTGGGGAGCAGGCACGCGCTGCACGCTAGCGCGCGGCGGGCCCGGGCGCGTCGGGGGCCGGGGGCACGGACCGGGCCCGGTGCCGGCGCACCTTGTGTCGGTTGCCGCAGCGCTGCATGGAGCACCACCGGCGTACTCCCGCGCGGGAGCGGTCGTGGAAGACCAGGGGACAGTCGTCGGCGGCGCACCGCCGGAGCCGGCCGTCGGCGGTGGTCACCAGGGTGATGGTCTCCCGGGCCACGGTGGCGGCGGCCGCCGCGGCGCTCGGCGCGGCCCAGTGCACGGCTCCGTCGACGAGCTGCGGCACCAGCGCCGGCCGGGCGGCCCAGTCGTTGACGATCCGGACGTCGTCGTCGGGAGGCACCCCGCCGGTCGCGGCACTGGTGGCGAGCCCCAGGATCGCCGGCCGGAGATCGCGGATGCGGTCGAACGTGGCGCTGTCCGGCGTCGGCACGGTGACGCCCAGATCGCTGTCGGCCAGCCAGTGGACCAGATCGACGGGGGAGTGCAGGACCTCGAACACCGCGTAGCGGCCCGGCCCGCCGGTGTAGGCGAGGTCCAGCGCCACCGACCCGGAGTCGAAGGCGAACCGTCCGCCGCGAGGGTCGACCAGCCACCGTTCCCGCTCTTGACGACCCAGCATGTAACCACTGTAATGGTTACATGGAGATCCAGATCACCTTGGACTGCGACGAGCCCCACGAGCTGGTCGCGTTCTGGTCAACGGCGCTGGGCTACGAGATCGAGGACCACACGGCGGTCGTGGAAGGGCTGGTCGCCACGGGGCGGCTCCCGGAGCAGGCGGTGGTGCACACCGACCACGGCACCGGGTTCGCCGACCTCGCGGCCTGCCGCGACCCGGAGGGCCGTCGACCCCGGATGCTGCTGCAGCGGGAACCGGGTCGCCCGCCGGGGAAGCTGCGGCAGCACCTGGACCTGCAGGTCGGCGCGGAGCGCGCCGACCACGAGGTCGCGCGCCTCGTCGCGCTCGGCGCCACCGTCGCGTGGACCAGTGCCGACCGCGGGGTCGCGACGACGACGCTGCGCGATCCGGAGGGCAACGAATTCTGTGTCAGTTGAGCCGCGCGCGGTCGGGCACACCCGCGACGCCGGCTGGGAGGTCGGCGTCAGTGCTGTCCTGGACATCGCCCCCGACGCGCTGTGGGGGTGGCTGACCGGCTCCGGCCTGGCCCACTGGCTGGGGGAGACCGGCGGCCCACTGCCCCACGACGCCGGCGCCACCGGGCGCACCGCGACCGGGGGCCGCTTCGAGATCCGCTCCGTGCGGGACGGCGAGAAGATCCGGTTGCGGTGGGAGCCCGCCGGAGGCGCGGGCATGACGGTCGTGCAGGTGTCCGTCCGGGCGGCCTCCCGCGGCCGGGCACGGTTGGGCTTCCACGAGGAGCGACTGCCCGACGCCCGGGCCCGCGAGCACCGCCGTGAGCACTGGCGGGGCGTCATCTCGGCCATCGCCGCGGACATCGCGACCGTCGGGCGCGACAGGGAATGACCGCCGGGAAGGACGGCGCGGAGTGGGTGCCCCTGGTCAGATTCGAACTGACACTGTACGGATTCGTTTCAGGCGGGGGTCAGATGGGGCAGCGTGGGGGTCATTCGTGAGTGGCCGTGACGAGTAATAGCTGATGAGACCACGCGTCGCAGACCCTGTCCCTACGCAGAGCCGCGCTTCAGTACGCGGATTTTCCCTTCTAATTCGTTCAGTGAACGTTCAGCGGGCGGCGTCACCGTGCTGGCGCTGGCGCGTGCAGCCTGCGCGAAGTCTTTCATCCCCTCGCTCCAGTCTTCGTCGTGGAGCGCGACGGCCATGAGCTGCGGTGCCGCGTCGCCCAGGCTCCGGGCAGTCGAGGCGGAGCTTGAATAACGCGCTCTCGGCCTGAGCCCAGCATTTTCTGAACACGCACATGCCTTCGGACCCGTTCGACAACGTCGGGTTGTAATCGTCCGAGGTTGAGCACCCGGGTCGGGGTCGCCAGCTTCAACTGGCGGCCTCCGGCCCTGACTGTAGGTCCTTTGTTCGTTTCGGAACATCCCTGCCCAAGTCGAAGTCCACGCCCACCACCACCCTCATGGGGACTTCTCCTAGTACGCCAGAGTGGTCGGGAGTCGCCGGGGGCGGGTCTACTTACCCCCGGCTTCCCTTCGCTCCTCCAGGAGCCTCCTACGTAACGGCAACGCGGGCATCGGGGTAGCGACTCCGATTTACAGACGGCACAGAATCGTCCGCGGTACCTCAGGTGGCCTGCGCGGGGCATCGTGCCTCCGCGGCTGAGTCCGCGACCACCGCGGCGGCTTCTCCTCGCCACGCCAGGCAGGTGGTGACCGCCGGAGGTAGGTAGACCCGCCCGGCGGCCGTCGTGAGCCGCCCAACTCAACGTGAACCGCCTCCTGGCGGGTCACCAAGGAGCATGCAGGCAGGATGAAGACACTAGAGCTCTGGCACAGCTACACCCGAGAAGATGTCCACGCCATTTTCTCTCCGGACACTCACTTCACTCCACAGGCAGGCAGCTGGGCATCTCGGGGATAGTTCGCCTACCGGAGCGGCCCACGTCATTCGTCTTCTTCGTGACCTTCGGTCGCATCGAAGGTAAACACGCCTTCGACGAGTCCATTACTGCGGACGGTGTGTTGTCCTGGCAGTCTCAGCCGCAACAACGCTTGCAACATGCAACGGTGAAGGATTTGATAAGTCACAACGACCTCGCGGAGTCAATCTTTCTATTCTTGCGGACCCGCGCGCGTGATCCGTACACATACATGGAACCCTGGGGTACTTGAGTCATGATCAAGAACGGGAGCAGCCAGTGCACTTTCAATGGCAGCTCATGGACTGGCCAGTGCCCGCTCATGTCCGTCGCGGCATGGGGTTACCCCTCGTCCCAGTAGACAACCCCGCAGTGCAAGAACCGTCGATCAATCCGGCTTCGGTCGAGTTGATGAGCGCGGAGGACGAGACCCTGGACCGATACCACCTGGTGGAACAGGAAGCACCAGGCGGCCGCACTCCTGGACCCACTAGAACAGCGCAATTCAAGGCAGTCAAGATGGCGCTGCACCCGGATCAAGACGCACGAAACAAGGTCCTCGGCTTGGCTGGCGAACGGCTTATTCTGCTTGCGGAGCAACGCCGGCTTGTGCAACTTGGGCGGCCCGAACTCGCAGAACGGATCGTCCACGTGTTAGTAGTCGAAGGAGATGGTGCAGGCTATGACATCCGCTCATTTAGTGAAGACGGACGCGCACGGCACATCGAGGTGAAGACAACGAGGAATGCCGCATCTGCGTCGTTCTTCGTTAGTCCTAACGAGCTCGCCTTCAGCGAAACACACCCCGATAGTTTCGAACTTGTCCGGGTGTATCATTTCGATGCGTCCACAGAGACTGCCAAGTTTTACAGACTCGCCGGACCATTGAGCAGGTTCGTATCCCTGGTCCCGACGCAGTTCCGAGCGAGCCTCTTGGGTTTAGATACGGAAGCCGCGTTGCAGGTACTAGACCCATGGATGCTGCGGGACTGGGGGACCTTGAGGTGCGTCGAGCCCCAACGGCTCGCTCGACTTCCATCACGACGGCCTAACGCGGATGCTGACGGGTTCGATGTCTTCACTGCGGACAGGACGACGATACAGACATTGCGTTTCTCGGAGAAACCTATGCGTCTATTGCCAAGCACCTTGAAAGCTACTCATTAACTGACATCAAGCTGAGGTATCGAAGCGATGGGTGTTGTTCGGAGCAGGGGCTTAGGTCACTGCTCCCCTTCAGGGGTCATTGCTGACAGTAGACGTTCGTGATGGCGGAGACAATCTGTTTGCTTGCTGGTCGCTTAGCGGGATCGGCCGCCGCCGGTGA
Source organism: Nakamurella deserti (assembly GCF_003260015.1). Taxonomy (NCBI): domain Bacteria; kingdom Bacillati; phylum Actinomycetota; class Actinomycetes; order Nakamurellales; family Nakamurellaceae; genus Nakamurella; species Nakamurella deserti. Next base: position 1,340,386 of record NZ_QCXS01000002.1, on the reverse strand, counting down.
CCCACGCCTTGGCTCGCTGCGACAGATCGGCCGAGGGGCCGTTGACCCAGATGTCCCCGCACATGGAGTCGGACCAGGACTCCACCTGGTTATCTGAAGGATGAACTTGGAGGCCACGAAAGGTTCTGATTGACCCCGGTCTGGACGAGGGACCTGACACGGCACATACCGCATTGACCGAATCTGGCGCAGCAGGACGATTCCCTCGACGGATGTTCTATTGAAGTATCCCTGAGTCCAACCCCTTAGATTGCGCGGCATCGACAAACTCCAAACAACAAGATGCGCTAAGAGGCAGCTCACTTATCGCCGATCGGAGAGCCCGCAGTTCTGTCACCGCAGTCGTTCGATCCTTGTTGATGCAGGAAATCAAATTTTCCAAGGTGTAGTGCGTAGACTGACGACGCGGTCCGAAGACCTCGAGTTTAGTCTGATACAAGGTCCAAAATTGTTGCCGCGCTGTGCCAAAATGGCCCAATAAGAAGTAGGACGCGGCTAGGTTGTTGAGCGAGACTAGCGTGTCTGGATCGCGTTCACCAAGCGCATCGGTCCTGTCCGCGACCAGTAATCTGTTCTCCGCCAGCGAAAGGTCTAGCTGACCAAGATCTTGATACATCTGCGCAATGTTGTTTCGCGTCAGCATCACATCTCGGTCCGAAGCGGATAAACCTAGCTCTAGCTGATCACCTAATAACTCGCGGAACGTTGACAACGCACCTTTCAGATCTCCGGATTGTGCTCGGGCATATGCTTCGTTGTTCTTCGCAGCGGACAACCATCGAAGGCCATTGAGGTTGTCCTCGCTCCCCTCCGGGAATTCCGCGATCAGCTCGACTAGATCATCGCGAGCACCCGAATCACCTACCCCCAGTCGTGCAGTCGCAATCGCAAACTTGGTTACTAATACCTCTCCAGATTTGGGGTCATAGAAAACTGTTTGGTCCCTGAGCAATGCTTTCAGCCAGTGCATAGCCTCTTCGAAATGACCAAGCTCGATTAGCCAATGAGATATGCTATAGCGAGTGCTGAAGGTCATCTCGTCGTGTGCGCCATACTCCGCTGACAAGCGTTCAAGCAACTCGCTCAGTTCCGTCACAGCCATGTCCACAGCGCCAGCCATACCGTATTGATTAGCAACGGCAGTTTGAAGCTCAATCATTTCGGTATCGAACTCGCCTAGAACGCTCCCGGCGCGAGTAATCCACCTACGAAGTTTGGGCAGATTATCACCTGGACGCTGAGTTAGAGACTCGCGAACAGCTGCCAGAGCTTCGTGATAGGCACCCGCGCCCCAGAGGTGCTCAATAAGACTAACTTCCCAATAGTCCCGCGCTAGTCCAGGCTCGGCCCCTATACTCGCTGTCGCTAGGAAAGCAGAATGCACGGTGGCTTCGTCCATTGACGCTATTAGAAATGCCGATAATGAGTCGTGGAGAAGCCCGATCTGCTCCCCTTCAGTTCCTGCGGACCGGCGCACTATGAGAGAACCGCATTTTGCTAATACGGAGCGCCAGGCTGCCAGCGTAACGGATTGCTCAAGTACGACTTCGACGGCCCGACGAGCGATGTCCGAGGGGACTGACGCGCTTTTCGTTCCGACTGCCATTACTTCCACCGCGGCTTTGGCGAGTGCATCATTCGATGTGAGATCTGCAAGCATGAGTTCATACATCTCGTCGAGCGACCGTACGGCTCTTAGAGCCGCAGCTTCTCGACGCAGGAGTTCATCAGCCAATAGGCTTAACTGCATCCACGAGCACTGGCCCATAGCCTCTGTCACCGCAGCGACCAGCTTCGAGGGCAGTCCCCGAGAACGAAGATATACGGCTATCTCGTCCGAAGTGGGATCTCTAGAGTACACAACACGAAGCGCGGGGAAGTTTGTCACCAGATCTGCCTCAGCGGTCGTTGACAGGATCACAGTTAACGAGCTGTCGTTAAGTCGTGCTTGATTATCGATCACCGTCGACAAAACTTCGGTCAGATCGGAAGGTGCAAGCAAGTTGACCGCGTCTATGGCGATCCGAACCGGCGGCGTTGCGGGGTCCTGCTCTACACTATCAAGTAAGGGACCCAGAACACGTGCCAGGAAGGTCGACTCAAGGGCGTATTCGGTTTCCGAGCGAGCGTCCTGATAGCTTGCGCTTGATAGCAAGAAACTATGACTATTCGAAAGTTGAGCGACTAGAACGTCGCACAACGTCTCCACCGTGGACGACTTCGAGCAGAAAGCGGCCGCATTCAGAAAGCTTTGGGGGATGATCCCGGGGGCCTTTTCCGGTGCCGCGAGGGCAGAGAACAGCGTGGTCTTCCCGCTACCGGACGTACCGACTATCAATACGCAGCCGCCGCTGTCGGCAGCTTCCACAACATCCTCCAAGGCAGTTGTCGGCGCGTAGAAAGTCGAGGAAATGGCTAATTCTTGCATGCCGCCCAATAGGCCGCCCGGTTGCTGGTTGTATTTCTTATTTTTTGCAATCCAGAGCCCGGGGTCGCCCATGGGCAGAAGACGTCCCCGGGCGAAAGCCAAATGTACCGGTTCCTCTTGAGCCGTGCATATCTGAGCCGCCCAATTGCTCGTATCGCGGACGCTGAAGTGCTCAATCGGGGCTTGGTGCCCGCTACGCAACAGTTCAACCAGTGAGTTTGAGAAGCACCCATCAATGGCAACTTGATCAAACGTGGCTCCTGCAATCTCCAACGAGATATCTGCTGACGCCGCGATGGTCTGCAACCCATTCATTACCTCCGCAGCACCGACACCGCCGTAGCAAGTGTCGATGATGAGTAGTACACCTGTTACTCCTGCGGATCCGTCAAGTCGTAAACTGTCGATTAGGTTCTGCGCAATGTGGTAGCCAGCGTGGCTGGTCGGGGGAACCGAAGCATCCTTGGTGAGGAAGAACAGCTGATCTGCTGGACCGAATTCCGGCACGTGACCGTGCCCGATGAGTGCGACAAGTAGGGCCGCGTCTGACTCGCTGGCACTGGCTACAGATCTTTGAACTGCAGCTACCATTTCCGATGTCGTCGGATCAATCAGCAGCGTAGACGCTGCAGGATCGCATGCACCTAAGTCAGGGTCCACAAGTACGTCGAACAGGTCTGATGCTCTACCTGGGAGGAAGGTGAGTGGTTGCGACGGCAGGCTGATGCACTGTGAGCCAACAACAATGGCATGCCGTTCACTCATCTGCTCTCCAAGATTTTTCTGCTGCTACCATTACGGGAACCTAGTATAACTGCACTCGCGCGTCGTAATAATCAACGAGGAATCTGAATGACACGAATAGCTGTCGTCCACGGCATCGGGCAGACGAACCGGGAACCGGTACTTCTACAACAAGAGTTCGGTGAGGCCTTAAAGAGTTGTCTCTTGGAGGCAGGGCGCGCTGACTTAGCGTGCCGCATCCATACGCCTAATCCGTCTGCACGGCTCGCGCGAGACAGTAATTTGATATCGGTAGACTTGGCCTATTATGCTGATGTATTTACTACTCCCAATACGCAGGGAGCTGCAGACCCTTTTATCGGTTTGACTTCCGAACAACGTGATCTTGCCGAAGAGTTATCGATGCTGTGGTTGTACGAGCTGGCCGAAGATCCTGCCCATTCGGCAAATGCCCAGGCGCAACGCGAGTTATCAGCTTTGACAGGAGCGGGGCGCGAGCAACAAGGAATCGGCAAAAGGGCTGCGCGGACGGCGGTTTCTTCGTTGAGCAGAGTTCGTTGGCTGGCGACAAGCGGCCTTTGGCTCACACAACGCTTGTTCTTCCGAGATCTCGTTGAGGTGGTTCGCTACATGACAGACGAAGAAATTCGTGAGCAGGTGAGTGGACGACTGGTTGCAGTTTGCGATTCCGATACGAAGGTCCTTATCGCGCATTCCCTTGGATCAGTTGTTGCTTACGATTACCTCTGCCGGCAGGAAGACTCAATGCCCGTACCTTCTCTGCTAATCACACTCGGGAGCCCGCTCGGGTTAAGATCAGTAATCTACGACAGGCTCTCAAAGCGACCACCCGCGTTCCCGGAATTCGTGCCTCGTTGGGTGAACGTGAGTGATAAAAATGATCTTGTAGCGACTAAGTCGGACATATCCCAATTGTTTCCAGATGTCCACGGCTTCGGCCGCTCCATTGAATCGCTTGTAGTCAACAACGGTAGACGCTCACACGACGCTTTTAGATACTTGGCACATAAGTCCGTCGGTGAGCTCGTGTCATCTGTACTTTGAGTGGTTGTGCTGTCTAAATGGCTAGAAAAGATTAGGACTGTTGGGATCGCCCAGATCGACGATATGCAATACCCCGCCTACTTTGGCTGTAGCGAAAGAATGTTGCCCGCCTTTAGGATTTGGTTGGACCGGTTTCTGCATCTCCTGTGTCCGCATTTGCCACAACCAATTTTTCGCCTCAACCGAGCAAAGCGCCATCGCGACGATCGCCAGCTGGCCTCCGTCAAGCGTTGGACAGGTTCCTACTAGTCCCAGTATGGGTCCCGCAAGAGTGGCTTCAGGTGCGTTAGGTTGATGTACGTATATGTCAAACGAGACGGCTTCGTCTCTCCGAAGGGGCGGCCAATACGAAACTTCGTCACCGACGTTTGTGCGCCCAACCCCCGGTGTGACTAAACTCGTCATGGGGATCACAATAGACAACGCATGCATTCGGCCGGGTGCCGATTCAGGCGACGGACGGAAGGACTCGATGATTCGCGTGCCGTTTATGCCGAACCGCTGAGCAGCTGAATGGGTCCAAGCCAGCGACCACCGACCGGACTTGTGAAAGGAGAAGGTCATGTAGTTGAATAGGGGCGTACCAACATAAAACCCGTCGTCGGTTGCATGAATCCACCATAGTTCTGATCGCTTGCTCTCTGCGGGGCCGACAGCGAACTTGATGGATTCATGCGCAGAAGCAGCTAAAATAGGGGGGACATCTGGATAAACAGTATTCCCTTGCGGAGACACTTGCGGTATTTTCTCCATCACGACACTCCTCTTCAGTGTGGTATGCACTCCTTAACCTTCTTCGCTACATGCTAGCGGTAGGCTACCAGCGCACGCTGCGGACGCCTCTAGGTAGCTGGGTTCCGTCTGATCGGAGGTCAGCGTCAACGGGATGCGACTTGGTATTAAGCGCTTCATCGTGGCGGTGAAGATTCGGCGACTCGCCCAAGACGCCTGTCAATTTCGTATCCGGCCCGGTCCCGACCCCTGTCTGTCAGACCCGTCGGTGATGGATGGAACAACATTGAGTTCGCCACTGCCCGCGACGAAAGCCTCAGGGCACGGCTGCTAGTCTCCTTCGTTTACCGAGGACCCACAGGTGGGGCACATCCTGGCTCACGGTGTTCATGAGCGCCTTCATGCTCGACTGACTCTGGTGACCAATAGGTGGTGACTCAGGATCGGACCTAGCGCCCGTCGTGACGCCCGCGGGGGGTTCTCCACCCAGGCGGCGACGCCTTTCTCCTGGATAGTGCCCCAGGTCGCGCACGTCGGTGTCCGCGGACCGTGTTCACACGCAGTCGTCCACCAAGCGAGCTCTTGGGAGGTCGACCGCCAAGTCGTGGTGTCTCGCGGCACGCCTGATAAGCCGCCACGCGGACCCTTGAGGTCGCATTTCTGCGCCGCTAGTCGCCGCGCCGTAATACGCCTGCGAGAGCGGCCAAGATGGCCGCAACTAGAACGTAACCGCAAAGTACAGTGGCCACGGTCACGATTTGAGCGAGACCACTAGCCACCCATTTCGAGTAGCCGAAGTCAACGAACGGCAGCATATTATCCACGACGTATATTAGACTGTTGAACGGCGGCGCACCGGAACCCGCTACCATTTTGTCTCGCAACAACTGTATCGATGTACTACCGACCGCCACCGTTATTACGAGCCAGGCGAAAGCCAACCCTGGCTTGTAGCCGTATCCAATTGTATTGCGCAAGAGGAAGCTCCAGGAACGCGATACAACACCACGCACGCCGCGCGTTCTAGCACGTCGAATGCGCTGAGATTCGATCGACGTTTTCTTGGCTTCCGCCAGATACCCGTGGTGTTTTAGGACGCCGGCGAGCACTGAGTACGGTCCTGGAGAGTACCCTTCTGGATCGTTCCTCAGCCATTGCAGGCGGTTGCGGAGGTCCACCGTCGGAACCTCAGGAATAATTGCTCCGTAAACGTATCCCTGTAGCTGATACCGGTCCGCTATACCTGCAGCACCCTTGTGTCGGGATGCCTTTGCTCCGCGCAAATCGATGACACCGTGGTGTTCAGCGGGCGCGACGTGCATCAAGTCCGAGACAGATGCACCGTTCAAGGTGCATGTCACTTGGTCCGCCGCACCAACCAGGTCACATTCAACTAGCAATACGGAACCACCTACTTGCGCGTTGCTGAAGTTCAAACGACCCACAGAGCGAGCGCGTGCCCGGAAAAAGATGGATGCTCCGACACTTATCCTCTCCGCACGCACAGTATCTCCACCGGGATTGGTGAGTACAGCGGCGTCGAATGCAACCTCGCCCTCAATCTTCGCGTCGATGGTAGAGACTGTGCCGTCAGCGAAGAATCCGCCGCGGCACAACCAGCTGCCTTTGACCTGCAGTCGGTCAAATGCGATAGCCAGATCGCCTGGGTTGTGGCAACTCGCGCCGTTCATCTGCAAAGATCCAAATACTTTTGAATCATGCATCTGGAAGCGTCCGTAACAGAGAAAGCCGGCGCGGCATGCTATATCGCCACTCACCTCGGCATTACTGAGATCGAGGGCCGTTTGGCCGACATTGTTGAAGCTACTACCGTCTAAAAGCAGGTGCCCCCGTATCGCAGCACTGCGGAGCGACACGAGACCATCGAATCGTGCACCCTGTCTAGCCAGAAAGTTGCCCTGCAACCTGAGGCCTTCGCCTATGAAAGCCGTAGACCCTTCACTGTCTAGATGAGCTCCGTCAAGCTTAAGGAAGTCGGCCTGCAAATTTAGGGCATCCATGGTTCCCCGGCACTGCATTCTATCCGCGAAGATTCCGCCACCCACTTTGGCACTGACTAGAAGTAGCGATTGATCGCCGGAGCTGCGGAGGGAAGATCCCTGGAGGTAAAGTGAACCGGCGATCTGCGCCTGACTGAGGTCTACGACGTCGCCACTTGTAAGGAATCTCAGATCCAGGTTACCGTTGACCTCGACCTGAGCTGCATTGAGACCACGCGGCATTGAGCAGCTAACGATTCGAAGTCCACTGGTGCTTGTTCCGCTGAGGTCTAATGGCTGACTGGTGATGAAAGAGCAGTTGACGAATTCAAGCGGACAGCGCAGCTTGAACCCCGCCAAGTTGAAGTCTCCTACGATCCGCGCGCCCGAGACGCGCACGGCGCGCACCGCACGGGCATCGCCGCTCGCGTCGAACGACAGTTCGTCGAGTCCGGTAAGAAGTTGGACAAGCACCTTTGCCCGGACATCCCAGCGCGTTGAGTCGTTACCTGCTCCGAGCGCTGGCCCGAAGCTTGCATCCGGGTCGGCGTACCACCAGTTGCCCGTCTGGGACGAGCGCACGATGTCATGCTCTATTTCTGTCAGATCGGAGTATTGTATTGGAGTGTTAGAGGTGGGCATTTGATCATCATAGTGGGTTACGGCAGGACAGCGCCGTTCGGGTCAACACAGCCCCGCAATGGAGAGCAGTGAATGGCGAGCTGCAGACAAGCTGAAAGGCCCATTATTCTTTCGAGTGCTTCACCGTCGGCCTTCGGGGCGAGTAATACATTTGGATCCTGTCCTCCGCGAGTCACAATGCGTTAGGCGCAAAGGAGCAAGGGCACCAAGAGACCAAGAGGCCAAGGGCGTTGTAGTTACGCACTCCCCGTGTGCCGATTCTGGGGTTGGGGCGGGGGTCTGCCACAGACAAGACGGCAGAATTAGGCAGAGTGATGCAGCGGCCCATGTGGTTAGTGTCCGCCTCGAACGGCGCACTGCTTACGGCGAAGCAGGAGTGCCGACCAGCCGGCCCATTCTGAGGGTCTGACTTCGCTCAAGGTGGCGGCAGGTGCCCCGGCGAGCACCATGGCCTTGTTCAGCAGCGACAGCGCGATGTCGCCTCGGGTCCGGCCGTGACCGTTGGTGTAGGTGTCCAGGAACTTTCGTACCTGTTACACGTCGAGGTCACGCGGCAATACGGCGGCGATCTCGTGTGCCCGGATTGCCTCGGCGACGGGGGAGTAGTTGTCTCTGGCGCCCGGCGCAAGGTCCTGGACCTGCCGACTGGCCATCGTCTGGTCTATCAGGTCGCCCACGGTTGGTTGTCGTCGTATCGCCCTGGTCAGCTGTCCGCTGCGCTTCGGTCGCCTCGTCGCGACCACGCGCCAGCGCGGCTAGCTTGTCGGCGGCGGCTCGACGGGTGGCCTCCTTCGCTGCGGCCTTGGTCGGACGCCACCTGCGCACCATGTGCGCCTTGTGTCGGCGTCAACCACCCGCACGAGTCCCCGGTACTTCTTCCCGGGGTCGGTCTGCGTCTTGTCCTCGATGACGGCGATGTCGCCCATCGTGCCGGGGGCGATTCTTTGTCGTGCCATGGACGGCATCGCACCGAAAACGTGCTGTGGACGTGCCCTGTGCCGACTTCGATGTTGCCAACAGGCTGTTTTGCCTGGTCAGTGCCCCTGGTCAGATTCGAACTGACACTGTACGGATTTTGAGACCGCTTCCTCTGCCATTGGGATACAGGGGCCCACAACGGTCACCGTGCCGACGTCGCCGGCGGTGGTGGACCGTGTTCGCGAGCCGAGTTTAACGAAGATGTTCCACACCGTGGACCAGACGCTTCGGGCCGACCGATACGATTCTCCGCATGACGACGCAACGGCGGGTCCTGATCGCCGAGGACGAAGCCCTCATCCGCTTGGATCTGAAGGAGATGCTGACCGAAGAGGGTTACGACGTCGTCGGTGAGGCCGGTGACGGTGAGCAGGCGGTGGCGCTGGCCACGGAGCTCAAGCCCGACCTCGTCATCCTCGACGTCAAGATGCCGAAGAAGGACGGGATCGACGCCGCCGGTGAGATCACCGAGGCGCAGATCTCGCCCGTGGTGATCCTGACCGCCTTTTCGCAGCGCGACCTCATCGAGCGGGCCACCGACGCGGGCGCGATGGCCTACCTGGTGAAGCCGTTCACCAAGTCCGACCTGCTGCCGGCCATCGAGCTGGCCATCGCCCGGTACAGCGAGATGGTCTCGCTGCGGGCCGAGGTCGCCGACATCACCGAGCGGCTCGCGGTCCGCAAGATCATCGACCGCGCCAAGGGTCTGCTGCAGGCGAAGCAGAAGATGACCGAACCGGAGGCGTTCCGCTGGCTGCAGCGGGCGGCGATGGACCGGCGTACGTCCATGAAGGAGATCTCGCAGGCCGTCATCGACGGGTTGAGCTGACCCTCCCGGCGGTCGGGGACCCGGCCGCCTGTCGACACCCGTCGTGCGCTCCGGCGCCCGGCGGGTCCGTCGTTTCCGGGGTCCGGTGGCGCGTGGGTGGCCGGCGCCGCCGGACGGCCGCGGTCGGCGGCCCGTGCCGGCGACCGTGCGGGCGGTGACACGCCGGACCCGGATCCGTTCTCACGCCCTGTGTCGTTGTTGCGCATCATGAGGCACGTCACGCTCCGCGCAACTGTGCACTGCGCGACATGTCGCCCCACGGCTGAGGTTTCATCGGTGCACGGCGGGTCCCGAACCCACTTCCGCCCGTCCGCGGCAGATCCGGCCGACGAATGCGGCGCATCGGCTCGTCTCCGCCGGAGTGCGAACCGTCGAGAGGTTCCGCACGAATGGACGCAATTTGGTCACAATCGGTTCGGCCGGGTTTGACGTTCCTGGGTGCGGTTGCCCGTGTGGGCTAGTCTCCACAATCACGACAGCCGGGCCGGCGGGAGATTCGCCCGCCACGGCAGACTTCCGCAGTAACCCGTTCGGTCCCCGTCGTGTGGGCCGAGAAATCTAAGGAGAGTCAGTGCGGAGCAGTTACCTGGCGAAGTTCGCCGCATTCGGAGTGGCCGGGGCGCTCGCGCTCACCGCCTGCTCCAACAGCACCACCCCCGCCCCCACCACCGGCGGCAACGCCGCCGCGCCGACCAGCTCCACCGGTGGCGCCACCCCCGCCGGCGGCGGCTCCGGCGCCACCTACAAGATCGGCTTCCAGGGACCGCTCTCCGGCGACAACCAGCAGCTGGGCATCAACGAGGTCAACGCGGTCGAGCTGGCCGTCGAGCAGGCCAACGCCGCCGGTGACCTCGGCTTCACCCTCGAGCTCGTCAAGTCCGACGACGTCGGGCTCCCGGACAAGGCCCCGGCCGCCGCGCAGACCCTGCTGCAGGACACCGCCGTCATGGGCGTCGTCGGCCCGAGCTTCTCCGGTGCGACCAAGGCCGTGGGCGCCACCTACAGCGAGGCCCAGCTCGCCCTGATCAGCCCGTCGGCGACCAACGCCACGCTGACCACCTCCGGCTGGACCGCGTTCCACCGCATCGTGCCGCCGGACTCCGTCGAGGGCCAGCAGGCCGCCGACTGGCTGTCCACCAAGGCCAAGACCGTCTACGTGGTCGACGACCTGTCCGACTACGGCAAGGGTGTCGGCGACGACGTCCAGAAGGAGCTGGAGTCCAAGGGCGTCACGGTCACCCGTGAGGGCGTCGACGCCAAGACCACCGACTACTCGGCCATCGCCCAGACCGTCGCCTCCTCCGGCGTCGAGGCGCTGTTCTACGGCGGCTACGACGCCCAGGCGTCGCTGTTCGCCCAGGCGCTGAAGTCGGCCGGCTTCGCCGGCATCACCGTCACCGGCAACGGCGGCAAGTCCTCGGTCTTCACCGAGGGTGCCGGCGACGCGGGCGACGGCTGGTACTTCTCCTGCGGTTGCCTCGACGCCACGGTCGCCCCGGCCGCCGCCGAGTTCGAGAAGGCCTACCAGGCGAAGTTCAACACCCCGTCCTCCACCTACTCGCCGGAGGCCTACGACGCCGCCAACGCGATGATCTCGGTCATCAAGGACCTGGCGTCCAAGGGCGAGGTCACCCGCGCCGACGTGCTGGCCGGGGTGAAGGCACTGGACTACAAGGGCATCACCACGACCATCAAGTTCACCGAGACCGGTGAGGTCGAGCAGCAGGTCATCAATCTGTACCAGCAGGAGGACGGCGTCATCAAGCTGCTCGGGCCGATCGCGGACCAGAAGTAGCCCTACCGCACCACGCCACGACCCTGCAGAATCCCTGCAGCGGACCGGGCGACGAAGGCGTCGCCGATGTGCATGCTCGGCATCGGCGGCGCCTTCTGGCGTTCAGCGCCTGTTCCCGCCACACCTCCACCGCCTGTCAGCCCCGCCGGCTCGTTCACGGAAGGCATCCTGCATGCAGGATTTCATGCTGTATCTCTTCTCGGGGCTGACCCGGGGATCGATGTACGCGCTCATCGCGCTCGGTTACACCCTCGTCTACGGCGTCCTGCAGCTCATCAACTTCGCGCACAGCGAGGTGTTCATGTCCGGCGCCTTCGCCAGCTTCATCGTCGTGTCGGCGGTCGTCGGTGAGGGCCAGACGCCCGGCTGGGCGGTCCCGCTGATCTTCGTGCTCGGCCTCGTCACCGGTGGCCTCACCGGCGCCTGCATCGCCTGGGGTCTGGAGCGCGTCGCCTACCGACCGCTGCGACGCCGCGGCGCGCCCAAACTCGCGTTCCTGATCAGTGCGATCGGCATGTCGTTCCTGCTGTCCGCGCTGGCCGGCAAGCTGTTCAACCGCTTCACCAACAACCAGTTCCCCGACTACTTCAACAAGGACTCGGTGGTCTTCACCGTCTTCGGGGCGCAGGTCCGGTTGATCCAGCTCATCATCATCGTCTCGGCGCTGCTGATGATGCTGTTCCTGGACCGCCTGGTGTCGGGCACCAAGCTCGGCCGCAGCATCCGCGGTGTCGCCGAGGACGCGCCCACCGCGGCCCTGATGGGCATCAACATCGACAAGACGATCAGCAAGACGTTCGTCATCGGCGGCGCGCTGGGCGGGGCCGCCGGGTTCCTCTTCGGCACCGCCTTCGTGTTCAGCAACATCATGGGCTTCCTGCCCGGTGTGAAGGCGTTCGCCGCCGCCGTGCTCGGCGGTATCGGCAACATCCGCGGCGCCATGATCGGTGGTCTGCTCCTGGGCATCATCGAGGTGCTGATCCCGGCCCTGCCGTTCATCGGCACGAAGTGGACCGACGTCGTGGCGTTCGTGGTGCTGGTCCTGGTGCTGGTCTTCCGGCCCACCGGCATCCTCGGCGAGAAGCTCGGGAGGGCGGCATGAAAACCGGAGTGTTCTCCAACCCGCTGGTCAAGCGGTTCATCGCGTGCCTGGCGCTGGGTCTGGCGCTGGCCATCATGGTCGGCCCGCAGCAGGGCACCCAGCAGGACTACGGCCTGGCGTTCCGGGAGGCGGTCTTCGCGCCGCGGGTGTTCGTCTTCCTGGGCATCGGTGTGCTGGTCTTCCTCGTGGTCACCTTCTGGCCGCGGATCACCCCGTACTTCAAGCGGCCGGGCGTCTTCCCGCTGGCCGTCGGCGGCATCACCGTGGTCGCCGCGCAGACGCTGCTGAAGTGGCACGACCCCACGGGGGACGGCAAGTTCCACACCGTCGCCGACGCGGCCGCCGGCATCGCCGGGCTCGCGCCGCTGGCCACGGTCTTCTTCGGGTGGCTCGCCTGGACCCTGCTGATCGTCACCGTGCTCGTCGCCGGCGCCGGCATCGTCGCGGACCGCCGGATCCTCGGCTGGGTCGCGGCCGGGCTCGCCGTCTTCGGTGTCTTCATCGTGCTGGTGTCCAGCGCCGCGTTCGAGGCCACCTCCACCCGGCCCGACCACTCGCTGGGCGCCGGCGTCGCCGTCGTCGGGTACCTCGTGCTGGCCGCCGCCGCGGTCACGATCGCGATGAGCAGGGACGAGATCGCCGACACCAAGGCGTTCTTCGCCCGGGTGCTGGCGTGGCGGCCGGGCCTGCCGCTGGCCGTCATCGGCGCGGTCGTCGGGATCATCGGCGTGGCGGCGGCGACCTGGTACTCGCCCAACCGGATCAACGCCACCCTCGTGGACACCGCGGCCTTCTTCGCCGACCGCGGACTGGCACCGCTGGCCGAGGCCTACCTCAGCTGGCTGGGCTACGTCGTGTTCGCGGTGGCGCTGATCCTGGCCGCCGCCGCGTCGTACCTGCGCATCACCGCGCTCGGCTGGGCGGCGCTGGTCGTCGGTCTGGCCGGCCTGTACCTGACGCTCAACACGATGTACCTCTTCTCCTCGGCCGCGGCGGTGCAGAAGCTCGAGGGTGTCTCGGGTCCGTGGCAGAACCTCGGCACCGGCGGCTGGATGACCTCGGCGGCGCTGTTCCTGTTCGCCGGTGCCGGCTTCGTCGTGGCCACCGCGCGGCGCCGCGCCCCGAAGACGATCGTGGCCGCGGGCATGAAGGTCGCCGCGCCGAAGTCGTCCGACGCCGGATTGTTCTCCAACCCGGTCGCCACCAAGACCCTGCTGCTCGCCGTGTTCGCGGTCGCTCTGTTCTACCCGCCGACCGCCACCAGCTTCTGGCAGTCGGTGCTGGTCACCCAGATCGGCATCTACGTGCTGCTCGCGGTCGGCCTGAACGTCGTCGTCGGCTGGGCCGGCCTGCTCGACCTGGGGTTCATCGCGTTCTACGCCATCGGCTCCTACGTCACCGCCTACCTGGTCGGCTCACTGCCGATCAAGCCGCCGAGCTGGCTGGAGATGTCGCCGCTGTGGGCGATACCGTTCGCCATCCTGGTCTGTCTGATCGCCGGCGTCATCCTGGGTGGTCCGACGCTGCGGCTGCGCGGTGACTACCTGGCGATCGTCACGCTGGGCTTCGGTGAGATCGTCCGCATCGTGGCGATCAACGCCGACGAGGTCACCAACTCCACCCGTGGCCCGTCGCCGCAGGTGCCGCACCCGGTCATCAACCTGGGCTTCGTGCGGTTCGAGTTCGGCCTGAACCAGCTGCAGTACTGGTACCTCCTGCTCATCATCATCGTCATCGTCGTGGTGTTGTTCCGCGCCCTGGAGCAGTCCCGCACCGGCCGCGCGTGGGCGGCCATCCGCGAGGACGAGATCGCCGCGCAGGCCACCGGCGTCAACACCACCCGGGTCAAGCTGCTGGCCTTCGCCATCGGCGCCTCGACCTCCGGCCTGGCCGGTGTGTTCTTCGCCAGCGACGTCGGCTTCTTCACCCCCGACAACTTCATCCTGAACAACTCGATCCTGGTGGTCGCCTACGTCGTCTTCGGCGGCATGGGCTCGCTGCCCGGCGCGATGGCGGGTGCGGCCGTGCTGACCTGGCTGCCGGAGTTCCTCAAGGACCAGGTGCCGGCCGAGGACCGCCAGATGTGGATCGGCGCCGTCGTGCTGCTGATGATGATCTTCCGTCCGGGCGGGCTGATCCCGGCCAAGCGGCGGGCGGCCGAGCTGCACGGCTTCGACGACGACACACCGAACGAGCCTCGAGCGGTACCCGCGGGCGAGGGAATGGGGGCCCGGGCATGAGCCACGCGGTGAGCACCGAGAAGGCCGGATCGCCGGTCGGTCCCCGCGACGTCGTCTACGACGTCTCCGGGGTGACCCTGCGCTTCGGTGGGGTGACCAGCCTCAACGACGTCACGCTGCAGATGTTCCGCGGCGAGATCCTGGCGATCATCGGCCCGAACGGCGCCGGCAAGACGTCGCTGTTCAACTCGCTGACCGGCGTCTACACCCCGCAGGAGGGCAGCATCCAGCTGGCCGCGCGGGTGGGGGACAGCCCGGCCAGCGTGCTGGGCAAGAAGACACACGTCATCAACCACCTCGGAGTGGCCCGCACCTTCCAGAACATCCGGCTGTTCCCGGCGTTGACCGCGCTGGAGAACGTCAAGGTCGGCATCGAGACGCGGCAGAAGTCGGGGCCGCTGGCGTCGATGCTGACCCTGCCGCGGGCCCGCCGGGAGGAGCGCGAGAGCACCAAACGCGCCTACGAGCTGCTCCGTGAGGTCGGGCTGACCAGCCGGGCCAACGACCTGGCCGGCTCCCTGGCCTACGGGGAGCAGCGCCGGCTGGAGATCGCCCGGGCGCTGGGCACCAACCCGGGCGTCATCCTGCTCGACGAGCCCGCCGCCGGCACCAACCCGGCCGAGAAACGGGACCTGGCCGAGCTCATCGTCCGGATCAACGTCAAGGACAACGTCTCGGTCCTGCTCATCGAGCACGACATGAAGCTCGTCATGTCGATCGCGCACCGGCTGGTGGTGCTCAACTTCGGCCAGAAGATCGCCGAGGGCACCCCGGACGAGATCCAGAAGAACCCGGCCGTCATCGCGGCCTACCTCGGCACCTCCGACGACGACCCGGCCGCGGCCGAGGCCGCCGCTGCGGGTGGGCCGACCCCCATGGACACCACGCCCACGGGCAACCTGGACGAGCCGGAAGGTGGGACGAGATGAGTCTGCTCGAGGTCGACGACATCGAGGTGCGCTACGGCGCCATCAAGGCGATCAAGGGCATCTCCTTCGACGTCAACGAGGGGGAGATCGTCGCGCTGCTCGGGGCCAACGGTGCCGGCAAGACGACCACCCAGAAGACGGTGTCCGGGATGCTGCGGCCGTCGGCCGGGGAGATCCGTTTCGACGGCCAGCGGATCGACGGCATCCCGGCGCACGAACTGATCCACCTCGGCATCTGCCACGTCCCCGAGGGCCGGCACGTGTTCCCGCGGATGACCATCCACGAGAACCTGGAGATGGGCGCGTTCCGGTTCAAGAAGCCCGACCAGGCGGTCATGGACCACGTCTTCGAGCTGTTCCCGCGGCTCAAGGAGCGGATCCGGCAGCAGGCCGGCACGCTCTCAGGCGGTGAGCAGCAGATGCTGGCCATCGGGCGCGCCCTGATGGGCAAGCCCCGGCTGCTGCTGCTCGACGAGCCGTCGATGGGCCTGGCGCCGCTGATCGTCAAGCAGATCTTCGACATCATCAAGGAGATCAACGACGACGGGGTGACCGTGCTGCTCGTCGAGCAGAACGCCGCCCAGGCCCTCGGCCTGGCCAACCGCGGCTACGTCCTGGAGACCGGGGAGATCGTGCTGTCCGGCAGCGGCCGGGAGCTGCTCGCCGACGACCGGGTGCGCGCGGCGTACCTGGGCGAGGAGATCGCCTCCTGAGCAGGAGTCGACCGACCGGGGAGCCCCCGGACGGCGCGGTGCCACCGCGCGGTCCGGGGGCTCTTCCGTCTGTCGGGGAAGGTCGGGGCGGCCGCGACGGCCGGCCGGGGGTGAGCGGGATATCGGGCGGATGACCACGCGAATGCCGCACCGGCATTTCCGCGGCACCGGAACTCGCGTCGTCAGGAAATGGACACGCGTCGTTCACACCATTTCCGGGATGGGCGAGGGCGCCGCCCCACGCGTGACGAACGATCGCCGGCCGATCCCGTCACGCCTCGGCCGGCACCGCCCCAACCTGCGACAATTCCTCCGATCGTCGGCTTGACCGCGCCACTGGCGCGCGGCACAGTAGGCGTACTGCGCAACACGGAGCGCTCTGCGCAACGGACGGATCTCCATGCGCCCGGCGCTCCGGCATTTCATTTCGGTGACGGAAACGGACCGGGCCATTGCGCCCGCACCGCCGTCGGCGTCACAGTGACCGGACGATCTCCGGCTCCCACGTGAGAATGTCCGCGCCTTTTCCGAGGTATCCGTTCCACGGGCCGTCCCGCCCGCTGCAGGCCACCGTCCGATCCAGCCGACGCTGCGACATGAAGGCCGACAATGACGACACAGGACAAGAACGACGCCGGGCACCACCTGCACCTGCCGCACTTCCCCGACACCGGCGTGGCCGCGCCCTTCGAGCCGCCGTCGCTCGCCGGTGACGCCGGCAAGCGCGCCCCGACCGACAAGATCGTCTTCGGCGTGGCCGCCGGTCTGGTCGTCGCCTTCCTCGCCTGGGGACTGCTGAGCTCGGACAACCTGAGCGCCGTGGCCTCGAGCGTGCTGGGCGGGGTGATCAAGGGCGGCGGCTGGGGCTTCGTGCTCGCCGCGAGCGCCTTCGTGGTCTTCGCGATCTGGCTGGCGCTGAGCCGCTACGGCCGGATCCCGCTCGGCCGCGACGACGAACGACCGGAGTTCAAGACGGTCTCCTGGATCGCGATGATGTTCAGCGCCGGGATGGGCATCGGCCTGATGTTCTACGGGGTGGGCGAGCCGCTGTCGCACTTCGCATCACCGCCGCCCGGCACCGTCGACGTCGGAACCCCCGCGGCGTTCGACACCGCGATGGCGACCACGCTGTTCCACTGGACGCTGCATCCGTGGGCGATCTACGCGGTGGTCGGGCTGGCCATCGCCTACGGCACCTTCCGCCGCGGGCGCCGGCAGCTGATCAGCTCGACCTTCGCCCCGCTGCTGGGCAGGCGCGGCACCGAGGGCGCCTTCGGCCGGACGATCGACATCCTGGCCATCTTCGCGACGCTGTTCGGTTCCGCCGCCTCCCTGGGCCTCGGCGCGCTGCAGATCGGCGGCGGTCTCGTCGCCGGGGGCTTCATCGACTCGTTCAGCACCACCCTGCTGGTCGCCGTCATCGCCATCCTCACCACGGCGTTCATCGCCTCGGCGGTGTCCGGTGTCTCCAAGGGCATCCAGTGGCTGTCCAACATCAACATGGTGCTGGCCGCGGTGCTCGCCGTCGTGGTCTTCATCGGCGGCCCGACGATCGTCATCCTGAACCTGATCCCCACCGCCATCGGCGACTACTTCGGTGACCTGGCCGCGATGGCCTCCCGGACGGCGGCCACCGGCGGCAGCGCCACCGAGGAGTGGCTGTCGGGCTGGACGATCTTCTACTGGGCGTGGTGGATCTCCTGGACCCCGTTCGTCGGGATGTTCATCGCCCGGATCAGCCGCGGTCGCAGCATCCGTGGCTTCGTGGCGGGGGTCATCCTGATCCCGAGCTCGGTCAGCCTGGTGTGGTTCGCCGTCTTCGGTGGGGCCGCCATCACCGCCGAGCAGAACGGCGCCGGCCTGGCGTCGCTGCCGGTGGAGGGCCAGCTGTTCGGGCTGTTGTCCACGCTGCCGCTGGGCGGCATCCTCGGAGTGCTCGCGATGGTGCTGGTGGCCATCTTCTTCGTGTCCGGCGCGGACGCCGCGTCCATCGTGATGGGCACCCTGTCGCAGCGGGGCACTATCCACCCGTCGCGGCGGCTCGTCGTCTTCTGGGGCACCGTGATGGGCGCCATCGCGGCGCTGATGCTCGTCGTCGGCGGCAGCGACGCGCTGTCCGGCATCCAGAACATCACCATCATCATGGCGGCGCCGTTCGTCGTCGTGATGATCGTGATGTGCGTGGCCCTGATGAAGGACCTCAACAGCGATCCGCTGATCCAGCGGTTCCGCAAGGTCACCGAGGCGACCGAGCAGGCCGTCGCCTTCGGCACCGAGAACTTCCAGGACGATTTCCACCTCACGGTGAAGCCGAACCGACCGGAGTCGGCGGCCCCGGCCGAGGAGATGGCCGCAGCGGTGGCGCCCGCCGCCTCGGACGCCTCGGCGCCGGACGTCTCGGCGCCGGACGCGGTGGTACCGGACGCGGTGGTACCGGACGCGGTGGTACCGGCGGGTGCGGTGCCGGAGGGATCCGCGCGGCTACCCGCGAGCCGCCGACCGGACCCCGCCGAGCACATCCTCGACCCCGCCGCCGCCCCGGGCACCCGCGTGGCGGGCAGCCGCGCCGAGGGGCGGGTGCCCTAGCCGGCTGTGGGCGGGGCCGGTGCCGTCCCCGCCGGGACACCACCGGCCGTCGTCCGTTCGACGGTTCCCGCCGGACCGGGCGCCAGGTACAGCACCGCCACCGAGCCGAGTAGCAGCGCGGCGCCGACGACCGTGGTGAGTCCCGTGGGTTCGGACAGCACGGTCACCGCGAGCACCGCCGCGGTGAGCGGCTCGATCAGGGTGAGCACCGCCGCCACACTGCTCTCGGTGGCCTGCAGCCCGCGGTTGAACAGGATGTAGGCCAGCGCGGTCGCCAGAACGCCCATCGCGGCGATCCCCGCCCAGGCCACCCCGACGGACACCGGGGCGTCCGCCGGCACCACGTACGGACCGCTGAACACGGCGAACGGGGCGAGGACGGCGGCGCCCACCACTGAGGTCAGGGTGGTCATGGCCACGGCCGGGGTGTGCTGGGCGAGGTGGCGCCCGAGGATCGCGCTGCCGCCGTAGATGACCCCCGAACCGAGCGCGGCGAGAACCCCCAGCGTCGGGTTCGGACCCGCGGCCTCGCTGCCGTGCCCGCCGGCGACGAGCACCAGACCGATCACCGCGACGACGATCACGGCCGTCGGACGCAGGCCAGGGACGCGGCGGCGGCGGAACGCCTCCCACAGCGCGGCCACCACCGGAGCGGTCCCCAGGCTGACCATGGTGGCGATGTTGACGCCCGCCGTGGTGACGGACAGGAAGTAGAGGCCCTGGTAGGCGGCGAGGGCGACTCCGGCGAGGGTCAGCGCCCACGGGTCGCGGCGGGCGGCGCGGACGACGAGCCGGAAGCCCGGGACGGCGATCAGCAGCATCGCCGCCGCGGACACCGCCAGCCGCCAGAAGCTGATGTCCATCGCCCCCATGCCGGTGGAACGGTGGACGAGCTGCGCGATGACGCCGGAGGTGCCCCAGAGGACGGCGGCGGCGGTGATCTGGATCAGGCCGATCCGGGCGCGGGCGGGGTGGCGGCCGGGGGCGGGCGTGACGGAGGGGACGGTGGGGGAGTCGGACATGCGTGCGCTTTCGGTGAGGTCGACGGTGGCCGGGATCCGCGCGGGCACGTCAGCGGACGGCGGCCACCGTCACCGGTGGGTCGCCGTCGGGACGCGCTACTACGAGCGCGGAGGCGGCAGGACCGGCGACAGGATGCTCACCGGACGAGCATAGGACCTGCGTCCACCGGATTCGGCGGTCCGCGGGACGTCACCGCCGCGGGCGCCGACCGGAGGACCGGCCCGGCGCCGGCGATGGTCGCTCCCCACAGTCGACGTCGGTGCCCGGCGGGGCCCGGGCTGCCGCAGAATGAACCGGACGGACGAGGTGGGGAGCGGCGCGATGGCGGGCCTGAGCGACACGGTGGTACGGGCTCTGGGCGCCGCCGTCGGACCGGACGCTGTGCGCACCCGCGCGACCGACCGGCTGGGGATGGCCCACGACGCCTCGCACTTCCTGCTGACCCCGGCCGCGGTGGCCACCCCCACCGACGCCGACGCGGTGGCCCGGTTGTTCGCGGTCAGCGCCGCCCAGGGCCTGCCCCTGACGTTCCGGTCGGGCGGCACCAGCCTGTCCGGACAGGCCGTCGGGAACGGCATCCTGGCCGACACCCGGCGGCACTTCCGGGGGATCGAGGTGCTCGACGGCGGCGCCCGGGTGCGGGTCGGACCGGGTGCCACCGTGCGTCAGGTCAACCAGCGGCTGTCCCGGCTCGGGCGCAAGCTCGGACCCGACCCCGCGAGCGAGAGCGCCTGCACCATCGGCGGGGTCGTCGCCAACAACTCCAGCGGCATGGCCTGCGGAACGGTCCAGAACACCTACAACACGGTCGAGTCGATGGTGGTGGTGCTGCCCAGCGGCACGGTGCTGGACACCGCGGACACCGACGCCGACGACCGGCTGCGTGCCCTGGAACCGGAGCTGCACGCCGGTCTGGACCGGCTCCGCGACCGGGTCCGGGGCGACGCGGCGTCGGTGGCGCTGCTGCGGCACCAGTTCTCGATGAAGAACACCATGGGATACGGGCTGAACGCCTTCCTCGACCACGACCTCCCCGTCGACATCCTGAGCCACCTCGTCGTCGGCAGCGAGGGCACCCTGGCGTTCGTGGCCTCGGTCGTCTTCCGGACCGTGCCGCTGCTGTCGGAGGCGGTCACCGGGCTGCTGGTGTTCGACGACCTCAGCCGCGCGACCGCGGCGCTGCCGGCCCTGGTGTCGACGGGGCCGGCCACCATCGAGTTGATGGACGCGGCGTCGCTGCGGGTGGGCCAGCGGGACCTGCAGGCGGATCCGGTGCTGCGGGAGCTGGCCGTCGACCGGCACGCGGCGCTGCTGGTCGAGTACCAGGCGGAGTCGGTCGGCGAGGTCCGGGCCCGGGCGGCGGCCGCGGCCACGGTCCTGCGGTCGCTGCCGCTCGCCGGGCCGGCGGCGTTGTCGGCCGACCCGCGCACCCGGGCCGGTCTCTGGCACATCCGCAAGGGGCTGTACGCGACGGTGGCCGAGGCCCGGCCGTCCGGGACCACCGCGATGCTCGAGGACATCTCGGTGCCGGTGCCGGCGTTGCTGCCCACCTGCGAGGAGCTGACCCGGCTGTTCGACCGGCACGGCTACACCGACAGCGTCATCTTCGGGCACGCCAAGGACGGCAACATCCACTTCATGCTCACCGAGCGGCTGGGCGCGGGAGCCTCGCTGGACCGGTTCGCCGCGTTCACCGACGACATGGTCGATCTCGTGCTCGACCAGGGCGGATCGCTGAAGGCGGAACACGGCACCGGGCGGGTGATGGCGCCCTACGTGCGCCGCCAGTACGGCGACGAGCTGTACGCGGTGATGCGTGAGATCAAGCGGCTCTGCGACCCGCGCGGGGTCCTCAACCCGGGTGTCATCATCACCGACGACGCGTCCGCCCACCTGAAGAACCTCAAGACCACCCCCACCGTCGAGGCCGAGGTGGACCGCTGCGTCGAGTGCGGCTACTGCGAACCCGTCTGCCCCAGCCGGGATCTCACCACCACGCCGCGACAGCGGATCGTGCTGCGCCGCGAGATGCAGCGCGCCCGCGAGCTCGGCGACACCGCGCTGCTCGCCGAGCTGGAGCGGGAGTACGACTACGACGCGGTCGACACCTGCGCGGTCGACGGCATGTGCCAGACGGCCTGCCCGGTGTTGATCAACACCGGCGACCTGATGAAGAGGCTGCGCGCCGAGGGCGCCGGCCGGGTGGCCCGCAGCGGCTGGACCTCCGCGGCCCGGCACTGGAACGGCGCGACCCGCACGGCGTCGAAGGCGCTGGACGTGGCGGCCGCGCTGCCGTCGCCCCTGGTGCTCGGCCCCAACCGCCTGGCCCGCACCGTGATCGATCATGACGTGCTCCCGTTGTGGTCGCCGGAGCTCCCGGGCGGCGGTGAGCCGCGGCCCCGACCGGTGTCCGCGAGGGGGAGCCGGCCGGCGTCGGACCGGGACACCGTCGACGCGGTCTACTTCGCCGCCTGTGTGGGGACGATGTTCGGGCCCGCCGACGGGTCACCGGGCGTACGGTCGGCCTTCGAGACCCTTTGCGAGCGTGCCGGTCTGACGCTGCGCCACCCCGAGGGCCTGCCCGGCCTGTGCTGCGGGACGCCGTGGAAGTCCAAGGGGATGACCGGCGGGTACGAGGCGATGACGGCGAAGGTGCTGCCGGCGCTGCGACGGGCCAGTCACGACGGCGAGATCCCGATCGTCTGCGACGCCTCGTCGTGCACCGAGGGTCTGCGGCAGATGCTGGAGAACTCGGTCGGCGGCGGCCCGCTGATGTTCGTCGACAGCGTGGCGTTCGTCGAGGCCGAGGTGCTGCCGCGGCTCGAGATCAGCGCCCCGCTGGACTCTCTCGCGGTGCACCCGACCTGCTCGTCGACCCGGATGGGGCTCAACGGCGAGCTGCTGGCGGTGGCCTCCGCGGTGGCGGCGCACGTCACCGTGCCCGCGACCTGGGGTTGCTGCGGCTTCGCCGGTGACCGCGGACTGCTGCACCCCGAACTGACCGCCGCCGCCACGGCGGCGCAGGGTGCGGAGGTCGCCGCGGGGGAGTACGACGGCTACGCGTCCTGCAACCGGACCTGCGAGCTGGGGATGACGCGGGCCACCGGGCACCCGTACGAGCACATCCTGGAGACGCTGGAGCGCGTCAGCCGCTGACGCCGGCAGCGGAGTCGGCGGGGGTCACCGCAACCGGGACGGGACCGGGCGGCGTGGCTGCAGGGTGTCGCCGGACGAGGAGCGGGTGAGTCGGCGCTTCACCCAGGGGGCGAGATGGCGGCGGGCCCAGACGAGGTCGGCGGCCCGCTTGTCACGCGCCGACAACACCGGCGCCGGAGCCAGTTCCAGCGGCTGCAGGTCGTGCGCCACGCCGAGCGCGTCGAGGACGGCGATGGCCACCAGCTGATGACCGGCCGGCGACAGGTGCAGACGGTCGACGTCCCACATCCGCGGGTCGTCCAGCGCGCGCATCCGCCAGAAGTCGACGAGGGTGGCACCGTGCCGGTCGGCGACCTCGCGCACCAGCTCGTTGTAGATGGCGAACCGGCCGCGGAGAGCGGCGAAGATCCCGGACGCGCTCGGCCCGCCGGTGTCGTAGGCGGTGAACAGGACCAGACGCGCACCGGTGGCGGCGAGCCGCCGGATGCCGTCGGCGTAGAGGGCGACGAGAGCGTCGATGTCGACCCGGGGACGCAGGACGTCGTTGACGCCGGCGTAGAGCGTGACGAGGTCGGGCGCCAACGCGACCGCCGGCTCCACCTGCTCGGCGATGATCTGGCCCAGCTTGCGGCCGCGGATGGCCAGGTTGGCGTAGGTCAGGTCGTCCTGCCTCGCCGCCAGGACCTCGGCGACCCGGTCGGCCCAGCCCCGCACCCCGTTCGGCCGCGTGTCGTCGGGATCGCCGACGCCTTCGGTGAAGGAGTCACCCAGGGCCACGAAGCGGTGAAAAGTCACCCCGACAGGGTAGTGCGCGACCGGTCACCACGGACGGTCGGTGGGCCGCCGGCCGGGTCCGGGCCCGTCGGGCGCTGCGCGCTCCGGGTGCGTGCCAGTCGGGCGCTGCGCGCTCCGGGTGCGGGCCCGTCGGGCACTGCGCGCTGCGGGTGCGGCACACGCTGAGCTCCGGGTGCGGCACACGCTGCGCGCTCCGGGTGCGGCACACGCTGCGCGCTCCGGGTGCGGCACACTCGGCGGATGGCAGCGGTGGTCGTGGTGGGCGCGGGTGTGGTCGGACTGTCGTGTGCGGTGCGGCTGCTGGAGGCCGGCCACGAGGTCCGGGTGCTGGCCCGGGAGCTGCCGACGGAGACCACCTCCGCGGTCGCCGCGGCGCTCTGGTATCCGTACCGGGCCCACCCCGAGGCGCTGGTCACCGGGTGGTCGCGCACCGGCTACGGCGCGTTCGCGACGCTGGCCGACGACCCCGCGACCGGCGTCCGGATGCTCGCCGGCACCGAGGTGCTGCGCATCCCGTCACCGGATCCGTGGTGGCGCTCAGCGGTGCCGTCGTTGGCCCGCACCGGATCGCCGCCGGCGCCCTACGAGGACGGCTGGAGCTTCGTGGCCCCGGTGATCGAGATGCCCGTCTACCTGCCGTGGCTGGCCGCGCGGGTGGGGGAGCTCGGCGGCAGCCTCACCCGACGGGAGCTCACCGCGCTGCCCGACGGCCCGGAGACGGTGGTCAACGCGACCGGCCTGGGCGCCCGGCGGACGGTCTCGGACTCCTCGGTGTTCCCCGTCCGAGGACAGGTCGTGTACGTCGAGCAGGTCGGTCTGGACCGGTGGTGGCTGGACGGCGCCGCGCCGGTGTACGTCATCCCGCGCAGCCGCGACATCGTCGTGGGCGGCACCGACGACGAGGGCGAGTGGGACCTCGCCGTCGACACCGCCGTCGCCGGCACGATCCTCGAGCGTGCGTGCGCGCTGGTGCCCGAGTTGCGGGGCGCGCGCGTCGTCGGGCATCGCACCGGCCTGCGGCCGGCGCGGCCCGCCGTCCGCCTCGAGGTGGAGCGGCGCGCCGACCGGTCGCCGGTGGTGCACTGCTACGGCCACGGTGGGGCCGGTGTGACGCTGTCCTGGGGATGCGCCGACGAGGTCGCCGCGCTGGTCGCCGGCCTGTGACCGTGCGGGCGGCCGCCCGCCTGTGACCGTGCGGCCGGCCGCCGGCCGTCCTGGCCCCGGCCGCCCCGCAGCCCGCCGCCTGCCGTCCTGCCGGGGTCGGTCCGCCGCCGGCCGTCCTGCCGCTGGCCGCCGCCGGCGCCCGCCGCCGGCCGTTCTGCCGGGGTCGGTCCGCCGCCGGCCGCTCTGCCCCGCCGCCCCGCCGTCGCCCGCCGTCGGTCGTCCTCCGCCCCGCCGCCCGCGGCCCGTCCGACCCGGCCGCCGGACGCCCGTCGTCCTGCCCCGGCCGTTCCGCCCCGGCTGCCCGCCGCTCGTCGTCCCTGTCCTGCCCCCGGCCGCCCGCCGCCGGCCGTCCTGCCCCGGTCGGACGACATCCGTTGCCGCCAGCCGGATCCGGTTTCCCGCAGAGCCGCGTCACGGGTCCAGCAGGCCCCGGTCACGCGCGATCGCCGCCGCCTCGGTACGGCTGGTGGCACCCAGCTTCGCCAGGATGTTGGAGACGTGCACCGACACGGTCTTGGTGGAGATGAACAACCGGGCGGCGATGTCGCCGTTGCTGCGGCCCCGCGCCACCTGGGCCAGCACCTCGCGCTCGCGGGTGGTGAGCGCCCGGGTGCCGGGTTCGAGAGTGCCTGTCAGGCGGTCGATCTCGGCCAGCAGCGGATGGGCGCGGACCGCCTGCGCGGTCCGGCGGGCGGCGTCCAGGACGGTCCCGGCTTCCGCGGTGCGACCGGCGGCCAGCAGCACCGCCGCGAGGCGGGTCTGCGAGCGGGCCCGTTCGTGGACGTTGCCGAAGCGGTCGAAGTCGTCGACGGACGACCGCCACCGCCGTTCGAGCTCCGCTGGTGGCGGCGCGCCGCGGTTGGCCAGCCACCGCAACCGGTCCGCCTCGGCGTGCACCCGACCGGCCCACGCGACCGCCTCGACCCCGAGGGTGGCGTCGCCGTCCAGCATGGCCTGCACCTGCTGCTCGGCAGCGGCGGCACGCTCGACGACACGGAGCTGCTCGACCCGGGGGAGGCGCTCGACGACCCGGGCGAACTGGCCGAGCAACAGCGCCGCGTTGCGGATCCGGGCGTGGAAGCAAGCGTCGTGCCACACGTCGGTCATCACCGTGACCAGGTCGTCGTGGACCTGTTCGGCGGCCGCGAGATCGCCGGCGTCGCCGAACAGGTCGATCAACCCGGCGGCACTGTGGACGGCCAGGGTGACGTCCTGATCCCACAGGGCCTGCAACTCCCGGCCGTCGCCCAGCGCGGCCGTGTCGCCGCGACCGGCGGCGACCAGCAACGCCACCGCGCGCAGCAGTGCCCGTCCGAGCGGCGGTACGTCGGGTCCGACGGTGGTCAGCGCGAGCACGTCGTCCCACCGACCCCGGATGTGGTCGACCACGGCGGCGAACACCCGCCCGTCGAAGCCGTACGGCCCCCACCGCCATCCCGTCTCCTCGGCCCGGTGCATCGCGGCCCGGAACAGCCGTCCCGCCTCGTCGAGGTCACCGTCGGCGTAGTGCACGAACGCCAGCTGGTGCAGCCCGCGCAACTCGCCCAGCACGTGACCCTCGGCGCGGGAGTCGGCGACCAGCGTGTCGAACCGCCGCCGGATGAGCGCGCGGTCACCGCCACCGCGGGCGGCCAGCCGGGCCAGCGTCGTGGCCGCGTCGGCGACCACCTCGCCGGAGCCCAGCGTCTCGGCCATCGCCAACGCGTGCTCGGCGACCGCGACGGCTTCCCGGTCGCGCCGCACCCCGGACAGCACGCGGGCGCGCAACGCCTCGACCCGGGCCCGGAGCAGGCCCGGTTCGGCCGAGACGATCTGCATCGCCGCGGCGCTGGCACGGTCGGCGGCGTCGTCCATATCGGCGTAGTAGGCCGTGTTGCCCGCTCCCAGCAGCAGGCGGCCCCGGCCCGCCACGTCGTCGGCGGGCAGCCGGTCCAGGTGCTCGCGGAAGAAGTTGGCGGCGGTCCGCAGCGCCCCCGCCGCCACCAGTGCGTCGCCTGCCGCCACCACCACGTCGATCAGATCGGTGCCCGGCGGCGCGTGCGCGGCGACGGTCAGCGCACGGTGGTAGTGCCGGGAGGCCTCGTCGTGTCCGCCGACCCGGACGGCCTCGTCGCCCGCGCGGACGTCGGCGGAGAAGGCCACCGCGGGATCGTCGGCAGCGTGGGCGTGCAGTGCGATCTCGGCGGCCGGTGCCGGCGGGACCGCCTGCAGCAGCGCGTCGAGGTAGCGGCGGTGCAGGCGGCGGCGCTCGCCCGGCAGCAGATCGTCGTGGACGGCTTCCGCGAGCAGGGCATGGCGGAACCGGTAGCCGCCACGCCGGTCGCTCACCAGCACCTTCTGGTCGATCGCGGCGTGCAGGGCACGGTCGAGGTCCCCGTCGACGAGACCGGTGACCTCGGCGAGCAGTGACTCCCCGGGCCGGGCACCGGCGCAGGCGACCGCCTTCGCCACCGCGGTGGCCGCTTCGTCCAGGCGGTCGACCCGGACCAGCAGCAGATCCGCCAGCGTCGCTGGCAGTCCGCCGCCGGCGTCGGCGTCGCGCAGCTCCTCGGCGTAGAACGCGTTGCCGGCCGCCCGCCGGACCATCGTCCGCAGCTCTTCCCCGGACGGCGGTACGCCCCGGGCGCGGACCAGCGCGGCAATGTCGTCATCGGCGAGCGGACTGAGTTCCAGCCGCTCGACGTGCGGCATCCGGGTCCACTCGGCGACCGATTCGCGCAGGGGGTGGCGGCGGTGCAGATCGTCGGATCGGTAGCTGATCACCAGGTGCACGGGGGCGACGAATCGTTGGGCGAGCAGGAACCGCAGCAGCTGCCGCGTCGAACCGTCGGCCCAGTGCGCGTCCTCCACCACCAGCAGCAGCGGCTGGGTGCCGGCGAGATGGTCCAGGGCCGCCGCGATGGCGGCGAACAGCGCCGTCCGGTCGACACCGCCCCGCCGTTCGTCCGATCCGGCCCGGGCGGGCAGCAGGGCGTCCAGCGCCGGGAGGCGGTGCACGATCTCGTCGCTCTGCGCGGCGTCCAGCGAACCGAACGCCTCGATGAAGGGTTGGTAGGGCATGGCGTCGTCACCGAGATCCAGGCAGTGCCCGACCAGCGCGAGGTGTCCCGCGCCCGCGGCGCGCACGACCGCCTCCTCGAGCAGACGCGTCTTGCCGATCCCGGCGTCGCCGCTGAGGAGCACCGCGGCCGGCACACCCCCGGGCTCGACACCACTCGCTTCCAGGAGTCGTCGCAGCTCCGGCCGACGACCGAGCAGCGGCGTCACCGCCGACCGCGCGGCCGGTCGCTGGACGGATGCCGGTTCAGCCATGACGGGATCATGGCGCAGCCCACCGACAGTGGCCAGTGCCGCGGCCCGTCCGGCCCGGTCAGTGGGGGACGGCGGTCGGCGGCACCGGCAGGTGGTGTCGACCGGCGGTGGCCAGGACCGCCGGCGCCGGCGGGTGTGGGGAGCGGAGCACGCGGTCCCACAGTGCCCGCAGTCGGGACCGGGGGCGCCGGGCGCGGACGGGGCGGTACCGGCGGTGTGCGCCGGCCAGCTCCAGGCGACGTTGGATCTCGGCGTGGACGGTGGCTTCGGGACTCATCAACATGTCCTCGAGCCTCGGCCGCTGAGGTAGCGGTGGGCATCGGGAGACCTCCCTAATTCCGCGCCCGCGGAGCACCTCAGACCGGTGGCGTCGACTCAGCCGGTCGGCGGCGCGGGTGCCGGACGGGCGCGGCCGGCGTCGATGTAGGCGCAGGTCAACCGGGCGGTGCAGATCCGTCGGTGGTTCTCGTCGGAGATGACGATCTCGAAGCTGGCCACCGCCCGGCCGATGTGCGCCGGCGTGCTCACGCCGAACACGGTCCCGGTGCTCATCGCGCGGTGGTGGGTGCAGTTCAGGTCGGTGCCGACGGCCATCCGGCCGGCCGGGGCGACAAGGGCTGCGTGCACACTGCCCAGGGTCTCGGCCAGCACGGCCGAGGCACCGCCGTGCAGCAGCCCGAACGGCTGCCGGTTCCCGGCCACGGGCATGGTCCCCGAGGTCCGCGCCGCCGTGTGCTCGGTGACGACGATCCCCAACTTCGCGGCGAGCTCGCCGGTACCCAGGCTGGTGAAGTCGGTCATCGTCGTCCTCGCTGTCCGGAAGGTCGTCGTCCGCCCGCGGCGGGCGGACGAGGGAAGGCTACGTCCCGACTCGCGGTCCACCGGCCGCGGCCGGTACGGGCGGGGTGGGCGGGCCGGGTGGGCGGGTTCCGCCGCCACGGCGGTGACTGTCGGACCCCGACCCTAGAGTGGTGCCCGTGAGTGCTCCCACCCTGAAACCCGGTCCGGTCGGCCCCTACGGCGGCGCCGCGGGGAAACCGACGCTGCTGCTGCTCGACGGTCACTCACTGGCCTACCGCGCCTTCTACGCACTGCCGGCGGAGAAGTTCGCCACCAGCAGCGGCCAGCACACCAACGCCGTGTACGGCTTCACCTCCATGCTGCTCAACCTCTTGCGGGACGAACGGCCCACCCACGTCGCCGTCGCCTTCGACCTGTCGCGGCAGACCTGGCGCAGCGAGGAGTTCGTCGCCTACAAGGCCAACCGGTCCAGCGCGCCGAACGAGTTCAAGGGCCAGGTCGAGCTGGTCCGCGAGGTGCTCAACGCCCTGCGGATCCCGTCCCTGACGGCGGTCAACTTCGAGGCCGACGACGTCATCGCCACGCTCACCACCCACGCCACCGCACAGGGCATGACGGTGCGGATCTGTACCGGCGACCGCGACGCCATCCAGCTGGTGACCCCCGACGTGACCGTGCTGTACCCGGTCAAGGGCGTCTCGGACATGACCCGGTTCACCCCGGAGTCGGTGCAGGCGAAGTACGCGCTGAGTCCGGCGCAGTATCCGGATTTCGCGGCCCTGCGGGGCGACCCGTCGGACAACCTGCCGAACATCCCCGGGGTGGGCGAGAAGACCGCGGCCAAGTGGGTCGCCGAGTACGGCTCGCTGGCCACCCTCGCCGACCGGGTCGACGAGGTCCCCGGCAAGGCCGGCGGCCTGCTCCGGGCGGCGCTGCCGCAGGTGCTGATGAACCGGCGGTTGACCGAACTCGTCCGGGACGTGCCGCTGGACGTCGATCCACTGGTCGACCTCGAGGCGCAGCCCTACGACCGGGACGCCGTGCACGACATCTTCGACCAGCTGCAGTTCCGGGTCCTGCGGGAGCGGCTGCTGGAGTACTTCCAGCAGACCGACGTCACCAGCGACGAGAAGTTCCAGCTCGACGGCGGACTCCTGGAACCGGGCTCGGTGCGCGACTGGCTGACCGAGAACGCCGTCGGCCGCAAGGTCGGCATCTGGGTCACCGGCACCTGGATCCGGGGTGACGGCGACCCGCGGATGCTCTCCGTCGCCGCCCCCGGCGGGGTGGCCGCGGCGATCGACCCGATCCGGGTCGACGCCGACGACGACGCCGCGCTCGGCGCCTGGCTCGCCGACGCGAGCTCCGAGAAGGTCGGCCACGACGTCAAGCTCGCCGCCAACATCCTGGCCGGCCGCGGTTGGGAGTTGCGGGGCGTGGTCAGCGACACCGCGCTGGCGGCCTACCTCGCGCTCCCCGGGCAGCGCACCTTCGACCTGTCCGACCTGGTCCAGCGCTACCTGCACCGGACGCTCACCGCGGAGACGCCGGTTCCCACGCCGGAGGCCCAGCTGTCCTTCGAGCTGGACGCCGACGCCGAGTCCGACGGCGCCGCCGACGCGGCCGCCGCCGAGGACATGCTGCGGGCTCTGGCGGTGCTCGACCTGGACACAGCGCTCACCACGCAGCTGACCACCGCCGGCCAGCTCGACCTGATGCGCAAGCTGGAGCTGCCGCTGACCGTCGTCCTCGGCGCCGTCGAGCGCACCGGCATCGCGGTCGACACCGACGGCCTGCAGGCGTTGCAGAGCGACTTCGCCGCGGAGGCCGCGACCGCGGCGCAGGCCGCCTACGACGCGATCGGGCACGAGGTGAACCTCGGGTCGCCCAAGCAGCTGCAGGTCGTGCTGTTCGACGAGCTGCAGATGCCCAAGACCAAGCGCACCAAGACGGGGTACACCACCGACGCCGACGCGCTGGCCGCCCTGCACGAGCAGGCTCCGCACCCGTTCCTGACGTCGCTGCTGCGGCACCGTGACGTGTCCAAGCTGCGCACCACCGTCGACGGCCTGATCAAGGCGGTCGGCGACGACGGCCGGATCCACACCACCTACCAGCAGACCATCGCCATCACCGGCCGGCTCTCCTCGACCGAGCCCAACCTGCAGAACATCCCGGTCCGCACGGACGAGGGCCGCCGCATCCGCGGGGTGTTCGTCGCCTCCGACGGCTACGAGAGCGTCATGACGGCCGACTACTCGCAGATCGAGATGCGCATCATGGCGCACCTGTCCAAGGACGAAGGCCTCATCGAGGCCTTCCACTCGGGCGAGGACCTGCACTCGTTCGTCGCGGCGCAGGCGTTCAACATCCCCATCGAGCAGGTCCACGGTGAGATGCGCCGGCGGATCAAGGCCATGACCTACGGCCTGGTCTACGGGCTCTCGGCGTTCGGGCTGTCGAACCAGCTCAAGATCAGCCGCGAAGAGGCGCAGGCGCAGATGGACCTGTACTTCTCCCGCTTCGGCGGGGTCCGCGAGTACCTGCGCCGGGTGGTCGACACCGCTCGTGTCGAGGGCTACACCGAGACGCTGCTGGGACGCCGGCGCTACATCCCCGACCTGACCAGCGACAACCGGCAGCGCCGCGAGCTCGCCGAGCGCAACGCACTCAACGCGCCGATCCAGGGCAGCGCCGCCGACCTCATCAAGGTGGCGATGCTCAAGGTCGACGCCCGGATCCGGGCCGAGCGGCTGAAGTCGCGGCTGCTGCTGCAGGTGCACGACGAACTCGTCGCCGAGGTGGCCCCGGGGGAGCAGGAAGCGATCGCCACCGTGCTGCGGGAGGAGATGGGCACCGCCTACCAGCTCGACGTGCCGCTCGACGTCTCGATCGGGATCGGTCACAGTTGGGAGGCTGCTGCACATTAGCCCTCACGCTGCGTGAGCGATCGGATACTCTCTGTTCGATGCGGTGGCGTGGTGTCACCGCTCGAGACCCAGGGGGGTACCCATGTCCGAAGTGATCACCACCGAAGAGATCACCACCACCACGAACCAGCTGAGCAACCTCAGCAGCGGCGCCATTGCGACCGCGATCATCATCGGCTCCGTCGTGTTCGTCATCATGCTGATCGCCTACACCAACGTCATCGCCCGGGCCGGCTACTCGCGGGTGTGGATCCTCATCATGCTGGTGCCCATCGCCAACATCGTGTTCCTGCTCATCTTCTGCTTCAAGGAGTGGCCGGTACAGCGCGAACTGGCCGCGCTGCGGTCGCGCGTCGGCCATCAGCCCGCGCAGCAGTACTGACGCAACGCCGCGCCCGGTGCCGGTTCGGGGCGGCGCAGGGAGCGGTCCGACCCGCCGACGCCGGGTCGGAAACTCTCTGCCGCTCCGGACGGCCGAACCGGAGCAGGTACTCACCCGGGCGCGGCGTCGACCGTCCGTCCGCTCGACGTCCGGAACCGGACGGGCGATCGGTACCGTCGTCACGGTGACCGTCGGACGCTTGACCGCAGCCGAGGCCGACCGTCTGCGGCGGCGGCCTCCCCTACGGGGCGTCCCCCGGCTGACGTCGTCGACGGTGCAGCGCAGCGCCGTGGTCGGCTCCGGAACGGCGGACTTCGAGCGTGCCACCGACCTGCTGCTGTCGTGGGGGGTGCAGGCGGGCGCCGGGCTGGTCCTCAGGGCCACCGATCCCACCGTCCGCCCGGAGGGCGTGGTGCGTCAGGAGTTCCGCTGCGGCCCGCTGACCCTGGTGGCCCCGTGCGAGGTCACCGACGTGTGGCGGGACGACACCGGCGCCGGTTTCCGCTACCACACGCTGCCCGGCCACCCCGAGCACGGTGCCGAGACCTTCGAGCTCGACCTCGGCGCCGGCGGCGAGGTCACGTTCCGGATCACCGCCGTCTCCCGTCCGGGCACCTGGCTGACCATCGTCGGCCTTCCGGTCATGCGACTCGTGCAGCACCGCATCATCGGTCGCTACCTGCGGACGTTCGACCGCTGAACCGACGTCCCGGTGGGCCGCCGGGCTGCGCCGCGGCGCAGACCCGGGACCGACTCCCGCCGCGCGGGCCCGCGCACGCGGACCCGGGACCGGACCGCCCCCGACGGAACGGCCCGGCCCGGGTCGGTCAAAGCCGACCGGCCGCGAGTTCCGAGGCGAGATGGTCGGCCTGCCGGATGGCCAGCGCGACGATGGTGAGCGTCGGGTTGGCCGCGGCGCCCGTGGTCATCTGCGAGCCGTCACTGACGAAGAGGTTCGGCACGTCGTGGGCCCTGCCGTGGCTGTCGACCACGCCGTCCTCGGCCCGCGCGCTCATCCGGCAGCTGCCCAGGTTGTGCGTCGACGGGTACGGCGGGGTGTGGTGCACATGGACCGCCCCGACCGCGTCGTAGACCGCATCGGCCGCGGCGTACGCGTGGTTGCGCATCGCGACGTCGTTGGGGTGGTCGTCGAAGTGCACGTGCGGTACCGGCAGCCCCCACTGGTCCTTGACCTCGGGGTCCAGCGTGATGCGGTTGCTCTCCTGCGGCATGTCCTCGCCGACGAGCCACATACCGGCGGTCCGCTCGTAGGCCTCCATCTTCGCGGTGAAGCTGCGGCCCCACTCGCCGGGCTCCACGAAGCTGGCCAGGAAAGCCGGGCCCAGCGACAGCGTCTCCATGTAGTAGCCGCCGACGAAGCCGCGGGACGGGTCGTGCTTGGCCTCGTCGGCGATCAACCCGGCCATCGTCTCGCCGCGGTACATCCGGACCGGGTTCTCGAACTGGGCGTACGCCGAGCCGGTCATGTGCCGCATGTAGTTGCGGCCCACCTGGCCGGAGCTGTTGGCCAGTCCGTCCGGGTGCAGCGACGACGCGCTCATCAGCAACAACCGAGGCGTCTCGATGGAGTTGCCGGCCACGCACACCACCCGGGCCGACTGCCGGTGCAGGTTGCCCGCGGCGTCGAGGTACTCGACCGCGTCGACCTTCCCGCTCGCGTCGTGGTTGATCTTCGTGGCGTGGCACTCCGGGCGCAGGTCGAGCAGCCCGGTGGCCAGCGCCCGCGGGATCTCCCGCACGAGGGTGGACCACTTCGAACCCTGCTTGTCGCCCTGGAAGTTGAACCCGTCCTGGACGGTGGCGGGGCGGCCGTCGTACGGCGTCGCGTTCGTGGCGTACGGGCCGGTCGCGTAGTAGCGGTAGCCGACCTTGTCGGCACCGTTGGCCAGCACCTTGTAGTTGTTGTTCGCCGGCAGCGGCGGCCGGCCGTGCCGGTGCGTCGACCCCATGGCGATCTCGGCCCGGTCGTACCAGGGCGCCATCTCCTCGAGGGTCACCGGCCAGTCGAGCAGGTTCGCGCCGGCCACCGGGCCGTAGGTGGACAGCGCCTTGAACTCGTGGGCCATGAAGCGCGGGGTCGCCCCCGACCAGTGCGTGGTGGTGCCGCCGACGGCCTTGACGATCCATGCGGGCAGGTTCGGGAAGTCGTCGGCCACCCGCCAGGATCCGCTGGTGGTCCGCATGTCCAGCCAGGCCATCTGGCTGAAAGCGCGCCACTCGTCGTTCTCGTAGTCGTCGCCGGTGAGGTGCGGGCCGGCCTCGAGGACCACGCAGGGGATCCCTTTGGCGGTCAACTCGTACGCGAGGGTGCCGCCGCCGGCGCCTGATCCGATGATGACGACGGACGGTTCGCTGTGCTCGATGCTGGTCATGACCGGGCTCCCTGCTCGGTGGGGACGGGGACGAGTTCGGTGCGCGGTTCGCCGGCGTACTCCTCGATCCGGGGGTCGGGGAGCCAGTCGAGGTCGTCGAAGCCGCGGTGCAGGTATCCGCCCTTGTCGAACGACGCGCCCTCGTAGCCGAGGAGGTCCCACACCTCGTGGTCGTCGTACAGCGCGACGATCGTGGTGGAGTGCACCAGCTTGAAGAACGGGGTGTCGGCGATGGCCGTCACCGCGGCCGTGGCCGCGTCGTCGTCGAGGGCGGTGAAGTCGCCACCGGCGGCGGCGTCGAGGGCGTCGAGCCCGGCGGGGATCAGGTCGGCGCTGTCGGCGTCCCGGACGGCTCTGGCGGTGCGCTCGTAGGGCCCGTCGGGGAAGGTCGGGTGCGGGTAGGCGACCCGGATCAGCCGGACCAGCGTCGCGGTGCGGGCGCCGGTGAGACCGGTTCCGTCGTCCGCGGTCGCGGCGGTGTCCCTCTGCAGTTCGATCGGCTCCTGCGGAGACTGACCGGCTTGGATGTCGGGCATCGTTCCTCCTCGTCCCCTCACGTCGGTGTGAGGTGCAGCTCACACCGTAGGGAACGTGGGGCGGAGCGGACCAGCACCGTTCTCAACGGTTGAGAACGGTCAGCGACCCCGGAGGTGGGCGCCGACCCGGGACGCCACCTGGCGCAGCCGGGCCGGCAGCCGGCCGTCGTTGAGGGGGAAGCGGTCGACCTGGGCGCTGACCGCCACCGCGCCGACGAGGGCCACGTCCGGTCCGCGGACGGGCACCGCCGCGCAGGCCCAACCGGCCAGGAACTCCTCGTTCTCCCAGGCCACCCCCGTCGTGGCGACCTCGTCGAGGTGGGCGTTCAGCGCGGCCTTCTCGGTCATCGTGTTGGCGGCCAGCGCCCGCAACCCGTGCCGGTCGAGGTAGGTGTCGCGCGCGGGGCCGTCCAGGTCGGCCAGCAGGATCTTGCCGAACGCCGTGGCGTGCGGTGCCTCGTGGAAGCCGAACCGCATCGGTTGCAGACGGGGGCAGTCGGGGGAGTCGACGACGTGGACCACCACCAGCTCGGAGCCGCGGAGCACCGCCAGGTAGGCGGCGAAGCCCGTCGACTCGTGCAGCAGCGCGATCTCCCGGGTGACCGGCCGGGACAGCCCCAGCTGCCGGTGCAGCGACATCCCGAGCTGGTGCACCTGATGGCCCAGCTCGTAGCGTCCCTCGCTGCGGATGTGCACGAGGTAGTCGGCGTCGGAGAGCTCGGTGCACAGGCGGTAGACCGTGGGCAGCGGCAGCCCGGTGGCGTCGGCGATGTCCCTGGCGGTCGCCCCGCCCCGCTCGGCCACGACCTCCAGGATCTGCAGCGCACGGGCCACCGGCCCGGATCGAACAGCGTTGGTCACGGAACCAGTGTGCCGCGCCCTGCCCGCGCCGTCCGGTCCGTCCCGGGTTGACGGCGGCCGTCGGCTCAGCCCACGATCACCGTGCCCGCGACCG
Organism: Nakamurella deserti; assembly: GCF_003260015.1. NCBI lineage: Bacteria > Bacillati > Actinomycetota > Actinomycetes > Nakamurellales > Nakamurellaceae > Nakamurella > Nakamurella deserti. The sequence goes on along the minus strand of NZ_QCXS01000002.1, from coordinate 1,304,156 downwards.
CCGGGGGCAGGAAGCGAGACGACGCATGTACCTGATCGTGGTCAAGTTCAAGGTCAAGCCGGAGTGGACCGACCGCTGGATGGATCTGGTCGGGGACTTCACCCGCTCCACCCGGCAGGAGCCGGGCAACCTGTGGTTCGAGTGGTCGCGCAGCATCGACGAGCCGGACACGTTCGTGCTGGTGGAGGCATTCACCGACGACGGTGCCGGACCGCACGTCAACAGCGCGCACTTCCAGCAGGCGATGAAGGACATGCCGCAGGCGCTGGTGGCGACGCCGAAGATCGTCAGCCGTCAGGTCGAGGGTGAGGGTTGGGGCGAGATGGGTGAGCTCACCGTCGAGTAGAGGTTGAGAGTTTCGGCGGGAGACGTCAGGACGCGGGGGCGATCCAGGTCGCGGGATCGCCCCAGGCGTAGCCGAACTCCAGGGTCGCGTCGCCGGGAGCGACGTCGAAGATGAGTTGACCCCGTTTCTGCTCCCACTCCGGGATCACACCGAACTCGGCCACCTCGGAATCCTGCTCGTCCGCCGCCCCGAAACCGGACTCCAGCAGCGGCCGGGAACGACGGCCCGTCGAGTCCAGCACGGTCCAGTCGCGGACGTCGTAGGAGAATTCGCCCTCGTAGCACTCGTAGTCGACGGTGACCCGGAGGACGGTCTCGGCGCCGGTGCCCTCGAAGGTCGCCCGCCGTACCCAGATGTCGGCTTCGCCGTCCTCATAGGTGCTGGTGATCGCCTCGCCGATGGACAGTCCGACCGGGGCGTCGTCCACCGGGCCGGACGGGGCGTCGGTCGTCGGTGCGCCCGTTGTCGGTGCGCCCACGGCTGCGTCGTCGGTCGTGCCGGTGTCGGTGGTCGTCGGCGTGGTGGTCGTCGGCGTGGTGGTCGTCGGGAAGGTGGTCGTGGTCGCAAGGGGGGCGATGGTGGCGCTCGCGGCGGCCCGTCCGTCGACGGTGGTGACGCATCCGGACAACACGACGGCGGTGACCGCCAGCATCGTGAAACCGATCGCGCGGACGGTGATCTGGTCGGTTCGGGGCACCGGGGGTCCTTCGCGGTCGTGGCACGCGCACCCCTTCGGTGGCGTCCTTTTCCGTCAGGTGACGAACGGACGCGACCTGCCGTCACGCCGCCCCGAGCTACGAACCGGTCACCGAGCGTCGGTCAGCGCTTCTCGCAGACGAAGATCGCGGTCCCCGGGAACACCTCGCCGCGCGTCCGCGACCACTGGCCCCAGGTCGCGTCCAGGTCCTCGGGCCAACTCGGCTCGACCAGCTCGGTGAGCGTGAACCCGGCGCCGACGAGGTCGCGCACCCGGTCGCCGAGCGTCCGGTGGTGCTCGACGTACGCGGGCTCGCCGTCCGCGTCGACCTCCACGTAGGGCCGGCGGTCGAAGTAGGACTGCACCGCGGTCAGTCCACGCTCGCCCGGGTCGTCGAGGAAGATCCAGCGCATCGGGTGCGTCACCGAGAACACCCAGCGGCCGCCCGGGCGCAGCACCCGCGCCACTTCGGCCATCACCGCCCCGGCGTCGGCGACGAAGGGCACCGCGCCGAACGCCGAGCACGCCACGTCGAACGCCGCATCCCGGAACGGCAGTGCCACCGCGTCGGCCTGCACCAACGGGACGTCGATCCCGGTGCGGCGGGCCGCCTCCTGCCCGTGACGCAGCATCCCGGCGGACAGGTCGAACGCGACGACCTGCGCACCCTGGGCGGCCAGCCAACGGGCGCACGGCGCGGAGCCGCAGCCCACCTCCAGCACCCGCCGGCCCCGGACGTCGCCCAGCAGCCCGACGTCGGCCTCCCGGACCCGTTCCGGACACCAGACGAAGTCGGCGTCGCCCAGGAACGTCCCGTGCTCCGCGTGGTAGTCGTCGGCATCGGCGTCCCACCAGCGGCGATTGGCGCGACGTGAGTCGTCGGGGCCGGCGGGGCGCTTGACCGGGCGGGTCGGGCCGAGGACGGCTTCGGCGGTACGGTGCGGATCGGACACGTCCCCGACACTAGGGGCCCGCGGAAGACACCCCGGCAGGTCCCCGCCCGGCGGTCGACTTTGACCTGACTGTGGTGCGGGGTACGCTTGTCGACGCGCTGTGGGTCTGTGCTGCCCTGTCGTCGATGTGCCGGTGTGACCGGTCCGGGAGCCTCCTGCTCACCGGCCCGGACATCCCGACGGGCCGCCCTTTCCGGGGCCCATCCTCGGCGGTCTCCCTCTTCCACCGCGTGCCGTCCGGATCGCCTCCCGCGGGCCGGCCGACGCTTCAGACCCTGTCCACAGTCACCCCGTCCCATGGCGCGGCGACCACACCCCACGTCCCTCCGGAGCAACCCCACACATGTCCGCACCTACCCGCACCGCCCCGCAAGTTGCCATCAACGACATCGGGTCGGCCGAGGATTTCCTCGCAGCAGTAGACAAGACGATCAAGTACTTCAATGACGGCGACATCGTCGAAGGCGTCATTGTCAAGGTCGATCGGGACGAAGTCCTGCTGGACATCGGCTACAAGACCGAGGGTGTCATCCCCTCGCGCGAACTCTCCATCAAGCACGATGTCGACCCCAGTGAGGTCGTCGAGGTCGGCGAGCACGTCGAGGCCCTGGTTCTCCAGAAGGAGGACAAGGAAGGCCGCCTGATCCTGTCGAAGAAGCGCGCCCAGTACGAGCGCGCGTGGGGCACGATCGAGAAGATCAAGGAAGAGGACGGCGTCGTCTCCGGCACCGTCATCGAGGTCGTCAAGGGCGGCCTCATCCTCGACATCGGTCTCCGTGGCTTCCTGCCCGCCTCGCTCGTCGAGATGCGCCGTGTGCGCGACCTCATGCCGTACGTCGGCCGGGTGCTGGACGCCAAGATCATCGAGCTGGACAAGAACCGCAACAACGTGGTGCTGTCCCGCCGTCAGTGGCTCGAGCAGACCCAGTCCGAGGTCCGCAGCGAGTTCCTCAACCAGCTCGGCAAGGGGCAGGTCCGCAAGGGCGTCGTCTCCTCGATCGTCAACTTCGGTGCGTTCGTCGACCTGGGTGGCGTGGACGGCCTGGTGCACGTCTCCGAGCTGTCCTGGAAGCACATCGACCACCCGTCCGAGGTCGTCGAGGTGGGCCAGGAGGTCACCGTCGAGGTTCTCGACGTCGACATGGACCGCGAGCGTGTCTCGCTGTCGCTCAAGGCGACGCAGGAAGACCCGTGGCGTCACTTCGCCCGGACCCACGCCATCGGCCAGGTCGTCCCAGGTCGGGTCACCAAGCTGGTGCCGTTCGGTGCGTTCGTCCGTGTCTACGACGGCATCGAGGGTCTGGTCCACATCTCCGAGCTGGCCGGTCGCCACGTGGAGATCCCGGAGCAGGTCGTGTCCGTCGACGACGAGATCTTCGTCCGCGTCATCGACATCGACCTCGAGCGTCGCCGGATCTCGCTGTCGCTCAAGCAGGCCAACGAGGGCATCACGCCGGACACCGAGTTCGACGAGGTGCGCGCCCAGTACGGCGTCGTGGACCACTACGACGAGCAGGGCAACTTCGTGCCGCCGGAGGGCTTCGACGTCGCCACCGGCGAGTGGCTCGAGGGCTTCGACGCGCAGCGTGAGGCCTGGGAGAAGCAGTACGCGGACGCCCAGGAGACCTACACCGCGCACCTGAAGCAGGTCGCCGCGGCGCAGGCCGCCGACGCCGCGGCGGCGGAGCCGAGCAACTACTCGTCCTCCACCGGTGACGCCGACGCCGCCGACGGTGACGACGCCGCCGCCGGTTCGTCGTACTCGTCGAGCGCCCCGACCGGTTCGCTCGTCAACGACGAGCAGCTGGCCGCTCTCAAGGAGCGCCTCGCCGGGAACTGACCGTCCCGCACCGCGACCGGAAGCCCCGGCCCGTCCACCTCGTGTGGGCGGGCCGGGGCTTCCGGCGTCTCCGGGACGGACCCGGTTGCCCGATCGCGACACCGCGGCGGTCCCGACCGTGCGCGGCCGGCGACGCGGCGGTGATCCTGCACGATCAGGCGCACCCACTTCATTACGGTTGTCGTTATGCGAACCCCCAGGCTCCTGTCCCTGTCCGCCGCCGTCCTGCTCAGCGGTGCGGTCCTCGTCGGCTGCGGCTCGTCCGACGACACCGCCCGCTCGACCGTGATCGTCACCGAGACCGCCGCCACCTCGGCGGTCGACACCACCGCCGACGCCACCGCCGACGCCACCGCAGGGACCACCACGGCCGGCACGGGGGCGACCAGCGGCGCGGTGGAGACCTCGGACCCGTCGACGTCGGCGTCGGAGACCTCGACGGGTTCGAGCACCTCCGAAGCGTCCGCGAGCGCGACCGAGTCGTCGGCGCCGGTGGTGTCGGTCGATCCGCTGGCGGCCGACTGCACCAAGATCATGAACCCGACCGAACTGGGCAAGGCGTTCGGCCAACTGCCCGCCGGGACGAACCGCATCCTCGAGGCAGCCAACCCCGAGCGGGAGATCACCGGCCGGCTGAAGTGCCAGTACGGCGTCGAGGGCGGATCGATCGCCGTCCAGGTCATCCTGGCCCAGTTCACCTCCCAGCAGGCCGCCGACGCCCAGCGCACGCTCACCGCCACGTCTGAAAGGCAGGCGGGGGCGAAGGACTCGACCACCACGGTCCTCGGCTACCCGGCGGACGTGCTGCTGCGCGACGGTGGCCTCATCGTCGCCGGCTACGACTCGTGGACGTTGTCCGTGGTGGTGGCGAACGGGATCGTTCCCGAGGACAAGCTGCCGGCCGCCCTCGAGGGCGCGGCGGAGTACGCGCTCAACCAGGTCGTCAGCACGGGCTGAGGCGCGCGGTCCCGGTGGCCGGAGGGTACGGCCGCGGTGACGACCGGTTCAGGCGGCGGCCGGGACGGGTCGTCGCGTCCGCACCGTCGGCGTCGTGGTGCGGTGACGTCCGGGCCGGAACCAGCCGAAGATGCCGCGCCGCACCCTGACCAGGGTGCGGACCGGGATGAGCCCCGGCGTTCCGTGGCGGTGCCGGCCGGTGGCGACGGCGTTCATGGGTGCTCCTCGGGTCGGTGACGTGGGCCCTGCCCGGGTGGGCGAGACTCGACGGTAGGCGGCGCCGTCGACGCCGTCGGTGACCGACACGGTCCGGCGGTCCGTCGGCGGTCGACAGGGGGAGACAACGTGCTGAGAGTGGCGGTCACCGGCGGGATCGGATCGGGGAAGAGCACCGTGTCGGCACGGCTCGCCCGGCAGGGCGCCGTCGTCGTCGACTCCGACCGGCTGGCACGCGAGGTGGTGGCCGTCGGGTCGCCGGGGCTCGCCGCCGTGGTGCAACGCTTCGGGCCCTCGATGCTGACATCCGACGGCGCCCTCGACCGGGCGGCTCTCGCTGCGGTCGTGTTCAGCGACCCGGACGCCCGACGGGCGTTGGAGGGCATCACGCATCCCCGGGTGCGCGCCCGATTCGACGAGCTCGCGGCGGCCGCCCCGGTCGACGCGGTGGTGGTGAACGACATCCCACTGCTGGTGGCGCTGCCGGTCGCGGCGGGGTTCCACCTCGTGATCGGCGTGGGCGCCGACGCCGAGCTGCGGGTCCGCCGCCTGATCGCGCGCGGTCTGGCCGAGGCCGACGCGCGGGCGCGGATCGCCGCCCAGATCGACGACGACACCCGGCGGCCGCTCACCGACGTCTGGCTCGACAACGACGGCGCCGCCGACGATCTCGCCGACCGGGTGGACCGCCTCTGGAGCGAACGGGTGCAGCCCTTCGAGGAGCTCCTGTTGCGTGGTGCTGCGGCTCCGCGTGACCGCCCGGAACCGGTCGCGCACGATCCGCGGTGGACGACCGACGCGGTCCGGTTGCTCGCGCGGGTGGGCCGGGCCGCCGGCGACGACACCGTGCGTCTGGACCACATCGGCGCCACCGCCGTCCCGGGACTGCCCGCCGATGACGTGCTGGAGCTGCAGTTGACGGTGTCCGACCTGGCGGCCGCCGAGCGCGTCGGGCCTGCGCTCACCCGCGCCGGGTTCGTCGCGATGCCCAACCGGGACACCGACACGCCGCATCCCGCGGACGCCGATCCGGCGCGGTGGCGCGCGAGATGGCACGCCAACGCCGATCCCGGTCGCGCGGTCGACCTGCACGTCCGCCCCGCGGACGGCCCGGGTTGGCGGTGGGCGCTGGCCATGCGGGACCGCCTCATCGCCGACGACGCCGAACGGGAGGCCCATCTGGCCCGGCAACGACGCTGGGCGGCCGAGCACGCCGACGACCCGGACGGTGCCGGCGTCGACGCGGCGCGCGAGGCGTGGTGGGGTGCCGCGGCGGAGCCGCTGGCCCGGTGGGTCGAGCGGACGGGGTGGCGGCCGGGCCCGGACTCACGCGTCTGACCTGCGGCGACGAACACTGTCGGTGCCGCCGCGTAGCCTGACTTCCGTGGCATTCGCAGCAGAGAAACCCGTCCTGGCGACCTCCGAGTTCCGGACCGTGAGCGAGCTCCCGCGTACCGGCGGGCGCTTCGAGGTCGTGTCCGAGTTCAAGCCGTCCGGTGACCAGCCGGCGGCCATCGCCGAGCTGGAGAAACGGCTCGCGGCGGGGGAGAAGGACGTCGTGCTCCTCGGCGCCACCGGCACCGGGAAGTCGGCGACGACGGCCTGGCTGATCGAGAAGGTGCAGCGGCCGACGCTGGTGATGGCCCCGAACAAGACGCTGGCCGCCCAGCTCGCCAACGAGTTCCGCGAGCTCTTCCCGCACAACGCGGTCGAGTACTTCGTCTCCTACTACGACTACTACCAACCGGAGGCGTACGTCCCGCAGACCGACACCTTCATCGAGAAGGACTCGTCGATCAACTCCGACGTCGAGCGTCTGCGGCACTCGGCGACCCGGTCGCTGCTGTCCCGCCGCGACGTCATCGTGGTGTCGTCGGTGTCGTGCATCTACGGCCTCGGCACCCCGCAGTCCTACCTCGACCGATCGCTGCCGGTGCGGGTGGGGATGGACCTCGACCGCGACAAGCTGCTCCGCGCACTCGTCGACATCCAGTACACCCGCAACGACCTCGCGTTCACCCGGGGGTCGTTCCGGGTCCGGGGCGACACCGTCGAAATCATCCCGTCCTACGAAGAGCTGGCCCTGCGGATCGAGTTCTTCGGCGACGAGGTGGAGAAGCTGTACTACCTGCACCCGCTCACCGGCGACGTGCAGCGCGAGGTGGACGAGCTGCGCATCTTCCCGGCCACGCACTACGTCGCCGGACCGGAGCGCATGGAGAAGGCCATCAACGACATCGAGAACGAGCTGGCCGACCGGCTGGCCGAGCTGGACGCTCAGAACAAGCTGCTGGAGGCCCAGCGGCTGCGGATGCGCACCAATTACGACCTCGAGATGATGCGCCAGGTCGGGTTCACCTCGGGCATCGAGAACTACTCGCGCCACATCGACGGCCGGGCGGCGGGCACCGCGCCGGCCACGTTGATCGACTACTTCCCGGACGACTTCCTCCTTGTCATCGACGAGTCCCACGTGACCGTTCCGCAGATCGGCGGCATGCACGAGGGTGACGCGGCCCGCAAGCGCACCCTGGTCGAGCACGGCTTCCGGCTGCCCAGCGCTCTTGACAACCGGCCGTTGACCTGGGAGGAGTTCTCCGATCGGATCGGCCAGACGGTCTACCTGTCGGCGACCCCGGGCAACTACGAGCTCGGCCGGGCCCAGGGCGAGTTCGTCGAGCAGGTCATCCGCCCGACGGGTCTGGTCGACCCGGAGGTCATCATCAAACCGACCCAGGGCCAGATCGACGACCTGGTGGGGGAGATCCGGGCCCGGGCCGAGCGCGACGAGCGGGTCCTGGTCACGACGCTGACCAAGAAGATGAGCGAGGACCTCACCGACTACCTGCTCGAGCTGGGGATCAGGGTGCGCTACCTGCACTCGGAGGTCGACACCCTGCGACGGGTCGAGCTGCTCCGCGAGCTGCGGATGGGCGAGTACGACGTCCTCATCGGCATCAACCTGCTCCGGGAGGGCCTCGACCTGCCCGAGGTGTCGCTGGTGGCCATCCTCGACGCCGACAAGGAGGGCTTCCTGCGGTCGGGTACGTCGCTCATCCAGACGATCGGCCGTGCCGCGCGGAACGTGAACGGTCAGGTGCACATGTACGCCGACCGGATCACCGCGTCGATGGCCACCGCCATCGAGGAGACCAACCGGCGACGCGAGAAGCAGGTGGCGTACAACCTCGAGATGGGGCTCGATCCGCAGCCGCTGCGGAAGAAGATCAACGACATCCTCGAGCGGGTGTACGCCGAGGCGGAGGACACCGTCGCCATCGGTGGCTCGGGACGCAACATGTCCCGAGGTCGTAAGGCCCAGAGCGAGCCCGGTGGCACCTCGGCGGGCATCTACGCCGGGCACCCCACGGCGGGCATGGCCCGTGGTGAGATGGCGAGCCTGGTGCAGCAGCTGACCGACCAGATGCTCGCCGCGGCCAAGGATCTGCAGTTCGAGCTGGCCGGCCGGCTCCGCGACGAGATCTCCGAGCTGAAGAAGGAGCTGCGGCACATGGACGCCGCGATGGCCTGATCGGTTCGGGTGGCTGGCGCTGCAGGGTGGGAACCGGTGTCTTCCGTCTCGTGATCTCGGGCGTGGCTGCAGTCTTGAGAGGCCGGTACCGGGCCAGCCGGCGCGACGGGGTTCGAATGACCCGGGACGGTTCGTCGTCGCGCTCGGTGGGGCCGCTGCCGCTCCGGTGACGTTCGCCCGGCTGCGTCCTGCGGGTCTGCCCACTCGATGTGGATGGGCGCACCCTGCAGGGTGAGTAGTGTCCGATTCGTGCGGCAGATCCAGAGCCGCAACCGTGCGGACGGCTGCAGGTTCGCGCTCCCTGGGTTCACCTGTGAATGTGCCTGGTCGGATGCGCGCGCATCTGCCTTGCGGGGTGAGCAGACTCCGGTTGGCGGGGTGGATCCCTCGTCAGGCTCCATGGAGCCGCTGCCGCTCCGGTGACGTTCGCCCGGCTGCGTCCTGCGGATATGCCCACCCGATGTGGGTCTGCTCATCCTGCAGGGTGGGCAGACTCCGGTTCGTGCGGCAGATCTGGGGCCGGTTCTTCCGGACGCCGTCACTCACGTCTCGTGAAGGCCTCCGCAGAGCCAACCGGTGGGGTAGGTCCGGAGCTGGATTCGTTGCCGGCCGTCCGTGGGGCGGGCTCCGTCAGGTCTGCCCCGTTGCGGGCTGCGGATCTGCTCGTCCACTGTGGGGTGTGCTCAGCCCGCGGGGTGAGCAAATCCCGGTCGATGGGGCGAATCCGGAGCGAACTCCGGTTGAGGCCGCGGCTGCAGGCTCTGTGAGATTCGCCCGGCTGCGTCCTGCGGGTCTGCCCACCGAGTGTGGGTGTGCGCACCCTGCAGGGTGAGCAGGCTCCGGTAATGGGGCAGATTTGGAGCCGAATCCGGTTGACGGACGGCTGCAGGTTCGCGCTCCCTATTTCAGCAGCGGACCCGCGGATCTGCCCACCCGATGTGGGTGTCCGCACCCTGCAGGGTGAGCAGACTCCGGTACGTACGGCAGATCCTGAGCCGCAACCGTGTCGGACCTCTGCAGGTCTCCAGTCCAGGGGTTGACCAGCGGACCGGGGATCTGCCCACCCGATGTGGGTGCGCTCACCCTGCAGGGTGAGCAGACTCCGATTCGCGCGGCAGATCCTGGACCGCAACCGTGTCGGACCGCTGCAGGTCTCCAGTCCAGGGGTTGACCAGCGGACCGGGGATCTGCCCACCGGGTATGGGTGTGCTCACCCTGCAGGGTGAGCAGACTCCGGTTCGTGCGGCAGATTCGGGCCGGCCCGGAGCCAGGCTCTCGACGGACCACCGGCAACGGCGCCGCCCCGCGCGCTCCTCGACGACGACCACCGACCTGTACCACTCGAAGCGGACCTCCGACCGGGCTGGTGCACCCGGAACGGACAGCTCAGCTGGTGATGTCCTTGCGGCGGAACTTGAGGATGCCGAGGCCGAAGAAGATCAGCGCATAGGCGACGCCGGCGAAGCTGCCTCGCACCATGTCGTCCCAACGGATCGGATCCGACAGGGTCCCCGTCCAGGCGAACGAGTAGTGGGTGGGCAGGAAGTTGCGGATGTCGCCCAGCGCGTCGATCTGGTCGAGGATCTGGCTGAGGATGGTCAGCAGCACCGCACCGCCCACCGCGCCGAGCGGCGCGTCGGTGGACACGCTGAGCAGGAACGCGAGTCCCGCCACCCAGGACAGCTGCAGGATCATGAACACGACCACCACGCCCAGCCGGAACACCGTCGCGGCGAAGTCGAGCTGGTCGCCGACCGGCGTCGACAGCGGCCCGAAGCCGTACAGGATCCCGCCCAGAATCATCGCGGTGACCGGCAGCAGCAGGATCGCCAGGATCGACAGCGCCCCCGCCACCAGCACCTTCTGCCGCACCAGCCGCATCCGCGGCACCGGCATCGCCAGCAGGTAGCGCAGCGACGACCACGACGCCTCGGAGGCGATCGTGTCGCCGAAGAACAACGAGATCACCACGATGAGCAGGAAGCTCGCCGAGAAGATCATCGTCACCATGGCGAAGTTGCCGGCGCCGTTCTGCGCAAGGTCGACGATCGACGCGCGGGTGCTGCCCGAGCGGCCCCCACCGCCGTCGCCGTCACCGACGGCGAAGGCGATCGCCAGGATGATCGGCAACAGCACCATGAACCCGAGCGTGAACTGGGTCCGCCGACGCTTGAGCTGCCGCCGCACCTCCACCCCGAAGGGCAGCGTCCGGCCCGGGACGAAGCCCACCGCGACCCCGGACGGCTCCGCCGCTCCCGGCGCCGGCAACGACTCCAGCGCGGCGACCGCGGCGTCGGCCGAACGGTCCTGATGTACCGGACTCATGCCGAACTCCCTCTTCCGGTGGCGCCCACGAGGTCGAGAAAGACGTCCTCGAGGCGGTTGCGCGGTGCGGCCGAGGAGACGGCCACCCCCGCGTCGACGAGCGCGGCGATGGCCGCGGCGGGCGCGACGCCGGCCAGGTCGACGTGCACCTGCTGGTCCTCGATCTCGGCGCCGTCGACCCCCGGGATCCGCTGCAGCACGGTCCGCGCCCGCTCGGGATCATCCACGGTGAAGCTCATCTCGCCGGACAGCGCGACCAGCTCGGCCACCGTGCCCGACGCGATGACCTCGCCCTTGTTGACGACGACGACGTCGGTGCAGGTCTGCTCGACCTCGGCCAGCAGATGTGAGGACACCAGCACGGTCCGGCCGGTGGCCGCGTAGCGCCGCAGCACCTCACGCATGGCGTGGATCTGGGGCGGGTCGAGCCCGTTGGTGGGTTCGTCGAGGATCAGCAGGTCCGGCAGCCCCAGCATCGCCTGGGCGATGGCGAGGCGTTGCCGCATGCCCTGCGAGTACGTCCGCACCCGCCGGTCGACCGCGGTGCCCAGGCCGGCGATGGCCAGCGCCTCGTCCAGGTGGGCGAGCTCGGCCGGTCGGCCGGTCGCCGCCCAGTACAGGTTCAGATTGTCGATGCCGGTGAGGTGCGGGAGGAAACCCGAGCCCTCGACGAACGAGCCGATACGCGACAGCACCGGGGCTCCGGGAACGACCTTCTGCCCGAACACGGTGATCTCGCCGGCGCTGGGGTTGATGAGGCCCATGACCATCCGCAACGACGTCGTCTTGCCGGCTCCGTTGGGACCCAACAGCCCGACGACCTGACCCGGCCGGACGTCGAAGCTGACGTCCTTGACCGCCACGACACCACCCGGATACTCCTTACGCAGACCCGAGATGCGCAGCGGGATCCGTGCGAGCTCCGGGTCGGTCGCCGGCGTCCGCCGGCGTACCAGTCCGGCCAGCACCAGAGCGGTGATCGCCACCACGATCAACACGACGAGCGCGATCAGCAGCCCGAGCGGCACTTCCGATGTGGAGATGTTGCTGCCGCCGGCGACCGGCACGGTGAGCACCCCGTCGCCGGCGAGACCGACCAGGTGGACCGACGCCTGCGCCGGCAGGGCGTAGCCCTGGTCGGTGCTGGACACGACGAGTTGCACCGACGAGCCGGCGTCGACCTGCAGGGCGAAGCCGGTCAGCGACACCGGCACGTCCACGGTCCGACCGGGGGTCAGTCCGGTCACGCGGATCGGCGAGACCGCGCTGCCGGCGAGGGTGCGGACCCCGCTGGCGGTCACCTTGTACAGCTTGAGGAACAGCGTGGCGTCGCTCGACGCGTCCGCGGCGCTGGACAGCGGCGGTCCCGCGGTGACCGACAGCGTCGTCGTCGCGGAGCCGGTCAGCAGCAGCTGTGACGTGAGCGGATCGGAGGTGAAGGTCGCCGACTGACCGGGGATGTCGAGGCCCAGGGTCGCCAGCGCGGTCGAGGCCGTACCGCCGAGGCCCGGGAGCGACGAGACCGCCGCCGGTGTGCCACCCGGCGGGTTCACCACCGGTGCGGTGCGTCCGTTGAGGGTGACCGGCACCTCCGTGGCCGCGGCGCCGTCGATCCCGGGATATCCGTCGGCCTGCAGCATGCGGCTGCGCACGGACCCGGTGTCGGAGATGGCGCCGTCGATGGAGTAGCGGAAGCCGAGCGCCGGAGCGTCGCCCTCGTCGCGGAGGTAGTGGTCGAACCAGGTGTGGATCGCGGCGCGGGTCTGGTTGTCGATGCCGCCGCCGTCATGGCCACCGGCGAACCAGATGACGGACACGTCCGTGCCGTTGGCGGCGATCGCCTTGGCGTTGGCGTCGGCCTGGTCGAGCCCGAACAGGGTGTCCCGCTCGCCCTGCACCAGCAGCGTCGGCGCGGTGATCTCCCCGACGACCTGGGAGGGCGACGAGCGGTCGAGCAGGGCCTTGAGTTCCGGCGTCAGCCGACCGGTTTCGGCGACCTGCAGGTAGGCGGTGCACAGGTCGGTGGCGAGACGCCCACAGAGCGCGCCGGCGGCCGACGGGGCTCCGCCGGCCGCGCCGTTGCCGCTGGTGTCGCCGTTGCCGCTGGTGGCGCCACCGGGGGGCGTCGTCGGGTCGGACCCAGCGGGCTCCGAGCCGGTGGTTCCCGCGGACGACGACGCCTCGGAGGACGCGGAACCGGCACCGTTGGCGCCGCCGAGCAGGCCACCCAGGCCACCCGCGCCGCCGGCTCCACCCGCTCCGCCCGACAGGCTGATGGAGGTGACGAGCACGGACGCCCAGTACTTCTTGAAGACGCCGCCGAGGCTGTCGCCGCCGGCCGCTGCGCCTTCGGTGTCGGCGAAGTTCGGGAACAGCGCGTCGGACAGGTCGTGCCAGGTGATCAGCGGCACGACCGCGTCGACGCGGGGATCGATGCCGCCCAGCATCAGGGCGAGCGCACCGCCGTAGGAGCCGCCCATCACACCCACGCGGGGGTTGTCCGCGCCGTCCTGCGTGACGATGTCTCCGCGGGTGGCCAGGTAGTCGACCGCGGCCTTGCCGTCCTGGGCCTCGTAGTCCAGCGAGTCCAGGTGCACGTGGCCGGTGGAGGCGCCGAATCCGCGGGCGGTGTAGGCCAGCACGACGTAGCCGGCGGCGGCGAGATCCTGTGCGTCGTCGGCGACGGAGGCCTTGGTACCCCCCAGTCCGTGCGCCAGGATGACCGCCGGCGCCGGCGTCACCTCGGGGAGGTAGATCGTGGCGTCGAGGGTGACGGTGGGGTCCTCACCCTCGCCACCCGGTGCGGTGAAGGTGACGTCGTCTGTCGCGGCGGTGGCGGTGCCGCCCTTCGGCCACACCACGATCGCCAGGACGGCGACCAGCGCCACGGCCAACCCGATCAGCAGCCCGCGGCGGCGTCTCCACATGCGGTCCAGAGTGCCAGAGAGTGAACGGGACCCCGACCGTCGGTGACGGGGCGGCGCCGGACGGTTCGCTGCCGGCGCAACCCCGTGACCCGTCGGGGATCGCCCGGGACTCAGGCCGCGGCGGTGCCGCGACGGCTCCGGCGCAGCACCAGCACGCCGAGAGCGGCGGCGAGCAGGCACGCCACCGCGCCCATCAGCAGGCCGACCCGCCCGCCGTAGTACTCACTGACCGCACCGGCGATGGGACCGCCGATCGGCGTGGAGCCGAGGAACGCGACGCTCCACAGCGCCATCACCCGGCCGCGCATGTGCGGTGCGGCGGACAGCTGCAGGGTGCTGTTGCCCTTCGACAGGAACCCGATGCTCACCCCGCCGACGAGCGCCAGGGCCAGGTATTCCAGCGGCAGGCTGGGCGCGAGGGCCGCACCGGCGATGACGACGCCGAAGGCGACCGACGTCCGGATCATCGCGCGGGTACCGGTACGTCCACGCGCGGCGACCCACAGCCCGCCGACGACCGCCCCGACCCCCATCGCGGCGGTCATGAAGCCGTAGGTGCGGGCGTCGCCGCCGAAGGTGTCGGCCGCGACGATGGGCAGCACCACCTGGAACTCGTAGGCGAGGCATCCGACCAGCGCCATCATCAGCAGCGGCACAAGCAGGTCCGGTTCGTGCCGGACGTAGGCGAGCCCCTCCCGCAGCTGCCCTTTCGCCCGTGGCACCGGGTCCGGCGTGGTCAGGGCGGCCAGGTCCAGGGCGGTCAGCGACCAGACGACCGCGGCGAAGCTGACCGCGTTGAGCAGAAAGCACATCCCCAGTCCGCCCCAGCCGATGATGAGGCCGGCCACCGCCGGGCCGACCGCACGGGCGACGTTGACCAGGACGGAGTTCAGACTCACCGCGTTCCGCAGCTCGGTGGGCCCCACCATCTCCAGGATGAAGGTCTGCCGCGCCGGGTTCTCGAAGGCGTTGTTGAGGCCGAGGAGCACCGCGAGGACGTAGACGTGCCAGAGCTGGACCACGCCGGTGACGGTGAGCAGGCCCAGTGCCGCGGCGAGCACACCCATCGCCGACTGCAGGCGGATCATCAGGCGGCGCTTGTCGAGACGGTCGGCGACCACCCCGGCGTACGGGCCCAGCAGCAGCACGGGGAGGGTCTGCAGGGCGACCAGCACGCCGACGGCGGTGCCCGAGCCCGTCAGCTGCAGCACCAGCCAGCCCTGGGCGACCGTCTGCATCCAGGTGCCGACCAGCGACACGGACTGGCCGGCGAAGTAGCGCCGGAAGTTCGCGTTGGCGAGCGAGGAGAAGGTGTCGTGCCGGAATGCGCGGAGGCTCTGCCGTGGACCGGTGGACCGGCCGGTCACCAGCCCCGCTCGCGCCATTCCGCCAGGTGCGGGCGTTCCGCGCCGAGGGTGGTGTCGTCGCCGTGACCCGGGTACACCCACGTGTCGTCCGGGAGGACGTCGAAGATGCGCTGGGAGAGGTCGTCCATCAGGGACGCGAAGGCCGCGGGGGAGCCGGTCCTGCCGGGGCCGCCGGGGAAGAGCGAGTCACCGGTGAACAGGTGCGGGCTGCCTGCCGGGTCGCGGTAGAGCACCGCCAGTGAACCGGGCGTGTGCCCGCGCAGGTGGATGAACTCGATCGGGCACTCGCCCACGGCGTACGCGGTGCCCTGTTCCGGGAACACGTCCGTCGGGACCGGCAGCGCCTCCGCGTCGTCGCGGTGCGCGACGAGAGTGGCGCCGCCCTGGCCGGTGACGGCCTCCAGTGCCTGCCAGTGATCCTGGTGCTGATGCGTCGTGACGATGGTGCGCAGCCGTCGACGGGCGAGGTCCAGCGCCTCGGTGAGCCGCTCGGGCTCGGCGGCCGCGTCGATGAGCAGGGCATCACCGGTCGCCGCGCAGACGAGCAGATAGGCGTTGTTGTCCATCGGGCCGACCGACAGTTTGGTGATGCTCAGGTGCTCCAGCGAGCGGGTGACGGGCGCCCCGCCGGGATCGACGTGACCGCTGTATTCCGACATGGCGCCCACCTTAGACAGCCGTGCCGACAGTGCCCCTCCGACCTACGCTGGACGGTCATGGACGACGTCTTCGACGACACGGAATCAGACCGGTCCGACGGCGATCTGGTCCACGGACTCTGGACGACCTGGGCCGAACGGGGCGCCACCCTGACCGCGGCGCAGTGGTCGACGCCGACACGGCTGGCGGGGTGGACCGTCCGCGAGCTGTACGCCCACGTCGCTCCGGTTCCCGACGAACTGCTCGGCTTCCTGTCCGCCGGCGTCGACGGTCGGGCGGCCGTCACCGACGGTCGGGCGGCCGTCACCGACGGGGCGGGCATCCTGCGCGCCTACAACCGCGCCGACGGCCTCGCCTCCGCCGCCGCGCCGGCCGTGGCCGACGCGGCGGTCCGGACGGCGGCCGCGCTGTCCACCGCCGACCTCGTCGACCGGTTCCGGGGGGTCACCGAACCGTCCTTCGCCGCTCGGTTGCGGGCCGTGCCGCCGGACCGGGTGGTGGGGCATCCGGTGCTCGGCTCCGTCACGGTGGCCGCTCTGCTGGAGGTGGCGGTGATGGAGCAGACCGTGCACCTGCTCGACCTGATCGCGGCGGTGGGTGGACCCGCGGCACCGGCGGCGGCCGTGCGCCGGAGCCTCCAGGTCGTCGCCGCGGTGGCCGATCCGGTCGGGTTGCTCGAGGTGTTGACCGGCCGGGGCGGCACGTCCCTGCTGCCGGTCATCCGGTGACCGCAACCGGGAGCGACCGGTTCGTCGCCC
Organism: Nakamurella deserti; assembly: GCF_003260015.1. NCBI lineage: Bacteria > Bacillati > Actinomycetota > Actinomycetes > Nakamurellales > Nakamurellaceae > Nakamurella > Nakamurella deserti. The sequence continues at coordinate 1,287,578 of NZ_QCXS01000002.1, read as the reverse complement.
CACCGGTCGGAACAGGTGTTCGATCGCTCACAGAACGGCCTGCGGGAGGGTCCGGCGGGGCAGGAAGAAGGTCACTGTCGGTACCTCCGCCTAGCATGGGATCCCGTGATGGAACGTCTGGTCGTCCGCGGAGCCCGCGAACACAATCTGCGCAACGTGGACCTCGATCTGCCCCGTGACGCGCTCATCGTCTTCACCGGTCTGTCGGGATCCGGGAAGTCCTCCCTCGCCTTCGACACCATCTTCGCCGAGGGGCAGCGGCGCTACGTCGAGTCGTTGTCGTCCTACGCGCGGCAGTTCCTCGGGCAGATGGACAAGCCCGACGTCGACTTCATCGAAGGTCTGTCGCCGGCGGTGTCCATCGACCAGAAGTCGACCTCGCGCAACCCGCGGTCCACGGTCGGCACCATCACCGAGATCTCCGACTACCTCCGGCTGCTGTTCGCCCGGATCGGCCGTCCGCACTGCCCGATCTGCGGCGAGTTCGTCACCAAGCAGACCCCGCAGGCCATCGTCGACCGCGTCCTCGAGATGCCCGACAGCACCCGCTTCCAGGTGCTCGCGCCGGTCGTCCGTGAGCGCAAGGGCGAATTCGTCGACCTGCTGTCGTCGCTGACGAGCCAGGGCTACTCACGAGTGCGGGTGGACGGCACCGTCAGCCTCATCGCCGACGTGCCCGCGCTGAAGAAGCAGGAGAAGCACTCGATCGACGTCGTCATCGACCGGCTGACCGCCAAGATGACGTCCCGGCAGCGCATCACCGACTCGGTGGAGACCGCACTGCGGCTGGCCGAGGGCATCGTGGTGCTCGAGTTCGTGGACGAACCGGAGGACGACCCCAAGGCCCGCTTCCGGCGCTACTCCGAGAAGATGGCCTGTCCGAACGACCACCCGCTGGCCCTGGACGAGCTGGAGCCGCGGTCGTTCTCGTTCAACTCGCCGTTCGGCGCCTGCCCGGAGTGCTCCGGCCTCGGCACCCGCAAGGAGGTCGACCCGGAGCTGGTCGTCCCCGACACCGAGCTCACCCTGCGGCAGGGGGCCGTGCACCCGTGGGCCGGCGGCCAGACCAGCGAGTACTTCGGTCGACTGCTGGAGGGCCTCGGCTCGGCCATGGGCTTCTCGGTCGACGTCCCCTGGCACCGCCTGCCGGAGAAGGCGCGCACCGCGATCCTCAAGGGATCCAAGGACCAGGTCCACGTCAGCTACAAGAACCGTTACGGCCGGCAGCGTTCGTACTACGCCGAGTACGAGGGCGTCATCCCGTTCCTCGAGCGGCGGGCGGCGCAGACCGAGTCCGACTACTCCCGCGAGAAGTACGAGGGGTACATGCGGGAGGTGCCCTGCCCGGCGTGTAGGGGCAGCCGGCTGCGTCCCGAGATTCTCGCCGTCACGGTCCAGGTCACCGGCGACGACGGGGTGGTCAGTGAGGTCAACCTGGCCACGATCTCGTCGATGTCCATCGGCGAGGCGGAGAAGTTCTTCCCGAACCTGGTGCTGTCCGAGCGCGACCGGATGATCGCCGAGCCGGTGCTCAAGGAGGTCGCGGCGCGGCTGGGCTTCCTGCTCGACGTCGGGTTGGAGTACCTGTCGCTGTCGCGGCCGGCGGCGACGCTGTCCGGCGGCGAGGCCCAGCGCATCCGGCTCGCCACCCAGATCGGGTCCGGTCTCGTCGGTGTCCTCTACGTGCTGGACGAGCCGTCCATCGGCCTCCACCAACGCGACAACCACCGGTTGATCCAGACGCTGACCCGGCTCCGCGACCTCGGCAACACCCTCATCGTCGTCGAGCACGACGAGGACACCATCCGGATCGCCGACTGGGTCGTCGACATCGGGCCGGGCGCGGGAGAGCACGGCGGCAACGTCGTGGTCAGCGGGTCGGTCGCCGAGCTCGAGGCCTCCGAGGAGTCCCTCACCGGCGCCTACATCTCGGGCCGGCGCGAGATCCCGGTGCCGCTCACCCGTCGCCCCATCGACAAGGACCGGATGCTCACGGTCGTCGGCGCCAAGGAGAACAACCTCCGGAACCTGACGGTCAAGTTCCCGTTGGGCACCCTCCTCGCCGTCACCGGCGTGTCCGGGTCCGGCAAGTCGACGCTGGTCAACGACATCCTGCACGCAGTGCTGGCCAACCGGATCAACCGGGCGCAGCTCATCCCCGGCAGGCACATCCGGGTCACCGGGGTCGAGCAGGTCGACAAGGTCGTCGGCGTCGACCAGTCGCCGATCGGCCGCACGCCGCGGTCCAATCCGGCGACCTACACCGGCGTCTTCGACCACGTACGCAAGCTCTTCACCTCCACGACGGAGGCCAAGGTCCGCGGGTACCAGCAGGGTCGGTTCTCGTTCAACGTCAAGGGCGGCCGCTGCGAGGCGTGTGCGGGCGACGGCACGCTGAAGATCGAGATGAACTTCCTGCCGGACATCTACGTGCCGTGCGAGGTCTGCAAGGGCGCCCGCTTCAACCGCGAGACGCTCGAGGTGCACTACAAGGGCAAGAACATCGCCGAGGTCCTCAACATGACGATCGAGGAGGCGGCGACGTTCTTCGAGGCGATCGGGCCTATCCACCGTCACCTCAAGACGCTCGTCGAGGTGGGCCTGGGCTACGTGCGGCTGGGCCAGCCGGCGACCACGCTGTCCGGCGGTGAGGCGCAGCGCGTGAAGCTGGCGTCCGAGCTGCAGAAGCGCTCCACCGGCCGGACCGTCTACGTGCTGGACGAGCCGACCACCGGTCTGCACTTCGCCGACGTCGAGAAGCTGCTCGGGGTGATCAACGGTCTGGTCGACAAGGGCAACACCGTCATCGTGATCGAGCACAACCTCGACGTCATCAAGACCGCCGACTGGATCATCGACATGGGTCCGGAAGGTGGTTCCGGTGGTGGACGGGTGATGGCCGAGGGCACACCCGAGACCATCGCCGCCACGGTGGGCTCCCACACCGGGACGTTCCTGCGACCGGTGCTGCGCGGCCGCGAGCCGAGCGGGACCACCCGCAAGACGGTCATCAAACCCACCCGCACGCCCGAGGTCGCCACGGCGGCCAAGGCGGCCGGCCGGGCGCGGTCGAAGGCTGCCCGTCTCACCTGAGTGGTGAGCGGCGCCACGGCCCGGGTCGGCGTCGCCCGTGTGGTGGTGCGTGCCGGATGGGCGAGCCGTCGGTCGCGGCCGAGCCGGCGCTCGGCGCCAAGATGGCGGTCGTCGCGCGAACGGTCCGGCCAGTCCGGGCCGTCTGTCTTGGGGCTGGTCCGCGCTGGCCCACCGGCTGGAGCCGAGCCGGCCCCGCGCGACGTCGGTGGCTGCCGCGGTCGGTCGGTCGACCCGGTGCTCGCGCGGCTCGGCGGTGTGGGCGGGACTGACCGGCCCGCAGGCTGCCCGTCCAGGTTCCGGGGAGGGGTACCCGGCGCCGAGACCGGCCAGCACCGACCGTGCGGAGTCGGACGCGCACGACCCCTGCGCCGCGCGGACGGAACCGCGTTCGGAGTCTGGGAGAATCGGCCCCTGTGAAGACCTTCGACTCCCTGTTCGCCGAGCTGCTGGACCGGGCGGCCACCCGACCGGACGGGTCCGGAACCGTCGCCGCGCTCGACGCCGGTGTCCACGCCCAGGGCAAGAAGCTGATCGAGGAGGCCGGCGAGGTGTGGCTGGCCGCCGAGCACGAGGGCGACGACGCGCTCGCCCTGGAGATCTCTCAGCTCATCTACCGGGCCCAGGTCATCATGGTCGGCCGTGGGATCACCTTGGAGCAGGTGTACCGACATCTGTAGCGGCGGTGCGGCTCTCGTTGCCCGTGTCATTGCGGCGGACCGCCGTCGACGACGCGACGCCGATCCGCCGCCCGGCCACACCGGGGCGCGAGCCTGCCGGCCGACCCCGTGACCCGTTGACCTCCCTGCCCGGCCGCCGTCCGTCGACGTGACCGGGCGCCCGACGAAAGGACCACCCATGCTCCGCCTCGCCGTGCCCAACAAGGGCACCCTGAGCGAACCCGCCTCCGCGATGCTGCGCGAGGCCGGGTACCGCCAGCGCACCGACGCCCGCGACCTGACCGTCATCGACGTGGCCAACGACGTCGAGTTCTTCTTCCTCCGCCCCAAGGACATCGCGATCTACGTCGGCTCGGGTGAGCTCGACCTCGGTCTCACCGGTCGTGACCTCGCCGCCGAGTCCCAGTCGACGGTGAACGAGGAGCTCGGTCTCGGCTTCGGCCACTCGACGTTCCGGTACGCCGCCCCGGGCGGCCGGGACTGGACCGTCCAGGACCTCGAGGGCATCCGGGTGGCGACCGCGTACCCGAACCTCGTCCGCGCCGACCTCGCCGCCCGCGGCGTGACCGCCGACGTGATCCGCCTGGACGGAGCCGTCGAGATCTCCATCCAGCTCGGTGTGGCCGACGCGATCGCCGACGTCGTCGGGTCGGGTCGCACCCTGCGCCAACACGGGCTGGTCGCTTTCGGCGACACGATCTGCAGCTCCGAGGCGGTCGTCATCGGCCAGTCGCAGCGCGAGCTCTCGCCCGCCGCTCGGCAGGTCGTCAACCGGCTGCGGGGCGTCGTCCTCGCCCAGCAGTACCTGATGCTCGACTACGACTGCCCGCGGGCGCTGCTCGAGCGGGCCGTCGAGATCACCCCCGGGCTCGAGTCGCCGACCGTCGCCCCGCTGGCCGATCCCGACTGGGCCGCGGTCCGCGCCATGGTGCCCCGCCACGACGCCAACCCTGTGATGGACGCCCTCGTCGAGCTCGGGGCCAAGGCGATCCTGGCGTCCGACATCCGGTCCTGCCGGCTCTGAACCCTCCCGGCGCCGCTCCGTCCCCTCCCGGTCTCGCCGCGGCAGCAGGCCGACGGCCGAGCCCGACCCGCGTCGGCTGTCCTGCGCTCCCGCCCCCGGCCCGCCGTCCGTCTCCCACGACCGGGCGGCGGGCCCGGCCGGCGGGTGTCTGTCCCACCCCCGTACTCCATGACCGGGCGGCGGGCCTGGCCCGGCGGACTCCGCCGACGAGTGCCTGTCCGACCCCCGTTGGCCATGACCGGGCTACGTGCCCCGCCAGGCGGACGCGGCCGGCGACGGCCGTTCGACCCCGTCACCCGTCGTCCGCCCTCCCGGACAGGGCCGCCGCCCCTGCCCCGGTTCTGGAGCCACTGCACCGAACGGCTGACCCGCCCCACCCCACGCCCGAGCATCCTGCGGTGGCGGCGTGCACCCAGCGTCGCGCCATTCCACCGTTCGGAGCACGGAGCCCAGCCGGGTGCAACGTTCTGTGCTTCCGCGACAGCGCTGGGTACAATTTGCAGCAGGGAGAGGGGTGTGCGGGTACTCGTGGTGACTGATGGTGGGCGACGTGTGCGGTGGGTCGGCGCTGCCGTCGCCCTCGCGGTGGCGGTGCAGTTGGCGGGTGCGGTCCCGGCCGGTGCCGACGAGACCCCCGTGCCCGTACCGCCGCCACCGACGGTGACCGCGACGATCCCGGGCGCGCTCGACGTGGCCGTGGGGCCGGTGACGCTCGATCTCAACCTGTTCCCGGCGATGGACCTGGTCAATTGGAACTCCGTCTTCGCGCCCTGGGGCGACGAGCGGCTGTACACGCTCCTCGTGGGTGGCGACGCCGAGTCCGCCGCCCACTGGCAGTTCAGCGGTGGCGCCTTCATCAGCTGGGGCAACGAGCCCTGGCGGGTGTGGAACCCCACCGATCGCCGCTCCGTCTCCCTGCTGCCCGGGGCGTCCGGCACCCTGCGCACCACCGACCACTTCGCCGCCGAGCTGCGGTTCTTCACCCAGCGGCTGACCGGCCCGTCCTCGTCCTGGCTCAAGGTGACGGTGACGGCGCAGAACGTGGACGGCACTACGGCGACCGTGACGCACCGGGTGGACGGTGGCGCGTCCTGGGCGGCGTCTGCGCCCCTCACGGTGCCCGATGTCCGCGGGGCGTCCGGCGTCCAGTACCTCACCCTCCGTTTCGAGCCGGTCGGCTGGGGCACCTGGCGGCTGGACGACGTGGCGCTGGACCCGTGGCGATCCGGCTGACAGGCGCCGGTCCGTGAGCCGGTCTGATCGACATGCGCAGGCCGTAGTTCAAGCGACGGGACCGTCGACCCGGAGGCGACAGCGTCTGGAAGCGATGAGCCGCGTGCTGCTCGGCGGTGGGTTCGTGATGGTGGCGCTCGTCACCGCGATGGGCGTTCGCGACCTGACGATTCAGGACGTCATCGCCCTGGTCGTCCTGATCGGGCTCTATGCCGTCGCGTTCCGCACGGTTTTCCAACACGTGAGGCGTCGGAGCACGGCCGTACACAGCACGGTGCCGACCGAGCCGGCCCTCATCGGCATGCTCTTCCTGCTGCCGCTGGGGCTGGTACCGCTGGCGGTGCTGCTCGCCCAGCTGCTCGGCGACCCGCACCTCGGCCGGGCGCCGCGGGAGATCGTGCGCACGCTGGCGATCCGCGCGCTCAACGGCTGGCACTGCGTCGGCCCCGTGCTGGTCCTGTCGCTGACCGGGGTGACCGAGCCGGATCCGGCGCGCTGGCGGGTCCTCCTGCTGGCACTGGCCGCCCAGTTCGTCTTCGACCTGGGGTCCGGTGCGTTGCGCGCCGCGGCACTGGGCGACGGCGTGACACCGATCCTGCGCCCGATGGCGTGGACCTTCGCCATCGACGCGGCGCTGGCGGTCATCGGGTTCTGTGCGGTGGCGACCGGCCTGGGCCTGCCGATGACCCTGGTCCTGGTGGCCGTACCGATCGGTCTGGTCGCGCTGCTCGCGGGGGACCGCCGCGAACTGGCCCACAGCACCGTCCGGCTCGACCGGGAGATCTCCGACGCCCGGGAGGAGGCGCGGCTCGACCCGCTCACCGGCCTCGGCAACCGCCGGGCCTGGTCGGAGGCCGTCGAGGCCGCCGAGGCCGCGCTCACCGACGGCACCCTGCGGGCCGACGTCGTGGTCGCCGACATCGACGGCCTCAAGGAGGCCAACGACAGTCGCGGGCACGAGGCCGGCGACGCCCTGATCCGGGCGATGGCCGAGGTCGCGGCGGCCACCGCCCCGCCCCGGACGACCGTGTGCCGCACCGGCGGCGACGAGTTCGCGTTGCTGCGTCTGGTCGACCGGGACGCCCCTCCGGTGGACGAGCTGGTCCACGTCCTGCGGCAGGCGGTGCTCGCCCGCGGCGAGGTCGCCGGTGGCCCGTTCTCGGTGGCGGTGGCCGGTGCGTCGTGCCCGCAGCAGCCGACCATCGCGCAGGCGTTCCGGGTCGGTGACGCCGCGGTCAACGCCGACAAGCAGATGCGCCGGGTCGCCCGCGTCGGGTCCGGTCACGTCCCGGCACCGCGGGAGCCCACCGCGGGACACGATTCCGGTCGCCCTGCCGGCCGTGCGTCCACCCTCTGAGCCCGTGTCCCGCTCGCGCACCGTTCCCGGGCCCGTGACGCCGGCCGCTACGCTCGCCCGATGACCGGGACCGGCGCGGCGTACGCCCGCTGGACGCGCGGCCTCCCGGCCGGCCGTCTGCTGGGCGTCCCGATCAGCGTGACGCCGTCCTGGTTCGTGTCCGTCGCCGTCATCGCGGTGATGGCCGGGCCGGTGGTGGAGAGCCTCGTGCCCACCCTGTCCGATCCCGGCGCCTACGCGGTCGCGGTGCTGCTCGCGGCCCTGCTGGGCGTCAGCGTGCTGCTGCACGAGCTCGGTCACTGCGTGATGGCCCAGCGCTTCGGGGTAGGAGTCACCCGGGTGCAGCTGTTCCTGCTCGGCGGGGTGTCCGAGATCGACCGGATCCCACGGACCGCGCGCGAGGAGGCACTCGTCGCCGGCGCCGGACCGGTGGTGTCGGCCCTGCTCACCGGCGTCTTCGCCGCCGTGACCGCCACGCTGCAGCCGTCGTCGGTGCTCTGGCTCATCGCCATCGAGATGGCCGTCGCCAACGGCATCATCACCGTGTTCAACCTGCTGCCGGCGTTGCCGTTGGACGGTGGCCGGGTGCTGCGGGCGGGCATCTGGCAGCGATCGGGCAACCGCCGGACCGGCACCGTCACCGCCGCGGTCGGTGGCTACGTCATCGGCGTCCTGCTGGCCGGGTGGGGCGTGTACCGGCTGGTGGACGGCTCACGGTCGGCCATCGTGCAGGGGGCGATCGCCCTCGCGATGGCGTTGTACATCGCCGTCGGCGCCCGCGACGAGCAGACCGACCGTGAGCCGCCCGGCTGGCCCGCGGACTTCGATCCGCTGAGCGTGGCCCGTCCGGTGGTCCGGCTGCCGGCCGAGACGCCGGTGGAGTTCGCGCTGACCGCCGCGGCCGACCGCGAGGTGTTGCTGCTGGGGGCGGACGGGGTGGTGGAGGCGGTGCTCGACCCGCCGGCCGCGCGGTCGCTGGCGGCCCGTACCCCCGCGGCGCCGGCGGCCAGAGCCGGTCAACGGGTGGGGCCCGACACCGTCGTGCTGTTCAGTGACGACAGCGCCGAGATCCAGGACCAGCTCCGCCGGGTACCGGCCCTGTACTTCCTGCTGATTGGTCAAGACGGCCAACCACAGGGTGTACTGCGACGCGAGGATCTCCCGGGCGCGACCCCGCGGTGACCCGCTCCCAGCGCAGACAGCAGAGCAAGAGGACAGTGACATGGCGGCGTTCACAGCCGGTGACCGGGTGCAGTTGACCGATCCGAAGGGCCGCAAGTACACGGTCGTTCTCGAGGCGGGTGCCACCTACCACACGCACCGCGGCGCCCTGCTGCACGACGACCTGATCGGTCGGCCCGAAGGCAGCGTCATCGCCTCGGCCGCGGGCACCAGCTACCTGGCGCTGCGGCCGCTGCTGACCGACTACGTGCTGTCGATGCCGCGCGGCGCGGCGGTCATCTACCCGAAGGACTCCGCGCAGATCGTCGCCTGGGGCGACATCTTCCCGGGCGCCCGGGTGCTGGAGGCCGGCGCCGGCTCTGGTGCGCTGACGTGTTCGCTGCTGCGGGCCGTCGGGCCGGGTGGGGAGGTCATCTCCTACGAGGTCCGCGAGGACCACGCGGTGCACGCCGAGCGCAACGTCGAGACCTTCTTCCGGGAGCGACCGGTGAACTGGTCGCTCCGCATCGGTGACGCGGCCGCCCATGTCGGTGAGGTCGACCGGATCGTGCTGGACATGGCCGAACCGTGGGAGATGCTGCCGATGGTGGCCGCCAACCTGGTGCCCGGCGGCGTCCTCACGGTCTACGTCTCCAGCACCACCCAGCTGTCCCGGATGGCCGAGGAGATCCGGGAGGACACCGGCTACACCGAGCCGTACGGCTGGGAGACCATGCAGCGGGGCTGGCATCTGGTCGGCGCCGCGGTGCGTCCGGAGCACCGGATGATCGGCCACACCGCGTTCCTGCTGACCGCCCGGCGGCTGGCCCCGGGGGTGGTGGCGCCGAAGCCGCAGCGCCGCACCACGGCCACCGGCACCGACCACCCGACCAGCCGGGCGGCCGCGGCGGCGGCGACTGCGACGGCGACGGCGACGGCGACCGCAGCGGTGGCGGTCGAGGTGCCGGACGCCCCGACCGGGGCCTGACGGCCACCGCGCGTACATCGGACGTGCACACGCCGCACGCGTCCCCGCCGGGCCCGCGGGACAGTTCGGTAGGGTGAACAGGCGGCCAGTGATCCGTGCCGCCAGGTGAAGGGGGCCCCGATGCCCGATATGGGACCAACTGGGGGACGTTCGGACGCCACCCAGGCAAACACCGACGAGTTGCGCGCACACATCCGCGCACTCAACGAGGAACTCACCGTGGCCCGCCGCCGGTTGGCGGGCTCCGGAGCCGACACCCGTCCGCTCGAACGGCGTCTCACCGAGGCCCAGGCCCAGGTCGAGGCCCTGTCCGAGCGCAACGAGAAGCTCGTGACGACCCTGCGCGACGCGCGCAGCCAGCTCCTGCAGTTGAAGGAGGAGGTCGACCGGCTCGCCCAGCCGCCCAGCGGCTACGGCGTCTTCATCGAGGCCGGTCCCGAGGGCACGGTCGAGGTCTACACGTCCGGCCGCCGGATGCGGCTCGCCGCATCTCCGTCGGTGACCGTCGCCGAGCTGACCCCCGGTCAGCAGCTGCGGCTCAACGAGGCGCTGACCGTGGTCGAGGGTGGCTCCTTCGAGCTGGTCGGCGAGGTCAGCAGTCTGCGCGAGGTGCTCGGCGGCGATCGGGCGCTGGTGGTCGGGCACGCCGACGAGGAGCGGGTCGTCCGGCTCGCGGCGCCGCTGCTGGAGCAGTCGCTCAAGCCCGGAGACTCGCTGCTGGTGGACTCCAAGGCGGGCTACGCCTACGAGAAGGTGCCCAAGGCCGAGGTCGAGGACCTCGTCCTCGAGGAGGTGCCGGACGTCGACTACAGCGACATCGGCGGGCTGCAACGGCAGATCGAGCAGATCCGCGACGCGGTGGAGCTGCCGTTCCTACACAAGGAGCTGTTCCGCGAGTACCAGCTGCGGCCGCCGAAGGGTGTGCTGCTCTACGGCCCGCCCGGCTGCGGCAAGACGCTGATCGCCAAGGCGGTCGCGAACTCGCTGGCCAAGAAGATCGCCGCGGCGCGGGGGCTCGAGCACATGACCAGCTACTTCCTCAACATCAAGGGACCGGAGCTGCTCAACAAGTACGTCGGCGAGACCGAGCGGACCATCCGGCTGATCTTCCAGCGGGCCCGCGAGAAGGCGTCCGACGGCACCCCGGTCATCGTCTTCTTCGACGAGATGGACTCGATCTTCCGGACCCGCGGGTCGGGCGTGTCTAGCGACGTTGAGACGACGATCGTCCCGCAGCTGCTCAGCGAGATCGACGGCGTCGAGGGCCTGGAGAACGTCATCGTCATCGGCGCCTCCAACCGTGAGGACATGATCGACCCGGCCATCCTGCGGCCCGGCCGGCTCGACGTGAAGATCAAGATCGAACGGCCGGACGCCGAGTCCGCCCGGGACATCTTCTCCAAGTACCTCACGGCCGAGCTGCCCATCAACGCCGAGGATCTCGCCGAGTTCGGCGGCGACCGTCAGGGCACCATCCAGGCGATGATCCAGACGACCGTCGAGCGGATGTACACCGAGACCGAGGAGAACCGCTTCCTCGAGGTGACCTACGCCAACGGCGACAAGGAGGTCCTGTACTTCAAGGACTTCAACTCCGGAGCGATGATCCAGAACATCGTCGACCGGGCCAAGAAGGCGGCGATCAAGAGCAAGATCGAGTACGGCACCAGCGGTCTGCGGGTGTCGCAGCTGATGGACGCCATCGTCGACGAGTTCGCCGAGAACGAGGACCTGCCCAACACCACGAACCCGGACGACTGGGCGCGGATCTCGGGCAAGAAGGGGGAGCGGATCGTCTACATCCGCACCCTGGTCTCGGGTAAGAACTCCGAGGGTTCGCGGTCCATCGACACCGCAGCCAACACCGGCCAGTACCTCTAGCCGCGCGTCAGCGCACAGCCCGGTCCGCCTCCCGCGGGCCGGGCTGTCGCGTTCCCGCGACCAGCACCAGCGCGACCACCGGCAGCCACAGATACGCCGGCCAGAGCGCCAACCGTTCGAAGGCGCCCGACCCGACCGCCGTCGACGTGCGGCCCAGGTAGCCGACGGCACCGACGACGGACAGCACGCCGACGACCATGGTGGCCCACCGCCACCGGCCTGGCAGCACCGTCGCCAGCAGCACCGTCGCGACCGGTTGCAGCAGCAGCGCCGGGGCCGACAGTGCGACGTGGGCCTGCTGGTCGACGTGCAGCGGCACCAGACCCGCACCGGCCGCGCTGAGCCCGACGACGACCCACAGCGCGGTCACCACGGTGGCCGGCAGGCCGCGGGGCAGCCGGGACCGGAGCATGACCGCCCCGGCCGCCATCAGCAGCCCGAAGACCACGAACGCGGCGTCCATGGTGACCCAGGCCGGTGACTGGACCGGCTCCGGTCCGCCCAGCACCACCCAGTTCTGCCGGTCGGCCCCGAGGTCGCTGATCGACCGGTCGACGAGCAGTGTGGACAGCGGCACCGCCGCGGACGCCGCCGCCAGCGCGACCCCCAGCTCCACGACGATCAGCAGTGGCTGCACCGCCCACAGCGTCGCCCCGATCCGCAGTGCCCGTCTCATCGCCGTCCCCCCCTGGCCGCCGCCCCGTCGGTGGCGCCTCCCATCGTCACCCCGCCAGGGCCGGGCGCGGGCCACCGTCGGGAAGCGGTCCGGCGGCCGTCCGGTCCGCGACGGTCGTCGCGCGCCGAGCGCCGGATAGGTTTGACGCATGACCGTCCGACGCATCATGGGCACCGAGGTCGAGTACGGGATCTCCATCCCGACCGAGCCCTCGGTCAACCCGGTGATCTCCTCGACCCACGTCGTGCTCGCCTACGCCGCGTCCGTGGCGGCCCCGCGCGCCCGCCGCCCGCGGTGGGACTACGAGGTGGAGTCCCCGTCACGGGACGCCCGCGGCTATGACCTCGCCGGACTGTTCGGCAGCGCCTCGCCGGACCCGGACGACATCGGCGCGGCGAACGTCATCCTCAGCAACGGTGCGCGGCTGTACGTGGACCACGCGCACCCGGAGTTCTCCGCGCCCGAGGTCACCAACCCGCGCGACGCGGTGATCTTCGACAAGGCCGGCGAGCGGGTGATGGAGACCGCGGCGCGGCTGGCCGGCGCGGTGCCCGGGGCGAAGCCGATCCACATGTACAAGAACAACGTCGACGGCAAGGGCGCCTCCTACGGCACCCACGAGAACTACCTCTGCTCGCGCGACACCCCGTTCCCGGCCATCGTCAGCGGGTTGTTGCCGTTCTTCGCCTCCCGCCAGGTCTTCGCCGGCTCCGGCCGGGTCGGCATCGGGCCGCAGGGGGAGCGGGACGGCTACCAGCTGGCCCAGCGCAGTGACTACATCGAGGTCGAGGTGGGGCTGGAGACCACCCTCAAGCGGGGCATCATCAACACCCGCGACGAGCCGCACGCCGACGCCGACAAGTACCGCCGACTGCACGTGATCATCGGCGACGCCAATCTGTCCGAGGTCGCCACGTACCTGAAGGTGGGCACCTCGGCGCTCGTCCTGAGCATGATCGAATCGGGCTGGCCGATGCCGCCCGTCGAGCTCGCCTCCCCGGTCACGGCGGTCCACCAGATCTCCCACGACCCGGGCCTGACGGCGTTGGTGCCGTTGGCCGACGGCCGCCAGTTCACCGGTCTGGACGTGCAGCGCGCCTACGCCGAGTCGGCGGCCGCCTACGTCGAGGCGACCTACGGCGACGACGTCGACGAGCAGACCGCCGACGTGCTGCGGCGCTGGCTGGACGTGCTCGACCGGCTCGCCGTCGACCCCATGCAGTTGGCCGGCGAACTCGACTGGCCGGCGAAACTCCGTCTGCTGGAGGGCTTCCGGGAGCGGGACGGGCTCGGCTGGGCGGCGCCGCGACTGGCCATGGTCGACCTGCAGTACTCCGACGTCCGGCTGGACAAGGGCCTGTACAACCGGTTGGTGTCGCGCGGCTCCATGGAGCGCATCGTCACCGAGAACGAGGTGCTCGCCGCGGTCACCGACCCGCCGGAGGACACCCGCGCCTACTTCCGGGGGCGCTGCGTCTCGCAGTACGCCGACCGGCTGGCGGCCGCGTCGTGGGACTCGGTGATCTTCGACGTCGGCCGGGAGTCGCTGGTGCGGATCCCCACCCTCGAGCCCACCCGGGGGACGAAGGCCCACGTCGGGCCGTTGCTCGACGAGGCCGAGGACGCCGTCCAGCTCGTCGAGGCGCTCACCCGGCGCTGACCGCCGGTGGCGCCGACCGCTGACGGACCCGGCCGGTGCGGTCGGTCACCGGCGCTGTCGGTGCCGCTGGGTACTGTTTGACTCATCCCGCGGAAAGGTCAGCACATGGCACAGGAACAGACCACCAGGCAGGGCGGCGGCGGCTCCGACGACGCCGACGACGCCGCCTCCTCGGCTGCCGGTCAGGAGCGCCGCGACAAGCTCGCGTCCGACACCACCGACATCCTCGACGAGATCGACGACGTCCTGGAGACCAACGCCGAGGACTTCGTGCGCGCGTACGTGCAGAAGGGCGGCCAGTGATCGTCGGTCGACCCGTCGTCCCGACCGCGGCACCGCCCGGGGGTGTGGTGTGACCGCACCCTGGCCGGTGTCCGCCGTCCCGGCCCGCTACCTCACCCCCGGGTACCGGGTCGTTCACCGATTTCATCGCCGAGGCGGAGCCGCAGCTGCTGCCGGGGCGCGGCGCGGCCGGCTCGCCCGGGGTGGTCCCCGAACTCCCGCACGGCACCACGATCGTCGCGCTGACCTTCGCCGACGGGGTCGTGATGGCCGGTGACCGCCGGGCGACCATGGGGCCGATGATCGCCCAGCGCGACATCGAGAAGGTCTTCGTCACCGACTCGTTCTCCGCGGTCGGCATCGCCGGCACCGCGGGCCTCGCGGTCGAGATGGTCCGGTTGTTCCAGTTGGAGCTCGAGCACTACGAGAAGATCGAGGGTGTCCGGCTGTCGCTGGACGGCAAGTCGAACCGGCTGGCCGCCATGATCCGCGGCAACCTCGGTGCGGCGATGCAGGGGCTCGCCGTGGTCCCGCTCTTCGCCGGGTACGACACCGACCGGGCCGCGGCCCGGCTGGCGCAGAACGACGAGTCCCTGCGGCCCGGCCGGATCTACTCCTACGACGTGGCGGGCGGCCGCTACGAGGAGAACGACTACCACGCCGTCGGGTCCGGGTCGGTGTTCGCGCGTTCGGCCCTGAAGAAGCGGCACGATCCCCAGGCCGACGAGGCCGGCGCCGTCCGCGCCGCCGTCGAGGCGCTCTACGACGCCGCCGACGACGATTCCGCCACCGGCGGGCCCGATCTCGCCCGTCGGATCTACCCGAGCGTCGTGGTGATGACCGCCGTGGGTGCCGTGAAGCTGCCGGCCGCCGAGGTGGGCCGGGTGTCCGAGGCGGTCGTCGCCGGCCGACTGCAACGGCCGGGTGGCTGAGTCCCGCGTGCCGACCGTGAGAACGACCCTGGGGGGCCGCTGAATGTCCATGCCGATCTACGCGTCGCCCGAGCAGTTCATGCGCGACCGCTCCGAGTACGCCCGCAAGGGCATCGCCCGGGGCCGGAGCGTCATCGCCACCACCTTCGCCGACGGTGTGCTGTTCGTCGCCGAGAACCACTCGCCGAGCCTGCACAAGGTCAGCGAGATCTACGACCGCCTCGGGTTCGCCGCGGTGGGGCGCTACAACGAGTTCGAGAACCTCCGGACGGCCGGTATCCGGCTCGCCGACGTGCGCGGGTACTCCTACGACCGCCGGGACGTCACGGGGCGGTGGCTGGCCAACGCCTACGCCCAGACGCTCGGCTCGATCTTCTCCGAGCACCAGAAGCCGTTCGAGGTCGGCATCTGCGTCGGCGAGGTGGCCGAGAACGGCGGCGTCGACCAGCTGTACCAGATCTCCTACGACGGTTCGATCTCCGACGAGACGACGTTCCTGGTGATGGGTGGCACCACCGAGCCCGTGGTCGCGTCGATGCGCGAGTCGTTCACCGCCGGCTGGTCGCTCGGGGTGGCCCTGCGGTCGGCCGCGACCGCGCTGGGCACCGTCGGTGACAGTGCGCCGCGCACCCTGACCGGCGCGCAGCTGGAGGTGGCGGTGCTGGACCGGCGCCGCACCGGGCGGACCTTCCGGCGGATCGCCGGTGCCGAGCTGGATCTGCTGCTCGCGCCGCCGACCGATGACGTCGCGCCGCCGCCCGTCGACGAGCAGCCGGCGTTGCCGGGCGTGCCCGGTGACGCACCGGCGGCCGGGGGTGCGACACCCGAGGGTGTCCGCGGCCCGGACGAAGCGCCGTTCGAGGGCTGACGCCGCCGGGCCGTTACCGGCCGGTTCCGGTGGTCAGCCGGCCCGCAGGGTGAGCAGCGTGATCTCGTTCGGGGCGAAGATCCGGAACGGCGGACCCCAGAACCCGGACCCGCGGCTGGTGTAGAGCTGGGTGCGGTCGCCGTGGCGTGACAGCCCCTGCAGCACACCCTGCTCCGCCCGGACGAGCAGGTGGAACGGCCACATCTGGCCGCCGTGGGTGTGCCCGGACAACTGGAGGTCGACCCCGGCGGCCCGGGCGAGTGACACCTGCCTGGGCTGGTGCGACAGCAGCAGCACCGGATGGTCGGGATCGACCCCGTGCAGGGCCCGGGCCAGATCCGTGCCGTGCCCCGCCACCCCCGAACCCGCCGCCGTGCGGTCGTCCACACCGGCGACCGCCAGCGTCGCCGCACCACGTCGGATCAACAGGTGCCGGTTGCGCAGCACCGTCCAGCCGAGGTCCTCCAGGTGCGCGGTCCATGCGGCGGCGCCGCTCATGTACTCGTGATTGCCGGTGATGTAGACCCGGCCCTCGCGGGCGGTCATCCGGGCCAGCGGCGCGGCCTGTCCGCGTCGCTGCTCCACGCTGCCGTCCGCCATGTCACCGGCGTGGGCGACGAGGTCGGCGTCCAGACCGTTGACGACGTCGGCGACCGCGGCCGACCACCGGCTCCGGTCGAGGGGACCGAAGTGGGTGTCGGTGATCATCGCCACGCGGAACCCGTCGAGGTCGGCGCCCAGCCGCGGCAGCCGCACGTCGACCCAGCGGACCGGCGGCACCCGCATCGCCTGGCGGTGACCCCACAGCAGCAGGCCGGCGATCCAGATGAGCGCGACGACGGCGATGCCGCGGATGACCGTCCGGTCCGCCCCGGCGACGACGGCGACCAGCTCCGCGGCGCCCGCGACCAGCGTCCACGCGAACAACTGCCAGACCACGCCGAGCCAGACGTCACCGGCGACCGCGGCCCGGTCCCGGTGCCGCGCGCCGTGGCCCTGCCACATCGCCACCGGGAACCCCACCGCCGCACCCACGGCGAGCACGGTGCCGGTCACGGTGACCGCGGTGGGCCATCCCGGCGCCAGCACGAGCACCAACCACGGCACGCCGTGCAGCAGCGCCAGCACCGCGACCAGCACGGTGGAGAAGACCAGACGTCGCTTCGCAGGCATCACTCACTCCCAGCGGCCCGCGCTCTACCGGCCCTCTGGCCGAACGCGTGTCGGCCCGGCGGTGTTCCCCGGGTCGGCCGCCGACGCGACGACCGACGGTGGCCGGGCCGGGCCGGGTCAGGACAGGGCCGGGCCGGGTCAGCACAGGGCCGGGCAGGCAGGACAGGGCGGCGCAGGCCGGACGGCCGGGCGACGCCGGCCGGGGCCGGGCAGGCAGGACAGAGCGGCGCAGGCCGGACAGGCCGGGGCGAGGCCGGCCGGGGCCGGCTCAGCGGGTCAGCGGGTCAGCGAGGGCTCGTCCGGCGCGGACAGGCTCAGCACCGCCCCGACCACGACCGGGCTGTCCACCAACCGTGCCTCCAGGTCGCGCAAGCGGACCGCCAGGTGCGACTCGGGGTCGTCACCGGTGAGGTCGACGTCGGCGATCAGGCTGATCCGGCGGGGGCCGACGACGTCCAACCGCAGGTACGTCACCCGCGCCACCCCGGGCATCGCGACCAGCGACTCGACCGCCGCCGCCCGCACCCGGGGGTCGACCACCTCGCCCACCAGGAAGCGTCGGTTGCGGTTGATCAGCACCAGCGCCACCACCCCGAGCAGGACGCCGATGACGATCGACGCCACCGCGTCCGGCACCGCAGATCCGGTGATCTCGTGCGCGGCGAGGCCCGCCGCCGCCACGATCAGGCCGACGAGGGCCGCCGCGTCCTCGGCGAACACCGCGCGCAGGGTCGGATCAGAGGTGACCAGGACGTGCTCGATGAGGTCCCGCTGCAACGTGCGGGCCTCGCGGCGGGCCTGCCGCACCGACTGCAGGAACGACACGCCCTCCAGCACGAACGCCACCGCGAGGACCAGGTACCCGAGAAGGAAGTTCTCCGCCGGCGACGGATCGCGCAGTTCGGAGATGCCGTGGGTGAGCGACACCGCCGATCCCGCGGCGAACAGTCCGAGCGCGGCGAACATCGACCAGACGTAGGCCTCCCGCCCGTAACCGAGCGGATGATCCTCGTCGGCCGCCTTCTTCGACCGGCGGTCGGCGATCAGCAGGAACACCTCGTTGCCGGCGTCCGC
The DNA here is from genome assembly GCF_003260015.1 of Nakamurella deserti. NCBI lineage: Bacteria > Bacillati > Actinomycetota > Actinomycetes > Nakamurellales > Nakamurellaceae > Nakamurella > Nakamurella deserti. Next base: position 1,269,499 of record NZ_QCXS01000002.1, on the reverse strand, counting down.
CCACGAGTGCGCCGCCTCGGCCAGCAGCGACGACGAACCCGTGAGCGTCGCCGCCACCGTCTTGGCCACCGCGATCAGCAGGTTGGCGCCGAACGCGACGAGCACCGTGAGCAGGCTCTCACCGCCCGTCGTGGGCGGGGTCGCGGCGACCGGGGTGCGCGACCGTGACCGGCCCGGGGAGCGATCACCGGACGGGGACGGGGAGAGCGAGAAGGTCACCGCTGCTGTGTACCCGGGCGGCCGTCCGCGGCCACACCCCCCCGCGTGCGGTGCGCGGGACGCCCGAGCGGGTACCCGAGACCGACGTGTACATCGGTCGTCTCGTCGCCGTGCCCGGCACGCTGTGCCCGACGGCCCCCACCGCCTTTGGTAGGTTGGGGCTTCTCGCACCACCGTGCAGTCCAGAGCTTGGAGTTCCCCAGCGCATGTCCGCGCCCAGATGATCACCGCGTGGATCGGACTGGGCGTCGGCCTCGTCCTGATCGCCTTCACCGCGCTCTACGTCGCCGCCGAATTCAGCCTCATCACCGTCGACCGGGCCACCGTGTCCCGGCAGGCCGCCGACGGCGACGCCGGTGCCCAGTCCCTGCTGACCGGCCTGCGGACGCTGTCCACCCAGCTGTCGGGCGCCCAGGTCGGCATCAGCCTCACCACCCTGGCGCTCGGCTTCGTCATGCAGCCGGCCCTGGCCGACCTGATCGGCGCGCCGCTGGGTGCCGTCGGTCTCGGCGACGGCGCGTCCGTCACCGCCGCCGTGGTGATCGCCCTCGTGATCACCAACATCCTGTCGATGGTCTTCGGTGAGCTGGTGCCCAAGAACCTGGCCATCGCCGAACCGCTCGGTACGGCCAAGACCGTCGTCGGAGCGTCACGGATCTCCGCGACGGTGTTCAAGCCGCTGATCTGGGTGCTCAACGGCGCGGCCAACGGAGTGCTGCGGATGTTCTCGATCGAGCCCCAGGAGGAGCTCCGGTCGGCCCGATCGCCCGACGAGCTGTCCAGCCTGGTTCGCCGCTCCGCCGAGCAGGGCACCCTGGAGAACCGCACCGCCGGCCTGCTGGCCCGGTCCATCTCGTTCTCCGACAAGACCGCCGCCGACGTACTCACCCCACGGCCCCGGGTGCGCTTCATCAAGTCGGTGGAGTCGGCCGAGGAGATCATCGCCGCCGCCGCCGAGACCGGCCACTCCCGGTTCCCCGTCATCGGCGAGGACTCCGACGACGTGCTGGGCCTGGTCCACCTCAAGCGGGCGGTGTCCATTCCCCGCGAGCAGCGGGCGCACGTACCGGTGTCGGCGCTGGTCTCGGAGCTGCCGGTGGTCCCGGAGACGATGCCGCTGGACGGTCTGCTCGACCTGCTGCGCGAGCGCGGTTTCCAGATGGCGGTCGTCGCCGACGAGTACGGCGGGACCGCCGGGGTGCTGACCCTGGAGGACGTCGTCGAGGAGCTGGTCGGTGAGATCACCGACGAACACGACCCCAAGGCGCGGCGCGCCGAACGGCTGCCCGACCGCACGTGGCTGCTGCCCGGGATCCTGCGGCCGGACGAGGTCGCCGAGATCACCGGGGTGCTGCTGCCCGAAGCCGGTGAGTACGAGACGATCGCCGGCCTGGTGCTGGCCCGGCTCGGCCGGCTCGCCACCGACGGCGACTTCACCGTCGTCGAGGCCACCGTGCGTCACAGTGCGGCACTCGGCGCCCTGGACGCCGCCCGGGAGGCGCCGTCGGCAGCCGAGGAGCTGCTGCAGGAGGCCGGGCTCGCCCCGGCCGCCGCGGCGTCGAGCACCTACATCGCCGGGTCCGGCCTCGGGTCCGGCGACGACCACGCGACGCACGCCGAGCACGACGACGACCACCGCACCCCCGCCGAGCGTGCCGAGGGTCTCGCGGAGTCCCGCCGGACGCATCCCGCCGCCCAGTCCGCCACCGATATCGAGCCCGACCCCGAGGACGACCTGCCCCGGTCGGCCTGGGTCCGGTTGGACGTGGTGCACCGCGTCGGGCACCGGATAGAGACGCTGCAGCTGTCGGCCATCGGCCTGCGTGAAGGTTGGGACGGTGAGGACGAATGAGTCCCTGGTTCCTGGTCCTGATCTCGGTCCTGCTGCTGTTCGCCAGTGCGTTCTTCGTGGCCGCGGAGTTCTCCCTCGTCTCGTCCCGCCGCAGCGTCATCGAACCGCTCGCCGTCACCAGCAAGAGCGCCCGGTCGACCCTCAAGGCGATGGAGGACGTCTCGCTGATGATGGCGTGCGCCCAGCTCGGCATCACCGTGTGCGCGGTGCTGCTCGGTGCGCTGGGTGAGCCGGCCGTGGCGACGCTGCTCGAGCCGCTGTTCCACTCCCTCGGCGTGCCCGACTCGTGGCTGCACCCGGTGGCGCTGACGCTGGCGCTGCTCATCGTGGTGTCGCTGCACGTCTCGCTGGGCGAGATGGTGCCGAAGAACATCGCCATCGCCAGCCCCGAACGGGTCGCGATGACGTTGGCGCCGGCGCTGCGGATGATCGCCAAGCTGCTCGGACCGGTGCTGCGTGGTCTCAACCACCTCGCCAACGCCATCGTCCGGCTGCTCGGGTTCGAACCCAAGGACGAGGTCGGCTCGACCTTCACCCGTGAGGAGGTCGCCGGGCTGATCAGCGAGTCCAGCGAGGAGGGTCTGCTCGACGAGGACGAGAGCGGCCGGCTGACCAGTGCGCTGGACTTCGACACCGCGACGCTCGCCGGCATCGTCGTGCCCGACCGGCAGGTCGTCACGGTCCCGCAGGGTGCCACGCCCGCGGAGGTCGAGCTGGCCTGTGCGCGCACCGGCTTCTCCCGGTTCCCGGTGCAGGCGCCGGACGGGCGCTACCTCGGGTACCTGCACATCCGCGACGTCGTCGGTCTCGACGAGGACGACCGGGACCGCCCGGTGCCGGCGGCGCGGATCCGCGAGCTGCCGGTGCTGCCGCAGGACATTCCGCTGCGGTCCGCGCTGGATCAGATGCGCCGGGTCGGCGCGCACCTCGCGCAGGTCTCACTGGCCGGCACCGGGACCCCGGTCTCGGCCGAACGGACCGGCGTGGTGATGCTGGAGGACGCGATCGAGACTTTGATCGGTGAGGTCCGCGACGCCACCCGGAAGCACCGGGCCTGACCCGTACGGCCGGGTCCGTTCCGGGGTCTTACGCCCCGGTCGGTTTCGGCGTGATCATCACCGGATCCCGGTGCTGGTCACGCCGAAAGTGAGCCCCCGGCGACGAGGCGGCCGAACAGTACACGGGCTGTTTCGGCGTGGAAACCTTCGGATTCCGATAGTGTTCACGCCGAAAAGGGGGAGCCGTTGCCGGAGGGACCCGGGGGGCCGGGGCAGCCGCTGATTCCGGCGTGTGGATCGTCGGATTCCGGCTGTCGTCACGCGGAAAGGAGCCGCGGCGCCCAGGCAGCCCGACCACAGGACGGGCTGTTTCGGCGTGAGTGCCGGATCCCGGCTGTCTCCACGCCGGCAGCGAAGGCTCGGCCGGGACGCCCCCGGGGATCGGCGCCCCGGCTGCTTTCGGCGTGGGAATCGCCGGATTCGGCCGTCTCCACGCCGAAAGGGGAGAGCCCTGGTCGGGAGTCCCCCGAGGACCGGGGCGGCCGCGACTTTCGGTGTGGAGATCTCCGGATTCCGGCTGTCGTCACGCCGAAAAGAGAAGGCTCGGCCGGAAGGCCCCGAGGACGGGTGCAGCCGCTCATTTCGGCGTGGACATCGCCGGATTCCGGGAGTTTTCACGTCGAAAGTGAGGCACCCGGCCCAGGCACCCGGCACCCGGCCCCGGCACCCGGCACCGGCCTCAGCACCCTGGAGATGCCCCCGATCCCACCCCCGACCCGGCTCCGGCGTGACCGACACCGTCATCCGGTCATCCCACGCCGACTGTGCAGAACGGGGCTCACCGCCGCGTCTGCTCCGACCCGGCGATCCGCTGCGCGATGTAGATCGGCACGATGGACACCACGACCAGCACCACGGCGATCACGTTGACCACCGGCGCCTGGTTGGGGCGGAACAGGTTGTTGAGGATCCAGATCGGCAGCGTCGACACCCCGGAGCCGGCGGTGAAGGTGGTCACGATGATCTCGTCGAAGCTGAGCGCGAACGCCAGCAACCCGCCGGCGAACAGCGCCGACCGCAGCTGCGGGAAGGTCACCAGCCGGAACGTCGTCCAGACGCCGGCCCCGAGGTCGGCGGAGGCGTCTTCGAGGGTGGTGCCGGTGCGGCGCAGCCGGGCGATCACGTTGTTGAACACGGTCACGATGCAGAACGTCGCGTGCGACACGATCACCGTGAACAGGCTCAACGGGATCCCCATGATCGTCCGGAACGCGTTGTTCAGGGCGATGCCGGTGACGATGCCGGGCAGCGCGATCGGCAGGATCACCAGCAGGCTGACGGTGTCCCGGCCGAAGAACTCGTACCGCTGCAGCGCCAGCGAGATGAGCGTCCCGAGGACGAGCGCGATGGCGGTCGCCGCCAGCCCGACCTGCACGCTGGTCGCCAGCGAGTCCAGGGCACCCTCGTTGCGGAACGCCCGCCCCCACCACTCGAAGGTGAAGCCCGGCGGTGGCCAGGTCAGGCTGGTCGAGGTGCTGAAGCTGTTGACCAGCACCACGAGCAGCGGCACGTAGATGATGCCGAGCACCACGAGAGTGAAGGTGCCCAGCAGGACACGGGCCGGGCGGCTGAGCTTCACAGGCTGTTCAGAGCACCACTGCGGCGGGCCGCGGTCAGGTACACGAACATGATGACGATGGGGATCAACGCGATCGACGCCGCGAGCGGCAGGTTGTTGGCCGCGCCGACGTTGGTGTAGACGAGATTTCCCAGCAACTGGTTCGTCCCGCCGACGATGTTGACGGTGATGTAGTCGCCCAGCGACAGCGAGAAGCTGAAGATCGAGCCCGCGATGATCGCCGGCCACAGCAGCGGCAGCACCACCGTGCGCAGCGTCCGCGAGGTCGAGGCACCCAGGTCCGACGACGCCTCGAGGAGGCTGTCGGGAACCCGTTCCAGGCCCGCGTAGATCGGCAGGATGACGTAGGGCAGCCACAGGTAGGCCAGCGTGATCACCGTGGCGGTCAGCCCGTACCCGGGGCTGCTGATGCCGAACGGCGCACCGGCCCAGTCCCACAGGCCGTCGTTGGACAGCACCGACCGCCACGCGTACGCCTTCACCAGGTAGCTGGCCCACAGCGGCATCAGCACGGCGATGACCAGTGCGCGTTGCAGCCGGGGTGAGGCGACCTTGGCCATGAAGAAGGCGATGGGCAGCGCGATGACGATGTCGACCACCGTGACCAGGGCCGCGACGGCCACGGTCCGCAGCGTGACGGTCTGGTAGAGCGACCCGGTGACGACCTCGACGATGTTGTCCAGCGTCCAGGTGGTGCTGATCAGCCCGGTGAAGCTGTCAACCGTCCACAGCGCGGTGATCAGCAGCGCGGCGAGCGCGGCGATGTAGACCAGGCCCAGCCAGAACAGCGGTGCGGTCAGCAGCAGCCCCAGCCGGAGCCGGGCGTGCCGGGACAGCACCACCGAGGCGCGGCGCGCCGGCGAGTCACGGATCCGGGGCACCCGCTCCTGCAGTTCGGTACTCACTCGGTCAACTCTCTCCAGAGGTGCGGTCCCGTCCGGGGGTGACCCGGACGGGACCGCGACGGACGACGGGGTCGGCCCGGCTCAGCCCTTGATCTCGGCCCAGGCCTTGGTCCAGGCGGAGTAGTCGGTGCAGGTGGCGTCGGTACGCCCGTCGATGCACTCGGCGATCGGCGTCGACCAGTACCAGATCTTGGCGGCGTAGTCGGCGTCACCGGCGTGGAACGCCTCGCAGTCGGTGCGGAACTCGCACGCCGCCTGGTTCGACGGCGCCTCGCCGAAGTACGCGGTGGCGGCGGCGTTCGCCTCGGGGCTCGCGATGTAGTTCAGCCACTGGTAGGCGCAGTTCGGGCTCTTGGCCTTCGACGCGACCATCCAGGTGTCCGACCAGCCGGTGACGCCCTCGACCGGCAGCACCACGTCCACCGGGGTGCCCTCGGGGATCGAGTTCGCGATCACCTGCCAGGTGGTGCCCACGACGGTGTCACCGGTCTCGAACGACTGGATGGACTTGAGGTAGTCCGACCAGTACTCGCCGACGTGGGCGCGCTGCGCCTTCAGCAGGTCGACGGCCGCGGCGAGCTGGGTCTCGTCCAGCGCGTAGGGGTTCTTGATGCCCAGGTCCGGCTGGTGCGTCATCAGGTAGACGGCGGCATCGGCGATGTAGATGGGGGAGTCGTAGGCGGTCACCTTGCCGGCGTAGGACGAGGCCTTGTCGAAGACGACGTCCCACGAGGTGGGCGCCGGGGTGACGGCCTCGGTGTTGTACATCAGCAGGTTGGCGCCGTAGCCGTGCGGGATGCCGTACGACTGACCGTCGACGCTGTTCCACGACTGCATCTTCAGGAAGTCGTAGATGCCGTCGTAGTTGCTCAGCAGTTCGGTGTTGACCGGGGCGACGTCGCCCGCGGCGACGAGCCGCAGGGACGCGTCGCCGGACGCCGCGACGACGTCGTAGTCGCCGGTCTTCATCAGCGAGAACGCCTCGTCGGACGTGCCGTAGGTCTTGGAGGTGACCTGGCACCCGGTCTGGGTCTCGAACGGGGTCACCCAGTCGACGGCCGGGTCGTTGGACCCGTCCTCGACGTAACCGGGCCAGGCCAGGATCGACACGGTCCCCTCACCGGCGCCGATGGTGGTGGCGGTGACCGACGGGGCCGCGGAGGGGGCGGCGCTGGTGGACGGCGACGAGCCGGACGTGGTGCCACAGGCGGCGAGCAGCAGCATCGCGCCCGCGGTCACCCCCAGCGCGCCGCGGCGGCGGATCGGTGTGTGCATGGTGGTGCCTTCCGTTCGGTGGTGGACGGGACTCCCTGGACGGGGGGGTCGGGACCGGGGGGGGTCGGGACGGATCGTGCGGTGGTGCGGTCGTCCGGTGCGGCGGGAGCGGGAGGCGTGGCCCCCCGGCGGCACGCACGACGTGGTGGATCGAGGTGGGCCTGATGGACGACGGGGTCAGGGCAGGGCGGCGGCGGGGGTCAGGGCGACCACGTCCGCGTCGGACCAGCGGATCCGCACCCGTTCACCGCGCTGCACGATCGCGGCGCGGCCGGCGGAATTCTGTTCCAGCACGGTGACCCGGGTCCCGGCGTCGAGGTCGACGAGCACCCGGCTGCCGGCGCCCAGGTAGATCACCTCGGCGACGGTGCCGGGCACGCCCGGTCCGGTGCCGGTCAGCGCGAGCTTCTCCGGCCGCAACGCGTTGACGCCGCCGCGGCCGAGCACCGCCTGCGACAGCTTTGCGTCGAAGACGTTGGACGTCCCGACGAAGGTCGCGACGAACGTCGACCGCGGGGACTCGTAGATCTCGGTGGGGGTGCCGAGCTGTTCGATCCGGCCGTGGTTGAACACCGCGATCCGGTCGGACAGGGTCAGCGCCTCCTCCTGGTCGTGGGTGACGAAGATGAAGGTGATGCCGAGGTCGCGTTGGAGCGCCTTCAGCTCGACCTGCAGTTCCTCCCGGAGTTTCAGGTCCAGCGCGCCCAGAGGCTCGTCGAGCAGCAGCACCTTCGGTTGGACGACCGTCGCCCGGGCCAGCGCGACGCGTTGTCGTTGGCCACCCGACAGCTGCGACGGCCGGCGTTCGTCGTACCCCTCCAGGCGGACCCGGGCCAGCGCCTCCCGGGCCCGGCCGTGCCGTTCGCGCCGCCCCATCCCGCGGACCCGCAGCCCGTACGCCACGTTGTCGAGCACGTTCATGTGCGGGAAAAGCGCGTAGTCCTGGAACACGGTGTTCACGTCCCGCTGGAACGGCGCCTGCGCCGTGACGTCCCGGCCGTGCAGCTCGACGGTGCCGGAGGTGGGCTGCTCGAACCCGGCGATCATCCGCAACACGGTCGTCTTGCCCGACCCGGATGGCCCCAGCATCGAGAAGAACTCGCCGTCGGCGATGTCCAGGTCGACACCGTCCACGGCACGGACGTCCCCGAACACGCGGGTGAGTCCGGTCAGCCGGATGGCGGGTGGGGCCACATCGGTTCCTGTCACGCTCAACTCCGTCCGGCCGTCTGGTCGCTGAATCATATGGAACCAGATGTCTTTTGCCATCGGCCCACGTTACGATCCGGTCACAAGTCTGTGACCAGCCCCGGAGTCCCGATGCCCAGTTCCGTGCGGTCCTCCCAGGAGGACCACGACCTGTCGCGGGCGGCGGTGTTCGCCCCGCTGGAGGGCGGCGGCCGGGCGGAGCTCGTCGAGCGCCGCCTGGCCGAGGCCATCGCGGCGGGGCTGCTGCACCACGACGAACGGCTGCCCCGCGAAGCCGACCTGGCCCGCCGGTTCGGGGTGGCGACGGTCACCGCGCGGGAGGCGCTGGAGGCGCTGCGGCACCGCGGGCTGGTCCGCACCACCCGGGGCCGCGACGGCGGCAGCTTCGTCACGGCCGCGGACCGACCCGACCGCGCCGCCCTGGACCACCGCCTCAGGCAGCTCTCCCGGGTCGACCTGCGCGACATGGCCACCTACTACCGCACCATCAACGCCGGTGCCGCCGAGCTCGCCGCCGACCGGGCTGCACCCGACGACGTCGCGCAGCTCCGCCTCCTGGTCGAGCGCACCGGCACCGACGACCCGGTGGCCGGCCGCCGCGGCGAGAACGCCTTCCACCTGCAGCTCGCCGCGCTGAGCCAGTCGCCCCGGCTGGTGCGCGAGGAGGTGCGGCTGCAGGCCGAGTTCGGTGCCCTGCTGTGGCGCTGCCAGGACGACCCCCACGCCCGGGTCACCGCCCGGGAGGCGCACGACGCCATCGCCGCCGCTCTGGACGACGTGGACACCGAGCGGGCCCGGGCGTTGACCGCCGCCCACGTGGACGCGAGTCTGGAATGGCTCGTCGACCACAAGAGCACCCTCGACAGCGGTCCACCGACCGTCCCCGTCCGGAAGGAACCGCCGTCATGACCGGACCGTCCACCCTGGTGCCGCCGGTCGACGCCGTCGCCGACTGCGTCGCGGCGGTCAGCCACACCTTCGCGGCCATGGTCGCCACGATGCAGGGCTGGGCCGCCGCACTCGGCGCCCGCGGCTGGCCGGCCGCCGGCCCCACCCCCGGGCAGCTCGACCTGGTGACCCGGTCGCTGGTGCTCGCCGAGCTGTCCCGCCCCGAGCCGACCGTGGTGGGCGCGGGGTTCATCGCCCGGCCCGACTGGGTCCGCGGCGCGACGCGCTACCTGTCGTGGTGGCTCGGACCGGACAACCCGATCGGGCGCGGGACGGTTCCGGCCGGATCGGCACCGGTCCGCCGGTTGTCCGTGGATCTCGACCCCGGCTCGGACGGCTACCGGGACTACACCGTCCTGGAATGGTGGCGGGTGCCCGCCGCGACCGGCCGCCCGCACATCACCGGCCCGTACGTGGACTACCTGTGCACCGACGAGTACACGCTGACCCTGACCGCCCCGGTCGCGGTCCGGGCGCCCGGGGCGGCGCCGGCGATGATCGGCATGGTCGGGATGGACATCTACGTCCGCACGGTCGAGTCGCTGCTGCTGCCGCGGCTGCTGGGCGCCGGCCGACCGGCCACGCTGCTCAACGCCGCCGGCCGGGTGGTGGTGTCCACCGACGCGCACCGCGCCGCCGGCACGGTGCTGCGCTTCCCCGGCCTGCGCGAACGACTCCAGCAGCCGGATCCGACGGGGGCGCTGCCGGACGGCCGGACGCTGCACGGCTGCCCGGGAACCGGGCTGACCCTGCTGCTCGACGCCGTCGGCTGAGCCGACCGCCGGGGCCGCGCGGAGCCCGTTGCGCGGCCGCGGCGGCGGGCGACGCCACGACGCGGGCCCGGGCCGTCCGCGGGACCGTGCGCGGGACGCATAGGGTTTGGGTCATGCAGCGCCGAATCATGGGTATCGAGACCGAGTTCGGGATCACCTGCACCTTCAAGGGGCAACGCCGGCTGAGCCCCGACGAGGTGGCCCGGTATCTCTTCCGCCGCGTCGTGTCGTGGGGACGGTCGTCGAACGTCTTCCTGCGCAACGGCAGTCGGCTCTACCTGGACGTCGGCTCGCACCCCGAGTACGCCACCGCCGAGTGCGACGACCTGTACTCGCTGATCGCCCACGACAAGGCCGGCGAGCGGATCCTGCAGGACCTGGTGGTCGACGCCGAGGCGCGGCTGCAGGAGGAGGGTGTCGGCGGCGACATCTACCTGTTCAAGAACAACACCGACTCGGCAGGCAACTCCTACGGCTGCCACGAGAACTTCCTCATCGCGCGGCAGGGCGAGTTCTCCCGGATCTCCGACGGGCTGATCCCGTTCCTGGTCACCCGGCAGCTCATCGTCGGGGCCGGCAAGGTGCTGCAGACCCCACGCGGTGCGACGTACTGCCTGTCCCAGCGCGCCGAGCACATCTGGGAGGGCGTCTCGTCGGCGACCACCCGCTCCCGGCCGATCATCAACACCCGCGACGAGCCGCACGCCGACGCGGAGCGGTTCCGCCGGCTGCACGTCATCGTCGGTGACTCCAACATGAGCCAGACGACCACGCTGCTGAAGGTGGGGTCGGCCGCGCTGGTGCTGGAGATGATCGAGGCCGGGGTGGCGCTGCGCGACTTCACCTTCGAGAACCCCATCCGGGCCATCCGCGAGATCTCCAACGACCTGACCGGCCGCAAGGAGGTCAAGCTGGCCGGCGGCGGCGTGATCAGCGCACTGGACGCGCAGCTGGACTACTACCAGCGGGCGGTCGACTTCGTCGCCGTCCGCGGCAGCGACCCGGTCACCGACCAGGTGATGGACCTGTGGGGCCGCACGCTGCGCGCGGTGGAGACCGGCGACCTGTCGGGCGTGGACACCGAGATCGACTGGGTCATCAAGAAGAAGCTCATCGACCGGTACGCGGAGAAGAACCAGCTCGAGCTGACCAGCCCCCGGGTCGCCCAGATCGACCTGGCCTATCACGACGTCCGGCCCGGCCGCGGGCTCTACTCGCTGCTGGCCGCCCGCGGGATGGCCCGCACCGTCGTCGACGAGGCGCGGATCGAGGAGGCGATGACGGTGCCGCCGCAGACCACCCGGGCCAAGCTCCGCGGGAAGTTCGTCGCCGCCGCCCAGGACGCCGGCCGGGACTACACCGTCGACTGGGTGCACCTCAAGCTCAACGACCAGGCGCAGCGCACCGTGCTGTTGAAGGACCCGTTCAAGTCCATCGACGACCGGGTCGACAAGCTGATCGAGTCGATCTAGTGGGTGGTGCACGTGCCGTCGGGTAAGTCCGCGGCGAAGGCGGAGCGGCTGCTGAACCTGGTGATCGCGCTGCTGAACTCCGCCCGGTTCCGCGACGTCAGCTGGATCCGGGAGAAGGTCGAGGGCTATCGCGACGCGGCCAACGACGAGGCCTTCTTCCGGATGTTCGAGCGCGACAAGGTCGAGCTGCGCGACCTCGGCATCCCTCTGCAGACGTCGGCCGACGGCGCCTACCGAATCCCGCCGGGGGAGTACGCGCTGCCCGAGATGTCGTTCACGCCGGGTGAGAAGGCGGCCCTGGCCCTCGCCGGACGGCTCTGGGAGACCAGCGTCCTCGGGGAGGCCGGGTCGGGTGCGCTGCGCAAGCTGGCCGACGCCAGCGGCGATCAGCTCGCCGGACCGCGGCTCGCGCTACAGCCGCGGGTGCGCACCTCCGACCCGGCGTTCGGTCCGCTGTACGCGGCCGTGCAGGCCCGGCAGGCGGTCACCTTCCCCTACCGCAAGGATCCGGCCGGGGCCGTCGAGACCCGTAGGGTGCAGCCCTGGGGGCTGGTCAGCTGGAAGGGCCGCTGGTACGTGGTGGGCCGCGACGTCGCCCGCGGCGAGCAGCGCACGTTCCGGCTGTCCCGGATCGCCGGCGAGGTCGCCCGGGTCGGCCGGTCCGGCGCGGTGACCATCCCGGCCGACGTCGACCTGCTCGCAGCCGTCGCCGGGTCGCAACCCGCGCCCCAGGTCCGCGACGCCGTGGTGCAGCTGGCCGTCGGTGCGGGTGCGGGGCTGCGCCGCCGCGCCACTCCCGCCGGGGACAGCGCGACGCGGCCCGGGTTCGACCGGCTGACCGTGTCCGTGGACCACCTGTGGGACACCGCCCGCTCGGTCGCCGCGCTGGGGGCCGACGCCGTGGTCGAGTCCCCGGCCGACCTGCGCGACGCCGTCATCCGGCTGCTGACCGACGCCGCGGCGACCGCCGCGCCGGACCTGCCGGTGGTCCCACCGCTGGACGGGATCGACGAGGAGTTGTCGTGATCAGCGAATCCGCCACCGATCGGCTGGCCCGCGTGCTGGCGCTGGTGCCCTACATCTCCCGCCGTCCCGGCATCGCCATCGCCGACCTGGCCGGTGAGTTCGGGGTCAGCGCCGCCCAGATCCAGAAGGACCTGGACCTTCTGATGGTGTGCGGGTTGCCCGGGTACTACCCCGACGACCTCATCGACGTCGTGCTGTCCGAGGACAGCGCCACCGTGTCGATCACCTTCGACGCCGGCCTGGAGCGGCCGGTGCGGCTCACCCACGACGAAGCCGTGGCGCTCACCGTCGCACTCCGCGCGCTGGCCGGGTTGCCCGGGCTGGTCGACGCCGACAGCGTGTACTCGGCGCTGGCGAAGCTGGAGCAGGTCGGGGCCGGGGACACCGCGGGCGTGCAGGTCGAGGCGGCCGCGCCGGCCGCGGCACTCGGCGTCGTCCGGGAGGGGTTGGAGGAGGGGCGGCAGCTGTGGATGCGCTACTACACGGCGTCGCGTGACGCGGTCAGCGAGCGCACCGTCGACCCGCTGCGGCTGCTGGTCACCGACGGCCAGACCTACCTCGAGGCGTACTGCCACCTGGTCTCGGCGATCCGGCACTTCCGGGTGGACCGGATCGAGGAGATCAGGCTGCTCGACGAACCCGCCCAGCAGCCGCTGCTGGTGATCGACGACGTCCCGGAGCAGATGTTCCACCCCGACCCGGCGGTCCCGTCGGTGACGGTGGCGCTGGACCCGGAGCTGCGCTGGTTCGCCGAGTACTACCAGGCGGAGGAGCTGCCCGGCGGTCCGGCCGGCCGGCTGCGGGTCCGGATGCGGCCGTCCAGCGACGAATGGCTCGTGCGTCAGGTGCTGTCCCTCGGCGGCGGCGCGGTGATCGAGGACCGGCCCGACCTGGCCGCCGAGGTGGGCCGTCGGGCGCGGGCGGCGCTGGCCCACTACGGCTGAGGCTCGCTTTACCGGGCGTCGGCCCCGTCGCTGGGCGTCGGTGGGCGTCGGCCCGTCGCTGCGTGGCCGGTGGGCGTGGGCCCGTCGCTGCTGGGCGGGTCTGCCCACCGGATGCGTCGGTGCGCACCCTGCAGGGTGGGCAGACCCGGGTTCGTTCGGCAGATCGGCGGGCCGGGGCCGGCCGACCGGTGCCCTTGTACGGACGGCGGTACAGCCGAGCCCATCTGCTTCGACCGGGCCCGCGTCGCTGCGTGGCCGGCTCTGCCCACCGAATGCGACGGTGCCCACCCTGCAGGGTGGGCAGACCCGGGTTCGTTCGGCAGATCTGCGGGCCGGGACCGGCCCACTGGTGCCCGACGCAACGGGTCCGACCCCCGGTGCGGCAGTGCCGAGCCGGATGCGCACCGGCCCTGCGTCGCGACGTCGCGGATTTGCCGACCGGATGCGACGGTGCCCACCCTGCAGGGTGGGCACACGCGGGTTCGTTCGGCAGATCCGCGGGCCGGGACCGGCCGACCAGTGCCCCCCGCCGCGGTGGAGCCGAGTCCGGTGCGCACGGCCCGGGCCCGGTTCGCTGCGTCGCGGGTCTGCCCACCGGATGCGACGGTGCCCACCCTGCAGGGTGGACAGACCCGGGTTCGTGCGGCAGATTGGCGGGCCCGGCGGACCGGTGCCCCCCGCTGCCGTGGAGCCGAATCCGGTGCGCACCGGCCCTGCGTCGCGACGTCGCGGATCTGCCCACCGAATGCGACGGTGCCCACCCTGCAGGGTGGGCAGACCCGGGTTCGTGCGGCAGATCGCGGGCCGGGCCGACAGACACGTACCTCCGCCGCGCCGGATCCGAGTCCAGTCCGGTAGAGACGAGCCCGACGCGCACCGGCCCGTGCCTGCGCGTTGTCGCTGTGTCGCGGGTCTGCCCACCGGATGCGACGGTGCCTACCCTGCAGGGTGGGCAGACCCGGGTTCGTTCGGCAGATCTGCGGGCCGGGCCCTTCCGACCGGTGCCCGACAGCAACGGGTCCGACCCCCGGGCCGGCAGTGCCGAGCCGGATGCGCACCGGCCCTGCGTCGCGGCGTCGCGGATCTGCCCCCCGGCGCGTCGGTGCGCACCCTGCAGGGTGGGCAGACCCGGGTTCGTGCGGCAGATCTACGGATCGGGCCCGGCCGACCGGTGCCCGACGGCAACGGATTAGAGCCTCGTGCGGTAGAGCTGAGCCCAATGCCCACCAGCCCGTGCTTGCGTCGCGGCGCCGCGCACTCACCCACCGGAACCGGCGGCGCCCACCCGCACAGACCTCAACCCGTGCGGCAGATCCCGGCCGGCGCGACCGGGGGCCCGCTGTTCCCGGGCTCACCCCACCCGCACCGGCCCGCTGGTCTGCCGCACCACGAGTCGCGGCGGGATGACCTGCTCCCGTCCGACGACGGTCTCGCCCTGCGCGCGGGCGATGGCACGTTCGACGGTGAGCCGGCTCAGCAGCGGCACGTCCTGCGCCACCGTGGTGAGGTCGACGAACGACAGCCGGGCGAGCCGGGAGTCGTCGAACCCGACCACGCTGACGTCACCGGGCACGTCGACACCGGACGTCCGCAGCACCTCGAGCAGGCCGGTCGCGCAGCGGTCGTTGAACACCGTGACGGCGGTCGGCAGCCCGCCGGCCAGCAGCAGCCGGGCGGCGGCCGCGCCGTCGTCCTCGTCCGCACCACCGGGGACGATCCGGGCTTCGGCGTCGAGGCCGTGCCGCCGCATCGCCTCGGTGTAGCCCCGGCGCCGCTCGGCCGCGCCCGCGGAGCGGCCACCCTCGACGTGCACGATGCGGCGGTGGCCCAGCTGCACCAGGTGGTCGACGGCCTGGTGCAGTCCCTGGTCGTCGGCGGTGCGCACCACGTCGACCAGCCGGTGGCGCACGTTGCGGGTGAGGGCGACCACCGGTGTGCGCGCGCCGATCTCGGCCAGGAACGCCCGCGGTGACTCCGGCCCGAGCAGGATGACCGCCTCGCAGCGGTCCTGCAGCAGGTCGTTCACCGCGGCCCGCTCGTCGCGGCCGGGCGTCACCGCGCTCAGCGTGATCTGGTGGTCGACCGCCGCGGCGGCGGCGTACAACCCGGTCAGCAGGCTCCCGTGGAAGTCCTGCTGGACGTGGAACACCACACCGAGGAGGCGGCTGTTGCTGCTGCGCAGCAGCCGCGCCCGGCTGTCCGGCCGGTAGCCCAACTCGGCGGCCGCGGCGAGGACGCGCTCCCGCGTGGCGGCGCTGGCTCCGGGCACGTCGCGCATCACGATGGACACCAACGCGGTCGACACGCCGGCGGCCGCGGCCACGTCGGCCATCGTCGGGCGGCGGGCGATCGGTTCCCGGGGCATGCCCCACCCTAACCGGCGTCCCTAGTACGTTCTAGCGGCACGCGGTCCCGGCCCGCGGACGCCCGGTCCGCCGTGACCGACCCCGGCCCACGGAGGCCCGGCCCCGGGCCCGAACACCGTCCGCCCACCGCGCGGGTCAGTAGGATCACCGCGAGAACATCCGTCCGATCGCCGCCCGCTGGGAGCTCTGTCCGTGGCCTGGTTCCGCCGCACGAAGGTCGAACGTCCGGCCGACGGCTCGATGTCGTTGATGGAGCACCTCTACGAGCTGCGGAAGCGGCTGATGTGGGCGGTCGTCTTCATCTTCGTGGGCGTGGTGCTCGGGTTCATCTGGTTCGACAAGCCCGTCGGGCCGATCCCGTCGTTGGGCGCCATCCTCATCGAGCCCTACAAGGTGGCCATCGGGAACGAGGATGCCCGGCTGCTGGCCCTGAACCCGTTCTCCGGGCTGCAGCTGCAGCTCAAGGCGGCTCTGATGGCCGGGTTGGTGTTCTCCTCACCCGGCTGGCTCTATCAGATCTGGGCTTTCGTCACCCCGGCGCTGTACTCCAAGGAGCGGCGCTACGCGGTCTCCTTCGTGACCCTCGCCGCCGTGCTGTTCACCCTGGGCGCGTACCTCGCGTACCTGGTGATCCCCGAGGGCCTGCGGGTGCTGTTCGGCTTCGGCGACACCAGCGTCGTCAACATGACCGGACCGGAGCAGTACTACTCGTTCCTGATGACGTTGCTGATCGTGTTCGGCATCAGCTTCCTGCTGCCGCTGTTCCTGGTCGCGCTCAACTTCATCGGCGTCCTGAAGGGCCGCCAGCTCGCGAAGTGGCGTCGGTACGCCATCTTCGCGATGTTCGTCTTCGCCGCGCTCGTGGTGCCGGGCAACGACCCGATCAGCATGCTGGCGCTGGCGCTGTCGATGTGTCTGCTCTACGAGATCAGCACCCAGGTCGCGCGGTTCAACGACCGGCGCCGGGGACGCAACAACCCGGAGGCCGAACAGCTGGCCGCGCTCTCCGACGACCAGGCGTCCGACCTCTGAGTCGTGCCGCGCCCGGGGGTCGGTCATGACCTGTGACACCCTGGTGGGGTGAGTACTGAGCCGGATGTGGAGCTGTCCCCGGCCGAGCGGTTCCAGCGGTCACGGCAACGCGCCCGGTTCGCCGACCTGACGGAGTTCACCGCCGGACTGTCGTTCAGCCTGGACCCGTTCCAGCGCACCGCCTGCGAGGCGCTCGAGCAGGGCCAGGGTGTCCTGGTCTGCGCGCCGACCGGTGCCGGCAAGACGATCGTCGGGGAGTTCGCGGTCTTCCGGGCGTTGCAGCACGGCGGCAAGTGCTTCTACACCACGCCCATCAAGGCGCTGTCGAACCAGAAGTACGCCGACCTGGTGGCCCGTCACGGCGCCCAGCACGTCGGGCTGCTCACCGGCGACACCTCGGTCAACTCGCACGCCCCGATCGTGGTGATGACCACCGAGGTGCTGCGCAACATGCTGTACGCGGACTCGCCCGATCTGGACGGCCTCACGTCGGTGGTGATGGACGAGATCCACTACCTGGCCGACAAGTTCCGCGGCGCGGTGTGGGAGGAGGTCATCCTGCACACCGACCTGTCGGTGCAGCTGGTGGGCCTGTCGGCGACGGTGAGCAACGCCGAGGAGTTCGGCGCCTGGCTGCAGGAGGTGCGCGGCCACACCACCGTCGTCGTCGACGAGCACCGGCCGGTGCCGCTGTTCCAGCACATGATGGTCGGCCGCCGGATGTACGACCTGTTCGCCTCGGCCAAGGACAACGAGCTGACCGGCCAGCAGACGCGCATCGACCCGGCGCTGGCGCGGGCGGCGTCGGAGGCGGAGTCGCGGCACGGCCGGTTCAGCGGCGGCGGCGGCCCGGGCCGGCGGTACGAGCCGCGCCGGCAGAGCTTCCGGCCGGTGTCGCGGGCCGACGTCATCGAGCGGTTGGACGGCAACGGCCTGCTCCCCGCCATCACGTTCATCTTCTCCCGGGCCGGCTGCGACGCGGCCGTCCAGCAATGCCTGCACGCCGGGCTCCGGCTGACCACGGAGGCGCAGCGCGCCGAGATCCGGGCGGTCATCGACCGCCGCACCGCCGAGCTGCCGGAGGCCGACCTGGCCGTCCTGGGCTACTGGGAGTGGCGCGACGGGCTGGAGCGCGGCATCGCCGCGCACCACGCCGGGTTGCTGCCGGCGTTCAAGGAGACCGTCGAGGAGCTGTTCGTCGCGGGCCTGGTCAAGGCGGTGTTCGCCACCGAGACCCTCGCGCTGGGCATCAACATGCCCGCGCGCACCGTGGTGCTGGAACGGCTGGTCAAGTACAACGGCGAGGGCCACGTCGACCTGACCGCGGGGGAGTACACCCAGCTCACCGGGCGGGCCGGCCGCCGTGGCATCGACGTCGAAGGCCACGCGGTGGTCATGTGGACGCCGGGGATGGACCCCCGCGCGGTCGCCGGCCTGGCCTCCAAGCGCCTCTACCCGCTGCGCTCGTCGTTCCGGCCCAGCTACAACATGGCCGTCAACCTGCTCGACCGGATGGGCCCGCAGCAGGCCCGTGAGCTGCTCGAGCAGTCCTTCGCGCAGTACCAGGCCAACGCGACCGTCGTCGGGGTGGCCCGCCAGCTGCGCCGCAACGAGGACGCGATCGCCGCCCACTCCGGTTCGATGGCCTGCCATCTCGGTGACGTCGAGGAGTACTACGGGCTGGTCAACGATCTGACCCGGCTGGAGAAGGACGCCGCCCGGGGCGGCGCCGCCCGGCGTCGCAACCAGACCCACGACGACCTCGCCCGGTTGCGCAAGGGCGACGTCGTGGCCGTCCCCGGCGGCCGGCGCGCCGGTCTGGCCGTCGTGCTCGACCCGGGGGTCAGCTCCGACGGCAGCGCGCGGCCGCTGGTGATCACCGAGAAGCGCTGGGCCGGCCGGCTGTCCAACGCCGACTTCCGCGGGCCCGTGCCGACGCTGGGCCGGGTGAAGCTGCCCAAGCACGTCGACCACGGCTCGGCGGAGGTCCGGCGGCAGATCGCCTCGACGCTGCTGGCCCAGGGCATCGCCATGCCGCGGGGTGGGCCGCGCCGCGACTCGTCCGAGGACGCCGAGATCGGGGCGTTGCGGGTGGCCATCCGCACCCATCCGGTGCACGGGTGCGCCGACCGGGACGCGCACCTGCAGTGGGCGCGGCGGCGCGAGCAGCTCCTCGCCGAGAACCGGGCGCTGTCGGCGAAGGTCTCCTCGGCCAAGGACTCGCTGGGCAACGCCCTGGACCGCATCGTCGGCCTGCTGCGCACCCTGGGCTACCTGCAGGGGTCGCGACTGACCGACGCCGGCCGGCAGCTGTCCCGGATCTGGTCCGAGAGCGACCTGGTGGTGGCGGAGTGCCTGCGCTCGGAGGCGTGGTCGGGGCTGGGACCGGCCGATCTGGCCGCCACGGTGTCGGTGCTGGTGTTCGAGGCGCGTCAGGACGTGTCGGCGGCTCCGCGGATGCCCAGCAACGCCGCGGCCGAGGCCATCGCCGACACGGTGCGCATCTGGTCCCGCATCGCCGGTCTGGAACGGGAGGCGAACCTGCCGGCCACCCGGGAGCCCGACATCGGGTTCGCCTCGGCCGTCGCCGCCTGGGCCGACGGATCCACGCTGACCCAGGCGCTGGCCATCGCCTCGGCCTCCGGCTCGGAGCTGTCCGCCGGGGACTTCGTGCGGTGGTGCCGTCAGGTGATCGACCTGCTCGACCAGCTCCAGGGCGTGGACGACGGCACCGTGGGCCAGGTCGCCGGCGACGCGGTGAAGGAACTCCGCCGCGGGGTGGTCGCCCTCGGGGCGAGCTGACCTCGCCCGGCCCGGGTCGGGAGGGTGACGTCGGGTGCACTGCGGCGGTTGGGACGCTGGCGTCGCGGGCAGCGTGATTGGATCAACGACGGCAGGAACGACGCCGCGGGCCGATGCGGCGCCCGAACGGTTCTCGGTACGAGGTGAGGGAGTCCGCGATGAGCACGCCACACGATCCGGGTCGGTCCGGCAGCGGGCAGGAGTCCGACGGCACCCAGCAGTGGACCCCGCCGCCCACCGGCGGGGACGACGCCCGTGCCGATCAGCCCACCGGCGGTCAGCCGGCGGCCCCGCAGTACGGCGGGACCCCGGAGGCGGGTGCGCCGCCCGCACCGCAGTACGGCTCCGGTGACCAGGGCTGGGGACAACCCGGTTCCGGACAGGGCACCGATCAGCAGGACTGGCGCGCCCCCACCGAGCAGGGCCGGTCGTCCTACGGCCAGCAGCCGACCTACGGCCAGGGCCAACCGTCCTACGGTCAGCAGCCGTCCTACGGCGGGCCGTCGGGCTACGGCACACAGGACACCGGGACCGGGGCGCAGCCCGCCGCCGGTGGCTACGGCCAGCAGCCGACCACCGGCTCCCAGGCCGCCTACGGTGGCGACTCCGCCGCGTCGGGGCAGGGTCAGCCGTCCGGGTACGGCCCGCAGGGCTGGAACCAGGACGCGTCGGGGGGCCACCCCACCACCGTGCAGCCGGCCGTCCCGGGCCAGTACGGCACTTCCCCGGGCGGGTACGGCCAGTCCCCGCAGACCGGTGGGTACGACCCGAACCCGCAGGGCTACGCCGGCGGCTACGGGCAGAGCAGCGGCCCGAACACCGGATACGGACAGCAGCCCGCCTACGGGCAGCCGGGCTACGGCCAGCAAGGGTACGGCCAGCAGGGGTACGGGCAGCAGGCGGGCTACGGGCAGCAGCCCGCGTACGGCGCCGCGGCCGCCGCGACCCCGTACGGTCAGCAGCCCGCCTACGGTCAGTCGGCGCAGCCGTACGGTTCGCAGCCGGCGGAGAAGTCCGGCGGCAGCCGGACCCCGATCATCATCGCCGCGATCGCCGCGGTGGTGATCGCGTTGGCCGCGGTCGCCGCGTTCCTGTGGCCCGGCTTCCTCAACAAGGAGACGTTCAACGCCGACGCCGTGCAGAACGGCGTGCGCACCATCCTGACGTCGGCGAGCCCCGACGGGTACGGCCTGGAGGACGTCGAGAACGTCTCGTGCCCCGCCGACCAGTCGGTCGTCAAGGGCACCACGTTCGACTGCACCGTCGACATCGCCGGTGAGGCCAAGCGGGTCACCATCACCGTCACCGGTGACGAGAAGAGCGACGCCGAGAAGGGCAACTACACCGTGGGTCTGCCGCGCTGACCTGCCGACGTACCCGACGCCCCCGCTGAGAAGTCTTGCAGCGGGGGCGTTGTCGTGGTCGGTGACCGATCCCGGACCGCGGTCAGCCGGCGAGCTCGGTGAGGGTCCGGCCCAGTCGGTCGACGCTGTTGACGACCCCGTAGCGGGCGGCCAGCCCGGCGAGCCGCTCCGGGTCCGCGGCCGCCGCCGGGACGACCGGGTCCGGGCGGTCGAGGATGACCGTGGTGTCCCGTGCCACCCGGACGACGGTCTTGGCCGCCTCCAGGTACTCCAGCGACGGCGTGAGCTTGTGCCGCATCGACGCGGTCAGCCCGGACGTCGGGTCGGCGACGGCCGCGACGAGCCCCTCCAGGGTGCCGAAGCGGGCGATCAGCGACGCCGCGGTCTTGTCGCCGACCCCGGGCACCCCGGGCAGGCCGTCGGAGGGATCGCCGCGGAGCGCGGCGAAGTCGGCGTAACCGGCCGCCGGGATGCCGTACTTGGCCGCGACCGCCGCCCCGGTGAGCACCTCGGTCTTCGCCATGCCCGCGCCGATGTAGCGCAGCCGCACCGGGGGTTCGTCGTCGGTGGCCAGCTGCATCAGGTCGCGGTCGCCGGTGACGACCTCGACCGGGCGGCTGCGGTGCTCGGCGAGGGTGCCGATGACGTCGTCGGCCTCGTAGCCCTCGGCGCCGGCCAGCGCGATGCCCATCGCCCCAAGAATGTCCAGCAGGACCGGCACCTGGGGGGACAGCTCGTCCGGCACCACCTCCTGGGCGACGCCGCGCACGGGTGGCGCGCTGGTCAGCACCCGGTGCGTCTTGTACGACGGGATCGCCGCGACCCGGAACGCCGGCCGCCAGTCCAGGTCCAGGCAGGCGACGAGGTGGGTGGGCCGGCCGTCCTCGGCCACCCGCCGGATGATGTCCAGCGACCCGCGCACGGCGTTCACCGGCATGCCGTCGGGTGATCTCACCGACCCCGGTACCGCGAAGAACGCGCGGAAGTAGATGCCGGCGAGGTCCAGGAGCTGCAGCATGGCTGCACGCTATCCCGGTCGACGCCGTCGACCCGGTGCGGGACGTCACGGCCACCGCGCCAGGTCACCCGGGTGCCGCGCGGCGCCGGTTAGGGTGATCCCCATGCCGACCGACACCCTGCCGTACGCCGACCGTCTCGACCGGCTCCGGACGCACGTCAAGGAGCGCGGCGCGGAGGTCGCGGTGCTGACGCCCGGACCCGACGTCGAGTACCTGCTCGGCCACTCCGTCGCCTCCCACGAGCGGCTGAGCTGCCTCGTGGTGCCGATCGCCGGCAGCCCGACGCTGCTCGTGCCGCAGCTGGAGCGGCTCGGCTGGGCCGGCACCGCCGCCGAGGACGCCGTCCGGATCGCCACCTGGCTCGACGGGCAGGACCCCTACGCGCTGGTGGCCGACCTGCTGCCGGCCGGCACCGCCCGGATCGCCGTCGGCGACCACATGCCCGCCGGGCACGCCCTGCACCTGCGGGACGCGGTCCCCGGCTCGGAGCTGTCGCTGGCCGGAGAGGCCGTCGCCGCGCTGCGGGTGCGCAAGTCCGCCGCCGAGATCGAGGAGCTCGCCGCGGCCGGAGCGGCGATCGACCGGGTGCAGGAGCGCATCGGCGAGTGGTTGCGACCCGGCCGCACGGAGCACGAGATCGCCGCCGACATCGCCGCCGCCATCCGCGCGGAGGGGCACCAGCGGGCCGATTTCGTCATCGTCGGATCCGGGCCGAACGGGGCCAGCCCGCATCACGAGGCGTCCGACCGGGTGGTGCAGGCCGGTGACGTCGTCGTCATCGACATCGGCGGACCGCACCGCGGTGGGTACTTCTCCGACTGCACCCGCACCTATCAGGTGGTCGGCGAGCCGGACCCGGAGTTCGCCGCCGTCTACGACGTCGTGCAGCGCGCCCAGCAGGCCGGCGTCGACGCGGCGGTGCTCGGGGCGACCTGCGAGTCGGTGGACGCCGCGGCGCGCCGGGTCGTCGTCGATGCGGGTTACGGCGAGTTCTTCATCACCAGGACCGGCCACGGCATCGGTCTCGAGGTCCACGAGGAGCCGTACATGGTGGCCGGCAACAGCCGGCCGCTGGCCGCCGGGATGGCGTTCTCGGTCGAGCCCGGCATCTACCTCCCCGGCCGTTTCGGGATCCGCATCGAGGACATCGTGGTGGCCACCGAGGCCGGCCCGCGCCGCGTCAACAACTGCACCCGCGACCTCACCGTCGTGTAGTGCGCGCGGATCCCGGTCCGCGCGCCCGTAGTGACCGCCCCCCGGACCCGGTGGCGGGGAACGGATGTCACCGCCTCCGTGCGGCCGAGTGGAAGAGACGAACATGCTCGAGGACATCGACGCGCGGATCGCGAACGAGCTGGCGGCCGACGGCCGGTGCTCCTACACCGACCTGGCCGAGCGGGTCGGCCTGTCGGTGTCGGCGGTGCACCAGCGGGTGCGCCGGCTGGAGCAGCGTGGCGTCATCAGGGGCTACGCCGCCCGCATCGGGGGCGAGGAGATCGGGCTGCCACTCACGGCGTTCGTGTCGCTGACGCCGATCGACCCCGCCGCCGCCGACGACTACCCGAGCCGCATCGCGCACCTGCGTCAGGTGGAGGCGTGCTACTCCGTCGCCGGGGTGGAGTCCTACATCCTCAAGGTGCGGGTGCCCACCCCGAGTGCGCTGGAGGCGTTGCTGGCCCAGATCCGGGCCGCCGCCAACGTGTCCACCCGCACCACGGTGGTGCTGTCGACCCCGTTCGAGGACCGGCCGCCGCTGGTGGCGTCCCAGGCCTGAGCGTCGGCCCCGATTCCCGACCCCGGCAGGCGGCGCGGCCGCGCGGTCGTCGCCGGGTCGTCGCCGGGGGACCCCACAGTCCGGCGCGGTGCTGTGCTGCGCGCAGCCTTGCGGCCTCAGTGGGCCGCGGCGTCCGCTCCGTCGTGACCGGCCTTCTTGCCGATCGGCAGGACGTGCAGCAGGGTCACGATGATCGCGCCGACGATGATGCCCAGCACGGCGGAGAAGAACGTGTTGGTGATCCAGCCGAGCACCGCACCGAGACCGCCGGTGGCGTCGTGCACGGCCACCTCCAGGTGGTGGACCAGTTCGTAGGGCGCGTGCAGGCCGAGTTCGTCGGCGCCGACGAGCAGGATGTGGCCGCCCACCCACAGCATGGCCACCATGCCCACCCACGACAGCACCGACAGCACGATGGGCATGGCCTTGACCAGGCCGCGTCCGAAGCCGGCCACGGCCTTGCCGTCGCGCTTGGCCAGCGCCAGGCCGGCGTCGTCCATCTTGACGATGAGCCCGACGGCGCCGTACACCAGCGCCGTGATCAGGATGGCCACCACGATGAGGATGAGCGCCCGCGCCACCAGCCCCTGATCGGCGACCTCGTTGAGCGCGATGACCATGATCTCCGCGGACAGGATGAAGTCGGTCCGGGTGGCAGCCGACACCACCTGCTTCTCGTGGTCGACCGGCTCACCGCCGGCGGCCTCGGTGGGGTCCTGCGCCTTCGCCTCGTGCCCGGAGAACTTCTCCCACAGCTTCTCGGCACCCTCGTAACAGAGGTAGGTGCCGCCGACCATCAGGATCGGGGTGAGCAGGAACGGCGCGAACTGACTCAGCAGCAGCGCCACCGGCAGGATGATCAACAACTTGTTGCGCAGCGATCCTTTGGCGATCCGCCAGATGATCGACAGCTCCCGCTCGGGCTTGAGGCCCTGGACATAGCGCGGAGTCACCGCAGCGTCGTCGACGACGACACCGGCGGCCTTGACGCTCGCCCGGCCGGCGCCGGCCGCGATGTCGTCCAGCGACGACGCCGTCAGTTTGACGAACGCCGCGACGTCGTCGAGTAGGGCAAAGATTCCGCTCATGGGTTCATCTTTACCTACCCGGCCCGCTCGTCGCACCGGTACCGCGGTGGCGACGTGTTCAGTGCACCGACGCCTGCGGCTTCCCGAAGGTCCGGTAGACGATCTCCACCAGCACTGCGCCGACGGCGCCGACGGCCAGGGCCCATCCGGTGAACTCACCGGTCAGCGAGAAGTTGAAGAAGTCGCGGCCGGCGGGCAGCAGGAACGCCAGCAGCACGATGCCGATCATCGCGCCGATGAGCAGCGCCTTCCACAGCACGAACGGGCGGGCCAGGCAGATCAGGATCCACAGGAACACCACCACCAGCGCCAGAGTGGCGGCGGTGCCGGTCTGCTCCTGTCCGTCGCGGCCCGGGAAGCTGCCGTGGGTGATGAGGTACGCGACGATCACCGAGACGCCGGCGATGACGCCGACGGGCACGGCGAACCGCAGGACCCGGGTGAGGAAGCCGGGGACGTAGCGGCGCTTGTTCGGGCCCAGCGCCAGGAAGAACGCGGGGATGCCGATCGTCACCGTGGAGACCAGCGTGAGATGTCGGGGGAGGAACGGGAACGGCAGGAAGAACACCGCGGCACTGACGATGGCGATCAGGCTCATCACGTTCTTGGCCACGAACAGGTTGGCCACCCGCTCGACGTTGCCGATCACCCGGCGGCCCTCGGCGAGCACGCTCGGCAGGTGCGAGAACCTGCCGTCCAGCAGGACCAGCTGGGCCACCGCCTTGGTCGCCTGGGCACCGTTGCCCATGGCCACCCCGATGTCGGCGTCCTTGAGGGCCAGCGCGTCGTTGACGCCGTCACCGGTCATCGCGACGACGTGTCCGTTCTTCTGCAGCGCCTGCACCAGCATCCGCTTCTGCAGCGGCGACACCCGGCCGAAGACGGTGGTCCGCTCGGCGACCTCGCGCAGCTCCTCGGCGTCCTCGCCGATCGTGCGGGCGTCCACGACGTGGCTGGTGTCCAGCCCCACCCGGCGCGCGATGGCGGCGACGGTGTCGGGGTTGTCGCCGGAGATCACCTTGATGGCCACGCCCTGGTCGGCGAAGAAGCGCAACGTCTCGGCCGCGTCCGGGCGGACCTGCTCACCCAGGATGACCAGCGCCTTCCAGATCAGCCCGGCCGGCAGCACCGGCCCGGTGAGGGGGTGCCGGGTCTGCCCGGCGACGAGGACCCGCCGGCCGGTGGCGGCCAGCTCCCGGACCCGGTCCCGGATGGGGTCGTCGGCGGCCAGCAGCACGTCCGGCGCCCCGAAGACCCAGCAGCCGTGCCCCTCGAACTCCGCGGCCGACCACTTGCGGGCGGAGTTGAACGCCACGGTCTGGGTGCGGTGCCAGCCCTCGGGTGCCGCGAGCTTGGCGGCCACCGCGACCAGGGTGCCGTTGGCGTTGGGGTCGTCGGCCAGCGCGCCGAGCGCGGCCTGCACGTAGACGTCGTCGTGCTCGGGTTCGAGGTGCTCCAGCCCCTCGTAGACGATGTCGCCGACGGTGAGCGTGCCGGTCTTGTCCAGGCACACCACGTCCACCCGGGCCAGGCCCTCGACGGCCGGCAGTTCCTGGACCAGCACCTGCTGCTTGGTCAGCGTGACCGCCGCCAGCAGGAACGCCACCGAGGTGAGCAGCACCAGGCCCTCGGGCACCAGCCCGACCAGCCCGGCCGACGACCGGATGATGACCTCCTGCCAGCCCTGGTCGCCGATGGTCCGCCACTGCGACCAGATCTGCAGCGGCAACGCGATCACGATGACCCAGGTGATGTACTTCAGCAGGGTGTTGATGGAGTCCTGGATCTCCGACCGGGTGCGGGTGAACTTGCGGGCCTCGGCGGCGATCCGGTTGGCGTAGGCGTCCGGGCCGACCGCGGCGGCGTGGAACCGGCCGGCCCCGGCGACCACGGTGGTGCCGGACAGGCACTCGTCACCGGGGGCCTTCGGCACCGCGTCGGACTCCCCGGTCAGGTTGGACTCGTCGACCTCGAGCCCGGCGCTGGTGAGCAGCTTCCCGTCCGCGGGGACCTGGTCGCCGGCGCGCAGCTCGATGAGGTCGTCGAGGACCACCTCGCCGGTGGGGACGGTGGAGACCCGGCCGCCCCGGACGACGGTGGTGGTGGGCGCGTTGAGCAGCGCCAGCCGGTCCAGCTTCCGCTTGGCGGCGAGCTCCTGGACGATGCCGATGGCGGAGTTGACGATCAGCGCGACGCCGAACAACCCGTCGACGGGGCTGCCGGCGATGAGGATGAGCACGAAGAGCGCACCGAGGATCGCGTTGAACCGCGTCATGACGTTCGTCCGGACGATGTCCCAGACGGACCGGGTCGAGGTGCGGTCGGTGACGTTGAGCAGCCCCCGGGCGACGCGGTCGGCGACCTGCGCGTCGGTGAGACCGTCCTCCGTGCGGGGGTGGTCGAGGTCGTCGAGGCGCGTGGTTGCAGTACTCACCGGGTCATCGTCGCAGACGCACGCCCGCTGCAGGAGGGTGTCGGGGTCGGTCACACCCACCATGTGCTGGCGATTTTGCCGTTCCTTTGCCGAACCGGCGGCAGATCCCGGCCGGCCGTGGGGTGACCGGGTTCCGGGCGGGCCGCCGTCCGTGCTCCACTGGACGGCGATGACCACGACACTGCTGCGCGGCGGCCGCATCCACAACCCCGCCGAACCCGCCGCCACCTGCTTGGCGATCACCGACGGGGTGGTGAGCTGGATCGGCCCCGACACCGGGGTCGAGCAGGCGGGCCACATCGACGAGACGATCGACCTGGACGGGCTCTTCGTCGCGCCCGCGTTCGTCGACGCCCACGTGCACTGCACCGACGCGGGGCTCGCGTTGATCGGTCTCGACCTGCGGGGCGCCCGCAGCCTGACCCAGGCGCTGGACCTGCTGCGCGCCCACGCCGCGTCCTCCGACGCCGGCCTGATATGGGGCCACGGCTGGGACGACGCGGGCTGGCCGGAGCGACGGCCACCGAGCCGCTCGGAGATCGACGCCGCCGTCGGCGGCCGTCCGACGTACCTGTCCCGCATCGACGTCCACTCCGCGGTGGTGTCCGGCGCGATCGGTGACCGGCTGGACACCGCCAGGCCCGGCTTCTCCCCGGACGGTCCGCTGACCCAGGACAGCCACCACGAGGCGCGCGGGCTCGCGAGGTCGCTGCTGTCCGACGCCGACCGCACGGCCGCCCAGCGGGCGTTCCTGACCCATGCGGCGTCCCGCGGCATGGTCGAGGTGCACGAGTGCGCCTTCTCCGATCCCCAGGCGCTGGCCGACCTGGCCGGGCTGCTGGCGCTGGACGCCCCGGTCGCGGTCCGGGCCTATCTCGGGCAGGCCGTGACCGACCCGGCCGAGGCCACCGCGTTGCTGGCCCGCACCGGGGCGCACGCCCTCGGCGGTGACCTCTCCGTGGACGGTGCACTGGGCTCCCGGACGGCGTCGCTGCACGCCCCGTACGCCGACCACGCCGGTACCGGCGTGCGGTACCTGAGCGACGACCAGATCGCCGACCACCTGGTGGCCTGCGCCCGCGCCGGGATCCAGCCCGGGTTCCACGCCATCGGCGACGACGCGGTCGCCGCCGTCGCCGGTGGTCTGCGGCGCGCCGCCGAGATCCTCGGCGGCACGCTGCCGCTGGCCGCGGTCGCGCCGAGGATCGAGCACGCCGAGATGATCTCGGCCGCCGACATCGACATCCTGTCCCGCTGCGGCGCGATCGCCAGCGTGCAGCCGCTGTTCGACGCCCTGTGGGGCGGTACGGACGGCGTCTACGTGCAGCGCCTCGGCGTTGACCGCGCCGCTCCGATGAACCCGTTCGCCGCCATCGCCGCGGCCGGGGTGACACTGGCCTTCGGGTCCGACGCCCCGGTCACCGCGGCCGAGCCGTGGCAGGCCGTGCGGGCCGCCGTCAACCACCGCACGCCCGGCTCGTCGGTCACGCCCCGGGCGGCCTTCACCGCCCACACCCGTGGGGCCCATCGCGCGGCACGGCGACTGGACCGCGGCGTGCTGACCGTCGGCTCGGTCGCCGACCTGGCGATCTGGGAGACCGGGCCGCTGGTGCGTCCTGAGGCCGCGGAGCTGGCGCAGCGCTGGTCGACCGACCCGCGGTCGCGGGTCCCGTTGCTGCCCGACCTCGCGCCGCACGCCCCGGACCCGGTGTGCGTGGCCACGGTCGCCGCCGGCCGGGTCGCCTTCGACACCGGCCTGCTGGTCAGCTCGTCGCTTCCCCGCTGACGGAGGTGCCGGCGTCGCGCTGGCGCTCGACGACGTCGGCGTAGGACACGTCGACGGCGCGGTGGAACTCGGCGTCGTCGATGTCGGCCGACAGGGCGAACGTGTTCCAGCCGTACTGGCCGACGTAGGGCGCGATCAGCACGTCGTCGGGGTAGGCGTCCCGCCACCACTGGGCCTCGTCGGCGTCGCGCCCGCACTTGAGGGTGACGGTCCCGACCTCCGGACCGAAGACGGCGAAGGCCTGACCACCGACGGTCACCTCGTCGTGCCCGGCGCTGGTCTCGGCCTGCTCGGCGCCGGGCCGGCCGGTGCAGTAGGCGAGCAACAGGTGATGGTCCATGGGGTGGTCTCCGCTCGTTCCGGCGGCCCGTCCGCGGGCCGCCGCCGGTCCTCCGGGATCGGGACCCCGGTCGTCCGCGTCACCCTACGGTGCGCGACGGCGGCGGCCCGCGGAGCGGCCCCGTCCGGTCGGCGCCGGGACCCCGCGTCCGGTTCTCCGCCGTCGCCCGCGACGACGCCCACTAGGCTGATCGGATGGCTTCTCCGACCCTGCGCGCCCAGCCGGGCGACGGCGCCGGCCCGGGCGCG
Organism: Nakamurella deserti; assembly: GCF_003260015.1. Lineage (NCBI taxonomy): Bacteria > Bacillati > Actinomycetota > Actinomycetes > Nakamurellales > Nakamurellaceae > Nakamurella > Nakamurella deserti. The sequence goes on along the minus strand of NZ_QCXS01000002.1, from coordinate 1,239,986 downwards.
TCCGGGGATCCCGGTACCCCCGCGTTCCGCGACACGGTGATCGGCCGGCGCTGGTCGCGGCGGTGGCGCTCGGTCCGTGGCGCCGGCGGACTGCGTCTGCTGGGGGCCGTCGCGGCCGGCGGTGCCCTCTACCTCGCGACCGCTCCGCGGACCTGGTGGTGGTCGGCGATCCTGGGCCTGATGCTGCTGGGCGCGGTGCTGCACGGCCGTCGGCTGCGCGTCGCGGCGGGACTGTCGTTGCTCGCCGGCGCCACCTACTACATTCCGCTGCTCAGCTGGTCGGGTGTGTACGTCGGGGCGCTGCCGTGGCTCGCCCTCGCGGTCGCCGAGGCGCTGCTGGTCATCCCCGCCGGCATGCTCATCGCCGCGGCCACCCGGCGGTTGCCGGCCTGGCCGGTGTTCGCCGCGGCCGCGTGGGTGCTCGGCGAGGCGCTGCGGGCCCGGTTCCCGTTCGGTGGGTTTCCCTGGGGCGGAATCGCCTTCACCCAGCCCGACGGTCCGCTGCTGCCGGCCGCGTCGCTGCTCGGCTCGGCGGGCCTGGCCTTCCTCACCGCCCTCGCCGGATTCGCCGCGGCCGACCTGGCCCGCCGGCTCGTCGCCGGGCGGACCGACGTGCGCCGGTGGGCGACCGCCGCCGTCGTCCTGGCGCTGCCGTTCGGGATCGGGGTCGCGGGACTGGTCACCGAGCAAAACACGGCCACCGACCCGCAGCGCACCGTCGCGGTGATCCAGGGCAACGTGCCGCGCGCCGGGCTGGACTTCAACGCCCAGCGCCGGGCCGTGCTGGACAACCACGCGGCGCGCACCCACGAGCTGGCCGCGGAGGTCCGGGCCGGGACCGCGCCGGCACCGTCCCTGGTGATCTGGCCCGAGAACTCCTCCGACATCGATCCGTACCGCAACCCCGACGCCGCCGCCGTCATCTCCGACGCGGCGGCCGACATCGGGGTGCCGATCCTCGTCGGTGCGGTGGTCGGCACCGACGACCCGACGCGCAACCTCAACCAGGGCATCGTCTGGGACCCGGCGACCGGCCCCGGCCAGACCTACACCAAGCGCCACCCGGTGCCGTTCGCCGAGTACATGCCGTTCCGGAGCTTCTTCCGGGTCTTCTCCGACAAGGTGGACCTGCTGCGCGGCGAGTTCCTGCCGGGCAGTGCCCCCGGCAACCTCGACATCGCCGGCGTCGCCGTCGGTGACGTCATCTGCTTCGAGATCGTCGAGGACGGCCTTGTCCGCGACGTCGTGGACGGCGGCGCGCAACTGCTCGTCGTGCAGACCAACAACGCCACCTTCGGCTACACCGACGAGACCTACCAGCAGCAGGCGATGAGCCGCGTCCGGGCCGTCGAGCACGGCCGCGACGTGCTGATCGCGGCGACCAGCGGGGTGTCGGCGGTGATCCGGTCCGACGGCCACGTCGAGGCGACCATCGGGCTGTTCACTCCCGGGTATCTCACACCGTCGATCGGCCTGAATTCCGACAGGACGCCCGGTACCGTCCTCGGCGGGCCGGTCGAGTGGCTGCTCACCGCCCTGACCCCGTTGGCCCTCGCCCTGGTGCTGGTCCGACACCGGACGCGAACACCTCGCGGATCCGATGCCCGCTTCCGAACCCAGGAAGGTGTGTTCTAGACATGCCCGCCACCACCCCGACGACGCCTCCCGGGGTCCTCGTCATCGTCCCGACGTACAACGAGATCGACAACCTGCCGCTGATCCTGGACCGCATCCACGCAGCGGCTCCCGGCGTCGACGTGCTGGTCGTCGACGACAACAGCCCCGACGGCACCGGCGCGCTCGCCGACGGCCGGGCCGCTGACGACGAGCGGGTACACGTCCTGCACCGCACCGCCAAGAACGGCCTGGGCAAGGCCTACATCGCCGGTTTCCAGTGGGGCCTGGAGCGGGGCTACGAGATCCTCGTCGAGATGGACGCCGACGGCTCGCACGCCCCGGAGAACCTGCCCCGCATCCTCGCGGCGACCAGCGTCGGCGACCTCGTCATCGGCTCCCGGTACGTGGCCGGCGGCCACGTCGTGAACTGGCCGCTGCACCGGATGGTGCTGTCCAAGGCGGCCAACCTCTACGCCCGGTTGGCGCTGGGCGTCGGCCTGCACGACATCACCGCCGGATACCGCGCCTACCAGGCCGACGTGCTGCGGGCGCTGCCGCTGGACAGCATCGAGTCCCACGGGTACTGCTTCCAGGTCGATCTGGCCTGGCGCACCGTGCAGGAGGGGTTCATCGTCATCGAGGTGCCGATCACGTTCACCGAGCGCGCCATCGGTGCGTCGAAGATGAGCGGCAGCATCATCCGGGAAGCGCTGGTGAAGATCACCTACTGGGGGATCAAGCAGCGGTTCGCGCAGGCCACCCACAGCATCAAGGAGTCCCGGCGCAACCCGGTGATCCGCGCCGACGTCTGAGCCGTCCCGGTACGACGGAACGGCCCGCCCCCGAGCGGGGACGGGCCGTTCCGTGTGGTGCAGGGGTCAGCTGACGATGCCGCGGCGGCTGTGCAGCTCGGTGAGGCGCTCGGCCAGGATCTCCTCGAGCTCCTCGACGGAACGGCGCTCCAGCAGCATGTCCCAGTGGGTGCGCGGCGGCTTGACGTTCTTCATCTCCGGCACGGAGCCGTCGACGAGCTTGGACTCCTGCCCGTGCATCCGGCAGTCCCAGGATCCGGGGACCTCGGCGTCGTCGGCCAGCGGCACGGCGAAGTCGTGGTCGCGCGGGCAGTGGTACGTGGCGGTGCGCCGGGGCGCGAGGTCGTGGTTACGGTCGGCCTCGTAGCTGGTCGCTCCGAGACGGCTGCCGCGCAGGACGCGATCGGCCATGTCGGTTCCTCTCATCAGGTGGTGCAGGACGTGCGGGGTGCCGGCGGACGGGTCCGGACGGCGGCGGTGGCACGGGGGGTTCAACGCGGGAGCGGGTCGGTTCGTTCCCGACTCCCGAGGGCGGACCGGGATCCGCCACAACCCACTGAGTCTAGCCGACCGGGCCCTTCCGGTCGGCGTCGTTCCCGCACCGGTCGTCGTGGTCCGGGATCTCCCGTCAGCTGCGGGCCCGGTGCCGGCGCACCGCCGCCCGGTTGGCGCAGCGGACGGAGCAGTAGCGCTGCCGTCCGTTGCGGGTGACGTCGACGACGACGGCGCGGCAGTCGTCGCCGGCATCGAGCCCGGCGGCGCACCGACCCAGCCGGTGCATCCCGCGGGTGGACAGGTGCAACGCGGTCCCGACGCCGATGACCGCCGCCAGGACCTCGGGGAGCGGCCGGTCGTCGTCGCGGTAGTGCAGGTGCCAGCCCTCGTCGTCGTGGTCGGTGAGCCGCGGGTAGGCGGTCACGGCGGCCATCTGGCCGTTGAGCAGCGCGGCCCGCCGCTGCGGGTCGTCCGCGTCGACGACCGTCAGCCAGCGGTCGACGACCGCACGGGTGCGCACGTGGTCGGTGGACGCCGCCGGGAACGTCATCGTCATGCCGAACTCACGGGCGCGGGCCACGATCCCGTCCCGGCGGTCGGGCCAGTCGTTGGCCAACGACGCGGCCAGCAGCACGGCGTACTCGCCGTAAGGGTTGAGATGCACAACGGCATTACAGCACCCTCGGGGCATGACTCCGACCCACAGCGCGATCACCGCCGGACCGGACACCGGCCCCCCGCCGCACGTCCACGAGCACGGCTGGCGGGTGCAGTCGGCCCACCACACCTCCGAAGGACGTCTGAGCTACGTCCGTTGCGACTGCGGAGCCCGGCGGGTCGACCTGCAGGCCGCCGACCCGACCCCACCGGTGGCGGTCAGCCGCACGATCGTCGGCCGACCGGCTCCGCGGACTCAGAACAGCTGGTCGGGCTGGGACGCCGACGGTCCCAGGTCGCCACTGCGGTGATGGCTGCGGCACAGCACCTGGTAGCGCACCCGGTCGTCGGACGGATCGCCCGCACCCGGCTCGACGACGTCGGCGACCAGCACGGTGGAGCCGGTCCGCGCGACCACGCCGTTGACCACCCGGGCGTTGAACCGGCCGGGCCGCCCGCACCAGCACAGCACCTCGACCTGCAGCAGCTGGACCTCGTCGGCCAGCTCGAACCACCGGGCGGAGCCGGGGAACAGGCGCCCCCGGAAATCCGTGGCGATCCCGAAGCCGTAGACGTCGACCTGCGCGTCGTCGGCCATCCGGCACAGTTGCTCGACCTGTTCGGGGGTGAAGAACTGGGCTTCGTCCACGATGACGTAGTCGACCCGCACCCCCTGGGCCCACTGCCCGCGGACGAGCAGCGCGAGGTCCATCGCGTCGTCCACCTCCACCGCAGGACGGACGAACCCCATCCGTGAGGAGATGACGCCGGGCTGGGTCCGGTCGAGTTTGATCAGCAGCAGACCGTGCCGGCCCTGCCGGGTGAAGTTGTGGTCCATCTGCAGCGCCAGGGTCGACTTGCCGCAGTCCATCGGGCCGTGGAAGTACTTGACCACGCCGCGCAACGGCAGCCCGCGCCGTGACCCCGCCGCCGGCACCTCGGACAGGGCACCCGGCTGCTCGTCCACCCGGCGGATCCCGCCGGGCGGATCCGGGGGAGGGGCGGGTTCGGGGGAAGGAGGCGCTGACACGCGGGACACCCTACGGCTCGTCAGACGGGCCCGGGCCAGCTGCCGCGCCGCTGCAGCACCGCGCGCACCACGTCGGGCCGGTCGGTCACGAACCCCTCGACGCCCAGGTCGAGCAGCCGGTCCACCTCGGCCGGGTCGTCGACGGTCCACACGTGGACCTCCAGCCCCCGCCGGTGCGCGGCCCGGATGAAGGCCGGTGTCGCCACCGGCACGACCCCCATCCGCAGCGGTACCTGCGCGGCCACCGCGCCGGGGAACCGGGTACGCACCGGCAGGTGACGGGTCCGGGCCACCAGCCGGGTGACCTGCCGGGGACCCAGTGACACCGCGACGGCCGGTCCCAGCCGGTCGCGCAGCGCCTTCAGCCGGGCGTCGGAGAACGACGCGAGGCAGACCCGGTCCACCGTCCGGGTGCGCTCCAGCAGCGTGGCCAGCGGGGCGACCGCCGCGTCGGACTTGGCGTCGATGTTGAACAGGGCGTCGGGGAAGTCGCGGAGCAGCTCGTCCATCCGCGGGATGGGCTCCCGTCCGCCGATGCGGGCCCGGCGGACCTCGTCCCAGCTCAGCGCACCGATCGGCCCGGCCCGATCGGTGACCCGGTCGAGAACGGTGTCGTGGAAGGCGACCAGGACGCCGTCCGCCGTGGCGTGCACGTCCGTCTCGAGGTAGCGGATGCCCTCGTCCAGGGCCCGGGAGAACGCCGCTGCGGTGTTCTCCAGACCCTGCAGCTCACCCGTGTGCCACCCGCGGTGGGCCAACAGCCGCGGGGTCGGGCCGTCCAGGAACGTGCTCATCGGGTCAGTCTGCCGGGCGACGGCCGTGTGTCGGTGCGGCCGCGCGCCGACCGCGCGCCCTACCGTGACGGGAATGCGCCGGACCGCCCCCACCCGTTGCGAATGGTGCGGCCGCGAACTCCCCGTCCAGGAGGGGCTCGGCCGCCGTCGCCGCTACTGCGCACACGCCTGCCGGCAGCGCGCCTACGAGAACCGCAACGCCCACAACCGCGGCGATCTGCCCGTCGACGCCGTGGTCCTGACCGCCGCCGAGGCCTCCGATCTGGCCGACCGGCTCTACCAGATGCGCTGCGCGGCGGAGGATGTCGCGACCGCAGTGGGGGAGAGGGTGACCGGTCGGGAGCTCGCCGGGCTGGTGGAGGCCATGATGGCGGCCGCGCGGGATGCCGAGCGGCTGCGCTGACCGACGTCGACGGGCCGGCGGTACCCACCGTTCGGGTTCCGGATTCACCCGGTTCCCGTCCGGCGTGACGGCCGTCACCGCGTTAGGGTCGAATCGGTTGGGCGCCGGCATGTCCCCGGGCTCCAAGCAATAACCGCTCTCGCGGAACACCAGGACCTCCGGGTCCCAGGAACCGCGTTGAGCCGCCGGTTCGAGGCGACTCGGCGCCCGACCCTCGACGTCCGGTCCTGTCCCGGGCCACCCCGGCGTGCGACGCTGGTGTGGTGGTGCCCGCGGAACGAGGGAGTGGCGATGACGACGACCGGACGTAAAGCGCTCGTCACCGGTGCGGGCAGCGGCATCGGCGCCGCGGTGGCCGAGCGGCTGGCCGACGGCGGCGCACATGTGGTCGTGGCGGACGTCAACGCGGAGGCGGCCCACACGGTGGCCGACCGGATCGGCGGCGAGGCCTGGACGATCGACCTGTCCGACGGTGCCGCGTTGGAGGAGCTCACGCTCGACGTCGACATCCTGGTCAACAACGCGGGCCTGCAGCGGGTGCGCCCACTGCACGAGTTCGTCCCCGACGAGTTCCGGATGATCCTGCGCATCATGGTCGAGGCGCCGTTCCTGTTGGTCCGCGCGGCGCTGCCGCACATGTACGCCCGGGGGTTCGGCCGGATCGTCAACATCTCGTCGGTCCACGGGCTGCGGGCGTCGCCGTTCAAGTCGGCCTACGTCACCGCCAAGCACGGACTCGAAGGTCTGTCGAAGGTGACCGCCCTCGAGGGCGGGCCGCACGGGGTGACCAGCAACTGCATCAACCCCGGGTACGTCCGCACCCCACTGGTCGAACAGCAGATCGCCGATCAGGCGCGCATCCACGGGTTGCCGCCGACGGAGGTGGTCGAGAAGGTCATGCTGGCCGAGTCGGCGATCAAGTCACTCGTCGAGCCCGCCGAGGTCGCCTCCCTGGTCGCCTGGCTGGTGTCCGACGACGCCCGCATGGTCACCGGCGCCTCGTACACGATGGACGGCGGCTGGAGCGCGCGGTGAGCCGCCCCGGGGGGACGGGTCGGGACGACGCGGACCGCGTCCGGCGCGACTACGACGCCGTCGCGCAGGCCTACGACGACCTGGTCCGCCACGACCGGAGCTCGACCCACACGCTGTCCACGGCGATGATCACCGCCTTCGGCCGGTTGGTCCGCGACCACGGCACCGGTGCGCCGGTCCTCGACGCCGGTTGCGGGCCCGGGCAGTGGACGGAGCTGCTGGCCGATCTCGGGATCGCCGTCCGCGGCCTCGACGTCTCCTCCGAGATGATCGCGATCGCGCGGCGGCACCGTCCGGACCTGCGGTTCGAGGTGGGGTCGCTGCTCCGCACCGGCGCCGCGGACCACTCCCTCGGCGGCGTGCTGGCCCACTTCTCCCTCATCCACCTGGACCCGGCCGACCTGCCGTCCGCGCTGGCCGAGTTCGCCCGCGCGCTCGAGCCCGGCGCCCCGTTGCTGCTCGGGATGCAGGTCGCGGTCGAGCCCGGCGCCGGTGGCTGGGTGGCCCACGGTGACCACCGCGCCTCGCCCGCCTACGCCTGGGATCTGGACGCCCTGGCGGCGCACCTCGATCGGCACGGCTTCACCGAGATGGCCCGGCTGCGCATCGAACCCCTGGAGGAAGGTCGCCCGCCGCCCGGTTACCTGCTGGCCCGGCACGCCCCGGCCGGCCGGCAGCTCGGCTGACCCGCACGCGGCAGTCCGGTTCGGTCGACCTGGCGGCACGTCCCGGCTGGCCGGCAGTTCGACTGACCCGCACGCGGGAGTCCGGTTCGGTCGACCTGGCGGCACGTCCCGGCCCGGCCGGTCGGCAGCTCGACTGACCCGCACACGCGAGTCCGGCTCGGTCGACCTGACGGCAGCCTCGGCCCGGCCGGTCGGCAGCTCGACTGACCCGCACGCGGGAGTCCGGTTCGGTCACCCTGACGGCAGCCTCGGCCCGGCCGGTCGGCAGCTCGACCGACCCGCACACGGGAGTCCGGCTCGGTCATCCTGACGGCACGTCCCGGCCGGTCGGTCCGCAGACCGATCCGGACGCGGGACCCCGGATGCCTGCGGTCAGGCGGCGCCCACCGACGCTGGATCCCCGACCTGCTGCGCAGCCCGGTAGCGCGCGACGGCGTCGGCGGTCTCCTGCTGGATGAGGTCCATGTGGATCATCGCGGCGGTCAGGGCGCCGGCGGCGGCGGCCGCGCCCACCTGCGCCTGCAGGTCGGTGATGTTGCCGGCCACGAACACGCCGGGCACGGAGGTGCGCCCCATCGGCTCGCTCGGGATGTACTCGCCGACGGCGGCACCCATCGGGTGCGGTACGGCGACGAGACCGAGTCCGCTCCGCAGGGCGCTGCGGGCCACCATGCGCGACGCGGTGGCGACCGTCCGGCGGGCGACGACCGTGCCGTCCGCGAGCCGCACGCCGGTGAGACGACCGGTGGCGGCGTCGGTCTCGAGGGCGGCGACCTCACCGGCGACGATCCGGACGCCGAGGGCGGCGAGCTTCTCCCGGTCCTCGTCGGTCACGGTGGCGGTGTGCTCGAAGAGCACCACGTCGTCGCTGAGCTGCCGGAACAACAGCGCCTGGTGGGCCGCCATCGGCCCGGTGCCCAGGATGCCGATGGTGGTGTCGCGGACCTCCCAGCCGTGGCAGAACGGGCAGTGCACGACGTCGCGGCCCCACAGTTCGCGCAGGCCCGGGACGTCGGCCAGTTCGTCGGTGAGTCCGGTGGTCACGAGGAGCCGACGCGCCCGCACTGCGCGGCCGTCGGCGAGCGTGGCGACGAAGTCGTCACCGTCGCGTACCGCAGCGGTGACGTCGCCGTCGGCGACATGGGCGCCGTAGGAGAGGATCTCGCGGCGGCCGAGAGCGATGAGGTCGCGGGGCGGCATGCCGTCGCGACCGAGCAGGCCGTGCACGCCGTCGGCCGGGGCGTTGCGGGGGGTGCCGGAGTCGACGACGAGCACCGAACGGCGGGAACGCGCCAGCATCAGCGCGCCGTTCAGGCCGGCGGGTCCGCCACCGACCACGAGGACGTCATAACGGGGGAGCAGTGTTTCGGTCATGTCCCCAGAGTGGTCATCCTGACCGCGATCTGGCAAACAACGTTGCTGATGTGGCAAGGTTGGAGGTATGGACGACGACCTGGACCAGATCATGACCGCGGTGGGGCCGCGACTGCGCGGACTGCGGACGCGGCGGGACATCACCCTCGCGGCGCTGTCGGAGGACACCGGCATCTCGGTGAGCACGTTGTCCCGGTTGGAGTCGGGCCAGCGCAAGGCGACGCTGGAACTGCTCCTGCCACTGGCGAAGTCCTACGGCGTGCCGCTGGACGAACTGGTGGGAGCACCCGACACCGGCGATCCGCGCATCCACCTGCGGCCCCTCCGGCGGCACGGCCGGGTGTTCATCCCGCTGACCCGCCGGCCCGGCGGCATGCAGGCGTTCAAGATCATCATCCCTACCGGAGGTGGGACACCGGACCCGAAGACCCATGAGGGCTACGAGTGGCTCTACGTGTTGAACGGCCGGTTGCGGCTGGTGATAGGGGAACAGGACCTGATCCTCGAGCCCGGTGAGGCGGCCGAGTTCGACACCCGCGAGCCGCACTGGTTGGACGCCACCGCGGCGGGGCCGGTCGAGGTGCTCTGCCTGTTCGGTCGCCAGGGCGAGCGGGCCCATCTGCGGGCCGGTGCGGCGTGACCGCGGCGGGCGGCCGACGCGGCGGCGCGTCACCCGAGGTGTCCCTCCGTGCGGAGATGCCCGGGGAGGACGAGACTCTCGCCCTCTACGACGCGGTGGGCTGGTCGGCGTACACCCGTGAACCCGACCGGCTGCGGCGCGCGCTGTCGGGCTCGCACACGGTGCTCACCGCGCGGGTCGACGGTCGACTCGTCGGGCTGGCCCGGACCGTCTCCGACGGCGAGACCGTCTGCTACGTCCAGGATGTGCTGGTGCATCCGGACAGGCACCGGCAGGGTGTCGGCACCCGTTTGGTGACCGACCTGCTGGACCGGTACCGGCACTGCCGCGCATTCGTGCTGACGACCGACGCCGACGGCGGCCCCGAGGCCGTCTCCGCCGCCCGGTTCTACCGAGCTCTCGGGCTGCGGCCACACGCCGAGCACGGCCTCGTCGGCTACTGGCGGGGGTGAGCCGGGGCCGCCGTCGCACGGCTGCTCAGCGCGGGACCACCCGGTGGTCGTACCCGTCCACGATGACGGAGAAGGGCTTCCGGATGTCGACGCCGGCCGGCACCTCCACCGTGGAGGTGGTCAGGCTGAGGTCGGCGGTGCAAGCCATGGATCCGGCCGGCGCGTCGTCGCCCTTCTCGGCAGGTGCGGACTCGACGACGACGGTCGACGCGGAGCCGGCCGTCACCGACACGGGGAAGGTCGGGCAGGAGCCGCTGCCGAGGAAAACGATCTCGAGGGTGCCGGCGTCAGTCAGAGCCACGTCATGGTGCGGGTCGGACCCGGCGGACAGCGTGGAGCCGGTGGGGACGCCCCTTGTCCAGCTGACGACTACGTCCGGCACGGAGATCCGGCCGCTGCCGCCCCTGACCGCACACGAGGCGACGAGCAGCAGTACCGCCGCGCCGCATCCGACCCTGCTGCCCGTCGTGTTCACGCGATATCTCCCGCCCCTGCTCGCTCGTCGCTGGGTGGACGGTGCGGGTGGAACATCCGGTTGCACCCCTTCGGAGATCGGCTCCGGGGCGACTCCGTCCGGCAGGGCCGTTCGCTCGTCGCTGGGTGGTCGGTGTGTATGGGGCATCCGGTTGCACCCCTGGGAGATGGACTTGAGGCGGGGCTGTCCGGCAGGGGGATGCAACCCCGTCGGCGGCTGCCGACGTCAGGTCGGCGTGAACTCAGGACGGCGTGGCCGGCGGTGGTGGCTCGGCGCCGGACTGTGCGCGCTGGCGGCCTGCGCACCACCCGGCGACGGCGGGGTACGGGCGCCGCGCACCGAGCCGCCGGTGGTGGTGCAGAGCTGGAGCCGCGGCACGGGGGCAGACACTTAGGCTCTCGTCGACGGCGGGAGCAGTGTGCGGCTCACCTCGGACGGGATGCTCGAGATTGTGCTCGCCGCCGCCGCCACGTGTCCTCATTTCCCCGACGTGGTCACCGTGACGGCACCCGGCGCCGTGACCATCGCGTCGACGATCACCATCGTGGTCACCGGCCAGAGGGGGGTGCGGGACGGCACGCGCTGGGTCGGCAGCACCGCCGACATCTCGTCGGTCCGGTCGATCGTCGAGGTGCCCGCGGGTATCGACGTCACCCGTCCGTTCCGCGTCGTCGTCGACGGAGTGCAGCATCTGGTGGGTGCGTCGTGACCAGCCGTTGTCGGCGTCGCGCTCGGCGTACCAATCCCGCAGATCAGGCTCGTCGAGCTGGTCGAGCAGGCTGCAGACGTGACCCCACGGCAATTTCCCAACGGGTCGTTGGGAAATTGCGTGCTGGTCGGGCCAGGCGGCGGCGAACGCCCGAATGTACTGCAGGTTCGTCGCCGACAAGCCGGTCATGTTCGGAAACTCCCGCCGCAACTCTGCAGCAAGGCGCTTGATCACTCCCGATCCCCAGGGCTCGGACTGCTGACGCTCGAGGATCAGTCTTCCGATGCGCCAGTTCATCGCCACCAGCTCGGTGTTGGCCGCTCGGGCCGCAGGAAGTCGGGTGGTGCGGACCTCCGCGCCGATCCGATCGACGAGATCGCCGAACCCACCCGGCTCCAGCGACGGCACGCGAACCTCCATGAGAAAGACGACTTCGGACGTTAGGTGGAATCAGACGCCTGAGGCTACCGTTCGGCTCCGGGCTCCGGTCAGCTCCTTCCACAGGCGGACCTGGACGCGACCCGAGCCTCAGTCGGTTGTCGCTGACCATCAATCGACGCTGACCGGCGGCCCAACCAGGCACCCGTTTACGTCACAGTGACGGAATGCCGGAGGGTGGCCCGATGGCACATTACCGGGGGAACCAACAGGGGTCCGAGGAATTTGAATCCATCTAGAACTTGTCGGCCGCGTTCTGGCCAAGCGCATGACGCGTCCTCGTCGGCGGGTCGCCGAGTCGAAGGATCGTCGCTTCATGCGGTCAGTCGACCGGACCACGTGTCGTGCTCTGTGGGTGCACCTGCAGTCGGTGTAGCCGCCGTTGGCGAGTCCCTGCGGGCGGACTCGCAACGGCGGCACCAGCGGATACACGCATGGCGAGGCCACGCCAGGTCAGGCAGCGTTCCGGAACTCCGAGACCAAATGCCGATAATGCACATTATGTTAAGCTGACCTCGACTCGGCGCTGCCTAGGCCCTCTCCGACGGCCACGGTACCGCGGTCCGAGGCGCTCCCCGGTCGGGATTTCGGTAAGTAACTGCCGGTGTCGTCGATCAGGACCGGCATCGGCGCGTGCTCGTGGCTGCCGCCGGCGTGGCTGACCAGGACCGGGCGGACAACGCTCCTGGTTGACCTCCAATTCACTGTGATGCTTTCGACCGTCCTTGCTCCGTTGACAAACCGTGATCATTCGATAACTTGGAGTTGCTAAGACACAGCCCGCTGGGGTCCGACGCCGCTGCAGAACCGCTGCCGCGTCACGACGACACAATGTCAACCGCCCAGCAACCTCGCCCTTCCGGTCACTGGAATGCCAAATGTCTGAGCTGTGTGCCCTGTTTTCAGTTGTCGGCACCTCCGACCTCGCTGCGGCCGTCCGTAACGTCGCTCATTCGTCTTGCTCACTGAACGGGCCGATCGTGCTGCTGGCACACGAGTTCGGTAGGGACCTCAACATGTGGTCCCAGTTCATCCTGCACCTCGGTCCAGAATGTCGGTTGGTCGTGTTCGACCACGCCCGTGCGCAACGACGGGGGTCGGCAGCGACCGGGCGCGTCCACACCTCCTCGACAGGGGATTACGCCCTTGAGGTCATCGCGATCTGCGACCAGATCGGCCTCACCGGCGTGACCTTGATCGGGCACAGTGGGAGCTCGATGGTCGCCCTGACAGCGGCGGCCGGTCGCCCACAACTGTTTGTCAACCTCGTCCTGGTCGCACCTTCGCCGCGTCTTGTCGCCATCCAGGACCACGTCGGTGCGTTCTCCCCGCGGGACATCGACGACCTGCTGGGCCCACTGGACAGCGACCACCCTGACTGGACTGCAGCCGCACGCGAGATGCTCGACCGGGTGTGCGTTCCCGGACAGCATGAGCAGGGCAGCGGCACCAGTGTCGCCTCGATCCATGTTCCGCAGCACCCGCTCGACCCGCCGAGGGAAACCTGCACGTATCTGCAACTCGAGGCCGCCAGCCGTACACCCAGGGACGCCGCACGGGCGATCGCGAAGTACCTGTCCGGTGAGTGACTGGGCTGCACAGGCAGCGGGTGACCTGTTTCAGAGCGCGCCATGCGGATATCTGATCACCAAGGACGACACCACCATCACCGCGGTCAACGACACCTTCCTGGTGTGGTCTGGACACGCGCGTGAGCAACTCATCGGCAGGAAGCTGACAGCACTGTTGCCCGCCGACGACCGCGCCCTCTACATCACCTATTGCCAGCCTCTGCTCGCCATGACAGGGGCCGTGAACGAGATTGCACTCGACATCTTGAACTACAGCGGCGAGCAACGGGCCGCGCTCTTGACCGCCAACCGGAGCCACGGAACCACCACCGGCGAACCGGTGGTCCGAGTCGTCATCCTGGGGTCGTACGAGCAACAGTTCCACGAAAGGGCACTGCTGGCTGCCGGACGCGCAGCAGCCACGTCGCCCACGGGGCGGGCGGACGCCGAAACCCGCCTCACCCACCTCGCTCAGCACGATCCGATGACAGGACTGCTCAACCGCGTGGGCCTGACCGCCCTCCTACACCGCCTCTTCCTCACACCACCCATCGACCGTTCGCGACCCGCGTTGCTGTTCGTCGACATCGATCATTTCAGCTCCATCAACAATTGCCTGGGGCACTCCGCTGGTGATGAACTGATCGTCGTCGTCGCCCAACGACTCCGGGCCGCGCTGCGCCACTTGAGCACTTTGGCTCGGCCTTCGGGCGACGAGTTCGTCATCGTCGAGAACGTCACCGACACCGCAGAATTGATCGTCCTGGCTGAGCGGCTGCTTGAAAGGGTCCACGTACCTGTCTCCATCGACGGCGTCGACGTCATGCCCTCAGTCAGCATTGGTTTGGCCGTCGCCGGCCCAGCGGACACCGTGAACGAACTCTTTCGCAACGCCGAAACGGCGATGCACCGGGCGAAGTCGGCGGGCCGTAACACCTGGCAGCTGCATGACCCGCTCACACTGGACCCAACCGTCGATCGGTTGCGGATCATCGATGAGCTCCGTGAGGGCATCGGTCGCGGTGAACTACAGGTGCACTACCAACCCCGCGTGGACGTAGCCACCGGTCGGGTGCACGGCGCCGAAGCGCTCGTCCGGTGGCAACACCCGATCCGCGGCCTGCTGACACCTGACGCCTTCATCGACATCGCAGAGAAATCCGGACTCATCCATGAACTCGGCGCCCGCGTCCTGGATGACGCAATCGCCCAGGTGACATCGTGGAACCGAGCCCGCGCCAATTGCCCGCCACTGGAAATCGCTGTCAATTTGTCGGCTCGGCAACTCGCGGACCCGACCATGGTCGACGTGGTCGTGGACGCCCTCAGTCGTCACGACCTGGAACCGTGGCTGCTGACCCTGGAGATCACCGAGACCGCGCTGATGATCAACCCTGACGAGGCGCTGCGGGCCCTCACCGCGTTGCGCGCCCTCGGAGTGGTACTGGCCATCGATGATTTCGGTACCGGTTACTCAAGTCTCACCTATCTCAAGCGGTTCCCGGTCCAGGAGCTCAAGATCGACCGTAGCTTCGTAGCGGGCCTGGGCATCGACACCGGTGACACTGCGATCGTCGCGAGCTGCATCCAACTCGCCCACGCCGTGGGCATCCGAGCAGTGGCCGAGGGGGTCGAGACCGTCGCACAGCAACAGGCTCTCGTCGCGCTGCACTGCGACCTGGCGCAAGGTTACTTCCTCGGCCGCCCGGTACCGCCGGAGCGCTTCCCGGTGACGGGGCCGACCGGCGTCCCAGGCCCCGCCGCTTAGATGAGCGAGGTTCTTGTGTTTCGTCGGTGTCTGCGCCGCCGCGCTCAAGAACCGGCCGAGCCATTCTTCGCAGATGGCGTCGAACTCCCGCGACGGCGGACGCTCAGCAAGAAGCCGACGGAGCTCGGCGGTGACACCCCCGTCCCAGGTCTCCGCCCCGGGTGCGTCGAACGTGGCCGCCACAACGTACGCGTCCAAACGGGAGGGCGCGGGCGGTGTCGTTGTCCCCGCTCGCGGTGAGATCGGGGATCGGTAGGTTCGACCCGAACAGCGATGCGCTCCCGGCATTGCGGGCGGCGATGAGGTCGTCGGCGCTGGTGGCAATGACCGATGCCGCCCCCAGGGTGAGTAGCGTGACGGTATGGCATTGAATCACGTAAGGCGAGGGAGCGGCAGCCCGCTGCTACTCGTGCACGGCCTCGGTGCCGGGTGGCGATCTTGGTCCCCCATCCTCGACGCGTTGGCCGAACGCCGCGAGGTGATCGCCGTCGACCTCCCGGGGTTCGGTGAGACGCCACCGTTGACCGGCGAGGTCTCGATTGCCAGCCTGACCGACTCCGTCGCCGACTTCATCCGTGAGCAGGGCCTGGACGGGGTTTCGACCGTCGGCCAGTCGATGGGTGGCCGCATCGTGCTCGAGCTCGCGCGGCGTGGAGTGGGCGGCGACACCGTGGCGTTGGACCCGGGCGGCTTCTGGAGCGACCGCGAAGTCGCGGTCTTCGGTGCCACGCTGCGGCCTTCTATCGCTCTGGTCCGAGTCCTGCGAGGCGTGCTGCCGACGCTGCTCGGCAGCCGCGTTGGGAGGACGTTACTTCTGGCGCAACTGTCGGCGCGGCCGTGGGCGCTCTCGCGAGAAACAGTGCTGCCCGACGTGCGCGGGCTGGCCGACTCCCCGGCGACTGGGGCTGCCTTGGCCGCCCTGATCAAGGGTCCCAAGCAGCAGGGCGCCCCGGCGGGCTCAGTGCCCGGCCGGGTCACCATCGGTTGGGGTCGTCGTGACCTGGTGACCGTGCCGAGACAGGCCGCACGTGCAACAGAGCTGTTCCCCGACGCGGTGCTGCACTGGTTCGACCGATGCGGTCATTTTCCACAATGGGACGCACCGCTCGAAGCGACCCGACTGATTCTTGACAAGACCGATGAGGTTCTGCCCGGGTGACCCTTTGACCGACCCTGTCGCTGTCTTCTGACTGATCGAAGTTCGTGAGCTTTCGTACGACCAGTGCGGTCGTGATGACAGCGGGCCCCGGCCCCAGGGACTGAATCGGGACGGCAGTCCCATGATGGCCTGTTCAGTGGGATCTACTCGCACCACGAGAACCCGCACCGGCGCCAGCAGGTTGGTGATCCGTTCTGGCCCGATCCCCCACGCGCATCGAGGCGCCGCTCAGGTGGTGGTGTCGACGGTGTGGTAGCCAACCCAGGGTGAGTTCGTGCCGGCGTGGGTGAGGTAGACCGACACCCAGCCGGTGCGGTGGTCCTCGATGTTCTTGTCGACGGTCGTGCAGTTGCCGTTGCCGGTCGATCACCTGGAACCGGTGGGTGTGATGGTCGTCGTCGATCCACTGCAGCACTCCGACGGCGGAGTAACCGTCGGCGTCCCGGTCGCACACGGTCAGCTTGTCGCCGTAGGCGGTCCAGGTGGCTTCGCCGCCGGCCCGGCCACCGTCGGTCGTGTTCACCGTGGTGACCACCGATGCGTCAGCCGATGGCACCGTTCCGACCGCCGTCCACGCCGCGGCCGCGCCCACCACGACCGTCAGTGCTCGATATCGCCGCCTGGACGAATCCCAGGGTGCCGCACCGACAGCGGCTGCGGGCATGGGACGTCGTCGCGACCGACGACTGCGGGCAGCGGACCGCCGGAGCTGCTCCCGGCCGGGCGCGGCACCGGGCGGGCGACGAATCCGGGCCAGGGCATCCCGGTCGGGTCCGTACATCCCGCGCTCCGTCGACGGGTCCCGGGTGCGCCGCTCACTGTCCAGTGACCTGTTCACCCTTCTCCGCAGCCACTTTTCCGATCCGCACCGAATGTCACCCATCCGTCATTTACAGTCGGGATCGACCGGCCGAGGGGCCGGTGCGGATCCGCCCGTCGGCGGCGTCGGAAGGGTGCGTCCTTCACATGCCTGGAACACACCGGGTTCAGTCAACCGCGGCCCACGGGGCCCGCCGATGGCGTCGCGCCGCAGCGGGAGGTGGGCTGTCCGTCGCGCTCGCCGCGGCCCTCGTGGTGCAACCGGTGGCACCGCCGCCGCCGGCGTCAGCCGATGGGCTGGGCCTGTCGACGGCGTGGGTGACGGCGCTGCAGGCGACCGGCCAGTCCCTGAACCGGTTCTTCAACAACGACAAGGTGCTGCTGGGCGGCGGCGGCATCGGCCTGGCCCTGACCCTGGCCGCGCCCGTCATCAGTGGACTGCTGGGCGCCCCGCAGGGCCCGTCGATCTCCGACGTGCTGGCCCAGCTCGACGTCATCGAGGACGACCTCAAGCAGATGGAGACCCAGCTCGTCGACATCAACAAGCAGGTGCTGGACTCCGAGGCCGTCACCGAGATCGGCGACTGCAACATCGAGACCAACGCCCTGAAGCAGTACCGGACCCAGGTCTACGAGATCAACGAGAGCTACCAGACGTGGGTCACCGAGCTGGCGGCCGTGAAGGTCAAGACCGATCTCGCGAGAGTCAAGGCCGCGCAGGACGATTTCATCGCCGCCGCGCTCGGCCCTGACGTCACGCAGGTGTTCGGCACCCCGTTGGCCACCGCGGCGGACAACATCCATGCGTCGTTGCTGGGCAGCGACGGCATCATCGCGACGTGCGGCAAGGCGTATCTGCAGACGTGGTTGAACAGCACCGCCGCCGGAGCGGCGCCGACGGCCGTGGGCGCGGACACCGTCGGCGCGTGGGCCGACGACCGGTCCTACTACACGAACATGACGCAGCTGGTGCAGTTCTGGCAGACCGTCGAGAGCCACGCGGTGTTCCTGCAGCAGCAGGCGGTGTTGATGAAGATCGGCAGCAAGTGGCCGACGACCACCACGGCCCCGGCCAGTGACAATCCGGACGGCGTCTGCACCGCCATCACGAACGTCGCGGACGAACAGTTGTGTGTCTCGCTGTTGACCTACGGCAAGACCAACCGCAGCAATCTCGTCGACGAGTGGAAATCCGCCGGTGTCCCCCTCACCGACGACACCGTGCTGCTGTCGCTGGGCACGAACGTGACCGGGCTCAAGGCCGCCGACGGTGACGCCATCCCCACCACGGCCTGGCTGCGCGACCCGAAGGCGTCGGGCATCCCGTGGGCGACGACACCGCAACCGTGGTCGGCGAGCCAGACCTCTGCGACGGCAGACGGTTTCACCTGGACGCCGGCCACCGGCGCCCAGTGGCAGGGTCTGGACGACGGGTACCGGGCGAGCCACCCGTCGGCGGCGCCACCGGTGCGCCCGGCACGCACCGGGAACATCTGCACCGGCGACGCGCAGTTCTCCCGGTGTCCGAACCCGCAGGACATGTACACCGGCTCGGGCGTACGCCCCTACGCCCCCCTGGACATCCTGCCGCTCATGCAGCGGGTGATCACCTCGGACCAGCGAGGTGCGTTCACCACGGCCGGCGTCGCCCACGTGTGGATGCCGGGCGAGAGTGCGTCGCCGGATCTGCACCCCTGGCGCTCCGACCCGAACGGCACGAACTACAACACCGGACCCGGTCTCATGTTCCCGGGGCAGTTCAGCGTCAACCAGGCCGACAACGACTTCGCCAACCTGACGGAGCGGCAGTACACCTACCCCTACTACAACGGCCCCGGACTCGGCACCAAGTGCATGGTGCTCAGCCCCGACGGGGTCCTGTGCGACCCGGCCGTCGTCTCCTCCTGGTGGGCCGGCCAGCTGACCGTCTCCTACGGTCTCACCGACTGGAACGTCCTCACCCAGAACTACAGCTCGCAGGGGTCCTTCGCGGTCACGCCCAGCAGCACGGCCGTGACCGCCTTCGCCGGGTCCGGCTCCCGCGGTGACAACGACTGCAGCGGAACGACCTGCGGCATCGGGCTCGACACCGTCACCGGCAAGCCCGGGTGGCTGACGACGATCGCCGGGGTCCCGGACGACGCGGCCACCCTGTGGCCGGCCGCCACCGTGCCGGACCGGGCGACGTCGCCGGACTGCTGGACCAGCTGGGGCGTGCCGACGCGGTGCGGCGCCGCGATGGACGCCTGGCTCGCCGCGAACATCCCCGACCCGGCGCTGCCGGCGCCGGTCGCTACCGCCGTGCCGGTGGTCGGGGACGGAGCCGCGGCCTCGTCGGTCAGCTCCACCGCTCCGCAGTGGGAGAGCCAGAGCAGCGCCGCCGGCGGTGCACTGGTCGTCGCACCCACGGTGTCCTGGACGGCGACCACGCCGACCGGCCAGATCTTCACCACCACGACACCGGCCGGTGCGCCGAGCATCTCTCCGGGGGACCTCGTCACCGCGGCCGGTTGGACGGGCGTGACCACGCTGGACGTGACGGCCACCTGGACCGGATGGTTCGCCGACGCCGCGGCCAACCGGACGGGTGTCTCCTCGGACTCGACCCCGGTGGCGCTGGTGAACGGCGTCTGGGTGGTCGAGAAGCCGTCGGTGGACGTGGCCCTGGAGACGGTGCAGCCGGCCGGCTCGGCGCAGGCGACGTCGACGGTCACGGTGACCAACACCGGCAACGTGCCGCTCGCCGCCATGGACGTGAGTCACGACGTTCCCGGTGGCTCCGACCTCACGGTGACGTGGCCCGGTGAGACCGGGTCGCTGGCGCCCGGTCAGACCGCCACCGGCAGGGCGACCATCGGCGCGGGGACCGAACCGTCGTCGGGTGAGGACAGCGGCGTCCAGGTGCGCGCGGCGGTCGCCGGCGCGGTGACGGTCACCTCGATCGCTCACGGCACCGCACCGTCGGGGGCCGTGGTCAGCGACACCGAGACCCGGGACCTCGTCATCGTTGCGGTCCCCCCGCCCGGGTCGACCCCGCCCGGCCCCAACGAGACACCACCCCCCGCGTCGTCGCCGCCCCCGACGGTGACCGCCGAGCGGCCCACGACGGTCGCCGCACCGGTGCCGGCCGGCGTCGTGTCGGGGGTGCCGACCTCAGGCTCCGGATCACTCGCCTACACCGGCACGGACGCCGTCCACCTCCTGTGGACCGCCTTCCTGCTGCTCGCCGCCGGCGCCGTCGCACTCCTGCTCGCCCGCCGGCGCTCGCCCTCCCGGCGCTGATGCCCCGCCGGGCAGCCTTCCGGGACGCGCCGGTCGGGCGCGTCCCGGTGCGGGGTGCGCGCCGCCACCGTCGTCGTGGGCTGCACCGCACCGCGCGGTAGAACCATTCCTCGTCCGCCGACCGGTGGACACCGCCCCGTCTCCCCCGCCGGCCGATCGGCGGACTCCCCCGCGGCCGGCCACCGACGACAGTCGACGAGCAACCGGTCGAGCACTCCCCGCCGCGGGAGCGCCCCGGTCCGCAGGCAGGACCACTCATCCCCACCGAAAGAAGTCATCCATGACGACCGCGAACGTGCCGCCCACACCGACACCCCACACCGCCCGTCGACCCGACGGCGAGCCCGAGCTGAAACGGACGCTGGGATCTTTCCAGGTCTTCGCCATCTCCTTCGCCTTCATCTCCGTGGTCGTGGGCGTCTTCGCCTCCTACGGCGAGGTGCTGCAGACCGCGGGTCCCGTGGGCATCTGGCTGTGGGTGCTCGCCGCCGTCGGGCAGACCCTGGTCGCCTTCGTGGTCGCCCAGTTCGCGGCGCGGATCGCCCTCAGCGGATCGTCGTACCAATGGGCGTCCCGGCTGGCCAACCCGAAGGTCGGGTGGTGGTTCGGGTGGCTGACGTTCTGGTTCCTGGCCATCGCCGTCGTCGCGCTCGACAACGCACTCGCGAGCCAGGCCCTGATGCCGCTCGCCGGGATGGACGACAACGAGAACACGGCAAGGCTTCTCACCGTGGCGATCCTGGTGGTCCAGGCGGTCCTGGTCATCGCCTCCATCCGCCTGCTGGGCATGATCACCTCGGCGGCCGTGGCCCTGGAGATAGCTCTGGTCGCCGTCCTCGTCGTGGCCCTGGCAGCCGCGGTGGTGTTCTCCGGCGGCGGTGACCTCGGCAACCTCGCATCCCGCGGCGTGTCCGCGGGCGATCCGAACTACTTCGCCATCGGTGGCGGTCTGATGTCCGGCATGATCATGGGTCTGACCACGCTGGTCGGATTCGACTCGGCGGCGAACCTGGCAGAGGAGGCCAAGGACCCGTACCGCAGTGTTCCCCGCGCGATCGTCACCTCGGTGGTGGCGGCCGCCGTGGTCGGACTGCTCTTCGTGGTGATGCTGACGATCAGCATCGAGGACGTCGCCGCAGTGACCGGGAGCGGTTCGCCGGTCGCCGAGATCATCCGCAGCCAACTCGGTTCCGCCATGGAGCGGCTGCTGCTGGCCGCGATCGCCATCGCGATGTTCGGCGCCGGCACGGTGGTGATGGCCGCGTGTTCCCGCCAGGTCTTCGCGATGGCCCGCGACGAACGGTTCCCGGCCCACCGGTGGATGCAGAAGGTGCACCCGCGGACGCACACCCCGGTCTACGCGACGGTGCTGATCCTGGTCGTCGGGATCGTCCTGATGATCGCCTTGCCAGGCGCCGCGCTGCTCCAGCTGATCGTCGCCTCCACCATCCTGCCCGCCCTGATCTACGGCGGCATCGTGGTGCTCTACCTCGCGGTACGCCGTCGGTTGGGGCGTCGGCAGGGCGCCTTCAACCTGGGTCGATGGGAGACCCCGGTCGCCGTGGCGGCGATGGTCTGGGTCCTGTTCGCGCTGTTCGTACTGGTGACCCCGGATGACGCCCGTGTCCCGAGCCTCGTCATCGTCGGCCTCGCCGTCGTCGGGGCCGGGTACTTCGTGACCATGCTCCGCACGCGCCGCGCGGTCCTGGAGACCGAGCCGGAGGGTGACGACCCCGTCGTCACGCCGGCGTCGGTCTGACCGTCACCGCAGCGCCGCGTCGACCGGACGGGTCGTGCACCTTCACACACGACTCCGAGCCGGCGCGCCGCAGTGGCATGACGCTCCTGAAGCTGGCGCCGATCAGTCGGAGCCCGAGAGGCCGCCTCGGCCTTCTGACGGCTGGGCCGCTGCAGGGAAGGGCCGACGACGCCCGAGGTCGCGGCGCCGGTCCCGCCGCGTGAACAGCCCTGCCGCACCCAACCACCGTGACGTTCGAGGCGCAGCTCCGGTCGGTGTCGCTGCGCCACCGGCGGGCGCCTGTCAATGAAGTTGTCACGTCCTCCACGACGGAGCATCCTGAGCCGTCGGTGCATGACGACGCGGTTCCAAGGGCCGGTGCCGCTGACGGATTCCCACCGCCCCGCCGAGTCAACCGTAGGAGCCGCTGATGGTGCCGTTGGCCGATATGGGTGCGTTCGCGCTCGCCGCGTTCGTCCTGATCGTCATCCCGGGTCCCAGCGTGTTGTTCACCATCGGCCGGTCGTTGGCGTACGGACGGCGCGCTGGGTTGCTGTCGGTACTGGGCAACGCCATCGGGACGCTGCCCGCGACGACGTTGATGGCCCTGGGGCTCGGTCAGCTGATCGCCGATTCCATCGTCGTGTTCACGGCGGTCAAGATCGCGGGAGCGCTGTACCTGATGTATCTGGGCGTCCAGGCCATCCGGCACCGTCACGGCCACGCGTCGTTGCCGTCGGGTCCGACGCGGGTACCCAGTGGCGGTCGACAGCTCTGGCAGGGCGTCGTGGTGGGCGTCACCAACCCCAAGACCTTCGTGTTCTTCATGGCGGTCCTGCCCCAGTTTGTCAGCCGTGACGCCGGTTCGGTGCCCTTGCAGCTCGCGGTCCTCGGTTGCGTGTTCGCCGCGATCGCTGTGTGCTGCGACAGTGTGTGGGCGCTGACCGCGGGTATGGCTCGCACATGGTTCGGGCGCAACCCGCGCCGTCTGTCACAGATGGGCGCCGGCGGCGGCGTGATGATGGTCGGCCTCGGCGGTTGCCTGGTGGCCACCGGCAACAGACACTGACGCCTGGGAAGAACCGGTGGCTCGGCTGCAATGACGGTGGCACCATCGGATGCGGAGGTCGTGACCTTCGGATGACGACGGTCCCGGTCGATGGCCGAACGTCCGGGTCAGGCCTTCGTCCTCCCCCTGGACCCTGGACCCTGCATCGATGGTGCCGATCGGACCGGCTCGGTCCGACCGTCACCGGCCCACCCGTCGTCCGGCGAACACCCCTGGCGCATCGGACCTCCGCCGCCCCTGGCGGTGCGCATCTACCGGGTGGGCACGCTCTGCTCGTACCGGAAGACACCGTCGGGATCCACCCGCGCCTTGATGGCAATCAACCGGTCGACGTGCGGTCCCCAGTACGCGGTCGGCCAGTCGGACATGCCGGGGTTGGGGACGTTGACGTAGCCACCGTCGACGAAGGGCTGCAGGGCCGTACCGAACTCCTCGAGCCACCTGAGGCACACCGGGGTCAGCGCGTCGTCGGCCGCCGGTACTCCGGCGCGGTCACCCCACCCTGCTCCCGGTTCGGCGTAGAACAGCGCGTCGCGATGAGCGAAGGCCGAGCCGCCGTTCGGTTCACTGTCACGGACGGCGCCGCCGAAGGCATTGGTGAAGTAGTTGCAGTGCGAGGTCGGCGCCCGGCCCATGAACGAGCCGATGATCCGTACCGCTTCCGGTGGGAAGGGCCGAGAGACGAACTGGGAACGGAACTTCCAGTTCGCGGGTTCGTCGTCAGACGGGATCTGCAGATCCCGGTAGATGTCCGTCCACGCGGACCGCCTGCTCGAGACCCGAGGGTGTCCGATCGCCAGGACGGGGGCGAGATGGTGCTCGGCATCGGACCGGTCCCCCGAGGTCAGGACGGCGAACAGCACCATCTCGTCGCGGCGGATCTCGAGTTGGCTCGTGAGGCCGTCTGCGGCGTGGGGCGCCAGGTGTTGCCAGGCCGCGAAGACCGATTCGAGCTCGTCGAGTCCGGTCCACGTGGCCGTCACGAAGACGGCCTCGGGCAGCGGGTGGATCCGGTACGTCAGCGACGTCACCACACCGAAGTTGCCGTTGCCCGCACCGCGGAGCGCCCACAGGAGACCGCTGTCATCCCCTTCGCCGATCTGGACGACCGCTGCGCCGCCGTCGGCCGGAGCCACGACGACCTCGGCGGCGAGCAGGTTGTCCGAGGCCATCCCGAAACTGCGGGTCAGCAGCCCGAACCCGCCACCGAGGGTGGCGCCCACCACGCCCACCGTGCCCTCGGTACCGGTGGGGACCGCACAGCCGAACCGGCCCAGCTCCTCGACGACCTCCATCTGCGTCAGGCCGGCGCCGATCGTCGCTGTCCGCGCGGACGCGTCGACCACGGTGGACTTGAGCTCGCTGACGTCGACCACCAACCCGTCATCCAGGCTGGACCAGCCTTCGAGGCTGTGCCGTCCGCTGCGGATCCGGACAGCCATGTGATGCTGCCGAGCCCAGGTCAGGGCGTTGACGACGTCCAGGGAGTCCTGCGCGAACACGATCACGGCCGGACGGTGGGAATGGAGGTGGTTCCACCGGACACACGCTGCTGCGTAACCGGTGTCGCCGGGACGCACCACCCGGCCGGTCAGCCCGGCCACATCGATCCCGGGGCCCGTCATGCCTACGCCGGTCTGGTCGCGACGTCGTCGCCGCTCGGGGCGGTCTCGAGGGCAGCACG
Source organism: Nakamurella deserti (assembly GCF_003260015.1). Classification (NCBI taxonomy): domain Bacteria; kingdom Bacillati; phylum Actinomycetota; class Actinomycetes; order Nakamurellales; family Nakamurellaceae; genus Nakamurella; species Nakamurella deserti. The sequence continues at coordinate 1,215,279 of NZ_QCXS01000002.1, read as the reverse complement.
GTTCGATGTCATCCTCGTGGCGGAGGCGGCAGCACCGACCGCGACAGGGCCGATCGCGACAAGGCCACGGATGCCGGCGTTGTCGGGAATGACCAGGACGCACCGCGCGAACGCGACCCGGATCAGCGAGGCCACGGCCACCGGCGTCTCCCATCGGCCGAGTCGAACGCCCCTGCTGACACCCCAACCGGCGGCGGGACTGAAGGTACAACACCACGGTGGCTCCGTGGACCCGGGGCACGGCGCGATCAGTCCGCTGTGACGGGGAAGGTCCAGGGCGGAGCTGACGACCGACTCTGCGTCAGTGCAGAGGTGGCCGCACCGTCCACGCCGACCGCTCCGTCGGCGGACCGGGTCCGACAACCGTCAGTCGCGGGGCACCACACCCAGCAGGGCCGAGGTCAAGGCGACCCGCAGCGCGTCCTCGAACTCGAGGTGGAACACGCCGAGCGCGGGTTCCTGCGCGTACGCGGCGAGCAGGCTGGGTGGCGGTGGTACGTAGGTGGCCAGGGCGCCCGCGGTGATCAGGCTGGTCAGGCAGAACAGGTCGGCGCGGTCGCCGATCTCGGGTACGTGCCGGCAGACGAGTCCGCTCATCGTCGTGAGCTTGGCCAGGGCGGAGCGCTTGTGCTCCCGGACCACGTCGACCGAGACGTTGTGCTCCAGGACGCCACCTTGCGCACCGAACAGATCGCACAGCACCACCTGCGATGCGAGCGAGCGGCTCAGGATGGCGGCCAGCTGGGTGGCCCGGATCTCGGGCTCGGCGTCATGGTCGATGCCCGCCTCCAGCTCGTCGCTCAGGCCGCCGAGCCAACGGCCGAGTGCATCGTCGAGCAGGTCGAGCAGCACCGCCTCCCGAGACTCGAAATAGCGCAGCACATTCGACTTGGCCAACCCGACGCGGCGGCTCAGCTCGTTCAGACTCAGCTGCGTCACGGGCATCTCCTGCAGCATGGCCGCCGCGGTGTCCAGGATCGCCCGCCGGCGGATGTCCCGCTGCTCCTCGCTCCGCGCGCGCTGAAACGTCGTCATGGACCCATCCTACACAAGAGACCAGTGGTTCTTTGACAACCGACCGGTGGTGTCTTAACGTCGGGGATGTAAGAGACCATCGGTACTTAAGGAGACACCATGACCATCACGTGGACCGAGCAGCACGTCCCTGATCAGCACGGCCGGGTGGCGATCGTGACCGGCGCCAACACCGGGCTGGGTTTCCAGACCGCCCGGACGCTCTCGGCGCGCGGGGCGACGGTCGTCCTGGCGGTGCGCGATGCCGCGAAAGGCAGGCAGGCAGCCGCCCGCATGGGCGGTGACGTCACCGTGCAGGCTCTTGATCTGACCTCACTGGACTCCATCCGCTCCGCGGCAGCCGACCTGCGGGCCGCGCATCCCCGTGTCGATCTGCTGATCAACAACGCCGGGGTGATGTACACGCCGCGGCAGACCACGGCTGACGGGTTCGAGATGCAGTGGGGTACGAACCATCTCGGCCATTTCGCGCTGACCGGATTGTTGCTGGACCAGCTCACGCCGGTACCCGGCTCCCGTGTCGTCACCGTCAGCAGCAACGGCCACCGCATCCGGGCGGCCATCCACTTCGACGACCTGCAGTGGGAGCGCTCGTACAGCCGCTCCGCAGCCTACGGCCAGTCGAAACTCGCCAACCTGATGTTCACCTACGAGCTGCAGCGCCGACTCGCACCGCACGGCACCACGATCGCCGTGGCCGCTCACCCCGGGGTGGCCAACACCGACCTCGCCCGCAGCACGCCCGCTGCGCTGCGGGTGCCACTCACGTTGCTCGCCCCGCTACTCACCCAGAAGCCGGAGATGGGTGCGTTGCCGACCCTTCGCGCCGCCACGGACCCCAGCGTCCTCGGCGGCCAGTACTACGGTCCCGACGGACGAGGAGAGAACCGGGGTCACCCCGAGGTCGTGACGTCGAGTCCGGCCTCCTACGACCTCGCCGTCCAGCAGAGGCTGTGGAGCGTGTCCGAAGAACTCACCGGCGTCCGGTTCCCCGTCGCACCGAGTTCGGTGACTCCCTGAACCGCACACACCGCGCGGGAAGGGGCGACGTGACTCGGCCCTCGACCATCACCCCGGTCGCGGCGGGAGGCTGACTGCCCGAGACCGTGCGCCCTCGAGCACAGTCGCGGGCAGGGTCCGTGATGCTGACGGCGTGGCCCGCCGGGTGCGGATCTGCATGCGCTGGTCCCGGCCCCACGGGACCGAGGCTGCGCCGCCGCGGACCGACCACCCCCTGCCGACGCCCCGGTGGGACGCCGTCGAGGAGACCTCAGGCCCAGTCGCCGTCACCGGTCCCGAGGTGGTCGCGGCCGAGATCGGTGAGCGGGATGGCCCCCATGCTGGTCAGGCCGATGTCGAGAAGCGTCGCCCGGGGCACGCCGGATCCACCGAGCGTGGACATCCCCTCGATGACCGCGCAGAAGTAGGTTCCGAGTGAGTCCGCGTCGGCGGCCGCGTCGATCTCGCCGGCGGCCTGCGCCTCGGCGATACAGGCGGCGTAGTGCGTCCGCATCGTGTCGAACGCGGCCGCCACGGTCGAAGCCACCTCGGTGTCCTGGGCGGAGAGCTCGACAGCGGCCTTGGTGAACAGGGACGGCGGGGCCTGTGCGGAGCCGTGTTCGACCGCGACCTTGACGAGCTGTTTGCGGATGCGCCCGATGGGGCTGTCGGATCCGTGCCGGATCGATTCGACGGCGTCGACCGCCTCGGCGGCGTCGCTGAGGAACGCCTTCATGAAGAGTTCCTTCTTGCCGCCGAACGCGTTGTACAGGCTCTGCCGGGCCAGGCCGGTCGCCTCGAGGAGCGTGTCGAGGGACGTTCCCGCGAAACCGCTCTCGGCGAACGCCTTGCGGGCACGGGCGACGACGTCCGCTTCGTCGAAGGTGCGGGGTCTCGGCATGGTCGTCCTCCGGCTCGAGTTCGTGACGCGTCGTCCATCATCCCGTACCGCGCGCACTCCGACCGCAAATGCGGGGTCGGCGACGGCATCCCGGCAGAGCCGTGGCGGGTCGACCGCATGCGGGACGGGCGGACCGGAGCCGACCGGACCCACGCGGCCGGGTGCAGGGGCGCGCACCGAAGCGACGCGCGGAAGCGCTGCCGTCAGCGCTCGGTCGCCGTCGCCGGGTGCCCGCGGTCGGTCGCACCGGAGGGCGGTTCCCCGCGGGGACCGGGCGCTGCGGTGCGCGAACCGAGAGCGACGAACAGGACGGCACCGACCAGGGCGACCGCTCCGGCGAGCCGGAAGTCCGCGTCGAGACCGAGGGAGGTCACCGCCACGCCGCCGAGGACCGAGCCCGCCGCGAGGGCGAGCTGGATCGTCGTGACGAACAGCGCCAGGCCTGTCTCCGTCCCGGCCGGTGACGCGGTCGACATCCACGTCTGCAGGGCCAGAGGCAGCACACCCCAGACGAAACCCCACACCACGACCAGCACGAGGACGCCGGCGAGCGCGTGCGCCGACAGCGGTAGCAGCACCACCGCCACGGCGAGTACGACCTTCGCGATCGCGGTCGTGCCGAGCACGCTGTGGCTCAGCGTCACGCCGGCCACGAAGTTGCCCGCGATCCCCGCCACGCCGAATGCGAGCAGCGCGACGGTCACCGTGCCGGGACCGGCGGCGGCCCGGTCCTGCAGGAAGGGGGCCATGTAGGTGGAGGCGGCGAATTGCGCGGCGAAGGCGAAGGCGGCCGCGACGAGCCCGATCCGGGCGCGCGGCACGCGGAACAGCGTCCCCAGCATCGACACCCGCACCCGTGGTGGCGCAATGATCTTCGGCAGGTACGCCAGCTGCAGCCCGAGCGCGACCAGGCCGACCACACCGCCGATGACGAAGGCCAGGCGCCAGTTCGAGAGTGCCGAGACCGCCGCGCCGAGCGGGAGGCTGACGACGGTGGCGACCGAGATGCCCCCGGTGATCAGCGCTGTCGCCCGGATCGTGTCCGCCTCCGCCACCAGGCGGCCGGCGATGCCGGCACCGATCGCCCAGAACCCGCCCAGACCCACCCCCAGCAGTGCCCGGGCCAGCAGCAGGACGGAGAAGGTGGGCGCGACGGCGGCGAGAACGTCCGAGACGACCAGCAGTCCACTCAGACCGATGAGCACGACGCGACGGTCGAGGCCGGAGGCGGCCACGGTGACGGTGGGAGCGGCGACCGCCGCGAAAAGGCCCGTCACGACGACCATCAGGCCCGCGGCTCCGATCCCGACGTCGAGGTCGGAGGCGATGGCGGGCAGCAGCCCGACGGGCAGGAACTCCGAGAGGACGATCGCGAACGAACCCAGCGCGACGGAACTCACGCCGAGCCACCCCCGGTTCGATGGGTGACCCGTCGCGACGAGTGGCTGGTTCATGCCACGGCCGCCATCAGGACCGAGGGGTCGCCTTCGAGCCATCGGTTGTCCATCGTGAATCGCGCCACCCGCGGTCCCGCGGGAGTGGGACGGACGTGGAAAGCCCAGGTGTTGCCCATCAGCACGTGCCGCGTCTTCGTGCTGTCCGGGCCCTCCCCCGGCAGATAGTGCTGCGCCAGTGCGTAGGCCTCGACGACCCAACCGTCGTCGACGGCGCGGAACGTCACGTTGGACACCATGTGCGTGGTGTCGAGGGGCCCGACGGAGCCGATCATGGCTGGTACGACCGTGTCGCGGCCTGTCAGGACCGGGAACTCGAGTCCGATCCGGGTCGTGGCGGGGGTCAGGTCGACGACGACGTCCTCGGTGAGCAGGTCCGTCAGGACGTCCGCGTCGCCCTGGTCGAGCGCCTTGGCCCACAGCAGGGGCAACGGCGCGAGCTCACGCTCGGTCTCGAACGGGACGGGCGTGGTGTGGTCGGTCATCAGATGGGTTTCCTTGCGGGTCGATGGGTGTCCGGACGTGGGTGGGGACGGTGGGGTCAGGCGATCGAGGCGCCGCCGTCGACGAAGACCTCGCTGCCGGTCATGCCGGAGCTCTCGCTGGAGACCAGGAAGAGGACGGCGGCGGCGACCTCCTCGGGGCGCAGCACCCTCCGGAACGGCAGTCCGGCGGCGATCGCCGCCAGGAGTCCGTCTTCGTTGCCCGGGGCGAGCCCCTTGAGTCCGGGCGTCTCGGTCGGTCCGGGAATGATCGTGTTGATGCGGATCCGCCGAGGGGCGAGCTCGGCCGCCCAGGTACGGGTCAACGTCGCGACCGCGGCCTTCGAGGCGCCGTAGAGACCGAAGTTCTTCTCGGTTCCCGACCCGGCGGTGGACCCGGTGATTACGATCGCGGCTCCCTCGTTGAGGAAGGGCACCGCGCCCTGCACGGTCAGCGTGGTGCCACGGACGTTGGTGGCGAAGACGGCGTCGATGTCGGCGGCCGTCACGTCGGCCAGGGGCTTGAACTCGCCCAGGCCGGCGTTGGCGTGCACCGCGTCCAGTCCGCTTCCCCGCGCCGCCACGACCTCGAACAGCGTGGTCACGTCGGCGGGATCCGACGCGTCCGCGCGCACGGCGGTGACCGCGTCGCCGAACTCCGCTGCGACCTCGTCGAGCTGCGCCTGCCGGCGCCCGGTCACGATGACATGGGCCCCCTCGTCGACGAAACGGCGTACGACCGCTCGTCCGATCCCCGACGTGCCACCGGTCACGAGGGCTGTCCTGCCGTTGAGTACTGCGTCCATGGTGGAGCTCCGTTCTGTTATTGACTGATCGGTCTCGAAGCTAGACCGTAGTGGACCGTTCAGTCAATAACGTGTGCGGACGGTGGGAAGCGTCTCCGGCAGAGGGTGGACGTGGCCCGCACGGCGACCGCGACGTGGGGGTCCGACGAGGGGTGAGCCGAGGAGTTCCGGGCGAGATGCGGGACGGTGAGCATGTGTCGCGTGGGTCGGATGCGGGTCGCCGGGCCGGGAGTCCGTCGGCCACGTGTCCGTCTCCGACCAGCGGGTGGCGCACGTCGCGTGGCGCACGTCGGATGGATGGCCGTCCAGGTGGTGCCGGCCGTCCGACGGTGCCGGTTCCAGGGCCTTCGACGGCTTGCCCGTTTCGAGCCCGCGAGGCTCGGATTCCGGCGGACGTGGCGGTCCGTCGACCGCGGGGGGCAGAAGGCTCGGATCTCGGTGAACGCGGTGGTCCGTCGAGCGATCGGGGCCCGGGCTCGGACCTCGGCGAACGTGGTGGTCCGTCGACCCACCCGTGCCGACGGGTCACCACAGCCACGTCTGTGGCGGCGGCGGTCGCCGTCGTGGTTGACCGCGCGGGCGCGGTTCCCGGGCCGGGTGGTTCAGGTCAGAACGAGGACCTGATCACCGGATCGCCGCGCGCTGCCGTACCCGTGCGACGCGGCGGACGTGGCGATCCCCGCATCGCCGCCGGGCGAGCCGCGGGTCGGTGGCGGGATCGCTGGGGCCCGGCGTCACCACGCCATCAGCGCGAGCAGGAATTTCAGCAGCCCGAGCCACCACTCCCCGCCATCGACACTGTTCATCCGCTCCCCCTCGCTCCGCCCGCACATCCGGCCTCGCCGACGTGATCACATCACCCGTGTCAAGGGTGCCGTTGCGCGGCAACGGTTCTGTGCGTGTGCGCGACGATCGCCCACGGCACCGCAACGCCGGCTCGGACGAACCGTTCCGGGTGGTCGGGAGGATCGCCCTCCGGATCCCCCGACACCCCTCGCGAGCCCGAGTCGAGCGGGTGGCCGGCCGTCGCGCGGCGCCGTCGGCCGGCGGCACGCAAGGGACGAGCCACTCCCAGGGACGGCTCGTCCTCGCGGTCGAGACCCGCTCCCGGGTCCGAGAATCAGCGATGCCCGCCGAGGCGCCTTCCACCCGACGACGTCCGGGTCGGGCCCCGGCGGAGTTTCCTCGATCCGGCGGAGGTCTCGCCACACAGGTGCTGATGCGATCACGCCGACCCCCGGGGGTGGCGACGGAACCGCAAACGGCATAGATTTGTCCGGACATACACACATACATCACGCTGGGCGGTCGACGACCTGCACCGGCGTCCGAGGAAGGGCCGTCGATGAAGATCGGGCTCATCACCGATTCGGTGAGTCATCTGCCGTTCACCGAGGTCCTCGACCTCGCCCAGCGGTTGGGATTGTCGTCCGTGGAGGTCGCCACCGGCAACTGGTCCACCGCTCCGCACGCCGACCTCGCCGCCCTGGTGCGCTCGTCGGCCGCGCGGGAGGAATTCCTCGGTCAGATCGCCGCCCGCGACGTGACGCTGTCGGCACTCAACGCCAACGGCAACCAGCTGCACCCGGTCACCGGCCCCGAGCACGACCGGGTCGTCCGCGACACCATCCGCGCCGCCGCCGCCATGGACGTGCCGACGGTGGTGCTGATGTCGGGACTACCCGGCGGCGGCCCGGACGACCGCACCTCGAACTGGATCACCACCGCCTGGCCGCCGGAGAACATCACCGCGCTGACGTACCAGTGGGAACAGGTGGCCCTGCCCTACTGGACGGAGCTCGCCGCGTTCGCCCGTGATCACGGGGTCCGGCTGGCCGTGGAGGCCTGCGGCAGTCAACTCGTGCACACCGTCTCGTCGCTGCAGCGGCTCATCGACCACGCCGGCTCCGACGTCGTCGGGGCCAACCTGGACCCGTCGCACCTGATGTGGATGGGTGCCGACATCCCGTCGGTGATCCGGGCTCTCGGTCCGTCGATCTTCCATGTCCACGCCAAGGACGTGCGCATCAACCCGTGGGCGGCCGCCACCGACGGACTCCTGGACACCGTCCCCATCACCACCCCACACCGACGGGCCTGGAACTACGTCACCCTCGGGCTCGGACACGCCGACGGGAGCTCGTTCTGGGCCGACTTCGTCTACCAGCTCAGGGCTGTCGGCTACGAGGGCACGCTCAACATCGAACACGAGGACGCGCTGGTGAGCGCCGCCGAAGGCGTCACCCGGGCCGCCACGCTGCTGAAGGACGTCCTGCTGGTCGACGCCCCGGACTGGACACCCGCCGCCATCTGATCACCGCCGCGGACCACGCCGACAGGACCACCCCGACGCAGCACTGACCGGCGACTCGTGATGGCATCCGCCGGTGGCGCCGCGACGCCCGACGGAAACGGAGTGATCGCAGCGGCGGCGACCGACACCTCGGGGAGCGCGACCACGGCGCACCCGTCACCGACGCGACGGCCCGGTCGCGTCGGTGACGGGCCGGCCGGTTCGTCGACGCCCCGCCTCCGACCGGCGACCCTGGCAACGGATGCACCCCCGACGATGCTCAGAAGTCACCCGGGTTCTCGACCGCGGCCGGACACACGGCTGAAAGCTGCGGTCGGCGCCGCCCCGGCAAGGCACACCCGGTTGCGACGATCACGTCGCCCGCGCGCGTCAGGACGACCTCGAGACGTGTCGGGGCCGGGTGGTGCTGATGTCGGCCGCCGGGAACTCCCGCCCGCGATGACGGTGGAGGTGGCCGACACGGTCACGCCGCCACCGAAACCGACGCCGAGAAGAGTCGCTCGGAACAGTAGCCTGGACGCGGCGACCCACCACAGCCCCGCCAGCAGAAGATCGGCGAACATCCCATTGTTTCCTCGACTTCATCGATCCCCGTGGCTCGGAACACCGCACCAGGCGTGGCCCGACACGCGCAGCGCCGGCCGGCGTGGTGGCTGCCGGTCGTGCGGACGGTGACCGCCGTCGGCGCCGCGGGATGCGACATCAGCGGGCCAGCCGAACCGGAGGCCGTCGGTACCCAGACCTGTTGTGCAGCACCTGAACTCGTGGGGTGCCAGGGGATCGGTCGCTGTGCGGTGCGAATGTGCGCGCCGTCGTCTTCTGCACGAGCGCCGCGGACGGGCACGCGACCGGTCCACCGCCGACACCGCGACCGGACGCCGGTTCGTGACCCGATGGCCGGTCATTCGGCTCGGCCCGTGAAATCCGCGGATTGCGCGTCGATCACTCGTGATTGCGCGTTCTGGCTATGCTTTGTCCGAATGAATGATCGATTGAAGGAGATTCCGGTGGCCAGCAAGACAGTTCGGATCTACACCAGCGATCTGACCGGAAAAGACATCAAGAACACCGACGAGCTGGTCGAGATCCGCGTGTTGGACCACCCCAGCATCAACCGTCCGGTGACATTGGACGCCTACGCTCTCGAGGTGCAGAGCCTGCTCGACGCCGGCGACCAGTTCGTCACGCTCGAGGTGGTCCTCCCCGGTCAGGCTCCGCGGCGGGTCGTCGTGCCCGGGGACGTCTTCGACAAGGTGTTCGAGTCCGACGTCGACGAGACACTCGCCAACGCCGAGCCGTACTACCCCTCGGCAGCCCCACCGGCCCACCGCACAGGTCGGGCGCCCGCCGCCAGACGCGAGCCCTCGTCGTCCGATTCCGGATCGCGGGAACAGCGCGCTGCCGTCAGGGACTGGGCGAACAACAACGGTTACACCGTCGGCGACCGCGGGCGCATCAAGGCGGAGATCATCGAGGCGTTCGAGGCCGCTCACCAGTGACCGCCGGATGACCGGTCGGCGGCCGGCGGACCCGATCCACCCGGCGCCGGACGGCTGAAGTGACACCTGGCGTCGCGAACCAGGTCTCGGACACCGGCGCACCCGGCCGCGGGCCCGCCGGGCTGTCGCCGACGTGACCGCCCCGCGGCCGCGGCGGGACGTCGTCGACGCGCCGACCCCAGGGCGCTACGAGCCACGCAGGATCGACGCCATCTTCTTCCCCCGGGCGACCTCGTCGACGAGCTTGTCCATGTAACGGATGTTGCGCATCAACGGGTCCTCGATCTCCTCGACGCGCATCCCGCAGATCACGCCGGTGATCAGGGACGCGTTCGGATTCATCGCGGGCGCGGCGGCGAAGAACTGCTCCAGGGTCACTTCGTCCTCGAGCGCCCGGGTCAGAGCGGCGTCGTCGTACCCGGTCAGCCAGGACACGACGAGATCGACCTCCGCCGCGGTGCGGCCCTTGCGTTCGGCCTTGGCCACGTAGTGCGGGCGGATGGCGGCGTACGGGGTGGCGAAGATGCGGTGTCCGCCCATCGAGTTCACCTGGTCCCTTCGGTCTCGGCTGGGCCCGCCCCGACGGGACCAGGCCGCAACCCCCATGCAAGCCGACGGCACCCCGCCGGGCAAGATGCGGTCCCGCCGACCGGTCGGTGAGCCCCCCGGCCGACTCCCGCCGGCTCCCTGTTCCGCAAGGCCTTGGACGCAGCACCCCCGGTGCCGGCAGCCGGCCGGAGCTCCCGGCCGCACCAGACGCCGACGGGATCGCGAGCGGCCCGTCGGGCGCGAGCGGCCGGATCGGCGCCGGTCCTGTCACGTCGGCGGCCCGTTCGGCGCTCCGTGACCTGTCTGAGTCGGCGGCCCTGTCACGTCGGCGGCCCGGTCGTGTCGGCGGACCGTTCGGCGGTCGGGTGGCCCGTTCGGCGTCGTAACCCGGTCCGTACTCGGCGGCCCGATCGCGCGCGCGGCCCGATCGCGCGGGCGGGCCCGATCGCGCGAGCGGCCCGTTCGGCGTGAGCGCCCCGATCGGCGCCAGCGGCCCGCCGGTGCGACGATGCACCTCTGGCCACACCCCCCTGCCGTCGGCTCCGAGAGGCGTACATGACCACACCGATCCCCGGATCACGGGCCGGAGTGCCTGTCGTGCTCGGAGTGGCGGTGCTGATGCTGTCCGGATGTGCGGGAACGCGGACCCCGCAGTCCTCCGCGCCGACCGGGTCCGCCCCGCCGGTCACCACGACGGTCGAGCCGGCGGAGTCCGCGGAGGTCCCGACGGCGGACAATTCGCCGGTGGAGGTGCCGCCGGCCGAGGATCCGGCCGCGGTCACCACGGGAGGACGGGTCATCGAATCCCTCGACGAAGCCAGGAGGATCTTCGGCGACAGTGGGGACGCCTCACTACCCCACAGCTTCCTCGACACCTACGTCACCGACCACGGCGACGAGTACGCCGGCTACGTCGGCACCGGGGGCGCGGAGGGCGTCACCGCGGGTGTCCTCTACCTGCTGGCCTCCCACCCGGTGATCAGTGACGAGCTCCAGGAGGGCATCGATCTCGCCCGCGAACGCGGGATGACCATCACGATCGAGGAGCGCGAGCTGTCCAAGAACGCGTTGTGGAGCATCGCCGACCACATCGTCGCCGACCCGGACTGGCCGCGTGCCGTCATCATGTGGGGTGTCGACGTGCGGGCGGGTCAGGCGGTCGTCGGGCTCGACGACCGCCTCGCGCCGGACGACTTCGAGCGCATCCGGGTCGGCATCGTCGCGCGGTACTCCCCGCACGTCCGTGTGAAGTCGGCGGCGATGGCGCAGACCGGCGACGGATCACGGGCGGGCACCGCTTCCACCGGGTGAGTGCCCGACGGTGCCGATGGCGGGGCGTCGATCCTCCGACCGCACCACCGTGCGCCGGCGTCGCGCCGGGCGGGCCGCCGGCGGCGCCGCGGATCGGGCAAGGTGGGTGTGCAGGCGTCGGATCGCGGACCGGGAGGACGGCATGGATGACGGCGGAAAGGCGTGGCGCCTGGAGGCCGCGCTGACCCAGCGGGACCCCTCCGCGCGGCTGCGGGCCGCCATGGCCGCGGGCACCCGGCCCGATCCGCACTTCGTCGAGGTCCTCGTCGCGCGGTGCGCCGTCGAGCCCGATCTCTCGGTGCGCGAGATGCTGACCTGGGCCCTGGTCCGCCACGACCAGGACCTCACGGTCGACCGCCTGGTTCTCGAGCTCCGCTCCGACATCCTCCAGGCCAGAAGCCAGGCGCTGCACACCTTGTCGAAGATCGGGAACCGGCGGGCGTGGCCGGCCGTCACCCGCGAACTGCTGCTGCATCCCGACGACACCGTCGCCCGCACCGCCTGGCGCACCGCGGCCGGCCTCGTCCCGCCCGACCGGCGGTCCGCCCTCGCCGAGCTGCTGGTCACGCAGCTCGGGCGCGGCGGGCGGGACGTGCAGCTGAGCCTCTGCCGGGCGCTGGCCATGCTCGGCGACACCGCGCTGCCCGCCGTCCGTCGGGCCAGGGTCGACCCCCGCCCGGAGATCCGGGCACACGCCATCGCCACCGAGCGGCTCATCCTCGACCCCGAGGAACCGCCGTTCGCCTTCCTGGACGTGACCGGCACCTGAGCCGGAGAGTCGGCGCGCCCGACCTCGCCACGGTCACGGCAGGGGCTGCGACGGTCACCGCGGGCGCGGCCCGCTCCGGCGGTCGATCAGTGGCCGGACGTTCCGGGCGGACGGCACCGACCGTGGTCAGGAGCCGATCTCGGTCCGGACCGCGAACAACTCCGGGAAGAACGTGAGGCTCAAGGCCCGCTGCAGGAAGTCGACCCCGGTCGAGCCGCCGGTGCCCGTCTTCATCCCGATGGTCCGCCGGACCGTGCGCATGTGCCGGAACCGCCACAGCTGGAAGTTGTCCTCGAGGTCGACGAGCTCCTCGCACGCCTCGTAGACGCTCCAGTTGCGATGGGCGTCCTCGTACAGGGCCGCGAACACCGGCACCAGCTCGGGGGTGAACACGTGTGCCTTGGTGACGTCCCGCTCCAGGACCGGCGCCGGGATGTCGAAGCCCTGCCGCGAGAGGTAACGCAGGAACTCGTCGTAGAGGCTGGGCTCGTCCAACAGCGTCTGCAGCAGCTCACGAGCCTGCGGTTCGCTGTCGAACACGGCCAGCATCTTCGCGTTCTTGTTGCCGAGCACGAACTCCAGCGCCCGGTACTGGTAGGACTGGAACCCCGACGAGCTCGCCAGGAACCCGCGGAACTGCACGTACTCGGTGGGCGTCAGCGTCGCCAGCACCGACCACTGCTGGGTCATCGTCTCCTGGATGTGTTTGCAGCGGGCGATGCGCTTCATCGCCGTCGGCAGGTCGTCCAGCCGGATCGAGTCCTTGGCCGCCCGCAGCTCGTGCAGGAGCAACTTGATCCAGAGCTCGCTGGTCTGGTGCTGGATGATGAACAGCAACTCGTCGTGGTGGACGGGGACGCTCTGCGGGCGTTGCGCCGCCAGCAGCTCGTCCAGCGCGAGATACGAGCTGTAGCTCATGCGCTGCGAGAAGTCGGTGACGATCCCGTCTTCCAGCGGCCTGGTGTTGCCGTCAACGGTCATGCGTGTGGTCCCCTCCATCCCGCGGAACGACACCGTCGTCACCGCCCGGTCACGCTATCCCGCCTCAGATGACCACGTCACGCCCGACGACGACGGTGCGGTCGGTCGGCAGCCCGAGGGCGTCGATGCGGTCGGGGGCGATCCGGTCCAGCCCGATGTACACCCGCTGCCGCCAGGTGGCCGGCACCGTCTGCGGCCGCCGGTGCGGGGTGACCTCGGACAGGAAGTAGATCGCCGCGTCCACGTCGACCCCGGTCATCAGCTCGTTCCCGGACACCGCCGACGCGACCAGTTCGGGCACCGAGAAACGCTCGTCGTAGCCGACGGTGAAGCCGATCTCGACCACACCGCGGCCGTGGTCGACGACACGGACCCGGTCCGCCGGCGCCACGACGGCCAGATCCGACACCGTCGTGTGCAGGATCAGGACGTGCTCGTGGAGCACCTGGGTGAAGTCCAGCATCGACCGCAGGGCGAGCGGGGCGATGTCGGCGACCCGGGTGAGGTACACCGCCGTCCCCGGCACCCGGGTCGCGCCGGCGTGCTGCTCGATCTCGGTGTCGATCCGGAAGTCCGCGGTGCCCACGTCGTCCTGCAGGCGCCGGCGCAGCCGCACCGTGCCCCACCGCCAGATGCCCATCAGCGTGGCGAGGACGAACCCGATGGACAGCGGCAGCCAGCCGCCGGTGGGGATCTTCAGGGCGTTGGACGCCAGGAACACCAGCATGACCAGCAGGATGAGCGCGCCGACGGTGACCTGCGGGCTCCGCGGGGTCGTGAGCCGGCGCAGGACCAGGTAGATGGTCGTGGTGATGACGATCGTGATGGTCACGGCGAGCCCGTAGGCGTCGGTGAGGGCCTCCGAGCTGCGGAAGGTGAGCACGAGCGTCAGCACCGCCGCCGCCAGCACCACGTTGACCGCGGGCAGGTAGATCTGCCGGGGGTTCTCGTCCGAGGTGTGCAGGACGCGCAACCGCGGCAGCAGGCCGAGCCGGCCCGCCTGGTGGACCACGCTGAAGCTGCCGGAGATCACGGCCTGCGAGGCGATGACGGTGGCCAGGGTGGCGATGACCACGGTGGGCAGGGTGGCCCACCGGGGGACGAGGTCCCAGAAGGGGTCCTGGACGGCGTCGGAGGTGCGCAGCACCTCGGCGCCCTGGCCGAGGTAGTTGCACAGCAGGGCGGGGAACACCACGGCCAGCCAGGCCAGCGCGATGGGCCGGCGGCCGAAGTGACCCATGTCGGCGTAGAGGGCTTCGGCGCCGGTGATCGCCAGCACCACCCCGCCGAGGGCCACGAAGGCGACCCAGGGTTGCTCGGCGACGAGCAGCACGATCCAGTGCGGTGACACCGCCGCGAGCACCTCGGGGCTGCGGACGAGCGACGCCACCCCGATCACCAGGATGATCGCGAACCACACCAGCATCACCGGCCCGAACAATCCGCCGATGCGCTCGGTGCCGAACCGCTGCAACAGGAACAGCCCGGCGAGGATGACCACGGCGATCGGCACCACCGCGTCCTGCAGCGCCTCGTCGTAGGTCTCGATCCCCTCCACCGCGGACAGCACCGACACCGCCGGGGTGATCACCGAATCGCCCAGGAAGGTCGCGGCACCGACCATGGCCAGCACCGCGCACGCCCGGGTGACGCGTGGCCCGGCCCCACGCAGCCGCAGCAGGCCGAACAGGGCCAGCAGCCCGCCCTCGCCCGCGTTGTCGATACGCATCAACAGCCGCACGTACAGCACGGTCACCACCAGGGTCAGCGCCCAGATCAGCATCGACACGGTGCCCAGCACCATGACCCGGTCGAGCCGGCCGTCCGGGGTGTTGAGGACCTGTTGGTAGGTGTAGAGCCCGCTGGTCCCGATGTCGCCGAAGACGATGCCGAGGGCGCCGATCGTGGAGGCCGCCCCCACGGGCGCGGCGCGGCGCGCCCGGGATCCGCGCGTTCCGACCGCCCGCGGCACTGTGGCCCCGCTCCCCC
This sequence comes from Nakamurella deserti, assembly GCF_003260015.1. Lineage (NCBI taxonomy): Bacteria > Bacillati > Actinomycetota > Actinomycetes > Nakamurellales > Nakamurellaceae > Nakamurella > Nakamurella deserti. Next base: position 1,200,190 of record NZ_QCXS01000002.1, on the reverse strand, counting down.
GCATGTCACTCACAGTCGTCGGTCTATCACACAGGCCCGCACGCAGGACGCCCGCCACCGGCGATGTCGGGAAGGGGGCCCAGACCGGCGATCGGTGCCGGGAGGCCCGGCGCTCCGGCGACGCGGTCTAGCCTGGACCGATGCCTCGACGATCAAGTGGTGCGGTGCGCCGTGGACGCACACCCGTCACGCCGGAGGCGGCGCCGACCGGGGGACGCGAGGACCACCAGGAGCTGCGCGAGGGCACCTTCACCGTCCGCAGCGTCACCGGCGCCGCTGCCCTCAAGACCTACCGCTGTCCAGGGTGCCAGCACGAGATCCGTTCGGGTACCGCTCATGTGGTGGTCTGGCCGGCCGCGGCCGACGTGACCGAGCGGCGGCACTGGCACTCCTCGTGCTGGCAACGGCGGTCCACCCGTGGTGGCCCCGGACCGTTGCCCTGGATCCTCTGACCCGACGGCGGCATCCGCGACGAGGCCATCCGGCCGCCCTATGGCGACGACCGGACCGCCGCCACCGCTGAGAGTCCCGCGCCGCAGCACCGGCGACCGACCCGGGGCGGCCGTCCTTCCCGGGCCCACCGCGGCTCAGTCGTCGGTGCTCCCGCTGTCCGCTGCCGGATCGACGCTGTCCGTGGACGCGTCGACCGTGCTCGGGTCGTCGCCGTCCACACCGAGACCGGAGTTGTCCGCGGCTCCCGCTGCGGATGCGGCCTTGCGCTCCTCGACCGAGTCCTGATCTGGCATGGTGCGCTCCCTGCTGTCGTCCCGGATGGGTCGACCTGTGGAATGCCCGTCCCCGACCGGGGCGAACCGCGCCCGGCGTGGGCACGCCCGGATGCGGGGTCGACCAACTTTTGCCGGCGCGCACCGGGCCTGCTGTGTGCCGGGCCGTGGCGTGTCCGACCGGGCCACGCGTGCGCCGGGGACCCCTCCGCCCCGGCGCACGGTGGTGACCGCACGGGCCGGTCCGTGTCCGGCCCTCAGGCCTCTCAACCCGTGCCGCACTGCGGGATCGACCACGGGTCGGTGAGCACCTTGACCGAGCGCGGTGGCGCGAAGGTGACGACGTTGTCGGCCGCGACGCGATACCATAGGTCGTCCCCGTGCACCTGCTGGCCCTTGGTCCAGCAGGTGACCAGGACCGGTGTGTTCTGCTTCAGGGTCAGCGCCGGGTGGAATTCGGTCGACGGGGAGCGGTAGGTGTACGTCTCCAGCACCCGGACGACTCCGGGCTGGGCCGCGGCGACCCGGTCGCCGCCGGTGTCGGCGAACGCCGCGGCCGCTCCTCCGGCGAGACCGGCGGCGCTGAGGGCGGTGACGGCGGCGACGGCGATGGCTCTGCGCATGAGGTTTCCCCTCTCGGATGCCGACCGGCGGGAGGGCCGGTCCGCGGACCGGGACTCTCCCGGTGCTCCTCCGAGTCTCGGCGGCGGGCGTCCCCCGGTGCAGCCACCGATCGGCCGGGAAGCCGGTGGAACGACCGTCCCCCGATCGGTGGCGGCTGCCGGGGGTGCCGGGCGGCGGACCAGCCGGACGGCATCGCGGTCGACGCCGCCCGTGGCACGGCCGGGCCGGGCGAGCCGGCCGGTCTGCCCGACCGTCCGTGGTGCTCGAGGTGACCCCGGGGGGGCCGACGGGGTCTCCCCAGCGGCGCACGTCGACGACCCGGGCCCCGCCGGGACCCACGATGAGCGTGACGTGCGACGGGGACGCCCGACCACCGGCGCACCGCCGACCGTCCGCCGCCACAACCCACTCCCGGCGGCGGGATCGTGCGGTCAGCCGGCGGTGAGGGTGAGCACGCTGACGTCCGGCGGCGCGCCGACCCGGACCGGCGGCCCCCAGAACCCTGCCCCGCGGCTGGTGAAGACCTGGGTGTCACCGACGCGGCTGAGCCCCGCGAGGGTCTTCTGCTGGGCCAGCACGGCGTAGTGGAAGGGCCAGACCTGGCCGCCGTGGGTGTGACCCGCGAGTTGCAGGTCGACACCGGCCGCCGCGGCCATCGCGGCCTGCCGTGGCTGGTGCGCCAGCAGCACCACCGTGTCGTCGGGCCGCCGCTGCGCCAGTGCCGAGGCGAGGTCGGCCGGGTCGCCGAACTCCTCGCCGGTGTAGTCGTTGATGCCGGCGAAGAACAGTCGGCTGTCACCCCGGGTGACCACGTGGGAAGCGTTGTGCAGCACCTCGACCCGCAGTTCGGGCAGCGCCTCTCGCCAGGCGACGGCGTCGCTGTAGTACTCGTGGTTGCCGGTGGTGAACAGGATGCCGTCGGGCGCCCGCAGGTCGGTGAGGGGCGCCGTCGCGTCGACCAGGGTGCTGGGCAGCCCGTCGGACAGATCACCGACCAGGGTGACGACGTCGACGCGTTCGGCGTTGACCAGGTCGACGACCTCCCGGGTGCGGGCGCGGCCGGAGATGGCACCCAGATGCAGATCGGTGGCCAGCGCGATGCGGTAGCCCTCGAACGCGGGTGGCAGCCCGGGGAGGGTGACCGTCTGTCGGACCACCCGGATCGGTCCGTGGGCCTGCGTGAGCCCGTAGCCGACGACCCCCGTCGCCACGGCCCCGGCGCCCACCGCCACCACGCGGGAGAGCAGCAGGCGGCGGGCGGCGTCGGTCGGACGGCGCCGGGCGCGACGCACCACCAGGAGGACCAGGCGGATCACCTCGCCGACCAGCAGCGCCAGGGTCAGGTAGAGAACCCCCGCCAGCCAGGTGTTGCCGGTGAAGTGCAGCGGCGTCCACTGCTGCAGAGGGCCGGAGCGCTGCGTCGCCAACGCGGTCACCAGGACGGCGAAGAGCAGCCCGAGCACGACGGCACCGGTGACCCGCCAACGCCGGGACCGGCCGGTCGACGCGACGAGACGCCAGTGGAGGTAGAGGTGCACGACCAGCACAAGGCCGCCGAGACCGAACAGGAACCCCATCCGGTCAGCCGGTCACAGGCTGATGGACGGCGGTCGGGGAGGCTGTGGGGAGGGAGGGCGTCACTCCGCCGAGTGTTCCAGACCGCCGGGCGTCCCCGCCCCCGCCGGACGCGTCCCGCCGACGGCCACGACCCGGCGCCGTCCTCAACGTACCGCGCACCGGGGGCCTTGCGGCAAGGCCCCGTGCATCGCGCAGAATCGCCGATCGACGTCGTCATCGACGAGAACACGGGGGCCGGTATGCAGGAACCGACGGACGGGACCCACAGCGCGGTCGACGCCCGCGAGGGCGCCGGGGACAGCGTGTTCGATCTTCCGGACCGGCTGCGGCACAAGGCTGATCCGGCGTTGATCGCCACCGACGAGCGCTTCTTCGCCGACCTCGCGGCGGGCCAAGCGCGGGCCGTCGCCGAACTCACCGGCCGGCTGGTCGTCGAGCGGCGGGCCACCGACGACAGCGGCAACAACGAGGCGGTCGAGCGGGACATGCGGATCCACCGGCTGACCGGTCGGCTGCGCACCGCCCGGCGTTTCGGGCTCGACATCTGCCTCGGTCACCAGCTGCGGGCGGACGGCTCCGCCCCGGTCTGGATCGGCCGTCGGGGGCTCACCGACGACGACGGGCGGCAGCTGCTCGTCGACTGGCGCTCCCCTGCCGCCGAGCCGTTCTTCGGTGCCACCCACGGCGACCCGATGGGGCTCACCCGCCGTCGCCGCTACCGCTGGAACCGCGGGCGCATCAACGACTACTGGGACGAGGTGTTCCGTCCGGAAGACCTCGACGACGCCACCGAGCGGGCCGCTCTGGACGATCAGTCGGCCTTCATCGCGAGCCTCGGTGCCGGTCGGTCGGCCCGGATGCGGGACGTGCTGGGCACCATCCAGGCCGACCAGGACGCCGTGATCCGGGCCGCCTCCCCGGGGGCGCTGGTCGTCGACGGTGGGCCCGGCACCGGCAAGACGGTCGTCGCGCTGCATCGCGCCGCGTTCCTGCTGTACGCCGACCCCCGGTTGCGGGCCGACCGCGGCGGCGTACTGGTGGTAGGGCCCAGCCGGCCCTACCTCGCCTACGTCGCGGACGTGCTGCCGAGCCTCGGCGAGGAGGGGGTCCGCACCACGACGTTGCGCGACCTCGTCCCCGAAGGTGCCGCGGCGGGCGTCGAGACCGACCCCGAGGTGGCCCGGCTCAAGGCGTCCACGGCGCTGGTGGACGCCGTCGAACCCGCCGTCCGCTTCCACGAGGAACCGCCCACGACCCCTCTCAGGGTGGACACACCCTGGGCGGAGCTGGTGCTGACCGCCGCCGACTGGGCCCGGGCCTTCGACGCGGTGGAGCCCGGTACCCCGCACAACGAGGCACGGGAGCAGATCTGGACGGAGGTGCTCGACCTGCTGGTCGCCACCTACCGCGGAACGGTGGCCACCGACACCCTGCGGGCGGCGCTGGCCCGCCACGTCGGCCTGCGCCGCGCCGTGACGGCGGCGTGGCCGCTGGTGGCGGCGGCGGATCTGGTGTCGGACCTGTGGTCGGTACCGGCCTACCTGCGCCGGTGCGCACCCGGGCTGGACCGCGAACAGGTACGGCGGCTGCAACGCAGCGAGCCGAAAGCCTGGACGGTGTCGGACCTCCCGTTGCTGGATGCGGCGATGCGGCGACTCGGCGACCCGCTCGCCGCGCGTCGCCGGCGCGAACGGGACGCGGCCGTGACCGCCGAACGGGCCTACCGGTCCACCGTCATCGACGACCTCATCCGGGGCGAGGACCATGACGACGGCGAAGGGGTCATGCGGATGCTGCGGGGCGAGGACCTGACCGCGGCGCTGTCCGACGTCGAGGGACCCGGGGACACCCCCGCCGACCTGCTGGCCGGGCCGTTCGCGCACATCGTCGTCGACGAGGCCCAGGAACTGACCGACGCCGAGTGGCGGATGCTGCTGGCCCGTTGCCCGTCGCGGAGCTTCACCGTCGTCGGCGACCGCGCGCAGGCGCGCCACGGCTTCACGGAGTCCTGGCGGGAACGCCTGGGCCGGCTCGGCGTCGACCGCATCGAGGTCGCCACGCTGACGGTCAACTACCGCACGCCGGAAGAGGTGATGGCGGTGGCCGAACCGGAGATCCGGGCCGTGCTGCCCGACGCCAACGTGCCCGTGTCCATCCGCCGGTCGGGTGTGCCCGTCCGCCGCGGCTCGACCGCGGAACTCGCCGCCGTGCTCGACGGCTGGCTCGCCGACCACGAGGACGGGATCGCCTGTGTGATCGGCGATCCGGGCTTCCCCGAGCGCCCGCGCGTCCGGTCGCTCACCCCGGAGCAGGCGAAGGGCCTGGAGTTCGACCTCGTCGTGCTGGTCGAGCCGGCCGCGTTCGGATCCGGGATCGAGGGTGCGGTGGACCGCTACGTCGCGATGACCAGGGCGACCCGGCAGCTCACCGTGCTGACCGCCCCGTGACCTCACCGCGATGCCGGTCCGGCGATCCGCCGCCCCTGCGCGGCGATGCCCCGACGTGGGACGATCCCCCTCGTGAGCAGCTCCCCCGCGGCCCCGCACCTGCGCGAACTCACCCTGCTGCGCCGCGTCCGGGACCGGATGGACCGGGACTACGCCCAGCCGCTGGACGTCGACGCCCTGGCCCGCGGCGTCCACCTCTCGGCCGGACACCTCAGCCGGGCGTTCCGGGCGGCCTACGGCGAATCGCCCTACTCCTACCTGATGACCCGGCGCATCGAACGGGCCATGGCTCTGCTGCGGCGGGGCGACCTGAGTGTCACCGAGGTGTGTTTCGCCGTCGGCTGTGCCTCGCTGGGCACCTTCAGCACCCGCTTCACCGAGCTCGTCGGGATGCCGCCCAGCGTCTATCGGCGGGAGGCGGCCCGCGGTGGGGCCGAACTGCCCTCATGTGTCACGAAACAGGTCACCCGACCGGTCAGGATTCGAGAAGCGGTGGCGCCGGCCCCGGATCTAGGTTCGACGCCATGACGATCACCATCCACTCCAGCTTCCTGCCCCACGACGACGCCGACGCCGCGCTGGCCTTCTACCGGGACACGCTCGGCTTCGAGCTACGCCTGGACGTCGGCTACGACGGGATGCGCTGGCTCACCGTCGGACCGCCCGAGCAGCCGGACGTGTCCATCGTCCTCACCCCGCCTGCGGTGGACCCCGGCATCACCGACGCCGAGCGCAACACCGTGATCGAGATGATGGCCAAGGGCACCTACGCCGGGATCCTGCTGGCCACGCACGATCTCGCGGCGGCGTTCGAGCGGCTGCAGGCCGCCGACGCCGACATCGTGCAGGAACCCGTCGACCAGCCGTACGGGATCCGGGACTGCGCTGTCCGCGATCCCGCGGGCAACCTCATCCGGATCCAGCAGCTGCGCTGAACCGGGCCGCCGGTCAGCCGGCGCCGGGTTCGCGGAAGTCCGGGGTGTCCGCATCCGTGCCGCCGGACCCGGCGAGCAGCCCGGTGACCCGGTCCTCGCGGGCCGCGGCGGCCATCTCCGGATCGTCCTCGACGGACTCGACCGGGGTGCCCCCCGACCCGCGCAGCGCCGCCAGGGCGGCATCGTCCCCGTCCTGCGGTGGCGGCGCTGAGTCCTCGCCGGGTGCGCCGGCGTCGCTGCCGGTCGCGAGACCGGCCGATGCGGTCCCGGTGGTGGCGTCGTCGTCACCGCGGTGTTCGTCCGTCATGTCGTTCCTCCGTCGTTCGCCGGGGTGGCGGTCGTTGGTGGCCCGCACCACCCGGTGTGCGGTCCGCCGACCTCCGTCGTCGTCTGTGGTGCCCGTCCCGGCCGGCCTCCACACCGGGGGCGCCGCGACTCCACCCGGCCGGGCGCGACGCCCGGAGGCGGATCACCGGTCGCGGCGCCGGGGACCGCGACGTGCACTCATGACGCGGCTGCTGCCGGGCGCGGTCCTGGCCGGGGTGACCGTGCGCGGCGGTCGTGGCCGCGGCCCGCCGGGCGCCCGGCCGACCGCCGCTGACGACCGGTCCCGCGGCCGTCGTCAGGTCGCCGGCAGGACCGCAGCGGTCGGATCCGCCACGGAAGGGGCGGCCACCCGGTGTTCGGTCTCGCCCCAGGCGGTACAGATCCACCCGTCGGTCGGTGTGCCGGTCAGCCGCACCACGGCGGTGTTGGTCAGCGGATGCGCGGCACCGTAGCGCGGCTCGAGGTTGGCCGAGCGCAGCGACGCCCAGGTGCGGATGATCGCACCGTGCGACACCACCACGTGGGCCGCGTCGCGCAGGTGGGGCCGGGCGGTGACCTCCGCGGCCAGGCCGGCCAGGGCGCGGTCGTACCGGTCGAGGCAGTCCCGCCCGCTCTCCCCGTCCCGTCCCGTCCCGGGGTACGCGCATCGAGGTCGCCGTCCATCCACGCGTTGATCGTCGTGAGCCACCCCTCGACGGCGGTCCGCTCGCCCGACATCTCCCAGTCCCCGGCCGCGACCTCCTTCAGCCCGTCACGCACCCGCACCGTGACCCCACGCGCCGTCGCCAGCGGCGCCGCCGTCTGCTGGGTGCGCACCGCCTCCGACGCGGACACCGAGCCGATGGTGTCCCCGGCGAACAGCTCGACCAGCGCGGCCGCCTGACGGCGGCCCAGGTCGGTCAACGAAGCCCCCGGGAGAGCGGTGTCGAGCAACCCCCCGACGTTGGAGGAGGTCTGGCCATGGCGGACGAGAATGAGCTTCACGCTGCCATCCTGCCGGGTGGCAGTGCCCGTTCCCCGACCGGGACCGCGGGGTATCTCCGGGATGTCACCCGGCATCGCGCCGTCGGCGCCGCCGGGTCGGCGTGGAACCCACGCGCGACGGAGCCGAGAGGACCTGACCATGAACGGACACCGCACCTCCGGCCACGGGACGGGCCGTCAGGCCCGCCTGGGCCTCGTCCTGGCCACGGCGGTGCTGGCCGTGGCCTGTACCGGGCCCATCCCCGACGCCGGTCCGGCGACGTCGTCGGCGGTCACGGGGGCGGTCGACCCGTCCGGAACCGCACCGTCCGGGACCGACCCGACCGGGGCCGCACCGTCCGGGACGGCACCGTCCGGGACCGACCCGACCGGGGCCGCACCGTCCGGGACGGCACCGTCCGGAACCGGGACCACCGGCGCGGGGGGACCCGACACCGGAGAACCCGGACCGGGCGCCACGACCCCGACCTCCCAGTCGGATCCCTCCTCGCCCGGCGACAGCGCAGCGGGTCTGGAGGACGTGCCGGAGGTGGCTCGCCGCGGGCAGCCGTCGGTGGTCACCGTCCTGGTGTCCGGCGGTACCGGGAGCGGCGTCGTCTACTCCGAGGACGGTCTCATCCTCACCAACGAACACGTCGTCCGTGGCGACACCGCGGTCCGGATCCAATTCGCCGACGGACGTCTCGTGGACGGCGCCGTCACCGCGACCGACCCGGTCACCGACCTGGCGCTGGTGCGTGCCGAACGCACCGGCCTGGTCCCCGCCACCTTCGCCGAGAAGCTTCCGGAGGTCGGCAGCCTCGCAGTGGTCATCGGCAGTCCCCTGGGGTTCCAGAACACGGTGACGGCCGGCATCGTGTCCGGCCTGCACCGCGAGATCCCCGGCAGCGCGTCGCAGGGCCAGTCGCTCGTCGACCTCATCCAGACCGACGCCCCCATCAGTCCGGGTAACTCCGGCGGCGCCGTCCTCAACGGCGACGCCGAGGTCATCGGCATCAGTGAGGCCTACATCCCGCCCCAGCAGGGCGCCGTCGCCCTCGGGTTCGCCATCCCGGCGGCCACCGCGGTCGACATCGCCGAACAACTCGCCACCTCCGGACGCGCCACCCACGCGTTCGCGGGGCTCGTGCCCGCCCGCATCACCCCGGACCTCGCCGCCCGGTTCGACCTCCCCGGAACCGACGGCGTCATCGTCGCCGAGGTCGCCACCGACGGACCGGCCGCCGTCGCCGGGCTGCAGCCCGGCGACGTGATCACCGCGGTCGACGGTGTGCCGGTGCCCACACCCGAGGACTTCCTGGCCGAACTCCGCCCGCACCGGCCCGGAGACGTGTTGTTGCTCACCGTGTTCCGGCCCGGAGCGACCGAACGGACGGTGTCCCTCGCCGTTACCGACCGGCCGGCCGCCGGGTGAGGTCGCCGTCCCGGAGCGCCCGGGAAACAAGTGAGGTTAGGCTAACCACGATCTCCGGACGTCGGAGTTCGCGGCACACGCCGGACCCGGCGTGAGCCGGTGCGCGGCCCCGTCACGGCGCCGCGCGCCCCGCACCGACAGAAGGGACCACGGCGAAGACGGCCGCTCAGACACCGACCGCGGCGGTGGCCGCTGCGGGGCAGCGCCGCCGGGGCGGACAGCACGCCCTCGTCGTGCAACGCATCGAACGGCTGGCGCCCCACCTGATCCGGGTGCACCTCGGTGGGCCGGGTTTCGCCACCTTCATGGCCGCCGCCCACCCGGACCGTCTCGCCGCCACGGACACCTACGTGAAGATCCTGTTCGCCCGGCCGGGCTCGGGTCTCACGCCGCCCTACGACCTCGCAGCGCTGCGCGAGGTCCTCGAGCCCGAGGACCTGCCCGTCCAGCGCACCTACACGATCCGTGCCGCGGATCCGGAGCGGGAGACGCTGACGGTGGACTTCGTCGTGCACGGCACCGACGGTGTGGCCGGCCCCTGGGCCGTCGCCGCCCGTCCGGGGGACGTGGTGTCGATCTCCGACCCGGGTGGCCAGTACGCGCCGTCCGACGACCCCGCGGTCGAGCACCTGTTCGCCGGTGACGCGACGGCGCTCCCGGCCATCGCCGCGGCTCTGGAGTCGCTGACCCCCGACGCCACCGGGCACGTCTTCGTGGAGGTGCACGACGCGCATGACGAGATCGCCCTTCCCGCCCCGGCCGGTGTCGCCGTGCGCTGGCTGCACCAGACCTCGGTCGCCGGAACGGGTCTCGCGCCCGGCGAGCTGCTGACCGCCGTCGTCTGCGGACTCCCCCGCCCGGCGGGCCCGGTCCAGGTCTTCGCCCACGGCGAGCGTGCGGCGATGAAGGCGATCGGCCGGTTCCTCACCGGGGTCTGGGGACTGGACCGGCGGGAGCTGTCGCTGTCGGCCTACTGGGCGCTGGGCCGTGCCGAGGACCGGTTCCAGGCCGAGAAGCGCGAGCCGGTCGGTCAGATCCTCGACTGAGGCGCGACGCACCGGTCCCGGAGTGCCGTCACCGGCGTACCGGACGTGGCGTACCGGAGGGACGTCCGGGGCGGCGCCCGGCTGTCCCCGGAACGCCGCTGACCGTGACACCCGTTGCCCGTCAGCGTGTTCCGTGTCACGGAGGTCGTCGGTGAACCTGGGGTTGTCCCCTCACCGGACCGATAGATAGGTTAGCCTTACCAAACTCGACAGCCGTGGTGCGGTGGTTCCCGCCGCGCCGTCCGGCGCTCCGCCCGTCGACCGTCGACGGAGCGACGAAAGGACACCATGCCGCGCATCTCGCGACTGGTCGCACTCTCCGCGGCCGCCCTCCTCACCGCCGCCGTCTCCGGCTGTTCGTCCGCGACGGACACCGGGGCGGGTCAGACCCCGTCCGCGTCCACCTCCGCCGCAGCACCCTCCGCCGGCGCCACCTCGACCGCAGCCACCTCCGGTACCGCGGCGTCCGGCACCGCGGCGACGGTGGATCCCGCCGCCCCGTGGACGCCGGTCACCATCCAGCACGCCCTGGGCACGACGACGATCGAGGAGCGGCCCGAGCGGGTGGCCACCGTCAACTGGGCCAACCACGAGGTTCCGCTGGCGCTGGGCGTCGTCCCGGTCGGAATGGCCGCGGCGAACTTCGGCGACGACAACGCCGACGGTGTCCTGCCCTGGGTCGAGGCGAAGCTCGACGAACTCGGCGCCGAGACCCCGGTGCTGTTCGACGAGACCGACGGCATCGACTTCGAGGCCGTGGCCGACACCGATCCGGACGTCATCCTGGCCGCCTACTCCGGTCTGACCCAGGAGGACTACGACACCCTCAGCGAGATCGCTCCGGTGGTCGCCTACCCCGAGACCGCCTGGGGCACTTCGTGGCGCGAGATGATCCAGTTCAACAGCCAGGCCATGGGCATGGCGGCCGAGGGCACCGCACTGATCGGCGAGCTCGAGCAGGAGATCGCCACGGCCGCGGCGAAGTACCCGCAGCTCGAGGGCGTCGCCACCGCGTTCCTCACCCACGTCGACACCGCCGACCTCAGCGAGGTCAGCTTCTACACCACCCACGACACCCGGGTGGCGTTCTTCGCCGACCTCGGCCTCGCCACGCCGGCCAGCATCGCGACGGCGTCCGCGTCCACCGACACGTTCTCGCTGTCCCGGAGCGCCGAGCAGGCCGACGCCTTCGACGACGTCCAGGTCATCGTGACCTACGGCGGCGACGAGCTGCTCACCGCGCTCAAGGGCGACGCGCTGCTGTCGCAGATGCCCGCCGTGGCCGCCGGTGCGGTCGTGAACCTGCCGGGCACCAGCCCGCTGGGCACGGCGGCCAACCCGACGCCGCTGTCGATCTCCTACGTCCTCGACGACTACCTGGCGCTGCTGGCCGCGGCGGCCGACAAGGTGCGGTGACCGGTGCACCCGCGACGACGACGGACCGCACGGTGACAGGTCCGACACGGTGACGACCGCCGGGCCACGGAACGGCGTCGCCGCCGGGCGGCGCCGTTCCGGCGCACGCGGCGCCGGGGTGGCCGGCGTCCTGGTGGTGCTGGCCGCGCTGCTCGTCGCCTCGGTGGCGATCGGGTCCCGCGACGTCGGCTGGTCGGACGTGATGGCCGCCGTCGGCGGGTCGGCCGACGGCTTCGACGCCGCCGCGGTCAGCAAGCGCATCCCCCGGACGCTGCTGGCCGTGGTGGCCGGCGCCGCCCTGGGGGTGGCCGGCGCAGTGATGCAGGGCGTCACCCGCAACCCGCTGGCCGACCCCGGCATCCTGGGCGTGACCATGGGAGCGTCGCTGGCCGTGGTCACCGGCCTCGCCTGGTTCGGTCTCACCGCCGCCGTCTCCCAGATCTGGGTGGCCATCCTCGGTGCGGCCGTGAGCGCGGTGTTCGTCTACACCGTCGGGTCGCTGGGCCGCGGCGGGGCCACCCCGTTGAAGCTGGCGCTGGCCGGGGTCGCCACGTCGGCGGCGCTGACGTCCTTCGTCACCGCGGTGCTGCTGGTCCGCGGCGACATCTCCGACACCATCCGCTCCTGGCAGATCGGTGGCGTCGGTGGCGGTAGCTTCGAGTCCGTCCGCCAGGTCGCCCCCTTCCTCGCCGCCGGGTTCGCCCTGTGTCTGCTGTCGGCCCGGGCGTTGAACTCGCTGGCGCTCGGGGACGAGCTCGCCGCCGGCCTCGGCGAGCGGGTGGTCGTCGTCCGGTGGGTGGCCTTCGTCGGGTCGGTGGTGCTGTGCGGGGCCGCCACCGCCGCGACGGGTCCCATCGCCTTCGTCGGGCTGCTGGTGGCGCACGGCTGCCGGCTGATCGTCGGGGTGGACCACCGCTGGCTGCTGCCGTTCTCGGCCCTGGTCGGGGCCGCCCTGCTCACCGCCGCCGACATCCTCGGACGTGTGGTGGCGCGGCCCGCGGAGGTCGACGCCGGCATCGTCACCGCGCTCGTGGGCGCCCCGCTGTTCATCGCCATCGTCCGCCGGCAGAAGGTGACGTCGCCGTGACCGCCCTCGCCACGCCGCCCGGCGCCGCCCCCGGACCGACGGCCGTCGCGGTCGCCCGCGGTCGCCGCCGGCGCTCCGCCCGGCGCCGGACCGTGATCGGCGTGCTCGGGGTGCTCATCGCCGCCGGTGTCGCGGTCAGCCTCATGGTGGGCCAGACGTTCTACCCGCCGGGGACGGTCCTGCGGGTCGTCCTCGGTGAGGACGTTCCGGGAGCGTCGTTCTCGGTCGGCCGGCTCCGGCTGCCCCGGGTGGTCCTCGCGGTCGTCGTCGGACTCTGCTTCGGGTTGGCCGGCGTCACCTTCCAGACCATGCTGCGCAACCCGCTGGCCAGTCCGGACATCATCGGGATCAGCTCCGGCGCGAGCGCGGCGGCGGCGTTCGCCATCGTCGTGCTGTCGCTGGGCGCCGCCCGGGTGTCGGTCTTCGCGATCGTCGCCGGGTTGGGCGTCGCGCTGCTGGTGTATCTGCTGTCCTACCGCAGCGGGGTGGTCGGCACCCGGCTGATCCTGATCGGCATCGGCGTCGCGGCGATGCTGGACAGCATGACGGCCTACGTGCTCTCCCGGGCCGGCCAGTGGGACCTGCAGGAGGCGATGCGCTGGCTGACCGGCAGCCTCAACGGAGCATCCTGGTCGGAGGTCGTCCCGGTGCTGATCGCCGTACTCGTGCTCGCACCGGTGCTGGCGCTGCAGTCGCGCAGCCTGTCGGTCACCCAGCTCGGGGACGACACGGCGGTCGCCCTCGGGGTGCGGGTGGACCGCATCCGCCTGGTGGTCATCGTCGCCGCCGTCGGATTGATCGCCTTCGCCACCGCGGCCGCCGGCCCGGTCGCCTTCGTGGCGTTCCTGTCCGGTCCGATCGCGGCCCGCATCGTCGGTGCGGGCGGCCCGATGCTGCTGCCGGCCGCCCTGGTCGGCGCCCTGCTGGTGCTCGTCGCCGACTTCTGCGGCCAGTTCGCCTTCGGTGCCCGGTACCCGGTGGGCGTCGTCACCGGCGTGCTGGGTGCGCCGTACCTGATCTATCTCCTCGTCCGGACCAACCGAGCAGGCGGCTCACTGTGACCTCAGACCACACCCTGGCCGTCGAAGGCCTCACCCTGGGGTACGGCCCGCACACCGTCATCGAGGGACTCGACCTGCTGGTGCCGCCGGGCCGGGTCACCGCCATCGTCGGGGCCAACGCCTGCGGCAAATCCACGCTCCTGCGGTCGATGTCGCGGCTGCTCGCACCGCGCGGCGGCCGGGTGGTGCTGGACGGGCGTGACGTCCACCGACTTCCCGCCAAGCAGCTCGCCCGCACGCTCGGGTTGCTGCCGCAGTCCCCCACCGCGCCGGAGGGCATCACGGTGGCCGACCTCGTCGGCCGGGGCCGCCACCCGCACCAGCGGATGTTCGCGCGGTGGAGTGCCGCCGACGACGCGGCCGTCGCCGCCGCCCTGGACGCCACCGCCACCGCCGGGCTGGCCGACCGTCCCGTCGACGAACTGTCCGGCGGGCAGCGGCAGCGGGTCTGGATCGCGATGGCCCTGGCGCAGCACACCGACCTGCTGCTGCTGGACGAACCGACCACGTTCCTCGACGTCAGCCACCAGATCGAGGTGCTGGACCTGCTGACCGACCTCAACCACGCCCGCGGCACGACGATCGTGATGGTGCTGCACGACCTGAACCTGGCGGCCCGCTACGCCGACCACCTGGTCGCGCTGGCCGGCGGGACGGTCCATGCGGCCGGCGAGCCCGCCGCGGTGCTCACCGAGGAGACGGTGCGGGCGGTCTTCGGGCTGTCCAACCAGGTCATCGTCGACCCGACGTCCGGGCGTCCGCTGATGCTGCCGATCGGCCGGCACCGGATGACCGGAGCACCGCTGCCCGCCCCGTTCTGAGCCCCCGCTCCGGACCGGGCACCGGACGATCCGGGCGCCTGCCGGCGGGGTCGCCGACCTCGTCGGGGTCCCGTCGGCAGGCTCGGCGCCGGCCGGTTCCTGCTGGACGGGCCCACCGACATCAGCCGGAACGCGACGGCCGGTACACCGGCGACCGGACGCCGGAGATATCGCCTTCGTACCTCCGGGCCTCCGTAGCCCGCGCCTTCGTAGCGCTGCACCTTCGCAGCTCCGGGCCCCTGTAGCTCCGGGCCCTTGTAGCGGCGGGCCTTCCCAGCTCCGGGCCTTCCGCCTCCGCGAATCCCGCTCTCGACTCGGTGTCCGCCGTGTCGGCGTCGATCGCCGGCGACGAGATGCGTGCGTCCGGGTGCGGCGACTATGTCCCCGGCGTCGGGGTACTTCCAAGGGCAACGCGGTCGGCGCCTCCCGGGACAGCCGTCCTGAATGAATATTCAGTGCCTGCGTCGATAGCCAAAACGGCATCCGTCTGCCTACGATCGACTCCCCGGGAACCCTCGACGACACGGGACACCCGCGGAGCTGACAGCTCGTCGACAGCCAGGAGACACCGTGGTCACCGCTTTGGACAAGTACGCCGACATGTTGCCCACCTGGGACTCGCCCGTGGTCATCGAGTCCCACATCAACGGGGTCCGTACGAAGGAGATGAACCCCAACACCCCGACCACCTACGAGGAGATCGCCGAGGACGCCATCCGGTGCTGGGAGGCGGGGGCCGGCGCGATCCACGCCCACAACACCAGCTTCGACCTGCTGGGTGAGAACGCGTTCAAGGACTACATGCGGACCTGGGACAAGGTCCTCGCCAAGCACCCCGACATCACCTGGTACCCCACCACGTGCAACAACCTGCGGCTGCTCCCCGACGAGAACGGCCTCGAGCACGTGATGTACCTCAACGACCACGCCAACGCGCGGATCGCCTGTGTGGACACCGGTCTCACGCTGTTCGCGACCGAGGTCGACGACGAGGGCTACCTGTCGGGGCCGGAATTCGGCTTCAACTACCAGCGGGTCGCCAGCCAGTGGAAGATGCTCCGCGAGCGCAACATCCCCATGGTGTACGGGGTGTACGAACCCGGTCACCTGCGGCACGCGATGCACTACGTCAACCGCGGGCTGTCCACGCCGGGCTCGATGTGGGACTTCTACCTGATCGGCGACTACGGCCTGACCGCGACCGAGCCGATCGGCACCAACGGCATGAAGCCCAGTCTGGAGAGTCTGTACTACTACCTGCACATGATCGAGGAGGCCCGGGTGCGCCACCCCTGGTACATCTCGATCTGGGGTCAGGGCGCGCTCGACGACACCACCATCCTCCGCCGGGCCATCGAGCTCGGCGGGCACATCAAGACCGGCCTGGAGCTGTTCTACGACCCGGCCCGCAACCCGACCAACCTCGAACTGCTGCAGCAGGCCCAGGAGATCGCCCGCGAGGTCGGCCGTCCCATCGCGACCCACGACGAGGCGCGCGCGCTGTACCAGCTGAGCTGAGAACTCCCCTCGCATCCGGTTCCCACAGAAAGGTCGACGATGACCGACTACCACGTCGAGCAGTTCGAGATCGCCATCCCACAGGCCGATCTCGATGACATGAACGAGCGGCTGCGCCGCACCCGCTTCCCTCAGGACTTCGCCAACGACGACTGGCGGTACGGCTACAACACCGCCTACCACAAGCAGATGGTCGACTACTGGCTCAACGAGTACGACTGGCGCGACGTCGAGCGCCGGATGAACGAGCTGCCGCACTTCAAGGTCGACCTGATGGGTGTCCCGCTGCACTTCATCCACGTCAAGGGCAAGCAGGTCGAGGGCGGGCCGGCTCCGATGCCGCTGCTCATCCACCACGGCTGGCCCTGGACGTTCTGGGACCTGCGCAAGGTGATCGGGCCGCTGACCGACCCGGCCGCCCACGGCGGTGACCCGAAGGACGTGTTCGACGTCGTGCTGATCTCGCTGCCCGGCTACGGCTTCTCCTCGCCGTTGACCGAGACCGGCTGGAACTGGTGGACGACGGCCGACCTCGAGAACACCCTGATGAAGGAGGTTCTCGGATACGAGAAGTACGCCGTCGCCGGTGGCGACTGGGGCGCGCTGGTCACCCAGCAGCACGGGCACAAGTACGAGGCCGACGTCTTCGGCATCTACACCCACTTCGCCGCCCAGATGAGCCATTACCTCTTCGAGCACCCCGACAAGCCGGCCGACGTCGAGTTCGACCCGGTGCTGGGGCTGCCGGCGGAGAGCGAGTACGGCGAGGGCGAGGAGGGCTGGTTCGAGCGCGGCAAACTCTTCGTCGAGAACGAGAGCGGCTACGGCGAGATGCAGCTGACCAAGCCGCAGACCCTGGCGTCGCTGTTCGCCGATTCGCCCGCGGGGCAACTGGCCTGGATCACCGAGAAGCGCTACTTCTGGGGGCTCGCCGAACGCGGCACCGGCACCGAGGCCTTCGAGAAGGTCTGGCCCAAAGAGGATCTCGTCACCACCGCGGCGGTCTACTTCCTGACCAACACCGGTGGCACGTCGTCGCGGTACTACTGGGAGTGCCGCAACAACCCGTGGTCGCCCTCGCACGACCGCTTCCCGGTGGTCGGGGCCCCCACCGCCGTCGCCATCTACCCCGGGGAGATCTACAAGCCGCCGCGGAAGTGGACCGAGCGCTACTTCAACCTGCAGCAGTACCGCGTGCACGACGAGGGCGGCCACTTCGCGCCGCTGGAGGTCCCCGACACCTACGTCACCGACGTCCGGGACTTCTTCCGCACCTTCCGGTGACCTCGGGTGCACCCACGGTGACCTGACCGGGTCCGCGGCCGACGTCGCCGGCCCCTGACCGCACGCCGGCGCGCCGGACGGGGAGTCCCCGTCCGGCGCGCCGTTCGTCGTCCTGGCCAGGGTGCCGGGCGGCCTGCGGATCAGGTCGCGATTCCGGTCTTGACGCGACCGCCGATGTGATCCACACTAAACACATCATGATGCAGTGAGTGAATAACTATTCATCACCGCCGTCTCGCCCCTCTGGGCACAACCCCGGCATTGGACAAAGGAGTCACGATGTTCCGCACCAGAAGTCTCCGCCAGCGCGTCGCCGCCGCCGTGGCGGTCGCTGTGTTGGCCACCACCGCGGCCTGCTCCACCACTGCCGCCGGCGGCGGGGGCACCAGCCAGGCCCCCATCGCCAACGACGATCTCGTTCTCGTGGCGTCGGTCATCAACACGACCAACCCCTACATGGCCTCGATGATCGAGGGCGCCCAGGCGCTGGGCAAGAAGCTCGGCGTCGAGGTCCAGATCGTGGACTCGGCCGGCAGCAGCCAGACCGAGATCTCCAAGATCCAGGCCATCCTCGCCCAGGGCAAGAAGGTCGCCCTCATGGTCAACACGGTCGCCAGCTCCGACGCCCCGACCATCGTGAACGCCGTCAAGGCCGCCGGCGGCTACGTCGTCGTCTGGTGGAACAAGCCGGACAACCTCAGCCCGGCCGACGTCGGGAACAACTTCGTCGCCTTCCAGAAGTACTCCGGCGTCGAGAGCGGCAAGTGCAACGCCAAGGCGCTGGGCGAGAGCCTCGGCGGCAAGGGCAACGTCATCGGCCTGGCCGGTGTCGAGGACTCCACCACCTCGCAGACCCGCGTCGCCGGGTTCAAGGAGGGCCTGAAGGAGTTCCCGGACATCAAGCTCCTCGAGGTCCAGTCGGCGAACTGGGACCCGCAGCAGGGCCTCTCGGTGACCCAGAGCCTGCTGACGAAGTACCCGGACCAGGTCGACGGCATCTGGGCCGCCGACGACGCGATGATCATCGGCGCCACCAACGCGGCCAAGAACGCCGGCCTCTACAACGACATCAAGTTCGTCTCCGACGGCCTGTACCCGCCGGTGGTCGACATGATGAAGGAGCCGAACTCCCCCGTGGTGGGCGAGACCTTCCACCGTGGCTTCATGGCCGCCTCGATCGGTTTGTACACCGCCTACCTGGCGGCCACCGGCAAGATCGACCCCTCGACGCTGCCTCCGGAGAAGCGCGACAGCCTGTTCAAGCTGGCCTGCGTGACCCCGTCCAACTTCGAGGAGTACACGAAGTGGGACAGCGACGTCGCCGGCTGGGTCGACACCCTCGTCGCCAAGGGTGACCCGTGGAGCGTCGACCCGACGCCGCTGGTCGGCCAGGGCCCGGAGAAGCTGCCGTCCTGACGCGTTGACGGGCGGCGCGGCCACCGGGCCGCGCCGCCCACCGGCCCGGTGGTGCCGACCCCGTACCGCCGTCGTGTGCCACCGCCTCATCACCCTCCACGATCGGAGAAAGTTCAATGGCGAACCAGATCACCCAGGACCGACCTGGGCAGAGCCTGCCCACGGGCCGGCCGTCCCCGGCGAAGCACCGCCGGTTCGAGCTGCGGAGTCTGGGCGAGCTGGGCGCCCTGGTCGTCCTGATCGTCGTCTTCGCGCTGATCAACCCGAGCACGTTCCTCAGCATCGGCAACATCCGCACGATCCTCGACCAGGCCGCGACCCCCCTGATCGTCGGGGTGGGAGCCACCCTGGTGGTGCTGATGGGCGCCATCGACCTGTCGGTCGAGGGTCTGATGGGTGCCGCCGGCATGGCCTTCATCCTCACCACCGCGAACAGCCGCGGGTCCGCCGACCTCGGCGCCGGCGCCTTCGTGGTCGGCATCGCCGTCGGCGCGGTGCTCGGGATGATCGCCGGCCTGATCCACACCAAGCTCAAGGTGCCGTCGTTCATCGTGACGCTCGGCTTCTGGTTCGTCGGTCTGGGCGTGGGCACGGTGCTCTTCGGTACCGAGACCATCCCGCAGCTGCCCGACAACAGCATCAAGGCGTGGGCCAACACGAACTTCATCGGCCTGCCGCACTCGTTCTGGCTGGCCGTCGTCGTCGTGGCCGTCGGGTGGGTCATCTCCCGCTACACCAAGCTCGGTCGCTCCGCCTACGCCATCGGCGACAACGAGGACGTCGCCCGCAGCAACGGCATCGCGGTCAACCGCATCAAGTTGTACATCTTCGCCCTCGCCGGCGCCTGCACCGGTATCGCCGGCATCCTCGCCACCATGCGGCTGGGTCTCGGTAGCCCGGGCGTCGGCGGTGGCGTCCTGTTCGTGACCGTGGCCGCCGTCGTCATCGGCGGCACCTCCCTCGGCGGCGGCAAGGGCGGCGTGCTGCGCACGATGCTCGGCGTGCTGATGCTCACCGTGCTGACCAACGGGCTGATCCTGTCCGGAGTGGACTCCAGCGTGCAGTCCGGCGTGTCCGGTGCCGTCCTGATCGTGGCCATCATCGTCGCGGCCTGGCCGCAGCGGAATCGACTGAGGATCATGAAATGACCAAGGCCAACAGCGTGTCCAGCACCCGCGACGCCGCCCCGGCGAACGCCCCGGCGCTCCGGCTCACCGGCATCACCAAGTCGTTCGGCCCGGTCACCGCGGTCAAGAACGTGTCGTTCGAGATCCCGCGCAACCAGGTCATCGGGCTGATCGGTGAGAACGGCGCCGGCAAGTCCACCCTGCTCAAGATCCTGTCCGGCCTGCACGAGCCCGATTCCGGAACCATGGAGGTGCACGGCCGGCAGGTGCGGTTCCGCCGCCCGCAGGACGCCGCGGCGGCCGGCTTCGGGGTGGTGCATCAGGAGCAGTCGCTGCTGACCAACCTGTCCGTGGCCGAGAACATCGCGATGAACGCCCTGTCGTCGTCGGACAACGCCACCCGCTTCGGCTGGTACCGCTGGGGTCAGCTGAACCGGGAGGCGACCCAGGTGCTGGCCAAGGTCGGCGCCGACATCGACCCGCGCTCCATCGTCGGCGACCTGTCGTTCGTGGACCGCCAGATGGTGGAGATCGCCCGGGCCCTGCGGGTGGACGAGATCGCCCACACCTCGCCCCTGGTCATCCTCGACGAGCCCACCGCCGTGCTCGAGCGCAACGAGACCGCCATCCTCGAGCGCGAGATCGCCGCCCTGAAGGAGATCGGTTCGGTCATCTTCGTCTCCCACCGCCTCGACGAGATCCGGCGCATCTGCGACCGCATCATCGTCATGCGCCACGGCGAGATTGTCGCCGACCGGCCCACCGGCGACGTCACCGAGGACGACCTGTTCAAGCTGATGATCGGCCACGCGGCCAAGGCCAGGAAGCACTCGGACGCCAACCGGCCCGGCGGCTCCGAGACGCTCCTCGAAGTGTCGAACCTGACCCGCAAGGGCGAGTACAAGGACGTCAGTTTCTCCCTGCGCGCCGCCCACTGCGTCGCCATGGTCGGCACTCTCGGATCCGGACGGGAGTCGCTGGTGCGAGCCGTCTTCGGCGCCGAGCCGTTCGACTCGGGCGAGGTCCGCTACCGGGGGCAGACGCTCCGGTCGTGGTCGACGGCCAAGGCCACCCGCGCCGGCATGGCCTACGTCCCGGCGGAACGCAAGGTCGAGGGCATGGTCGGCGGCTTCAACTCCGCGGAGAACCTCACCCTCGCCCGCACCGGCAAGGGCTCGAAGTTCCTGCTGAACCGCCGCTCGCAGGCCACCCTCGCGCGCGAGTGGTTCGACCGGCTCGACGTGCGGCCCAACGACATCAAGCTGCACCTGGGCCGATTCTCCGGCGGCAACCAGCAGAAGGTCGTCATGGCCAAGTGGCTGCAGTCGGAGTCCCTGCAACTGCTGATCCTGGACCACCCGCTGCGCGGCCTGGACCCGGGGGCGGCCGAGACCGTGAACGAGCAGATCCGCGCCGCCCGGGACAACGGCGCCGCGGTCATCCTGCTCGCCGACACGCTCGAGGAAGCCCTCGAGATGGGCGACGACGTGCTGGTCCTGCGGGACGGCGAGGTCACCGCCCGCTTCGACCTGACCAAGGACACCCCGACGACCCTCGACCTGCTCGAGAAGATGGTGTGAGATGACCCAGCCCCCCGCAGTCACCAGTCCGCACGTCCCCACCGGCAGCACGAAGACCGCGGCTCCCCCGTCGGGCGAGCGGCAGCGGCGCTGGCGCCTGATCGACCTGTGGGCCTCCGCCGGACCGCTGGCCGTCTTCATCGTCCTGCTGGCTCTTGTCGCCATCCTGCGACCGGCCTTCCTGGGCGGAAACGGCCTGGCGATCGTGGCGACCCAGGCCACGGCGATCCTGCTCGTCGCCCTCGGGCAGGGACTCGTCCTGCACGTCGGTTCGATCGACCTGTCCAACGCGGCCATCGCCCTGCTGTCGGCCATCGTGCTGGCGAAGACGCTCGGTCCGATGGGCGCCGCGGGCATCGTCGTGGTCATCGTCCTCGGCGTGCTCATCGGCGCCGTCAACGGCTTCCTGGTGGCGTTCTTCCAGGTCCCGAGCTTCGCGCTCACCCTGGGCACCCTCGGCATCCTGCAGGCCGCCTCGCTGATCATCAGCGACAAGACCACCGTCTACGCCGACGACACCAGCCTGCTGACGCCGCTCTTCGGCTCGGCCATCGGCACGCTGGTGACGGCGTTCTGGGTCGGGGTGATCCTGGCGGTGGTGATGTGGGCGGTGCTCCGCTTCACCGTCCTCGGGCAGAGCCTCACCGCGGTGGGCCTCAACGAGACCGGTGCGCTGTTCTCCGGTATCCGCACCCGGGCGCTGAAGGTCGTGGCGTTCGCGCTGTCCGGCCTGTTCGCCTCGGTCGCCGGCATCATGATCATCGCCCAGGCCGGTTCGGCGTCGTCCACCGGACTCGGCAGTGACCTGCTGCTCCCCGGCATCACCGCCGCCATCGTCGGCGGCACCGCCATCACCGGCGGGATCACCAACCCGGTGAACATCGTCTTCGGGGCGTTGACCGTCACGCTCATCCCGATCGGGGCCGCCGCTCTCGGGATGCCCTCGGAGGCACAGAGCCTCGTCTACGGTCTCGTCATCATCATCGCCGTCGCCCTGACCATCAGCCGCAAGCGCGTCGGCGTGGTCAAGTAGGTTCGCGCTCCGACACACCGACATCCACCGCACATCTCATCGAGGAGAACACTCATGCCCGTCCTGGAATCGCTGCAGCCGCAGGAGGTACTGCGGTTCTTCGAGATCCTGTCCGACATCCCCCGCGGTTCGGAGAACGAGAAGCAGGCCGCCGATTGGGTGGTGAACTTCGCCCGGGAGCGCGGGCTGGAAGCCTTCCAGGACGAGAAGCACTGCGTCGTCGTCCGCAAGCCCGGTCAGGGCGGGCTGGAGAACGCGCCCGCGCTGATCCTGCACGGCCACCTGGACATGGTGTGCGCGAAGAACGAGGGCGTCGAGATCGACTTCCTCACCGAGCCGATCAAGCTCGTCGTCGACGGCGACTTCATCAAGGCCGACGGCACCTCGCTGGGGGCGGACAACGGCATCGGTTGCTCCTACATCCTGGCCCTGCTGGATTCGAAGGACCTCCCCCACCCGCCGCTGGAGGCCGTCATGACGGCCATGGAGGAGAAGGGCAAGGTCGGTGCCGGCCAGTTCGACACGTCGGTGCTCACCGGCACCCGGATGATCGACTTCAACTGGATCACCGACAACGAGATCCTCGCCGGCTGCAGCGGCGACATCACTTTCCTGGTCGACGTTCCCGGCGAGTACGAGGCCGTTCCGGCGGAGCTGTCGGCGACCCGGTCGCTGGCGGTCCGGGGGCTGCTCGGTGGCCACTGCGAGTTCGACATCCACCTGGAGCGCGCCAACGCGATCCTGGTCCTGGCCCGGGCGCTGAACACCGTGCTGGCCTCGTACGACATCCGCGTCAGCGGTCTGTACGGGGGCACCCAGAACAGCGCCATCCCGGCCGACGCCGAGGCCGTGCTGTCGCTGCGCCCCGAGGACGTCGACGCCGTCGAGGCACTGCTCGCCGACCTGGCCGCCACCCTGCACGGCGAGTACGAGCGGGCCGGCGACAACATCCGGCTCGAGGTCGCCGAGGCCGAGGCACCGGGGCGTGCGTTCAGCGCCGACGCGACCGCCCGGTTCGCCCGGCTGACCGCGCTGATCCCGAACGGGGTGCTCAGCTGGAGCCTGCTCACCCCCGGTGTCGTCGAGAGCTCCAACAACGTGGGCACACTGCGTCCGACCGACGACGGCGTCCGTCTGGCGTCCACGATCACCGCCCAGGTCACCTCCCGCAAACACGAGATCCTCGACCGGGCGCGGGCACTGGCCGCACTCGCGGGCGGCGGCGTGACCGTCGAGCAGTACGGTCTCGACGCCCCGGAGTTCCCCTACCAGGAGAACTCTGTGCTGCTCAAGACCGCCGCCGACGCCTACCGTGACGTCATCGGGGCCGAGCCCGACATCCACGTGTCGCAGTGCAGCCTGGAGCTGGGCATGTTCAGCCGCAAGATCCCCGGCCTGGAGATCATCTCGATCGGCACGGAGTTGCACGCCCTGCACTCGCCGCTGGAGTCGGTCAACCACACCTCGGTGGCCAAGGTGTGGCCCCTGGTCCGCGAGGTCGTGAGCCGGCTGAGCTGACCCGCCCGACGAGCCGGCTGAGCGTCCCCGGACACGACGATGCCCCACATCCCGCCCTGGATGTGGGGCATCGTCGCGTCGGGGACGCCGGCCGGCCCTGACGGGCGGCACGGCCCGCGATGCGGCCGAACGGGCGACGCGTCAGTTCCCCCGGTGCGCCAGCAGCCACTGGGCGGTCGTGGAGTCCGTGACCAGGACGTTGATCCAGCCCCCGCACAACGCGGCGCGCACCGCCCGGTACTTCGACGGTCCCCCGCCCACGCCGAGCCGTCGCTCGGCCCGCCGCAGCTGTTCCAGGGTGGCCCCGACCACCAGTTCGTCCAGCTCCGACCGGATCGGCTCACCGTTCTCGGCGATGTAGCGCAGGTTGACCTCCGCCACCGCCCCCCGCTTCTTCACCGACGCGACCTGCGCGTCGGTGAAGAAGTTGTCGCCCGCGCGCAGCGGCGCCACGATGTCGCCCGACCCGAAACCGGTGATGGCCAGGTCCATCTCGTCCAGCGTGGCCAGCGCCTGCCGGGCGTGGCTGTCGTGGGCCAGCAGCGTCTCCCGCACCTCGCGGTTGGGGACCACACCCGGGATGCGCAGGAACCGGGGTTCGGCACCGGTCAGCGACGCGAGCTGCTGGGTGTTCTGGGCGGCCAGGTGCTGCAGGACCGGCGGCCCGAGATCACCCAGCATCTCGACGACGTGCCGGGTGCCGGAGTTGCGCAGCGGGCGCAGGTGACGGACGGTCTCCTGCAGCGTGCGGCTCCAGGACGTGAACCCGATGACCTCGGCGTCCAGCGGCGCACTCTGCAGCTGCAGAGCCAGCAGCTGACCCAGTTCGCGCACCAGCTGGGCCTCGTCGAGCACCTCTCCGATGTCGTACACGTGGGCACTGCGCAGGTCGTAGGCCGACTCGAGCTCGCGCTCCAGGACCGACTGTTCGTCGGTGGGCAGGACCACGGTGGTGCGCACGATCTCGAGGTCGACCGCCTGCTCCAACAGCCGCGACACCCGCGACTGGGAGATGTTCAGCCGCTCCGCGATCGCGTTCTGGCGCAGTCCGCGGGTGTGGTACAGCCAGGCGACGGTGGCGATCATCCGTCGGGCACTCGCCGGTGGCGCAGCTTTGACCATCGTGATTCCTCTCTCCGAAATCAGCGCACGCGGACCCGCCACCCTGACGGGTAGATATTCACTCGTTGACAGCATATCCAGGCCCTGCCTAAGCTTAGCACGTAGAAATGCTACTGCGAGATATTTATTCGCACAAGAGTCGACGATGACGTCGACCCGATCCGAGGAGAGGCAATGACCGCCTTGAAGCGCAGTCGGTTGGCAGTGGCCCTGGGGATGGCGGGAACGCTCGTCCTCGCAGGCTGCGGAGGATCCGGGGAGAACACCCCCTCGTCGACAGCCGCCGGCGCCGGCTCGGCCGCCGCCTCCGACTACACCATCGGCATCTCGGTGGCCGACCAGAAGTCGCTGTTCTACATCGCCGCGGTGGACGGCATGGAGAAGGCGGCCGCCGATCTCGGCGTCAAGACCGTCGTGCTGTCGGCCGACAACAACTCGACGCAGCAGGTCAACCAGGTCAACGACCTCATCACCCAGCAGGTCGACGCACTCATCTTCATCGCCCAGGACGCCACCGCCGCCGCGGCCGGGGTCCGGGCCGCCAACAAGGCCGAGATCCCGGTCATCGCGGTCGACCAGAAGCCCGAGAGTGGCGACGGCAAGCTCGCCACCTACATCGCCACCGACAGCGTCAAGGCCGCCGACGCCCTCTGCACCTGGATGTTCGAGCAGATCGGTGGTTCCGGCGAGATCGGAATCCTGCAGGGCGTTCTCGGCGCGACGGCCGAGCTGCAGCGCAGCCAGGGCTGCCAGCAGGCGCTGGACAAGACCCCGGGCGTCACCGTGGTCGCCAAGCAGGCGGCGAACTGGGACGAGACCGAGGGCTACAAGGCCGCACAGAACATGCTCCAGGCCAACCCCGACATCAAGGCCATCTTCGGTGAGAGCGACGCCATGGCCATGGGTGCCGCGAAAGCCGCCAAGGACGCCGGCAAGACCATCGTCACGGTGGGCATCGACGGCTTCCCCACCATGGTGAAGGCCATCCAGGACAAGCTCACCAACGCCACCCAGGCGCAGGTCCCGTACGTGATGGGGCAGCAGTCGGTGAAGGACGCGCTGACCATCCTCGGCGGCGGTTCCGTGCCGGCCGAGCAGTACCAGGACACCGTGCTGGTCACCCAGGACAACGCCGCGACCATCGACGTCGTCCAGTTCTACGGCCCCGACGTCAAGTAACGCCGCGCCGCCCGTCACCCGCCGGATCCCGGCACCGTCCCAGCCAGAAACGGAGAAGCGCATGTCCGACGCCGCACCTGCGACGACCCGCACCGACCCGGCCGCCCGCCCGGACGCGATCCACACGGCCCCCGGCCGGGCGCTGAGCGGATCGGGGCTACGCAAGTCCTACGCCGGCGTCGAGGTCGTCAAGGGCGTCGACTTCACCGTCCCGGCCGGCGCCGTCGTCGGCCTCATCGGTGAGAACGGCGCCGGGAAGTCCACTCTCAGCTCCATGATCGCCGGGATCGTGCCGCCCACCGCCGGCAGCATGACCCTGGACGGCGAGTCCTACGCACCGACATCACCGTCGGAGGCGCTGGACCGGGGGGTGGCGCTGATCCACCAGGAGATCCGGATGGTCCCGTCGCTGTCGGTGGCGGAGAACATCTTCCTCGGCCGCCTGCCGCTCCGCGGAGGCCGGGTGGACACCGCCGCGATGGTCCGCCGGTCGCGGGAGGTGCTGGACGTGCTCGGCATCGACCTCGACCCGCGCCGGCCGGTGACCGGTCTGTCGATGGCCGCGCAGCAGAGCATCGAGATCGCCAAGGCCATCTCGCGCAAGCCGCGTTACGTCATCTTCGACGAGCCGTCCGCGTCCCTCACCGGACACGAGACCGACCTCGTGCTGGACCAGATCCGGCGGATGGCCGCCACCGGCGTGGGCGTCGTCTACATCTCCCACCGCCTCGAGGAGGTGCGCGACGTCTGCTCGCAGATCATCTGCCTGCGCGACGGCGCGCTGGTGCGCCACTGGGAGACCGGTGACGTGCCCGCCCCGGAGATGGTCTCGGCCATGGTCGGGCGGGACTTCGCCTTCGAGCACCACGCCCCCGAGCCGCACCGCGAGGACGTCGTCCTGGAGGTCCGCGGTCTGGGCCGGCGGGGCGCCTTCTCCGGCGTGGACTTCACCGTCTCCCGCGGCGAGATCCTGGGCGTGGCGGGGCTCGTCGGTGCCGGCCGCACCGAGATGGTGCGCACCATCGCCGGTGCCGACCGCTTCGACGAGGGCGAGGTGAGGCTCGAGGGCAGGCCGCTGGCGCTGCACTCGCCGTCCGCGGCCATCGCCGAGGGCATCGTGATGGTGCCCGAGGACCGCAAGGGACAGGGCCTGAACCTGGGTCTGTCCAGTGCGGCGAACATCCTGCAGCCCTGGGAACGCGAGATGGGCCGCGGCCGGGCGATCACCCAGCGGTTGCTCAACCGCGCCGCGGCCAAGAGCCGGGAGGACTTCGACATCCGCGGTTCCATGGACCTGCCGGTCGTGCGCCTGTCCGGCGGCAACCAGCAGAAGGTGCTGCTCGCCAAGTGGCTGGTCCACGAGCCCAAGGTGCTGATCCTGGACGAGCCAACCCGGGGTGTCGACGTCGGCGCCAAGATGGCCATCTACCGCATCGTGCGCGACTGTGCCGCCCGGGGCGTTGCCGTCGTGGTGGTGTCCTCCGAGCTGGAGGAGGTCCTGGGGCTCTCGCACCGGGTCCTGGTGATGTCCGGCGGCCGCCAGCGCGGCATCCTCACCCGCGAACAGGCCACCGCCGAAGCGGTCATGCAGCTGGCCGTACCGATGGGTCAGCAGTGACCCGCCCCGACACGACGGGCAAAGGAGCTCGATCGACCGTGAAGACCCTCTCGGACCCCCAGGCCCCGGACACCGATCCGGCCGCCGCCGCCCGACCCGGCCTCGGCACCATGGTGCTGACCCGCGCCCGTGGGCTCGGCGGACCGGTGGTCGGCCTCGTGGTGATGATCGTGGCGATGTCGTTCCTGTCGCCGTTCTTCCTCACCACCCGCAACCTGAGCAACATCATCTCGCAGGTCTCCGACATCGGGATCATGGCCGCCGGCGCCACGCTGGTCATCCTGATCGGCGGCATCGACCTCTCCGTGGCGGCGAACCTGGCACTGACCATGATGTTCAGTGCCTGGCTCTACCAGAACGTCGGGCTCCCCTGGCCGGTGGCGATGGTCCTCGGCCTGGCCCTGGGTACCGCGGTCGGACTGCTCAACGGCGTGCTCACCGCCTACGGCAAGGTGCAGGCGTTCGCCGCGACGCTGGCGACCATGTCCGCCTGCGCGGGCATGGCGCTGTTCATCACCAAGGGCAACACGATCAACGGGTTCCCGAGCTGGTTCGGCACGCTGACGTCGGACGTGTTCGGTTCCATCCCGGTGCAGGGCCTGCTGCTCGTCGTGGTCTACCTGGTGATCGGGATGTGGCTGCGCTACCGGCCCGGTGGCCGGGCCCTGTACGCCATCGGCGGCAACGAGGAGGCCGCCCGGCTCTCCGGGCTGCCGGTTCGCTGGGCCAAGACCCGCGTCTACATGATCGCCGGCGGGCTGGCAGCGGTGGCCGGCTGGCTCAACATCTCCCTGCTGGACTCCGCACAGCCCACCGCCGGCGCCAACTACCTGCTCAACGTCATCGCCGTCGTCGTCATCGGTGGGGCCAGCCTCTCCGGCGGCGTCGGTTCCATGGGTGGCACCTTCATCGGCCTGCTCATCATCGGCGTCCTGAACAACGGTCTGTCCCTGCTGCACGTCAACCCGAACCTGCAGTCGGTGGTCATCGGCGCGGTCATCCTGGCCGCCGTCCTCACCGACCGGAAGGGCAACCGACTCCGAGCGGCCTGACCGGCCCCACCCGCACTCCCGACCGGCGCGGTGACGCCCGGTCCCGGCCCGGCCGAACCCCGACCGCGCCGACCCCCCGGACGCGCACCGAGCGCCGGGCGACGGCCCACGACGTCCCACAGAAAGGCACCAACGGTGACAACGGAACTGTCCGACCAGACGCTGGTCGAGATGCAACGACGGATGCTGCGCATCCGCCGCTTCGACGAGCGTGCCTCCAAGATGGTCAAGCGCGGGGCGATCCCCGGCACGGTGCACACCAGCATCGGCCAGGAGGCCCAGGTCGTCGGCGCCTGCATGGCGCTCGGCGACTCCGACTACATGACCGGCAACCACCGCAGCCACGGCCACCCCATCGGCAAGGGCGCACCGCTCGGCCCGCTGATGGCCGAACTGGTCGGCAAGTCCGACGGCGTCTGCAAGGGCAAGGGCGGCTCGCTGCACCTGGCCGACTTCGCCGTCGGCAGCCTGGGCGAGTCCGGCATCGTCGGCGGGTCCATCCCGATCGCCGTCGGCGCCGGCCTGTCGTCGAAGGTGCTGGACAACGGACGCGTCGCGCTGGCGTTCTTCGGTGACGGCGCCGCCAACCAGGGCAACCTGTACGAGGGCATGAACATGTCCGGCGTCTGGAAGCTGCCGGTGATCTTCCTCTGCGAGAACAACCAGTACGCGCTGTCCACCCCGGCCCACACCGTCACGTCGGGTGTCATCGCCGACCGTGGCGCCGGCTTCGGGATGCCGGGTGTCCGGGTGGAGAACGGCCAGGACGTGCTGGCCGTCTACGAGGCGGTCGCCGAGGCGGTCCGTCGCGCCCGGGCCGGCGAGGGCCCGTCCCTGGTCGAGATCGTCACCTACCGCTTCAACGAGCACTCGGAGGGCCTCCGGCTCGGCGTGGACTACCGCAACCAGGACGAGAAGGCGGAGTGGGTCTCCAAGGACCCGATCGTGCTGTTCCGCGAGGAGCTCATCCGCCGCGGGGTGGCCACCGCCGAGGAGATGGACGCGCTCGAGGCCGACGTGCTGCGGGAGGTCGACGAGGCCGTCGCCTTCACCGATGCGAGCCCCTTCCCCGACCCCTCCGTCGCTTTCGACGACCTGTACACGGACTCGAAGTTCGCCGTGCACACCTACCACAGCAGCTCCTTCGGCACCCTGGAGAACGTGCGATGACCGTCATGAGTTACCTCGGCGCGATCGGCGCCGCCCAGAAAGAGGCCATGCTCGCCGACGAGCGCGTGGTCATCATCGGTGAGGACGTGGAGGCCAACGTCTACGGCACCACCGGCGGCTCCGGGAAGTCCCGTGCCTCGGAGGGCGACTTCCTGCAGCAGTTCGGCCGCAACCGGATCCGTAACACCCCGATCTCCGAGGAGGTCATCGTCGGCGCCGCCATCGGCGCCGCGATGACCGGGCTGCGCCCGATCGTCGACCTGTCCTACTCGAGCTTCCTGTACATGGCGATGGACCAGTTCGTGAACCAGGCGGCGAAGAACCGGTACATGTTCGGCGGCCAGGCCAGCGTCCCGGTGGTGTTCCGGTCGGCCATGTTCTACGGCCTGAACACCGGCGCCCACCACTCCGACCGTCCGTACCCGATGTTCATGAACGTGCCGGGACTCAAGATCGTCACGCCGGCCTACCCGAGCGACGCCAAGGGCCTGCTGCGCACCGCGGTGGACTCCGACGACCCCGTCCTGATCTTCGAGGCCTGCGTCCTCTGGGGCAGCAAGGAGGAGGTGGACGAGAACGAGTACCGCATCCCGTTCGGGGTCGGCCGCACGCTGCGCACCGGCACCGACGCCACCATCGTCGCCGTCTCCGGCGCGGTCCCGGAGGCCGTCGCCGCCGCCGACGCGCTGGCCGAGGAGGGCATCTCGGTGGAGGTGTTCGACCCCCGCACGCTGGTGCCGCTGGACGTCGAGGGCATCCTGAACGCCGCGGCCAAGACCGGCCGCGTCGTGGTGGCCGACCCGGCCCACCGCACCTGCGGTGCCGCCGCGGAGATCTCCGCGCTGGTGTCCGAGCACGTCTTCGACGCGCTGAAGGCCCCGGTGCGCCGGGTCACCACCCCGGACATCCAGATCCCGTTCAGCCCGGCACTGGAGAAGCAGCTGTACCCGAACCGCAAGTCCATCGCCGACGCCGTGCGCGCCTCCGTGGGCGCCCGCCCGGCCGGTGGCAACGGCTCCGTGTCCACCCCCGGGGCGGACGCCGAGGCGCTCAGCACCGGCGCGGCGCGCTGACGCCACCCGCACGATTCGACCGACCACACCAACACGAGAAGAGGAACTGTCATGGCACGCGTTGAGGTGCTGCTCCCGCAGTGGGGCATGGGCATGAGCGAAGGCGTCATCACCGCGTGGCTGCGCGGCGTCGGCGACGAGGTCACCGAGGACGAGGCGCTGGCCGAGGTCGAGGCCGAGAAGGTCGAGGAGACCCTGGAGTCCCCCGCCGCCGGCACCATCGTCGAGATCCTCGTCCCCGAAGGCGAGACCGTGGAGGTCCGCACCCCGGTCGCGGTCATCGAGACCGCCGACTGATCGAGCCGACCCGGCCGGCCCGCGACGCCCGCGGGCCGGCCGGGTCCCCCCCGCTCCGCCGACGTGGCGGCGCGACCCCCAGGAAAGGAACTTCCCATGGTCAGGCCCGAGCTCACCGGTGAGCCCTTCGACGTCATCGTCGTCGGCGCCGGGATCAACGGGGTCGGCATCGCCCAGGACGCCGCACTGCGCGGTCTGCGGGTGGTGCTCGTCGAGCAGGACGACCTGTGCAGCGGCGTCTCGGCCTGGTCGGGGCGGCTGGTCCACGGCGGCTTGCGCTACCTCGAGCAGTACGACGTTCCTCTGGTCTTCGAATCACTCAACGAGCGGGAGCGGCTGTTCAAGCTCGCACCGCACCTGGTCAAGCCCAAGCCGTTGATGGTCCCGGTCTACAAGCACAACCGCCGGCCCGGCTGGATGGTCGAGCTGGGGATGATCGCCTACGACGCGCTGTCGCTGGTCAAGACCCCGCCGTACCACCGCAGGTTGTCGAAGAAGCGCACCCTGCAGCGGTTCACCGGGGTCGGGACCGACGGGCTGTCGGGCTCGGTCGTCTTCTACGACGGTCAGGTGGAGAACGCCGAGCGGCTCTGCGTGGAGCTCGCGGTGGACGCCGCCGCGGCCGGCGCGGTCATCGCGACCAAGACCCGGGTGGAGGCGCCGCTGGTCGAGCGCGGCCGGGTCGTCGGCGTCAAGGCCGTGGACACGCTGACCGGTGAGCGGTTCGAGATCCGCGGCTTCGTCACCTACAACGTGGCCGGCGCCGCCATCGACCGCCTGATCGCCGACCCGTCGCTGCCCCGGCAGCCGCGGCTCAACGGCGGCACCAAGGGAAGCCACCTCATCGTGGACCCGTTCCCCGGCGCGCCGACCGACGTCGTGTACTACGAGTCCCGCCAGGACGGCCGGCTGGTGCTGATCATCCCGTGGCGCGGCCGCTACATGATCGGCACCACCGACATCCGCTTCGACGGCGATCCGGACGACGCGCGGTGCGACATCGGTGAGGTCGACTACCTTCTCGGCGAGGTGAACGCGCTGATCCCGGAGGCCGGTCTCACGCTGGACGACGTGCTGTACACCTTCAGCGGGGTCCGCCCGCTGCCGTACGTGCCGGACAAGGCGGAGTCGTCGGTACCGCGCAGCCACGTGCTGCACGACCACGCCGGGAACGGCCTCCCCGGCCTGGTCACCATCGTCGGCGGCAAGTTGACCACCTACCGGCAGCTCGCGCAGGACACCGTGGACGACGCCTTCGCCCGTCTGGGCCGCAAGGCCCCGCCGGTGCCCACCAAGAAGCGCCGCTACCCCGGAGCGCAGTTCGTCGACCTGGACACCCTCAAGGCGTCCGTGGCCGGCCGCACCGGCCTGCCGGCCGACCAGGCCACCCGGCTGGTCGATCTCTACGGCAGCCGCACCTTCGCGCTGTGGCAGCTGGTGGAGCACCGTCCGGAGCTCAACCGGGTGGTGCACCCCAGTGGGGTGCTCGCCGCCGAGCTGGTCTTCGCCGTCGAGGAGGACCTCGCCCGGTCGCTGACCGACGTGCTGGCCCGGCGGGTGCTGCTGGCCTTCGAGCCCGGCCACGCGCTGGAACAGCTCGACGACATCGCCAAGACCCTGGCCGACCACCTCGACTGGGACGACGAGCAGGTCCGCGCCCAGATCGCGGAGTACCGCGAGTGGTTGGACAAGCTCAAGGTCCCCGACCCCGACGGTCCCCGTTCGGAGAGCTTCGGTGCGGGAGTCGTCGTGGGCACGACGTCATGACCGGCCCGCTGGTGCTGGCTCTCGACGAGGGGTCCAGCAGCTGCCGGTCGATTCTCGTCGACGGCACCGGCGCGATGCACGGCGAGTCGCGGGCCAACGTCGTCTGGGAGAACCCACGGCCGGGCTGGGTCGAACTCGACCCGGTCCGGCTGTGGGCCGACCAGCTGTCCACGATCCGGCGGGCGATGACTTCGCAAGGGGTGACCGGCGCCGACCTCTCGGCCGTGGCCGTCACCACCCACCGCGAGACCGCGATGCTGTGGGACCGGGCGACCGGGGCGCCGGTGCACAACGCGCTGGTGTGGATCTCCAAGCAGACCGACGAGATCGTCCAGCGGTGGTCCGCCGACGGCCTGGACGAGCTGTTCCGGGAACGCACCGGGTTGCGCAACGACTCGTTCTTCTCCGCGGCCAAGGTCGTGTGGATGCTGGAGAACGTCCCCGGTCTGCGCCGCCGCGCCGAGGCCGGCGAGATCGCCTTCGGCACCCCGGACACCTGGCTGCTGTGGAACCTCACCGGCGGCCGGTCGCACCTGACCGACCACAGCTGCGCCTCACGGACGGCGCTGTTCAACCTCGAGTCGCTGCGCTGGGACGACGAGCTGTGCGCGACCCTCGACATCCCGATGGAGATCTTCCCCGAGGCCGTCGCGTCGGACAGCGACTTCGGGTTCAGTTCCGCCGACGTGCTGGGGGCCGAGGTCCCGGTGCGCGCCGTCCTGGCCGACCAGCAGGCCGGGCTGTTCGGCCAGGCGTGTTTCACCCCCGGTTCGGTGAAGAACACCTTCGGCACCGCCGGTGTGCTGACCGTGAACGCCGGTGAGAAAGCCGTGCTGGTCGACGGTCTCACCTCCAGCGTCGGCTGGACCATCGGCGGGGTCACGGACTACGAGCTGGAGGGGGTGGTGTTCCACTCCGGCCAGACGCTGTCCTGGATGAAGGACAACCTCCGGCTGTTCGAGTCCAACGACGAGATCGAGTACCTGGCCCGCCTCGTCCCCGACTCCGCCGGGGTCTACGTGGTGCCGGCCTTCGGCGGTATGTGCGCCCCC
This sequence comes from Nakamurella deserti, assembly GCF_003260015.1. Lineage (NCBI taxonomy): Bacteria > Bacillati > Actinomycetota > Actinomycetes > Nakamurellales > Nakamurellaceae > Nakamurella > Nakamurella deserti. The sequence continues at coordinate 1,165,919 of NZ_QCXS01000002.1, read as the reverse complement.
CACTGGGACCGCGCGGCCAAGGCGTCCATCGTCGGGCTCACCCTGGAGTCGACGTCGGCGCACGTGGTGCGGGCGGGGATGGACAGCATGGCCTTCCAGACGGCCGACATCATCGACGCCCTGGAGGCCGGCGGGGTGCCGGTGGACACCGTCAAGGTCGACGGTGGATCCGCCCGCAGCGACCTGCTGTGCCAGCTGACCGCGGACCTGTCCGGCAAGGTCATCCAGCGCCCGACGTCGCTGGAACGCACCGCGCTCGGCGCCGCCTTCGTCGCCGGCCTCGGCGTCGGGATGTGGGACGACATCGGCCAGCTCGAACAGACCTGGATCTGCGAGCACGAGTTCGTCCCGCAGATCGACGTCGGCACCCGCGAGGAGCGCCGGGCCGGCTGGCGCGACGCCGTCGTCCGCACACTCCCCAGCCTGCACGCCCCCACCACCTGAGGTCTGCACTCCGTCGCCCGCCGGCCACCCCGCCGGCCCGACCCCACGCCTGCGGCCGGCCGCCCCGGCCACCGGAACCACCCGTCCCGCACCACCTGTCGAGAAGAGGTACCGCGTCATGCGAGATCCCCACCCGCTCCGCTGGGTCGAAGCCGCCCGCACCGGCGGCTACGCCATCGGCGGTTTCAACATGCACAACGACGAGACGACCCAGGCGCTGCTACAGGCCGCCGAGCAGGCCGACGCCCCCATCTTCATGCAGGTCGGCCGGGCGATCATCCCGCACATGGGCGTGAAGAAGGCCTACGAGCTGACCGTGCGCAACGCCGAGGACACCGGCGCGCTGTACGCCATCCACCTCGACCACGGCACCTGGGACGAGGTGCTGGAGGCCGTCCGGCTGGGCTTCGACTCGATCATGTTCGACGCCGCACACCTGCCGTTCGAGGACAACATCAGGATCACCCGCCGGGTCGTCGAGCTCTGCCACGACTACGGCATCCCGGTCGAGGCCGAGCTGGGCAAGATCCCCGACGTCGGCGCACCGGTCGAGTGGGCGTCCTACTACACCGACGTGCACGAGGCCGAGCGCTTCGTCGCCGAGACCGGCGTCGACCTGCTGGCCATCTCGGCCGGCGTGGTGCACGGTGTCATCCCGGGCCTGGAGCAGGAGCCGCTGGCCGTGGACCTGATCACCCGGATCCGTGAGGTCGTCCCGGTTCCCCTGGTGCTGCACGGCATCTCGGGGGTTCCCGACGACGAGGTCAAGGAGGCCATCGCGCACGGTGTGCACAAGATGAACGGTGACACCGACCTGCGGCACGCCTTCCGCGCGGGCCTGGAGGAGGAGTGGGCCAAGGGCGACCGTCAGCTCGAGGAGGTGCTCGACGCGGGCCGGCGCCGGATGATCGACGCCACCGTCGCCAAGTTCCAGGCGATGGGCAGCGCGGGGACCGCCCGCACCCTCGCCGGGGCGGCCGCCCGATGACCGCCACCACCTCGCCGGACGCCGCCCTCGAAGGAGTTTCCAAGCCGCTGGCCGGGATGCGCAAGGTCGCCGCCCGCCGGATGGTCGAGGCGTGGGCCGCGCCGGTGTTCCACCTCGGGGTGGACGTCGACATGAGCCGGGTGCTGGGTGCGGACCTGAAGTCCGTCGGCGGCACCGTGACCGACGCGATCCTGCAGGCGTGCGCCACCGCGCTGGTCGAGACCCCGGCGCTGAACGCACACTTCGCCGACAACGTGATCACCACCTTCGACCGCGTGAACATCGGCCTGGCGGTGGCCACCGAGAAGGGGCTGACCGTCCCGGTACTCCCCGATCTGCAGGGAGAGGACCTGGCCGCCATCGCCGCCAAGCGCAAGGACGTGGTGTCCCGGGCCCGGACCGGCAAGTTGTCGATGGCCGACGTCACCGGCGGCACGTTCACCGTCTCCAACCTGGGCATGCTGGGCATCGACCGCTTCGACGCCATCCTGAACCCGCCGCAGATCGCGATCCTCGCGGTCGGCAGCACCGTGCAGACCCCGGTCGTGCGTGACGGCGAGGTCGTCGTCCGGCCGCTCGCCGCGTTCACCTTGACCTGCGACCACCGCGCGGTCGACGGGGCCGCCGGGGCCGGGCTGCTGTCCGCCATCCGGCGGGTCCTGGAGGACGGGACCGGGATCGCGGGATGACCGTCACCGCGGAGGTCGGGTCCACGGCGTCGCTGCCCGCGCAGCTCGCCGTGCTGATCGGCGACGCGCGCGTGCTGCGCGTCGTCCGGGACGCCGACCTGCCCTCCGCGGCCGCCGACCTGGCCGTCGGGCCCGCGTTGCTGCGCCGGGTCGCCGACCGCCCCGGGGAGGCGTGGCTGCGGCTGTACCGACCGCTGCCCACCGTGGGCTTCAGCCGCCGGGACACCCGCGAACCGGGCTTCGCCGCGGCGGCGACCGCGGCGACCGGACTGGGCTTCGAACCCGCCGTCCGCGCCCCCGGCGGCCGGGCCGCGGCCTACCACCGGTCCACCGTGTGCTTCGACCTCGTGCTGCCCGACCACGGGACCGACCCGGTCGGCCGGTTGGCCGCGCTCGGCGAGGTGCTGACCGCGGTCCTCGTCGGTCTCGGGGTGGACGCCCGGCTCGGCCCGGTGCCGGACGAGTACTGCCCCGGGCGGTTCAGCGTCAACGGGGGTGGCCGCGGCAAGATCGCCGGCACCGCCGGCCGCCGGGTGCGAGGCGCGCTGCTGCTCGGTGGCAGCATCGTGGTCGCCGACGCCGCGCCGCTGCGGGAGGTCATCGAGGTCGTCTACCGCGAGCTCGGTGTCGCCGTCGACACCGCGACCGTGGCCGCCGCGACCGACTTCGGCTTCACCGGCCCGGTCTCCACCCTGGTGGACGAGCTGGTGGCGACCTTGTCGCATTCGGTCGCCACACAGCCCGCTGCACTGCCGGCCGACGTGCTCGCGGTCAGCCGGGCCGTACCACCGCTCGTCCCCTGAACCAGAATCGCCGCTCGACCACTCGATCCCGCTCCGTTCCACACCGCTGCACCGTTCCACCGCTCCACCGCTCGACGTCGCTTCACCGCTCAACGTCGCTCCACCGCTCAACGAGGAGTCCCGTCGTGACCGTCCAGAACCCTCTCGCCCGTCGCCGGCAGGCGGCCGCCGACCTCGCGGCCGGTACCCGCGGGTTGCCGGCCGACGACCCGGTGGTGGCCGCCCAGCGCGTCGTCGCCGTCGCCGACCCCGAGGGCGCGCTCCCCCGCTGCGGGATGCGTTCGGTGCGCATCGGCTCGTTCGACTGGTCCGCGGTCACCGACGCCGTCACCGAGATGCTCGGCGAGGACGCCGCAACGGGATCGGGTGAGTCGCGTCCGGTCGTCGGCCTGCTGATGGACCGCACCCCGATCCGGCGGCACGCGGTGCCGATCAAGCCGGTCATCCGCCGCACCCTCGCGGAGCGCTTCGACGTCCGCGAGATCGTGCTGGACGACGGGCATCCGGAACTGCACGCCTCGGAACCGGTGCTCGACCAGGCCCGGGAGCGGGCGCAGGGCGTGGACGCGGTGGTGTCCATCGGCGGTGGCACGATCACCGACATCGGCAAGGTCGCCTCGGCCGCGGTGGGAGTGCCGCTGGTCGTCGTGCAGACCGCGGCCTCGGTCGACGGGTTCACCGACGACGTCTCCGTGTTGCTGCGCAACGGGGTCAAGCGCACCACTCCGTCCCGCTGGCCCGACATCGTGCTGGCCGACGTCGACACCGTGCACGGCGCGCCGCGGGCGATGAACGTCGCCGGCTTCGGTGAGCTCACCTCCATGTTCACCGCGCCCGCCGACTGGCTGCTGGCGTCCCTCGTCGGCACCGACACCTCGTTCCACCCGGCGCCCATCGAGGTGCTCGCCGAAGCCGGCCGCGACGTCGCTGTCTGGTCCGGTGAACTCGGTGAGAGCCCGGACGCCACGGGCCGTCTCGCCCGTGCGCTGGCCGTCCGCGGGATCGCCACCGGCATCTCCGGCGGCACCGCGTGCCTGTCCGGGGTGGAGCACCTGGTCAGTCACATGCTCGACATGTCCAACGGCGCCGCGCACCGGCCCATCGGGCTGCACGGCGAGCAGGTGGGTGCCGCCGGCGTCGTCGGGGCCTCGGCGTGGCAGCTGCTGTTCGACCGGTTGCAGACCGCCGACCGCGCTGCCCTCGAAGGCCTGGCCGAGCGGCTGCGGTCGGCGCCGCTCAGCGCTTCCCGCGACACCGTCCTCGCCGCGTTCGCAGACGTGGACCCGACCGGGGCGATCGGCGCCGAGTGCTGGTCGGACTACGGTCGCAAGGCCGCGGCGCTGGACGGCCTGCGGGACAACCTGGCCGCACTGATCACCGACTGGCCGGCCGCCGCCGCCCGGTTGCGGCCGCTGATCTGGACGCCGGACGCACTGGCCACGGCCCTCACCGCGGCCGGCGCCACCGCGCGGCTCACCGACGTCCGGTCGGTGGTCGACGCCGACCACGCGACCTGGGCGGTGACCAACTGCGCGTACATGCGCAACCGGTTCACCGTCGTCGACCTGTTGATCGCCCTCGGCTGGTGGGAGCCCGCCGATGTGGCCGCGGTGCTCGCGGCCGCCGACCGCACGGTGGCCGCGGCGCAGGCGTCGGACCGGGAGGTGTCCGGTGCCGCGCGGTGACCTGGTGATCGGGGTGGACTGCTCCACCACCGCCGCCAAGGCCGTGGTCTGGAACGCCCACGGAGTGGCCCTGTCCGAGGCGCGATCAGGCTTCGAGCTGGCCCACCCGCGGCCGACCTGGGCCGAACAGAACCCCGAGGACTGGTGGACGGCCACCCGGATCGCCATCCGGCGGGCCGTGCAGACCGTCGACCGGGAGCGGATCGCCGCCATCTGCATCACCCATCAACGCGAGACCTTCGCCTGCCTGGACCGCACCGGCCAGCCGTTGCGGCCGGCGATGATCTGGGCCGACACCCGCGCCACCGAAGAGGTGCAGAAGTACGGCACCCCGGAGGTGCACACGGTCACCGGCAAGCCGCCGAACCCCACGCCGGCCTGGTACAAGCTGCTCTGGCTGGCCGCCCACGAGCCCGAGACCCTGTCCCACACCGCCAGTGTGGTCGACGTCGGGGGCTTCCTGGTGAACCGGCTGACCGGGGAGTTCCGGACCAGCTGGGCCAGCGCCGACCCGCTCGGCGTGGTCGACCTGCGCACCTTCGACTACGCCGAGGACCTGCTCACCGCCGCCGGTCTGCACCGGGACCAGTTCGCCGACCTGGCCGCCCCCGGCGACGTCGTCGGGGCCGTGACCGAGGCGGCCGCCCGCGAGACCGGGTTGCCGCCCGGACTGCCCGTGGTCGCCGGGGTCGGCGACGGCCAGTCGGCCCAGCTCGGCTGCGGCATCACCGCGCCCGGGACCGCCTACCTCAACCTGGGCACCGGCATCGTGTCGGGCACCTTCAGCCGCACCTACGCCAGCGACGTGCGCTTCCGGACGCTGGCCGCGGGTCTCCCCGGTGGCTACACACTGGAGACCTTCATCGGCGGCGGGACCTACAACATCCGCTGGTTCGTCGAGAAGTTCGCCGGGGTGAACACCCAGATGCTCGGCCTGGACCTGTCGCCGGAACAGGTCCTGGAGGCCGCGGCGGAGATGCTGCCGCCCGGCAGTGAGGGTCTGGTCGCACTGCCGTACTGGACGGGCGCGCTGACCCCCTACTGGGACCACCACGCCCGCGGCGCCCTGATCGGGCTGACCGGGGTGCACGGCAAGAGCCACGTCTACCGCGCGATCCTGGAGAGCCTGGCGTTCGAGCAGCGGTTCCTGACCACCGGCGCCGAAGATGCGCTGGGTGAACAAGTCTCGCGGATCGTGGCGCTCGGCGGCGGTTCCCGGAGCCGCATCTGGTGCCAGATCCTGGCCGACGTGATGCAACGCCGGGTCGAGGTCGTGAAGGAGCCGGAGAGCACCTGCCTGGGCTCCGGCGTGCTCGCCGCGGCGGCGGTCGGAATCCACCCGTCGATCGAGCAGGCCGCGCACGAGATGACCGGGACCGCACGGGTCTTCGAGCCCGGGGACACCGACGTCGCCGCCTACGACCGGCTGTACGCGGTCTACACGACCATCTACCCCGCCCTGCGGGAACTGTTCGGCGCGATGGCGGAGGCCCGGTGAGCATCGACACCCCCGTCGGTCTGCGGACGCTGCTCGCCGCACCCGACCGCACCTACGACGGGTACATCTTCGACCTCGACGGCACCGTGTACCTCGGCAAGGAACTGCTGCCGGGCGCCCGCGAGCTGATCGAGGAGCTGCGCCGGCGGAACGCACGGATCGTCTACCTGAGCAACAACCCGACCCGCGACCCGCAGATGTACCTCGACAAGCTCGCCGGGCTGGGCATCCCCGCCCGGCCGGAGGAGATCCTCAACACCGTCGTGACGATGACGGCCTGGCTCACCGAGCACGCGGCGGACCGCAGGATCTTCGTCATCGGGGAGGAACCGCTGCAGCGGGCGCTCCGTGACGCCGGGCTCACGTTGTCCGAGGACGCTGCCGAGATCGACGTCATCGTCGCCAGTTACGACCGGCGTTTCGACTACCGGAAGCTGCAGATCGCCTTCGACGCGCTGGCCGTGCACAAGCGGGCGATCCTGGTGACCACCAATCCGGACGTCTACTGCCCGTTCCCGAACGGCGCCGGAGAGCCCGACGCGGGGGCCATCGTCGCGGCCATCGAGGCCTGCACCGGGGTGCGCTGCCAGGTCAACGCGGGCAAGCCCGACCGGTTGATGGTGGAGACGGCGATGCGCCGGATCGGGCTGCGCGCCGACCAGTGCGTGATGGTGGGTGACCGGCTGAGCACCGACATCGCGATGGGGATCGCCGCCGGGATGGACTCCGCACTGGTCCTGACCGGCGAGACCACACTGCCCATGCTGGCCGCCTCCGCCGTCCGGCCCACCTGGGTGATCGAGCGTATCGACCACCTGCTGCCCGCCGGGAGCTGACGGGACGCCGCCGCCGGGGACGTAGGCGGGCACCGACACCCGTCCGCCGGAGCGGAGGCACCCGTCCACTCCGGTGCCGTCGATCTGCCGGCCGGTCACGACGTGCTGGCCGCACCGGGCTGTTCCACCGCTCGCTGCCGCCGGCCGTCCGGGACCACCTGCACTGCGAGGTGGTCCCGGAACTGCCCCGACCGGAGCAGAAACACGTCGTCGAAGGCCCGGTGATGGGCGACGAGTAGCCGCCCGTGGGCCGTCAGCCGGTGGTCAGCACCACCCGGAAACGGGCGTCGCCGCTCATCATCCGGGCGTAGCCGGCGGCGGCCTCGGCCAACGGGTACGTCTCGATCAAGGGACGGACGTCGCTCAGCGCACTGAAGCGGAGCGTGTCCTCGGAGTCCTTGGACGTGCCGGAGGCGTGTCCGAGGACGCCGGTGCTGCCGGGGATGAGCGCGAACGGCGGGATCTGCATCGGGTCCGCCGACGCACCGACGACGACCATCCGGCCCCGCGGGCGCAGGCCGCCGACGGCGGCACTCATCGCGTCGGGCGCGGTCACGGTGGCCAGGACGGTGACCGCGCCGCCGAGTTCCTGGAGGGCCGCCGCCACATCCGTCGTGGTCGAATCGATGTAGTGGTGGGCTCCCAGCTGCAGCGCCTGCTCGCGCTTGTCCGTCCCGCGGGCGATGGCGACGGTCTCGAAGCCCATCCGGCGGGCGAACTGGACGCCCAGGTGGCCGAGTCCGCCCACCCCCAGGATGGCCACGAGATCGCCCGCGCGGGCGCCACTCTCGCGCAAGGCGTTGAACGTGGTCACCCCGGCGCACAGCAGCGGCGCGGCGTCGACGGCGTCAAGGTCGTCCGGGACGGCGGCGAGTGCACCCTGCGGTACCACGACGTGGTCGGCGTAGCCGCCGTCGTAGGCGATCCCGGGGACCTGGCCGTTCACGCAGCTGATCAGGTCACCCCGGCGGCACGGATCGCAGTGTCCGCAGTTGCCGCCGAACCAGCCCACGCCGACCCGCTGCCCGACCTCCCACGGGACCACCCCGTCGCCGACCGCGTCGATCCGGCCGGCGATCTCGTGGCCGGGCACCCGCGGGTACTCGATACCCGGCATGCCCCCCTCGATCGTGAACGCGTCGGAATGGCACACCCCGCACGCCTCCACCCGGACCCGGACCTCCCCCGGACCGGGCCCCCGGAGCTCGCGCTCCACCACCTCGAGGGCCCCACCGGGGCCCGCCACCTGCACCACGCGTGTCGTCGTCATGGCGTCAGCCAATCACGTCGGGACGACGCGGTCCCAGGCCGGTCGGTACGCCCTGGGCGGACACGCGCGGCGCGCACCCGGCGGCCGGCCGGCTCAGACGCCCGCGACCTGCGGGGCGACCTCGGTACCGAGCAACTCGATGCCGCGCAACAGGTCGGCGTGGGCCAGCCGCGGGTTGGTCATCTGGATGGAGACCCGGTCGACACCACCGAGCTGGTCGGCCACCCGGCGCAGCTTGGTCGCGACGGTGTCCGGGTCCCCCATGAAGAAGGCCCCGTCCGGGCCGCTGGTCGCGTCGAACTGGGCCCGCGTGGGGGCGCGGAACCCGCGCTCCCGCGACACCTTCGTGAACATCTCGTGCCAGCCCGGGTAGATGGTGTCCGACGCCTCGCGGACGCTCTCCCCGACGTAGCCGAACACGTGCAGCCCGACCTGCAACCGCTCCGGGGCGTGACCGGCCTCGGCGCCGGCCCGCCGGTACAGGTCGACCAGGGGGGCGAACTGCCGGGGCTCACCCCCGATGATCGCCACCATCAGCGGCAGCCCGAGCAGGCCGGCCCGGACGAAGGACTCGGGCGTGCCGCCGACGCCGACCCAGATGGGCAGCGGATCCTGTGCGGGGCGCGGGTAGACCCCCTGCCCGGTCAGTGCCGGCCGGTGCCGGCCGGACCAGGTCACGTGGGTCTCGTCGCGGATCTTCAGCAGCAGGTCGAGCTTCTCGGCGAACAGCGTGTCGTAGTCGCGCAGCTCGAGACCGAAGAGCGGGAACGCCTCGGTGAACGAGCCGCGTCCGACGACGAGGTCGATGCGGCCCTTGGCGATGAGGTCGAGGGTGGCGAACTGCTGGAAGACCCGCACCGGGTCGGCGGCACTGAGGACCGTGACGGCGCTGCCGAGGCGGATGCGCGACGTCCGGGCCGCCGCCGCGCCCAGGATCACCGGCGGGGCGGAGTCGTAGTACTCCTCGCGGTGGTGCTCGCCGATGCCGAACGAGTACAGGCCGGACGTGTCGGCCAGTGCGATCTCCTCGAGCAGGTGTTCGATGCGCTCCTCCGGTCCGACGACCCTGCCGGTGGCCGGGTCGGTCACGGTCGAGACGAAGCTGTCGACGCCGACGTACATGATGTCCTCCTGTCGTGGGACGCGACCGCCGTCCGGCCCGTCTGGTAGCGCTCAACCGAACGACCGGTGCATTCGATACCGGACGCCGCCCGAATCCATGCGCGCACATACATCCTGGCAGTCGGGCGGCCGAGACGGGTACGGATGACGGGATCCGGGCTCGCAGCCGACACGGTGGACGCGGCGCGGTCCCGCACCCGGCCGAGCCGCACACTGGCTCCGTGAGCGACACGGGGGAACACGGGGACGCGACGCCGGCGGGGCAGGGCGGGACCGCAGGACCGGAGCGGGCCGCCGACCCGCCGGCGGAGCGGCCCCGGTCGGGGCGACGCCGCCCGTTCCGGGTGGAGCTGCCCATCCTGTTGGTGCTCGCCTTCCTGGCGACGTTCGTGATCCAGACCTTCGTGGTCGAGGTCTACTACATCCCGTCGCGCTCGATGGAGCAGACGTTGCACGGCGCCACGTCCGGCGGCGACCGCGTGCTGGTGAACAGGATCGTGTACGAGTTCTCCGATCCAAAGCCCGGTGAGGTCGTCGTCTTCCGCGGGCCGCCGAGCTGGGCGCCGGAGGTGGCGGCGGCCCCGGGTCCGTCCACCTGGTTCGCGACGGTGGCCCGGTCTCTCGGCTCGGTGGTCGGCGTCGCGCCGCCGGACGAGAAGGACTTCGTCAAGCGGGTGATCGCCACGGCCGGCCCGACCGTCGCCTGTTGCGACGCCCGCGGGCGGGTGACGGTGGACGGGCGGTCGCTCGACGAGCCGTACCTGTACGAGGACTGGGCCTTCGTGACCGGCACGGACGACTGCACCACGGCACCGAGGTCGCAGCGGTGTTTCGGGCCGGTGACCGTGCCCGCGGACGCCCTGTGGCTGATGGGTGACCACCGCGGTGCGTCCGGCGACTCCGCGCTGGGCTGCCGCGGTGACCAGCCGGTGACCGGGTGCCGGGGACCGGTCCCGGTCGACGACGTGATCGGTCACGCCGTTCTCGTCGTGGCGCCGGTGTCGCGCTGGGGTGTCATCGGCTCCCCCGACCTGGGGAGCGGCGGTTAACCCCGCCGGTGCGGGGCCGCCGGGCGCACACTGGAGACAGCCGCACCGCGCGGCCGACGAGCCCCGCTGGAGGACCCATGGCCAACAACGAAGGATTCGGCATCGACCCGGAGGACCTGGACCGGATGCTCCGTGGCGCCGGCGAGCAGCTGCGCGGCGTCTTCGGCCAGTTCGGCTCCGTGTTCGGCGGCGACCGTGCGGGCTGGGGTGGCGAGGGCGCCGCCCGCACCGGCCGCCCCACGGCACGGCCGGAGACCGCCGGCGAGACCGGCGACGGTGTCTGGGCGGTCTACACGGTGAACGCCGACGGCGATGCCCGGGTCGAGCAGGTCTTCGCCACCGAGCTGGACGCCCTCCGCGCGAACAAGCACAACACCGACAGCAACCGCAAGGTGCGCTTCCTGCCGTACGGCATCCCGGTCAGCGTGCTGGACGCCACCGAGGCCGGCGACGGCACCGGTGAGGCCGGCGGCAGCGACAGTGACGCCGGCGGCAGCGACGCGGCGCCCGGCTCCGGCGGCTGACCCGCCACCATCCCGGGCCGGACCGGCGCCGCCCGCCCCCGCGCGCCGGGTCAGTCGTCGACCCACTCGAGCAGATCGCCCGGTTGGCAGTCCAGGACCCGGCACATGGCCTCCAAGGTGCTGAACCGCACCGCCTTGGCCCGCCCGTTCTTCAACACGGCCACGTTGGCCGGCGTCAACCCGACCCGCTCCGCGAACTCCCCCACGCTCATCTTGCGCTTGGCCAACTCCAGGTCGATCCGCACCACGATCGGCATCAGATGACCGCTTCCATGTCGGTCCGCAGGGCGGTGGCCTGCCGCAGCAGCGCACGCATCACCAGCATCAGCAGACCCACCACCGTCACTCCCACGGTGAGCAGGAAGAGCAGCAGCGGGAGTCCGGGGTCGTCGGCGTTGAACCCGACGAGCCCGAGGACGCCCACCAGCACGATCCAGCCCGCTCCGATCGCCCAGACGATCACGTCGACCCAGACCAGCGACTCCTCGGTGAAGATCCGGTCGTCACGCACCCGGGTCAGCAGCTTCCAGACGCACACCACCACCACCTGGATGCAGAGCACCCAGAACACGGTGATCGCGGTCAGCGGCCAGCGCAGCCACGCGTCCTCGGGCGACTGCTCGGCCATCGAGCGGAACTGACCGGGGAGCGACATGACCTGGAACAGCACGAGGACGGCGAACAGCACCGCGAGGAACACCTTGAGCAGGGCGACGGCCCGTCGCGTCGTGAACATGTATCGAGTCTCGCTCGACATCTATCGAAAGTCAATCGATACACCGTCCCGGTGCGGGTCACGATCCGCCGGCGACGATGCATCGGCACGCGGCAGGACACCGTCGTGATCGGTGGGTCAAGTGCCCAGCCGCGGCGGTGTCCGGCCGCGGCGGTGTCCGGCCGCGGCGGTGTCCGGCCGCAGCGTGTTCAGCCGAGGCGGCGGGCCACCACGGCGTACAGCGGGTCGCCCCGGTGACGGCCACCCGGGGTCCGCAACGACGCCTCGGGCTCGGTGAACCCCCCGGCCAGTCGTAGATAGGTCGCCACGATGGCGCAGTGCGTGGCGTCGTCGGTCTCCAACCAGCCCCGGATCGCCTTCGACGGGAAGCACCGGTTGGAGAAGGTGAGCACGACCGGCGCCCCGGGCCGCAACACCCGCGCCGCTTCGGCCAGGACCTCGACCGGCCGGACCAGGTAGTCCACGGACACGCAACACAGGACGCCGTCCACCGAGGCGTCCGGCAGCGGCAGCAGCGGGTCGTCGTTGAGGTCCTGGACGATGCGCTCGGTGGCCATCGGGTTGGCGTCGAGCTCGGCCGCGTTCATCCCCAGCACGACGAGCTCACCGGGAGCTGACCGCAGGTGGGAGACCCAGGACGACATCAGGTCGAGCAGTCGCCGCGGCCCGGCGCTGCCGTCCAGTCCCAGCTCCGCGTAGAGCTCGGCGACGGCGGCGATTGCCCCGTCGTCGATGTGCGTGACGAGCCGGGTGGGGGCGTAGAACACCGCGTCCGGTGACGGGTCGGCGCGGTCGAAGAAGCCGGCGGGGAACGGGTCGTGCGCGGGAGTGGTCACGCTGTCCAGGGTGCCCGACCGACCGGCGCGCGGGTGGCCCGCCGCGAGGTCGGGGCCGGTTCGCGGCGTGGACGGACCGGATCACGCCCGCTGACGGACCGCCGGCAACGGACGGACGGGCCGCGGCGGACGGACGGGCCGTGGCGGACGGACGGGCCGGGGCGGACGGGCCGGGGCGGACGGGCCGGGGCGTGCGTCAGCCGGCGTCCGGTGGCCGGCAGATCAGGACCTCGCCCTCGCCCGTGAGGACGAGCGGGCCGGCGGCGTGCGGGGCGACCGCCGTGGTGCCGGCGGGCAGCTCCGGCCCCCCCGTCAGCCCGACCGATCCCGCGAGGGTCACCAGCACCGCGAACCCGGGGTCGGTGGCGAACCGCCCGTCGACGGCGGCCCGCTCGAGACGGAAGTACGGCCGGGACGCCGCGGGCAGCACGGACGGGCCGAAGCCGGCCGGCCGCACCAGCTCGGCCAGCTCGGCGGTGCTGCGGGCACGGTGCTCGACGGCCTGCAGTGCCAGGTCGAAGCCCAGACCCAGGTGTCCGTCCCGGGTCCCGTCGAGGTCGAAGTCCCGCCAGTCCAACAGGATCGACAGATCCTCCGGTTCCTGGACCTCGACGATGAACACCCCTTCCCCGATGGCGTGCAGCACCCCGGGGGGCACGTACACGACGTCGCCCGGCGTCACCGGCACCCGGTGGAGCAGACCGAGCATCGTCTCGATGTCCTGGGTGTCGACGAGCCGACGGAGCTGGTCGGGCGGCACCGCGGCGGTCAGCCCCAGGTGCACGACACCGGGGGTGAGGATGAACCAGGCCTCGGCCTTGCCGTGCGGGCGCCCCAGGTGCGCACCGGCGAACGCGCCGTCGGGGTGCGCGTGCACGGGCAGCCGCTGACCGGCGTCGAGGAGCTTGACCAGCAGCCGGGTGTCGGCGCCGAACCGGTGCACGTGCGCGTCGCCGAGCCAACCGACCGGGTCCGCGTGGACCGCCCGGTCGAGGTCCACGCCGTCGGGCAGCGTCGTGCGACCCGGTCGGGTCAGGCCGAACACGGCCGTGGTGGACGCCACCCAGTCCTCCGGTTCGTGATCACCTCCCGGTGCGACGCCGCGGAAGTCGGTGATCCGTCGCCCGCCCCGGTAGAACCGGTCCGGCGGACAGTTGGCGGGGAGGGTGACGACGTGCACGGTGAAGTCCTCTCGGACGGCATCCGGCGGGTGGGACCACCCGCCGACGGGCCGGTGCGAGGCAGGGTGTGCACCGGTGACGGCGGTACGGCACGATGCCTCCGTGAGCAGTGGTCCGCGTCCCGCAGATGGTACCCACGGGGATGCGACCCGCACCGGGGCGGTGCGGGCGTGATCTCGCTGCCCGGCCTCGACCGGATCGACGAGGTCGTGGGCGACGGTCTCGAGCGGGCGGTCCGCCGGCACCACCGGCGGCGGCTCACCGCGCTGGGCCACGGTGCCGCCTTCGACCCGCCGGACGGCGGACCTGACCCGGCACACCCGCGTGCAGCTGTGGGCCGAACACCTGGGACTGCCGGTCGCGGAGGTCGACGGGGATCCCCGCGCCGTCATCGACACCCTGTGGAAGGCCCACGCCGACACGGACTCCGACGCGGCCCCCGCCGGCGACGACCGCCCCGGATCTCCCGGCTGCCGGCGGTGTCCCGCCGCGCCGAGCGGCTGCTCGGACCGGTCCGGGGGCTGCTCGTCGACGGCTGACTCGACGACGGTCCGGCGGCGGGACGGCCGACCCGGAGTTCCGCGCGTCCGGTCGTCAGACGGTAACTCGACGGTGTAGGACATGATCTCGCTGATCAACCCGTGGTCGAAGACGTACAGATCACAGGAGGACACCCGGCTCGTCGAGCCGTCAGGGGCGGTGAAGTCCGCGAGCACGTCGACGGCCACGCCGCGGTCGCCGGCGATGAGGAGGAACCGGCCGACCTCGGTGGTGACCGTCGCGAGCTCCGCCGTGGTCGACGCACACGCCTGCATCACCGCGGACCGGCCCTCGAGCACGGGGCCACCGACGAGTACCCAGCGCACCGCGTCGGCCAGATAGGGGAAGGCGTCGGTGAACCGGTGGCTGGAGAACGCGGCCGCGATCTCCTCGGGTGAGGCCGCCACGGCCGCTCCTCCGTCGTCGGGACGGTGCCGCCCGCCGCGACCGCGGCCGGGCGGACGGCACCTGTGGATCAGCCCTCGAACACCGCGACCGTGCGGGCCGGCACGGTGACGCCGTCGGCGGACACCGTGGACTGCTTGACCACCGGATCGGCACCGGCCGCCTGCACGGCGCTCAGGGCCAGGTCACCGGCTCCGGCCACCGGCACCTCCTGGGCTGTCGACGACGCGTTGAACACCACCACGATGCGATCCCGGGCGGGGTCGACATCGCGTCCGACGGTGTCGTCGATGACCATCACGATGAGTCCGGCCGTCTGATCGGGACCACCGGACGGGAACGAGACCTTCTGCCCGATCAACGCGGCCGATCCGAGGCGGAACAGCGGCGAGGAGAACCGCAGCCGCAGCAGGTCCTGGGCGCCGGCGGTGGCCGCCGCCATGTCCGCCGGAGCCGGCTTCAACGCCGGATCGGCCAGCAGCGGTGCCATGAACGGCCACTTGGCCTCGTTGTCCGGCCGGGGCGGCAGACCCGAGCCGAAGGTGTTCTGCTGACCGGTCCAGTCGATGCGGTTGAACCAGTCGCCACTGTCGTAGCTGTTGCGGTCCAACGACTTCGAGCGCAGCAGGTCGGCCCCGGCGTGCCAGAGCATCGGGCCCTGGCCCAACGCGGTGGTCGACAACGACAGGGTGTTCATCCGCACCCGGTCGGCCATCGTGGTGCCCACCGGCAGCTTCAGCGTCAGTGCGTCGAACAGCGTCTCGTTGTCGTGCGCGTCGACGTAGGTGATCACCTCCGACGGGTCCGCGGTGTACCCCACCGGCGCCGATCCCTCCGCGCCGTAGGGGATGTCGCCGCCGGTGACGGTCGCCCCGGTCCGGTCGACCAGCCGGTAGTCCCGGAGATTGCCGGTCAGGCCGACCTTGATCCAGTCCTGGTACTGCAACAGGGTCTGGCGGGCGGTGTCCCCGGCGTTGGCGGGAAGGGCGTTCGGATCGGTGAACAGGCCCGAGCCGAAGCCCTGGACCCGCGGGTCCTCGTCGAACGGGCCGCCACCGCGCACGCCGTCCCGGAGCCGGTCGTTGAAGGTGCCAATGCCGGTACCGGCCATGTTGAGCTGGGTGGCCTGCTCGAACCGCGCGTTGTCGGCCACTTCACCGAAGTTCCAGCCCTCGCCGTAGACGTAGACCGTGCGGCCGTCCACACCGTTCTTGCGCACGGTGAGCTTGTCCAGCGCGGCCCGCAGCTTCTGCAGTGTGGCCTTGCTGTGGTGACCCATCAGGTCGAAGCGGAAACCGTCAACCTTGTACTGCACCGCCCAGGTGAGCACCGAGTCGATCAGCAGCTTCTCCATCATGGCGTGCTCGGAGGCGGTGTTGGCGCAACAGGTGGAGGTCTCCAGTGCGCCGGTCGCCGACAGCCGCTGGTAGTAGCCGGGAACCACCTTGTCGAGCACCGACGTGGGATCCTGGCCCGACGACGCGGTGTGGTTGTAGACCACGTCCATCACCACCCGCAGGCCGGCCTCGTTGAGCCCGGCCACCATCTGCCGGAACTCCCGGGTCCGTCCGGGCCCCTCGGGGTCGGTCGCGTACGAGCCCTCAGGGGTCGTGTAGTGGAACGGGTCGTAGCCCCAGTTGAACGCGTCCGCACCGGCGACGGCGCTGACGCAGTCCTGCTGTGCGGTACCGGCCGGGTCGGCCGCCGACAGCGCCGCCAGGTCACAGGCGGGAGTCTGCTGCGCCGCACGGTTCTCGGGAATGGTGGCGATGTCGAACGCAGGCAGCAGGTGCACGGTGTTCAGGCCCGCGTCCGCCAGCTGCGCGAGGTGGGTCATGCCCGCGGACTCCGGGTGCGTGAAGGCGAGGTAGGTGCCGCGCTCGGCCGCCGGCACCGTGGTGTCGGAGATGGAGAAGTCCCGGATGTGCAGCTCGTAGATGCTCGAGTCCTCGGGTTGGGCGAGCGCGGGCTTGCGCAGGTCGTTCCACCCCGCCGGCTGCAGCGCCGGGCCGGCCAGGTCGGCCACCACCGAGCGCCTCGAGTCGGTGGTGAGCGCGACGCTGTAGGGATCGGTCACCGTCGTGGTCTGCACCTGACCGGCGGACGGCACGTACACCGTGACGTCGTAGGCGTAGGCGGCGCCGACGAAGCGAGGTGCCAACGCCTGGGACGACCAGACCCCCTGCGAATCCCGGAACATCGGCAGGACCACCTCGCCCTCCGGGCCCACCGGGTCGATGCGCAGCGACACGGTCTTGGCGGTCGGGGCCCACACCTTCATCGACGGCATGCTGAACCGCAGGGACCCGAAGCGCAGCGTGAGGAACGAGACGCCGAGCGTCGCCGAGGTGGCTCCCCGGTAGAGGTCGTCCAGCACCCCGGGGGTCTGGACGCCGGTGGCGTCCACGAGCCGGCCGAGGTCGTCGAACGCGGCCACCGCCATCTGCCCGCCGAGGATCTCCTGCAGCAGCCGGCGGTCGCCGGCGTCGCTGTCCCGCAGGCGGAGCGCGTCGTACCCGGCCAGCTGCGGCCAGGCGGCCGCCGTGTCGGCCGGCAGCCCGGCGGGGTCGAGCGTCAGCGGGACGCTGTCACCTCCGGTCACCGCCTCGGCGTCCAACCCGAGGCCGCCCTCCGGCGCGGCGTAGAGCCGGAAGCTCCACCCGGCCGCCTCGGCCGGCAGGTCCCAGGCCACCAGGCCCCGCTGGACCCACTGCGCCCGGGCGGTCGACAGGTCGGCGGCGGTCGACGCTCCACTGGTCACCGTCAGAGCATGACTGACGGAGTCGTAGGTGAAGCGGGTCACGGCGCCCGCGGGAACGGTGAACGGGATGTTGTCCCCGCCGGCGGTGCCGCCGGCACCGTAGTTCTCGTCGAAGCTGAGGCCGACGGTCGCCTTCGTCTCGTAGCTGCCGGCCGGGATGGACGCGGTGGCGAAGGTGTAGATGCCGTCACCGTCGACGTCCTGCAACCAGCTGCGCAGGCACTCCGGCGACCAGTCCGCCGCACAACCCAGCTCGGACTGGAACGAGCCGACGGCGGTGACCACGGGGGTCGGCGGGGAGGCGGTGATCCAGTGCGTGCCGTGGTCGTACCAGAAGGTGATCTCGGTCGCGCCCTCGGCCACCGTGACCGAGATGTTGCCCCCGTTGAAAGCTCCACCTGCGCCGTAGTTCTCGGTCCAGGCATCGTCGATCGCGGCCTTGTACTGGTAGTCACCGGCCGGGAGGGTGAACGTCCCCGACCACACACCGTCGTCGCGCAGGGTCAGGTGCGCCGCCGCGCACGACGGCTCCCAGTCGGACGCGCAACCCATCTCGGTGTTCAGCGTGCCGGCGACCGTCACGCTGCCGGGCTGCTCGACCGGCCCGCCGGGCTCACCGGGATCGACCGGCGGCGGCGCGGGATCACCGACGACGGCCGAGGTGGCCGCCACCGACAGGTGGCCGGCGTTGTCCTCGAGCACGGCGCGGTACTCGACCACGGTGCCCTTCGCCAGGCCACGGACGTCGTGGAACACCCGGTAGGGCGCGTTGTCGTCGGTACCCAGAGCGGTCCAGGCGTCGGTGCCCGCGGGCCGCCAGGCGAGCGACACCTGATTGAAGCCACCGGCGGGCACCGCGACGCCGACCTCGGCGCGGCCGCCGACGGTGCTGCCCGGCACGTTGCGGAAGGTCATCTCCGGTGCGGCCGCGGACGCCGGGATGGGGGCGGTGCCCTGCCAGACGGCGACCGACAGCGGCGGCACGGTGACGGTCACCCTGCCTTCGTCGTCACTGGTCAGGCCGGCGGCGCCCGCCGGGTACAGACCGGCGAACGTGCCGTCCGGGGTGAAGGTGTCGAAGGTCGCGGTGGCGGGCGCCTCGGAGTTGTTGGCGGCCACGACGTACTCGACCTGCTCGGTGGCATCGATCCGGCTGAACGCGTAGATGCCGGCGTCGTCGGAGGAGTAGCGGTGGATCTGGGCACCGTCGGCCAGCGTGGGGTGCGCCGCACGCAGCGCGGACGCCTGCTTGATGTGCTGGAACACCGGGTTGTCGGTGCCGAAGTTGTCGACCGCGGTGGTGGCGTCGGTGCCGATGAGGTCGTCGTCGTTGTAGGTGGCCACCTGGCTGGGGAACATGTCCTGCCGGGCGTCCTGGTCGCCGCCGTCGCCGACGAAACCCTGCTCGTCGCCGTAGTAGACGACCGGCTGACCGCGCGTGAGGTACATCAGGGAGTGCGCCAGTTGGTCGCGGGCCAGCAGCTCCTCCGGTCCGACCGGGTCGGCCTCGGTGCCGGCGCTCTTCAGGAAGTAACCGATGCGTCCCATGTCGTGGTTGCCGAGGAAGGTCGGGGTCGAGTACACGTTGGAGTTCGCGTCGGTGTAGTAGTCGTCGTCGGCGAACAGGTCCCGCAGGACGTTGGTGGACCGCCCGTTGGCGAAGTTCTTCGCCTGCTCCTGGAAGCCGAAGTCCAGCGTGGCCTGGAGGTCGCCCTCCGTGGTGTACCGCGACATGTCGACCGGGTCGGTGTCGTACACCTCCCCGAACATGAAGAACTTGTCCTTGCCCACGGCGGCGGCGGCTTCGCGCATGGCCGGGGCGAACTTCTGCCAGAACTCGATGTTGACGTGCTTGACGGTGTCGATGCGGAAACCGTCGATGCCGAACTCGGCCCAGTACCGGTAGGTCTCGATGAGGTTGTCGGTGACCTCGGGGTTCTCGGTGAACAGGTCGTCCAGACCGACGAAGTCACCGTAGATGTCGCTCTCGCCGCCGTCGAAGGCCGCGTTGCCGCGGTTGTGGTAGTACGTCGGGTCGTTCAACCAGGCGGGCACCTTGACGGTCGCGTCCGCGGGGGTCGGGAACGTCGGCACGTAGGGGAACGACACAGCGGGATCCAGCGCCGGGAAGGTGTCGCCGCCGGCGTAGTCACGGTCGTCGAAGACGGTGCCCGTCGCGTCCTCGTAGGGCGCCTCCGCCTTGGTGATGTACTCGCTGGGCGTGGAGATGACGTCGGCTGTGTGGTTGGCGATGATGTCGAAGAACACCTTCATGCCACGGGCGTGGGCGGCGTCGATGAGACCCGTGAGGTCCTCGTTGGTGCCCAGGTGCGGATCGATCTGGGTGAAGTCGGTGATCCAGTAGCCGTGGTAGCCGGCGCTGATGCCGTCTCCCTCCCCCTGGACGGGCTTGTTCTTGAAGGACGGCGTCATCCACACCGAGGTGATGCCGAGTTCCTTGAGATAGTCGAGTTTCGCGGTGATGCCGTTGATGTCGCCACCGTGGTAGAAGCCCTTGGCGGTGGGGTCGAAGCCCGTCACCAGGCGCTCGTCGCCGGCCGGCGTGCCGGGCGGGATGTCGTAGCCGCCGGTGTCGTTGGCCGGGTCGGAGTTGGCGAACCGGTCGGCCATCACGAAGTAGAACTGCTCGCGGCTCAGGTCGTCGCGGAGGCTGGCAGCGGCCAGGTCGGCATCGGAGTCCTGGAGTCCGGGCTGCTGCTCGGTGGGGGTAATCGACACCAGGTGCGAGGTGTGATCGAAGGCGAACGTGATCGCCGTCGGCTGCTCCAGGACGACCGGGATGTTGTCCTGTCCGTTCTCGACGCCGCCGGGTCCGTAGCTGAGGTCCCAGCTGTCGTCGAGGGCGACCTTGAACTCCCACGCCCCGGCCGGCAGCTCGAACGACGCGCTCGACGTGCCGTCGCCGTTGTCGGTCAGGTCGGCGGCGTCACAGGACGGGGCCCAGTCGGCCTCACAGCCGAGCTCGCTCTGGAAACTGCCGGCGAGGGTGGCCGACACGGTGGCCGCGGTCGGTTCCGGCGCGGCCGACGCGGGCAACGGACCGGCCAGCGACGCGGTGAGCGTCAGCGCGGTGACGGCGGCAAGGCCACGTCGTCGGCGTCGTCCCCGTCCGACTCCGGGCTGTCCGAGGGCAGGGACGACCGACATACACACGCTCCCGACGCTGGGTGGTGGGCGAAACACCTGTGACGCTAACCACAAGCCGGGGGTGGGGCAATTCCGGCGGACGCGACCGCACCGTCACCGTGGGCGGCCGTCGGCGCCCGAACGGTGAGGCCGACCCGCTGAACGGACGAATCGGACAGGCGCCACCCGTCACCGGAGCGACGACATCATGGGTCGCGACATGTCGGGCGACCCGGAGGACCGCCCGGTCGCGGGCGGACGCCGCGGCAACGATGCGGGCGCCCCGGGGGCGGGAACGGGCGCCGGTCCGTCACCCGGTCGCGGGCGGACGCCGCGTCGACGGTGCGGGCACCCCGCTGCCGTCCCCGGGCCGCGACGCACCCCGCACCGGGCCCGCGTCGTTCCCGGCGGTGCCGTGCCGGCCGGGCTGGTGGCTGCGCGCCCGGACGTCGGCGCGGGGCGGCCGCGGCGTGCGCGGCTCCGCGGGCGCGACGCCCTCGGGTGGGGACGGCAGCGTCCCGGTCAGGCACACCTCCTCGGCGAGATCGGCGACCTTGCGGTTGAGCGCCTGGCTGACCTCCCCCAGCGCGTCGAACGCCTGCTCCTCGGTCCACTGGTGCCGGGCCATCAGGATCCCGACACTGACCCCGATCCGACGGTTGCTGGCCAGCGCGCGGGTGAGGTTCTGCGCGCGCTGCCGCTGGCGGAGCCCGGCCAGGGTGATGTCCGCCGACGCCACCGCGATCGGCAGCACCTCCACGGCCGCGCCGTCGAACGCGTCGCTGATGTCCCCGTAGAGACTGAGCGAGGCGTCCTTCCCGCGTACGCCCCGCAACGGCACCGACAGCACCGACCGCACGCGCAGCTGGGCCGCGACCGACGCGGCGAACCGCGGCCACCGCGGATCCCGGGTCGCGTCGGAGACCACGACCGGCTGGCGGCGGTCCATCGCCTGCAGCGTCGGCCCCTCGCCGAGGTGGAACTGCACCGCGTCGGCCAGCCAACCGGGCTCACCGGTCGAGGCGACGGTCTGCGGGCGGACGCGGCGCTTGCGCTCCCCGAGGGTGGCCCATCGCGCGCCGGGGACGATGCCGACGAGGACCTCGAGCGTCTCGACCAACTGGTCGCCCGCCTCCTCCGCGGGGACCGCCACCAGAGTGGTCAGCGCCGCGAGCTGGTCGGCGAGGCGGTCGCCGCTGCCGGTGGTGGGCGCGCTCACGAGCTCACCCGCTGCGGCGAGGGGGTGCCGGTATCGGCACGCGGACACGGGGTGACGGGGGACGAGAACTCGGACATGGCACGCCCTCGGGACGACAGGGTGCGTCTGCATGACCGACGGACAGTCGGTGGAGCGGACACTGCGGGGGCATCTGGTTGAACCCGGTGCGAAATCTACCCGGGGCCGGGTCCGGGTCAAACAGCAACCGGATGCACCACCGGGCCGCGGCGCCAGGCGCGACACGGCGCCCCGGGTGCGGCCCGCACCGGGGCTCTCGTGGACACTGGACCGCGTCAGCGTGGCGGCGCGTGACCGGCACGGCTCCCCGTGGTCCCGGCATCCGGTCGACCGGGCCCGCCGCACGAACAGGAGGAACCCGATGCCGGTGCCCGAGCGGCGGCCGCTCCGTCCCCGATTGATCGGTCTCGCCCTGAGTGGCGTCCTGGTGGTGCCGTCGGTGGCCGCCTGCGGCAGCTCGGGCGACGACGACGAGCAGACCGCCTACTGCGTGGACGCCAACAACCAGGTGGTCGACGACTCCAACTGCGACGAGCGCAACGGCTACGGCGGCGGCTTCTTCTTCCTGTTCCTGGCCACCGGCGGGTTCGGGCGCGGTTCCTACATCCCCACCACCGGCGGCACCCGGATCAACCCGGCCGACTCCGCCGCGCGGGTCAGGGCGGGCCTGCCCGGTACCGGCAAGGCCGCCGGGACGACCATCCGGTCCGGCGGCATCGGCAAGGGCTCCGGCGGCGCCACCGGGTCGGGTGGCTGATGCGCCGTCACGAGGACGGGGTGCTGCGCCCGGGCTGGGAGGCGCAGATCGCAAGTGACGGGCTCGTCTACAACGAGACGCTCACCGGTCGTGGTGCGACCTCCTACTGGCGGGAGGCGCAGTACTACTCGCTCACCACCGCCGAGACCGAGCTGCTGGCCGCCACGGCGAACACGCTGCTGGGACGGATGCTGGTGGACGCCGGCGACCACATCATCGAGCACCGGCTGTACGACAAGCTGGCGATCCCGGCGTGGGCGGTGCCGGCCATCGAGAAGTCGTGGGCGGAGGAGTCGCCGAGCGTCTACGGCCGGCTCGACCTGCGGTTCGGGCAGCCTCCCGGGGGCCCGGCCGACCCGAGCCTGGCGGTGCCCACGCTGCTGGAGTTCAACGCCGACACCCCGACGAGTCTCGTGGAGTCAGCGGTCGTGCAGTGGAACTGGCTGCTCGGCAACGCGGCGGCGGCACACCGTGACCAGTGGAACAACATCTACGACGCGCTCGTCCAGGCCTGGCGCCGCAACCTCACGTCGTTCGAGAAACGCTCCGGCCGCCGGATCCGGACGGTGCACTTCGCCTGGAGTTCACTCGACGAGTCCGGCGAGGACAGGTTCACCGTGCTGTGCATGGCCGACGCCGCCCGGGAGGCCGGCTACGAGGTCGCCTTCCTGCACACCGAGGACATCAAGGTGGCCCAGAGCAGCGAACTCGTCCCGCTGAACGGCATCGCCGTGCACCCCGGGCGCATCCTCGACCAGGACAGCAGCGGGATCGACGTCATCTTCAAGCTGTACCCGTGGGAGAACCTGGCTCACGACCCGTTCGGGAAGACGGTGCTGTGGAACGCCGTCCAGCCGGATGGCACCGTCTGGATCCAGCCGCCGTACTCGATGCTGTGGAGCAACAAGGGAGTCCTGGCGGTGCTGTGGGAGCTCTTCGGGGACGACCCGGAGCTCTCCCGATTCCTGCTCCCGACCTACTTCGCCGGTGAGGAGCCGGCCGGGTTCCGCAGTTTCGCCGAGAAGCCGCTGCTGTCCCGGGAGGGCGCCAACGTCCGGCTCGTCCGTGACGGTGTCACCATCGCCTCCCGCGGCGGGCCGTACGGCAGCGAGGGTTCGGTCCGCCAGCTGCTGGCCCCGCTGCCCGACTTCGCCGGCGTCGACGGTCCGCACCACCCCGTCCTCGGGGTCTGGTTGGTCGACGGCGAGGCCGCCGGCCTCGGTATCCGCGAGAGCGACGGGCTCATCACCGACAACCTCAGCTGCTTCGCGCCGCACTGCATCATCGACACCCCGCCCTCCGGCTGAACAGGACCACCTGATGACCATCGACACCGTTCCGACGTGGGGCGACTACGGCTTCGCGGCGCTCAAGGTGGTGCTGTTCGTGGCACTGCTGGTGGCGTTGTGGGAACTGGTCAACGCGCTCACCCGGTTCGACGACGAAAAGGAGCTCTTCGACCGCGGCAACCTCCCCTACGCACTGGTGCGGGTGGCGATCGTGCTGGCGCAGGCGATCGCGACGGTGCCGTTGCTGGGGGTCACCGACGGTGGGTGGAACGACGTGGGGGCGCTGCTGGGCTGGGGCGCGGCGATCGTCGTGGTGCTGGTGGGGCTCAACTTCGTCGTCGATGCGCTCGTCCGGCACCCCGGCGGGCTGGCCGCGCTGGACCGGGCCTCGGTCTCCTCGGCGGTGGTCAAGGCGGGCATGTACCTCGCGGCCGGATTGGTGCTGCACGCCGCCCTGAGCGGCTCGGCGCCGTCTCTCGGGCAGGCGATCGCGTCCACCGCGGTGTTCGCCGTCCTCGGCCTGGTCGCCCTGGTCCTGGCCTACCGGCTGCTCGGACTGGTGCTGCCGCTCGGCCGGCGCCGGGGGGCCACGCCGCCGCTGGCCGGCGCCATCGTCTCCGCCGGCGTGCTGATCGGGCTGGGACTGGTGCTGCGCAGTGCCATCGCCGGGGATTTCAGCGGTTGGGGCAGCGGACTCCTCGGTTTCGCGGTGACCTTCGTGGCCGGGTTCCTCGGGCTCGTCGTCGTGGTGCTGCTCGTCGACCTGGTCCTCATCCGCAGTCGTCGGCTGCGCCAGATCGTCGCCCAGGACGAGGTCCTGCCGGCGGTGGTGATGAGTGCTCTGGTGGTCGCCGTGGCGCTCGGCGCCAGCACGGTGGTCGTGGTCTGATCGCGCGACGACACGGCGACACGACGACACGGCGAGCCGATGTCCCGGCCGGGCCGGTACGGCGGGGCCGCCGTCCGGGTGCCGTGACGCCGTTCCGACGACGGATCGGCCTCCGCCCGTGCACCGCGACGCCCGACGGGGTAGAGACTCCTCAGCCGTGGACGGCCGGTGTGACCGCCTGCCGATGCCGTCCGGGAACGCCGCGACCCGACGGAGCTCTGTGAGCGGGACACCACCCGGCCTGTCACGTCCGGCAGGCCGACGCCGGATGCCTCCCGCAGTGGCCGAACTCCTCCGCTACGGCGGCGTCGCGGGTGTGGCGTTCGTGGCGGACACGGGGCTGTTGCTGTGGCTCAGCGGGCGTCTGGGGCATCTGCCCGCGGCCGCCGTGGGATTCCTGGCCGGTCTGGCCATCACCACCGTGCTCAGCGGGCGGTTCGCGTTCCGCGGACCGCGGATCGGCTCACCGGTGCTGCGCCACCTGCTCTCGGCGGCGATCGGTGTCGTGGGCCTGCTCCTCCTGTGGGCGATGCTGTGGCTGTTGGTGGACGTCCGGGGTGTGCCGTTGCTTCCTGCCAAGCTCGTGGCCACCGGTGTCGTCTTCGCGTGGAACTTCCTGGCCCGCCGCGCCCTGTTCGCCGGCGCGAGCGCCGCCAGCATCGACGACGACGGCACCGCGGGTGCCGCCGGTGGTCGTGACCGTGACAGTGACCGCCGGGACGGGGGCCTCACCTCGAGCGTCGTCTGAGGTGTTCCGTCCCACCATCTGTCGGCCGCCGACCGGCCACAAACGGGTTCCGGCGGGTCTTCTCGCCGGGCGACTCCCCCCACGGGACGACGGACACCGATGACCCGGTGCCGCACGCCGCCCGCGACCGTCACCACGCCCCCGGGGTCGCCGAGATTCTCGCCGGGGGCCGCTCCGAGTGCGGGTCGGCTGGGTATGGGGACGGTATCGACGACATCGGACCGGGGTGTCTCTGCTTCCAGTGCACCCCGGAGATGCAATGACCCACGACCAGTCCGACGTCACCCCCGCCGTCCGTCCCGACGCCGACATCCGGCCGACCACCCCGCCCGGCGCACCGGCGCGGGTGGGCATCATCGGCGCGGGCCCGGCGGGACTCACCGCCGCCCATGAACTCGCCGTCGCGGGGATGCCCGCCGTCGTCCTCGAGGCCTCCGACACCGTCGGCGGCATCAGCCGCACGGTCGAGCGGGACGGCTGGCGGTTCGACATCGGCGGCCACCGCTTCTTCACCAAAGTGCCTGCTGTCGAGCGTTTCTGGCAGCACATCCTGCCGGACGGCGAGTTCCTGCTGCGCCCCCGGATGAGCCGGATCTACTACAACGGGCGGTTGTTCGACTATCCGCTGAAGCCGCTGAACGCGCTGGGCAACCTGGGCCTGCTGGAGGCCGTGCGCTGTGTCGCGTCCTACGTGCACGTACGGATCCGGCCGCCGGCCGACCAGTCGCACTTCGAGGGATGGGTGGCCGCGCGGTTCGGCTGGCGGCTGTACCGCACGTTCTTCAAGACCTACACCGAGAAGGTCTGGGGCGTCCCGGCGACGACCATCCAGGCCGACTGGGCGGCGCAGCGGATCAAGAACCTGTCGCTGCTCGGCGCCATCCGCAACGCCGTCCTGCCCCGGCGCAGCGAGCGCGAGATCACCACGCTGATCAGCGAGTTCCGCTATCCCAAGCTCGGTCCCGGGATGATGTGGGAAGCCGCCCGCGACCGGGTGCGCGAGCTCGGCGTCGAGGTGAGGATGCAGGCCCCGGTCACCCGGATCGAACGCGGCCCGGCGGGAGTCACGGCCCTGCACACCACTACCGCCGACGCCGACGGAACGTCCGGCGAGGACCGCATCCCGGTGTCGGAGGTCATCTCCTCGATGCCGCTGAGCGAGCTGGTGTCGTCGATGTCGCCCCCCGCGCCGGAGGCCGTCCGGCAGGCCGCCGACGATCTCCGGTACCGCGATTTCCTGACCGTGGCGCTGGTGGTGCCCGAGGAGTTCAGCTTCCCGGACAACTGGATCTACATCCACGACCCGCAGGTGTCCGTCGGTCGCATCCAGAATTTCGGGTCGTGGTCGCCGTACCTGGTCAAGGACGGCCGTACCTGCCTGGGGCTGGAGTACTTCGTGACCGAGGGAGACGCACTGTGGACCAGTGACGACGACGACCTGATCCGGCTGGCGCAGCAAGAACTGGCCCGCCTCGGACTGGTGCCGGCCGGCTCCGTGGAGACCGGCTACGTGGTCCGCCAGCCGAAGGCCTATCCCGTCTACGACGACACCTACCAGCGCAACGTCGAGATCATCCGCGGCTGGATCGGAACCGCCGTGCCGAACGTGCACCCGGTTGGGCGCAACGGCATGCACCGCTACAACAACGCCGACCACAGCATGCTGACCGCGATGTTGACGGTGGAGAACATCGGCGGTGCGACGCCGCCGCACGACATCTGGTCGGTC
The DNA here is from genome assembly GCF_003260015.1 of Nakamurella deserti. NCBI lineage: Bacteria > Bacillati > Actinomycetota > Actinomycetes > Nakamurellales > Nakamurellaceae > Nakamurella > Nakamurella deserti. Next base: position 1,138,756 of record NZ_QCXS01000002.1, on the reverse strand, counting down.
AACGTGGAGCAGGACTACCACGAGGAGGACGGCCGATCCGCGGGCGCCGCGTCCGACGGGGCGGCCGGGACCGGTCGCGCCGCCCCGGTGCTGCCCCGTCCGGCCGTACCGGCGGCCCGGACCGGGACGGCGTCCGCGACGGAACCGGCGTCCCCCGCTCAGCCGGCCCGCGGGCCGGGGAACCTGATGACGTCCTCGTTCTCGAAGAAGTAGCCGTCCGAGTGCTGCACGACGGTCGACGTCCCCCGCAGCGCGGTCAGCGCGTCGGCGAAGCGCTCGCAGGAGTCGGCGAACGTGAGGTAACCGGAGTCGGTGACCAGCCACACCCGTCCGGCGACCTGACGGTCGACCTGCTGCGCGACACCCGTCGGGGACGCGGCGTCGTTGCGCTGGGCGTAGTCGACCCAGTCGACCAGCCGGGGGCCGGCAAGGGACGGATAGACGTACTGCGGTACGTCCGTGGGCAGCAGCCGGCTCACGGACGGACCCAGCTGGTCGGGGCAGTAGACCACGGCATCGCCCGGCTGCAGGCTGTCCGTCAGCAGGCTCGCCGTCACGCCCGCCTGGGTGCGGCGGTCGGTCAGCGCCCCGGTCACGGCGGCGGCGATCCCGAGCACCGCGACGAGAGTCAGCACGGCGCCTCGCGCTCGGGGCCGCAGGCGCTGCAGGCCCAGGGCCACCGCCAGCAGCATCGGCGGCACGAACACCACCGTGTACCGGACGGCGTAACCGGCACCGACCAGCCGGCTGGCCAGGACGGCGGCCACCAGAGCGCCCAGCGAACACAGCAGCAGCACCCCCGCGGTCCCCGGGCGGCCGCCCCGCCGCAACCCGAGCCGGCGGCCCGCGGTGACCTCGGACGGGACGGTCGCCACGGCGGCGGTGGCCAGCAGGACCACGGCGAGCACCACACCGGCGACCGTCGTGCCGCCGGCCCAGACCGGCACGGTGGTCAGGATCTCCCGCAGCCCGGGCGGGGGCGCCCAGGGTGTGCCGGTGTGACGCAGCTGGAACAGGAAACCGGCGGTCCACGGCAGGAACAGCGCCGCACCGGCGACCTCGGCCGCGAGCAGTCGACGGGCGGCACTCCGGGCCGGGCCCCGCACCGCGCGCACGGCGAGCACGGCACCGACCGCCCCCAGCACGAAGAACGACCAGTAGTGGGTCAGCATCAGCAGCCCGCTGAGCACCGCGACCGGGAGCAGCCGCGCGACCGTGGGGCGCAGGGCCGCCCGCCGCAGCGCGAGGACGCCGAGCAGCACCCACAGCGCGAGCAGCGCGTACATCCGGGTCTCGGTCGCGTACCGGATGAGGAACGGGTTGGTGGCCACCAGCACCACCAGCACGGCGCCGGTCGATCGCCCACCGAACAGTCGGCCCACCCGGAACGCGACCGGGATCGCCACCAGGGCCAGCACCGTCGACAGCGCGCGGACCGCCGTGGCACCGGACCCGAAGATGCCGATCCAGCCGTGCAGGATCAGGTAGTACAGCGGCGGGGACCCGTCGTGGCGCAGGGCGTCCAGCAGCTCGGGGACGGGAAGTGAGGCGATGTTGACCGACAGCGCCTCGTCCAGCCACAGCGGTGACGGGCTGGTCGACCGCAGCAGGCAACCGATGACCACCAGCAGCGACAGGAGTGCCGGAATGGGCCGGGCGAGCCGCGGGCGCCCCGCCCCGCGGGAGCCGGTGGCACTGGGGGCACTCACCACGTGGGCCCGCCGGCGCGCCCGGGCGGACACGTCGTGACCGGCGGGCGCCGGTACGCACGGGTGGCGCAGGTGTCCTGGGACGGGTTCACCCGACTCCCCTGGCGGCCTGTCCTGGTGTCCTTCGTCGTCGCACGGCTGCTGATCGCACTGGGGTTCGTCGCCTCCCACCTCGTCACCGGTCCGGTACGGCGCGCCGATCTGCTCGGTTGGGACGCCGCCTGGTACCTCGACATTGCCCAGCACGGCTACGCGGGCATCGCGGTCGAGGGAAGACGATTCTTCCCGGTGCTGCCCGGTATCGCCCGTGGGCTGGGGTGGCCGCTCGGCGGCGACCTGGGTGCCGCCCTCGTCCTGCAGAGCAACGTGGCCGCTCTCGGTTACGCGTTGCTGGTGCACCGGGTCGCCCTGTCCGCCGGGTTCTCCCGGGCGGTCGCCGACCGGTTGCCCTGGATCGTCGCGCTGTCCCCCGCCGGGTTCGTCCTGGTCATGGGGTACGCGGAGGGCGTGTTCGGCATCCTGGTGTGCACGGTGCTGCTCGCCGTGCGCTCCCGACGGTGGTGGCCGGTGATCGTGGCGGGACTGGTGGCGGGGGCGCTGCGGCCGACCGGCATCGTGTTGACCCTGCCGATCCTCCTCGAAGCCCTCCGCGGTGTACGGGAGGCGGGCGCCGGTGAACGCCTCCGCCGCGCCACGGCCGTCCTCGCTCCGGCCGCCGGCATGGCCGCGTACCTGGTGTGGTCCTGGCGGACGTTCGGGGATCTGCTCGGGCCCCTCACCGCCCAGACCGTTCCCGGGCTGCGCGGCGGCCTGACGGTGAACCCGCTGGGCACGGTGGCCCACGGGGTGTCGTCGCTGTTCGCCGGCGACCTCCGGGAAGCGGCACCGCTGGTGCACCTGTGCTGGGTGGTGGCGGCGGTGACGGTGCTCGTGCTCGCCCGCCCCGTGCTGCCGACGTCGTGGTGGGCGTTCGCGGTGGCCACCGTTCTGCTCGGGATGACCGCCCGTAACTTCAACTCCTTCGAGCGGTACGCCGCGTCCGCGGTGCCGCTGCTGATCGGGGTGGCGTGGTTGCTGCAGCACCGGCGGCTGCGTCGCGCCTCCATGGTCGTCGCGCCGCTGGCCGTGGTCGGCTACAGCTTCACCACGTTCCTGCACGCCTACATCCCCTGACCGGCGGCGGGATTGGAAGCTCCGGCGCAGTGGGTACAGCCCCGACATCGCCGAGCCCGTCGGCACTCCCGACAGGCCCGCCCCGGTGTGAAACCTTGCGCACCGCTGCTCCACCACGCCCGGACGCCGGCATCGGTGCCGCCGTGGAACCGACACCCCGGAGGAACACCATGGTCACGCCGGACACGCCGGACGTCATCGCCGACGACCGCGACCGCACCATCCCCGACCACGACCGCGGGGCGGCGGATGCCCGGGCCGTCCACAGCCGCAGCGCCGACGCCGGGGGGCGGCAGGCCCCACGCACCTCCGGACGGGCCCACCCGGTCCACACCGCGGCCGTCCGGGACGCGGACGCACGGTCGGTGGTGCGGCACCCGGTGGCGGCCGCACGGTCCGGTGGTGTCGTCCGTCCCGCACGGGCCGGGGTACCCGCCGTGGCCGGCGGGACGCCGTGGGCCGGTCCGCGGACCGGGGGCACACCCGGAGTCGGGTTCCGCAGGGTCCCCGGCGAACCCGGGCTCCCGCACACCTCGCGCACGGCGGCCTCCCGATGACGACTCCGCTGGCCCCCGGCTGCGCGTCGACGGTGGACGACACCCCGGTGTCGGCGCAGGTCAGCCGGGAGCTGACGGAGACCGCGGCGACGGTGTTCGGCTGGGACGAACTGCGGCCCGACCAGTTGCGTGCGATGGAACAGTTGATGGCCGGCCGGGACGTCCTGGCGGTGCTGCCGACCGGGGCCGGGAAGTCGGCGATCTATCAGGTCCCCGCCGTCCTGATCGACGGCCTGACGGTGGTGGTGTCGCCGCTCCTGGCGTTGCAGCACGACCAGATCGAAGGGCTGGCCGCGAGTTCGGCACCGGCCGCCGTCGCGATCAACTCGGCACAGCGGGTCGCGGAGCGCGACGCCGCCTGGTCGGCCGTCCGGGACGGGTCGGCGAAGTACCTCTTCGTCTCGCCCGAACAGCTGGCCCGTGACGACGTGACCGACGCCCTCGCGACCCTCGGGGTCGGACTCCTCGTGGTGGACGAGGCGCACTGCGTGTCCGCCTGGGGCCACGACTTCCGCCCGGAGTACCTGCGGCTGGGCGGGGTCGTCGAGCGGCTCGGGCGCCCGCGCGTGGTGGCGCTGACCGCGAGCGCCGCACCACCGGTACGGGACGACATCGAGGCCCGGCTCGGCCTGCGGGACCCCTGCCGGGTCGTCGCCGGATTCGATCGGCCGGAGCTCCGGTTGACCGTCGACCGCACCGCGGACGACGACCGGAAGCGGCTGGCGGTCGTGGAGCGTGTCCGGGAGCTCGCCGCCGGCCGACCGCACCGGGGCCTCGTCTACACCGCGAGCCGCCGTGACACCGAGTACTACGCCGCCGAGCTGACGGTGCACGGGCTGTCGGCGGCCGCGTACCACGCCGGTCTGCGCGCGACGCAGCGCCGCCGGGTCCACGAGGACTTCCTCGCCGGGAAGATCGACATCGTGGTCGCCACCTCGGCGTTCGGGATGGGGATCGACGTGCCCGACGTGCGGTTCGTCGTCCACGCCGCGGTCCCGGAATCCCTGGACACGTACTACCAGCAGATCGGCCGGGCCGGTCGGGACGGCGATCCCGCCGAGGTGGATCTCTGGTACCGCCCGGAGGACCTGCATCTTCAGACCTTCCTCACCGCCTCCCGACTCCCGGAGGACGCGATCCGCGAGATCGCCGGCGTGCTGCGGGGTTCCGCGACGCCGGTCACCCCCACGGAGCTGGGTCGGCGCATCGACGCCGGCCCGGCTCGGCGCACCCGGGCGCTCAACCTCCTCGAACAGGTCGGCGCCGTGGCCTCGGACGGAACGGCGGTCGACTGGATCGACCCGGATCTGGACACCCGGACCGCGCTGGAACGGTGCCGGGAGGCCGCGGACGCGCACCAGCAGCTGATCCGGTCCCGGGTCGAGATGATGCGCGGTTTCGCCGAGACCACGGGTTGTCGGCGCCAGTTCCTGCTCGGCTACTTCGGTGAGCAACTCACCGAGCCCTGCGGCAACTGCGACACCTGCGCAGCGGGTACCGCCTGTCGGCACCCGGACGCGGACGGCCCGACCGCGGTCAACAGTCCTGTGCGGCACCCGCGGTGGGGACACGGCGTCGTGATGTCGGTCGAGCCGGACCGGTTGACCGTGCTGTTCGACGACGTCGGCTACCGCACCCTGGACGCCGAGGCCGTACGCACCCACGGCCTGCTGATCGCCGACGACGGTGTCACCGGTCACCGGAACGCAGCCTGACCGCGACGGACGGGGCATGCTGGACCGGGTGAGCACCGTCGACGCCCTCTTCGGCCGGATCCCACGGGGATGGTCGTCCATGACCTATCGGGGCCGGCGGTACGGCGTCTCCAGGACGTGGGCGGCGGGCGGCCGGGTGCAGAAGCTGTACGCCGAGGAACTCGGCGGCACCGACGTCATCAGCGCCAACCTCTACGACGGCGACCGCCTGCAACCCTGCGAGATGCCGGCGGCGAAGGTGCTGGCCTTCGTCGCCGACGCGGTCGCGGACCCGGCGGGACCGGTCGATCCCGGCACCACGCCGGAGGCACCGTCCCCCGCACGCACCGCCGGCTGACCGATACTGGCGGGTGCCCACGACCCGGAGGTTCCCGTGCAGTTGCCCCCTGCCCTTCTCGCCCTGCTCCGTGGGTCGAGCCCCTGCTACGTCGCGACGCTGATGCCCGACGGCGCACCACAACTGACGCAGACCTGGGTCGACACCGACGGCGAGAACGTCCTCGTCAACACGGTGGTCGGATACCAGAAGGACCGCAACGTCGCCCGTGACCCCCGGGTGGCCGTGACGGTGTCCGATCCGGCGGACCCGTCGCGCTACTTCGAGGTGCGCGGGCGCGTCGTGCGGACGACCACCGACGGCGGTGCCGATCACATCGAGGCGCTGGCGCAGCGCTACACCGGCCGCCCGTACCCGTGGTACGGCGGCCGGGACCAGCAACGGCTCATCCTGACCATCGCCGCGGACAAGATCCAGGGGACGGGCTGACCCGGACGTCCGGCGACGGGGGAACGGCGGCCCGGGCGTCGGTGTTCGGTTCCGTCGCCGCCGCCTACGATCGGCTGCGCCCCGGGTATCCGGACGCGGCGGTCGACTGGCTGCTCGATCCGGCCGCGCGCACCGTGGCCGAGATCGCCGCGGGCACCGGCAAGCTCACCGATTCACTGGTCGCCCGGCGGCTGACGGTGGTGGCGGTCGAGCCGGACGCCGCGATGCTGGCGGTGCTGCGGCGGCGGCACCCGACGGTCACCGCCCACCGGGCGCCGGCCGAGCAACTGCCGTTGGCCGACGCCAGCGTCGACGCCGTCGTGGTGGCGCAGGCCTGGCACTGGTTCGACCCCGTGAGGGCCTGGTCGGAAGTGCGTCGGATCCTCCGGCCGGGCGGCCGGCTGGGTCTCATCGGCCACATCCCGACGCCGACGCAACCCTGGGAGCACGAGCTCGCCGCGATGGACCTGTCGCGTCCGGCACCGGTGGACCCGCACGCCGGACCGGAGCCGGACGCGCCGGGACCGGCCGGCGTCCGGACCGAGACCGCGTCGTTCCCGTGGGTCCGCCGGATCACCCCCGACGACCTGGCCGAGCTGTACGGCACCTACTCCGCGTACGCGGTCCTGCCGCCCGCCGAACGTCGGCGGCGGCTGATGGCACTGGCCGCGGTCGCCCGCGCCGAAGCACACCGCCGCGGGACCGCCACGGTGCCCCTCACCTCCCTGGTCCGCGTCGATCGGGTGTACCCGGACTGAGGCCCGTCCGCCGGCGGTCGACTCCGGGTCGACGTGACAGCGGCGGCGTCGGGGTCGAGCGGTGGCACCGGCGGTGGCGGTAGCGGTCAGGGCGGCGGCACGCTCGCCTACACCGGCGAGCCGGTGGGCCGGCTGATCCCGATCGGCCTGCTGCTGCTCCTGGCGGGCGCCGGGTTGCTGGTGCTCCCCGGCCGGGTGCGCAGGCGGCGCTCCGGCTCCTGAGCGGGACGGAAGGCCCGGCCGACCGACGGCCGGGCCTTCCGCACGTCCGGCCTGTCGGTCGGATCACAGCCGGTCGGTGCGCGCACCGCGATGGACGCTGGGTACCCACCTCTGAGACGGGGCCGACACGCTCCGGGCCGATCGAACCCCGACGGTCGTCCTGACGGGACGCGCCGCAGCCGCCGGCGCCTCTCCGTGGAGGTGCCCCCATGCCCCGCCTGTTCTGGGATCACGCCGGTCACGGCGAGCCGCTGGTGCTGCTCCACGGCATCGGCAGCACCCACGCCGACTTCACCGCCCTGCGCCCCGCCCTCGACGACCGGTACGCGGTCTTCGCACCGGACCTCCCGGGGCAGGGAGCGTCCCCCGCCGTGACCGGTGTCCCCTCGGTGGCCGCGCTCGCCGATGCGATCGAGGCGGACCTCGACGATCTGGGGCTGCACCGGGTGCACCTAGTGGGCAACTCCCTCGGCGGGCGCATCGCGCTGGAGCTCGCGGCTCGCGGCCGCGCCCTGTCGGTGGTGGCCATCGCCCCCTCCGGGCTCGGCCTGCCGCCCGAGAGGCTCTACGAGGGAGCGCTTCTGGGTGGTACCCGGATGGTGCTGCGATCCAGCCGGCGGCTGATCGAACCGGCGTCCCGGTCCCGGTGGGGTCGCACGGTCCTCCTGACGGGTCTGCGGTCCATGCCGTGGCGCGCCAGTCGCCCCGAGGCTCTGGCGCTGCGCGACGGGATCGCCGGCGCCGGCGATTTCTGGCGGCTGCTCTGGCACGCCGTCCTGAGCGACGTCCCGACCGACCTGCGGATCCCCGACATCCCCGTCGTGCTCGCGCAGGGCACCGCCGATGTGCTCGCCGGCGGGCAGACACCACGGTTCCGGGTGCTGATCCCCACGGCCCGGTTCACCCCGCTGTTCGGCGCCGGACACGCACCGCAGTCCGACCGGCCGGCGGCGATCCTGGCGCTCGTCGACGGAGCCGTCGCCGCAGCGCGGGCAGCCGGGACCCGGTCGGCACCGGAGCCGCTCGGAGCCGTCCGCGGCGCGCCGAGGGGAGACTGACGAGGATCCGTACCGCGGGTGACGACCTCGACGCGACGCCGTCCGCGCGTGGAACCATGACCATCGGGTGGCTCGCGGTGCCGCGCCGCCCCTACACCTGGCTGTCGCCCCGTCTGCCGTGGTGGCCGAACTCCAGGCGGGCGACGGTCTCGTCTCCGTCCCTCTCACCGGTCGGCTCGAAGCCGAGTCCACGGTAGAACGGCTCGGGTCCACCGGGTCCGGACGCCCAGGACACCAACAACGCGGTGTGTCCGCGGGCGGCGAGGCCGTCGACCACGCGCGCGACGACCTGTCGGCCGATGCCCCGTCGCTGGTGGCTGCGGTCGACGAGCAGCCGCCACAGGTAGGGAACCGGAGTGCCGGCGTCGGCTTCGGCCAGCATCACGAAGCCGACGACAGCCCCGTCGGCGACGACGGCGCGGTACCACGGCACCACCGGTCGGCCGTCGCGCTCACCGGGGATCAGCGCCTGGGCGAGTCAGGCGTCCACCGGGGCGACGAACGCACGCTGGAAGCGGAACGTCTCGAGCCGCCGGACCTCGGCCAGACGATCCGCCGTGAGGGGCACCAGATCGACCTCCGTCGGCGGTGACGTCGTCCGGTTCAGCCAGGCCGTGCGGTCCTCCCGCAACAGGGCGAACCGCAGGTCGTCGGCCCATGCGCCACGGACCGGCGCGGCCCGCCGGGCCAGACCCTCGTAACGGAAGCCCAGCGGCTCGACGACCCGCAGCGATGCGTGGTTGGCGGGGTCCACGGTCGCCAGGATCCGGTGCACCGTGGTGCCGGCGAAGACGGCGTCGATCAGGGCGGTGGCGGCTTCGGTGGCGTAACCCCGGCCCTGGTGCTCGACCGCCAGTGAGTAGCCGAGCACGGCGATCGCGCCCGTGCTGTCGATGCCGACGGCCGCGTCGCCGACGACCGTGCCGTCAGCGGTCTCGAGGCCGATCTGCAACCACCGTCCGGGAACGAGATCGTCGACATCGTCCTGCTTCTCGAGCAACGCGACCGCGTCGGTCAGCGCGAACGGGAGATCCCAGTCCTGGTGGAGGGCGACGGCGGGATCGTTGCGGTACGCGGCCAGGACCGCCGCGTCGGTGGAGCGCATGACCCGCAGGAGCAGGCGGGAGGTGTGCAGAGGCAGGACCGGCATCGGGTCAGTCAATCCGACCACCGCAGGTCCCGCAGCTGGTTTTCAGGACGCCGGTCCACCCTGGCGGCCGGGCGGACGCATCGTGGCGACGGACCGCCCGAGGGACTGCCGGGATCGTGACGACCCCGGCAGCTCCCGGGCGACGACCGTCAGTGCGAGTTCTGCCGAGCGCCGCGTCCACGCAGCAGCAGGATGCCACCGGCCGCCGCGACGACGCCGAGACCGAGCAGCCAACCGGCTGCCGGGTCGACACCGTCGGCCGCGTCCCCGCCGGTGCCGGCGGGCACCGCGGTCGGGCTGCCGCCGGTGGCGTCCAGGACGTCCTGCGACATCTCCAGGTGGTGCGTCGCGACGGGCAGGTACTCGGTGGCGTACTGGATGACCGCCTGTTCGCTGCCGCTGCTGATCTCGGTGTTGGTCGACGCGACGCTCTTGGTGTGACCGGCCACCTGAATCTGGGCGTAGAGCTGGTCGAAGGCGGCGCCGGACGCCGCTTCCAGTTGGGCCGCCTGCGCCTTCTGTTCCGCGCTCGGCTCGGTGGGAACCGGGATCCCGACCTGCTGAGCCACGGCGGTCGCCTTCGCCAGCGCCGCCGTGTGGTCGGCGATGGTCATGTCGGCCAGCTCCTGCACACCCGGGTCGTCGGACTTGGACAGCGCGAGGTTGCCGATGGTGACCTCGGCCAGGCTGGTCTGGATGTTGGACGTCAGGTAGGTGGTGTCCTGGGTCGACGGGGCGGCGGCGAGGGCGGCGCCGGGCAGAGCGACGAGGGCGGCGGCGGTGAACAGACCCACCCACCAGCCGCGGGAGGTCGGGCGCGTGGTTCGGGGCGCCGGTATCGATCGTGCGGTCACGGGTCACACCTTTCGACTGGTGGTACGGGTCACACTTCCCGATGCCCGTCATCACCTCCCCGCTAAACCCGTGGGTGTCATCTCTTCCAGTGACTCCGGCAGCACGGCAGACTGTGTCGTCATGACGCTGCGAAGACGGTGGGGGCTCGCGGCGGTCGTCGCCGGCGTCACGCTGACGGCGGTCGGCGCCACGCGGTTGAGCGCGGCACCGGCTGCGGACTTCGGTACGGACGCGGCTCCACGGACCGCTGTCGTGGCCCCGTCCGTCCCCACCACCGAGCCGGCCTTCTCCCCGGCCGAGCCCTCGTCGCCGACGCCGGCGGTACCCGGGACGACGGTGGCGACCCCGGCCGGGCCCGGGACGACCGACGGCGGATCCCCGCCGACCGCTGTGGAAGCCGATCCCGCCACCGGCACGGACGCCCCGGAAGCCGGCGGTCCGGTGACGCCGGCGGTCCCGGCGGCGGACCGGCCGGTGGAGGTCAGGCTGGACCGGCTGGCCGTGTCCGCCCCGATCGACGAGGTGTTCGCCGTCGACGGGACGCTCCAGGTTCCGGAGGACCCGCGTCGGGTGGGCTGGTGGGCCGCGAGTGCGTGGGTCGGCGCGGCCGCGGGGACCACGGTGCTGGACGGCCACGTGGATTCCGCCAGTGCCGGCGTCGGCTTCTTCGTGCACCTGCGCGACCTCGTCGAGGGCGACCTCGTCACGGTGACCACCGCGTCCGGCCGGACGGTCGCCTACGCGGTCACCGCCCGCCAGACGTTCCCCAAGTCGGCGCCGCTGCCCGCCGCGCTGTTCGACCGGTCGGGCCCGCCGACGCTGGTCCTGGTGACCTGCGGCGGCCCGTTCGACCGCGACCGCGGCTCCTACGAGGACAACGTCGCGGTCACCGCCGTACCCGTCACCGGCTGACCGCCGGGGCCGTCGGGTCCGGGCGCGACGTCTCCCCGACGATCCACCGGAGGCGGTGGCGTCTCCACGCCCGCCCCGCTCGCCGGGTCGGCGTGTCGGAACCACGCCGGAACGGGTCGGTGAGGCGCAGTCCACCGACGGCACCCGGTGACGGGTTCGGCGGTGTTCGGCAGCCGCGGGTCGGCCGACGTTCCCGCACCGCCGCACGGTGCGCCGCGGAACCACCACGGCCCGGACGTCGCCGGGTCGGCGCGAACGCCCCACGGGCATGATGGTGCGGTGTCCTCCCGCCCGTCGGCCGACCCGCCCGGACTCTCCCCCGACGCAGCGCTCCCGGTCGTGCCGGTGACGCCGGGAGGCGCCGCAGGAGGCCCCGTCTCCATCCGGTCGCGCCCGATGGGCGTGCTGCTGCTCGCACTCGCCCTCCTCGCGGGCGTGACCGTACCGGCGTTGCTGGCCCGCCCGTGGGGTGCGGCGGCGGCCCGGGCACCGCTGCCCGAGCCACCGGCGGTGGGCAGCTGCCTGTCGGTTCCGTCCGACCCGGCGGCCGCCGGCCCGGCGGTCGACCCGGCAACGGCCGACGGCGGTGTCGTCGACTGCGCGGGGCCGCACCGGGCCGAGGTGGTGGCCGCCTGGCGGGCCGACGATCCGATCGTGGAACGACTCTCGCGGTTCTCCCGGTACCTCGATCGACCGTCGGACGGCCCGGACCGGGCGATGGGTGGCGTCACCGAGCACCTCGTCACCGCGTGCTGGCGGGCGGCGCAGGAGTACATCACGCCACCCGGGGACGCCACCCCGTGGCTGCCGGTACCGCCACGGGTGGTGCCGGCCCTGCTGCGCGCTCCTGACGACGGCAGCCCGCCGCGGTGGCGGTGGCTCTCGTGTGTGGTCGTCGCGGCCGACGACGCGTCGTGGGCCGGTCCGCTGCGCTGGCGGTCGACGTCACCCGTCCCGCGCCCGCCGTCGCTCGGGGCGAACTGCCGACCGGACGGCTCCGCGGCGCTGTCCCGTTGCGATCTGCCCCACCGGACCGAGGTGCTGGGCTGGCCGGACCGGTCGTGGGTGGGGTCCGCCGACGACCGGGCCGCCGCCTGCGTGCAGCTCGCGGCCACCATGACCGGCCGCGCCGACCCCACCTTCGGCGGCCGGGTACGGGTCGACGTCGTGACCCGGCAGCCGGTGCCCTACCAGGGCGCGTTACCGCTGTGCGTGGCCGGCCTGGTGGGCGACGGCGCCCTCGTCGGGTCGCTCATCGGTCTGGGCGACCGGGAGCTGCCGCTGCGGTGACGGGACCCGGCGCTCAGCTGCCGTTGAGGTTCTCGATGTTGTCGATGAGCTGCAGGATCTGGGCCGACAGCTCGCCGGCGTCCGGATGGTCGTCGGTGCCGATCTCCTCGGTGTATCCCCGCAACTCCTCGACCCAGGGAGCGACCTCGTCCCGCGGACGGTCCGGCCAGGTGTCGGCGATCTCCGCCACCCGCGTCCTGATCTGCTCGATGTGTGCCATCTGCGCCTCCGGTCTCGTGGACGCCGGTGTCGGGCGCCGTCCGTTCGTGCAGCTGGTACCCGCGGGGCACCCCGGCCACCCCTGCCGCCCCCGGGGCCGTGGCGGGAGTCCCGCCACGGCGGGAAGGATCCGGGGGTGGCTCCGCGGACGTCGACTCCGGAAACCTGTCGACGGCGCAGGCTCAGGCGCCCTTGACGTTGACGATCTGGTGCAGCTCGTGCACGACCTCGACCAGATCCCCCGCATCGTCCATCACCCGCTCGATCGGCTTGTACGCCGCCGGGATCTCGTCGATGAACTGGTCGGAGTCGCGGTACTCGATGCCCCGCATCGCCGCCCGGAGTTCGTCGCCGGTGAACGTCCGGCGGGCGCTGGACCGCGACTGCACCCGCCCGGCGCCGTGCGGTGACGAGTTCAGCGACGCCGGGTTGCCCTTTCCGACCACGACGAACGACGCCGTCCCCATCGATCCCGGAACGAGTCCCGGACGTCCGGCCTCGGCGTTGATGGCGCCCTTCCGGGACACCCAGACCTGCCGGCCGAAGTGCCGCTCCGAGGCCGAATAGTTGTGGTGGCAGTTGATGTCGTCGAACACCTCCACCTCGGCGTCGATCCAGTACCGCAGGCAGCGGATCATCCGGTCCATCATCTCGTCGCGGTTGAGCAGCGCGAAGTGCTGCGCCCAGGTGAGTTCGGTGATGTAGGCGTCGAACTCGGGTGTGTCCTCGACCAGGTACGCGAGATCCCTGTCGGGCAGCGGGATCCACCACTTCTCGGCCAGCCGCTGGGCGACCCCGATGTGGTGCTGGGCGATCCGGTTGCCCACACCCCGCGACCCGGAGTGCAGGAACAGCCACACCCGGTCCAGCTCGTCCAGCGTCACCTCCAGGAAGTGGTTGCCGCTGCCCAGGGACCCCAGCTGCAGGCGCCAGCGGGACGAACGCCCGTCGATGACCGGCAGCAGCTCCGCCGCCACCGACTCCAGCTCGGCCACCCGGTTCTCCGCGGTCTCCCGCAGCCGACGGTTCTGCTGTCCCGCCGACAGCGGGATGTCGCGTTCGATCGACTGCCGCAGCAGGGTGAGGTCCCGGCCGACGAGGTCGGCACGGGTGAAACCGGTACGCACGGCCCGCATCCCGCACCCGATGTCGACCCCGACCGCTGCCGGGATGATGGCACCCAGCGTGGGGATGACCGAGCCGACGGTGGCTCCCTTGCCGAGGTGGGCGTCCGGCATCAACGCCAGGTGCGGGTGGATGAACGGCATGGTGGCGGTGCGCTCGGCCTGGGCCAGCGACAGCTCGTCGAGGATGGAGGCCCAGCTGAGCAGCCGGGAGTTGATCTGGATCACGGGAGTCCCTCAGGGGTGTCCGCCGGGAGGGCGGTGGTGAGCGGGGGTCAGCGACGCCGGGACGGAGTGCGGGAGGCACTCCGTCTCGGTGGTTGTCGCCTCGTCGTCGCGTTCACGGTGTCCGTCCTGGTGCGTCGCGGCCCCGGCGGCCGTCCCGAGCACGGTACGTCGGTGCGCTCCCGGAGGCCACGGCATTACCGCCACGACAGGGCCGGGCGGGGGAAGCCGGTCCGCTGCGCGCGCCGCACGGCGGCGGCGGGTAGAGGCAGGGCATCTGCTGCCGCTGCGAGAGGTCGACCATGGACTCCTTCACCCGGGACGGTCTCACGTTCCCCGTCCTCGACGACGGCGACCGCGACGCCACCGCCGTCGTGCTGCTGCACGGCTTCCCGCAGCTGCCGTCGTCGTTCTCCGCGGTCGGTCGCGCCCTGAACGCCAACGGCCTGCGCACGCTGGTGCCGACCCAACGCGGGTACGCCCCCGCGAACACCCCGGCCGGTCGCAGCCGGTACCGCACCGTCGATCTCGTGGACGACGTACGGGCGCTGCTGGACACCGCAGGACTCGACCGGGTACATCTGGTCGGTCACGACTGGGGCGGTGCCGTCGCCTGGGCGGCGGCCGCCTGGCACCCCGACCGCATCGCCTCGCTCACCGTGCTGTCCACCCCGCACCCGACGGCGATGGCGGCGTCGCTGCTGCGCAGCGACCAGGCACTGCGGTCCTGGTACATCGGCCTGTTCCAGGCACCGCTGCTGCCCGAGGCGGTGCTGCCGCTGGTCCTGGGCCGCTCGTTGCGCTCCATGGGCCTGCCCGCCGACCTCGCCGACGAGTACCTCGCGGGTCTGCGGGGCCGGCTGACGGGCCCGCTGAACTGGTACCGCGCGGTGCCCTTCGCCGCCGGCACACCGATCGGTGAGGTCACCGTGCCGACCACGTACGTCTGGGGTCGGCACGACGCCGCGTTGGGCCGCACCGCCGCCGAGCGGACCGCCGGGCAGGTCTCGGGCGACTACCGCTTCGTCGAGCTCGACGCCGGACACTTCCTGCCCGAGACCCGACCGGACGACGTCTCCGAAGCGATCCTGCTCCGGGTGCGCAGCCGAGCGTCCTGAGTTCGGCCGACGGCCGAACGCACTGCTGCGAGCCGGTCTCGATCCGGTGCTCGCAACGGTGGGTCTGCACGGGTGGATCGGTGAACCCGGCGAGCGGCTGTCGGCCGGTGGGCCGGCGCGGCTCGAAGCGGCCCCGGCGCTGTTGAGCCCGGCGTCGATCCTGCTGGTCGAGGAACCGACCGCCCACCCGGGCACGGCGCCTGCTGAGCGGACGGTCGACCTGCTCGCCGCGGATCCCCGCACGGTGCTGATGGTCACCCAACCCGGCCCGGTGTGACGGGCGTCGGCGGATCCGCTGCCCGGACCGAACCGTTGCGCCCACGATGTCGATCGGGGCGGTGCCGGCTCGTCATGCAGGTGTCACCATCGACGGCGGGTCCGCAGCGGACGCCGCCCCACGGGAAGGAACACCCCATGCGCTATACCCTGCTGCTGCACTACCCGGAGATGTCGCCCGAGGAGCTCGGTCCCGAGGGACAGGAGTACGGGCAGCGCGCCTTCGCCGCCTACGCCGACGCGTTGTCCGCGGCCGGTGTGCTGCTGTCGGCCGAGGTGCTCCAGCCATCCGCGAGCACCACCACGGTCAGGACCCGCGACGGTCGGCTGCACATCCAGGACGGCCCGTACGCCGACACCAAGGAGCAGCTCGGTGGCAGCTTCGTGGTCGACGTCCCCGACCTGGATGCCGCGCTCGGCTGGGCGCAGCAGGCACCCTCGGTCGAATGGGGTGCGGTCGAGGTGCGGCCGGGTGCGGTGTTCTACGCCGACGGCGCCTGGCGGCCGAACGCGTGACCACGGCCGACGGGGAGGTACGCGCGGTCGCGGCCCGCACCGCGCGCACCTCCTACGGCCGGCTCGTCGCCGTCCTCGCGGCACTGCACGGCGATCTGCAACTCGCCGAGGACGCGTTGTCGGGGGCCTTCGAAGAGGCGCTGCGCAGCTGGCCGGAGAACGGTGTGCCGTCGAATCCCGAGGGGTGGCTGATCACGGTGGCCCGCAACCGGCAGCGCGACCTGTGGAAGTCCGTCGCCCATCGCAGCACCGTCCCGCTGGCCTTCGACGACCGGCGGTCCGACCGGCCCGATCCGTCGGCCGACGTCTTCACCGACCTCGATCCGGACCGCATCCCCGATCGCCGGCTGGCCCTGCTCTTCGTCTGCGCCCATCCGGCGATCGAGGAGGCCATCCGGACGCCGTTGCTGCTGCAGACCGTCCTGGGTTTCGAGGCCGCGCAGATCGCCGCCGCGTTCGCGGTGGCACCGGCGGCGATGGCGCAGCGGCTGGTACGGGCCAAGCGGCGGATCCGGGACACCCGTATCCCGTTCGTGGTGCCACCCCGGGAGGTGCTGACCGACCGGCTGGGACCTGTGCTCGAGGCGGTGTACGGCGCCTTCGCGATCGCCCGGACGCGACCGGACGCGGACGTCGCCGGCGACATCGCCGACGAGGCGGCGTATCTGGCGGTGACATTGGCCGGGATGCTGCCCGACGAGCCCGAGGTGTGGGGCCTGGCCGCGATGATCACCCTGGCGCGGGCCCGGGATCCGGGCCGGCGCCCCGGGCAGTACGTGCCCCTGGACGAGCAGGACCCGGCCTCGTGGGACCCTGCGCTGATCGCGGAGGGCGAGGCGTACCTGCGGCGCGCGGGCACGGGCGTGCCCGGCCGGTTCCGGCTGGAAGCGGCCATCCAGGCGGTGCACTGCGCCCGGGCCGTCACCGGCCGGACCGACTGGCAGGCCCTGCGGGTGCTCTACGAGGCGCTGTGCGTGGTGGCGCCGACGCTCGGCGCCCGGGTCGCCCGGGCCTCCGCGGTGGGTCACGTGGAGGGCCCTGCCGCCGGGCTCGCGGCGCTGGACGGTCTGGGCGCGGCGGCACAGACCTTCCAACCGGCCTGGGCGGTGCGGGCCCACCTGCTGGCCGCCGCCGCGCGGCCCGCCGACGCCCGGTCGGCGTACGTCCGCGCCGCCGCGCTGGCGACGGACCCGGCCGTCCGGGAGTTCCTACGGCAGCGCGCGGAGGCGCTGCCTGGGTGAGGGACCGGCTCACAGATCGGGGAGCATCGCGGCGTCGTAGCGCGTGCCGTCGACGTACAGCTCCACCCGCTCGGACCAGAACGCCCACAGCTGACGGACTCTCGCCGCATCGTCCAGCGGATCCTCGTAGGTCCAGGCGATGTCGTCGCCGCCGGGCAGATCGGCGCTGACGTACCCGGCGACACCTTTGTAGGCGCAGGTGGTCCGGGTCGGTGACGGATGCAGCAGGTCCATCCGGAGGTCCTCCCGCGGGAGGTAGTACCGGACCGGCAGGCCGGTCTCGAACAGGGCCACCGGGCGCCCGGACTCGGCGAGCAGCCGACCGCCGAGTTCCACCCGGATGTGGCGCTCGCTGGCCAGCACGTCGATACGGGCGAACGGGTCGTGGGGGTGGCTCACGACCGGCTGGTTCTCCTCGATCCAGTCGAAGCGGCCGAAGTCCAGCAGCATCCGACCGTCCAGGTCGGGGTCGTCGGGACGGAAAGCGACTTCGACGTCCGCGGGACCGTCGGCGGCGGCGAACGCGCGACCGGGGGTGGTGTGCCAGCAGAACCGACCCGGCGGGAGCACTGGCGGCAGGTCCGGCGGCAGCGGCGTCGGAGCCGTCGGGACGAGTCCGAGGGTGAGTTCGGCGGCCGGCACCGCGTACTGCGGCGTGACCCGGCGCGGCTCCCAGACGAGCAGCGCCCGGGTGGTGTCGAGGACGGTGCGCCCACGATGGCGGGCCCGCACCCGTTTCGGGGTGGTGGCGGTGCGCAGGTCCGGCAACCGCTCCAGGGCGGCCCGGTGCAGATCGAGAGCCATGGTGCTCAGGATGCGCCGACGTGTCCGCCCGCGCACGGCGACCCGGTCAGCCGGTCCCGCGGGCGGGTCCCGCGTCGCGGTAACGCAGCTCCCCCGCGTCCGAGGTCAACGTCAGGAAGCCCTCGGAGAGGGTGTACGTGCTGACTCCCGGCATCCCGTCCGTGACGGGGTACAGCAGTTCCGTCACGGCGTTCTCGACCACCATGACCTCCTCGGCGCAGGCCTTCTCGGTGCGGCCGAGGCCGAAATTGCGGAACTGCGCGGCGGCGGCGAGGACCGCGCCGAAGACGGCGTTGCAGCCGGTGGATCCCGTCAGCTCCACCTCCGAGATCTCGAACCAGGAGCTGACGTCAGGTCCGAGCGGCACGCGCTCCCCTCCCGCGCGGCGGTAGTCGGCCAACTCCCAGCGCCGACCGGTGACCTCGTGCGCCGGCTCCTGTCGGATGAGGGTCAGGCCCGGACCGTCGGCCGGCGACAGGACGAGGTCCCTGCCGCTGCGGACGACCGAAAGCGCAGCGGTCAGTACCTCGGTGGCGGTCTCCAGGTCAGCGGCGGTCGCGTCCCCGCAGAGGTCCGGTGTCGCGGGCTCCGGAGTGGGTGTCGCGGTGTGCGTCGTGCCGAGATGGTCGGTGTACGGGCCGGACATCTGCGGCGGCTCCTCCTGGAGAGTGACCTGCAGGCGGCCGTCCGCACCTGAGACCCGGCCGCTCCGCCCGTCGCAGCCCGCGGTCAGCAGCAGGCTCCCGTCCTGGATGACCACGGTGAGGGCGGTGACGGCTGCGTCGGCTGTGACGCGGTAGACCCCGTCGAACTCGTCCCCGGGCTCGGGCGCGTTCGTCACGGGCGACCCGGCGGTACCCGGCGGGCTCGGCTCCGCGGTGGTCATCGCCGTCGTGCCGGCCTGTCCGGGCGACCCGTTCGGCACAGGGACGGTCTCGCCGCTGTCGGCGCTCCGGGGTGTCGCGGCCGGCGCGCAACCGGCGAGCGCCACCGTGACGAGAGCGGTCCCGATGACCGTGCGCAGCATGACCATCGTCATCCCCCTTCGTAGGTCACGGTGATGGTGTCGGACGTGATCGTCAGCGTGTTCCCGTCGATGCGGTAGGCCGGCGGCGCATCGGCGAAGGGCTCGAGCATGACCTCGTCGACCGCCTCCAGGGGATCGCCGCAGCCCCTCGCGGTCGACATGAGACCGTTGGTGCGGATGACGCCGTCGGCGATGTAGGCGGATCCGCCGCCGGCGTTGCACCCGCCGGTGAGCGACAGGCGGTTGTCGCTGTAGCGCAGGACCGCCCGGACCCCGCCCGGCGCCGGCTCGACCGGACCGCCGGCCCGTCGGTAGCTCTGCAGGATCCAGTCGCGGTCGGCGAAGGCGGCGTCCGCCGGCACCGCGATCCGGCTGACGGTGACACCGTTGCGGTCGTTGCGTGACGACACCGAGACCTCGTCGCCGGTGCGGTGCAGCACCGGAGCACCCGCCAGGAGTGCCGTCACCCGGTCGTCGAACTCACGCGACCACGCGTCGCAGTCGACTGCAGCCGCGTCCGGTACCGGCGCGAGGTCGTCGACCTCGAGGTGTCCCGCCTCGAGGGCGAAGGTCCCGGTGACGGTCCCGCAGTTGCCCTCGGCGGTGATTCGCCCGTCGGCCATGGTGAGAACGAGAGTGGGACCGCTGGGCACGGTGCGGGCGTCATCGGGCGGCGGCTCCGTCCCGACGGGGAGCGAACTCTCGTACGACGTCCAGTACAGCAGGTTGAACGATCCCTCGAGCCCCGGGTCGGCGAACGTGTCGGGATCGTCCGCCGCGGGTCCCAGGACCCGCTGCAGCGACAGCGATGTCGACTCACCGTCGGTCGCCGTGAGTGTGGCCTGCTCCCCCGCCACCTCCCAGCGCATCGACCCGGTGAGCAGGTCGGCCAGTTCCTCTTCGGCGACGTCGAGGTCGGGCCCGCAGTCCGACGGGCGCAGACCGAAGTCCACCGGGCCGCCGGACACCGTCACCGCCGCGCCGGCCACGTCGGGTGGGCTCGCGGTGGGGGCGATCAGCATCCGACAGCCCATGGTGGCGGCCACGGCGTCCCGGGTGATCTCCACACGCGCCGGGAGAGCCGGCCGCCACCCGATGCCCGTGGCGGCCACCACCGTCCAGGTACCGACGACGGAGGGCCCCGCTGCCGGCGCGGTTGCCGTCGCGGTCGCCGCCGGTGTGTCGGCCGGTGTGGTGCCGGACTCTTCCGAGACGCCGGGCACCGCAGTCACGGCGCATCCGGTCAGGGTCAGGACCAGGGCGGTCACCGCGGCCGTCGTCCGATGTCTCATCGCTGCTCCTCCGAGTCACCTGGAGGACGCGACCGGTGCGCAGGGGGTTGCACGTGGTCAAGATCCAGCCGGCACCCGTGCGGTGACCGTCCAGGCGATGGCGTCCACGTCGAAGGGCCCCGCCGGCAGGAATTCGCGGCAGCGCCGGCGCAGCGCGGCTCGCGCAGCGTCGTCCAGACGCGCGACGTACGCCCGCGCCGGGCCGACGCCCGCCGGGCAGGGATCCCACCCGGTCCCGGGGTTGCGGAGCCGGCATCCGGACGCTCCGCCGGGCCGGCCGTTCGGCGAAGCGGCCCATGTAGTGCTGGTAGGCCTCGGCCGACACAGCGAAACTCATCGCGCCACGCTGGCCCCGGTCCGTCATCGGACGGCAGCTGCGGTCACCCCGTCGGCGTCCGTGCCGCCCGGAGCACCCGGTGCGCCACCGCCGGCGCCTCCGCGTCGTCACACCGGACGTCAGGCACCACCCCGGTGCCCTCCCAGTTGGTGCCGGTTCGTGGATCGCGGTACACGGCCTCGGCCAGGTGCGCCCGGACGGACGGGAGCACGACGACGGGGGTGATGTGGTCCGCCGCGCCGCGGGTGACCGACCCGACGACGGTGGCCCTGCCGGTGCTCTGCAGGAAGTAGGCCAGACCTTCTGCGGAGGAGAAGGTGCCCCGTCCGACGAGCACCGTCACCGGCACGTCGGCCGGCACGGTCGTCACCCCGGAGCCCGGCGTCCACCACTGCCGGACCCGGTCCCGGTACTCGACGTCGGCGAAGTGCACGTGCTCCGGTCCGAGCAGCCAGTCGAGCACCATACCGACCGTCGCCGGGTCGCCGCCGCCGTTGTCGCGCAGATCCAGCACGAGTCCCGACGCGCCGTCGAGCACGGCGAAGGCCGCGCGGAGGAACGGCGCGGCCGCGGCGACGCCGGCGAGCTGGTCCAGGACCAGGGTGCCGTGGCCGGTGGGCTCCCGCCGGACCTGCGACACGAAACCGCCCGCCGCACGCACCTCTGCCGGGTCGACCGTGGGCCAGCCGGGCGGGTCGACGTCCGGCGTGAGCCCGCCGCCGGGCTCGAAGAACAGGTCCAGGTGCCGGCAGAACCGCCGGGCCAGCGCCTCCACCGAGGCGACCGCCGGCCCGCTGAGGAGACGGCCGTCGCCGCCGAACTCCGCCCGCAGCGCCGCGACCATGAGTTCGCCCCGGGGCGGGTCGGGGAACAGCCGAGCCGTCCAGGAGTCCAGTGCGTCGACGAGAACGTCGACGGAGTCGATGGTCCCGGTGGTCGCCGCATCGTCCATGCGCCGACCATAGCCACGAGCCGACCGGTGCGGCCACAGTTGCGCCGACGGCGCAGCCACGGCCACCCCGCCGGGAGTGGCCTCCGGACCGGGGGTGTCCGCTCGGCTCAGCCGGTGCCGACGAGGAGCCGCGGGAATTTCGGCGGGTTCACCGCGGCCATCTCCTCGAGCACCCGGATGACCTGGCAGCTGTAGCCGAACTCGTTGTCGTACCAGACGTAGAGCACCAGATCGGTGCCGTTGCTGATCGTGGCCAGACCGTCGACCACCCCGGCGTGCCGGGATCCGACGAAGTCGCTGGACACCACCTCGGGCGATTCGATGTAGTCGATCTGCTGGTGCAGATCCGAGTCCAACGAGACCGACCGCAGATGGGAGTTCACCTCGCTCTTGGTGGTGGGCCGCTCCAGGGTGAGGTTGAGGATGGCCATCGAGACGTCGGCGGTGGGGACCCGGATCGCGCTGCCGGTGAGCTTGCCGGCGAGCTCGGGCAGGGCCTTGGCGACCGCCTTGGCCGCGCCGGTCTCGGCGATCACCATGTTCAGCGCCGCGGAGCGACCGCGGCGGTCACCGGCGTGGAAGTTGTCGACCAGGTTCTGGTCGTTGGTGAAGGAGTGGACGGTTTCGACGTGCCCGTGCACGATCCCCCACCGGTCGTTGACGACCTTCAGCACCGGCGTGATCGCGTTCGTGGTGCACGACGCCGCGGTGATCATGGTGTCGTCCGGCGTGATGTCGGTGTGGTTGATGCCGTGGACGACGTTCTTGAGGCCGCCGCCGCCCGGCGAGGTGAGCAGCACCCGGGCCACCCCCGGGGACTGCAGATGCAGCGAGAGGCCGTCCGGCTTGCGCCACTTGCCGGTGTTGTCGATGACGATGGCGTCGTCGATCCCGTACGACGGATAGTCGACCGTCGACGGGTCGTCGGAGTAGATGACCTGGATGAGGGTGCCGTTGGCGAGGATGGTGTTGTTCTCGGCGTCGACGGTGATGGTGCCGTCGAACGGGCCGTGGATGGTGTCGCGGCGCAGCAGGCTCGCCCGTTTGACGATGTCGTTGGCTGTCGGCACGTTGCTCTTGCGCACCACGATCGCACGCAGCCGCAGGTTCTGGCCGCCACCGGCGTGTTCGATCAGGATGCGGGCCAGCAGCCGCCCGATGCGACCGAAGCCGTACAGCACGACATCGGTGCTGTGCGAGACGCTCCGACCGCGGCCGCCGACGACCGGCGCCAGCTCGGCTCGGAGGTAGTCCTCCAGGGAGCGCCCGGCCCCGTCGGTGCGGTAGGCCGCGGACAACCGCGCGAGATCGATCGAGGCGGCGCCGAGGTCGAGCGCGGCCAACGTCCGCAACACCGGCAGCGTGTCCTCCAGGGGCAGTTCCACGTCGTCGATCTGGCGGGCGAAGCGGTGGGCCTTGAGCAGGCCGATGACGGACCGGTTCACCAGACTGCGGCCGTACACCGAGGTCACCACGTCGTTACGCCGGTACAGCTGGCCGATCAGCGGGATCATCTGCTCGGCGAGCTCCTCGCGCTGGATCCAGCTCGCGCGGTGGGCGTCGACGAGGGTGTCCTCGTACTCCTTGGGTGCCTGGGCACGTTCGGCCAGCAGGGTGGTGAGTGATTCCGTCATCAGGGAGAGGCTCCTCGTCGAGTCCGCGTCGCCGCGTCGAGATCGTCGTGGTGGGAACAGGTGTCGGTGACGCCGCGGGCGGACGCCGGTGGCCGGGGGTGAGCGGTCGGACCAGGTGCGCGGCGCACCCCGCGGCTCGAAACTATCGCGGCCGGGCGCCGGTCCCGGCTGGTGTTCCGGGGATCACACGAGGTGGGCCCGGCCGCCGCGAGATGCTCGACACACCCGACCCCGCCACAGGTCTCGGAACGGTCGTGCCCTTCCCGGGCAGGTGTTCCGCAGGGCCCGGAGGGACCGCGACAGCGGCCGTTCTCTACCGCACCCGAACCGATTCAGAGCCGGCCGGGTGAGAAGGATCGCACCGCAACGGGATCCGGAGTCCAGACGTGACCGCCGGCACACCCGCGCGGGGTCGGCGGCGATCATCGGCGGCGGTGCGCCCACCATGCCGCCGCCGCGGTCGCCAGGCCCATCAGGAACAGCGGCGCCGGTGAGTGCTGGCCACGGGCGCCGGTCGACACGGCGGCGGCCAGCAGCAGTACCGCCGCACCGGCGAGCCAGAGCCGCACGCGCCGGGAAGGACGGCGACGACGGCGACGGATCGGACTCACCCCGCGGACCGGCTCCGCCACCACCGGCGGACCCGGGAGGTGAGGCCGTCGGTGACGGTGTTCGCGAGCTCGAACACCGCCGGTCCGAAGGCCGCGCCGGTCATCCCGAGGACGGCTTCGGCGTGGACGGCCCGGGCGGTCGGGACGTCCGCGACCGACACCCCGTGTTCCGCGGCCACTGTGGCGAGCAGCACCGGGAACCGGTCGGTGCCGCCTGTCCCCCCGGCCAGTGCGAGCGCCGCCGGCGTGACGAGTCCCTGCCCGGTCCAGTGCCGGGCGCGCTCCGGCAGGGTCGCCGGATCGAGCAGGCCCAGCACGCGCGCGGCGTCCGCCGCCCGCAGGTCGCGCAGGGCGGTGGCCCGGCCGGTGGGGTCGCAGGCGTCGTGCACCACCTCATTGTGACGTCACCCGCTCCGGTCGGCCGCCGACCGACTCCGACAGGTCCGCGCTCGCGCGGTGGAGGTGGCCGCGCCGCCGCAGCACCTCCCCGGACGAGCGGCCCGGTGGTCACCGTCACGGCTGCTGCGGTCAGGTGTCCGGCCCCGTCAGGGACCGTCCGGCGGCGGTACGACGACCGCATGCTCGACCGCCGGCCGAGCGAGGCTCGACCCGCTCGGCAGTGGCGCGACGAGCTGCGACCCGGCGGCACCGGACGGAACTCCGGTCACCGCGGCGGGTCCTCACCGACCAGGCCGTCGATCGATTCGCGGATGAGGTCGGCATGGCCGGTGTGGCGGGCGTACTCCTCGATCATGTCGACCACGAGTCGCCGGACGTTGAGCGGTCCCTCACCCTTCGGGACGGCGGTCATCGCATCGAGGCCGCCGTCGGCGACCGCAGCCGTCACCGCCGCTTCCGAGGCGGCCACCGCCGCCCGCCAGGCGGCGAGGAGCTCGTCGGGGGTGTGAGCAGCGGCCGTGCTCCATTCCCAGTCCGGCTCGTCGTGGTCCTCATTCCAGGGCGGCCCCGGATCGGCGCCGCGCAGCGTCCAGGTGAAGGTGACCTGCTCGACGAAGGCGAGGTGGCGGACGAGTCCGCCGAGGGTCATGGACGACGGCGCGAGCGGCGTCCGCATCGCCGCCGCGTCCAGACCGCTGCACTTCCAGTGGAACGTCCGGCGGATCCGGTCGAGCGCGCCCAGCAGGTTCTGGGTCTCGGTTCCCGCGGGTGGGAAGTCACCCGCCGTGTCAGGTGTGGTCATCCGCAGGACCGTAGGGCACTCCGGCCGGGCCCCGGCAGGTCCGGACGGGTGCAGATCGCCGCTGCGCCCGCCGTCCGGCTGGGGTCATCCGCGGGTGGTGCCCCGGCGGGCCGATCAGACGATGCTGACGATCACGTGCCGACCCGACGCGGCGGCCCGCTCGTAGAAGTCGATCAGGGATTCCACAGCGGTGAACAGCCGACTGACCAGATCCTCCCGGTCACCGTCGAAGATCCCGTCCGGGTAGGCCTCGACGCGTTCGGCCGCCGTCGGGGTGAAGGCACGGCCGCGGGCCGGCACGTCCACGGCCTTCAGACCGGCGATCAGCGCGGGCAGGTCGGGGGCCGGGGTGAAGGCGATGAAGTCGGCGTCGTCGTCCTCGAAGAACAACTGCACCCCGACGATGGCGTCGCTGATCGGGTCGTCGTCCAACGGGGTCGACGCACTCACCCCCGTAATGACGAAATGCAGGGCGTCCCACAACGATCCGAGATCGAGCACCTCGTGGGCCGGGTCGCGCTCGAGCGTGCGGACGTCGTCGAGCAGGTCGACGCCGGAGTCCAGCAGGGCGGTCAGCTCGTCCTGGTTGATCATGAGATACCGCGCGGTGACCGACATGGGTCGATGATCCCACGGGCTTGCCGGGTGGTCGCCGCCGCGGGTGACCGACGGGGCGGAGCAGTGCCCGCCGTCCCGTCCCGTCGCGGCGCTGCGGTGGCGGTCGGCGGGCGGTGCGCGGGAGGACGGCCGCCCCGCACTTGGCCGGCGTCGCCGTCGACGATCACGCCACCGGAGGGCGGTCTACCCTCACGGTCATGGGTGCTTCCGGCAGCGGCGGCCCGATCCCGCCCCGCCCGACGCCGCGGCCGTGGCCCGGCGAGGCGGACCGGCTCGCGGCCGAGGCGGTCGCGGCGGGCGACCCGACGGGCTGGTTCGACCGGCTCTGGAGCCGGGCCCGGGACGGCGAGACCACGATGCCGTGGGACTCCCGTGAACCGCAGCCGCTGTTGGCCGGATGGACGGCCGACCGGCCACCGGGATGGCGGCCGGCATCGGCCGTGGTGGTGGGCTGTGGGCTGGGAGCCGACGCCGAACACGTCGCCGCCCTCGGTGTCCCCACCGTCGCCTTCGACGTCTCGGCCACGGCCGTGGAACTGGCCCGTCGGCGGTATCCACGCTCGGCGGTGGACTACCGCCACGCCGACCTGTTCGCGCCGCCCGCATCCTGGCACCGGGCCTTCGAACTGGTCGTGGACGTCTACACCGTCCAGGCCCTGCCGCGCGAGGTCCGCGCCGCGGCCACGGCGGCGGTGGCCGGGCTGCTGGCCCCCGGCGGCCGCCTGGTGCTCACCGTGTTCGCCGCCCGGCCGGACGACGATCTCACGGCCGGTCCGCCGTGGCCGCTCACCGAGACCGACGTCGCGGCCTTCACCGACCTGCTCGAGCCGGTCACGGTCGAGCGGCTGCCGTCGGAGCGCGCTCCCGGACGGTTGTTCTGGCGGGCGGTGTTCCGCCGCCCGGCCGACTGACCCGACACCGGGGGGCGGAGCCCGGACAGGCCCCGCCCCCGCGGACAGTCGATCAGTTCCACACCCCGTTCGGTGTGCTCTGCCAGGTGTGCCAGAGCGCGCCGTCGCCGCCCCGGACGAACGCCTCGAGTCGGCCGTCGGCGTTGCGACCGACGGTGGGTCCCTCGGTCTGCAAGCCGCCGAGCGACGACCAGCCACCCCAGCCGCCGTTCGGGACCAGCTGCCAGATGTGCCACAGCGCACCGTCACCGCCCCGGACGAACACCTCGAGCCGTCCGTCGGCGTTGGCGCGGACCGCCGGGAGGGTGATGCCGCCGCCGAGGGACGCCCAGCCGCTCCACGTGCCGTTCGGGGCGACCTGCCAGAGGTGCCACAAGGCACCGTCGGTGCCGCGGGCGAAGACCTCGAGCCGTCCGTCGGCGTTACGGCCGACCGCGGGCGCCTCGGTGATCACGCCGCCGAGGGACGCCCAGCCGCTCCAGGTGCCGTTCGGGGCCACCTGCCACTGGTGGTACAGCGCGCCGTCGGTGCCGCGGACGAACACCTCCAGCCGGCCGTCCTGGTTCCGGTCGACGGCGACCGTGCTGCCGAGAACGCCGCCGAGAGACTCCCAGCCGCTCCAGGTGCCGTTCGGGCGGACCTGCCAGATGTGCCAGAGCGCACCGTCGAGGCCCTTCACGAACACCTCCAACC
Source organism: Nakamurella deserti (assembly GCF_003260015.1). Taxonomy (NCBI): domain Bacteria; kingdom Bacillati; phylum Actinomycetota; class Actinomycetes; order Nakamurellales; family Nakamurellaceae; genus Nakamurella; species Nakamurella deserti. The sequence goes on along the minus strand of NZ_QCXS01000002.1, from coordinate 1,111,792 downwards.
GGCCGTCGGCGTTGCTCGACACCACCGGCTGGAAGATGCCCCCGCCCAGGGATTCCCAGCCGCTCCAGGTGCCGTTCGGCGCGGTCTGCCAGCGGTGCCACAGCGCGCCGTCCGTGCCGCGCGCGAAGACCTCCAGCCGACCGTCGGCGTTGCGCCCCACGGTCGGCGCACCCTGGATGACGCCGCCGAGGGAGCTCCAGCCGCCCCATCCGTTGCTGGGGGCGGTCTGCCAGATGTGCCAGAGCGCGTTGTCGGCACCCCGGACGAACACCTCCATGCGCCCGTCGGCGTTGTCGGCCACCCGGGCGTCGGAGACGATGCCGCCGAGAGACGCCCAGCGCAGCCGCGCACCGTAGATGGACCGGATACCGGCGATGTCGTCGGCCCTCAGTTCGCGTCGGGGACCGCCGTAGTAGGCGTACATCACCGCGTCCGGGTCGGCGGAGTGGTTGAGGCCGAGACCGTGGCCGAGCTCGTGCAACGCCACGGTGGGCAGGTCGATCCCGGTGGGCGGGGTGCTGACCGACCATGTCTCGGCGTCGTCGAAGTGGCAGTCGCCGGCGATGTCGCCTCCGTTGGGCGGCGGGTAGAAGCAGTGCGCGAGCACACCGCTGGGACCGTCGAACGGCGATCCGTCGCCGTGGTCGCCGTTGACCCAGGAGATCCGGATGTCGCCGGTCACCGGGTTCTCGGTGAAGTCCAGCGGGCAGACCGCCGCCCACCGGTCGAAGGCGCCGCGCAGGGCGGCACGCTGGTCGGCCTGGCTCAGATCGGGTGAGAAGCCGTTGAAGTGGTAGGAGACCTGGTGGGAGGTCCAGCGGTTGCCCTGGGCGACGAACGGCGCGATCCCGTCGCCGCCGACGACCGGCTGGTCGGGGAAGCCGCAGCGCGGCCGGCCCATGAGCTCCAGGGTGGCCTCGTCGACCGCGCCGGTGACCGGCAGGCCGTGCTGCTGCTGGAACTGGCCGACGGCGGTCGCCGTCGCGTCGTCGTAGGTGGTGGAGTCGCCGGGGCCGAACGCCATCACCGGGCGGAACAGCAGGTTCCCCGTGCGGATGCCGGGGTTGGGGAAGTAGCCGAACCGCGTGAGATACGCGTGCAGGGCGGCGACCTGGTCACCGGTGTCGCCGGTCGCGAGAACGGTGGTGGGGGCGTCGATGTGACGGTGGGGTCGCATCAAATCGCGGCCGGGGATCGGCACGGGTGCCGTTCCCGGGGAGCTGATGTGCGGGTCGGTGGTGGTGTCGGATCGGTGCGGTGACGTCATCGTCATGGCTGGTCCTCGGTTCGGGGCTAAGGGTGGGCGGATCGGGTCGGCGTCGCGAGCGTCATCCGGGCAGAGCACCGTGCGGGCATCGCTGATACGTCCCGGCTCGGGGATGTCCCGAAGGGGCAGCTACCGTCGTGCCGTCACGAGCACTCGGCCGATCGGGTGAGACGAGACGACGAGGTGGGGGCATCGGTGTCAGAACAGTCCGACGAGCGGATGCGCGCCGCGATCGAGCTGGTGGAAGGGCGCACCGGCGACGGCGCCGACGTCCTCCGGCCCGCCCCGACCCCGCAGGCGGCACCGTGACGGACACCGACCCCAGGATCGTGCTGCAGCCACACCTTCCCGTCGGCGAGACGCTGCTCTGGGCCGGTCGCCCCGACGCGCGGAAGCGGTTCACCAGGGTGGACCGGGTGATGATCCCGACCAGCGTCCTCATGCTGGGTTTCACCGCGTTCTGGCTGTACCAGGCGATCAGCAGTGGGGCGCCGTGGTTCTTCCGGGTCGTCGGAGCCGTGATCACGGGCGTCGCCCTGTGGGCGGTCGCGGGCCGCTTCGTGTTCAAGGCGCGGCGTGCGCGCGCCACCGTCTACGGCCTGTCCACCGACACCGCTTCCATCGTGAGCGGCGGCGCCACCACCGAGATCCCGCTCCGGTACGCGCCGCTCACCGTCTCGGGCACCGCCGACGGCTCGCACCTCACCGTGTTGCTGCAAACCCGGGGAAGTGACGACCAGCCGTGGTGGAAGGGTCGCCGTGGTGGTTTCTTCGGCGTCACTCCCGACAACACCGGTGCGGAGATGCTGGGTGGCGGCAGCTTCACCAACGCGTTCTACGACGTCGCCGAAGTCGCGGGTCTGCGCCGCGCCCTCACCACCATCAACGACCGCCTCGACCGGCGCTGAGTCGGTCGGGCCGCTCGCCCGAGCCGGAATTCAGCCGGTCCGACGCTCGTAGACCCCCACCTCGGTACCCGTCCAGAACTCGCCGATGCCGGTGAACGCGGCGCGCACCTTGTCGTGGTCCCAGTCGTCGACCACGTGGTGCTCGTGCTCGTTGCCCTCGATCTCGCCCTGCGGATAGTGCACGATAGGGATCGACAGGTACACGGCGCGGCGCGCGGCGGCCGCGGAGCGTTCCCACAGGTCGAGTGCGTCCGCTTCGGTCATGTGCTCGGCGACGTCACCGAGGATGACGACATCGCAGACAGGCAGGTCGATCTCGCGTGCGTCGCCGACGACGATCTCGTCGTAGTAGTCGTTCAGCCGGTACGTGTGGACGTAGGGCTCGTAGATCTCGAGCCCGATCAAGCGGGAGATCGACGGTCCCGCAGGCAGTTTGGCGTAGGTGCCCACGCCGGGACCGACGTCGAGCACGACCAGCGGCCCCGACTCGGCGGCCAGCGCGTCGACACGTCCCTTGGTCCAGGACTTTCCCTCGGCAGAACTCAGTGGCATGCGGATCTCACTGCCCGGCGGGCGCGAGCGGCAATCCTGTCATCGGCGCCCCGCCCCCTCACGCGGGGACCGGGACGTGGGTGGGCCCACCCGGCTCATCGGGATCATCCGGATTGAGCGGGTCGTTGGGGTGCAGCGGGTGCACCGGCTCCTCGGGCAGCGGCTCGACCGGAGCCGGCGGCAACGTCTCCGGGGTGTCGGGCAGCAACTCCCCCGGATCGTCGGGGACGGGCTCGGACGGGTCGATCGCCGGGTAGTCCGGCGTGTCACCTGCGGGGAGATCCTCGGGTTCCAACCTCGGTTCGGTCATGCGTCCACTGTGACACAGCCGACTCCGGGTGCGTCGGGCCGGTCTCACGACGCCGTCCAGCGGTACTCGATCTCCGGCCGGCCGCTGCGGCCGTGCCGCTGGTGCCGCTGCACCGGCCCGGAGTCCACCAGGTGCTCGAGGTAGCGCCGCGCGGTGACCCGGGACAGATTGCTGCGGGTCGCGACCTCCAGGGCCGACAACCCGGTGTCCGCCGCGGCCGCCCGCTGCTCCTGCAGCACCCTCGAGACGTCCTGCAGCGTCGCCTCCGTCAGTCCCGACGGCAACGACTCCCCGCCACCGCGGCGCAGTGTCGCCAGCGCCCGGTCGATGTCGAGCTGACCGGAGATGCTGGCGCCGTCGCGGAGCTGCTGCCGGAACTCCCGGTACTGCACCAGCTTGTCCTGCAACGAGCGGAAGGTGAACGGTTTGAGGATGTACTGCACGACCCCCAGCGACACCGCCGCGCGGACCGAGGGCAGGTCACGGTTGGCCGTCACCGCGATGACGTCGACGTCGGCCCGGGCCATCCGCAGGGCCCGGCAGATCTCGAGTCCGTGCGCGTCCGGCAGGTTGAAGTCCAGGAGCACCATGTCGACCCGGTGCTGTTTCAGGAACGCCATGGCCGCCTGGGCGTTGTTCACCGTCCCGGTGACGCGGAACCCCGGCACCCGTCCGACGAACTCCGCGTGGGCCTCGGCCGTCAGTGGTTCGTCCTCCACCACGAGGACCGCGATCTCGCCGACGCCGGGACGGGGCGCTGCGCCGGTCACGAGGTCGCCGCGACGACCGGGCGTGGCCCCGGCGTCGGCGCACCGGCCATGGGCAGCCGCACGGTGAAGTGCGCGCCACCGAGCGGACCGTCGTCGACCTCGATGCTGCCGCGGTGCCGGCGCACGACCTGGTCGACGAGGGCCAGTCCGAGGCCGCGGCCGCCGGGGGTGGTCACGACCTTGGTCGACCAACCACGGGTGAAGGCCGACCGCTGCACCTCCGGGGGAAGTCCCGGTCCGGAGTCGGAGACCTCGACGACGAGATCGCCGTCCTCGGGCAGCACCGCCACCTCGACCACCCGCACCCCGTCCAGCGGCCCCTCCGCCGTCGCGTCCAGGGCGTTGTCGACGAGGTTGCCCAGAACGGTGACCAGGTCCCCGACCGGCACGGCCCCGGCGGGCACCCGGGTGTCGTCGGTGATCCGCAGCTCGACCCCGCGTTCGGCCGCCTGCGACGTCTTGCCCAGCAACAGGGCGGCCAGCACCGGCTCCGCGACGGACTCCACCACCCGGTCGGTGAGCCATTGCGACAGCTCGAGTTCCGAGGTCGCGTACTCGACGGCGGCGTCGTACCGGCCGGTCTCGACCAGTGTGACCACGGTGTGCAGCTTGTTGGAGGCCTCGTGGGCCTGCGAGCGCAGCGACTCGGCGAACGCGCGGACGGTGTCGAGTTCGCCGGTGAGCGACTCCATCTCGGTGCGGTCGCGCAGCGTCGCCACGGTGCCGTAGGTGCGGCCGTGGAAGGTCGCGTCGGACTGGTTGACCACCAGCACCCGGTCGTTGGCCAGATGCATCTCGTCGCGGGCCCCGACGCCCGACCCCAGCAGGTCGAGGAGATTCTCGGGCAGCGGGAGGTCGGCGATCCGGGCGCCGGCCCGCGCCCCGGGGACGCCCAGCAGTCGCACCGCCTCGTCGTTGATCATGGCGATGGTGCGCGTGTCGTCGACCACCACCAGTCCCTCGCGGATCGAGTGCAGCACCGCGTCGTGGGAGGCGTAGAGCTCCTCCAGCCCCTTCGCGTCCAGACCGCTCGTCTGCCGCCGTAGCCGGCGGCTCACCAACGTCGCCCCCACGAGTGCGGTCAGCAGGGCCACCATCAGTCCCACGAGCAGGACGGGGAGCTGGGCGACGAACTGGCTGTGGATGGCGTCGGTGGTGACACCGACGCTGACCAGCGCCACGATCGCGCCGGCGGCGTCCCGGATCGGCGACACCGCCCGCACCGACGGCCCGAGGGTGCCGGTGTAGGTCTCGGTGAAGGTCTGCCCGGCCAGCGCCCGGTCGATGTTGCCGAGGAAGCGGCCGCCGATCTGGGTGGGGTCGGTGTGGGTGAACCGGGTGCGGTCGGGGTCCATGACGACGATGAAGTCCGCCCCCGTCGCGGACCGCAGTCGCTCGGTGTACGGCTGCAACGTGGTGGTCGGGTCGGTGGTCGCGATCTGGGCGCCCACCCAGGGATCGGTGGCGACCGCGTCGGCCACCCGCAGCACCTCGTCCGTGGTGTCCTGATCCTCGCGGTTCGCGGCCAACAGCACGCTGGTCAGACCGGCGGCACCCAGCACGAACAGCAGCAACAGCGTCTGCAGGATGAGCAGCTGGCTCGCCACGCTGACCCGGCGGACCCGGGATCTGGCTGTCATCATCGTCACATTCTCCACGCCGGCGGTCCTGGCTGAACACAACGAACACAACCGAGACCCGTCGCCGAGCTCTCCCGCACAGTTCTCCCAGCACCGGTCAATGGATTGCCCGGGCCCGAATCACGGAGGTTGCTATGGCAGGAACCGTCACCATTCCGGAGGGGAAGCCGAAGCGGAAGGTCGGCACCCACTGGCTCTACATCGCGGTGATCGTCGCGGTCGTCCTCGGCATCGCCGTCGGCCTCATCTTCAAGAAGGACGCGGCCGGGCTGGCCACCATCGGCACCGCGTTCGTCAACCTGATCAAGATGATGATCGGCCCGATCATCTTCTGCACGATCGTGCTAGGCATCGGTTCCATCCGGAAGGCCTCCCAGGTCGGCAAGGTCGGCGGCATCGCCCTGCTGTACTTCGTCGTGATGTCGACCTTCGCGCTCGTGCTGGGACTGCTCGTCGGCAACGTCATCCACCCCGGCGACAGCCTGCAGGCCGCGGGTGCGGCCTACGAGGTCCCCAAGACGCCGGGTTCCGGGAACTTCCTGCTGGACATCATCCCGACGTCCCTGCTGTCCTCGCTGACCTCCGGTTCGGTGCTGCAGGCCCTCTTCGTCGCCCTTATCGTCGGGTTCGCGCTGCAGGCCATGGGCAAGAAGGGCGAGCCGATCCTCAACGGCATCGCCAGCATCCAGAAGCTCGTCTTCAAGATCCTCGCCGGCATCATGTGGCTCGCCCCGATCGGTGCCTTCGGCGCCATCGCCGGCGTCGTCGGCAACACCGGCTGGTCGGCCATCGCCGCGCTCGGCATGCTCGTCGGCGTCTTCTACGCCACCTGCCTCGTGTTCGTCGTCGTCATCCTCGGCGCCCTGCTGAAGTTCACCACCGGGCACAGCATCTTCAGCTTGATGTACTACCTGCGCCAGGAGTACCTGCTGATCGTGGCGACCTCGTCGTCCGAGACGGCGCTGCCCCGCCTCATCGCCAAGATGGAGCACCTGGGCGTGTCCCGCCCCGTCGTCGGCATCGTCGTCCCGACCGGCTACTCGTTCAACCTGGACGGCACCGCCATGTACCTGACGATGGCCTCGCTGTTCATCGGCAACGCCCTGGGCACCCCGCTGTCGGGCTCCGAGCAGATCTCCCTGCTGCTGTTCATGATCATCGCCAGCAAGGGCGCCGCCGGCGTCACCGGTGCCGGCCTCGCCACCCTCGGTGGCGGTCTCGCCTCGCACCGGCCGGATCTCGTCCCCGGCGTCGGCCTCATCGTGGCCATCGACCGCTTCATGTCCGAAGCCCGCGCGCTGACCAACTTCTCGGGCAACGCGGTGGCCACCCTGATCATCGGGCACTGGGTCAGGGAGGTCGACAACGATCAGGTCAAGCGGGTCTTCTCCCGTCAGGATCCGTTCGACGACACCGACATGCTCGACGAGCACCACCACGTCCCGGGCACGCAGGAGGCGCCGAAGAAGGTCCTCGTCACCGACGAGTCGACCCCACGGCCGCACGCCGCGGTCTGACCCCGCAGCGGCACACCCGCCGGCCCGACCGTCCCGCCCGATCACCGATGAAGGAACCCGCCGTGACGAACGTCCCCTACCAGCTGGTCACCGAGGACGGCCGGGTGGTCGCGCGGATCGCCGCCCGCGGCTCCGCCGTCCTCGCGTCGCCGACCATCAACCGGGGCACCGCGTTCACGCTCGAGGAGCGCGACTCGCTGGGGTTGACGGGGCTTCTCCCCACGGGGGTCACCACGTTGGACGGTCAGGTCCGCCGGGTGTACGCGCAGTACCTCGAGCAGTCCGGCGATCTGCGCAAGTGGGTCTACCTGGCCAACCTGCGCGACCGCAACGAGGTGCTGTTCTACCGGCTGCTCACCGAGCACCTCTCCGAGATGCTGCCCGTCGTCTACACCCCGACCGTGGGCCTGGCGATCGAACGGTTCAGCCACGAATTCCGCCGGCCGCGGGGCGTCTACCTGTCGGTGGACCACCCCGAGGACGTCGAGACCGCTCTGCGCAACACGGGTCTCGGCGAGGACGACGTCGACCTGCTGGTGGCCACCGATTCCGAGGGCATCCTCGGGATCGGTGACCAGGGCGTGGGCGGCATCGAGATCTCCATCGGCAAGCTGGCCGTCTACACCGCCGCCGCCGGCATCCACCCCCGCCGGGTGCTGCCGGTGGTGCTGGACATGGGCACCGACAACCTGACGCTGCTCAACGACGACATGTACCTCGGGGAACGGCACGCCCGGGTCCGCGGGCGGCGTTACGACGACCTCATCGAGGCCTACGTGACGGCGTGCGCGAAGTTGTTCCCGAACGCGATGCTGCACTGGGAGGACTTCGGGGCCGCCAACGCCCGCCGCATCCTCGACAAGTACGCCGGCACCTGCTGCACCTTCAACGACGACATGCAGGGCACCGCGGCGGTGGTCCTCGCCGCCGCGTTCTCCGCGGTGAAGGCGGCCGGCACCCGGATCAGCGACCAGCGGGTCGTCATCTACGGAGCCGGCACCGCGGGTCTGGGCATCGCCGACATGATGCGTGACCAGATGGTCCGCGAGGGGCTGTCGCGGCAGGAGGCGACCTCCCGCTTCTACCCGCTGACGCGCAGTGGGCTGTTGCTGGACGACATGAAACTGCTGGATTTCCAGGTGCCCTACGCCCGTTCGCGGGCCGACGTGGCCGACTGGGTCGACGCCGACGGCAGGATCGGTCTGGCCTCGGTCGTGGCGCACGCCCGCCCCACGATGATGATCGGCACGTCCACCCAGACCGGCGCCTTCACCGAGGCGATCGTGCGCGACATGGCCGCCCACACCGAGCGGCCGATCATCATGCCGCTGTCGAATCCGACCTCGAAGTGCGAGGCACTGCCCGCGGACCTCATCGCCTGGACGGACGGCCGCGTCCTCACCGCGACCGGCAGCCCGTTCGAACCGGTGGTCCACGAGGGTCGCAGCTACGCGATCGCACAGGCCAACAACGCCCTGGTCTTCCCCGGCCTCGGACTCGGCGTCACCGTCGTCAGGGCGAGCCGGATCACCGACCGCATGATCGCCGCGGCCGCCGACGCGGTCGCCGGGATGAGCGACGCCACGACGCCCGGCGCACCACTGCTGCCGTCGATGGACAACCTGCGGCGCGCCTCGGCCGCCGTGGCCATCGCGGTCGCCCGGGCAGCCGTCGCCGAGGGCCTGGCGCGGACCGGTCTGGACGACGCCATCCAGCAGGTGCACCAGGCGATGTGGCGACCGGTGTACCCCGCCATCCAGGCCGTCTGAGCCCATCCCGACCCGCGCCGTCCGTCCCCGATCCATCCGGGACGGGCGGCGCGTCCGCGTCCGGTTGTCGGCGCGGCCGGTCGGCGCGAGAATGCATGCGCTCCGGTCAGCTCCGATGGAAAGGCGGCGCCATGTCCAGCGTGCTCAATCCCTACCTCAGCTTCCGTGACAACGCGCGGGAGGCCCTCGAGTTCTACCGGTCCGTCTTCGGCGGCGAGCTGAACATCAGCACCTTCGGCGAATTCGGGATGTCGGACGACCCGGCGCTGGCCGACCACGTCATGCACGGTCAGTTGACCACCACCCAGGGCTTCACCCTGATGGCGTCGGACACCCCGCCGTCCATGCCGCTGACCGTCGGCGACTCGGTGTCGGTCTCGCTGAGCGGGGACGACCTCACCGAACTCGGCGGCTACTGGGACAAGCTGGTCGACGGCGGCACGGTCACCGTGCCGATGGAGCCCGCACCGTGGGGCGACACCTTCGGCATGTGCGTGGACCGGTTCGGCATCAACTGGCTGGTCAACGTGGCGGGCAGTGGGCAGGGCGGCTGACCGTACGGGTGTCGCCGCCCCGGTCGGAGCAACCCGGGGTTGCTCCGGTCGGTGCTCGGGTAGGACTCCGACATGCCCATCCCCAGCAGTGGTTACGCCCATGTCCGCATCACCGTCACCGACATCGGACGATCGAAGTCGTTCTACGACGAGCTGTTCGGCTGGCCGACCGCCGTCGACAACTCGGCCCGGGTCGATGAGCCCGGGGTCACCTCCTCACCGCAGGAGTTCTTCGGCGGCGTGGTCTACCAGACGCCGAGCGGCGCACTGTTCGGACTGCGCCCCAGTGCGCCCGGCGGTCAACGGTTCGACTCCGAGCACGTGGGTCTGGACCACTTCAGCTTTCTCGTCGAGTCGCGCGAGGTGCTGATCGACGCCGCCGCCTGGTTCGTCGCCCACGACGTCGAACACGGCGAGATCATCGATCTGACGGACTCCGGTCTGGCCATCCTGTCGTTCACCGACCCGGACGGCATCCACGGGGAACTGACCGCACCGCTGGGCTGAGCCCGTTTGACACCGGCACCCCAACGGGGAGAACAACCGCATGCCCGAAGGTGACACGGTGTTCCAGCTGGCGCGACGACTGCGCTCCTCGCTCGACGGGCGCACCATCACGCACGGCGAACTGCGCGTCGCCGCCCACGCCGACGTCCGGATGGCCGGTCTGACGATCCTCAACCACGACACCCACGGCAAGCACCTGCTGACGCGGTTGTCGGAGAACGTCACGCTGCACACGCATCTGAAGATGACCGGGTCGTGGACGGTGACGCGGCCGGGGCGGCAGCTCCCCCGGCGGCTGTTGCCCGACGTCAGGGTGCTGATGGCCCTGGACAGCGGGGCCACGGCCTACGGTGTCAGCCTGCCGGTCGTCGACCTCGTCGCCACCGACCGGGAATCGGACCTGATCGGGCACCTCGGGCCGGACCCGCTGCGCGCCGACTGGGACGCGGCCGAGGCCGTCGCCCGGCTGGGCGCCGATCCGACCCGGCCGCTGGCCGCGGCGCTGCTGGATCAGCGCTTGATGGCCGGCCTGGGCAACCTGTGGGCCAACGAGCTGTGCTTCCTCCGCGGTTACAGCCCGTGGACGCCGGTCGGTGAGGTCGACCTGCCGGCGACGGTGCGGCTGGCGGCGCGGGCGCTCAAGCAGTCGGCGACCGTGCCCGGTGCCATGCAGGTGACGACCGGGAACACCCGGCCGGGCGAACAGCACTGGGTCTCCGGTCGCGCCGGTGACCCGTGCCGCCGCTGTGGCACCACCATCCGGGTCGTCGCCGAGGTCCCCGGTGACCCCGGTCGGCGCCGGACCTGGTGGTGCCCGAACTGTCAGCCCGGCCCGGGCCCCGACCGCTGACGGCCCTTTCCTGCGCTCGAGCGCGTTCCCTGATCGGCCCCCCGGACCGGGACCGTCGCCACCGCCGCCCGGTCAGCGGTCGCCCGGGTCCGGGCCGTGAGCGGTCGGAGCGGCGGGTCAGGCGAGACGGGCGACCACGGCGTCCAGGGCGATTTCGGCGGCGGCGAGGCTCGCCTCGGCCTCGCCGGCCAGCGGCGCCATGGCGGCGATCCGACCGGCCAGCGTGAGCTCCGCTGTGACGACGTAGACGCTCATTCCCAAAGCGACCCCGAGAACCTGCTGCAGCGCCGGGATCTCGTGGTCCAAGCCGGCGTTGGCCGTGTCCGGCCCGTACTGGGCACCGCGGCTGGACACGATCACCACCGGGCGGCCGGCCATCGGCTGCGGCCCGTCGCCGAACGGGGCGGTCGTTCCGGGGACGTGGATGTTGTCGACCCACGCCTTCAACGTCGACGGCAGCGACCAGTTGTACATCGGGGCTCCGACGACGACGACGTCCGCGGCCAGGAGCTCGTCGATCAGGGTCCGCTGCAGATCCTCCGCGGCGGCCGGCACCGTCTCGTCCGGCCGGCGCAGATGCGGCGCCCAGTGCAGGACGTGGGTCGCGAGGTGCGGGAGCGGGTCGGCGTGCAGATCCCGACGGACGACCGCGTGGTCGGCGCCGTTGGCGGTCCAGCCCGCGGCGAACCGGGCCGTCAGGGTGCGGCTGACGGAGCCTGTGCGGTCGGCCGACGAGTCGAGGTGCAGCAAGGTGGGCACGGCAGGCCTCCGGGGCGGTGGGTCGGTCGGTGACGCCCGGTGCGGGTCGCCGGAGCCGGACGCACGGCGGCGACCCGTCCCCGATCGGTCACCGTACGCGGGGGCGGACCGGCGCCGGCAGCAGCTGGCCCACGACCCCGGCGGCCAGCCGTGCGGTGAAGGTGCCGTCGGCCAGGCTGAGCCGGACCAGGTCGTCGAAGGCACCCTGACGGGCGGCCGCGGCGCGGACCCCTGCGTCGAGCAGCAACGGCCGCCTGAGCAGCCGGTCCAGACCGTCGGTGGTCCGCAGGTGTCGGCCCAGGGTGGCGGTCATCGTGGTCCGGTACGCGGCCCCGGGGTCGCCGCCGCCGGTGACGGCGGCCGCCGCCGCACGCCCCGCGAGCGCCCCGGACGTCACCGCGTAGAAGATCCCCTCCCCGCTGAGCGGGTTGACCAGCGACAGTGCGTCACCGGCCAGCAGCACGCGTCCGTCACCGATCCGCGGACGTCCCGGCGACAGCGGCAACCGGTGCGCGCGCAGCGAGGTCGGCTCCGGGTCGAGCCCCGGCAGCAGCCGCCGCATCCCGGCGACCAGATCGGCCCGGCTCAGCGTGCGTCCGGTGAGCAGCTCGCCGTAGCCGACGTTGGCCCGGCCGTCGCCCAGCGGGAAGCTCCAGGCGTAGGCCGGCCAGTGCCGCGCCGACATGGTGATGAGCTGGGTGTCGGCCTGACCGGGCAGCTCCGCGGCGTACCCGCGCATGGCCAGTGCGACCCGCCGCGGGACATCGGCCGGCCGCCGGCCGCGCTGCGCCGACGCCGCCCGCCGCACCGTCGATTCCGCGCCGTCGGCGCCGATGACGACCGACGCCCGCAGCGTCCCGTCGACCACCACGTGATCGGCCGCGGCGACGACATCCCGCACCGTGCGCCGCTCGAACGCCACGCCGCGGGCGCGCACGTCGGCCATCAGCCGGGCGTCCAGCAACTCCCGCGGGATCACCCGCACCGTGCGTGCCATCCGGCGGTCGACCACCGTGCCACCCGGTGCCGTCAGCCGCAGCCGGCCCAGGGGCGGGCAGCCGTCCAGCACCGCATCCAGGTCGAACCCGAGCGCGGCGAGCCCGTCCAGCGCCTCGGCGGCGATGCCGTCCCCGCACACCTTGTCGCGCGGGAAGTCCTGCCGGTCGACGATGAGCACCCGCAGGCCCGGATCGGCGGTCAGGGCCGCCGCGGCGGCGGAGGTCCCCGCCGGGCCGCCGCCGATGATCACCAGGTCCCACTCGGGTCGGTCCACGCGGCCGACGGTACCCAGCTCCGACGGCGTGGGTGCGCGGACGGTTCGCGGCGGACTTGGCACCGCCGCCGATCCGGTCGGCGTCCCATGCCGTCCGCGGGTGGTGCGGGCGGGCTGTCGGCCCGCAGGCGGCCGACCCGCGGCGGCTGGCCCGGCCTGGCGAACCGGGGCTGTCCGCGAGCCTCGAGGGTGTTCCCGCGGCCTGCGGCGGCCGTGTCACGCCGCAGGCCCGGCGGGGCATCCCGTGCGGACAACGACCGGTACGGGTGCGCGGACGGCCTACGGCGGCAGTGTCACCGCCGCCAGCGGTCCGGCTCGGCATCCCGTGCGGTCGACGACCGGTACGGGTGCGCGGACGGCCTACGGTGGCAGTGCACCGCCGCCGGCGGTCCGGCTCGACGTCCCGTGGCGTCGGCGCCCGGTCCGGGTGCGATGCCCCGCTGGCGCTCACCCGTCGTCCGACAGCTCCTCGACCAACGCCGCCCACCGCTGCCGCCGCTCCGTTGCGTTCTGCTCCCACCAGGGGGTGCCCCGCTCACCCAGCGCCACCTTCGCCCGCTGCACCCGGTCACGCGCCGCCCGCTCGGCGTCCGGTTCCGCCGCCTTCAGCGCCGCCCCCACCGCCCGCCGGGCGCTCATCAACTCACGGCGCAGCACCGCCGCCGCGTCGTCGGGGATCTCGGGATCGGTGGCCCGCCAGCGGCGGCCGTCGATGACCACGTACCGCCCGTCGGAGGTGCGTTCCGGGCCTGCCGCTGCTGTCGCCATGGTTCCCCCACCGTCGCCGCCCGAGACGGTCCCGGGCCTACCGTGTGTACCCATGCCCCGTCTCCACGACCCCGCGCCTGCGCCGTGAACGCCACCGAAAGCGTCCGCGCCGTGCCACCCACGACTGCGGTCGTCACCGGCGGCGAATCCGGTATCGGCCGGGCCACCGCACTGGCGCTCGCCGCGGCGGGGATGGACGTCGGCCTGACCTGGTTCACCGACGAGTCCGCGGCACAGGCGGTGGCCGTCGAGATCGTCCGGCTGGGTCGGCGAGCGGCGGTGGCCCGGATGGACGCCACCCGCCTGTCCGAGATCGCTACCGCCGTCGACGGTCTGGCCGTCGATCTCGGTGGTCTCGACGTCTACGTGCACAACGCCGGCGGCGGCCCCGGCGGCCGCCTCGTCGACCTCGACCTGCAGACCTGGCGGCACACGCTGACGCTCAACCTCGACGCGGCGTTCGTCGGCGTCCAGCGGGCCGCGCAGCGGATGATCGAGGCCGGCCGGGGTGGCCGGATCCTGGCCGTGACCAGCGTGCACGCCGACCTCCCGGGCATGGGCGCCGCCGCCTACTCCGCCGCCAAGCACGGGATCACCGGCCTGATCCGCACCGCTGCGTTGGAACTCGCCGTCCACGGCATCACCGCCAATACGGTGGCCCCGGGCGAGATCGCGACACCCATGACGGGACTGGACGGAGTCGACCCGTACACCGTCGACCGCCCCGGCATTCCGGCCGGGAGGCCCGGTGATCCGCGCGAGATCGCCGCCGTCGTCGCCTTTCTCGCGTCCCCCGCCGCCGCCTACGTCACCGGCGCGTCCTGGACGGTGGACGGCGGGATGGGCCTGATGGGGGCCCAGGCCGCCCCACTGCTGACCTCGGACGCCTGGCGGCGGTGAGGGCCGACACCCCACAACGACGGTTTTCGAGCACCAACCGTCACCGCCTGATACGACGATCTGGTTCGTGTCGGTGCGAACGCGCCGGCGAAGCGCTCACCTCCCAGCCTCGGTTCAAGCGTTCCGTTCCGTTTCCAGTCGAAAGTGTCCTTCAATCACGCGTCACCGCGGACACAGCTTCTCGACCGCACGGCTGATGATGGTGTCGAACGCCCGGTCCCTCAACATCGCATGGGCCGCCATAAGCGGTTTCGGCCCGGATCCCACGGCGCAGCGGGTTGGGGTTTGCGTGCTGTGACGGCCGTGCCTATCGCGTCGGCGAGGTGCTCCGACAGCTGGAGTTGCCGCAGATCAGAGCATCTCGAGCGGCACCTTGCTGGTTGGTGGTGGGAACATCCGGTCGAGCTGTTCCAGCTCTGCTTGGTTGAAGCCGATCTCCATCGCGGCGCGGTTCTCCATCACCCGCGCCGGCGTGGATGCCTTGATGACGGCGAAGACCTCGGGGAGTCGCAGCACCCAGGCGAGGGCCAGCTGGGCGGGAGTTATCTCTTTTGCGCCGGCCATGTCTCGGACCGCGGGGTGCTTGAGCAGTTGGCCGTGGTCGACCGGGGAGTAGGCCATCAACGGCATGCCGGCCGCGCGGCATCTGGGGAGGAGGTCGTACTCAGGTCCTCGGCGGGCCAGGTTGTAGAGCACCTGATCGGTCTGCACCCGCGCTCCACCCGCCACCGAGGCGAGCTCGTCGAGGTCCGGGGCATCGAGGTTGCTGACGCCCCACCCGCCGATCAGCCCCGCCTGCACAAGGTCCTCGAACCCCGCCACCGTCTCAGCCAGAGGCACTCGGCCGCGCCAGTGCAGCAGGTACAGGTCGAGGTGATCGGTGCCCAACCGCCGCAGACTGGCCTGGCAGGCCTCCAGGGTCCCTCGTCGCGTGGCGTGGCTGGGCACCACCTTGCTGACCAGGTAGACGCTGTCCCGCCGCCCCGCGATGGCCTCGCCGACGAGCTCCTCGGCGGTGCCGTCGCCGTACATCTCGGCGGTGTCGATCAGCGTCAGGCCGTGCTCGATGCCCATGCGCAGGGCGGCCAACTCGGTGCCGCGCCGGGCGGGCTGCTCACCCATGTACCAGGTGCCCAAGCCCAGTGCCGGGACGGTGCTCCCGTTGGGCAGGGACACTGTGCGGACGGTGGGTGCGGCCATGGCGGGTGTCCTCCGGGGGGTGCGGGTGGTGGAACACGAGGGTCTGAACGATCCTCGACGGTGCCGGTGTCTGCGAGCCCGGGCCGCATGTGCCGCGCGATCCGTGAGCCGGGGGCCGACTGCGCTCTGGGTCAACCTTCGAGTCATCGACGGCGATCGCGCCGATCTCCTCGGCCAGCCGCAGCCGGTCCGGGTGCCGATCCACCACCATCACCTTGGCCGCGCCCTGGATCGTCGCCGAGTACGCGGCCACAGACCGACCGGGCCGGACCCGTAGATCACCACGGAGTCCCCGGGGACCACACCGGCCAGCTCGGTGGCGTGATACCCGGTCGGGAAAATGTCCGCGACCATCACGTAGTCGTCTCCTTCTCCACCGAATCCTCACCCAGCCGAAAGCAGTCGTGGTCGCCGTAGGGCACCCGCGACAGCTCCGCCTGCCCGCCCTGCCCCGGCCCCATGTCGGCGAACCCAGCGGCGGCGCCGGCCATCTTCGGGTCCGGCTGAGTCGTCAGGCAGTAGTTGGTGAACCCCCGCTCTCAGTTCTTGCAGAACCCCCAGGAGACGTTCAACGGCAGCACCACCCGGTCGCCGACCTTGACCTTGTCGACCCCGGCCCCGGCCCCGGCCCCGACCTCGATGACCTTCCCGAGGTTCTCGTGCCCGAACCAGCGTCCGGTCTCGAAATCGGTCCGGCCCTCGTACATGTGCAGATCCGACCCGCAGATGTTCGCGGCCGTGATCCGTACCAGCACGTCGGTGGGTCGTTCGATCTTCGCGTCCGGTGCGTCGTTCACGCTGATCTGCCGCAGCCCCTCGTAGACCAGTGCTCCTATCCCTGCGTCGGTCGCTGGTCCCAGGAATCCGCAGTACGCTCGCTGTGCACTGCGGGTCTTACCAGGACAGCAAACCCCTCTCCCGCACCGCGACGCATCGGCAGAACGACCGACAGGACGGCATCCGGACCAGGGCAGCCGGCCAAGGCACGTCATGTATGGACCAGTGGATGCTGGGCGCATCGCGGTCGAGGTTGCACAGATCTCGGTCATGCCGGGCCCACCGGCGGAACGCGCCGCGGCGCTGCTCGAGCCGCTGCACCAGTTGCTGCCGTTCGACGGGGCGTGGCTGGCCTTGGCCGACGAGGACCACCGCGGACACCACTCGCTGGTCAGCACCGGCTGGGACAGGCGCACGGCCGCCTACCTCGACGGGCCGATCCTGGTCGACGAGATCGAGCAGCTCGGCATGACCCGCCCCCACACCCCGCTGCGGGTCGCGGACTTCCCGACACCAGTCAGCGAGCTGCGGTCCTGGGCAGAGTGCCTCACCCCCGCCGGATTCCGCGAATGCCTGCAAATGGGCCTGTTCACCGCCGACGGCCGGCCGATGGGGTTCGTGGGCCTGTTCACCGGCAGCGCCACCGTCCCGTCGGACGCCGCCCGCGACCTGCTCGCCATCCTTGGACCGGCGTTGACCCAGGCCATCGACCCACTGCGCTCAACCGCCGCGGCGGCCCAGCTCGTGCACTCCGCAGCCGCTGCTGTGATCCTCACCCGGTCACGGGACGTCCTGGCCGTGCCCGGGCTGCCCGACCACCCCGCGTTACGCCCCGGCTCGCCGGTACTGGCCGCTGCCCACAAAATGCTCGACGGACCGCAAACCTCGTTCCTTCTGCCAGCGCCAACCGAACCCGGCGGCTACCTACGCGTCACCGTCCTGTTGGTGCCGCAAAACGCCCCAAACCACCACAACGCGATCGTCGTGCTCTCCCCATGCGGCGCCGACCTGCACGGGCTGACCCGCCGCGAACTCGAGGTCCTCGGCCTGCTCATCGCCGGTCAACACAACGCCCAAGCCGCCCAAACCCTCACCGTCACCCAGCGCACCATCGCCACCCACATCGAGCACATCCTGATCAAACTCGACGCCGACACCCGGGCGCTCGCCGCCGTCCGCGCCCAACGCCGCGGGCTGTACATCCCACCAGCACTGTTTGGCGCCAGCCTCGATGTGTCTCATAACCCGTGTAGATAACCGCCTCTCCCGGGTATTCGTACACGGCATTCGGACGCAGGCATGCAAACGATGGTTCACGAGAAGGTGTCCGTAACCCGTGTCCGCATGCTCCGCGAGGTTATGAGACGTTGTAACGCGCACACGAGTTGCGTTACACCCTGCCTTCTGCGCTACCTGATCGTCGCTGTAGGCGAACCAGCGGCCCGTCGTCCATGACCACAACTGTTCGCCCGACGATGCAGAGCTGATGGCCTAGAACCCTCGTCGACCAGGTGCTCAGGCAACCTCTAGCAAGTAGATCCGGTCTCTTAGTTCGTCGTTCAGCTGTTCCGCGTGAGTCCCGTGATTAACCCCAAATCTGTGGTCGAGCGCTGATACCTCTGTCCGAGAGGCAGTCGGTGACCCGTGATGGCAACTTGGTAACATGACCCATCCGGCCTCAACCCTCACACGGAGCACACCGATGGATCAGCTGATAGCTGAGATGAAGCGCTCACCAATCCTGCGTGTCCTCATCCTGATAGGGGTCGTTATAGGAATCAAAGCTTTCCTCACGTCGTCCGTCAGCGGCGGAATCTCTTGCTTCGTGTTCGCTACCTTGCTGTTCGCAATGATCGTGCAACGATCCCGCCGGAATAAGACCGCCTCGTAGCGGGCGGCCAGCTCACCTGCGCCGCGGATCCTCCACAGCCGGCTGTTTTCGTCTGCCCACTGGTCGTCTCCGGTCGACGAGGGCCGCTTCACCCACCCATTTTTCGTAGGAGCCGCCGGGGTGACGAGCGGCTCGGTCCGACTCCTTCGCGAGCTCGTGTATCTATCAATCCCTGCCTATTGCCCTCAATCGGGACTTGGGTGCCGGCGGTGTCGGTTCCGCTGGCCGCCCACGGGTTTGCCGCGTTGTGTCTCTTAACTTGTGTCCAAAATTACCTTCGATGAGCATTCGTACACGGGTTATGAGACATGACAAACAAAGGACGGTTCGCCTGACATGTGTCCGTAATTCGTGTCCACATGCTCGGCATGGTTGTCAGACGTTGTAACGCGTACACGAGTTGCGTTACAACAGGGTGCCGGGCTCATCTAGCAGGAAGCGTCGCCGTAAGGCGCGTAGGTGCGGAGGATCTGCACAGCCGAGGAGTCGTCCGCCGGCTGTAGGCGCCAGGTCGAGCCCCAGCCACTTAGGAGCACCTTGTCGCTTCGGTCTCGGTCGAGAATGACCTTCCTCCGTCTCCAGCGTCCTTGGCTAATCAGGGCGACAGCTAGTGCTCTCGTTGCAGCGGGTCGTAGCCAGGTCCATAGATCTTCGACGGCCTCGGTCATCGTCCTGGTTTCCCAGTCCGTGCCCCAGTCATCGAAGGCCACTGACAGCTGGCACATGCCGTTGGCGTCCTGCGACACGTCGGCATACAGAGGGCACCTTCCGTTGCCACCAGGGAGCCGGAACGTGACGGTCACCTGCTGTTCGAATTCATCCAGCTCGATTTCGAGGTGAGAGCTGGCAACTCCGGCGGCTGCAAGGCGTGCGCGCAGGTCCCTCGCTGCTACTGCACCTGTTGGCTCCATGACCTCACTGTGCACGACTAGACTTAAGCGACCTGCCGATCAAAACCAGCTCCGTAAGATGCGTCGTTCGAGCAGCTCGGACTGAACTAGCAGCGCGCCGATGAGTTCCTCGGCGGAGATCTCGCCCAGATCGCGCCATTCCCAGCTCAGATCGCCATCCTGGAAGCGAGCGCGGATCGGTATCGTCGCAGATTTGATGTCGTCGGGGGACTCGAGTGTGCGGGTTGCCAACGTCCCGAGAAGTTGTGTGAGCGTGACCTCACCGGGGTCCGGATCGTCGTCGTAGTCCGGCGTGTCTTCTGGCTGGAGGTTTGGAGCGTCCGCGTCCCACAGGGTGAGCTGCTCCTCCAAGAGCACACGCAGTCGAACCTTCAACGCGCCTAACAGCTCCTCGCTGTTCTGCGGACCCGACGATCGGGTGTCCCAGCCGGCTTCCCCCCGTCAGTATCGGTGGTCTTGATTGAAGCCCAAGCCCACTCAGCGGTAGCACCTGCATTCAGCGGAACCGCAGGACCGAACGCGCGGAGAAGCTCAGCGAACTGAACCTGGCTGGCATCGGTGCTTGTGTCCAATGGTGCAACTGGCGGGGTCTCCATCTGCATTTTCCTTCGAGGCTTGCGGTAGCCGAGCCGGGACGGAGAGCTCAGACCGGCCACGGTCCCCGACTCGGCGCCGAAACTAGGTCAGTTGCCGAGTAGACCATGGATCAGGCGGAGCCGGGATCTTTGAAGGAGACTGGAGCGCTGGAGCAGCGTCCCGCGAGCTCCTGCCTCGTGAGTGCTACCCGTCTTGCGGTTGCGGCCGGTACCGCACCACTTTGCTCCGGTCGTCGTGCTCATAACTCGTGTCCATAACTGCCTCTGAAAAGCTTTCGTACACGGGTTATGAGACACAGCAAGCAAAGGATTATTTACGTGACAGGTGTCCGTAAGCCTTTTCCGCATGCTCGTCGGGCTTATGAGACGTTGTAACGCGTACACGAGTTGCGTTACATCCCGGGCCCGGGCGGTGTGTTAGCTGGGCTGGCGGCCCGCGCACCGACATCAGGTCCCGTTGCTCATGATGACTTCGCACGAGCTGGAGTACGCGGATCGGCAGGGTTCAACCGCTGCGGAACATCTACGCGGGGGGCTGTACCGGATCGTCGGACCAGCGTTGCCAGGCCTCGATCAGTGCGTCGCTGCCGGCGTCGACCGGCGACAGGGGGCGGCCAGTCTGCGTGCGCCGGTGCGCCGCCCACGCTTCCCACCGGTCGTCCCCTTCGCCCCCTCCGACGGTCGTGTCCGGCCCGTGTCCGGTATCGCCGGGGTCCGCGTCTTGGGTGACCTGACGGGCGATGTCGAAAATGGCGCTTTCACGCAGCGACTGCGACGCCCACCACGGGGCGTAGGCGGACAGGAAGCGGACCAGCTGCATCGCGAGGAACCCTGTCCGCTCAGCATCAGCAAAAGCGCCGCCGACTGCCTGGTGTTGCTGGTGTGAGGCCGCGTCGAACCAGAACCCGCCGTCGTCGACCCGTCCCACGCGGAGGGCCCTTGCTGCTGCGAAGTCGGGCCTGAGTTCGACGGGCAGTTCGTCGAGCTGGGCGGCGACGTTGCGTAGCGGACCGCGGTGCGCCCACAACTCGATGGTGGTGTCCGGCGGACCATGCCACCAGGCGTCCGGGTTGCGCCACTCCTGATTTCCGCGGCCGGCGTCGAAGTCGGTGTGCGACTTCTCGTCCATGGCGAACCTGCGCTGGCGCAGCGGGTCGAGGTCCGTGACCCGTTCCAGTCGGACGGTGCGCGGAGCCCGAGGGCCGATGATTTCCATCAGTACCTCTGTGCCATCCACCTCCAGCCGGTACAGCCGGCTGTCCCCCCGATACTGCAGCAACCCTGGGCAAGCCCGGGTGTCGACGTCCACCGTCACCGGTTCGCTTGTCGCTGACTCCGACCACTCCGGACGGACACCGTGGGTCTCGTCCGCGTGCGCACCGACCGGGTGGTTGTCCACCGTGACGACAGGGCTGCCTTGCCGCGGACCGGAGTTGAACGCGATCGCTTCCACTGGCCCGGTCCGCGCGATCACACGCCCCAACCGCGCCGGGTACACCTCGTCCACCGGCGCGAACACCGGCCACGACGGCAACCGCAACCGAGCCTCAGCCCGATGGAACCGACGCAGCTGCGCCCACCGCTCCTCGATCGCGCGGGAGATGTTCCCCGCTGCAGGGTCTCCGGCTGTTTCACCCGCCCCTGTCAATGGGTGCGATCGAAGCGCCAGTACGCCCAGCAGGCGTAGATGAATGCGACAGCTCCCGGCAGGGCGACCGTGACCAGTGCTAACCGAGCATGGGGTATCGCATCCAACGGGATTTCGTCGAACCCGCGGCCGTAACCCAGCCGGAAAGCATGGGCGAAGCCCGCCACCAGAAGCGCGATCCCCGTAGCCATCGACAACACCGCTGCAGCCACAACGAGGCGACCGTTGCGCTTCCGCGGCCGCCACATCCCAGCCTGATCGATAGGCATGCCAGCATCGTCCCCTGATCCTGTCCCTGAGGCCAGACCCTGCTGTACCGCGCCCGTCCCACGGTTGGGTGCCGCACCGTCTCGGCCATGACCCAGGTCGCGGACGGGCACCGGCGGAACATCGCGAATCTCAGCCCACTCGACACCAGGACCTCGATAGGGCACGGGCCGAGATGACCAGCACGCGGAGGGCGACGTCGGTGGAGGGGCGACCTGCATCTGCAGCTGTCCGCGGGCTCGGGTAGTGGGAAGAGTCGACGGACCCGGCGATGTGGTCGGTGGTGCCGTCCGGGCCGGACAACTCGGCGAGGACCACGCTCGCAGTGACGTCTGCGCCCCCACCCCGCCGAAGGATCCGCAGCCGACGGTGCAGTGCGGGTTGGAGCCAGCGCGTACCGGGCGCTGAGGACCGGTCACGGCGTCCGGACGGTTCCGTCGGCCGGTGCCCGCCCGCGGACACGGTCGACGACGAGCGCCGGCGTGTGGTCGTCGTCGTCGCCCCGGGACCGCTCCGGGAAGTCGAACACCGCGAGC
The DNA here is from genome assembly GCF_003260015.1 of Nakamurella deserti. NCBI lineage: Bacteria > Bacillati > Actinomycetota > Actinomycetes > Nakamurellales > Nakamurellaceae > Nakamurella > Nakamurella deserti. The sequence goes on along the minus strand of NZ_QCXS01000002.1, from coordinate 1,089,622 downwards.
ATCGACTGCATCGGGTACCACGGCGGGGCCGGGCAGCGCCGGACCACCACGTCGTCCACGGCGAAGACGACCTCGTGGGGAGTCCAGTCGACGGCGTAGTCGTGGAACGCGGCGACGTCGATGTCCAGCCGTGGTGCCGCGAAGTTCTCCGTCACCCGTGGGTCGCGGAAGGCGTGCAGGCCCATGCCCACCGCAGCCGAACGACCGGGAATGACGGCATCACCGAAGATCTCGGCGACACAGATCTCCGCGCACTCCTGCGGGTCCTCCTCGACGCCGACCAGCCACCAGGCGGCCATCGACCGCGGTGAGAGATCGAACCGGGCCCGCATCTCCAGCCGCCCCCCGGTGGGTGTCCAGCCACGGAACAGCGGCTGCCGCTCGCGCACCCGGGTCCCGGGGAGCGGGGGTTGCTGGCCGTGGGTGCCCCCCACCGGCCCGGAGAAGTTGCCCGACTGGATCCCCGACACCCGCAACGCCGGATGGTGCCGACCGGGCAGGAACGCCCCCGTCCCGGGTGGCAGCAGGAGCTCCAGGCAGGAGTCCCGCAACCGGTACGTCGCCGCCGACTCCGCCCGGGAGCTCCACGCCGGCAGGTAGTGCGGCGACCAGACGCGATCGTCGAGGGTGGGTCCGTCGAAATCGTCGACGAACGTCCACTCCCCGTCGGACGCGGACGGTGACGTCCCGTGAGACCTGTGGGGCGCCGCGTTCTCGACGGCGGTCTCGTCGGCGGTCTCATCGGTTAGGCGGTCGGGAACCGGCGTCATGGGGGCAGTCTCGCACCGCACCCCGACAACGATACCGCCGCGACCCGGACGAAGACGCGGGAGCGCATCGGCCCGGCGCTGCCGGTCTGCCGGTCGGTCGGTCACGGGCCGTACCCCGGTCACACACTGACACTGACCGGAAGGCCGCTTTACGGCGTAGGGGGCGCTGGCCCCGGTGGACACGCGTCCGATAGAGTGAAGGTCAGGGCCGGGGAGGGCAGATGGACACGATGACGTTGACCTTTCTGGTGGTCGGCGGCCTCAGTCTCGTGCTGCTGCTCATCTCGGTGGTGATCGGCGATGTGGGCCATTTCGCCGCCGACGCGGACGGGCCGTTCTCGCTGCCGGCGCTGGCCGCCTTCCTCGGCGGCGGGGGCTTCGCCGGAGGTGCCGCGGCGTCGCTGCTGGCGGATCGACTCGACGACACTCCACGCCTGCTGGCCGCTCTCGGGGTCGGCACGGTCGTCGCCCTGCCGTTGGCCTTCGGCGCCTTGCGGCTGATGTCGGGACTCATGCGGATGCGCACCGACGAGACGCTGACCGGTGCCGGGCTCCTCGGCAGCCACGGTGTCGTCGTCACCGCCATCACCACGCCGACCAGCTTCGGGGAGGTGCGCCTGACCATCGGCGGCCACACCCTCAAGTACTACGCCCGCAGCCAGCACCCGCTGCCGGTCGGAACGCCGGTGTACGTGGTCGACGTGCCGAGTGAGACGTCCGTCGAGGTCGTCTCGACCGCCTACGACCCGCCGGCCCCGCCGATCGCCCCGCTGTCCGACCACCCCCGGAGCCACGAGCCCGATTGAGAGAGAAGGACCCATGAGTCCCGTGATCATCGCCGTCATCGGCAGCGCAGTCCTGATCGTCCTGGTCGTCCTGCTGATCCTCAGCCGCATCAAGGTGGCCGGCCCCAACCAGGCCTTCCTGGTCACCGGCGCCAAGGGCCGGTCCACGACCAACGCCGCCGGGCAGGTCAGCACCGACATGTCCGGCCAGAAGGTCGTCATGGGGGCCAGCGTGTTCGTGCTGCCCGTGGTGCAGAAGCTGCACAAGATCGACCTGTCCAGTCGCCGCATCCCGGTCGGCATCCGCGGCGCGGTCTCCAAGCTCGGGGTCAAATGCGATCTGGAGGGCGTGGCCATCGTCAAGGTGGGCGGCTCCCAGGACTCCATCCGGGCGGCGGCGCAACGGTTCCTCAACCAGCAGTCCGGCATCGACGTCTTCACCTCCGAGGTGCTCTCGGGTGCGCTGCGCTCCATCGTCGGCCGCCTCAGCATCGAGGAGATCATCCGTGACCGCGCCGCTTTCGCCTCCGCGGTCGCCGAGGAGGCCGAGGCATCGCTCACCGGCCAGGGTCTCGTGCTGGACACCTTCCAGCTGCAGGACATCGCCGCCGAGGGCTCGTATCTCGCCGACCTCGGACGCCCGGAAGCGGCCCGCGTCGTCAAGGAGGCGGCGATCGCCGAGGCCCGCGCGCAGCAGGCCGCCCAGCAGGAGAGCCTGCTCGCGCAGGAGGCGATCGCCATCTCGCAGCGGCAGCTGTCGCTCAAGCAGGCCGAGATCAACGCCGAGATCGACGCGGCCAAGGCGGCGGCCGCCGCCGCCGGCCCGATCGCCAAGGCGGCACAGGACCAGCGGGTGCTGCAGGAGCAGGAGAAGGTCGCGCAGGCCACCTCGGCGCTGACCGAGCGGCAGCTCGACACCCAGGTGCGCCGGCCGGCCGACGCCGACCGGTACCGCATCGAGCAGCAGGCGGAGGGCTCCAAGAACGCCGTCATCGCCAAGGCCGAAGCCGACCGGCAGGCCACGATCGCCGGCGCCCAGGCGGCGGCCGAGCAGGCCCGGCTGTCCGGAGAGGGCGAGCGGGCGCGCCGGTCGGCTCTGGCCGACGCGGAAGCCATCGAGGGCGCCAAGAAGGGCGAGGCCGAGCAGCGCCGCCGTACCTCCATCGCCGCCGCCGTCGAAGCCGAGGGTGCTGCCGACGCGAGCGCCATCCTGGCCCGCGGCACCGCCGAGGCCGAGGCGATGGACAAGCGGGCGAAGGCGTTCGCGACCTACGGTGAAGCCGCCGTCCTGGACCTGCTGGTCAAGGTGCTGCCCGAGATCGTCCGGTCGGCCTCGGAGCCGCTGGCCAACGTGGACAAGATCTCGATCATCTCCACCGAGGGCGCCAGCGACCTGTCGAAGACGGTCGCCGCCAACGTCGCGCTGGGGCTCGAGATGAGCAGTGACCTCACCGGGGTCGACATCAGGGCGCTGCTGGGCAAGCTCGGCGGACAGGCGGGCACCGGCACCGTCGACAAGCCCGCGGCCGCCGGGACGAACGGGCGCCCGTCGACCATCGACATCAACCACTGACCGTCCCGGGACGCGGGTGCGGGCCTCACGTTCGAGGGGGCCCGCACGTCTACCGGACATGAGCCTGTTGCGGACCCCGATGACGACCGACGACGCCCCACCGGTCACGGACCTGCGGTACACGTCCGTGGACTCCCCCGTCGGTGCGCTCACCGTCGTCGGCGGCTCCACCTCCGACGGTTTCGCCCTCACCGGGATCTACTTCCCCGCGCACGTGCACGCCCCCTCCCCGGAGCGCCTGGGCCGTCGGGCCGACAGTGGGGCCGCCGACTTCGACGCGATCCGGAGGCAGCTCGCGGAGTACTTCGCCGGTGACCGCACCGTCTTCGACCTGACGCTGGCCCCGGCCGGACCACCGTTCCGGCAACGGGTCTGGGCGTTGCTGCGAAACATCCCGTACGGATCGACCCGCAGCTACGGCGATCTCGCCGCGGAGCTGGGCGACGTCCGGCTGGCGCGGGCGGTGGGAACGGCCAACGCCCGGAACCCGCTGTCCATCGTGGTGCCGTGCCACCGGGTGGTCGGCGCCGCCGGCACCCTCACCGGGTACGCGGGAGGACTGGAGCGCAAGGCGTTCCTGCTCGCCTGGGAGCGCCGCGCCGACGCGCTGTTCTGACCGCGGGAACACAACGGGGCCGAGCGGAGGATCTCCGCTCGGCCCCGCCCCCGCCATGCGGTCCGTCAGCCGGTGAAGTCCAGCTGGTCATCGGCGACCGCGAGCACCGTCCAGGTGCCGCCGGTGTCGTCGGTCATCGTGTACCCGGGCAGCAGCACGGTGCCGCCGTCGGGCTGGTAGTGGCTCATCAGTTCCGGTGAGGCAGCCGTGATGGTGATCTCGGTGACCGGCCAGGCGAGCGGTGCACCCGCGGCCGGAACCGACGGCGCGACCACCGCCGTCTCGCCGGTGCTCGGATCCGCCCCGTCGGCTCCCGGGGACGACCCGTCGGCCTGGAACCGGACACTGTCGGCCAACGGGGAGGCCATCCCACCACTGACCCCGAAACGCGGGTCGTTCATCCGCTGGAGTGCTGCGGCGGGGCTGACGACGTCGTACTCCCCCAGGCTCACCACGGTGGCGATGGAGCCGAACGCGTACTCCAGGGCCTGACCCTTGAAGGACAGGCTCCACGTCCGGTCGGCGACCGCGGCACCGACCGTCGGAGCGGCCGTCACCAGACGTGTGTCGCCGCTGGGCTGGTCGTCAGGTACCGAGAAGTCGAATCCGGCCGGGTCGACCCCGAGATCGGAGAGGACGCCCTGTGCCCGGGCGATCGCCTCGTCGGTCGTCAAGGGCGCACCGTCGTCGGACGGCAGCGACACGCATGCGGGCCCGATAGGGGCCCCGTTCGCGTCCGACGCAGGGGCGGGCTCGGCCGAACCGGCCGAGCTGGGGCAGCTGGTGTCGTTCAGGTACAGACTGTTGTCGTTGTACTGCAGCGAACCGTTGGCACCGATGGACACGAAGGGGCCGGATCCGTCGTTCGGGCCGACGGTCCAGCTCCCGTACAGGATCTGCGGCGACCCTGACACCCCCAGCGCCGCCGCGACCCGGCCGGCAGTCTCCGGGGTGGCCACCGGCGCCGCATCCAGTGCGAAAGCCTCGGCGGCACCCCCGTCGGTTCCCAGGCCGCCGTCGTTGAAGTGCAGACGCCCACCCCAACCGGCCAGCTTGGACTGCATGTCGCCGCCCGACGACTCGGTCGCGCCCGCCACGGCCGCCGCCGGGGCACCGTCGAACACGACGCCGCCCGACGAGGGCACCGACGGGGTGGACGCAGCCGCCGCCGGGCCGACACCGTCATCGGCGCCGCCGGTCTCGCGCCCGACCACGAACGCGGCACTCCCCACCAGGGCGACCGTGGCGGCGACGGCCGCGACCTGCAGCCAGCGGGGCGGTCCCGACCGGACCGGAGGTGTCACGGCGGTCACCGGGGCCTCGGCGATGCGCCGGTCGACCTCCCGCCGGACGGCGGCCAGATCGACGTTCGCCTCCGCTGCCGGGTCGGCGGCTTCCAGACGGGCGTAGGCCGCGTCGCCGGAATCCGCTCCGGGACGGGGCGTGTCGTGGTCGGACATGGGAGTCTCCTGGTACATCGACGGCGGACGAGCTACTGCTGGAGGAATGTCTCGGGGACGACGATCCTTGCGGCGTCGTGGATCTCAGCCGGTAGCGGCGTCGACCCGGGCCCAGGCGTCCCGCAACCGGGACCGGGCACGGGACAGCGCGGCATCCGCGCCGCCCCGGGAGATCCCAAGGACGGCCGCGAGCTGGGTGCCGTCCAGACCGTCCCAGGCGGTGAGCAGCAGGATGCGCTGATCGCGGGGGGACAGCGCCGCCAACACCTGCCGGACGTCGTCGGCGCCATCGGGCCACTGGGCGGTCTCGGGCTCGCCGTCGTCGGGCACGGCGTGCAGCGGCAGCGGGCGGTGCTTGCGGTGGTGGTTGGCGACGACGAACCCGGCCGTGCGGTACAGCCACGGCAGCTCCATCCCGTCCGGGACGTCGTCGCGCCGGCGCCACGCCGTGGTGAAGACGTCGGCGGTCAGATCGTCGGCGTCGGACCGCGCCGCCCGGCGGACGACGAACCGGTGGACCGCGGCGGCGTGCGCGCTGAACAGCCCGTCGAACCAGCTGTCGTCCCGCACGGCCACCGCGTTCCCCGATCCGCTCACCCACACCCGACGCCTGTCTGTGTCCCCGGTCCACCGGTTCTTGCACCTCCGACGGGAGAATTCAGCCGACGGTCAGCGCCCGGAATCCCGCCGTTCCGGTCCGGGAGGCGCGGCCCAGGTGGAGGTGACCGCCGCGGACGGTGCGGTCGGTCGCGCGCACCACCTCGCCGGTGTCGGTCCGCCGCACGGTGACCGTCGTCGGGGTGACCTCGATCCGCAGGTGTGCCCACCTGCCGGTGACCGGTGCGGGTGTGGTCGTGACGGCGAGCTGCTGACCCGCGACGCGGCGGTCCCGGTGGAGGTAGAGCCCGAGTCGTCCGTCGGCGCGCAGCGTCGCGTGGTAACCGGTGCCGATTCCCCCGCGGTGCTCGTAGTAACGGTCGTCCTCGTGCCCGAACGCCACTGACAGCAGGTCGTCGTCGGCGCCGGGTGCCTCCCGCCACCGGAGGTCGACGTCCAGCGACCACCGGCCGTCCGTCGACGCCACCGAACTGAACTGACCGGGCATGACGAAGTGCGCCCGACCGGGCAGGTCCAGCACGAGCTCGCCGTCGGCGGTCCAGGTCGGCGGGGTCGTCACCGCCAGGGCCAGTTCGCCCGGGGCGACGCGTTGCCGCGACCAGCTGTCCCGGACCACGGGCGGCACCACCCCGGCGAGGTAGCCGTAGCCGGCGCAGACCGCACCCCGGACGCCGAGATCGACGAAGTGCCGCAGCTCCGACCGCCGGTGCAGCGGGAACACCCACACGGGTATCCCCGTCGCCACGGCGCGGCGCACCAGGGCGTCGGGCACGAACGGCCGGGCCGCCGGGCCCGTGCCCGCCGCGATCACCAGAACGTCCCGGGCCGGGTCGAGGGCCGTCTGCAGCGCCGCGATGTTCGTCTCGGTGACCTCGTCACGTGAGCCGAGGTAGGCGAAGCGCGGGTAGCCCTCCGCCGCCGCCAGGGCCAGGACGTCGCTGGTGTGATGCACCTTCACCATCACCGACCGCTGCAGACCGCGGCGGACGACCGCCGCCATCATCGGCGCGTAGGCGGCGCGGTTCTTGGCCTCGAGGCAGAGCACCAGCCGGCCGCCGAAGCGGTCCAGCACGTCTTCGAGCAACGGCACCGGCGGCGCGTTGCGCACCCAGTACGCGCCGAGCTGCGGTTGCAGCACGCGGATGTCGTCGAGCACCGACGCCGGCTGTGCGTCGATGCGGCCGCTCCCCGTGGTGGTCCGGTCGTAGGTCGCGTCGTGCATGCAGATCAGCACCCCGTCGGAGGTGATGCCGACGCTGACCTCCATGGCGGTGGCGCCCCAGTCGACGGCCGCCTGGTAGGCGACCATGGTGTGTTCCGGGTACGTGTCGCCGGAACCCCGATGGGCGACCAGCACCGGCTCGGTCCACGACGCCCGCCAACCGTCCACGGTCACGGGCGCGCGGCCCGCTGCCGCGGACGCACGCCGCGGGAGCAGCGCGGACAGACCGACCAGACCGCCCAGGGTGCCCCCCACCCGCAGCGCGGTGCGCCGGGACCACAGGGTCGGAGCGTCGGGGTGCGGCACGCGATCACGGTAGCGAGCGGCGGGCGCCGGCCGGGCGGGATCCGGCGAACGCGTCATCGCCCGACGGGGCGGCACGGACTCCGGGCCACCCGATCGACGCAGCCGGTCCCGGCCGGCGGTGACCGTCGGTGGTCGTCGACCCCGGTCGGGTGAACCGGCCGTCGGCAGCGTGACGGTCACGATGGGTGCGACTCTCATCACCAGTCAGTGACACTGAGCCTGCGTTCCCACGACCAGCCCGGACGGAGCAACACCCCATGGCCGACGTCCCGCCTTCCGTGACCCTCGGATCGGACTACCCCGGTGTCCGCGCCATCCGCCGCGCGGTCCTCGATCCGTCGGTCCCCTCGTCGCCCGGATCGACGTCACCCGAGCCGGCGCCGATCGGCGACCGCCCGCGGCGGTCCCTCGCGTGGGCGGACCTGCCCGCCGGGCCGGGACGGCTGTCCGAGGTCCGGCGACGGCTGCGCGTGCTGCAGGTCGAGCGGGCGGCGTTCGGCCGCGGCATCGCCGCCTGAGCCGGCGCTCGCCCCGCCGCCCGATCCGGCACTCGGTCAGACCTGCTCGCGCTCGCCCTCCACCAGCCGCAGCAGGGCGAAACCGTAGGCCTCCTCGGCGTCGGCATGCACCACCGTCGAGGGGATCCCGTTGATCTCCAGCTCCACCTGCCACCCGTCGGGCACCGGCCGGAGCGCCCGGAACGTCCGTCCGAGCAGGTCGCGCAACTGCCCCTCGCGCGGCAGCCACAGCGTCTCGGACGCGTCCACCGAGTCCATGGCCCACTCGGTGGTGCCGTTGAACCCGATGACGTCGCCGTCGGACCGCGAGATCACCTCGACGACCATCGTGCTCACCACGAACACCTCGTCGAGATCTTGCTGCAGGACGACGAAGCGGTCACCGGCCACGGGATTCCACCGCACGCCACCGTCTCGCAACCGCCGGGCGGTCGGCACACTGATCATCAGGCCAGTATCACCGCCCCACTGCAGTGGGCGCCGCCCGGACGGATCTGGTCGGCGCTCCCGGGCCTGCGTCCCGGTGAGGCGCACGAGGCTCGCGTCCCGATGAGGCGCACGAGGCTGGTGTCCCGTTCAGGCGCACTAGGCTTGCGTGCCATGCAGCAGTACCTGGATCTGATGAACCGCGTCCTCACCGAGGGCCACGCCAAGTCCGACCGCACGGGTACCGGCACCCTGTCGGTGTTCGGCCACCAGATGCGCTTCGACCTGGCCGAGGGTTTCCCGGTGGTCACGACCAAGAAGATCCACATGCGCTCGGTGGTCGTCGAGTTGCTGTGGTTCCTGCGGGGGGCCACCAACGTCCGCTGGTTGCAGGAACGGGGTGTCTCGATCTGGGACGAATGGGCCGATCCTGAGGGTGAACTCGGTCCTGTCTACGGGCACCAGTGGCGCTCCTGGCCGACCCCCGACGGCGGCTCCATCGACCAGATCGCCGCGGTCGTCGAGGCGATCAGGACCAACCCGGACTCCCGGCGACACGTCGTGTCGGCCTGGAACGTGGCCGAGGTGGACCAGATGGCACTGCCCCCGTGCCACACGATGTTCCAGTTCTACGTCGCGGACGGGAAGCTGTCCTGCCAGCTCTACCAGCGGTCGGCCGACGTCTTCCTGGGGGTGCCGTTCAACATCGCGTCGTACGCGCTGCTGACGATGACGGTGGCCAAGGTGACCGGACTCCAGCCGGGCGACTTCGTGCACACCCTGGGCGACGCGCACCTGTACGCCAACCACCTCGACCAGGCGCGTCTGCAACTGACGCGGACCCCGAAGCCGCTGCCGCGGATGGTCATCGCCGACGGCATCGACTCCCTGGACCGCTTCGAGTACGAGCACTTCACGCTGCTGGACTACGTCAGCGACCCGGCGATCAAGGCGCCGATCGCGGTATGAGCCTGACCGTGGTGGCCGCGGTGACGGCCAATGGCGTCATCGGCCGGGACAACGGCATGCCGTGGCACCTCCCGGAGGACCTGAAACGCTTCCGGGCGCTGACCATGGGACGCCCGATGGTCATGGGACGCCGTACCTTCGACTCGATCGGGCGGCCGTTGCCCGGCCGCCGGACCGTCGTGGTGACCCGGGACGCGTCGTGGCACCACGACGGGGTCGAGGTGGTGCGCTCCCCGGCGGCGGCCCTGGAGCTGCTGGCCGGGCTGGACGTCGTGCTGGCCGGTGGTGGCGAGCTCTACCGGCAGCTCTGGGACGACGTCGACGTCCTGGAGATCACCCACATCGACCGGGAGATCGACGGCGACACGAGGTTGCCGCCGATCGACCCGGACCGGTGGGTGGAGACCGCGCGGGACGACCGCGACGGCTTCTCCTTCGTCAGCTACCGACGCCGCTGACCGGCTGGCGGTTGCTGTCGTAGGGCACCACGATGCGAAGCTGCGGCTTGAGCGCGCCCACCCGGCGGCTGCCGGTGGTGTCGGCCACGGTGGCGGCATCGGCGTGCACGCCGGCCTTGACCTTGGCGGCCTCGTGCTTGAGGGTGCCCGTCTGGATGGCCCGCGACACCGTGGTCAGGACGTCGGACAGCTCCACGTCCAGGGCGTCGCAGATGGACGCGAGCAGTTCACTCGACGCCTCCTTGCGACCCCGTTCCACCTCGGACAGGTAGCCCAGGGAGACGTTGGCCGCTGTGGACACGTCGCGTAACGTGCGGTTCTGGCGAGTACGGGCATCCCGCAGAGTCTCGCCCAGTGCATCTCGGAGCAGCACCGGTACCTCCCCTGATTCTCATCGAACGATGAATCGTGTCGAACCCCGCCCGCGACGACGATCGCGTCGCGGGTCGGCTCCGCGGACCTGACGATCCGGGAATGTCATCACCGTACTCGGGAGGCCCGGAGCCCTCGTGGGGGCGGTCCGACTGATGACGGTGACTGTTCCTTGCAACGCTGGACTACCCGTTCCGTGTTCCCGGACCTCGGTCACGATCGGGCGGAGTTCCGGTCACCCTCGGTGTCCGGGGCGGCCGCCGCGGTCAGCAGCTCCAGGGCCCGCCGCACCGAGGCCGCCCGGATGGCGGCGCGGTCACCCTCGAATCGTGCCGCACTCTCCCACCGCCCGTCCGCGGCGTCGACGCAGACGAACACCGTCCCCACGGCCGTCCCGTCCTGCGGGTCCGGCCCGGCGACGCCGGTGACCCCGACGCCCAGGGCGGCACCACACCGCTCGCGCGCGCCGGTCGCGAGTTGCCGGGCGACCTCCGGATCAACGGCGCCGACCTCGGCGAGCAAAGTACGGTCCACCCCGGCCAGCGTGTGCTTGAGGTCGGTGGCGTAGACAACCAGCCCCCCGCGGACCACCGCACTCGCACCGGGTACGGCCGTCAGGACGGCGGCGATGAGCCCGCCGGTCAGGGACTCGGCGGTGGCCACCGTGCGGCCGGCCGCGCCGAGCGCACCGACCAACCGGATGAGCCCGGCCTCGTCCACGCCGCACGCCGACACCAGCGGATCGGTCACGCCGGGGTCGTGGTGGACCGGCCCGCGCCGCCGAGGATCCGGGCGGCCTTGATCAGGTAGTCGATTCCGGTGACCACGGTCAGGATCACCGCCGCGGCGAGCATCCCGATCCGGAACCAGTCCAGGAAGTCCGGCAGCGGCATCAGGTACAGCCCGATGGCGAAGATCTGGATCAGCGTCTTGAGCTTCCCGCCGTTGCTGGCCGGGATGACGTGGCGCCGCAGCAGGGCGAAACGCAGGATGGTGATACCGATCTCGCGGACGAGGATGACCACCGTGACCCAGGTGGGCACGTCCCCCAGGATCGACAGCGCGATCAGCGCGCTGCCTGTCAGCGCCTTGTCGGCGATCGGGTCCGCGACCTTGCCGAAGGTGGTCACGAGGCCGCGCTTGCGGGCGATGTGCCCGTCGTACCGGTCGGTGATCGCGGCGACTGCGAAGACCAGGAAGGAGAGCCACCGCCAGCCGGCGTCGTGACCGTCGCCCTGGAACAGGAACAGCAGGCACAGCGGCACCAACAGCAGCCGGGTCACGGTGAGCACATTGGGCAGGTTCAGGAGCGGCACCGCCCGCTGCTGGGTCATCGTCGGACCAGATCGGTGTCGGGCCGTGGCAGCCGCTCGATCGGGGTCGCGACGAGGTCGACGCCGTCGGTGCCGACCACCGTGGCCCGGACCAGGTCGCCGAGCTCCAGACCGGTGCCGTCGGTGAGGGTCGTGCTGCCGTCGACCTCCGGCGCCTGGTGTCCCGACCGGCCGACCGGCTGCGCCCCCGGCGCCTCCACCAGCACGATGACCTCGGTGCCCACCCGGTCCTCCGCGCGCTGCGCGACCAGTTCGTCCACCAGGGTGGTGAGCCGCTCGACCCGGTCGGCGACCACGTCGTCGTCGAGGTGGTCCGGCAGGTCCTCGGCGGCGGTGCCGTCCTCGTCGGAGTACCCGAACACGCCGACCGCGTCCAGCCGGGCCGCGATCAGGAAGGCGCAGAGCTCCTCGAAGTCGGCCTCGGTCTCACCGGGGAAGCCGACGATGAAGTTGGACCGGATACCCGCTTCCGGCGCGACGACGCGGATCTGCTCGATCAACGCCAGGAAGGAGGTCCGGTTGCCGAAGCGGCGCATCCGCCGCAGCACCGGCTCGGAGGCGTGCTGGAAGCTCATGTCGTAGTAGTCGGCGACACCGTCGACCGCGGCGATGGTCTGCACCAGGCTGGGACGGGTCTCGGCGGGCTGCAGGTAGGACAGCCGCACCCGGGTCAACCCGGGCACCGCCGCGAGGTCGGTGAGCAGCTGCTCGAGCAGCTGCTCACCGGGGAGGTCCTTGCCGTAGGAGGTCGAGTTCTCGCTGACCAGTACGACCTCGCGCACGCCCTGACCGGCGAGCCAGTGGGCCTCGCCGATGATCTCGGCGGCCGAGCGCGACACGAACGACCCGCGGAACGCGGGGATGGCGCAGAAGGTGCACCGGCGGTCACAGCCGGAGGCGATCTTCAACGGCGCGACCGGGCCGCTGTGCAGCAGCTTGCGCACCAGCGTCGGACCCGAGGCGGGCTGCGGCCCGACCGGTGCGTGCGTGTGGCCGGGCACCGACACCCCGCCCGCGGCGCCCTGGCGGGCGACCGGGCTGATCGGCAGCAGGGTGCGCCGGTCGACGGGGGTGTGCGACGCCGGGCGGTGGCCGTCCATGACGTCACCGAGCAGGGCGGCCAGGTCGGGGTAGGCGTCGAAACCGAGCACGGCATCGGCCTCGGGCAGCTCGGCCGCGAGTTCCTTGCCGTACCGCTCGGCCAGGCAGCCGACGGCGACGACCTTGGCGCCGGTGTCGGCGGCGGCGAGCAGGGTGTCGATCGAATCCTTCTTGGCGCTGGCGACGAAGGCGCAGGTGTTGACCACGACGACATCGGCCGGCGCGTCGTCCTCGACGAGCTGGTAGCCGCCGCCGGCGAGCCGGCCGGCGATCTCGGAGGAGTCCACCTCGTTCCGCGCACAGCCCAGGGTCAGCAGGGACACACGGGGAGCGGCAGGCACCCGTCCAGAGTAGTCGCCCGCATAGCACGCGTCCTCCCACCTCGACGCGGTCCGTCCCGCGGGCCGGCAGGCTGTTCGGGCCGGCGTCGTCGGTAGGCTGACCGACCGTGACAACGCCCGCCCCACCCCCGCTCTCGGTCCGGCGGGCCCGTCCGGCCGACGTCCGGGGGATCAAACGGCTGGTCGACGCCTACGCGGGGCCGGTGCTGCTGGAGAAGAGCCTGGCCAACCTGTACGAGGACGTCACCGAGTTCTGGGTGGCGGAGCTCGACGGCGACATCGTCGGGTGCGCGGCCCTGCACGTGCTGTGGGAGGACCTGGCCGAGCTGCGGACCGTGGCCACCGACCCGCGGCGACGCAAGCACGGGATCGGGCACGCCGTCTGCCGCGCGGTCATCGAGGAGGCCCGGGACCTGGGGTTGCGGCGGTTGTTCTGCCTGACCTTCGAGACCCGGTTCTTCACCTACCTGGGGTTCGTCCCGATCGGTGAGCTGGAGCTGTCGGAGGAGGCGCTGGCGGAGTTGCAGGCGTCCTACGACGCCGGGGTCGCGGAGTTCCTGGACCTGCCGTACGTCAAGCCGAACACGCTCGGCAACACGCGGATGTTGATGCAGCTCTGAGGAATGCGCCGCTCCGGCGCGGCGCGGGGCTGAGCGGCAGCAGCGACGCCGCGCGGACAGGCCAGCTGTCACGCTGCGCGGATAGGACAGCTGTCACGCTGCGCGGGCAGGCCAGCAGAACGCTGTGCGGGGTGGAAGCGGGGACGGGCGACAACTGCGACGGCCCGTCGCCCAGGATGCGGTCAGGCGGCCTGGACGGCCAGGATGGTCCCGACGCCGATGATGGACACCGTCCACACCATGGCGACGAAGAGGGTCAGCCGGTCGAGGTTCTTCTCCACGACGCTGGAGCCCGACAGCGAGGACTGCATGCCGCCACCGAACATGGACGACAGACCGCCACCCTTGCCGCGGTGCAGCAGCACCAGCAGGATCATCCCGATGCTCGTGATCAGCAGCAGGATGGAGAGCACCGTCTTGAGAACGTCCATGGTTCGCTTCAGTACCTAGATCTGTCGTGGCGGCCGGCCCCGCCTGGGACCGTTGGAGACTCTACCGGTAACCGTGCGTGGATCCGGTGTTCCGCCAGACCCGACGGACCCGCGGATCCGGCCCGTCACCCGGAGGGTCACCTCACGGTGACGGGCCGGGACCGGCTCAGGCGACGACGCCCACCGAGTTGGCGGCGATGGTGGCGAATTCGGTGGCGTCGAGGCTGGCGCCGCCGACCAACGCACCGTCGACGTCGGGTTGGGCGACGATGGTGGCCACGTTGCCGGACTTGACCGAGCCGCCGTACAGGATGCGTACACCGTCGGCGAGCTCGGCGGTGTACAGCTCCGACAACGCCGACCGCAGGGCGCCACAGACCTCCTGCGCGTCCTCCGGGGTGGCGACGCGACCGGTGCCGATGGCCCAGACCGGCTCGTAGGCCAGCACGATGGTCGCCGCCTGCTCGGCGGACACCCCGTCCAGCGCGGCCTTGAGCTGGTTGACGGAGTGCTGCACCTGGTTGCCGGCCTCGCGGACCGGCAGGCCCTCGCCGACGCACAGGATGGGGACGATGCCGTTCTTGACAGCGGCCTTGACCTTCGCGTTGACGACTGCGTCGTCCTCCTCGTGGATCTCGCGTCGCTCCGAGTGCCCCACGGCCACGTACGAACAGCCGAGCTTGGCCAGCATCGGACCGGAGATGTCGCCGGTGTAGGCGCCGGAGTCGAACGGCGAGATGTCCTGGGCGCCGTAGACGACGCCCAGCTTGTCGCCGTCGACGAGGGTCTGCACCGAGCGGATGTCGGTGAAGGGTGGCAGCACGACCACGTCGACCTTGGTGAAGTACTTCTCCGGCAGCGTGAACGCTAGCTTCTGCACCAGGGCGATGGCCTCGAGGTGGTTGAGGTTCATCTTCCAGTTGCCGGCGATGAGGATCTTGCGGTTGGGCATCAGCTCTCCAGGATCGAGATACCGGGAAGGTCCTTGCCCTCCAGGAATTCCAGCGACGCACCGCCGCCGGTCGAGATGTGCGAGAACGCGGCCTCGTCGACACCGAGGGTGCGCACGGCCGCGGCCGAGTCACCGCCGCCGACCACGGAGAACGCGTCACTCGCGGCGATGGCCTCGGCCACCGCCTTGGTGCCGTCGGCGAACGCCGCCATCTCGAACACGCCCACCGGGCCGTTCCAGAAGACGGTCTTGGCGCCCGCGACCACCTCGGCGAAGGCGGCGCGCGAATCCGGCCCGATGTCCAGACCCATCCAGCCCTCGGGGATGGCGTCGGCGGCGACGGTCTCGGTCCTCGCGTCCGCGGCGAACGCGTCGGCGATCACGAAATCGCTGGGCAGCACGATCTTGTCGCCGTTCTCCGCCAGCAGCGTGCGCACCGTGTCGATCTGGTCGGCCTGCAGCAAGGAGTCGCCCACGCCGTAGCCCTTGGCCGCCAGGAAGGTGTACGCCATGCCGCCGCCGATGAGGATGCGGTCGGTGGTGGGCAGCAGCGAGGTGATGACGCCGAGCTTGTCCGACACCTTGGAGCCGCCGAGGATGACGACGTAGGGCCGCTCCGGGTCGGTGGTGAGCTTGCGCAGCACCTCGGTCTCGGTGCTGACGAGGTAGCCGCCGAAGCGCGGCAGCAGGGTGGCCACGTCGTAGACGGAGGCCTGCTTGCGGTGCACGACACCGAAGCCGTCGGAGACGAAGGCGGCGGAATCGCCGACGAGCGCAGCCAGCTCGGCGGCCAGGGCGCCCCGCTCGGCGGCGTCCTTGGAGGTCTCGCGGGCGTCGAAGCGGACGTTCTCCAGCAGGGCCACCTTGCCGTTCCCGAGGCCGGCGACGACCTCCTTCGCGGAGTCCCCCACCAGGTCGGTGGCGAAGGCGACGTCGTCGCCCAGCAGCTCGGCGAGACGGGCCGCCACCGGAGCCAGGCTGAACTTGGCCTCCGGGGTACCGGACGGCCGGCCCAGGTGTGCGGTGACGACGACCCTGGCGCCGGCGCCGGTCAGGGCCTGCAGGGTGGGAAGCGACGCGCGGATGCGGCCGTCGTCGGTGATGGTGGTGCCGTCCAGCGGGACGTTCAGGTCGGCGCGGACCAGTACGGTGCGGCCGGTGAGGTCCGTGGCCAGTAGATCGTCGAGGGTCTTCACGGTGAATGCTCCTTGACTCGGAGGGGCCGGGCGACGGGCACCCGGAACCGGGACAGCGGTGCTGCCGGGCGGCGCCGGCGGTGCCCGGGCCGTACAGACGACAGCGGGTGGGATCGGAAGGTCCTTCCGCTCCCACCCGCTGTCCGGTCCGTACCGCGGCCGCGGCCGCGGTCGACTACTGGGACACCACCAGCTGTTACTGAGCCGAGCGCAGTGCGGTGCACCGCGCCGGACGGGTCAGAGCTTGGAGGCGACCAGCGCGGTGAAGTCCGCGAGACGGTTGGAGTAACCCCACTCGTTGTCGTACCAGCCGACGACCTTGACCAGGTTGTCGTCCAGCACGAGCGTCAGCGGCGAGTCGAAGGTGACCGAGACCGGGGCACCGACGATGTCGCTGGAGACGATGGGGTCGGTCGAGTAGGCGATGTAATTCGCCAGCGGGCCCGACGAGGCGGCGGCCTTGAACGCGTCGTTGACCTCGTCGACGGTGACCGAGCGGGACAGCTCGACGGTGAGGTCGGTGACCGAGCCGTCCATCACCGGGACGCGCAGCGCGTAACCGTGCAGCTTGCCCTTGAGCTCCGGCAGCACCAGCGCGGTGGCCTTGGCGGCACCGGTGGAGGTCGGGATGATGTTCTGCGCGGCGGCGCGGGCGCGGCGCAGGTCCGAGTGCGGGAAGTCCAGGATGACCTGGTCGTTGGTGTAGGCGTGGATGGTGGTCATCAGACCCTTGACGATGCCGAAGCTCTCGTTGAGGACCTTGGCCATCGGGGCCACGCAGTTGGTGGTGCACGAGGCGTTGGACAGGATCGTCTGGCTGCCGTCGTAGGCGTCGTCGTTCACACCCATGACGACGGTGAGGTCCTCACCGGTGGCCGGGGCGGAGATGATGACCTTCTTCGCGCCACCCTCGAGGTGCTTGCGGGCGGCCTCGGCCTTGGTGAAGTGGCCGGTCGACTCGATGACGATGTCGACGCCCAGCTCGGCCCACGGCAGCTTGGCCGGGTCGCGCTCGGCCAGCGCCTTGATGGACTTGCCGTCGACGATGATCTCGCCCTCGGTGAAGCTGACGTCGTAGGGCAGCTTGCCCAGGATGGTGTCGTACTTCAGCAGGTGCGCCAACGTCTTGTTGTCGGTCAGGTCGTTGACCGCCACGATCTCGACGTCGTGGTCCAGCTTGTCCAGCGCCCGCCAGAAGTTACGTCCGATACGGCCGAAGCCATTGACACCAATCTTCACAGTCACGTGCAGTCCTGCCCTTCGGTTGCGCCGGCGACACGAAGAAGGTGCCGGCTGTGAGCTCACAGGTGAATCGGTCCAGAAGCACTCCGGCGTGCCTGGCAAGGGCACTCTACCCACAGATCCGGGGTGCGGCTCGACCGGAGGGTGTCGCAGGTCACCGCTGGGCCGGAAGGGTGAATCAGCCGTCCAGCATGTCCGGAGTGACCACGGATTCGGTGTCCGGGATGCCGTCCTCCTGGGCGCGTTTGTCGGCCATCGTGAGCAATCGGCGGATGCGGCCGGCGATGGCGTCCTTGGTCATCGGCGGGTCGGCGAGCTGGCCCAGCTCCTCCAGCGACGCCTGGCCGTGTTCGATCCGCAGCTTGCCGGCCTCGGCGAGGTGGTCGGGCGCGTCGTCGGCCAGGATCTCCAGCGCCCGCTCGACCCGTGCGGACGCGGCGACCGCCGCCCGGGCGGAGCGCCGCAGGTTGGCGTCGTCGAAGTTGGCCAGCCGGTTGGCCGTGGCCCGCACCTCACGGCGCAGCCGCCGGTCCTCCCAAGTGAGCACGCTGCTGTGGGCACCCAGTCGGGTGAGCATGGTGGCGATGGCGTCACCGTCGCGTACGACGACCCGGTCGGCGCCACGGACCTCGCGGGCCTTGGCCACCACGCCGAGCCGGCGGGCGGCACCGACCAGGGCGAGAGCGGCTTCGGGGCCGGGGCAGGTCACCTCGAGGGAGGCGGACCGGCCGGGTTCGGTGAGCGAGCCGTGGGCCAGGAACGCACCCCGCCAGGCGGCCTCGGCGTCCCCGACGGAGCCCGACACGATCTGCGACGGCAGTCCGCGGACCGGGCGGCCGCGCAGGTCCAGCAGCCCGGTCTGGCGGGCGAGGGAGTCACCGCCGGCGACCACCCGCACCACGTACCGGGTGCCCTTGCGGATGCCGGACGCGGCCAGCACCTGCACGTCCACCTGGTGGCCGTAGAGCTCGGCGATCTCCTTGCGGACCCGGCGCGCGACCGCCCCGGTGTCGAGCTCGGCCTCGACGATGACCCGTCCGCCGACGATGTGCAGCCCGCCGGCGAAGCGCAGCACGGTCGACACCTCGGCCTTGCGTGCGGAGACCTTGGTGATCACCACCCGGCTCAGCTCGTCCTTCACGTCGGCGGTCATCGCCATGCCGGGCCCCCTTCGTCCTCGCTGGTCATCTGTCCCTGTCCGATCCCGGCAGCGGCCGGCGTCCCCGCCAGGGGCGCCCGGTCCCCGCCCCGCCGGTCGACCGCGGCCGCGATCACGGGTGCCATCGCCGCGGCGAGCGCGACCGGATCGTGCCGGGGCGCACCGGACGGATCACCCACCGGTGCGACGACGAGTTCCGCGCCGGCGCGGTGCACCGCGCGGGCGAGCCGCTGCGGGAGGACAACCGCTCCAGTGTGGGCCAGGACGGTGTCGATCCGAAAATCCGGGGCGTACCGCACGAGCACGTCCAGGTGCTGCTCCTGCGAGAAGTCGTCGGTCTCACCCGGTTGCGGCTCGAGGTTGAGCACCACCACCCGGCTCGCCGGGGTCTGGCTGAGCGCCGACGCGAGGTCGTGCAGCAGCAGGTGCGGCAGCACGCTGGTCATCCACGAGCCGGGACCGAGGGTCACGACGTCCGCGTCGCGGATGGCGGCGACCGCTTCCGGGCACGCCGGTGCCAGCGCGGGTTCGACGAAGATGCGCTGCACGGTGCCGGGCGTGGTGGCCACCGCGACCTGCCCGCGGATCTGCCGGACGGCCCGCGGGTCGTCGTCGAGTCCGGTGACGTCGGCGACGATGTCGAGCGGGTGGCGCGACATCGGCAGCACCCGGCCGCGCGCGTGCAGCAGTTCGGCGGCGGTGTCCAGCGCGGTGACCGGATCTCCGGTCACCTCCATCAACCCGACCAACAGCAGGTTGCCGACGGGGTGCCCGGCGAGCACGCCGGAGCCCTCGAACCGGTGCTGGAAGGTGCGCCCCCACAGCATGCCGTCCTCGTCGTCGCGGCTCAGGGCGCCGAGCGCCATCCGCAGGTCACCGGGCGGGACCATGGTCGGCATCTCCCGGCGCAGCCGGCCCGACGAGCCGCCGTCGTCGGCGACGGTGACGACCGCGGTGATGTCCACGTCGAGCCGGACGAGCGCGCGGAGCATCGCGTACAGGCCGTGGCCGCCGCCGAGGGCGACGACCCGGGGCCGGCCGGGCCGGCGCGGCTCCGGGAGCCGGGGGCTCACTCGCGTCCCAGATCGCGGTGCACGACCTTGACCGCGAGGTCCCCGGACGTCAGCCGCCGGCCGAGTTCCTCGGCGGTGGCCACGCTGCGGTGCTTGCCGCCGGTGCAGCCCACGGCCAGGGTCAGGTACTTCTTGCCCTCGCGGAGGTAGCCACCGGAGATCAGGTCGAACATCTCGACGTAGCGCGCGAGGAAGTCCGACGCCCCCTCCTGGGTGAGCACGTAGTCGCTGACGTCGGCGTCCAGGCCGGTGTGTTCGCGCAGCTCGGGGATCCAGAACGGGTTCGGCAGGAACCGCATGTCGATGACCAGGTCGGCGTCCAGCGGCAGCCCGTACTTGTAGCCGAAGGACACCACGGTCAGCGTGGTCCGCCGCGGCGCCGTCGTGAACTGCTTCTCGACCAAGGCCCGCAGGTCGTGCACCGACAGGTCGGAGGTGTCCACGATGACCTCGGCCACCTCGCGCAACGGTCCCAGCAGGGCACGCTCCGCGGCCAGCCCGTCGGTCAGCCGGCCGCCGCGCTGCAGGGGGTGCTCGCGCCGGTTGGCCTCGTAACGGCGGATCAGCACCGCGTCCGACGCCTCCAGGTACAACACCCGGGGCCGGTACCCGCGGCTGTCCAGATCGCGGACGACGGCGGCCAGGTCCTCGGTGAAGGCCCGCGACCGCACGTCGACGACCACGGCGATGCGGGTGACCGAACCGTGGGACTTGGCCCCGAGTTTGACCATGGTCGCGATCAGCTCCGGCGGCAGGTTGTCCACGACGAACCAGCCGAGGTCCTCCAGGCACTTGGCTGCGGTGGACCGGCCGGCGCCGGACAAGCCGGAGACGATGGCCACCTCGATGCCGATGGGCGGGTCGGCGGGGAGATCGGGCACGTCGTCAGACGCACCGGCAAGCCCCCCGGTTGCCTCGGCGCCCCCGGATCCGGACGGCGGTGGTGAGGTCACGGTCACTCCTCTCGGCCGTTCGCGTCGACCGCTCCGGCCATCGCGGGACCATTGTCACGACGGACGGTGACGCTACGGACACCCGGGGTCGCCGGAGCGGCGGGGTCCGGAGCGGGCGCCCCGGACAGGGCGGCGACGATGGCCGCCGCCGTGGTGGCGCCGATCCCGGGCACCGCGGTCAGGTCGTCGACACCCGCGGCCTTGAGTCTGGCCACCGATCCGAAGTGCTTCAACAGGGCGGTGCGCCGGGTGGCCCCGAGGCCCGGGACGTCGTCCAGCGCGGAGACGGTCATCGCCTTGGACCGCTTCTCGCGGTGATAGGTGATGGCGAAGCGGTGTGCCTCGTCGCGGAGCCGCTGCAGCAGGTACAGCGCCTCCGACGCGCGCGGCAGGATGACCGGCTCGTCGTCGCCGGGCAGCCACACCTCCTCCAGCCGCTTGGCCAGGCCCACCACGGTGACGTCGACGATGCCCAGCTCGGTCATCGCCGCGGCCGCCGCGTTGACCTGCGGCTGGCCGCCGTCGACCACGAGCAGCTGCGGCGGGTAGGCGAAGCGCCGGACCCGGCCGGTCTCGGGGTCGATGCCGGGCGGCAGCGCCGGCCCGTCCACCTCCGCCGACTGCTCCTCCTTGGCCTGCCGGGAGAACCGCCGCCGCACCACCTCGGCGATGGAGGCGACGTCGTCACCGGGGGCGTCCCGGATCGCGAAGCGCCGGTAGTCCGACCGCTTGGACAGGCCGTCCTCGAACACCACCAGCGAGGCCACCACGTTGGTGCCCTGCACGTGGGAGATGTCGATGCACTCGATGCGCAGCGGGGAGTTGTCCATCCCCAGCGCGTCGGCGAGCTCGGTCAGCGCCGCCGAGCGGGAGGTGATGTCACTGGCCCGCTTGAGCCGGTGCCGGGCGAGGGCGTCCTTGGCGTTGCGGGCGGCGGTCTCGGCGAGGTCCTTCTTGTCCCCGCGCTGCGGGATCCGCAGCGACACCCTCGAGCCGCGCAGCCCGGACAGCCAGTCCGACATCTGCTCCGGGTCCGGCGGCAACGCCGGCACCAGGATCTCCCGCGGCACCGGCGACATGTCCGGCGCGTACTCCTCGCGGCTGCGCGCCGAGCGCGGCGACAGGCGGGCGCCACGCACCGGCGCCTCGGGCTGCGTCTCGTTGGCCCGGTTGCCGTAGTACTGCACGAGGAAGTTCTCCACCTGCACCGACAGCGACGACGCCGCCGTGCCGTCGGGACCGTTGTCCACGTCGACGTCGACGATCCAGCCGCGTTGACCACGCATCCGGCCGCCGCGGACGTGGAAGATCTGCACCGACGCCTCGAGGTCGTCGCCGACGATGCCGATGAGGTCCGCGTCGGTGCCGTTGGCCAGCACCACCGACTGCTTCTCCAGGGCCCGCCGCAGCGCCGACAGGTCGTCCCGCAGCCGGGCGGCCCGCTCGAAGTCCAACTCGTCGGACGCGGCGCGCATCTCGCGCTCCATCCGCTTGACCATCGGCTCGGCGCGGCCGGCGAGGAAGTCGCAGAAGTCCTCGACGATGTCGCGGTGTTCCTCGGCGGTGACCCTGCCGACGCACGGCGCCGAGCACTTGCCGATGTAGCCGAGCAGGCACGGCCGGTCGATCTGCTGGGCCCGCTTGAAGACCCCGGTCGAGCACGTCCGCGCCGGGAACACCCGCAGCAGCAGGTCCAGCGTCTCCCGGATGGCCCATGCGTGCGCGTAGGGCCCGAAGTACCGGACCCCCTTGCGGTGCGGGCCGCGCATCACCTGGAAGCGCGGGAACTCCTCGTTCAGCGTGACCGCGAGCTCGGGGTAGGACTTGTCGTCCCGGTAGCGGACGTTGAACCGGGGGTCGAACTCCTTGATCCAGTTGTATTCCAGCTGCAGCGCCTCGACCTCGGTGCCGACCACGGTCCACTCGACCGACGCCGCACTGGTGACCATCGACGCGGTCCGCGGGTGCAGGCCGCCGATGTCGGCGAAGTAGGAGTTCAGGCGCTGCCGGAGGCTCTTGGCCTTGCCGACATAGATGACGCGCCCGTCCTTGTCGCGCCAGCGGTAGACGCCCGGCGCGTCCGGGATGGTGCCCGGGGCCGGGCGGAAGGACGACGGATCAGGCACTCGGACCAGGGTAGTCGGCACCCCCGACACCGATGTCGGCCTGCGGTGAGGACCCCGTCACGGCCACCGCGGTAGCGCTGGGCGACCGCCCGACTCCCCTAAGGTATGAGCACCCGCCACGGCCCGCCGCGATGGAGGCCCCGACCGTCGAAGAGGAACACCCCCACCCGATGCCCGCGCAGACCCACACTCCCCCGCCCGCCCTCGAGACGTGGCCCGGCTCTGCGTACCCCCTGGGCGCCACCTTCGACGGCACCGGCACCAACTTCGCCCTGTTCAGCGAGGTCGCCGAGAGCGTCGAGCTGTGCCTGTTCGACGAGCACCGGCACGAGACGCGGGTCCGGATGCGCGAGATGGACGGCTACGTCTGGCACGCCTACCTGCCCAGCGTGCAGCCCGGCCAGCGCTACGGGTACCGCGTCCACGGCCCGTACGACCCGCGGGCCGGCCAGCGGTGCAACCCGGCCAAGCTGCTGCTCGACCCGTACGCCAAGGCCATCGCCGGGGAGATCGACTGGGACCCGTCGTTGTTCTCCTACCAGCTGGGTGACCCGGACAGCGTCAACGACGACGACTCGGCCCGCCACATGATGCACGGGGTCGTCATCAACCCTTACTTCGACTGGGCGGGCGACCGGGCGCCGAAGACGCCGTACCACCGCACGGTCATCTACGAGGCGCACGTGAAGGGCCTGACGCAGCTGCACCCGGACGTCCCGGAGTGGCAGCGCGGCACCTACGCGGGCATCGCCCACCCGTCGGTGATCGCCCACCTGCAGAAGCTCGGCGTCACCGCGTTGGAGCTGATGCCGGTGCACCAGTTCGTGCAGGACTCCACGCTCGTCGAGAAGGGGCTGCGCAACTACTGGGGCTACAACACCATCGGCTTCTTCGCACCGCACAACAGCTACACCGCGGCCGACAGCGACATGGGTCAGCAGGTGCAGGAGTTCAAGGGCATGGTCCGGCAGCTGCACCTGGCCGGCATCGAGGTCATCCTCGACGTCGTCTACAACCACACCGCCGAGGGCAACCACCTCGGACCCACCCTGTCGTTCCGGGGCATCGACAACGCCGGCTACTACCGGCTGGTCGAGGACACGCCGCAGTACTACATGGACTACACCGGCACCGGGAACTCGATCAACGTCCGGCAGCCGCACTCGCTGCAACTGTTGATGGACTCGTTGCGCTACTGGGTGCTCGAGATGCACGTCGACGGTTTCCGCTTCGATCTCGCCGCCACCCTGGCGCGGGAGTTCTACGAGGTGGACCGGCTGTCGACGTTCTTCGAGCTCGTCCAGCAGGACCCGGTGGTCAGTCAGGTCAAGCTCATCGCCGAACCGTGGGACGTCGGCCCCGGGGGCTACCAGGTCGGCAACTTCCCGCCGCAGTGGACGGAGTGGAACGGCAAGTACCGCGACACCGTCCGCGACCTCTGGCGGGGCGAGTCCGGCGCGGTCGGTGAGTTCGCGTCGCGGCTCACCGGGTCGTCGGACCTGTACGAGAACTCGGGGCGGCGGCCGGTCGCCTCGATCAACTTCGTCACCGCCCACGACGGCTTCACCCTGCGCGACCTGGTGTCGTACAACCGGAAGCACAACCTGGCCAACGGCGAGGACGACCAGGACGGCGAGTCCCACAACCGCTCGTGGAACTGCGGCGTGGAGGGCGACACCGACGACGAGAAGGTGCTGTCGCTGCGCCGGCGCCAGGTGCGCAACTTCCTCACCACCCTGCTGCTGTCGCAGGGGGTGCCGATGCTGCTCGGCGGGGACGAGCTGGGCCGGACCCAGCAGGGCAACAACAACACCTACTGCCAGGACTCGGAGCTGACCTGGACCCACTGGGACACCGCCGACCGCGACCTCGTCGAGTTCACCGCGCGGGTGTCGGCGCTGCGGCGTGACCACCCGACCTTCCGCCGGCGCCGGTTCTTCGAGGGCAAGCCGGTGCCGCGGGGCGAGGGCGACCCCGTCCAGGACATCGTCTGGCTGCGACCTTCGGGCGACCCGATGACCGACGCCGATTGGGACTCCGGCTACGGCCGGTCGATCGGGGTGTTCCTCAACGGCAACGGGATCCGTGGGCGCGACGAGCGTGGCCAGATCGTCTACGACGACAACTTCCTGCTGCTGTTCAACGCCCACGACGACGTCCTCGAGTTCGTCGTCCCCGGCGCCGAGTACGGGCAGGACTGGACGGTGGTGATCGACACCGCCTCCGAGGTGTCGCGGATCGACCACATCTCCGCCGGGGACCCGGTCCCGGTGCCGAGCAAGGCGATGGTCGTGCTGCAGACGGCGCGGGTCGTCCCGACCGAGGCGCCGCCGGCGGCGAAGGCGCCGGCCCGCCGGCGCAGCCCCCGACCGCGGACCGCCGGAGGCACCGCCGGAAAGGCCACCGGCGCCCGGCGCGGTGCGACCAAGAGCACCCCCGAGCGCGCGTCAACCGCGCAGGATGCGGGTAGCAGCAGTGACGCCACGGGGGCGGGAAAACCCCGTTCCACCCGGGCGAGAACGCGCAAGGCCTCCCCGCCGGTTGCGCCGGCGCCGACGCCGGCACCGGACGACGACTCCGATTACGAATCCCATGGAGCAGCTCTGTGACCGCAGGATCCGCCGTGCCCACCCCGACGACCACCCGCCGGGTGCCGCCGTCGACCTACCGTCTGCAGATCACCGCCGACTTCACCCTGGACGACGCCGCCGCCCAGATCGACTACCTCGCCGACCTCGGGGCCGGCTGGGTCTACCTCTCGCCGGTGCTGCAGGCCGAGCCGGGCTCCGACCACGGGTACGACGTCGTCGACCACGGCCGCGTCGACCCGGCCCGGGGCGGTGCCGAGGCCCTGCAGCGGGTCTGCGACAGAGCCCATGCCGCGGGCCTCGGCGTGCTGATCGACGTCGTCCCCAACCACGTCGGCGTCGCCACCCCCGCCCACTCGGTGTGGTGGTGGGACGTGCTCACCCACGGTCAGCGGTCCCGCTACGCCGACGCCTTCGACGTCGACTGGGCGGCCGGCGGCGGCAAGCTGCTGATGCCGATCCTGGGCGCTGCCGACGATCTGGACGCGCTCGAGGTCGACGGCGACGAGCTCGTGTACTACGACCACCGGTTGCCGATCGCGCCGGGCACCGCCGGGGGCACCCCGCGGGAGGTCCACGCCCGCCAGAACTACGAGCTGATCGACTGGCGCCGTGGCGACAGCGAGCTCAACTACCGCCGGTTCTTCGCCGTCACCACGCTGGCCGCGATCCGGGTCGAGCTCCCCGCCGTCTTCGACGAGTCACACACCGAGATCAGCCGCTGGATCCACGAGGGACTCGCGGACGGACTGCGCATCGACCACCCGGACGGCGTCTTCGACCCCGCCGACTACCTGGACCGCCTGGCCGCGGCCACCGGCGGCACCTACGTACTGGTCGAGAAGATCCTGGAGCCGGGCGAGAACCTGCCGCAGAACTGGCGCTGCGACGGCACCACCGGCTACGACGCGATGGGTGTCATCGACCGGGTGCTGGTCGATCCGGCCGGCGAGCCCGGGCTGACCGCCCTGGACACCGAGCTGCGGGGCGGGGTGCCGGTCGACTGGGAGGACCTCATCCACGACACCAAGCGCACCGTCGCCGACGTCTCGTTGCGGGCCGAGGTCAACCGGCTGGGCCGACTGGCCCGGTCCGTGGATCCCACGCTGGTCGACCCGGAGGACGCGCTCGCCGAGCTGCTGGCGTGCTTCCCGGTGTACCGCACCTACCTGGTGCCCGGCGAGGGCCGGGAGAACCCGCCGGCGGCCGCGGACGTCGAGCGTGACGAGCAGCTGATGACCGAGAACGCCGCGCGGGCCAAGCACTTCCGCCCCGACCTCGCCGACAGCATCGACGCGGTCACGGTGCTGCTGCGCGACGCGTCCCTCGAGGTGGCCCGCCGGTTCCAGCAGACCTCCGGCATGGTGATGGCCAAGGGTGTCGAGGACTGCGCCTTCTACCGCTACACCCGGCTGACCACACTGACCGAGGTGGGCGCCGACCCCAGCGACTTCGCCGTCGACGTCGACGAGTTCCACGAGATCCAGGCCGACCGGCTGGCCCGGCTCAGCACCTCGATGGTGGCGCTGTCCACGCACGACACCAAGCGCAGCGAGGACACCCGGGCGCGGATCAGCGTGCTGGCCGAGCTCCCCGACCACTGGATGACGTTCGTCCGGGACGTCGTCGCCCGCATCGACGACCTGCCCCTGGTGCTCGCCGACGGACCGGTGCTCAACCTCGTGCTGCAGGCCACCGTCGGGGCCTGGCCGATCTCGACCGAGCGCCTGGACGCCTACGCGCAGAAGGCGGCCCGGGAGGCCGGCAGCTCGACCAACTACCTGGATCCGAACGAGGCCTACGAGACCCAGCTGTCGACGCTGGTCGGCCGGTTGCTCCCGGGCGGCGATCTCGCCGACACCGTCACCGCGGTCGTCGCCGAGCTGCAGGCGCCGGGTTGGTCGAACAGTCTCGCCGCGAAGCTGATCGCGATCACCGTCCCCGGCGTCCCGGACACCTACCAGGGCACCGAGCTGTGGGACTTCTCGCTGGTCGATCCCGACAACCGCCGACCCGTGGACTACGGCGTGCGCCGTCGGCTGCTCGCAGCGCTGGACGGCGCGGCGACACCCGCGATCGACGACTCGGCGGCGGCCAAGCTGCTGGTCACCCACCGGGCGCTGACCCTGCGGCGCGACCGGCCGGAGCTCTTCGACCGGTACGTGGCGCTGACCGCGTCCGGTCCGGCGGCCGCGCATGTCCTGGCCTACGACCGGGGCGGTGTCGTCGTCCTGACCACCCGCCTGCCGGTGGGTCTGCGCTCCGTCGGCGGCTGGGCCGACACCACCCTCACCCTGCCCCCCGGCGTGTACACCGACGCGCTGACCGGGGCCCGCCACGAGATCTCCGGCGCGGCCACGGTCTCCGATCTGCTCACCGCGCTGCCGGTGGCCCTGCTCGTCCGAGGAGAGAAGTGAGTCACGGAGAAGGTCTGGAGCCGGTCAAGGCCGGTCACCGTTCGTTCGAGGTGTGGGCGCCGACCGCCACCACTGTGTCCGTCCAGGTCGACGGCGAGGTGGTGCCGATGTCGGCCCGCGCCGACGGCTGGTGGGGCGTCGAGGTGCCGCACACCGGCGCCGAGGTCGACTACGGCTTCCTGCTCGACGACGCCACCGAGCCGCTGGTGGATCCCCGGTCGCGTCGCCAACCGCACGGGGTGCACGGCCTGTCCCGCACCTTCGACCCGACGGCCTACGCCTGGACCGACCGGAAGTGGACCGGACGCCAGCTGGCCGGCGGGCTCATCTACGAGCTGCACATCGGTACCTTCACCACCGAGGGCACCTTCGGGGCGGCGATCGGGAAGCTCGACCACCTCGTCGACATCGGGGTCAGCCTGGTCGAGGTGCTGCCGGTGAACGGCTTCAACGGTGAGCACAACTGGGGTTACGACGGTGTGCTCTGGTACACCGTGCAGGAGTCCTACGGCGGACCGGCGGAGTACCAGCGGTTCGTCGACGCCTGCCACGAGCGGGGTCTCGGCGTCATCCAGGACGTCGTCTACAACCACCTCGGCCCCTCGGGCAACGTGCTCCCCCAGTTCGGCCCGTACCTGCACGACGCGGGCGCGAGCACCTGGGGCAGCCTGCTCAACCTGGACGGTCCCGACTCGGACCCGGTGCGCGACTACATCATCGACAACGCCGTGATGTGGCTGCGCGACTACCACGTCGACGGCCTGCGGCTGGACGCGGTGCACGCCCTGGTCGACCACCGCGCGGTGCACCTGCTGGAGGAACTCAGCGCCGAGGTCGACGCGCTGTCGGCCCACCTCGGGCGGCCGCTGACCCTCATCGCCGAGTCCGACCTGAACGATCCGAAGCTGATCACGCCCCGGGCCGCGGGCGGCTACGGACTCACCGCGCAGTGGAGCGACGACTTCCACCACGTCCTGCACGTCGCCCTCACCGGCGAGAGGGTCGGCTACTACGGCGATTTCGGGTCGATGGAGTCGATCGCCAAGGTGTACCGGTCCGCCTACTTCCACGACGGCACCTGGTCGAGCTTCCGGGGACGCGCACACGGCCGGGCCATCGACACCCGCACCACCGAGAGCTGGCGTTTCGTGGTCTACGCGCAGGACCACGACCAGATCGGCAACCGCGCCGCCGGTGACCGGTTGACCGACACGCTGGGTGCCCGGGACCTGACCATCGCCGCGGTGATGGTGCTGACCGCGCCGTTCACCCCGATGCTGTTCATGGGTGAGGAGTGGGCCGCGTCGACGCCGTGGCAGTTCTTCACCTCCCATCCCGACGAGGAGCTGGGCGAGGCGACGGCCAAGGGCCGATTCGCCGAGTTCTCCCGGATGGGCTGGGACGAGGCCATCGTGCCGCACCCCCAGGACCCGGAGACGTTCCGGCGCTCCAAGCTCGACTGGTCGGAGAGCGCCGAGGACCACCACAGCGACATCCTCGACCTGTACCGCCGGCTCGCGGTCATCCGCCGGGAGCACCCGGCGCTGACCGATCCGCGGTTCGGCCGGACCCGGGTGGACTACGACGAGAGCGCCCGTTGGCTGCTGCTGGACCGTGGCGGCGTCCAGGTGGCGTTCAACTTCTCCGACGACGAGCACCGCGTGCCGTTCCTGGCGCACGCCCCGGAGCTGCTGCTGGGCACCGTCGGTGAGATCACCGTCGAGGACTTCGGGATGGGGGCCTGCTCGGTGACCCTGCCGCCGCACAGCGCCGCGGTCCTGAAGGGCTGAGATGACCCGCTCGCGCCGGTTCGCCCAGGTCGACGTGTTCACCGACACGCCGTACCTGGGCAATCCGGTCGCGGTGGTGCTCGACGGTGACGGCCTCGACGACTCCACGATGCAGCGGTTCGCGGCGTGGACCAACCTGTCGGAGACGACGTTCGTGGTGTCCCCGACCGTCGCCGGCGCCGATTACCGGTTGCGGATCTTCACCATCACGGAGGAACTGCCCTTCGCCGGTCATCCGACCCTCGGATCGGCCCACGCCTGGCTGGACCACGGCGGCCGGCCGGCCGGCGGGACCCTCGTCCAGCAGTGCGGTCTCGGTCTGGTGGAGCTGCGGGTGAGCGGTCCGACGATCAGCTTCCGGGCTCCGGACCGGCTGCGGACCGGACCGCTGGACGAGGAGCTGGTGGCCCGGATCGCCCGTGGACTCCGGGTCGACCGCCGCGACATCGTCGACCACGAGTGGCTGGACAACGGACCGCGCTGGGCGGGGGTGCTGCTGCGGGATGCCGACGCGGTCCTGGCGGTGGAGCCCGACGCGGTGGAGCTGGACGGCCTGAAGGTCGGGGTCGTCGGCGCCTACCCGGCGGGAGCGCCGCACGCCTTCGAGGTGCGGGCGTTCTACTCCACCGTCGGCGTCAACGAGGACCCGGTGACCGGCTCGCTGAACGCCGCCGTCGGCCAGTGGCTCACCACGGCGGGTGTCGCGCCGCCCCGGTACACCGCCTCCCAGGGCGCGCGCGTCGGGCGGGCCGGGGTCGTCACGGTCGACGACCGCGCCGACGGTCTCTGGGTCGGCGGCATCAGCCACACGCTGGTCCGCGGCGTCGTCGAGCTCTGACCTGACACGCCGTCCGCCGGCCGTCGGGTGGTCCGGCAGGTCGGGCCGTCCTGCCTGCCCGGTCGGGCCGTCCGGAGCATCGGGTGCGGCCGCCGGGCCCGCCGGGTCGGGCGTCGAGCCCACCGTGTGTACGGTCAGGCCGACCGGGTCCGGTCAGCCGTGCTCGGTCGTTCTGTGGCAGGCCCGCCCGGTGGATCCGTTCGCCACACACCACCCGGCCCGTCCGGGAATTCCACCCCTTCGGACCGGATCACGGTGTCAGCCCAGGCGGACGACGGACCCGGTGCGCATGCTCTCGCCGGCGGCGTCGGCCAGCAGCAGGGCGGCGCGGCCGTCGGCGAACCTCGGGGACGGTTCGGTGCCGTTCTCGACGGCGCCGATGAAGTGGTCGAGCTCGGCGCGGTAGGCCGGCAGGTAGCGCTCGAGGAAGAAGTTCAGGTACGGGGCCGCGGCCTCGGTGCGCTCGGCGCCGGAGTACCGCACGCTCGTCGGCCGCAGGTTGTCGGCGGTGAGCATGCCGGTCGAGCCGAACGCCTCCAGCCGCTGGTCGTAGCCGAACGCGCAGCGGCGGCTGTTGGTGATCTGGGCGACCGCGCCGGAAGCGCCGCGCAGCACGACGACGGCACCGTCGATGTCGCCGGCCTCCCGGACGTGGTCGGCGACCAGGTTGGTCCCGGTGGCCGACACCTCCACCACGTCACCGAGGAAGAACCGGACCATGTCGAAGTCGTGGATGGTCATGTCGCGGAACAGACCGCCCGAAGCGGCCAGATAGGCGGCGGGCGGCGGTTCGGGGTCGCGGCTGATGACGATCAACTGCTCGAGCTGCCCCACCTCACCGGCCGCCACGCGGCTGCGGATGTCGGCGAACGACGGGTCGAAGCGGCGATTGAAGCCGATCATCACCGTGTGGTCGACGTCCTTGATCTGCTCCCAGCAGGCGTCGACCCGGGCGAGGTCGAGATCGATGGGCTTCTCGCAGAGCACCGCCTTGCCGGCCAGCACCGCGCGCGACAGCAGGTCGACGTGGGTGGGGGTCGGCGAGCCGATGACGATCGCGTCGATCGTGTCGTCGGCCAGCACGGCGTCGACGTCGGACGTGGCCACCGCACCGTGCGTGTCGGCCAGTCGACCGGCGAACTCGAGCATCGGGTCGCAGACCACCACCAGCTCGGCCCGAGGATGCGCCGCCAGCGTCGCCGCGTGCACCTGCCCGATCCGGCCGGCACCGAACAACCCGAACCGCACCACCGTGGACTCCTCCGTCGTGGGAACACCGTGTACCGGCGGGACCGCGGGCCCACCCCTAGAACGTGACAGCTGCCAGTATGGGAGCCGTGTCCGGACCCGTCAACGCCACCGGGTGGAACGTTCCAGCACCACCACCGCCGAGCTGCACCCGGGGCGGCCCCGTCGGTGCTGTTCAGTGCTGCACGGCCCGCCGCCGGGTCGGGTTGACCGCGCTGCTGATCAGGCTGATGTGGCTGAACGCCTGCGGGAAGGACCGGACGGGTGACGGCGGAAGCGGTCAGCTCGAGGAGGCGTGCGCCCGGCGCAGCCGCTCGACGTCGACGCCGTGCAGGCTCTCCAGGAAGACGCGCCCCTGCCCCGCCGGCACCGGGATCTCGCACGGCACGACCAGCACCGTCAGGCCGGCGGCCACCGCCGCGGCCACCCCGGTGGGCGAGTCCTCCAGCGCCAGCGCCGATCTCGCATCCACCCCGAGCTGGTCCAGCGCGCGACGGTAGGGCTCGGGGTCGGGCTTGCCGACGCTGACGTCGTCGCCGGTGACGACCACGTCGAAGTTGTCCCGGCCGAGGGTGTCCAGGGCCAGCTCGACGAGATCCCGTTCGGTGGCGGTCACCAACGCCGTCGCCAGCCCGTCCGCGCGCACCGCGGCCAGCAGCGCGGCGGCGCCCGGCCGCCACGGGAGCTCGCGCCGGTAGTAGTGCGCCGCCCGCTGCGACAGGTCGGCCGCCGTCGACCGCCAGTCCCGGGTCAGCCCCAGCTCCTCGTGCACCCGGACGACCGTGGGCTGCACCGGCAGCCCCACCATCGCCGCCTTGCACCCGGGTGAGATCACGCCACCGAGTTCGGCCGCCACGTCGTCCAGGGCCAGTGCCCAGAGTCGCTCGGTGTCGGTGAGCGTGCCGTCCATGTCGAAGAGCACCGCGGACAGGACGTGCGACCCCTCACTTGGCGGCAAAGTACTTCGCCTCCGGGTGGTGGGCGACCAGCGCCGACGTCGACTGCTCGGGGTGCAGCTGGTACTCCTCGGACAGCTCGACGCCGATGCGGCCGGGATCGAGCATCTCCATCACCATCGTCTGGTCGGTGAGATCCGGGCAGGCGGGATAGCCGAAGGAGAACCGGGCCCCGCGGTAGGCGAGGTCGAAGAACTTCTCGACGTCGGCGGGATCGTCGTCGGCGGCGGTGGAGCCGTCGGGGAAGACGAGCTCGGAGCGGATCCGCTGGTGCCACAGCTCCGCGAGCGCCTCGGTGAGCTGCACGGAGAGTCCGTGCACCTCCAGGTACTCGCGGTAGTTGTTGTCGGCGAACAGCACGTTGGCGTACTCGCTGATCCGCTGCCCCATCGTCACGACCGTGAAGGCGATGACGTCCACCTGCCCCGACGAGCGCGGCCGGTAGAAGTCGGCCAGGCACAGGTGCCGGTCCCGGGCCTGCCGGGGGAAGGTGAACCGGTGCCGCTCGGGGGCGTCGATGCGCGGCTCGGTGAGGATGACCACCGAATCACCCTCGGACACGCACGGGAAGTACCCGTAGACCACCGCGGCTTCGAGAACCTTGTCGGTGTGCAGTTTGTCGAGCCAGTACCGCAGCCGGGGACGGCCCTCGGTCTCCACCAGCTCCTCGTACGACGGGCCCTGACCGGCGCGGGCGCCCCGCAGCCCCCACTGCCCCATGAACGTGGCGCGCTCGTCGAGCAACTTCGAGTACTCCGCCAGCGCCACGCCCTTCACCACGCGGGAACCCCAGAACGGCGGCGTCGGCACCGGATTGTCCAGCGCGACGTCGGAACGCTCCGGGATCACGGGGGTCTCGAGCGCCGCGGCGGCCTTGCGGGCCTCCGCGATCCGGGCCGACCGCTCGTGCCGCGCCCGCCGTTCGGCGGCCTTCTGCCGCTCCGCGGCGTCCTCGGCGGGCGCCAGTCCGCGCTTGCGGGCCATCACCCCGTCCATCAGCCGCAGACCCTCGAAAGCGTCGCGGGCGTACCGGACGTCACCGCCGAACATCGCCGACAGGTCGTTCTCCACGTAGGAGCGGGTCAGCGCGGCCCCCCCGAGCAGCACCGGGTACTTCTCGGCGACCCCGCGGGAGTTCATCTCCTCGAGGTTCTCCTTCATGATCACCGTCGACTTGACCAGCAGCCCGCTCATCCCGATGGCGTCGGCACCGTGCTCCTCGGCCGCGGCCAGGATGGCCGAGATCGGTTGCTTGATGCCGATGTTCACGACCGAGTAGCCGTTGTTGCTCAGGATGATGTCGACGAGGTTCTTGCCGATGTCGTGGACGTCGCCCTTCACGGTGGCGAGCACGATCGTGCCCTTCCCCTCGGAGTCCGCCTTGGCCATGTGCGGCTCGAGGTGGGCCACCGACTTCTTCATCACCTCGGCGGACTGCAGCACGAACGGCAGCTGCATCGCACCCGAGCCGAACAGCTCACCGACGGTCTTCATGCCGTCCAGCAGGGTGTCGTTGATGATCTCCAGCGCGGGCCGCGTGGTCAGCGCTTCGTCCAGATCGGCCTCGAGACCGTTCTTGTCGCCGTCGATGATGCGCTGCTTGAGCCGCAGGTCCAGCGGCATCGCGGCGAGTTCGGCGGCGCGGGTCTCCTTGCCGGCGGCGGCGGTCACCCCGTCGAACATGTTGAGCAGCTTCTCGAGCGGGTCGTAGCCCTCCCGCCGGCGGTCGTAGACCATGTCCAGCGCGACGGTGCGCTGCTCCTCCGGGATTCGGGCCATCGGCAGGATCTTGGAGGCGTGCACGATCGCCGAATCCAACCCGGCGTCCACGCATTCGGCCAGGAAGACCGAGTTGAGCACCTGCCGCGCCGCCGGGTTCAGCCCGAACGACACGTTCGACAGGCCCAGGGTGGTCAGCACGTCCGGGTGCCGCCGCTTGAGTTCCCGGATAGCCTCGATGGTCTCGATCGCGTCGCGGCGGGTCTCCTCCTGGCCGGTCGCGATCGGGAAGGTGAGGCAGTCCATCACGATGGAGCTCTCGGGCAGCCCGTACTCCGTGGTGATCTTGGTGATGAGCCGCTCGGCGATGGCCAGCTTGGTGTCCCTGGTCCGCGCCTGACCCTCCTCGTCGATGGTCAGCGCGACCACGGCGGCGCCGTGTTCGCGGACCAGCTCCATCGTCCTGGCGTAGCGCGAGGTCGGGCCGTCGCCGTCCTCGAAGTTGACCGAGTTGACGATGGACCGGCCGCCGAGGTGCTCCAGACCGGCCTGCAGCACCGCCGGCTCGGTGGAGTCCAGCATGATCGGCAGCGTGGAGGCGGTCGCGAAACGGCCGGCGAGCTCGCGCATGTCGGCCACTCCGTCCCGGCCGACGTAGTCGATGCACAGGTCGAGCAGGTGCGCACCGTCCCGGGTCTGCGACCGGGCGATCTCCACACAGCGGTCCCACTGCTCGGCCAGCATGGCCTCCCGGAAGGCCTTGGACCCGTTGGCGTTGGTGCGCTCACCGATCATCAGCACGGAGGCGTCCTGCTCGAACGGCACCGCCTGGTAGAGCGAGGACAGTCCCGGCTCGGAGCGGGGGCGGCGCGTGGCCGGCTGCGCCGACCGCACCGCGTCCACGACCTGACGCATGTGCTCGGGAGTGGTGCCGCAGCAGCCGCCGACCAGACCGAGGCCGAACTCGGTGACGAACCCGGTGAGCGCCTGGGCCAGCTCCTCGGGTCCGAGCGGGTAGACCGCGCCCTTCGGGCCGAGTTGCGGCAACCCGGCGTTCGGCATCACCGACACCGGCGTCTGCGCGTGCCGCGACAGGTAGCGCAGGTGCTCGCTCATCTCGGCCGGGCCGGTGGCGCAGTTGAGGCCGATCAGGTCGATGCCGAGCGGCTCCAACGCGGTCAGCGCCGCGCCGATCTCGCTGCCCAGCAGCATGGTGCCGGTGGTCTCCACCGTGACGTGGCAGATGATCGGCACCTGCTGGCCGCGATCGGCCATCGCGCGCTGAGCGCCGATGATGGCCGACTTGGCCTGCAGCAGGTCCTGGCAGGTCTCCACGACCACGGCGTCGATGCCGCCGTCGAGCATCCCGGTGACCTGCTGCCGGTAGGCGTCGCGCAGCGCGGCGTACGGGGCGTGCCCCAGGGTGGGCAGCTTGGTTCCGGGGCCGACCGAGCCGAGCACCCAGCGCGGGCGGTCCGGGGTGGCGAACGCGTCGGCCTCGGCGCGGGCCAGCGACGCCGCCGCGTGGGCCAGCTCCTGGATCCGGTCGACGATGTCGTACTCGGCGAAGTTGGCCAGGTTGGTGCCGAACGTGTTGGTCTCGATGGCGTCCACGCCGACCTCGAGGTACTCCCGGTGCACCGCGCGGACGATGTCCGGCCGGGTGACGCAGAGGATCTCGTTGCAGCCGTCCAGACCCGCGTAGTCGTCGAGTGTGGGGTCGTAGGCCTGCAGCATGGTGCCCATCGCCCCGTCCGCGACGATCACCTGGGTGGAGAGCGCAGACAACAGCGGATGACGCGGCGAAGAAGGCACCAGGTGAGTTTACGGGCGTCCGTGCGGGGGGTCGGCCGTCGCGGAGCGCCGGCTCCCGCGGGCGCGCGTCGTAGGCTGTCGAGGTGATGGAACTACCTGCACTCCGCGATCCGGTGATGATCGCCGCGTTCGAAGGCTGGAACGACGCAGGTGATGCGGCGACGTCGGCGGTCGAGCACCTCGCGCTCACCTGGGACGCCGAGGAGCTGACCGAGGTCGACCCCGAGAGCTTCTACGACTTCCAGGTGTCGCGACCGGAGACCAAGATGGTCGACGGCGTGACCCGCCGCATCGAATGGCCGACCACCCGCCTGACCTTCTGCCGGATGCCCGCGGCCGCCCGCGACATCGTGCTGGTGCACGGCATCGAGCCCAATTTCCGCTGGAAGGCGTTCTGCCGCGAGCTCATCGAGATCGCCCAGGCGCTGCAGGTGAGCAGTCTGGTGAGCCTCGGCGCGCTGTTGGCCGACGTGCCGCACACCCGTCCGGTGCAGGTCAGCGGCTCGGCGGTGGACGCGGCGACCGCCGAGCGCTACGGCCTGGCCCGGTCCACCTACGAGGGTCCGACCGGCATCACCGGGGTGTTCCAGGACGCCTGCCTGCAGGCCGGCATCCCCGCGGTGTCGTTCTGGGCGTCGGTGCCGCACTACGTCTCGCAGGCCCCGTCGCCCAAGGCGACGCTCGCGCTGCTGCACCGGGTCGAGGAGTTCCTCGACATCGAGGTCGACCTCGGCAACTACCCGGAGCAGTCGGAGGAGTGGGAGGCCGAGGTCACCCAGATCGCCGCCGACGACGACGAGATCGCCGAGTACATCGCCCGGCTCGAGGAGCGCGACTCCGAGACCGAGCCGCTCACCCCGGCCAGCGGCGAGATGCTCGCCGAGGAGTTCGAGCGCTACCTGCGCCGCCGGAACTCCCCCAAGGGCGACAAACGGGACGGCCGCTGACGCCGCGGCGTTGCGCTGAGAGCTGAGCGGGGACGTCCGGGATCGGGGAGGATTCCTCCCGCCCAGCGGGAACTTCCCTCCCCGACTCCGGGAGGATTCCTTCCGCCCAGCGGGAACTTCCCTCCCCGACTTCGGGAGGATTCCTCCCGCCCAGCGGGAACTTCCCTCCCCGACTCCGGGAGGATTCCTTCCGCCCAGCGGGAACTTCCCTCCCCGACTTCGGGAGGATTCCTTCCGCCCAGCGGGAACTTCCCTCCCCGACTTCGGGAGGATCCTGCTCAGACCAGGCGGATGCCGAGCAGCGCGTCCACCGCGGCGGCGACCTGCGCGCCACCGAGCGAGGAGTTCTGCGCCCACTGGTCGACGACCTTGATCGCCTTGACGGTGTCCAGGTCGTTGCCGAGGGCGCTGCGCAGCTTGGCCACCACCTCGGTGGTGTCGAAACCGAAACGCTGGGCGGCGGCACGCCAGCGGGCGAGCCGTTCGACGGCCTCGTCCAGGGTCGCCGCGGTCCAGAAGCGGTCCTCCCGGTAGTGCCGGGACAGCAGCGCCAACCGGATGGCCATCGGGTCGACGCCCTCGCGTCGCAGCTGCGACACGAACACCAGGTTGCCGCGCGACTTGCTCATCTTCTCGCCGTCGAGCCCGATCATCCCGGCGTGCGTGTAGTGCCGGGCGAACGGTGGGCGGCCGGACAGCGCCTCGGCGTGCGCGGCCGAACACTCGTGGTGCGGGTAGATGAGGTCGCTGCCGCCACCCTGCAGGTCGATGGTGTAACCGAGCCGGTTGCCGGCGATCGCCGCGCACTCGATGTGCCAGCCGGGGCGTCCCGGGCCCATCGGCGAGTCCCACGCGGGCTCACCCGGCCGTTCCATCCGCCACAGCAGGGCGTCGAGCGCGTCGCGCTTGCCGGGGCGGTCGGGGTCGCCGCCGCGCTCGGCGAACAGCCGCAGCATGGTGCCGCGGTCGTAGCCGGACTCGTAGCCGAACGCGTCGGTGCTGCGGACGTCGTAGTACACGTCGGCGTGGAGTTCGCCGTCGGCGTCGGGGACGTCGATGCGGTAGGCAGCGCCCGACTCCATCAGCTGCTTCACCGCCCGGATGATCTCCGGCATCGCCTCGACGGCGCCGATGTAGTCCCGCGGCGGCAGCACCCGCAGTGCCTCCATGTCCTCACGGAACAGCTGGATCTGCGAGGCGGCGAGCTCCTGCCAGTCGACGCCGTCACG
Organism: Nakamurella deserti; assembly: GCF_003260015.1. Classification (NCBI taxonomy): domain Bacteria; kingdom Bacillati; phylum Actinomycetota; class Actinomycetes; order Nakamurellales; family Nakamurellaceae; genus Nakamurella; species Nakamurella deserti. The sequence goes on along the minus strand of NZ_QCXS01000002.1, from coordinate 1,051,454 downwards.
CTCCGCCCGCTCCAGCAGCGGGTCGTCGATGTCGGTGGCGTTCTGCACGTAGTGCACGTCGAAGCGGTTGTCCCGCCACACCCGCTGCACCAGGTCGAACGCCAGGTAGGTGGCGGCGTGACCGAGGTGGGTGGCGTCGTACGGGGTGATCCCGCAGACGTAGAGGGTGGCCACGTCCTCCGGTTCGGTGGGCTTCACCGTCCGGGTGGCCGAGTCGTACAGCCGGAGCGGGACGGGAACGCCGGGAACCACCGGGAGCTTCGGAGCTGGCCATGACTGCACCTCACGACCCTAACGAAGTCCGGCGCTCAGCGACGAACTCCGGGCACCACATGGCGGTTGGCGTTGATCACGGCCCGCTGCACGGCGTTGAGCCCGGTCCCGCGGACATGCTCCGGCGGACTGGACGAGTAGTACATGAGGTTGTCCGACGACGGGTGGTGCGGCAGGTTCAGCGCGTGCCCGAGTTCGTGCACCAGCACCGTCTCGTCGTACTCGTGTGGCCGCTCGGTGTCGAAGAGGCCGGCCTGCACGACGACCCAGTCGGCCGAGATGCCCAGCGAGCAGCCGGTGGTGCGGCCGGCGATGTCGCGGACCACGATGGCGGTGATGGGGCGGCCGACGACGTCGGTGACGCTGCCGGTGTCCTCGACGTACTTCAGCTGCCGGTGGTAGAAGTCCGTCCGGCCCAGCGCCTCGTCCAGCAGCAGCAGCTTGTTGGCGCGCGGGTTCAGCGCCGTCGTGGGCGCGGGTTCGGTGATGACGTGGGTGCCGACGTGCCGCACGCGGACGCCGGCGCCGTCGGTGAGCACGGCGTCGGCACGGGCCAGCGCCGGCTCCAGCTGGGCGGGGTGCAGCAACGGCACGCCGTGCTCGTCGGACAGGATCAGCACGGTCAGCCGGACGGTCCCCGGGGTGGCCGCGGTGCCGCTGACGAGTCCGCCGACGACCTCGCCGGTTCGGACGGCGGCACTGGCCACGTCGGCGGCCATCGAGCCGGCGGTGCGGACCAGGTAGCGACCGGCGCCGAAGACGGTGGCGCCCAGCGAGTGGGGGGTCGGCATCAGCGGGTCCTCACAGCGGCGGCCAGGGGATCGGGGTGCGGTGTTCCGGGGGCCGGTCGAACTCCGGGCGGTCCAGCAGCCGGTCGACGCGCCGCTGCAGCGCGGCGATCTCGGTGAGGGTGAGCAGCTCGGCGAGCAACTCCCCCAGGTCACCGGCCACGGCGGCCCGCAGCCGGTGCAGGCCCTCGACGCCCTGCTCCGGCAGCGGCTCACCGGCCCAGCCCCACAGCACGGTGCGCAGCTTGTTCTCGGTGTGCAGCGTCAGCCCGTGGTCGACGCCGTAGACGGGGCCGCCGACCACCGGGAGCACGTGCGGTCCCTTGCGGTCGGCGTTGTTGACCACGAGGTCGAAGGTGGCCAGCAGCTGCAACCGGGGGTCGTCGGCGTGCGCCAGCACCGCCGGGGAGCCGGTCGCGTCGGTGGCCCGCAGCACCGGCAGCCAGCCCTTCGGCAGCTTCTTCCGCGGGAACAGGTCGACCATGGTCTCGGAGTCGGCGTCGTCGATCCAGAGCTGCACCATGCCGGTCCCGACCGGCCCGTCGCGCAGGAAGGTCGGCGGCACGCACTCCCAGCCGGCGGCGTGCGCGACCAGCGCCGCGGCGACCTCCCGGCCGGCCAGGCTGCCGTCCGGGAAGTCCCACAGCGGCCGCTCGCCGCGGATGGGCTTGTAGACGCAGTCGGCCTTGAGCCCGTTCCAGCTGACCTCGGCCAGCAGGGTGACGTTGGAGGCGTCGGAGAGCCGGCCGGCGATCTCGAGGTCGCCGTTCACCAGCAGTTCGGCGAGGTCGTCGGGAGCGAGATCGGCCGCGACCACACCGGTGTCGGCGTCGTCCGCGGGCGGCTCTGCGCCCCCGGCGTCAGCCGAGGTCACCGCGGTGGTAGCCGTTCAGCCGCGGGCAGATGTGGCCCTCGGGATCGAGTGGGTTGGCGCAGAGCGGGCACGGCGGGCGCCCCGACGACACGACGCGACCGGCCTGCGCGGCGAAGCTCATCGCCTCGTCCAGCGACAGGAACACCCGAAGGGCGTCGGGCCCGTCGGCGCTGTCGTCCAGGACGGTGTCCTCGTTGACCTCGGCCTCGGTGATGGCCAGCAGCTCGACGACGATGCGCGACCCGTCCCCGTCCCAGGCCAGGCCCATGGTGCCGACCCGGAACTCCGGGTCCACCGGGGTCTCCAGCGACGGTTCGGTCGGGTCGATGGTCGGTTCCTTCTCGCCGAAGCGCCGGACGACCTCGCCGATCAGCGATCCGAGCTTGTCGGCCAAGACCGCGACCTGCTGCTTCTCGCAGGCGACCGAGACGACGCGTTTGCCGTCGACCGCCTGCAGGTAGAACTCCCGTTCCCCGGGACGGCCGACCGTCCCGACGAGGAAGCGGTCGGGTGAGCGGAAGATGTGTACCTGGCGATCCATGTCGTCCCCGATCCTATGCGCGCCCGGGCCGGGCCCGGGAATCCGTCATCCGGTGGAGCCGCCGACGACCGCGTCACCGGCGGGGACGGCGGCCGTGACGGGGTGGTCCGTCGCCGGCGGCGGCAGCAACGCGCTCAGGTCGGCGGTGTCGTTGATGCGGTCGACCATCGGCCGCATCGACGAGTACCGCACCACCGACAGCGACGCCGGGTTGACGTTGATCCGCTGGAAGCTGTCCAGGTGCATACCCAGCGCGTCGGCCAGGATCGCCTTGATGACGTCCCCGTGCGAACACACCAGCACCGGCCCGCCACCCGCGGCGACCAGCTCGGCGACGGCGGCGACCGCGCGGGCGGACACCTCGGCGAGGCCCTCCCCCTCCGGGAACACCGCGGCACTCGGCCGCGCCTGCACGATGCGCCACAGGTCCTCACCGGCCAGGTCCTTCAACGGGCGGCCGGTCCAGGTGCCGTAGTCGACCTCGGAGAACCGCTCGTCGATCTCGACCGGCAGTCCGAGGGCGGCGGCGACCGGAGCCAGCGTCTGCTGGCAACGGGTGAGCGGGGACGAGACGATCTGCGTCACGTGGACGCCGGCCATCCGCTGCGCGAGGTCGGCCGCCTGGCCGGCACCCTTCTCGTCGAGCACGACGCCGGTGCTGCGTCCGGCGAGCACGCCGGCCACGTTGGCGGTGGAGCGGGCGTGACGCAACAGGATCACCGTGCGGCCGTCCTGGCGGGGCGGCGGGGCGGCGGCGGTGGCCGGCTCGGTGGTGGTGGCGGCCGGGGCGGCAGCCGCGGCGCTCTCGGGGGCGGTCACTGGACGGCCTCGATCCAGCCGGCGGACAGCGCGACGATGAGCGCCGCACCGAGCACCCAGCGGTACCAGACGAAGACGGTGATCTTGTTGCCGGAGACGAACTTCATCAGCCAGGCGACGCTGGCGTAGGCGACGACGAAGCTGACCACGGTGCCGACGATGGTGGGCAGCGCCCCGACGCCCTCACCGAGCGCGGACGGCAGCTCGTAGGCGCCGGCACCGAGCAGCGCCGGGATGCCGAGGAAGAAGGCCAACCGGGTGGCGGCAACCCGGTCGAGGCCGCGCATCAGGCCGACCGAGATGGTGGCCCCCGAACGGGAGACCCCGGGGATCAGGGCGAGGCTCTGGGCGAAGCCGATCAACAGCACGTCCTTGAGGCCGAGGTCGGACTCGGGCCGCTTCTGGGTGGCCACCTTCTCGGCGTAGAGCATCACCGCACCCCAGACGATTAGCGCGACCGCGACGACCCACAGCGACCGCAGCGGACCCTTGATCAGTTCCTTCCCGGCGAACCCGACGACCACGATCGGCAGCGAGCCGATGATGACCAGCCAGGCCATCCGGTAGTCCGGATCCGTGCGCCGGTCGGCGCGGACGAGTCCGCGGACCCAGGCCAGGAACAACCGGCTGATGTCGGACCAGAAGTAGATCAGCACGGCGGCGATGGCACCGACCTGGATGACGGCGGTGTACGCGGTGACCGCCGGGTCGGCGATGTCGAGGCCGAGGAGGTCGGATGCGATGGTGATGTGACCCGTCGAGGAGACCGGCAGGAACTCGGTCAGGCCCTCGACGATGCCCAGGACGATGGACTGCCAGACGTTCATGCGGCGGCGGGGGTCTCGGGTGCGCGCGGCACGTCGGCGGGGCGGTTCGGCAAGGAGCGACCTACGTTCGTCGGGGGCACGGTCCGACGTCGGGATGCCGGGGTGTGCCTAGCGGATCAGCTCCCGCGCGTGCGCGACAGCCTTGAGGATCGTAAGGCGGTCGTGCGTCGATCGGGCGTAAGGAGCGACGTTCACGGATGTGATCCCTGCGTCCCGGAGCCTGATCAGCGCAGTCGCCATGTCGTCCGCGGTGCCGAGAAGACTCGTACGGGTGAGGAACTCGAGCGGAACGGCCGCGGCCGCCTCGTCGTAGCGACGGGACAGGAACAGCTGCTGGACCTCGTCCGCCGCCTCCCGGTAACCCATGGCACTGGCGATGCCGTGGTAGAAGTTCGTCGTCGGCGACCCCATCCCGCCGATGTAGAGCGCGGCGTTGGGGCGCACCGCGTCCGCGGCGGTGGCCGGGTCGGGACCGACCGCGGCGGCCACGGTCGCCGCGATGTCGACGGCGGCCGGGTCCCGCCCGGCGGCGGTCGCCGCGTCCCGTACCACCGCGACCTGCGCGGCGCCGCCGGCCGGGTCGAAGAAGATGGCGTGCCAGCCGTCGGCGATCCGGCCCGTCAGGGCGAGGTTCTTCGGTCCCACCGCGGCCAGGTAGACCGGCAGCGACCGCCGGTGCGGGCTCATCCCCAGCATCAGCGTCTTGCCGGGCCCGTCCGGCAGCGGCAGCGTGAAGTGGTCACCGGCGAACTGCACCCGCCGGCGGGCGATGGCCTGCCGGACGATGGCGACGTACTCCTCGGTGCGGCCCACGGGATCGGCGTAGCGGACGCCGTGCCAGCCCTCGCTGACCTGCGGGCCCGACACCCCGAGACCCAGCCGGAAGCGGCCGTCGCTCATGCCGTCCAGGGTGGCGGCGGTCATCGCGGTCATCGCCGGGGTGCGCGCCGGGATCTGCATCACCGCGGAACCGATGTCGATCCCGGTGGTGTGACTGGCGATCGCGGCCAGCACGGTCGGCGCGTCGCTGCCGTAGGCCTCCGCCACCCAGGCGCAGTCGAATCCGAGGTCCTCGGCGCCGCGGGCCAGGGCGACGGCCTCCCGGATCTGGTCGCCGTTGCTGAAGTAGCCCAGGCTGACGCCCAGCCTCATGTCGCCTCCCTGACCGGTCCCCGTCCTCGGGCGCCGGTCCGACCACCGTACCGACGCGGGTGACGCAGCTCTCACCGGGTGCGGGGCCGGGGACCGGCCGGCTCTAGGGTGGCCGGATGGACGGTCTCGCCGCGCTGCGCCGCATCGCGTTCCTGCTCGAACGCTCGCTGGCGCCCACGTACCGGGTGAAGGCGTTCCGGACCGCCGCGCTGGCCATCGCCACGCTGCCCGCCGACGAGCTGGCCACCCGGATCCGCGAGCACTCGCTGACCGAGTTGCCCGGCGTCGGCCCGAAGACGGCCGCGGTGGTCGAGGAGGCGGCGGGTGGTGTCGTCCCGGCCTACCTGGCCGACCTCGAGGCGGCCGCCGGCCCGTTGGATCCCGCCGGTGCGGACCTGCGGACCCGGCTGCGCGGCGACCTGCACTCGCACAGCGACTGGAGTGACGGCGGCAGCCCCATCGAGGAGATGGCGGTCACCGGCCTGGAACTCGGCCATGACTACCTCGCCCTGACCGACCACTCCCCCCGGCTGACCGTCGCCCACGGGCTGACGGCCAAACGGCTGGAGAAGCAGTTGACGCTGGTGGCGGCGATGAACCGGCAGCTGGGTGACGGTTTCCGGCTGCTGTCCGGCATCGAGTGCGACATCAACGAGGACGGCACCCTGGACCAGACCGACGAGCTGCTCGGCCGGGTGGACATCGTGGTCGGGTCGGTGCACTCGAAGCTGCGGGCGGACTCGGCGACGATGACGGAGCGGATGCTCACCGGCATCGGGAACCCCTACATCGACGTCCTCGGCCACTGCACCGGCCGACTGGTCACCGGCGGTCGCGGTACCCGGCCGCCGAGCTCGTTCGACGCGAAGAAGGTCTTCGCCGCCTGCGCCGAGCGCGGGGTGGCGGTGGAGATCAACAGCCGCCCGGAGCGCCTCGACCCGCCGCGGGCCCTGCTGAAGCAGGCTGTCGCCGCCGGCTGCCTGTTCAGCATCGACACCGACGCGCACGCCCCGGGGCAGCTGGACTTCCAGACCTACGGCGCCGCCCGCGCGGTGGAATGCGGAGTCCCCGAGGAGCGGATCGTCAACACGTGGCCGTTGGAGAAGCTGCTCGCTTGGACGACCCGGGAGCGCTGACCCCGGATCGATCCCCCCTGATCCGGCCCGCAGCCCCCGGCGACCGGCCCACCGCAGCCGGCACCGCGGTGCCCGCGGCGTGGGCGCGACAGCATCCGGTGGGCGGCCGGCACCGGTGCGACGCCCGCGGCATGGCCGTCCGGCCCGGCGGGGCCGGGGGCGGGAGAGTCAGCGCGAGCCGCTCGCCACTACCGGCGCGGCGTCCGCGGTCACGGCCTGGTCGGCGAACCAGCGGACGATCTCCTCGCCGCCCAGCACCCCGGCCTGTTCGGTGACGCTGACGTGCGGCCGCGTCCAGCCCAGGCCCTCGAGTTCGCCGTGGCAGGGCCGGATCGCGGCGTCGGCCAGCTTGAGCATCTCCGCGTCCAGCAGTCCGTCGCCGGCGGCCAGCATCCGCGTGGTGCCGACCCGGGCCGCCACCTCGGCGATGGCCGCGGACTTCCGGAGTCCGATCGGTGTCGAGTACACCTTGCGCCCCTGTACGGACAGCAGCCAGCCGTGGTCGGCGCACCACTGGCCCCACTCGGCCAGGAAGCCGTCCGGGACCGCCGCGAGGTCGACGACGAGGTAGGTGAACAGGTCGTCGGCGGAGCGCCGTTTGAGCACCCAGTCACCGGTGGCGCGTTCCTGCAGCGCCGCGGTGACCTCGGCCAGCGGGCTGGCCGTCTCCCGCAGCCGCTGGTCCAGGCCCCGCCGCCAGTCGACGTCCGGCCGGCCGTCGACCAGCAGGGTGCCGCCGTTGCTGGCCACGGCGTACCGCGGGCGGCCGGTCGCCGCCAGCGGCAGCCGGATCCGCAGGAACTGCTCCACCGTGCGGGTGGTGCAGGGCACGAGGGTGTGCTCCGCCGACAGTTGCTCGAACCCGCGATGGGCCGTGGCGGTCATGAACGCCGACGGCTTCCCGTCGAGCACCTCCACCGAGACGAACGTCGGGGCGTCCAGGTCCGGGCCGGGCAGCCGCAGCGCGCCCGGCGAGTAGATCATCGTCTGGTCGAGGTCGGTCGCGATCAGGGTGCCGCTCACTGGGCGTCCGCCGTGACCTGCTCGATGAGCCCGACGCAGGCGTAGGCCAGGTCGGGCACGACCTCGACCGGGACACCCCGCTGCCCGGCGAGCAGCCGGATGTGGGCGTGGTCGGGATTGTTCAGGTCGCGCACCAGCACCCGGTCGGGGGTGCGCCGCAGCAGCACCCGGGTGGTCTCCCCCACACCGGGCTTGACGAAGTTCACCGACGAGACGCCGTAGCGGCGCCGGATCTCCTCCACCGCCGTCCATCCCGCCCAGGTCGGCGTCCGGTCGGCCGCCTGCAGGGCCGGCAGCTCGGCGTCGACGGCGGCCGTCACCTCGGCGAACCGCGCCGTGACCGCGTCGAGCAGCTGGTTCGAACGGTCACCGGCGGCGAGCTCGGCGTAGAACTTAGCCCCGTGGAAGTCGTCCGGGCCGATGTGGGTGTCGTTGAGGACGGTCCGCGAGACCAGGCCGGACACGGTGGAGTTGAGGCAGGCCGACGCGATGAGGAAGTCGTCGCGGGTGCCGTAGTGCGACACGCACGAGCCCGGATCGGCCAGTACCGCCAGGGCCGGGTCGAACACCGGCCCGCCCGCGGCGGCGAGCCCGGTGATCGCCGCGTGCAGCTCCCGGGCGATCGCGCCCTTGCCGGTCCAGCCGTCGACGAAGACAACGCGCGCCGGGTCGTGGTGGTGGGCGAGGTAGGCCAGCGCGACCTCGTCGATGCCGCGCCCCCGGACGATGCTCACCGCGTAGTGCGGCAGGTCAAGACCGTGGCGGTGCGCGGCCCAGCGCTTCATCAGGATGCCGACCGGGGTGCCGGCCCGGGCCAGCGAGACCAGCGTGACGTCGTCGCCACGCTCGGCGAGGACGAGGTCGGTGACCAGCCCGACCGCGGTCGCGAGCCGCGACGCGCTGTCGGCCAGCACGGTGGCGAACAACCGCTGGTAGGCGTCGTCGGGTTGGAACTCGATGGGCAGCGATTCGGCGTAGTGCGCCTGCCCGGACTGGATGCGCCGTTCCCGGGACGCGGTGTCGGCCTCCAGACCCACCGCCGACAGGTCCTTGAGCAGCCAGGACACCTCGTCGGGCCGGTAGGAGCCGAACGCCGGACCGGTCAGCGGCGGCGGCAGCGGACGGACCAGGCGGGTCACGGGCGGTCTCCGAGGATCGACGGGTCGGCACCGGGCACGACCGCCAGCACCAGCGGCACCCCCAGGACCGCCAGGGCGGCGAACAGGCCGTCCGGCGCGGACAGTGCGGCGGTGTCGGTCGCGGCGTCGACCACCACGACGACGGCGTCCGGATCGGTGCCGTCGTCCCAGGTGGCGTTGTAGAGGTAGCGCGGCACGCCGTCCGGGTCCGGTTCGGGGCTGACGAAACGGAAGGCCCGCCGCACCGGGTATCCGGGGTCGTCGACCGGGTGCACGGGTGAGCGGGTGGTGGTCTGGAAGCGCACCGTCCGGAGAGGGGTGACCAGTGCCGTGGCCAGCCGCAGCGGCAGGTACATCAGCTCCTCCGTGCCGACGACCAGGACCCGACCGGCCGGTACCGCGGCGTCGAGGACCTCGGCGGCGGCGCTGACCGCCGCGTCGAAGGCCGCCGCCTCGGCGCCGAGCGCCCCGTGCCGTCCGCCCTCGGGCAGCGCGGCGGGCCACGGCAGCACGACCCGGGTGACCGGCGGCACCGGAGCCGCCGCGGACGGCGCGGCCGGGTGCGCGGCGACGTGCGCGGCCGCCGCGCCGGCCAGGCCGGCGGGCAGGTGGACGCCGCCCGAGGTCAGCGCCACCACCGTGATGGCCACGCCGAGATCGTCGGCGAACGCGTCCAGGGTGGCGGCGTCGGCGGGACTGCGCAGATCGATCAGCGCCGCGACGACGTACCGCCGCCGCGGCGCCACCGCGTGCAGGGCGCGGATCGCCCCGATGGCCGTGGTTCCGGTGGACAGCTCGTCGTCGACGAGGACCAGCACCTCGTCAGGCCCCCCGCCGCCCAGCAACCCGGCCGGCTGCGGCTGCACGAGGTGGGCGGTGGCGTGGGAGTGGCCTTCCTCGAAGCGCAGTGCGACCGGCACCCCGGCGACCTCCCGCCGGGTCGAGTGCAGGTAGCTGCGGGCGTGCAGCGCCTCGGCGACGCAGTGCCCGAGGCCGGTGGCGGTCTCGGCGAAGCCGAACACCGCGGTGCCGGTGGCCGGCCGGTGACCCGCGACGAGCGCGTCGACCGGGTCGTGGTCCCCCCTTCGCAGCGCCTCCGCCGCGGTCCGCACCCGGTCCGCCGGAAGCTCGCCCAGCGAGGCGGCGACCAGCAGGCCGAGCAGCCGCCCGGCGCCGCGGACGAGCCCCGGTTCGACGGGGACGTGCTTGCCCAGCACGGTCGAGACCAGCAGGTGCGCGCGTCGCGGATTGCGCCGCAGTGCGAGCCCCACCAGCTCGGGGAGCTCCCAGCCGACCACGGAACCTCCGGTGTGCAGCCGCACCCCGAAGCGGTCCCCGACCCAGCCGTCGGTCCGCGGCGGAGCCGCCGTCACGTCCGCACCAACGCGGCGAGGAAGTCGACGAAGTTGGTGTCCGGGCCGGCGACGCCGAAAGCCCGCGCCCGCAGCATGATCTGCTCGGCCCAGAACCGGTGCGGACGCGCCTCGTTCATCTTGTCCCGGTACTCCGAGGCGCGGACGCCGGTGCCGCTGGCCAGGATGTCGCTCGCGTCGCTGAACTCCTCCGAGCTCACCACCGACAGGGCGTGCACGGGAGCGGCGTGCGACGGATGGATCACCGTCTTGCCGTGCAGCCCGTTCGCCCGGTCCAGGACGACCTCCCGGATCAGATCGTCGAAGTCCTTGGTGATGAGCCGATGCCGCAGCTGCGTCTCGTCGGACTCGACGAACGGTGTCGCCCGCAGCTGCGGGCGGAACATCCGCTCGTGGTTGGAGAAGTACTCCCACACCGGGCCGGAGATGGTGAAGTTCTCCGCACCTTCCCGTCCCAGCTGGTTGACGGCGTCCGAGATCAGGTCGGCCACCACCCGGACGTCGTAGATGCTCAGATCCCGGTCACGCCGGATGCCGTACAGCCCGCACAGATCCGTGGCACCGAAACGGACCGCGAGAACCTCCTCGCGGTACTCCCGGAGAATTGCCCTGATCTGCGTGAGGCTCTCGATCCGGCTTTCGCGGAAGATGACCTCGGGCGTCTCGATGACGGGCATCCCGAGAATGCGCCGACCCAGCAGACGGCCACTCTCGCGTACCGCTTCGAGGTGTTTGCCACCCGTTCCGGGCGAGAATTTCGGCAGGACGAAGCCGGCCAACGCGGACAATTCCGCTGCGGTACCCGAAGAGGTGATGTCGACGATGTGATCGGCGGATCGGACCCGGACGAAGATCAACGCGTCGACACCGGTGGACGACAGTTCGGCCAGGCTCTCCCGGGCCTGCCGCAGGGCATCCCCGACACGGCCGTCCTCGACCGCGTCCTCCAGGTCGATCACCATCGACCGCACGCCGCCGGCGATCGCCTTGCGCACCGCCGCGGACAGATCCGGACGCGTGCCCGGCACGTACAGCGTGGCTCCGAGAGCCCGTGACAGCAGGGGGATGTCGGTGTCGAGACCGAACTCCTCGGGTTCTCGGGCGAAGAGCTGCGCCCGGACGTCCGGGGGCAACTGGTCGAAATGGCGCACGGTGAATCGCTCGTACTCTCTGCTCGGCCGGGAACCGGCGACGACGGACGGGCCGCGGGGAATGGCGGGTCCGGACGGACCGAAGGGGTGGTCCGGCTTTTCCCCGATCATCCCAGACGGGTGGAGCCGGTGGTGTCATCCTGCTTGACGCGACGGGTGGACATACACTCCCCGGGCGTCACCGCCGGGGTGCGCGGGGAACTCGCATGCATTCCCGTTCGTTGGGAAGTCTGGAGTCCGGGAGCATCCCGGCCTCCCCGTTCACGGTGAACGGTGGACGAAGATCAGGAGAATCGTCGATGGCATTCTGGGACCAGCTCAAGTCGAAGACCGCCGATATGAGTTCACAGCTGAAGACCAAGACCGGTCAGTTCAAGAACAAGGAATTCGCGAACGGCACCATGGCCATGTGCGCACTGATCGCCGCCGCCGACGGGACCATCGACCCGGAGGAGCGCCGCAAGACCGCCGCGCTCATCACCAGCAACGACATCCTGTCGATCTTCCCGCCGTCGGAGCTGCGCGACAAGTTCGACTGGTACTGCGACAAGCTGGCCAAGGACTTCGACTTCGGCAAGGTCGAGGCGATCGCCACGGTCGCCAAGCTCAAGTCCAAGCCGGACCAGGCCCGCGCGGTGATCCAGATCGGCATCATCATCGGCGGTGCGGACGGCAACTTCGACGCCCACGAACGCGCTGCCGTCAAGGACGCCTGCTTCGCCGTCGGGATCGCCCCGTCCGAGTTCGACCTCTGAGCCACCGGTCCGACGGGACCCGCTCCGGCCATCGCCGGGGCGGGTCCCGTCGTCGTGGGAGGATCCGACCGGCGCGTTACTTGCTGCCGGGCGCCCAGTTCAGACCCCACCCGTAGGCCTCGTCCAGCGTGCGCTGACTGCCGGTGACGTAACGGACCTCGCGGCTGACGACCAGCTCGCCGCCCCGGTTCTCCAGCAGCGCGATTCCGCAGACCCGGGCCCCGGGGGCGTCGCCGTCCAACCGCACCTCGACCTCGGGTCCGGCGGTCGGGTACAGCGTGACGACGCCGTTGGCCTCGCCCCACTTGGTGGCTCCCTGGTAGATCATCGCGAAGATGAGGATGCGCTTGAAGCGGTCCGGCCGTTCCAGGTTGATCAGCAGGTTCTCCCCGCCGGCCGAGGCGCCACTGCGGTCATCGCCGTCGAGCAGGATGTACGGCGCCCGCTGCAGGTTGCCGAACTGCTTGCCCAGCGCCTGCACCCCGCCCTTCTGGCCGTCGCTGAGCTCGTAGAGACAACCCAAGTCCAGATCGATCTGGTCACTGCCGGCGAGCTTGGCCAGGAACCCCTTGCCGGGCGCCTTCGACGTCCAGTTCAGGTTGACCCGCATCACGCCCTGGCTCTGGCCGCGCTTGGTCAGGCTAATCGTGGGTGCCGACTTGGTCAGGGTGATCTTGCTCAGCGAGATCGGTGGTGCCGTCGGGGCGGGGGGCGTCGCCGGTGCCGCCGGAGTGGGCGGTGCCAACGGGGTGGGCGGTGTCGCCGAAGTGGGCGGTGCCGCCGGCGTGGGCGGTGCGGTGGTGGTGGCCGGGGCGGGCGGGGGGCTCGACTGCCGGCCCGGCCGGCTGAAGTCGATCCGCCCGCCGGCGCCGGGTGCGGCCGGTGCCGCCGGGGCCGGCGGCGCGGTGGGCGCGGCCGACTCCGGGGTCGCCGGCCGCTTCGGCGGCCGGGTGTAGTCGATGGCCATGGTGGGGCCCTTCTGTCCGGGCGGACCCGTGGCCGGACCCGCGGCGAGGCGCCGGCTGGCGCCGGGTCAGTGCGCGGCGGTCTGCAGCGGGGTCTCGGTGTCCTCGCGGGCGATCCGCTTGTTGCGCCGGAGGCTGGAGATGAAGGCGGCGCCGATGAACGCGACGCCCAGCAGGCCGGTGACGATCTCGTTGATGTGCACACCGATGGAGATCATCAGGATCGCCGCCAGCGCACCGATCGCCCAGTGGGCGCCGTGCTCGAGGTAGACGTAGTCCTGCAGCGTGCCCTTGCGAACGAAGAAGATCGTCAGCGACCGGACGTACATGGCGCCGATCAGCCCCAGGCCGAGCGCGATGATGATCGGGTCCGAGGTGATCGCGAAGGCGCCGATGACGCCGTCGAAGGAGAACGACGCGTCCAGCACCTCCAGGTACAGGAACAGGAAGAACGCCGCCTTGCCGGTGGCCTTGACGATCTTGTTCTGGCCGCGGGCCGGCTTGGCGGCGGCGCCGGCGGGGTCCGCGACCGGCGAGTCACCCGTTTCGTCGTCCGGTTCGACCTCCTCCGGCACGTGGAACAGCTCTCCGAGCCCGTTGACGGCGAGATAGGTGATCAGGCCCAGCATGCCGGACAGCAGCACGATGCCCGGATCCTCGGCGAGGAACTCCGCCGACAGCACCAGGGCGACGACGGCGACGATGACCGACAGCTGGTCGAGCTTGCCGATGCGCGCCAACGGGCGCTCCAGCCAGGTCAGCCACTTGATGTCGCGGTCCTCGAAGATGTAGTCGAGGAACAGCATCAGCAGGAACATGCCGCCGAAGGCCGCGATCTGCGGATGCGCCGCGGTGAGCAGCGCCGCGTAGCTGGTCGGGTCCTCGGCCGGCCGCTGCTCCATGGCCAGTTGGATCGCCTCGATCGGGCCCAGGTCGGCGGTGATCCCGACGATCAGCAGCGGGAAGACCAACCGCATGCCGAACACCGCGATGACGATGCCGACGGTGAGGAAGATCTTCTGCCAGAAGTCACTCATCCGCTGCAGGATCGTCGCGTTCACCACCGCGTTGTCGAACGACAGCGACACCTCGAGGATGCCGAGGATGACGCAGAGGAACAGGGCCGTCCAGCCGCCGTAGAGCACGGCGATCACCAACGACACGACCGTGACCCCGTAGGACCAGCCGAAGATCTTCAACACGGTGGGTAACGCCTTTCGGAATACGACGGGGCCCGGCCGGAGAGGCCGGGAAGGCCATTCTCCGTCCCGCCGGGGCCCGGGAGCCGGGGTGGGACGGAGAACACCCGGATGCTGCGGTGCTACAGGTTGACGCCGAAGTCGCGGGCGATGCCCGCGAGGCCGGAGGCGTAACCCTGGCCGGTGGCGCGGAACTTCCACTCCGCACCGTTGCGGTACAGCTCGCCGAACACCATGGCGGTCTCGGTGGAGGCGTCCTCGGTGAGGTCGTAGCGGGCCAGCTCGGTGCTGGTCGCCTGGTCCACGACCCGGATGAACGCGTTGCGGACCTGCCCGAAGCTCTGCCCGCGGGAGTCCGCGTCGTAGACCGACACCGGGAAGACGATGGAGGCGACGTTCGCCGGGACCGCGGCGAGGTCGACCTTGATGACCTCGTCGTCGCCCTCGCCCTGGCCGGTGAGGTTGTCACCGACGTGCTCGATGGCGCCGTCGGGCGAGCGCAGGTTGTTGAAGTACACGAAGTGCTGGTCGGACACGATCTTGCCGCCGGCGTCCAGCGCCAGTGCGCTGGCGTCCAGGTCGAAGTCGACGCCGGTGGTGGTGCGCACGTCCCAGCCGAGCCCGACGTTGACCGCGGTCAACTGCGGGGCCTGCTTCGTGAGCGAGACGTTGCCGCCCTTGGTCAAGCTGACGCCCATGGATGTTCCTCCTGATGCCGTCGGCTCCACCGGACGGGGCGCCGGTGGAGAACTTTAACTGCTGTTGACCGGAACGGCCGCGAGCCGACGATGGTTCCTCGCGGGCGTCGTGACCGTCGATGGCCGGCGACGGCGCTGGGTACTGTGACGCTCGATGGCGGGTCGATGGTTCGGGCGAGTCCGCAGGAGCCCGCAGGAGACAGCGGCCGCGACTGCGGCGCGGGACGGCGCCGTCGCCGCCTTCCTCGATCTGGACACCCGGCAGCGTTTCGTCGACGCGGCCATCCGGGCCGTGGTCGAGCTCGATCCGCGCTCGCCCCTGGCCCGGGAATGGGAGCGGGTGGAGCAGCAGTGCTTCACCGCCACCGCGGAGTACGTGTCGGTCAGCGAGCGGTACGACCTGGACCGCACCACCGTGCCCGCGGGCGGCGCTCCGGTCGACCTGTTCGGGGCCACCACCGCCTATCAGCAGGTGCACACCCGGCTGGCCGACGCCGCCACCGCGGTCGACCGCTTCCACCAGCGGCACCGCGGCGAACTCGACCAGGCCCGGTCGGCCGTCGCCGCGACGCCCCGGATCGCCGAGGAGGCCGCGTCCGCCGCCGCGACGGCACGGCGGACCCTGGACGCCGCGGGCGCGTTCGCCGGCTTCCGCTCGGTGCGGCAAGCGGGTTCGGAGCTGACCGCCGCGATCGCCGACCTGGATGCGGCACTCGCGGCCGCGTCGGCGCAGCGCGTCCGGGCGGCGGCGACCCGGGTGCACGGCGCGGCGGCCGAGATCGACACGGCCCTGGCCGCGGCCCGCACCGCCGGTGACCGGGCGACGACCACGTTGACCAGCGTGCGGACCCGGATCGACACCGTGCAGAGCCGGCTGGACCGGCTGCCCCCGGTGCGGTCGGCGCTGCTGCGGGAGTTCAGCGAACCGAACTCCGCTGACCTGATCGGCAACGTCGACCTCGCCGTCCGTGAACTCGGCGCCGGGCGTGCGCAGTGGGAGGCCGCGGGTGTGGCCGTCCGTGAGGGCCGGCCGGAGGACGCAATGGACCTGTCGGCCACCGCCCGCGAGCACCTCACCGCCGCCGCCGACGCCTGTGACGCCCTGACCGACCGGCTGGCGCAGCTGCGGGCGGTGCGCGACGACCCGTCGACGGTGGAACGGGAGACCCGGTTCCGCATCCGCGACGCGCAGCGGCTGGTCGTCGACCGGGACAAGGTCGCCCAGTGGGGCTCGGTGCTGGACGCCCAGTCCCGCCGTGTCGACGTCGCCCGCGAACGGCTCACCGGCGCCCATCCGAACTTCTGGGCCTACCTCGGCGAGCTCGCGTCGGTCACCGCGTTCGTGCGCACGGTGGTCGAACGGGTGCGCGGCGAGGTCGAGCAGGGCCGCTGACCGCGACGGACGACCCGGGCGGGATCGACCGGCGGGTGGCGGCGGCACGACCCCGACCACCGCCGCGGGCGGCACGCCGTCTCCGCGAGGACGCATCGTGACCCGGACCCGGGGAACTTCCTGCGGCCCCGGCACGCTGACCCTAGGGTGACTGCGTCGGGCTTCCGGTACGTCCGGGAACCGCTGCGGTACCCCTGATCCGCACATCCCGAGGAGGAGACAGCAATGAGCGTAAGTCTGACCAAGGGCGGGAACGTCTCGCTGACCAAGCAGGCGCCGAACCTCACCGCGGTCAACGTCGGCCTGGGGTGGGACGTCCGTTCCACCACCGGCGTCGATTTCGATCTCGACGCCAGCGCGCTGGGGCTCAACAACGACAAGAAGATCGTCAACGACCAGTACTTCGTCTTCTTCAACAACCTCCGCTCGCCGGACGGCTCCATCGAGCACACCGGCGACAACCTCACCGGTGAGGGCGAGGGCGACGACGAGGTCATCAAGGTCAACCTCCCCGCTGTCCCGCAGGAGGTCTCGTCGATCACCTTCCCGGTGTCGATCTACGACGCGGACTCCCGTGGCCAGAGCTTCGGCCAGGTCCGCAACGCGTTCATCCGCGTCGTCGACGCCTCCAACGGCACCGAGCTCGCCCGCTACGACCTGTCCGAGGACGCGTCCACCGAGACCGCGATGGTGTTCGGTGAGCTGTACCGCAACGGAGCCGAGTGGAAGTTCCGGGCCATCGGCCAGGGCTACGCCTCCGGGCTGGCCGGCATCGCCCGCGACTTTGGCGTCAACATCTGAGTCGCGGCATCCGTTCGACCGGCCCGGCGCCGCGGCAACCCGCCGCGGCGCCGGGTTCGGTTTCTCCCCCGCCGCCGACGTAGGTTGCTGGGATGGAGATGCGCCCGGTCGGAGCAAGTGGTCTGAAGGTGTCCCGACTCGGGCTCGGCACGATGACCTGGGGCCGCGACACCGACGCCGACGAGGCGGCCGGCCAGCTGGAGGCGTTCGTCGCCGCCGGCGGCACCCTCGTCGACACCTCGAACATCTACGGCGACGGCGACGCCGAGACCATCCTGGGCACCCTGGTGCCCGACGTGGTCACCCGTGAACAGATCCGGATCGCCTCCACCACCGTCGGCGCCGGCGGTGGCCGCGGTGCCCTGAGCCGCGCCCTGGACGCCACCCTCCGCCGGCTGCGGACCGATCACCTCGACCTCTGGCAGGTGCACGCCTGGGACGCCACCGTGCCGTGGCGGGAGACCTGCGCCGCCCTCGCCCGGGCCGTGACCTCCGGCCGGGCGCACTACGTCGGGGTGTCGGGTCTGCAGGGTTGGCAGCTGGCCACCGTCGCCACCGAACTGACCCACCACGGCGTGCCGCTGACCTCGATCGAGGTCGAGTACTCGCTGGTGGACCGCGAACCGGAGGCCACCGTGCTGCCCGCCGCCGCGGCCCACGGCGTCGGCGTGCTGGGGTGGGCACCGCTGGGTCGGGGCGTCCTCACCGGCAAGTACCGCCACGGCACACCGGCCGATTCCCGCGGTGCCTCGCCGCATTTCGCCCGGTACGTGGGACGGCACCGGACCGAGGCGGCCGCCCGGATCGTCGAGGCCGTGGCGACCGCCGCCGACGGGCTGGGCACGTCCCCGTT
This sequence comes from Nakamurella deserti, assembly GCF_003260015.1. Lineage (NCBI taxonomy): Bacteria > Bacillati > Actinomycetota > Actinomycetes > Nakamurellales > Nakamurellaceae > Nakamurella > Nakamurella deserti. Next base: position 1,033,694 of record NZ_QCXS01000002.1, on the reverse strand, counting down.
GGCGGTGGCCGCAGCCTGGGCCCGGGATCGTCCGGGCGTGGCGTCCGCCGTCATCGGGGCCCGCGACAGCGCCCAGCTGCTGGGCTGTCTCGCGTCGGAGAACATCACGCTGCCGCCCGAGATCACCGCCGCGCTCGACGATGTCAGCTCGGCCGACCGCACCGGTGACTGAGCTCTCCGACCCCGTCTTCGCCGAGTTCTGCGCGGCGGGTCTCTGGCCGGGCGCGGGAAAGGCGCTGTGGCAGGCGTTCCCGGACGCCGGTATCCGCAGCGCCCGCGACGTCACGCAGGCCCGGCTCCGGACGCTGCCCCGGGTCACCGACACCCGCGCCGCTCGGCTGTTCACCGCCTGGATCGGCGCCGGGCAGGCCTACGCGCTGGCGGAACTGCTGGTGCCCGAGGAGATCCCGGTCCGCTGGGTGTCGCGGCTGATCGACGCGCTGGGCGACAACGCGGCCACCGCCCTGCGCAGCGACCCGTGGCGGCTGCTCGTCCTCCCGGACGCGGTCGTCGGCCAGGCGGACCGGCTGGCCCGGGCGATCGAACCGGGCGTCCGCCGCGACGATCCGCGCCGCGGCCGCGCGCTCGTCGCGTGGACCCTGAACCGCTTCGCCCGGGACGGCCACACCGCCGCCGCGACCGATGATCTCGCGGGCGGGCTACGGCCGTTCGGGATGGACGCCGACGCGGTGACCACCGCGGTGGCGTCCGCGGTCGCCGGCGGCGACGTGGTGCGGGTCGCGGACCCCGTCAGCGGAACGCCGGACTGGATCGCCACGACCGTACTGGCCACCGCCGAGACCGAGGTCGCCGACGCCGTCCTGCGCCTGGAACGTGCCGCGGTCCCGTTGGTCAAGGACATCGGCAAGGCCGGGGCGGTGCTCGACAGGGTGCAGCGCAGCGCGGTCGCCCACGCCGCCGAGCACGGTGTCAGCGTGCTCACCGGCGGGCCCGGGACGGGCAAGTCCCGTACCGTCGCCGCCATCGTCGAGATGTGCCGGGCGGCGAAGATCAGCATCGCGCTGGCCGCGCCGACCGGCCGCGCGGCCAAGCGGCTCGAGGAGCTGACCGGCGCGGAAGCGATGACCATCCACCGGTTGCTCGGCGCCCGCGGCGGACCCGTCGGCGACGGCGACCGCTTCGAGTACAACGCCGAGAACCCCGTCGACGCGAAGCTCGTGGTGATCGACGAGGCCTCGATGCTGGACGTCGAGCTGGCGGCCGCCCTGATGTCGGCGCTCCCTGACGGCACCCACCTGGTCGTCGTCGGCGACCCGGCACAACTTCCGTCGATCGGGCCGGGCCGGGTGCTCGGCGACCTGATCGACGCAGGCACGCTGCCGGTCGTCGAACTCGAGACGCTGTACCGGCAGAGCGCCGGCGGCAGTATCGCCCGGCTGGCCACCGCCGTCCGGGCCGGTGAACTCCCCCGGGTCGACGATCCCACCCGGGAGGTGGTCGTGGTGCCCGCACGGGGGTCCGGTGAGGCGGCACACCGTGTCGTGCAGCTCGTCACGCAGTCCATCCCGCGCGCGTTCGGCACCACCGCCGACCAGCTCCAGGTCGTCACCCCGGTGCACCGCGGTGACGCCGGCACCCAGTCGCTGAACCGGGCGCTCAAGGCCGCGCTCAACCCCGGCCGCGGATCGGTCCGCGGCTTCGACGTCGGCGACCGGGTGGTTGCGACCGCGAACCACACCGAGGCCACCCCGGTGGGCTACGCCAACGGCGAGGTCGGCACCGTCACCCGGGCCGCCGACAACTCGCTGACGGTGGAGTTCACCGGCGGCCGGTCCGACATCAGCGGCAAGGCGCTCAACGACCTGTTGCACGGTTGGGCCATCACGGTGCACCGCGCCCAGGGTTCGGAGTGGGAGGCGGTCGTGGCGGTGATGCCGCCGGAGGCGGGCTCGATGCTGTCCCGGCCGTTGGTCTACACGGCGTTGACCCGGGCGCGCCTGCACCTGTCGGTGGTGCACTCGGCCGGTCCGGCGCTGGCCCGCGCGGTCGAGCAGATCGGGCAGCAACCGCGGCGCACCCGGCTGCGCAGCCTGCTCACGGCCGCGCCCGGGTCCGCCACGGCGACCTGACCCCGGCCGGGTCGCCGCGGTGGCGACGGTCCCCGTTCGCCACGTCTCCCGGGCCGCCGGGAGCGGACGCCGCGACGCCGGGCGCCGTCCGGAGGCCCCATGGCACTTTCGGGCATCCTGGAGGTATGACGCTCTCGAGTGTGTTCCCGGTGCCGCTGGTGCGACGGGCGATCAGCGAAGCGCTGCGCGAGCGGGTGGCCGGCGACGACGCCGCCGAGGTGGGCCGGCGGATCTGGACCGATCCGGGTGAGCGGTGGTTCGCCCCCGGCACGGCCATCCACGTCCTGCACCAGGACGCCTCGATGTTCGTCGGCGGCCTCCGCTCGCTGCTCATGCAGATGCTGCACCCGTCCGCGATGGCCGGGGTGGCCGGGCACTCCGGCTACCGCAGCGATCCGTGGGGCCGGCTGCAGCGCACGTCGACCTTCATCGCCATGACGACCTACGGTCCCGTCGACCGGGCCGAGGAGCTGATCGGCAAGATCCGCGGCATCCACGAGCGGGTCCGCGGCAAGACCTTCGACGGCCGGCCCTACGCCGCCAGTGACCCGCACCTGCTGCGCTGGGTGCACCTCGCCGAGATCGACAGCTTCCTCACCGCGTACGAGCGGTACGGGGCACAGCCGGCGAGCCGGGACTTCTGCGACGAGTACGTCGCCCAGACCGGGCTGGTGGCCGCCAAGCTCGGCGTCGTCGACCCGCCGCAGACCCACGCCGAGCTGCAGAAGGCGCTGCAGGTCTACCGCCCGGAGCTCGGCGGGTCGCCGATCGCCTGGGACGCGGCGAAGTTCCTGCTGCTGAACCCGCCGCTGCCGCTGCCGGCCCGCCCTGGGTACGGGATGCTGGCCGCCGCCGCGGTGTCCTCGATGCCGGGCTGGGCCCGCCGCGAGCTGCGGCTCCCGCGGGTCCCGCTGCTGGACTGGGCGGTCGCCGAACCGATGGGCAAGGTCGCGACCGCGACCATCCGCTGGGCGATGGTGCCACCGGGACAGGAGACACGGACCGCGTGAGCGTGGTGGTAGGTATGGACGCAGGGACGGCACAGGTACGGGAGCACCATTGAACGACAGCCACGAGCAGGACGGGTCACCCCGCTGGACGGCGGCGGCCGCCGGCGTCGCCGGGATCACCGACGACGAGGAGTACGAGTACCAGCCGCTGCGGATCGATCCGCACCTGTCGCGTGGAGCGGCGGCGACCATGCTCGCCGTCCGCGCCGAGTTCTCCGGCTGGGAGTTGGCCCGCACGCTGAAGTTCACCGACGGGTCGCGCAAGGTGTGGTTGCGCCGCAAGCGGTCCCGGCACATGCTGCCCGGCCTGATCGTCTGAGACGGCATCCCCGCCCTCGCCGGTGGACGCCGGTGGACGCCGGTGGCGGGCCTCGGTGGCGGACGCCGACGGTGAACGGCGGCGGTGGATGCCGACGGTGACCCGCCGCCGGCCAACCCCGACGGTGGACCTCGACAGTCGACCTCGATGCTGGACGAACGCCGCCCGACCGGGTTCCCGGGCCGCCGGGCCCGGACGGACGCCGGTGGTGGCGCTGACCGCCGGTGGGCCGGCCCCGGTCCGGCGACCCGACGGCGCTACCGACTGCCGTTGCCGACCACCACCTGTCACCGACGCCGGGTGCGGTGGACGAGGGCGGCGCCGACCGCCGGATGCCGTCGGGTGCCGTCGGGTGCGGGTCAGTAGCCTGACGCGTCGTGAGCATCTCCGACGACACACCCTGGCCCGCGTCCCGGCGGGCGGTCCTGCGCGACGCGCTCGGCATCGGCGCGGCCACCGGGGCGTACGGGATCTCCTTCGGCGCCATCTCCACCGCCGCCGGCCTGTCGTTCCTGCAGACGATGGCGCTGAGCCTGCTGATGTTCACCGGCGGCTCCCAGTTCGCCCTGGTCGGGGTGATCGCCGGCGGCGGCAGCCCCCTCGCCGGAGCCGCGACGGCCGTGATGCTGGGGTCACGCAACGCGCTGTACGGGCTCCGGCTGGCACCGCTGCTGCAGACCCGCGGCCGGCGTCGTTTCGCCGCCGCGCAGCTGGTCATCGACGAGTCCACCGCGATGGCCATCGGCCCGGATGACCGCCGGACCGCCCGCTACGCCTTCTACGCCACCGGGCTGTCGGTCCTCGGGCTGTGGAACCTGGGAACCGCCGTCGGCGCCCTCGGCGCGAAGGCCCTGCAGGATCCCAGCGTGCTCGGTCTGGACGCCGCCGCGGCCGCGGCGTTCCTGGCGCTGTTGGGCCCGCGGCTGCGGGGACGGGAGCCGTGGGCGGTGGCCGTCGTGGCCGCGCTCGTCGCGGTCGTCGCCGTGCCGCTGGTGCCGCCCGGGGTGCCCGTGCTGGTGGCGGCGCTGGTCGCGGTGGCGGCGGCCTACCGCCCGGTGCGCCGGTGATCTGGCTCGGGGTCCTGCTGGGGTGCGCGGGTTGCTACCTGCTCAAGCTCGCCGGCCTGTCGCTGCCCGCGTCGTGGCTGGAGAAGCCGCGGCTGCAGCGGATCTCGACGGTCATGCCGGTCGCGTTGCTCGCCGCGCTGATCGGGGTGCAGACCTTCGCCGCCGGCCAGCGGGTGGTGTTCGACGCCCGGCTGGTCGGACTGGCGGTCGCCGGCGTCGCCGTGTGGCGGCGGTGGCCGTTCCTGGTGGTGGTCGGCCTCGCGGCGGCGTCGACCGCCGCGGTGCGCTGGGTCGCGCGGTAGGCGTCCACGGAGCCCCCGCCGGCCGGACGGAACGGTGACGGCGCCCATCGGCCACGTCGGCACCCCGAAGCGCCGACGCCGCTCAGCAGGTGCGCAGCAGCCGCTCCAGCACCCGCACACCGAACGTGAGTGCGTCCACCGGGACCCGCTCGTCGACACCGTGGAACAGGCCGGAGAAGTCCAGATCCGCGGGCAGCCGCAGGGGCGAGAACCCGTAGCCCCGGATGCCGAGCTCGGCGAAGACCTTGTTGTCGGTACCGCCCGACAGCATGTACGGGATGGCGGTGCCGTCCTCGTCCTCGGCGGCCAGCGCGGCCTTCATGTCGTCGACGAGGTCGCCTTCGAAGGGCACCTCCAACGGGGGCTGCCAGACCCAGTCGATGGTGACGCCCTCGCCGACGATCTCGGCGACCTGCTCGCGGAAGGTGTCCTCGCTGCCGGGCAGGATGCGGCAGTCCACCGCCGCGGACGCCTCCGACGGGATGACATTGGCCTTGTAGCCGGCCGTGAGCATCGTCGGGTTGGCCGTGTTGCGCAGCGTCGACAGCAGGATGCGCGACACCGGGCCGATCTTGGCGATCGATCCCTCGAGGTCCTCCGCCGGGAACTCCATACCGGTCAGCTCGGTGACGGCGGCGAGGAAGGCGTCCACGGTCTTCGTGCGCGTCAGCGGGAACTCGTGGGCCCCCAGCCGCGCGACGGCCCCGGCGATCCGGGTCACGGCGTTGTCGTGGTTGATCATCGACCCGTGGCCGGCGGTGCCGGTCGCCTTGAGAGTGGCCCAGGCGACGCCCTTCTCGGCCGCGGCGACCAGGTAGGCGCGCCGGGTGTCGTCGACGGTGATGGAGAACCCACCGACCTCGCTGATGGCTTCGGTGGCGCCCTCGAAGTGCTCCGGGTGGTGCTCGACGAGCCAGCGGGCGCCGTAGTAGCCGCCCGCCTCCTCGTCGGCCATGAAGGCGAAGATGAGGTCGCGGGCCGGGACGATCCCGGCCGTCTTGAAGTACCGGGCGACGGCCAGGGTCATCGCCACCATGTCCTTCATGTCGACCGCGCCGCGTCCCCAGACGTAGCCGTCCTGGACGGCGCCGGAGAACGGGTCGACCGTCCACTCGGCGGGGTTGGCCGGAACGACGTCGACGTGCCCGTGGATGAGCAGCGCACCGCGGGAGGGGTCCGCGCCGGCGAGCCGGCAGCCGACGCTGCCCCGGCCCGGAACCGACTCGTGGAACCAGGTCTCGTACCCGACCTCCTCCAGCTTCTGCTGGATGTAGCGGGCGGCGCGGGTCTCGCCGTCCCCGATGGTGTCGAGCTCGCCGGTGTTGACGGAGTCGATCTGGATCAGCTCGCTGCAGAGCTGGACGACCTCGTCCTCGGCGGGTGAGGGGCTGACTTCACGTGCTTCGGTCATGGCGTCGTTCCTACCACCCGCAAGCATCCGGATCACTCGCGGTGCAGGTCACGGTGTTCGCGGGAGCTGCATTTGGGATCTCCGCACCCGACCGACTATCGTGGTCGAGTCGCTGCACTTCGGTGCGGGGCACACCCTGTCCGGGTGGCGGAATGGCAGACGCGCTAGCTTGAGGTGCTAGTGCCCGCAAGGGCGTGGGGGTTCAAGTCCCCCCTCGGACACATCTCGACCCGCACCGATCGGGTCACCTGCGCTACCTGTGAAGTCTGGGCCGCTGCGTGGGTCGACTGCCTATCCGGCTCCTCGTTGCGGCCACCGCGTGGCGCGATCGCGGCACCCGACTCCCACCGTCCGGGCCATTGCGAGGCGCGGCCACGGTACCCGTCTCCCACCGTCGCGGCCACGGGGTGGCTCGACGGCGTGAGCCCGGATGCCGCAACGTGCGGGACGCCATCCCGGGTCGGCCCGGTGGCCGCCGATGCCCCAGCCATGGGGGAACACCGGCACCGAACGCCCGCGCCGGCGGCGCGGTCCCCGACGCCGATGGGTCAGGCGTCGTACTCGGCGCCGGGCCACAGATCGAGCATGGCCTGCACCTTGTCGGAGGTCATGTACGCCTGCAGGAAGCTGGCTTTCGCGCCGAGCGGCTGCAGGGCGGCGTTCACGTCCCGCAGGGTGCGCCGAGGCGCGTGGTGCCGACCGACCAGGAAGTAGTACTTCTGCCGCGGGTAGGCGGCCTCGTCGACCCAGCTGCCCATCACCCGGGCCGGCGACTCGACCTGGGCGGACGGGCGGGGCGCGGATTTCGCAGGCGTGGTGACCAGCACGACGTGCGCACCCGTGGGCACCGGGAGGCCGAAAGGTCGGTCGCTGCCCAGGTTCTCGGTGATGCAGACCGGGAACAGCGCGAACCGGCCCTCCACGGTCGGCACACCGCCGGGGCTGGCGCGGAGCCCCAGGTCGCTCTCCCACTCGGCGAGGCGCTCCCGGGCCCGCTCCGACACCGGCGCCGGGCCCGTCCAGCCCAGGAGGTACACCGTCCGCGGCCGCGGCCACGGCAGCTCGACCGGCTGGGCGTCGAGCTCGACCTCCGGCGACTGACCGGACCCCGCGTCGGCCGGCGTTCCCGCGGCGCCGCCGGCGGCACCCGCGGCCCGCTCCACGGACGGGCGTTCGGCGGCGGGTCGCACGTCCCGGGTCACGGGGGCGCGGGTCTCGCTCGGTACCACCGTGGCGGCCCTGGGTCGCGGCGCGGGCTCCGTGGCGTACCGGTTCTCCAGTTCCAGCAGCTGGGCCCCCGTCAGCGGGTCACCGGCGAGAGCGAGCAGCGCGGCGAACGCCTGCCGCGCATCCTCGAGCACCTCCGGCAGATCGGTGATCAGGGCCGCCTCGAACATCCGTGGCGCCGACCGCGGGGCGGCGTCGGCCGAGCCCGTGGCGAGGAACGGGTCGGTACCGGAGGCGAGGACCAGCGTCGCGTTGAGGGTGGCGAGCGAATGGATCTGCACCCCGGCCCGCTGCCAACGCACCAGCACGCCGGGATCGGTGGTCCCCCGCTGCAGTGCTTCGGGAGAGGCGTTCACCACGAGGGTGCAGCCGCGGCCCAGCGGCAACAGCCGGTCGGCGTCCGCACCGACGGACGGGACCGCCGCGACCACGTCCGTGCGTCCGGCGACGGCGGGGCCGAGCACCTCCCAGACCGCGTGGCCGGAGACCAGACGGACCGACCGGTCCCCGCCGAGAGGGTGCCTTCCCATGCCCACCACCCTGCCTCATCGGGGCGGTGCAGGTCCATTCGGGTCAGTGACACACCGCGCGGACGCCGGCGCACCGACGTCCGGAAGGGATCCGCCGTACCGCCGTCCCGTCCGGCGTCCGGTCACCGGTCCGTGTGGGCGAGCAGCGCCGGGACGACGACGTCCCACCGCTGGGGAGGTGGCTGCTGGTGCCCGACCCCGTCCAGGGCGAGCAGCCGGGCGCCCGGGATCGACCGGGCGAGGGCGCGACCGTGGGCGAGCGGGAACAGTGGGTCCGCGGTGCCGTGCAGCACCAGCGTGGGACACCGGATGTCCTCCATCGCCCTGCCGTCCGGCCAGGCGTCACCCGCGGCCAGGACGTGGTTGCCCATCGCGGCCGCCATGTCGGTGGTCCGGTCGATCTCCGCCACGGCCAGGCGTCGCACCCGGGCCTCGTCGAACCCCAGGGCCCCGGCGTAGGGCCGCTCGGCGTCGACGCGGTACGCCAGCACCGCGGCGCGGTCGCTCCAGTCCGGTGCCGGCGGCGGGTCCGACAACCACCGCACCAACGGTGTGGTCGGTCCGGGCAGTGCCACCCCGTCGTAGGGTCCCGCAGGGCTGGTGGCGACCAGGGTGAGCGTCCGCAACCGACCCGGCGACCCTGCCGCCAGCGCCTGTGCCAACCCGCCGCCGAGCGACAGACCCACGACGTGCGCCGCATCGACCCCGAGCGCGTCGAGGATGCGCAGGGGGTCGCCGGCCAGATCCGACGCCGTGTAGTCCGGCCGGCCGGGGGGCGACGCGGTGGACCGGCCGGTGTCCCGGTGGTCGTAGCGCACCACGAGACGCCCACCGGCGGCGAGCCGGCGGCAGAACGCGTCCTCCCACCAGACCATCGACTGCGCGCCACCGGCGATCAGCAGCACCGCGGGGTCCGCCGCGGATCCGAAGGTCTGCACGCACAGCGAGACCGCACCGGACGTCAGCATCCGCTCCGCCATCCCGCGACCCTACGACGACCGGTCGCGCGCAGGCGCGGTGAGATCGGCCGTGCCACGGCCGGGATGCGGCGGCGAAACCCCTGGGTCCGACCGCACCAGGGCGGCAGCGCAGCCGCCCCCGGCCCGGTCGGCGCAGCGGCCGCGCATGGCGAGAGGCCCGGGTCCGACCGCACCAGGGCGGCAGCGCAGCCGCCCCCGGCCCGGTCGGCGCAGCGGCGGCGCATGGCGAGAGGCCCGGGTCCGACCGCACCAGGGCGGCAGCGCAGCCGCCCCCGGCTCGGTCGGCGCAACGGCGGCGCGTGGCGGGAGCCCCGAGTTCGACCGCACCAGGGCGGCAGCGCAGCCGCCTCCGGCTCGGTCGGCGCAACGGCGGCGCGGGGCGAGAGCCCCGAGTTCGACCGCACCAGGGCGGCAGCGCAGCCGCCCCCGGCTCGGTCGGCAGCGCAGCCGCCCCCGGCTCGGTCGGCGCAACGGCGGCGCGGGGCGGGAGCCCCGGGCCGGACCGCACCGGGCCGGTAGCGGGTCCCGGCGGCTCAGTCGGCGCGACGGCGGCTCAGTCGGCGCGACGGCGGCGCGTCGGCCGCGGCGGCACCGCACCGCCGTCGACCACCGCGGCCCGCTCCTGAGCGGTCCAGGCGTGCAGGGCCCGCGCCTCCTGCGGGGCCATCCCGGCGGCCGCCGCGGACCGCAGCCCCGCGGCCTTGCGACCGTAGGTCCGCAGCGCCTGATCGACGGCACCGGCCGCGTAGGTGACCGCCAGTCCCGGATCGACCCCGAGCGAGGTGCCGACCTCGACCGCGTCCTGGTTGGCCCCCATGTACATGAACTGCCAGCCGTACCCGTGCGTCTGCTCGGTGATCATGGCCCTGATCTGCGGACGCGTGAACTCCCGCGACGCGTTCTCCAGGCCGTCGGTCATGATGCCGACGATGACCGTGCCGGGCCGTTCGTCCTCGGGCAGGGCCGCGAGCCGCGCACCGGTGCCGTTGACCAGCCGGCCGATCGCGTCGACCAGGGCGGTGCTCCCCCGCGGCACCAGGTCCAGCGGTGGCACGTCGGCCACCGGGACGTCGAGATAGACCTCCTCGTAGTCGTTGTCGAACTGCGCCAGCGACACCGTGCAGCGGCCGGGCTGCTCACGCTGCTCGGCGATGAAGGCCTCGAAGCCGCCGACGGTGTCGCTGCGGGTCGACTGCATGGAACCCGAGCGGTCGAGCAGGAAGGCGATGTGGGTGAAGTGGGGATCGGTCATGGCGGTGCCTCTCCGGGAAGGGTCAGTCGTTGCGGCGGGCGCGGAATCGCATCGGCGCCGGCGGCGGTACCGGCGCGTACTCCCCTCGTTCGACGTCGTAGCGGGCACGTTCCACACCCTTCGCGGAGACCCGGCCGGTGGCGTCCCCGTAGGCGGCCAGCGCCGCGGTCCGGGCCAGTCGCGGCCCCACCGCGTTCTCGCTCAGACCGGCGAGCTGGGCGGCCGCCCGGATCGAGACGTTGTCGGCGAGCACCGTGCGCGCCAGGGTCTCGTCGATCGCCTGACTGACCAGCTCGGCGGCCCGGCGCAGCAACGGCAGTGCCGCGGCAGGCTGCGCCGGGTCGACGGCGGCGAGCGCGTCACGAGCGCCCGTCAGGGAAGCGTCGAGGGGGTCATCGGTCGTCATAGTGGCAGCGTACCGCAGTTACTGCGGGTCCGCATCAGTGTTGCTGCCGTCGGGTCTGCGGACGGGCGTGCGGTGCCGGACGACGACCGCCCCGCCGGTCAGGATGATCGGCGGGGCGGTCGGTGCGGTCCGGGGGGGACGGCGGCCCGTCAGCGCAGCACGATCTCCCAGTCCGCGGCCTGCGGCCACAGGGCGTGGCGGGGCAGCACATCGGGTCCGCAGGCCCGCGAGCCGAGACCGTGCTGGGCGGCGTCGACGTACAGCACGACCCGGTCACTCGGCGGCAGCTCGTGCGGATGTCCGGCGGCGGCCAGCTGCTGGGCCGTGTGCCGGCTCAACTGGAAGCCGGGCCGCTGGCCCTGCCGCTGGACCGAGGCCAACCGCAGATCACCGACCTGCAGCTCCCGGAACGCCGGCCGGTGGCCGGTCTCCTGGGGGCGGGCGTACACCACGTTGAGGTCGTCCAGGCGGGACGAGAACCGTCCCACCCGGGCGGCCGAGGCGCTGTCCGGATAGGACTCGTGCGGACCGGTGCCGAACCACGACACCTCGTCGGCGACCGACGCGGGCAGGTCGAACCGGACGCCCAGCCGGGGCCAGGTGCAGTCCCAGTCGCCGAACGGGACCACGACGCACCGCAGGTGCAGACCGTCGGCGCGGGCGGTCCAGGTGAAGGTGGCGTCCACGCCCACCGCGGAGTGCGCGGCCATCGAGCGCACCCGGCGGACCAGACCGGTCGCGGTCTCCTCGACGGACAGCGTGCGGTGCCGCAGCCGGTCGAGACCCCGCTCGTACCAGCGCTGCGCCGACGAGGGCGTGCGCGGGTCCCCACGCCCGGCGGTCAGCGCCGGGTCGGCCGTCTCGTAGGAGCCCTGACCGGCGAGCCGGTCGTTCTCGGTCGGCGCCCGCCACAGCTCCAGCTGCGGCCCCGTCATCGCGATCCCCCGCCATCCGGTCAGCGACCCGTCGGCGGCGAAGGTCGCCGCGGCGCGCACGTCGGCGTCCGGGGCGGCCGGCCGCGGCCGGGCCGGCGCCACCGCGCGCTGGGCGGTGGAGACCACGAAACCGACCGGGGCCCAGGGAACCTCGTCGGTGAGCGCAGCCGAGACCGTCAGCCATCGCTCCCCCGTACCGCCGGGCTCGCCGGTCAGTGGCAGCGGGATGCGTGTGGAGCTCCCGGCGGGGACGTCGGGCAGCTCGAGGGATCCGGTGCCGACCGCCACACCGTCGTCCTCCAGCGTCCACGCCAGCGCGACGTCATCCGAACCCCGGGTGTGGCGGCGGTTCTCGACGACCAGGTCGGTTCCGTCGAAGGTCAGGCGCACCGGCGACCACACCGCGGCCAGCTCGGCCAGCGCGGGCGACGGGGTGCCGTCGGACAGCACCAGCCCGTCCATGATGAAGATGCCGTCGTGCACGGCTTCGCCGAAATCGCCGCCGTAGGCGAAGAACTCGGTGCCGTCCCGGGTGACCGTCCGCAGCCCGTGGTCCCGCCACTCCCAGATGAAGCCTCCGTGCGACCGGTCGTACCGGTCGATCAGCTCCTCGTAGTCGGCCAGCGAACCGGGGCCGTTGCCCATCGCGTGGGCGTACTCGCACATGACGAACGGCTTGCTGCGCTGACGGGCACCCGCGGCCGGACCGGCCTCGTGGACCGGCATCGTCTGCTCGCCGCAGATGGACGAGATCTCCTCCAAGGTCGGGTACATCCGGGAGTACACGTCGGTGTAGGCGCCCTCGTAGTCGCCTTCGTAGTGCACCGGCCGGGACGGGTCCCGGTCGTGCACTCAGGCCGCCATGTCCGCCAGGTTGCGTCCGGTGCCGGCCTCGTTGCCCAGCGACCAGAGGGCGATGCAGGCGTGGTTCTTGTCGCGTTCGACGGTGCGGGCGATCCGGTCGAGCAGCGCCGGGCGCCACCGCGGGTCGTCGCAGGGGTTGCCGCGCCAGTCGACCTCCGAGAAGCCGTGCGTCTCCAGATCGCACTCGGCGACCACCCAGAACCCGAGCTCGTCGCAGAGCTCCAGATTGCGCGGGTGCGGGGGCTGGTGGGCGAAGCGGATCGCGTTGATGTGGTGCCGCTTCATCAGGTGCAGGTCGCGCACGACGACGTCCTCGTCGAACACCCGGCCGACGTCGGGGTTGGTCTCGTGCCGGTTGACCCCACGGAAGACCAGCGGGCGGCCGTTGGCGAGCAGCCGGTCGCCGACGATCTCGATCCGGCGGAAACCCGCACGCAGCGAGACGGTCTCGCCCGGGGCGGACACGGTCAGGTCGTACAGGCGTGGCGTCTCCGCACTCCACGGCTGCACCGGGCCGATCTCGATCGGCGCGACGTCGGCCGCCCGGTCCCAGGTCCGCAGGATGCCCAGTTCGGGCAGCGCCACGGTGACCGGGAAGGTCCCGACCAGCTCGACGGTGAGGGTGCCGACACCGGTCGACGGGTCCAGGTCGGCCAGGACGCCGACGTCGTCGAGTCCGTCGAGGGGACGTCCGACCAGGGTGACGCTGCGGAAGATGCCGGGCAACCACCACTGGTCCTGGTCCTCCACGTAGCTCGCGGCCGACCACTGGTGGACCCGTACGGCGAGCACGTTGTCGCCGTCGGTCAGCCGGTCGGTGACGTCGAACTCGGTGGGCAACCGGCTCCCGGTGAACCATCCGATCTCGGATCCGTTCAGCCACACCGTCGCCAGCGATTCCACCCCGTCGAACCGCAACCGCACGCGGCCGGCCGCGGCCACGTCCACGGGCACGGTGAACACCAGCCGGTGGTCACCGGTGGGGTTCTCGTCGGGGACGTGCGGCGGGTCGATGGGGAACGGGTACTGGACGTTGGTGTAGATCGGGCTGCCGTGCCCCTGCAGCACCCAGTGACCGGGCACGGCCACCGTCGGCCACGCACGGTCGGGGAAGTCCGGCGCGGCGAAGGCGGGCACGCCGTCGTCGGCGGGGTCCGCGGCGTGCAGCAGGAAACGCCACCGTCCGTCCAGGGAAGCCGTGGGTGCGTCGGAACGGAGAAAGGCCCTGGGCGGGCAACGGGTGTCGGATCCGGGGGCGGTGTCGCCGAGATGACTCATCCTGCGAACCTACCGAGCGCTCCGGCGCCGGCCACCACGGTGACGTCGGGCCGCGTCGGCCGCGCCGCGGACCGGGTCCGGGGGTGAGGACCCAGGTCCATTGCCGTGCCAACGGCCCGCGGAGCAGGGTCGTGCCGGTACTGGTGCGATGCGCCACCGGCGCACGTCGACAGGAGTGACCCCACGATGGCCGCTGTCCGTCCCCCGCGCCGGTGTGTGCTGGTAACCGTCCTGCTGCTGGCGGTCGCCGCCTGCACCGCCTGCACCGCCGACCCCGGTCCGGACCGGACCGCCACGAGCGACGCCGGCGCCTCGGCCACCGTCACGGCGACCGGTGCCGGGCCGACGCGCGCCGAGGGGACGGCGACGCCGCCCGCCGACGGACCCGTCACTGCGCCGACGGTGGCCGGACTGCCCGACGCGGCGGCGGCGGTGATGGCCACCCCGCCCTACGCATCCGGGCAGTGGGCGTTGTCCGTGCGCGACCTGAACACCGGCGAGCAGGTCATCGACCTCAATGCCCACACCCTGTTCCAGCCCGGTTCGGTCGTGAAGACCTACAGCACCGGTGCGGCCTGGCAGGAGTTCGGCCCCGGCTCCACCGTCGTCACCCCGGTGAAACGCACCGGCGAGATCGTCGACGGCACCCTGGACGGGGACCTGATCCTGGTCGGCATGGGCGACCTGACGCTGGGCGGGCGCACCCGGCCCGACGGCACCGTCGACTTCACCGATCTCGACCACAACGACGCCAACGGCATCCCGGGGGCGACGCTGACGCCGGAGGATCCGCTCACCGGTTTGGACGACCTCGCCGCGCAGGTCCGGGCGGCCGGCGTCGAGACCGTGTCGGGCGACGTCATCGTCGACGACCGGCTCTGGGAGCCGCACGCCCTCGAGAACGGCCCGGTGAGCCCGATCGTGGTGAACCAGAACGTCCTCGACCTCACGACGACACCGGCCGCCGTCGGTGAGGTCGCCGCCAGCGAGCTGCGGCCGCGGGTGTCGCCGTGGGCGGTCGAGAGCAGGGTGCGGACGGTCGCCGCGGGCGGCAGCACGGCCATCACGGTGTCCTCGCCCGACGAGCGGACCGTCGTCCTGACCGGCACGATCGCCGCGGACAGCCCACCGGTGGTGAATATCCACGCGTTCGCCGATCCCGCCCGGTTCGCCCGCACCGCCTTCATCGAGGCGCTGCAGCGTGCCGGGGTGGCCGTGACCACCGATCCGCTGGCACCCAACCCCGGCGGGGACCTGCCGCCGGTGGCCGCGGTCACGGCGCTGGCCCCGGTGGCCGAGCTGACCTCGCTCACCTTCGAGCAGGAGGCCCGTTACGTCCTCAAGATCAGCTACAACCTCGGCGCGGAGACCTTCGTCTGCCGGCTGGCCGTCGCCGCCGGCAGCACCACGTGCTCGGACGGGCTGGCGCGCGCGGCCGGGATCTGGTCGGCGGCCGGCCTCGACCCGAAGGGCGCCGTCCTCATCGACGGGTCCGGGTTGCCGGGCAACCTGATCACCGCCGACAACCAGGTGGAGCTGCAGACGATCATGGCGTCCCGGCCCGACGCGGCCGCCTGGCGGTCCGCCATGCCGGCGCTGGGCGTCGACGGGTCACTGGCCCTGGTCCAGAAGGACAGTCCGGCCAGGGGCAAGGTCGTCGGCAAGACCGGCACCCTGGGTGCCGAGGACCTGTTCAACCAGCGGTTCCTGTTGCCCAGCAAGGCCCTCGGCGGCTATATCGACACCGCCGGCGGGCGGCGGTTCGCCTTCGCGGTGATCGCCACCGACAGCGTCTTCGCCGACATCCAGGGGGTGTTCGCGGCCAACGACGACGTCGGCCGGGTCGTCGCCGCCATCCAGCAGGCCTACTGAACCGACCCACGGCGGCGCTACGACCCGCCGGAACCCGAGAGGTGGCACCGTGCGCTCACGACGCCGCTCCACCGTGCTGACGGCGACCGCCGCCGCACTCGCACTCACGCTCGCCGGCTGCACGGCCGAGCGGCCCGCCGACGAGGCGTCAGGCGGCACGACGTCCGGCGTCACCGACCAGCCGTCCGCCACCGGGACCAGCGGTGGCCCACCCCCGGCCGGGACCGGGAGCGCCGACCCGGCGGCAGCACTCGACCGGGCGCTCGCGGAGCTGGTCGCGATGCCCGGCGGCCCGCCCGGCGCGATCGCCGTGGTGCAGATCGGTGACCGGCGGACCGTGCACACGGCGGGGGTGGCCGACCTCGACACCGGGGCCGCGCCGACCGCCGACCAGCACATGCGGGTCGCTTCCGCGGCGAAGGCGTTCAGCGGTGCCACCGCCCTCGCGCTCGTCGACCGTGGAGTGCTGTCACTGGACGACACCATCGGCCGGCGCCTGCCCGACCTGCCGGCGGCGTGGGCCGGGGTGACGCTGCGCCAACTGCTGAGCCACACCAGCGGACTGCCGGACTTCACCCGGGACCCGGAGTTCGGCGCCGCCGTCGGAGCGTCGCTGGAGACCCCGCTGCCCCCGGAACAGCTGCTGACCTTCGTCGCGGACGAGCCGCTGGCCTTTCCGTCCGGCAGCCGGTACGCCTACGACAACTCCGACAACATCGCGGTGGGTCTGATGATCCAGGCCGCCACCGGGAAGACCTACGCCGAAGCGCTGCAGGAACAGGTCCTGGACCCGCTCGGCCTGAGCGGGACCTCGCTGCCGGTCGGGGTGGAGATGCCGGACCCGGTGCTGCACGGCTACGACCTCGACCCGCCCGACGAGCCCGTCGACGTCACCGGGCTGGCGGCGGCCGGCTGGGCCTGGGCCTCCGGCGGCATCGTCTCGACCCCGGCGGACCTCAACACCTTCATCCGCGGGTACGTCGGGGGTCTGCTGTTCGGCGCTCCGACGCAGGCCATGCAGACCGACCTGTTCATCCCCGGCGGGGAGTCCGGCCCACCCGGGCCGGGCGCCAACGCCGCGAGCCTGGCCCTGTTCCGGTACACGACCACGTGTGGAACCGTCTACGGCCACACCGGGAACATCCCCGGGTACACCCAGTTCGCCGCGGCGTCCCCCGACGGGAGCCGGTCGGCGACCGTGTCGATGACGCTGGCCCGCAACGCCGACGGGAGCCCCGAGGAGCTGCAGGTGCTGGGGGCGCTGCGGGACGCCGAGGAGCGGGCGGTGTGCCTGGCGCTCACCGGGTCGTGACCACCGGGCCGGTCATCGCGGGGTCGCGACCACCGCGCCGGTGACCGTGGGGTCGTGACCATCGCGCCGGTGACCGTGGGGTCGTGACCACCGCGCCGGTGATCGCGGGGTCGTGACCACCGCGCCGGTGATCGCGGGGTCGTGATCACCGCCCCGGTGGTCAGCGCACCCGGACGCCCCGCCGGAAGACGCCGGTGACCGCGAGCCCGTCGTCCAGCACCACGAGATCGGCCGGACCGCCGACGGCCAGCCCGGCACCGGAGAGGCCCAGCGCCCGCGCCGGCGTGGTCGAGGTCTGGCGGACCGCGAGCAGCAACGCCTCGTCCAGGGGCCGTCCGCAGTGGGTCACCGCTCCCCGGAAGACCCCGTCCATGGTGGCGGTGCTGCCGGCGATGGTGTCGGTCCCGACGACCCGGGCCACCCCGTCGGTCACGGTGACCGGCAACGGCCCGAGAACGTAGTCCCCGTCCGACATCCCGGCAGCGGCCATCGCGTCGGTGACGAGCGCGGTCCGGTCCGCGCCGGCCGCGCGGGTGACCTCGCGGTACAGCGCCGGGTGCAGGTGCACCCCGTCGTTGATCAGCTCGACGGTGACCCGCGGATCCTCCAGCAGCGCCAGCACCGGACCGGGTTCGCGGTGGTGCACCGGGCGCATCGCGTTGAACAGGTGGGTGCCGACAGTGGCGCCGGCCGCGATCGCGTCGCGCACCTGGTCGTAGCTGGCGTCGGTGTGCCCGACGGCCGCCACCACCCCCGCGTCGACCAGCCGCCGGATCGCCGCGGTGCCGCCGCGGCGCTCGGGGGCGAGGGTCACCATCCGGATCGTCCCGCGGCCGGCCGCGAGGACCCGGTCCAACTCAGCGGCGTCCGGATCGCGCAGCGCACCCACCTCGTGCGCGCCGCACCGGCGCGGCGACAGCCAGGGACCCTCCAGGTGCAGCCCGACGAGGTCACCGTCGCCGACCTGGTCGGCGAGCACCGCCACCTGCCGCAGCAGCGTGTCCGGCGCCGCGGTCACCAGGGAGGCGACCATCGAGGTCGTCCCGTGCCGCCGGTGCAGCTCGACGGCGGCACGTGACGCCGCCGCGGTGGCCTCGGGGAAGGCACCGCCCCCACCGCCGTGGACGTGCATGTCCACGAAGCCCGGGACCACCGTCACCGACCCGAGGTCGAGGTCGGCGGGGCGGGGTGGTGCCCCCGCCCCCACCGCGATCACCCGACCGTCCGCGGCCTCGAGCCAGCCGGGCCGCGACAACCCGGTGCCGGTGACGACCGTGGCCGCGGTGATCAACACGGTCACAGACCCTGCCAGCGCGGCTTGGACCGGTAGGTCTCGCGGTAGTACTCGGCCAGCTGCAGCCGGCCGGCGGCCGCCCGGTCGAGCAGGACGGTGACGTGCGGGTGGTGCTGCAGGACGGTGCCCGGCCACATCGCGCTGACCGGACCCTCCACCATCTGGTGGACCGCCTCGGCCTTGCCGGCGCCGGTGGCGATGAGCACGGCGTGCCGCGCGGACATGATGGTGCCCAGACCCTGGGTCAGACAGTGCGTGGGCACCGCGTCCAGGTCGCCGTCGAAGAAGCGGGCGTTGTCCAGCCGCGTCTGCCGGGTCAGGGTCTTGATCCGGGTCCGCGAGGCCAGGGACGATCCGGGCTCGTTGAACCCGATGTGACCGTCGGTGCCGATGCCCAGGATCTGCAGGTCGATGCCCCCCGCGGCGGCGATGTCGGCCTCGTAGGCCGCACAGGCGGCGGGGATGTCGGCGGCCAGCCCGTCGGGGCCCTGCACCGTCCCCGGCGCGAAGTCGACCCGGGACACGAACGCGGTGTCGATGACGTTGCGGTAGCTCTCGGGGTGGTCGGCGGCGAGCCCGACGTACTCGTCGAGGGTGAACCCGCGGGCCCGGGCGAAGGACACCTCGCCGGCCGCGCACCGCGCCGCGAGCTCGTCGTACACGGCCAGTGGCGACGAACCGGTGGCCAGGCCCAGCACCGCATCGGGTCTGCGGCGCAGGAGGGCGCCGACGGCGTCGGCACCGAGGCGGCCGATGTCGCGGGCGTCGTCCAGGATGACGATTTCCATGGTGGTGTGCTCCTCGAAGGGTGTGGACACGGAGGTGGCCGGGACGGCGGGTCGAGCCGAGCCGTCCCGGCCCAGGAGGTCAGTGGGTGACGGTGAACAACCGGTCGCCGGTCGCCGCGGTGGCGGCGACGGCGGCCTCGACGGCGACCGCCGTCACCGGCTTCTCCATCACCACCACCGGGACGACGGTCGGCCGCCCGGTCGCGGCGACGGCCGGGACGTCGTAGCGCATCACCGGCTGGCCGACCTCGACCCGGTCGCCCGCGGCCACGTGGGCGGTGAAGCCCTCGCCCTGGAGCTGCACCGTGTTGAGTCCGAGATGCACGAGCACACCGACGTTGTCGTCGGTCATGACGACGTAGGCGTGCGGCAGCAGGGTGTGGATGCGACCGCTCACCGGCGCGACCGCCTCGACGACTTCCATGGGGGGCTGGACGGCCATCCCGAAGCCGACGAGACCCTGGGCGAAGACCTGGTCGGGGACGTCGGTGAGCGCGACGGTGCGGCCGGGCAGCGGCGAGCGGACCACGGTGGTACCGGTGCCCGCCGGGGAGCCCGCACTGCCGGTGCTCGCACTGCCGGTGCTCGCGGTGTCGGTGCTCGCGGTGTCGGTGCTCGCGGTGTGAGTGCTCGCGGTGGTGGGGACGGCCGGCACGGACGCGGCACCGGTGGTCCCGGCGCCGACGAGCACCGGGGTCGCGGCCAACGCGTCCTTGATCTGGTTCTTCAGCGTGTCGGCCTGGGTGCCGAACACGGCCTGGACGTTGGAGCCGACGTCGATGACGCCGGCGGCTCCGAGGGCCTTCAGCCGGCTGCGGTCGACCTTCGCCGGGTCGGCGACCTCCATCCGGAGCCGGGTCATGCAGGCGTCGACGTTGACCAGGTTCTCCCGGCCGCCGAACGCGGCGATGAGACGCTCGGCCTGGCTGTCCACGGCCGTACCGCCGGCGGCGCCACCCTCGGACGCGGTGGCATCGGTCAGGTTGGCGGCCTGCTCGGCCTCGAACTCCGCCTCCGGCTGGCGACCCGGGGTGCGCATGTTCCAGCGCGTGATCGCGAACCGGAACAGCAGGTAGTAGACGGCGAAGAAGACCACGCCCATGCCGATCAGCAACGGGATGTTCTTCGCGGCGGGCGCGGTGCCGTAGAGCAGCAGGTCGATGAGGCCCGCGGAGAACGAGAAGCCGAGATGGATGTCGAGCAGGTAGGCGATGGCCAGCGACAGACCGGTCAGCACCGCGTGCACCACGTACAGCGGGAAGGCCACGAACATGAACGAGAACTCGAGCGGCTCGGTGACACCGGTGAGGAAGGCGGTGAGGCCCGCGGCGGACAGGATGCCCAGCGCGACCTTGCGCTGCTTCTTGTGCGCGACGTGGATCATCGCCAACGCCGCGGCGGGCAGACCGAACATCAGGATGGGATAGAAGCCGCTGGTCAGGAGGCCGGCGGTGACGTCACCCGCGGCGAAACGGGTCAGCTCCCCGGTGACGGCCGCGCCCCCACCCGGCGGGGTGTAGTCGCCGTAGAGGAACCAGACGTAGGTGTTGAGGATGTGGTGCAGACCGAGCGGGATGAGCATCCGGTTGGCGAAGCCGTAGGCGAACGCCCCGAACGCCCCGGAGCCGCCGATGAACTGGCCGACGGACGTCAGACCGGCGTCGAACAGCGGGTACAGGTAGCTGAGCGCGAAGCCGAGGAGCAGGGTGCTGACCGACACCACGATCGGCACGAAACGTCGCCCGCCGAAGAAGCCGAGGTAGGACGGCAGCTGGATGTTGTGGAAGCGGTCGAAGAGCACGGCGGTGATGAGGCCGACCAGGATGCCGGCGAAGACGCTGAAGTTGATGACCTCGTCACCGTCGAGCACCACCGGCGACATGGTGGTGAAGACGGCTTCGATGACCAGGTAGCCCGCGACCGCGGCCAGCGCGGTCGAACCGTCCGCCTTCTTGGCGAACCCGATCGCCACGCCGACGGCGAACAGCAGCGGCAGGTGCGAGAAGATGGCCCCGCCGGCAGCGCTCATGGCGTCGAAGAACGGGCCGATGACCGGGGTGGACATGCCACCCAGCAGATCGGGCTGGCCGAGCCGCAGCAGGATGCCCGCAGCGGGGAGCAGCGCGATCGGCAGCATCAGGCTCTTGCCGAGCCGCTGCAGCTGCGCGAAACCGGGGATGCGCAACCCGGACCTCTTCCGGGGCGGCGCTGCGGCCGCGCTGGTGGTGGCGGTGCTCATGGACGGGTTTCCTCCGCGGTGGACGGACCGACGCCGACGGGCGGCGGACGGTGCTGGACAGGGGTCCGGGCGTTCGCTCCCGGGGCGAGATTGGTCTGGACCAATGTGATTCACGAAACATTGGCATAGACCAATCAGCCGGTCAAGGTCGCGTCGGATGTGGTCTCGGTCACACATCGCGCGTGCGGTGCGGACGGGGGGATCGGACGCGCCGGACCACGTCCCCGGCCCCGGGCGGACCCGGATCCGCGGTGGACGCCGGCCCCGGGTGGGTCCTCATCCGTCGTCGACACCGGCCCGGACGAGGCCGCATCCGCGGTGAACACCGGCCCGGGCGGGTTCGTATCCACTCCCGACATCCGCCCGAGCGAGGAGATCCGCTGATGCGTTCCCGTACCGCCCTGTCCGTTCTGTCCGTGGCCACGTTCGGTCTGCTGGCGGCGTCCCCCGTGGGGTCGGCCGCCGCGGACGAAGCCGTCGCCGAGCCGTCGTCGTTCACGTCCGCGTACACCGCGATGGCCACGCCGGGCATGGTCGTCAACGCCGACGGGGTGCCGACGCCCGGCACCGCCGGGGCCACCGGCAGGTTCGACTACCGGATCAACAGCGACGACGAGATCATCTGCTACGACATCACTGTCACGGGCATCTCGGAGCCTTTCCAGAGTCCGGCCCGTACCGCCACGCACATCCACCAGGCCGCCGCCGGCCAGGCCGGGCCGCCCCGGATCGCCTTCCCCGACCCGACCCCGCAGTCCGACGGCAGCTTCCGCAGCGCCGGTTGCCTGGAGGGTCCGTTCACCACCGGCATCACCGGTTCGGACGGCGCCGACACCGGCACGAACTTCACGCTGGCGCAGATCGAGGCGGACCCGTCGGCGTTCTTCACCGACACCCACACCGCGGCCAACCCGGCCGGCGCGGTCCGGGGTCAGCTCACGGTGGTGCCCCTCGGCGGCGTGGCGACCGGCGGCGGCGGGACCGCCGACCGGGCGACTTCCCCGCTGATCCCGGTGGGCGCCGCCGTGCTCGCCCTGGGCGGCTTCGCCTGGGTCGCACGGCGCGCGGCCACCCGCTGACCGCGGTGCCCCATGGGCCCGGGACCGCCGGCCACCGCCGGCGGTCCCGGCTCACGCACCGTCGGCGATGGTGGGCGGCGCCGGCGCTGTGGGTGCTCGTGTCGGCGTGCTCCGGACCGCCGTCGGGCGGGCCGGCCGCGCCGGATCCGGTGACGTCGCCCCCGGCGGTCCTCGCGTCGCCGTCACCGCCCACCGCCGCTGCGCCGTCGGCGGTGGGGCCCGACCCCACTCCCGCGGCCGCCGCGACCGGAACGGCCGGCACCGGCGAGCCGGTCGTCCCGACCGACGCCCCCGCCCCGGTGACGGCGCCGCCGGCTCCGGTACGGGTCGCCGTGCCGGTCCTGGGCCTCGACGAGCCGCTCATCGAGTTGGGCGTGGACGACGACGGCGCCGCGGAGGTGCCGGCGGACTACGACGCGGCCGGCTGGTTCGCCCCGGGCGGACGCCCGGGCGCGGTGGGTCCGACGGTGCTGATGGGGCACGTGGACTCGACGACCGGACCGGCTGTCTTCCACCGCCTCACCGAGCTCGCGCCGGGTGACCGGGTCGACGTCGGACTCGCCGACGGCGGCACCGCGTCCTACCGGGTGACCGCGGTGGACCGGTACCCGAAGGACGTCTTCCCGACCTTCGCCGTCTTCGGCGCCACCCTGGACGACGTGCTGCGGCTGGTCACCTGTGGCGGCGAGTTCGACCGCGACGCCGGCAGCTACCGGGAGAACCTGGTGGTCACCGCGGTCCGCGCGTGACGACACCGGTGGCCCCGGGACGGCGCGCTCGCGCTCGGTCGGTGTGGTCTCCCTCACACCGGGTGTGCGGTCCTCCGCCGCACCCCGGCGGCACGGTGTAATGGTCCAGACCAATACCGGTCGACCGCCGGCTGACGGAGGGCTGCCACGTTGACCAGACCCGATCCCGATGCCGTGGGCGTCCGAGCCGGGAGTCCTCCGCCGGGCGTGCGGCTGCCCAAGTACTTCCGGGTGAAGAACGAGATCCTCTCCCTGATCGCGGGCCTCGGCCCGGGCACGGCCGTCCCCACCGAACGTGAACTGGCGGAACGCTTCTCGACGTCGCGGACCACGGTGCGGCAGGCGCTCACCGAGCTGGTCATCGACGGCCGGCTCGAGCGCACGCAGGGGCGCGGCACGTTCATCGCCCAGCCGCGGCTGATGCAGGTCCGTCAGTTGACCTCGTTCTCGCAGGACACGTCCGACGAGGGCCGCCGGCCCGGCAGCGTCGTGCTCTCGATCGACGTCCGCCCGGCCGACACGGCGCTGGCGACGCACCTCGGAGTGGCCCCGGGTGCGGCGGTGCACCGCGTCGAACGCATCCGGACCGTGGCCGACGAACCCATCGCCCACGAGGTCGCCCACCTGCCCGGACCGCTGCCCGACCTGGCGGCCGAGCTCGCCCTGCGGGGATCGCTCTACCGCACGCTGCGCGAGGCCTACGGCATCGACCTGGCCGCCGTGGAGGACCTCGTCGAGACCACGCTGGCCGACCCGGTGCAGGCCGCCCGGCTGGAGGTCGACCCCGGGCTGCCCCTGCTGCTCGTGCACCGCACCGGTTGGGACGACGCCGGCCGCGTCGTGGAGTGGACCGAGTCGGTGTTCCGTGGCGACCGCTTCCGCTTCGTCGCCCGCAGTCGGCCGGACCGCGCGTCCGCGGGCACGGCCACCTCCACCCCGGGCTGAGCACCACGGGCCGGACCCGGCCGACCTCCCCGCCACCACCGGGGGCGACACCCCGCGGGAGGGTGGTCGGCGCGGCCCCCCGGGATACCCGCCTGCCAGGGGGCAGCGGGCCCGGGGTGCGGCCGACCCGTCAGGCGGCGCCGGCGAACGCGGCGAAACCGTCGATGACGAGGTAGTTCCCGCTCAGCTTCTTCACCACCACGGTGTGCGCGCCCATCGTGAGGTCGCGCAGCGAGACCAGGGTTGAGGCGATGTTCGCGCCCGAGCCGGACTGGCTGAACACGCCGCGGGAGACGCCGTCGACGATGACCTCGGCGGTGCCGAGCCCCACGCCGGACAGACCCAGGACGTCCACACCGGATCCGACGAAGGAGAACGTCGCCGTGGCGCCGTCGACCGGCGTGTAGTGGATGTCGCGACCGATGGTGAGTTCGGCCGGGGCGCGGGTGGTGTCGACGAACCACTGGCCGCTCCAGGTGATGGCGGGAGAGGTGTCGTTGATCGGCAGCGCACTGCCGGCCACCCGGGGCTGACCGTCGACGGTCACGTCCATGCTGCGGTTGAACACGTACACACCGTCGATGACCATCGAGCGCGGCTGCAGGTTGGTGACCCGGACCGTGTGCAGGGTGTTGCTCAACCCGGTGGTGGCCCACAGCGTCGCGCGCACCTGCACACCCGCCGGCACCGCGGTGTTCACCGTCACCGGTGCACCGCCGTCCACCGAGATGGACACCAGACCCTGGTCGGGCGCCTTGTTGCCGATCACACTGACGTTGGTCCCGGTCACCTTGAACACCGCCGAGTCCCCCACCGTGGTGGTGTACCGGACGTCGTCGTAGATGTCGCCGATTCCTCGGGAGATGGTGTTCCAGGAGCCCAGATACGTCGCCGCGGTGGTGTCCTGGTCGATGCCGGTGTAGGCGGTGACGGAGTTGCCGAACGGGTCGGTGGCGACGATGCGGTACCGGTGCACCGCGCCGGGGATGAGGTTGCGGTCGACGAACGACAGCGTCGGCACGGTCCAGAAGTTCGACTTCACCGGGCCGTAGGTCCACACCGGGGTGGTGGAGCCGGTCCCGCGGAACACCGAGTAGGTCAGCGCCGTGTTGTCCGGGTCCCAGGTCCCGGCGAACGACACGGCCGAACGCCCGGTGGCGTCGGCCACGGTGGCGGTGCCGGGGAACTGCCAGTTGGCCAGCGTCGGGCCCGCCAGGTCGGGCGCGACCGACGCGATCGCGTAGCGGACCAGGCCCTGCTGCGCGACGCCGTCGACGATGGTGAACTCGCCGCCCAGCACGATGTAGTCGCTGTTGCCGGTCACCGACCACGCCGCCTGGCCGACGCCGGACGCGGTCCCGACGTTGAGCGTGGGGTACCAGTGCAGCAGGTTCGGACGCGGCCAGCCCGCGAAGTCGTAGTAGCCGCCGACGTCGGAATGCGTGTTGACCCCGCCGACGGTGGTGGTCTGGGCGAGTGCCCGCCGGGACGGCGACTCCGGGAAGCCGCCGATGTTGGCGCAGTCGTGGGCGTGCGAGACCGAGTACAGGACACCGTTCATCGGGAACGCGTCGTAGGTGTCGCCGTGGCAGTCGCCGATCCAGCGGATGGTGCCGTCCGTGGGTGACAGGGCCGCGGTACCCTCGAGCCGGGGCTGGGAACGATCCCCGAAGTTGTAGCCGCTGATGTAGAGATTGGTGCCGTCGGTGCTGAGGCTGGTCACGGCGCCGTCGGGCGCGACGTTGCGGATGGGCCAGACGGACAGGTCCGACGAGGCCGACGCCCACGGGGTAATCGTGGCTCCGGTGCTCACGCTGACGGCCCCGACGCTCGCGGCGGGACGTCCGTTGAGCGTGGTGAAACCGCCGCCGACGACCAGCTTGCTGCCGTCGGGGGTCAGCACCAGGGCGAACACGTTGCCGTCGGCGGTGGCCGACCACCCCTGCCGGACGGCGCCGGACCGGTCCCACGACCGCAGCCGCCCGGTGAAGCTCCCGCCCGCGAACACGGTGTCGTTGGTCGCCACGATGTCGGCGACGGGGCGGTCGACGCCGTTGGTGAACGTGGGCACCAGCGGCGCGCCGGGCTGGGTGAGGTCGAAGGCGGCGATGCGCAGCCGGTCGACCCCGTCCACCTGGCTGAAGCTGCCGCCGACGTAGAGCCGGGTGCCGTCCGGGGAGGCCGCGACCGCGGAGCCGCCGCCCCCGCTGAGCGTGTGGACGAACGTGGTGGACAGCGCCCCGGTGGTGATGTCGTAGGCCAGCAGGTTGCCGCGGGGCACCTCGTCGACGCCCAGTGGCGACCCCGCCGGCCGGGCCGCGCTGAAATCGCCGGTGGCGTAGACGGTGTTCCCGACGACGACCTGTCCCCGGACGATGCCGTTGATCTGCACCGTGGGCAGCACGTCGGCGCTGACCGTCGCGGGCACCCCGGGCGCGGGTCGGGTGTCGGCCACCGCCGGGGCGGCCCGCCCGATCCCCACCGACGCCAGCGCGACCAGCAGAGCCGCCGTCGCGGCGGTCCGGCGGCGGCGTGCGCGCCCGGCGTGGGGGCGCGCCCCCGGCTGCACAGCGGTGTCGAACGAGGTCATCAGCACATCCCAGGGGTTCGGCGGCGGCGACGCCGGCGGACGGAACATCGCGGCGGGGGGCTGTTCCGCCCCCGCCACCGCCGTCCACCCGGCACCTGACGGCGGTCCGCCCGGGACCGAGCCGACCGCACCGGCCGCGGCGGACGCGGCACTTCGCGCCGACGGATCATCCCACGGCTGTCGCGAGGTCCGCAGGAGAACGACGGCGCGGGCCGGCATCGGTGCGTGCGGCCCGGCAACCGACCTGGGTCCCTGCCGGTCGCGGCGGCGCGGTGACACGATGTCGCGATGCCCCCGCTCCGGACCCCGGCCCCGGTTCCGTCCCCGACCCCGGTGTCCCGCCGCGCCGCGGTCGTCGACCGCGTCGGCCCGGCCGACACGATCCGCCTCACCGCCCTCCCGGTCCCCGGGCTCGGACCGGACGAGGTGCTGGTGGCGGTCGAGGCGGCGACGGTCAACCCGGTCGACGGCTATGTGCGCAGCGGCCGGTACGACACCCCGATCCCGTTCCCGTTCATCCTGGGTCGCGATCTGGTCGGCACCGTCGTCGCTACCGGGTCCGCGGTGCGCTCGTTCCGGCCGGGTGACGCCGTGTGGGCGAACAGCCTCGGGCACCAGGGCCGGCAGGGATCGTTCACCGACCTGGCCGTGGTGGCCGAGGACCGCCTCTACGCCGTCCCTGCCGGAGCCGACCGCGAGACCCTGGTCGCGGTGGCGCATCCGGCGATCACCGCCTACCTCGCCTGGTTCGTGCACGCGGCAGTGCGCAAGGAGTGGACGGTGTACGTCGGGGGTGCGGCGGGCAACGTCGGCACCGCGGCGATCCAGCTGGCCCGGCGGGCCGGTGTGCGGGTGGTGGCCGGCTGCCGGCCGGCGAACGCACCGCGCTGCCGCGCGGCGGGCGCCGACGCGGTGGTGGACGACCGCGCCCCCGACCTGGCCGCACAGGTCTCCGGGGCCGCCCCGGGGGGTGTCCAGGTCTGGTGGGACACCGCCGGCGGCAACGACTTCCGGGTGGCCGCGGCGGCGACGGCGACCGGCGGCCGGGTGCTGGTGACCGCGGCCCGGGTGGCGTCACCGGAGATGAGCTGGGCGCCGCTGTACACCCGGGACATCACCGTGCAGGGCTTCGTGCTCAGCCGGGCGACCTCGGCGCAGCTCGCCGCGGGTGCGCAACTCATCAACCGGATGGTCGTCGAGGGCAGTCTGACCACCCGGATCGCCGGCCGCTACCCCTTGGCCGCGGCGGCGGAGGCGCACCGCCGCATCGAGGACGGTCCGGTGGACGGGCGGCTCCTCGTCCTGCCCTGACGCCTCCCGCGCTCGGCGCCCCGTCGACGAACGTGCCGCACCTCCCCCGGTGGCGGTCCTGACGACGGGTCGGGGGCGGACGACCGGAGCCCGCACCGCACCGCGACCGGCCCGGTGCGACGCCCGGTGCCGGATCACGGACTGCCACTGTCCGTTCCCCTCGACCGCGGGGCCGGCCGGCACCGGCGCGTCGACGGCGACGCCGGTGCCGTCGGCGCACCCCCACCGCCACCGTCTCCGGAACCGCGCGTCGGCGACCGTGGTCGATGACGGGGGCCGGGCGGCCGGACGGATCAGGCGGTGGCCCGCAGGTGCGACCACACGCCGGGCTCGCCGGCCCGGTCGACCGCCGCCTGGCTGACCGTCACCCCGGGGCCCGCCTCGGCGGGGCGTGGAGTGCCGTCCGTGACGACGTAACGCCGCCCGCCCGGGCTGCCGAGCAGCGCGGTGCCGTCCGCGGGGACCTGGCGGACGTGCCGGTACCGGTCGTCGGTGCCCGCAGCCGCCACCGCGGCCGGGTCGATGCGCACCGGGGGGCGGTAGCCGCCGATGTCGGCGAAATCGGCCAGGTACACCGGTGCGCCGCCGGCGGCGACGAACACGTCGGATCCGGCCTGCAGCAGGGTGCCGTCGGACGGCACGTCGGTGAGATGGCTCCACTCCGCCGGGCCGCCGGCCGTGCGCACGGCGGCGGGATCGATCACCGAGGCCGGCCGGTAGCCGCCGATGGCCGCGTAGTCGGACAGGTAGACCGGAGCGCCTCCGGCCACGACGTGGATGTCGCCCCCGGCCTGCACCAGGGTGCCGTCGGCCGGCCGGAACGACAGGTGACCGAACCACCCGCCGGTGCCCGCGTAGGCGATCTGCACCGGGTCGACCCGGGCGGCCGGCCGCGGTCCGCCGATCGCGTCGTAGCTGCTCAGGTAGGTCGGAGCGCCGCCGGCCACCAGGTAGACCGCCGACCCGTCGGGGCCGGCCTGCAGCAACGTGCCGTCCGGCGGGGTGAACCGCAGGTGCGCCCAGCGCCCGCCCTGGCCTCCGTTGGCCAGGGCCGCCGGATCCACCCGGGTCGCGGGCCGCGGGCCGCCGATCGCGTCGTAGGAGGTGACGTAGGTCGGAGCGCCGCCGGCCACCAGGTACACCGGGGAACCGTCGGGCCCGGCCTGCAGCAACGTGCCGTCGGACGGGTAGAAGCGCAGGTGGTCCCACGGGGCGGGCTGACCGGCGGCGTTGAGCGCGGCCGGGTCCACCGGGACGGCGGGGCGGTATCCGCCGATCGGTGCGTAGTCGCTGACGTACAGGGGGGCACCGCCGGCCACGACGAAGATCTCGGATCCGTTCTGCAGCAGGGTCCCATCGGCCGGCACCGCGGTGAGGTGGCTCCACCGGCCGCCCTCCCCGGCGCGCCGCACCGCGGCCGGGTCCACCACCGTGCCGGGCCGGTACCCGCCCACCCGGCCGTAGTCCGAGACGTACAGCGGCGCACCGCCCGCCACGATGAAGACCTGCCCGCCCGCTTCCAGCAGCGTGCCGTCGCGCGGCACCTGGGCCAGCGCGGCGAACTCCGTCCCGGAGAGCACCCGGTACGCCGCCGATCCCGGGACGGCGGCGAACTCGGAGACGTACACCGGTGCGCCGCCGGCCACCCGGTACAGCGTGCCGTCGTCGCCGTTGACGACGAAGTCGCCGTCGCGCACCGGCGGCACCGCCGTCGACGCCTGGATGAGCTGCGCGGCGGTGGTCGCCGTCGCCCGCATCGGGTCCGGGTAGGTGGGTGCCGTCTGCAGGATGGCGACGAAGTACCGGTCGGTGTAGCCGACCGAGTGGACGGCGTAGGGAAAGCGGGTGAAGAAACTGTCGCCACCCCAGCCCTGCTTGGAACCGTGGTCACCGGACAGCGCGTTCAGTCCGAACGCCTGGTCGAATCCGTCCGAGCCGCGGGGGGCGCTCTGGGCCATCACCGGCAGCAGCCACGGACCGACCGCGGGGTCCTGCGACGCCCGCCAGAGGAAGGTCGTCATGTCGTGGGCGGTGATCCGGACGGCTCCCCAGTGACCGACGCGGTCGGTGGCGTTGGTCGTCGAGCCCATCCCGTACCGCGCCGCGACGCTCGGCACGATGTCCCCGCGGAAGAGGTTCGTCGCGGTCGAGTCGTCCGACACCCGCAGCATGTAGCTCAGCCGGTCCTGCAGGGCGGCGGGCGTGGACGCCCAACCGCCGTTGGCCACCAGGTGGTAGGCGGCGATCATCAGTTTCACGATCGACTCCGAGGCGACCTGCGACCCGGCGTTGCCGGTCTCGGCCAGCACCGCCCCGGTGGCCCGGTCGACCACGCTGATCGCCGTGGACACCCCGTTGGCGGCGGCGTTCGCCTCGGCCTGGGCGACCGCCTGCGCGACCGGCTGTGCCGCCGCCGCCGCGGCGACCCGCGGCGCCGGGGCCGCCGACGACGGGCCCGGCCCCTGCGCCAGGCTCACGACCAGCGCGGTGACCAGCACCGCGGACCGGGCGATCGGACGTCGTCGCATGCGTACCCCGTGTCGTCGAGTCGGTCGGTGCGGGCCGGTGCCGGAACGACACCGGGCCGGTGTGGGCGCCAGGCCGCCCCGGCATCCTGGGGACTCCGGTACCCGCCCGGGGCCCCGGGCAGCGGCCGGCGTTCGCCGACGGCGAAGGCCGGCATCCGACGGGAACAACACCGGTCCGCCGAGACTTGAGTGGATCAGACTCAACCAGTCCTGAGGAGCCTGATGTCACCGTCCCGTGAACTTCCCGTCCTGAGCCTGTCCGACACCGTCCTGCTGCCGGGCATGGTCGTCCCCCTCGAACTCGACGACGCCGCCCGCGCGGCGATCGACGCCGCCCGCTCCGTCCGCACCCCCGACGGCCAGGAGTCCGTCGAGGGCACCCTGCTGATCGTGCCGCGGCTGGCCGACCGCTACGCCAGCCACGGGGTGATCGCCACCGTGGAGAAGGTCGGTCGCACCCCGTCGGGCGCCTCGGCCGCGGTCGTGCGTGCCGGTGTGCGCGCACGGATCGGCACCGGCGTCAGCGGCCCGGGTGCGGCCCTGTGGGTCGAGGCGCAGCCGCAGCCGGACGCCACCCCGACCGACCACGACCGCGAACTCGCCGTCGAGTACAAGGCGCTGGTCATCGGCGTCCTGCAGCACCGCGACGCCTGGCAGGTCATCAACACCGTCGAACGCATGACCGACCCGTCCGCACTGGCCGACGCCGCCGGTTGGGCGTCGTACCTGACCGACGAACAGAAGCGGGAACTGCTGGAGACCACCGATCTCACCACGCGTCTGGAGCGCGTGACTGCCTGGACCCGGGCGCACCTCGCCGAGATCGAGGTGAGCGAGAAGATCCGCGACGACGTCCGCGAGGGCATGGAGAAGAGCCAGCGCGAATTCCTGCTCAAGTCCCAACTGGCGGCCATCCGCAAGGAGCTGGGTGATCTCGACGGCACCGCGGGCGAGGAGGGCGACTACCGCGCCCGGGTGCAAGCGGCCGACCTGCCGGAGTCCGTCCGGACGGCCGCCCTGCGCGAGGTCGGGAAGCTGGAACGCGCCGGCGACCAGTCTCCCGAGGCCGGTTGGCTGCGCACCTGGCTGGACACCGTGCTCGACCTGCCCTGGTCGGTCCGCACCGAGGACAACCACGACATCGCCGCCGCGCGAGCGGTTCTCGATGCCGACCACCACGGCCTCACCGACGTCAAGGACCGCATCGTGGAGTACCTGGCGGTCCGCGAGCGGCGCAACCGCCGCGGGCTGCAGGTCGTCGGCGGCCGCGGCTCGGGCGCGGTCCTGGCCCTCGTCGGCCCGCCCGGGGTCGGCAAGACCTCGCTCGGCGAGAGTGTGGCCACCGCCCTGGGCCGCACGTTCGTCCGGGTCGCCCTCGGTGGCGTCCGCGACGAGGCCGAGATCCGCGGGCACCGGCGCACCTACGTCGGCGCGCTGCCCGGCCGGATCGTGCGGGCCATCGCCGAGGCGGGCTCGATGAACCCGGTCGTCCTGCTGGACGAGATCGACAAGGTCGGGTCTGATGGGCACGGGTACCGGGGTGATCCGTCGTCCGCATTGTTGGAGGTGCTCGACCCGGCGCAGAACCACACGTTCCGCGACCACTACCTCGACGTCGACCTGGACCTGTCCGACGTGGTCTTCCTGGCCACCGCCAACGTGCTCGACACCATCCCCGGCCCGCTGCTGGACCGGATGGAGCTCATCCAGCTGGACGGCTACACCGAGGACGACAAGGTGGCCATCGCCCGCACGCACCTGCTGCCCCGGCAGCTGGAGCGGGCGGCGATCGACCCCGCGGAGGTGACGGTCACCGACGCCGCCCTGCGGGAGCTCGTCACCTCCCACACCCACGAGGCCGGGGTTCGGCAGCTCGAGCGGCTGCTGGCCAAGGTGCTGCGCAAGGCGGCGACCCGGCTGGACGACGGGACCGGTGCGCTCACGGTGGACGCCGCGGATCTGCGCGGGCTGGTCGGCCGTCCCCGGTTCACCCCGGAGACCGCCGAGCGCACCTCCACCCCGGGCGTGGCCACCGGCCTGGCCGTCACCGGACTCGGCGGTGACGTGCTGTTCATCGAGGCCGGCTCGATCCCGACCGAGGGCGGCACCGGCGAGCTGACGCTGACCGGGCAGCTCGGTGACGTGATGAAGGAGTCGGCGCGCATCGCGTTGTCCTACGTCCGGTCCCACGCCGCCGACCTCGGCATCGACCCCGCGGTGCTGCGGCGGGGCGTGCATCTGCACGTACCGGCCGGTGCGGTGCCCAAGGACGGCCCGTCCGCCGGGGTCACGATGATCACGGCGCTCACCTCGATGGCCACCGGCCGCCCGGTGCGTTCGGACGTGGCGATGACCGGTGAGGTGACGCTCAGCGGGCGGGTGCTCCCCATCGGCGGCGTCAAGCAGAAGCTGCTGGCCGCCCAGCGGGCCGGGGTGCGGACGGTGTTCATCCCACTGCGCAACGAGCCCGACCTGGACGACGTGCCGGCGGAGATCCTCGCCCTGCTCGACGTCCGGCCGGTCGGCGACATCCGGGAGATCCTCGATCACGCCCTGGAGGCGGCCGACCCGGCCGCGGCGCGGGCGGCTGCCTGACCGTGTCCCGGGACCGCTCCGAGCGGTCCCGGGACACCCGGCCCCGACATGCACGAAGGCTCCACCCGGTGTCCGGGTGGAGCCTTCGTGCGGTGGGCGGTCGATCAGACCTGGGCGCCGGCCTGGGCCTCGTGGGCCTTGGCGACCTGCGCACGGACGTCGTCCATGTCCAGCCCGCGGACGCCCTCGATGACCTGCTCGAGGCCCTTCGCCGGGAGCGCCCCGGGCTGCGAGAACACCAGGATGCCGTCCCGGAACGCCATCAGCGTCGGGATCGAGCGGATGTTGGCGGCGGCGGCGAGACCCTGCTCGGCCTCGGTGTCGACCTTGCCGAAGACAATGTCGGGGTGCTTCTCCGACGCCGCGTCGTAGGTCGGCGCGAAGGCGCGGCACGGGCCGCACCAGGACGCCCAGAAGTCGACGAGCACGATGCCGTTGCCGGTCACGGTGCTCTCGAAGATGTCGCCGGTCAGTTCAGTGGTGGCCATGAAGAACGTCCTCTCGTGGGGCTCACGGATGCAACGGCCGCATCCGGAGCGGTATTCCCGGCGCCGGCGGCAGGGACAATGTGCGGGTGCCGACGTTCGACATCCGCCCCGTCCCCTACCACCACGCCGACGCCCAACGGCTGATCGCCGAGGTCCAGCAGGAGTACGTCGTCCGCTACGGCGGTCCCGACGAGACCCCGGTGGATCACGGGGAGTTCAGCCCGCCGCTCGGCCGGTTCTTCGTGTTGTTCGCCCCCGACGGCGTCGCGGCGGCGATGGGGGGTTGGCGGATGCTCGGCGCCGAGGCGCCACCCGTCCCCGGGCCGCCCGCGCCGGTGGCCGAACTCAAGCGGATGTACGTCGTGCCGGACCGGCGGGGTCGCGGCTACGCCCGGGCCGTGCTGGCCCACCTCGAGGCGACCGCCGCCGCGGCCGGTGCCGGCTGGCTCGTCCTGGAGACGGGCCTGATGCAGCCGGAGGCCATCGGCCTCTACGGCGCCGGCGGCTACGTCCCGGTGCCCGCCTTCGGCCACTACGCGGCGGAGCCCAACTCGGTCCACCTGGGCAAGGCCCTGCGGGCGGTCGCGGTCCGGTCCTGACCGCGCCCGCGGCGGATACGATCGAAACCGCTCAAGACGATGGGCCAGGGCAGCAGGTGCGGCAGCAGGAGTACGGATGAGGTTCGTCGGGTGACCGACACGAAGAGCACGGTGCCCGGCGTCGAGGCCGCGGCGACGCACAGTCCCCCGCCGGGGCCGCCGTTCGGCCGGTTCTCCCACGACGTCCGCACCCGCCGGACGGTCTGGACCGATCGCACCTACGGCATCTACGGCTTCGGTCCGGGCGAGGTGGTGCCCACACTCGATCTGATGTCGAGCCACGTGCACCCCGAGGACCGCCCGCGCTGGGACGCGGCGGTGGCCGGGTCCCTGCAGACCGGGGCCACCTTCTGCGAGTGGCTGCGGCTGGTCGACACCCGGCGGAAGGTCAGGACCGTGCTCGCCGTCGGCTACGCGGCCGGGGCCGCGGGTGGCGTGTCGGTGGTCAGCGGATTCGTCGTCGACCTGACGGCGGGTCTGCGGCGGCACCGCGAACAGGAGACCACTCGGGCGGTCATCGACGCCGCGGCGACCCGGGACCTGATCGAGCAGGCCAAGGGCATGATGATGGTCATCTTCGACCTCACCGAGGCCCAGGCGTTCGACCTGCTGCGGTGGCACTCCTCGCACAACAACATCAAGCTGCGCGACGTCGCCGCCACCCTCGTCGAGCGGCTCGTCGACCCCGAGTTGTCGGGGACGCGGCCCCGTGAACGGCTCACCGCGATCCTGGCCGGGTTGAAGAAGTCCGGCGGCACGGCACGTCCGCCGCTGCCGGCGCCGGTGGCGACACCCCGGCCGGCGACCGCGACACCGCGGACCGGTGGGACCACGCCGGCCGGGCGCCGCATCTCCGGCGCCGACCTGCCCCGGACCATGGTCCGTGCGGTCTCGGTGGCCGCGGTCAGCATCACCATCGCCGACTGGCTGGACCCGGAGCAGCCGCTGGTCTACGTCAACGACGCCTTCGCGACGCTGACCGGTTACTCCTCGGACGAGATCCTCGGCCGCAACTGCCGCTTCCTGCAGGGCCCGGACTCCGACCAGCGCGCCGTGAAGGAGATGCGGCAGGCGCTGGACACCGGTCGTGACGTCCGCAGTGTGCTGCGCAACTACCGCAAGGACGGCACCGCGTTCTGGAACGAGGTGCACCTCTCCGCGGTGCGCGACGACGCCGGCCGGATCACCCACTACATCGGCTACCAGAGCGACGTCAGCGAACGGGTGGAGCGCGAGGAGCAGCTGCGCAGCCTCGCCTACCGGGACGCCGGCACCGACCTGCCGAACGCGGTGGCCGGCGCCGCCGACCTCGAGGCCGCCGTGCTGACCAGCCGTGGTCGCTGCTTCGACCTGCTGTGCGTGATCACCGGGGACGTCGACGCCGCGGGCGCGCGCACCGTGCAGCGGTCCGCCGTCGAGCGGCTGCGCGCCACCCTGCCGGCGGACGCGTGCCTGTCGGTGCAGGACGACCAGTCGTTTTTGTTGCGGCTGCCGCTGGGTGGTGGCGACACCGACGCCGTGGTGGCCGCGATCCGCGACACGATGAGCCGGCCCGAGACGGTCGGCGGCTTCCCCACCGGCCTGCGCGTCGACTCCGCGCTGCGCATCGGGCGGGCCCGGTTCCCGCAGGACGGGTCCGACGCCGCGTCGTTGGTCGGCGCGGCCACCGCCGCGGCGCAGGATTGACCCGACCCCCGGCCGACCCCCGCCGGGTGTACCCATCCCAGGAGGACGCGTGACCAGCACCACCGAGCAGCCCCGACAGAACGTCACCTTCGACAGCGGCGGGCGCACGGCCCACGGTTACCTGGCGCTGCCGCCCGGCGGTTCCGGGCCGGGCCTGATCGTCATCCAGGAGTGGTGGGGACTCGACGACAGCCTCGCCGCCTACGTCGACCGGTTCGCCGCCGAGGGATTCGTGGCGTTGGCACCGGACCTGTACGGCGGCCGGGTGTCGCACGAGGCGTCCACGGCCGGCGAGCTGATGAACCAGCTGCCGGTGGAGCAGGCGGCCCGCGACCTGTCCGGCGCCGTGGACTTCCTGCTCGGTCACGAGGCGGTGACCTCGGACAAGGTCGGCGCGGTCGGCTTCTGCATGGGCGGTGGTTTCGTGCTGATGCTCGCCGCCCAGGAGGGCGACCGGATCGGCGCCGCGGTGCCGTTCTACGGGGTCGGTCCGGGCGTGCCGGACTCGTACCGGTCGCTGACCGCACCGGTCCAGGGCCACTACGGCCAGACCGACCAGATGTATCCGCTCGAGGACGCCATGAAGCTCGACGAGCAGCTGCAACGGGAGGCGGGGGTGGCGACCGACATCCACTACTACCCGGCCGGTCATGCGTTCATGAACCCGGACAACCACATGGGCACCTACGATCCCGAGCTCGCGGCGGTCGCCTGGCAGCGGACGATCGACTTCCTGCACGCGTCCCTGGGCTGAGCTCCGACCGTGGCGTCGTTCGTGCTGGTCCCGGGAGCGGGCGGCGACCCGGGCTACTGGTACCGGGTCGTACCGCCGCTGACCGGGGCCGGGCACGTCGTCGTCGCGGTCGACCTGCCGAACCACGACGGCGTCACCCTGACCGACCAGGTGGACGCCGTCGTGGCCGCGGCGGTGTCGGCACCACGTCCGGTCGTCCTCGTCGCCCAGTCGATGGGCGGCCAGCTGGCGCCGGCGGTGTGCGACCGGATGCCGGTCGACGCGCTGGTGTACCTCAACGCCATGATCCCGGCGCCGGGTGAGACGGCCGGGGCGTGGTGGGACGCGGTCGGTCAGAGCGACGCCGCTCACGCGGCGGCCGTGCGCGACGGACGCGACCCCGACACCGACGTCGGCCCGGAGGCGATCTTCTTCCACGATCTGCCCGACGACGTGGTCGCGGTCCTCGCCGCCGGCGAGGGCCGGATGCCTCCGGACTCGCTCTTCACCTCCCCGCAACCGACGCGCACGCACCCGACGGTGCCCACCCTGGTGCTGGCCGGCCGCGACGACCGGCTGTTCCCGGCGGAGCTGCAGCAGCGGGTGGCGCACCAGCGCGTCGACGTCGACGTCGAGATCCTGCCCGGTGGGCACCTTCTCGCGCTGTCCCAGCCGATCGTGCTGGTGACGCGGCTGCTCTCGCTGCTCGACGCGCTCTGCGACGACCGACCCCGGGTAGGCCGGGTCAGCGCGCCAGCAGCGGCCGCAGAAAGCCGACGATGTCGGTGATCTCGGGCATCGACAGGCTGTGCCCGATCCCGGGATAGCTGCGTTCGGTGAGCCGGGTGTGGTCGCGCAGGTAGTCCAGCGCCCACGCGCTCGCGTAGCCGGGGATGGCCGGGTCGGCGGGGTCGCGGCCGTAAAACGCCGGGATGCCGCCGCCCGCGCGGACCTCGGCGGCCATGGTCGGGTCTCCCGGTTGGGGGTTCGGCCAGCTGAAGCCGCTGAGGGCGATCAACCCGCTGCACACGTCGGGGCGCCGGCGGACCGCCGTGATGGCCGCGCACATGCCCTGCGAGAAGCCGAGCCACACGGCGCGGTCGGTGTGTTCGGTGACCAGTGCGGTGATGCGGTCGCCGACGGCGGCGATCTCGTCGTCCGGTGGCGGGGTGGCCACGGGTCCAGGGAACCACGAACGCCCGGGGCGCCCGCGGTGGGTGACGTCGTAGAACCCGCGGATGCCGAGCACCCGGGCGTCGACGCCGGGCAGCATCATGCCCAGCACCGGCAGCATGCCCATCAGGTCGCGCTCGTCGGCGCCGTAGCCGTGCAGCACGACCAGGGTCGGCGCGGTGCTGCCGGGTCGGCCGATCCGGCCGACCTGGACGGTGCCTGCGGGTGAACTCATG
Organism: Nakamurella deserti; assembly: GCF_003260015.1. Lineage (NCBI taxonomy): Bacteria > Bacillati > Actinomycetota > Actinomycetes > Nakamurellales > Nakamurellaceae > Nakamurella > Nakamurella deserti. The sequence goes on along the minus strand of NZ_QCXS01000002.1, from coordinate 995,806 downwards.
CACTCCATGGTGCCTGGATCCACGACACCGCCGCGGGGTTCCGCTCAGGGATGAACGACGGCGGCGAAGAAGGGACGGACGCCTGCCAGTGCGCCTCTCGGCAGCGTGGTCGCTCGCAGCGACTTTTCAATAGTTGGTACCCGGGGCATGTCCAGGCGTCCGTCGAGAGGTCCAACCACGGCACCCCGACGTTCATTCCCGGTGGGCGGACATGACGCCGGTCACCCGTCCGCGGCGGCGTAGGACGCGGCCAGCCGGTGGAATCCTTCGTCCATCCCGACCGCGGGCGTCCAGTTCAGCGCCTCCCGGGTGCGCCGCTGGTCGAACCAGTGGGCGGTGCTCAGCTGCTCGGCGAGGAACCGGGTCAGCGGCGGCTCGGACGCGAACCCGTCGATCCTCCACAGCTTCTCGACGACCGCCCCGGCGGCGGTGGCCAGCCGGGCCGGCACCCGTCCACGTGGGCCCGGGACGCCGGCGGCGGCGCAGATCCGGCGGAGCACCTCGCCGACCGGTCGGGGCTCGCCGTTGGAGACGACCAGGGCCTCACCGTGCACCCGCCCGACGGCGTCGACCGCGGCGACCATCGCGTCGGCGGCGTTGTCGACGTAGGTGGCGTCGATGAGCGCGGCGCCGTTGCCGATCAGCGGCAGTCGCCCCGATCGGGCACGCTCGACGATGCGGGCGATCAGCTGGGTGTCCCCGGGGCCCCACACCAGGTGCGGCCGGATCGACAGCACCGCGAGGTCGGGACCGTTCGCCGCGAGGGCCGCGCGCTCCGCCATCGCCTTGGACCGCGAGTAGTGGCTGCGGGCGGCGTGCGGGTCGGCGGGTGAGGCCCCCACACCGACCAGGTCGTCGCCGGCGTGGGCCACCGACGGCGAGGAGACGTTGACCAGTCGGGGCACGCCGGCCGAGCGGCAGCCGGCGAGGATCGCGGCGGTACCGCCGACGTTGACCCGCTCGAAGTCGGGCCAGGCGCCGAAGGCGTCGACCTTGGCGGCCAGGTGCAGGACGACGTCCTGCCGCCGGCAGGCCTCGGCGACCAGGTGGGCATCGGTGACGTCCCCGAGGATCTCGCGCGTGTCCAGACCGGCCGGGCGGCGTTGCAGGACCGTGACGTCGTCACCCCGGGCGAGCAGCCGCTCCGCGGTCAGCCGGCCCATCAGGCCGGTGGCTCCGGTCAACAGGATCCTCACCGGCCGGCCAGCGTGTCCGTCGCCCACGCCGCCAGCGCGGTCCGGTCGATCTTGGAGTTGTGCCGGATGTCCACCGGCAGCGCCTCCCGCACCAGCACCGCGGCGACCGGTACCGGGGCGGCGGCCGCCCGGACGGCGTCGGCGAGGCCGAGGTCGGGCAGCACCGGACCGGTGCCCGTCAGCACCACGACGACCTGTTGGACCCCGGCCGGACCGACCCCGACGACGGCCGCGGTGGTGTCGTCGCCGAGGGCCCGTTGGACGCGTTGCTCGACACCGACCGGGGTCACCGGTCCCCGGTCGGTCAGCACCAGGTGGGCGGTGCGGCCCTCGATCCACCACCGTCCCGCGGCGTCGCGGTGCCCGACGTCACCGGTGCGGTGCCAGCCGGGGTGCGCGGCCGCGGCGCGGTCGGTGACCCACAGCGCGTCGTAGGAGTCGCGCAGGTGCGGCGCCCGCGCCCAGATCTCACCGGTCGCGCCCACCGCGTCGGTGAGCTCGCCGTCGGCGTGCCCGGCCCGGTCCGGCGGGACGACTGCCAGCTCCACGCCGGCCAGCGGGCGGCCCACGCAGACCCCGTCGCCGTCGCCGGCCTCGAGGATCTCTGGGAGGGAGACGTCGGTCAGCGGCAGCGCCTCGGTCATCCCGTACGGCGTGTGCATGTCGGCCCGGGGCAGCACCTTCTGCAGGCTCTGCAGCAGCGCGGCCGGTACCGGGGCGCCGGCGCTCATCAGGAGCCGGACCCGGGACAGCACGGTCCGCTGCGCGTCGGTGAGGTCCCCGGCGGTGGCCAGCACGTTGCGCAGCGCGGCCGGTGAGGCGAACACGACGGTGCCGGCGATCCGCGCGGCCGCGTCGGCCAGGGCGGCGGCGGTGAGCGTGCCGGGCTGGGTGACGTCGGTGTCCGGCACGGCGCTCGGGATGCCCAGCGCCGGTCCGTACAGCGCGAACGGGGCGAAGGCGGCGACGATGCGGTCGTCCGGGGTGAGCTGGTAGGTGCTGCGGATCAGCGCGAGCTGGGCCCGCACCTGCCCGTCCCGGTACCGGACGCCCTTGGCCGGGCCGGTCGCGCCGGAGGTGAACAGCACCGCTGCCTCGGCTTCCGGACCTGGTTCCGCCGGTGCCGGCAGGCCGGCACCGCGGCGTTCCAGTTCGGCCAGCGAGGTGCGCGCTCCGGACAGCCGCGCGACGACCGGCGACGGCGGCCGGACGGCGATCCGGCTGCCGGGCAGCCGCATCGGACCGGCCGCCAGCAGTCCGGCGGTGTCGGCGACGACGTGGTCGAGCTGGGCGCTGCGCAGCGCCCGGCCCATCCCGCGCAGTCCGAGTCCCTTGTCGGCGACGACGATGACCGCACCCGCTCGCCAGACGGCGTACAGCGCCACCGTCAGGTCGATGGACGGCGGCACCAGCAACGCCACCCGGTGGCCCGGCCGGACGCCGGCGGCGGCGAGTCCGGCGGCGATGGCCTCGACCCGGCGGTGGAGGTCGGCCCAGCTGATCGCGGCGCCGGCGGTGCCGACGACGGCGGGCGTGGTGTCGTCGCGCCGCAGGTGCAATTGGGTCAGGGTGGGCGGCAGTGCCGGGTCCGGCCGGCGCGCCGGCGGCGCGGAGCCGAGCTGGGACAGCCAGTCGTGTACGACCGCCGGGTATCCGGGCGCGTCCTCGGGCAGCAGGTGGCCGGCCCGCTCGTAGCGGTGCACGTCGGCCTGCGGCAGCCGTCGCCGCAGGTCCCGCAGGTGCTCCTCGAGGAACACGGGATCCTTCGGGCCCCACAGCAGCAGGGCCGGCACGTCCAACGTGGGGACGGCGTCGGCGATCCGGTCGAGGCCGGGCCGGCTCGGGTGACCGGCGGCGAACGGGATGTCGGCGACGAACTCCGACACCGCGGCCCGGGAGGCCGTGTCGGGATAGGGCCGGGAGAAGGCGTCGCGGACGTCGGCCGGCAGCTTCGGGCGGCTCAGTGCGGTGGTGGTGCGCACGAACAGCGGCGTCCGGTGCACGGTGAGCTCGTTCAGCAGCCGCCGGTGGGCGAGGCGGATGAGGATCGGCCCCTTCGACGACGTGGGCTGGTGCACGGCGGTGTTGGTCAGGACGACGCCGCGCAGCTGGTCACGGTGCCGTTCGGCCCAGCCCAGGGACAGGATGCCGCCCCAGTCGTGGGCGACGGTGACCACCGGCCCGGTGACGCCGAGGGCATCGGTGAGGCGGCCCAGGTCGTCGACCCGCTGCGCCAGCGTCCGGGCGTGGGGCAGCCGCTCGGACCAGCCCATGCCGAGATGGTCCATCGCGACCACCCGCCAGCCGGGCGGCGGATCGGCGACGAGACGGCGCCACAGGTAGCTCCACGTCGGGTTGCCGTGCACGCACAGCAGCGTGCCGGCCGGGGCGTCCGGGTCACCTGCGTCCAGGACGTGGAACGTCCGGGTGATGCCGTCCGCGTCGACGACGTCGACGAGCCGCGACCACGACGGGTCCAGACCGGGCAGTCCGGCCGGCGGCAGCGTGGCCGGAGCGGTACGGGAACGCGGGCGGAAGGGCCTGCCCGTCACCAGACGATCTCGGAGATCGAGGCGTTGAGCCCCGACCCGATACCCATCAACAGCACCCGGTCCCCCTGCGACAGCTCACCCGAGACGCTGGCCAGGGTCAGCGGGATGGCCGCCGGGCCCAGGTTGCCCCGGGTCGGGAAGGTCAGCGGGATGAGGCCGAGGTCGAGGTCCAGGACCTGCGCGATCGCCTTGGTGTGCACGTTGCTCACCTGGTGGATGATGTACCGGCTGATGTCGTGCTCCCAGCCGAAGTCGGCCGCGGACTCGCCCCACATCTCCAGGGTGAGCTCGATCCCGGCGTTCATCAGCCCGGTCGAGTCGGTGCGCATGTCGTCCATGTCGCCCACGCACAGTTCGTTGTGCTGGCTGGCCGACCGGGTGGCGCCGCCGAGGTAGCGGTGCCCCTCGGGGTGCAGGTCGGTCCGGCCCAGCACCATCGCGGCGGCGCCCGAACCGAGCGTCAGCGACGCGAAGTTGTCGAACACGTGTTTGGCGTTGGCGGCGCGCTCCTCGAGCCGGGCGATGGTCGCCTCGTGCAGCTCCTCCGCGTCCTCACCGTTGACGATCAGCGCGTAGTCGATCTGGCCGCTGTCGATCATCGCCGAGGCCAGCTGCATGCCGTTGACGAAGCCGAGGCAGGCGTTGGTGACGTCGAAGTTGTGGCACGAGCTGGGCAGTCCCAGCTGGTGGTGCACGGCGACGGCGGTCGACGGCTCCAGGTGCGCCCGGCTGACGGAGGTGTTGATCATCAGCCCGATCTGACCGGGCTGGACACCCGCCTCGGCCATCGCCTTCGCACCGGCCATCGCGGCCCCGTCGACGAACGTCGTGCCCTTGTTCCACCAGCGGCGCTCGCTGATCCCCGCGAGCCGCTGCATCATGCCCGGCCGCAGGCCCACCCGCTGGTAGACCTCGGCGAGGCGGGCGTCGAGCGCGTCGGAGGTGATGACCCGCGGCGCCTCGATCGCGCAGACGGCGAGGACGGAGGTGTTGCGGAATCTGTGGATGGCGTTCCCGGCCATACGACCCTTCCTGCGGGCACGCGACGAACCCGTCGATCGGCAGGGTCGCCCGCGATGCCCAAGACTGTCCCACTACGGGGCTCGTAGGCTTGACCGTTCCACGGTAACGGATCGTGACGTGGGTCCGATCCAGCCCGCCCACAGCGGTACCCCGCCACACGTACCGACCCTCGCACGCCCGGTGCGACAGTGGTCACACCCGCACGGGTGTGGCCGGAGAGGAGCCGTCCGTGCCGGTGGGACCGACGGACCGGCGACGCCTGCTCGGCCTGCTGCTGGTGGCGGCGACCGTGCTGACCTGGTGGGTGTTCCTGGGCCGTGACACCACGTACCAGCGCGACCCCGATTCGGGCGTGACCAGCGGTCCGTACGAGCAGCCCCAGATCCTCGCCTGCGCGGCCGTCCTCGCCCTGCTCGCCATCGGCGCGGGCTGGTGGTTGCGCCGCACGGCGATCGTCGTCCTCGTGACCGGCGCGTTCACCCTCGCCTGGTCGGCCGAGGCCTCGTCGGACGAGACGGGTCTCTGGCTGGTCGGCGCGATCGGCGTCCTGGTCGGGTGCGGTGCCGGCATGGTCCTGGCCACCTGGCTGGGCGACGGGCTCCGGTCCCTGCTCGCCCGGCGATCCGCCTAGGGTGCCTCGGATCCCCGGTGGGCCTCCTGCTCCAGCAGCGGCTCCAGATCCTTCAGCCGGTCCAGGCCGCGGACGGCCTGTGCCATCCGGTGGTTGCGGGCGAAGCTGTCCTTGTGGCGGTGCAGGAACGCCCAGTAGCCCGCGGTGTACGGGCACGCCTTCTCCCCCACCCTGACCTTCGGGTCGTACCGGCAGCCCTTGCAGAAGTCGGTCATCCGGTCGATGTAGGCGCCGCCCGCGGCGTACGGCTTGGTCGCCATCACCCCGCCGTCGGCGTGCTGGCTCATTCCCACCACGTTGGGCACCATCACCCAGTCGTAGCCGTCGACGAACGAGCGGTGGAACCAGTCGGTGACCTCGGCCGGCTGCCAGCCGTGCTGCATCGCGTAGTTGCCCAGGATCATCAGCCGCGGGATGTGGTGCACCCAGCCGTGGTTGCGCAGGTTGCCCAGCACCGTGGACAGGCAGCGGGCCTGCACCGCGTCGCCGTCGAGCTCGGCGAACCACTCCGGTAGCGAGGTGGTCGCCCGGAGGGCGTTGCGGTCGCGGTAGTCGGCGTCCTGCTGCCAGTAGAGGTGCCAGACGTAGTCGCGCCAGCCGATGACCTGCCGGACGAACCCCTCGACCGAGGGGAGCCGGGCGTCGCCCGAGCGGTAGGCCTCCTCGGCGGCGTGCGCCATCTCCAGCGGTTCGAGCAGACCGAGGTTCAGCGGCGCCGACAGCAGCGAGTGCGACATCCACGGATCGTCGGCGAGGACCGCGTCCTCGGTGGGGCCGAACCGGTCCAGCCGGTGCTCCACGAAGTGCGCCAGCGCCTGCCGGGCCTCGTCCCGGGTGGCGGCGAACCGGCGCGGGCCGTCGACGCCGACGAACGAGACGTCGCCGTCGGCCTCCCAGCGGTCGAGGTCGGCGCGCACCTCCTCGTCGATGGCGTCCTCGGTCGGCCACCACGGCGCGGGGACGTCCAGCTCACCCGACCGCGGCGCCGGCTCCCGGTTGTCCGCGTCGTAGTTCCATCTGCCGCCGACGGGCTCGTCACCGTCGAGCAGGATGTCGAAGCGACGCCGCGACTCCCGGTAGAAGTCCTCCAGCAGCAACCGCCGCTGCCCCCGTGACCGCACCCAGGTGTCGAACTGCTCCATTGACGTCGCGTACCCGCGCGCCGGCAGCACCTCCACCCCGGGAAGCCGGCCGACCAGGCGCAGCGCCGAGCGGCTCGTCGGGTGGCACACCGTCAGCGGCTCGCCGAAGTCCCGCACCGCGTCGGCGTAGCGGTCCGCGCGGACGTAGGTGCACCGCTCGCCGAGCTCCGCGGCGCGGTGCCGCATCGCCGACAGCACCAGGTGCGCCTTCTGCCGGTGGAAGCGACGCCGAGCGAACACCTTTCGCGACTCGACGAGCAGCACCCGCTGCTCGGGGTGGTCGAGGAAGGACGGTCCCAGCTGGTCGGCGAAGAGCCAGCGGACGGTGTCCGGGCGGGCTGAGGTGGTCGCGGCGGTGGTCGCGGGCTCGGGTGTGGGCACACCGGAGCAGTGCCCAGCGACCTCCCGCCGGACGCGCGGTTGCCGGGCGCGCCGGATGGATACAGATGCACTGCGGACGTCGACCGGGCCGACCCGGTCGCGTCGCGCACCAGTCTCCGCGCCCGACGTCCGGCGCCCACCCCTACCGGAGGATCCCGTGACCGACCAGCAGCCCGTGACCGGCGACCAGCGCGCCATCGTCGACCAGGACGTGGACGAACGTGACCCGGCCGACGACTCCGACGAGTTGAACGACCCGACGGCGATGGTCCAGACCTACCCCAAGGCGTTCGACGACAAGATCGCCGAGGCCGAGAAGGCCATCGGGACCGAGACCGGCGCCGATCTCACCGACGACGAGACCACCGGCGCGAACCGGGTCACCGACCGCGCCTGACGCGTTCTGCGCTCCGCCGGCCGGCGTTCCCGGCCGGCGGGCGTCACCCCACCCGGACGCTCACAGCAACCCCAGTCCGCGCATCTCCGCCTCGCTGAGCAGCCGCGAGCGGATCAGGAAGCGCACCCCCTCCGGTGACTCCACCGAGAACCCGCTACCCCGGCCCTTCACCACGTCCACCGTCAGGTGCGTGTGCTTCCAGTACTCGTACTGCGCCACCGACATCCAGAACGGCACCGGCCGGTCCAGGCCGTCGACGGGCAGGTCACCCAGGTGGACGTCGGCGTCACCGAGCAGGAAGTCACCGTCCGGGAAGCACATCGGCGAGCTGCCGTCGCAGCAACCGCCCGACTGGTGGAACATCAGGGGCCCGTGCCGGTCCGTCATCGTCCGCAGCAGGTCCACCGCCGCCGGGGTGGCGTCCACGCGGCGGACGACGGCGGGGATTCCACCGTCGCCCACCGGGTCGTCGTGGACGCCACCCGGCAGCACGCTCATCAGAAGAACCCGAGCGCGTCGGGCGAGTAGCTGACGAGCAGGTTCTTGGTCTGCTGGTAGTGGTCCAGCATCATCTTGTGGTTCTCCCGGCCGATGCCGGACTGCTTGTACCCACCGAACGCGGCGTGTGCCGGGTACTGGTGGTAGCAGTTGGTCCAGACCCGCCCCGCCTTGATGCCGCGGCCCATCCGGTAGGCCCGGCCGCTGTCGCGGGTCCAGACGCCGGCGCCCAGGCCGTAGAGCGTGTCGTTGCTGATCTTGAGGGCGTCGGCCTCGTCGTCGAACGTGGTCACCGACACCACCGGCCCGAAGATCTCCTCCTGGAAGATCCGCATCGAGTTGTCACCCTGGAACACCGTGGGCTGCACGAAGTATCCGCCCGACAGCTCACCCCCGAGATCGGCGCGGGCACCGCCGGTGAGCACCTTCGCGCCCTCCTGACGGCCGATGTCGAGGTAGCTCAGGATCTTCTCCAGCTGGTCGTTGGAGGCCTGCGCACCCATCGTGGTGGCGGTGTCCAGCGGGTTGCCCTGGACGATGGCCTCGACCCGCTTGACCGCGTCGGCGAGGAAGTCGCTGGCGATGCTGCTCTGGATCAGCGCCCGCGACGGGCAGGTGCAGACCTCACCCTGGTTGAGGGCGAACATCGTGAACCCCTCGAGCGCCTTGTCGTAGAAGGCGTCGTCGGCGGCGGCCACGTCGTCGAAGAAGACGTTCGGTGACTTGCCGCCGAGCTCGAGCGTGACCGGGATGATGTTCTGCGAGGCGTACTGCATGATGAGCCGCCCGGTGGTGGTCTCACCGGTGAAGGCGATCTTGGCGATGCGCTTGTTCGAGGCCAGCGGCTTGCCCGCTTCGACGCCGAAGCCGTTGACGATGTTGAGGACGCCGGCCGGCAGCACGTCGCCGATCAGTTCGGCGAGCTTGAGGATCGACCACGGTGTCTGCTCGGCGGGCTTGAGCACGACCGCGTTGCCGGCGGCCAGCGCGGGGGCCAGCTTCCACACGGCCATCAGGATCGGGAAGTTCCACGGGATGATCTGGCCGACCACACCCAGCGGCTCGTGGAAGTGGTAGGCGATGGTGTTCTCGTCGATCTCGGAGATGCCGCCCTCCTGGGCGCGCAGCGAGCCGGCGAAGTAGCGGAAGTGGTCGATCGCCAGCGGCAGGTCGGCGGCGAGCGTCTCCCGGACGGCCTTGCCGTTGTCCCAGCACTCGGCGATCGCCAGGTCCTCCAGGTTGGCCTCCATGATGTCGGCGATCCTGAGCAGCCGGTTCGACCGCTCGGCCGGCGACATCCGTCCCCAGGCGTCGGCGGCCGCGTGCGCGGCGTCCAGCGCCGCCTCGATGTCCTCGGCGGTGCCGCGCGCGATCTCGGTGAACGCCTGGCCCGTCGCCGGGGCGATGTCCTCGAAGTACCGACCCTTGATCGGGTCCACCCATTCGCCGCCGATGTAGTGCCCGTAGCGGCTCTTCACCGTCACCGGCGAATCGGCCGAGCCGGGTGCGGAGTACACCGTCATTGCTGTTCTCCCTCGTGTCGCAGATTCCGCTCGGCCACCCGACCTCGCGGTGACGACACGCTAGGAGCCGCAACGTTGCAACGACGTTGCGTGGGTCACAGTCAGGGGCGACGCAGGGTCGGCTGGCCGACACCCAGTTCGCGGTCCAACCGACGCAACTGAGCTGCGGCCAGTGGGCGCAACGGGCTGGTGGTGGGCAGGTGCTCGTACTGGGCCCGCCACATCCCGTAGTCGTCGGTCCCCCAGGCGGAGCGTGTCCAGGTCGACATCAGGTTGCTCTGCCGACTGGTGAGGACCGCCTGCCGCAACTCGTTCTCCAGTTCCGCGCGGAGCCGTCCGACCCCGGGCGCGGTGGACTGCGGCAGCAGCGGACCGCGGTAGGCGAGCAGGGCGCCGGCGACGTCACCGGCGGACAGCCGGGCCCGCACGGCGAGCCAGTCCGCGCTGATCTCGGCGACCAGCCGGTACGGCCGGGAGGCGAGCAGCTCGTCACCGAGAAGGCCGCGGAGCCGCTTGAGCTCGGCGCGCAGGGTCGAGTCGGAGGTGTCGTGCTCGTACAGCAGCACCGCCAGTTCGTCGCCGGACAGGCCCCGCGGCGCGCACGCCAGCAGCAGCACGATCTCGGAGTGCCGGGGGCTCAGCCGGATCGTCACCGGGTTCCGGGAACCCGTCGACACGGTCAGCAGCGTCTCGCTGCGACCCAGCGACTCGACGTTCACGGCGATGTCCGCCCGGTGTGCCGCCGGCTCCGGAGACGTCCTGCGCTGCAGGCTGTCCCGTGCCAACTCCGCCTCGGCCATCCGGGCCGCCGCCCGGACCATGCCCATCGTCTGCGGCACCTCGATCGCCACCCCGCCGGTGATGTCCAGAACGCCCAGCAGCGCGTGCGTCGTCGGGTCGTGGATCGGGGTGGCCGCACAGCTCCAGCGCTGCACCGAGGTACGGAAGTGTTCGGCCCGGATCACCTGCACGGACTCGTCGAGCCGTAGCGCCATCCCGGGGGCGTTGGTGCCGGCGATAGTCTCGTCCCAGTTGCTGCCTTCGACGAAACCGATCGGCTCGGCCCGGCGCAGCGACGCCGGGCTGCCGCACAGCCACAACAGCTGGCCGGCCTCGTCGCTGACCGCCAGAATCGCGTCGCAGTCCCTGGCGGCCTGGCCGAGCACGTCCTCCAGCAACGGGAAGACCCGGGCCAGCGGATGCGCCTCGCGGTGGTCGCGCAGGGTGTCGTCGGGCAGCGTGATCGGTGCGTGCACGGTGTCGGCCCGGACGCCCGCCGCCGCCGACCGGAACCACGACTCGGCCACCAGTGCCCGGAGCCCGCGCGACGTCGCCACCCCACCAGTGAAGCACCGACCGGCGGAACGTGGTTGCGACCGGCCCGTCGGCTGTGGTTATGATCGCCCTGCTCGTGGTTCACCCCGGTCCGCTCAGGCGGCGCCGGAGGTGTCGAAGCTTTCCCCGACGTCCGCAGAGGCGGGTCGGAGTGGCGAGAGGGAATCCGGTGGAACTCCGGAACTGCCCCGCAGCGGTCAGTGGGAACGACCGCCGTCATCCGCACTGGGAAGCCTCCCGGGAAGCGACGGCCAGTAGGAAGAGCCCGGGATGCTCCGGGCTGCGCTTTCGGGTCCGTCCCGGACAGCGACCGCCCACGAGTCCGAAGACCTGCCACGCGTACCGGGAACGTCCGTCCCCGGTGGTCCGCTGCCCCGAGGGAGGGCGGGGGTACCCGCGCGCGACGCGCCCCGGTGGAGATCCACCGCGGCCCGGCGCCGGCCGGGTGTCCCCGCACGACGGGCGCGGCCCGTCCCCCCGTGTCCGAAGGACCCGCCATGTCGACCTCTGCCGTCCCCGTCCCCACGTTCACCCGCACCGTCCTCGGCCGCCCCCGGATCGGCCCGCACCGCGAGCTCAAACGGGCACTCGAGCGGTACTGGTCCGGAGCCACCGACCGCGCCGAGTTGCTCGGCGTCGCCGCGGGTCTCGCCCGCACCGACCGGGCCGCGATGGTCGCCGCCGGTCTCGACTCGGTGCCCGTCGGCACCCCGCTGTACGACCACGTCCTGGACACCGCCGTGCTGTTCGGGGCGGTCCCGGAACGGTTCACCGGCATCACCGACGACCTCGACCGCACCTTCGCGATGGCCCGCGGCACCGCCGACGTGCCGCCGCTGGAGATGACCAAGTGGTTCGACACCAACTACCACTACCTCGTGCCGGAGATCGGCCCCGCCACGGCGTTCTCGCTGCACGCCGAGGCACTGCTGACGGAGGTGGCGGCGGCGGTCGCCGAGGGTGTGCCGGCCCGGCCGGTGGTCGTCGGACCGGTGAGCCTGCTGCTGCTGGCCAAGGCGCCGCTCGGCGGGACGGCCGCGCCGCTGGACCGGCTCGACGACCTGCTCCCGCACTATGTCGCCCTGCTGTCCGCGCTCGCCGCGGCCGGAGCGGCCTGGGTGCAGCTGGACGAGCCGGCACTGACGCTGGACGTCGACGACACCGTGCGCGCGGCGACGCGTCGGGCCTACGACCTGCTCACGTCGGCGGACGACCGCCCGGCGGTGCTGGTGGCGACGTACTTCGGCGACGCCGGGCCGGTGCTGCCGGACCTGCTCGCCACCCGGATCGACGGCGTGGCCCTGGATCTGGTCAGCGGCGCGGCGCCGGACGCCGGTCTCGACTGGGCCGGCCGGCTCGTCGTCGCGGGGGTGGTCGACGGTCGCAACATCTGGCGGACCGACCCCGACCGGGCGCTGGAGCTGCTCGCGGCGCTGCGTGACCGGGTCGGCTCACCGGTCGCCGTGTCCACTTCGTGCTCGCTGCTGCACGTGCCCTACACGCTCGTCGGCGAGGCCGGTCTGGATCCGCAGCTGCGGTCGTGGTTGGCCTTCGCCGACGAGAAGGTGGCGGAAGTGGCCGATCTCGCGACCGCGCTGGGCGGCGCCGCGGTCCCGGCGCTGGACGGGGCGCGGGCGGCACTGGCCGATCGACGGTCGACGACCCGGGTGCACCAGCCGCAGGTCCGGTCGCGCGTGGCCGGGCTGCGCGAGGAGGCGTTCCGCCGCGGCGACGAGGCCCACCGCCGGATGGTGCAGGGCACCCGCTGGGAGCTGCCGCCGCTGCCGACCACCACGATCGGCTCGTTCCCGCAGACCACCGCGCTCCGCGCGGCCCGCGCCGAGCTGCGCGCCGGGACGCTGGACCGACCGGGCTACGACGCCCGGATGAAGGCCGAGATCGCCGACGTCATCGCGCTGCAGGAGGACATCGGACTGGACGTGCTGGTGCACGGCGAGCCCGAGCGCAACGACATGGTGCAGTACTTCGCCGAGCAGCTCGGCGGTTTCGCGACGACCGCGCAGGGCTGGGTGCAGTCGTACGGCTCCCGCTGTGTACGGCCGCCGGTGCTGTTCGGCGACGTGCACCGGACCGGGCCGATGACGGTCGGCTGGGCGGCGTATGCGCAGAGCCTCACCACCAGGCCGGTGAAGGGGATGCTGACCGGCCCGGTGACCATCCTGGCCTGGTCGTTCGTCCGGGACGACCAGCCGTTGGCCACCACCGCCCTGCAGGTGGCGCTGGCCATCCGCGACGAGACCGTCGACCTGCAGAACGCGGGCATCGGCATCATCCAGGTCGACGAGCCGGCGCTGCGGGAGCTGCTGCCGCCGAGGCGGTCAGACCGGGCGGCGTACCTGGACTGGGCGGTGCGGGCGTTCCGGCTGGCCACCTCGGGGGTGAGTGCCGCGACCGCGGTGCACACCCACCTGTGCTACTCGGAGTTCGGCGAGATCATCGACGCCATCGCCGATCTCGGCGCCGACGTGACGTCGGTCGAGGCGGCCCGGTCGGCGATGGAGCTGCTGGACGACCTGGCCGGGGTGGGTTACACCCGCGGCATCGGCCCTGGCGTGTACGACATCCACTCGCCGCGGGTGCCGTCGGTCGCCGAGATCCGGGCCCTGATCGACCGGGCGGTGGCGGCGGTCGACCCGCGACGGCTGTGGGTCAACCCCGACTGCGGGCTCAAGACCCGCACGCCGGCCGAGGTCGAGCCGGCGTTGCGCCACATGGTGGCGGCGGCGGTGGCGGCCCGGTCGGAGTTGAAGATCCGTCGCTGAGACAGGTTTCGGGGTGAAAACGTCCGCTGAGCGGACGTTTTCACCCCGAAACCGGCACACCTCAGCTCCGTTGGCGGAGGTAGTCGGCGACCACCTCGGCACCGAGACCGTCCAGGTCGGGCGCCACCACCCGGCCGTGGCAGCGCCGGGCCAGGTTGTCCATGAAGACGGCCAACCGCGGGTCGTCGCCGAGCACGAAGAAGGTGATCGCCGCCCGCCGGGCGGTCAGGTTGTCCAGCTCGTGGACGGTGACCTGGAGGGTCTCCGGGTCGGGCGGGTACGAGAAGTACGGCCCGGCCCCGGGTTCGAGGTGCGCGGTGGGCTCACCGTCGGTGACGACGAGCACCACCGGCACCGCGTCCGGGTGCCGGTGCAGGTGCCGGGACGCCAGCATCAGCGCGTGGTGCAGGTTGGTGCCCTGCACGTAGGCGCCCTCCAGCCCGATCAACTCCTCCAGCTCCACCTCGTCGGCCTGCCGGCCGAAGGTGATCAGCTGCAGGTCGTCGGTGCGGAAGCGGGTCGAGATCAATTGGTGCAGCGCGAGTGCCGTGCGTTTCATCGGCACCCACCGGCCGTCCTGCACCATCGACCACGAGGTGTCCACGCACAGCGCGACCGCCGCCCGGGAGCGGTGTTCGGTCTCGATCACCTCGACGTCACTCACATCCAGTGTCCGTTCGTCGCCGCCGGAACGGCGCAGCTCCGCGTTCAGCAGCGTCCGCGGCACGTTCCACGACTCGGTGTCGCCGAACGCCCACGGGCGGCTGGCGCCGGTGGGCTCTCCCGCCGCACCCGACCGCCGGGTCTGCCGGTCACCGCGGCGGGACCCGATCTTGTCCACCACGTCCTTCAGGGCCGCCTGTCCCAGCCGTCGCAACGCCTTCGGCGACAACCGCAGCGAGCCGTCCGGCGCGCGCTCGAAAAGCCCCTGGTCGCGGAGCTCCCGCTCCAGCGCGGCCAGGTCCCGGACGTCGGCCACCGCCGTGTCGCCCAGCGCCGCCGCCAGCTCGTCGAGGTCGATGTCGTCCAGCCGGGCGCCGGGGTAGCTCTGGCCGAGCTGGTCACCGAGACCCTCGAGCTGGGCGAGCTCCTCCATGGCCCGGGTGGCCTCCCCCATCCCCATCGGGTTGTCGCCGCGGAACCGTCCGGAGCCGGACCAGTCCTCGCCGGGGCGCATGCCCTGCAACTGGGCGTCGAGCTGCGCCAGCGCCTCGGCGAGCGCCGGATCGCCGAACGCCTGCCGGCTGAGCTCGGCGAGCTCGGCCCGCTGCTCCGGGCTGAGCGAGTTCATCATCCGTTGCGCCGCCGCGGCTCTCGCGGCGAGCAGGTCGACGAGCTCCTCGGTGCCCTGGGGGTTCTCCGGGAAGTAGTCGCCGTGACGCGCCATGAAATCGGCGAACTGCTGTGGGCTTTCGGTTCCCGCGGCATGGTCGGCCAGCAGCTGGTTGAGGTCGGCCAGCATCTCCTGCACCCGGGCGACGTCCTCCGGGGTGGCCTGCTGCAGTGCCTCCTTCATCCCGGCGAAGCGCTGGTCGAGCATCTCCCGGCCGAGCAGGTCCTTGATCTCCTGGTAGGCCTCGCGGGCGTCGGAGGACTGCCACTGGTAGTCGTTCAAGGCAGCGACCGCCCGACCGGTGTTGTCGGGCAACGTGTCGAGGTCCATCTCGCGGAAGCGGGCGTCGTCGGAGTCCTGCCGGGCCAGCGCCTCTCGTTCGGCGGTGAGCGCCTTCTCGAGGAGCTCGCGGACCTCCTGCAGCGTGCCGTCGACGCGGTTGTCCCGTTGCAGTTCCCGTCGCCGCTCCCACAGCTGCCGGGTGAGATCGTCCAGCCCGCGGCGGTTCTGCAGACCCTGCCGGAGCAGCTCGCGCAGCGCCTGCTGCGGCGAGCTGCCCTCCATCACGTCGCGGCCGATCCTGTCCAGCGCCGCGGTCAGGTCGAACGGCGGCGCCAGCGGGTCGGGCCCGTCGAGGTACGGGCCGTAGGAGTAACCCCGCCTGCGGGCATGGGGGCCGGGACGCCGGCCGCTGGGATCAGCCATAGCTGATGGTGTCGCCGTCGTCGCTGGGCTCCTTGGTGAGTTTGCGGGTGAGGAACAGCAGCTCCAGCGCCAGCTCGGCCGCCGACGCCATGGGGCCGGGGTCCTCGGTGCCGGTGACGCCGAGCCGCTGGGCGACGGTGGTCAACGTCTCGACCTTCGGCAGCGAGGCGACGAGGTCGGTGGCGGTGACCCGGTCGCCGGTGCGCAGCGGATGCCGGGTGACGGCCTCGGCCAGCGGCGTGAGGTCGACCCCGCGGAGCAGGTGACGCGCCGTGTCGGCGGTGGCGCGGCGCAGCAGGTGCTCCAGCACCTCCTCCTGGCGGCCCTCCTGGCCGGTGACGAACTCGAGCTTGCCGCGGAGCACCGGGATGGTCGCCTCGAGGTCGATCGGCCGTGCGGTGGGTGACTTCTCGCCGGCGATGGCGGCCCGCCGCAGCGCCGCGGCGGCGACGGTCTCGGCGGCGGCGACGGAGAACCGGGCGGACACCCCGGAACCCTGGTCGACGGCGTTGGACTCGCGCAGCAGCCGGGTGAACCGGGCGATGATCTCGAGCAGGTGGTCGGGGACGTCGGCGGTCAGGGCCGCCTCCTGCCGGATGACGGCGATCTCGTCGGCGAGCTCCAGCGGGTAGTGGGTGCGGATCTCGGCGCCGAAGCGGTCCTTCAGCGGCGTGATGATGCGCCCGCGGTTGGTGTAGTCCTCGGGGTTGGCCGAGGCGACCAGCAGCACGTCCAGCGGCAGTCGCACGGTGTAGCCGCGGACCTGGATGTCGCGTTCCTCCATCACGTTGAGCAGGGCGACCTGGATGCGCTCGGCGAGGTCGGGCAGCTCGTTGATGGCCATCACGCCGCGGTGCGCGCGCGGGACCAGGCCGAAGTGGATGGTCTCCGGGTCGCCCAGCGAGCGGCCCTCGCTCACCTTGACCGGGTCGATGTCGCCGATGAGGTCGGCCACCGCGGTGTCGGGGGTCGCCAGTTTCTCGGTGTAGCGGTCGCTGCGGTGCCGCCAGGTCACGGGCAGCTCGTCCCCCAGCTCCGCGGCCCGCCGGAGGCTGCCGACGGTGATGGGATCGTAGGGGTGCTCGCCGATCTCGGAGCCGTCGATGACCGGGGTCCACTCGTCGAGCAGTCCGGTCAGCGTGCGCAGCAGCCGGGTCTTGCCCTGCCCACGCTCGCCGAGCAGGACGAGGTCGTGCCCGGCGATGATCGCCCGCTCGAGCTGCGGGACGACGGTGCTCTCGAAGCCGACGATGCCCGGCCACGGGTCGGTCCCGGCGCGCAGCGCGTCCAGCAGGTTGCCGCGGAGCTCGGCCTTGACCGAGCGGAGCTGATGGCCGGACGCGCGGAGCGCGCCGAGGGTGGTGGGCAGATCAGCGGGAGGGGTGATTCGCATGCCCGCCAACGGTACCCGCGGGGTCGGAGGGCCCGGCGGTCGCGCCGGGCGTTCAGCGGGCAGCGCAGACCTCTTGCGTCGAGGCGTCTTCCGGCGAAAGATGCGGCGCCGACCGGCCCTGGCCGGTCACCCCGGGGCTCGGGCGCGGCGCCGCTCCGGACGTGCCGATGCCCCCGGCCGTCGGGATGCCGCCGCTGCGCCGGCAGGCCGGGAGGCCGGCAGCGACGAGAGGTGTTCCGCCGCCGCGCCGCGGTGCCGACCCGCGGGATGCGTCGGAATGCCGCCGCCGTGCCGGCTGCCGGGGAGCCGGCGGCGACGAGAGGTGCTGTGCCGCCGCGGCGTGATGCCGACCCGCGGGTGTCAGTCGCGACGCACCCCGGCGGTGATGGTGGCCGCCAGTTGCCGGTGGGCGGTGGCGGGCGTGAGGCGCCCCTGTCGGACGCTGTCGGCGGCCCCCACCATCAGCCAGGTGAGCATCGACAGGAACCACTCGGGATCGACGTCCACCCGGAAGTGCCCGCTCTCCTGCCCCCGGACCAGCAGGCCACGGATCGATTCCTCGGTCGCGGCGGTCTCGGTCAACAACGACGCCTCGACGTGCTGGTCGAGCGGCTGCAGCCCGAGCAGACCGGCGACCGCGGCGAGCCGGCTCAGGGAGTCCAACAGGCGGTCCAACGCCTGCGGTGGGGTCCCTCGGTCCAGGGCGGCGTCGTCGACCGCCCGGACGAAGCCCTGCGCCGCCGCGCGGCAGAGCTCGGCCACCAGGGCGGCGCGGGACGGGAACCGGCGGAAGAGGGTCGCCCGACTGACGCCGGCCGCGGCCGCGAGGTCCTGCATCGACGCAGCCGGGGCCAGCGCGAGGTGACGCGCGGCAGCGGCGGCCAGTCCGTCACCGAACACGGCCACCGACGGGTCGCCGGGCTTCGAGGGCGGCGGCGGCTCGACAGGCATCGCCGGAGCCTAGACCATGAGACGCAACCGTCTCATATGAGATACGGTCGACTCATGCTGACTCTGGGGCTCCTCGGGACGATCGCCGGCCTGGCCGCGCTGGATTCACTCAACCCCGTGACCATCGCCGGGGTGACCCTGATCCTGCTGGCCCCGCTGCGGAGGCCGGGCGTCACCGCCCTGGCGTTCGTACTGGGCGCCTACGCGGTGGTGCTGCTGGCGGGTGGTGCCCTGTTCATCGGCAGCGACGCGCTCGGGGACGCGGTCAGCGGCGCGGCGGCGTGGGTGCGGCGCGGCGCACTCCTACTCGCCGCCCTCATCCTGGCGGTCAGCGCCGTGCGGCGGCTACGGACCAGGACGCGGGCTGCCGTCCTGCTGCCGTCCTGGTTCGGCCCGTGGACCGCGGCTCCGCTGGGCGTCGTGGCCACCGGCGCGGATCTTCCCAACGCGTTCCCCTACCTGCTGGCCATCGAACGCCTCAACGCCGCCGACGTCCCGGTCGGACCGGGCCTGGGCGTGCTGGCCGGCTACGCACTCGTGTACTGCCTGCCCTGCCTGGTGCTGCTGGTCGCCGGCGTGGTGTGGCGGGACCACATCACCACCCGGCTCCGACGCGTCTACGAGCGCCTCGGTGCCGAACGCGTGCAGGCCCGGTCCGTCCCGGTGGCGCTCGGGTTGTTCCTGCTCGCCGCGGTGGTCGCCGTCGTCGCGCTGAACCTCTGATCGCGTCGCTGATTCCGGTCGGGGAAACCCGGTCGGACCTTCCCCGGCGCGCACCACGCTCGCGGTGGTGGCCGCCGGAGCCGTGTCGGCAGCCGCCACGTCGCGGCCGCTCGCCCACTGCGCCGACGGTCACCGAACGCCCCCCCGTTCCGAGCCGCCGCGGACGGGCGGTGGCCGCCGTGGGCCGGGGCGTCGACACTGTCGGTGGTCGATGCGAACATGTGTTCGTGTCCGATTCCGTGCGCCGTTCCGACTCCCGTGCCGCCCCGGACGAGGCCGCGATCCTGCACGCCGACCTCGACGCCTTCTACGCCTCGGTCGAGCAGCGGGACGACCCCCGCCTGCGGGGCCGGCCCGTGGTCGTCAGCGGCGGCGTGATCCTGGCCGCCAGCTACGAGGCCAAGGCGCGGGGGGTGCGGACGGCGATGTCGGGCACCCAGGCCCGGCGGCTGTGCCCTGATCTGGTCGTGGCCGAACCACGGTTCGAGGCGTACGTGACGGCGAGCCGTGCGGTGTTCGACATCTTCCGCGACACCACCCCGCTGGTCGAGGGCATCTCGATCGACGAGGCGTTCCTCGACGTCGGTGGCTTGCGCCGGCTGGTGGGGACGCCGTCCGCGATCGCCGCCGCGTTGCGGGCCCGGGTGGCCCGCGAGGTCGGTCTCAACATCACGGTGGGGGTGGCCCGCACGAAATTCCTGGCCAAGGTGGCCAGCGGCGTGGCGAAACCGGACGGGTTGCTCGTCGTCTCCCCCGGCCACGAGTTGTCCTTCCTGCACCCGCTCCCCGTCGAGCGCCTGTGGGGCGTGGGCGCGGTGACGGCCGGCAAGCTGCACGCGGTCGGGCTGTCCACGGTGGGTGACGTCGCCGACGCCGGCGAGTCCATGCTGGTGTCGCTGCTGGGCCGGGGCGCCGGGCACCATCTGCACCGGCTGGCCCACAACCGGGACCCGCGCCCGGTCGTGGTCGGCCGGCGGCGCGGGTCCATCGGCTCGCAGCGGGCGCTGGGCCGGGCGCGGCGGTCGGCCGACGAGATCGACACCATCGCGGTCGGTCTGGTTGACCGGGTGACCCGGCGGATGCGCGCGGCGCACCGCGTCGGCCGGACCGTGGTGGTGCGGTTCCGCTTCGACGACTACACCCGGGCGACGCGTTCGCGCACCCTGGCCGAGGCCACCGCGCAGACCGCCGACGTACTCACCGCGGTGCGGCTGCTGCTGGCCGCGGCGATGCCGATGATCGGTGAGCGCGGCCTCACCCTGCTCGGCCTGTCGGTGGGCAACCTCGACGGCGACAACGCCGTGCAGCTGGAACTGCCCTTCGACGGGCAGCCCGGTCTGGGCCTGGATCTCGCCCTGGACGACGTCCGGACGAAATTCGGCACCGCGGCGGTCACCCGGGCCGTGCTGCTCCACCGCGATGAGGGCATGTCGGTCCCGATGCTTCCCGACTGAGCCGGCACTTCCCGGGAGCGGCCGTTCTCACGGCGTTCGGGCTCCTAGTACGGTGCCGAGCCCCAGACGTAGACCGTGTCGCCCACCGACAGGGTGTCGAAGAACGTCGCCGAGGCGTTGGCACCGAGATGGATGCACCCGTGCGACTGCTGGGAGAGGCTGCCTTGGTGGAAGGCGATGTCGCCGTTGAAGAACACCGAGTTCGGCATGGGCGCGTCGTCGTAGATGCTCGACTTGTGGTCCTTGTGGAACCAGTACGCCGAGTACGTGCCGGCCGGGGTCCGGTAGCCGGCGCGCCCCGAGGTGATCGACACGGGGCCGTAAGTCACCTGGCCGCCGCTCTGCAGCCACGCCTTCTCGTTGGCGAGGTCGACACAGGCCGCGGCCTTCGCCGGGCACGGGTTGCTCGCATTGATCGCGGCGGCCCCGTCGGCGTTGGGGTTGACGACCGGTTCCTTGACCTTGAGCGTCTCCGAGGCCTGCGCACCGTCGAAACGCACGTCCCCGCCGTAGGTGACGGCAATGGTGTGCGTGCCGGGGGTGACCGGGCCGAGGCGCGCGCTGAGATCGCCGTCGGCGTCCAGCGTCCCCTCGGCGACCACGGCGCCGTCGTAGGTGACGGTGGCGGTACCGGTGGGGTTCTGCGGAGAGCCGATGACCGAGATCCGGACCGTGCCGCTCTCCCCGGACTTCAGGTTCGGGGTGTCGATACCGATGTCGACGGAGGTCCGGGTGGTGGTGAGTGCCATCTCGGTCTGCGCCGGCTCGACACGGTCGTTACCGGCGTAGCTGACGGTGTAGCTCTGGGTGCCCGGGTCGACGGTGGTGGTGAACTCGAGGGCGGCGGTGCCCGCCGCGTCGGTGGTGCCCTCGGCGACCGTGGTCCCGCCGACGACGACGGTCACCGCGCCGGTGAGATCGGCGGGAGGCCCGGTCGGGGTCACCGCGACGGTGACCACCGAGGAGTCGCCGTAGCGGACGGCCTCGGAGCTGCCGGTGGCCATCACGCTGGTGGTGGTCCTGCTGACGGTGAGCACGGCGCTGGTCCCCGCGGCGATGAGCCGGCCGGGGACGGCAGGCGTGAACACCGCGTCCATCTGATGGGTGCCGATGCCCAGTCCCGGCGCGACCTCCATCGCGGCCACCCCGTCCGTCACGGTGGTCTCGCCGACCCGGGCACCGTCGATCGTGAAGGCGACCGTGCCCTCGGCCGGGACCCCGGTGGCGGTGCCGACGGTCGCGGCGGCCGTCGTGGCCCCGGACCCGAGCGGGGTCAGCGCCAGCTCGATGCTGCTCGTCGCGGGTTGGACGGTCAGGGTGGTCCGGGCGGCAGCGGCGGCGAAGGCCGGGTCTCCGGCGTAGGCGACGGACACGACGTGGGTACCGGGGGTGAGATCGGCCGCGTCCAGCACGACCGAACCGGCGCCGTCGGCGCCGACCGGCACGCGGCGCTCCACCACGGTCGACCCGATGCTGACGGCGGCGGTCGCGGTGGCGGGTACCGGCCCGCCGGCGGCGGCCAGCGCGAACGTCACCTCGACGCCGGATCCGTAGGCCACGGACGTGTCGGCGGCGTGCACCTCGAGCGTGGTGTCCTGCACCGCCGCTGTCGTGGGCCCCGCGGTCGTCGGCGTGCTCTCGCTGCCGGCCGGCCCGCACCCGACGACCAACAGCGCCACCGCCGCCGCCGCGATCAGCGTCCGCGCGGTGCGCATCCCGTGTCCCATACCGTTCCCCACCTCGAGTGCCCCTGTGCCCACCGTCCGGTGGGCCGCCGGCCGTACGACCGCCGCCCCGCGACCGATCATCGCATCGGCCGTCGCCGCTCCGGAGGTGTGGACGCCCGATCGAGGCCACGTCGTGACCTTTCGGGAGCCGCTGGCCGCGACTCGGGGCCGGTAGCACCGGAGCCGGCCCGTCCCGGTGCCCGAGCGCCGCCACCGTTCGACGAAGAGTAGCCATCGATGACGCTGAGTGGAAGGGATCGGTGATCCGCCGGCGCGGGTCGCGCGCCGCGGGAACTTTCCGGGTCCGGCGGCACTCCCACGGTGGCTGACCTCACCGCCCGGCTGACCGAAGGAACCACGATGCCCGCCACGCCGCCCGCCCCCGCCCTGGACCGTCCGGCCCGTCCGGTCGCGCGCCACACCGCGTCCGCCGGTGCGGCCGCGCCCGGCCGGTGGCGCATCGACGCCGCGGCCTCCACGCTGCAGATCAGCGTGGGCGTCGGCTTCGTGGCCACCGTGCGGGGCCGGTTCACCGACGTCGTGGGTGAGGTGCGGCTGGCCGTCCCGCGGGAGGCCAGCTCGATCCGGGTGGAGGTCGCGAGCGCGTCACTCAGCAGCGGCAGTTCGCACTGGGACGACGTGCTGCACGCCGCGGGACTGGTGGACACCCAGACGTGCCCGACCATCGCCTTCGCGTCGCGCACCCTGCGGCCGGCCGGCGACGGCTGGGAGCTCGACGGCACGCTGCGCACGGCACGCGGCATCTGCTTGATCCGGCTCGCGCTGCACTGCCGCGGCGAGTCGGCCCACCGGCTGCGCTTCGAGGCCAGCGGCACCGTCCCGTCCAGGGAGGCCACCCGGCTGCTGTCCCGCCCGGGGGTGCAACGCCTGCTGGGCCGTTCGATGGCGGTGCATCTCCTCGTGGAGGCGGTGCCCGCGGAGTGACCACCGGTCGCCGGTCGGTTCCGGATCCGGCCGCATCCGGCTCCGGCTCCGGGCGATCCCGTGGCGGCTCCCGGCGCCGGCCCGATACCCCCGACGCCGTCGCAGAATGGGGTGGTGCGCAGACGCCCGGCCGCGGGACACCGGCGCCCGGCCGCAGGTACCCGGCGCGGGGCGGTCCTGGGCGTCTGCCTGCTGCTCGCGGGCTGCGGCACCGGCACCCACCCCGGCCCCGGCCCCGGCCCGGACGGAACGAGCGGCACGGTCACCGGGCCGCCGCCGACCGCCGCGATCCGGACGACACCGTCCGTCGGCGCTGTCCCGACATCCCCGCGTCCGGCCGCGGTGCCGTCGGGCGCCGACCCCACCGACCCCGCCGCGGCCGGACCGGCGCCCCGGGACACCAGCGCGCCGGGCCCCCCGCCGTCGGATCCGGCGCCCGGCCCGACGGGGACCACCGGCGCGGGGCCGTCCGTCGCCCTCCGGACCGCGGCGGCGCACCCCCCGGTCGCCGGCAGCGGGTTCGTGGCCACGGTCTCGCCGATCGACGACGCCCTCGCCGCCCGGATGGCCACCTCGTGGCGACCCGGTTGCCCGGTGGCCCTGGCCGAGCTGCGCTACCTGACGGTCACCCACCGCGGGGCGGACGGCTCCGATCACACCGGCGGGATGGTCGTCGCCGCCTCCGTGGCCGACGACGTGGTGGCGGTGCTCCGGCAGGTGTACGACGCCGGTTACCCGATCACGTCCATGCGCGTGGTCGACGACTTCGGCGGCGACGACGACGCCTCGATGGCGGCCGACAACACGTCGGCGTTCAACTGCCGGCCGGTCACCGGCGGCGGCGGGTTCTCGGAGCACTCCTACGGGACGGCCATCGACCTCAACCCGGTCGCGAACCCCTACGTCCGCGGCGACACGGTACTGCCACCCGCCGGCCGGGAGTTCCGCACCCGTCCGGACCGGCCCGCCGTGCTGCACGCCGGCGACGCCGTCGTCACCGCGTTCGCCGCCGCCGGCTGGGAATGGGGCGGGTCGTGGACGAGCCCGACCGACTACCAGCACTTCTCGGTCAACGGGCGGTGAACCCCCGCGTTCCACCGCCGCGGGCGGGGCGCGGTGTCGGTGGCGGCCGCTACCGTCTCCGGTCATGGTCGACAAGAACCTCAGCCGCATCGCGGCGCTGCTGCGCAAGGCCGAGGGCACGGACAACGAACACGAAGCGGACGCCTACCTGCAGGCCGCCCAGCGGCTCGCGACCCTGGCGTCGGTGGATCTGGCGGTCGCCCGCGCCCACACGAACGCCCGTGAACAGCGGGTGGCCCCCACCCAGCGCACGGTCGAAATCGGTGCGGCGGGCAAGCGCGGCCTGCGCACCTACGTGCAGCTGTTCCTCGCCATCGGGCGGGCCAACGACCTGATCTGCGACGTGGCCCGCAACTCGACGAGGGTCTTCGCCTACGGTTTCGCCGCCGACATCGACGCGACGGAGGCGCTGTACGCCTCTCTGGTGGTGCAGATGGTGCGTGCGTCGGACGGTTTCATCAAGACCGGCGCCCACGCCGCCGAGACGGTGGTGCGGCCGGTGCGGGTCGAGGTGCCCACCCGCCGCGGCCGCATCGTGACCACGGTCGTGCACGAACGCCGCCCGGTGCACGCCACCACCGCGCGGATCAACTTCCAGGAGGCGTTCGCCGCGCGGATCGGTCAACGGTTGCAGGAGGCCCGGACCGCCGCGCGGGAGGAGGCGGTGGCGGCCGACACGGCGGCCGGTGACCGCGGCACCGGGGTGGCGTTGGCGCTGCGGGACCGTGAGCTCGAGTTGACCGACCACTACAGCACCCACAGCAACGCCCGCGGCAGCTGGGCCGGCAACCGCGCGTCCGCGGGGTACTCCGAGGCGTCGCGGCGGGCCGGCGACCGGGCCGGGCGCACCGCCCGGTTGGGCGCCGAGCAGGCCCTCGGGGGGCGGCGCCCCGCCCTGGGTACCTGACCGTGCCCGAGATCCGCGACGGGCAGCGGAGTCTGGTCTACGACGCCGAACATCTGGTGCACCGGCTGCTGGACCGCTCCGCCGACTTCCCGGTCGTCGAGGTGGCCGGTTCACGGATCACGCTGCCGGTGGAACGGCGGTTCGCGTCCCTGGACGCGGTGCAGCACTACCTCGACCGGGTGCGGGCGCTGCCCACGGTGCGGCAGCGGTGGCCCCGGGCGGCGGTGCCGGCGACCGCCCGGGAACGGCAGGGTGGCGGCATGGCGCACTACGAGCGCGCCGACGCGGTGATCGCGGTGCCCGGGGCCACCCACGGCAGTCAGTGGGCGTTGCGCGAGCTGGTGGTGCTCCACGAGCTCGCGCACCACCTCGCCGACGAGGTGGAGCCTGCCCACGGCGGTGCGTTCGTGGCGCGGCTCGTGGACCTGGTCGATGTGGTGATGGGCGCGGAAGCCGCGTTCCTGCTGCGGGTCACGTTCCTGGAGAACGGCGTCCGGATCGGCTGAGCGTCCATCGACCGGCCGGCCGGGCCTGGTCGGCCGCGGTCGATCCGGTCGCCCGCCACCCCCGATCCGCACCGCCACCCTCGTCGGCCCTGGTCCTTTAGCCCTGGCCGGCCGCAAGAACCCCGTCCGCACCGCCACCCCGGGCAGCGCCGGTGAGCACTGGTCACCCCGGCCTGCACGGCCACCCCGGTCGGCCCGGGTCGGCCGCGGTCAGCCCGGTCGCACCGCCGGCCCCGGTCAGCGCCGCGCGGACTCGCTGAACCGGGGGGCACCGAGATCCTTCGCGGAGATCTGCGCGGGGTCGTTCTCGTCGATGGGCAGCGGCCAGGAGATTCCCAGCCCCTCGTCGATCGGGCTGAAGGCGATGCCCGCCATCCCCGGCGTCCACTCCTCGGTGAAGCAGTACACGTACTGGGTGCCGCCGTCGGACACCGACTGGAAGGCATTGCAGACGCCCGCCGGAACCAGCACCTGGGTGCCGGGCACCAGCGGCACCGTGACCACGGCACCGTAGGTCGCGGAGTCCTCGCGGGCGTCCAGGTACACCCCGTGTGCCGCACCCGAGACGCAGCTGACCAGCTTGACCATCGCCTCCCCGTGCAGGCCACGAACGGCACCCTGCTTCGTCTCGGTGACGTTGATCTGCCGCCACTCCCCCAGCCCGGCGAACGGGCCGTCGGTGTAGGCGCTGGCGCGGAAGAACTCCCGAACGGTGCCGCGGTCGTCGGTCACCTGCTTCAGCGTCACCACGACCAGGTCGTCGATCGCGGTGTGCTGCACGTCCATGTCGATGATCTCGAAAGCCACGGTGGGAGTCTGTCACGGCCGGTGACCCTCGGCGCACGGAACGGTCGCGGTGTGAGCCACGACCCCCACCCCGCACCGGCCCCGCGTCACCCGGCGGGCAGCTCCAGCACCCGCCGGGTCTGGAAGTGCCGCTCGCGCCCGGACAGCGGATCGGTGAACGTCATGGACCTGGCCAGCAACTGCAGCGGCGCCGCGTAGTCGTCGTGCGCGGTGTCGAGCAGCTCGGGATAGAAGTTGTCGTTGCGGATCGGCAGACCCAGGGCGTTCATGTGCAGCCGCAGCTGGTGGGTCTTGCCGGTCGCCGGCCGCAGCCGGTACCGCCCCCACGCCCCGCGTCGATCGACCAGGTCGATCCAGCTGCGGGCGTTCGGCTCGCCGGGGACCTCCTCGGCCCGGGGCACGCCCCGGTGCTTCACGATGCGACTCCGCACGGTCACCGGCCAGGTCCGCGCCGGGTCGACCCCGGCGATGGCCTGGTACTCCTTGGCCACCGTGCCGGCGGCGAACATCGTCTGGTAGGCCCCGCGGACCGCCGGGTCGACGGTGAACATCAGCACGCCCGCGGTCACCCGGTCCAGACGGTGGGCGGGGCTCAGCGTCGGCAGGTCCAGGTCCCGGCGCAGCCGCACCAGCGCCGACTCCACCACGTAGCGCCCGCGCGCCATCGTCGACAGGAAATGCGGCTTGTCGACCACGAGCAGGGTGTCGTCGCGGTGCAGGATGTCGATCTCGAACGGCACCCGCTGTTCGACCTGCGGGTCCCGGTACAGGTACACGAACGTCCGGTGCCGGTAGGGGGTATCGCGGGTGACCGGAACGCCGTCACCGTCGACCACCTCGGCCGCGTCCATCTTCTCCAGCAACCGGGCCTCGTCCGCGGGGAAGCGGTGCAGCAGGTAGCTCAGCACCGTCGGCCACGTTTCGTCCGGCGGGAGGTGCAGCCGGGTCGGGTTGAGCCCGTCCCGGATCGGCAGCGGCGGCGGCGGCACTACTTCCAGGCTGCGAACAGCCGACCGGCGTAGGCGCCGAGCGCTCCCTGCAGGCGCGGGCCGAAGCTGATCCGGCCGACCCCGAGCGGCGCGAAGTCGGCCAGCGTCTGCTGCTCGGGGAAGGCGATCGCGTTGACCGGCAGCGGGAGCGCCGCGGCCAGTTGCGCCCAGGTGTCGGCGTCGTGCCCACCCACCGGGTACAGCACGTCCGCGCCGGCCTGCGCCGCCAGCGTCAGGCGCTCGACCGCCAGGTCGACCCGGGACTCCGCCGGCCCGGTCTGCTTGATGAAGACGTCGGTACGGGCGTTGATGACCAGGTGCACGCCGGCCGCGTCCGACGCGGCACGCAACGCGCCGACCAGGTCCGCGTGTTCCTGCCCGGAGCGCAGCCGGCCGCCCTGGCTGTGCACGGTGTCCTCGATGTTGAAGCCGACGGCTCCGACCGAGACCAGCCCCTCGACCAGCCGGGCCGGCTCCAGCCCGTACCCGGACTCGATGTCCACCGACACCGGCAGGTCCACCGTGGCGGTGATCCGGGCGACCTGGCCCAGCACCTCGTCGAAGGTCAGACCTTCGTTGTCGGCGCGCCCGAGGGCGTCGGCCACGGGGTGGCTACCGACGGTCAACCCGGCGAAGCCGGCGTCCGCGGCGAGCGTCGCGCTCCAGGCGTCCCACACGGTGGGCAGCACCACCGGGTCACCAGCGCGGTGCAGCTCGAGGAACGTGGTGGCCTTGTCCTGCAGTGACACGGGAACTCCCGGAAGGGTGCGGCGCCTACGGCGCGGGTCGGTGGTCACCATAACGACAGCTCCGGGCGGCCCGGCATTCCCGCGTGCGGCACAGGGTGACCCGTTGTGCTGGAATGGCTCGGGCCTTGACGGTTCGACACCAGCCGTACCGACTCCCTGAGGACCTGCCATGTCACACCTCGATCCCGCCGTGCAGCAACTGGCCGACGCGCTCGGCATCGCCACCGAGTACTGGGACTGGCAGGGTCACCACCAGCCCGTTCCCGCCCAGACGGTGACCGCGGTGCTGGCCGCGCTCGACCTGGACGCGTCGACCCCCGACGCCGCGCGCGCCGCGCTCGAGGAGTACCACCGGTCCGGCTGGCGCCGGATGCTGCCACCGTGCCTGGTCACCCGGCAGGGGCACCGTCCGGATTTCCCCGTGCACGTCCCGGCGGGGGCGCCGGTGCAGGTGTGGATCGACCTGGAGACCGGCGGCTTCCGGGACGACGTCGTGCAGACCGAGGACAACTCCCCGGCGCAGGAGATCGACGGGGAGTGGACGGGACGGGCGCGGTTCCGCCTCCCGGACGACCTGCCCCTGGGCTACCACACGCTGCGGGCCCGCAGCGGTGACCGCGAGGCCGCCGCCGCCGTCATCGTCACCCCGCCGTGGCTCGGTTTCCCCGCGCGGATGGGTGACCACCGCGCCTGGGGACTGGCCGCCCAGCTGTACAGCGTCCGGTCCGAAAGGTCGTGGGGTGTCGGGGATCTGACCGATCTCACCGACCTCGCGGTGTGGGCCGCCGCCGAGCAGGGCGCTGCTTATGTGCTGGTCAATCCGCTGCACGCCGGTGAGCCGGTGGCGCCGCTGGAGCCGTCCCCGTACCTGCCGACGAGCCGCCGGTTCGCCCACCCGATCTACCTGCGGGTCGAGCGCATCCCCGAGTACGCCGACCTCGACGACACCGACCGGACGGCGGTCGCCGCCCTGCGCACCGACCTGGCGGCCGCCCTGGACGGCGTCGACGCGATCGACCGGGACACCTCGTGGACGGCGAAACGCGCGGCGCTGCAGCGGGTGCACCGCGTGGAACGCTCCGCGGGCCGGGAGATCGCCTACCGCGCCTACCGGCAGCGGGAAGGTTCCGGCCTGCTCGACTACGCGACCTGGTCGGCGCTCGCCGAGACTCACGGTCCCGACTGGCGCCGCTGGCCGGCCGAGCTCCGCTCGCCCACCGACCCGGCCGTGGTCGCGTTCCGCGAGGCGCACGGTGACGAGATCGACTTCCACTGCTGGCTGCAGTGGGTGCTGGACGACCAGCTCGACACCGCGCAGCGCGCCGCGACCACCGCGGGCGCCACTCTGGGCATCGTGCACGACCTCGCGGTCGGGGTGCACCCGGGCGGCGCCGACGCCTGGGGCCTGCAGGACGTCTTCGCCCAGGGCGTGTCGGTGGGCGCGCCGCCGGATCCGTTCAACCAGAACGGCCAGGACTGGACGCAGCCGCCGTGGCGGCCGGACCGGCTCGCCGAGGTCGCCTACACGCCGTTCCGGCAGCTGGTGGCCACCGTCCTGCGGCACTCCGGCGGCGTCCGGGTCGACCACATCATCGGTCTGTTCCGGCTGTGGTGGACCCCTACGGGCCAACTCCCGACCACCGGCACCTACGTCCGCTACGACCACGAGGCGCTGATCGGCATCCTGGCCCTGGAGGCGCACCGCGCCGGCGCGCTCGTCGTCGGCGAGGACCTCGGGGTCGTCGAGCCCTCGGCGCGGAGCTACCTGCGCGAGCGGGGAATTCTCGGGACGTCCATCCTGTGGTTCGAGTTCGACGAGAGCGGCGCCCCGCTGCCGCCCGAACGCTGGCGGGAGTACTGCCTGGCCTCGGTGACGACCCACGACCTGCCACCGACCGCGGGCTACCTGGCCGGCGAGCACGTCCGGCTGCGCCACGAACTGGGTCTCTTGACGCGGTCACTGGCCGACGAGCTCGCCACCGACGCGGCCGAGCGGGACGCCTGGCTGTCGACGCTGCGCCGTCGCGGGTCGCTTCCCGACGACGCCGACGTGGAGGCCACCGTGGCCGAGCTGCACCGCTACCTGACGTGGACGCCGTCGCGGCTGCTGTGCGTCTCCCTGACCGACGCGGTCGGCGACCGCCGCACCCAGAACCAGCCCGGCACCACCGACGAGTACCCGAACTGGCGGGTCCCGCTGACCGGGCCCGACGGTGTGGTGATGGCGCTGGAGGACGTGTTCACCAGCGGGCGGGTCGCCGCGCTGGCGGCCGTGGTGCGCGGCTGAAACCGCTCAGCCGGTGGGACCGAAGCGCTCGACCCGGACGTGGTCGACCGGCAGCCCGACGGTGACCAGCGTCGAGCTGAGTGCCTCGGCGAAGCGTGCCGAGCCACAGACGAAGCCGAGGTCGGCGCCGTCGGCAAGGGGCCGCAGATCGTCGGCGGACAGCCGGTGGCCCGCGCCGGTCAGTGCGACGGTCGCGCCGGCGGCCCGCAGCTCCTCGACGTAGGGGATGTGACCGGCGGTACGGCCGGAGACGGCCAGCCGCAACCGGTCGGTCACCCCGAGCCGCTGCGCCTGCCGCAGCATGGCGACCAACGGCACCACCCCGGTGCCACCGCCCACGGCGACCGCCGGGCAGCTGCCGTCCCAGACGAACCAGCCGCCGATCGGGCCCCGTACCTCGAGGGTGTCGCCGGGTTCGACGACGTCGTACAGGTACCCGGACACCTCGCCGTCGGGCAGCTTCTCGACGCAGATCTCGACCAGGTCGTCGTCGGGATCGGACGCCACCGAGTACGACCGGGTCGCGGTGTAACCGTCGTCGGCGGTCAGCCGGACGACGAAGTGCTGACCGGCGTACTGCTGCTGCCGGTGGCTCGGTTCCAGACGGATCGTCACCAGGCGACCGGTCGGACGGGTCACCTCACGCACGGTGGCGCGCTGCCAGGCGGTGGGTGCGGAGCCGGCGTCAGGCGGGAAACAACCGGCCGGAGCTGGGGTCTCAGTCACCCTGGTACCGCTGTTCGGTCCACGGGTCACCGTGGTCGTGATAGCCGTTGCGCTCCCAGAAACCGGGCTCGTCGGCGTGCAGCAGGGTGATGCGGTCGACCCACTTCGCGCTCTTCCAGAAGTACAGGTGCGGGACCAGCAACCGGATCGGCCCGCCGTGCTCGCGGGGCAGCGGCTTGCCACCGAACTCCCAGGCGAGCCAGGCCTTCCCGCCGCGGATGTCGTCCAGGCCCATGTTGGTGGTGTAGCCGGTGGTGGAGGTGGCCAGGATGAACCTCGCCTCCGGCTGGATCGTCACCTGGTCCAGCAGGACGTCGAGACTGATGCCGTGGAAGTGGGTGTCGAACTTCGACCAGGTGGTGACGCAGTGGATGTCGCCGTGGTAGTCCGAGGACGGCAGCGCCTGGATGTCGGCCCAGGTCCACGTCTTCGCCCGGTCGACCAGGCCGTCGAGGGTGAAGCTCCAGCGGTCGAGGGTGAAGTGCGGGGTCACCTCGGCGGTCAGCACCGGCCAGTCGGCCCCGGTGTCGTACTGACCGGGTGGCAGCCGCGGGTCACGCTCGCGCCGGGCGCGGCCACCGAAGCCACGGGTGAACGACGACATGGGGGTTCCTTTCGCCGGGATGATGCCTCGAGCTTCCCACCGTGCGGCGCTGCCGCCTACGGCGGGTCGGAAGCGGCGCTGCCGCCTACGGCGGGTCGGAAGCGGCGCTGCCGCCTACGGCGGGTCGGAGACGGCGCTGCCGCCTACGGCGGGTCGGACCCGCGCGGCGCGCGCGGGGGCCGGCGGACCGGCGGCGGCGGCACCGGCTTCGCCGCGACGATGCCCGCCAGCGCGATGACGACGTCACCGCGGCGCGTCCGCACCGTGCAGCGGTCCTCGCCGACCTCCAGCAGATCGCCCAGGGCGTCCGTCGCGCCCCCCTCGATGAGGTACCGGATCACCACCCGCGTCCCCGTCGGGAGGCTGCGCAGCCGCTCGCCCCAGTTCACCGCACCACCGCGTCCATGACCAGGAATCCTGCCGTGGCGGCACCCGTCCCCACGACCAGGCTGCCGACCGCGTTGGCTGCGGCCAGCAGCCGACCCCCGGATGCGGCCAGCCGCACGGTCTCCCAGGCGAAGGTCGAGTAGGTGGTGAGGGCGCCGCAGAAGCCGGTGCCGACGACGAGCTGCCACGGATCGTCGCCGGCCAGGCCCGCCCCGGCGAGGAGTCCCAGGATCAGCGATCCCGCCACGTTGACCACGAGAGTGCCGACGGGGAAGCGGCTCTCGACGCGCACCGTGACGAACCGGTCGGTCAGGTAGCGCAGCGGTGCACCGATCGCCGCGCCCAGCGCCACCCACAGATAGGTCACCGCCGCCCCCGGCGGCGGCCGAGACACATCCCCGTGACGGTGGCGGTGAGCGCCGCGGCGAGCGTCCCGAGCAGGTACATCGCCGCGGTGCCCACGTGCCCGGTGGTGAGCAGCCGGTGGAGGTCGACGGTGTAGGTGGAGAACGTGGTGTACCCGCCGAGCACGCCGGTGCCGAGCAGCGGGCGCAGCAGCGGGTGCGCGCGGGGCCGATCGGCCAGCACGCCGAGCAGGACGCCGATGAGCAGGCAGCCGGAGACGTTGACCGCCAGCGTGGACCACGGGAAGTTCGTGGGCGGGGCGGGCCAGCTCCGGCCGACCTGGTGGCGCGCGAGAGCACCGATGACGCCACCGACCGCGACGACCGCGAGCACCGACCCCGTCGACGGCGTGGGCGGCAGCGCGTCCACGTCGTCGGGGCGCTCCCGGTGACCGGACGCCGGGGGTGGCTGCCGGGTCATGCAGGGAACCTACGCTGGAGGCCGCACGGCACCGCGGACCACCCGCCGCCCGGTCGGAGGAGAGCGTTGAGCAATCTCGAGAGCGCACCAGTCGAGCACGACGTCGACCGGCCGACCTGCGGGAGCCGGCTGCTGAAGGCGCGCGCGGTGCCGCTGGGCGGGGTCCGGGCGATGACCGTGCGGCGGACGCTGCCGTCCCGGGAGATCCCGCTGATCGGCGCCTGGTGCTTCCTGGACGAGATGGGTCCGGAGTCGGCCGGGATGACCGTGCTGCCCCATCCGCACATCGGGCTGCAGACCGTGACCTGGCCGCTGAGCGGCGAGATCCGGCATCGGGACGGCCTGGGCAGTGACGTGGTCCTGCGACCGGGCGAGCTGAACATCATGACGAGCGGCCGCGGCATCGCACACTCCGAGGTCACCGCACCCGGGGTGGTACTGCACGGCCTGCAGCTGTGGGTCGCACTGCCCGCGGACGCGGCGGGCGGGACGTCGCTGTTCGAACAGCACCGGGAGCTGCCGGTGTTCACGGCGGCCGGGGTGCGGGGCGTGGTCTTCGTCGGCGAGCTCGGCGAGGTGCGCTCCCCCGCGACGATCTTCAGCCCGCTGGTCGGCGCGGAGCTGGTGGTCGAGCCGGGGTCGGCGGCGCTGCCGTTGCGTGCGGACTTCGAGTACGGCGTCCTGGTGGTCGGCGGCACCGTCGAGGTCGACGGGCGGACACTGGAGCCCGGGCCGCTGCTGTACCTGGCGCCCGGACGGACGTCGCTGGACGTGTCGACCACCGAGGGGGCCCGGCTGGTGCTGCTCGGCGGCGAACCGTTCGCCGACGAGCTGGTGATGTGGTGGAACTTCGTCGGGCGCACCCACGAGGAGATCGTCGCGGCGCGCGACGACTGGGAGGCTCACGATCCGCGGTTCGGGCCGGTCGACGGGCACGGCGACGAGCGCATCCCCGCGCCACCGTTGCCGCCGCTGCGGTTGACGCCGCGTCGTCGCGGGTGAGCGTGCTGCGGACGGTCCTGCTGTTCGCCGTCGCCGCGGTGTTCGAGATCGGTGGGGCCTGGCTGGTGTGGCAGTCGGTCCGGGAGTCGCGCGGTTGGCTGTGGGCCGGGGCCGGCGTGGTCGCGCTGGGCCTGTACGGTTTCGTCGCGGCGTTCCAGTCCGACCCGCACTTCGGCCGGATCCTCGCCGCCTACGGTGGGGTGTTCGTCGCCGGCTCGCTGGTCTGGGGTGTGGTGCTCGACGGCTTCCGCCCCGATCGGTGGGACGTCATCGGAGCACTGGTGTGTCTGGCCGGCGTGGGCGTCATCGTGTTCGCGCCGCGGGGGGCCTGAGTGGTGGACGGTCCCGGACCCACGGGCGGCGGCGGTGCCCGGCCCGGGTCGGACGACACCGTCGACCCCGACGGCGTGTGGGAGGAGCTGTTGACCCTGGCCGACGCACGCGGCGACGCCCACGACGGGGACGACCTCGAGGAGCGGACCTCGCGGCTGGTGGCGGTGCTGCAGCGCGACGGCGGACCGCGGGTGCTGGACCTGGCCCTGCCGGTCCTCGCCGACCCGGCCACCGGACGTCGGCACCTCGCGGCCCGGGTGCTGGCCCAGCTCGGGTACGACGACGGCTCGCCGTTCGAGGGAGTAATCGCGGCGGCCCTGGCCGCCGCCGCCCGGACGGCCGACGACGACGACCGCGAGGTCTTCGTCTGGGGTCTGACGGCCGCCGGCGGCGCCCGCTGGACCGCCGAGGCGTGCCGGTACGCCGACGACCCGTACCCGCCGGTGCGCCTGGCCCTGGCCCGGAACCTGGTGCTCATGGAGGATCCGCCGGGCGACCGGTGTGTCGCGACGCTGATCGGCCTGTCCGCCGACGCGGACGCGGAGGTCCGTGACGCCGCGGTCTTCAGCCTGGCCACTCTCAACGACCGCGACAGCCCGGCGATCCGCGCGGCCCTGGCGGCGCGGTTGAACGACGACGCGGGGGACATCCGGCACGAAGCGACGGTGGGGCTGGCCCGACGCGGTGACGGCCGGGTGCTGCGCCCACTGCTGGACCGCCTCGGCGGCGATCCGGACGACGTGTTCCGCCTCGACCTCGAGGCGGCCGCCGAACTCGCTCATCCGGCGTTGATGCCGGTGCTCGTCCGGCTGTGCGAGCACTGGGCCGACGACGGGGACCGGATGTTCCTCGACCTCGCGCTCACCGCGCGGCGACGGTGCGACCCGCGGACCCGGGCCCGGGCGACATCGCTGGAGGCGGAGCTGGTGGCCGCGCTGAACGCGCGGTGGGCCGGGGCCGGCTGGTCGGTCGTGGCGTCCGACAGCTACCCCCGGACGGTGCTGCGACTGCGCGGCGGGGACGTCGGCGACGGCCGGCCCCATCGGGTGTGGGACGACGTGACCGTCGCCGACTTCCGGGTCGAGGAGCAGGTGGAGCGGTTCCTGTACGACCATCCGGCGCTCGACCCACCGTGCTGACCGCCGTCACACCACCACCACCGTCATGCCGTCGGCCTGCGGGGCGTCCATCGCGGCGAGGGCCGCACCTGCCTCGTCGAGGGTGATCTGGCGACCCACCAGCCGCTTCGGATCCAGCCGGCCGTCCTCGATCAGGGCGAGCATCGCCGGGTAGTCGGCGGCGGCCATCCCGTGGGAACCGTGCAGCGACAGCTCCCAGGAGATGACCCGGTCCATCGGCAGCGCGGGCCGCGCGCGGTCGCCGAGCAGCAGCCCGATCTGTACGTGCCGGCCCCGGCGTCGGAGTCCGAGGACCGACGCCACCGCGGTCGCCTGCGAGCCGAGCGCGTCGATCGAGACCTCGGCCCCGCCGGTGAGCCGCTGGATCTGCGCACCGACGGCGTCCGCACCGCCGAGATCCGTGCTGTCGAGGATGATCTCGGCACCCAGGTCGGCGGCGCGGGCCAGCGCCGCGGCGGAGATGTCGACCGCCAGCACCCGGCAGCCCAGCGCCACGGCGATCATCACCGCGGACAGCCCCACCCCGCCGCAGCCGTGCACCGCGACCCAGCTCCCCGGCGCCGGATGCCCGTGCACGGTCAGCCCGCGGAACGCCGTCGCGAACCGGCAGCCCAGCGCCGCGGCGGTCACCACGTCGACCGTGTCCGGCAGCCGGACCACGTTGTGGTCGGCGGCGTGCAACGCGACCAGCTCGGCGAACGACCCGGCGTCGGTGAAACCCGGCTGCCGCTGGTCGGGGCAGACCTGCGGATCACCGGCCAGACACACCCCGCAGCGCCCGCAACCGCACACGAACGGCACCGTGACCCGGTCACCGACGGCGAGACGACCGACCAGCGGACCGATCTCGACGACGGTGCCGGCCAGCTCGTGACCGGGGACGTGCGGCATCGCCACCGGGTCGTGACCGCGCCAGGCGTGCCAGTCCGAGCGGCAGACGCCGGTCGCGCCGACCGCCACCACGACGCCGTCGGGCGGGCAGACCGGTGGCGGGACGTCACGCAGCGTCGGCGTCGCACCGTAGGCGTCGAAGACGACCGCGCGCATCAGTGGTCCCGCCAGGCCGCGCGGACCGCGTCGCCGGCGAACGCCACCTCGACCGCCGTCGCCTCGATCCCGGCCAGGTCGGCCGCGTCCAGCCCGAGAACGGTCTGCAACAGCGCACTCTCGGCCGACAACGGCGACCGGGTCTGGCGTGGGTTGTCGTCGCCGAGCACGATGGGCACCCCGTGGTCGAGGAACGTACGGGCCGGGTGGTCGGCGATGCGGGTGATGCCGCCGGTGTAGAGGTTGGACGTCGGGCAGACCTCGACCACGACGCCGTGGTCGGCGATCCAGTCCAGGGTGTCGGCGTCGTCGGCGACGTGGGTGCCGTGGCCGATGCGGCGGACCCCGAACCGTTCGACCGCCTCACGGGCGGCCGGCCCGGGGGCGGCCTCGGCGGCGTGGCAGGTGAGACCGAGATCGGCGGCCGCGGCGATGGCGAATGCCTCGGCGTAGGGCGCGAGGTCGGGGAACCGCAGCTCGTCGCCGGCCAGGTCGAAACCGACCACGCCGTCCCCGGCCGCGCGGGCGGCCGCGTGGGCGACGGCGGTGTTGATCGCCTCGTCGTGGTGCCGCAGCGCCGCGACGACGATGCCGGCAGGCATCCCGCTGCGGGTGGTCCCGTCACGGGCACCCGCGCACGCCGCCCGGATGACCGCGTCCAGGTCGAACCCGGGCCGGACGTGGGTGGCCGGGCCGAACCGCAGCTCCAGGTAGGACAGCCCGTCGGCCGCGGCGTCCTGGACGGCTTCGGAGGTGATGCGCGCCAACGACTCCGGGTCGCCGAAGAACGGGTAGGTGCTCGCCACCTTCGCGAGGTAGACGGTGAGATCGGCGGGCGCGTCCAGTTCGAGGGCGTCCGCCCAGCCGCCCGGCGGATCCGGCAGGCCCAGGCGGGACCCCAGCTCCGCGGCGGTGTCCGGGCGCACCCGCCCCTCCAGGTGACTGTGCAGGTTGAGCAGCAGGGCCATCTACAGCTCCAGTTCCACGGCCGTGTTCAGGGCGGCCTCGATGCTCGCGGTCCAGCCGCGCTGCAGCGCCGGTTTGATGCCCGAGTACAGGCTCGCCCCGGACACGAGGTTCGACGAGGCGGCGCAGATCATCCCGGCGCGCAGCCCGCGCAACCGCGCGACGACGAACATCGCCGAGCTCTCCATCTCCACGTTCAGCACCCCGATGCGGTTCAGCTGCGCGATCCACTCGGGCGTCTCGGCGTAGAAGGCGTCGTCGCTGGCGTTGATGCCGGAATGCACCGCCATGCCGCGTTCCTCGGCGATGCGGTCGGCCTGCCGGCGCAGCGACAGGGTGATCGGCAGGTCCGGGACAGCGGGATATCCGGGGTGCACGTAGGCGGCGGTGGTGCCGTCGTTGCGCAGGCTGCCCTCGCTGACCAGCAGGTCGCCCGGCTGCACCCGCTCCTGCAGGCCGGCCGAACTGCCGACCCGGATGAACGACGTCACCCCGACCCGGGCGAGCTCCTCCACCGCGATGGCCGTCGACGGGCAGCCCATCCCCGTGGAGGTGGCGGTGATGTGCCGACCGCGGTACCAGCCGGTCATGGTGCGGTGCTCGCGTTGGTGGGCGACCTCGACCACGTCGGTGAGGAACTCGGCGATCATCGGCACCCGGAACGGATCGCCGGGCAGCAGCGCCACCGTGCTGACCTCACCGGGCGCGACGCCGATGTGGTACTGGCGCTCGTCGCGCCCGACGGCGTCCTTGTCGACGGGGGCGGTGTCGGGTCGTGTCACGGGTCTCCTCGGGTCGGCGGGCGGGACCAGTATCGGCGGCGCACTCGGGGCGGCCACGGGTGGGGCGCCCCCCGGGGCGGCGGGGCGGACGACGGGCCGCGTCAGGATCGCTGCAGCAGCCGACGCCCGATCCAGCCCGACGGCACGTGCCGGCCGGTCAGCAGGTAGGCGACGAGCGAGTCGTCGAACAGCAGCGCCTCCATGACCCGGCGGGCCGCGGGACGGCCGGCCATCAGCAGCTGGTCGCCGGCCGCCAGGACGAAGTCGGGGCCCGGCGTGACGGTCGCGGTCCCGTCCCGCAGCACCATCAGGGCCACGACCTTCAGCGGCTGCGCCCGGTCCTCGGGGCTGCGCAGGAGGGCGCCGAGGGTGGCCCCACCGGCGGCGATCCAGTCGGCGAGCGCGGGTGCCACGGCGGGACTGAGGTCGGTGCGCCACAGCGGTGGCAGGTCGGGACCGCAGTCGTCGCGCAGACGGGCGATCAGGGCGACCGCGTCGTCGTTGCCGCGTGCGGGCATCTCGTGCAGGAAGCGCCACAGCAACGGGGTGGACAGCTGCGCGTACACCTCGTGGGCGATCACCTCGGTGGGGACGAGCAGCGAGTCGACCCCGAGAGCGGTGTACAGCGGGGCGTTCTCCGGGCGGTTCTGCCGCGCGGCGAGGAACAGCCGGGGGTTGCGCTCCCGCGCCGACGCCAGCAGCGACAGGTTCGCGATGTCGTTGCTGGTGCCCGCGACGAGGCCGACCGCGGTCTCCACGTCGACGTCGTCGAGTTCGGACTCCTCCGGTCCCTCCCCCGTGGTGGGCACCGGACGGGTCGAGTCGATGACCGTGACCTCGAGCCCTTCGGCGCGCAGGTCGGCGGTGAGCTCCCGCCCGAAGCGCCCGTAGCCGCACATCACCCAGCGCCCGTGTTGCGGCGGGTCCGCCCGGTCCGGCAGCGGA
The DNA here is from genome assembly GCF_003260015.1 of Nakamurella deserti. Taxonomy (NCBI): domain Bacteria; kingdom Bacillati; phylum Actinomycetota; class Actinomycetes; order Nakamurellales; family Nakamurellaceae; genus Nakamurella; species Nakamurella deserti. The sequence continues at coordinate 957,030 of NZ_QCXS01000002.1, read as the reverse complement.
GCACCGGGGCCCGCCTCCAGCCAGGACAGCAGCTGGTAGGCCGCCGGCGACCGCAACGCCAGCCGCAGGTGGTCGCCGAAGCGGTCGAACGGGTTCACCACCGTCGGGGTCCCGAACTCGTGCATCCGCGCGGCGGTCACCCGGGAGAGCGTCCGGGTGATGACGGTCAGCTCCGGTCGCAGCAGGGCGGCCGTCATGGCGATCGCGAGGTTGGCCTCGTCGTCGTCGGTGAGGGCGAGCACGCCCGTGCAGTAGGGATGGTCCAGCCCGGTCAGCCCGAGGTGGTGGGGGTTGCGGGCGTCGGCGGCCAGCCCGGGCGCCGTCGCCCGGAAGGCGGCGAGGTTGAGCGCGTCGATCCGGTCCGGGTCCTTGTCGATCACCACTAGCTGCTGCCCGAGCGCGTCGAACGCCCGGCCGAGCAGTTCACCGGTCCGGCCGTACCCGGCCAGCAGCAGGAACGGCTCCCGCATCCGGGCGACCTGCCGGACCACCCGGCGGGTGGCCAGTGCCTGCCGGAAGGCGCGGTCCTGCAACAGGGTCAGCAGCGATCCGATCGCGTAGGCCCACCCGACCACGGTCAGGTAGATCGTCACCATCGCCCACATCCGCTGGGCGGCGGTGAAGGCGTTGGGCAGCTCGCCGAAACCGATGGTGGTCGCCGTGTAGCTCATGAAGTAGAAGGCGTCGAAGACGTCCATCCGGGCCGGGGCGCCGCTCGCGTCCTGCCCGGGGACGAACGTGAACCCCACGACGCTGATCGCGAAGATGACGATCAGGGTGATCAGCGGCGCCCGCATCCGCCGCATGATCAGGAAGAAGCTGGTCGACGTGGCCGTGCCGGGGGCGATCGAGGTGTGCCACCGCTGCACCCCGCGGGCGCGTTCGTCGCGGCCGAAGAGCTGGTTCCAGAAGACCCGCAGCAGTGTCCTCACGCCGGACCGGCTCAGCTCCGCCGGAACGAGGCGGTCTCGACGACCAGCAGGACCACCGACACCATGTTGGCCACGAGGGCACCGCCGGACAGCGACACCATCGCCGCCGTCGCCCCCTCACTCAACCCGTGCTCGCTCATCTTGGTGGCCACCGCCCACACCACCCCGGCGGCGATCAGCTGCAGGTCCGCGACCAGGCTCGTGGCCAGGTGCACGGCACCGATCTGGGTCCGGTCACCGAACTTGAGCACGGTGGCGATCAGGCTGACCACCAGCGCCGCGACCAGCTCGTAGATGTTGTGCAGCTCCGGCCGTGAGATGTCGCCGATGAAGAACCCGAAGTTCAGGGTGGCGGCGAGCAACACGAAGAACCCGAAGACGACCTTCTCGAGGTTCACGACACTCCTCCCGGCGGCCGCGACGCGCGGTGCGACGCCAGTATGCGGACACCGCCGTCCCGGGGCGCGCGCGCCCCGCCGGGCAGCGGCTCAGATCAGCGTCGGGCGGCCGAACTGGGTGCGGACCCCCGCCGTCCACAGCGGACGCAGGGTGGGTGCTCCGGACAGCGGGAAGCCGGCGGAGGCACCGAGCCCGTCGTCGAGATGCCGGAGGGACGCCTCGTGCAGCACCCACGGGTCGTGCCGGTTCGGGGTCCACATCGTGCGGCGGCCGAACCGGCTGTGCATCCCCCACCGGCGGGTGAGGAACTCCTCGACCGGGGTGGCCTCGGTGGGGGCGCCGATCTCCACGGCCACCTCGCTGGTGACGCGGGGGCGAGGCCAGCGGCGGGCGGTGCGGTACACCCGGACGGGACCCGCCGCGGACAGCGAGATCGACGACCACTGGTACGGGATGCGGATGCCCCACCGCGCCAGCAGGACGACGGCGAGGCGGGTGGCGTCCAGCGACCGGAACACCACGCCGTGGCGGCCGGCGTCGTCGACCGAGTAGAGCCGGATGTTGGTCTCCAGAAAGCGCCCGAAGAACGGCACGGGCAGACCCGTTCCCGGGCCGGCCGAGGCCATCCGGAACGGGACCAGTCCGACGTGGGTGGCGCCGTCGGACCAGACGTCGGGGCGGGTGCCGGGCGGGAGGTAGGGGGCGACGTCCGCCGGGTCGACCGCCCAGTGCAGGAACGTCAGGTCGGCCCAGACCTGGTCGAAGACGACCGGCCGGGGCAGCCGGGGCGGGACGTGCGGGAAGGTCATGACTGTCACCTGCCCGAACAGCGGCGGCGGGTCACCCCACCGGCGCCGTCCGCGAGCATGGCGTGGTTCACACGGCGGTGCGCGGTTACTTCACGCCCAGCAGGTCGATGACGAAGATGAGGGTCTGGCCGGAGAGCGGGTGACCGCCGCCCTTGGGACCGTAGGCCAGCTGCGGCGGGCAGACCAGCTGCCGGCGGCCGCCGACCTTCATGCCGGGAATGCCCTGCTGCCAGCCGGCGATCAGGCTGCGCAGCGGGAAGTTGATGGACTGGTTGCGGCTCCACGACGAGTCGAACTCCTCGCCGGAGTCGAACGAGACGCCGAGGTAGTGCACGTCGACGGTCGAGCCGGCCTGGGCCTCGGCGCCGTCACCGACGGTGATGTCGGTGATCTCGAGTTCGGTCGGGGCCGGGCCGGTGGGGGCGTCGACGGTGGGCTTCTGCGGTGAGGTCATACCCCCATCCAACCGCATCACCGGTCGGAGCACCGCACCCGGCGTCACTTCAGCAGTCGCGACATCGCCCGGTCGGCGAGCGTGCGTCCACCGGTCTGGCAGGTCGGGCAGTACTGGAACGTCCGGTCGGCGAACTCGACCTGGGCGATCGTGTCCCCGCACACCGGGCACTTCTGACCGAACCGCGCGTGCACCCGCAGGCCGGTGCGCTTCTCCCCCTTGAGCCGGGCCGCCTCCTGCCCGACGGACCGCTCGATGGCCTCGGTGAGCACGGACCGCATCGCGTCGTACAGCCGGTGCGTCTCCTCCTCGGTCAGCCGCTTGCCGGCCTGGTAGGGCGACAGCTTCGCGGTGTGCAGGATCTCGTCGGAATAGGCGTTGCCGATACCGGCGATCAGGTTCTGGTCGCGCAGGAACGACTTGAGCTGGGCCGCCGACGCCGAGGCGAGCGCGGCGAACTCGTCGAAGGTGATCTCCAGGGCGTCCGGTCCGAGCCGCGCCACCCCGGGCACCGTCATCGGATCGGCCACCACCCAGGCGGTCACCGACTTCTTGGTCCCCGCCTCGGTGACGTCGAACCCCGACCCGGACGTCAGCCGCACCCGCAGGGCGATCGGCCCGCCCAGCTTGATCATCGCCGTGGACATCGCGTCCGACCACCGCAGCCACCCCGCGCGGGCCAGGTGCAGGATCAGGTGCAGCGGCTCCGGCGACGCGCCGCCGGTCACCGTGATGTCCAGGAACTTCCCGTGCCGACCCACCGCGGTGATCGTGCCCCCGACCAGCGCACCGATCGGGGGCTGCACCGTCGCCAGCAGCCCCATGGCTGCGGGCTGCACGAACGCGATCGGGTCGTCCGCGGCGTGCTCGGTGAGGAAGGCGCCCAACGCGGTGATCTCGGGAAGCTCCGGCATCCGGTCAGTATGAACGGTCACTCGCGGCGGCGTCCGGGCGTACCTCCCGGGCTCCGCCGGGGTCGTCGTCGCGGCCACCGGCCGGCCCCGAGTCGGACCCGATCGGGTGGCCGACGTTCCCGGATCCGGCGGCGCCGCCCACCGCATCACTCCGCGTCACCATGCATTCGCCCTGAACGGGGAGTGCGGAAGTCCCCTGCTGACTACACTCCCGGCATGCGGATGGCGGCGTTGAGCAGGGCCTCCGGCGTGCCGGTGCCCACCATCAAGTTCTATCTGCGGGAAGGTCTGCTGCCGCCCGGACACCGCACCAGCCCCAACCAGTCGCAGTACGACGAGCACCACGTCCGCCGGCTCGCCCTGATCCGCAGCCTCACCGAGCTCGGCGGGTACTCACTGAACACCGTGGGCGAGCTGCTCCGGCTGGCCGAGGACGGCGGACCGGGACCGGAGGAGTTGTTCGCCCTGCTCTCGCGCACGGTCACCGCCCGGGTCAGCGAACGACCCGCCGCCGGGGTCGAACCCCGCTTCACGCTGGTCGACGCCGTGATGCGCGAGCGCGGCTGGCGCCTGACCGACAACGACGAACACCGGCTCGCGGCCGCCACCCTGCTCGGGATGATGCACGAACTGGACCTGCACCACACGTCGGCCACGATGCGCGCCTACGCCGCGGCGGCCACCCTCACCGCCGACTCCCGGGCGGACGAGCGGGACCACGGGCCGGACCCTGAGCGTGCCGTCCTGGCCGCCGTCCTCGACGACGCCCTCTTCACCGCGCTGCGTCGGATGGCGCAGGTGTCCGCCGCCCTGCCCGGCGACGGGACCACCGGCGCCGACCCGGACGCCGCGGCCACCCTGCCGGCGCCCCGCACCCACCGGCACGACCACGATCCCGCCGCCGGCCGGACCCGGGTCAGCGGGCGCTGATCCAGCGGAAGCCGTAGGGCGACAACCACAGGTCACCGTCGTCACCCCACGACAGCGGCTCACCGCTGACGCGGTCCACTCCGCCGTCGAGACCCAGCGCGGCCAGTGCCTCCCGCGGGTAGGGCCGCCAGCTGTCGCTGACGTTGTACAGCCCCAGCAGCGGCCCGAGCGGATGCTCCCGCAGCACCGGCAGCACCGCGGTGTCGTACACCTCGGTGATCCGCGGCGGCACCGAGGCGTGGAACTGCGGCAGCGTCGCGCGGATCCGCTGCAGGTGCGCCAACGCGTCGAACACCCGTTGCTGGACGCTGTAGGGCTCGCGCCGCCGTCGCGCCAGCTCCCAGTCCAGCCGCGGCCGGTGCGCCCAGCGGTTGTCGGCCTCGTGCCCCGGCTCCGTCGCCCACGCCGGGTCGTTCAGCTGCGCCAGCTCGTCGCCGGACCAGATGACCGGGATCCCTCCCCAGCCCATGATGAGGGCATGTGACAGCGAGATCCGGGCGATCGCGGTGTCCACCGCGGCCCCGTCGCCGGCGGCCAGCGCCGCCTCCAACCCGACGAGACTCGCGGTGGTTCCGCTGATCCGGCGGTCGCCGGTGGCCGGGTTGCTCTGGAACACCAGCCCGCGGGCGGGCGTGCCGGGGTACTCGCCGCTGTAGAAGTCGGACAGGAAACGGCGATGGTCCCAGCCGTTGAGGCCCGACCGCCAGGCGTCGGTGTCGTCGATGGCCCAGCCGATGTCGTCGTGGCAGCGCACGTAGGTGACCCAGGACGTCGTCGGTGGGACCGGCGGCAACCCGCGCAGCGCCTCGACCGCCAGCCGCACGTCGCCGGCGGCCAGCATCGACCACAGCTGCACCATCAGCGAGTTGTGGTACGCGATGTCGCTGACCTTGCCGTAGTGGCGGCCCTGCCCGAGGTACTGAACCAGGTCCTGCGGCGCGACGATCGCCTCCGCCTTGAACGCCAGGGCCGGGCACGCGATCCGGGCCAGCGCACGCAACGTCCGGGCGATCGCGTGCACCTCCGGCTGGTTCTGGGAGTTGGTGTCCAGCCGCTTCCACATGAACGCGATGGCGTCCATCCGGAGCACCTCCACGCCGAGACCGGCCAGGAACAGGACGATGTCGGCGTACTCGAACAGCACGTCGGGATTGCTCCAGTTGACGTCCCACTGGAACTCGTTGAACGTCGTCCACACCCAGCCCTGCAGCTCGTCGTCCCAGGTGAAGTTGCCCGGCGCGAAGTCGGGGAACACCTCGGGCAGCGTCGCCTCGAAGGCGTCGACCTGGTCGCGGTCGGCGAAGACGTAGAAGTAGTCGCGGTACTTCGGGTCGCCCTGCCGGGCCTTCACCGCCCACTCGTGCTCGCGGGCGACGTGGTTGAGCACCAGGTCCAGCACGAGGCTGATCCCGGCCCGCCGCAGCTGCCCGGCCAGCGCCCGCAGATCCTCGGTGGTACCGAGATCGCTGCGCACACTGCGGTAGTCGGCCACGGCGTACCCGCCGTCGGAGTCGCCCTGCCGGGGTGTCAGCAGCGGCATCAGGTGCAGGTAGGTGACACCCAGCTCGTGCAGGTAGTCGATCCTGCCGGCGACACCGGCCAGGTTCCCGGCGAAGCGCTCGGCGTAGGCGGCGTACCCGAGCATCGACTGACTCTGGAACCAGTCGGGGCTCAGGGTGCGCACGAGGTCCAGGTGCTGCAGCTCCGGCTCGCGCCGGGCGAACGCCGACGCGGCCGACGTCACCAGCCGGCGGCCCAGGTCGTCGGCCTGCGCCGCCGGGTACAGCTCGGCGAGCCCCTCCCACAGGTCGGGCCACCACTTGGTCAACCGGACGTCGAACAGCTCCCGCCGGTGGTCCGGCTCTCCGGCCAGCACCTCCGCGGCGACCGCCCGCATCCGTTGCCGCCGGTCGGCGTCCGGGTGCACGTCGGTGGAATCCGCGCTGACCGCGGGCATCGAACTGGGCGACGGCCCGGTACCGACGGGGGCGTCTCCGGCCGGGGCGGCGGGGAACGGAGCGTTGATCATGGCCACATCCTTGCCTACCGCGGGCCCGGTCGCCGCCCGGCGGCACCGTCCCCCGGACGCCCGATGCGGTCCCCGGGCGTCCGGTGTGGTGGGGTGGAGGACGTGTTCACCGTGACGTCGGAACTGGACGGCGGCCGCGGCGGCCGCTCAGGAGTGATCGCCACGCCGCACGGCGAGATCCGCACCCCGGCGTTCATCGCCGTGGGCACCAAGGCGACGGTCAAGACGCTGCTGCCCGAGTCGGTCCGTGACCTCGGCGCCCAGGCGGTGCTGGCCAACGCCTACCACCTGTTCCTCCAGCCCGGTGCCGACATCGTCGACGAGGCGGGCGGTCTCGGGGCGTTCATGCACTGGGACGGGCCGACCTTCACCGACAGCGGCGGCTTCCAGGTGCTCTCGCTGGGCGCCGGCTTCAAGAAGGTGCTGTCGATGGACTCGACCACGGCCCGGGCCGACGACGTGATCGCCGAGGGCAAGACCCGGCTGGCCCACGTCGACGAGGACGGCGTGACGTTCAAGTCCCACCTCAACGGGGACGTGCACCGCTTCACCCCCGAGGTGTCGATGCAGATCCAGCACCGACTGGGCGCCGACATCATCTTCGCCTTCGACGAGCTCACCACCCTGATGAACACCCGGGGGTACCAGGAGGAGTCGCTGGAGCGCACCCGGCGCTGGGCCGAGCGCTGCGTCGCCGAACACCAGCGGCTCGCCGCCGAGCGCACCCACCGGCCGCCGCAGGCGCTGTTCGGGGTGCTGCAGGGCGCGCAGTACGAGGACCTGCGGCGCAAGGCCGCCCGTGATCTCGGGGCCATGGACTTCGACGGCTTCGGTATCGGCGGGGCGCTGGAGAAGCAGCACCTGGGGACCATCGTGTCGTGGGTCGCCGAGGAGCTGCCCCGCGACAAACCCCGGCACCTGCTGGGCATCAGCGAACCGGACGACATGTTCGCCGCCATCGAGCACGGCGTGGACACCTTCGACTGCGTGTCGCCGTCCCGGGTGGCCCGTAACGCCGCGATCTACTCCCCCGACGGCCGCTACAACCTCACCGGGGCCCGCTACAAGCGCGACTTCGGGCCGCTCGCCGACGGCTGCGACTGCTACACCTGCACGCACTACAGCCGGGCGTACCTGCACCATCTGTTCAAGGCCAAGGAGATGACCGGCTTCACGCTGGCCACCATCCACAACGAGCGCTTCATCGTGCGGATGGTCGACGACATCCGGGCGAGCATCGACGGCGGGTGGTTCGACGAGCTGCGCACCGAGACGCTGCGGCGGTACTACCCGGCGCGCTGACGGCCCGCGGTGGCGGGCTCAGCGGACCGCGATGCCTTCCTGCCGCTTGATGACCGCGATGACCCGGTAGGTGACCGGCAGCATGACGACCTCGACAGCGGTCTTGTAGACGAACCCGATGAGCACGAACTGGATGAACTCCGGCGCGGCCAGCACACCGATCCAGGCGACCGCGGCGAAGACCAGTGTGTCGGCGAACTCGCCGACCACCGTGGACCCGAGAAGTCGGGCCCAGAGCGCCTTCTCGCCGGTGCGGGACTTGATCTTCACCAGCACCCAGGCGTTGAGGAACTGCCCGACCAGGTAGCCGCAGATGCTGGCGAGCACGAACCGCGGCACGACGCCCAGTACCGCCTCGAACGCGGCCTGGTTGGGGTAGTCCGCGGCCGCGGGGGCGATCTGCACGAGCCAGAACGTCAGCGACGCCAGGATCGAGACCGCGAACCCGGCGATGATCGCCCGGCGCGCGCCGCGCAGCCCGTACACCTCGGTGAGGACGTCCCCGAGGATGTACGTCAGGGGGAACAGGATGGCGCCGCCGTCGGTGAGGATCGGGCCGAACTCGATGAGCTTCGTGGCGCCGATGTTGCTCAGCAGCAGGAAGACGCAGAACGCCATGATGACGAGGTCGTAGATGCCCCGTCGGCCGTGTCCGGCGGCGGCGTCGATTCCGGACAGCGGGGCGAGCGGGGTGGTGCGGGGATCGGTCACGGGTCGCCATCCTCCCAGCTCCGGCGCCGCCGGCGAAATCCGGCTCTGGCAGGATCGACAGCCCGACCCGAGGAGATGACCATGACCGGGACCGCCGGCCGGATCCTGCACCTGGCCCACGTCGACGAGTGGAACCAGACCCTGCTGACCGGCTGGTTCGACCGCTCCACCCGCGGCCGGACGCTGGCCCAGGAAGGCTTCATCCACACCAGCACCGCCGGCCAGCTGCCCATGGTGGCGCAGCGGTTCTACGCCGACGACCCGGAACCGTTGCTGCTGCTGGTGATCGACATCGCCGCCACCGAAGCGGCCGGCTCACCGGTGCGCTGGGACCCCGCCGAGGGCGAGCTCTTCCCGCACGTCTACGGGCCGGTGCCCGCAGACGCGGTGGTGGCGGCGATCCCGGTCGAGTTCGACGGGAACCGGTTGGTGCTGCCCGATCTCGGCGGCCTCGACGTGGTGGACCGGCCACCGGCGGCCTGAAGGACGCGAAAGGGCGGTGCCGCTCCGGGGAACGGCACCGCCCTGTCGTGGCCGTGCTACTGCTTCTTGACCGCTTCCCGGTCGAAGACCGGCACGTCGCCGACGATCGGGTTGGTCCGCCGCGACGGCGCCAGGTACTTGGTCACCAGGTTGACGAAGGTGGCCATCCGGTTGCGGTTGCCCAGCAGGGTGGCGATGTGGACGTACAGCCAGATCAGCCAGGCCAGGGTGCCGGTCAGCTTCAGCGACTTGCCGAACGGCAGGGCGATGTCGGCGATCGCCGCGCGGCGGCCGATGGTGGCCATCGTGCCCTTGTCCTTGTAGTGGAAGTCGGTGGTGGGCTCACCGGCGACCAGGTGCTTGATGTTCTTGCCGGCCTGCTTGCCGCCCTGCAGCGCGGGCTGGGCCAGCTGCGGGAGCGCGTCCGGGGTGACCGCGACGTCGCCGGCGGCGAAGATGTTGGTGAACCCGTGCACGCGCATGTCGGCGTCGACCGTGATGCGACCGCCGCGGCCCTGCGGCACGCCCCACTTCGCGACCACCTTGGGGGCGGTGACGCCGGTGGCCCAGATGACCACGCGGGCGGGCAGGAACTCGCCGTTGCCGAGGGTCACACCTTCGGCGCTGACCTCCTTGACCGAGGTGTTCAGCCGCAGCTCGACACCACGCTCGCGCAGCTCCTTGGCGGCGTACTCCCGCAGCGTGTTGTCGAACGGCGGCAGCACGACGCCGCCCATCTCGACCAGCACGATGTGCGTACGGCGCGGGTCCAGCTCCGGGTACACGACGGCCATCGCGTCGTTGCGCATCTCGGCCAGCGCACCGGCGGTCTCCACGCCGGTGGCACCTGCGCCCACGACGACCATGGTGAGCTCGGGCGAGCCGATGAACTCACCGGACGCCGCCGCGTGCTCGAGCTGGGTGAAGATGCGGTCCCGCAGCGTCAGCGCCTGGGCGCGGGAGTAGATCGCGAGGGTGTTCTCCTCGGCGCCGGGGGTGTTGAAGTAGTTGGTGGTGACACCGGTGCAGATGACCAGGTAGTCGTAGTCCAGCGTGCTGCCGTCGGTGAAGTGCACGGAGTTGCCGTCGCTGTCGATGCTGTCGACCTCGCCGTGCCGGAACGACAGGTTCAGCTGCTTCATCCGGGTCGCACGCAGGAAGAAGGTGACGTCGCCGGCGTTCAGGCCTGCGGTGGCGACCTGGTACAGCAGGGGCTGGAACGTGTTGTACGTGCGCTGGTCGACCAGGGTCACGTCGACGTCGGCGTTGCGCAGCGCACGGACGGCGCCGAGCCCGGCGAAGCCGCCGCCCAGGATCACGACGTGCGGGCGACGGCGGCCGGCGGTGGCCGGTCGGGGCGCGGCGGGCTGAACGGTCATGGAGATTCCTCGCGGTCTCGAAGGTGAACTCGCCGTCTCCACGTTTCGGGACGGACTGTGCAACGGAAAAGCGATCGGCTCGGCGCTGAACTCGCGCCCCACCTTAACGCCTACCGGGATACCCCGGCATTCACAGGCGAAAGCGCCGGCAGCGCGGCGGACGGTGCCCGGTGGGCCCGTCTGCGCCGGTCGACCAGCAGCGACGCGACGAACATCGACAGGCCCAGGGAGCCCAGCAGCACCGCGACGCGGGACGGTCCGAGGTAGCCCCAGCCGGCGGCGATCACCGCACCGCCCAGCCAGGCCCCCACCGCGTTGGCGAGGTTGAAGGCGGAGTGGCTCATCGACGCGGCGAGCGACTCCGCGCCCTGCGCGATGATCATCAGCCGGGTCTGCACCGACGGGATCAGCAGCGACCCGGAGAAGCCGAGGAAGAAGACGTTGACGAAGGACGCCCACACGGAGGTGGAGGTCACCGAGAACGCCGCGAACGTCAGGATGGTCAGCACGAAGCCGACCAGGATGCCGCGGGTCGGGCTGCGGTCGGCCAGCCGGCCGCCGAAGACGATCCCCACCGTGCCCCCGACGCCGAACGCGGCCAGCACCCAGGGCATCGCGCTCTCGGCGATCCCGGCCAGGTTCGTCATGATCGGCGAGATGAAGGTGTAGACGGCGAACATGCCGCCGAATCCGATGGCACCCAGCAGCAGGATGAACCAGATCCGGCCGTTGCGCATCGCGCCCAGCTCGGTCTTCACGCCGGCGCCCTCGGCCACGGGCACCGCGGGCACGAAGATGCGGACCAGCAACACGGTGAGCAGGCCGAGCACGGCCACCAGCAGATACGCGGTCCGCCAGCCCATCGCCTGGCCGATCGCGGTGGTCAGCGGGACGCCGGCGATGTTGGCCACGGACAGGCCCATCATGATCCCGGCGACGGCACTGCCCCGCTTGTTGGCCGGCACCAGTGACGCGGCCAGCACCGAGGCCACCCCGAAGTAGGCGCCGTGCGGCAGACCGGAGACGAACCGGGCCGCGAACAGACTGCCGAACCCGGGCGCGAACGCGGAGAACAGATGACCCGCGACGATGATCGCCATCAGGACGAGCAGCAGGTTGCGCTTCTGCATGCGGCTGCCGAGCACGGCCAGGATCGGTGCGCCGACGACCACGCCGAGGGCGTAGGCGGTGATGAGATGGCCGGTCTGGACCTCGGTGACGCCGAGGGACCGGCTGATGTTGGGCAGCAGACCCATCGAGGCGAACTCGGTGGTGCCGATGGCGAAACCACCGAGGGCCATCGCGAGGATGGCCAGCGCGGTGTTCTTCGCGGTCGCCAGCGGAGCGCCGGCGGGACGGGAGCCGGCACCCGCGGTGGGAGCGGGAACGGCGGCAGTGCGGCCAGACAACCTGGCGCCTCGATTCGGGTCGGGTGGGTCAGTGGTGCTCGCGCAACGCCCTTGTCGACACGGGATCTTCCTGTACCAGTATAGAAGCATCACCGCCGACCGGCGCGTCCGGCCGGGTGTGATCCTCGAGGAGCTCTCGCCGGCCGCCTCCGGGTGGCCGCAGCGCCACCGCCATCGTCACCACCATCAGCACACAGACCACCGAGGCGACGGCCTGCCAGAACGCCCAGGACCGCGTCGGCCCCAGGCCGGCGGTGTCCAGCCCGGCCGCGGCCGCGAGGAGCAGCACGATCGCCACCTCGACCACGGCGATCTCCAGCAGACCGACGACGCGGGCGGCGCCACCGCGCAGCCAGAGCGCCGTCACCATGCCGAGCGGCACGAACGCCAGGCAGAAGATCGACCCGATCATGTGCACCTTGGCGTTCCAGCTGGCCTGCGCGCCGCCGGTGTCGGTGCGCACCACGGCCATCACCAACGCGCCGGCCAGGCCCGTCCACAGGAACCCCCGGACGGCCGGCGACGGCCGCGGTGAACACCGTTCCAGCACCAACGGCGCAGCGCTCATGGTGACCACGAAGACGCTGAACAGCCATCCCCACGGCCCGATCCCGTACTGACTGACCGACACCGGCGGCGGGAACCACTGCCCGGCCACGGCCTGCATCGCGATCGCGGCGACCGTACTCACCACCGCGAGGGCCACTCCGGCCCGCCACCAGCTCTTCACGACCGCATTGTGCCCCGTCCGCGGGCGCCGCCGACGGCTGCCGTGCCCGTCCGGCCGACGACGCCGATGCTCGCTACGCTGCGCATCGTGCGCAACCGTCTGCTGGTGACCGCGATCGCGGTGTGCGCGCTGCTGGCCGGCTGCACCACCCCGGTGGACGGCCGCGGCAGCGCCCAGCCGGGCACGGTCGGGCCCACCGGCCGCACCCTGTCCACGCCGAGCGCGGACGGCCCGCTGACCCGGGCGCCGGAGACCCCCGACGCGACGACATCGCGCAGCACGACCACCACCGCCGACCCGACATCGACGTCGTCCCCCACGGTCGCGTCCCCGGCACCGACCGGCACGACGCAACCACCGCCGTCGACCGACGACACCCCGACCGTGCCCGACGTGCTGCTCGGTCCGGTGGTTCTCACCCCGGGCCCGGAGGGCTATCTCGTCTTCCAGGCGCCGAGCGGCAACATCTTCTGCAGCCTCAACGGCGTCGAGGGGGCGGCCGGTGTCCGCTGCGACCTCATCGAGGCCGACTACCCCGACCTCGCCCCGGTGCCCTGCGACAGCGGTGACTTCGTCGCGGGGACCGCCACCCTCGACGGGAACGGCACCGCGGTCGTGGGCGGTTGCGTGAGCGACACGGTCATCGATCCGAACGCCGTGGTGCTGCCCTACGGCAGCAACGCCGGTGCCGGGGACCTCGTCTGTCACGCCGCGGAGGACGGCGTGACCTGCGCAGACCTGGGCAGCGGCCACGGGTTCCAGGTGGCCCGCGGCGCGCACCGGGTCTTCTGAGCCGGCCACTCCCGACGCTGCGTCCGTGGTCGCCCCGTCGCCCGTCCGGCGACTGCTCGGTCGGGGCGGCCGCCATTAGCATGTTCGGGTGACACCGACACCGGCGCAGACCACCGACCGACCGACGGACCTGCTGGCGGTGCCACCGGTCACCGGTCCGGTGACCGATCCGGCCGCCGATGCCGCCACCCGGGGGAACGACCGGGGCCACGTCTTCCACTCCTGGTCCGCCCAGGACGCCATCGACCCGCTGCCCGTCGCGGGCGGTGCCGGCTCCTACTTCTTCGACTACGCGGGCCGGCGCTACCTGGACTTCAGCTCGCAACTGGTCAACCTCAACCTCGGTCACGGTCACCCCGACCTCATCGCCGCGATCACCGCGCAGGCGCACCGGCTCGCCACCGTGCAGCCGGCCTTCGCCAACGACGTCCGCGGGCGGCTCGCCGAACTCGTCGTCGAGCGGGCCGGCGCCGGATTCAGTCACGTCTTCTTCACCAACGGCGGCACCGACGCCGTGGAACACGCGGTGCGGATGGCCCGGCTGCACACCGGGCGGCACAAGGTGCTGTCGGCCTACCGCAGCTACCACGGGTCGACCGCGGGCTCGGCGAGCCTCACCGGCGATCCGCGCCGCTGGGGGGCCGAACCCGGGACCCCCGGCACCGTGCACTTCCTCGGGCCGTACCTCTACCGGTCGGCGTTCGGCGCGACGACCCCGGCGGAGGAGACCGCGCGCTGCCTGGCCCACCTGCGCCAGATCATCGAGTTCGAGGGACCGTCCGGCATCGCCGCCGTCACCCTGGAGTCGATGGTGGGTGGGTCCGGGGTGCTGCCCCCACCGCCCGGCTACCTCGCCGGGGTGCGCGCACTCTGCGACGAGTTCGGCATCCTGTGGATTGCCGACGAGGTGATGGTCGGCTTCGGCCGGCTCGGTGAATGGTTCGGCTACCAGGCGTGCAGCACGACCCCGGTCGTCCCCGACCTGGTCACCTTCGCGAAGGGCTCCACGTGCGGCTACGTGCCGCTCGGCGGGGTGATCATCAGCGCCGCGGTGGTGGACTCGTTCCGCACCCGCGCCTACCCCGGTGGGCTGACCTACTCGGGTCACCCGCTGGCCTGCGCCGTCGGGCTGGCCGCCATCGAGGTCATCGAGCGCGACGGGATCCTGGCGGCGGTGCGCGACCTCGCCGACGAGGTGCTCCGCCCCGGCCTGGAGCGGCTGGCCGACCGGCACCCGTGCGTCGGTGAGGTCCGCGGCGTCGGCGCCTTCTGGGCGGTCGAGCTGGTGCGGGACCAGGCGACCCGTGAGCCCCTCGTGCCCTTCAACGCCACCGGCGCGGCGACGGCGCCGATGAACGCGATCGGGGCCGGTTGCCGCGACGCCGGCGTGTGGCCGTTGATCGCCGGCAACCGGATCCACATCGCGCCGCCGCTGACCGCCACCGCGGACGAGATCCAGGAGGGGCTGTCGGTCCTGGACCACGTCCTCGACGACGCGGACTTCGCGCTGCTGCGCTGACCGGTCAGTCCAGGGCGGTGAGCACCCGGGGGCCGTCGTCGGTGATCGCGATGGTGTGCTCGGAGTGCGCCGTCGTCGATCCGTCCGCGGACCGCAGGGTCCAGCCGTCGGGGTCCACCGCCAGCCGGTCGGATCCGCGCGACCACCAGGGCTCCAGAGCCACCGTGAGGCCGGGCCGCAGACGCATGCCGCGGCCGGCCTTCCCGGTGTTGGAGACGTGCGGGTCCTCGTGCATCGTCCGGCCCAGCCCGTGGCCGCCGAACTCCGTGTTGACCCCGTGGCCGGTCGCCTTCGCCACCGCACCGATGGCCGCCGAGATGTCGCCGAGGTGACCGCCCGCCTGGGCGGCGGCGATCCCGGCGGCGAGCGCGGTGCGGGTGGACTCCACCAGCGCGACGTCGGCGGCCTCCCGCGGCTCACCGACGATCACCGTGACGGCCGAGTCGGCCACCCAGCCGTCGATGGACACCGCGAGGTCCAGGCTCAGCACGTCACCGTCGGCGAGCACCGCGTCGTGCGGCTTGCCGTGCAGCACCGCGTCGTTCACCGACAGGCAGATGACGTTGCGGAAGGGCCCACGGCCGAACGTGGCCGGGGCGTAGTCCCAGTAGCAGGACGTGGCGCCCCGGTCGGCGATCATCGTGCGGGCCCGCTGCTCGAGGTCCATCAGGTTCACCCCGGGCTCGGCGCGGGCGGACAGCGTCGACAGCACCTCGGCGACGAACCGCCCGGTCACCGCCATCTGGTCGATCTCGCGTCGGGTCTTCAGTTCGATCATGTCGCCGCCTCCACCGGTATTTCTGTACCGGACACACGGTACCAGCGTCGGTATAGCAATACCGCTATCGTGGTGGGCATGGTCCGCGAACCGCTCTCACCCGCCCAGGTCCGTGCCGGCCAGCGGCTCGGCGGACTGCTCCGGGCGGCCCGGGCGGGCCGGGAACCGGCCGCCGTCGCCCGCGCCGCCGCGATCTCCCCGGAGACGCTGCGCAAGATCGAGGTGGGGCGCATCCCCAGCCCGAGCTTCGGCACCGTCGTCGGGCTCTGCGACGCGCTCGGCCTGGACCTCGCCGAGGTCGCCGAGGTGTGGCGGGGCGACGCCGAGCTGTCGGCCGCGGGCTGACCGGCAGGGGCAGGTGGGTCAGCGCGGGGCGAACGGGTCGAACCGGCCGTCCACGGCGGTCCAGCCGCCGTCCACGGTGACCACGCTGCCGGTCATGTACGACGCCGCGTCGGAGGCGAGGAACACCGCGGCGCCGACCATCTCCGACGGGTCGGCCCACCGGGCCAGCGCCCCCTTGCGGGCGTAGGCGTCCGACCAGGCGGTGTCGGCGCGGATCGGGCCGGTCAGGTCGGTGGCGACCACGCCCGGGGCGACCGCGTTGAAGCGCACGTTGTCGGGGCCGTATTCCGCGGCCGCGGTGCGCAGCAGCTGGATCAGGCCGGCCTTGGTGGCGGCGTACAGGCCCTGCCCCGGCTCCACCGTCTGCGCCCGGATCGACGCGAACGCCAGCACGCTGCCCCGGCGGCGCTCGGCCATCCCCGGCGCGAACGCCTGGATGATGCGGAAGACGCTGCGCAGGTTGACGTCCAGCACCCGGTCGTAGTCGGCGTCGGTGAGGTCGGCGAGCCTCTTGCGCACGTTGACCCCGACGGTGGTGACCGCGATGTCGGCGGGCCGCGCCGCGGCCAGCGCGTCGACCGCGTCCTTGTCCACGACGTCCAGTTCGGTCGCGGTGGCCGCGTCACCGATCAGCGCGGCGGTCTGCGCGGCGGCGGCGGCGTTCACGTCGGCGACGGTCACCGTGGCGCCGGCCGCGGCCAGCCCGCGGGCCACCTCACGGCCGATCCCGCTGCCGCCGCCGACGACGACGGCGTGCCGTCCGGTGAGCGAGAACAGGTCGGCGTAGGACGTCGGGGTCCGAGCGGCATCGGTCATGGCCGCAGACTAACCCGCGGCGGGAACGGCCGACGGAGCCAGGTCCCGGTAGGAAGGCCAGCTGCCGCCCGGGGTGGTGACGGGGTCGGCGGCGAGCACCGCACGGCCCAGCGCCCGGGTGACGACGTCCGCGGTGGCCGTGAGCAGGTTGAACAGGCCCAGCGCGTCCAGCTCCGGTCCGGTCCCGGTGCTGACGCCGAAGAACAGGTCGCCGTCGAACATCGTGTGCACCGGGTTCACCGCCCGGGCGAGCCCGTCGTGGGCCATCGCGGCCAGCTTGGTGCACTGCGCCTTGGTCAGGACCGCGTCGGTGGCGACCACACCGAGGGTGGTGTGCCGGATCCCGGCCGACTCCTCGTCGGGGAAGGTGGGGCCGGACCGGTCGGCGACCATCACCTCGACCGCCGCCGGCGCGCCGCTGGGGGTGGTGTCCAGCCCCGCACCGATCCGGCCGGCGATCTCCGCCAGCACGTCCCGTTCGGCGGCGACGGGCCGCCCCGGCACCGGGCCGTCGGCATCGGTCCACAGCCGCGCCGCCCACAGCTCGCCGGTCCGCGGGTCGTACGCCGGACCGGTGGCGTTGGCCACCACCAGTGCCGACACGGTGGCGCCACTGGGCAGCACCGCCGACGCCTGTCCCACGCCGCCCTTGAGCCGCCCGGTGCAGGCGCCGGTGCCGGCGCCGATCGATCCTTCCGCGGCCATCGCCCGCGGGTCGGCGGCCAGCGCGTCCCGGACGGCGTCACGGCCGAACCCGGCGTCCGGACGGGCCGCGAACGCCCCCCCGCGGGCCAGGTCGAACACCACCGCCGCGGGCACGATCGGCACCACGAAGGAGGGGTCCGGCCCGACCTGCACCCCGACCCCGCGCTCCCCCAGCTCGGCCGTCACCCCGTCGGCCGCGGCGAGACCGTAGGCCGACCCGCCGGTCAGCACGAGCGCGTGCACCCGGTCGACGGTGGCCGTCGGGTCCAGCAGGTCGGTCTCCCGGGTGCCGGGCGCGCCGCCGCGGATGTCCACCCCGGCCACCATCCCGCCGGGTGGGGCGAGCACCACGGTGGTGCCCGTGAGCCAGCCGTCCCCGGCGGCGGTGCGGTGCCCGACCCGCAGCCCGACGACGTCGGCCAGACCGCCGGTGCGACTCACGGTGCCGCCAGGAATCCCGCCGCGGCGACGGCGAACACGCGGGCGCAGCGGAGGATGTCGCTCACGTCGGCGTACTCGTCGGCCTGGTGGGCGATCCACTTGCCACCGGGGCCGTAGACGACGGTCTCCAGGCCCGCGTCCCGGGTGAGGATGGTGCCGTCGGTGCTGCCGGGCACGCCGCCGAAGACGACGGGCGACTCCCCGACCGCCGCGTGCGCGGTGACCAGGGCCTGCACCACGGGGGCGTCCCGGTCGGTGTCGACCGGCGGGCGGTCGTCGATGACGGTGACCCGCGCGGTGACCCCGGACTCGTCGGCGACCTGGTCGGCGAGCAACCCGATGACCTGGACGAGGCCCTCGTGCTCCATTCCGGGCAGGGTGCGCAGGTCCAGGTACACCGAGGCCAGCGCCGGGATGACGTTGACCTGCTCGGCGCTGCCGGCCGCGAGCACGGTCGGGGTCAGGTAGAACGGCCCGAGGTCGGGATGCGCCGGGTACCGCTCACCGAGCTGCTGTTCCAGTTCGGCCAGCCCCAGGATGAGCCGGGCGACCACCGGCACCGGGTTGCGGCCCATCTGCGGCATGGCGCCGTGGGCCATCCGGCCGTGGATGTCCACGCGCAGGCGGACCGCACCCTTGGTGACCGGGCAGATCTCGCCGCCCTCGGGTTCGCAGACGATGACCCCGTCGATCGGTCCGTCCACGCCGTACGCGGCCGGGGAGGCGGCGAAGTGCTTGGCGCCGCGCATCATGCCCTCCTCGTCGGCCAGCACCCCGACGACGAGGCGGCCGGTGAACCCGGCCAGCTCGACGGCCCGCGCGGCGTGGATCATCGCCGCCACCCCCGACTTCATGTCCGCCGCGCCCCGGCCGCGCAGCCGGCCGTCGACGATGTCACCGGCGAACGGGTCGAACGTCCAGTCCGTGTCGTCGCCCGGGGTGACGACGTCGCTGTGGCCCTCGAACATCAGCGTCCGGCCGGGTGCGGACCCCTGGACGACGGCGACCACGTTGGGCCGCCCCGGCGCCACCTCGGTCACCGTCACCGGCCAGCCGAAGCCGCGCATCAGGTCGGCGACGACGTCGGCCACCGGCGCCTCGACCACGGTGGCACCGTGGTCGTTGACCGACCGGATGCGCACCAGCTGCTGGGTGAGCGCGACGACGGCGTCGGTGTCGAGATGGTCCAGCACGGCGGTGTCCACGGCGGTCATGCCTGCGATCCTGCCCGACGACCGTGGGGCGCTCACGGCTGGTGCCGCCGCCGGGCCGCCGCCAGCCCGCGGTCCAGGGTCGGCACCGCCGCCAGCAGCTCGCGGGTGTACGGATGCTGCGGGTCGGCGTAGACCTGCGCGGTCGTCCCGGTCTCGACCACCTGCCCCTGCCGGAGCACGGCGACCCGGTCGCAGACCCGCCGGATCACCGACAGGTCGTGCGAGACGAAGATCAGCGTGAAGTCCTCGGTGGCGGCGAGCCGGTCCAGCAACTCCAGGACCTGGCCACGGCTGGACACGTCCAGCGCCGACACCGCCTCGTCGGCCAGCAGGATGCTGGGCCGCGGAGCGATGGCCCGGGCGATGGAGATCCGCTGCCGTTGGCCCCCGGAGAACTGGTGGGGATAGCGCCGCAGCACCCCGTCGTCGAGTCCGACCTCGGCGAGGACCTCCCGGACACGGCCGTCGACACCGGACGCACCCTGGGCGTGCAGCGGCTCGGCGACGATGTCGCCGATCCGCATCCGCGGGTCCAGGGAGCCCATCGGGTCCTGGAACACCAGCTGCAGCCGGCGCCGCAGCGGCCGCAGCCCGCTCTCCGGCAGCGCGGTGATGTCGGTGCCGTCGACGGTCACGGTGCCGTCGGTGGGCCGGTCGAGGGCGGCGACGAGCCGCACCAGGGTGGTCTTGCCGGAGCCGCTCTCGCCGACGATGCCGAACCTCGACCGCCGCGGGACGGTCAACGAGACGTGATCCAGCGCCCGGGTCTCCGACGGTGCCCGGAACGGCGCCGCCCGACGGCGGAACACCCGGCTGACGTCGTCGAGCACCACCGCGTCCCCAGGAGCCGGCACGACCGGGCTGCTCACGTCGCGCTCAGTTCGGCGTCGGCCAGCAGGGACCGGGTGTGCGGGTGCTGCGGGTCGGTGAGCACCTGTTCGACGGTGCCCGCCTCCACGATCCGCCCCTCGAACATCACCAGCACCCGGTCGCAGACCTCGGCGACGACGGCCAGGTTGTGCGAGATGAACAGCAGGGCGGCGTTCTCCTCGCGGACCCGGCGGTCGATCAGCGCCAGCACGGTGGCCTGGACGGTGACGTCCAGCGCGGTGGTCGGTTCGTCGCAGATCAGCAGGTCCGGCGAGTTCGCCAGCGCGATCGCCAGCATGATGCGCTGCCGCTGACCGCCGGACAGCTGGTGGGGGTAGCTGCGCGCGATCCGGGCGGGGTCGGGCAGCCCGGTGGCGTCCAGCAGCGTGAGCGTCGCCGCGGCGGCTTCCCGGCGGCCGACCGGGGTGTGCAGCCGCATCACCTCGGCGACCTGACGGCCGATGCGCATCGTGGGGTTCAGCGCGGTCATCGGCTCCTGGAAGACCATTCCCACCCGGCTGCCGCGGAGCTTCGCGAGCCGCCGCTCGCCGGCGTCGACGAGGTCGTGGTCGACGCCGTCCAGCCGGATGGAGCCCGCGACCCGCAGTTCCGGCGGCAGCAACCCGGCGACGGCCAGGCAGGTCAGCGTCTTGCCCGAGCCGGACGCGCCGATGATGCCGACGCGCTCACCGGCGGCCAGCTCCAGGTCGACGCCGTGGACCAGTTCGATCCCGGCGGTCACGGTGAGCCGGGAGACGCTCAGCAGGGTGCCCATCAGCGGCCCAGCAGCCGCGGGTCGAGCCGGTCCCGCAGGCCGTCCCCGAGCAGGTTGAACCCCAGTACCGCCAGGGCGATGGCCAGGCCCGGCCACACCGCGGTGAGCGGCGCGGTCGTCAGCTGGGACTGCGCCTCCGACAGCATCCGCCCCCACGACGGCACGCTGGCCGGCGCCCCGAGCCCCAGGAACGACAGGCCGGCCTCGGCGAGGACGGCGATCGCGTAGGCCGAGGACGCCTGCACGATGATCAGGCCGCCGACGTTGGGCAGCACGTGCCGGACGGCGATGGCCGGTCCGCTGCGTCCGGCGACCCGGGCGGCACGCACGTAGTCGGTGCTCATCACCTGCATCGTCCCCGCCCGGATGACCCGCACGAAACCGGGGATGGACGCCACGCCGATGGCCACCATCGCGGTGGTGACGGATCCGCCGTACTTCGCGGCCAGGATGATCGCCACCAGCAGCGCCGGGAAGGCCAGCAGGATGTCGTTGGCGCGCATCACGAACTCCGACACCCCGGGCCGGACCATGCCGGCGAGGATGCCGATGGGGGTGCCGACGACCGCGGCGATGCCGACCGCGACGATGCCGACGTACAGCGTCGTCCGGGCACCGACCATCAGCCGGGTGGCGATGTCCCGGCCGCGCAGATCGGTGCCCAGCCAGTGGCCGTTGACCCCGGGGCCCGCGCTGCGGTTGCGGTAGTCGAGGTTCAGCAGGTCGAACGGCGTCCAGAAGAACGACACCACCGCGGCGATCGCGATGGCCGCGACGAGTACCGCGCCGACCACGATCAGCGGGCCGAACCGGCGGCGCGCCGGGCCCGGGGTGACCACCGGTGCGGGCGCGGTCATGCGCCGGCCCGGGTCCGCAGCCGCGGGTCGATGAGGGCGTAGGCGACGTCGACCAGGAACGAGATCAGCAGCGCGACCAGCACCAGCGTCACCACGATGGCCTGCACGGTGAGCAGGTCACGGCGTTCGGCGGCGTCGGCGAGGCCCTTGCCGATGCCGGGGACGGTGAAGATCCGCTCGATGATGACCGCCCCGACCAGCACCGTCACCAGGTTGACCCCGACGACAGTGAGCACCGGGATGGAGGCGTTGCGCAGCCCGTGCCGGCGCAGCGCCCGGAACGGGGTCAGACCCTTCGACCGGGCGGTGCGCAGGTAGTCCTGCCCGAGTTCGTCGAGCACGGCGCTGCGGACGTAGCGGGCGAGCACCGCCCCCTGCACCACACCCAGCGAGATCCACGGCAGCACCATGTGGCGCAGGAAGTCGACCGGGTCGGCGGCCGGCACGACGTAGCCGTTGGCGGGCAGCCAGCCGAGCCGGACCGCGAACACCAGCACCAGCAGGATCGCGGCCAGGAAGGCCGGTACCGCCACCCCGATCTGCGAGATGCCGGACAACAGGTAGCCCAGCGGCCGGCCGTTGCGCAGCGCGGACAGCATGCCCAGCGGCACCGCGATCAGCAGCGCCACCACCATGCTGCCGGCGACCAGCCACAGGGTGACCGTGAGCTGGTCGAACAGCGTGGGTCCGATGGGGGCGTTGCTGACGTAGGACACGCCGAAATCGCCGCGGACGGCACCGCCGAGCCAGTCGACGTACTGCACCACCAGCGGGCGGTCCAGTCCCATGTCGCTGCACAGCGCGGCCACGGACTCCGGGGTGCCGCTGACCCCCAGCGCGTTGCGCGCCGGTTCACAGCCGTTGTCGAGCACCCAGAACACCAGCAGCGACGCCACGAGGACGCTGGCGACGAAGATCAGCGCCCGTCGGAGCAGGGACCAGACCATCAGCCCTGCGAGATGGTGGCGAGCTCGAAGGCGGCGCTGATCTGGTTCTGCACGATGCCCTGCACGTCCGCGTCGGCGACGATCAGGTTCGGGAACGACCACAGCCACACCACGGGGGCGTCGGCGGCGATCTGGTCCAGCGCCTGCTGGTAGTCGGTGTTCGCGGCCTCGTCGGTCAGCTCGCCGTCGGCCTTGGTGAACAGGTCGCGGACCGTGGCGTTGTCGTAGCCGATGTAGTAGTCGGGGTTGCCGAACAGCGTCGGGGCGTCCCGCGGCTCCACGTGGTTGATGATCGTCAGGTCGAAGTCGTGGTTGGTGAAGACGTTGCTGATCCAGGTGGCGAAGTCGACGTCGCTGTCCTGGACGGTGATGCCGACCTCGGCGAGCTGGGAGATGACGATCGGCGCGGCGGCGGCGGCGTACCCGACCGGCGGCAGCGTGAGCCGCAGCGTCAGGTCGCTCTGGCCGGCCTCGGCCAGCAGGTCGCGGGCCTTCTGCGGGTCGTAGGGGTACGTGTCCACGTCGGTGAACCACGGGTCGGTCGGTGCCTCGTGGGTGCCGATGAGCGTGCCGTAGCCGCTCCAGGCGGCGTCCAGGATCGTCTCGCGGTCCAGCGCGTAGGAGATCGCCTGCCGCACCCGGAGGTCGGACAGCGGCCCGGTGCGGTTGTTCATGGAGAGCAGCACCTCGCCGGTGCTGCTGCCGTCGATGACCTGGTACTTCGACGTGTCGGCGAACTGGCCCAGGGCCTCGGGGGTCTGCACGGTGGACACGACCTGGATGCCGCCGGTGAGCAGCGCGTTGTTCATGGCGTTGGGGTCGGCGAAGTACTTCAGGGTCACCGTCTTGGTGGGCGGCGGGGTGCCCCAGTAGGCGGTGTTGCGCTCCATGACGATGGAGTCGCCCTTGTTCCATGCCTGCAGGGTGTACGGGCCGGTGCCGATCGGCGTGTTCGCCAGATCGTCCACGCCGGTGCGGGAGAACATCGCGCCGATCCGGGTGGTCATGTCGAACAACCACGATCGGGACGGCTGACTCAGCACCACGGTCAGTTCGGTCGGCGAGGTCGCGGTGGCGCTGGCCACCACGTCCATCCCGGCCTTGACCGACGGCTTCCAGTCGGTCTTGACCCGCTCGATGGAGAACACCGCGTCCTCGGCGGTGAACGGGGTGCCGTTGGAGAACGTCACCCCGTCGCGCAGCTGGAAGGTGTACGTCAGCCCGTCGTCGGAGACGTCGTAGCTCTCCGCCAGCAGCGGCACGATGTCGCCGTTCTGGTCGGTCTTGACCAGTGTCTCGTAGACGTTGAGCAGCAGCGCCTGGGTGATGGGGGCGCCGTCGGTCTGGGTGAAGTCCAGGCTGGTCGGCTCGAGGACGAAGCCGATGGCCAGCGCGCCGTCACCGGCCGGGGCCGGTGACGCGGAGCCGGTGGGATCGGAGCCCGTGGGGCCGGTACCGGTCGACGACCCGGGCGCCGCGGTGGTCGACGGTCCCGCGGTCTGACCCGACGTCCCCGGTGTGGTGGTGGAGCCGGCGGAGCACGCGGCCAGCGTCGCCACCAGCAGCCCGACCGTCAACGCCGCGAATCGCTTGCCCCTCATCGGATCTCCTTCGGTGGACGACGTGGCAACACTCTAGGCCCGGCGTCCGGGCGGAACTCCCACCGGGGCGGTCGGGATCGACCGGCCCTGGTCAGCGCTGGTCGGGACCGGACGGCGGGTACGGCGGCTGCTGCGGGTAGCCGGGCGGCGGTCCCTGCTGGTACCCGGGCGGAGCCTGGTGACCGAGCCGGGGGCCCTGCTGGTCACCGGGCGGCGGCCCCTGCGGCGCTCGGCCCGGCGCGGACAGCGGATCGTCCCGGCGCTCCGGCCGGGACGCGAGCTGCGGTGCCGGGCGTGGGGAGTCGTGGCTCAGCGACGGCAGGCTGATCGGGGATGCGGCGCTGAGCTGGGCGGCGGCGAGCATCTCCGCGGCCTGCTCGGCGGCCTCGGCGGCCCGCTGCCGGTCCATCTCGGCGAGGTCGGAGCTCGAGTCGCCCTCGAACCAGTCCTTGACGTCGTCGTCCATGGCGCCCGCGGGGGTGGTCTTCTCCTCGACCGGGCTCGGCTCGTACCGGAAGACACCGTCCTCGCCCTTGTCGCCGAACGCCTTGGCGAACTGCTCGAGCGCCTTGTCGAAGCCGCTCGGGATCATCCACACCTTGTTGCTGTCGCCCTGGGCGAGCTGCGGCAGCGTCTGCAGGTACTGATAGGCCAGCAGCTCGGGGGTCGGCTTGCCGTTCTTGACCGCGGTGAAGACCTTCTCGATGGCCTTGGCCTGGCCCTGGGCCTGCAGGTACCGGGCGGCCCGGTCACCCTCGGCGCGCAGGATCGCCGACTGCCGCTCGCCCTCCGCGGACAGGATGGCCGCCTGCTTCTGTCCCTCGGCCGACAGCACCGCGGCCTGCTTCTGGCCCTCGGCGGTGGTGATCGCCGCGGTCCGCTGGCCCTCGGCGGTGAGGATGATGGCGCGCTTGTCCCGGTCGGCGCGCATCTGCTTCTCCATCGAGTCCTGGATGGACGGCGGCGGGTCGATGGACTTGAGCTCGACCCGGGCGACGCGGATGCCCCACTTGCCGGTGGCCTCGTCGAGCACGCCGCGCAGCTGCCCGTTGATCGAGTCGCGCGAGGTCAACGTCTGCTCCAGCGTCATGCCGCCGACCACGTTGCGCAGCGTGGTGGTGGTCAGCTGTTCCACGGCCACGATGTAGTTGGCGATCTCGTACACCGCCGCCCGCGGCTCGTTGACCTGGAAGTACACCACGGTGTCGATGGACACCGTCAGGTTGTCCTGGGTGATGACCGGCTGCGGCGGGAACGACACGACCTGCTCACGCATGTCGATGCGGGCGCGGATGCGGTCCAGGAACGGCATCAGCCAGACCAGGCCGGCGGAGCTCGTCTTGTTGTAGCGGCCCAGCCGTTCGATGACCGCGGCCTGCGCCTGCGGGATCACCTTGACCGAGCGCAGGACGATGACGACCGCGAGGACGGCCACGACGATGGCGATGATGGCGAGTGGATCCACTGCTCGTACCCCCAAGACGTACTGCGTACGGGACTGCTCCGACGGGGGTGTCAGCCCCAGATGACGACCGCGGTGGCGCCACGGACCTCCACGACCGTGACGGGTGTGCCCGGCGGGAGCGGCCGGTGGCCGTCCACGCCGGTGGCGGACCAGATCTCGCCGCCGATCTTGACCTGGCCGCCGTGCGAGTCGACGGTGGCGATCACGGTGGCCTTGGAGCCGACGATCGCGTCGACGCCGCTCTTGATCTGGTTCTGCGTGTGGAAGCGCTTGAGCAGGGCCGGCCGGGCCACCATCACCAGGGCGACCGAGGAGATCGCGAAGACCAGCAGCTGCAGCCAGAGGATCTCCGGCATGAACAGCGACGTGCCCGCGGTGATGAGCGCGCCGCCGCCCAGCATGAGCAGCACGAACTCCCCGCCGAGGGCCTCGGCGATGGAGAGGATGACGGCGGCGCTGAGCCAGATCCAACCGGGCATGGCCTCATCCTGCCAGAGCGCACACCCCCGTCCGTGGCCGCGCGGGCCGTCGCGGCGATACCGAGACCACTCCGTGACCAGCGGGAACGCGGGTCAGCAGGCGGAGGGAACGGTCATTCGGGGACGGCGGTGACGAAGTCGATGAGTCGCTCGACCGCGGTGATCAACGGGGTCTGGACGTCGCGGAAGGTCTTCACCGAGCCGTTGACCCGGCCCCACATCACCGACGGGTCGGAGATGCCCAGCCGGGCGCAGACGCCGTGCTTCCAGTCCTCACCGCGGGGCACGTCCGGCCATTCGGGGATGCGTACGGCGGCGGGCCGGACCGCCTGCCAGATGTCGATGTAGGGGTGGCCGGTGATCAGCACGGCGGCGGCGTCCGGACGGCGGCCGATGGCGTCGGCGATCCGCGACTCCTTGGACCCGGGGACGAGGTGGTCGCACAGCACCCCGACCCGCCGGTGGTGCGAGGGCCGGAACTCGTCCAGCCGCTCGGCGAGATTGTCCAGCCCGTCGATCGGCTCCACGACGATGCCCTCGACCCGCAGGTCGTGACCCCACACCCGTTCGACCAGCGCGGCGTCGTGGATGCCCTCGACCCAGATCCGGGCCGCCCGGGCGGTGCGGGCGGTGTGGCCCGTGACGGTGACCGATCCGGACGCCGAGATCGTCGGGCCGGTGGCGGCGGCGGGAGCCGGCCGCACCAGCGTCACCACCTCACCGTCGATGGCGAACGACGCCGGGTCCAGCGGGAACGTCCGGGTACGGCCCTTGAAGTCCTCCAGGGTCACCGTGCTCCCGGTGCACACCGTGACCGCGCCGCAGAACCCGGACGCGATGTCCTCGGCGACGACGTCCGGCGTGGCCGGAACGGTCGGCACCGTGCGCGGCGCCCGGGGGGCGGCGGCACCGCCGTAGCGCCCGGCAGCGTCGAGGTCGACGGTGCGGGCGCGCAGCCGCGGCGCCGGCGCGGTCGCGTTCAGGTCGACGGTGCGGACGCGGGACCGCGGTTGCGGATCGGGGCCGGGCAGCGGGCGGCGGGGGTTGGACACCCGGCGAGGCTACGGCCGCCCGGCTCGCGGAGGTGGGAACCGGTTCCGGGTGTCGGCGCCGACCACCGGCCCGACGTCGACGTGGCGCCCGCCACACCCGGGGTCCGGGCGTCCGGAACGCCCGGTTCCGCACCGGGCCGATCGCGTACCGTGACGCCATGTCTGGAGTGCGGGCCGCCACCGTGTTGGCGTTGTGGGGTGCGGCGTTCCGCGCCGGCACCACCGCCCCCGACGAGGTCCTCGGCGAGCTCGCCGGCACCGGCCGCACCGCGGGCGTACGCGCCGCCGACGCCGTCACCGGTGAGCGGACCGGCCTGCCCGGGCCCGGCGAGGCCGGCACCGGCACGGTGGCCCTGCTGGATCTGCTCCGCCGCGGCGGCCGGCCGCAGCTCGTACTGCCGGTGGCCGGCGACGTCCGCGGGTTGCCGCCGCGCTCCCCCGCGCTGGTGCCGTCCCTGGACGCGGGCGCCGGCGTGGTCCTCGCCGAGCAGCAGGTCGTGGTCGTCCCCGACGACGGTCACTGGCGGGTGTTCCCCGTGGACCGCCCCGGTGCGCCCGCCGAGCCGGCGGTGGCTGCGCCGAGCGGTGCACCGACGCTGTTCGAGGCCGAGCGGGATCTGGACGCCGCCATCCGTACCGCCACCCTGCAACTCACCCGCCTCGACGTCGCCCGCGACGCCGACGGTGTGCGTGACCGGATCGCCGACCGGATGCGGGCCGGCGCGGTCGGCGTCCCCCGGGGCACCGGACCGTCGCACCGGCACGGCTCGATGCTGCTGGCCAAGGTCGTCTCACTGGAGGCGCTGCTGGAGGTGGCCGCCGGCCACCAGACGGCCGCCGCGACCCGGCACCAGCTCGCCACCCTGGACGATGCCCTGCGGCCGCTGGCCTCCGCCGTGCGGTTCGGCCGGCTCGCCGCGGTGAACGAGCTGGTCGACGTGCTGGGAGCGGCCCGGCCCGCGGTGCGGGCACCCGCCCCGGAACGGCGCACCGTCCGCGACTGAGTGCCCCGCGCCCGGGCCGCAACCTCGGGTCAGACCGCCTGGTTGATCTCGCCGGCCGAGAAGCCGAGTGAGTGGAAGCCACCGTCGACCATCACCATCGAGCCGCTGGTCGCCGGGAACCAGTCCGACAGCAGCGCGACCACGGCCTTGGCGACCGGGGTCGGGTCGCTGGTGTCCCAGCCCAGCGGAGCACGCGAGGTCCACGCGGCCTCGAGGTCGCCGAAGCCCGGGATGGACTTCGCGGCCATGGTGCGGACCGGGCCGGCCGAGATCAGGTTGACCCGGATGCCGCGTGCGCCGAGGTCACGGGCCAGGTAGCGCGAGCACGCCTCGAGGCCGGCCTTGGCCACACCCATCCAGTCGTAGGCCGGCCAGGCCTGGCGGGCGTCGAAGTCCAGACCGACGATGCTGCCGCCGTCGGTCATCAGCGGCAGGCAGCCGACGGCCAGGGCCTTCAGCGAGAAGGTCGAGGCGTTGACCGCGGTGGAGACGTCCTCCCACGGGGTGTTGAGGAAGTTGTTGCCCAGGGCCGAGGCGGGGGCGAACCCGATGGCGTGCAGGACGCCGTCCAGCCGGTCGACGTGCTCACCGACACGGGCGGCCAGCGACTCGACCTGCGCCGGGTCGGTGACGTCGAGCTCGACGACCGGCGCCGGGGTCGGCAGCCGCTTGGCGATGCGCTCGACCAGCGACAGCCGGCCGAAGCCGGTCAGCACGACGGTGGCGCCCTGTTCCTGCGCCATCCGCGCGGCGTGGAAGGCCATCGACGCCTCCGTGATCACCCCGGTGATCAGCACGTTCTTGCCTTCGAGGAGTCCGGTCATGTCAGTGCGCTTCTTTCGTCGGTGCGGTGTGTGGGTTCGGTGTCGGGGTGCGGCGTGCGGGTGCGGTCAGTGCCCCATGCCGAGGCCGCCGTCGACGGGGATCACCGCGCCGGTGATGTAGGCGGCCCCGTCGGAGGCGAGGAAGGCCACCACGGAGGCGATCTCGCCGGTGTGGGCGTAGCGGCCCAGCGGCACCTGCTTCACGATGTCGGCGCGGCGGGTCGCTGACAGCTCACGGGTCATGTCGGTGTCGACGAAGCCGGGGGCGACCACGTTGGCGGTGATGTTGCGCGACCCGAGCTCGCGGGCGATGGAGCGGGCCACCCCGACCAGGCCGGCCTTGGACGCGGCGTAGTTGACCTGGCCCGCGCCGCCGGAGAGGCCGACGACCGAGGAGATGAAGATGATCCGGCCGAAGCGCTTGCGCAGCATCTGGCTCGCGGCCCGCTTGGCCACCCGGTAGGAGCCGGTCAGGTTGGCGTCGACGACGCCGGTGAACTGGTCCTCCGACATCCGCAGCAGCAGGGTGTCGTCGGTGATGCCGGCGTTGGCCACCAGCACCTCGACCGGGCCCTGGTTCGCCTCCACCTCGGTGAAGGCGGCGTCCACGGACGCGGCGTCGGTGACGTCGCAGCGGACGGCGGTCAGCCCGTCCGGCGCCTCACCACTGCGCGAGGTCACCGTGACCCGGTGGCCGGCGGCGACCAGCTCCTTCGCGATGGCCAGTCCGATGCCCCGGTTGCCCCCGGTCACCAGGACCGATCGGCCGGTCTGCTCGCTCACGGATGGTCCTCCTGGGTAGCCGGCCGCGGGATCGCGGTCACGGGCCGTCGTCGTGCGGTCGGTCGGACACGCGCCAGGGGTGGTGCCGTGCGGCGCGGCCTCTCAGGGTAGTGCCGCGCGCGGCCCGCCGCCGACGGCTCGCCGCCGGGCACCGGTACGGCCGGGATCAACGGCCCGGCTCGGCGCTCACCCGTGGCTGGTGGGCGACCGGGAAGTTCAGCGACCGGGCGATGAAGCAGCGGGCGCCGACGTCGCCGTGCACCGCCTCGGCGGTGGGGACCATCTCCGGGTCGCGGACGGTGACGGTGGGCCGCAACGTGATCCCGACGAACTGCCCGCCCCCGCCGACGGCCTCGTCGTCCTCGACCATCACCCCGATCGGGTCGTCGCGATAGGCGGTGACCACGACGCCGGCCACGGCGCACAGGTGCAAATACCAGAGCATGTGGCACTGCGACACCGACACCACCAGCAGGTCCTCCGGGGTCCAGCGGGTGGCGTCACCGCGGAACGCGGGGTCGGACGAGCCGAGCAGATCCGGCTTGTGCTCGGCGCTGACCGTGTGGTTGCGGCTGAACGCGCGGTAGTTGCTGGTGCCGCTGCCCTGGTTGCCGGTCCACTCGACGGCCGGCCGGTAGTGGTGCTCTCGACTCACCGCAGCAGTCTGGCAGTTCAGGGGATGCGCTGCGTCACGACCAGCGACGCGGCGGCGGCCAGCAGCACCAGGAGGGTGCCGGCGATCAGCCAGGGCCGGGAGTTGTCCTGCTCCTTGAGCTCGTAGCCGATCTGTTCGCCGAGTTCGGCGTAGACCGTGCGGAGCTCCTCCGCGGTGGCCGCGGAGTGGAAGTCGCCGCCCGAGATCGCGGCGATGTCGCGCATCGAGGCCTCGTCGATGGCCACCGGCTGCTCACTGCCCTGGATCTCAACGGTGCCGTAGGTGGTCCCGAAGGAGATCGTCGAGATGGGCACCCCCGCGTCGCGGGCCGCCTGGGCGGCCTCCATGGCGGGTCGGCCGGTGGTCTCCTTGCCGTCCGACATCAGCACGATGCGGGCCGGCGGCGGACCCTCGGCCCCGGCGATGGTCCGGGTGAACGTCTCGATGCTCTTCAGCGCCGAGGTGATCGCCTCGCCGGTGGCGGTCCGCTCGTCGAGCGTGAGGTCCTGGATGGCCTGCACGGCGACCGCACGGTCGGTGGTCGGCGAGACCAGGACGTTGACGATGCCGGAGAAGGAGATGATGCCGAGATTGACCCCGGGGGTGAGGTCGCGGGCGAACTGGGTCGCGGCGTCCTGGGCGGCAGCCAGCCGGCTCGGGGCGACGTCGGTGGCCATCATCGACAGCGAGACGTCGATCGCGAGCACCACGGTGGCCCGGTTGCGCGGGACCCTGACCTCTTCGGTGGGGCCGGTGACGGCCACCGTGAGCAGCACCATCGCGGTCAGCATCAGGGCGGTCGGCACGTGCCGGAGCCGGCCGGGGCGGGCGGGCGCCACCCGGTCGAGCAGATCCAGCGAGGCGAAGCGCAGCAGGTACCGCCGGCGCCGCCGGTTGACGAGCAGGTAGCCCACCAGCAACCCGACCACGACGAGCCCGAGCAGGAACCAGAGCGGATGCGCGAAGGTCACCAGGCCTCCCCCTCGTGGGCCACCGGCGGGGTGGTGGCGGTGGCGCCGGTCCAGCCGCGTTTGCGGCCCATCACGAAGCGGAGCACGTCGGCGATCCAGTCGCGGTCGGTGCGCAGCGTCAGGTGCCCGGCGCCGGACCGGCGCAGCGCGGTGGCCACCTCGGCGCGGTGGGCGGCGGCCTGGCCGGCGAAACTGCGGCGCAGCGCGGACGTGGTCCGCACCTCGCGGCTGCGGCCGCTCTCCGGGTCGAGCAGGGTGGCCAGACCGATGTCGGGCAGTGCCAGGTCGAGCGGATCCAGCACCTCGACGCCGATCAGTTCGTGCCGGCCGGACAGCGCCCGCAGCGACCGCTGCCAGTCGACCGGGCCGACGAAGTCGGAGATCACCACGGCGAGCCCGCGACGTCGGGGCGGGCGGCGCAGCTGCTCGATGGCCGACGTCAGGTCACCGCGCCGGCCGACCGACGCCCGCGGGGTGCCGGCGATGGTGCGCAACAGGTACTGCAGGTGCGCGCGACCCCCGCGGGCGGGCACCCGGATGATGCCGCCACCCGTCGCGAGCACCGCCCCGACCCGGTTGCCACCGCCCTGGGTGAGGTGGGCGACGGCCGCCGTCGCGGCGATGACCAGGTCGCGCTTCTCGCAGCGGGTGGAGCCGAAGTCCAGTGACGCCGAGAGGTCGGCGACGATCCAGGTCTCCAGCTCCCGGTCGGCCACGGTCTGCCGGATGTGCGCCTCGGTGGTGCGGGCGGTGACCGACCAGTCCATCCGCCGGACGTCGTCGCCCGGGTGGTAGGGCCGGGCGTCGCCCGGCTCGGACCCCGGCCCCGGGACCAGCCCCAGGTGGTTGCCCTGCAGCAGACCGTCGAGCCGGCGGCGGACGGTCAGCTCGAGGTTGGCCAACGCGCTGTCGATCCGGACCGGGTCGGCGAAACGCGGCGGCGCCCCGGGTGGGGTGTCCCCCGCCCGGACCACTGCCGCCCCCTCGACCACGACCGCCGACCTCAGTGCGCGACCGCGAACGGACTGACCTGCGGCAACGGGATGGCCTGCAGCAGCCGGGTGAGGATGGTCTCGACCTGCACCCCGTCGGCGAGGGCGTCGTAGGACAGCACCAGCCGGTGGCGCAGCACGTCGGCGGCGACGTCGAGGACGTCCTGCGGGATGACGAAGTCGCGGCCGCGGACCAGGGCCAGCGCCCGCGCGGCGGCGATCATGCCCAGGCTCGCCCGCGGCGAGGCCCCGTAGGACAGCCACGACGCCACGTCGGTGAGGCCGTGCTCGGCGGGGGTCCGGGTGGCGAAGACCAGCCGGACGACGTAGTCGACGAGCGCGTGGTGCACGAAGACGTCCGCGGCCACGTCCTGCAGCCGGCTGAGCTCGGCGATCGGCAGCACCTGGGTGGCGGTGGGCGGGGCGACGCCCATCCGGTAGATGATCTCCCGCTCCTCGTCCGGCTCCGGGTAGCCGACGAGCAGCTTGAACAGGAAGCGGTCGCGCTGCGCCTCGGGCAGCGGGTAGACGCCCTCGTTCTCGATGGGGTTCTGGGTGGCCAGCACCAGGAACGGGTCGGGCATCTTGTAGGTGGTGCCGCCGATGGACACCTGACGCTCGGCCATCACCTCCAGCAGTGCCGACTGGACCTTCGCCGGGGCGCGGTTGATCTCGTCGGCGAGGACGAAGTTGGCCACCACCGGGCCCAGCTCGGTGTCGAACTCCTCCCGGCCGGCCCGGTAGATGCGGGTGCCCAGCAGGTCGGACGGCACGAGGTCCGGGGTGAACTGGATGCGCGAGAAGGTGCCGCCGACGGTCCGCGCGAACGACTCGACCGCGAGGGTCTTGGCGACGCCGGGGACACCTTCGATGAGCAGATGGCCCTTGGCGAGCAGACCGACCAGGATGCGCTCCACCAGCCGGTCCTGGCCGACGATGACCCGTTTGACCTCGAACACGGTCCGCTCGAGCAGGGCGGCGTCCGATCCCGGCGGCGACGCCGCAGCCGGGGCGGAGTGTCCGTGGGTGGATTCCGGGGTCACCGGCATCTCTCCTTCGTGGTGCGGCCGCGACGTGCGGCCGGACAGTGCGGGCCGGCGGTCCACAGGCCTGCGCCCACGGTACGTGACGGTCCCGACACACCTGATCCGGCCGGGTCAGCCCCGGGACCAGCGCTCCCACTGCTCCGGGGTGTCGATGTCGGCGGCCTCGTCGTCCGCCGCCGACACGGCGACCCGGCGCAGCGGCGCCAGCAGCGAGCGCACCGACGCCTCCGCCCAGGACGGCCGCTGCGAGCAGGCCGCGGCCAGCGCACCCACCCGCCACACGCTCAGCAGCAGCTGTTCGCGGGCGTCCTCGACGAGGACGGCACCGTCGGTGTCCGCCGCCCCGGCCAGCGCACCGGTCAGGCGGCGCAGCGTCGCGGCGGTGACCGCGGGCAGGTCGGCCGCGAGCACCCCGACGACCGCGTCGGGTGGCAGATCGGGGAGCGCTGCGACCCCCGCCTGCAGGGCGGCGGCCGGCCCGGACCCGGGCGGGTCCTCGGCGGTGAACGTCACCGGCCGCGCGGTCGGCCGGGCCGGTCCGACGACCACGGCCGGTACGGTCCCGCCCAGCGCGTCCAGCGCCCGGTCCAGGAGCGGCCGGCCGTCGACGACGAGCGCCGGCTTGTCGACCCCGCCGAGACGCCGACCGGCCCCGCCGGCGAGCACGATGCCCGCCGCCGGGGCCGGGACCCCGGAGGGCGGACGGTCGGCATTCAGCGCGGTCGGCTCACGCGTAGGGGCGGGACGCGCCGATGTAGTCGCTGGTCCGCAGGGGCATGATCCGCACCCAGGACCCGGTGTAGGGCGCCTCGATCATCTGACCGTCGCCGATGTACATGGCGACGTGGTGGATGGTCTTGGGGTCGGACGTGTCGTAGGCGTAGAACACCAGGTCGCCGGGCCGCAGGTCGGACTTCGCGACCCGTGAGCCCTCGTAGTACTGGTAGCCGGAGTAGTGCGGCATGTTGATGCCGACCTGGGCGTAGGCGTAGAGCATCAGACCGGAGCAGTCGAACCCGCCACCGGTCGGACCGTTGGCGTTGCCGCCCGCCCAGACGTACTTGGTGCCCAGCCATTTCTTGGCCGCGGCGACGACCTGCTGACCGATGTCGCCGCTGTACGCCGGCGTCGGAGTGCTCGGCGCGGGCTGGGTGGTGGTGGGCTTGGCGGCGGCGGGCCGCGGGGCGGCGGCCGACGCGGCGGCCGCCGACGCGGCGGCGGCGTCCGCACTGCGCTGGGCCGCGGCGGCGGCGGCAGCGGCCTGGGCGTTACGGGCGGCCTGGCGCTCGGCGGCGGCGGCCTGCTCGGCCGCGGCGGCGGCGGCCTGACGCTGGGCCTCCTGCTCGGCGGCGACCCGGGCGGCCTCGGCAGCGGCGGCCGCGGCGGCCGCGGCCTGCCGGGCGGCCTCCTCCTCGGCGGCCTTCCGGGCGGCCTCCTCGGCCTCCTTGCGCAGGCGCTCCTCCTCCGCGGCCTTGAGGACCAGCCACTCCTCGTAGGCCTGCCGCTGGCCCTGCAACGCGTTCACCGTGTTGACCGCGGCCTGGTAGGCGACCTGCTGGTTCGACAGGTCGTTCTGCAGGGTGACGAGCTGGGCCTGGCCGACCTGCAGCGCGTCCGCCGCGTCGGCGGCGGCCCTGTCGGCGGCCTGCTTGGCCGCGTCGGCCGCGGCGGCGGCGTCCTTGGCCTTCTGCAGCGCCTCACGGGCGGCCGCGTCGAGGTTGGACTTGGTGACCTGGGCCCGCTGCAGGTTGCCGATGACGTCGAGTTGGCTGCCCGAGATGGACTCCAGCAGCTGGTTGCGCTGCAGCAGCTCGTCCGCGCTGCCGGCGTCCCAGAGGGCGGTCATGGATCCCAGCGTCGAACCCTGGCGGAACGAGGCGGCGGCGAAGCTGTCCGCCTTGTCCTGCGCGGTGGAGATGTCCCCCTGCGCGGCGGTGGCGACCGCGGCGGCCTCCTCGGCGGCGGTCGCGGCGTCCGCGGCGTCGGCCTGGGCGATGTCGAGGTCGATCGCGGCCTTCTGCGACAGCTCCTGCTTGAGCTGCATGTCGTTGCGCAGGGCGTCGATCTGGCCCTGCGTGCTGGCGACCTGGGCGGACAGCTGCCCGACCGCGGTGTTGATCTCGGCGGCCTGGTTCTGGCTGGCGGCGATCTGGTCGTCGGTCGGGTTCTCCGGCGGCGGCGGCAGTGCACCGGCGGGCGCGGCCAGACCGAGCACCAGGGCGATGACCAGGCCCGCTCCGATCCCGAGGGTCCGGGCGGGGGCGCGCCGCACGGAGGGCCAGGGTGCGCGGCGTACGGAGGTGCCGCGCTGCCGGGTTCGTGCGTGCGCCACTGGCTCTCCTGAGGACGGGGACATGGAGCGGGGCACCGACGGAACGTTTGTCAATGCGACACGCTTGCGCCTCAGGATGCCACTTTCCTCCCCCGCTTAGCCAGCCGTCTCGCTCACAACTTCCGTCCCAGTGTTCACAGAACGGACGAACACCGCCTGAACGCGGTGCGCTGACGGTCGAACACTGTCGGTGAGACACCGGTGCGAGGGTCGCCCGGGCGAACGCCGCCGGAAGGGTGACCGGAGCCGCCGCCGCACCGTCACAATGGGTCGATGTCCGGACCGTTCCCGCCGCCGCACCGGGGCCCGGCGCCGTCACCCTGGGGCCCGCCCCCGGCGCCGTCACCCACCACGTCGGTTCGCTGGGTCGGCATCGGCGGGGCAGCCGTGGTGGTCCTCGTCGCCGGCACGTTCCTGCCCTGGGTGCGGTCAGGACGGGTCAGCCGCAACAGCTACGAGCTGGCCGGCGTCGGTGTCCGCCGGCTCGACGCCGGCCCGTGGATCGAGGGCGCGCTGCAGGCGTGGCCGTTCCTCGGACCGCTGTGGGCGGTCGTGGTGGTGCTGATGGTGCTGCGGCGACGACGCTCTGCCGCGGTGGCGTCCCTCGTGCTGGCCGTCCCCACCGGTCTCGTCGCCCTCTGCGGTGTGGTGCTGGCCGTCCGCTTCGACGCGCCGACCATCGGCGGCGTCTGGCCGGGCCCCGCGGTGACCCTGGTCGGGGCCGTGGGCTGCGCGGTCGCGGGCGTCGCCCTGCTCCGTCGCCCCACGGCGACGGAGACCGGAGCCGGAAGTCCGGTCGCGCCGCCCGGTCCGCCCCGCCCACGGTGACCGCCCGGTGACGGGGACGTCACGGTCCGCCGACAATCCGCCGTCAGTCGCGGAATGAACGGACAGGAGTACGTCGGATGAGGGAAACTCGCACCCGGAACCACAGCACCGTTCGGGTCCGACCACTCCGGACGGGCATCAGGCGGACACCGTCGCGCCTCTGTCGGAGGAACGACCACCGCCCGGAAACGGCGGTGTGGGCCAGCGCGGTGTGCGACAGCGCAGTGTGGGACAGCAGGGTGCAGTGCATGTCGGAACGGAGCACGGAGCGTCCACCCGGTGGACGAGGGGAGCAGATCAGATGAGTTCACCGCACGACCCGCATCAGGGCACCGGCCCGGAGGGTGGCCAGGGTCCCGGTCCGCAGCAGCCCTGGGGACAGCCTCCGCAGGGCCAGCCGTGGCAGGGGCAGCCCCAGCAGGGCCAGCCGTGGGGACAGCAGCCGCCGCCGCAGTGGAACCCGCAGCAGGGCGGCGACCAGCCGACCCAGCAGTGGGGCCCGCAGCAGGGCGGCGACCAGCCGACCCAGCAGTGGGGCCCGCAGCAGGGGCAGGCCTGGCCGGGCCAGCCGTTCCAGGGACAGCCCTGGCAGGGCCAGCCGCAACAGGGTCAGCCGCAGCAGGGCCAGCCGTGGGGACAGCAGCCGCCGCCGCAGTGGAACCCGCAGCAGGGCGGCGACCAGCCGACCCAGCAGTGGGGACAGCCGCCGGCCGGCGACCAGCAGCAGTGGGGACAGCAGCCCTGGCAGGGCGGCGATCAGGGCCGGCCGTACCCGGCCGCAGCGCAGCCCGGGCAGCCCGGTGGGCAGCCGCCGAAGAAGAACAAGGGCGTGCTCATCACCGCGATCGCGGTCGTGGTCGCGCTGCTGGCCGGGGTCGGCGTCTACTTCCTGGCCATCCGGAAGAACTCCGGCGGTCAGGACACCCCGGTGGCGGCCGCACAACAGTTGTTCGCCGACGTCGACAACGGTGACCTGATCGGCCTGACCGACACCTTCGACCCGGTCGAGGCGCAGTTCGTCGACGACCTGGCCACCGACGTGATCGAGCAGTTCAAGCGGCTCGGCCTGCTCACCGACAGCGCCACGGTCGACAACGCGACCGGCACGAACATCAGCATCAAGGGCATCACCTTCGACGACGCCGCCGAGGAGAAGCCGCTGCCGGACCTGACGATCGTCAAGCTGACCGGCGGCACGGTCACCATCAACCCCGTGCAGGACAGCGGCGTGGAGACCGACCTCTACCGCCGACTGGTCGACGCCGTGCAGAAGAAGGCCGCCGACGAGGACCTGCCGATGACCTCGACCTCCGAACCGACCGTCATCGACATCGCCCAGGTCATCCGCGACGAGAACAACGGCGAGCCGATCCGGATCTCCACCGTCGAGCGGGACGGCGCCTGGTACCCGAGCCTGTTCTACACCCTGGCCGACTACTGGGCGCAGTCCGCCGGCGTCGGCCCGGTGACCACCGCCGACGCCATCCCCGGTGCCGGCAAGGGCTCCCCCGAGGACGCCGTGGACGCCATGATCCAGGCCCTCGTCGACCAGGACGCCACCGCGATCATCGGTCTCCTGCCGCCGGACGAGATGTCGGCGGTACACGCCTACGGGAAGAAGATCGCCGACGCCATCGGCTCCGGCAGCGGCGCGCAGGACGTGCAGATCGACACGGAGTGGAACGTCTCCGACGTGACCGGCGGCAAGCTGGTGTCGGTGAAGTCGCTGCAGTTCACCGCCGACGGCGAGAGCGGCTCCATCGAGATCGACCAGGCGGCCGGGTCGGTCACCGTGACCGACGGATCGGACACCCAGACCTTCGACGCGGACAGCCTGGGTGAGCTGATCGGCGCCGGCAGGCTCGAGGAGATCCACCCGGACATGCCGGACTTCGTCCAGCGCATGCTCAAGGCGGCCCTCGGCCTGGGCGTCGTGACCACCGAGGTCGACGGCCAGTGGTACGTCAGCCCGCTGCGCAGCTACAGCGCGATCTTCACCGTGCTGCTCGGCGGCATGGAGCAGACCGACATCGAGATGTTCATCGATCTGCTCGAGCAGTAGTCCCGCCCGGTCCCGGAGGCCCGGTTCCCGCCAGGGAGCCGGGCCTCCGGCGCGTCCGGGTCAGACCGGGGCGACCCACTCACCGGTCTCGTGGAACCGGTCCAGCGTCGCCCGGTACGGCGCGAGGTCCAGCCCGGCCGCGGCCACCCAGGCGTCGTCGTAGTACGTGCCGGCGTAGCGGTCGCCCGCGTCGCAGATCAGCGTGACGATGCTGCCCCGGTTGCCCACGGCGTGCATCCGGGCGGCGATGCCGAGCGCCGCCCACAGGTTGGTGCCGGTCGAGCCGCCCGCCCGGCGGCCGGTCTGCTCGAGGAGGAAACGCATCGCCGCGATCGACGCGGCGTCGGGAACCTGCTCCATCCGGTCGATCACCGACGGCATGAACGACGGCTCGACACGCGGCCGCCCGATGCCCTCGATCCGGGAGCCGATCCCGGTGCTGTAGTCCGGGTCGCCGGTCCGCCAACCCGGGTAGAACGACGAGTTCTCCGGGTCGACCACCACGAGCTGGGTGCGGTGCCGGCGGTAGCGCAGGAACCGGCCGATGGTCGCACTGGTCCCGCCGGTGCCGGCACCGACGACGATCCAACTGGGGACGGGGTGCCGCTCCAGTGCCAGCTGCCCGAAGATCGACTCGGCGATGTTGTTGTTGCCGCGCCAGTCGGTGGCGCGCTCGGAGTAGGTGAACTGGTCCATGTAGTGACCGCCGGCCGCGTCGGCCACCCGCCGGGCCTCGTCGTAGATCGCCCCCGGGTCGTCGACGAAGTGGCAGCTGCCGCCGGCGGCCTCGATGAGGGCGATCTTCTCCACGCTGGTCCGGCGGGGCATCACCGCCACGAACGGCAATCCGAGCATCCGCGCGAAGTAGGCCTCCGAGACCGCTGTGGAGCCCGACGACGCCTCGACGACCGTGGTGCCCTCGGTGATCCATCCGTTGACCAGCGCGTAGAGGAACAGCGACCGGGCCAGCCGGTGCTTGAGGCTGCCCGTCGGGTGGACGGACTCGTCCTTGAGGTAGAGGTCGATCCCCCACTGCGGCGGCAGCGGGTACACGTGCAGATGGGTGTCGGCGCTGCGGTTCGCGTCGGCCTCGACGGTGCGGATGGCGTCGTCGACCCAGGCGCGGGTGGTGCGGGGAGTGGTGGCCGACGGGGCGCTCGGGGCGGTCATGGGACGACACGCTACGGGCCGGTCGACACGTGCCGGTGCGTCGACTTGCCGCCCTTACAGGACAAGCGTACGGTTTGGTTCATCAGGTCCGTCGCGCCGCTGCGACCCCGCCGCTCCGCCGGTTCGGGCGCAGAGCACCATGGGACGACACGCCTGGGAGAATTTCCCCTCCGGTGGCCCGCCGCTGCCGCCGGAACGCCGCCGACCGAGGGACACCGACGTGACCGCACCCACCAACCCGAACACCTTCGACGCCAAGGACACGCTGGTCGTCGCCAGCGCATCCGGCGAGGAGTCGTACGAGTACTTCAAGATCACCGGGGTCGAAGGCCTCGAGAACGCCGCCAGGCTGCCCTACTCGCTGAAGGTGCTGCTGGAGAACCTGCTGCGCACCGAGGACGGCGCCAACATCACCGCCGAGCACATCCGGGCGTTGGCCGACTGGGATCCGTCGGCCGAGCCCGACGTCGAGATCCAGTTCACCCCGGCGCGGGTGATCATGCAGGACTTCACCGGTGTGCCCTGCGTGGTCGACCTCGCCACCATGCGGGAGGCGATGGCCGACCTCGGCGGCGACGCCGACCGGATCAACCCGCTCGCCCCCGCCGAGCTCGTGATCGACCACTCCGTCATCGCCGACGTGTTCGGCCGCGAGGACGCCTTCGAGCGCAACGTGGACCTGGAGTACGAGCGCAACTTCGAGCGCTACCAGTTCCTCCGCTGGGGCCAGACCGCCTTCGACGAGTTCAAGGTCGTCCCGCCCGGGACCGGCATCGTGCACCAGGTCAACATCGAGCACCTGGCCCGCGTGGTGATGGCCCGCACGGTCAAGGGCACCCTGCAGGCCTACCCGGACACCTGCGTCGGCACCGACTCGCACACCACCATGGTCAACGGCATCGGCGTGCTCGGCTGGGGCGTCGGCGGCATCGAGGCCGAGGCGGCGATGCTGGGTCAGCCCGTGTCGATGCTGATCCCCCGCGTCGTCGGCTTCAAGCTGACCGGCACCATCCCGGCCGGCACCACCGCCACCGACGTGGTCCTGACCATCACCGAGATGCTGCGCAAGCACGGTGTGGTCGGCAAGTTCGTCGAGTTCTACGGCGACGGCGTCGGTGTCGTCCCGCTGGCCAACCGCGCCACCATCGGCAACATGAGCCCCGAGTTCGGCTCCACCGCCGCGATGTTCCCGATCGACGAGGAGACCGTCGGCTACCTGCGCCTCACCGGCCGCAGCGAGGCCCAGCTGGCTCTGGTCGAGCAGTACGCCAAGGCCCAGGGCCTGTGGCACGACCCGTCCAGCCCCGACTACGTCGAGCCGGTCTTCTCCGAGTACCTCGAGCTGGACCTCTCGACCGTGGTGCCGTCCATCGCCGGGCCCAAGCGCCCGCAGGACCGCATCGAGCTGACCGACGCCAAGGCGTCGTTCCGCAAGACCCTGCACGACTACGTCAGCCTCGACGCCGACACCCCGCACAGCGACGTGGACGAGTCCCTCGTCGAGACGTTCCCGGCCAGCGACCCGGCGCCGATGAGCCCGTCGTTCGTCGACGAGGACGCCGACCAGCCGGTGGTGGTGGCGCTGACCGCGGCGTCCGGCGCCTACGGCCGGCCGTCCAGGCCGACGCACGTGTCGACCGCCGAGTACGGCGACTTCGAGCTCGACCACGGCGCCGTGGTGATCGCCGCGATCACCTCCTGCACCAACACCTCCAACCCGTCGGTGATGCTGGGCGCGGCCCTGCTCGCCCGCAACGCCGTCAACCGCGGCCTGTCGGTCAAGCCCTGGGTCAAGACCACCATGGCTCCCGGTTCGCAGGTCGTCACCGACTACTACGAGAAGGCCGGCCTCTGGCCGTACCTGGAGAAGCTGGGCTACAACCTGGTCGGCTACGGCTGCACCACCTGCATCGGCAACTCCGGCCCGCTGCCCGACGAGATCTCCGCCGCGGTGAACGAGGCCGACCTGACCGTGGTGTCGGTGCTCTCGGGCAACCGCAACTTCGAGGGCCGCATCAACCCGGACGTCAAGATGAACTACCTGGCGTCCCCGCCGCTGGTCATCGCCTACGCGCTGGCGGGCACGATGGACTTCGACTTCGACGAGACCCCGCTGGGCACCGACGAGCAGGGCGTCGACGTCTACCTCAAGGACATCTGGCCGGCCCCGCAGGAGATCGCCGACACCATCGCGAGCTCCATCAACCGCGAGATGTTCGCCGCCAGCTACGCCGACGTCTTCGACGGTGGCGACCGCTGGAAGTCGCTGCCGACGCCCACCGGCAAGACCTTCGAGTGGGCCGAGGACTCCACCTACGTCCGCAAGCCCCCGTACTTCGACAACATGCCGGCCGAGCCGTCCCCGGTCACCGAGATCAGCGGTGCCCGCGTGCTGGCGCTGCTGGGTGACTCGGTGACCACCGACCACATCTCCCCGGCCGGTGCGATCAAGGCCGGCACCCCGGCCGCGGAGTACCTCACCGAGCACGGTGTGGCGCGCAAGGACTTCAACTCCTACGGCTCCCGCCGTGGCAACCACGAGGTGATGATCCGCGGCACCTTCGCCAACATCCGGCTGCGCAACCAGCTGCTGGACGACGTGCAGGGCGGCTACACGCGCGACTTCACCCAGCCCGACGCCCCGCAGGCGTTCATCTACGACGCGGCCCAGAACTACGCCGCGGCGGGCACCCCGCTGGTCGTGCTGGGCGGCAAGGAGTACGGCTCCGGGTCGTCGCGTGACTGGGCGGCCAAGGGCACCGCGCTGCTCGGCGTCAAGGCCGTCATCACCGAGTCGTTCGAGCGCATCCACCGCTCGAACCTGATCGGCATGGGCGTCATCCCGCTGCAGTTCCCCGAGGGGGAGTCGATCAGGACGCTGGGCCTGGACGGCACCGAGACGTTCGACTTCACCGGGATCACCGCCCTCAACGACGGCGGCATCCCGCGGACGGTGCACGTCACGGCCACGAAGCCGTCGGGCGACGTCGTCGAGTTCGACGCCAAGGTCCGCATCGACACCCCCGGTGAGGCCGACTACTACCGCAACGGCGGCATCATGCAGTTCGTGCTGCGGTCGCTGCTGGCCGGCGCCAAGTAGCCGCCGGACGGTAGGGAGCGGGACCCACGGTGCCCCGGGTCAGCCAGGAGCACCTGCAGTCCCGCCGGCAGCAGATCCTCGACGGTGCCCGTGCCGCGTTCGCGCGGCACGGGTACGAGGGCGCCACGGTCCGCGTCCTGGAGGACGAGATCGGGCTGTCGCGCGGGGCGATCTTCCACCACTTCACCGACAAACCGGCGCTGTTCCTGGCGCTGGCGGAGCAGGACGCGGCCGCGATGGTCCGCGTCGTCACCGACGAGGGACTCGTCCAGGTCATGCGTGACCTGCTGTCCCGTCGCGACGTCGGCTGGCTGGGCACGCAGCTGGAGATCACCCGGCGACTGCGGACCGACCCGGCGTTCCGCGACGCGTGGACCGAACGCGAGGCGACCATCCGCACGGCCACCCGGGCGCGGTTGCGCCGGCAGCGCGACCTCGGGGTGCTCCGGGCCGACGTGGACGTCGACGTGCTCGCCGATTACCTCGAGCTGGTGCTCGACGGGCTGGTGTCGCGGTTGGCGTCGGGCCGTCCGGTGGACGGCATCGGGCCGGTGCTGGACCTCATCGAGGACTCGGTGCGCGTCTCGCACTGAGGGAAACTCCCACGCCACCCGGCCCGGCCCGGTGGCGGGCTGACCCGTTGCCGCACGCCGGTTCTCGTGTTCCCGGCGTGCGGGCCACCGGCACCGTGCGCCAAGATGGACCGATGGTGGACTGGGACGGTGCGGGTTACGAAAAGGTCAGCGACCTCCAACGGACGCTGGCGAGCCGGTCTTTGGAGCACCTGGTGGTCCGCGGGGACGAGGACTGTCTCGACGTGGGCTGTGGGGACGGCTACCTGACGCGCCTGCTGGCGATGCGGCTCCCCGAGGGGTCCGTGCTCGGCGTCGATGCCTCACCCCGGATGATCGAGGCCGCCAGGC
Organism: Nakamurella deserti; assembly: GCF_003260015.1. Lineage (NCBI taxonomy): Bacteria > Bacillati > Actinomycetota > Actinomycetes > Nakamurellales > Nakamurellaceae > Nakamurella > Nakamurella deserti. Next base: position 913,203 of record NZ_QCXS01000002.1, on the reverse strand, counting down.
GGGCCGCGGTGCCGGCGGGTGCGTACGTCAGCTTCGAGCTCGGCGACGCGTCGGCGTTGCGGTTCGACACGGAGTTCGACCTGGTCACGTCGTTCAACGCGCTGCACTGGGTGGTCGACCAGCACACCGCGCTGTCCGGCATCGCCCGGGCTCTCGTCCCGGAGGGCCGGGCGCTGCTCCAGCAGGTCTGTGCCGGCCCCCGGCCCAGCCTGGAGGACGTGGCCATGGAGGTCGCCGCCGCCCCCCGCTGGCAGGCCGCGTTCGACGGCTTCGACGCCCCCTTCGTGCATGTCGACCCGGACGGCTACCCGGACCTCGCGGCCGCCGCCGGTCTGACGGTGCAGTCGTCGACGGTGACCGACGAGGAGTGGGACTTCGGCTCGAGGGAGGACTTCGCGGCCTGGTGCACCGTCGGGTTCGCCCCCTGGACGCCGCGCCTGGACCCGGCGCTGGTCGGCAGTTGGGTCGACGACGTCGTGGAGCGCTACGAGCAGCTCAGCGGGCGGCCGGGGCTGTTCCGCTTCATGCAGCTGGTCGTCGAACTCACGCCGGCGGCGGTCCCGGACTGACCACCGCCGGCGCCCGGGCCGCTACGACCCGGGCGTCGCGGGTGCGGTAGTCGTCACCGGCACCCCCACGGACGGGTCGTTCCAGGTGTCCGGTCCGGTGCTGCCCGCCGCGTACTCATCGATCGGCACGTCCCCGGCCTTCCACGCCGCGAGCACCGGGTCGACGATCCGCCAGCACTCCTCGGCGGTGTCACCACGGACCGACAGGGTCGGGTCGCCCCGGAACACCGCGTCCAGCACCTCGCCGTAGGCCGGCAGCCGCCCCGCGTTGAACTCGGCGACGAGGTGCTCCCGGTCCAGCTCGAAGGGCTCGTCCGGTCCGTTCACGTTGATGTCCAGCGAGATCTTCTCCGGACCCAACGAGATGACCAGCTGCGCCGGCACCGCGGTGCCGTACAGACCGGGGATCCGCCGGGGCACCGGTTTGAAGCTGATGATGATCTCCTTGCGCTTGTCGGCCAGGGCCTTGCCCGACCGCAGCCGGAACGGCACGCCCGGCCAGCGCCAGCTGTCGATCTCCAGGGTGATCTCGGCCAGCGTCTCGGTGTCGCGCGCCGGGTCGACACCCGGCTCGTCGACGTAGGCGGGCAGGTCCCGGCCGTCGATCGTGCCGGCGGTGTAGCGGGCCCGCCGGCTCGCCTTCACCGGGTCGCCACCCCAGATCCGCGTGGACCGCATCACCTCCTCCTTGCGGTCACGCAGATCGCGGGCGTCGATGCTCAGCGGCGGGTCCATCGCCACGACCGCCATCACCTGCAGCAGGTGACTCTGGATCATGTCGACGAGGGCACCGGCGCCGTCGTAGTAGCGCGCCCGGTCCTCCAGCGCCAGCGGCTCGTCGAAGACGATGTCGACGCGCTCGATGTGGTCGGCGCTCCACAGCGGCTCGAAGATCCGGTTGGCGAACCGCAGACCCAGGATGTTCAGCACGGTGGTCTTGGCCAGGAAGTGGTCGACCCGGTGGATCCGGGACTCGGGGACCACCGCGGTCAGCAGGTCGTTGAGCGCATGGGCGCTGCGCTCGTCGGTCCCGAACGGCTTCTCGAGCACCAGCGACGTGCCCTCGGGGAGGTCGAGGTCGCGCAGGGCGGCGCAGGACCGGGCGGTGACCGCCGGCGGCAGCGCGAAGTAGATCGCCGGCGGCCCGTCGCACAGCGCCAGCAGCCGGCGCAGGTCGTCGGCGTCGGTGACGTCGGCGGCGGCGTACCGGGTTCCGGCCAGTACGGCGTCCACCCGCGGACCCGTCGCGTCGACGGAGGCGAAGGCGGCCCGGACGCGCTCGCGCCAGGTGTCGTCGTCCCACTGTTCGGTTCCGGAGCCCACGACGGTCAGCGTGTGTGGTCCCTCGGAGCTGGACAGCAGCTGGCCCAGCGCCGGCAGCAGCAGGCGGTTGGTCAGGTCCCCGCTCGCTCCGAAGATCAGCAGTGTCCCGATCGCGTCAGCCACGACGTGCTCCCCTCCTCCAACGACGGCCGTCCGCCGTTGCGATGACAGTGCAGCACGCTACGGCCGGGCCCGGGCGGCCGCCACGCCCGGTCAGTCCGGGCCCCGACTGGGTACTGGTTCACCCGCACGGGCACACGCCGGATCCTCCGGGTCGTGGCCCGGCGAGACATCCGCAGATCCGTGGATCACCGATCCACACGCCGGAGAGGAATGCCCATGACCGTCGTCGTCGTCGCCACCATCCACCCGAAGCCCGAGTCCGTGGACCAGGTCATCGATCTCTTCGAGAAGACCATCACCCGCGTCCAGCAGGAGGACGCGGGCTGCGAGCTCTACGCCATGCACACCGAGGCCGACACCATCGTCGTCATCGAGAAGTGGGCCGATGCCGAGGCGCACCAGGCGCACCTGACCAGCCCGGCGATGAACGAGATGAACGCTGCCGTGGAGGAACTGCTCGCCGACAAGACGCAGATCACCGTCCTGCAGCCGCACCCGGTGGGTGACGGGAAGGGCGCTCTCTGAGCCGCTCGGGCGCGCCCGTCCGACCGGTCGGTCAGGCGGGGGTGCGTCGGCGGGTGGGCCCGCCACGGCTGCGCAGCGGGACGGCGGAGTCCACCAGCAGCCCGTGGACGAAGCCGTACGAACGGCCGGTCTGCGCCGCGAGGCTGCGGATGGATTCGCCGTCCCGGTAGCGTCGGCAGACCTCGGCGGCCAGTGCGGCCCGGTCCGGCCCGGTGATCCTGGCACCTTTGAGTGCCTGCACGTGCGTCATCGATCGCCCCCAACGGGTCTTCGGGTGGACCTCCATCCTCCCGCCCGCGTGCCCGACGTGCACGGTGAGCCGGGGTCACTACCGGGTGTCCATCACCGGACGGACCGCGACCCAGTAGGGCGGGTGATCACGCTCGCCGCGGCCGCTGTCGCGTCGGTGGTCGTCGCGTCAGCGGACCAGGGGCGGAGCGCGGCCGGCGTGGTCCTGCCGGTGAGTCGGGACGCGATCCCCGAAACGGGCTCCCCGCCGGTCGCCGGCGCGATCGGCGCGGGTGACCGTGGACGCTGCGGGTGACCGTGGTGCCACGGTCCCCGGCCGGCCGTCAGGCCAGCTCGACCAGATCCAGGTACTCGTCGTTCCAGTGGTCCTCGGTGCCGTCCGGCAGCAGGATGACCCGCTCCGGATGCAGCGCCGACACCGCTCCGGCGTCGTGGGTGACCAGCACGACGGCACCGGCGTAGCTGCGGATCGCGTCCAGTACCTGTTCACGGCTGGCCGGGTCGAGGTTGTTGGTCGGCTCGTCCAGCAGCAGCACGTTCGCCGCCGACGAGACCAGCCCGGCCAGCGCCAGCCGGGTCTTCTCGCCGCCCGAGAGGGTGCCGGCCTTCTGCTCGAGCTGCTCGCCCTTGAACATGAACGTGCCCAGCAGCGTCCGCAGCTCCTGCGCGCCGGTGTCGGGCGAGGCGTGCCGGATGTTCTCCCAGACGGTCGCGTCCGGGTCCAGGGTCTCGTGTTCCTGCGCGTAGTAGCCGAGCTTGAGCCCGTGACCGGCCTCGATGACGCCGGTGTCGGGCTTCTCGCGGCCACCGAGGATCTTCAGCAGCGTGGTCTTGCCGGCGCCGTTGAAGCCGAGGACGACGACGCGGGAACCCTTGTCGATGGCCAGGTCGACGCCGGCGAAGATCTCCAGCGAGCCGTAGGCCTTCGACAGGTTGTTGCCCATCAGCGGGGTGCGCCCGCAGGCCGCCGGCTGCGGGAAGCGGATCTTGGCGACCTTGTCGGCCACCCGGATCTCGTCCAACGACCCGAGCATCTTCTCGGCGCGCTTGACCATCGAGTGCGCCTGCGCGGCCTTGGTCGCCTTGGCGCCGATCTTGGCGGCCTGGGCGACGAGGGCCGACGCCTTCTTCTCGGCGTTGGCCCGCTCGCGGCGGCGGCGCTGCTCGTCGGTGCTGCGCGCGTCCAGGTAGCGCTGCCACGTCATGTTGTAGGTGTCCAGCTCGCCGCGGACGGCGTCGAGGAACCACACCTTGTTGACCACGGCGGCCAGCAGTTCCACGTCGTGGGAGATGATCACCAGCCCGCCGGAGAACGACTTGAGGAAGTCGCGCAGCCAGACGATCGAGTCGTGGTCGAGGTGGTTGGTCGGCTCGTCCAGCAGCAGCATGGTGCCGTCGCCGGTGTCGGCGGCGGCGAACAGGATGCGGGCGAGCTCGACGCGGCGGCGCTGGCCACCCGACAACTCGTGCATCGGCTGCGCCAGGATGCGGTCGGGCAGGCCGAGGTTGGAGCAGATGCGGGCGGCCTCGGACTCGGCGGCGTAGCCACCCAGGTCGGCGAAGCGCTCCTCGATGCGGCCGTAGCGCTTGATCGCGGCGTCGGCTTCGGGACCCTCCACGTACTCCGCCATCTCGATCTGGACCTTGGCCAGCTCGGAGGCCAGCACGTCCAGCCCGCGGGCGGAGAGCACGCGGTCGCGGGCGGTGATGTTCAGATCGCCCTCACGGGGATCCTGCGGGAGGTAACCGAGCGGGCCGTTGTTGACCACCGAGCCGGCGTAGGGCGAGCCTTCGCCCGCCAGGACGCGCAGCGTGGTGGTCTTGCCGGCGCCGTTACGGCCGACGAAGGCGATGCGGTCGCCTGGTTGGACGCGGAGGTTCACGTCGGAGAGCAGGATCCGCGAGGCGGCCCGCAGTTCGAGGCCGGTAGCGGTGATCACGTGGGACGAGTCTACCGGGCGGGCGGCAGGTTCCCCGGCGGTGACCGGTCGAGTTGGTCACCCCGGCGGGTGGGTGCCGGCGTGGAGTCGTGCGGCCTGCCGGGTGAGGTGTGTCCGTTCGGCCAGGGTCGGCGCCCGGCGGGCGGCCTCGGCGTACAACCGGGCGGCGGCCGCCCGGTCGCCGGCCCGCTCGGTCAGATGGGCCTGGGCCGCGACCCGGCGGGGGACGTCGTCGGCGACCTCGGCCAGCGCCGCCAGTCCCGCCCGGGGCCCGTCCGCCTCCCCCACCGCCACCGCCCGGTTCAGCCTCACCACCGGGCTGCCGGTCAACCGCAGCAGTTCGTCGTACCACCCCACGATCTGCACCCAATCGGTCTCGTCGGCCGACGGAGCGTCGGCGTGCAGCGCGGCGATGGCCGCCTGGGCCTGGAACTCGCCGAGCCGGTCGCGGGCCAGCGCGGCCTGCAGCAGCACCACCCCGTCGGCGATCGCGGCGGTGTCCCAGCGGCCCCGGTCCTGGTCGGCCAGCGGCACCGGGCTGCCGTCGGGCGCGAACCGGGCGGCCCGCCGGGCGTGGTGCAGCACCATCAACGCCAGCAGCCCGGCCACCTCGGGGTGGTCGACGCCGGCGGCCAGCCGCCGTGTCAGCCGGATCGCCTCCGCCGCGAGATCGACGTCGCCGGAGTAGCCCTCGTTGAACACCAGGTACAGCACGCGCAGCACGGTCGCCACGTCACCGGGTCGGTCGAACCGGATCCCGGCCACCGTGCGTTTCGCCCGGCTGATCCGCTGCGCCATGGTCGCCTCCGGCACCAGGTACGCCCGGGCGATCTGCCGGGTGGTCAGTCCGCCGACGGCGCGCAGCGTCAGAGCCACCGCCGACCCCGGAGCCAGCGACGGATGCGCGCACAGGAAGTACAGCTGCAGGGTGTCGTCGGCGTCGACGGCCGGACCCGGCGGGGGCTCCTCGTCGACCAGCGCCTCCCGACGCCGGCGGGCGGTGTCGGCCCGCCGGACGTCGAGGAAGCGCCGCCACGCCACCGTGACCAGCCAGCCGCGGGGGTCGCGGGGCGGGTCGGCCGGCCACGTCCGCAGCGCTTCCACCAGCGCCTCCTGCACGGCGTCCTCGGCGGTGGCGAAGTCGGCGCCGCGGCGGACGAGGACGGCCAGCACCGCGGGGACGATCTGGCGCAGCAGGTCCTCGTCCACCGTCGGTCTCACTCGCCCGTGGTGGTCGGCGCCGACATCAGCGGCCGCAGCTCCAGCCACTCGTGGATCGGCCGGCCGCCGGCGCCCGGCGCAGCGGACAGCTCGCCGGCGAGCTCCAGAGCCCGGTCCCAGCTGTCGACGTCGACGATCATCCACCCCGCGATCAGGTCCTTGGTCTCGGCGAACGGGCCGTCGGTCACGGGCGGGCGGCCCTCACCGTCGTAGCGCACGAACGTGCCCTCCGCGGCGAGCGCCTGACTGTCGACGAACTCGCCGGTGGCCTCCAACCGGGCGGCGAAGTCGTCCATGTACCGCAGGTGCGCGGTGATCTCGTCCCCGGTCCACTCCTCCATCGGCACGTCGTTCACCGCCGCCGGGGCGCCGCGGTAGTGCTTGAGCATCAGGTACCTGGCCATCGGGACTCCTCGTGAAGGTGCGACCCATTCTGGTCGCGCTCACTGCAGGGACGGAGCCGACGGCGCGTTCTCGACATCGATGCCCTGGCCGGCCGTGGCGCGAGCCGGACGAAGCCGGCCCGGACGTCGCCTCCCGGGAGCGCGACGGTCCGGCCCCTGCGGTGAGCGGCACCGTGCCGGTCACCGTCCTGTTGCGCTCAACCGATCCGTGGCCGGTCCGTCCGGACGACCGCGCGCGCAGGAGGCATGAGCGCGGACCCACACGGACGAAGTGCCCGCCGCCCACTCGCCCCCAGACCGGCTTGGGGCGGGGTCCCTCACGGCTCCCGGACTGTCACGTCGACGACGGTCGTCCGCTCGGCCAGGTCGTCCAGCACGCTGCGCCGCGGCTCGGGGATGTCGCGGAACTCCCGGCGGGGCAGCTCGGCGAGTGCGGCGAGCCGCCGGTCGGCCATCACCGTCCGCAGCGCCGACGCGTCGCCGGCCAGCACCAGCGCGTCGAGCACCGTCACCGACGGCACGAGCACCCGGTTCGCCGCGTCCGCGGCGTCGCCCAGCGACGCGGTCAGCTGGTTGCCGCGACGCCGTGCGTAGCGCTGCTGCGACCAGCCACCGGCCGCCGTGCGGCCCTGCACGTAGGCGCGGTCGGTCTTGGACGACACGACCACGCCGGCCCGGGCGACACCGACGGAGTGCGCGCCGGCCCGGACCGCCACGATGCCGACGGCACCGATGCCGGCGACGTGGGTCAGCAGCGCCTCCAACGGTTCCCGGTCGCCCACGCTCATCGGCGGGAACGGCACGGCGAACGTCGCAGTGGTCCCGTCGCCGGCGGTGAGCACCACCTCGTCGGGTGTCGCCGACACCGACCGCAGGCCGTCGTTGCGCCCGCTGAAGCGGTTGACCCACCCGGGCAGCTGCGCGGCCGTCACCTCGACGACACGGCCGCCGCCCGCCGCGTCCCGGGTCTTCATCCGCGCACCGGACGGGCCGCCGGCACGAGCGCGGCGCGGGCCCGGCCGACGGCCCAGTACAGGTGACCGATGAGCAGCACGGCGGCCAGCAGGATGAGCACCCAGCCGGTGAAGTCGCCGCGAGCGGGGTCGAGGAAGCCGTACAGCGGACGGGAGGCGTTGCTGCGCACCACGTACACCGGCAGGTACAGCAGCGGGACGATCAACCACAGCAGCGGGCCGAACCAGCGCACGCCCGCCTGGTTCCGCCCGACGAGCACCCAGTCCAGGATGGCCAGCACCGGCACCACGAGGTGCATCAACTGCCCGTCGAGGTCGTCGTAGGTGCCCGACAGCAGCAGCGGGAAGACCACCAGCGTCAGCGTGGTGTACGTCGTCGCGGCGCCGCGCAGGGAACCGCGCGGCCACTCCGACCGGCCCCGGACCACCAGCGGCGCGACCAGCGAACCGGTCGCGGTCAGCGCCACCAGCAGGGTCGAGAACTGCGACCAGTAGGCGAGGTTCGGCCAGCGCCACACGTCGCCGCGGGTCATCCCGAGGACGAACCCGGCCCAGGCGGCGCCGGCCAGCACGATCCGCCACCCGGTCACCACCGCCAATGCGGGCGGCGACCACCGCCCGGCCGACACCACGGTCCCGGTTGTCGTCGTGCTGTCGGTGTCCATCGCCACCGACTGTAAGGGCGGGGTCAGCGGCCGGCCGCCACCGGCCGCGGTACCCGCGCGAAGGTCGACAGGGTGAACCAGTCGGGCAGCGACCGGCGCAGGTCGGCCGGCCCGCTGACCACCAGCTCGCCGGCGCCGACCGCGTCCTGCCACGTCCGGTCCCCCCGCCAGACCTCGGTCAGGGCGCGCAGCCGCCCGGTCACCGTCAGCGCCACCTCGTGACCGGGGTCGATGTCGCAGACGTCGGTGCCGTCGGCGCTGATGACCAGCCACCAGTCGCGGCTGCCCGTCGGCGCGTCCGGGAACCGGAACCGGACGACGGTGCGGCCCTGCGGCACCGCGTCGGCGACCACGCTGCGGTGCATGTCCCACATCAGCAGCCGGGGGTCGAGGTCCGCGTCGCCCAACTCGCCGATCCACCGGGTGCCCCACAGCCCCAGCGCCTCCACCACCGGACGCAGCTCGCGACCCGCCGCGCTCAACAGGTAGCGGCCGTCCGGCCGGCGGTCCACCACCCCGGCCCGGACCAGCTGGTGCAGGCGTTTGGACAACAGCGTCGGGCTCATCCGCGGGACCCCGCGGCGCACCTCGTTGAAGTGCTCACTGCCCATCACGAGCTCGCGGACGACGAGCAACGTCCACCGCTCGTCGAGCAGCTCCATCGCCTTGGCGACGGGACAGAACTGCTGGTAGGAGGTCGCCATGGAGGAACTCTAGGCCGCTGACCGGCGGAAAGAGCCGCTCGAACAGGTACACACGGATCCTCGTGGGCGGCGTCCGGCCGAGGTACAGATCCAGGACTGGAGCAGTCCGGCTGCCCGTTCCTAGATTCGACCCCGACGGGACCATCCGGGTCCCCGGGAGGCGAGGAGAGCCCCATGTCGAGCACCGTGACCGATCCACAGACCGCCGACGCCGCCCTGAAGGCGAAACACCGGGCGATGTGGGCGTCCGGCGACTATCCGCAGCTCGTCGTCGACGTCATCACCCCGCTGGGCGAGGCCCTCGTCGAGGCCGCCGGGATCGCCGCCGGCCACCGGGTGCTCGACATCGCCGCCGGCACCGGCAACGCGGCGATCCCGGCGGCCCGTCGCGGTGCCGAGGTGGTGGCGAGCGACCTCACCCCGGAGCTGCTCGAGGCGGGCCGGGCGATCGCCGACCGGGCGGGGCTGACGCTGGACTGGCAGGTCGCCGACGCGGAGGCGCTGCCGTTCCCGGACGCCGCCTTCGACGTGGTGATGTCGTCGGTCGGCATCATGTTCGCGCCGCACCACGCGACCGCGGCCGCCGAGGCGCTGCGGGTCTGCCGACCGGGCGGCACGATCGCACTGCTCAACTGGACGCCGACCGGCTTCGTCGGTCAGCTGTTCGCCGCGATGAAGCCGTTCGCTCCCCCGCCGCCGCCCGGCGCGTCACCGGGTCCGCTGTGGGGCGACGAGGCCCACGTCCGGGAGCTGTTCGGTGACGGCGTCACCGGGCTGACGGCGACGACCGGCACCGTGCGGGTGACGTCGTTCAGCACACCGTCGGCGTTCCGGGAGTACTTCGCGACGATGTACGGACCGACGATCGGGGTCTACCGGTACGTGGCCTCGCAGCCGGACGCCGAAGAGCGGCTCGCCGAGCTCGACGCGGCGCTGGACGGCCTGGCCGCCAGGTTCGACACCGGCGGCGGGGCGATGGAGTGGGAGTACCTGATCGTCACGGCCCGGCGGGCCTGACGAGCGCTCCTGACCGCGGCCCGGCAACATGGAGGGCCTCCGACGGGGCCGGATCCGTCCTGGTGGCCGGGGGTGCCGCCCAGGACATCGAAGCCGGATCGGCGACGCCGCCACGGTGACTGGTGGGCCGATGTGGCGCGGGGCCCCGGCGAGCCCGCCCACCCGGCCTCCGTGGCTCCAGGCCGGGACCGCCTCGTTCCGGGGCGGTTCCGTCGATCTCGCGTCGTCGACAGCGAGGCGGGGCCAGCTGGTGGCAGCGAGACCGGGTCCGCGGCCGGGCTGATCGTTGTTCCCCGCGCCGCCGGCGGTTCACCCACCGGTCGTGGGGATGATCGCTGGGCGGTTCACTCTTCCGGGATGTACACCGAGACTTCCGTCACCCGCCGCCATCTCATCCGAGGCGGCGTGGCCACCGCCGCCTCGCTCGCCCTCGCCGGAATGAGCCCGGCCACCGCCCGGGCCGCCGTGGCGACCGCGGCCCGTGGCGGCGTGTTCGCGTTCGGCGTGGCCAGCGGCGACCCCACGGCCACGTCCGTGTTGCTGTGGACGCGGATCACCCCCACCCCCGACGCGATCCCCGGCAGCGGACGCGGCCAGGCGGTCACGGTGAAGTGGGAGGTCGCGACCGACGAGGGGTTCACCGTGATCCTGCAGCGGGGGGCGACCCGGACCGCCGCCGACCGGGACCACACGGTCAAGGTGGTCGTCGACCGACTCGATCCGTACACCCGGTACTTCTTCCGGTTCACCAGCTGCGGCGCCACGTCGCCGGTCGGTCGCACCCAGACCGCACCGGACGAGCCGGGGGTCACCCACGCGTTGCGCCTGGCCTTCGTGTCCTGCAGCAACTACACCGGAGGGTTCTTCACCGCCTACCGCGGGCTCGCCGCCCGTGACGATCTCGACGCGATCCTGCATCTGGGCGACTACGTCTACGAGTACGGCAACGACCCCGCCGAGGCGGGTGTCGCCGGATCCGGTGACCGCTACGGCCCGGCGGCGCTGATCGGCACCCGCGACCACCAGCCGAGCACCGAGATGGTGTCGTTGGAGGACTACCGGGTGCGGCATGCGCTCTACAAGTCCGACCCGGACGCCCAGGCCGCGCACCGTCGGCATCCGTGGATCGTCATCTTCGACGACCACGAGATCGCCAACGACGCCTACGCCACCGGCGCCGAGAACCACGAGACCCAGGACGACCCGGACACCTCCTACACCGGCCCGGGGGAACCGGCCGGCGTACGCGCCGAGGGCGAGTTCCTGGCCCGCCGCGCCCGGGCCTTCCAGGCGTACCTCGAGTGGATGCCGATCCGCGAACCCGCGCAGTACCAGCCGCAACCGCACCAGGGCCGACAGTTCTTCCGCCGGTTCAGCTTCGGTGATCTCGCCGACCTGTCGGTCGTGGAGACCCGGCAGAACCGCAGCCGGCAGGTGCCCACCACCTCCGGCGGGCTGCTCAACCCGGCCCTGGCCGACCCCACCCGGCACCTCCCCGAGCCGGAGCAGCTCACCTGGCTGACCCAGGGCATCCGGGAGTCCCGCAAGCGGTGGCACCTGATCGGCAACCAGACCGTCTTCGCCCGTGTGTACGCCGTCCCCCGCACCGGTGTACTGCCGGGTCAGATCTTCAACGCTGACCAGTGGGACGGCTACCAGGCCGACCAGAGCGCCCTGCTGACCGCGATGAGCAAGGCCACCACGAACCCCGTCGTCCTCACCGGGGACATCCACTCCTCGTGGGCGAACGAGCTCCCCGGCAACCCGACGACCTACCCGGTGGACCGCAACTCGGTCGGCGTCGAATTCGTCTGCCCGTCGGTCACCAGCGACGGTTTCAAGGAGGTCCTCGGATCGGCCGCCGCCGCCCAGGGCGCCACGGCGGCGTTCCAGGCGATCAATCCGTGGGTGCGCTTCCTGGACGGCATCGGGCACGGGTTCGCCGTCGTGGACGTGACCCCCGATCGGGTGCAGACCGACTTCTGGTTCCTGCGCAGCGGTGGCGACAAGGGGCTGCTGGTGGATCCGCGGGTGGACCCGTCCGCGACCGTGGCCCACGAGGCGTCCTTCGCCTCCGCCCACGGTTCCCGCCGGATCGACGGCCCGGTCGCGCCGCTGGGCGCACGGCGTGACAACCCCCGGGCCGCCCGACGTCCCGGCAAGCGCTGAGAGCCGGGACGATGAACCCCTCCACACCGCTGCCGCCGACCGGCGACGACCACGGGCCGGCGGACCCACAGCGGCGGCGGTTCCTCCGGGTCGCCGCGACCGGTGGCGCGGCGGTCCTGCTGTCCACGTCGGTTGTGGGCGCTGCGGCCGCGCAGGCCGGCGCCGGGGTGCGGGTCTACGTCGTGGTCGTCGACGGCACCCGACCCGATGAGATCGGGCCGGTCCTCACGCCCACCCTGCACCGGTTGCGCACCGCGGGCACCTGGTACACCAACGCCCGCTCGCTGCCGGTGATGGAGACCATCCCCAACCACGTGATGATGATGACCGGGGTCCGGCCCGACCGGTCCGGAGTGCCCGCCAATGCCGTGTTCGACCGGGTGGAGAACGTCGTCCGGGATCTGGACCGCGCGTCGGACCTGAAGTTCCCCACCCTCTTGGACCGGGTCGCCGCCACCGGACGCACCACGGGGTCGGTGTTGTCGAAGAAGTACCTGTTCGGGATCTTCGGGACCCGCGCGACGACCCGGTGGGAGCCGTTCCCGCTGCTGCCGATCACCGGGCACGCCCCCGACGTCGCCACCACCGACGCCCTCATCGCCATGGTCGACTCCGTCGACCCGGACCTGGTGTTCGTCAACCTGGGCGACACCGACCGGGTCGGGCACAGCGATCTGACCGGGACGACGTTACGGGCCGCCCGAACCGCGGCTCTCATCGACACCGACGCGCAGGTGGGCCGTTTCGTCGACCACCTGAAGACCACGGGCCGTTGGGAACGATCGGTGCTGATGGTGCTGGCCGATCACTCCATGGACTGGTCGCTCCCGAACCGCTTCGTCTCCGTCGACCGGATCCTGCAGACCCGCCCCGATCTGCTGGCCGATCTCCGGATCGCCCAGAACGGGGGCGCTGACCTGCTGTACTGGGTCGGCTCGTCCACGCGTCGGACCGCCGCGCTGGCCGAGGTCCGACGGCTCGTCGGCGCGCACCCTGGTGTGCTGTCCCTGCACACCCCGTCGGACCTGCGTCTCGACAACCGGGCCGGTGATCTCGTCGCGTACTGCCGACTGGGCTGGCGGTTCACCGACCCCACCCCGCTGTCCAATCCGATCCCGGGCAATCACGGCCACCCCGCAACGGAGCCGATCCCGTTCCTCGTGTCGGGCGGACATCCGGCCGTCCGACGGGGCCGGGTCGTCGACCAGCGCGTGCGCACCATGGACATCGCTCCGACCGTGGGCACGATCTTCGGGTTGCGGGCGCCCACCGGCGGCTACGACGGGTATGCCCTCACCGGGCCGTTCACCACGATCCCCCGCTGACGCCGGCCCGTCAGTCCCGGACGACCCACACCCGGAACACGGACGAATCCGGGGCCCGGTCGTCCCCCGTCCGACTGCTTCGCTGCTGGTCGCTCCCGGAGGGTTGACCGGCTTCCGGAACGCCAAGGCCTCGTCAGGCACGTGCCGTCGGGCACGCCGGTGTCGGTCAGAGCGGCCCGGACGACTCACCGATCAGGTGGCTGAGCCGCGGTGGGTCGACCGAACCGGACAGACCGCCGAGGTGCGTGAGGTGCTCGACCACGGGCCGGGTCGCAGATCCCGACCGCCCGGACTGACGGATCGGCATCCAACACCCACTCGACCCGCGGCCGGCTGATGGCTGTCGTCCCGAGCGCTGTCAGCTCATCCGCTTCGACGGCCACGACCGATCACAGGTCGACGACAGAAGGCAGCCTTACTCCGCGTGACGGCCACGGTGGACGCGTCGCCGGAGACGACATCACACCGGTCGAGGTCCGAGACCCTTCGGGGCGGCGGTGCGGACGTCGGTGCTGACCGGGCGGGCCGGGCCGACGCGTCACCGGCCGGTCAGACGGAGACGCCGAGCACTGCTCCGGCGGTCAGCGCCACCGACTCCAGGCGGTCGTCGATCTGCATGGACTGGTGGGCGATGATCAGCTCGTCCGCCTGAGCCTCGTCGGCGAACGACGTCAGGTAGTCGCGCACCTGGTCCGGGGTTCCGACGGCGGTGTAGCGGAGCATCGAGGCGATCTGCGCGCCCTCGGGCGTGGTCAGGAAGGCGTCGATCTGGTCGTCCGGGTACTGGGCGTCGCCCGCCGACCGGGCGATGAAGCCCCGCACCAGGTTGCGCCGGGTGCGTTCGAACTGGAGCTGCGCGGCGTCGGTCGACGCGGCGGCGATCACGTTGACGCCGGCGATGACGTACGGCGACGCGAGCTGTGCCGACGGGGTGAACTCCCGCCGGTACAGCGCCACGGCCTGGTGCAGCAGGCCCGGCGAGAAGTGCGAGGCGAAGGCGTAGGGCAGGCCGAACGCGGCGGCGAGCCGGGCACCGAACATCGAGGAGCCGAGGATGTACAGCGGCACGTCCGTGCCGGCGCCGGGGGTGGCCTGGACGCCGGGTACGCGGGACTCCCCGCTCAGGTAGCCCTGCAGCTCCAGGACGTCGTCGGGGAAGCGGTCGGCCGACGACGGGTCGCGGCGCATCGCGCGCATGGTGACCTGGTCGCTGCCGGGGGCGCGGCCGAGGCCGAGGTCGATCCGGCCGGGGTACATGGTGGCGAGCGTGCCGAACTGCTCGGCGATGGCCAGCGGGGCGTGGTTGGGCAGCATGATCCCGCCGGAGCCGAGCCGGATGGTCGAGGTCCGGCCGGCCACGTAGCCGATCAGCACGCTGGTCGCGCTGGAGGCGATGGTGGCCATGTTGTGGTGCTCGGCGTACCAGACCCGCTCGTAGCCGTGCCGCTCGGCCGCGCGGGCCAACGCCACCGAATTCTCGAAGCTGGAAGCGGCGGTCTGACCGGGAGTGATGGGCGCCAGGTCCAGGATCGACAGGCGGGGGCGAGCGGCGAAGGACGAAGTCATACCCAGGTCAACACGGACCGGCCGCGGATCCTTCCGGCCCACGGCCCCGATCATCGGATCAGCCCGGGCGTTCGTCGTCGAGGCGGCCCGCCGGTCGTTCGTCGGGCGCGGCGGGGGCCGCCTCCGCGATCCGCTTGATCGCGGCGAGCGTCGTGGGAATCCCCGCGAAGGCCTGCTCCGTGCGGTCGAGGATCTGCGCGTCGGCCTCGTCGCCGTACCGGTCGTGGAAACGGGCGATCCCGGCCGGCAGGAAGTCCCAGGTCTCGGTGAGGGTGGTGCCCGTCCCGGCGGGGGTGAGCGTGAAGCTCCACCGGACGAGATCGCCGCCCACCACCCAAGCGAACTCGCGGCCACGCTCGGCCGCCACGACCAGCGAACGGGTCTCCCAGGTCCGGTCGGGCACCTGGTTGCGCCCGGTGAACCAGGCGCCCACCGTCCCGGCCTCGGCACCGTCGTCCCACCAGCAGGCCGTGCAGACCGGACTCCACTCGCCGGTGCGGGTGACGTCGGACACCAGGTCGTACAACGTGTCGGCCGGCATCTGGACGGTGACCGATTCGTGATGGCTGCGGTCGTCGGTGTGACTCAACGTCTCTCCCTCACTCGCGGCGCGCGGGAGTGCGCCGGCTGCCAGGGTGTCATTCCAGCGTCCACGAACGGAATGGGCGTCTCCCCCGGGTGGTCGAGATGCGGGAGGTGCCGCGCGGTCAGGGCGCCGCGGTGCGCTCCGACACCACTGCCGGCCGCGCCGCGACCCTCCCGCGAACGACAGAGCTTCCCGCGACTGCTGGCGCAGTCGCAGGAAGCAGGATCGTTGCCGGGGAGCGGGCCGTGAGCGCCCCGACGGTCAGATGTTGAAGCCGAGCGCCCGCAGCTGGTCGCGGCCGTCGTCGGTGATCCGCTCCGGGCCCCACGGCGGCAGCCACACCCAGTTGATGGTGAAATCCTTGACCAGGCTGGTGGTCGAGTCCGGGCCGGTCAGCGCGGCGCTGATCTGGTCCTCGATCATGTCGGTCAGCGGGCAGGCCGCGCTGGTCAGCGTCATGTCGATGGTCAGCTTCTCGTCGGCCAGGGCCAGGTCGTAGACCAGCCCGAGATCGACGATGTTCACGCCCAGCTCGGGGTCGACGACGTCGCGCAGCGCCTCCTCGACCTCGTCGACCTGCTCGTCGGTCATCCCGCGGGCCGGTCCGGCGACCAGCGCGTCGGCGTCGGTGGTCACGGCGTCCAGATCGGCCGCGCCGCGACCGCTCCGGTCTGTGCCGTTCTCGACGACAGATTCGGTCATGATTCCTCCGCAACGGCTGCCGGAACGGCAGCACCCTGGTCTGCCGCCTGCGCGGCAGCGGTGTCGTCTGCTGCCGCCTGCGCGGCAGCGGTGTCGTCTGCTGCCGCCTGCGCGGCAGCGGTGTCGTCTGCTGCCGCCTGCGCGGCAGCGTCCTTGAAAGCCATCCAGCCCAGCAGCGCGCACTTCACACGCGCCGGGTACTTCGACACACCGGCGAAGGCGATGCCGTCGCCGATCACGTCCTCGTCACCCTCCAGGGTGCCGCGCGACGTCATCATCGTGGTGAACTCGCCGAGCACGTCCAACGCCTCGCCGAGCGTCCGGTCGATGACCAGGTCGGTCATCACCGACGTCGACGCCTGCGAGATCGAGCAGCCCAGCGCGTCGTAGGACACGTCGAGCACCTTCGCCTCGCGACCGTCGCCCTCCAGCCGCACCCGAAGGGTCACCTCGTCACCGCAGGTCGGGTTGACGTGGTGCACCTCAGCGCCGAACGGATCCCGCAGACCCGCGTGATGCGGGTGCTTGTGGTGGTCCAGGATGATCTCCTGGTAGAGCTGCTGCATCTGCACGGCCGTCAGCTCCCGGTCCCGAAGAAACGCTGCGCCTCGCGGACGGCGGCCACCAGCGCGTGCACCTCGTCGGGCGTGTTGTAGACCGCGAACGACGCGCGCACGGTGGCCTGCACACCGAAGGTCCGGTGCAGCGGCCACGCACAGTGGTGCCCGACCCGGACGGCGATGCCGCTGTCGTCCAGGATCTGCCCGACGTCGTGCGCGTGCACGCCGTCCACCACGAACGACACGGCGCCGCCGCGGTCGGTGGTGTCGGCCGGACCGATGATGCGGACCCCGTCGACGGCCGAGAGTTCCTGCAGCGCCAACGCGGTGAGCCGGTGCTCCCAGTCGGCGACGGCGTCCATCCCGAGGTGGGACAGGTAGTCCGCCGCGGCCCCCAGGCCCACGGCCTGGCTGGTCATCGGGACGCCGGCCTCGAAGCGGGCCGGCGGCAGGGCGTAGGTGGCGTGGTCGATGAAGACCTGCTCGATCATCGAGCCGCCGGTGATGAACGGCGGCATCGCCGACAGCAGCTCGAAACGGCCGTACAGGCAACCGATCCCGGACGGGCCGAGCATCTTGTGGCCGGAGAACGCCGCGAAGTCGACACCGAGAGAGTAGAAGTCCACCGGCATGTGCGGCACCGACTGGCAGGCGTCCAGGACCACGAGCGCACCCACCGCGTGCGCGGCGTCGACGAGCCGGCGCACCGGGTTGACCGTGCCGAGCACGTTGGACTGGTGCGTGAACGCCACCACCCGGGTCCGGTCGTTGATCAGGGTGTCCAGATCGGTGAGGTCGAGCCGGAAGTCGGCGCCGACCGGGATCCACCGCAACGTCGCCCCGGTACGGCGGCACAGTTCCTGCCACGGCACGAGGTTCGCGTGGTGCTCCATCTCGGTCACCAGGATCTCGTCACCGACCCCCAGCGCGAACCTCCGCCCGGACGACGTGTCCGGGACGAACGAGGCGTTTCCGAAGGCGTAGGCCACCAGGTTGATGCTCTCGGTGGCGTTCTTGGTGAAGATCAGCTCGTCCGGGTTGGTCACGCCCACGAAGGCCGCGATCCGGCTGCGTGCCGACTCGAACGCGTCAGTGGCCTCCTCCGAGAGCTGGTGCGCGCCACGGTGCACCGCCGCGTTCGAGGTGGTGACGTACTCCTGCTCGGCGTCGATGACGCCGACCGGGCGCTGGCTGGTGGCGCCGGAATCGAGGTAGATCAGCGGCTTCCCGTCCCGGACGGTGCGCTCCAGGATCGGGAAGTCGGCGCGGATGGCCGCGATGTCGAGCGCGAGGTCCGCCACCGTGTCGCCGACGCCCGACGACGGAGGCTGGACGGCGACCCCATCGGCCGCCGGGTCACGGTAGGCGACGGTCATGCGGACGCGCCGGCTCCGGTGAACCGCACGTAACCGTTGGTCTCCAGCTCCTCCGCGAGCTCGGCCCCGCCGGACTCCACGATGCGGCCGG
Source organism: Nakamurella deserti (assembly GCF_003260015.1). Taxonomy (NCBI): domain Bacteria; kingdom Bacillati; phylum Actinomycetota; class Actinomycetes; order Nakamurellales; family Nakamurellaceae; genus Nakamurella; species Nakamurella deserti. The sequence continues at coordinate 895,114 of NZ_QCXS01000002.1, read as the reverse complement.
CGGCGAAGACGTGCACGAAATCGGGGGTGATGTAGCGCAGGATGCGCGTGTAGTGCGTGATCAGCAGCACGCCCACCGCGTCGCCGGTCTCGCCCGAGGTCGCCTTGTAGCGGTTGACCCCTTCGGAGACGATGCGCAGCGCATCGACGTCGAGACCGGAGTCGGTCTCGTCGAGGACGGCGAACTTCGGCCGCAGCAGACCCAGCTGCAGGATCTCATGGCGCTTCTTCTCCCCGCCCGAGAACCCCTCGTTGACGCTGCGGTCGGCGAACTCGCTCTCGATGCCCAGGTCGCCCATCGCGCCCTTGACCTCCTTGACCCACTTGCGGATCGGCGGCGCCTCACCGCGGACGGCGGTGGCGGCGGCGCGCAGGAAATTGCTCATCGAGACACCGGGCACCTCGACCGGGTACTGCATGGCCAGGAAGAGGCCGGCGCGGGCGCGGGCGTCGACGCTCAGCTCGAGCAGGTCGACGCCGTCCAGGGTGACCGAACCCGAGGTGATCTCGTACTTCGGGTGACCGGCCAGCGAGTAGGCCAGCGTGGACTTGCCGGAGCCGTTGGGACCCATGATCGCGTGCGTCTCACCGCTGTTGATGGTGAGGTCGACGCCGCGCAGGATCTCCTTCGGCGCCTCGTCGGTCAGGACCGAGACGTGCAGGTCGCGGATTTCCAGTGTGGCCATGTGCGGTGTACTCCCAGAAAGAAGGTGTGAAAGCGACGACGGTGGGCGGCGGCCCGGGGGACGGTCAGATCCCGGCGATCTCGAGCTCGCGCTCGACGATCTCGTTGACGTGCTCGACGACGGACGGGATGCCGACGCGGCCCAGGACCTCCGAGAAGAAGCCACGCACCACCAGGCGGCGCGCCACCTCCTCGGGGATGCCGCGCGACAGCAGGTAGAACAGCTGCTCGTCGTCGAAACGCCCGGTGGCGCTGGCGTGCCCGGCGCCGACGATCTCGCCGGTCTCGATCTCCAGGTTCGGGATCGAGTCCGCCCGGCAGCCGTCGGTCAGCAGCAGGTTGCGATTCATCTCGTAGGTGTCGGTGGCCACGGCGTCCGGCCGGATGACCACGTCACCGACCCACACGGTGTGTGCGCTCGCGCCCTGCAGCGCACCCTTGTAGTAGGCGCGGCTCTTGCAGTTCGGAGCGGTGTGGTCGAGCACCAGCCGGTGCTCCAGGTGCTGACCGGCGTCGGCGAAGTACAGCCCGAGCATCTCCATGTCGCCGCCGGGGCCGTCGTAGGCGCCGGTGGCGAAGATGCGGACCAGGTCGCCGCCGAAGGTCAGGACGCTGTGCGTCAGGGTCGCGTCCCGGCCGACCCGCAGCCGGTGGTGGCTCAGGTGCACCGCGTCGGGCGCCCACTCCTGCACCGAGGCGTAGGTGAGCTTCGCGCCGTCGCCGACGACGATCTCGACGTTCTCGGTCAGCGTGGCGCTGCCCTCGTAGGTCACCGTGACCTGCGCGGAGGCGTGGTGGCCGATCCGGACGACGAGGTGCGCCGCGGCGGCGTTCTCGGCCGACAGGCCGCGGAACACCACCGAGATGGGCTGGGTGACCACGGTTTCAGCCGGGATGTCGACGAGGAAGACGTCCGGTGCGGCGTTCCAGGCGCGGGCCGCCGGCCGGTCGACGGGGTGCTCCCCCGACGAGCCGCGTACCCAGTCCGCGGCGGCGCCGGCCAGCGACACCGCCGACACCTCCTCGGGGGCGTCGATCTCGATCTCGAAGTCCACGCCGGCGCGGCCGGTCAGCGGGGCCTCGTCGTGCAGGCCGCGCAGCCGGCGCAGCGGGGTGAACCGCCAGGCCTCGAACTTGGCCGTCGGCACCGGGTGATCGGCGAGGTCGGTGGAGACGACGCGGGTCATGTGGGCGCCGGGCGTCGCCGACGGGTTGACCGTGCGGCCACCGACGTGGCTGTGCTCGGTCAGGCCGTTCGGCGCATCGGCTGCGGTGGCGGCCGTGTCCGCGCCGTCGGGTTCGACGACGAGGGAACCGCCGAGAACGCTCTCGGTACTGGTGCTCACGCTGGGGACATCCTCGGTGCTCGGTGCTGCGCGGTCGGCGTCAGCGGTCTGGGTGGATCCGGGCAGTGCGGCCACGATCAGCCCACGGACCCTTCCATCTGCAGCTCGATGAGCCGGTTGAGCTCCAACGCGTACTCCATCGGCAGCTCCCGGGCGATCGGCTCGACGAAGCCACGGACGATCATCGCCATGGCCTCCTCCTCGGTCAGGCCCCGCGACATCAGGTAGAACAGCTGCTCCTCGCTGACCCGGCTCACCTTGGCCTCGTGGCCCAGCTGCACGTCGTCCTCGCGGACGTCGACATAGGGGTAGGTGTCGGAGCGGGAGATGTTGTCCACCAGCAGCGCGTCACACTGCACCGACGACTTCGAGTGGTGCGCGCCGGGGTTGACCCGGACGAGGCCTCGGTAGGACGTGCGCCCGCCGCCACGCGACACCGACTTGGAGATGATCGTCGAGGACGTGTGCGGCGCCAGGTGCAGCATCTTCGCGCCGGTGTCCTGGTGCTGGCCCGCGCCGGCGAAGGCGATCGAGAGGACCTCGCCCTTGGCGTGCTCACCGGTCAGCCACACCGACGGGTACTTCATGGTGACCTTGGAGCCGATGTTGCCGTCGACCCACTCCATGGTCGCGCCCTCTTCGGCCTTGGCGCGCTTGGTGACCAGGTTGTAGACGTTGTTCGACCAGTTCTGGATGGTCGTGTAGCGGCACCGGCCGCCCTTCTTGACGATGATCTCCACGACCGCGGAGTGCAGCGAGTCGGACTTGTAGATCGGCGCGGTGCAGCCCTCGACGTAGTGCACGTAGGCGCCCTCATCGACGATGATCAGCGTCCGCTCGAACTGGCCCATGTTCTCGGTGTTGATGCGGAAGTAGGCCTGCAGCGGGATGTCGACGTGGACCCCCGGCGGCACGTAGACGAACGAGCCACCCGACCAGACGGCCGCGTTCAGCGCGGAGAACTTGTTGTCACCGGCCGGGATGACCGAGCCGAAATACTCCTCGAAGAACTCCGGGTGCTCGCGCAGCGCGGTGTCGGTGTCCAGGAAGATGACGCCCTGCTTCTCCAGGTCCTCGCGGATCTGGTGGTAGACCACCTCGGACTCGTACTGGGCGGCGACACCGGAGACGAGCCGCTGCTTCTCGGCCTCCGGGATGCCCAGCTTGTCGTAGGTGTTCTTGATGTCCTCGGGGAGGTCCTCCCACGTCGCCGCCTGCTTCTCGGTCGACCGGACGAAGTACTTGATGGTGTCGAAGTAGATGCCGGACAGGTCACTGCCCCAGGTCGGCATCGGCAGCTTCTCGAACAACTCCAGGCCCTTGAGCCGCTTGGCCAGCATCCACTCGGGCTCGCTCTTGAGCGCGGAGATGTTGCGGACGACGTCGGAGTCCACGCCACGACGGGCGTTCGTGCCGGCGGCGTCGGAGTCCGACCAGCCGAAGGCGTAGTTGCCCAGCGAGTCGATCGTCTCGTCCTGGGTCATCTTGGCCGGGACGACTGCGGTATCGGGCGAAGCGACGACGGGAGCGTCGGTGAGATCGGCGGTCATCAGGTGATCCTCCATCTGTGGTCACCGGGCATGGCGGCGGCTGGGCCCGGTACTGCGGGTGGTGCGGGACTGCGGGAGATGAATCTGGTCAGGAGTCCGTGAGGACAGGGGTGCGGCGGACGACCTCCGGCATGGGCAGCGCCGCGACGGTGCGGGCGCCCTGCGTGGGGACGAAGGTCGTGCAGAACGAGTCGCCGCGGGCGATGGTGGCCAGCCGCTGCGCATAGGTTCCCAACGCCTCGGTGAAGACGTTCATTTCCGCTTCGCACAGTTGCGGGAACTTCTCGGCGACGTGGGCCACCGGGCAGTGGTGCTGGCACAGCTGGTTGCCGGCGCCGACCTGCTCGATCGAGGCGGCGTACCCGGAGTCGGTGAGGGCGCCGGCGAGGACACGGACCCGGCCCGCGACGTCGGGGGCGGCGTCGAGGTCGGCGCGGCGGCCGGCCACGATCCGCTCGGCCCGGCGGCGGGCGAACGCGGTCACCGCGTCGACCCCGCCCTGCTCGGCGAGGAACTCCAGGGCCTGCACGGCGAGGTCGTCGTAGGCGTGCGGCAGTCGGGCGCGGCCGGCCTCGGTGAGGACGTACACCCGGGCCGGTCGGCCACGGCCCCGCGGGTTGAAGGTCTGCTGCAGACGGGACGAGACCGCACCCTCGGCCTCGAGGGCGTCCAGATGGCGGCGGACACCCGCCACGGACAGATGCAGGGTCGAGGCGATCGCCGCCGCCGTGACCGGCCCCTGCGACAGCACCAGCTGCACGACGGCGTCACGGGTACCGGCAGCACCGGCAGCACCGGCGGCGGGCGCGACGGCGGCACCGGGGCGGTCGGCCCCGGGTCGGGTCGTCGCGGCGATATTCACAACACCAGTGTGTCGTATTTCCCCGGCGACTTCAAAGCCGGCCACCCACGATCGGTGTTCCGTTCGCCACGCACGGCCACCGGCGGGCCGCGCGGAGGTCCGTCCCGGCCGGTCAGACGCCTCTGCTCACCGGCCGGCGGGCGGCGCGACGACCATAGACTGCAGCCGTGAGCACCCAGGGCGCCGAGGCCGCCGCCGGCCCCGGCGCACCCCGCGGCCGCGTCCCGGATGCCGCCCACCCCGGCGCCACCGCCACCGTCACCCGCGCCGACGAGACACATCTGGACGCCCAGGAGCTGCGTCAGCTCCGCGTGCTGCGCCAGACCGGCACGACCGGTGCGCTGCTGATCGCGGTCGGCTCCGTGTCCTCCTACGGGGCCGCGAACCCCATTCCGAACCCGGTCGACGGGCTGCGCATCATCGGGCTGCTGTCCCGGGTGGGGCCGGCGTCGCTGGCCGTCTCCTACGCCGGCATGGGTCTCGTCGTCCTCGCCTGGTACCTGCTCGGCCGGCTCACCACGCCCGGGCGCATCCGCCGGCTGACCCGCCCGCAGCTCACCCACACGCTGGCGATGTGGGCGGTGCCGTTCCTGGTCACGCCGCCACTGTTCTCCCGCGACGTCTACTCCTATCTGGCCGTCGGCAAGATGATGTCGCTGGGCTTCAACCCCTACGACTCCGGCCCGCTGGACGTGCTCGGCGACGGCGACGCCTTCGCCCACCAGGTCGACGCGAAGTGGCAGCACACCGCGACGCCGTACGGCCCGGCCTTCCTGTTGATCGCCCGGGCGATCGTCGGGGTCAGCGGCTCACACGTCATCCTCGCCGTGCTGCTGCAGCGGCTGGTCGAGTTGATCGGGGTGGCGCTGATCGTGTGGGCGCTGCCCCGGCTGGCGCGCCGCAGCCGGGTGGACCCGATCTCGGCGCTGTGGCTGGGCGCCCTGAACCCGCTGGTGCTGTTCCACCTGGTCGCGGGTGCGCACAACGAGGCACTGATGATCGGGATGATGATGGCCGGCCTGGTGGTGGCCCTGGACCGGTCGGTGATCCTCGGCACCGTGCTGCTCACCGGAGCGGTCGGGGTGAAGGCCACCGCGGGCCTGGCGCTTGCCTTCCTGGTGGTCGCGCTGGCCCTGCGGGCCGGCGGCGCCTGGAAGGACCTGTGGCGTTGGGGACTGCGGGTGGGAGCCGTCTTCGTCGGGACGTTCGCGCTGCTCACGCTGCTGGCCGGGGTCGGCGTCGGGTGGCTGGCGGCGCTGAACACGCCCGGTCTGATCCGGTCTTTCCTGTCGGTCACCACCGCGGTCAGCGTGGTCACCGGCGCCGCCGGCACCCTGCTCGGGCTCGGCGACCAGACCGAGGGCGTGCTCGACGTGCTGCACCCGCTGGGCACCGTGGTGGGTACCGTGCTCGCCGGGTACGTGCTCTGGCGCTGCTGGCGGCGCGGTTTCGACCCGGTCCTCGGACTCGGGGTGGCGATCGGTCTGTTCGTCATCCTGTCGCCGGTGGTGCAGCCCTGGTACCTGCTGTGGGCGGCGCTGCCGCTCGCCGCGTCCACCGCGGTGGCGCGGTACCGCGACGTGACCGTGGCGATCACGATGGCGCTGTCGGTGATGATCATGCCCAGCGGTTCGGTGATCCGGCCGCTGATCATCGCGCAGGCGGCGCTGGCGGCCGCGGTCGTCGCCGTGGCGGCTTGGTACCTGCTGCGCCGGCGGCGGCTGATCCCCATCAGCGAGTGGGACCGGTGGCTGATGGCGTCGGCGAAGCTGGCCCGGCTGCGCCATCCCAGCGCCGCCGGGCGACGAATCCCCGTCCGCGGCCCCGCCGCGGCGGACCCCGGACCGGGTATCCCACCGGCACCGGACGCCGAGGTCACGCCCCCCGGTCCGGATCACCACAGCGCGAGCGCTCCACCATCACGAGGACAGACATGACAGCGGCGGTACAGGTGCGGGGGCTGGTGCGCCGTTACGGTGCGCTGACCGCCGTCGACGGGCTCGACCTGACCGTCGAGGCCGGCACGATGCTGGCGCTGCTCGGCCCCAACGGAGCCGGCAAGACCACCACCGTGGAGATCTGCGAGGGCTTCGCCCGTCCCGACGCCGGGACCGTGCGGGTGCTCGGCCTGGATCCCTGGGGCGACGCGGCCCGCCTGCGACCCCGGATCGGGGTGATGCTGCAGAGCGCCGGCGCGCACCTCTCGGCCCGCGCCGGCGAGATGCTGCGGCTGGTGGCGGCGTGCAGCGCCGACCCCCACGACCCGGACTGGCTGCTGGACACCCTCGGGCTCACGGCCGCCGCCCGCACCCCGGTGCGTCGCCTGTCCGGCGGGCAGGCCCAACGGCTGAACCTGGCGATGGCGCTGGTCGGCCGCCCGGAGCTGCTGTTCCTGGACGAGCCGACCGCCGGGTTGGACCCCCAGGCCCGGCACCTCGTGTGGGACCTGCTGCGGACGGCCCGCGCCGACGGTGTCTCCGTCCTGCTCACCACCCATCTGCTGGACGAGGCCGAACTGCTGGCCGACCAGGTCGTCATCGTCGACTCCGGCCGCGTCGTCGCCCAGGGTTCGGTGTCGGAGCTGGTGGCCGGCGACGAACACCTGACCTTCAACGCCACCGGAGGTCTGGATCTCAGCCGACTGCGCAACGCCCTCCCGGACGGCTACCTGCTGGGCGAGCCGCGCCCCGGGCACTACCGCATCGACGGTGCCGTGACCCCGGCGATGATGGCGACCGTGACGGCGTGGTGCGCGCAGTCCGGCATCCTCGCCACCGACCTGGCCATCGGCCGCCGCGGTCTCGAGGACGTCTACCTGGCGGCGACCGGCCGGCAGGTGCGCTCGTGACCGATCTCGCGCCCGGCACCTTCCGTCCGCGCCCCGGGCCCGCTCCCGTCCGCCGGATGCTGGGCGCCCAGACGGCCTTCGAGCTGCGCCTGCTGGTCCGCAACGGCGAGCAGCTGCTGCTGGCGCTGGTCATCCCGATCGCCGCCCTCATCGGGTTGACGCTGGTCACCCTGGTGGAGCTGCCCGCGCCGCGAGTCGGCACCGTGCTGGCCGGGGTGGTCACCCTCGCGGTGCTGAGCACCGGCTTCACGTCACTGGCCATCTCCACGGCCTTCGACCGCCGGTACGCGGTGACCAAGCGGCTGATCGGCGCCGGCGTGCCGCGGGGCGCCCTGCTGGCCGGCAAGTCCGCGGCCGTCGGCTGCGTCGTCGCGGGTCAGGTGGTCATCCTGGGGGTGATCGGCCTCGCGCTCGGTTGGCGGCCGACCGCCTCGGCGGTGCTGGCCCTGCCGGTCATCCTGTTGGGCGCCGCCGTGTTCACCGGTCTCGGGCTGCTGCTCGGCGGGTTGCTCAAGGCCGAACTGGTGCTGGCGCTGGCGAACCTGCTGTGGATCGTCCAGGTCGCGTTCGGCGGCGTCGTCGTGCCGCTGACCACCGGACCCGACTGGCTCGCCGTCGTCGGCGAGGCCACCCCGGCCGGTGCCCTGTCGGCCGCGCTGCACGCCGTGCTCACCGACGGCCGCGCACCGTCGGCAGTGTCACTGCTGGTCCTGGCCGCGTGGGGGGTGGCCGCGTGGGCGGCGACCCTACAGTGGTTCAAGTGGCAGTGATCCCCGGTTCCGGGAGCCGCCACCCCCATCCCGCACGGAAGGCAGCCCGAACCGCATGGCAGTGAGAGACGCCCCGCCGATCCCCCGCACCACCGGGCTCGACGGCTGGCGGCCGTCGCACCGGCTGCAGCGCGGCTTCGCGCTGGCCGCCGTGATCACCAACGCCGCGATCGCCGTCACCGGCGCCGTCGTGCGGGTCACCGGCTCCGGGCTGGGCTGCCCGACATGGCCGGAGTGCCACCCGGGCTCGCTGGTCCCGGTCATCCGGGAGGAGAACTCGACCTTCCACCAGCTCATCGAGTTCGGGAACCGGACGCTCACCGGTGTCGTGCTCGTGGCGTCGCTCGGCACGTTCCTGCTGATCTGGCGGGCCCGTCCGCGTCGCCGGTCGCTGGTGTGGCTGGCGGCGGCGCTGCCGGCACTGGTGCTCTTCCAGGCCGTCTGGGGTGGCATCACGGTGCTGTTCGGGCTGGCCTGGTGGACCGTCGCACCCCACATGCTCTTCTCGCTGGGGCTGCTGTCGGTGGCGGTGTGGGTCCACCAGCGGCTCGGTGAGACCGGCGACGGGCCGGTCGTGGCGACCGTGCCCCGTCCGCTGCACCTGCTGGCCTGGGCGACCTGCGGCGTGCTGCTGCTGCTGTGCGTGGTCGGCACCCTGGTCACCGCGGCGGGCCCGCACGCCGGCGACTCCGCCACGGCGCGCCTGGACCTGTCGGTGCGCGGCCTGGCGCAGGTGCACGCGGACCTGATGTTCACCTACCTCGGGTTGCTGGTCGCCTTCGGCGTGGCGCTGGTCGCGATCAACGCCCCGGCCGTGCTGCGCCGCCGGATGTGGGTGCTCGTCGGCGTCACCCTCGCACAGGGCGCGCTGGGCATCGTGCAGTACCAGCTGGGCGTCCCGGAGGTGCTGGTCGTGCTGCACGTGACCGGCGCGGTGCTGCTGGTCACCGCGGCGGTCCGGATGCTCTTCGCCACCCGCACCCGCACCGCCGCCACACCGGCCTGACGGGACCCTCCCGGCCCGCCGTCATCGGACGGAAACGCGGACCGGGCAGACTCCGGCAGCACCACCCGCGGGCGCGTCCGTCGTCCTGCGGTCCCGCCGCCCCGCAGCCGGAAGGCCCCTCCGCAGTGCCGCTGACCCGTTCCGTCGCCACCGCCCTGGACGCGACCGTCGAGAAGTCGTCCGACGTCGCGCTGCAGGTGGCGGTGGCGCCGTCGCCGGGCCTCACCGTCCGCGACGGACTCGTCGTCACCCTGGACGGCCGGCCGCTGCCGGTCACCGAGACCCGCACCCACACCGGCACGCGGATGCATCTGCTGCGGGCGCCGGCCGGGCGGCTGAGCATCCGCTACGAGGCCACTGTGACCGGTCGCGCCGATCCCGTACCGGTCACCGCGGCCGAGGTGTGGGAGTACCTGCGGCCGAGCCGGTTCGTCGAGTCCGACCGCTTCAACGACGTGGCGGGTGAGCTGTTCGGCGGCGTCGGTGACCCGGCTCGGCTGCTGTCCGCCGTGTCGTCGTGGGTGGGTGGCGCGTTGTCCTACGTCCCCGGCAGCAGCGGACCGATGGACGGCGCCGGCCAGACGATGGACCTCGGGGCGGGCGTCTGCCGGGACTACGCGCACCTGGTGGCGGCGATGCTGCGGGCCCGCGGGATGGCCGCCCGGGTCGTCGCCGTCTACGCGCCCGGCTGCGCCCCGATGGACTTCCACGCCGTCGTCGAGGCCGATCTCGGGGGCCGCTGGCAGGTGCTGGACGCGACGCTGCTGGCCCCGCGGCAGACCCTGGTCCGCATCGCCACCGGACGCGACGCCGCTGACACCGCCTTCATGTCGAGCAACGGCGGCTCCGTGGTGCTCGACCGGTCGGAGGTGTTCGCGGTGGTCGACGGGGAGCTGCCGGTGGACGACCTGGACTCCCTGGTCCCACTGCGCTGACCCACTGCACTGACTCACTCACTGACCACTGAGGCACCGGACCCGGCTCCGCACCGGCGTCGCAGGCCGACGCCCGGCGGTGGACCCGGAAGGGCCGGCCTCGACGTCCGGCGCCGGCCGTCCGGCGGCGGTCCGAGGTCAGCGTCCGGTGCCGGCCGTCCGGTGGCGGTCCGGCCTCAGCGTCCGGTGCCCGCCATCCGACGGCGGTCCGCTGCGGACGGGGCGATGCGCTGCGTGGTGGCCGTGTCCCAGCCGCTGATCGGCCAGCCCCCCTCGGCACAGACCTGGTCGGCGGCGGCCACGGTGGGCACCACCACGTCGCCCCAGGTGCCGTCACCGGCGACGTAGACGATCCGGACGCCGCGGGAGCCCATGTTGGCCAGCGCGACGCTGCCCTCCCCGTGCCGGTCCGACAGCGCCCGCAGCCGCGTGGACGCGCGCTTCATCGCCCGGGCCACCTGGGCCTCGTGGCGCGCGGCCGCGTCGTCGACGTCCTCGCCGGGGGCGGGAGGCGGGAGAGCCGGGTCGAGTCCCACGGGTCGGTCCTCCAGGTCAGCAGATGGGTGCGGTCAGCGAGGTGGACAGCTCAGTGCCAGGGCCAGCCGAGCACCGGCAGCGAGAGGGCGGCGTCGACCGCCCAGGCCACCGAGATCAACGTCAGGTAGGCGTTGGACAGGTGGAACAGCACCATCGGCTTGGCCTCCACCCCGGTGGCCACCCGCTTGTGCAGCAGGTGCGCCACGGCCAGGAACCACAGTCCGGTCGGCACCGCCACCGCGAGGTAGATCCAGCCCGAGGCCGGGATCAGCAGCAGCGAGCAGACCACCATGGCCCAGCTGTAGAGCACGATCTGGCGGACGACCTCGGTGTGCGGCCGGACGACGGGCAACATCGGCACCCCGGCGGCGGCGTAGTCGGCCTTGTACCGCATGGCCAGCGCCCAGGTGTGCGGCGGCGTCCAGAAGAAGATGACGCCGAAGAACACCCACGCGGGCCAGCCGATGCCGCCGGTGATGGCCGACCAGCCGATGATGACGGGCATGCATCCGGCCAGCCCGCCCCAGACGATGTTCTGGCTGGTCCGGCGCTTGAGCCACATCGAGTAGACGAAGACGTAGAACAGGATCGCCACCAGTGCCAGCACGGCGGCCTGCCAGGTGGTCGTGGCGGCCAGGAAGCCGACGGCGGCGAGGCCGAGCACGATGCCGAAGACGAGTGCGTTGCGCGTCGGCACCAGGTGCCGGGCCAGCGTCCGGCCGCGGGTGCGCCGCATGATCGCGTCGATGTCGGCGTCCACCACGCAGTTCAGTGCGTTCGCCGAGCCGGCGGCCAACGTGCCGCCGACCAGGGTGGCCAGGGCCAGCCCGATCGAGGGGACGCCCCGCTGGGCGGCGATCATCGCCGGCACCGTGGTGATCAGCAGCAGCTCGATGATGCGCGGCTTGGTCAACCCGACGTACGCGCCGACGGTGGCCTTCCAGCCGCCCTTGGCGGTGGCGGCGACGCTGACGTCGTCGGTACCGCCGACCGGGTCGGCACCACGGACGGTCGCGACGGTGTCGCCTGCCGTGCGGTCGCCGACCGGGTCCTGGGCCTCGGACTCTGCTGCCGGACGCACGCTGGCCGCTCCTCGTGTGACGTGGTGGGACGGGTGGGACGAAACCATCGGCGCCGCGAGTGGGCCCCGACTGTCCATCCTAGGTCGTGGCGGCGACCGGGGCCGGGCGGACCGGCCGCGGGGACGACGACGGCCCGGCCCGTCCGTCGGCCCACGAGCGTACGACGTGCGGATGTTAACGCTCACTCGTCGTCGCCCCGCTGCGTCCGGGCCGCCCTGGTGCGTCTAGGCTCACTCACGCAAGATCCGTGTGCGCTGCTCGGGAAGCCGGCCCGGGAGTGCCCTGCCTGTTGAGGAGCAAGACACCCTGATGGCTGCCGCCAACTACACCGCTGAGCAGATCGCCGAGCTCACCACACCGCACTACCCCGCCGACTGGACCGAGCTCGACACCCGCGCGGTCGACACCGTCCGGGTGCTGGCCATGGACGCCGTGCAGAAGGTGGGCAACGGCCACCCCGGTACCGCCATGTCGCTGGCGCCACTGGCCTACACCCTGTTCTCCAAGGTGATGGACACCGACCCGGAGGACGACCAGTGGATCGGCCGGGACCGGTTCGTCCTGTCCGCCGGCCACTCGAGCCTCACCCTCTACATCCAGCTGTACCTGCACGGCCTCGGTCTCGAACTCGACGACCTGAAGGCGCTGCGCACCTGGGGCTCGCTCACGCCGGGTCACCCCGAGCACCGGCACACCAAAGGGGTGGAAATCACCACCGGCCCGCTCGGCCAGGGGCTGTCCTCGGCTGTCGGCATGGCCATGGCCGCCCGCCGCGAGCGCGGTCTGTTCGACCCGGACGCCGCTCCCGGTGAATCGCCCTTCGACCACTTCATCTACGTCATCTGCTCCGACGGCGACATCGAGGAGGGCGTCACCTCGGAGGCCTCCCAGATCGCCGGCCGCCAGGCGCTGGGCAACCTGATCGTCTTCTACGACTCCAACCGCATCTCGATCGAGGACGACACCAACATCGCCCTCTCCGAGGACACCGTCGCCCGGTACGCGGCCTACGGCTGGCACACGCAGGTGGTCGACGGGGCCGAGAACGTCGAAGCGATCATGAACGCCATCGACGAGGCCAAGAAGGTCACCGACCGGGCGTCGTTCATCGAGGTGCGCTCGGTCATCGGCTTCCCCGCCCCGAACAAGCAGAACACCGGCAAGATCCACGGCTCGGCGCTGGGTGGCGACGAGGTGGCCGCGACCAAGGTCGTTCTGGGCTTCGACCCGGAGAAGACGTTCGAGGTCAGCGACGAGGTGCTCGCACACACCCGGGCCACCGTCGACAAGGGCATCAAGAACAAGGCCGGCTGGCAGGAGCGTTTCGACGCCTGGGCCACGGCGAACCCGGAGCGCAAGCAGCTCTGGGACCGGCTGCACGACCGCCGGCTGCCGGAAGGCTGGGAATCGGCACTGCCGTCGTTCGAGCCCGACGCGAAGGGCATCGCCACCCGCGCCGCCTCCGGGCAGATCCTGGCCGCGCTGGCCGACACCCTGCCCGAGCTGTGGGGTGGCTCGGCGGACCTCGCCGAGAGCAACAACACCACGATGAAGGGCGCCGACTCGTTCGGCCCGACCGCGGCGGCCACCCACGAATGGGACGCGAACCCCTACGGCCGGACCCTGCACTTCGGCATCCGTGAGCACGCCATGGGCGCCATCCTGACCGGTATCGCGGTGCACGGCCCGACCCGCCCGTACGGGGGCACCTTCCTGGTGTTCTCCGACTACATGCGCGGCGCGGTGCGCCTGGCCTCGGTGATGAAGGCCCCGGCGACCTACGTGTGGACGCACGACTCCATCGGTCTGGGCGAGGACGGCCCCACCCACCAGCCGGTCGAGCACCTCGCCGCACTGCGGGCCATCCCGAACCTCACCGTGATGCGCCCGGCCGACGCCAACGAGACCGCCTACTGCTGGAAGACCATCCTCGAACGGCACATCGACCCGCAGGGCGGACCGGTCGGCATCTGCCTCACCCGGCAGAACGTGCCGGTCTTCGAGGGCACCAGCGCGGAGGGCGTCGCCAAGGGCGCCTACGTGCTGTACGAAGCGGAGGGCGACCTGCAGGTCGTCCTCATCGGCACCGGCTCCGAGCTGCAGATCGCCGTCGAGGCCCGGAAGGCGCTGCAGGAGCAGGGTATCGGCACCCGCGTCGTCTCGATGCCGTCGATGGACCTGTTCGCCGAGCAGGACCAGGCCTACCGCGACTCCGTGCTGCCGCCGGCCGTCCGTGCCCGCGTCTCCGTCGAGGCCGGCATCTCCCAGCCCTGGTACCGCTGGATCGGCGACGCCGGGCAGCACGTGGGTATCGAACACTTCGGGGCGTCGGCGGACTACCAGACGCTCTACCGCGAATTCGGCATCACCACCGAGGCCACCGTCACGGCGGCCCAGACCTCCCTCGCGGCCGCCGGCTGATCCCCAGCCCCCAGCCGCGGCAACGCAGAAGGAAGAAGCACGCACATGAGCACTGAGAAGACCGAACCCCTGGCCGACCTGACCGCCGCCGGTGTCTCCCTGTGGCTGGACGACCTGTCCCGCGACCGGATCACCAGCGGCAACCTGGCCGAGCTGATCGGGAGCAGGCACATCTCCGGCGTCACGACCAACCCGTCCATCTTCGCCGCCGCGCTGTCCAAGGGCGAGGCCTACGACCCGCAGGTCGCCGAGCTCGCCAAGCAGGGTTCCACCCTGGACGACACCATCCGCACCCTGACCACCGACGACGTGCGCAACGCCGCCGACCTGTTCAAGGAGGTGTTCGAGGCCACCGGCGGCCGCGACGGCCGCGTCTCCATCGAGGTGGAGCCGGGCATCGCGCGCGACTCGCTCAAGACCTCGGCGCAGGCCCAGGAGCTCTACAAGATCGTCGACCGGCCGAACCTGCTGGTGAAGATCCCGGCCACCGTCGAGGGCCTGTCCTCGATCACCGAGACCCTCAAGGGCGGCATCAGCGTCAACGTGACGCTGATCTTCTCCCTCGAGCGCTACGAGGCCGTCATCGACGCCTACATCGAGGGCGTCAAGCAGGCCAAGGACAACGGCGAGGACATCTCCAAGCTGCACTCCGTCGCCTCGTTCTTCGTCTCCCGCGTGGACGCCGAGATCGACAAGCGGCTGGACGCCATCGGCACCGACGAGGCCAAGGCCCTCAAGGGCAAGGCGGCCATCGCCAACGCCCGGCTGGCCTACCAGCTCTTCGAGACCAAGTTCGCGTCCGACGAGTGGACGGCCCTGGAGGCCGCCGGCGCCAACAAGCAGCGTCCGCTGTGGGCCTCCACCGGGGTCAAGGACCCGGCCTACGACGACACCCGCTACGTCGTCGAGCTGGTCGCGCCCGACTCGGTGAACACGGCGCCGGAGAAGACCATCGACGCGGTCGCCGACCACGGCGTCGTCCGCGGTGACACCATCCACGGCACGTACGAGGAGTCCGCGCAGGTCTTCGCGGATCTGCAGGCCGTCGGCGTCGACCTCGACGACGTGTTCACGGTGCTCGAGAACGAGGGCGTCGACAAGTTCGTCGTGTCCTGGGACGAGCTGGTGGCCACCGTCCGCACCTCCCTGGAGAAGGCGTCGAGCGGCTCCTGACGCGTCCGCGGCATCCGGTGGCCCGGCGGTGTCCCGCCGGGCCACCGGCAGCTCCACCCCTGGAAGGACCTGCGCCGCACCGGCGCAGACCTGATCGAGAGGAAACCCGATACCCGCCATGCCGGTGACCAAGAACCCGTTGCGCGACCCGCGTGACAAGCGCCTGCCACGCATCGCCGGGCCGTCCGGCATCGTCATCTTCGGGGTCACCGGCGACCTCTCCCGCAAGAAGCTGATGCCGGCCATCTACGACCTGGCCAACCGGGGGCTGCTGCCGCCGGGCTTCTCGCTGGTGGGTTTCGCCCGTCGCGACTGGGACCACGAGGACTTCGCCGCGATCGTGCACGACGCGGTCAAGAAGTACGCCCGCACGCCGTTCTCCGAGCCGGTGTGGCGCCACCTCGCCGAGGGGTTCCGCTTCGTGCAGGGCACCTTCGACGACGACGAGGCGTTCGACAACCTCAAGGCGACCCTGGCCGAGCTGGACGCCAAGCGCGGCACCGGCGGCAACCACGCCTTCTACTTCTCCATCCCGCCGGGGGCCTTCCCGGTGGTGTGCAACCAGCTCAACCGGTCGGGGCTGTCCCAGCACTCCCCCGACGAGTGGCGCCGGGTGGTCATCGAGAAGCCCTTCGGGCACGACCTGAAGAGTGCCCGCGAGCTCAACGCCGTGGTGAACTCGGTCTTCCCCACCGAGTCGGTCTTCCGCATCGATCACTACCTGGGCAAGGAGACCGTCCAGAACCTGCTCGCGCTGCGCTTCGCCAACCAGCTGTACGAGCCGATCTGGAACTCCCACTACGTCGACCACGTCCAGATCACGATGGCCGAGGACATCGGTGTCGGTGGCCGGGCCGGGTACTACGACGGCATCGGCGCCGCCCGTGACGTCATCCAGAACCATCTGCTGCAGCTGCTCGCGCTGACCGCGATGGAGGAGCCGCGGGCCTTCGACCCGGTCTCCATCCGGGCCGAGAAGGCCAAGATCCTGGCTTCGGTGCAACTGCCCAAGGACCTGCTCGCCGCCACCGCGCGCGGCCAGTACGCCGGCGGCTGGCAGGGCGGCGAGAAGGTGCTGGGCTACCTCGAGGAGGACGGCATCGCGCCCGACTCCACCACCGAGACCTACGCCGCCATCAAGGTCCTCGTCGAGACCCGGCGCTGGGCGGGGGTGCCGTTCTACCTGCGGCACGGCAAGCGGCTGGGCCGCCGCGTCACCGAGATCGCCGTCGTGTTCAAACGGGCGCCCTACCTGCCGTTCTCGTCCAACGACACCGAGGAGCTCGGCGCCAACGCGCTGGTCATCCGGGTGCAGCCGGACGAGGGCATCACCATCCGCTTCGGCTCCAAGGTGCCCGGTCCGTCGATGGAGGTCCGTGACGTCAACATGGACTTCTCCTACGGCCAGTCGTTCACCGAGGCGTCCCCGGAGGCCTACGAGCGGCTCATCCTGGACGTGCTGCTGGGCGAGCCGTCGCTGTTCCCGCAGGACGAGGAGGTCGAGCTGTCCTGGAAGATCCTGGACCCGATCGAGAAGGCCTGGGCGCGGACGAAGAAGCAGCCCGAGCAGTATCCCGCCGGCACCTGGGGCCCGCCGTCGGCCGACGCCATGATGGCCCGCGACGGCCGCGTCTGGCGCCGTCCGTGACCGCACCCGCACGGCCGACCCCGGTTGCCGCCCCGCGCACGAGAGGATCCCGCACGTGATCATCGACATCCCCGCGACGACGACCGGCGCGATCAACAAGAAGCTGGTCGACCTGCGTGAATCCGGCGGCATGGTCTCCACCAGCCGGGTGCTCACGATGGTGATCGTGACCGACGAGAGCGTGTCCGAGGACGCCATCCGCGCGGCCAACGAGGCGTCGTTCGAGCACCCCTGCCGGGTCATCGTCATCGCCCGCGGCGGTCGCCGCGGCACGCCCCGGCTGGACGGCCAGATCCGGGTCGGCGGCGACGCCGGCGCCAGCGAGGTCATCGTGCTGCGGCTGTTCGGCGAACTCGTCGACCACGGCGCCTCGGTGATGCTGCCCCTGCTGCTGCCCGACGCACCGGTCGTCGCCTGGTGGCCGGTGTCGGAGCCCGCGGTGCCCGCCGAGGACCCGATCGGCGCGCTCGCGCAGCGGCGGATCACCGATGCGGCGTCGTCCAAGCGGCCGCACGCGACCCTGCTGGAGCGCGAGAAGTCCTACCAGCCGGGTGACACCGACCTGGCCTGGACGCGGCTCACGCTGTGGCGGGGCCTGCTGGCCTCGACCCTGGACCAGCCGCCGTTCGAGACGATCACCTCGGCGGTCGTGGAGGGGGCGTCGGACTCCCCGTCGACGGATCTGCTCGCCGGCTGGCTCGCGATGCGGCTGAAGTGCCCGGTGACCCGGCGCAAGACCAAGGCCGGCGCCGGCATGCAGAGTGTGACGTTGACCCGCCGGTCGGGCGACATCGTGCTCAGCCGCGACGAGGACAGCACCGCGACGCTGTCCACGCCGGACCAGCCGGACCGGCAGCTGTCGCTGCCGCGCCGCGGGCTGCGGGACTGCATCGCCGAGGAGCTGCGCCGGCTGGACGCCGACGAGGTCTACCACGAGGTGCTCGTGAAGGGGATCCCGTTGGTGCTGGACAACGACCGCGGCGCCACCCGGCGGACGGCACGCAAGGCGGACGGCCGCCCGGCGCTGCCGGCGCCGCTGGAGACCGACGGCGCCGACCCGGAGAGCACCAGCAAGCCGAAACGCTCGCGGTCGCGCAAGTCCGGCACCACGGCGGCCGCGTCGTGACCCCGCAACTGGTGCTGCTGCCGACGTCCGACGACGTCGCCGCGGACGCCGCCGCCCGGCTGGTGACCAAGCTGGTCGACCTGCAGGCCGCCGGCCGGATCCCCTCGGTGGTGCTCACCGGCGGCACCATCGGCATCGGGCTGCTGACCAAGATCCGGGAGTCCGGCAGCCGCGCCGCCGTCGACTGGCGCCGGGTCGAGATCTTCTGGGGGGACGAGCGTTTCGTGCCCTCCGCCGACCCCGAGCGCAACGAGCTGCAGGCCCGGGAGGCGCTGCTCGACCACGTTCCGGTCGATCCGTCGCGGGTGCATCCGATGGCCCCGTCCGACGGCCCGTTCGGTGCCGACGTCGATGCGGCCGCGGCCGCCTACGCCGACCTCGTCGACCTGCACGGCACCTTCGACGTCACCCTGCTCGGGATGGGCCCGGACGGTCACGTCGCGTCGATCTTCCCCGAGCATCCCGGGGTGTACGACACCCGGACCGCGCTGCCGGTGCGCAACTCCCCCAAGCCGCCGCCGGTGCGGATCTCCCTGAGCCTGCCGACGATCCGCACCTCCACCGAGGTGTGGGTCGTCACCGGCGGATCGGCCAAGGCGGACGCGGTGGCGATGGCGTTGGGCGGGGCGGGCGAGGTCGCCGTCCCGGCCGTCGGCGCCGTCGGTACCGCCCGGACGCTGTGGCTGATGGACCGGGAGTCGGCTGTGAGGTTGCCCTCGTCGGTTTTTCGGGCTCCCATCGCCTGACATGCTGATCGGTACCAGGCACGTCGAACACCGCCGGCCGCCGTCGAGGTGACCGGACAACCGTCGCGACTCCCGTTGCGGTGCATCACCATTCGCGATCCAGGCAATCTCGTTTTGCCTCAAGGAGGAGGACCATGAGCAAGGCCCCCGTCAAGGTCACGGTCACCGGCGCAGCCGGCCAGATCGGCTACGCCCTGCTGTTCCGCATCGCGTCGGGGCAGATGCTGGGCCCGGACACCCCGGTGCAGCTCAGCCTGCTCGAGATCACCCCCGCCCTCAAGGCGGCCGAGGGCACCGCGATGGAGCTCGACGACTGCGCGTTCCCGCTGCTCGCCGGCATCGACATCACCGACGACGCCACGAAGGCGTTCGACGGGACCGGGGTGGCGCTGCTGGTCGGCGCCCGTCCCCGTGGTCCGGGGATGGAGCGTGGCGACCTGCTCGCCGCCAACGGCGGCATCTTCAAGCCGCAGGGACAGGCGCTGAACGCCGGCGCCGCCGACGACGTCAAGATCCTGGTGGTGGGCAACCCGGCCAACACCAACGCGCTGATCGCCCAGCAGAACGCCCCCGACATCCCGGCGTCGCGGTTCAGCGCCATGATGCGGCTCGACCACAACCGCGCGCAGTCGATGGCGGCCAAGAAGCTCGGCGTGTCGGTCGAGGACATCACCAACATGGTCGTATGGGGCAACCACTCCGCGACCCAGTACCCCGACCTGTACCGCGCGCAGTTCGGTGGCCGTCCGGTCGCCGAGCAGGTCGAGTTCGAGTGGCTGGAGAACACCTTCATCCCCACCGTCGCCAAGCGCGGCGCGGCCATCATCGAGGCCCGCGGGGCGTCGTCGGCGGCGTCGGCGGCCAATGCCGCGATCGACCACATCCACACCTGGGTGCACGGCACCGCGGAGGGTGACTGGACCTCGGCGGCCATCGTCTCCGACGGTTCCTACGGCGTGCCGGAGGGCCTGATCTCGTCGTTCCCGGTCACCAGCGACGGCCAGAACTGGTCCATCGTCGAGGGTCTGACCATCGACGACTACTCCAAGGGCCGCATCGCGACGTCCGTCGCGGAGCTCGAGGACGAGCGCAAGGCCATCCGCGAGCTCGGTCTGGTCTGACGGGTCGCGGCGGTAGGGTCGTCCGCTGACCCTGCCGCCGCCCCCGTCCCACCGGAGTGCTCCTGATGACCGCCCGCCACCGGATGCCCACCCAGCTGACCGCCGTCGTCGTGCGCAACGGCAAGGTGCTGCTGGCCCGGAGGGTGCACGACCAGCAGTGGGAACTGCCCGGCGGGACCGCCGATCTGGACGCCACCGACGGGGCGGTGGAGCTGTCCCGCCTGGTCCGGGCCTCCACCGGGCAGGCCGTCGTCGTCGGCCCCGAGGTGTACGACACCCAGGTGACCACCGACGACGGTCCCGTCCAGCTCATCGCCTTCGGCTGCCACCTCGAGGGCCGGCTGCCCCTGCAGATCTCCGAGCGCTACCGCCAGGTCGCCTGGCTGCCGGTGGACGAGCTGCCGCTGCCCAACCTGGCCGCCGGTTCCGAGGACGCGCTGCGGGCCTGGCTCGCGCATCGGGAGTCGGGCGGGGCCGCCCCGTCCTGACGTCCTCGACTTCGCGACGACCGCGTCGGCATCGCGACGGTTGCAGGCAGCCGGAACCGTCGCGGAGTCGTCACAACGGTCGCTGAGTGCCCGGCCCCCGGTGGACGAGCCCGACGCAGCAGCTCGACGACCGCGTTCTCGACCGCGGACTAACTCAGCGCAGCAGCTCGATGACCGCGTTCTCCACCACGGGAGTGGCGGCCAGCAGCGCGATCTCGTCCTCGAAGACGTCCGGCAACGCGGCCCGCGCCTGCCCGACGGCCTCCGCGACGGTGCGGTCCTTCTCGAACAGTTCGACCACCTTGGGGTTGACGTACGAACGGCGCGCCACCGCCGGGGTGTTGCCCAGCCGGGCCGAGGTCGCCTTGATGGCCGCCGCGACGGCGCGTTTGCGCGAGGTCGGCGTCCACGACGTGTCCGGATCGTGGCCGGTCTGCTGCTCGGCCAGCGCCACGGCGGCGATCCCGGTGCCGTGCCAGGTGCGGAAGTCCTTGGCCGACACCGGCAGGTCCATTACGTCCTTGATGTAACGGTTGATGTCGGCGCTGGAGATGCGGTGCCACTGCCGGTGCTGCTGGTAGGCGAGCAGCGTCTCCGGACCGCTCCGCCGCCGGCGCAGCTTCTCCACCACCTGCGCCAGCGGCGGGTTGGCGATGTGCTCCTCATGGTCCAGCCCGCTCTTGGCCGAGTAGCTGAACACCAGCAGGTCGCCCTGCTGCTTGACGTGGTCGCGGCGCAGCGTGGCCAGCCCGAAGCTGCCGTTGGTCTCGGCGTAGGTCTCGCCGCCGATGCGGAAGTAGCCGACGTCGAGCATCCGGAACGCCGCGGCCAGCACCCGTTCCCGGGTCAGGCCGTCCTGGGCGAGGTGCTCGGCGACGATCTCCCGCGCGGGCGGTAACCCGGCACCGAATTCGAGCATCCGCTCGAACTTCAGCTCGTGCCGCTTCTCCTGCCACCGCTCGTGGTACAGGTACTGCCGGCGACCGGCCTGATCGGTGCCGATGGCCTGGATGTGGCCGTTGTGGTGCGGGCTGATCCAGACGTCCTGCCATGCCGGTGGGATGACGAGCTCGGCGATCCGTCGCTTGATCTCCGGGTCGGTGACCACGCCGCCGTCCGCCCAACGGTAGGTCCACCCCTTGCCCCGGCGGACGCGGGCGATGCCCGGGCGGGCCGGGTCACTGCGGCGCAGACGCATGCGTGACCTCCTCCGGCCCACGATCGACGTCGATGCTGCGGGCTGCACGAGATCTGATGCCCTGATCGGCATCCGCGCTACCGCCGGCCGTCAGCGCCCTGCCACCCGGTACCGCACCCACCATGCCTGCCACGGGGTGTCCACGGCGCGCCGGTCGTACGTGGCGCGCACCCACGCCACCGCCGACCCCGGATGCAGCCCATCCAGGATCGCCATCGCGGCCGGCGCGGTGCCGGTGCGGCCGCGGCCACCGCGGCAGGAGATCTCGACCCGCTCGCCGGCGCGGGCGCGACTCAGGCCCACCTCGAGCGCGTCGAGGGCGTCGGCCGTGCTGAGCGGCAGCCCGAAGTCCGGCCAGCGCACGACGCGTGCCACCCATGGCGGCAACGGCCCTGAGCCCAGCGCGATCAGCAGATCGGCGCCGCCGGCCGGTGGGGCGTTCCGACGGCGGCCGTACACCACGAGCCCGGACGGCAGCTCGACGGCGGGCACGGGGCGACGTCAGTCCTCGACGGGCTCGTCGCTGCCCTTGATGAGAAACAGCACCGAGTCGAGCTCCTCGGGACGGACGAGCACCTCGCGGGCCTTGGAGCCCTCGGACGGCCCGACGATGCCGCGGTTCTCCATCAGGTCCATCAGCCGGCCGGCCTTGGCGAAACCGACCCGCAGCTTGCGCTGCAACATCGACGTGGACCCCAGCTGCGAGGTGACGACCTGCTCGACGGCCAGCAGCAGGATCTCCAGGTCGTCGCCGATGTCGGGGTCGACGGCCTTGGACGGGTCCTGCTTCACCACCGTGACGCCCTCGGTGTAGTCGGGCTCGGCCTGGGTCTTGGCGAACGCGACGACCTCGGCGATCTCCTCGTCGGAGACGAACGCACCCTGGATGCGGATCGGGCGACCCGCGCCCATCGGCAGGTACAGCCCGTCGCCCATGCCGATCAGCTTCTCCGCACCCGGCTGGTCGAGGATGACCCGGGAGTCGGTCAGCGACGACGTGGCGAACGCGAGCCGCGACGGCACGTTGGTCTTGATCAGGCCGGTCACCACGTCCACGGACGGCCGCTGCGTCGCCAGCACCAGGTGGATGCCGGCGGCACGGGCCTTCTGGGTGATCCGGACGATCGCTTCCTCGACGTCCCGCGGGGCGGTCATCATCAGGTCGGCGAGCTCGTCGATGATCCCCAGGATGTACGGATAGGGCCGGTAGACCCGTTGCGATCCGGGCGGTGCGGTGATGTCGCCCTTGCGCACCTTGCGGTTGAAGTCGTCGATGTGGCGCACCCCGTGCGCCAGCATGTCCATGTACCGCTGTTCCATCTCCTCGACGAGCCAGGCCAGCGCGGCGGCGGCCTTCTTCGGTTGGGTGATGATCGGCGTGATGAGGTGCGGAATGCCCTCGTAGGGCGTCAGCTCGACCATCTTCGGGTCGATCAGGATCATCCGGACCTCGGCCGGCGACGCCCGCTGCAGCAGCGACACCAGCATCGAGTTCACGAACGACGACTTGCCCGAGCCGGTGGCGCCCGCGACGAGCAGGTGCGGGGTCTTGGCCAGGTTGGCGGTGACGAAGCCGCCCTCGACGTCCTTGCCGAGGCCGATGACCAACGGATGGTGGTCGCGGCGGGCGCTCGGATCGGCGAGGACGTCGCCCAGCCGCACCATCTCCCGGTCCAGGTTGGGAACCTCGATGCCGACCGCCGACTTGCCCGGGATGGGGGCGAGCAGCCGGACCGACTCCGACGCCACCGCATAGGCGATGTTGCGGGTCAGGTTGGTGATCTTCTCGACCTTGACGCCGGGGCCGAGTTCGACCTCGTAACGGGTGACGGTCGGACCGCGCATGTAGCCGGACACGTTGGCGTCGATGTTGAACTGCTCGAACACCGTCATCAGGCGCTCGATCATCTGGTCGTTGCTGGCCGACTGCAGCTTCGGGGGCGCTCCGAGCTTGAGGATGGTCTCCGGCGGCAGCTGATAGCCGCTCTCGGTCATCCGGTCCAGGCTCAGCTGGGTCGGCTCGACGATCGGCGGCATCCCCGACGGCTCCGGGTCGGGCCGGGCCGGGCGCAGCACGCGGGGGCGGCCGGCGGGCGGCGCCTCGGGGTCGTCGACCGGACGCGCCGGAGCGGGCGCGGCCGGGGCCGCGGCCTGCGCCGGAGGGGCCGGCGGCACCGGGACGCCGGACGAGGGGGTGCGGGGCGGCCGGGCCACCAACGGCGGCAGCGCCGCGCTGCCCGGAGACACGGCCGCGGACAGGGATGCGGTGCCGAGGCCGGCACCGGAGAACCCGGCGGCGGGGTCGGGGGCGCCGGGGGTGAACCCACCGTCGGCGTCGCCGGCCGGTGCCTCACCACGGCGGGGGCGGCGCATCCGGGGCGCGGTGCCCGGGTCGCCGTGTCCGTCGTGTTCACGCAGGTCCAGCGCGACGGTGTCGGTGGACGACGGGGTGTCGTCCCAGCCGGCGTCGGACGCCGGATGACCGTGGGCGTCGGGTTCCCCGCGGTAGCCGCGGACCCAGTCCCAGGCGTCCAGCACCCGGTAGGGCGCGTCCCGGATCGGTGTGCCGGTGAACAGCAGCAGCCCGAAGACGAACAGCAGGACCAGGACCAGGACCGCCGGCACGACGGTGAGTCCGGCGTACAGCGGCTGTCCGACGAGCCAGCCGAGCACACCGCCGGCGATGGTGCGGATGGCGACCGGGTCGACGGCGGCGTCCAGACCGGCCACCCGGATGACGTGGAGGATGCCCACCACCCCCAGGGTCATGGCCAGACCGCCGAAGACACGGCGGGCCCGGTGGGCCGGGTCGGGGGCGGTGCGCATCAGCACGACGGCGGCGATCAGCAGCAGAACGGGGACGACCACGGCGACGCTGCCGACCCACACCCTCACCGCCTGGTCGACGAGGTGGCCCACCGGGCCGGCGGCGGCGAACCAGGTGCCGATGGCGGTGATCAGCGCGGCGGCCAGCAGCCCGAGCCCGATGCCGTCGCGTCGGTGGGCGGGGTCGAGGTCGCGGGCCGAGGCGGCACCACGGCCGACGGCGCGGGTCAGCGACCCGACACCCTTGGCGACGGTGCGCCAGAGCGCGGCGACGGCCCGTCCCAGGGCCGACATCGCCCGGGCGAAGCCGGACGGGGTGCCGGCCGGCCGCGACGGACGGGCGGCGGCGGTGCGGGGTGCCCGCGTGCTGCCGGTGCTTCTGCCACGAGAGCCGGTCGCGCGGGCGCCGGAGGCCCCGGCGGCCGCCGGTCGGCTGCGGCCGGACGCCGCGCGGGGCGCCGCCGTCGAGCCCGCTGCACGGCTGCCTCCGCGGGCGCCGTCGGCCCCGGACTTCGGCGCCGAGGCGGTGGAGGCACGCGCGCGCGCAGGAGCAGGGGTCTTTCCGGCCATGGAGGAAACCCTAGTCCCGGCAGTCCCACGTGCCCCGGCTGCCACACCGGAGGGGCCCGACCCGGCCGCTCACCGGTGCTCGTCGAGCCAGGCCGTGCGGACCCGCACACCGGCGCGGGAGAGCCAGGCCTCCTCGACCACCTCGCGGAGCGTCTCGTAGCCCAGCTCGGCCAGCTGCGACGACCTGACCAGCACCGACCGGTGACCGTCGAAGTGGGGTGTGGTGAAGAACGGCGTCGCCGGGTCCTGGACGAGCGCCTGCTTGTCCGACTCCGAACCCACCCACAGCACGATGACGTCGGTCAGTCGCTCCCCCGTCACCGGGTCCACCGCGTCCGGTCGTGGGCCGCGGAAGAACACGAACGACCTCCGTCCGACCTGGTAGACCGGACCGCCGCTGCTGTGCTCGACCGTGACTCCGGGCAGCCCGAGCGCGATGTCGTGGAGGTCCTGCACGGTTGCCGGTCGGTCGGCCATCGGGAGAGCCTACGACCGCCACCGGTCGGCGGCCCGGCATCCCTGGAGGCGGCGGAGCCGGACCACCACCGTTCCGGCGATGGACATCCGCTTCGTCGCCGGCTTCGGTCCGATCGGTCCCGACCCGGACGAGACGCACCGCTTCTGGTCCGGCACGCTCGGCCTCCGGTTCGACGAGATCGCCCCCGGCCACCACCACGCCAGGGCGCTCGACGGTGCGAAGGTCTTCGGGCTGTGGCTGCTGACGCAGGCGGCCGAGGCGACGTCCGGTGTCCCCGGCCGGCCGTCGCACCTCCCGGTCCCGCAGGCCTGGGTCGAGTTCGAGCTCGCCTCCCCCACGGCGGTGGCGGACGGCGCGGCCGAGCTCACGGCGGCGGGCCGGCAGCTGCCGGCCGGACTGAAGACCGAACCGTGGGGCCAGACCACCGCCCGGCTGCTCAGCCCCGAAGGTCTGCTCGTCGGCCCGTCGCACCTGCCCGGCTTCCACGAGGGCACGACCGCTGCCTGATCAGCGGTGGCCGGTGGCCGGCTGACGCTGCCGCAGGGCCGCGACACCTGGTCCGTGGAGGTCGGCGAGGTACGCCGGCCGGCCGGCCAGCGCCATCACCAGCGCGATCGTGTCGCCCCGGACGAGAGGTCCGGCGCCGGCGGCGAACGGCCCGTCGGTGGCCTCCAGCCGTAGCCCGGCCGCGGTGGTCCGGCTGGGCACGGCGAAGTCGCGGGAGGCGAAGAACCGGGCCACCGCCGTCGCCGCCCCGATCGACGGCGTGGTCGACGACCCGAGCGGCCGGCGGATGTCCTGGCCGTGCACGAGCACCTCACCGAGCCACGCCGCGGTGTGCCGTGACGGCCCGACCGACGCTGCGGAGACCGCCCGGAAGCGCTCGAGCGTCCCGGCGGTGGTGGCACCGCGGTGCTCGGCCAGCCGGCGGGCGTTGTGCAGGTCGAAGTCGAACCGGGCGCCCAGCACACTGCGGATCCAACGGATCCGGCCGACCGAGGCGACCGCGGTCAGGTGGGCGACGACCTCCTCGACGGTCCACGCCGTGCAGAGCGTGGGGACCGCCCACTGGTCCGGCGTCAGCGTCGCGAGCTCCTCGGCCAGCGACCTGCGGGCGGCGTGGACGGCGGCCCAGAGCTCGGCGGGACTGTCGGGTACCTGGATCTCGTTCATGGCGGCACTCCCGGGGTCGGGCGGACGGCTGTCACCGGATGAGACCGCCGCCCGGCCGCGAACTCATCGGTCGTCCGCACGCTTCAGCCGATCGGCATCCGCTCGTCGACCAACCGCGCGTCGACCACCCGCCCGACGACGACCACGGCGGGTGACTGCACTCCGCGGCTCACCGCGACCGACGCGATGTCGGCGAGGGTGCCCACGGTCAGTCGCTGCGCCGGGGTGCAGCCGTTCTCGATGACGGCCACCGGTACGTCGGGCGGTGCCCCGGACCCCAGCAGGGACGCGCTGATCGAGGGCAGGTGCTTGACCCCCATCAGCACGACGAGGGTGTTGCCGTCCGCCGCCGCGGTGGCCAGCGCGGGCCAGTCGGCCGCCACCACGCCGTGCGCGTCGTGGCCGGCCAACACGGTGACCTGGCGGGCCAGACCGCGGTGGGTGACCGGGATGCCTGCGGCGGCGGGGACGGCGAAGGCGCTGGACACGCCGGGGACCACGGTCACGTCCAGACCCGCGGCCCGGCAGGCCTCGACCTCCTCGCCGCCGCGGCCGAAGACGAACGGGTCCCCGCCCTTCAGGCGGACCACGTGGCGGCCGGCCCGGGCGTGCTCCACGAGCAGGTCGTTGATGGCGTGCTGGGGCACCGGGTGCTTCCCCGGCGCCTTCCCGACCTCCAGGATCACGACGTCCGCGCCGAGTTCACCGAGCACCTCGCGCGGCCCGAGCCGGTCGACCACCACGACGTCGGCCTCCGCCAGCGCCCGGCGACCGGCCAGGGTCAGCAGATCCACGCTGCCCGGTCCGCCGCCGACCAGGGTGACCCGGCCCGCTCCCCCGCGCACCCGGCGCAGCGGCAGCCGTCCGGAGTCCAGCGCCAGTCCGATGGCGTCGCGGACGGCCACCGCCCGCCGCGGATCGGCGCCGTCCACCGACGACACGCTGACCGTCACCGCGTCGCGACGCAGCACCGCCGGCGAGCGGGTGGCGTTGCGGGCGCCCGCGCCGGAGGACGCTCGCACGCAGAAGATGCGGGCGCCATCGGCGGCCACCTCGACCGCGTCATCGGTGGCGACGTCACCGGTCGCGGCGAAGACCAGCCACGCGCCGGCCAGGTCACCGTCGGCGTACTCCCGGCACGCCCAGGCGACCTCGCCGGCGGCGGCCGCTGCGGTCAGCTCGTCGCATGCCCACGGTGCGACCACCGTCACCACGGCACCGGCCTCGACGGCCGAGCGCACCTTGCGCCACGCCACCGGCCCGCCACCGATCACCGCGACGCGGCGACCGGCCAGCGACAGGTGCAGGGGCAGCAGCGGCGTACTCGGATCCACTCAGACGCCTTCCAGGGACTTGTCCGACTTCCGAATGTAGACGGCGTAGGTCACGACGAAGCAGATCGCGTAGAAGACGATGAAGCTGACGTACGCGGCGTTGGCGCTCTTGGTGGCCAGGAACGACTGCCGGAAGGCCAGGTTGACCAGCACCCCACCGAACGCCCCGATCGCCCCGGCGATGCCGATCAGCGCCCCGGACAACCGGGCGGACTCGACCGCGGCCACCTGCAGCTCCGTCCCCGCCCGGACCTTCTTCGCCGCCTTGGCCGCGAAGATCGCCGGGATCATCTTGTAGACCGAGCCGTTGCCCAGCCCGGAGAAGATGAACAGCAGGATGAAACCGGCCAGGTAGAGCGGCAGCGTCTGGTTCAGCGCCGCGATCAGCACCACCGACGCCCCGACGGCCATCGCGATGAAGTTGAAGAACGTCACCCGGGAGCCGCCCAGCCGGTCGGCGAGCATGCCACCGTAGGGCCGGATCAGCGAACCGAGCAGCGGGCCGAGGAAGGTCAGGTAGGCCGCCTGCAGCGGGGTCTTGGTGAACTGCACCTGCAGGACCTGGCCGAACGCGAACCCGAAGCCGATGAACGAGCCGAAGGTGCCGATGTAGAGCAGCGAGATGATCCAGGTGTGGCCGTCCCGGCAGACCTCCCGCAGAGCGCCCTTGGCGTTGCTGGCCACCGTCAGGTTGTCCATCTTCAGCGCCGACCCGAGGGCGGCGATGACGATCAGCGGGATGTAGATGGCCACCATGACCCGGGGGTTGTCCACCCCGGCGGTGGCCAGCACCAGCAGACCGATCAGTTGCACGACCGCGACCCCGAGGTTGCCGCCGCCGGCGTTGAGTCCCAGCGCCCAGCCCTTCTCCCGCTGCGGGTAGAAGGAGTTGATGTTGGTCATGGACGAGGCGAAGTTGCCGCCGCCGACACCGGCGGTGGCCGCCGCGATCAGCAGCGTCGTGTACGACACCCCGGGCTCCAGGACGATGGCGATGAAGATCGTCGGGATCAGCAGCAGCAGGGCGGCGGCGATGGTGAAGTTGCGCCCGCCGAACGTGGCCACCGCGAACGTGTAGGGCAGTCGCAGGGTGGCACCCACCAGCGTCGGCAGCGCCGTGAGCAGGAACTTCCCGGCCGGGTCGATGCCGTAGGCCGGTCCGAGGAACAGCACCATCACCGACCAGATGCTCCAGATGGAGAAGCCGATGTGCTCGGAGGTGACCGACCACACCAGGTTGCGCCAGGCGACGCGACGGCCGCCGTTCTCCCAGAACGACGGGTCCTCCGGCCGCCAGTCGTCGATCCAGCGTCCGGCCCGGCCGGGCTTGGTGACCGTGGTACCCGGAGTGACCGCGGTTCCCGCAGCGGAGGATCCCGCGGCGGTCGTGGCATTCGTGACGTCAGAACTCATGACTTCTCCCGTGCGGCGAAGGTGGGAGGTACGTCGGCGGACCTCGGGGAACGTGCGGGTGCTGCGGCGGTGCACCGCCCGCGGGACAGCGGGTGGCGGGTGGTGCCGGCGGGAGGGTCAGGCCCGCCGCGCCTGGATGATCAGGTCACCGTCGTCGTCGACGCTGACCGGCCACGAGCCGAGGTCCGGCTGCCCGGTGCGCGAGCAGCCGGTCGCCAGCTCGAAGGAGTTGAGGTGCAACGGGCACACCACGACCGACCCGTCGATCTGGCCGTCGGCGATCGGCCCGCCCCGGTGCGGGCAGACCGCGCCGACCGCGTGCAGTGCGCCGCTGCGTAACCGGAACACCGCCACCTGCTCACCGTGGACGTCGAAGGCCCGTCCCTCGCCGAACGGGATCTGGTCCACCGGGCCCAGGTTCGTCAGGACCACCGGGGTGCTCACGAGCCCACCCGGATCGGCACCTGCGGCAGGACCTCGAGCGGCAGTGCGGTGCGGAACTGGCCGGGGGTGGCCGGTTCGGCGCCTTCCTTCCAGGGATCCTTGTACGCGGCGATCGATGTCGCCATCCGCGCGTCGAGACCGGCGGCGAGACCTTCGGTGTCGTCGACGACGATCCCCCGGATCTTCTCCAGGCCGATCCGCGGCACGAACGAGTAGGTGCGCTCCAGCCACTTGGCGTTCTCCCGGTAGTACTGCATGAACCGGCCGATGAGCGTCATCACCTCGTCGTGGCTGTCGACGGTGGCCAGCAGGTCGCCCTTGCGGATGTGCGCGCCGGCGGCGCCGCCGATGTAGATCTCCCACCGGCCCCCCTCGATGGCGACCATGCCGACGTCCTTGACCAGCGACTCCGCGCAGTTGCGCGGGCAACCGGTGACGGCGAGCTTCATCTTCGCCGGCGACTCGATGCCCTGGAACTTCGACTCGATGTCGATCCCGAGCTTGGTCGAGTCGCCCACCCCGAACCGGCAGAACTCCTGGCCCACGCACGTTTTCACCGTGCGGAAGCTCTTGCCGTAGGCGTAGCCGGACGGCATGTCGAGGTCGGCCCAGACCTTGGGCAGGTCCTCCTTCGGCACCCCGAGGAGGTCGATGCGCTGCCCGCCGGTCAGCTTGATCATCGGGATCTTGTGCTTCTCGGCGACGTCGGCGATGCGCCGCAGCTGCTCGACGGAGGTGACGCCGCCCTTCATCTGCGGGACGACGGAGAAGGTGCCGTCCTTCTGGATGTTGGCGTGGACGCGGTCGTTGATGAACTTCGCGTCCTTCTCGTCGATGTAGTCGTCGGCCCACATCATCTTGAGCAGTGACGCCAGGCCCATCTTGGACTTGGCCTCCTCGGCCCCGTCCGGTGCCAGCGCGGCGAAGACCGACGACACCGACTTGAGCTCCTGCTGCAGGATGGCCAGCATCAGCGCCGGCTTGTCCATCGGGATGCCCGGCACGTACCAGTTCGCCGACGGGTCCTCCTGCACCGCACCGCCGGCCGCCCACTCGACGATCTGGCACACCATCGTCTTGCACGAGCCGCAGCCCTTGCCGGCCCGGGTCTTGTCCATCACCGCACCGACGGTCTTGCAGCCGCCCTCCACGGCGTGCACCAGCGCCGCCTTGCTGACCCCGTTGCAGTTGCAGACCTGGGTGTCGTCGGCGAGTTCCTCGACGCTGGCCTCGGCGGTCGGGGTGCCCAGGTTGAACAACATCTCCAACCGTTCCTCCGGCAGCGGCAGCCCCCGGTCGAACGCCTGCATCAGGAACGCGACCTTGGACGTGTCCCCGAGAACCGTTGCTCCGACCAGCTTCTCGTCGCGGATCACCAGCGACTTGAACACTCCGCGCTTGGGCTCGGAGAACACCAGCACCTCGTCGGTGTCGCGCTCCGGGCCCTGCAGGCCCATCGAGGCGACGTCGACGCCGGCCACCTTGAGCTTGGTCGCGGTCCGCGAGCCGTGGTAGGCCGCGTCCGGGTCGGCACCGGTGATGTGGTCGGCGAGCACCACGGCCTGCTCCCACAGCGGGGCGACCAGGCCGTAGACCTCGCCGCGGTGCTGGACGCACTCGCCGACGGCGTAGACGTCGTCACTGTCGACGGTGCGCATCTGGTCGTCGACCACGATGGCCCGCTCGACGGTGAAGCCGCTGCGGACCGCCAGATCGACGTTGGGTCGGATCCCGGCCGCCACCACGACCATGTCGCAGGGGATCTGCGGCTTCTCGAGGAGCCAGATCCCCTCGACCTTCTCCTCGCCCAGGATGGCCGTCGTGCGGGCCTTGGTGTGCACGAAGATGCCGAGCTTCTCCACGCTCTGCCGCAGGATCTCGCCGGCCTGCGGGCCGACCTGGGCGTTCATCAGGTGCGCGCCCGCGTGCACGACGTCCACCGTCAACCCGTAGGCCTGCAGGCCCCGGGCCGCCTCCAGACCCAGCAGCCCGCCGCCGATGACGACGGCCCGGGTGTGGTGCTCGTGCGTCGCGTACTCGACCATGCCGCGGGTGTCGTCGATGGTGCGGAAGGCGAAGACGCCGGGCTTGAGCGAGCCGTCGTCCATCCGCAGCCCCTCCATGCTGGGCATGAACGAGTTGCTGCCGGTGGCGATGATGAGCTGGTCGTACGGCGTGATGCGACCGTCGTCGGAGAACACCAGCTTGGCGTGCCGGTCGATCTTGGTGACCCGGATCCCGGCGTGCAGGTCGATCCGGTTCTCCTCGTACCACTCCATGGAGTTGAGGAAGATGTCCTTGTCGCTCTCCTCTCCGGACAGCACGTGCGAGAGCATGATGCGGTTGTAGTTGCCGTACGGCTCGTCCCCGAACATGGTGATCTGGAACTGGTCCCGGGCGCGGAGCAGGATCTCTTCGACCGCGCGCGCCCCGGCCATGCCGTTGCCGATCACCACCAGACGCCGTCGGGTGTCCCCCGGGTCGCCCAGCCCGGTCGGGTTCTCCATGGTGCTCGTCATCCGATCAGACCTCGACCATCCCGAGATCGACCACGACATGCCCGGTGAGACCATCGGGCGCGGCGAGGTGCAGCTCGAGGGCGCTGCCACCCTCGATGTCCTCGACCACGCGCAGCGGTACGTGCACGTCACTCCTGGCGCCGATCGGGAAGTACCGCATCGGGACGCCGTCGCGGACCAGTACCACGGTGACCAGCTCGTCGCTGGTGTTGCCGCCGCGGAAGTACAGCGCCTGGGCGACGACGCCGTCCGGCACCAACCGGACCAGGTCCGCGGACAGCGGCGCGGGCTTGTCCACACCCGATCCGGTGAACGGATAGATGCCCTGGAGGAATCGGTTCTGGGAAGCCATGAAGACGTCCTTTCGGTGGGATGGCGGCGGTCGGCGGCGGGAACGGGAGGGGTCGGCCGGTTCGCCGGGGCGGGCGGCGGCCACGGCGGGACGGACGGCGGGCGCGGTCAGCAGGTGGTCGTCGTCGGCACCACCGACGCGGGTGGCGTTGACGGCGCACACCTTGAACGCGGGCATCCGGGAGTGTGGGTCCAGCGCCGGATCGGTCAGCAGATTGGCCGACGACACGCCACCCCAGTGGAAGGGGATGAACATGGTGTCGGCGCGGATGGTGTCGTCGAGCACCGCCCGGAACGTGGCCCGGCCGCGCCGGGTCTCGAGCTCGACGAGATCCCCCGCCGCCACGCTCACGGCGCGGGCCAGATCGGGGTGCATCGTCACGCTGGGGTCGGCGTGGCTGAGCGTGCGGACGCGGCGTGTCTGCGTCCCGCTCTGGTACTGGGCGGCGAGCCGGCCGGTGGTCAGCAGGTAGGGGTAGCGCAGGTCGGTCTGCTCGTTGGCGGCCCGGTAGTCCACGGGCAGGAACACCGCCCTGCCGGTGGCGGTCGGGAAGCGGTCGGCGAACAGCCGCGGCGTGCCCGGGTGGTCCACGTCGGGGCAGGGCCAGAACACGCCCTGTTCGGCGTCGATGCGGTCCCAGGTGATCCCGGCGTAGTCGGCGACGCCACCGGCGGACGCGCGGCGCAGCTCGTCGAACACCACCGCGGGGTCGCTGCTGAAGTACCGGCCACGGCCCAACCGGGCGGCGAGCTCGGCCATCAGCTCGAGGTCGGTCAGCACCCCGGCGGGTGGCGGCAGGGCCCGGACGCGGTGCAGCACCCGCCCTTCCAGATTGGTCATCGTGCCCTCCTCCTCGGCCCACTGGGCGGTGGGGAGGACGACGTCGGCCATCGCCGCGGTCTCGGACAGGAAGATGTCGCTGACCACCAGGAAGTCCAGGGCGTCCAGGCGGTCCTTGATGCGGTTGGCGTCCGGCGCGGAGACGACGATGTTGGAAGCCAGCACCAGCAACGCGCGGACGCCGCCGTCGGCGCCCATCCGGTCGAGCATCTCGAAGGCGGACCTCCCCGGCAGCGGCAGCTCGGCGGGGTCGATCCCCCACACCGCGGCGACGTGCGCCCGGTCGGCCGGGTCGGTCAGCTTGCGGTAACCGGGCAGCTGGTCGGCCTTCTGACCGTGCTCACGGCCGCCCTGCCCGTTGCCCTGGCCGGTGATGGTGCCGTACCCGGAGAACGGCCGGCCCGGCAGGCCCAGCGCCAGCGCCAGGTTGATGAAGGCCTGGGCGATGTCGGTGCCCGAACTGTGCTGCTCGGCACCGCGGGCGGTGAGGATCATCGCCGACGACGCCCGGGCCAGGGTGCGCACGGTCTGCTGCAGCTGGGCGACCGGGATCCCGGTGATCCGCTCGACGCGGTCCGGCCAGTAGGCGGACACCCGCGCCCGCAGCGCGTCGAAACCGGTGGTGCGCTCGGCGATGAACGCGCGGTCGATCAGCTGTTCGCGGATGGCGATGTGCAGCAGGCCGTTCGCCAGCGCCATGTCGGTGCCGGGGATGGGCGCCAGGTGCAGGGCGGCGCCGGCGGCGGTGGCGGTGCGGCGGGGGTCGACCACGATGTGCGTGGCGCCGTCGGCGCGGCCCTCGTCGAAGTACTGCATCGCCGGCGGCATGGTGTCGGCCGGGTTGGAGCCGACCAGCAGGATGGCCTGCGCCCGGGCGATGTCGGCGAGCGGGAAGGGCAACCCCCGGTCGATACCGAACGCCCGGTTGGCGGCGGTGGCCGCCGACGACATGCAGAACCGGCCGTTGTAGTCGATCGCGCTGGTCCGCAGCGCGACCCGGGCGAACTTGCCGAACTGGTAGGCCTTCTCGTTGGTCAGCCCGCCGCCGCCGAAGCAGCCGACCCCGTCCGGCCCGTACCGGAGCTGCGCCTGTCCGATGGCCTCGACGATGCGACCGAGCGCCTCGTCCCAGGTCGCCGGGCGCAACGCCGACGTCCGGTCCCCGCGGACCTGGCGGACCAGCGGGGTGAGCAGCCGGTCCGGGTGGTCCAGCAGGTTCGCCGCGGTCCAGCCCTTGGAGCACAGTCCCCCGCGGTTGGTGGGGAAGTCCTCCTGCGGCTGCAGCGTGGCGGGCCGGTCGCCGGCCACCATGCGGATGCCGCACTGCAGGCTGCAGTACGGGCAGTGCGTCAGGGTGCCGCTCGCGCCGGCCGGCCGGCCGCGACCCGGGGTACCGAGGGAGGTGGTCACCCGTCGAGTCTCGGACCCGTCCGTGTCGTCGCCGGTGCCCGCCTGTTAACGGCCGAGGTCCGGATCCGCGCGGTGATGACATCGCGGCGTCGGCAACCTCACCGCCGGTCCGAGCCGGCTGTGAGGTCCGCGGAACTCAGACCGTGATGACGGTGGGGACGATCATCGGGCGACGGCGGTAGACCTCGCCGACCCATTTGCCGACGATCCGACGGACGGATTGCGCGATGCGGTGCGGGTCGGTGATGCCGTCGGCCTCGGTGACCGACAACTCCATCTCGATCAGCGGCAGGACGGCGTCGAGCGCCTTCGGGTCGTCGGAGAAGCCGCGCCCGGAGATCTGCGGTGACTGCACCGCGCGTCCGGTGAGCCCGTCGATGGCGATGGTGATGGAGATGAAGCCGCCCTCGCCCAGCACCAGGCGGTCGGACAGCGTCGAGGTCCCGACGTCGCCGACGGCGTTGCCGTCCACGTACACGTGCCCGACCTCGAAGCCGCCGACGATCGACGCTCTGCCCTCGACGAGGTCCACGACCACGCCGTCGGGGGCCAGCAGGATGCGGGACTCGGGGACACCGGTCAGGTTCGCGAGCTTGGCGTTGGCGCGCAGGTGGCGCCATTCACCGTGCACGGGCATCACGTTCTTGGGCTTGACCGCGTTGTACAGGTACAGCAGCTCGCCGGCCGAGGCGTGACCGGAGACGTGCACCTTGGCGTTGGCCTGGTGGATCACCTGGGCGCCGATCCGGGCGAGCTCGTTGACCACGGTGAAGACCGAGGTCTCGTTGCCGGGGATCATCGAGGACGCCAGGATGACGGTGTCGCCCTCCTCCAGGTTGACCTGGCGGTGGTCGCCGCGGGCCATCCGGGACAGCGCCGACAGCGGCTCGCCCTGCGAGCCGGTGGAGATGAGCACCACCTGGCTGGGCGGCAGGTCGAGCAGCTTGTCCAGCGACCGGACGATGCCGTCCGGCACGTGCAGGTACCCCAGCTCCTGGGCGATCTGCATGTTGCGCACCATCGACCGGCCGACGAAGGCGATCTTGCGCTTGTGCTTGTAGGCGGCGTCGATGACCTGCTGGATGCGGTGCACGTGCGACGCGAACGACGCGACGATGACCCGCTGGCGGGCGGCACCGATGTAGGAGTCGAGCACCGGCCCGATGTCGCGCTCCGGCGGGACGAACCCGGGCACCTCGGCGTTGGTGGAGTCCACCAGGAACAGGTCGACGCCCTCGTCGCCGAACCGGCTGAAACCGCCGAGGTCGGTGAGGCGGCCGTCCAACGGCAGCTGGTCGAGCTTGATGTCACCGGTGTGCAGCACGGTGCCGGCGTCGGTGCGGATGCCGACGGCGAGCGCGTCCGGGATGGAGTGGTTGACCGCGAAGAACTCCAGGTCGAAGTCGCCGGTCGAGCGCAGCTCGCCCTCGGTGACGACCTGCAGGTTGGGCTTGAGGTGGTGCTCGCGGCACTTGGCCTCGATGAGGGCGAGCGAGAACTTCGCGCCCAGCACCGGGATGTCGTGACGCAGCCGGAGCAGCCACGGCAGCGCACCGATGTGGTCCTCGTGGCCGTGGGTGATGACGACGGCCTCGATGTCCTCGATGCGGTCCTCGATGAGCCGCAGGTCGGGCAGGATGAGGTCGACGCCGGGCTCGGTGGCCTCGGGGAACAGCACACCGCAGTCCACGATCAGCAGTTTCCCGCGGTACTCGTAGACCGTCATGTTGCGGCCGATCTCACCGATCCCGCCGAGGGCGACGACGCGCAGGGCGTTGTCGGCCAGCTTCGGCGGCGGCGTCAGCTGCGGCTTCGGCGCGGGCGCCTGCGACCGGTAGCCGCCCTGGCCCTGGTTGGACCCGCCGCGGTTCGGGGTGTTCTGGTTGCGATTCTGGTTGGCACTGCTCACGTGTCAGTTACTCAGCTCTTGGATTCGGTCCAGATCGCCGGCGATCAGCTCGATCTGGGAAGGAGTGGCCGGCAGCTGCGGGAGCCGCGGATCGCCCACTTCGAGACCCTGCAGGCGCAGGGCGGCTTTGGCGAAGACGAGGCCGGCGCCGCCGCCGGTCCGCGCCATGGCGGTGTGCGCCGGCATCAGCAGGTTGTGGATCCGGCGTGCCTCGACGAGGTCACCGGCGTTGGCGGCGTCGACCAGGGCGCGGACGTGCGGTCCGACGACGTGGGCGATGATGCTGACGATGCCGACCGCGCCGATGGACATCCACGGCAGGGTCAGCGGGTCGTCGCCGGAGTAGAAGGCCAGATCGCTCTCGTTCATCACCCGGGCGCCGGCGAGCAGGTCGCCCTTGGCGTCCTTCACCGCGGTGATCCGCGGGTGCTCGGCGAGCCGGAGCATGGTGTCGACCTCGATCGGCACCACCGAACGGGCCGGGATGTCGTACAGCATCACGGGCAGGTCGGTGGCGTCGGCGACGGCAGTGAAGTGCGCGAGCAGGCCGGCCTGCTGCGGCCGGGAGTAGTACGGGGTGACCAGCAGGGTGCCGTGGGCACCCGCCTTCTCGGCGTCCCGGGCCTGCTGGATCGAGTGCGCGGTGTCGTAGGTGCTGGCGCCGGCGACGATGGTGCAACGGTCGCCGACCGCGTCGACGACGGCCCGGATGAGGTCCGCCTTCTCGGCGTCGGTGGTCGTCGGGCACTCGCCGGTGGTGCCGTTGAGGACCAGCCCGTCGTGCCCGCCGGAGTCCACCAGCCGGGTCGCGAGCTCGGCCGCGACCTTCAGGTCGAGCCTGCCCTCGGCGTCGAACGGGGTGATCATCGCCGAGAGGACGGTCCCGAAAGGCCGTCCCGGACGCCCGGTCGGGCCCGCGAACAGGGTTGTCATGCGCTCAACCTACCGCCGGGAGGCCCGCTCAACCATCTCCAGCGCGGCCGGTGAGCCCTCGACTTCCACCTCACACGCGGTGCGACGGCCGCTGATCCACAACAGCAGCTCGCTCGGGGCGCCGACCAGCGTGACGGCCGGGTCGCCGAGCCGGATCTGGAAGGTCCGCCGGTCCGGCAGCCGTCCCTGCACGCCCACGCCGAGCTTCCTCAGCTGCAGACCCGACATCCGACTGCGGACGGCGTCCAGGACCGCCTGTCCGGTCTCCGGGTCCAGGGTGCGCACGGTCCAGCCGGGCACCCCGCGACGCACGTCCTCGTGGTGGATGAAGTGCTCGACGGTGTTCATCGCCGCGTCGATCCTGCCGATGCGGGCCGGACTCAGACCCGACGGTCCCTGCCGCCAGCGGTCCACCCGTTGCGCCCACGGCAGCTTCCGGTACCCGTCGACGACCCGCTCGGCCCAGAAGTTCAACGGTCCGACGAACTGCGCGACGGCGGCGTCCGGTCGCTCCTCGCGGATCAGCAGATGGTGCAGCAGGTCGGCGGTCAGCCACCCCTCGTCGAGCGTGGGCTGGTCGGGCCCGACCTCGTCGAAGAGGTCCGCGAGGGCGGCCCGCTCGCGCTGGGCGACGGTGGTGGGTCCGGTATCAGGCACAGACGCGACGGTACCCATCACCGCCGACGGTGACGCAGCCGGCGGGGCCGACGGACACCCGGGGAAGCGTCAGCCCTCGCCGATCAGCGGGCTGGCCGCGGTCTCCGAGCCGTCGGGGAGCTGGGAGATCCGAAAGTCGGTGAACGCGTGCGGCGCCACCTGCAGCAGCTCCCGCAGGACGGTGACGGCCAGCGCGCGGATCTCGGTGTCGGCGGCGTCGGAGGCGCGCATCCCGACGAAGTGCCGCCACGCCCGGAGGTTGCCGGTCACGACCAGCACCGTGGGAGTGGCGTGGGTGAGCACCGAGCGGGCGGCCTGGCGGGCCTGCTTACGGTTGAGCGTCCCGGCCGGGGCGGTCTCCACCTTGGCCTCCAGCGCGGTGAGGACGGTCGTGTAGGCCTCCCGGGCCGCCGCCGTCGAGGTCAGGAACAGCTCACGCAACTCGGGGTCGCGCTCGATCGCGGTGGGGACGACGACGTCCTCGGCGGGATGATGACGTTGCGACAGCTCCGACACCGACAGGTGCCGGTGCCGGATCAGCTCGTGGGCCAGGGCACGGGACACCCCGGTGACGTAGAAGGTCGCGCTGGCGTGCTCCAGCACCGACAGGTGCCCGACCTGCAGGATGTGCCGCAGGTAGCCCGCATTGGTCGCCGTCGAGGCCACCGGCTTGGACCACGACTGGTAGCACGCGCGGCCGGCGAACTCGGCCAGCGCCTGTCCGCCGTCGGCGTCGGTGTCCCAGGGGACGTCGGCGGGCGGCGAGAAGCTGGTCGCGCCGACGAGTTGCACACGCAGCACGGGCTACAGCGCCCCGCCCGCGGCCGTCGGCGCGTCGGTGTCGAGGCCGCCGTCGCCGACGAGCTCGCGGGCCAGGAACGTCTCGATCTCGAACCAGTCCCGGCCGGCCCGCTGCGCGATGGTCAACAGCGTGCTCATGGACGCGACCTCCTCGACCTGCTCCTTGAGGAACCACAGCATGAACTGCTCACCCAGCGCGTCGTTCTCCTCCCGCGCGGTGGCGAACAGGGTGCGGATCTGATCGGTGACCTGCTTCTCCTGGCTCAGTGCCAGCGCGATCGGCTCGGTGACCTCGGCGAAGTCGTTGCGCACCTCGGGCACCGACGGGATGGTCACCGGGAGGTCCCGGTCCAGCATCCACTGGACCATCATCATCGCGTGGTTGCGCTCCTCGACCGACTGCCGGTAGAAGTGCCGCGCCAGCTGGGGCAGGTCGTGGGAGTCGAACCACACGGCGA
Source organism: Nakamurella deserti (assembly GCF_003260015.1). NCBI lineage: Bacteria > Bacillati > Actinomycetota > Actinomycetes > Nakamurellales > Nakamurellaceae > Nakamurella > Nakamurella deserti. The sequence continues at coordinate 855,456 of NZ_QCXS01000002.1, read as the reverse complement.
TCGCCAGGTACTGCTGACTGGCGGCGAGCTCGTTGCGGACCTGGTCACCGAGCAGGGACACGTAACGGCTGGCGCTGGCGAGGGTCATTCCCCGTACTCTAGTGGGCCTTTCGCCGCAGGTCGGAGCCCGGTGGAGCCGCGTCGGCGCCGTTCTCCGGGTCCCTGACACCACGTTTCCCTTGCGTGGTGTCACCTGTGGTGTCACAGTGGTGTCATGGACCTTTCGACGTACACCTCCGAACTCCGCGACAACCTGACCGCGGCGGCCTCCCTGGGTGACGAGGCCACCCGACGGGCCGCGTCGGCCGTTGCCGCCGCCCTGGAGCCGTCGGCCCGGCTCGCGCTCATGCACGCCCTGTCCGACCTGGCCGCGGAGGTGACCCGCCAGCTGTCCGCGGGTGGCACCCCGGTGACGGTCGACGTCCGCATCGAGGGCCGCGACGTGCGGGTGGTCGCCGACCGGGCTCCCGGCGGCACGGCCACGCCGGCCGCGACCCCGGACACCGCCCGCGACGACGGCGGCGACGCCGACGGGACGGACCGCGGCCACGAGCGGACGTTCGCCGAGGCCGGCGGTGACCTCACCCGGACCACGGTCCGGATGTTCAACGAGCTCAAGGGCCGGGCCGAGAAGGCCGCCGCCGAGCAGGGTGTCTCGCTGAACTCGTTCATCTCCCGGGCCGTCGCCGAGTCCATCAAGACCGACCTGCCGCGCAAGTGGAAGGACAAGGCGGAGCGCCACGACCGCGACACCCCCCGCGGGGAGACCATCAGCGGTTACGTCCAGGGCTGATCCGCAGCCCCCGCCCGACCAGCCCTGCCTCCGGAGGATCCGATGCACCACTACCTGACACCCGAGCCGATCACCTGCGAGGTGCGCAACGCCGCCGGCGCGGTCACCGTCGAGCTGACCGACACCAGCATGACCACCGTCGACGTGATCACCGCCGACGACGCCCCGGGCGGCTTCCTGGACGACGTCATCCGCTCGGTGTCCGGCTGGACGCCGGCCGAGCAGCCCGCGCCGGGGCCGTCCGACGACGCCACCGAGGACGTGCTGGTGTCGTTCGACAACGGCAAGCTGATCGTCGACAGCGAGCCGGCCCGCCGTCGCTGGCACAGCGGGTTCATCGTCCGCATCACCGCCCCCGCCGGGTCGGGCGTCCGCGCCCGGACCGAGTCGGCCGCGGTCGGGATCACCGGGCGCGCCGAGCGCATCGAGGTCAAGACCGCCTCCGGCGCGGTCGCCGTGGGGCGAGCCGACGGACGGGCCATGGTGCGCACGGTGTCCGGTGACATCGACATCCGCGACGCGAGCCGCGGCACCGTCGATCTGGCGGCGGTGTCGGGGTCCCTGCACGTCGGGATCCACGCCGGGGTGGCGGCCAAGGTCGAGCTGACCACGGTGTCCGGTACCGCGCGCAGCACCCTGCCGGTGGTCGAGCACCTCGAGGGCAGCTCGCTGACCGTCAAGGGACGCACCGTGTCCGGCGCCGTCTCGCTGGCCGCCGCCGACGCGGGGCCGTCCGACGGCTGACGCTTCGGCGGGCCCGGGTCGAGGCCCGGTCGCCGGCGCTGCGGCCGGCGCCTGCTCGGTCCTGTGGACCGTGCCCGTCCCTCGTCCCGTGCCCCGGCTCTTCTCCCGGACATCTGCGCGGGTTCAGAGCGGGATGGCGAAACCGCCACGGCGCGGATCGGCGGCCAGGCCGGAGCGGGTGGCCATCGAGACCCCACCGAAGTACGGCGCGCGGTTGGCCCAGTCCAGGATCTGGTAGCCGTCGGCGGCCAGAGCGGCCGCGGTCTCCGGCGGGAATCCGGGCTCGAGGTGCACCAGGGTGCCGCCGAAGGCCATCCGGGGCCGGGCGATGGCCTCGGCGACGGGCCGGCCCTCCACGAGCACCGCGGTCATCACCTGCAGCAGCGACGAGCGGATCCGGCTGCCGCCGGCCGCCCCGCCCGCCAGCAGCAGCTGGCCGTCCTCGTCCAGCGCGACGAGCGGTGTCATCATCGAACCCATCCGCTCGCCGGGAACCAGCGGCCCGCGCAGCAGCTCACCTTCGCCGATCATCGAGTTGCCGTGCACCCCACCGACCCACACACCCGAGCCGAGGCCGAGCGAATGGGTTGCGGCACAGGCATTGCCGGCGGCGTCGACGACCACACAGGACGTGGTGTCCGACCGCTTCGGCGCCCCGGCCAGCGCAGCGATCAACGCCCGCGACCGGGACGCGCCGCCGGCCCGGACCGCGTCGACATCCAGTCGGGCCAGGGTGGCCCCCATGTCGTCGAGGTCGTCGCCCCGCAGGTGCACGACCGCCTGCGCGAACGGCGTCGCCGTGGCCGGACGGTGGTGCGAGCGGTACGCCTGCAGGTCCTGGTGCGACATCGCGCCGCCGTCGGCGCGGACCCGCGCGATGAGCTCGTCGGCGAAGGCACCGGACATCAGGTGCGCGGAGCCGTGTCGTGCGTAGCCGTCGAGGGTCTCGGCGAGTCCGTCGTGGAACAACCGTTCACCGGCCTGCAGCAGCCGCCGCTCACCCGCCTGGTCCGTCGAGTAGGCGGCGACGCCGGCGTCGAGCATGAACGCCGGGTACACCTCGGTCAGCAGGGCGGCGTGCTGCTGCGGGAACTCCGTGCCGGCGACCGCCAGATCCCGTGCCGGGCGGACGATGTCGGCCCAGTCCAGGGACCCGTGGTGGCGGTGCAGCGTCTCCACGCCCACCGGCGTCCCGGGGACGGCGACCGTCGGGCCACCGACGTCGTAGGGCACCGGGACGCCACCCCCGAAGGTGACCGCGATCCCCGCACCCTTGCCGGCGACGGTCCCGTCGAGACCCGGTACGGTGACGAAGAAGTCGTGACACGTCACGGTGCCGCTGGCCGCGTCGTAGTAGGTGGCGAACCCGCCACCACCGAGACCGGTGAAGATCGTCTCGGCGACACAACCGGCCAGGATCATCGCGCACGCGACGTCGGCGGCGTTGCCACCCGCGGTGAGGACCTGGTGGCCGGCGGTCGCGGTGGCCGGATGACCGGCGGCGACGCCGGCGGGGATGCGACTCGTCACCCGCCCAACGCTAGTGCCAGATCACCGCTGGGCCTGACCACCACGTCGGGCAGCCCCAGCCAGTCGGCCATCCGGCGCAGCTCCGCGCGGGCGGTGGGAACGACCTGGTCAGCGGACCGGCCGGGCTCGAGCCAGGACGACTGGACGAGCAGGGCACCGGCTTGCCGGTCGGCCTTGAGGTCGAACCGCGCCACGAGCGCGTCGTCGATCAGCAGCGGGAACACGTAATACCCGAACACCCGCTTCTCCTGCGGGGTGTAGATCTCGATGCGGTAGTGGAACCCGAACAGCCGCTCGGTGCGGCGCCGGAACCAGACCAGCGGATCGAACGGGCACAGCAGTGCCGCACCGTCGACCGCCCGCGGGGTCCGGACGTCGACGTGCCGCCAGGCGCGTTCCCGCCAGCCGTCGACGGCGACCGGCTCGACGACGCCGGCGTCCACCAGGTCGGTCAGCGCGACGGCCACGTCGGCGGTCCTCATCCGGAAGTAGTCGGCGATGTCGGCCAGCGTGCCGACACCGCACCGGCGGACGGCGATCTCGACGAGGGTGCGCTTGGCGTCCGTCTCGTCCGGCTGCGGGGCGGCCAGCACCGCCGCCGGCAGCACCCGCTCGGTGAGGTCGTACCAGCGCTCGAACCCGCGGCGATGGGCGGTGGCGATCGACCCGGCGGCGAACAGCACCTCGCACGCCGTCTTGGTGGCCGACCATCCCCACCAGCCGCCGGCGCCCCGGCCCTTCTCGAGGTGCTGCTCGACCTGGCCCGCCGTCATCGGACCGTGCTCGTCGATCGTCGCGAGCACCTCGTCCAGCGCCCCGGGATGCTCGCGGGCGAGCCGGATCGCGGAGTTCCAGCGTCCGAGCGCGTGGTCGCGACGCCGCCACCAGAGGTTGGTCCAGACGTCCAACGGCACCATGGAGGCCTCGTGTGCCCAGGCCTCGACCAGCAGTCGCGGCCGGCGCCCGGTGACGCCGGGGGCCGTGGGCCACACCGCGTCGTCGAGGTGGGCGGTGTCGTAGCGGCCCAGCCGGGAGAACAGCGGCATGTAGTGCGCCCGGGCGAGGACGTTGACCGAGTCGATCTGCAGCAGTCCCTGCCCGGCCGCCGCCCGCTGTACCTGGAGCCGGCTGGCCGGCGGTGCGTCGAGCGGGCGGGCGCGGCCGAGACCCTGCGCGGCGATGGCCAGCCGCCGGGCCTGGGCGGCGGTCAGGGTCCGGACGGTGGGGCTGACGGTCGGCACCCCGGCATGCTCTCATCCGGGGCCGACAGTCGAGCCGCCCGGACGGGTCCGACCGTCCCCCGGGGCGGACCGGGTCCGACCGTCCCCGCGCCCGGACGGGGTGGACGGCTCCCGCGGCCGGACCGGGGTTCGCCCGGCCGCCCGTCAGGCGGTGACGACCTCCGCGCCGGTGACGGCGATCCAGGAGTTCTCCGAGTTGCCCCGGTTGACCACCCGCACGTAGCGGGCCCGCACACCACCGAGGGTGAACGTCTCGGCGTCGGTCGAGGTGCCGCCGCTGACCAGGCCGGCACCCGCCGGCGTCCACGACGCACCGTCCACGGAGGTGCGCAGGTCGAAGGTCGCGGTCCGGACGTCCCCGCGGTAGAAGGCCAGCCGCACGCCCGACACCGCCTGCACCGACCCGAGATCCAGCGTCAGGGTCTCGTCCAGGCCGGACGCCGACCACCGGGTGGCCGGGTCGCCGTCGAGCACGGCCGCGGCCGGCCGGCCGTTCTGGGCGCTGCTGGCGGTGGCGGTCACGCCGACGGTGACCGGCGCGTCCGCCATGGTGAGCGGCACGTAGGCCTGCAGCGCGATGCGCCGGCCCTGGACGGTGGCGGTGACCGGCCGGTCGGCCTCCACCGCGGTCACGGTGCCGCCGTCGAGTTGCAGGACGAAGTTGCAGGCCGTGTCGAAGTGCGCGTCGGGCGTGCCGTCACCGTCGAGGTCGAGGTCGGTGCCGAAGCCGCCGGCCGAGGTCCGCCCGACGTAGAGGGTGCCGCGGACCCGCCCCACGACAGTCGAGAAGTCGTCGCCGGACCGGGTGAAGCTGGACCGCACCTCGGCGGCGGACGGGTCCCCGGCGCTGCGCGGGTAGACGAACACCTCGGCGGTGGTCGCGCCGGGGACCGTCAGCTGCACCGGGCGGACGTCACCGATGCCGCCGCGGACCACGGCGGTGCCGGCGTCGAGGCGGGCGGCGGGCTGCGTCGCGATGAAGTGCTGCTCGTCGGTGCGCCACGGGTAGGACGTCGACGCGACCCCGCCGGCGTAGTCGACGTCCAGCGGGCGGCCGTCGTTCTCGACCACGGGCAGGGTCACCCCGAAGGCGGTGGTGTCGGACGTCAAGGTGGCCAGCACGCCGTCCGGGGTCACCACGAACTCGTGGCGGAACGCCGGCCCCGAGCGGCCGCGGGCCGGCGCGTAGTCGATGGCCCAGCGCACCAGCAGCGGGTGCACGAACTCGAACGACGCCGTGCCCTCGTAACGGTCCGCGAGCTCACCCAGCCGCGACCAACCCCCGTTCTCCGGGAAGCTCGGGGCGAAACTCACCGCACGGCCCGACCCGGGGTCCCGGACGCCGTTGGACGGCCCGAGACGGCCGTCCCAGCCCGCCCGCCCGAAGCGGGTCACGCCGAGCACCGTCCAGTACTGGCCGTAGCTCACCTCGTCGGCCCCCACCAGCGCGGCCTGCATGTGCATGCCGCCGGCGTTGGCGAAGGCGCTGCCGAACACCGCGGGATCGGTGGCGAACGCGTAGCCGCCGATCTCCGCTGGCACCGGCTGCTCGGGGACGGCGGCCACCTCGGCGGCGGCCGACTCGAACGACTCCAGCGAATGGAACATCACGTTGCCGTTGTAGTTCTGGAACCAGCTGTAGCTCGCGTAGCCGACCCGGTCCGCGGGGTCGAAGTGGTTCTTGGTGACCGAGTAGGCGCCCTCCGGACGGCGCCACCGGGAAAGGCTCGCCAGGTTCATCAACGCCGCCCGCCGGTAGCGGCCGGCCAGCTGCGGGTCGCTCTCACGGTGGTGCTCGGCCATCTGGGCGAAGACGTTGCCCGAGTACACGTCGTTCCAGACGTGGTCGCCGGAGCGGCCGCCGGCCGGGTTCTGGCCGGACGGCTCCTGCATGAGCAGGCTGGTGAGCGCACCCCGCTCGAGCAGGGCGGTCATCCCGGGCGCCGACGGGCCGTCGTACCCCTCGGTGATGAGGGCGAACAGGTTGCTGCGGGCGGCCGCGTCGTAGACGTGGGTGTCCGGGGTGCCGGAGCGGTCCGCGTACTGGTTCCAGCGGGTCCCCTGCAGGCGCGCCCGCTGCGAGCCGAGCCAGCTCGCCTCGATCCAGGCGGTCGCCAGGACCCGGTCGACCAGACCGTTCTTCGCGCGGAGCCACTCGCCCTTCATCGCGTAAGTGCGCCAGTTGTGGCTGAGTCCCTGCAGGATGGATCCCAGAGGCGTGGCCAGCCGGGTGCGCCAGGCGTCGTACTGCGCGGCGGGCACGTGCGGCCGGTACAGCGGCAGCGCTTTGGCCACCGCGGCCACGTAGAACTCGCCGTGGTTCTCCGGGATGCGCGAGCGTCCCTGCGACAGCGCGGCGGTGGCCCGCTCCATGGCCGCGATCCCCTGCGGCAGCAGGTCGGTCGCGCGGCCGTGGGTGACCAGCATCGCCACCGACACCGCGAAGTACGGCGTCTGGTACTGCTGCTCGCGACCGGAGTAGGCGTCCAGGATGGAGCCGTCGTCGGCCTGGTGCCGGGCGTGCTCACGGGCGATCCACTCACCGACGTCGAGGAAGCCCGAGGCGTCCTGCCCGGAGGGCTGCCAGGGGCGCGCGGTCAGGTGCCAGGGCACGTCGGGCAGCAGGGCGGTCGCCGCGTCGGACGGTGCCGCGGCCATCCGGGTACCGACGGCCGGCGCCGCAGCGGCCGTCCGCGGCAGGGCCACCCCGACCCCCAGGGCGATCGCCGTACCCAGGAATCGCCGCCTGTTCGGCCGCACCCATGTACCGACGCCGTCGAACCGCATGCCTGCTCCTCTGCTGACCCGGGTGGTCGAGTCTCACCCTGTTGACGACGTGATCGCACCCCGAACGGAGGTCGCCCCGGTGAACTATGTCAAGAGCGGATAAACCGAGCAAGAAAGGCGACGCAGGCCACACCTCGCGAACCGCCCACCGCCTCCGTCGGGTCGGTCGCTGCGGCCCGGGGCCGCGGAATGTCATCATCGACGGATGGCACAGGCGCAGGTCCGCCCGGCCGTCGCCGGGGACGGTCTCGCGATGGCCTGGATCCAGCTCGAGGTCTGGCGGACCGCCTTCTCCGGCCTGCTGCCCGACGACGTCCTCCAGACCCCGGCCGCGCAGCTCGCCGCCTCGTGGACCGCGGCGCTGCACGCCACCAGTCAGACCGTGCTGATGGCCACGGAAGGCGCGGAGGCCGTCGGCTTCGTCCACGCCGCGGTCGATCCCGACGACCGCACGACGGGCCGGATCCTGGTGCTCCACGTCCGTCCGGCGTGGGCCCGTCGCGGACACGGCGGACGCCTGCTGGCGACGGCCGCCGCCGCCCTGCGGGACGCGGGCGCGTCGGTCGGTGAGTGGTGGGTACCCGAGACCGACACCGCCACCCGGCGCTTCGTCGGGGTCGTCGGGTGGGAGATGTCGGGCGGCGCACGGGTTCTGGACACCGGGCGGGCGATGATGACCGAGCGGCGCTGGACGGGCACCCTCGATCTGCAGCTCAGCGGCTGACCGTCAGATCGCGGTTGCCGCGTCGCCTCCGGCGGATCCCCAGCCGGCGGAGTCGGCCAGGAACCTTCGGCAGCGCGCCCGTTCCCGCAGCGTGGTGCCGACCAGGAGGGCCAGCGCACCGACGAGGACCACGGCGCCGACGATCCGCCACCCGGACACCTCGGACAGGACGTCCTGCCACCCGGGCAGGTAGAGCGCCGTGGACGCACCGACGAGCATCAGCAGCTCCGGGACGGCCGCGTCCGCGCGCCACCGCGCGAGTTCCCGCAGCAGCGGCACCGGGATCCGGTTGGCCTGCCGGCCGCGGTGGATGCCGGCCAGCAGCAGCAGGCGCTCCGCCCGGGGCAACGCGGCGTCCGCGGTCCGGGCGCGCGACCGGGCGCGTTCGATCCGCCATCGCCGCAGGCCGCCCCCGAGCGCCACCGCGAGCGCACCGGCGGTGAGCACCGTCGGTCCGGTGCCGTCGGCCCGGCCGGACAGCAGCGCGAGGACGGCGAGCAGCACGAATCCGGCGAGGAGCAGCCCGGACGACCACTGCGCGGCGATCCGGCGGTCGTCCAGGAGCGCGAGGGCGGTCGCGGAAGGGGTGTCGGTGGTCAGGGTCAGCGCGGCGGCGATCCGGACGTCGACCGGCAGCTCGTCGTCCTCGTCGGCGGATGATCCGGGTACGGCCACGTCCGCACTGTAGACGGCCGGTCACGCCGGGCCCGGGGCCGCCGCAGGTCGGCCCCGGAACGGGGCGCCGCGGACGGATCGGTCAGGAGCGCCGGGCTTCGAGCTCGATCGCGGTGCGCATCGCCGCGCGGGCCCGCTTGCGGTCGCCGGCCAGGTCGTAGGCGTCGGCCAGCCGGAACCACACCCGCCAGTTCTCCGGGTCGTTCTCGGCTTCGATCCGTGCCTTCTCGAAATGCGGGAGGGCGGCGGCCTTGTCGATCCGGCCGGACGGCCGCGTGGGCAGGTCCGGCTGTTCCGGCAGGCCTCCCTCGTCGCCCAGGCGCCGACCGAGTTGCTGGGTGCGCCAACCGAACCGCAACTCGAAGTACAGCAGGATCGCGCCGATCAGCGGCATCAGCAGGGCGGCCACGCCGAGGCCGATCGTGGCCGGGCTGCCGTCCTTGAACAGGATGAGTGCCTTGTCGCCGATGAGCACGAAGTAGGCGATCAGCGCCGCGGACAGCAGCGCGACGACGAGGCGGGGGTTCACAGGCCGAGCAACGGTTCGAGGCCGACGGTCAGGCCCGGGCGCCCGGCGGCGGCACGGACGGCGGTCAGCACCCCCGGCATGAACGACGAACGGTGCATCGAGTCGTGCCTGATGGTCAGCAGTTCGCCTTCGTTGCCCAGCAGCACCTCCTGGTGCGCCACGAGTCCGGGCAACCGGACCGAGTGCACGTGCACCCCCCCGTCGCGGACGGCCCCCCGGGCCCCGTGCGGGTCGCTCTCGGTGGCGTCCGGGATCGGGGCGCAGCCGGCGGCCTCGCGGGCCTCCGCGACGCCCTGGACGGTCGCCGCGGCCGCACCGGAGGGGGCGTCGACCTTGCCGGCGTGGTGCAACTCGATGATCTCGACCCCGGCGAAGAACCGGGCCGCCTCGCGCGCGAAACGCATGGCCAGCACCGCGCCGATGGCGAAGTTGGGGACGACGACGACGGCCACCCCCGGCCGGCCGTCGAGCCAGCCCGCCATCTCCCGCTGCCGGTCGGCACTGATGCCGGACGTGCCGACGACCACCGAGATCCCGTGCGAGACGAGGAACTCGACGTTGGCCATGACCACGTCGGGATGGGTGAACTCGACGACCACCTCGGCACCGGCGTCCACCAGCGCCTGCAGCGATCCCGGCCCGCGGCCGACCGCGGCGACGAGTTCGAGATCCTCGGCCGCGGCGATGGTCTCGCAGGTCACGGTACCCATCCGGCCGGTGGCACCGAGCACACCCACCTTCTGCGGCGTCGACGTCGTCATGTCAGAGTCCGATCCCGCCGGCGATCAGCGCGCGCAGCGCCGCCGGCGTGTCCGAGTCGCGGGCGTACGGGCCGACCAGCCCGGCGCTGACCGGGCGGGCGAGCAGGTCACGCGAGATGGCCAGGACCTCGTCGGCGGTGACCGCGGTGATCGCGTCCAATTCGTCCTGTACGGAGCGGTAGCGGCCGCGGACCAGCTCGTTCTTGCCGATCCGGCTCATCTTGGACTCGCTGTCCTCCAGGCCCAGGATGGTCGAACCGACGAGCTGGCCCTTGGCCCGGGTGATCTCCTCGTCGGTCAGGCCGTCACGGGCGACGGTCAGTTCGTGCCGGACGACATCGACCGCCTCGGCGAGGTTCTCGGGCTGGCAGCCGACGTAGACGGAGAACGACCCGGTACCGGCGTAGGCCGAGGTCGAGGTGTAGCAGGAGTAGGCGAGTCCGCGTTCCTCGCGGATCTCACGGAACAGCCGGGAACTCATCCCGCCGCCCATGGCCGTCGACCACACGGCGAGCGCGTGACGGCGCGGATCGGCACGCCCGAGGGCACGGACGCCGACACACAGGTGGGCCTGCTCCGTGTCGCGTTCGATGACGGTCAGCGCGCCGCCCCGGGGGGTCCCGCGGACGGCACCGAGACGCGGTGCGACAGGCGCGGTCCCGGTCGACAGGTAGGGCCCGAAGGCCTTGCGGACCCAGCGCAGCACGTCGGTGTGCTGGATGCCGCCGGCCACCGACACGACCATCCGCGACGGCTCGTAGCGCCGGCGGTAGTACCCGGCGATCTGACTGCGGGACAGTTGCTCGATGGTCTCGACGGTGCCGATGACCGGGCGCTCGAGAAGCTCACCGGTGAAGACGGTCGAAGAGAACATGTCGTTGAGGACGTCCTCGGGATCGTCGTCGCGCATGGCGATCTCCTCGAGGATCACCTGCCGCTCGACGTCCACGTCCGCACGGGCGATGCTGGCGTCCAGCACGACGTCGCAGACCAGCTCGACGGCCATCTGCGCTTCGGCGGCGAGCACGTGCGCGTAGTAGCAGGTGTACTCGTGCGAGGTGAAGGCGTTGAGGTCGCCCCCGACCGCGTCGACCGCGATCGAGATGTCACGGCCCGATCGGGTCGAGGTGCCCTTGAAGAGAAGGTGTTCCAGGAAGTGCGACGCCCCGGACAGCCGGGGGGTCTCGTCGATCGAGCCGACGCCGACCCAGATCCCCACCGACGCGCTGCGGGAACCGGGGACGCTCTCGGTGATCACCCGCAGGCCGCCGGGAACCTCCGAGAACATGACAACGCCACCATCGGGCGAACGTTCGAGGACCTTGGTCCGGGTACGCGGCGTCACGATGGTGGCGTTGTCGATGTCAGTACGAGGTACGGGTGTCTCAGTTGGCCGAGACCGCGTCCGCGTCGGCGGCCGCCGGCGCATCGGCGGCCACCGGCACGAGGCTGATTTTGCCGCGGGCGTCGATCTCGGCGATCTCGACCTGCAGCTTGTCGCCGACGTTCACGACGTCCTCGACCTTGGAGATCCGCTTGCCGCTGCCGAGCTTCGAGATGTGCACGAGGCCGTCACGTCCCGGAAGGAGCGACACGAACGCGCCGAAGGCGGTCGTCTTCACGACGGTGCCGAGGAAGCGCTCGCCGACCTTGGGCAGCTGCGGATTCGCGATCGAGTTGATGATGTCGATCGCGGCCTGCGCGGACTCTCCCGAGGCCGCGGAGACGTAGACGGTGCCGTCGTCCTCGATGGCGATGTCGGCGCCGGTCTGCTCGGTGATCGAGTTGATCATCTTGCCCTTCGGCCCGATGAGCTCGCCGATCTTGTCGACCGGGATCTTGACCGAGGTGATGCGCGGCGCGTGGACGCTCATCTCGTCGGGCTCGTCGATCGCCTCGTTCATGACGTCGAGGATGGTCAACCGCGCGTCCTTGGCCTGCGACAGGGCGGCCTTGAGGACATCCGAGGGGATGCCGTCGAGCTTGGTGTCCAGCTGCAGCGCGGTGACGAACTGGCGGGTGCCGGCGACCTTGAAGTCCATGTCGCCGAAGGCGTCCTCGGCTCCCAGGATGTCGGTCAGCGCGACGTACTTGGTCTCACCGTCGATCTCGGACGACACCAGACCCATGGCGATGCCGGCGACCGGGGCCTTCAGCGGCACACCGGCGTTGAGCAGCGACAGCGTCGAGGCACAGACCGAACCCATCGAGGTGGAACCGTTGGAGCCCAACGCCTCCGACACCTGGCGGATCGCGTAGGGGAACTCCTGCTTCGACGGCAGCACCGGCACCAGGGCGCGCTCGGCGAGCGCTCCGTGGCCGATCTCGCGCCGCTTCGGCGAGCCGACCCGGCCGGTCTCACCGGTGGAGTACGGCGGGAAGTTGTAGTTGTGCATGTAGCGCTTGCGCGTCTCCGGGGAGAGCGTGTCCAGCTGCTGCTCCATACGGAGCATGTTCAGCGTGGTGACACCCAGGATCTGGGTCTCGCCGCGCTCGAACAGCGCCGAACCGTGGACGCGCGGTAAGTAGCCGACCTCGGCGGACAGGGTCCGGATGTCGGACAGGCCGCGGCCGTCGATACGGACCTGCTCGGTGATGATGCGGTTGCGGACGGTCTTCTTGTTGACCGCCTGGTAGGCCTTGCCGATCTCGGCCTCGCGGCCGGCGAAGCGGTCACCGAGCTGGGTCAGCAGGTCGGCCTTGATCTCGTCGACCCGGGCCTCACGCTCGTGCTTGCCGGCGATGGCCTGCGCCTCGGCGACGGAGGCACCGACGATCTCGTTGACGGCGTCGAAGACGTCGCTCTGGTAGGCCGGGAACAGCTTGAAGTCGCCGGTCTCCTTGGAGGACTGGGCGGCCAGCTCCTGCTGCGCCTGCACCAGCTGGCGCAGGAACGGCTTCGCCGCCTCCAGGCCCTGGGCGACGATCTCCTCGGTGGGGGCGGTCGCGCCCTCGCCGATCAGGGTGTAGGCGTCGGCGGTGGCCTCGGCCTCCACCATCATGATGGCGATGTCGCTGTCGTCGCCGTCTCCCACCAACCGGCCGGCGACGACCATGTCGAACACGGCCTTCTCCAGCTGCGAGTGCGTCGGGAAGGCGACCCACTGGGAGCCGATGAGGGCGACGCGCACACCGGCGACGGGGCCGGAGAACGGCAGGCCGGCGATCTGGGTGGACGCGGACGCGGCGTTGATGGCCAGGACGTCGTACAGCACGTCCGGGTTCAGGGCCATGACCGTGATGACGACCTGGATCTCGTTGCGCAGGCCGTCGGCGAAGGACGGACGCAGCGGGCGGTCGATGAGGCGGCAGGTGAGGATGGCGTCCTCGGAGGGGCGGCCCTCACGACGGAAGAACGAGCCGGGGATGCGGCCCGCGGCGTACATCCGCTCCTCGACGTCGATGGTGAGCGGGAAGAAGTCGAACTGCTCCTTCGGGTGCTTGCCGGCGCTGGTGGCGCTCAGCAGCATGGTGTCCTCGTCCAGGTAGGCGGCGACGGAGCCGGCGGCCTGCTGGGCGAGACGCCCGGTCTCGAAGCGGATGGTGCGGGTGCCGTGGGCGCCGTTGTCCAGGACAGCGGTGGCGCTCAGAGCGGTGTCGTCTGACATGTATCTCCTTGGTGGGACGGTGAGTCACTCCGTCCACCGGTGCCTGTCAGCGGGGCCGATCATCGATCGAAGCCGCCGGACGGGGTCCGGGGGCCACTACCGAGGACCGGCGCGGGTCTGACGTGCGACACGCGGTGGGCCGGGAGCGTTCGGCTGGGCGGCGGGTCGCCGCCCAGCCGGGTGAGCTATCGGCGCAGGCCGAGGCGCTCGATCAGGCTGCGGTATCGCGCGATGTCGACGGTCTGCAGGTAGCGCAGCAGGCGACGACGCTTACCCACGAGGCCCAGCAGGCCCCGACGGGTGTGGTGGTCGTGCTTGTGCTCCTTCAGGTGCTCCGTCAGGTCGGCGATCCGCTTGGTCAGCAGGGCCACCTGGGCCTCGGCCGAACCGGTGTCGGTGTCATGCAGGCCGTACTCGGCGAGAATGCCCTTTTTCTGGTCGGTGGTCAGTGCCACGCCAACTCCTTGTGTTTCTGTACCGTGATCGTCCCGCTCCGGACGTGTGCCGGGGGGTGGACGGTGTCGGCAGCCACGGACTGCAGCCGAACCCAACCGCTGAGTCTACCAGCGGGGATCCGACGGCCGTACCGGGTGTGGCGCGTCCGGCGCGGAGCGTGACGGCCCGCATCCGGCACCCTGCCACCGCGTCGCCGCTGTGCCCGCGCCGCGCCGCGGAACCTCCCGACGCCGCTGGAGGACAGCACCGCCGGGGCCGGCGGCCGGGCGCGGTGCGGCCGGGTGAACGGCACGGCCGGGGCCGGCTCCGCGCGCGTGGGACCTGCCGGGGCCTGCTGCCGCGTGCCGCGGCCGGAGGAACAGCCGGGTGCCGGGCGCGGGCGCGGCCGGGGTCAGAAGACGAGGGCGCGGAGTTCCCCGCCGACGTCACGCATCCCGGCCAGCACCTCCGGGAGCCGGTCCGGGCCGGCCGGGTCCCAGTCGGCGAGCACGGCGTAGGCGACGGTGCGCCAGGGGCCGACGACGACCCCGACGTCGCAGCGGACGCCGGCGTCGACGCCGGTCGTGTGGTGCAGCCGGACCGGCGCGCCGCGGGCGGTGTGCGCCAACGGGTCCCATCCCCAGCCGGCGGGCACCATCGACAGGTCCGACCGGTCGGCCAGCCAGCCGAGCATCAGCTGCGAGACGTCGGGGTCGATCAGGCGGCGGACCGCCATCGCGGCCATCAGCCGGGCCAGCTCGACCGCGGTGCCGGTGGACGGCGTGGCCGGATCGTCCGGACCGCGGTGGTCGCGGACCCGGTCGAGCAGCGCGGTGTCACGGAGCTCCAGCAGGGCGGCGGTCTCACGCACCGTCTCCAGACCCACCCGGCGCAGCAGCACGTTGGTCGCGAGGTTGTCGCCGGCCGAGCCGACCAGCTGACAGAGATCGCGGACGGCGAGCTCGTCGACGGCCAGGTGCTGCCAGATCCCGGAGCCGCCGGCGGTGTCGGCCGCGGTGCGCCGCAGCCGCTCGGCCGGCGACAGCCGACCGGTGACGATCAACCGGGCGGCCGTGGTGAGCAGCAGCAGCGTGCCGACACCCGCCGTCCGCGCGACCAGATCCCCGTCCTGCGAACGGATCGCGGCCCCGGTGTCGGCGTCGACGAGGGCCACGGACCACCGCAGGTCGGACATCGTCCGAGCGTAGCGAGCCGACCCACCGGGCACGGTCCATCCGTGGAGGTGCCGGCTGGTCCAGGTGGCGGCGCCGTGCCGGCACCGCACCGCTCCCCCCGGGCCCCGACGGGCCACGGCGGCGCCCGGCCCTGCACGCTCCTCGCCGACATCGGTCGGGGTGCGGTCCGGCTGTCGGCCGGCCTACCGCCACAGCTGCCCGACCCCGCCCGGTCGCCGCCCGGACGTCTCTCCCGGGGGCCGCACGCGGCCGACTCCCCGGACGGTCGACGACCCCACCGGCCGGGCGTCGGGGACCCACGCCCCGACCACCGGCCTCGCGGATCGTCATCGTCCCGGACGGGGACCGGCGCCACCGACCGCGTCGACCCCGTCGACCCCGTCGGCCCCGTCGACCCCGTCGGTCGCATCGACCCCAGACCGCTACCGGATGGTGATGGACGGCATCACCAGCTGCGCACCGGTCGGCATCCGGAGCGCGGTCCCGAGCTGCGGCAGGCCGCCCAGCACCGCCCGCGGGTCCTCACTGTTGGTCGGCCGCCCGAGCCGGGCCAGCGGGCTGATCCGGCCGGCCCGCCGCACCGGTGCGTCGTCGGGCAGACCGGCCCGCTCGCGGGCGATCCGGACGGCGTCACGCAACCCACCGAGCTCGTCCACCAGGCCGACCCCGAGCGCGTCGCTTCCGGTCCAGACCCGGCCGCGCGCGATCTCGTCGATCTCGGCGACGGTGCGGCCGCGGGCCTGCGCGACCTTGCCGACGAAATCGTCGTAGACGGCGTCCACCGCAGCGGCCAGACGCTCGCGTTCGTCGTCGGTGAAACCGCGGCGGGACGAGAACATCAGCGACCGGGACCCGTGCTCGACGGACCCGGTGTTGACCCCGAGCCGGTTGAGAAGTGCCCGCAGCACCACCTTTCCGCCGAACACGCCGATGGACCCGGTGAGCGTCGCGGGCAGCGCGACGATGACGTCGGCGGGACAGGCGACGTAGTAGCCGCCGGACGCGGCGGCGGATCCCATCGACACGATCACCGGCTTGCCGGCCTCGCGGACCCGGCACACCTCGCGCCAGATGGTCTCCGAGGCCACCGCGGACCCGCCGGGCGAGTCGACGTGCAGCACCACCGCGGCGACCTGCGCACTGTCGGTGGCGGCCCGCAGGGCGGCGGACACCGAGTCGCTGCCGACCTGACGGCCCATCGGGGTGCGGCGGGAGCGGCCGGAGACGATGCCGCCGCGGATGTCCACCAGCGCCACGTGCCTGCGGGAGCGGGCCGGCAGGCGGAGCCGCCGACGGGGACGCCAGCGGTCGGCGAAGAGCAGCTCGCTGGGCCTGCCGATGGTGGCGCGGATCGCCGCGTACGCCTGGTCGCGGTACCCCAGCTCGTCGACCAGCCGGACGTCGAGCGCCTCCGCGGCGGTCCGCGGGCCGGTGTCGGTCAGCTCCCGCACCCGCGACGGGGCCATCCCGCGGCCGGCGGCGATCATCGCGACGCCGC
This sequence comes from Nakamurella deserti, assembly GCF_003260015.1. Lineage (NCBI taxonomy): Bacteria > Bacillati > Actinomycetota > Actinomycetes > Nakamurellales > Nakamurellaceae > Nakamurella > Nakamurella deserti. Next base: position 838,935 of record NZ_QCXS01000002.1, on the reverse strand, counting down.
CGTCGAACAGCGACTCCGCGAGCCGATCGGACGCGGTGCGGTGCGCCTCGGTGAACTCCGTCCGCAGGACCTGATCGGCGGCGTTCTTGAACTCCCGGCGTTGCTCGAGCTGCGGCTCGACGCCGAGCCGGTCGAGTGCGCCCCTGACGAACGTGGTCTCGATGCCGACCCCGAGCAGGCCGAGCCCGCCGCCGGGCTGCAGCCAGATCCGGTCGAACGCGGTCGCCAGGACGTACCCGGCGGTGTCGCCGGTGCCCTCACCGAAACTCTCGGCCCACGCCACCGTCGGCTTGCCGCCGGCCGCGAACGCACGGACGGCGAGCCGCAGCTCCTGCATCACCGCCCACGGCAGCGGGCCGCCGACCTTCGCGATGAGTCCACCCACCCGGGGGTAGTCGGCCGCCTCGTGCAGCGCCCGCAGGGCCGGTCGGAGCTGGTGGCCGGCGCGCCCGGCGAGCCGGCCGAGCACACCGTCACCACCGGACTCCGCCGGCGCGCGGGTGAGGTCGAGCTCCAGCAGCAGCAGGGGTCGTCGACCCGGCAGGTAGGACATCACCCCACCGTAGACAGCACGCTGACGGGCGGTCAGGCCTCGACCGGGGACGTGCCGAGAATGGCGTGCGTGCGCGAGATGTCGCGGTCGATCTCGGCCATCATGAGCTCGGCCGACTCGAACTTCCACATCCCGCGCAACCGCTCGACGAAGTCGATGGCCACCCGGCGACCGTAGAAGTTGCCGCCACCGTCCAACGCGAACGCCTCGATCCGACGTTCCTTGCCCTCGAAGGTCGGGTTGGTGCCGACCGACACCGCGGCGGGTGACCGGCGGGTGCCGACCTGCAGCCAGGCGGCGTAGACACCGTCGGCGGGGATGGCGGCGTGCGGGGTGGTGTCCAGGTTGGCGGTGGGGATGCCCAGGCCGGTGCCGCGCCCGTCACCGTGCACGACGACGCCCTCGACCCGGTGCGGCCGGCCCAGCGCGGCGGCCGCGGCGGTGACGTCACCGGCGGCCACACAGGCCCGCACGTAGGTGGAGGAGATCTTCGAGGCACCCTCGGACAGCAGCTCCACACCCTCGGCCCGGAACCCCCAGCGCTCCCCCAGGTCCTGCAGCAACGCCACCGTCCCGGCTCCCTTGTGCCCGAACCGGAAGTCGTGTCCGACGATGACCTCGGCGACGAAGAGCCTCTCGACCAGCACCTCGTGCACGAAGCTCTCCGGCGAGGTCGCGGCGACCGCACCGGTGAAGGGGAACGCACAGAACACGTCCACCCCGAGACCCTCGGCGAGCTCGGCGCGGCGGCGCAGCGGCGTCAGCTCGGCCGGATGACTGCCGGGCCGGATGACCTCGGCGGGGTGCGGGTCGAACGTCATCATCACGGCCGGCAGGCCCAGCGCCCGGGCTCTGTCCACGGCGGCACCGACGATCTTCTGGTGACCCCGGTGCAGCCCGTCGAACACCCCGACGGTGAGCACACAGCGCCCCCACCCGGTGGGTACCTCGTCCACGCCTCGCCAGCGCTGCACCGTCGACTCCTCCTCAGCTCGCCGCGTGCCACACCAGCACGGGCTTCGCCCGCTCGCCGTCCTCGGCCAGCAGTGCGAGCAGTTCTCCTGCAGTGTCCAGCACCGCGTAGGTGCCGTTGATTCCCGCCGCCGCCAGCGGACGCCCGTAGGACAGATCGCGGGCCTCGTCGGCCGACGCCCGGCGGATCGGGAACGAGAGCTCGGCGGCCCGTGGGGCCGGCAGGATCGCGGCGTGCGCGGTGTCGCGGTCGTCCGCCCCCATGGACCACAGATCCAGCGCACCGCCCACGCCGAACGGACCGATCCGGGTGCGGCGCAGCGCGGTCAGGTGCGCCCCGACCCCGAGAGCGGTCCCGAGGTCGCGCGCCAGGGCCCGGATGTAGGTACCGGTGGTGCAGTCCACCATCACGTCCACGTCCACCACGCGCGTGCCGGTGGGCCCGCCGCCGGTGTCGGTGCCGACCTCCGCGCCGCGACGGATCGCGAGGACGTCGAACCGGCTGACGGTGACCGGCCGTGCGGCCAGCGTCACCGTCGCACCCGACCGGACCAGGTCGTAGGCGCGCTTGCCGTCGACCTTGATCGCCGACACCGAGCTGGGCACCTGCATCAGGTCACCGGTGAGCGCGGCGATCCCGGCGGCGAGGGCGTCGTCGCCGACCGCGGTCGCGTCCGTGCTGCTCACGACGTCGCCCTGGGCGTCGTCGGTGGTGGTGGCCTGCCCGAGCCGGATGGTCGCGAGGTAGGACTTGTCCTTCAACGCGAGGTGTCCGAGGAGCTTGGTGCCACGTTCCACCCCGAGGACCAGCAGGCCGGACGCGAGCGGGTCGAGGGTGCCCGCGTGACCCACCCGGCGGGTGCCGAGCACCCGGCGGCCGCGCCCGACGATGTCGTGCGAGGTGGGCCCGGTGGGCTTGTCGACCAGCAGCAGGCCGGGGATCAGGGGGTGCCTCCGGTAGGGGTGGATCCGCCGACGTGGCGGTCGAAGCGGTGCGGGTGCACCTCGATGGGGCCGTGGCCGCCGGCCGCCTGCAACTCCAGCAGCTGCCGGCGGACCCGCAGCCACCAGACCGTGAGCCGGTACAGACCGAAGGCGGTGAGCAGCAGGATCGCCACGAACGCCCAGCGGTAGCCGGTGGTGGTCTTCACCGGTCCGGGCTCGACGATGTCGAGGATCTGGCCGACCAGCAGCACCCCGGTCAGGGTGGCGATCCAGCCGCCGGAGTTGACCAGTCCGGTGGCGGTGGAGATCCGGTGCCGCGGGTTGTAGTCACGCGCGAGCAGGAAGCCGACCATCGACGACGGGCCACCGACGGCCAGCAGCACCATCATCACGACGATCACCCCGAGGGGCGGATGCCCACCCGGCCAGCCGATGAGCAGCCCCCAGATCGCCAGGTTGAGGATGCTCACCCCGAACGCCACCGGCACCCGGATGGACGGCCGCCGGCCGAGCAGGGTGCCCAGCGACACCGAGAACAGGCACTGCGCCACGACGGTCAGCAGCAGCAGGCTGGACGCCAGACCGCGGGAGTAACCCAGCGCCGCGGTCAGGTACGGGAAACCCCACAGCACGGTGAACACCGCGGAGCCGCTCATGGTGGTGAAGTGCACCCAGAAGCCGAGCCGGCCACCGGGCTCCCGGAACGACCTCGACACCTCGCCGGCCAGCTGCCGGCCCCGGACGGCCTCGGCCGGGGCGGCCTGGGCCAGGTACGGCGGCGGTTCGGTGCCCTTGCGCACCAGCACCAGCGCGTACACCAGGCACAGTCCGCCGGCCAGCGAGAACGTCGGCACCCACCCCCAGATCGGCAGCAGGGCGGCCAGCGGGACGGTGGCCGCAACGTTGCCGACGACGCCGAAGAACCCGGAGAACGAGGTCAGCAGCGGGTAGCGGCGGCCGGGGAACCAGGCCGAGATGAGCCGCAGCACGCTGACGTAGGTCATCGCGTCGCCGCAGCCGAGGATGCCGCGGGAGACCAGCGCCAGCGGGTAGTTCGGCGCGAAGGCGAAACCGAGCTGACCGACGGCCATGACGAGGGCGGCGGTCAGCAGCATCCGGCGGGGGCCGAACCGGTCGATGAGGATGCCGGCGGGCACCTGCATCCCGGCGTAGACGGCCAGCTGCAGGGTGATGAAGATGCCCAGCGCCGCGGACTCGATGCCGAAACGGGTCAAGGCGTCCGGACCGGCCACGCCGAGGGTGCTGCGGTTGAACACCGCCAGCATGTAGACACCGGCGCCGATGCCCCAGACGGCCCATGCGCGGCGGCTGATGTCGGTGCTCACGTCAGAGGGACGTTCCACGCGCTGTCGAGTTGGGCCGTCAACGCCGCGCCGCTGCCGACGAAGGTGTAGCCGGCCGCGCGCGGATGCCCGCCACCCCCGCAGCGGACGGCGACCTCGGCGACGTCCAACGCGCCGTGTGAGCGCAACGACACCTGCCAGACGTCGTCGTCGGTCTGCTTGGCGACCACCGCGACCTCGGCCTCGGCGCTGGTCCGGACGATGTCGATCACCGCGTCGAGCTCCTCGCGGCGCAGCCCGGCGGCGGTCTCGAGCGGGATCCTGACCACGACCTGGCCGAGACCGCGGGCGCCGGCCGGGTCCAGGACGGCGGCGGTGAGCACGGTGCCGAGCATGGTCAGCCAGCCGAACGGATGGGTGTCGGAGATCGGCCGCAGCACCTCGTCGGCGACGACGCCGGCCTCGAGGAGCCGGGCGGCGAGCCGGTGTCCGGCGGGACTGGCGAAGCGGAAGTTGACCGTGTCGGTGGCCAGGCCCGCGTACAGGTCGGTGGCGATCTCGGTGGTGAGCGGGCAGCCGAGCTCGTCGAGCAGCGCCGCGATCATCACCACCGTGGCTTCGGCGTGCGGGTCGATCCAGTTCAGCCGGCCGAAGCCGAGGTTGCTGGCGTGGTGGTCGATGACGATGCTGTCGCGGGCCGTCTCCAGGATGTCGACCAGTCCACCGAGCCGCCCGGACGAGGCGACGTCGACGCAGACGACGAGGTCCGCGGTGCGGGACGGATCCCGGGTGACGAGGTGCTGCCCGGGCAGGGCGGCGAGGGACTCCGGGACGGCGGGCTCGTCGAACGCGACCTCGACGGAAGTGCCCCGGGCATCCAGTGCCAGGCCCAGCGCGAGTGCGCTGCCCAGGGTGTCGGCGTCGGGGTTGACGTGGGAGAGGATGAGCACCGAGCGGGCCGCGGTGATGCGTTCCGCCACGTGGTGCACGGGTGCCGCCGTGGAGAAAAGGGGGGCGGCACTCATCTGTTCAGCGTAGTTCCTCGCCGTTCGGCTCCGGTTCGTCGAGGACGTGACGAAGATCGTCGCCCGGTGCCCACCTCGGATCGGAGCCGGTCCACGAGGCCCACCCCGACCGCGGCCACCCGCACCCGGACCGGGACGGCCGCGCCTGCGACGGAGGCACGGATGCGTTCGCGGGCGGGCCGGTCGCCTCCCGGCTCCGCACCCCCACTACCGGACGGGCCGGGCTGCCGGCGGACCGGGATGCACCCGCTGGAGCACCCGGTCGCTGACGACGCGGCCCGGGGACACCGTTGCAACGACCGGGTGCGGTCCGCGGAGTCAGCCAGGACCAGCGCTCGTCGGAGCGCGCCGCACGGCGCGTCCATCCGCCGACGCCGACACCTATCCTCTGACCGAGGGACTTTCACCGAAGAGGAGCTGCCGTCCGGCGGCCGGGGACGAGAACGGTCGACGTGCACGCTGATCGCATCACCATCTACGAGGTGGCCGAGCGTGCCGGCGTGAGCATCTCGACGGTGTCCAACGCGGTCAACAAGCCCGACCGGGTCAGCGCAGAGACGCGGCGGCGGGTGCTCGCGGCGGCGGACGAACTCGGGTTCGTACCCAAGGTCGCCGCCGCCGACCTCGCCCGCAAGGGCACGGGGCGGATCGGCGTCATGGCGCCGTTCACGTCCTACGCGTCGTTCCTGCGCCGGCTGTCCGGCGTCATCGGCGCGGCCGGCGCGGGGGGTATGGAGGTCGTCGTCTACGACCACGAGTCCGCCGCGTCCACGTCGTCCCCGACGCTGGCCAGCATGCCGATCCACGGACGTCTGGACGGTCTCATCGTGATGGGCCTGGACATCGAGCACGGCATCGCCGAGCGGTTCCACCGGCGCGGCCTGCCGACGGTGGCGGTGGACGCCGAGAGTGACTTCTTCTCACGGGTTCTCGTCGACGACGTGGACGGCGGCCGGATCGCCGCCCGGCATCTCGTCGAACGGGGCCACACCCGGTGCGGCTACCTTCTCGAGCGCCAGGTCGCCGACTACGAGTCGCAGGCGATCAAGCGGCTCGCCGGTTTCCGTGAGGTGATGGCGGGTGCCGGGCCGGACCCGGTCCTCATCGCCGCCAGCGACAACTCCGTGGCCGGCGCCCGGGTGGCGGCCGGCCAGCTGCTGGACCGGCCCGACCGCCCGACCGCGGTGATGGCCCACCACGACCTGCTGGCCGTCGGTGTGCTGCTGGCCGCGCGCGACCGCGGGCTGCGGGTGCCCGAGGACCTCGCCGTGATGGGCTTCGACGACGGTGAGTCGGCCGCCGCCGCCGATCTGACGACGGTCCGGCAACCCTTCGAGGAGTCCGGCCGGGCGGCGGTCGACCTCCTGCTGCGCAACGACGGCCGCAGCAGTGTCCGCACCACGACCATGCTCGACGTCGAACTCGTCCCCCGCTCCACGACCTGACCCCCGGCGCGCCTGGCGTCCCCGCTGTCCGGCCGATAAAAGTGCTTCTACTAAACCACTTGACAGTGCGGTCCCGGTCGGGGTTTGCTTGCGGCACAACGACGTGAGAGTTCCGCTGCGGGAAACGTCCCGGCGCGGCCGCCCGCCCCGGGCGACGTCGCCGACGCCACGGAGGAGTTCGTCATGACGCTCGACGCACCGGTGGCGGAGTTCCTCGCCTTCAAGCCCGATGCCGGAGCGTCCGGGACCCCGGTGGCCGACCGCCGCCGGGCCATCCTCGACGCGTCCGACGAGATCTTCCGCCGCTTCGGTGAACCGGCCCCGGACGTCGCCTCGGTGACCGACCACGTCGTCGATCAGCCCGGTGGGGCGATCCGCGTCCGGGTCTACCGCCCGCACGCCGCCGCGCCGCTGCCCGTGCACGTGTTCATCCACGGCGGCGGCTTCTGGCTCGGGTCCGTCGACGAGCTGGTCGTGGACGCCACCTGCCGGGAACGCAGCACCGGCGCCGACTGCGTGGTGGTCGCCGTGGACTACCGGCTGGCGCCGGAGCATCCCTTCCCCACGCCGGTCGAGGACTGCTACCGCGCGTTGCTGTGGGCCCACGAGCACGCGGCGTCCCTGGGCGGCGACCCGTCGGTACTCACGATCGGCGGGGTCTCGGCGGGTGCGAACCTCGCCGCCGCGGTCACCCTCGCCGTCCGCGACCGCGGCGGGCCGCCGCTGGCTCTGCAACTGCTCGAAGTCCCGGCGCTGGACCTGACGCTCTCATCGATGGTGGCCTCCGGTGTCGGCGACGACCACGGCATCAGCGTCGCCGACATGGCCGTCACCGTCGACCTCTACCTGCCGGCGCCGGCCGATCCGACGTCGCCGTACGCGTCGCCGCTGCTCGCGACCGACCTGCGCGGCCTGCCGCCGGCGCACATCCTGACCGCGGAGTTCGACCCGCTGCGCCACGAGGGCGAGCGATACGCCGAACGGCTGCGGGACGCCGGCGTGCCGGTCGTCTGCCGTCGCCAACCCGGGGCCGTCCACGGCTCCCTGGCTCTCACCGGCCGCTGGGAACCGGCCCGGCAGTGGCGGGCGCACCTGCTCGACGCCCTCCGACAGGCGCACCACCGGGCCCCCGGGGCCTGACCCCCTCACCCACCACCCGGCGGACGGACCCCGACCACCGGCGCTTCCCCCATCCCGAGGAGTTCGCATGTCCACAGCACTGCGCCGGCGTCGTGCCGGCACCCCCGGATCGGTCCTGACCGCCCTGGCCCTGGGCGGCGTGCTCGCCGTCGCCGGCTGCTCGGCCCCCGGCGCCTCGACCACCTCGTCGTCCAGCAGCACCGCCCCGTCGTCGGCCGCCTCCGGGAGCGGCACCGCGGCGGCCGCCGCGGTGGACTGCGGCAGCGACCCCGTCACCATGAAGGCCTACTTCGAGACCGGGTTCCCGCTGCCGAAGGACCTGACCACCGAGTTCACCAAGCAGTTCCCCAACGTCACCTGGGACATCCGCGAGGACCAGTTCGCCGTCATCACCCAGAACGCCGCCCGCACCCTGGCCGACAGCCCGCCCGACCTGATCCGGCTTCCGCAGCTGTCGTCGTTGGCCAAGGACGGCCTGCTGAAGAATCTCGACGACTACGCCACCTCGTTCGGTTGGGACCAGTGGCCGGCGTCGCAGTTGTCGCAGCTACGGGTGGCCGAGGACGGCACCCGTGGCGACGGTCCGCTGCTCGCGATGGGCCTGAACTTCAGCATGACCGGCGTGTTCTACAACAAGGAGCTCGCAGCCAAGGCCGGCATCACCGCGCCGCCGACCACGCTGGCCGAGTTCGACGCGGACCTGCAGAAGGCCAAGGACGCCGGCATCACGCCGATCGCCCAGTTCAACGGCGGCGCCACCGGGGGCCTGGCCTTCCCGCTGCAGAACCTGATGGCGGTGTACGGCTCCCCCACCGACATCAACGACTGGATCTTCAACAAGTCCGGCGCCAGCATCGACACCCCCGAGAACCTCCAGGCCGCACAGCACCTGAAGAAGTGGATCGACGCCGGCTACTTCGCCTCGGACGTCAACGCCATGGACTACGCCACGATGATGAGCCGCTTCATCGGCGGCGAGAGCCTGTTCATCTTCGACGGCGACTGGGAGTCCGGGAACCTGGACAAGCAGATGCCGGGCAACGTCGGCTTCTTCCTGACCCCGCCGGTCGAGGCCGGCGGCGCTCAGGCCGCGATGTCGGCGCCGCTGACCTACGGCATCGCCGCCAACGCCGAGCACGCCGACTGCGCCGCGTTCTTCCTGAACTGGGTGGCGACCGACGAGAAGGCACGTGACATCGGCGTGACCGTCGGTGGTTCGCACCCGATGGGGCCGGCCGACGCGTACATGCCGGCTGTCGCCGAGGGCACCGTCACCGCCGAGACGCTGGAGGCCGGCGCGAAGGTCGTCGCCGACAACGGTTCGATGGACTTCATCGCCAACGCCAACGGTTCCATCTATGCCAAGAGCTGGACCCCGCAGCTGCAGTCGCTGGTCGCCGGCCAGCAGACCCCCGAGGGACTGCTCAGCACGGTCCAGGCCGACTACGTGGCCGACCAGGGCAACTGACCGGTCATGGCCAGCCCCCTCGCACCGGTCCGCACCGGAACCGAGCCACCGCCGGCCGAGTCCGTCCGGAGGCGCCGCGCTCCCCGAGCGCGGCGCCCCGGCGCGCTGCTGGGCTGGCTGTTCGCCGCACCGGCCTTGCTGGTGTACGCCGTGTTCGTGCTGCGGCCCCTGCTGCTGACGTTGCAGTACTCCTTCTACCAGTGGAACGGCATCGGGGCCTCGACCTTCGTCGGGCTGGACAACTACCGGCGGATCTTCGCCGATCCCGAGCTGTACGGGTCCATCCTCAACGCCTTCAAGCTGATCGTGTTCTTCAGCTTCATCCCGGTGTTCCTCGGCCTGCTCGTGGCCGCGACCATCCGGCGGATCGCGCAGAGCCGGCTCGCCGTGGTGGCCCGGACGGTGCTGTTCCTGCCGCAGGTCATCCCGCTCGTCTCGGCCGGCATCATCTGGACGTGGCTGCTGTCGACCAAGGGCCTGGTGAACCAGCTGCTGGACCTCGTGGGTCTCGGCGGCACCACCCGCGCCTGGCTGGGTGACTTCGACACCGCGCTGCCGGCCGTCGGCATCATCGGGGCCTGGGTGCTGCTGGGCCTGTGCACCCTGCTGCTGCTGGCCGGGATGAGCAAGATCGACCCCGGGCAGTACGAGGCCGCCCGGATCGACGGCGCCGGCTCCGTGCGGGAGTTCTTCTCGATCACGCTTCCGAACCTGCGGGCCGAGATCGGGGTCTGCATCACTCTGACCGTGATCGCCGCGCTCGCCAGCTTCGACATCATCTACATCTCGACCCAGGGCGGCCCCGGCGGCACCACGATGGTGCCCGGTCTGCAGATCTTCTACCTGGCCTTCTCCGAACGGCGGATCGGTGCCGCGTCGGCCCTGGCGGTCGCGCTCGTGGTGCTGGTGCTGGTCGTCGTCGTTCCCATCCAGCGACTCGCCAAGGACCCGAACGCATGATCGTCACCAAGAGCGAGGCCTGGACCGGGCGCGTCCTGCTGGTCCTGCTGATGGCCTTCACCATCGTGCCGTTCCTCAGCCTGCTGGTCACCGCGCTGCACCCGTCGGGCACCTACCCGTCGGGGGTCGAGTGGCCCGACGACCCGCAGTGGAGCAACTTCGGGAAGGCCTTCACCGCCGCGAACATGGGGGCGCTGCTGTGGTCCAGTGGGCTGATCGTGCTGGGTGTGGTCCCGGCGGCGCTGGTCATGGGGACGATGGCCGGGTTCGCGTTCGGCCATCTCCGGGTCACCGGACACCGGGTCGGCTTCTTCGCCTTCGTCCTCGGACTGACGCTGCCGTTCGAGGGCATCATCACGCCGCTGTACTACCAGGTCCGCGACATGGGACTGCTGAACACCCGGTGGGCGATCATCCTGCCGCTGCTGGGTCTCTTCATGCCGTTCTCGGTCATCTGGATGCGGGCCCATTTCGCCGGCATGCCCGACGACCTGTCCGAGGCGGCCCGCATCGACGGCGCCACCACCTGGCAGCTGTTCTGGAAGGTGCACGTGCCGCTGGCCCGGCCGGCCATCTCCGCGCTGGGCATCCTGCTGTTCCTGTGGACGTGGAACCAGTTCCTGCTGGCGATCGTGCTGGTGGACGATCCGGCGAAGCGGACGATGGCCGGTGCCCTCGGCGCCTTCCAGGGCCAGTACGGCACCGACATCCCCCTGCTGTGCGCGGGGTCGCTGCTGATCCTGGCCCCCACCGTGCTGGTCTTCGTCATCTTCCAACGGCAGTTCACCGCGGCCCTGCTGCAGGGCGCGCTCAAGGGATGACCGGCCCGATGACCGACGACGAACGGACCCGCTTCGTCCGCTACACCCGGCCCGAGCGGTGGCCGCTGCTCGACCGGTTCCCGGTCAGCGGTGAGCTGCACGACCGCATCCTGGCCGAGATCCTGGTGGACAGCACCGACGAGGTGCGCCGCCGCCGGCACGGCCTGCGGTCGCGGGCCCACGACGGGGCGGCGACGCTGCTGGCCGACCCGGCCTACCAGGCGGCGTTGCGGCGGTTGCCGTTCCACGGCGGCGACCGTGTCGCCGCGCTCGGTGACTCGCTCACCGCCGACCGGTTGGGGTGGTTCGAGCTGCTCACCCACACCATGCGGCTGGCCGGGTACCCGGGGGTGGCCACGCACAACCTGGGGCTCAGTGGTGACACCACCGCCGACGCGCTGGAACGGTTCGACCTGCTGGAGGCGTTCCGTCCGACGCACGTGCTGGTCCTGCTCGGGACCAACGACGCCCGGCGGCACGGCCGGTCGACCGACCACCGGATGGTCACCCCCTCGGAGACCCAGCGCAACCTCCGGGTGCTCGACGACCTGATCCGCGGCACCCTGCACGCGCGGGCGGTCTTCATCACCCCGCCCCCCGGCGACCAGGCGTCGATCGACCGGTCGTTCGCCGGGGAGACCGTGCGGTGGGCCGCCGCCGAGCTGGACGCCGTGGCCGCGCAGGTCCGGGACGTGGCAGTGGATCACATCGACCTGCACCGGGTGCTGCGCCGGCAACCCGACCGCACCTGGCTGGACCCGGACGGGGTCCACCTCAGCGCGTACGGACAGCGCCTCACGGCCGCGACGATCGCCGCCGGGTTGTCCCGGTCGACCACCGCCGGCCGCTCGGTCGACGCGGCCGACGACCGGGAGTTCGGGGACGGCCGCGACGCGGGAGGCGCCGGCCACCCTGGGGACGCCGTCGACGCCGCGGCGGGTCCGACCGCCGCCGCCGACTGAGCCATCGCCGGCTCCGGCAGGCCGTCGCGCGACGGCCCGTCGGTGCCGGCCATGCCGCAGAACGCACGAGGCGCCGCCCCCGGTGGGAGCGGCGCCTCGTCGTCGGCTGCGGGTCAGGCGGAGAACCGCGCGTCGTCGGGATCGACGACCGGCGGCTTCTTGTACGGATCCGGGTCACCGGCGTACGCGGCGTGGGCCGCCTGCGCGGCCACCGCGGCGTCCGCCGACTTCGCGGCGTTCAGCAGCTCGTCCATCGCGCGGGCGGTGTCGGGCACCTTGTCCAGCACGAAGGTCAGGGTCGGGGTGAACTTGATGCCGGTCTCCCGGCCCACCGCGCTGCGGAGCACCCCGAGGGCGCTCTTCAGGGCGATTCCGGTGGACTCGACGTCCTCGTCGGCGCCGTACACCGTGTAGTACACGGTCGCGTCACGCAGATCCGGGGTGACGGTCGCGGCGGTGATGGTGATCATCGCCAGCCGCGGGTCCTTCACGGAGTGCTCGAGCTCGGTCGCCACGATCGCGACGATGCGCTTGGCCAGTCTCCTGGCGCGGGCCGAATCAGCCATGGTTCACCTCATGCGGATAGGTCCGTCGCCGGCAGGCGACGGAGTCGAGACGACCGTGGGAGCCCCGGGGGGCCCCCACGGTCAGGGGTACGTCAGGCGCGCGGCTTCTCGCGGGTCTCGTACGTCTCGATGGTGTCCTCGATCTCGATGTTGTTCCAGCTGCCGAGCCCGATACCGCACTCGTAGCCTTCACGCACCTCGACCGCGTCGTCCTTGAACCGCTTGAGCGAGTCGATCCGCAGGTCGTCGTTGATGACGACGCCGTTGCGGAGCAGACGGGCCTTGGCGTTCCGTCGGATCTCGCCGGACCGGACGATGCAGCCGGCGATGTTGCCGAACTTCGACGAGCGGAAGACCTCGCGGATCTCGGCGGACCCGACGTTGATCTCCTCGTACTCCGGCTTGAGCAGACCCTTCAGGGCCAGCTCGATCTCGTCGATCGCCTGGTAGATGACCGTGTAGTACCGGATGTCGACACCCTCGCGGTCGGCGAGCTCCTGGACACCACGGACCGGCTTCACGTTGAAGCCGACCACGATGGCCTCGGTGGTCGCCGCCAAGTTGATGTCGTCCTGGGTGATGCCACCGACACCGCGGTGCACGACGCGCAGGTTCACGTCCGGACCGACCTCGAGCTGCATCAGGGAGTCCTCGAGCGCCTCGACGGTGCCCGAGTTGTCGCCCTTGATGATCAGGGTGAGGTTCTCGATCTTCTTCTCGGCCAGCGCGGTACCCAGGTCCTCCAGGGTGATCCGGCGACGGTTGGCGACCTGGGCCTTGCGGGCCCGGGCCTGCCGACGCTCGGCGATCTGGCGGGCGACGCGGTCCTCCTCGACGACGAGGAACGAGTCACCGGCGCCGGGCACCGAGGTGAGGCCTAGCACCTGGACGGGCCGCGACGGGAGCGCCTCGAAGACGTTCTCGCCGTGGTCGCCGAGCATGGCCCGGACGCGTCCGTAGGCGTTGCCGGTGACGATCGAGTCGCCGACCCGGAGCGTGCCGCGCTGGACCAGCACGGTGGCCACCGAACCACGACCGCGGTCGAGGTGGGCCTCGATGGCCACACCCTGCGCGGGCATGTTCGGGTTGGCGGTGAGGTCCAGGGCCGCGTCGGCGGTCAGCAGGACGGCTGCGAGCAGTCCGTCGATGTTGATCCGCTCGCGCGCCGAGACCTCGACGAACATGGTGTCCCCGCCGTACTCCTCGGCGACCAGGCCGTACTCGGTCAGCTGCTGCCGGATCTTGTCCGGGTTGGCGCCTTCCTTGTCGATCTTGTTGATCGCGACGACGACCGGCACCTCGGCTGCCTTGGCGTGGTTGATCGCCTCGACCGTCTGCGGCATCACGCCGTCGTCGGCCGCGACCACCAGGACCACGATGTCGGTCGACTTCGAACCACGGGCACGCATGGCGGTGAACGCCTCGTGGCCCGGGGTGTCGATGAAGGTGATGAGCCGCTCGTTGCCGTCCAGCTCCGTCGCCACCTGGTAGGCGCCGATGTGCTGGGTGATGCCGCCGGCCTCCTTGTCCATGATGTGCGTGTCGCGGATGGCGTCCAGCAGCCGGGTCTTGCCGTGGTCGACGTGACCCATGACGGTGACCACCGGCGGCCGGATCTGCAGCTCGTCCTCGCCGCCCTCGTTCGCCCCGTAGTTCAGGTCGAACGTCTCGAGCAGCTCGCGGTCCTCCTCGTCGGGGGACACGATCTCGACCTCGTAGCCCATCTCGGAGCCGAGCAGCTCCAGGATGTCGTCACTCACCGACTGGGTGGCGGTCACCATCTCACCGAGGTGGAACAGCGCCTGCACCATCGAGGCCGGGTTGGCGTCGATCTTGTCGGCGAAGTCGGCCAGGCTCGAACCGCGCACCAGACGGACGGTGCTGCCGTTGCCACGGGGCAGGACGACGCCGCCGACCGACGGGGCCTGCATGTTGTCGAATTCCTGCCGACGCTGCTTCTTGGACTTGCGGCCCTTGCGGGACGGTCCACCCTGGCGGCCGAAGGCACCCGCCGCGGTACCGCGACCGGCACCACCACGGGGGCCACCGCCACCGGGACGCGCGGGCCCACCGGTGGACGGGCCACCGGGACGGTAACCGCCGGGCGCACCGCCCGGACGGTAGGCGCCGCCGCCGGCGGCGCCGGGGGGGCCACCGAAACCGGGACGACCACCCGGGGTGCCGGGACGGCCACCCGGGGTTCCCGGACGCGGGCCACCGGGACCGGCCGGACGCGGTGCGGAACCGGGGACACCGGTACCGGGACGGGCCTGGGGCGGACGCGGAGCGCCGGGGATGCCACCGCCGGGACGCGGCGGCGCGGTGCGGCCACCGGAGCCGACACCGAACGGGTTGTTGCCGACACGCGGCGGGCGGGGTGCGCCCGGGATGCCGCCGGTGGGACGCGGCGCGGCCGGCGGTGCGGCCTGCTCGGGTGCGGCAGCGGCCGCGGCGGCGGGCCGGAACTCCGGCGCCGACGGGGCGGCGGGGGCCGGTGCGACCGGAGCGGCCGGGGCCGCCGGACGCGGAGCGGCCGGCCGGGGCGCCGGGGCGCCGGTGGTCTGCGGACGGGCGGGAGCCGCCGGTGCCGCCACGGCCGGAGCCTGCGCGGCGGCCGGGGCCGGAGCCGCCGGACGCGCGGGTGCGGGCGTCACCGGGGTCGCCGCGGGCGCGGCGGGAGCCGGGGTCGCCACCGGAGCGGCGGCGGCCGGCGCCGGCGCGGCCGGAGCGGGTGCGGCGGGAGCCGGGGCGGGAGCCGCCGCAGCGGCCGGGGCGGGCCGGGTGGCCGCACCGTGACCGGCTCCGCCGTTGGTGTCCTTGGCCGGGGCCGCGGCAGCTGCGGGGAAGGCCGCACGCAGCTTGCGCACCACCGGTGCCTCGATGGTCGAGGACGGGGTCTTGACGAACTCGCCGAGCTCGGCGAGCTTCGACATCACATCTTTGCTGGGAACGCCGAGCTCTTTTGCGAGCGCGGATACTCGGGCCTTACCTACCACTGGTCTCCTTCTGAGGGGGCCCAGCGGCGGATGGCGCGCCGGGCCTAGTTGGTGATGATGCTCATCGCTGGTGCTTCACGGCGTGCTCACGATGGGTCTGCCTTCGTTGTCGGACATGGCGAGTGCTCTGCACTGCCGTTCTACTGCTCACCTACCGGTTCCCCGACCACCTCGGCGAGGTGGGCGGCGACCGCGTCGTCGGGCAGCGGGGCGGCGAGCCGGAGGGCCCGCATCCACGCCTTCCGGCGAATCGCGTTCCGCAGACACTGCGCGTCGAGGTGCAGGTACGCCCCTCGACCGGGGAGCCGGTGCCGCGGATCGGGGACGATGGCGCCCCCGGAGACCACGACACGCAGCAGGTCAGCAGCCGTCGTACGGGCACGGCACCCCACACACGTCCGCACCGGGCCCGGAGGCCCGTCCGCGTCCTGCGCCGCCCGGGCCTGTCGCCCGGCGCCGCGTGTGGGGATGGGTGCCCGAAGTCGGGCCTTCTTCACTCTACCTGCCCGGTGCCCCGGCCGGGGCACCGTCCGCGGCGGGCTCGGCGTCGGACCGGATGTCGATCCGCCATCCGGTGAGCCGGGCGGCGAGCCGCGCGTTCTGGCCCTCCTTGCCGATGGCGAGTGACAGCTGGTAGTCCGGCACCACCACCCGGGCGGCGCGGGCGGCCAGGTCGACCACCGTGACAGAGAGAGCGCGTGCGGGCGACAGCGCATTCCCGACGAACGTCGCCGGGTCCGGGTCGTGGTCGATGATGTCGATCTTCTCGCCGTTCAGCTCGCTCATCACCGCGCGGACCCGCTGGCCCATCGGGCCGATGCAGGCGCCCTTGGGGTTGACGCCGGGGACGGTGGCCCGCACGGCGATCTTGGACCGGTGGCCCGCCTCGCGGGCGATGTCGGTGATCTCGACGGTGCCGTCGGCGATCTCGGGGACCTCCAGGGCGAACAGCTTGCGGACGAGGCCGGGGTGGGTACGCGACAGCGTGATCTGCGGCCCGCGCATGCCGCGCACGACCGACACGACGAAGCACTTGAGCCGCTGGCCGTGCACGTAGCTCTCCCCCGGCGCCTGCTCGGCCGCCGGGATGACCCCCTCGATGTCGCCCAGGCTGACCACGACGACGCCCTTGGCGTTGACCCGGCTGTCGGCGCTGACGACACCGGTGATGAGGTCGTGCTCGCGACCGGCGAAATCGCCGAAGGTGCGCTCGTTCTCGACGTCGCGCAGCCGCTGCAGGATGACCTGCCGGGCGGTGGTGGCGGCGATCCGGCCGAAGTCCTCGGGCGTGTCGTCCCACTCGGGACCGTCCTCACCGTCGCCGCGCGGCTCGCGGGCGAGCACGCGGATCTGGCCGGTCTTGCGGTTGACCTCGACGCGGGCGCGCGGAGCATGGTGGTCGGTGTGCCGGTACGCGGTGAGCAGGGCGGTCTCGAGGGTCTCGATGAGGGACTCGAAACTGATGTTCTTCTCCCGTTCGACCGCCCTCAGTGCGGCGATGTCGACGTTCACTGCTGTCCTTCTTCCGTGGTGCTCGTGCTGCGGGTGCTGCCGGGTGTGGGGGTCGGGTCGACCGTGGTGGCGGTGTCGTCCTCGTCGAGGTCGTCGGTGTCGTCGGTGTCGGCCGGGTCGTCGTCGAGGTCGTCGGTGTCGTCGTCCTCGAAATCGTCGCCCTCGTCATCGGTGTCGAGGTCGTCGGTGTCGCCCTCGAGCTCGTCGTCGGTGAAGGCGTCGGCCGGCACCTCGTCGAACGCGCGGGCGGGGTCGACGAACCCGTCGGCGTCGAGCAGCGCGACGTGGGCGGGCGGCATCTTGCCGAACTCGACCTCGACCTTGGCCCGCCGGATGTCGCCCAGCGGGACGGCCGTGACGGTGGCGTCGGTGCCGGTCAGCAACTCGAGCGTGCCCTCGACCACACGGCGGGCCCGTCCCTCGATCTTGGTCCCGTCCATCATGGTGACGGTCAGCAACCGCGCCCGGGCCCGGCGGAAGTGCCGTTCCTCGGTGAGCGGGCGGCCAATGCCGGGACTGGTGACCTCGAGCGTGTAGGGCTCGGCACCCAGCAGGGCGGTTCCCGCCTCCTCGGCGGCGTCGAGCTCGGCGGCGAGCGTGCGGCTGATCTCGGCGGCGGCGTCCAGGGTGACCCCGTGGTCGCCGTCCACGATCACCCGGACCAGTGAGCGCCGGCCGGCGGCCACGACGACTACGTCCTCGAGGTCCAGGCCCTCGACGCGCCCGACGACCGACCGTGCCAGTTCACGCAGAGCGTCCTCGTCAGCTGGCTTCATCGTGTCTCCCGCCTGTGTAGTTGTCCCGATCAGAGTAACCGCATCTGGAATGATGTCCGGCGTGCCCAGTCCCCGTCCACGCCCGATCGGCCGACGCAGTTTCCTCACCGGCGTCGGCGGTGCGGGTGCGGTGGCCCTCACCGGCTGTTCGGTGTTCGGGGGCGACGCACCCACCGTGACCAGCACCGTCGAGGCCCCGCCGCCGGTCGACCCGATCGAGACGCTGATCGCGACGACCAGGCTGCACCTCGCCCGGCTGGACGCCACCCTCACCACCTACGCCGCCGACGGCGCCACGGTGGCGCTGCTCACGCCGTTGCGGGCCGACCGCGCCGCGCACCTCGACGCCCTGCGCACCGAGGACGCCCGGGCGTCGGGTTCGGTACTGCCCGAGGGCACCGAGCCGTCCTCCCCGGGAGACGCGGCGAGTCTGCAGGTCTCCCCGGACGTCACGACGGCCCTGGCCACCATCCGCTCCGACGCGGAGAACGCGCAGTTGCAGTTCAGCGACGGCGTGGTGGCCACCGGGGCCTACCGCGCCGCCCTTTTCGCCTCCATCTCGGCCTGCCTGGCCACCCACCGATCGGTGCTCACCGTATGACCGCGCCCAGCACCCCGTCCGGAACCACGGGCGCGCCCGCCCCGAGCGGCGAGGCGTCGGTCTCGGTCGTTCCCGGCAGCGGCGGCGCGGTCGTCACCACCCAGGTGGACATCGGTGAGGTGGAGCCGGCGGCGGTCGCCGCGATCCAGATCGGGCTCGGCACCGCGCACGCCGCCGTCTGGGCGTACGGGCTGATCAGCGCCTGGGACGGGGACGACGTCGACCTGATCCGGCAGAACCGCCTGGCCAACGAGCAGATCCGGGACTCGACGACCGACCTGCTCAGCTCCGTCGGTGCCGAGCCGGTCGCCACCGAGGTCGCGTACCGGGTGCCGGTGGTCGTCAACGACCGGGTCACCGCGCTGCAGGTGGCGGTCGCCATCGAGAAGGACGCCACCAACGCCTGGCGCGCCGTCATCGGATCGACCGGCAACTACCAGCTGCGGCGCTTCGCGCTGACCGCACTGTCCGATGCCGCCGTCCGGCTCACCGGCTGGCGGGTGCTGGCCGGGGCTGCGCCCACCACCGTGCCGTTCCCGGGCGACGAACCGTCCTGAGGCCGTCACCGCAGGGTGCGCAGCCCGACGGTGTTGGCCATCCAGATCGAGTCCGACGGGGCTGCGGTGCACTGGCCGCCTGTCTCGGACTGTGTCCGGTTCCAGCCCGAGCCGCCGAGATCCACGACATCCCCGGTGCGGGCCACCTCCCTGCCGTCGGCATCGAGGACGGTCAATCCGACCGCGGGAGAGCCGACGGCCCGGAAGCCGCGTGGCCAGATGACCAGCACCGGCCCGCCGTCCCCGTCCGAACGCGCGGAAATGACCGCGGGATCGCTGACCGGGCCGAGGTAGACACAACCGTCGGGGCCGGCCAACAGCATCCCCTGGGCGAGTGCGGTTGAACCCTGCCCGCTGATCCAGGTCCCGGTGGGAGGCCGATGGGCAGCGGCGGTCCGGTGGGCTGCGAGGTCGCGGTGGAGCCCAGGGGGCGCGACGGGCCAGCCGGCGCGCCGGCGGTGTCCGGGGCGCCCGCGCATCCTCCGACGAGCGCCGAGAGTACGAGGCCCACCACTGTTCCTGCTCCGTGTCGCACGAGTGTCCTCCGGTCGGTCCGTGACAACCGGACGGGAGCGGAGCGGCCGCCGGTTGCACGCCCGCCTGGTCGGATCGTGGGCACCGCGGTAGCGTCCCGCCCCAGCCGGACCGGAGGAGTGAGCGTGACCGCGAAGACCGTCGACGAGTACGTCGCCGCCGCCGGCTCCGACGAGGTCCGGGAACTGCTGACCCGGGTGCGGGAACGGCTGCGCTCGACGGTGCCCGACGCCGGCGAGACCATCAGCTACCAGATGCCGACCGTGACGATGGACGGCACCGCCCTGCTCTACTACGCGGCCTGGAAGAAGCACCTCGGCGTCTACCCGGTGCCGTTCGGCGACGCCGCCTACGAGGAACTGGTCGCGCCGTACCGCGCGGCCAAGGACTCGGTTCACTTTCCCTACCGAACGCCGTTCCCGTGGGACGTCCTCGACCGCATCGTGACGCTGGCGGTGAGACGCCGGCTTAGCGGCTGAACATCGGGCCCGCCCTCCAGCGTGGGGAGTCGGTGACTCGGGCGGCACGGAACCTGTGCTTCCGTCGTGAAGATGACCGGATGCCGGTGATGATTACGCCGAACGCACGGCCCGGGTCGGGACGAGCCGGGCGCCAGACGAACCCGGCCCAAGGCGCCCGAAAGCCCGGATTCGGCGTGAGGATCACCGTCATCCGGTGAAAATCACGCCGAAAACCGGAGGTCAGCTCAACCCCGGACGGCCGCCAGCACCGTCGCCACCAGGTCGGTCGCGGCGACCTCGGACTTCGCCCCCGACGCCCGGTCCCGGACCTCGGCGGTGCCGGTCGCCCAGGAGCGTCCGATGACCACGATCGTCGGCATCCCGAGCAGTTCCGCGTCGGCGAACTTCACGCCCGGCGAAGCCGCCCGGTCGTCCAGCAGCACGGAGACGCCCGCAGCGGACAGCTCGTCCGCGACCGCACCGGCCGCGTCGAACAGCTCGGCCCCCTTGCCGGCGATGACGAGATGCACGTCGTAGGGGGCTATCTCGCGGGGCCAGGCGAGACCCTTGTCGTCGTGGTTGTCCTCGGCGATGGCGGCCACCGCACGGGACACCCCGATGCCGTACGAGCCCATGGTGACGGTGACGAGCTTGCCGTTCTGGTCCAGCACCTTGAGATCGAGAGCGTCGGCGTACTTGCGGCCCAGCTGGAAGATGTGGCCCATCTCGATGCCACGGGCGGTCTGCAGCACCCCACCGGCGGGCCCCGGACTCGGGTCGCCGTCCCGGATCTCGGCGGCGTGGATGACGCCGTCAGGGGTGAAGTCACGGCCGGCGACGAGGCCGAGGACGTGCCTGCCCGGCTGGTCGGCGCCGGTCACCCAGCTGGTCCCCGACACGACCGCCGGATCCACGAGATACCTGATCTTGGAAGCGTTCCCGGAACCGAGCGCACCCGGCCCGATGTAGCCCTTGGCCAGCGACGGGTACCTGGCGAACTGCGCCTCGTCGAACGCCTCGACCTCGGCCGGGGACACCTGGGCCTCCAGCCGCTTCGGGTCCACCTCGCGGTCGCCGGGAACACCGACGGCCAGCGGCTCGGTCGCGCCGTCCGGGTGGCGCAGCAGCACCAGCACGTTCTTCAGCGTGTCGGCCGCGGTCCACGGCCGGTCGTCCCGGGGGAACGCCGCATTGAGGTGGTCGACGAGGGTCTGGATGGTGGGGGTGTCGGGAGTGTCCTCGACGTGCGCGGGCGGCAGGTCGTCGAACGGGATCGCCGGCGGCGAGGGCATCGTCACGGCCTCGACATTGGCCGCGTAGTCACCGCTCTCACTGCGGACGAAGGTGTCCTCACCGACCGGCGAGATGGCCAGGAACTCCTCAGACGCCGAGCCGCCCATGGCACCGCTCATCGCCGAGACGATGACGTAGGAGAACCCGAGCCGGTCGAACACACGACGGTAGGCCTCCCGCATCTTCTGGTAGGCGCTCTCCAGCCCGGCGTCGTCGATGTCGAAGGAGTAGGCGTCCTTCATCACGAACTCGCGGCCGCGCAGGATGCCGGCGCGGGGCCGGGCCTCGTCGCGGTACTTCGTCTGGATCTGGTAGATCGACAGCGGCAGAGACTTGTAGGACGAGTACAGGTCCTTCACCAGCAGCGTGAACATCTCCTCGTGCGTGGGCCCGAGGAGGTAGTCCGCCCCCTTGCGGTCCTTGAGGCGGAACACGTTGTCGCCGTACTCGGTCCAGCGACCCGACGCCTCGTAGGGCTCGCGGGGCAGCAGCGCGGGGAAGCTGACCTCCTGCGAACCGGCGGCGTCCATCTCCTCGCGGACGATCTTCTCGACGTTGCGCAGCACCTTCAGGCCCAGTGGCAACCAGGTGTAGATCCCGGGGGCGGCGCGCCGGACGTAGCCGGCCCGGACCAACAGCCGATGGCTCGGCACCTCCGCATCCGCCGGGTCCTCGCGCAGGGTGCGCAGGAACAGGGTCGACATGCGGGTGATCACGGGATGGGGCTCCTCGGGTGAAGTGACGGTCCGACGGGTCAGCCTACTGGCCGGTCGGCGGCCGATCCTGCGGTTTCCGGGCCGCCCTACAGCGCCAGCACCGCCCGCGCGGCGTCCGCCAGCGGCTGGGCGTATCCGCGTCCGTGGCTGGCGGCGTGCACCGCGAGCGGGTGCAGCTGGTGCAGCGGCACCCGGTCGCGCCAGCCGTCCGCCGGCGGGTGGGTGTCGGAGTAGCCGTCGAGGATGTCGCGGAGCCGCGGCGCACCGAACAGGGCCAACATCGCCAGGTCGGTCTCACGATGACCGCCGTGCGCGGCCGGATCGATGAGGCACACCCCCGCGGCGGTCCACAGCACGTTGCCGCTCCACAGGTCGCCGTGGATGCGTGCCGGCGACTCACCGTCGTCGAAGTCGCCGGCCACCAGCCGGTCGCAGACCCGCTCGACCGCTCGGGCGTCGGCCGCGTCCACGTGCCCGCGATCGACCGCTTTCCGCAGGTAGGGCAGGACCCGTTGACCGGCATAGAAGGCACCGAACGACGCGGCGGGGCGGCAGCTCATCTCCTGTCGTCCGATGAAGGTCGGGCCGGTCCAGCCGTCCGGCGGGGCGCCCCAGGCGGCCGCCCCGGCGTCATGGGTGCGGGACAGCGCCGCCCCGAAGGCGCGGGCGGCGGTGGCGCCGGCCGCGCCGTCGCGCACCCGCGGCAGCTCGATGAAGCCCGGTCCCACGTCGAGCACGTCGACGACCGTCGCCCCGTCGGGGGCCGCGGCCAGCCACCGCAGACCGGCCGCCTCGGCCTCGAAGAACCCGGCGGGGGCATCGTCGCGCTGCTTTCGGAAGCTCATGGGCAAGACCGTAGGCTGGCCCGTCGTGCTCATCCTGCTGCCCCCGTCCGAGACGAAGCGGACCGGCGGCCACGGTGCACCGCTGGACCTCGCCGCGCTGGCCTTTCCCGGGCTCACCCCGCTGCGAGAGACGCTCGTCGACGAACTCGTCACGCTCGCCGCCGACCTGCCCGCCGCCCGTGCCGCGCTCGGTGTGAAGCCCTCGCTCGACACCGAGATCGCGGCCAACGCCGCTCTGCGCACCGCGCCGACGCTGCCCGCCCTGGACCGGTACACGGGGGTGCTGTACGACCATCTCGGGGTCGCGACGATGACGACGGTGCAACGCGGGCGCGCGGACGCCCGGTTGGTGATCGGCTCCGCGCTGTTCGGCGCGACCCGGGCGACCGACCCGCTGCCCGCCTACCGGTTGTCGGCCAACGCGAAGCTGCCGGGTCGGGGCGGACTCGCCGCGCGCTGGAAACCGCTGCTCGCGCCGGCTCTGAGCACCGGCGAGCTGACGCTGGACCTGCGATCGGGTGCCTACGCCGCGCTGGGGCCCGTCGCCGGAGCGGTCACCGTGGATGTCGTCACCGAACGTCCAGACGGCAGCCGGAGCGTGGTGTCGCATTTCAGCAAGGCCACCAAGGGCGTTCTGGCCCGGGTGCTGTGTCAGTCGCGGGCGGAGCTCGATTCGGTGGGCGCCGTGGTGCGCGCCGCCCGCCGGGGCGGGCTGACCGTCGAGCACACCGGGCCGACCGTCCTGACGGTCGTCACCGGGTAAATCGGTTGCCCGCCGGGAGTCTCCCGGCCAGGATCATCCGTGCACCGAGACGTCGCGGTGCGCCAGACCACCCCCGTTCAGGGCACGTCAGTCCGAGCACCGCAGCTCGACGACACCGCAGCACTGAACACCGCAGGTCCGTGAGCGTGAAGGAGGAGCCCGTGTCCGTCGCCCCCGTGTGGCACTCCCGCATCCTCCCCTCACCGGATCCCCTGCCCCGCTGACCTCGTCGGCGTTCCCGGGTCCGGACCTTCCCTCTGGAGCCGCTCCCATGCCGACCCACGGCACCCACACCAAGCGTCATCTGCAGGTCGTCGACCCGTCCGTGAGCAGCGACGACCGACCCGCCGATCTTCCCGACGCCCCCGACCCCTCGGACCGTGACGCCGCCGGGCCCGCGCCCGCCGGTGCCGCGCCTTACGGTCCCGTCGGCCCGTGGTCCGACGCCGCCGCCGCCGCCGACGACGACGACGACGACCAGGACGCCAGGGGCGACTGGGACGACGGGGACGACGACGTGTCGTTCCAGAAGTTCCGCTCCGCCACCGCCGCAGGCCGACGCCACGTCGTCGTCGAGGGCAGGTCCGGCCGACGCGAGGTCGCCGCCGCCGAACCGGTTCCCGTCCCGGACCAGGACCCGCGCGGTGGCGCCGCGCCACCGGTCACCGCATCCACCGCCTACTCGACCTACGACACCGCCGCCCGCGGGCCCGAGCCGGTCCCCGGTTGGGTCGTGACGTCCTACTCCGCGATCGACCATCCGCTGGGTGTCCTCAAGACGGGCAAGGAGGCCGACGTCCATCTGCTGGAGCGGGGCCTGCCCGGCGGGCCGTCGTCGCTGCTGGCCGTCAAGACCTACCGCTCCTCGGAGCACCGGATGTTCCACCGCGACGCGGGCTACCAGGAGGGACGCCGGACGCGCCGCACCCGGGAGGGCCGCGCGATGACCACCCGGACGGCCTTCGGTCGCGAACTGCTCGCCGGCAAATGGGCGGCGGCGGAGTTCGCGGCCCTGTCGGCGCTGTGGACCGCCGGCGCGCCGGTGCCCTACCCGGTGCAGCTCATCGGCTCCGAGCTGATGATGGAGTTCGTCGGCGACGGTGACGGCGCGGCCGCTCCCCGACTCGCTGCGGTACCGGTGCCCGACCACTGTGAACCGGTCGACTGGTTCACCGCGCTCTGGCAGGACCTGGTGCACAGCCTGGAGCTGGTCGCGTCCCTCGGCTACACCCACGGGGACCTGTCGCCGTACAACGTGCTCGTCGCCGACGGGCGGTGCGTCCTGATCGACCTGCCGCAGATCGTCGACGTGATCGCCAACCCGCAGGGCCCGGCGTTCCTCGCCCGCGACGCGTCGGTCATCGCCGACTTCTTCGCCCGGCGCGGCGTTCCCGGCGCCGACGGTGATCTGCTCGCCACCCGGCTGGCCGACTTCGCGGGGCTCTGACACGCGGCCGGCGCCATCACCCCGGGTCGGCGGTCCGGTCCGGCAGGCCGGCGGGTGGCGCCCTGGAGCGGTCGGCGTCGGATGGGAGCGACCCGCGCCCGGTACCGCCGCCGGGCGCGCGGCGCCGCCTACAGTGGGCGTCGTGCGCCACTTCGACCTCGCCATCATCGGAACCGGATCCGCCAACTCGATCCCCGGACCTGACTTCGACGACTGGTCCATCGCCATCCTCGAGAAGGGCCTCTTCGGGGGCACCTGCACCAACGTGGGGTGCATTCCCACCAAGATGTTCGTCTGGCCGGCGGAACTGGCCACCGGCACCGTGGAGGCGTCCCGGTTCGGCGTCGACGCCAGCCTGGACAAGGTGCACTGGCCGGCCATCCGGGACCGCATCTTCGGGCGGATCGACGCCATCGAGGCGGGCGGACGCGAGTACCGCAGCGGTCCCCGGACACCCAACCAGACGGTCTACACCGGCACCGCCCGGTTCCTCGACGCCCACACCATCGACACCGGGACCGGCGAGACCATCACCGCCGACCGGATCGTCATCGGTGCCGGCGGCAGGCCGCTCATCCCGGACATCCCGGGTCTGGACGACGCGACCGTGAAGGCGCGCGTCCACACCAGCGACACCGTGATGCGCATCGACGACCTGCCGGGTCGGCTGCTCATCATCGGCGGCGGCTACATCGCGTCGGAGTTCGCGCACGTCTTCGCCTCGTTCGGGACCACGGTGATCCAGGCGGTCCGGGGGGACCGGCTGCTCGCCAAGCACGACCGCGACGTGTCCGAGGTGTTCACCACCGACGCCGGACAGCGCTACGACCTGCGCCTGAACTCCCAGATCGCCGGGCTCGACGCGACCGCGGACGGCATCACCGCGACCCTGGACGGACCCGACGGCGAGTCCACCCTCGACGTCGACCTGGTGCTGATCGCCACCGGCCGCACGCCCAACTCCGATCTGCTCGACGCCGAGGCGGCCGGGTTGGAGCTGCACAAGGACGGCCGGATCAAGGTCGACGCGCAGCAGCGCACCAACGTGGACGGCATCTGGGCGCTGGGCGACATCAGCTCGCACTACGCGCTCAAGCACGTCGCCAACGCGGAGGCACGGACGGTCGCACACAATCTCCGGCATCCGGACGCGCTCGTCGCGACCGATCACCGTTTCGTGCCGGCCGCGGTGTTCGGTCACCCGCAGGTGGCCAGCGTCGGCCTCACCGAGGACGAGGCGGTCAGACACGGGGTGCGCCACGTCGTGAAGACGCAGCAGTACGGCGACATCGCCGCCGGCTGGGCCCGTGAGGACACCACGCACTTCGCGAAGCTGATCGCCGATCCGGCGTCCGGCCGGTTGCTCGGCGCGCACATCATCGGCCCGGAGGCCGCGACGGTGATCCAGCCGCTCATCCAGGCGATGTCGTTCGGCCAGTCGGTCCGCGGGCTGGCCCGTGGTCAGTACTGGATCCACCCCGCGCTCCCCGAGCTCATCGAGAACGCGCTGCTCGGACTGGAACTCGACCCCGAACCCGCCGACGACAGGGAGTGACCGTGCGTGCCCTCATGAACGCCATCCACAAGATCGTGGACGCCCTTGCCCGCCGCAAGGTCCGACGGGACGAGAACCCCGGCAGCCGCTGAATCGTCAACGGGCCGGTCCGGCGTTCGAGGTGCCGGAACGGGCGTTGGCGCTGAGCAGTTCGGACCGCTCGTTGCAGCTCAGCTGCGGGGCCGGGGCGGGCGTTGGCGCTGGCTGCGGGACCGTTCGTCGCGGTTCAGCCGCCGGGCCGGACCGGTCCTTCGCACCTGAGCTCCCGACCGGGCGACCTGTCACCGCTGAGCTGCCGCACCACTTCGTTACGTTGCGACCGAGCTGCCGGACTCGGACGGTTGGTTGCGCCCGCGCTGCGGCACGGGGCCGGCCTGTCGCGTCCTGTTCGACGGATCAGCCCACCGAATCCGGCCGTGCCCACCCTGCAGGCTCGGCAGACGCAGAATCGTGCGGTACACGCACGGCGACCCGGCGCGAGCACCCAGACGAAGCCCCGACCGCAGCTGCCCCGGCCACCACCCCCGACACCGGTGTGCCCACCGAACCGGGCCGTGCCCACCCTGCACGCTCGGCGGACGCAGATTCGTGCGGCACACGCACGGCGACGTCGCGCGGGCACCCAGACGAAGCCCCGGCCGCAGCTGCCCCGGTCCACCCCCGACAGCGATGTGCCTACCGAACCAGGTTGTGCCCACCCTGCAGGGTGGGCAGACCCGCATTCATTGGGCACACCTGGCTGCACCCGGCACGCAGAGCTTTCAGGCCTCGGCACCGCCCACAGGCCGGATGGGGCCGCAAGCACCCAGCAGGGTGGGCAGACGCGCATTCCTGCGGCACACCCGCACAGCACACCCGGCACGACGAGGACTTCCGTCCCCCGGCACCCATCTGCCCACCGAACCGGGCCGTGCCCACCCTGCAGGCTCGGCAGACGCAGATTCGTGCGGCACACGCACGGCGACGTCGTGCGAGCACCCAGACGAAGCCCCGACCGCAGCTGCACCGGCCACCACCCCCGACAGCGATGTGCCCACCGAATCCGGCCGTGCCCACCCTGCAGGCTCGGCAGACGCAGAATCGTGCGGCACACGCACGGCGACCCGGCGCGAGCACCCAGACGAAGCCCCGACCGCAGCTGCCCCGGCCACCACCCCCGACACCGGTGTGCCCACCGAACCGGGCCGTGCCCACCCTGCACGCTCGGCGGACGCAGATTCGTGCGGCACACGCACGGCGACGTCGCGCGGGCACCCAGACGAAGCCCCGACCCGCAGCTGCCCCGGTCCACCCCCGACAGCGATGTGCCCACCGAACCAGGTTGTGCCCGCCCTGCAGGGTGGGCAGACCCGCATTCATTGGGCATACGCGCCGCACCCCGGCACACAGGGCTTTCGGGCCTCGGCACCGCCCACAGGCCGGATGGGGCCGCAAGCACCCAGCAGGGTGGGCAGACGCGAATTCCTGCGGCACACCCGCACTGCATCCGGCACGACGAGGACGTCCGTCCCGAGGCACCCATCTGCCCACCGAACTGGGCCGTGCCTACCCTGCAGGCTCGGCAGACCAAGATTCGTGCGGCACACGCACGGCGAGGTCGCGCGAGCATCCGGGGAAGCCCCGGCCGCAGCTGCCCGGCCGCCGCCGCGTCCGTCTGCCACCGAATCCGGCCGTGCCCACCCTGCAGGCCCGGCAGACTCGGATTCGTGCGGCAGACGCCCAACCCCGGTCTCAGCCCACCCTCGAAACAGCCTCAGGGCGCCAGCGTCAGCACCTCCGCGCCGGTGGCGGTGACGACCAGCGTGTGTTCGAACTGCGCCGTCCACGAGCCGTCGCGCGTGACGACGGTCCAGTTGTCGTCCCACAGGTCCCAGGCGATGCCGCCGAGGGTGATCATGGGCTCGATGGTGAACGTCATCCCCTCCTCCAGCACCGTGGTCACCGAGGTGTCCTCGTAGTGCAGGATGACCAGCCCCGAATGGAACGTCTCGTTGATGCCGTGGCCGGTGTAGTCGCGCACCACGCCGTAGCCGAACCGGGCCGCGTAGTTCTCGATGACCCGGCCGATGACGTTGAGCTGCCGTCCGGGCCGGACCGCCTTGATCGCCCGGTTCAGGCACTCCTCGGTGCGTTCGACCAGCAGCCGGTTCTCCTCGGCGACGTCACCGGACAGGAACGTGGCGTTGGTGTCCCCGTGCACGCCGTGGATGAAGGCGGTGACGTCGATGTTGACGATGTCGCCGTCCTGCACCACGGTGCTGTCCGGGATGCCGTGGCAGATGACCTCGTTCAGCGAGGTGCAGCAGGACTTCGGGTAACCCCGGTAGCCCAGGGTGGACGGGTAGGCGTGGTGGTCGAGCACGTACTCGTGGCAGATCCGGTCGAGCTCGTCGGTGGTCACCCCGGGGCGCACCGCGCGCCCGGCCTCCTGCAGTGCCCCGGCGGCGATGCGCGACGCGATCCGCATCTTCTCGATGGTCTCCGCGGTCTGGACGTGCTGGCCGTCGCCCGGCGTCGGGCGGGCCTTGCCGACGTACTCGGGATGCGGGATCGAGGCGGGGACGGTGCGGTTCGGGGTCGGTCGGCCGGGCTTGACGGCGGTGCGGAGCATGCCGTCCACGGTAGTCACCGCGACACCCCCGTCGCGCCGCCCGAGCCCCGGCGGCGGGGCGGAGGGGCCTCTCAGCCCAGCCCGGCGTTGGTCAGGAACGACGTGGCGAGCTCATTGGTGCGTACCGAGTCGTCACCGCCGGCGATGAAGGCGGCGAACGCCATGTCGCCCAGGTAGCCGACGGTCCAGGCGTGCGCCTTGAGGGCCCCGGTCTCGTCGGAGTACTCCGCCGTGCCGGTCTTCAGCCGGATGTCCCCGAATCCCTGCAGCTGCGACCCGGTGCCCTCGGCGGTGACCGCGGCCATGAGCACCGGGAGCGCCGCACTCGCCGCCGCCGAGCGGGGTGGCGCGGGCTCGTCGACGGTGGTGGTGGTGCCGCGGATCAGCGTCGGGATCGGCATCGAACCGTGGGCGACGGTCGCGGCCATCAGCGCCGCCCCGAACGGGCTGACGAGGTCGCGCCCCTGGCCGAAACCGTTCTCCGCCTGCTCGACGACGGATTCGGCGACGGGTGACTGGCCGGTCAGGGTGATCGCGCCCTTCATGTCGAAGTCCAGGCCGACGCCGTACTCCTTGGCCGTGGCGTGCAGTGCGTCGGCCGGCAGCGCGCTGGCCACCTCGGCGAACGTCGTGTTGCACGACTTGGCGAAGGCGAGGGTGAGGTCGACGGTGCCGAGGTCGAAGTCGTGGGCGTTGCGGATGGGGCGGGAGTCGATGGTGGTGACTCCCGGGCACGGCACCTTGGTCACCGGGGTCAGACCGGCGTCGTCGATGCCGGCGGTGGCCGTGACGATCTTGAAGATCGACCCCGGCGGGTAGCGGCCCGACAGCGCGATCGTGCCCTGGGCGTCGGCGGCGGCGTTCTGGGCGACGGTGAGGACCTCGCCGGTGGAGGGTTGCATGGCCACGACGACGGCCGGCAGGGTGATCGCGCCGACCGCGCGGTCCGCGGCCTGCTGCAGGTCCGAGTCCAACGTCAGCGTCACCTTCTGGCCCTGAACGGCGGGCTGCTCGGCGAGGGTGACGATCTCCGCGCCGGTGGTGTCGATGGTGGCGATCCGCCAGCCGGAGGTCCCGGTCATCATCTCGGTCGCGACCGGCGTCACCTGTCCCAGCAGGGATTTCGCGAAGTCGCGGGTGGGCGGCAGGTTGCGGACCTCCGACGGGGTGGCGATGCCGGGCAGGGCGGCGAGCTGGGCGGCCACGGTGTCGAAGTCGGCCTGGCGCAGGTTGAGCACGGTGTAGCCGGTGGTGGGCTCCGAGGCGACGATGCCGGCCTCGATGTCGGCGGCGGTGAGTGTGGCGTCGAACGGCGCCAGCACGGTCGCCAGCGTCGCCGCCGTCCCCGGGACGTCGGTGATCGAGTCCTTCAGGGCCAGGATGCTGAAGACTGGCACCGGGTTGACCAGCTGGTTGTCGTCGCGGTCGACGATGGTGCCGTCGATGGCCTTGGTGATGCGCACGGTGAGGCCCTGCTGCGGGCCGAGTTGCGGGTGCACGTCGGTCGGCGACCAGTCCAGCCGCCACCCGCTCTCCCCCAGCGTCCACGTCCAGTCGACGTCGTAGGCCCACTGCCCGGCGTCGCCGAGCGTCCAGCTCACCGCAGCGGTCGCGGTGGCCGTGGTGTCGGAGGTGCGGGTGACGGCGCCGGGCGTCACGGCGAACTCGGACGGGCTGAGGTTCAGCTCGCTCTGCTTGAGCAGCTGGGTGGCCGCCGGGGCGTCGTCGGTGAGGCCGGCGGCGGTCACGAGGTCGCCGCCCTGCCAGGCCGCCGCGAACGCGGCCACCTCCGTGGTGGGGTCGGCGGCTCTGGGCGTCGAGGACGTGCAGCCGACGAGCAGGGCCAGCACGGCCAGCAGTGCCAGTCCGGTCCGGGTCGGGCGGTGGCGTCGCAGCATCACGTCTCCCAGTATCCGGCCGGGCGGCGCCGATGCCGGGAACCCGGCCGTGGGCGCACACGGGAACGCGCGGCCGCCGCCCCGACCGGAGCGGCAGGGCGCCCACCGGACCGCGAGCGCAGGGCCAGGCCCCGACCGAAGCGGCAGGGCGCCCACCGGACCGCGCGCGCAGGGCCAGGCCCCGACGTGAGCGGCGGGGCCGGCACCAAACCCCACGCACCCGGCAGTCGGGAATACCACCGCCGACGCCGGGTTGATCTCGTCATGACCGCCGACACCCCGACCCTGCCGACCGTCACCGTGGACGTCTGGTCCGACATCGCCTGCCCGTGGTGCTTCATCGGCAAGCGGAAGTTCGAGGCCGCACTGGCCGCGTTCCGCGAGCGCAGCACCGCCGGGGTCGAGGTGACCTATCACAGCTACGAGCTGTCGCCGGAGACCCCCGTGGACTTCGACGGCTCCGAGCTGCAGTTCCTGGTGCAGCACAAGGGCATTCCGGCGACGGAGGTCCGGGCGATGCTGGGCCGGGTCACCGGGATCGCCGCGGAGGTCGGATTGAGCTACGACTTCGACGCACTCCAGCACACGAACACGGTGCTGGCCCACCAGTTCCTGCACCACGCCCGCGAACACGGCGTGCAGGCACAGGCCTACGAGCGGCTGTTCCAGGCCTACTTCGAACAGGGGCGGCACGTCGGCCGCGTCGACGAGCTGGCGGCGCTGGGCGCCGAGGTCGGCCTCGACCCGACGGACATCCGCGCCGCCCTGACCGACGGCCGTCACCTCGCCGCCGTCCGCGCCGATCAGGCGGCGGCGGCGGACGCCGGGGTGCGCGGCGTCCCGCACTTCGTCATCGGCGGGCGGTACGTCGTCCGTGGTGCCGCCGAGCCCGCCGAGTTCCTGGCCGCCCTGGAGGCCGCCACCTCCCCCTGATCGGTCTTCCCGCGCACCTCGTCGGTGCCCGGAACCGGCCCGGGTTCCGCCGCCGGCCTGCCCGCAAGGCCTAGAACAGGACCGAGGCGTAGGTCGCGATCTGCTGGAACCCCACCCGCCGGTAGGCGGCGCGGGCAGCGAGGTTGAAGTCGTTGACGTACAGGCACGGGGTCCGGCCGAGGCCGTCCTGCACGGCCCGCATCACGGCGGCCATCGCGGGACCGGCGATGCCCTCACCGCGGCGGTCCGGCCGCACCCACACACCCTGGATGAGCGCCGCCCGATCGGACAACGACCCGACCTCGGCCTTGAACACCACCTGATCACCGTCGTACCGGACGAACGCGCGGCCCTGCCGGATCAGCTCGCCGACGCGGTTGCGGTACGAACGGCCGTGGTCGCCCTCGGTGGGGTCGACGCCGATCTCCTCGGTGAACATCGCCACCGCGGCCGGGAAGTAGGACGGCAGGTCCTCGGTTCGGGCCGCCCGGACGAGCGGATCGGGCGCGACCGCCGGCGGGTCGGCGCAGACGAGGAACGGCTGCTCGGCGCGGATCAACCGGGCCGGGCCCCAGCGTCGCTCCAGCCGGTCCCACAGCGGCAGCACCAGCTCCCGGCGCCCGCACACCGACGCACTCGCCCGGGGGCGCCGCGCGGCCATGGCCGCGAACGCGCGCAGCGCCCGCTCGTCGCCGCTCAGCGGCACCAGGTTGGGCCCGACGAAGCACAGCCCGCCCCGACCACCGTTGATGCCCCAGAACTGCCCGCCCAGACGGCCGTTGCGCTGGGTGTGGTCGTCGAAACGGGCGCCGACGATGCACCCCGCGTACGGGTCGGCGGCCAGGGTGGCGGCGACCTGCGGCAGCTGGGCGGGTCCGAGGACCTTCACCGGCAGACTCGCCACCATGCTCAGCGCCACGGTGCCGCTCCGGTCAGACCGTGCTGACGACAGGCTCGCCGGACACCGCACCGGCGAGCTTCATCGCGTCGGCCAGCTTCATGGCCTCCTCGATGAGCGTCTCGACGATCTCGTGCTCGGGAACGGTCTTGATGACCTCCCCCTTGACGAAGATCTGGCCCTTGCCGTTGCCGGAGGCCACACCGAGGTCGGCTTCACGGGCCTCACCGGGACCGTTGACGACGCAGCCCATGACCGCCACCCGCAGCGGGACGTCCATGCCTTCGAGGCCGGCGGTGACCTCCTCGGCGAGCTTGTACACGTCGACCTGGGCGCGACCGCAGGACGGACAGGACACGATCTCCAGGCCCCGTTCGCGCAGGTTGAGCGATTCCAGGATCTGCAGCCCGACCTTGACCTCCTCGACCGGCGGCGCGGACAGCGAGACCCGGATCGTGTCGCCGATACCACGGGACAGCAGCGCGCCGAAGGCGACGGCCGACTTGATGGTGCCCTGGAAGGCGGGGCCGGCCTCGGTCACGCCGAGGTGCAGGGGGTAGTCGCACTGCTCGGCCAGCAGCTCGTAGGCGCGGACCATGACGACCGGGTCGTTGTGCTTGACCGAGATCTTGATGTCCCGGAAGTCGTACTTCTCGAACAACGAGCACTCCCAGAGCGCGGATTCGACCAGCGCCTCCGGCGTGGCCTTGCCGTACTTGGCGAGCAACCTCTTGTCGAGCGAGCCGGCGTTGACGCCGATGCGGATGGAGATGCCGGCGTCGGTGGCCGCCTTGGCGATCTCGCCGATCTTGTCGTCGAACTGGATGATGTTGCCCGGGTTGACCCGGACCGCGGCGCAGCCGGCGTCGATCGCGGCGAAGACGTACTTCGGTTGGAAATGGATGTCGGCGATCACCGGTAGCTGCGACTTCCTGGCGATCGCGGGCAGGGCCTCGGCGTCGTCGGTGCTGGGTACCGCGACGCGGACGATCTGGCAGCCCGCGGCGGTCAGCTCGGCGATCTGCTGCAGGGTGGTGTTGATGTCGGCGGTGACGGTGGTGGTCATCGACTGCACCGACACCGGTGAGTCGCTGCCGACGCCGACGTCGCCGACCATCAGCTGCCGGGTCTTGCGACGCGGGGCCAGCACCGGGACGACACGGTCGGACGGCATGGACGGGATTCCGAGGCTCACCATTGCGGTGTCGTGCCCCTCTCGTTGCTTCTCAGGTGGTGCGGGTCGAGTGGTACGTCCGGGGCGACGATGCTCCCCGGGCTGCGCGGCGGGCGTGCCGATCGGTGCGGATCAGCCGAACAGCTTGACCGGGTTGACGACGTCGGCGACGAACGTCAGCGCGGTGAGACCCACGAACAACAATGCCACGACATAGGCGACGGGCATCAGCTTGGCCACGTCGAACGGACCGGGGTCGGGCCGGCGGGCGATCCTGGCGAAGCCCCGCCGGATCCACTCGATGACCGCACCGAGGATGTGGCCGCCGTCCAGCGGCAGCAGCGGCAGCAGGTTGATCAGGAACAGGCTCATGTTGAAACCGGCCAGGAGCTGCAGGAACAGCGCGAGCTTGTCCTTGGCGGTGGTGTCCAGGTCGAGGATCTCGCCGCTGATCCGGCCGGCCCCGACGATGCCCACGGGCGTGTTGAGGTCGCGTTCCTGGCCGGAGAAGATGGCGTCCCACAGCGCCGGGATCCGCGACGGGATCTGCACCACAGCGGTCGCCGCGCGCCCGATGAACGCGCCGGTGGTCTGCAGGGCGGCCACCGGCGACTGGCTGATGTAGGGCATCTGCGGCGAGACGCCGATGACGCCGACGGTCTCCTGGCCGGTGACCTTGCCCTGGTCGTCGTAGACGTTGCGGACGGTCTGGATGACCGGGATCTGGCTGGTGAGCTGCTGACCGTCGCGCTCGTAGACGACGCTGACCGTCTTGCCGGCGGACGCGGCGATGACGGCGCGCAGCTGGTCCCAGTCCTGGACGGGCACGCCGTCCAGGGACACGAAGCGGTCCCCCGGCTGCAGCCCGGCCACCTTGGCCGGCGCCGCCGGGTCCCCGGGTTCGCAGTCGGTGCGGGTCTGGGCGGTCTCGGCGGAGATGATGCACTCCGAAGCCGCGGCCACCGTGGGCACCGCGGTGGGGACGCCGATCCCGACGAGCAGGATGCCGAACAGCACGACGGCGATGGCCAGGTTCATGAACGGCCCGGCGAACATGATGACGATGCGCTTGAACGGGTGCAGTTGGTAGAACTGCCGGCCATCGTCGACACCGTCGATCACGGCGGCTCTGTCGTTGGTGCGGGAGTCCTCGGCGATCTGCCGGAACAGGCCGAACGGACTGACCGCGGTGGTCGTCGGGCCGCGGAACCTCGCGCCGACCCGGGCCGGCGGCACCATCCCGACCATCCGGATGTAGCCGCCCAGCGGGATCGCCTTCAGGCCGTACTCGGTCTCGCCACGGCGGCGGGAGAACAGTGTCCGGCCGAACCCGATCATGTACTGCGTCGTGCGGACGTTGAACAGCTTGGCGAAGGTCAAGTGGCCCAGTTCGTGCAGGGCGATGGACAGCAGCAGCCCGAGGACGAACAGGATCACCCCGATCGCGATCAACATGCTCGACCCAGTTCTCTCGTGGTGGCGTCACGAGCCCAGTCCTCGGCCTCGGTGACGTCGGCGAGGGTGGTCGCGTCGTCGGTGAAGGCGGCAGGGCTCCTGTCCAGGATGCGCTCGAGAGTCTGGGGAATGAGTGGGAACGCCAGATTTCCGGACAGGAAAGCCGCGACCAGCTCCTCGTTGGCGGCGTTGAACACCGCCGGCAGCCGGCCGCCGGCCTCGCCCGCCCGGCGGGCCAGGTTCAACGACGGGAACGTCACGTGGTCGACCGGTTCGAACGTCCACGACTGGGCCTGCGAGAAGTCACAGGCGAGCGCTGCGCCGGGGACCCGGTCGGGCCACCCCAGGCCCAGCGCGATCGGCAGTTTCATGTCGGGCGGGCTCGCCTGCGCCAGGGTGCTGCCGTCGGTGAAGGTGACCATCGAGTGGACGATCGACTGCGGGTGGACGACCACCTCGATCTGCGGGTACGGGATGTCGAACAGCAGGTGCGCCTCGATGAGTTCGAGCCCCTTGTTGACCAGCGTCGCGGAGTTCAGCGTGACCACCGGCCCCATCGCCCACGTCGGGTGCGCGAGTGCCTGGGCCGCGGTGACCTCGCGCAGCTCGTCGGCGGTGCGCCCCCGGAACGGCCCGCCGGAGGCGGTCAGCACCAGCGCCGCGACCTCACCGTGGGTCCCGGACCGCAGCGCCTGCGCGAGCGCGGAGTGCTCGGAGTCGACCGGGACGATCTGGCCGGGCGCGGCGGCGCGGGTGACCAGTGCGCCGCCCGCGACCAGCGACTCCTTGTTGGCCAGCGCGAGGGTGCGGCCGGTCTCGAGGGTGGCCAGGGTCGGCGCGAGCCCGACCGAGCCGGTGATGGCGTTGAGGACGACGTCGGCCTCGACGTCGTGGACCAGCCGGGTGGAGGCCTGCGCGCCCACGGCCGTGGCGGCCCCGGGGAACTCGGCGGCCTGCCGGGCGAACAGCTCGGGATTGCCGCCACCGGCGGAGAGACCCACCACGGCGAACAGGTCGGGGTTGGCCCGGACGATGTCCAGGGCCTGGGTGCCGACGGAACCGGTCGAGCCCAGGATCGTCAGTCGTCGCACGGCAGCCATTCTGCCCGACCCGACGACGGAGGACCGTCGCTCGCGCTCGCGTCTGATGACGCCGGGCCGCGCCGACGCGTGCCGCCCCCGGCGGCATGCCAGACTGGACACAGGAGTTCCGAGACACACCGATACACAGAGGAGTCACCGTGGCGGGCACGTCGATCGAGAAGGCACCAGTCGGGGACGTCCCCGAGTCGATCCACGGTCAGGGCCCGACCGACGAGGTCGGCGCCGAGGTCCAGCAGGCCGCCCACGGGCACGTCGTCCGCTACAACCCCGACGCACCGAGCGAGGAGTGGGGCTGGCACGGCTCGTTCCGGGAGTTCGCTCCCGTCGGCAGCCGCATCATGCTGTGGATCGCCGTCGCCGTGATGTTCATCATGATCTTCGCCGGCAACCAGGTCTCCAACGTCGAGAACTGGTGGCTGGCCGCCATCGGCACCCTGCTGGCGTGGTGGCTGCTGCGTACCGACGCGCGGATCCGCAAGGAGCGCCGCCGCCGGCCCTGACGCCGACACCCGACCCGTGCCACCGCCGGTCGTCCCCGCGAGGGGCGGCCGGCGGTGGCATGTCCGGGGGTGCAACCCCACCCCCGGGTCGACCGGTACCGGCCGGATCACCCGGCGAAGTCGACGTCGGCCGTGGCCACCGTCCCGGCCGTCCGGCCCGGGGCACGCTGTTCGCTCCAGTACATGTTGGTGTGGGCGATGACCAGGTCGGGGGTCGGGGCACCCCATTCGGTGAGGTCCTCGGTGGTGTGCGCGTCGCTGACCAGCATCGCGTCGTACCCGCGGACCAGGGCGCCGTGCAGCGTCGACCGGATGCACATGTCGGTCTGGGCGCCCGCCACCACCAGCCGGCCCACAGCCAGCCGGGCCAGCACGGTCTCCAGGTCGGTGTCCTCGAACGAGTCCCCGTAGGTCTTGCCCACCAGCGGCTCGGACTCGGCGCGCTCGAGCTCGGGCACCAGCTGCCAGGCGTCGCTGCCGATGGTCAGGCCCGGATCGGAGTGCTGCACCCAGACGACGGGGACGTCGGCCGCCCGGGCCCGCTCGACCAGCGTGGCCACATTGCCGACCACCGCGTCACGGTCGTGGGCGCCGGTGACCACACCGTTCTGCACGTCGATGACCAGCAGCGCGGTGTGCGGTCGGTTCTGGAGCGTGGTCATGAGGACCTCCCGGGACGTGGTGTGACCTGACCGACACCACGCTAGGACGCTCCCCCGACAGTGGGCTACCGGTCGCGTTCGCTGGCCGCCAGCTGACCGCAGGCCGCGTCGATGTCCTGACCGCGGGTGTCCCGCACGGTGCAGGTGACGCCCTGCGCCTGCACGCGGCGGACGAACTCGTCCTGCACCGGGCGGGGACTCGCGTCCCACTTGCTGCCCGGGGTGGGGTTGAGCGGGATGAGGTTGACGTGCACCAGGTGTCCGAGGTGCTCCCGCAGCACCGTGCCGAGCAGGTCGGCCCGCCACGGCTGGTCGTTCACGTCGCGGATGAGCGCGTACTCGATGCTGACCCGGCGGCCGGTGCGGTCGGCGTAGCGGCGGGCACCCTGCAGCACCTCACCGATCTTCCAGCGGGAGTTCACCGGGACGAGCTCGTCGCGCAGTTCGTCGTCCGGGGCGTGCAGGCTGACCGCCAGCCGGACCTGCATGTTCTCCTCGGTCAGCTTGTCGATGGCCGGCAGCAGGCCCACCGTGGAGACGGTGACCGAGCGGGCCGAGATGCCGAGACCGTGCGGGGTGGGCGCGGTGATGAGCTTCACCGCTTCGAGCACCCGCTTGTAGTTGGCCAGCGGCTCTCCCATGCCCATGAAGACGATGTTGGAGAGCCGGTCGGGCTCGCCGAAGACGCCGTCGCGGGTCGCCCGGGCGGCCAGCCGCACCTGCTCGACGATCTCCGCGGTGGACAGGTTGCGGTCGAGGCCGCCCTGGCCGGTGGCGCAGAACGGGCAGGCCATCCCGCAGCCCGCCTGCGACGAGACGCACAGCGTGACCCGCTCGGGGTAGCGCATCAGCACCGACTCGATGAGCGTGCCGTCGTGGGCGCGCCAGAGGGTCTTGCGCGTGTCGCCGTCGTCCGTGGACATCGCCCTGACCTGCGTCAACAGCTCGGGCAGCATGGTGTCGGCGATGGCGGTGCGGTGCTTCTCGGGCAGGTCGGTCATCTCCGCGGGGTCGCGCGTGAGGTTGCCGAAGTAGTGCCGCGCGACCTGGTCGGCCCGGAACGCGGGCTGGCCGATCTGCTGCAGCGCGGCTTTGCGGGCGTCGGTTCCGAGGTCGGCGAGGTGCACCGGCGGCTTGCCGCGGCGCGGTGCGTTGAAGACCAGCGGCAGTGCGCGGGTGGCCGGGGCGGGGGCGACGGGAGTGACAGGTTCGGTCATGACCTCCCCATTGTCTCATCGACCGAGGTCGGCGCGCCCCGGACGACCGCGCGACGGCGACCGCAGGCGCATGCGGCATCACGCAGGGCCACCGTTAGGGTGGGCCGCATGTCTGCGGTCCGGTCGGTGAACCTGGCGTCCTCGCCGCTGCAGCTCCCGGGCCGTACGCGGCTCAGCGGGATGGACAAACGTCCGGTGCGCGGTGCGGTCGACGTGTTCGCACCGGGGCCGAAGGGTCTCGCCGGCGGCGGGTTGGCCGGCGACACCGTGTGCGACCTGCGGTACCACGGTGGCGACGACCAGGCGGTGTACGCCTACGCCCGCGAGGACCTCGACTGGTGGCAGGCCGAGCTGGGCCGGGACCTCCCCGACGGGTGCTTCGGCGAGAACCTGACGACGTCGGGGATCAACATCACCAGCGCCCTGGTCGGTGAGCAGTGGCTCGTCGGCGGGTCCCTGCTGTTGCAGGTCACGGTGCCGCGGATCCCCTGCCGCAGTTTCCAGGCGGCGCTCGGCGAGAAGCGCTGGGTCAAGCGGTTCACCGAGCGCGGCGTGTCCGGCACGTACCTGCGGGTGCTGCGCGGCGGCCCGGTGACCGCCGGCGACAGCATCGTGGTTGTGGAGCGGCCGCACCATCAGATCAGCAACTGGACGGCGTTCCGGGCCATCACCGTGGAACCGGAACTGCTCGACCTGATGGTGGACGTACCGGATCTGCCGGACGAGCTGCGCCGGACGGCAGCCAAGCGAGCGAAGGCGATGGCCCGATGAGCACCTCCCCCGATCAGGCGGCAGCGGATCTGGCGTCGTTCGTCGACGCCTCCCCCACACCGTTCCACGCCTGCGAGACCGCGGCGGCGCTGCTGGACGCGGCCGGTTGGTCGCGGGTGTCGGAGACGGATGCCTTCGTCGGAGGACGCGGCTACCTGGTCCGCGGCGGCTCCCTGGTGGCGTGGGACACCACCCACGCGTCCGGTCCCGCGACGCCGTTCCGGGTGGTGGCGGCGCACACCGACTCGCCCAACCTCCGACTGAAGCCGCAGCCCGATCTGAGCCGCGCCGGCTGGCAGCTGGTCGGCGTCGAGGTCTACGGCGGGCCGCTGCTGTCGACGTGGCTGGACCGGGATCTGGGGCTCTCGGGACGACTGTCGCTGCGGTCGGCGGACGGCGTCCGGACCCGGCTGGTACGGATCGACGAGCCATTGCTGCGGGTCTCCAACCTGGCCATCCACCTCAACCGGGGGGTGAACGCCGAAGGGCTGGTGCTCAACCCGCAGCAGCACCTGGCCCCGCACTGGGCCATCGGCAATACGCCCGGCGACATCATCGGCCACCTGGCGGGCCGGCTGGACATCGATTCCCATGACGTCCTCGCCTGGGACCTGATGACGCACGACCTGACGCCGGCGCGGCGTACCGGCGGCGACCGTGCGACGCTGGCCGCGGCCCGGCTGGACAACCAGACGACCGCCTCGGCGGCGACCCGGGCGCTGATCGGAGCGGGCGCGCCCACGTCGCCGCTGGTGCAGGTCGTCGTGCTGTTCGACCACGAGGAGGTCGGCAGCGTGTCGGAGCGCGGGGCCGGCTCGGCGCTGCTCACGGCGACGCTGGAGCGCCTCGTGCTCGCCGCCGGCGGAGGCCGCGAGGACCTGCTGCGGGCGTTGGCCGGGACGGTGATCCTGTCCGGCGACGCCGCGCACGCCACACATCCCAACTACGCCGAGAAGCACGAACCGCAGCACACCGTCGCGATGAACGGCGGCCCCGTGCTCAAGATCAACAGCCAGCTCCGGTACGCCACCGACTCCGTCGGGGCCTCCCATGTCGAGCTCGCCGCCGAACGCGCCGGCGTGCCGCTGCAGCGCTTCGTCACCCGTACCGACCTGCCCTGTGGGTCGACCGTGGGCCCGATGATCTCCGCGTCCACCGGTGCGACCACCGTCGACGTGGGGACGCCGACGCTGTCGATGCACTCGGCGCGGGAGCTGGCGGGGGTGGCCGACCAGGCGTACTACGTCGATCTATTGGCGGCGTTCCTCGCGCCCTGATGCCGCGGCGGTCGCCGTCCGGGCAGGAGGGCGTCCGACGGACGAGCCGGGCCCGGCCTCAGGCCAGGCCGAGCGACTTCATCCGCCCCGTGTGCCCGAGCTGCAGCCGGCGGAACAGGGCGGCGATACCCGCCAGATCCCCCGACCCGGTGACGATCAACGACGCCAGCGCGTCCCGCTCCGCCACCACGTACTGGGCCTGGGTCAGCGCCTCGCCGAGCAGCCGACGGCCCCAGAGCGCGAGCGGCCCGGTCAGCCGTGGATCCGCCTCGCACGCCCGGCGCACCTCACGGACGGCGAACGCGGAGTGCCCGGTGTCCCCCAACACCTCGAAGACGAGGTCGCGGGTCTCGGGATCGAGCCATTCGGCGATCTCGCGGTAGAAGTCGGCGGCCAGTCCGTCGCCGACGTGCGCCTTGACCAGTGACTCCAGCCACGAGTGCGGCGGAGTGGAGTCGTGGAAGGCCTCGAGCGCCTTGACGAACGGCGACATGGCGATCTCGACGTCGGTGCCGCGCCGCGCCAGGTGCTGCGACAGGGCCCGGAAATGGCCCATCTCGGCCGCCGCCATCTGCGACAACGCGACACGCCCGGACATCGAAGGCGCCATCCGGGCGTCCATCGACATCCGGTCGAACGCCGACAGCTCGCCGTACGCGAGCACACCGAGCAGGTCTGTGACCGACTGCGGATCCGGCTCGAAGCCGCGCTCGGACGTCTCCAGGGGCGCCGTCGGGGCTGTCTCCGTCACCGGGACATCGTATGCCCCGTAGCATGGACAACCGATGACCACCGAAAACACCACTCAACCCACTGAGGACGCTGCTCCTTCCGCAGTCGAACTCGACCACACCGCCGTGCCGCTGGACGCCGACGCCGAGGCCGCGATCGAACCGCCGCCCATCGAGCTCGCTCCGGTCAAGCCGGACGCGCCCACGTTCGCCGAGCTGGGGGTGGACCCGCGCATCGTGAGCGCGCTGGTCGCCACCGGCATCGAGCGGACGTTCGCGATCCAGGAGCTGACGCTGCCGATCGCGCTGCAGGGCCACGACCTCATCGGTCAGGCCCGCACCGGCATGGGCAAGACGCTCGGCTTCGGTGTGCCGTTGCTGCACCGTCTCGCCGCCGAACCGGGCGCGCAGACCGGTGAGCGGGCGCCCCGCGGCCTGATCATCGTGCCCACCCGCGAGCTGTGCGTGCAGGTCACGCGCGACCTCACCACCGCGGCCAAGGACACCGGCCTCAAGGTGCTCGCCGTCTACGGCGGTCGCGCCTACGAACCGCAGGTTAACGCGCTGCAGGCCGGCGTGGACGTCGTCGTCGGCACCCCCGGCCGACTGCTTGACCTGGCCAAGAGCGGCAGTCTGATCCTCGGCGCCGTCCACGTCCTCGTCCTCGACGAGGCCGACGAGATGCTCGACCTGGGCTTCCTGCCCGACATCGAGAAGGTGCTCGGCATGGTCCCGGCCACCAAGCAGACGATGCTGTTCTCGGCGACGATGCCCGGCCCGATCATCACGCTGGCCCGCAGCTTCATGACGCAGCCGACGCACATCCGCGCCGAGGCCCCCGCCGAGGGCGCCACCCACCTGACCACCACGCAGTTCGCCTACCGGGCCCACGCCATGGACAAGGTCGAGCTGATCTCGAAGGTCCTGCAGGCCAAGGACCGCGGTCTGACGATGATCTTCACCCGCACCAAGCGGTCGGCACAGAAGGTCTCCGACGAACTGGTCGAGCGTGGCTTCGCCGCCGCCGCCGTCCACGGCGATCTCGGGCAGGGCGCCCGCGAGCAGGCGCTGCGCGCGTTCCGCTCGGGCAAGGTCGACATCCTGGTGGCCACGGACGTGGCCGCCCGCGGTATCGACGTCGAGGGCGTCACCCACGTCATCAACTACCAGAGTCCGGACGACGAGAAGACCTACGTCCACCGGATCGGCCGTACCGGCCGCGCCGGCCGTACCGGCATCGCGTTGACGCTGGTCGACTGGGACGACATGCCCAAGTGGAAGATGATCAACGACGCGCTGGGCCTGGAGCTGGCCGAGCCGGTGGAGACGTACTCCAACTCCCAGCACCTGTTCGCCGACCTGGAGATCCCGGAGGGCACCACCGGCCGGCTGCGCAAGTCACAGCAGACGCTGCCCGGGCTGGACGCCGAGGTGATCGAGGATCTCGGTGAGACCGGCCGGGGTCCGCGCAAGCCCGCCGGCCGCGATGCCGGTCGCGACGACAGCCGTGGCCGCAGCCGCGGTTCGCGGACGTCCGGGAACGGCTCCGGCGGCACCGAGGGCAGCGCACCCGCGTCCGCACCCGCCGCCCCGGCGGTCGACGAGGTCCCGCGGCCCCGCCGCAACCGGTCCCGTCGCCGCACCCGCAGCGGCCAGGACTCGTCCAGCACCTCCGCACCCGCCGCGGAGTGACCTGTCCGTGATGCCGCTGTCGCGGCGGCGTCGTCTCGACGTCGCGGTCGCCGTCGCGCTGACGGTCCTGGTGGTGCTGATCGCGGTCGCCGTGTACCTGAAGAGCGACGCGCGCGCGACGACGCTCACCACCGGACCGGAGGCGGTCGCGCCGGCCCCGATGACGGACGCACCGGCGGCACTGGACGAGGTGTGGACGCTGCCCACCGACCCGGGGTTCCCGGGGGTGGCCTCGCCCTACGGAACCGTCGCCACCGCGACCGGGCACACCGTCACCGGTCACGACGCCGTCACCGGCGACGTGCGCTGGACGTACGACCGCAGCAACCTCGCACTGTGCGCGATGGGCAGCGGCGACATCCGCGCCGACACGCTGACCGCGTCCGGCGCCGTCCGCGGCATCCTGACGGCGTACTCCAAGGGCGACACCTGCTCCGAGATCACCCTGCTCAACCCGATCACCGGCGAGCGGACCGACCAGCGGACCGGGTTCACCGCCGAGGACTCCACCCTGGTCTTCGGCGGGCCCTACGGCGGCATGGTCAGCGACGACCTCGTCGAGTTGTGGCGCTACGACCTCGTCCGCACCATCCAGTACGGCGACCAGCCCGAGCCGACGAAGCCCTCCACGAGGCACCTCGGATGCCGTTTCGACGACCTGGCGATCACCACCCAGCAGTTCGCCACCATCGAGCACTGCCCGGACAGCGACGCCGGCCCCAACGCCCGACTGGTGATCAACTACGTCGATCCCGGCGCGACCGCCGACGGCAAGTCCAAGAGCTGGGACAACCTCAACCACGACCCACGGGCCACCGTCGACCTGCAGACCACCGACGCCCGCGTCCTGTCGGTGACGTCGGAGAAGGTCGCCGTCCTGGTCGGCGGCCCGGAGCCCGCGGTCGTCGTGTACGACGCGGCCGGGGTCGAGGTCTCGCGCACCCCGGTGCCGGTCACCGCCGACGACATCGTCGCCTCCCGCGACCAGAGCCGGGTCACCCCGGTCACCGTCACCGCCGACGCCCGCTACGCCTGGGTCGGGTCGACGTTGATCGCCGTGGACAGCGACGACCTGGCGGTGAGCTGGACGATGGCCGACGTCCGCGGCACCCCCGCGCTGATCGGCGACCAGCTGCTGGTGCCGGAGGACGAGGGACTCGCGGTGGTCTCCGCGCAGGACGGGCGGACCACGACCACGATCCCGGTCGACCGAACCGGATACGCCGGCCGGATCGACGTCCGCACCGTCGGCAACACCGTCGTGGAGTCCCGCGGCACGACCGTGGTGGGGTTGCGT
This sequence comes from Nakamurella deserti, assembly GCF_003260015.1. NCBI lineage: Bacteria > Bacillati > Actinomycetota > Actinomycetes > Nakamurellales > Nakamurellaceae > Nakamurella > Nakamurella deserti. The sequence goes on along the minus strand of NZ_QCXS01000002.1, from coordinate 794,499 downwards.
GATCCCGCCGCGCCGGCCACCGACCCGCCGCTGGTGACCAGTTCCGCCCGGCCGCCCGCCACGCTGTCGTTCCCGTCCGGCACCACCGCCACCGCGACCACGCCGGCCGATTCCCGACCCACCGGCACCGCGGGAACCGACACCGCCGGATCGACGGCCGCGGCCGCCGGCAACTGAGTCAGCGCCACCAGCACCGGGCGAGCACGACCGACGCCGCCACGACCGTCACCACCGCGACCGCGATCCGCACCGGTCGGCCGCGACGCCGGGCCAGCTGACCACCAGCCTCCGCCAGCACTCCCACCGCCAGGTGCGCCGCGACCGGGCCCCATCCGGGACCTCCGGTGCCTTCGTGGGGTCCGCTGCCGGGCGCGGGCAGCACGATCATCGCCAGGGCCAGGCCCAGCCCGAGCACGAGCATCCCCGCCGCGAGCAGATCGCCGGTCGCCACCACGAACCGCCCCGCCCGTGACGGTCGACGGACCGCCGGCACGCTCAGCGGGGTCGTGTCGGTCACGCACGCGCCCCGGCGGGTCCGATCACCGGGATCCCGGTCGCCCGGTCCACGATCCGGGCGAGCTGGTCGGGGGCGGTGTGCTCCGCGCCGATCCGGATGGTCTTGTTCGTGCCGTGGTAGTCCGACGAGCCGGTGGTGATGAGGTCCAGCTCGCGGGCCAACCCCGCCAGCTCCACCCGGTCGGCCGCGGCATGGTCGGGGTGGTCGACCTCGATGCCGTCCAGACCGAGCGCCGCCAGCTCCGCGATGCGTTCCGGGGTCAGGAACCGCGCGGCCGACCGGGAGCGGCTGTGCGCCATCACGCTGACCCCGCCGGCCGCGGCGATCATCCGGACCGCGACGTTCAGGTCGGTGTCGACCTTGGGCACGTAGTAACCGCTGTTCCCGGCGAGGTAGCGCTCGAACGCCTCGTTGACGCTGGTCACGACACCGGAGGCGACCAGCGCACGGCCGATGTGGGGCCGGCCCACGGGCGCTCCGGCGGAGATGGCCAGCACCTGCTCGCGGCTGATCGGGATGCCGTCGGCGACCATCAGGTCGACGATGCGCAGACCCCGCTGCAGCCGCTCGTCGAACAGCCGCCGGTGCTCGGCGACCACGGCCGCGTCGAGCGGGTCGAACAGGTAGGCGAGCAGGTGCACGCTGACCCGGTGACCGCCGGGCATCAGCAGACCTGTGGAGAACTCGGCCCCCCGGATCAGCGTCATCCCGGGCGGGAGTGCGGCCTCGGCGGCGGCCCAGCCCCCGGTGGTGTCGTGATCGGTCAGCGCGACGACGTCCAGACCGGCCTGCGCCGCGATCGCCACCAGTTCGGCCGGTGTGTCCGTGCCGTCCGACGCGTTGGAGTGGGTGTGCAGGTCGATGCGCATTGTTCACATCCTGCCGCAGTCTCCAGCGGGTACCGTGCCTTCCGGTGTCCCGGGCGCTCCCGGCGCCCGGCTGTGCCTCGTCCTGCCCGCCCTGTCGACCCGGAAGTGAGGTCTGCGATGGCTCTCGGCTTCGAACCACCTCACCTGCGGCTCAAGCTCCCGGCGGTCATCGCCCCTGGAGCCCGGGCGAACGGCCGGACCGCACCGGCACCGGCGCCACCGACCGTGGACGCCAACGCCGCCATCGTGGACTGCGCGCCCTACATCGACGGGGTCCGGGTGCCCGGCTGTGGCGACCCGTACGTCGCCCTGCAGGCCGTGCGCGAGGCGGGCCGCGGTTTCGTCTGGGTCGGTCTCCAGGAGCCGTCCAGCGAGGACATGGCCGCCGTCGCCTGGACCTTCGGCCTGCACGAGCTGGCCGTCGAGGACGCGGTGCACGCCCACCAGCGGGCCAAGCTGGAGCAGTACAAGCAGTCGCTGTTCGTGGTGCTCAAGACGGTGCGTTTCGTCGAGCACGAATCTCCCACCACGGCCAACGAGATCATCACCACCGGCGAGATCATGGTCTGGGTCGGCGCGGACTACATCGTCACCGTCCGGCACGGCGCGCACTCCGGGCTGGCCGGGCTGCGCTCGGAACTCGAGGCCGACTCGCAGCGGCTGACCGGCGGCCCGGCGATCGTGCTGCACGCCATCGCCGACCGGGTGGTCGACCAGTACCTGGAGGTCGTGCAGGCCGCCGAGGACGACGTCGACGAGATCGAGACCGCCGTGTTCTCCCCCGGCGAGCAGGTCGGCATCGAGCAGATCTACCTGTTCAAGCGGGAGATCCTCGAGCTGCGCCGGGCCACCGCGCCGCTGGCCGCCCCGCTGCACCGGATGGCGGAGAACCCGAACCCGTTCATCCCGGCCACCGTGCGCGCCTATTTCCGTGACGTCGAGGACCACCTCACGCAGGTGACGGAGCGGGTGGCCACCTACGACGAGCTGCTCACCACGCTGGTCAACGCCGCGCTGGCCGAGATCTCGATGCGGCAGAACTCCGACATGCGCAAGATCTCGGCGTGGGCGGCCATCGCGCTGGTCCCGACCGCGGTGGCCGGCATCTACGGGATGAACTTCGAGCACATGCCCGAACTCGGCTGGACTTTCGGCTACCCCATGGCGCTGTGCATCATCGTCGGGATCTGTCTGATGCTGTACCGGGGGCTCCGCAAACGCGGCTGGCTCTAGGCCGCCGCGGCATCCGGACGGCTCAGCCGCGCTGGCCGAGCTCCATCTTGGCCAGCAGGGTGCGGGCCTGCTCGGCGGTCTGCGGATTGCACAGCACGTCGTAGCGCTGCGCCACCACCTGCGACGACGAGGTGTAGTCCCGGCGGCCCTTGGTGACCGAGTAGCCGAGCAGCCCCATCGCGACGCCGAACAGCGCACCGATGGCCACGCCCACCACGATCAGCAGCAGCGAGCCGCCCTGCACGGTGGAGAACAACCCCATCAGCAGACCGACGAACAGACCGAACCACGCGCCGGAGGCGGCGCCGGCGGCGGCAACCTTGCCGCGGGTCAGCCGGCCGGTCACGCGCTCCACCAGCTGCAGGTCGGAACCGACGATGGTGACGTCCTCGACGGCGAACTCCTGGACGGCGAGGTACTCGACGGCGGCCTGGGCCTGGGCGTAGTTCGGGTAGGCGGCCACCGCGAAGCCGGTGGGCGGGGTGGGCATGGCCATGGCCCGGGCCTGGCCCCCGAACGTCCCTGGTGCAGTCATCGCGAACCCTTTCTCGCAGGTCAACTCTCATGGTCCCATATCCGGACGGACGGTCCTGGACTGTCGAATCCGATCGACGTCGTACGTCTACCCCACGAGGGACCGCGGTCGGCGGTTCCCGTCTGTGGCGAAACGAACGCTGATACCGACGTACTCCCGGGACCGGTGGGGACCCCGTGACCGGGCACGACGGCGCGCTGCTGCGCATGCAGCCGCCGACCACCGTCGCCGCCGGGCGCGGTGTGGCCGTCGGCGACCGGTACCGCGCCGACGCCGGGCCGGCGGACCTCGACGAGGTCCCGGCGCTCGGCGGGCTGGACCGGCGCCCCTCCGCGGCGGCCGCCCGGGGAACCTGACCCGGCGCCCGGGTGGGGACGGCGGGCACGACCGGCGGCGCGCGGCGGCACCGGCCCACACCGACGCCGAGCGGTCCCCTTCCAGGCCTGCGCCGACGGGTCGGGCACACGAACCCGTGACCCGCTGCGCGGCGGCGACGGCCGACGGGTCGCCCCCCGGCCCGCCGTAGACTGGCGTCATCATGCTGCCCACTGCCGATGCCGTCCGCGCTGCCCTGGCCACCGTCAAGGACCCGGAGATCCGGCGCCCCATCACCGATCTCAACATGGTCGACCGGGTCGATGTCCGGTCCGACGGCCACGTCGACCTCGTCGTGCTCATCACCATCGCCGGCTGCCCGATGAAGGACACCATCGAACGCGACGTCACCGCCGCCGTCCGGTCGGTGCCGGGCGTCACCGGGGTGTCGCTGTCACTGGTGCCGATGACCGACGCCCAGCGGGACGAGTTGCGTGTCCAGCTCCGCGGTGGCGCCACCAAGGACATCCCTTTCGCCCGCCCGGAGTCGCGGACCTCGGTGTACGCCATCGCCTCCGGCAAGGGTGGCGTGGGCAAGTCCACGGTGACCGTCAACCTGGCGGCGTCGCTGGCCGCGCGCGGGCTGTCGGTCGGTGTGCTCGACGCCGACGTCTACGGCTTCTCGGTGCCGCGGATGCTCGGCGTCACCACCCGCCCGACACGCATCGGCGACATGATCCTGCCGCCGGTGGCGCACGGGGTCCGGGTGATCAGCGTCGGCATGTTCGTCGAGGGCAACGCCGCCGTCGTCTGGCGCGGCCCGATGCTGCACCGTGCGCTGCAGCAGTTCCTCGCCGACGTGTTCTGGGGCGACCTGGACGTGCTGCTGATGGATCTGCCGCCGGGTACCGGCGACGTCGCGATCTCCACCGCGCAGCTCATCCCGGCCACCGAGATCATCGTCGTGACCACCCCGCAGACCGCCGCCGCCGAGGTCGCCGAGCGCGCGGGCGCGATCGCCCTGCAGACCCGGCAGAAGGTGGTCGGGGTCATCGAGAACATGTCCGGGCTGGTGCTGCCGGACGGATCGACGCTGGACGTCTTCGGCAGCGGCGGTGGCCGCCAGGTCGCCGAGTCGCTCACCCGGTCCACGGGGACCAACGTGCCGCTGCTCGGCCAGGTGCCGCTGGCCGTTCCGGTCCGCGAGGCGGGTGACGCGGGGACGCCGATCGTGCTCTCCTCGCCGCAGGATCCGTCCGCGGTCGCCCTGGCCTCGGTCGCCGCGACGCTGGCCAACCGGGCGAAGCCACTCACCCGGGTGCCGCTGGGGTTGTCCGTCGCCGGTCGCTGACCGGCGACGGCCCGTCACCGGGGAATGTGACGTGGTCCGACGTGCCGCGCGTGGCACGGACCCTTGACAGCGTCCGGCCGCTGCCACGAAGCTGTTGCGGAAGACGAATCGCGTTGTGCCTAGCGCAAAGGACGGTCGGATGACCGGAACCGCCACCTCAGGTCCGGCCGGCCGCGTGCGGCTCTGCCCGCTCGGTGACATCCCGGCCGGCGAGGGTGTGCGCTTCGCCCAGGTCTCCCCGCCGATCGCGGTCTTCCACACCGAGGACGGCGAGGTGTTCGCCATCGACGACACCTGCACCCACCAGGACGCCTCGCTGGCCGACGGCTGGCTCGAGGGCTGCGAGATCGAGTGTCCGCTGCACGCCTCGAAGTTCGACCTGCGCACCGGCGAGGTCGACGCACCGCCCGCGAAGGTCGGGGTGCGCACCCACGCGGTGACGGTGACCGACGACGGCGACGTCTGGGTCGAGCTCTCCACCGACGCGCCGCGCCTGCCGCCCGGCGTGTCCCTGTGACCACGCCCGTCGCCGGTCCCCCCGCGCACCCACGGTCCCACCCCTCCCGCAGCTCGGCCCGCCGCCGCTCCACCGGCGGTGGGTCGTGACCCTGCGTTCGGTCGTCGTCGTCGGGGCCAGCCTGGCCGGGCACGCCACCGCCCGGGCCCTGCGCCATCAGGGCTTCACCGGACGACTGACCCTCATCGGCGCCGAGCCGCACCGGCCCTACGACCGACCGCCGCTGTCCAAGGACTTCCTCACCGGAGCACTCACCGAGGACGACCTCGCCCTCGAGGGCACGGATGAGAACCTCGACGCCGAATGGCTTCTCGGCCGCCGCGCCACCGCGCTCGACGCCGACGACCGGACCGTCACCCTCGACGACGGCAGCCGCGTGAGCGGCGACGCGGTCGTCGTCGCCACCGGTTCCACCGCCCGCCGGCTGCCCGGGACACCCCCGGGCGTCCTGACCCTGCGCACCCTCGACGATGCCGTCGCCCTGCGCGCCGCGCTGCAGCCCGGAGCCCGGATGGTCGTCATCGGCGCAGGTTTCATCGGATCCGAGGTCGCCGCCACCGCCGCCGCCCGCGGCCTGGACGTCACGGTGGTCGAAGCCGGCGCCACTCCCCTCGCCGGACCGCTCGGCGCGTGGGTCGGTGCGGCCGTCGCGGGGCTGCACGCGCGGCACGGCGTCCGGCTGCTCTGCGGCGTCCCGGTCGCCGGCTTCACCGGCACCGACCGCGTCGACGGGGTCACGCTCACCGACGGCACCCACCTGCCGGCCGACGTCGTCGTGGCCGGCGTCGGCGCCGCCCCGGCGGTCGACTGGCTGGCCGGCTCCGGGCTGGACCTGTCCAACGGTCTGGTCTGTTCCGCGCTCGGCGCGACCGCCGCCCCCGGCGTGTACGGCGTCGGCGACTGCGCAGCCTGGCACGACACCGTCCGCGGGACGCCTTTCCGGGTGGAGCACTGGACCGACTCCCGGGACCGGCCGGTCGCGTTGGCCACCGCGATGCTCGCGGGACCGTCACCCGCCGCCCTGCGCGCCCCGTACTTCTGGTCCGACCAGTACGGCGTGCGCATCCAGTTCGCCGGCCGCCGCCGCGGCGACGAGACCGTCACCGTCGAGGCCGGCAGCACCGAGGGCGCCGATCTGCTCGCGGTCTACCGACGCGACGGTGACGTGGTCGCGGTGCTCGGCATGAACCAGCCGAAGCTGTTCACCCGGATCCGGCGCAGTCTCCCGTCGTCCGCCGTCGGGGACGCTCCCGCCGACACACCCGCAGCCGCAACGCTCCTGGAGGTTCCGTGACCACGACCGAGCTCCCCGCATCGCTCATCCCGACGCTGCCCGGCCGGTACTACACCGATCCGCAGATCTTCGCCGAGGAGCAGGCGCTGATCTTCGAACAGATGTGGTTCTGCGCGGCCCGCGGCTCCGACATCCCCACCCCCGGCTCGTTCCGGACGGTGCAGGTCGGCACCGAGTCCGTGATCGTCTCGCGGTCGCGGCGTGGTGAGGTGCGGGCCTTCCTGAACGTCTGCCGGCACCGCGGCGCGAAGATCTGCCTGGAGGACAGTGGAGCCGTCGCACGAGCGTTCCAGTGCCCGTACCACGCCTGGACCTACGACCTCGACGGCAAGCTGATCGCCGCCCCGAACCTGACGAAGATGCCCGACATCGACCGCGTCGAGTACGGCCTCAAGACGGTGCACGTGCGGGAGTGGCTCGGCTACGTGTGGGTGTCGCTGGCCGACGAGCCGCCGGCCTTCGAGGCCACCGTGCTGCAGGAGGTCGTCGAGAGGCTGGGCGAGGTCGCCAATCTCGACCACTACCAGGTCGACACGCTCGCCGTCGGCCGCCGGATCGTCTACGACGTCAAGGCCAACTGGAAGCTCATCATCGAGAACTTCATGGAGTGCTACCACTGCGCGACGATCCATCCCGAGCTGACCGAGGTGCTGCCGGAGTTCGCGGACGGCTACGCGGCGCAGTCCTTCGTCAACCACGGCGCCGAGTTCGGCTCGGACATCAAGGGTTTCACCGTGGACGGCTCCGAGGGTCTGGACGTCCTGCCGGGCATCGATCCCGACCAGGACCGCCGCTACTACGCGATCACGGTCAAGCCGCAGGTGTTCGTCAACATGGTGCCCGACCACATCATCTTCCACCGGATGTACCCGATGGCCGCGGACCGGACGGTCGTCGAGTGCGACTGGCTCTACCTGCCGTCGGTGGTCGAGTCCGGCCGCGACGTCACCAAGTCCGTGGAGCTCTTCCACCGGGTCAACGTGCAGGACTTCGACGCCTGCGAGCGGTGCCAGCCGGCGATGTCGTCCCGGGCCTACCGCGACGGGGGCGTGCTGGTCCCCAGCGAGCACCACATCGGCGGGTTCCACGAGTGGTTGACCGGGATGCTGGGCCACTGAGTGGGTCCGGGGACCCGGTCAGACCGGACGCTCGACGTGCCCCATCCGCTCGCTGAGCCGGGCGGCCGCCGCGGTCACCGCGGGCGCCAGCGCGGCCAGCGCCTCCCCGGTCAGCCGGTAGGACGGGCCCGACACCGACAGCGCCGCGATGATCCCGCCGGTCAGACCGAACACCGGTGCGGCGACCGCGTTCAACCCTTCCTCGTACTCGCCGAGGGTGACCGCCCAGCCCTGGTCGCGGGCTCGGGACAGCTGATGGGCCAACGTGTCCGGATCCGTGACGGTGTGCGCGGTGAACCGCTCCAGGTCGAGTTCGGCGGGATGCCCGACGGATGCCCAGGCGAGCAGCGCCTTGCCCGACGACGTCGCGTGCAGCGGTGTCGGACGGCCCACCCAGTTCACCGCGACGGCACTGTCACCCGCGCTCTGGTGGATGTTGAAGACCTGGTCGCCGCGGCGGACGGCCAGGTTGACCGTCTCGCCGCTCACGGTCACCAGCTCGTCGCACAGGTCGCGGCCGTGGCCGACGACGTCCAGGCGGCTGCCGACCGCTCCCGCCAACCGGACCAACCCGAAGCCGAGCCGGTACCGGCCACGCTCGCCCGCGACCTCCACCAGGCCCCGCTGCGCCAGCACGGTCAGCAACCGGGATGCGGTGGACTTGTGCACCTCGATCGCGACGGCCACCTCGGAGACCCGCGCCTCGCCATGACGGGCAAGGAACTCCAGGGCGCTGACGGCCCGGTCGACGGACTGGACCGCGGAGTCCCGGACCGGTGCTTCGTTGCTCACAGCGCAACCCTAACGCCTCCCCCGCGGCCCGACCGGGTTCCCACCCCGACGACGACAGGACGTCCCGATGAGTTCCGAGCACTTCGACTACGTCATCGTCGGCGGCGGCAGCGCCGGGTCCGTGCTGGGCGAACGACTCTCGGCGGACGGCAGCGCGCGCGTCCTGGTGCTCGAAGCCGGCCGCAGCGACTACCCGTGGGACCTGTTCATCCAGATGCCCGCCGCCCTCACCTTTCCCAGCGGCAATCGCTTCTACGACTGGCGGTACGAGTCCGAGCCGGAGCCGTTCATGAACGGCCGCCGTATCGCCCACGCCCGCGGCAAGGTCCTCGGCGGGTCGAGCTCCATCAACGGGATGATCTTCCAGCGCGGCAACCCGCTGGACTACGAGCGGTGGGGCGCCGATCCCGGGATGAAGGGCTGGGACTGGGCGCACTGTCTGCCGTACTTCCGGCGGATGGAGAACACCCTGGCGACGCCGCCGTCCGACGAGCTCCGGGGACACTCCGGACCGCTCACGCTCGAGCGCGGCCCGGCGAAGAACCCGTTGTTCGGTGCGTTCTTCGAGGCGGCGGTGCAGGCGGGCTACCCGCTGACCGACGACGTCAACGGTTACCGCCAGGAAGGTTTCGCGCCGTTCGACCGCAACGTGCACCGGGGCCGGCGGCTGTCGGCGTCCCGGGCCTACCTGCGGCCGGCGATGACCCGGGAGAACCTGACGGTGCGCACCCTGTCTCTGGTCACCGGCGTCCGCTTCGACGGGGCCCGGGCCACCGGGGTGTCCTACCGGCGCCACGGGCGACAGCACGTCGCCCACGCCGGCGAGGTGATCCTGTGTGGCGGGGCGATCAATTCACCGCAGCTGCTGCAGCTCTCGGGCATCGGGCCGTCGGAGGTGCTGTCGCCGTTGGGGATCCGGCCGGTGGCCGAGCTGCCCGGTGTCGGCGCCAACCTGCAGGACCACCTGGAGGTCTACATCCAGTACGCCTGCACCCGCCCGGTCTCGGTGCAGCCGTACCTGTCGAAGTGGCGCCAGCCGTTCGTCGGACTGGAGTGGATCCTCGCGCGGCGGGGTCCCGCCGCCACCAACCACTTCGAGGGTGGCGGCTTCGTCCGCTCCAACGACGACGTGGCCTACCCGAACCTGATGTTCCACTTCCTGCCGATCGCCGTCCGCTACGACGGCAGCGTGTCCAGCGAGGTCGCCCGCACCGGGCACGGCTACCAGGTGCACGTCGGGCCGATGTACTCCGACGCCCGCGGGACGCTGAGGATCACCTCCACCGACCCGACGAGACACCCTGCGCTGCAGTTCAACTACCTCTCCACCGACCAGGACCGACGCGAGTGGGTCGAGGCGGTGCGGGTGGCCCGCGACATCCTCAACCAGCCGGCGATGGGTCCGTACAACGGCGGTGAGACCTCGCCCGGCCCGTCGGTGGGCACCGACGCCGAGATCCTCGACTGGGTGGCCCGTGACGCCGAGACGGCCCTGCACCCCTCGTGCACCGCCAAGATGGGCCCCGACAGCGACCCGATGGCCGTCGTCGACCCCGAGACCCTCCGGGTGCACGGCGTCGACGGCCTGCGCGTGGTCGACGCCTCGGTGATGCCGTACGTGACCAACGGCAACATCTACGCCCCGGTGATGATGCTGGCAGAGAAGGCCGCCGACGCCATCCTCGGGGTGCCGCCGCTCCCTCCGTCGGACGCCCCGTTCTACCGCCACGGGGTGGGCTGAGCAGAATCCTCCCCGAGTCGGGGAGGATCGTTCCCGCTCAGCGGGCACATGTCTCCCCGATCCGGCGGGCACGCCGGCCCTCCTGGAATCCGGGAGGAATATGCCCGCTCAGCGGGCACATTCCTCCCCGGATCGGGGAGGTTTCTGCTCAGCGGAAGACGACGGTCCGGTTGCCGTTGGGCAGCACGCGGCGCTCGCAGTGCCACTTGACCGCCCGGGCCAGCACCTGGGTCTCCACGTCGCGACCGGCGGCGACGAGCGCGTCCGGGTCGTCGTTGTGGTCGACGCGGGCCACGTCCTGCTCGATGATCGGACCCTCGTCCAGGTCGTCGTTGATGTAGTGCGCGGTCGCGCCGATCAGCTTGACGCCCCGGTCGTGGGCCTGGTGGTAGGGCTTGGCGCCCTTGAAGCTCGGCAGGAACGAGTGGTGGATGTTGATCGCCCGGCCCGACAGCGCGTGGCTGGTCTCCTCACCGAGCACCTGCATGTACCGCGCGAGCACCACCAGGTCGATCCGGTGCTCCTCCATCAACGCCAGCAGCCGGGCCTCCGCGTCCGCCTTCGTGTCGGGCGTGACCGGGATGTACTCGTAGCGGATGCCGTAGGAGGCGGCCAATGCCTCGAAGTCACGGTGGTTGCTGACGATGACCGGGATCTCGATGTTCAGCGTGCCCATCCGGTGGCGGTACAGCAGGTCGTTGAGGCAGTGTCCGAAACGGCTGACCATGATGAGCGTCCGGGTCGGCGTGGTCACGTCCATCAGCTCGAAGTCCATCGCGTGTGCCGCGCCGACATCGCCGAACCCGGCCCGCAACTCCTCGAGATCCGGTGCGGCGTCGCGGAAAGCGGCGTGCACCCGCATGAAGAAGCGACCGGTGAGCTGGTCGTCGAACTGCTGGCTGGCCAGCAGGTTGGCCCCCCGGGCGGCGAGGAAGCCGCTCACCGCGGCGACCAGACCCGGGCCGTCCTTGCAGCTCAGGGTCAGGATGAACTCGCGTCCCGGGACGGGGCGGGGCGACATGGGACCTCCGGACGTCAGGGGAGCACAGCGACATAAGGTGCGTCACGCGCAACAAGGTGCGCGGAGCGCAACACAGCGAGCATGACGCCGGCACCGTCCGGGGTCAAGACCCCGGCGGTGCGTCCGCCGGCACAGCTCCGCATCGACCCGGTGCGACCCGTATCTTCGACCCCATGTCAGCGAGCTCCGGGACCGGCGACGAGACGACCGGATCGGTCCAGTCGGTCGACCGGGCGCTGACCATCCTGGAACTGCTGGCCGCGGACGGTGAACTCGGCGTCACCCAGATCGCCGGCCTGCTCGGCGTCCACAAGTCCACCGCCTCCCGGTTGCTGGCCACCCTGGAGGCGCACGGACTGGCCGAGCAACTCCCCGACCGCGGGCGGTACCAGCTCGGGGTCGGCCTGCTCCGGTTGGCCGGGTCGACGCGGGTGCGGCTCGACATCGTCCGGGAGAGCCGGCCGATCGCGCGCGCGCTGGCCGCCGACACCGGCGAGACCGTCAACCTGGTCATCCTCTCCGGCACCGAGACCCTCTACCTGGACCAGGTGGAGGGGCCGTCCGCGCTCCAGATCCACCACTGGGTCGGGCGGCGGAACCCGTTGCACGCCACCGCGAACGGCCGGGTGCTGCTGGCGCACGCCAGCCGGGCCGAACAGGACGCCATCATCGCCGCCATCTCCGACGACCGGCGCCGGCTGCCCGCCCTCACCGCCCGCACCGTCACCTCCGCCGAAGCGCTGCGCGCCGCTCTGGTCGAGGTCCGGCACCGCGGCTACGACGTCGCGGTCGACGAACTGGAAATCGGACTCACCGCGGTGGCCGCACCGGTCCGCGGCGCCGACGGCGAGGTGATCGGTTCACTGTCGGTGTCCGGGCCGGGATTCCGTCTCACCACCGACCGCCTCGACGACACGGTGCGGGCCGTGGTCGTCGCCGCCGGCGCGGTCTCGCGGCGGATGGGTTTCAGCGGCACCGTGACGATGACGGCGGTGTGACGGCGGGGCACCCCGTGTAACAGGTGCGGGTCCAGGTCCGCCGCGGCGGGCCGGTTCCTTGACGTGGCCGGTGCGGAGTTCCATGCTGTTGCACGACGAGCGAGCGAGTGCGCGATACGCAACAGCGGACCGAGCGGAGGCGGCATGGCGGTGTCGGAGGACCGGCCGTCAACGGCCGGTATCCGTGGGTTGTACGTCGACGGTTCCTGGGCCCCGACCGCGGGTGCTCGACGCGAGATCCGCTGCCCCGCCGACGGCAGGCTCGTCGCCACGGTCGTCGAGGGCGACGCCGGCGACGCAGCCACCGCGGTCGCCGCCGCCCGCCGCGCCTTCGACGCCGGCGGCTGGCCGGCCACCCCGGAACGCGAGCGCGGCGCCCTGCTGCTGCGGGTGGCCGACCTCCTCGTCCGCGACCGGGACGCCTACGCGACCGCCGAGGCGCTGGACACCGGCAAACGGCTGGTCGAGGCCGAGTACGACATCGACGACATCGTCAGCTGCTTCCGGTACTACGGCGGCATCGCGGGTACCGAAGCCGGGCGCGTCGTCGACACCGGACGTCCGGACGCGATCAGCCGGATCACCTACGCCCCGGTCGGCGTGTGCGCCCTCATCACGCCGTGGAACTACCCGCTGCTGCAGGCCTCCTGGAAGGTGGCCCCCGCACTGTCGGCCGGGAACACGTTCGTCCTCAAGCCGTCCGAGCTCACCCCGTCGACGTCCATCCTGCTGATGGACACCCTCACCGAGGCCGGCCTGCCGCCCGGGGTGGCCAACCTGGTCACCGGCACCGGGCCCGCCGTCGGTGCCGCGATGACCACCGATCCGCGGGTCGATCTGGTGTCGTTCACCGGCGGTCTGGCCACCGGCAAGGCCATCATGGCCGCCGCGGCGGGCACCGTGAAGAGGGTGGCGCTGGAACTGGGCGGCAAGAACCCGAACGTCGTCTTCGCCGACGCCGACCGCGAGGCCGCGCTGGACAACGCGCTCACCGCGGTCTTCCTCAACTCCGGTCAGGTGTGCTCGGCCGGCGCACGCCTCATCGTGCAGGACACCATCCACGACGCCTTCGTCGACGAACTGGTGGTCCGTGCGGCGGAGATCCGCCTCGGCGGGCCGTTCGACCCGAAAGCCGGAACCGGACCGCTGATCTCAGCCGCACACCGGGACAAGGTGCACGCCTACGTCACCGCGGCGGTGGGTCAGGGCGCGGTGCTGCGCACCGGCGGCGCCGTCCCGACCGACCCCGCCCTGCAGGACGGGTCCTACTATCCGCCCACGGTTCTCGACGGCTGCACCACCGGCATGGACTGCCTGCGCGACGAGTCGTTCGGGCCGGTCCTGACGGTCGAGACGTTCAGCGACGAAGCCGACGCCGTCCGGCTGGCCAACGACACCGTCTACGGACTGGCCGGTGCCGTCTGGACGTCCGACGCCTCCCGTGCCCAGCGCGTCGCCGGCGCCCTGCGTCACGGCACCGTCTGGATCAACGACTACCACCCGTACGTCCCGCAGGCCGAGTGGGGCGGATTCGGGCAGTCCGGCAACGGCCGCGAGCTCGGGCCCACCGGGCTCGCCGAGTACCGCGAGATCAAGCACGTCTGGCAGAACACCGCGCCGGCCGCCGGCTACTGGTTCCCCCGCTGACGCGCCGGCGTCGGCTCCCGCGCCCCCACCGCGGTCGCTGTCGCCGTCCCGCTGCGGTCGCAGTCCCGCTCCGTCGCTGTCGCTGTGGCAGTCCCATCTCCCGTCGCTGTCGCCGTCCCGCTCCCGTCGCCGTCCCGTTGCCGTCGCCGTCCCGTTGCCGTCGCAGGCCCGTCGCAGTCCCGCTGCCGCCGCAGTCCCGCTCCCGTCGCAGTCCCGCTCTGTCGCACCCGCCGCGCCGCTCAGGAAGGCCGATCATGACCGCTGCCCCCGCCCCGGGCCTCCCGGCGTCGACACCGGCCGGTCCGGTCGACTTCTCGGTCCGCGACCTGTGGAAGGTGTTCGGACACCGACCCGGCCGGATCCCCGGCGATCCGGCGCTGAGCGGGTTGAGCGGCCCCGAGATCCTCGAGCGGACCGGCTGTGTCACCGCGGTCCGTGACCTGAGCTTCGACGTGGGCCGCGGCGAGGTGTTCGTGGTGATGGGCCTGTCGGGATCCGGGAAGTCGACGCTGGTGCGGTGTCTCACCCGCCTCATCGAGCCCACGGCCGGTTCCATCCGGCTCGGGGGCGAGGACGTGATGTCGATGTCGGCCGGCACGCTGCGCGAGCTGCGGCGGCACAAGATGAGCATGGTCTTCCAGCACTTCGGCCTGCTGCCGCACCGCACCGTGCTCGACAACGTCGCCTACGGCCTGCAGATCCGCGGCACGGCCAAGGCCGAGCGACGCGCCCGCGCCCACGAGGTCATCGAGCTGGTCGGCCTGCGCGGGTACGAGAACCGCTTCCCGGACCAGCTCTCCGGCGGTATGCAGCAGCGGGTGGGGTTGGCCCGTGCGCTGGCCGGCGATCCCGACGTGCTGCTGTTCGACGAGCCGTTCTCCGCGCTCGATCCGCTGATCCGCCGCGACATGCAGGCCGAGGTCGTCCGGCTGCACCGGGACATGGGCAAGACGATGATCTTCATCACCCACGACCTGTCGGAGGCGCTGAAGCTGGGTGACCGCATCCTGATCATGCGGCACGGCGAGCTGGTGCAGATCGGCACCGGCGACCAACTCGTGGGGGCGCCGGCGGACGACTACGTCGCCGACTTCGTCTCCGAGGTCCCCCGCGCCGACGTGCTCACGCTGCGCTGGATCACCCGCCGAGGTGGCGACATCGACCCCACCGCACCCCGTCTGGACGCAGCGACCATCATCCGGGACGCCATCCCGGCAGTGATGGCGAGTCCCGGACCGGTGGTCGTCACCGACCGCGGCGAGGTGGTGGGCACCGTCGACCGGGACGCCGTCCTGGCGGTCGTGGCCGGCCACCGCGGCGCGCCGGCGCCGGCCGGCACCCCGGCCCTCAGCGGCTCGGTCTGACCCGGTGACCGCCACGCTGGTCGGACCACCGGCCGCCGCACCCGCCCCGCCGGCCCGTCACCGCGCGGTCTCCGTCGCGACCCTGGCGGTCGTCGGCGTCCTCGCCCTCTGGCTGCTGGCCCGGGTGCTGCTGGCGGGCCGGTTCACGCTGGCTCTGGACACCGCCGGCCTCACCCCCCTGCACCGCGACCTCAACGACGCCCGCGACTGGGTCGACGCCCACCGCAACACCAACGCGTTCTTCGTGTACTTCCTCAACTACGTCCAGCTCGGCGTGGAAGCGGTCGGCGACCTCGTCACCGGCCTCATCGCCCGGTCCGACACCGGTCTCGGCATCCCGCGGATCGGCTGGCTCGGCCTGGTGGCGGTCGGCACCTGGATCGCCGCGGCCGTCGGCGGACTCCGGGTGGCGGTGCTCACCCTCGCCGTGCTGCTCGCCATCAGCCTGCAGGGGCTGTGGGAGCCCGCCACGGACACACTCTCGCTCGTCGTCAGCGCGACGTTCTTCGCGTTGCTCGTCGGCCTGCCGCTCGGCGTCTGGGCCGGCACCAGCGACCGGGTGCACCGCATCGTCACCCCGGTCCTGGACGTCATGCAGATCCTCCCGTCCTTCGCCTACCTGGCCCCGCTGGTGCTGGTCTTCGCCATCGGCCCCGCCTCGGCGATCGTCGCCACGGTCGTCTACGCCGCACCCCCGGTCATCCGGATCACCGCGCACGGTCTCCGCCAGGTCCCTCCCACCACCCGCGAGGCGGCGGACTCACTCGGCGCGACCGGCGGCCAGCGGCTGCGCACCGTCCTGGTGCCGATGGCGCGGCGCACCATCGTGATGGGGATCAACCAGACCGTCATGGCGGCACTGTCGATGGTCACCATCGCGGCGCTCATCGGCGCACCGGGCCTGGGCCTCACCGTGGCCCAGGCGCTGCAGAAGCTGGACGTCGGAACGGCGTTCAACGCGGGTCTGGCCATCGTCCTGCTGGCCATCTGCTTCGACCGGGTGACCACCGCCGCAGGTGTCCGCGCCGAGACGGCGCTGCGGTCGGGACGCAACCGCCGGCGGATCCGCCGGATCGCCCTGGCCGCCGGGTTCGTCGCGGCCGCCGTCGCCGTGCAGCTGTCCCGGACGATGTTGTGGGCGGCGCAGGTCCCCGACGGTCTGCCGTCGATCGGACCGTCGATCTCCCGCGGCGTCGACACCGTGACGTCCTGGGTGCAGGAACACTTCTCGGTCATCACGCTGGAACTCAAGGACTGGTTCAGCGCAGCGGTCCTCAACCCGCTGGAGAGCCTGCTCACCGGCAGCCCGTTCTTCATGGTCGGTCTGGTGCTGGTGGTGATCGCGTTCGTCGCCGGCGGCTGGAGGACGGCGGTCACCGCGCTGGCCGCCGTCGCGGCGATGGTGGGCCTCGGGGTGTGGGGCGACGCGATGGTGACCCTTGCCGCGACCCTCGTCGCCACCGTGCTGGTGATGCTCGTGAGCATCCCGACCGGGGTGTGGATGGGGCGCTCCCGCACCGCGGACCGCATCCTCCGGCCGGTGCTGGACGCCGGCCAGACGATGCCGGCGTTCGTCTACCTGGTGCCGTTCCTGGGGCTCTTCGGCCCCAGCCGGTTCACCGCCATCGTCGCCGCGATCGTCTACGCCGCCCCGGCCGCGATCAAGATCGTCGCCGACGGCATCACCCGGGTCCCGGCGGCCACCGTGGAGGCGGCCACCGCCAACGGCTCCACCCCGTGGCAGCTCATCACCACGGTGCAGCTGCCGATGTCGCGGTCCGCGATCGCCCTGGCCGCCAACCAGGGCCTGATCTACGTGCTCTCGATGGTCGTGGTCGGGGCGCTCGTCGGCGCCGGAGCGCTGGGCTACGACGTCATCGCCGGCCTCAACCAGCAGGAGCGGTTCGGCAAGGGGCTGGCCGCGGGCCTCACCCTCGTCGTCCTCGGCATCCTCATCGACCGCACCACCCAGGCCGCCGCCCGGCGGACCCGTACGACGGCCACCACCCACTGACCCGTCCCGCCGCTGTCCCGTCCGCTGTGCCCTTCGCCCGAGGAGACCGCCATGCGCATCACCAAGACCCCCGTGCTCACCGCGTTGGCGGCGGGCCTGCTGCTCGCCGGGTGCGGCGGCGCGACCGTCAACAACGGCGCGTCCACCTCGGCCCCGCCGGTGTCGTCCGGCACCGGCGGTGGTGGCGGTGACGCGGCGGCCGCGTGCGCTCCGTTCACACTGGCGATGAACGACTGGGTCGGCTACACCGCCGACGCGGCGGTGCTCACCTACGTCGCCGAGACCGAGCTGGGCTGCACGGTGACCCAGACCGCCCTCAAGGAGGAGATCGCCTGGCAGGGCTTCGGCAACGGCCAGGTCGACGTCATCATCGAGAACTGGGGCCACCCGGACCTGGTCGCCAAGTACATCGACGAGCAGAAGGTGGCCCAGAACGCCGGTCCCACCGGCAACATCGGGACCATCGGCTGGTACGTGCCGCCGTGGATGGCGCAGAAGTACCCCGACATCACCGACTGGAACAACCTGAACACCTACGCCGAGCTGTTCAAGACCTCGGAGTCGGGCGAGAAGGGCCAGCTGCTGGACGGTGACCCGTCGTTCGTCACCAACGACGAGGCGCTGGTGACCAACCTGGGGTTGAACTACAAAGTGGTCTACGCCGGTTCCGAGGCCGCGCTGATCACCGCGTTCGACAACGCCGAGAAGAACAAGACGCCGATGCTCGGCTACTTCTACGCGCCGCAGTGGTTCCTCTCCGAGGTCCCGTTGGTCAAGGTGGACCTGCCGCCGTACACCGAGGGTTGCGACGCCGACCCGGAGAAGGTCGCCTGCGACTACCCCGAGTACACCCTGGACAAGATCGTGTCCACGACGTTCGCGAACTCCGGATCACCGGCCGCGGACCTGGTGAAGAACTTCACCTGGACCAACGACGACCAGAACCTGGTCGCGAAGTACATCACCGCCGACAAGATGAGCCCCGAGGACGCGGCGAAGACCTGGGTCGAGGCCAACCCGGACAAGGTCGCCGCCTGGCTGGAATGACGTGCCGCGCCCCGCCCACCACGGCGGAGACGCAGATTCCCCCGCCCAGCTGTTGCGCTGGACGCATCGCGTTGCGCAAGATGAACCGAGCCGTTCGCAGACAGGAGAACCGGATGCCGGGACCCAGAGTGGTGGTGATCGGCGCGGGTGTCGTGGGCGCGTCGCTGGCCGAGGAGCTGACCTCCCGCGGCTGGACCGACGTCACCGTCGTCGAGGCCGGGACCCTGCCGCACGCCGGCGGCTCGACGTCGCACGCCCCCGGGGTGGTCTTCCAGGTCAACGGCACCAAGGTGATGACCGACTTCGCCCGGTACACCGTCGAGAAGTTCAGCGGGATGACGTGGCAGGGCGAGCCCTGCTACCTGCCGGTCGGCGGGCTGGAGATCGCCACCACGCCCGAGCGGGCCCGGGAACTGCAGCGCCGCCTGGGGTTCGCCCAGTCGTGGGGGGTCGACGGCGCCCGGCTGCTCGACGTCGACGAGACCGTCGCCGCCTTCGACCTGCTGGACCCGTCCACGGTGTACGGCGGCCTGCATGTTCCCGACGACGGGATCGCCAAGGCCGTCCGCGCCGTCCAGGCCCAACTCGCGGTCGCCGTCGAGCGGGGTGCGCGCGTCCTCGACGGGCACGAGGTGACCGGGATCCGCAGCGGCGCCGGCCCTTTCGGCCCCCGGGTCACCGGTGTCGCCGTGCGGACGGCCGACGGCGAGTCGGAGATCGACGCCGACATCGTCGTGTGCTGCGCCGGGATCTGGGGCCCGAAGGTCGCCGGGATGGTCGGCCAGACCCTGGCGCTGACCCCGCTGGCGCACCAGTTCGCCTGGACCGCACCGCTTCCCGTCCTCGCCGAGCGCACCACCGAGGCCGCCCGGCCGGTGCTGCGCCATCAGGACGCGGACCTCTACTACCGGGAGCACTTCCAGGGTCTGGGCGTCGGCTCCTACCGGCACCGGCCGATGCCCGTCCGCGCCGAGGACCTCGCCGCCTGGAACAGCTACGCCCCCGGCGACGACGGCCAGCCCAGTGTGCTGCCGTTCACCCCTGAGGATTTCGCCTTCCCGCTCGCCGAGACCGCCCGCATCCTGCCCTCCGTGGGGCGGCTGGACCTGTCGGACTCCCGTGCCGTTCCGTTCAACGGGCTGTTCTCCTTCACCACCGACAACCTCCCGCTGCTCGGCCCGCACGCCGAGCTGGACGGCTTCTGGACCGCGGAGGCGGTCTGGGTGACGCACTCGGCGGGGGTCGCCAGGGCGATGGCCGAGTGGATCGTCGACGGCTTCAGCCGCAGCTTCGATCTGCACGCCTGCGACCTCAACCGCTTCGAGCGGCACCAGCTCGCCCCGGCCTACATCGAGGCCAAGAACTGCCAGAACTTCGTCGAGGTGTACGACATCCTGCACCCGCTGGAGCCGATGCAGCACTCGAGGCCGCTGCGCACCTCGCCGTTCTACCCGCGCCAGCAGGAGCTGGGGGCGGTGTTCCTGGAGGCCAACGGCTGGGAGCGGCCGCACTGGTACGCCGCCAACGACTCCCTCGTCGGCAGTGACCGCGACACCGGCTGGCACGTACCGGTCCCCGACGACTGGGCCGGCCGCTTCCTGTCCCCCACCGTCGCCGCCGAGGCGGCCGTCACCCGGACCGACGTCGCGCTGTTCGACATGACCGCGCTCAAGCGGTTCACCGTCACCGGGCCCGGTGCGACCGAGTTCCTGCAGTCCCAGGTCACCGGCAAGATCGACAAGTCGGTCGGGGCGGTCACCTACTGCCTGATGCTGGGTGACGACGGTGGTATCCGCTCCGACGTCACCGTCGCCCGGCTCGGGCCCGAGCACTACCAGGTCGGCGCCAACGGCGAGCTGGACCTGGACCGGCTGCGGCGGCGACTGGCCCGCTCGCGTTCCGCCGCCACGGTGCAGTTGCGCGACATCACGCCCGGCACCTGCTGCATCGGCATCTGGGGTCCGAAGGCCCGCGAGGTGGTGCAGCCGCTGACCGACACCGACCTGTCGCACACCGCGTTCGGCTACTTCCGGGCCAGGGAGCTCTATCTCGGCACCGTCCCGGTGACCGCCATGCGGCTGTCCTACGTGGGCGAACTCGGCTGGGAGCTGTACACCACCGCGGACCAGGGCCTGGTGCTGTGGGACCTGCTGATGAAGGCCGGTGCCGGCGCGGGCATCATCGCCGCCGGCCGCGCCGCCTTCACCGCGCTGCGGATCGAGAAGGGTTACCGCTCCTACGGTGCCGATATGACCGACGAGCACGGCCCCCACGAGAGTGGCCTGGATTTCGCGGTCAAACGGGACCTCGACTTCGCCGGGAAGGACGGGCTGCTGGCCCGGCCGGAGCCGGCCCGGAAGCTCTGCCTGTTGGCGGTCGACACCCCCGACGGCATCATGGCAGGGTCGGAACCGGTGTTCGTCGACGGCGTCCCGGGCGGCTACGTCACCAGTGCGGCCTACAGCTACACCCTCGGGCTGCCGCTGGCCTACGCCTGGCTCCCCGTCGACGCCGCCACCCCCGGCACCACGGTGGAGATCGGCTACTTCGGGCGCCGCATCCCCGCCACCGTCACGGCCGAACCGGCGTTCGACCCCGAGATGAAGAAGATCCGTTGCTGACCTCCCGCGCCGCCCGATCCGTCAACGCGCCCGCCCCGCCCGGAGCCGCGCTGCCCGACCACCCCGAGTTCCTGTGGCGCAACCCGGATCCCAGGAAGCACTACTCGATCGTCATCGTCGGCGGCGGCGGTCACGGGCTGGCCACCGCGCACTACCTCGCGCGCCGCGGCGTCACCGACGTCGCCGTGCTCGAGCGCGGGTGGATGGCCGGCGGCAACATGGCCCGCAACACCACGATCATCCGGTCCAACTACCTGTGGGACGCCTCCGCCGGCATCTACGAGCACGCGCTGAAGCTGTGGGAGGGCCTGGCCGAGGATCTGGACTACCCGATCCTGTTCTCCCAGCGCGGGGTGCTCAACCTCGACCACACCCTGCAGGACGTCCGGGACTCCCGCCGCCGGGTCGAGGCCAACCGGCTCAACGGCGTCGACGCCGACTGGGTCGACGCCGCCGGCGCCAAGGAGCTCTGCCCGGTGCTCAACGTCTCCGACGACATCCGCTACCCCGTGCTCGGCGGCACGTACCAGCCGCGCGCCGGCATCGCCAAGCACGACTACGTCGCGTGGGGCTTCGCCCGTTCCGCCGACGCCGCCGGCATCGATCTCATCCAGAACTGCGAGGTCACCGGCATCGACATCGCCGGCGGCACGGTCACCGGCGTGCAGACCAGCCGCGGTCCGATCACCGCCGACCGGGTCGCGCTCATCGGCGCCGGCCACACGCCGGTCCTGGCCGAGATGGCCGGCTTCCGCGTCCCGGTCACCTCACATCCGTTGCAGGCACTGGTGTCCGAGCTCCTCGAGCCGGTGCACCCGACGGTGGTGATGAGCAACGCCGTGCACGTCTACGTCTCGCAGGCCCACAAGGGCGAGCTGGTCATGGGCGCCGGTATCGATCCCTACGTCGGCTACGGCCAGCGCGGTGCCTTCCACGTCATCGAACGGCAGATGAGCGCGGCGGTCGAGTTGTTCCCGATCTTCGCCCGCGCGCACGTGCTGCGGACCTGGGGCGGCACCGTCGACACCACCCCGGACGCCTCACCCGTCGTCGGGACCACCCCGGTGGAGAACCTGTTCCTCAACTGCGGCTGGGGCACCGGCGGTTTCAAGGCCACCCCCGGCATCGGCCACGTGATGGCCGAGTTGTTGGAGACCGGCAAGGTGCCCGACCTCGCCGCCGACTTCGGCCTGGACCGGTTCACCTCCGGTCGGCTCGTCGACGAGCACGGCGCCGCCGCCGTGGCGCACTGATCCCGAGCACCGAGGAGCCACACCGATGATGCTCATCCCCTGCCCGGAGTGCGGACCCCGGGACGAGAACGAGTTCTCCTACGGCGGTCAGGCGCACGTGCCCTACCCCCCGGACGGCGGCGCGACGGCGTCCGACGAGGAGTGGGCGGAGTACGTGTTCTACCGCGACTCACCGAAGGGCCTGATGGCCGAGCGGTGGGTGCACAGCGCCGGCTGCCGCCGCTGGTTCAACGCCGTCCGCGACACCGTCAGCTACCGCTTCGAGGCCGTCTACCGGCCCGGTGAGCCCCGTCCGCACGTGCAGGGAGCCCGATGACCGCCGCCCGCCTCGACGGCCGCGGCCGCCTCGACCGCACCGCCGCCTTCGACATCACCTTCGACGGCCGTCCCGTGCCGGCGTTCCGCGGCGACACCGTGGCGTCGGCGCTGCTGGCCGCCGGCGAGCGGGTGGTCGCCCATTCCGTGCTGCTCGGCCGCCCCCGCGGAGTGGTCGCCGCGGGCGCGGAGGAACCGTCCGCGCTGATCCAGGTGGACGAGCCGTTCCCGGAGCCGATGCTGCTCGCCACGACCGTGGAAGCCGTGCCGGGACTGAGCATCTCGACGCTGTACGGGCAGGGCCGGCTGGCCCGGACCACCGACCCGGCGGCCTACGACGCGTTGCACCACCACTGCGACGTCGCGGTGGTCGGCGCCGGCCCCGCCGGCCTGGCCGCCGCGGTCACCGCGGGTGCCGCCGGCGCGCGTGTGCTGCTGCTGGACGACCGGCCGACGCCCGGCGGGCTGCTGCTCTCCGACGCCGAGACCAGCTGGGCGGCGACGCAGCTCGAGCGGTTGCGCGCGATGCCCACCGTCGAGGTCCTCGACCGCACCACGGTCATCGGCTACTACGACGACAACTACCTCGTGGCCGTGCAGCGGCGCTCCGACCACGACACCGCCGAACTCGATCCCACTTCCGCCCGGCAGCGGATCTGGCGGATCCGGGCCGCCGAGGTGGTGCTCGCCACCGGCGCCCACGAGCGCCCCGTGGTCTTCCCGGGCAACGACGTCCCCGGCGTGATGCTGGCCGAATCCGTCCGGGAGTACCTGCTGCGCTACGGGGTTCTCGTCGGCCGCGACGTGGTGCTGTTCACCGCCCACGACGACGCCTACCGGGTCGCCGTCGACCTGCTGGCGGCCGGAGCCGGGGTCACCGTGGTCGACGCCCGGCCCAGCGACCGGGCGGGCGAACTGCTCCCGGCGCCGCTGCCGGTCGGGGCGCTGTACAGCGGCGCCGTGGTGGTCGGCACCGGGACCGACGACGCCGGCACCCTGTCGGCGGCCGTCGTCCGCACCGCCGACGGCAGCCTCCGGACCGTGCCGTGCACGGTGCTGGCCGTGTCCGGGGGCTGGAACCCCGCCGGGCAGCTGTTCTCCCAGTCCGGCGGGACCCTGGCCTGGGACGACGATCTCGCCGCGTTCGTCCCCGGCCGCCCGACCCAGCGGGTCACCCCCGCGGGTGCGGTCCGCGGGCTGCGCACCCTCGCCGAGATCGTCGACGACGGTGAGCGGGCTGGGGCCGCCGCGGCCGAGGCGGCCATCGGGGTCGCCGCGGCTGCCGAGCACCTCGAGACGTCGGCCACCGTCCCGCCGCTGGACCCGCCGGACGACGGCCTCCAGACCTACCCCGAGCCCGCCGCCCTGCTGTTCTCGGTCCACGACGGCACCCGCCATGACTCCCCGGACCCGCGCTCCCTCGATGCCTCGTTCGTCGACCTGCAGCGCGACGTGACCGTGGCCGACCTGTCCCGGGCCACCGGCGCCGGGCTGCTGTCGGTCGAGCTCGTCAAGCGGTACACCACCGCCGGCACCGCCCACGACCAGGGCAAGACCTCCGGAGTGCTGGCCAGCGGCGTGGTCTCGACCCTGCTGGGCGTGGACGTCGGCGAGCTGGGCACCTCGAAGTTCCGGCCGCCCTACACTCCGGTGGGCTTCGCCGCCCTGGCCGGCCGGGAACGCGGCGCGCTCTACGACCCGGTGCGCACCACCGGTGCGCACCCCTGGCACGTCGCCGCCGGTGCGCTGTTCGAGAACGTCGGGCAGTGGAAGCGCCCCTGGTACCACCCGCACCCCGGCGAGACGATGGACGCCGCCGTCGCCCGGGAATGTGCCGCCGCCCGTACCGGTGTCGCGTTCATGGACGCCTCCACGCTGGGCAAGATCGACGTGCAGGGACCGGACGCCGGGACGTTCCTGGACCTGCTGTACACCAACCTGATGTCCCCGCTCAAGGTCGGCAGCATCCGCTACGGCGTGATGTGCGGTGTCGACGGGATGACCCTGGACGACGGCACCGTCTTCCGGCTCGCCGACGACCGGTTCCTGGTCACCACCACCACCGGCAACGCCGCGAAGATCCTGGACTGGATGGAGGAATGGCTGCAGACGGAGTGGCCGCACCTGCGGGTGTGGTGCACCTCGGTGACCGAGCAGTGGGCCACCATGGCGCTGGTCGGGCCACACTCGCGGCAGCTGCTGGGCGCGCTCGCCCCGGACCTCGACGTCGACAACGACGCCTTCCCCTTCATGACGTGGCGCGAGACCACGGTGGCCGGCCTCACGGCGCGGGTCGCCCGCGTGTCGTTCTCCGGTGAGCTGGCCTACGAGATCAATGTCGCCTGGTGGGACACAGCCGCCCTGTGGGACGCCGTCTGGGCCCTCGGCGGACCGGTCGGGCTGACGCCCTACGGTACCGAGACGATGCACGTCCTACGGGCCGAGAAGGGTTATCCCATCATCGGTCAGGACACCGACGGCACCATCACGCCGCAGGACCTCGGCATGGACTGGGTCGTGTCGAAGAAGAAGACCGACTACCTCGGCAGGCGCTCCCACGCCCGCGCGGAGAACCGCCGCGCGGACCGCAAACACCTGATCGGGCTGCTGCCGGTCGACGAGCGGCTGAAGCTGCCCGAGGGCTGCCAGCTCGTCGAGCACGCCGAACTGCCGCCGCCACCGGTGCGGATGCTCGGCCACGTGACGTCGTCCTACGACTCGGTGGAGCTCGGCCGCACCTTCGCGCTGGCCCTGCTCCGGGGCGGCCGGGACCTGATCGGCGAGACCGTGTACGTCGTCGTCGACGGGGTGCCGCAGCCGGCCACCGTCACGTCACCGGTGCTGGTCGACCCGGACGGCACCCGCCGCGACGGGGTCGCGTTGCCCCCGCTGGACCTCCCGGCGACGACACCCCCCGCCGGGATACCGGTCTCACCGCTGGCGGCGGTGGCCGGGCGGTTCGCGGCGCTCTCGCACCGGCCGCTCACCCGGGTGCGCCTGGCCGAGGCGGCGTTGACCACCCTGGTCGACGTCCGGGTGCGACCGGGGACGGTGGCCGGGGACGCCGTGGGCGCCGCGCTCGGCGTGGAACTGCCGACCGCCACCGGGGGCCGGGCGGACGCCGGCACCGACAGCTTGCTCGCGCTCGGTCCGGACGAGTACCTGGTCACCAGCGGGCCCGGCCACGGACCGGCCCTGGTCGACCGGCTGGCCGCAGCGGGCGCCGACGCCGTCGTGGACGTCTCGGCGGCGCGGACGATGATCCGGGTGAGTGGACCGGCGGCCCGGCGGGTGCTGGCACACGGTTGCGCCTTGGACCTCTCGCGGCTCGGGGCGGACGGCTGCGCGCAGACGCTGCTGGCGCAGTGCGCGGTGATCCTCGTGGCCGACGGCGCCCCGGGAGCACCCGACGACCTGGTCAAGGTCCTGGTGCGGTCGACGTTCGCGGCGCATCTGGCCGAGTGGCTGCTGCTCACCGCGCAGGAGTACGCGGGCTGAGACCGCCTCAGGTGCCGTCGCTGTCGAAGGGGGCCAGCTCGCCCGGTGCGAGCGAGCGGGTGACCCGCTTCGTCGGATAGGCCAGATCCATGGCCGGGGCCGTCGCGGCCGCCGGCACCGGGACCCCCGGGGTGCCGGTGTCCATCGCGGCGGCTTCGGCGGCGGCGTTGGCCTGCTCCGCCGGGGTGCCCTCACCGTTGAGCCCGAGGAATCCGGTGACGCCGCCGGAGAACTGGTCGCCCAGGATGTTCTTCTGCAGGTACCGCTTCGGGTTGATGTCCCGCAGCGACTTGAGGTCCTGGAACTCCTTCATCGACTGCAGGTCCGACACCTGGCGGCGGAGTTCGTCGAGCTCGGGGCCGATCTCCCGGGCGAGGTCGGACTGCGCCGTCGCCGCCATCCCGCGCACCTTGGTCATCGTCGTCGTGACCCAGCGGACCGCCACCGGGATCCGTTCGGGGCCGAGGACGAAGACGCCCACCCCGAGGATGATGATGATCTCAACCCAGCTGAGGCCGAACAACGGTCGAACCTCCTGACGACGACGGACGGCCCGGCGGGCGGGGCGGAGAACGGAGCGCTGCCAACCCTACCGGCGGCGTCCGCCGCCCCCGGCCGGTTCGGGTGTGGGCGTGCTGTGCAGCGGAGGCGGAACGGCGCGTCACTCCTGCGCCATGGTGACCTCGACGCTGAAGCCCCGGCCGTCGCGGGTGAGCTCCACCGGCACGACCTCCCCCACGGCGTGCGACTGGACGGCGACCACCAGTTCGTCGGCGCTGCCGACCGCCCGGTCGCCCACCGCGGTGATGACGTCGCCCTCGGCGATACCGGCGGCCTCCGCGGGCGAGCCGGCCCGGACGTTCTGGACCTGGGCGCCGAGCGTCGTGCCGTCGGTGGCCGACCGCGCGTCCACGCCGATGGTGGCGTGCACGGCGGCGCCGGTGCGGATCAACTGCTCGGCGATGTCACGGGCGTAGTTGATGGGGATCGCGAAACCCAGACCGATCGATCCGGACGCGGTGTCCCCGAGCGTGCGGATGGCGGAGTTGATGCCGATGACCGCGCCGCCGGCGTCGACGAGGGCACCGCCGGAGTTGCCCGGGTTGATCGGGGCGTCGGTCTGCAGCGCGTCGATGACGGCGTTGGTGTCACTGCCCTCCCCGGCGAGCTTCACGGGACGGTCCAGCGCGGAGATGATGCCGGTGGTGACGGTGCCCGACAGACCCAGCGGCGAACCGATGGCGATCACCGCGTCCCCGACCTCCAGGGTCGAGGAGTCGCCGAGCGCGGCGACGGTGAGGTTGTCGACGTCGACCTTCAGCACGGCCAGGTCGCTGCGGGTGTCCCGGGCCAGGATGGTGGCGGGGACGCGGGTTCCGTCGGAGAACACCACCGACAGCTGCGCTCCCGCGGTCGTCCCGACCGCGGCGACATGGTTGTTGGTCAGGATGTGCCCGTCGCCGTCCAGCACGATGCCCGACCCGGACCCGCCGGTGTCGCCGATCCGGATCTCGATCGACACCACCGACGGGATGACCCGCGCTGCGACGTCGGCGACCGAGCCGGGAGCCCGCTCGACGGCCGGCTGCGCCGTCGCCAGGGTGTACTCCGGGTCGAGCCCGGGGGCGGGGACCCGCGAGGCGGCGAAGGTCCCGATGGTCGCGCCGACCGCGCCGATCACCAGGGCGATCACCGCTGCCAGGACGAGCGCGCCGGGCCGCAGCCGTTTCTGGAACAGCGCCTCACGGAGGCTGTAGCGGACCGCCGGGCCCAGTTCCACGGCGGCGGCGGGCTCCGCCGGCAGCGCCGGCGCCCCGAGGGTCGCGACGGCGTCGGTCCGCCGCCAGGGGTTGTCCTCCGCCGGCGTGGGGAGGGCTCGGACCGCGGGCGGAGCTGCTTCGCGCTGCAGTGACGGCGCCCCGGGTGGGCGGCCGAAGGCCTCGACGAGAACCCCGTCGGTCGGCGGCGCGAGCGGCAACGACGGGGCGGCGGTCCGGTCGTTCCCGGCGAACGCGCCCCGCACGCCCTGCGGACGTCCGAACGTGCCGCGGGCCGCGGGGTCCACCGGCGGACGCCACAACGGCCGGGGTGCGAGCACCGGCCGGTCCCGGACGGCCCGGGGCGGGGATGGGTCGGTCACCGGCACAGGCTATGCCAACCGGCGGCGGGCCCGGCGGGCGTCACCCGCCACGGACGGTCACCGGTGGTTCGGGTCGAGCGGGTCCGCGGTGGGCGGACCGGGCTGGTGGGCGGCCGGCAGCACCGGGCGGCTCCCGTCGGGGCCGACCGGGGCGTCGTCGACGGGCGCGCTGGCGGTGGCGAATGCGCCGGCCGCGATGCCGACGACGAGGGCGCCGGCACCGAGACGCAGCCGGCGACTGCGGGTGACGTCCCGGCGGACGTGGGTGACCCGGATGGGATGGCCGGTCAGGGAGTCCACACCGATCCCCGGCGCCCGGCCCGCGGCGGGCAGGGCGACCGGGATCGAACACAGGGCGGCGGAGAGCGACGACGGCATCGACGGGCTGGAGGCCGAGCGCAGGAAATCGCGCGCGGAGGCCTGTACGTCGACCTCCGCGGCGCACTGCGGGCAACTGGTCACGTGGGCCGCCGCGCGTTGGAAGGCGACCAGCGACAGTTCGCCGTCGACATAGGCGACGACGGTGTCCAGGTTGAGGTGGTCGGTGAAGAATCCGGTCACGCCACGCCTCCCGCGAGTCCGAGCCGCAACACCTGCCTGTTCTCCAGTCCGGTGCGCAGCGCCTGTCGCGCACGGTGGATGCGCGACCGTACGGTGCCGAGCTTCACGCCCAGCGTCTGGCCGATCTCCTCGTACGACAGCCCCTCGACGTCACAGAGCACGAGTGCCGCGCGGAACTCCGGCAACAGGTCGTCCAGCGCCGCCTGCAGGTCGGGGTCGAGATTCGCCGCATCCCAGGCTGCTTCCGGGGACGGCTCCCGACCGGCGATCCGGTCGGTCTCCTCCGGCAGCGACTCCATCCGGATGCGCTGACGGCGGCGCACCATGTCGAGGAAGACATTGGTGGTGATGCGGTGCAACCAGCCCTCGAACGAGCCGGGCTTGAACGAATCGAGTGAACGGAAGACGCGGATGAACGTCTCCTGGGTGATGTCCTCGGCGTCGTACTGGTTACCGGCGAGACGGTAGGCCAACCGGTACACCCGGTCGCCGTGGTCGCGCACGATGTCCTCCCAGGCGGGCGCCACCCAGGCGCTCGTCTCGGTACCGCTGTCCGCCGCAGGTGTGGGCAGGATCGACAGGGAACTCACCTCATTTGCTTTCTTGCCCTGTACAACGTGGTCGTGACCTGATTGTTCCCAATCCCTCTGCGAACCATCTGTGAATCGACGTAAAGCACACTTAAACCTTCTCCGCGCCATTTCCTGCGCAGCGCGGGTCGGCGACCCGGGGCTCCGTCGGACCGGTACCCTCAGATCCCGTCGTCGCTCCCCCGTTCCCGCGGGTCGGACCGGCCGACTCCACCGCCCGCCGCGGGCCGCGGGCGGACCTGTCAGGAAGGAATCATCGGTGACCTCGAGCCGGTCGTATGCGGAGTTCTACGTCCCCGAGAGCGACGCGGTTCTCGCGGCCCGTTCGCGCGCCGCCGAATTGGGCTGTGTGCCCGTCGGCTCCGGCGCCGGGGCCCTGCTGCGGTTCCTCGCCGCGAGCATCGGGGCCCGTTCGGTGGTCGAGATCGGTACCGGCGCCGGGGTGTCCGGGCTGCACCTGCTCGCCGGCATGCCGACCGGCATCCTCACCTCCATCGACGTGGAGGCGGAGAACCAGCGCGCCGCCAGGCTGGCCTTCGCCGAGGCGTCGATCCCGCCGTCGCGGATCCGGCTCATCAACGGCCGTGGCCTGGACGTCCTCCCCCGGCTGACCGACGGCGCCTACGACCTGGTGCACATCGACGGCGCCAAGGAGGAGTACCCGCAGTACCTCACCGAAGCGCTGCGGCTGCTCCGCCCCGGCGGGGTCGTGGCCATCGACAACGCGCTGTGGCACGACAAGGTCGCCGACCCCACCCAGCGCGACGCCGAAACCGTCGCCGTCCGCGAGGCCGGCCGGATGCTCCGGGACGACGAGAACGTCGTCCCGGTTCTCGTCCCGCTCGGTGACGGCATGCTCGCCGCGGTGAAGCTGGCCTGAGGTCGTCAGTCGAGCTGGACCACGTCCGGCTCGGCCGGCGGCTCCGCACCGTCCCGTTCGTCGCGGTCGGCCCACTCCAGCAGCGGCGACGGGTCGAACACGGCGTCGTCGATCCCGGCGTGCAGGTCACCGAGTGCGGCGAAGCGGGCCGGCACGGTGGCGATGGTGAAATCACCCGGCAGCGCCTCGTCGATCTCGTCCCACCGCACCGGCGTGCTGACCCGACCCTCCGGGGTGCCCCGGACCGAGTAGGCGGCGGCGATGGTGTGGTCGCGCGCGTTCTGGTTGTAGTCGATGAACAGCTTCGCCGGGTCGCGGTCCTTGCGCCACCACGTGGTGGTCACCTCGTCGGGAACGCGTCGCTCGACCTCGCGGGCGAACGCCAACGCGCCGCGGCGCACGTCACCGAAGCCGAGCAGCGGCGGTATCCGCACGTAGATGTGGATGCCCTTGCCCCCGGACGTCTTGGGGAACCCGACGGCACCGAGTTCGTCGAGCACCTCGTGCGCCACGTGCGCGACCCGGCGGACGCGCTCGTAGTCGCACTCCGGGCCGGGATCGAGGTCGATGCGCCATTCGTCGGGCAGCTCGACGGCGCCGCGGCGGGTGTTCCACGGGTGGAACTCCACGCACGACATCTGCACCGACCAGACGACACTGGCCAACTCGGTGACACACAGTTCGTCCGCGGTGCGCTTGAACCGCGGGAAGTACAGCTGGACCGTCTGCACCCAGTCGGGTGCGCCACGGGGCAACCGCTTCTGGTGGACCTTCTCGCCGTCGACACCGTCGGGGAAGCGGTGCATCATGCACGGCCGCTCCCGCAGCGCCCGGACGATGCCGTCACCGACGCTCTCGTAGTAGCGGACCAGATCGAGCTTGGTCTCGCCGCGCGCGGAGAAGTACACCCGGTCCGGGTTGCTGATCCGGACGACGCGCTCCCCCACGGTGATCTCGATGGACGGGGCCTTGGTCGCCATCTGGATAGATTAGGGCGCGTGCCGCGCTACCGAGGGATCCCCGTCTGTGCGGTGCTGTCGCTGATGGCGGGCTGTGCGGCCGCCGCCGCCGTTCCGGCGACGTCCACGGTGCAGACCACCGCCACCGCAACCGCTTCGGTGACCGCTACCACGGTGGAGACCTCGCTGGTCACCGCCACGACCACCGTGACCTCCGTCGTCCAGACCACGCCCGGCCGCCCCGACCCGGGCGCGGCCGGGCCTGACGGCGGTCCCACCTGCCCGGTCGACCCGGCCTACCACGACGAGGACACCGACGGGCTGGCCGCCGAGGTGATCGCCGCCTGGACGGAGGCGGAGACCGCGGCCGCCGCCGCCGGCGTGACGATGTGCGTCAACGACGGCAAACGCAGCCGTGCTCAGCAGCAGGCCACCTACGACGACTACGTCGACCGGCACGGGGCGGCCGCCGCCGAGCAGTACGTCCTGCCGCCCGACCGATCCGCCCACGTCGCCGGTTACGCCGTCGACGTGCAACCCGCAGCGTCGGCGGCGTGGCTGGAGGCGACGAACGGGTCCCTGGGGTTCTGCCGGATGTACGACAACGAGGTCTGGCACTTCGAGTTCGCCGAGACCTTCCGGCTGGGCTGCCCGCCGCGCCGGGCGGCACCACAGGGCTGACCGTCGGTGCGGGCTGCCTGCCCCTCCTGAGTCGGGTGCTCGGGTTGCGGGCGGGCGGCGGTGCGGCCGCCCGCCGGCGGCGGGCGGGCGGGCGGCGGTGCGGCCGCCCGCCAGGGTTCAGTGCCGCCCGATGGTGATGCCCTTGCCGACGACGGTGATGCCGCCCTCGGTGACCGTGTAGTTGGCCCGGTCGTACTCGTGGTCCACACCGACCGTGGCGCCGTCCGGGACCACCACGTTCTTGTCCAGGATCGCGTTGATCACGCGGGCCTCCCGGCCGATGCGCACGCCGGGCATGATGACCGAGCCCTCGACACGGCTGCCGCCCTGCACCCGGACGTTGTCGCTCACCACCGACCGGAAGACGTCCGCGCCGGAGATGATCGTCCCCGGACCCACCATCGACTCGCGCGCAGCGCCGTTCTCGACGAACTTCGCCGGCGGCAACGACGGCGGCTGGGTGAGGATCGGCCAGTCGGAGTTGTAGAGGTTGAAGATGGGGTGCACCGAGACGAGATCCATGTGCGCCTCGTGGTAGGCGTCCAGGGTGCCGACGTCGCGCCAGTAGCCGCGATCACGGTCGGTGGTGCCGGGGACCTCGTTCTTGGAGAAGTCGTAGACGTAGGCGTCGCCCTTGTCCACGAACGACGGGATGATGTTCGTCCCCATGTCGTGGATGCTCGACTCGTCGGCCGCGTCGGCCTTGAGCGCCTCGATGAGGGCCTTGGTGGTGAAGACGTAGTTGCCCATCGACGCGTAGGCGATGTCCGGGTCGTCCGGCACCGACGGCGGGTCGGCCGGCTTCTCCAGGAAGCTGGCGATCTTCTGCCCGTCGGCCTCGGTGTCGATGACGCCGAACGCGGTGGCCTCCATCCGGGGCACCCGCAGGGCCGCGACCGTGCAGCCGGCACCGGAGTCGATGTGCTGCTGCACCATCTGTGAGATCTCCATGCGGTACACGTGATCCGCGCCGAAGACCACGATGTACTCGGGGTCGTCGTCGTAGACCAGGTTCAGCGACTGGAAGATCGCGTCGGCGCTGCCGGTGTACCAGCGCGGGCCGAGCCGCTGCTGCGCCGGTACCGGGGTGATGTAGTTGCCCAGCAGCTGACTCATCCGCCAGGACATGGTGACGTGGCGGTCGAGGGAGTGCGACTTGTACTGCGTCAGCACGCAGATACGCAGGTATCCGGCGTTGACGAGATTGGACAGCACGAAGTCCACGAGGCGGAAGTTCCCGCCGAACGGCACCGCAGGCTTGGCCCGGTCCGCCGTCAGCGGCCACAGCCGCTTCCCCTCGCCACCAGCAAGGACAATTCCGAGAACGCGGGGCTTCTTCGCCATGGCCCAGACCCTAGCGGTCACTTGATCATTCGGCATCGCGGGGGTCCGGCGCCCCGGAGAGCCTGCTCAGCGGCGCCGTCGCCGGTGATCTAGATTCTGCGGTCATGCACATCGCGATCCTGACCCGTGAGTTCCCGCCCGACGTCTACGGCGGCGCCGGGGTCCACGTCGACTACCTGGTCCGCGAACTCCGCACGCTCATCGACGTCGACGTGCACGCCTGGGGCGACGACCGTCCCGGCGCCCGCGGCCACCACGCCGACCCGGTGCTGGCCGACGCGAACGCCGCGCTGCAGACGCTGTCGGTGGACCTGTCGATGGCCGCCGCCGCCGGTCACGTCGCGCTGCTGCACTCCCACACCTGGTACGCCAACATGGCCGGGCACATCGGCAAGCTGCTGCACGGCGTCCCGCACGTGGTGACCGCGCACTCGCTGGAGCCACACCGTCCGTGGAAGGCCGAACAGCTCGCCGGCGGGTACCGGGTGTCGTCGTGGGCGGAGAAGACGGCCTACGAGGGCGCGGACGCGATCATCGCGGTGTCGGCGAAGATGCGCCGCGACATCATCGAGGCCTACCCGGCCCTGGATCCCGACCGGGTGCACGTCATCCTCAACGGCATCGACACGCAGATCTACCGGCCGGTCGAGGACCGCGACTTCCTGCTGCAGAACGGCGTGGACCTGGACCGGCCCATCGTCGCGTTCGTCGGCCGGATCACCCGGCAGAAGGGCGTCAAGCACCTCATCGCCGCCGCCCACCACTTCGCTCCCGAGGTGCAGCTGGTGCTCTGCGCCGGCGCGCCGGACACCCCCGACATCGCGGCGGAGACCAAGACCGCCATCGAGGAGCTGCAGGCAGCCCGGGACGGCGTCGTCTGGCTCAACGGCATGCTGACCCTTCCGCAGGTCAAGGAGGTGCTGTCGGCGGCGGACATCTTCGCCTGCCCCTCGATCTACGAGCCGCTGGGCATCGTCAACCTGGAGGCCATGGCCTGCAACGCGGCCGTGGTGGCCAGTGACGTCGGCGGCATCCCCGAGGTCGTCAAGGACGGCGTCACCGGCATCCTGGTGCACTACGACGCCGACCAGCCGGCCCAGTTCGAAGCCGACATCGCCGCCCGGGTCAACGAACTCGCCGCCGACCCGCAGCGCGCCCGCGCCATGGCCCAGGCCGGCCGGGACCGGGCGGTGGACGAGTTCAGTTGGCTCACCATCGCCGAGCAGACGGTCGACCTGTACCGCACGCTGCTCTGAGCCGGCGGCCCGTCCGGGGGTGACGGGCGGCCCGGCCGGGGGCGGTTGTGGCCTGGGCCGGGTGTGACGGTGGGTCGGTCAGGGTGCGGTGGGCGGTACGGCCAGGTTGATCCGGGCCGGGCGCGGCGGTTGACCGGGTGTGGCAACGACTCGGCCACGGCGCAGCGGTGGATCTGTCCGGGCGCGGCGACGGATCGGCCCGAAATGCGGTGATGTGGTCCGTGGGCGCGACGACGGCCAGGTCGGGCACCGCGGTGGGCGGTCCGTCGGCGCGGTCAGGAATCTCGGTGCGGGCGCAGCTACGAAGGTTGCGGGCCGGCGATGCCCGACTCGGGCGGTTCAATCGCGCGGCCAGGAGTCGGTTCGGGCGCGGGGAAAGGCACTCCGGGCGCGGCGAGGACCAGTTCGGGCGCCGCAACGGCGTGATCGGTCGCAGCGAGAAGTGGGTCGGCGCAGCGAAGGGCCGCACGAGCTCGCGATGGATGGGCAACGCCGGCAGCCCCGACGGTTCCCGGCCCGGGAACGACAACAGGCCCGGTGCGTGTGCACCGGACCTGCATCGACTCGTTGGGGGTCCGGTGGACACCGGACCGGTCAGCGATGGCTCAGCTGACGACGGCCTTGAGTGCGTCGCCGAGTGCCGACGCCTCGTCGGCCGAGATCTCGACGACGAGGCGGCCACCGCCTTCCAGAGGCACGCGCATGACGATGCCGCGCCCCTCCTTCGTCACCTCGAGAGGTCCATCTCCCGTGCGGGGCTTCATGGCCGCCATGCGAATCCCTCCAACAGCACTGTGCGTGATCGGCCTGCTCACGCAGGCCACCCGTCCATTCTTCCCCATGGGCACCGCCAATCCCTAACAGGGCGGCACCGACCGGCCGCACCGAGTATGGACGGGGGTTGCGCCGGCGATCCGGTGGGCCACCGGCGCCGCGGGTGTCGGGTCGGGAGCCGACATGCGGCCGTCGCGGATCGGTTGCGGAGCGGTCGGTCCCATGACAGCCCCGGGCGCGCGGATTGCTGGCGACGCCGGGCGGGCGGATCGCCAGCACCGCGGGCGGGCGGATCGCCAGCAACACCGGGCGGGCGGATCACTGGTACCGCGGGCGGGCCGATCGCCGGCACCGCGGGCGGATTACTGGCAATCTCGGGCGGGCGGATTACTGGCACCGCCGGGCGAACGGATTGCTGGCACCGCCGAGCGGGCGGATTACTGGCACCGCCGGGCGGGCGGACCGCAGGAGACACCGGGCGGGCGCACCGCCCGCAACCTCGGGCGGGCGGATCGCCGGCACCGCGGGCGGGCGGACCGCAGGCGACGCCGGGCGGGCGGACCGCCGGCACCGCCGGGCGGACGGCTTGGTGGCACCGCCGGGCGGGGCGGACCTTCCACCGCCGGACAGACCGCCGGCCGCCCCGGGCCGGACGCGAACTGGGAACGGCATTCATCACGGCCGCAGCGCCCCGTCCGTGGTAGGTGCACGGCGGACGACGGCAGTCGGCGACAGCGCCCGACCCCGCGGGCAACCCCACGCTGACCGTGGGGACCGGCGTGCACGGGTCACCGGCGAAACGTGCCGTCAGCGG
Source organism: Nakamurella deserti (assembly GCF_003260015.1). NCBI lineage: Bacteria > Bacillati > Actinomycetota > Actinomycetes > Nakamurellales > Nakamurellaceae > Nakamurella > Nakamurella deserti. The sequence continues at coordinate 758,440 of NZ_QCXS01000002.1, read as the reverse complement.
CGATACATTGAGGCCATGCGGCCCACCGTGTTGATCACCGGCGCCACCGCGGGCCTCGGCCGGTATCTGACCACTCTCCTGGCCGGCATGGACTGGACGGTGCTGGCCCACGGCCGGGACCGCCGCAAGCTCGCGGAACTCGGCGCATCCATCCCCGGTGACGTCCAGCCGCTGTGCGCCGACCTCGCCTCGTCCGCGCAGGTGCGCACGTTGGCCAGGGCCGTCCGCCGACGCACGAAGCGTCTCGACGTGCTCGTCAACAATGCGGGCATCGGCTTCGGTGCGCCCTCGGACCAGCGCGAGGTCTCTCCCGACGGCCACGAACTGCGGATTCAGGTCAACTATCTGGCACCGGTGCTGTTGACCCGCCTGCTCACTCCGCTGCTCGTGTCGTCGGCGCCTTCCCGCGTGATCAACATCGGCTCGCTCGGGCAGCAAGCGATCGACCAGCAGGACCTCGAGTACGAGCACGACTGGAACGGGACGGCGGCGTACCGCCGTTCCAAGCTGGCGCTCGCCGCCTTCACCTTCGACCTCGCGGACGAACTCCGCGGGAGGGTGGCGGTCAACTGCATCCATCCGGCGTCCTACATGGCCACGACGATGGTGCTCGACGCCGGTATCTCGCCGCGCACCACCATCGCGGAGGGCGCCGAGGCCGTGATGCGACTGATCGTCGAGCCCGGGGCGGCATCGGTGACCGGGCGGTTCTACGACGGCCTGCAGCGCACCGAGGCGCACCCGGAGGCCTACGATCTCGAGTTCCGCCGCTGGCTACGGCAACAGACCGCGGTGATGCTCACCGACAGTGACTGAGAAGTACCTGATTGCCACAATCCGCGGCACCGCTGTCGCTCGGGCGTCCCGGTAGTCTGGCGTGGTGGGACCACTGGGAGAGATCTTCAATCCCGGCATGCGGCACGAGATCGAGGAACGTCGGTCGAAGGCGCTGCGCCGGGAGGAAGACGGCAACGCGCGCGACGCGGATCTACGGATCGACCTCGAATCCGGATTCGTGAACATCACGGCGCCGCCGGCGGCCCCGGCTGCGGACGACGCGGACGACAAGCCGTCCGCCAAGGTCACCCCCACCACCAAGAACGCCCGGCGCAGCTGAGGCCTCGCGGCCGTCGCCGCTGCCCTCCGTCCACGTCCCCTAGCGTGCGCGACCGGGTATCGGTTGGTCCGTCAGCGTTACGCAGATCGTCTGCCCGCTGCCTGCCTACGGGAGTCACGCTCCCCCTGCCGGCCCGAACGGCTCGTCGTTGCACTCCGTCGGGTCGTCGCGTCCTGCGGCTCGCCCGCGTGGGGCGCGCGTCGTCGTCTCTGATGTCCGTCGACAGCTCCCGACCTCAGCGACGCCACGGTCGCCGTCGCTTTCACGGCGTCGATGGCGTTCACGGCGTCGGTGGCGTCGCTGGTGTCGGTGGCGTCCCGGCGTCGGTGCATGGTCGGGGAGGAGGGGGCGCACCGCGCCTCCCGGACCGCGAGAAGCGCTTGAAAACCGGCATCACGGCGAGGGCCTGATGTGATCAGTACCCGGAGCGTCGCCCAGTCTGAGTGCTCCATCGTGGCGCCGGAGCCGTCGCAGCTGCGCTTGACGACGTCCGCTGAGCCCGGACGCGCGCCGGCCGCGCCGCTTCCTCAGGACGCGTGGGGATAGGCGGCCCAACGCCAACAGGTCGGCGGATGGTCGAAGACCATGCCGGTCGCCTGCATCAACGCATAGGCGGTGGTCGGCCCGACGAACGAGAACCCCAGCCGCTTGAGGTCCCTGGCCATCCGTGTCGACGTCGGGGTGGTCGACGGCACCTCCGCCACATCGAGTCGTCGCGCCGCCGGCTCGGGCGCATACGACCAGAGCAGTCGGTCCAGACCCTCGGGCAGTGCCCTCGCCGCACGGGCGTTGGCGATGGCAGCGACGATCTTCGCGCGATTGCGGACGATACCGGCGTCGGCCATCAGACGCTCCTCGTCGGCCGCGGTGAAGGCGGCGACCTCGGCGATGGAGAATCCGGCGAAGGCGGCGCGGAAGTTGTCCCGTTTCCGCAGGATGGTGATCCAGCTCAGCCCGGACTGGAAGGCCTCCAGCGTCAGGCGTTCGAAGAGCGCGTCGTCCCCGTGGAGCTCGGTTCCCCACTCCTCGTCGTGGTAGCGGACGTACTCCTCGGTGGAGGTCGCCCAACTGCAGCGCGGGCGCCCGTCGTTGCCCTCGTCGCCGGGAGGGCTGGGCGCGACCGGATCAGCGGTGCTGGTCGGGCCACTCGCCTCCGTCCGCCGCTGGGTGCCGCCGCAAACATCTGGTGCAGGTGTGGCGGACCCGGTCATCTCCGTCGCGCCGGCCATCTCAGCCGCGGGCCAGCATCGCAGCGAAGGAGTCGAGGGACTTCTGCAGACCCCAGCGCACTGCGGGTTTCACGATCGGCCAGCCGAGACGCCCGATGACGCCGAACGGCAGATCGAGTTCCTCCGCCCACCGCACGACCGCACGGTCGGTCGGCCCCGGCTCCGGATCGACGGAGAAGACGCCGCTGCCCTTGATGACGTTGCCGTGGTGTGCGACCACCCACCGGCGGCCGGGCACGTGTTCGGTCACCTCCATGGTGTCGAGAATCCCGAACCCGAGGACGCCGGTGAAGGCGACCAGCCGCGAGCCGACCTCTGGCGCCGCAACCTCACCATCCACCGGGTAGATGGAGGTGCCGAGCATCCATCGGCCCTGCCCTTCGGCGTCGAGGAGTTCGGCGAAGGCGCGCTCGGCACTCACTGGAACGGTGACCGTGGCTTCGACGGAGACATGGCGGGACATCAGGCCTCGGATCCTGCTGAGGACGCGCAGCGCCCGGTGGCTCGCGGGCGGAGTCGCCGCGGAGTGGGGCCGGCCGGTGCCGCAACATCGGTACCTGCCCGGCCGGGCGGTGCCGCACCGACATCGTCGAGGTGCGCCACCGTCGGCGGAGCCGGCGCTGACACCGAGGGCCGAAGGGCACCGCGTCCGCACCCGGCGTGTGACGCCAAGGCTGACCAGGTCGATCGGTGCGAGTCGCGTCCGCACCCGGCGTGCGACGCCGACGCTACGCCGAGCGATCGGTGCGAGCCACGTCCGCACCCGGTCTGCGACGCCGACACCGACCCGGCCAGCCCGTGCGAGGCGCGTCCGCACTTGATATGCGACGCCGACGCCGAGCCGAGCAATCGGTGCCAGCCACGTCCGCACCCGGCGTGCGACGTCGACGCCGACGCCGACACGGCCGACCGCAGGAAGCCGCGTTCGCCTGCGGCGTGCGACGACGTGGGTCCGCTATTTTCTCCAGCGGTACCGGCGTGGTCGCTCACGAGTTGGCACCGTCGGTCGGGCGGGGGTGCCGGTGCGGCATTCCGTCGGTGGGGGCAGGCGAGGTGGGCGGCTCCCCCACGACGTCGGTGGTCGCGGTCGACGCTCCGAGAGTGGTCACCGGCGCGGCGGATGTGCCGCCCGACCAAACGGTCAGGGACGCGGGACGGTCATCGGTAGCGCCGTCGCCGCCGCTGTCACCGGTCGCGGTGGCGCTGACGACGAGGTCCCGGTCGACGCCCGCCTCCGCATGGCCGGCCATAGGGTAGCCGTCTTCGGAGGTTTCGGCCCCGGCGTGGTCGACATCAGTGCGCTCGAGTTCGGTGCGCCCGAGATCGCCGCGCCCTGGGTCCGAGTCCGCCGAGCCGGTTGCCAGCGCCAGCTCCTGTCGGGTGCGATCGAGTTCGTCGGCGAGTCGCTCGAGGGTCCAGTCGACGTCGGACATCCGGTAACCGCGGAGGGCGAGCGCGAAGCGCACCTCCCGGACGTCGGCGCCCCGGATGCCCCGCTCCGGCAGTCGAGCCGGCGACGTCCGGGCGGGCAGCGCCGACAGTCGCTCCCCACGACCGAACAACAGCAGTGCGAGTCCGAACAGCACCAGCCCGATCACGGCGGCGATCACGAGGTACTGGAGGACGGTCGTCACACCAGTGATGGTGCCACGTCGGCTGCGACGGTCGGTTCGGCCGAGGTCGCGTTCCGGATCATGGCAACGAGGTCCGCAGCCCCCAGCAGATCACTCGGCGCGACGGTGACCCCCTCGGCGACGTAGTGGAACGCGGCCCGGACCTGGTCCAAGGGGGATCCGCTGAGCTCGGCCCACGCGAGCCGGTAGACCGCCAGTTGCACCGAAACCGCAGCGGTGGCGTCACCGACAGGAACCCGACCGGTCTTCCAGTCGATGACCGTCCAGCCGCCGTCGGCGTCGGCGAAGATCGCGTCGATCCGTCCGCGCACGGGCAGGTCGTCGATCACGGTGGAGAACGAGACCTCCTGGGCGTGGGGTGTCCGCGCAGCCCACGGGGACGCGAGGAACGCCTCCCGCAGGACGTCGAGCATCTCGTCGGGCAGTGCGTCCCGGTCGTCGGACCCCGGCAGCTCGTCGATGTCCAGCAGGGCGTCGCCGGCGTAGTGGTGCTCCAGCCAGCTGTGGAAGGCCGTGCCCCGCCGGGCGGCGATCGCCGGCGGCTGCGGGACCGGCCGGCGCAGCTGGCGGGCCAGCCGACCCGGGTCGGAAGCCATCGCGACCAGCGCGGACACCGACACCGAGTCCGGTAGCGGCACGTGCTGCCGCCGCTCACGAGCGGCGCGGCGCTCGGCCAGCAACGCATCGACGTCACGGTCCCATCCGTCGGGATCGGCAGCGGCGCCCGGAAGCGCCGCCGGCTGCCCGAGGCCGACCGGCGGCGCGAAGTGCTGGGCCAGCCGCACGAGTTGCGCGCCCTCCTCGACCGCGGGGCGACGCGTACCGAGCGGGTCCACCGGCCAGCTCCCGGTCACGGAGATCTCGGTGAGCGGGTTCTCGGTTGCGGTGGGCGCAGAGACCCACTGCACGGCCTCACCGCCGATCGCCGGCAACACCTCGGTGAAGAATTCGGACGGGCCGCGGGGCTTCGCCGTGGTCCGGGACCACCAGTGCGACGACATCAGCAGGGTGTGCTCGGCCCTGGTCAACGCCACGTACAACAGCCGGCGCTCCTCCACCAGCTGCTCGGACTTCCAGTCCTCCTTGTGCTTCTCCACGGCGGCGGCGATGGCCCCCTGGTCGGCCCCCGGCGGTAGGTCGAGCACCGGCAGGTCCAGGTGGTCGCCACGTAGGTGTGGCGGCAGGTAGCTATCGTCGGTGAGCCAGGTACTGCTGCGGGCGCTCGGGAACACCCCTTGAGCCAGGTGCGGGACGGCGACAAGCTCCCATTCGAGGCCTTTGGCGGCGTGCACGGTCACGAGTTGAACGGCGTCGCCGTCCTGCTCGATCTCGGTCAGCTCGAGGCCCTCCTCACGGTCGGCGGCCACGTCGAGGAAGCTCAGGAGGTCCAACGCCTGCCCGGTGCGCATCCCGGCGATCTCGTCGGCGTCCGCAGGGACGGAGCGCCCGCCACCGCCGCTGACGAAGTCGGCGACCACCTCGGCGAAAGCGTCGAGGTTGGCACGCCCGCGGCCCCGGGCGAGGGCGACCTCGACGTCGAGCCCGATCTGCCGCTCGATCTCGACCACCAGGTCGGTCAGCGGCATCGAGAGTCGGCGTCGCAACCGGTCGAGCTCGGCACCGAGGCGCCGGATCCGGTCATGACCCGCCGGCGAGTAGTCGGCGGCAGGTCCGGGGTCGGCGAGCGCGTCGAGCAGGGAGGCGTACTCGATGTCGTCGGTCACCGCCTGCTGGATCGCCTCGTGAACCGAGTCCCGTCCCAGGCGCGCGCCTGCGCCGGCGGCCCGACGGCCGGTGAGAACGCCCGCCCGGCGTTGCAGTGCGGTCACGTCGGCGAGCCCGATCGCCCATCGGGCACCGGTGAGCACCCGCACAGCGGCGTTGCCGGCGGTCGGATCCACCAGCACCCGCAGCACGCTGACCACCTCGGCGACCTCGGGTTCGCTCAGCAGACCGGCCAGCCCGGGGACCTCGACGGGTACACCGCGCGCGGTCAGAGCGGCTGCCAATGGAGCGATGCTGGACCGACGGCGGAAGAGGACGGCGGTCGTCGGCGGCCGCTGCCCGGTGTCGAGCGCGGCCTGCCAGTGGGCGGCGATCGTGTCCGCCACCCAGACGTCCTCGTCGTTCACCGTCTCGAAGAGTCCGTACCGCACATCACCGGCGGCCGCACCGGCCCGTGGCTGCAGTTCGTCCACGGGGATGCCTTCGGCGCGCACCGGCGCCGACACGGCATTGGCGATGGTCAGCACCCGCGACGGGTTGCGGAAGCTCGTGAGCAGCGACGCCCGTGCGGCCGGTGTCCCGTCCGACGACGGGAAGTCGGTGGTGAACCGCGGCAGGTTCGACGCCGCCGCGCCCCGCCACCCGTAAATGCTCTGACAGGGGTCACCGACGGCGGTGACCGGATGTCCGCGACGGCCGGATCCCGAGCCGAACAGGCCCCGCAGGATGATGCGTTGGGCGTGTCCGGTGTCCTGGTACTCGTCGAGCAGGACGACCCGGTACCTGTCCCTGATCTCCTCGCCGACACGGGGATGCCGGGCCACCAAGTCTGCGGCGAGCTGTATCTGGTCGCCGAAGTCCAGCGAGCTGGTCCGCTGCTTGGCGTCGCTGTAGGCACCCACCAACGGCAGGATGCCGTGCCGGTTGGTCAACCGGGCATGCAGGTTGACCAGCTTGGTGTGCAGCGCGTTGCGTTGACGAGCGGCGGGGGGTGCGTCGGCGATCAGACCCGCGAGCTCGTCGGTCGCGTCCGCCAGCTCGCCGGGTGTCCGCAGGTGATCGGCCAGCACGCCGGACAACTGCAGCAGTCGCTCGGTGACGAGATCGGGGGGGAGATCGGTGTCCAGGTCGGAATCCCACCGGCGCACCACCGAGCTGGCGAGCTGCCAGCTGCTCGTCGGCGTCAGCACCCGGGCCTGCGGTTCGATGCCCACGAGCGCGCCGTACTCGCCCAGCAGCCGACCGCCGAACGCGTGGTAGGTCAGGACCTGCGGCTCGCTCTCGAAGGTCTCCGGGAGTTGCGCCAGGCGCTGACGGATCCGGTGCAGCAACTGCGCGGCCGCCTTGCGCGTGAAGGTCAGTCCCAGCACGTGCTCGGGCGCCACCAGACCGTTGGCGACCAGATAGACCACCCGGGCGGCCATCGTCTCGGTCTTGCCGGAGCCCGCTCCGGCGACGACGAGCAGCGGCTCGAGCGGAGCCTCGATGACCGCGATCTGCTCGGGCGTCGGCGGGTGAGGTTGGCCCAGTGCCCGGGACAGCTCGACCGCGGACCACCGCACAGTCATCCGAGCACCTGCCGTCCATCGGGCTGCAGCGGGCAGCTCGTCCGTACTGAGCAGATGTCGCAGTAACTGTTGACCGTCGCCGTCTGTGCCGCGCCCGCCGTCTGCGCGGCGGCTGTGCGGATCGCGCCGATCCACACCGCTCGACGCTGCGGGTCGAGGGCGGACTGGTCCCGTTCGGCGGCGTCCTTCTTCAGGTAGACGAGCTGCCCACCAGCGGCGGCCGGGTGCTCATGGCTTTCGTCGATGGCGATCTGGTAGGCCGCCAGCTGCGGGTTCTCCTGCGCCTCGGCCTTCGATTTCGGGGTGGCCGTGGTCTTGAAATCCACCACCACCGCCCGGCCGGCGGCGTCCCGGCTCAGCCAGTCCAGCCGTCCCGTCAGGACGACAGGCCGAACGGCGTCCGCTTCGGAGAGTCCGGGGGGCAACACACCGTCTGGGAGGTCGTCCGCGCCGACCGGTGGGAGCACGGCCTCGATGCGCAGCTCGGTGCCGGCCACCGTCCAGGGCGGGTGATGGGCTTGGAACCAGTCCCGCGCTGCGGCGGTCATCCGCAGGATCAGGCGCCGCTGCCGGGCCACCTGCCAGGGGGTCAGCGTGCCGGACTGCTCCAGCCAGTCGTCGAGTTCGGCGACCAGCTCGTCGTGCGGTACCTCCAGGGCCACCCCGTGGGCCAGCGCGTGCGCGACGATGCCTTCGATCTGGTTCTCGGAGGGCGCCGCCCGTCCCCCGGCCCGCTCGAGGACGGCACGCAGTGAGCACCGCAGCACGTTCTCCACCGTCGACGGCGAGATGGACACCGGGACTCCGGGCGGAACCGGGTCCTCGGACGTGGAGAGCGTCGGCAGACCCCACCACTCGTCGGGATCGGCACCACGCAGGGCCTCCGCGGCGAGGGTGGCGAGATGGGCCGCCGCGCGCTGCCGACGCTCCTCGGTGGCGTCTGGATCGGTCACTGCTCGCCGGAGGTCGGCGACCAGCTCGGCGACGTTCAGCCCGCGCTGCCGTTGGCCGTCGACACCTCGCGGAAGGCCGGTCGGCAGGTCGGCCGACCCGGTGAGCTCGACGAGGAAACGGGACGGCTGGGTGTCGGCGTCGACGACCGCGGTGACGATCAACTGCCGCCGGGCCCGCGTCGCCGCCACGTAGAAGAGCCGGCGCTCGTCGGCCAGCCGGGATGCCGATCGAGAGGTCCCCGCGGGCAGGCCGGCCGCAGCGTCGAGGAGGTCGTCCGTGCCGAGGAGGTCGCCTCGGGTTCCCACGTCGGGCCAGCTGCCCTCCTGCACCCCGGCCACCGCGACCACATCCCATTCGAGGCCTTTCGAGGCGTGCGCCGACAGCAGACCGACCGCATCGGTCGCGGGCCGGCGGGCGTCGACCGCTTCGTCCTCGACCGTGCGGCCGACGACTGAGTCCAGGAAGTCCGGGACCCCGGCTCCCGGCACCAGCGCATTGCGGTCGGCCGCAGCGTCGAAGAGCAGTATGACCGCGTCGAGGGTGGCGTCGGCGCGTTGACCGGCGAGACCCCCACGTGCCGAGGTGGCCACGAGGCCCGGCTCGAGGCCGGTCATCCGCCACAATGTCCAGAGCAGGTCCTCTGCGACCGCGTCGGTGTCGCGGTCACGCACCACGCCGATCAGATCGCGGACCGCACGGACACGGGGCGCCAGGTCGGCCGGTAGATCCTCGGGGATCGGTGCACCGCTGAGGATCGCGGCGAGAAGGTCCATGGACGAGCCCTGTCCCGGCATCAGCAGCCGCAGTGCCCGCCGCAGACGACGCATCGCCAGCGCATCGAGTCCGCCGAGCGGTGATGCCAGCAACTCTGCGGCACGGTCCGCAGTCAGTAACGCCAGGTCTTCACCGCAGGCCATCACCGACACGATGGCGGCCACGACCCGGTCCTCGGTCATCGGGAGCGAGCGTGACGGCGGCTGCAACGGGACACCGGCCACGGCGAAAGCCCGGCGCAGCGCCGGCAGCGCCGCCGCGGGGGACCGCACGAGGACCGCCATCGACGACCACGCGACGCCGTCCAGCAGATGCGCCCGTCGCAGCTGGTCGGCGACGAAGAGCGCCTCGGTGCCGGCACTGGGCAGGACCCGTACCTGGACCCGGCCCGGTGTGGGGGCCGTCCCGTCGGGCACCCGGAGCGCACGGTGCTCCCGCGGTCCGGGCAGCAACCGGGCCGTGCGCCGTGTCGCGTCGGTGATGGCGCCGGCCATCCGGCGGCCGGCGGTCAGGGCGATCGTCTCGTCCGCCTCGAGATCCTGCAGCGCCGTCGGGTCGGAGCCGCGGAAACCGTAGATGGACTGGTCGGGGTCACCGCAGACCACCAATTCGTCGGCTCCTGCCGCCAGGGTCTCGATGAGGGCGGCCTGGGCCGGATCGACGTCCTGGTACTCGTCGACGAAGATCCGACGGATCCGACCCTGCTCGGCGGCCAGTGTCTCGTCCACCCGGAGCAGACCCAGCGCGACCCCCATCAACTCGGCCTGGTCCAGTGGTTGCCCCTGCCGCGTCGTACCAGCCTGCAGGTCCAGCACCCGGGAGTACTCGGCGGCGAAGCTGCTCAGGGCGACCCACTCCGGACGCCGGTGCCGGCGGCCCAGCGCCCGCAGGTCGGCGGGGCCCAGCCCGCGTTCCGTGGTTCTGGCCAGGAGGTCCCGGACGGACGCGGCGAAGCCCCGCAGCGTCAGTGCCCGGTGCAGGAAGTCCGGCCACGGACCACCCCCGTCGTGGTCGTGTCCGGCCAGCAGTTCGCGAATCACCTGGTCGGACTCGGCGGCCGAGATCAACCGCGGCGACGGCTCGCCGTGGCGGGCCGCTTCGGCCCGCAGGAGAGAGAACGCGTAGGAATGCAGCGTCCGGACGAGCGGAACGCGGGTGGTGAGCTTCAGTCGGGCGACGATTCGGCCGGCCAGCTCGGTCGCCGCCCGCCGGGAGTACGTCAGCACCAGGATCTGCTCTGGCGGCACCCCGCGGCGGGTGATGCGGTCGGCGACCGCCTCGACGAGGGTGGTGGTCTTTCCGGTGCCCGGCCCGGCGAGCACCCGCAACCGACCGACCCGGCTGTCGATCACCCGCTGCTGCTCCGGGGACGGCCGGAAAGCGCCCGTCACGACACCGCGACGCACCAGCTGTGGTGCGGGCGGAGCCGGAACGGAGGCGGCGGGAACCATGCCGAGATCAGATCACGAGCCACCGACACAGCCCCGACCCGACCCGCGAGCACCGACGGACAGGCCCACCGGCCCGCCCGTGCCGCAGAATCGGCGGATGGACGACGCCCTCGCACAACGGATCCTCGACGCCGTGGCCGCCATCCCGCCGGGGCGGGTGGCCACCTACGGTGACGTCGCGGCCGAGGCGGGCGGCAACTCCCCCCGCTTCGCCGGGTGGGTGTTGTCGAATCTGGCCGAGGACGATCTGCCGTGGCACCGCGTGCTACCCGCGCACGGCCGCCCCGTGCCACGGCTCGCGGACCGTCAGTTGGACCGGCTCGCCGCGGAAGGCGTGCCAGCGGTCGACGGTCGTGTCCCGATGGGTCGGTACCGGATCGGTGCCGCGAACCGGCGGTGACCGCGAGGACCTACCGCCGTTGCGCATGCGTGTCGCACGACAGGCGGGGACGCACCACCGGACACGCCGTCACCACCGCCGCCGGCCGCGCTCGAACGGTCCCCAGCTCCCCAACCATCCACAACCCCGCACATGGCCGGTCGTGAGCATCCGCACGCAGCGACAGTGGTCGTATGACGCAGCCCACCGCCCTGGAAGTGCCGCCGCCCCGCGAGACGGTTCGCCTGTCGGGTCCCCTCGCCCTCGTCGGAGCCGTGCCGGTCCTGATGGGTTTCCACCCGGCACGCAGCCTGGTACTGCTGTGCGTCCACGGAATCCGTCACCGTGTGGGTCCGGCATTGCGGATCGACCTCCCGATTCCCGCGGACGAGGCTGCGGTGGTCACGTTCCTCGCCGCGCAGGCCGCCCGCCACGCCACCGCGGTGATGCTGATCTGCTATTCGCCCGCCGACAACGAGATCGCCCGAGGGCGGACCGCACTGCCGCACGCCCGACTGGTGGCCGACTGCGTACGGGGATTCGAGGACACCGGGGTGCCGGTCATCGACGCGGTCCTCGTGCGAGGCGGGGCGGCATGGTCCTACCTGGGACACCCCGCCTCCGCTGCCGGTTCACCGCTACCCGCCGACGACGACCCGGGGCTCGCCCACCTGCACGCCGCGGCGGTCGGTGCGGGTCGGGCGGTCCTGAACGACCGGAAGGCCATCGGCCGCACCGTCGCCGCACCGTCCGCCGCCGACGCCGCAGTGTCGGAAGCCGCCGTGACAGAGGCATTCGGGCGTCTTGCGGTGACCATCGCCGACCTGGACTTCAAGGCCACCGTGCAGGTGGGTTGCGACCTGGCGCATGCTCGCCTGGCCGCGGCGGTCACGGCCTTCGGGCAGTCCCGGGCCGGCGACGACGCGGTGTGGGCCGACCTGGTCGTCGTGCTGACCATCGACCTCGTCCGGGATGCCGTGATCTCGTGGTGTCTGGAGCGCACCGGTGAGATCCCGGTCGGGCTCTTCGCCGCGCTCGCCCGGTGGGTGGGCGACGACTTCGCCGTGCCGGTGCTGGCGGTGCTCGCGCTGGTCGCCTATCGCAGTGGTGACGGCGCTCTGGCCAATGTCGCTCTCGAACGCGCCCTGGCGGTGGATCCGGAGTACCGGCTGGCCATCCTCATCCGCGAGTTCGTCGTCAACGGGGTCCATCCCACCGAGCTCGACTCGTTGATCATCGCCTGGGCCGACCATCCGGCCAACCCCGCCGCCCCGTTCTGGTTCCGACGGCTGCTCGACCTCGACGCCGCGGCCGAACAGGATCTCGACGACGTCCAGCCCGCCGACACCCCGACCGGAACCGACGGGCGGTCTCAGTGAGAGGCATCCGGTGTGTGGCCCGCGAGACCCGGCAGTTCGTCGTCCAGCAGTGGCTGCAGCTGCTCGACCGCCGACATGACACCGACCATCGAGGCGGGCGTGCTGTGCGGCTGCGCGAGGCTGACGGCGAGCCGGAACATCAAGGCCCGCCGCAACACCTGCCGCCACTGGTCGGTGCGGCGACCGATGGCCAGGTCGAGGTCGGCACCGCCCCAGGCGATCGCGTCCACCACGACCACGGCGCTCGCCCAGGCGACAGGACGCCAGTACGGCGTCATGTCGATGACCGCGGGCGGGGCGGCACCGGCGAAGAGCACGTTGCCCGTGAGGTCGCCGTGCACCAGTTGGTGTGGCAGGTCGACGGGACGGCGACCTGCGGCCAGCTCCGCGAAAGCGGCCGCCCCCACTCCGTCGCCCAATCGGCGGTCGTCCGCCGGCGCGTCCCCCCAGGACAGCCGGTCGGCCCACGACCAGACGGTGTCACGGTCGTCCAGGAAGCGCGGGCGCGGCAGGTCGACCAACGTCGCGTGCAGTCGCTGCCCGACCTCGATGATGTCGGTGAAGCGCGGCGCGGACCGGCCAACCACGTAGCGGTGGGCGGTCCAGCCGGCGATGACCCATCGTCCGTCCGACGAGCGGACCGGCCGGGCGACCCGGACGCCTGGCACCCACAACTGCTCGAACGTCCCGGCCAGCCACGAGGATTCGGCGGAGTCGTCGGTGCGCTTGAGGACGACGCTCCCGCACCGGTAGGTCCCGCCCCGGCCACCGGACATCCGGTGGGGTACCTCCCCGGGGACGCCGAACGCCGACCGGACGTGGTCAGGCGGCGCGCTCACGGCAGCAGACGCTACCGGCTGCACTCAGGCCCGCGTCGCCACGGCGTCCGGTCCGACCACCGCGCCACCGGACCGGGTCCACGCCGTGAACCCACCCGTGAGCCCGGCGGCGGGTACGCCCCGGTCGGTGAGCGCGACGACCGCCCGCGCGGAGCGGACCCCCGACGCGCAGTACACGACGATCCGTCCCGAGTCCGCGGCCGCCCGCAGCACAGCCAGCGAGTCCTCGTCGGTCACCCGAGCCAGCGGGATCCCGAGCGAACCTGGGATCAGCCCCAGGTGATGTTCGGACGGCTCCCGGACGTCGACCACGGTGATCACCTCACTCCCGGACCTCAGGATGTCGAGCTCAGCCGCCGACAACTCCGCAGCCTCCACAGCTTCCGGCCCGGCGGCCGGCGAGCCGCACCACTGGTCGTAGTCGACGAGACCCGTGACCGGCACCGCTGCGGGATCCGGGCGCACGGTCAGCGTCCGGAAGCCGGCACGCAACGCGTCATAGGTCAACACCCGCCCGAGCAAAGGCTCTCCGACCCCACAGATCAGCTTGACCGCTTCGGTGGCCATCAACGACCCGACGACGGCGCAGACCACGCCCAACACCCCGCCCTCACCACAGGACGGGACGCTCCCGGGCGGCGGTGGCGTCGGGAACAGGTCCCGGTACTGCGGACCGCGTGCCGCCCAGAACACGCTGACCTGGCCCTCGAAGCGGAACACCGACCCCCAGACACAGGGGATGCCCAGCAGCACACAGACGTCGTTGACGAGGTATCGGGTCGCGAAGTTGTCGGTCCCGTCGAGAACGAGGTCGTAGCCGGACAAGACGCTCAGCGCGTTGTCGGCTGTCAACCGCACCGGGATGGCCCGGATGTCCACGGTCGGGTCGATCCGCCGGACCGCCGCGACGGCGGACTCGACCTTCGCCCGTCCGACGTCCTCGACGCCGTGCACGGTCTGCCGCTGCAGATTGCTCTCCTCGACGACATCGAAATCCACGACGCCGATCGTCCCGACACCCGCTGCGGTCAGGTAGGTCAGGATCGGCGATCCGAGTCCCCCGGCTCCGATGACGGCGACCCGCGCGGCACGCAGTCGACGCTGGCCGACAGCTCCGACGTCGGGCAGCAGCACGTGGCGGGAGTAGCGGTCGAGTTCCGCGCGGGAGAGTGGCGGGCCGGGTTCCACCAGGGGCGGGATCCGGGGGGCGGCAGGGGTCATGCCGTCAAGTCTGCCCCCGCCGCCGGAGGACCCGGGTACGGACGGCTCACGGCACTCTGCAAGTGGTCAACCGGTGGGGGCGGCAGCCTGCTCAGCGCCGGCGGGGTCCGGCCACGGATTGGCGGCACATGCCTTCCCGTCGGCCGGGGTGGATCCGTTGATGCCGGCGAGTGCGTCGTTCGACGCGCTCCACGACTGCTGCATCATCACCGGCGCCAGGGCGGTGTTCTCCCCGCACGGTTGGTGCCCGTAGCCCAGCGCGTGGCCCACCTCGTGGTTCACCGCGTACTCCCGGTACGCCGTCAGATCGCCGCCGTAGGTGAGCGCCCCGCGCACCCACCGGGCGTCGTTGATGACGACCCGCCCCTGGGCGCGGGTGTAACACGAGGACTCCAACGGCACACTGAATCCGCACATGCCGCGCACCGTCTGCTGGCTGGTCAGCGTGACCCGGAAGTCCGGATCGGCGGTACCGGCGTCGACGCGCTGCAGCGACACCCCCTTGACGGTCGTCCAGCTCCGGGGATCGGCGAGCGTGCGTTCGACGAACTGCGCGAAGGCCTCGTCGCCCTCCGTGGGGGTGACACCGTTCTCGATCTCCACCGTGTATCGCACCACGGTGGGCGAGGAACCCGCCTGGGGACCGGCGCCACCCACGATGCGGTAGGAGCCGTCGCCGGCGACGGCGAACGGCTCGCCCGCCGGCAACGCACCGACGGCCAGGTTCGGCGGGAGGACCTCGCCGGGATCCGTCGGTACCGACGACGGGACCGCCTCGGCGGACGACGATGTCGGCTCGTTCGTCGGGGCGGCGACCGGTGGTGGCACGGCCTCGGTACCGGTGGCCGCAGTCCCCGGCGAAACGCCGTCGGTGGTACCGGACGGCGCCCGGGGGACGCCGGGCAACGGCGCCACGGACGTGGCCGACTCCGACGCCGGCAGCACACCGGCCACCTGTGGACCCGCCGGGGCGGCGGCGTCCGGAGTGCGGGCGATCAGCACGACGGTGATCACCGTCAGCGCAGCAAGGAACGGTGCGGCGACAAGGCGCCAGCCGTAGCGCCGGTGGAGGCGCGACCCCCAACCGCCTGCCGGCGCCGCGGGCCCCACGGGTGGACGCGGACGACTGTTACGGCGATCCGCCGCCGGACTGTCGTCGCGCGGCCCACCGGCACCGGGACGACCGGACCCTGGAGGTCGCTCGGGCCCGCCCGCTGCCCGACGGGGATCGGTACCCACCGGACGTCGGGGCCGCCGCGGGTCGCGGCCGTCGTCCCACAGTGCGCTGCGATCGACAGGGCGGGCACTCGCGGCGACGACCGATTCGCCTCGCGTACGCCAGCGTGACGCCGGCCCAGACGGCCGGCCGAGATCAGCCCGGTCCACCGCGTCGGAGATCCCACGGGTGCGACCGTCAGCGGCCCGGCCGGGCGACGGAGGTGCCGGGCGTCCACGGTCGGCACGATCGCGCTGATCGAAACTCGACGGCGGGGCGTACCGCGGGACGCCGGCGCTCGCCGCGTCGCGATCCGGCGGCGTCGGCGTGGCCCGCCCGCCGCGCGGTGCGTTCGGACGGGGAGGTGTCCACCCATCGGGCTCAGTTGTCGGTCGCGGCGCTGACCCGTCGCCGGTCGGCTGCCGCGCCGACCCGCTCGTGCGGGGACGGTCGGGACCGGAGCTGCTCACGCTGCGTAGCGTGCCACAGGGCCTGCGGACGTCCCCTGCGCCGCGCCCGAAGGTGGCACCCTGCACACCCGTGCCTACCCAGCGTCAGTACGCCGGGGTCATTGGCGGGATTCGGACCACAGCGCTGCCATTGCCCGGGCCACCGGTACCGGAGCCTCCATCTGGGCGACGTGACCGACCCCGGCGAGCACCAGCATGCGACTGTCCGGGAAGGCTGCCGCGGTCCGCTCCGCGAGCCGGACATCGACGAGCCGGTCCCGGGTTCCCCACACGACCAGCGTGGGGATCCGCACCTGCGCGGCGGACGCCCAGTACGAGCGGTGTCTGGGGGTGACGTAGGCCTTGATCAGCTCCCGCAACTGTTCGAGCACCGCCCGTTGTCCCCAGGGCAGATCGGCGCGCCAGGCGTACTCCACGGCAGCCGCGACGCTGTCCGCTTCACTCACTGCGGAGGGATCGCCGAAGCAGACCTCGACCATGCCGCGCACGCGTTGTTCGGCAGGGATGCCCGCCATCCGGGGCTCCACCAGCCGTCCGAGTCCCGGCGCCAGCAACGCGGCCAACCGCGAGTCCGCTCCCCGGTCGCGCGTCAACCGGAAGTCCGGCACCGCCGGTGAGATCAAGGTCAGCGAACGGAACAGCTCCGGGTGCCGGGCGGCGAGCATCGTGCTGAGGAACCCGCCGAGCGAGTTGCCCACGAGATGCACCGGTCCGCGCGCCGTGTCGCGGATCAGCGCCGCCAGCACCCGGACCTGCTCGGCCACGGAGTAGTCACCCTGTCGGGGCGGATCCGACCGGCCACTGCCCGGCAGGTCCGGTGCGTACCCGGTCGCCAGCGACGACAGCAGCCCGGCCAGCGCCGTCCAGTTCGCGGCGGCTCCCGCCAGCCCGTGGACGTAGAACGCCTCATCCGTCGGCAGCGGCCGGCGCTCCGAGCGGGTCGTACGGACGAACACCGCCTGTTCGTCGTCACCACCGCCCGGGACCACCGACTCACCCGGCCAGGGCAGCGCCGACATGGGTAACGCCGCCGTCGCCAGCTCCGGCCCGAGAGCCGCCGTCGTCCACGCCGCCAGCTCGTCCCGGGGAGTTGGTCCGGAGAACGCGATGGGCCTGGTCACCGTTCCATCTTGCCGGATGGGCCGACGGCCGACCGGTCCCGCCGACGTCGGCCGTCACCACCGGCCAGTACACCGACCGTTGCCATTCCCGGCTGGGCTGCCGTGCCGTGCCGCGCTCCCCCGACCAGCGGGGGGTCACTGCCTCGACCCCGACCAGCCGTGGACCCGTATCGACGGAGGGGCCGGCGGGATCCTCGTCACTCCCCCGGTCCGACACGGAACTGGTCGACCGGCTGATCATCGTTCCGACCGGCGCTGACACCCACGTCCGCGTAGCCGTAGCGGCTCGCGTTCGGCGACATCCTGGCCCGCCGCGAACCAGCCCGACGCCGCCCCGCTCGACGGCGCGGGGGCCTGCGGATGCTGCTTCCGGGTGCCCCCTGTAGCCGGCGGAGGCCGCCCGCGCCCACCCGCACACGCTCCTCACCGCCTGCCGACCGCGACACCGGAGTTCGACGCCACCGACGCACGCCCCGACGACCGACGGGTGCTGCCGCCCGCACGGGTCGTCAGCCCCGGCGTTGCCGAGTCGGTCCCCGCAACCGGCCCCGGGTCCGCGTCGCGGCACCCGTACGACCTCGGCACGCCCGGTGCCGTGGTCCCCGATGCACCGCGACGACATCGCGCCGCCACCACGGGCATGCTCCCGGACATCGCGCCGGCCGATCTGGCCCGCCGCGTGACGCTCCGTGGCGACCACACCGGCCGGTCCCCGCTCGAGCCCGCCGCGGACGCGGCGTGAAAGCGGTGTGCTCGACGGACCGCCGACGATAGAGTCAGCCGGCAGACAGGAACGGGGAGTGATGACGGACGCGACAGGCACGCAGACTCCGCGGCTCAGCCGTGCCGTCCGGCGTGCTCAGCTGCTCACCGCAGCCCGTGCCGCCTTCGTCGATCAGGGTTACCACGCCGCCGCCATGGACGACATCGCCGAGCGTGCCGGCGTCTCCAAACCCGTGCTCTACCAGCATTTCCCGTCCAAGCTCGAGCTGTACATCGCGCTCGTAGACCAGGCCGCCGACGATCTGGTCCGCCAGGTCCGTACCGCCATCGCGTCCACCGACGACAACGACGTCCGGGTGCACCGTGCGGTCGAGGCGATCTTCGACTTCGTGGGTGGCACCGACCAGGTGCACCGCCTCGTCTTCGAGTCCGACCTGTCCGGCAACCCCGAGGTCAACCGCATCGTCGAGGTCATGACCCAGGGCTGCATCGAAGCGATCGCCGAACCCATCATCAACGACACCGGGGTCGACCAGGCCCGCGGGCGGCTGCTCGCCGCCGGTCTCGTCGGCGTCTCCCAGGTCAGCGCCCGGTACTGGCTCGCGCAGAAGTCGGTTGTTCCGCTGACCGAAGCGGTGGAGCTGGTGCACACCCTGGCGTGGCGGGGCATTTCCCGCTTCCCCCGCCAGCCGCACTGATTCG
Source organism: Nakamurella deserti (assembly GCF_003260015.1). Lineage (NCBI taxonomy): Bacteria > Bacillati > Actinomycetota > Actinomycetes > Nakamurellales > Nakamurellaceae > Nakamurella > Nakamurella deserti. Next base: position 739,938 of record NZ_QCXS01000002.1, on the reverse strand, counting down.
GCGCTCCTTGTCGGCCCGCCATCGGTCCGGGCAGGCGGGTCCGCCCCCGGGCGGGCACGGTCGGCCCACCAGCAATACAGGCAGTTTGGTCGACCCGGGCAGGCCCGGTCGGCCCACTGTCGATCCGGGCACAGACGGTCGGCCCCCGGCAAGCCCTATGGGGCCATCAACCCAGCCAGGCGGGTCGGCCGGGGCAGGCCCGATCGGCCCACCGTCAATCCGGGCACGCGCGGTCGGTCCGGGCACGCGCGGTCGGCCCAGGGAGGCGCGGTCGGCCCGCCATCAACCCAGGCAGGCGGGTCGGCCCAGGCAGGCCCAGTCGGCCCGCCGTCAATCCGGGCACGCGCGATCGGTCCGGGCACGCAGGTCGGCCCCGGGCGGGCCCGGTCGGCGCGCCGTCGATTCGGGCACGCGCGATCGGCCCAGGCACGCGCGATCGGCCCAGGGAGGCGCGGTCGGCCGGGCAGTCCCAGTCGGCCCGCCATCAACCCAGGCACGCGGGTCAGCCCGCTCACGACCGGTCGGCCCACCGTGGACCCGGGTACGCGCGGGTCGGCCCCGCGCGGCCCGGTCGGACCGCCATCAATCCAGGCACGCGGGTCAGCCCGCTCAGGCCCGGTCGGCCCGCCGTCGATCCGGGCGCGGGCGGTCGGCCCGGGCCACCTGCCGACACAATCCCCGATCCCACCGGGCCGACAACGCCCGCCTCGAGCACCGACCACGACCACCGTGGTCCCACATCAGTGCCCGACAGCCGAACACCGGACACCGGACACCGCAGATCACCCGGCCGGCCATGCGCGGTCGCTGCCACGTCCACGCCCGGAAACGCCACGACCGCACGTCCCGGCGGGACGTGCGGTCGTGGCGGAACGAGTGAACTCAATCGGCGAGCATGAATCCGACGCGGCGGCCGTCCGCCGGCGCGATCTCGACGTAGGCGATCTTCGCCGCCGGGATCAGCACACGACGGCCCTTCTCGTCGACCAGGGTCAAGGTCGACGTGGCATCGGCGAACGCCGCGACCACCTGAGCCTCGATCTCGTCCGGCTGCGAGGCCGAATTGACCACGAGCTCACGTGCGGTGTCCGAGACACCGATCCTGACGTCCACGGTGAAGGCCTCCAAAAGCACATCAGCAACTGTCCCGGCCCCGACGGACCGGCTACCGGCAAGGCTAGCGGAGCGCGTCACCCGCCCCGGACGCCACGGTTGCGCTCACGGTGAAAGGCGCCGGGCGTTCAGAACAGGACGTCGTCCCGGACCAACCCGCGCATCGCCTCGTAGTCCAGCACCACGCACCGGATACCGCGGTCCTCGGCGAGCGTGCGGGCCTGCGGCTTGATCTGCTGGGCGGCGAAGATGCCGGTGATGCCGGTCAGCAGTGGATCGCGACCCAGCAGTTCCAGGTAGCGGGTCAACTGCTCGACGCCGTCGATCTCGCCACGGCGCTTGATCTCGACCGCGACGACCCGGTTGCCGGCGTCGCGACACAGCAGGTCCACCGGCCCGATCGGCGTCGGATACTCGCGGCGCACCATCGTGAAGCCCTCTCCGAGCAGGTGCACCTGATCGGCGAGCAGTTCCTGCAGGTGGGCCTCGACGCCGTCCTTGACCAGGCCCGGGTCGACACCGAGTTCGTGCCGGGTGTCGTGCAGCACCTCGTGCAGGGTGATGACGAGCTGTTCACCGGCCTTGTTCTGCACCCGCCACAGCTCGGGGCTCTCCTCGGTGAGCCAGCACGGCGGGCTCATCCAGTTCAACGGCTTGTAGGCGCGGTCGTCGGCGTGGACCGACACCGAGCCGTCCGCCTTGATGAGCAGCAGCCGCGTCGCCTCGCCCAGATGGGCGGTGAGACGTCCGACGTAGTCCACGGAACAACGGGCAATGACCAGACGCACCCGCAGAACCCTACCGGCAGGATGGTGTCCGTGCCTCCGCCTCCTGTGCCCGTCCCGCCGACACTGCCCACCCCGCCCGTGATGCCGCTGTGTTCCGACGCGGACGCGGCTGTCGACGACGATCCCCGCGGCTCGGCCGCGGCCTTCCGCACGTTCGTCCTGATCGAACACCCGGCGGGCTTCGGTCGGGAGGCCGCCGACGACGCCGTGTCCGCGGTGTACGGCCGGGCCTCGCCCACCGGCGCCGCGACGCCCGGACTACGACCGTTCGCGATCCGGCCGGTCGGTCGCGCCGGAAGCGCCGGCTCCCGCGTGCGGTGGGTGGGCCGGACCGGGCCCGCGAGCTTCCTGCGCCCGACGGTGGCCACGCCCAGCGCCGTCGAGCTGTCCGACCTCGCGACCGCACCGGCTGTCGCCGCCGGACCGCTCTTCGCCGTGTGCACCAACGGTTCCCGGGACCGCTGCTGCGCGCTGAAGGGACGGGACCTCGCCGCCGCCCTGCACGATGCACTGGACGACCCGGGCGGGACGCCGAGCGTCGTGGAGATCAGCCATCTCGGAGGTCACCGCTACGCACCCACGATGCTGGTCCTGCCGTGGGGCTACGCCTACGCCTGGCTGGACCCGGACCGCGCGGTCGCCGTCGCCCGCGCCGCGCGGGACGGCCTGGTGCATCCGGACGGACTGCGCGGCCGCGCCGACCTGTCGCCGCCGGCCCAGGTCGCCGAAGCGCTCTGGCGCGCCGAGCTCGGGCCCGCGCCGGTCGGCGCGATCGGCACCATCACCGTGCACGACGACCGGGACGGGAACGCGGGGAAGGACGGCGACGACGACGCCACCTTCCTGGTCAGCGCCCGCGTCGACGGCCGGGACGAGATCGTGCGGCTGACGCACCGACCAGGGCCGGTGATCGGCGCGACGGCGTGCGGCGGCAAGCCGATCGCCACCGGCCGCTGGACGCGCGCCTGACCGACCGCGGTGCCGCGCACTGCGGTCGCGCCATGCGCAGGCGGTCGGACTTGCCCATTCGGTGCGCGGCGGTTCAACGCCACAGCCTCGCCCGACGGTCGAACGCTCGGCGCGCAGCATCAGCACGCTTCCGCCGCCCGGTAGATGGACACTCACGCTGCCCCCGACGGTCGAACGCTCGGCGCGCAGCACTAGCACGCTTCCGCCGCCCGGTAGGTGGACACTCACGCTGCCCCCGACGGTCGAACGCTCGCTGCGCAGCATCAGCACGTCTCCGCCGCCCGGTAGGTGGACACTCACGCTGCCCCCGACGGTCGAACGCTCGGCGCGCAGCATCAGCACGCTTCCGCCGCCCGGTAGGTGGACACTCACGCTGCCCCCGACGGTCGAACGCTCACTGCACGACCACTGGCACGTTCGCGCCCACCCAGGATCCGGACACCCGCGCCGCACCCGGAGAACCGGCGGTCGAACGCTCACTGCACGACCATCGGCACGCCCACGCCGCACCCGAAACATCTGCGGTCGAACGCTCACTGCGCCCCATCGGCACGCCCACGCCGCACCCGGCATCCGGACACCCACGCCGCACCCCCGCCGGTCGAGAGCTCCAGCCCCAGCGCACGCTCCGCCGCGACCCGGCGTCCGGACAATCCCGGACCGCCACCCCGGCACCGGCACGTTCGTGCCGGCCTCAGCGTTCCGGCGCCGCCCGCCGGACGACCGTGGCCCCGAGCGAGACCAGGTCCTCGACGAACCGCGGGTAGCCGCGGTCGATGTGCCAGGCGTCGTTGACGACGGTGTCCCCGTCGGCCACCAGGCCGGCGAGCACCAACCCCGCGCCGGCGCGGATGTCCGTCGCCCAGACCGGTGCGCTGGACAGCGTCTCGCGTCCGTTCAACGAGGCGTGATGACCGTCGGTGCGCGCGTCGGCGCCCATCCGCACCAGCTCGTCGAGGAACTTGAACCGCGCCTCGAACACGTTCTCGGTGACGAAGGAGTGCCCGTCGGCGACCGCGGCCAGCGCGAGGGCGATGGGCTGCAGGTCGGTCGGGAAGCCGGGGAACGGCAGCGTGATGAAATCGACCGCCCGGGGCCGACGGTCCATCACCACGGTGAACCAGTCCTCCCCGGAGGTGATCCGCGCGCCCGCCCGCACCAAGCGCTCCAACGGCGCCGCCAGGTGCGCGGGGTTGACGCCGTGCACGGTGATGTCGCCGCGGGTGATGGCGGCCGCGTAGGCCCAGGTGCCGCCCACCACGCGGTCGCCGACCGTCCGGTGGGTGGTCGGCGTGAGCCCCCGGACACCCTCGATGGTCACGGTGCTGGTCCCGGCGCCGGTGATCCGGGCGCCCATCGATGTCAACATCACCGCGAGGTCGACGATCTCCGGCTCCCGCGCCGCGTTCTCGATCACCGTCACGCCGCGGGCGAGACAGGCCGCCATCAACAGGTTCTCGGTCGCACCGACACTGGGGAACTCGAGCTCGATCTGGGCTCCGCGCAACTCGCTCGCCGACCCGACGACGTGACCGTGCTCGATGGTCATGGTGGCACCGAGCAGGCGGAGCCCGTTCTGGTGCATGTCCAGCGGCCGGTTGCCGATGGCGTCGCCGCCGGGCAGCGCGACGCGCGCCTGCCGCAGACGCCCCATCAACGGACCCAGGACGGCCACCGACGCCCGCAGCCGGCTGACCGCCGGGAAATCGGCCACGTGCGACAGCTCCGCCGGGGTGTCGATGGTGACCACGTCGCCCTCGATGGCCACCGTGCAGCCGAGCCCGCGCAGCACATCGGCCATCAGGGGCAGGTCCTCGATGGCCGGGCAGTTGGTCAGCACCGTGGTGCCTTCGGCGAGCAACGCCGCCGCCATCAGCTTCAGGACACTGTTCTTGGCCCCGGCCACCTGCACGACACCACGGAGCCGGGCTCCTCCACTGACGACGAATTGATCCACGGGGGAACTGTATCGGGGTCGACCGGGCCCGACGGGCACTGCCGGGCGGCCTACGCTCGCACCATGAGCGTGCACCTGACCAAGATCTACACCCGGACGGGGGATGACGGCACCACCGGTCTGGCGGACTTCTCCCGGGTGCCGAAGACCGACGCGCGGCTGGTCGCCTACGCCGACTGCGACGAGACGAACGCGGTCGTGGGGCTGGTCCTGACCCTCGGGTCCCCCGCGCCCGAGGTCGCCGCGGTCCTCCGCCGGATCCAGAACGAGCTGTTCGACCTCGGCGCCGACCTGGCCACACCGATCGTGCCGGAGCCCGCGTACCCGCCGCTGCGGATCACCCAGGACTACGTCGACCGGTTGGAGGCGGCGTGCGACGAGTTCAACGCCGGACTGCCCGCGCTGACGTCGTTCATCCTGCCCGGCGGAACGCCCGCGGGGGCTCTGTTGCATCAGGCCCGCACGGTCGCCCGTCGCGCGGAGCGGTCGGCGTGGGCCTTGCTGGACGAGGATCCGGAGCGCACCAGTGCGCTCACCGGGAGGTACCTCAACCGGCTGTCGGATCTGTTGTTCATCCTCGGGCGGGTGGCCAACCCCGAGGGGGACGTGCTGTGGGTGCCGGGCGGCGAGCGCTGAGGCTCAGCCGGTGCGGCGGAGCCGTCCGGTGCTGCGGTTGCTGGGGGGCATCGACTCCAGCCAGGCGGAGAGCCCGGTGACGGCGTCGGCGCTCATGGCGAGTTCGAACTCGTGGTTCCCCGCCTGACACCGGCTGATCACTGCGCCGCCGGGGAGCAGGTCCTTCTCGGCGGGGGCCGGCGGCCGCCGCGGCCCGAGCGAGAGGTCGGCGCGGTGCAGCCTGCGGTTGGGCATCGGGAGGACGGAGAACGAGCGGTACAGGTAGAGGTCGGCTCCGTCGAACTTGCCGACGCCGAGGTACCAGCCCGTTCCGTCGTCGGCCAACCGGTCGCGCCAACACATGTCCACGGCACCGGACCGCGACAGCAACTGTCGTCGTACGGCGACGTGGACGATCACGAGCACAGCAAGGATCAGCACGACGAGTGCACCGATCTGCAGGCTGCCCATGACGCGGTCTCTCAGACGCTGTGTCCCGCGGCGAGCAGCTGTGCGCGTGCTCGCAGGAGGTCGGCGGTTTCCTCGCCGTTCGCGCGACGCTCCGCGTCGGCGTAGTCGGACTGGGCGGCCGCGACGTCGATCTCGCTGGCCAACTGGGCGTCCTCGGCCAGGATGGACACCCTGTCCTTGGTCACCGACAGGAAGCCACCGTGCAGGGCGACGCCCAGCTCCTCGCCGCCCTCGAGCACGATGCGCGCCGAGAAGCCCTCCTTCAGCTGCGCCAGCAACGGCGCGTGGCCGGGGAGGATGCCGACGTCACCCTCGACGGTGCGGACGATGACACTCGTGGCCGTCCCTGACCAGACCTGGCGCTCGACCGCCACCAGCTCCACGTTCATCTCGGCCATGCGTGCTCCGCTCACCTTCTCGGTCGTGCTTCTCGGGCAGATGTTACCCGCGGCCGGAGCGAGCTCCGGCCGCGAGTCGAATCACGGGGACCGAGGTCCCCGTCGGATCAGGACTGCAGCGCCTTGGCCTTGGCCTGGACGTCGTCGAGCCCACCCACGTTCAGGAACGCCTGCTCGGGGATGTGGTCGTAGTCGCCCTTGGCGATCCCGGCGAACGCCGCGATCGTCTCCTCGATGTCCACGTACGAACCGTCCTGGCCGGTGAACTGCTTCGCCACGAAGAAGTTCTGGCCGAGGAAGCGCTCCATGCGGCGGGCACGCCCGACGGTGAGCTTGTCCTCCTCGGACAGCTCGTCCATGCCGAGGATGGCGATGATGTCCTGCAGCTCCTTGTACTTCTGCAGGATCTGGATGACCTGGCGGGCCACCCGGTAGTGCTCCTCACCGACGTACTGCGGATCCAGGATTCGGGAGGTCGACGACAGCGGGTCCACCGCCGGGTAGATGCCCTTCTCGGTGATGGAGCGGGCGAGCTCGGTGGTGGCGTCCAGGTGGGCGAAGGTCGTCGCCGGCGCGGGGTCGGTGTAGTCGTCGGCGGGCACGTAGATGGCCTGCAGCGAGGTGATCGACTTGCCGTGCGTGGAGGTGATGCGCTCCTGCAACTCGCCCATCTCGTCCGCCAGCGTCGGCTGGTACCCCACCGCGGACGGCATCCGGCCGAGCAGCGTGGACACCTCGGAACCGGCCTGGGTGAACCGGAAGATGTTGTCGATGAAGAGCAGGACGTCCTGGTTCTGCACGTCGCGGAAGTATTCCGCCATCGTCAACGCCGACAGCGCCACCCGCATACGCGTTCCCGGCGGCTCGTCCATCTGGCCGAAGACGAGCGCGGTGTCGTTGATGACGCCGGACTCGGTCATCTCGGTGAAGAGGTCGTTGCCCTCACGGGTGCGCTCGCCGACACCGGCGAACACCGACGTACCACCGAAGTTCTTGGCGACACGGGTGATCATCTCCTGGATGAGCACGGTCTTGCCGACGCCGGCTCCACCGAACAGACCGATCTTGCCGCCCTCGACGTACGGGGTCAGCAGGTCGATGACCTTGATGCCGGTGACCAGCTGCTTGGTCTTGCCCTCGAGCTGGTCGAAGCTCGGCGGCTTGCGGTAGATGGGCCAGCGCTCGGCGCTGTCCGTCGCTCCCGGCTCGTCGAGGCAGGCGCCCAGGGCGTTGAACACGTGCCCCTTGACGATGTCGCCGACGGGGACCGAGATCGGCGCACCGGAGTTGACCACGTCGGTGCCACGGGTCAGGCCGTCGGTGGGCTGCATGGAGATCGCCCGGACGATGCCGTCACCGAGGTGCAGCGCGACCTCGAGCGTCAACCGGCGCTGGTCACCCAGGCCGCTGACGTCGGCGTAGAGCGCGTTGAACAGCTCGGGGATGGTGCCCCGGGGGAACTCGATGTCGACCACGGGCCCGATGACCCGGACCACCCGGCCGGTGGCGGTGGCGGTAGCGGCAGTCATGACGTCCTCACTCTTCTTTTCCTGATGCGGCGAGCGCGTCGACGCCGCCGACGATCTCCGTCAGCTCCTGGGTGATCAGCGCCTGCCGGGCCTGGTTGGCTTCCCGGTTGAGACGCTTGATGATCGCGTTCGCGTTGTCGGTGGCCGACTTGCAGGCCTGCCGACGGGCGGCGGACTCACTGGCCGCCGAATCCAGCAGCGCGGCGTAGATCCGGCTGTTGACGTACCGCGGCAACATCTCGTCCAGCAGCTCCGAGGCCGCCGGCTCGAACTCGTAGGCCGGCGCCGGGCCGCTCGCCCGGCCGCTCTCGTCGGAGAGCTCGTCGACGTACTCGACCTCCAGCGGGGCGACCCGGGAGGCGTGCGGCACCTGCGAGATCATCGAGTGGAACTGCGTGGAGACAACGTGCAGCTCGTCGATGCCGGCCTCGCCCGACTCGGTGGTCCCGTCGGAACCGACCAGGAACGCGTCGAGGACGGTCCTGGCCGCCCGCTCCGCGTCGGCGAAGCTGGGCCGTTCGGAGAAGCCCTGCCAGTGCGCGGCGACCGGGCGCTCGCGGAAGGTGTAGTAGCCGAAGCCCTTCCGCCCGATGATGAAGTACACCGGTGTCTTGCCCTGCGACCGCAGCAGCGAGCTGAGCTCCTCGGCGGTCTTGATCGCGTTGGAGTTGTAACCACCGCACAGACCGCGGTCGGAGGTGATGAGCAGGATCCCGGCCCGCTTGGACTCCGGCCGCTCGTTGAGCAGCGGATGGTCCAGGGTGGCCGCCGACGCCAGTGCCGACAGCACGGACGTCATCAGGTTGGAGTAGGGCTTGGAAGCCCGGACCGCCGCCTGCGCCTTGCCGATGCGCGAGGTCGCGATGAGCTCCTGCGCCTTGGTGATCTTCTGGGTCTTGCGGACCGATCGTTCACGGTCCTTCAGTTCCCGCACCTGTGCTGCCACGTCATCCCTCCCAGCGGCTGTTGGTGTCGCACGTCGTCGGAAGCACCATCAGGCGCGACTCGAACCGCTGGCTGCCGGCTTGCGGACCTGGACCTTCTCCTGGCCGACGTTCTTGGCGTCCATCGCGGCGACCTCGGCCTCGCGGCCCAGGATGGTGCCGTCGGAGGTCGTGAAGTTGTTGTTGAACTTCTCCAGCTCCGCCAGCAGCGCGTCCTCGGTCTCCTTGGACAGGTCGTTGGCGGCCGCGATGGCCTGCAGCGGACCGTTCTGCTGGTGCCGCAGCGACTCCAGCAGCTCGGCCTCGTAGCGGCGCACGTCGGCGACCGGGACCCGGTCCAGGTGACCCTTGGTCCCGGCCCAGATCGACACGACCTGCTCCGGCACCGGGTAGGGCGAGAACTGCGGCTGCTTGAGCAGCTCGACCAGACGCGCACCACGGTCCAGCGCACGCTTGGACACCGCGTCCAGGTCGGAACCGAAGGCGGCGAACGCCTCGAGCTCGCGGTAGGCCGACAGGTCCAGACGCAGCGTGCCGGAGACCTTGCGCATGGCCTTGACCTGGGCGGCACCGCCGACGCGGGACACCGAGATGCCGACGTTGATGGCGGGGCGGACGCCGGAGTTGAACAACTCCGACTGCAGGTAGACCTGGCCGTCGGTGATGGAGATGACGTTGGTCGGGATGAACGCCGAGACGTCACCGGCCTTCGTCTCGATCAGCGGCAGTCCGGTCATCGAACCGGCACCCAGCTCGTCGGACAGCTTCGCGCAACGCTCGAGCAGACGGGAGTGCAGGTAGAACACGTCACCCGGGTACGCCTCACGGCCCGGCGGGCGGCGCAGCAGCAGCGAGATGGCGCGGTAGGCCTCGGCCTGCTTGGACAGGTCGTCGAAGATGATGAGAACGTGCTTGCCCTGGTACATCCAGTGCTGGCCGATGGCGGAGCCGGTGTAGGGCGCCAGCCACTTGAAGCCCGCGGAGTCCGACGCGGGAGCCGCGACGATCGTGGTGTAGTCCATCGCGCCGGCGTCGAGCAGCGACTGCTTGACGGCCGCGATCGTGGTGCCCTTCTGGCCGATCGCGACGTAGATGCAGCGCACCTGCTTGTCGGTGTCGCCGGACTCCCAGTTGGACTTCTGGTTGATGATGGCGTCGACGCAGACCGCGGTCTTGCCGGTCTTGCGGTCGCCGATGATCAGCTGACGCTGCCCGCGGCCGATCGGCGTCATGGCGTCGATGGCCTTGATGCCGGTCTGCAGCGGCTCGTGGACGCCCTTGCGCTGCACGACGGTGGCCGCCTGCACCTCGAGCGGACGACGGGTCTCCGAGACGATGTCGCCCAGGCCGTCGATGGGCTCGCCCAGCGGGTTCACCACGCGGCCGAGGAAGGCGTCGCCGACGGGCACCGACAGCACCTGGCCGGTGCGGGTGACCTGCTGGCCCTCCTCGAGGGTGTTCGCGTCACCCAGGACGACGGCGCCGATGTCGCGCACGTCCAGGTTCAGCGCCACGCCGAGCACCCCACCGGGGAACTCGAGCAGCTCGTTGGCCATCGCCGACGGCAGGCCCTCGACGGTCGCGATGCCGTCACCGGTGTTGGTGATGACACCGACTTCCTGCCGGGACACCTCGGGCGAATAGCTGGCGACATAGCCATCGATCGCGGAGCGGATCTCGTCAGCGGAGATCGTCAACTCGGTCATCGCGTTCCCGTTCTCTGTATCTGCTGCATCTCGTTGTTCATTGCCGGTACTGCTGTGCTACTCACGAATGTAGGCATCAACCTGCGAGCCGCGAGCGGATCTCGGCGATGCGGCCGGCCACACTGCCGTCGATCACCTCGTCGCCGACCTTGACCAGCAGGCCTCCCTGCAGGCCGGGTTCGACCTCGACGTGCACGACGACGGGCCGGCGGTAGATCCGGACCAGGGCCGCGTTGAGCCGGGCCGACTGGTCGTCGGTGAGCGGGACCGCGCTGGTCACCACCGCGACGACCTTGTCCTTGCGCTGCGCGGCCTCGGCCACCAGCTGGTCGACGCCGTAGCTGAAGGACCGCCCACCGGGATCGGACGCGAGCGCCATCAGCATCTCGACGGTCAACGGATGGACCTTGTTCGCCAGCAGCCGGTCGACCAGGTTCGTGCGCGCCTCCGGCGTGCCCTGCTTGTCGTCCAGCGCATTGGACAGGTCCGGGTTGCCGGAGATGATCCGGCCGAAGCGGAAGATCTCGTCCTCGACGTTGTCGAGCTCGCCGGACCGCTCGGCCCGCAGGAACATCGCGGTCCGGCTGAGCCGCCCCAGCGCGTCGGTCAGGTCGCGACCGGTGGACCAGTTCTCCCGGACCACCTTGTCGAGCACGCGACGGGCCGGATCGCCGATCCGGCCGCCGAGCAGCCGCTGCGCCAGCGCGGTCTTGGACTCCGCGTCGACACTGGAATCCGACAGCGCACGCCGGATGCCGAGCTCGCGGTTGAACAGGTCCGCGACGGACTTGAGCTCCTCGCCCAGCGTGCGCAGACCGGTGTCGTCCAGCGTGGCGGCGATGGACAGCAGGGTCTCGGTGCTCGCACCGAGCGACTGCCGGGAGGCCAGGTGCTGCATCAGCGCTCCAAGTCGGCGAGGAACCGCTCGACGGTCCGCTGCTGCCGCGCCTCGTCGGTCAGCGATTCGCCGACGATCTTGCTGGCCAGCTCCACGGAGGTGCGGCCGAGGTCGGCACGCAGCTCGGCGAGGATCTGCTGCCGCTGCGCCTCGAGCTGGGCGCGACCCTGGGCCGCCACCCGCTCACTGTCCGCGTGGGCCTGCGCCAGCAGGTCCTCACGGATCGCCTGGGCGGCGGTGCGGGCCTCCTCGCGGATCTTGGCGGCCTCGTCGCGAGCGGTGGACAGCTGGCGGTTGTACTGCTCCAGGGCCGCCGCCGCCTCTTCCTGGGCCTGCTCGGCCTTGGCGATCCCGCCCTCGATGGCCGCGGTCCGCTCGGCGTAGGCCTTCTCGAACATCGGCCACGCGAACTTGCGCAGCACGAGGATCAGGATCAGGAAACAGACAGCCGCGATGACGACCTCGCCCCAGGGCAGCCCGATGGGGTTGGTCGCCCCCTCTGCGGCGATCAGCGCTTTCGACATCAGCTCGTACTCCTCGTCCTCACAGCGTCAGGAACCGTCGGTGTGGTGGACGTGCTCAGGTGATGATGAACGGAACGACGAAGCCCAGCAGCGCCAGCGCCTCGGACACCGCGAACCCGAGGAACGCGTAGGTCCGGGTCAGACCGGCCGACTCCGGCTGGCGGGCGGTCGACTGGATGTAGGACGCCCAGACGATGCCGACACCGATGCCCGGGCCGATCGCGGCGAGGCCGTACCCGACCGTGCCGATGTTGCCGGTGAGTTCGGCCAGCTGGGTGGTGGCTTCAAGAGCAGACATGGAGTTCGTTCTCCCTTTCGGTGGAGCTGCGAGACCCGGACTGGTGGTCAGTCACTTCGGGGCGGGACAGACAGGACAGGACGAGCGGGGTGGTGCGGTACCGCGCGGAGCAGCTTAGTGCGAATCTGCCAGCGAGCTCTCGAGGTAGATGGCAGCGAGCAGGGTGAACACGTAGGCCTGCAGCGCACAGACCAGGAGTTCGAAGAAGACGAGGAGAACGCTGGCGAGCGCCGGCAGGACGGCGATCGCGTAGTTGATGCCGCCGGACTCGAGCTGGAACAGCAGGCCGGTGGCGGCGACCGCGACCAGCATGTGCCCGGCGAAGAGGTTGGCGAAGAGTCGGACGCTCATGGTGAACGGCCGCAGGATGATGTTGGACAGGAACTCGATGGGCACCAGCAGCGCGTGCATCGCGACCGGGACGCCCGGGATGATCGTCTGCATCTTCAGGTAGCCGAAGAAGCCGTGCTTGCGGATGCCGACGCCGTTGTAGAGCACCCACACCAGCATCGCCAGGAACACCGGGATCGCGAAGTGCGAGGTGACGGGCAGCTGGGCGACGGGGACGAGCTCCCACAGGTTCATCACGAGGATGAAGACGAACAGCGTGGAGAGGAAGCCGGCCCACTTCTTGCCGGCCTTGCCGAGGACCTCGATGGCGATGCCGTTGCGGACGAAGCCGTAGATCGACTCACCGATGAACTGGAACTTGGAGGGGACGACGGCCGCCTTGCGGGCGGAGGCCACGAAGAAACCGATGATCAACAGCGAGCCCAGGACCAGGAGCACCATCGCCTTGACGGAGGCGATGACCGTGCCGTCACCGAGCTTGTCGAAGAAGAAGGAATGCTCGACCGTCGGCGGGTTGAAGGACGGCTCGCCCTCGGCCGCGAGCAACTGCATCGCGGACGACAGGGTCAGACTCACTCGTTCTCCTCTCGGGCGCCGACGGAGGTCGGCGGAACGCGGGGTGATTGCTGTTGAGGCTTGGTGGGCGGGGGCGCCGCGGCGAGCCCGAACCTGGCTACCACCGCGTAGATCCCGAGTGCCATGCCGACGATCAGACCGATGGGGGTGAACAACCGCGTACCCAGCCACAGGTCAAGAAGCCAGCCGATGCCGCCCCACACGGCGAAACCGCCGATCAGAGTGGTCATCACGGACCAACCGATGTCGGCGCCTTCAGTGCGCTGGCGCGGTATGAACCGTGTCTTCATAGCGCTCAGGACACTATCAGTCCCCCTATGGGTGCGCTGCATCCGCACCGCGCGCATTTACCCGTATTTGACCTAAGTCACGTGCCCGGCGCGCCTCCCCCCGAGCGCCCTCCGAACGAGAACCGTTGCCGGTCAACACGTCCGGGATCAGGACGGCGAGACGTACATGATCTTGTTTGTCCAGACAAAGCGCATGTGCGCGGCGAGCCAGACGACGAGACCGAGCCCGACCGCACCGGCGAGCCACCGGGTGTCGACGAACCCGTCCCGCGGGGTGATCGCGACGACGACGTACAGGGCCAGCATCTTGACCACGTAGGCACCCAACGCGGCCCACATGACGCTCTGCGGACGGCGCGCACCGACGCGCGCGATCACCACGGCCGACACGGTGAAGAACGCGCCGACGATGACGGTCCCGAGCAGGCTGCCCACGCCGGCACCGGCCCCGGCGGCCAGGAAGGCGACCACGGTCAGCAGGCCGCCCGCCGCACCGAGCCCGATCCAGCACAGCCGCAGGTGCCGCAGCGACCAGGCACCGCCGGTGAGGGCCTGCGCCTCGGCGCGCGCGGCGAAATCCAGCCGCAGTGGCGGCAGGGCGTCCGAGTCGGGCTTGGGCACGACGTCCTCTCGCGGGGCCGGACCGACCGGGGTCGGTGACGGCGGTGACGGGCGACCGGATCCTCGGTGTCGCCCGAGGGGTCGCGACGCGGCTCGGTCAGTCCGCCGGGGTCTGGCTGCGGGTCCGCAGCCGGTTCAGTCTAGAGGCGCGCAGCCAGGGGTGGGCCGAGACGACGAGCGCCGCCACGGCACCCCCGAGCCACGGCCCGATCACCACCTGCCAGTTGAAGAAGCCCAGGGACACCGCTCCCCCGGCGAAGACCAGCGCCCACAGGTAGAAGATCAGCACCGCCTGGCGGTGCGTGTGGCCGATCTGCAGCATGCGGTGGTGCAGGTGCTTCTTGTCCGCCGACATCGGGCTCTTGCCGGCCCGGGTCCGCCGCACCACCGCCAGGAAGAAGTCCAGCAGCGGGATGAACACGACCGCCAGCGCCACGATCAGCGGCGCGAGCAGCGCGATCGACGACCGGGTGCCCAACGCCAGCGGGTCGATCTTGCCGGCGGTGCTGGTGATCGCCGCGGCCATGGTGACGCCGATGAACATGGAGCCCGAGTCGCCCATGAAGATCCGGGCCGGGAAGAAGTTGTGCGGCAGGAAGCCCAGACAGGCGCCGGCCAGCGCGGCGGCGATCAGCGGCGGCTGCGCGAGACCGTTGTTGCCCGAGTCGTAGAGCACGTACAGCGAGAAGGCGAACGCCGCGATCGCGGAGATGAAGGCGACTCCGGCGAGCAGCCCGTCCAGACCGTCGATGAAGTTCATCGCGTTGGTCAGCAGCACGGCGAGCAGCACGGTCAGGATCACCGCCTGGTCGCGGCCGAGAACGTAGATGTTGCCCACGTCCCCGTCGCTGCCGGTCGGCAGCCGCAGGAGCACCCACTGCACCCCGAAGAGCACCAGCAGGCCGGCCGCGAGCACCTGACCGGCCAGTTTGGTGACCGCACTGAGGTCGAAACGGTCATCGACGGCCCCGACGAAGCAGATCACCCCGCCGGCGACCAGGACACCGAGGATCTCGGTGTTGTTGCGGAACGCCTCCGACAGGGCCGGCAGGTTGTAGCCCATCAGCACGGCGGCGGTCACCCCGAGGTACACCGCCACCCCGCCCATGCGCGGGGTGGGGACGCTGTGCACGTCCCGCTCGCGGATCGGTGAGAACGCGCCGATACGGGTGGCGAACAGCCGTACGACCCCGGTGACGAGATAGGTGACCGCGACCGCCGTGGCGAAGACGAGGCCGTACTCGCGCGCCGGGATCGAGGAAATCACTGACTCAGGGTAACCGCGGGAGTACCGGAAAGATTCGGCCGAATCGCGGGACGAAACCGGGGTCCGGCGCATCCCTTCTACGAGCCGCCTGACCGCGGGGATCCGGATGCCGTCCGTTCGACGCCCGATCGGACGGGATCCGGTTCGATCCCCGCCCCGCCGTCCGGCCGCACCGCACCACCCACGATCCACGCCGGATCGCCGTTCCGACCGGACGGGCCCCACGCCGGGGCCCACCGGTCGACCGTCTCACCTGTACCGACAGGCCCACGCCGGGCCGTACGGTCCCGCACCCGGGCGCCCGCCGCGCCCGGCACCATCCCGTCGGACACCCCGCCCACGCCGGGCGGCACCGTCGTCCTTCCCACCATGGCCGGAGGTCTCCTCGGAGACGGTCCGGCCATCGGTGTGTCCGGGGCCGGACGCGCCGCCCGTCCGGGTGCGGGCGCGACCGGTGCGACCTCGGGAACATTCCGGGCGACCGGCGCATCGGAGGACCGGACCGACCGGGAGCCCAGGGCACCGGAGGTCCGCCGACGTCGAGGTGACGGCCGGGCCCGCCGGGCGGCGGCGCCGGAACCGTCACTTTGCGTAGCCGTTTCCGATGATGCCGACCGAGAGGCGCCCCCCATGTCGCAGCCCATGTCCGGCCCGTACGCACCGGGCCCGCACCCGTCCCCGCCGCTCGGCCACGGACCGGGGGCCGGGTACGGCCCGACCGGCGCGCCGCCGAACAGTCTCGCGCCGCCGGCGCCGCGGCCCGCGGGTCCTTCCCACCCGCAGCATCATCAGGGATCGCCGGGCCCGTCACCTGCCGACCCGGCTGCGCACGGCTCCACACCGACGGCACCGCAGGGGTCACCGGACCGCCAGGACCACCCGCAGGGGCCGTACGAGCAGGGAAACCCCTTCGGCCCGCCCACCACGCTGTGGCCCGGCTCCGCCCCGGGACCCCGCCCGACCCGTGGCGCCCTGACCGCCGGTGCGCTCCAGCTCGCCGCGCTGGTCCTCGTGCCGCTGGGCGCCGGACTGCCGTTCGGCGAGGACTTCGCCGCCAAGGCCCTCTGGTCGACCACCACGACGTGGGCGGTGTTCGCGCTGCTGGCGGCGGTCGTCCAGTTGGCGCCGCTGGCGGCCCGCCTCCAACAGCGGGCACCCGCGGGAGCCTGGCGGACCGGTGCGGTCGGCGTGGGCGCCCTGATCGCGTTCTGGGTGCTGATCGTGCTGCCCGGCATCTCGTCGGGGCCGAACTTCGTGCTGACGATGGGCACGTTCGCCGCGGCGCTGGGTCTGTGGCTCTCCCCGGGCCGCCGGCTGTGAGCCGACGCCCCGGGCCGGTCGCGCGGAGCTGGCTGGTCATCGCCGCGGTCGCCGCGACGGTGTCCCTCGGGCTCCCGTGGAAGAACACCGTGGAGACCGGATTCGGCTACACCTTCTACGGCAACGGTCTGTGCCACAACAGCTACGACGCGGACGGCTGGATGACCACGGTCTGCGATCCGTACTGGACGCCTCGGCTGGAGGTGAAACCCGAGCTCACGACGATGCTGGGCATCGCGCATCCGGTGCGGGCCCTGTTGCTGCTCACGGTGGTGATGGTCGTCGTCGGGTACCGCCGGGGGGACCGCCGGTGGCTGGTCGCCGCGCCGGCGCCGGCCGCCGTGGGGATCACCGCCTTCGGTGTCACCGGGATGGCCGGTCAGTCGCTGTGCGCCCTGGCTCTGGGCGCGCTGCTGGTGGCGCTCCGGCGCGACGGGGTGTTCCCGTCCCGGCGCCCCGTGGGCCCGGTTCCGGCCGGCTGAGCGGCGGCGTACCGTCCGGCGGGTACGGCGGAGTCAGAACCGGTCGGTGTCCGGACGCGCATGGCGGCCGCCCGCACTGTCACCCGTCGCCGGCCCGGAGGGCGCGTCCGCGTCGTCCGCGGACGGCTCCGACGCGGCTCCCTGGGGCGACGCGTGCCTTGCCGCGACCGTGGCGTCCGCGAGCGGCGCCCCGTCGATGGCGTCGTCGTCCGCGACCGGCTCCGACGCGGTCTCCTGGGGCGACGCGTGCCCTGACGCGACCGTGGCGTCCGCGAGCGGCGCCCCGTCGATGGCGTCCACGTCGTCCGCGGACGGCTCCGACGCCGCTTCCTGGGGCGACTCGTGTCCTGACGCCACCGTGGCGTCCGCGAGCGGCGCTCCGTCGCCGGCGTCGGCGGCCAGTGGTACCGCGGCCCCCGGTGGGACGTCGCCGGCGGCCGGCCCGTCCCCCGTCGACGTCTGGTCCCCGCCGCCGGCCGGCGACGCGTCACCGGGGTCGTCTTGGGCGGCAGATCCGTCGTTGGTGTCGTCCGCGGCGTCGAGGTCCGCCTCGATCATCGGGGGCCGACCGGCCCCGGCCTCCTCGAGCACAGGATCCGCCCCGGTTGCGTCGGCGCCGGCCGCAGCCGTGTCGTCGACGGTTGTCCCGCCGGCCGCGGGCTCGCCCAGCTCCACCGGCGGCGTGGCGTCCGGGGTCGTCCCGGCCGGGACCTCGATCTCGGGCAGCACCGCGCGGAGCTGCTCGACCGACACGGCACCGACCCGGCGCACCAGCGGCACGTCACCGGTGAGGTCCACGACGGTCGACGCGACGCCGACCGGGCTGTCCCCCGCGTCGAGGAACACCGAGACGCTGTCGGACAGCTGGGCCTGGGCCTGCTGCGCCGAGGTGGCCGGCGGCCGGCCGCTGATGTTGGCGCTCGAGACCGCCATCGGCCCCACCGCCCGCAGCAGCTCCAGCGCCACCGGGTGCAGCGGCATCCGCACCATGACCGTGTTGCGGGTGTCGCCGAGGTTCCACGACAGCGACGGCGCGTGCTCGAGGATCAGCGACAGCCCGCCCGGCCAGAACGCGTCCATCAGCAGCCGCGCCCGCGGCGGTACGGCCACGACCAGGCCGGCCAGGGTCGCGGTCGACCCGATGAGCACCGGCACGGGCATGTCCGGCCCACGGCCCTTGGCGGCCAGCAGGTCCCGCACCGCGGTCGGGCTGAACGCGTCGGCGCCGATGCCGTAGACGGTGTCGGTGGGCAGCACAACGAGTCGACCACCGCGAGCGGCGGTGGTCGCGGCGTCCAGGCCCTCGCGGCGGGAGACCGGATCCAGGCAGTCGAAGACGGTCACGTCAGGTGCTCTTTCCGTAGCGCGGTGCGGTGGGACCGACCCAGATTAGTGCTGCAGCGCGACGCGGCGTGCGGAGGCGAAGCGCGGCCGCCCGTTCAGGTCGACGTGGTCCTCGACCCCGGCCAGAACCCGGCGGGCGGCCAGCAGCGCGGGCACGCTGCTGCCCTGGGTGTCGTCGTGCTCGAACGCCAGCGATCCACCCGGCTTGAGCAGGCCCGCGGCCACACTGATCATCGGCTTGATGACCGACAGCCCGTCGGCGCCGGCGAACACCGCCACCCCCGGGTCGTGGTGGGACACCTCGGGTTCGACCGGCGTCCCCTCGGGGACGTAGGGCGGGTTGGCGGTGACGAGGTCGACCTTGCCGTCGAGATCGGACAGCAGCCGCTCGTCGAAGATGTCCCCACCGCGCAGGGTGATCGGCGTGCCGCCGTGCCGCTGGTGGCGGTCGATGTTGCGCCGGGCCCAGCTCAGCGCGCCGGCGTCGGCCTCGACGGCGATGACGGTGGCGTCCGGACGGGCCAGTGAGACCGCGATCGCGATCGCGCCGCTGCCCGAGCACAGATCCACCACCAGCGGGTTCTTCACCGTGCTGATGGCGTCCAACGCCCATTCGAGCAACACCTCGGTCTCCGGCCGCGGGGTGAACACCCCCGGACCCACCAGCACGGTGGCCGCCCCCAGGTACGCCTGTCCGGTGATGTGCTGCAGCGGGATCCGCTGGGCGCGCCGGTCGACCGCGGCCTGGTAGTCCGCCACCCAGCTGTGCTCCACCAACGGCGTCATCCCGAGCCGGGTGCGGTCGACGGCCAGCAGGTGGGCGGCCAGCAGCTCGGCGTCCACCTGCGGCGACCCGACGCCGGCCTCGGCAAGTTTCTTGGTCGCCTCCATGATGGCGACCCGCAGCGATTCACGGCTCATCAGTGGGCCCCTGCCAGTCGTTCGTTGCGGTCGGCGGTCTCCAGCGCGTCGAGCACGCTGTCCAGGTCGCCGCCGAGTACGGCGTCCAGGTTGTAGGCCTTGTAGCCGACGCGGTGATCGGCGATCCGGTTCTCCGGATAGTTGTAGGTGCGGATGCGCTCCGAGCGGTCCACCGTGCGCACCTGCGAGCGGCGGGCGTCGGCGGCCAGCGCGTCGGCCGCCTCACGGGCGGCGACGAGCATGCGGGAGCGCAGGATGCGCATCGCCTGCTCCTTGTTCTGCAGCTGCGACTTCTCGTTCTGACACGACACCACGATGCCGGTGGGCAGGTGGGTGATCCGCACCGCGGAATCCGTGGTGTTCACCGACTGGCCGCCCGGGCCCGACGACCGGAAGACGTCGATGCGTAGGTCGTTCGGGTCGATGGTGACCTCGTCCACGTCCTCGACCTCGGGCGAGACGAACACCCCGGCGGCCGAGGTGTGGATGCGCCCCTGGGATTCGGTGACGGGCACCCGCTGGACCCGGTGCACACCGCCCTCGTACTTCAGCCGGGCCCAGACGCCGTCCGCCGGCGCCGGGGTGCCCTTGGACTTCACCGCGACGGTCACGTCCTTGTAGCCGCCGAGGTCGGAGTCGCTGGCCGAGAGCACCTCGGTCTTCCAGCCGCGGCGCTCGGCGTAGCGCAGGTACATCCGCAGCAGATCACCGGCGAACAGCGCGGACTCGTCGCCGCCCTCCCCCGCCTTGACCTCGACGATCACGTCCTTGGCGTCGTCGGGGTCGCGGGGGGCGAGCAGCTCGACGAGCCTGGTCTCCAGCTCCAGCACCTGTGGGCGCAGTTCCTCGGCCTCGGCGGCGAACGACTCGTCCTCGGCGGCGAACTCGAGTGCGGTGGCGAGGTTGTCGCGGGTCTGGTCGAGGGCCTTGGCGGTGGCGACGATGGGGCCGAGTTCGGCGTAGCGACGGCCGAGCTTGCGGGCCAGCCCCTGGTCGGAGTGGATGGCCGGGTCCGCCAGCCGGCCCTCCAGCTCGGCGTACTCGCGGACGAGTTCGGCGGCGGGCTTGGCGGGGCTGGTCATCGGAGGCCTTTCGGGAACGTGCGGCAGGCGGGCGGCACCCGGAGGTGGAGAAACGACAGCGCCCGCCCTGCCCTCCGGAGAGGGCTGGACGGGCGCTGGGAGACAGCTATCGGGTGCGCTTGCCGTAACGCGCCTCGAAGCGGGCGACGCGCCCACCGGTGTCGAGGATCTTCTGCTTGCCGGTGTAGAACGGGTGGCAGTTCGAGCAGACCTCGACGGCGATGGTGCCGTCGGCCTTGGTCGACCGCGTGGTGAACGAGTTGCCGCAGCCGCAGCTGACGGAGGTCTCGTGGTAGGTGGGGTGGATCCCAGCCTTCATGACAGTTCCTCTTCTCGGTGTGGTCGCCGGGTCGATCCGTCCCCCCTGACGGCAGGGACTGCAGCACTGCTGCGGGATCGTGAACCGGAACCGGTGGACAGTCGTCCAGTGTGCCAGATCGGCCCACGGTCAGTCCAAACACGACGGGTGTCGCCGCTATTCCCGGTCGGGACCGGTGGTTCCCGGACGTGGATCCGGTGCGTCCAGGGTGATGGCGAGACCGCCCTGGGGGCGGCGATCGAACCACGCGCCGATGACGCTGGACAGCACGGTGACCCGGCCGGCGACGCCGTACTTGGCGCGGATCCCGGCCAGCAGGGCCGGCAGTTCGGCGTCGTCGAGCAACCGGGCGCGGGCGGGCACGGCCGTGCCGCGGGGCTCCCCCCGGGTGGAGCACGGCACGACGGTGACGGCGGCGTCGCGGCGGATCCGCTTGTACTTACCGCTGGTGGGGTTCGTCCACACGAGCAGCTCGTCCCCGTCGCGGACGGTCCACACCGGGGTCGCCACCGGGGTGCCGTTCTTCCGGAAGGTGGTGAGCAGCACGGTGCGGGCCTGCCCGAGCAGGTCGAGCACCGCCCCCGCGGGCGCCTGGCCCGCGGGGGTGTGTCCGTGCGGCGACACGGTCAGTCCCGGTCGGCGTTCGGGGTGGTGGCGGCGACCTGCATCAGGAACTCGACGTTGCTGCGCGTCTTGCGCAGGCGGCCGAGGACCAGGTCCAGCGCGGCCTGCGACTCCAGCGCACCGAGGACCCGACGCAGCTTGATGACGACGGCGTGCTCGTCGGGCGACATCAGCAGGTCCTCCTTCCGGGTGGAGGACTGGTCGATGTCGATGGCCGGGAAGACCCGCTTGTCGGCGATCCGGCGGTCGAGCTTGAGCTCGGCGTTGCCGGTGCCCTTGAACTCCTCGAAGATGACCGTGTCACCGGCGGAGCCGGTCTCTACCAGCGCCGAGGCGAAGATGGTCAGCGAGCCGCCGTTCTCGATGTTGCGCGCCGCACCGAGGAACCGCTTCGGCGGGAACAGCGCGGTCGAGTCGACACCACCGGACAGGATGCGCCCGGACGCCGGGGCGGCCAGGTTGTAGGCGCGGCCGAGCCGGGTGATCGAGTCGAGCAGCACGACGACGTCCTTGCCCATCTCGACGAGCCGCTTGGCCCGCTCGATGGCCAGTTCCGCGACCTGGGTGTGGTCGGCCGGCGGGCGGTCGAAGGTGGAGGCGATGACCTCCCCCTTGACCGACCGCTGCATGTCGGTGACCTCTTCCGGACGCTCGTCGACGAGGACCACCATCAGGTGGCACTCCGGGTTGTTGGTGCTGATCGCGTTGGCGATGGCCTGCAGCACCGAGGTCTTGCCGGCCTTGGGCGGCGACACGATCAGTGCGCGCTGCCCCTTGCCGACCGGCATCACCAGGTCGATGACGCGGGTGGTGAGGATGTGCGCCTCGGTCTCCAGGCGGAGCCGCTCGTTCGGGTACAGCGGGGTCAGCTTGGTGAACTCGGGCCGGTTCTTGGCCTGCTCCGGGTCCAGGCCGTTGACCGAGTCGAGCCGGACCAGTGCGTTGAACTTCTGCCGGGCGGCCTCGTTCTCCCGGGGGGCCCGGACCGCGCCGGTGATCGCGTCACCGCGGCGCAGGTGGTGCTTGCGGACCTGCGAGAGCGACACGTACACGTCGTTGGACCCGGTCAGGTAGCCGGAGGTCCGCACGAACGCATACGAGTCGAGGACGTCGAGGATGCCGGCGACGGGCAGCAGCACGTCGTCGTCGCGGACCTCGGTGTCACCCGGGGTCTCGGTGAAACGCTCGCGGCCGCGGCGGTTCCGGTCGCGGTAGCGGCGGCCCCGGCGGGTGCCGTCGCCGTCGAAGTCGTCGTCCTGGTCGCGCTGCGTCTCGCGGCTCTGCGCCGAACGGTTCTGGTCGCGGTTGGACCCGTTGTTCTGGCTCCCGTTGTCGCGCTGGGTGTTCTGCCGGGGCTGCGACCCGCGGTCGGCGCCGTCGGCGGTCTCCCCCGCACCGTCCGCCGGGCGGTCGCGGTCACGGCGGTTGCGGCGGTTGCGGCGGCTGCGGTCGCGGCTGGGGAACTCGTCGGATCCCGATCCGTCACCACGGTCGGTGCGTTCGCCGGAGCGGTCCCCGGTGTCGCCGCCCGCCTGGTCGCGACGGGTGTCGCCGTCCTGACGGGAGCGGGTGTCGCCGTCGTTCGCGCGGGCACCGGTGTCGCCGCCCGCCTGGTCGCGACGGGTGTCGCCGTCCTGACGGGAGCGGGTGTCGCCGTCGTTCGCGCGGGCACCGGTGTCGCCGCCGTCCCGGGCGGGGGCGTCGCCGCCGCCGTCGTGTTCGGACCGCGGACGCGCGGGAGCCTCGCCGGTCCGGCCGCGGGTGTCCGCGGCCGCGGTGTCCTGCGCGGATCCGCGCTGGTCGCGACGCGGGGCGTCGGCGGCCGAGGCCTCGACGGCCGGGGCGGGGGCTGCAGGCGCACCGGTGGTCGCTGCGGCGTCGGTCTCCGGGCTGCCGGCCGGTCGGCTCGCGCTGCGACGGGCCCGCGGCGGGCGCTGGGTGCCCTCGGCCGGGGCCTGGGCGGCCGCCGGCGCCTGTCCGGTGGCCGGAGCCTGGGTCGGTGCCTGGCCGGCGGCGGCGGTGTCGCCGGTGCGCCCCTCACCGCTCTGACGGGCGGAGATGGCGGCGATCAGGTCGCCCTTGCGCATGGCCGAGGTGCCCTTGATGCCGAGCCGGCTGGCCATCGCCTTGAGATCGGGCAACACCATGCCCGTCAGGCCCTTGCCGCGGCCCGACGATGCGGTCTGCGGGGTATCGAGCAGCTCCGTGGTCTCGCTCACGAAGATCCTTCCTGTTCACCGGCAGTGGATGCCGGTGGGTTGTGCGCCGCGGTGAGTACTGCCGACGGCTGCCAGTCCACGCCCAGACCTGACGTGGGAGGAGTGATGGTCGCGTCCGGTGCGTGCACGGCGTACCGGTCCGGTGCGGTGACGCTGCGCCGGTGTACGGCGGTACGGACACGCGGCTGACGCGAGGGGAATCCAGAGATAGAGATCCAGGAGTGTGCTGTGTGCAGAGACCGCCGGACCCGGAGGCGCGAGCGGATGGTGGAGAACGATCATCGATCGGATCGACCGGCTGTTCCGACCGGAGGTCACCCACCCCTTGCCGACGATCGAGTTCCACTGTAATGGTGTTCGGTCCACAGTGACAACACCGGCTCCGGTGTGTCCCCGCCGACCCCATCAGCACAGATCGGGCGCCGGCCGGGGATCAGCGCGGGTCGCCGACCTCGGACGGCACCTCGACGGTGACCTGCGCGCCGACCTGGTCGACCTCTATCTCCTCGGCGACGAACCCGACCGGCTGCCACGCGTGCACGTCCAGCGGCCGGTCCAGGATGGCCAGAACGGATGCGCCCGCGCCGGAGATGACCGCGGGGATGCCGGCGGAACGCAGCTCGGCCACGAGTTGTGCGGATTCGGGCATCGCCGCCGCCCGGTAGCTCTGGTGCAACCGGTCGACGGTGCCGTCCATCAGGTACGCCGGGTCGTCGGTCATCGCGTGCAGCAGCACCGCGGTCGCGGCGGAGTTCGCCGCGGCGTCGGCGTGCGGGATGACCGCGGGCAGCATCGCCCTGGTCGTCTTCGTCGACGAGTGCGACGGGGCCGTGAACACGACCAGCCGGATCTCCGGGTGCACCTCGTGCCGGATGCACCCGACGCTGCCGTCCTCCCGGACCCACGACACGGTCAGGCCGCCGAACACGGTGGGGGCCACGTTGTCCGGGTGGCCCTCCATCTCGGTGGCCAGCCGCAGCACGTCCTCGCGGCCCAGCTGGGCGCCCGCGGGGACCAGCTCGCGGGCCAGCAGCATCCCGGCCACGGTGGCGGCGGCCGACGAACCCTGGCCTCCCCCGTGCGGGATGCGGTTCTCGCACGTCAGGTCCAGGCGGTGCGCGGGTTCGCCGAGCTCGGCGAACAGCCGGGCGGCCGCACGGACCACCAGATGGGTCTCGTCGCGCGGGACCTCGTCGGCGGCCACGCCGGTCACCGTGACCAGCGTGGGCCCGTCGGTCAGGCGTGCCCGGACGTCGTCGTAGCGGCCCATCGCGATGCCGAAACTGTCGTAGCCGGGGCCGATGTTGGCCGACGTGGCGGGGACCCGGACGCAGACCTGGCGGCCGTCGTACCCGGCGGCGCCGGTCACACCGACCACGTCACGACAGGTCCAGCGCGGCCGCGACGGCCTCGGAGTCGACCGGGATGACGGTCGGCAGCTCCATGGTCGCCAGCGCCACGTCGGGGTCCTTCAGGCCGTGTCCGGTGACGGTGCAGACCACGGTGGAGCCCTTCGGCAGCCGCCCGTCGGCCGCGGTCATCAGCAGGCCGGCGATGGATGCGGCCGAGCCGGGCTCGACGAACACCCCCTCGGTGCTGGCGATCAGTCGGTAGGCCTCGAGGATCTGCTCGTCGGTGACCGCGTCGATGAGACCGTTCGACCGGTCGCGCGCGCCGATGGCGCCGTCCCAGGAGGCGGGCGCGCCGATCCGGATGGCGGTGGCGATGGTCTCCGGGTGCGGTACCGGGGCGCCGTGCACCAGCGGCGCGGCCCCGGCGGCCTGGAAACCGAACATGCGCGGCAGTGAGTCGATCAGGCCGTCGGCGTGGTATTCGACGTAGCCCTTCCAGTACGCGGTGATGTTGCCGGCGTTGCCGACCGGCAGGATGTGCACGTCGGGGGCGCGGCCGAGGACGTCGCAGACCTCGAAGCTGGCGGTCTTCTGGCCTTCGATGCGGGCCGGGTTGACCGAGTTGACCAGGCCGATCTCCGGGTGGTCGATCACGACCTTGCGGGCGAGCTCCAGGCAGTCGTCGAAGTTGCCCTGGATCTGCAGGATCTTCGCCCCGTACGCGACGGCCTGCGCCAGCTTGCCGGCGGCGATCTTGCCGGTGGGGATCAGGACGGCGCTGGTCAGCCCGGCGCGGGCGGCGTAGGCCGACGCCGCGGCGGAGGTGTTGCCGGTCGAGGCGCAGATCACGGCCTTGGCGCCGCCGGCGGCCGCGTGCGTGACGGCGACGGTCATCCCGCGGTCCTTGAACGAGCCGGTCGGGTTGGCGCCCTCGATCTTGAGGAAGACCTCGCACCCGGTCCGGCGCGACAGCGCGGGGGCCGGCAGCAGCGGCGTCCCACCTTCGAACAGGGTGATGATCTCCGCCCCCTCGGGGACGGCGACCCGGTCGGCGTACGCCCGGATCAGGCCCGGCCACCGGGAGTGGGTGCCCAGTGCGCGTTCGGTGAGTCCGGTCATCGCGTCGTCTGCTTTCTGCCTGTGCTCGGTCGTCGGTGCTGGTGTGTGCTCGTGCTGCTGTGGGAGTGCCGGTCCCGTCGGACTACTCGGAGACGACCCGCATCACCGAGTTGACCTTGCGGACGGCGTCCATCCCGCTGAGCCGCCGCACGGTCTCGGTGAGGGCCGCCTCCGGGCCGCAGTGGGTGACGATCACCAGCGTCGCGTCGTTGCCGGTGCCGGCCTGCCGGACAGTGGAGATCGAGATGCCGAGGTCGGCGAAGCACTGCGCGACCTGGGCCAGCACCCCGGCGCGATCCTGGACGTCCAGCGAGATGTGGTACTGACTGGTCACCTCGCCCAGCGGCTGGTTGGGCAGCTCCGCGTAGGCCGACTCCCGCGGACCGCGGGCGCCGACGACGGTGTTGCGGGCGACCGTCACCAGGTCCCCGAGGACCGCCGAAGCGGTGGGGGCGCCGCCGGCACCGGGACCGTAGAACATCAGCTGACCTGCCGCTTCCGCCTCGACGTAGACCGCGTTGTACGCCCCGTCCACCCCGGCCAGCGGGTGGGTGCGTGGCAGCATGACCGGGTGCACGCGGGCCGAAACGGCCTCGCCGGTCGGCGTGGTGATGCGCTCGCAGATCGCGAGGAGCTTGACCGTGCAACCGATCTCGCGAGCGGCGGCGATCTCCGCGGCGGACACCCCGGAGATCCCCTCGCGGTAGACGTCGTCGGCGTTGACCCGGGTGTGGAAGGCCAGCGAGGCGATGATGGCGGCCTTGGCCGCGGCGTCGAAGCCCTCGACGTCGGCGGTCGGGTCGGCCTCGGCGTACCCGAGCCGGGTGGCCTCGGCCAGCGCGGCTTCGTACGTGGAGCCCGTGCTGTCCATGGCGGACAGGATGAAGTTGGTGGTGCCGTTGACGATGCCCATCACCCGCGAGACGCGGTCACCGGCGAGCGATTCGCGGATGGGCCGGATCAGCGGGATGGCCCCGGCCACCGCGGCCTCGAAGTACAGGCCCGGTCCCCCGGCGTCGGCCGCCGTGAAGATCTCCGGACCGTGCGCCGCCAGCAGGGCCTTGTTGGCGGTGACGACGCCGGCACCGCGGCGCAGCGCGGTCAGCAGCAGCTCCCGGGCCGGGTCGAGCCCGCCCATCACCTCGACGACCACGTCGACGTCCTCGCGGGCGACCAGCGCCGCCGCGTCGCCGGTGACCAGGTCGGCGGGCAGCTCACGGTGCCGGTCCGGGTGGCGCACGGCCACCCCGACCAGTTCCAGCGGGGCGCCGACGCGGGCCGTGAGCTCGGCGGCGTTCTCGGTCAGCAGCCGCACGACCTGGGAACCCACCACGCCGCAGCCCAGCAGGGCGACGCGGACGGTGCGGCCGGACTTCGCGGGGTCGCTCATCGGCCGCGGCCCGCCTGCTTGGTGGAACGCACCAGGAGCACCGAGAACACCAGCAGCGCGACGACCGTGAGGACGGCCAGCACCGCGATGGTGATCTTGAGCCAGGGCGCCATCGTCGGCTGCACCAGCACAACCACGATGAGGACGGCGGCCAGCACCAGCAGGACCATCCCCACCGCGAGGGACGGCTGCTGCGGGCGCGGCGGTGTCGTCCCGGGCGCGGGCCCGGCTCCGGTGGTCCCGGCGTTGTCGGGGTCGTGTGCAGGCGTGCTCACCATGTCTCCAGTCGCATCAGGTCGTCGTCGGTCTCACGGCGCAGCACCGTGCGGTCGGCGCCGTCGCGCACGGCGACCACGGCCGGGCGCGGCACCCGGTTGTAGTTGCTGCTCATCACGTAGCAGTAGGCCCCGGTGGCGGCCACCGCGATCAGGTCCCCCACGGCGATGTCGGACGGCAGGTAGCAGTCCCGCACGACGATGTCGCCGCTCTCGCAGTGCTTGCCGACCACACGGCTGGTCATCGGCGGGGCGTCCGACGTGCGCGACGCGAGCGTGACGGTGTACTCGGCGTCGTACAGCGCGGTGCGGATGTTGTCGCTCATCCCGCCGTCGACGGAGACGTAGCGGCGCACCATCCCGCCGTCGAGCACGACGTCCTTGATGGTGCCGACCTCGTAGACGGTGACGGTGCCCGGGCCGACGATGGCCCGGCCGGGCTCCACCGCGATCCGCGGGACCGCGATCCCGGCCAGCTGCGCCTCGCGGGAGACGATGTCGGCCAGCGCCTTCGCCATCACGTCCGGCGGCGTCGGGTCGTCGGCCGAGGTGTAGGCGATCCCGAGGCCGCCGCCGAGGTCGAGCGTGGTCAGGGTGTCGGCCAGTTCGGGGTGCTCGGTGACGGTGTCGGCGAGCAGCCGCACCACCCGGTGGGCGGCGACCTCGAACCCGGCCGGATCGAAGATCTGCGAGCCGATGTGGGAGTGCAGTCCGACCAGCCGCAGGCCGGCGCAGGCCGCGATCCGGCGGATGGCCTCGGCGGCGTCGCCACCGGTGAGCGAGAAACCGAACTTCTGGTCCTCGTGCGCGGTGGCGATGAACTCGTGGGTGTGCGCCTCGACGCCGACCGTCACCCGGACCATCACCGGGATCGGCTCCAGGGTGGCGGTGGACCCGTTGCGTGACGCGGCCTCCCGGACCGACCGGGACGGTTCGTCGGCCCGCTCCAGTGCGAGCTCGGCCAACCGGGCGATCTCGTAGTACGAGTCCACCACGATCGCACCGATGCCCGCGTCGACCGCGGTGCGCAGCTCGCGCTCGGACTTGTTGGAACCGTGGAACGCGATGCGCCCGGCCGGGAAACCGGCCCGCAGCGCGACCGCGAGCTCGCCCTCGGAGCAGACGTCCAGGCCCAGGCCCTCGTCGTCCAGCCAGCGCGCGATCTCACCGGACAGGAAGGCCTTGGACGCGTAGTGCACGGCCGCCGCCGAGCCGAAGGCGTCGGCGAAATCGTGGCAGCGGGAACGGAAGTCGGCCTCGTCCATTACCATCACCGGCGTCCGGTGGGTGGCCGCGAGGTCGCGCACATCGACGCCGGCCAACCGCATCTCACCGTCCGGACCGCGAGAGATGTTGCGCGGCCACACCTTCGGGTCCAGGGTGTTCAGGTCGCGCGGCGGCCCGGAGCTGTGCCGCTCCTGGACGACGTCGGCGTGCCGCGGCCCGGCCGGATGCGCCCTCACATCCGCTCCGGGGCCGAGATGCCGAGGATGGCCAGTCCGTTGGCCAGGACCTGGCGGGTCGCGGCGCACAGCTGCAGCCGGGCCTGGGTGGACGCGTCCGGCGCCTCGTCACCCATCGGCAGCACCCGGACGGCGTCGTAGAACTTGTGGTACGCCGACGCCACCTCCTCCAGATACCGGGCCACCCGGTGCGGCTCGCGCAGGTCGGCCGCGGTCGCCAGCACCGCCGGGAACGCCGCCAGCTGCGCGAGCAGGTTGGACTCCTGCGGAGTGTCGAGCAGGGCCGCGTCGTAGTCGCCGCCGACGGTGATGCCCAGATCGGCGGCGTTGCGCGCCAGCGACGCCAACCGCGCGTGGGCGTACTGGACGTAGAAGACGGGGTTGTCGTTGGTCTGGCGCGTCCACAGGTCCAGATCGAGATCCATGGTGGTGTCGACGGAGTAGCGGATCAGGGCGTACCGCGACGCGTCGATGCCCAGCGCGTCGATGAGGTCGTCCAGGGTGATCACGGTGCCGGCGCGCTTGCTCATCCGGACGGGCTGCCCGCCCTGCACCAGGTTGACCATCTGGCCGATCATCACCTCGACGGTGTCCGGGTCGTCGTCGAAGGCGGCCGCGGCGGCCTTCAGGCGGGCGATGTAGCCGTGGTGGTCGGCGCCCAGCATGTAGATGCACAGGTCGAAACCGCGTGAGCGCTTGTCCAGGAAGTA
The DNA here is from genome assembly GCF_003260015.1 of Nakamurella deserti. Classification (NCBI taxonomy): domain Bacteria; kingdom Bacillati; phylum Actinomycetota; class Actinomycetes; order Nakamurellales; family Nakamurellaceae; genus Nakamurella; species Nakamurella deserti. The sequence goes on along the minus strand of NZ_QCXS01000002.1, from coordinate 710,003 downwards.
GGCGAGGTCACCGGCGATGTAGGCGGGATTGCCGTCGCTCTTGATGACGACGCGGTCCTTGTCGTCGCCGTACTCGGTGCTGCGCAGCCACCAGGCACCGTCCTTCTCGTACAGGTGGCCGCTGGCCTGCAGCCGGCCGACCGCGGCGGTGACCGCGCCCGAGCTGTGCAGCGAGTCCTCGTGGAAGTAGACGTCGAAGTCGGTGCGGAAGGCGTGCAGGGTGGCCTTGATGTCGGCGAACATCAGGTCGACCCCGGCGCGGGCGAACACGGCCGTCGCGGCGTCGTCGTCGAGCGTCGCGACCTCCGGGTGGGCGGCGGTGACCTTGTCCGCGATCTCGGTGATGTACGCGCCGCCGTAACCGTTCTCGGGGGTCGCACGGCCGCGGGCGGCGGCCAGCAGGGATCCGGCGAAGCGGTCGATCTGGGCACCCGCGTCGTTGAAGTAGTACTCACGCACCACGTCCGCGCCCTGGGCCGACAGCACCCGGCCGAGGGCGTCGCCGACCGCGGCCCAGCGGGCGCCGCCGATGTGCACCGGACCCGTGGGGTTCGCCGAGACGAACTCCAGGTTGATCCGGGAGCCGGCGAGTGCGGTCCCCCGGCCGTAACCGTCCCCGGCGGCGACGATCTGGCCGACGATCGCGCCCGCGGCACTGGTGTCGAGCCGGATGTTGAGGAATCCGGGGCCGGCGATCTCGACCGCGGCGATGCCGTCGGCACCGGCCAGCTTGTCGGCGATGGCCTGGGCGATGTCGCGTGGCTTGCGGCCGAGTTGGCCGGCCAGCTTCAGCGCGACCGAGGTGGCGTAGTCGCCGTGCTCACGGTTGCGGGGGCGTTCCACCACGACGTCGGGGATCCGAGCCGGGCCGGCGCTGTCCGCCGGGAGGTCGCTCAGGTCGGCCAGCGCCGCCACGAGCGCAGCCTGGATGGCGGCCGAGAGTTGTGCGGGGTTCACCCCCCCATCTTAGGAAGGTCCGACCGGCAATTCTGACCGCCGGAACACTCCAGGTGGTCCGGCCGACCGGCCGTGGGGCCGTCCGCGCGGACCGGTGGTGCCGACGGGAGGAATCGAACCTCCCGCATCGCCCATGCTCGACTGCCGCGTTGGTTCACAACGCCGTCTGTCGGTGTCTCCACCAGCGCATCCAGGGTCGGCTACTCCCTACAACACACCATCGGGGTGATTTCTTCCCCATCGGCCGACCCGGGTCGAGCGTGCGGCGTTGCCATCGTCACACTCCGCAGCGGTGCGTCCGGGCGCGTCCGGCGTCCGGGTGGGGGTCCCGGGCCCGCCGCGGCTCACATGGAACCCACCGGTGACGGTGACCATCCCGCGACCCGCCACCTCGTAGGATGGGTGGCCGTTGCCGACGTGGGGGCCGTTGCCGCTCCTCCGTCGTCCCCCCGATTCCGTGATCACCAGCAGAACGAGGTCCTGTCTTCCATGATGGCCAGTGGTAAGAACGCGAAGAAGGCACGCCGCGAGCTGCCGGTGATCAACCAGCGGGAGGGTCTGCCCTGGCTGACCATCACCGCGGTCACCGTGATCGTCGCGCTCGCCGCGACCATCTTCTTCGTGGTCTTCAACGCCCGCGAGGACAAGAACCAGGCCGCCGAGGTGCTCGCCCCGTTCGTGCCCACGGCGGAGAACCAGGACCCGGCGGCCGGCATCGAGGGCGTCTTCACCGGGGCCGCCGACACCTACAAGGTCGGCCTGCACGTCACGCCCCCGACGCGGGTGGCCTACGACCGGTTCCCGCCGGTCGGCGGCCCGCACGACGCCGAGTGGGCGGCGTGCAACGGCGTGGTCTACGAGGTCCCCGTCCGTAACGAGAACATGGTCCACACGCTGGAGCACGGCGCCATCTGGATCACCTACAACCCCGACACCATCGGCGACCAGCTGGACACCCTCCGCGGTCTGGTCGAGGGCAAGCAGTACATCACCCTGAGCCCCTACCCCGGCCTGGACTCCCGCATCTCGCTGCAGGCCTGGGCCCACCAGCTCAAGGTCGACTCGGCCGACGACGGGCGCATCCAGCAGTTCATCACCGCGTTGCAGCGCAACCAGTTCCTGACGCCCGAGGTCAACGGCACCTGCGCGCAGCCGACCTTCGACATCGCGAACCCCCCCGCCTTCGACGCGACCCCGCCCGGGGCCGACGCCGTGCAGATGGACGGCACCGGCGGCGCCAGCGGAGCGGTTGTCACCCAGGACAGCGCCGAGGCGCAGGGTGAGACCGCTCCCGAGACCGGCATGACGGAGTCCGGCACCGCGGACCCGGCCACCACCTCGGCCGAGGCCGTCCCGACCGGCGACACCGCCCCGGCGGCGACCGGCACGGAGTCCTCCGACACCGCCGAGACGACCGAGCCCTCCGTGGCGGCGACCACCGGATGACCTCCGGCGCACCCACCCCCGCGCGGGATCTCGACCCGGTACCGGTGACCGCACCCGCACCGTCCTCGGTGTTCCAGCGCTGGGGCCGCGGCGGCACCGGGCTCGTCCTCGCCCTGGGTGCCGTGGTGATGCTGCTCATCGGCGGCACCGTGGGTCTGGCCCTGGGCAACGCCGCCGCGCCGTCGTCGGAGTCGCTGACCCGGCCGGCGGCGGACTCGGTCGACGTCGGTTTCCTGTACGACATGTCGGTCCACCACGAGCAGGGCGTGGAGCTCGCGCACCTGGTGCAGCTCAACGGCGGCCGCGCCGAGGTCGCCGGTATCGGCTACGACATCGAGTACCAGCAGACCTCGCAGATCGGCCAGATGGGCGGGTTCCTGCAGCTCTGGGGGTACTCGCTGAACAACCCCCGACCGCTGATGGCGTGGATGTCGGCCGCCGGTGGACACGACATGGGCGGCATGGCGGGCATGCCCGGGATGACCGGCGCCGATCCGATGGCGGTCGCCACGACCATGGACCGGGCGTCCGTCGCCGCCGGCGCGTTGATGCCGGGAATGGCGACGCGGGCCGAGGTCGACCGGCTCAAGACGCTGCGCGGGGACGCCTCGGACGCCTATTTCCTGCAGCTGATGATCCGCCACCACGAGGGCGGCGTGCCGATGATGGACTACGCCGCCACCTACGCCACGAACCCGGTGGTCAAGAACATGGCACTGAAGATGGCCCAGGGGCAGGTCGCCGAGATCGCGTCGATGACGTCCCTGCTCCGGCAGACCTACGGCGAGCAGCCGCTGGCGGTGGGCGCCGCGCCGGTGGCGTCGGGATCGTCGGGGGCGGCCGGCTCCCCGACCGCGTCGGACAGCGGCGCCACGACCGCGGACGGAGACGCGATGACCGGCATGACCGGCATGACCGGCATGACCGGCATGACCGGCATGACCGGCATGACCGGCATGACCGGCATGACCGGGATGACCTCCGCGCCCAGCTCCTGAGGGCGCCGCCGCCGTCTTCCGGTCGGGGCCGTCGTACCCCCGCGCTTGTTGGTGTTGATAACAGTTATCAGCAATGATCGTGGGGCGGCGTGTGTCGCCAGACCGGAAGGACTCCCATGATCCAGGCAGTACTCGGCAAGGCCGTCGGCGCGGTGATCAGCGGCGTCGCCGGTGTCACCGTGGTCAACGCCGCCCGTAGCGGACGGCTCGGCCGCGTCGCCCACCAGGCCGCCGTCGGCGTCACCGCCGCCGGGCTGCGGGCCGTCCGAGCCGCCGAGCACGGCGCCGAGAACACCCGTCTCGTCGCCGCCGACATCGTCGCCGAGGCCAGGGAGAAGGTCGGCGAGCAGGCCACCCCGCCGGGCGCCCCGACCGTCCACGACCACCAGCACTGATGCGTGTCGTCGCCCACGCCGGCGGCCGGCTGCGGCTGACCGCGGACTGGCTGCGCTGCGCCACCGCGCGGGCCGTCGTCGTCGAGGATCTGGTCGCCACCAGGCCCGGGGTCCGGGCGGTGCATGCCTATCCGCGGACCGGTTCGGTGGTCGTCTGGTTCGACCCTGACCGCACCGACGTCGAGGCCGTCCTCGCCGGTATCGGCGACGCGCGCACCCACGTCCCCGCCAGGCCGGTCGACCGGCTCCCCCGGTCGGCCGACGTCGGCAATCGCGACCTGCTCCGGATGGTCGTCGGCGGCGCCGCTCTGGTCCTGCTCGGCCTCCGCCGCTACGGCCTGCGGCGCCCCGCCGTGCTCGGTCCGCGCAGCCGCACGGTGGCCACCGGGGTGACGCTGTTCACCGGCTACCCGTTCTTCCGCGGCGCGCTGGCGACGTTGCGCGGCCGGCGCACCGCCGGGACCGACGCGCTGGTGTCGGCCGCCACGGTGGCGTCGCTGCTGCTCCGCGAGAACGTCGTCGCGCTGACCGTGCTGTGGCTGCTCAACATCGGCGAGTACCTGCAGGACCTCACGCTGCGCCGGACCCGGCGGGCGATCACCAGCCTGCTCACCGGCACCCAGACGTCCATCTGGACCCAGGGCCCGGACGACACGGAGCAGCGCGTCGACATCGCGGTGCTGCGGCCGGGTGACCACGTCGTGGTGCACGAGCAGATCGCGCTGCCGGTGGACGGCGTCGTCGTCACCGGTGACGGCATCCTCGACCAGAGCGCCATCACCGGGGAGAGCCTGCCCGTCACCGTGACTGCCGGCGACGCGGTGCACGCCGGCAGTGTGCTGCTCCGCGGCCGGCTCGTCGTGCGGGCCACCGCGGTCGGCGCCGAGACCGCCATCGGCCGGATCATCAGCCGTGTCGAGGAGGCGCAGGCCGACCGGGCACCGATCCAGACCGTCGGCGACAACTTCTCCCGGCGGTTCGTCCCCCTGTCGTTCGCGGTGGCGGCGGCGACGCTGCTGGTCACCCGGGACGTGCGTCGGGCGATGACGATGCTGCTCGTGGCGTGCCCGTGTGCGGTCGGCCTTGCCACGCCGACCGCGATCAGCGCGGCGATCGGCAACGGCGCCCGACGCGGCATCCTCATCAAGGGCGGCTCGCATCTGGAGGCGATGGGCCGGGTCGACGCGATCGTGTTCGACAAGACGGGCACCCTGACCGAGGGTCGGCCGGTGGTGACCGAGGTGATCTCGTTCGCGTCCGACTGGGAGCCCGAGCGGGTGCTGGCGTACGCGGCGAGTTCGGAGATCCACTCGCGACACCCGTTGGCGCAGGCGGTGATCCGGTCCACGGAGGAGCGGCGCATCTCGATCCCCGCGCACGAGGAGTGCGAGGTGCTGCTGGGCCTGGGCATGCGGACCCAGGCCGACGGCCGGGTGCTGCTGCTGGGCAACTCGACGCTGCTGGCGCAGGAGGGCGTGACCGTCGGGGACGACGCCCGCGGCTGGGTCGCCCGGCTGCAACGGCGCGCCGAGACCCCGCTGCTGCTGGCGGTGGACGGCTCTCTCGTCGGGCTGGTCAGCCTGCGTGACACGGTGCGTCCGGAGGCCGCCCGGGTCCTGGCCCGGCTGCGGGCGGACGGAGTCCGCCGCATCGTCATGCTCACCGGGGACCACGCCGACACCGCCGCCGTGGTCGCCGCCGAGCTGGGCATCGACTCGTGGCACGCCGAGGTGCTCCCCGAGGACAAACAGGCCATCGTGCGGGAGCTGCAGGCCACCGGTCACACGGTGGCCATGGTCGGGGACGGCACCAACGACGCCCCGGCGCTGGCGCTGGCCGACATCGGGATCGCGATGGGCCTCGGCGGGACCGACGTCGCCGTGGAGACCGCCGACGTCGCGCTGGCCAGTGACCGCCTGGACGCGGTGCTGGAGCTGCGTGACCTGAGCCGGCACAGTGTCGGGTTGATCCGGCAGAACTACGGCATGTCCATCGCGGTCAACGCCGTGGGCCTGGCCGTGAGCGCGGCCGGCGCACTGTCGCCGGTGCTGGCGGCCATCCTGCACAACGCGTCGTCGGTCGCCGTGGTCGGCAACAGCTCGCGGTTGACCCGCTACCGGGTGCCCCGTGGCGACACCGGTGTCGCCCGGACGGACGAGGTGGCAACCGGCGCCCCGACTGTCGGGTAGTGTCATCTCTCGCGCCCCCGTAGCTCAGGGGATAGAGCACTGCCCTCCGGAGGCAGGTGCGCAGGTTCGAATCCTGCCGGGGGCACCGAGAGATCGGCCCTCATCGGCGCCACGCGACACCCTCGGGCCACCGGCCCGGGGGTGTTCTGCGTTTCCTGGGCGGTCCGTCCCCGTCCGCGGTCCCGGTCGGCGGCGCCTGTCGCGTCGGAGGTCGGGGCGGGCCCCGCCGGCGGCACAGTGTCGGACCGGTTCTCTACGCTCGTGGCCGTACCGCCCGGGGCCCGCCGGCGGTGCTCACGAGGGAGCTCGCCATCGACGGCACCATCACCACCGTCCACGGGGTCCGCGGACGGCGCGACGACGCCCCACAGCCACCGGACACCCGACCGGCGGCACCCGTCCGTCCCCGGTCATCCGTCGACGGCGACGGCCACCTCGGACACCCCGATCGCGGCGGCGTAGCGGCGGGCCGCCCGGGTGAGTTCGTCCGGATCGAGTGCGCGACCGGGGAACGGGACGACCGTGACCGTCACGCCACCGCGGGTCAGGGTCCGCCGCCAGGTGCCCGCCACCACGCCGTCGACCACCACGCACGGCGCGAAGATGCCGTTGGCGCCGGGAACGATCCGGTCGGCGAAGGCAGTGGGCAGCACGGCGGAACGGTCCTGGTAGCCGAGCAGGAACTCGTCGAAGCCGGCCAGCAGGGCGACCCCGGACGCGCCGGCCGCCGCGGCGGACCCGTCCGGCGCGGTCAGCAGCCGGTCCCCCGTCGGGTCGGGCACCGCGCCGGCGGCGGTGAGCCGCCGCCGGGCCTCGGTCAGCGTGCTGCCGCACCACCAGGCGAAATCGCGGTCGGTGCACGGCGCGTGGCTCTGCAGGTAGCGGCGGGCCAGCTCGGCGCCGGGATCGGCCGGGGTCGCCCGACGTTCCGGTGGCACGTGGCTGTCCAGGTCCACGACGGTCTGCTGGCGGCCCGCCATCGGACCGATCGCCACCACCCGCTGCAGTGCCAGGTTCCAGAGCAGGTGGTAGCCGCGCTGGCCGTCGACCGGGATCCCCGCGTCCGTCCACAGCGCCATCACCCGCGGCCTGTCCCACACGTCCCCGTCGGTCAGCGCGGCCACCAGCACCTCACCGGCCCGGGCCAGCTCGTCGTCGGTGATCCCGAGTTGACGTCGGCGGGTCGCCGCGGTCGTGGCCATCCGGTCGGCCGACAGCGCCACCATCCAGTGCGCGTCCTCGGCGGCCACCCAGTGCAGGGTGCCGCGCATCGGCCAGGTCCGCAGGATCCGGCCGTCCGTCGCGGCCGCCGCCACCCGGGCGGTCGACGGCTCGCGCATCCGGGAGGCCACCGCCCACAGCGACTGACCGTGGTCCTGGGCCTGCACCGCACCCAGCCACCGGACCACGTCGGCGGGGTCGGCCGGTCCGCTGCCGTCGGGAAGCAGCTGTGACCGCCACCGCCGCCGGCCGATCCCGGTGGTTCCCGCGGTGTCCGCCGGTGCGTGTTCCATGCCCGACGACGGTAGGCCGCCGGTGACCCGGCCGGTCGAGCCCCCAGCTCCCCCCGCCCCGGGCACCGCCCCGATGACCCCGCTGCAGCGGCAGGTCCTGGTGGTGGCGATCCTGGCCAGCTTCGTGGCCTTCCTCGACGGCACCGTGGTGAACGTGGCGTTGCCCGCCATCGTCGGCGACCTGGGTGGCGGGCTGACCATCCAGCAGTGGGTCCTCGACGCCTACCTGATCACCCTGGGATCGCTGATCCTGCTGGCCGGATCACTGTCCGACCAGTTCGGCCGGGTCCGCATCCTGCGGATCGGCCTGCTCGGTTTCGGGGTGACGTCGGTGCTCTGCGCCGTCGCGCCGGGCGGACTGTTCCTGGTCGTGGCGCGGGGACTGCAGGGCGCGGCGGGCGCCCTGCTGGTGCCGTCCAGCCTGGCCATGGTCATCGCCGCCCTCAGCGGACCGGCGCAGAGCCGGGCGATCGGGCGCTGGACGGCGTGGTCGGGGGTCGCCGCGATCGTGGGGCCGCTGCTCGGTGGGGTGTTCGTCGACGCGGTCTCCTGGCGCTGGGTGTTCGGCATCAACGTGCTGCCCATCGCCGTCACCGTGGTCATGCTCGCGCGGTTGAACCGCGCCGATCCCCACGTACCGCCCGCGCACCGCGTCCCGGTGGACTACCTCGGCGCCGCGCTCGGTGCCACGGGGCTGGCCGGTCCCGTCTTCGCGCTGATCGAGCAGGGGCGGTTCGGCTGGCACTCGCCGGTCGTCTACCTGCCGCTGGTCCTGGGATCGGCCTGTTTCGCCGCGTTCCTGCTGGTCGAACGGCGCAGCCGGCACCCCATGCTGCCACTGGAGCTGTTCGGGGTGCGCAACTTCTGGGTCGGCAACCTCGCCACCGTGGGCATCTACGGGGCGCTGTCGCTCGGCTCGTTCGCCGTCACGCTCTTCCTGCAGCAGGTCGCCGGGTTCACCGCCACCGCGGCCGGGGTGGTGCTGATGCCGGTGACGGTGATGATGCTGCTGCTGTCGTCGGTCTTCGGCGGTCTCGCCGGGCGTCTCGGGCCGCGGCTGTTCATGGCGGCCGGACCGGTGATCGCCGGCGTGGGCTACCTGCTGATGCTCGGCGCCGAGGTGCCGTTGCAGCTGTGGACCCAGCTGATGCCGGGGATCGTGGTGTTCGGTGTCGGACTGGCCGTCACCGTCGCCCCGTTGACCTCGGCCATCCTGGGCGGCATCGCCGAGCGGCACGCCGGGATCGGCTCCGCGGTGAACAACGCCGTCTCCCGGGTGGCCGGCCTGGTGGCCATCGCCTTCGCCGGAGTGATCGCCGGCGGCGTGCTGGACCTCGACGGCTTCCACCGCCTCGTCGCGTGGACCGCCGGCCTGCTCATCACGTCCGGGTTGCTCGCGGCCGTGGGCATCACCAACCGGACCCGCCGGGACGCGGGGTGACCGGGGAGCCCACCGGCGTCACGGCGCCGGGGTGTCGCCGACCGGTCCGGAATCGAGAAGCCGACCGGACCGGGGCGGATCTAAGGTGACCTCCACCAGCAGTTCGAGCCACCGCGCGTCCCGGTCCGACGGCCGCGGTCCCGCCCCCCGCAGGGAGATCCGATGACCACCCGCACGACGACCGAGGACCGTGCCGCCGGGCGGCACGCCGCCGACTCCCACGACCTGATCCGGGTGCACGGTGCCCGGCAGAACAACCTGAAGAACATCGACGTCGAGCTGCCCAAGCGGCGGCTGACCGTGTTCACCGGGGTGTCCGGGTCGGGCAAGAGCTCGCTGGTCTTCGGCACCATCGCCGCCGACTCGCAACGACTGATCAACGAGACCTACAGCGCCTTCCTGCAGGGTTTCATGCCGACGCTGGCCCGCCCGGACGTCGACGTGCTGGACGGTCTGACGACGGCGATCATCGTCGACCAGCAGCGGATGGGCGCCGACCCGCGGTCGACCGTCGGCACCGCGACCGACGCGAACGCCATGCTGCGCATCCTGTTCAGCCGGCTCGGGCAGCCCTACGTCGGCTCTCCGCAGGCGTTCTCCTTCAACGTCGCCTCCATCAGCGGCGCCGGCGCGGTGGAGACGGAGAAGGGCGGCCGCACCGTCAAGGAGCGCCGCAGCTTCAGTGTCACCGGTGGCATGTGTCCCCGGTGCGAGGGTCGCGGGTCGGTCTCCGACATCGACCTCACCCAGCTCTACGACGACAGCAAGTCCCTCAACGAGGGGGCGGTGTCCATTCCCGGCTACAGCATGGAGGGCTGGTACGGCCGGATCTTCCGGGGCTGCGGGTTCTTCGACGCCGACAAGCCGATCCGCCGGTTCACGAAGCGCGAGCTCGACGACCTGCTCTACAAGGAGCCCACCAAGATCAAGGTCGAGGGCATCAACCTGACCTACACGGGGCTCGTCCCCCAGATCCAGAAGTCCTTCCTGTCCAAGGACGTCGACGCGATGCAGCCGCACATCCGGGCGTTCGTGGAGCGGGTGGTGACGTTCGGCGTCTGCCCGGAGTGCCACGGCACCCGGCTGACCGAGGCCGCGCGCTCGTCCAAGATCGACGGGATCAGCATCGCCGACGCCTGCGCCATGCAGATCACCGATCTCGCGGGCTGGGTGGCGGGGCTGACCGAACCGTCGGTGAAGCCGCTGCTGGCGTCGCTGCGACACCTGCTCGACTCGTTCGTGGCCATCGGGCTCGGCTACCTGTCCCTGGAGCGGCCGGCCGGCACGCTGTCCGGCGGCGAGGCGCAGCGGGTCAAGATGATCCGGCACCTCGGGTCGTCGCTGACCGACGTCACCTACGTCTTCGACGAGCCGTCGGCCGGGCTGCACCCGCACGACATCCAGCGGATGAACGACCTGCTGCTGCAGCTGCGCGACAAGGGCAACACGGTGCTGGTGGTCGAACACAAGCCCGAGATGATCGTCATCGCCGACCATGTGGTCGATCTCGGCCCGGGGGCCGGGAGCGCCGGCGGCGAGGTCTGCTTCGAGGGCACGGTCGAGGGCCTACGGGCGTCGGGCACCCTGACCGGCCGGCACCTGGACGACCGTGCCCGCCTGAAGGACACCGTCCGGACCCCCACCGGGGCATTGCGGATCCGCGGCGCGTCCGCCCACAACCTGCGCGACGTCGACGTCGACATCCCGCTCGGGGTGCTGGTGGTGGTCACCGGGGTCGCGGGTTCGGGCAAGAGCTCGCTGGTCCACGGTTCCATCCCGGCCGGGGCGGGGGTCATCTCGATCGACCAGGGCGCCATCCGCGGGTCCCGGCGCAGCAACCCGGCCACCTACACCGGGCTGCTCGAGCCGATCCGCAAGGCGTTCGCCAAGGCCAACGGCGTCAAGCCGGCCCTGTTCAGCGCCAACTCCGAGGGCGCCTGCCCGAACTGCAACGGCAACGGTGTCATCTACACCGACCTGGCGATGATGGCCGGGGTGGCCACGGTCTGCGAGGTCTGTGAGGGCCGCCGCTTCGACGCCTCGGTGCTCGATTACCACCTGGGCGGCCGCGACATCAGCGAGGTGCTGACGATGTCGGTGGCGCAGGCGTGCGCCTTCTTCGCCGCCGGCGAGGCGAAGGTGCCGGCCGCGCACCTGATCCTGCAGCGGCTCGTCGACGTCGGCCTCGGGTACCTGACGATCGGCCAACCGCTCACCACCCTGTCCGGCGGCGAGCGCCAGCGGCTCAAGCTGGCCACCCACATGGGGGGCAGGGCCGGCACGTACGTCCTCGACGAGCCCACCACCGGCCTGCACCTGGCCGACGTCGAGCAGCTGCTGGGGTTGCTCGACCGACTGGTGGACAGCGGCACGTCGGTCATCGTCGTGGAGCACCACCAGGCGGTGATGGCCCACGCCGACTGGATCATCGACCTCGGCCCGGGCGCCGGTCACGACGGCGGCCGGATCGTCTTCGAGGGCACCCCGGCGGCACTGGTCGCCGACCGGTCCACGCTCACCGGCCGGCACCTGGCCGCCTACGTCGGCGCCTGAGCCGGGCTCCCGCCGGTGACGACCCGGCCGCCGTCGGCAGGCGGCGCCGACCCGGCCGGCACCCGGCCGCTTCCGTCGCCGCCTGAGCCCGGCTCCCGCCGGCGACGACCCGGCCACCGTCGGCCGACGGCGCCGGGTCACTCGTCGTCGTCGCCGTCCTCGCTGAGGCCATGCGGCGTCTTCTCCCAGTGGTGCGGGGTGAACAGGGTCTGCCAGGCCGCCCGCCAGGCGGCGACCGAGTGCAGCACCCAGTACAGCGGGTTCAGCACGGCGTAGACGCCGATCCGCCAGCCGTGCCGGCGGGTGGCGATGAGCGCCGACACGATGATCGTCGCCCCGTTGCCGATGACGAAGTTGGCGATGCCCAGATCGACCAGCCACGGCGGGATGTCGAGGTCGACGGACCGGCCGAAGACGAACGTCACCAGGGTCAGTGCGAGCAGCAGCGGGTAGAGCACGAAAGCCGCGGGCGTGCCGAGGATCAGCCCGGTGAGCCCGACGAGGCCCAGCGGCCCGGTGGCGCGGTAGAACTTCACCGGGTGCCGGAAGTTGACCGCCGCGGTGATCATGTAGCCCTTGATCCACCGGGTGCGCTGTTTGATCCAGGCGCCGGTCTGCGAGCACGCCTCCTCCCACGTGGTGGAGCTGTTGACCCCCACCCGGAAGCCCAGCGCCGACGCGCGCATCCCGAGGTCGGCATCCTCGGTCACGTTGTAGGGGTCCCAGCCGCCGAGCAACCGCAGCATCTCGGTGTCGAAGTGGTTGGACGTGCCGCCCAGCGGGATCGGGATGCCGGTGCCGTCCAGCCCGGGCAGCATCATGTCGAACCACTGCGTGTACTCGATGGCGAACATCCGGGTCAGGACGTTGTAGCCGGCGTTGGAGTAGTTGAGCGCGCACTGCACGCACACCAGCGGCGCGCCGGTGCCGCCGGCGGCGCGGTCGGCGCGGTCGCGGGCGAAGTCGGCCACCACCCGGCGCAGCTGGTCGGGCTCGGGCCGGTCCTCGGCGTCGAAGATCACCACCAGGCTGCCGCGGGCGAAGCTGAGCCCGTAGTTGCAGGCCCGCGGCTTCGTCTGCGGCACCCCACGCGGGACGATGACGATGCGCACGTACGACGGCGGGCGGGCCGCCCGGGCCGCCGCGATGGTGTCCGTGTCGTCCTCCTCGAGCAGCACCAGCACGTCGAGCTTGGACTTCGGGTAGTCGAGCTGGTCGAGGTTGTCGATCACCTTGCCGATGACGTTGGCCTCGTGGAACGCCGGGACCAGGATCGTGTACACGGGCAGGTCACGGTCGGCGATCACCGGCGGCGCCGTGGGCGGATCGCCGGGGCCGGCGTCGAGGGCGACGAGACGGCGCCGCCGGCGGTCGCGCCACCGCTCGCGGACGACCACCCACGGGTAGCGCAGCGACGCGAAGAGCTTGAAGCTGACGCTGGCGCCCAGCGCGAGGTTGGCCACGACGAGCAGCGCCACCACGGTCGGGCTCGGCGCGAGCACCAACCCGACGACGCACAGCACGATGAGCGCGACCGGGGCCACCTGTTGCCAGCGGTACAGGCTCACCCGCGCCGATCGCTCGGGCTGCGCGTCGGCCAACCCGTCGGTGACGTCGTGCAGCAGGGCGTTGCGGAACACCGATCCGACGGCGAGGGCGTAGTCGCGAGGGGTGATGGTGCGGACGTCGAGGCGGTCCACGCCCATCGCGGCCCGCACCTGGTCCAGCAGCGCCGCGGTCGGCTCGACGGTGGTGGCCACGACCAGCGTGTCACCCTCACGGCGGACCGGGATCCAGCCCTGGGCGAGGATCTGCCGGGACCCGATGCCGCGCAACATCTCCTCGTCCACACGTTCGTGGGCGAGGTCGACCAGGGGTGCCTGCCAGAGCGTGGCGAGGACGCGGTACAGCGTGAGCGCGTGGATGTCGCCGCGGGCGACGAGGTGCTCGCCGACGTACCCGCCCTGGGTGCGCGACGCCTCGAGCGCCCGGTCGAGCTGCTCCTGCGTGATGTGACCGCCGGCGACCAGCAGGCCCCCGGTCTCGCGGGGCAGCACGGGCGGCAGCGGGGTACGCGGCACCCAGGCGGCGAAGTTGGCCTCTCCGGCGGCTCCGGTGGGGCTGGCCGTGAGCAGCGGGGCGTATTCGCGGTAGCCGTCCGACACCGGGTCGGGCCCGACGTCGGCGGCCGGTGCCGCGACGGGCGTCGCGGCGAGGTCCGGTACGGCGGTGTCGGTCACGGGAGGTCCGTTCGGTCGGGGCCGGCCGGCGCTGGCGGAGCGGTGAGCGGTGCTGGTACCGCGGTCAGCGGTGCTGGAGCGGCGGTGGACGGTGCGGGCGCGGCAGCGGACGATCCGGCGGTGGACGGTCCGGTGACCGACGGTGCGGCGACGGGCCCGGCGGCCGCGTGGTCGTCGGCGCCGGGCCGCACGCCGACGGCCGTGCCGACCAACGCGACGGCCAGCGCCGCGGGCAGCACCGCGGTGACAGCGCTGCGGGCACGGACGGCCCGGCGGGCGAAGTCCACCGCGAGACCCGTCGTCAGGGCCAGCGCCGGGATGACCGGCAGTGCGGTACGACCCACCCAGCCCGGGCCACCGGCCGCCAGCGCACCGCTGAGGACGACGACGTCCGCGGCGGCCACCGCGCCGAGGAGGCCGACCACCCACAGCCGGTCCGACCATCGGTACCGCAGCACCGCGGCGGCGACACCGATGAGCACGACGACCACGGCGACCGCACCGGTGACGTCGGCGGGCAGTGCCTCGGTCATGCTGCGCAGCAGACCCTGCGGCGGCACCTCGGCGGTGGTCGTCGACGGCAGGCCGAGGGCGGCCGCCGCGTCGGGGGCGCCGGCGAAGGCCGTGCCGCGGGTGGAGAAGTTGTACGCCAGCCACCACGCCACACCGACGGCCGGTACCGCTGCGAACGAGGCGATCATGCGCAACGCGAACCGCGGCCCGCGACCCTTCTGGTGCGCGGCCAGCGCGATGAACACCACGCCGCCGACGAGCAGCAGCCAGCCCTCGTACCGGGTGAGCACGGCGATCGCGCAGGGGATGCCGGCGAAGATGGCCAGTTCACCGCCGGACGGGGTCCGCTTGACCCGTGCCCAACGCGCCAGGCCGGCCACGGTGGCCAGCAGCGCGGCGATCAGCACCGGGCCGGTCGTGGTGGTCGTCTCCTGGTACAGCGTGGTCGGCGCGGCCACGAGCACGAGCAGCGCGGCGATCCGGCCGCCACGACCCAGCGAGATCCGCACCGTGAGGCGGTACAGCGCCGCCGCGGCCACCACGAGACAGGCCACGCCGAGCAGGGTCACCGCGAGCCGCGTGCCGACGAGGGCGGTGAACGGCATCAGCAGCAGCCGTGGGACCGGCAGCCAGCCGTCGGCGGGGACCCCGCCGGGGACCGTGGGCGTCGAGGCGCCGATGTCGAGCACGGCAGGGTCCACCGTCGGGGTCGAGTCGGTGGTCAGGGCCACGACCCCGACGGCGGCACCGGCGGCCAGCGCCAGCAGCGACGACACCCCCGTACCGGCCACCCGGCGGTAGCCGGGCGCACTGTCCAGGGCCGCCCAGACGGCGGGTCGGCGGCGGGCGACGGTGGCTCCCGGCGCCGCGGCCGCTCCGTCACTCACCATGCGACCACCACTCACGATGCGACCACCACTCGCGACGAGGCCACGAGGGTCACGACACGGCGGGTGCCGCGACGGCGGACGACGGCGCCCGGTGTCGGAGTGGATCTGAGCACGGGAATCTCCTGGTCCGGGGCCGACGGACGGCCGGTGGTCACCGCACGTGACCACCACCCCATTGAACCGAGTAACGGACAGTAAGACAACGTGACGATGAGTGAATCTCGCCCGCAGATCCGGTCACTGTCCGCGGATGCGGTGCCCTCCGCCGGCCGCACGGGTGGAGCCGGACGCGGCGGGAGCCACCGTTCCGGTGACGCACAGTCACGTCCGGGGCGCCTGGCACACTGGGAACGGCCCGACGGAGGAGTAGCTGTGACCCGGACGTACCGCCGTGCCCACGCCCGGCGCCTCGCCGTCGCCCTGACGACGGTCGCCCTGACGGTGGCGTGTTCGCCGACGGTCGACGGACGACCCACCGCCGCCGGCGGGGTCGACGGGTCGACGGCCGCCTCCCCGGACGCGACGAACCCCGACTCGCACGACCGCTGGCTGCCCTCGGAGACCAATCCGGACCCCACCGTGGACATCGACGGTGTCTACGTCGGAGCGCCCTCGCTCTACGCGCAGCGCTACCACTTCGCGGCCCCGGACCGCGTCGCCTACGACCGGTACCCCCCGGTCGGCGGGCCGCACGACCCTGCCTGGGCGGCCTGCGACGGCGTCGTCTACTCCGCGCCGGTCCGCGACGAGATGATGGTGCACGCCCTCGAACACGGCGCGGTCTGGATCGCCTACGACCCCGACGGCCTCCCCGCCGACGAGCGGGCGAACCTCGAGGCGCTGGTGCCGCAGGTGTCCTACCTGGTGATGACGCCCTACCCCGGACTCGCCACCCCGCTGTCCCTGCAGGCCTGGGGACATCAGCTGCCGCTGGACTCCAGCGCCGATCCCCGCTTCGAACAGTTCCTGCTGGCGATGCTGCGCAACCCGTACTCGACGCCGGAGCTCAACGCGACCTGCGCCAACCCGTCCATCGACGTGGACGATCCGCCGCCGTTCGTCAGCGGCCCACCCGGAGCCGACGGCATCCCGCTGGACTATGCGCCCCCGGCGCCCACGACCGGTTCCGGTGGACCGGGTGCGCCGGAACCCGGCGACGCCACGGCGACGCCCACGACCGGCTGATCGCGCCGTCCGTCACCCCGGAACGCCCGGTGCGCCCGCACACCCGGCGTTTCCGGTGGAGCCCGGTCACGGCGCGGTCCACGGCCACCGCGGCGCGAGCGGTGCCGGCGGGTGTGCGCGAGCGCCCTCGGGCACCCACCCGTCGTCGCCGCGGAAGCGACGACGATCGGGACCCTGGGCGCCGCAACGGTCCACGACGCACGCCCGGCCGTGGGACACGCCGGCGGGTTTCGGCCCGGCCCCCCATCGGGCACCACAGCAGTGCCCCGGACGAAGGATGCCGGGGTCCCCTGATCCGAAGGAGTCCTCATGGCCGAACTCACCGGCAAGACCATCGCGTTCCTGACCTCCCAGCACGGCATCGAGGAGCCGGAGCTGACCACGCCGTGGCAGGCCGTGATCGACGCCGGGGGCACACCGGTGCTGATCGCCCCCGAAGCGGGCGAGGTGTCCACCGTGAACAACGATCTCGAGCCGTCGGAGGCCTACCCGGTGGACCGGGTCATCGCCGACGCCGACATCGCCGACTACGACGCGGTCGTCATCCCCGGCGGCACCGTGAACGCCGACACCCTGCGCACGGTCGGGGAAGCGGTCGCCTTCGTGTCCGCCGCGGTGTCCAGCCGGACGGTCGTCGCGGCCATCTGCCACGGCCCGTGGGCGCTGGTCGAGGCCGGCGCGGTGCGGGGCCGGACGTTGACCAGCTACCCGTCGTTGCAGACCGACGTCCGCAACGCCGGTGGCACCTGGGTCGACGAGGAGGTGCACGTGGACGACACCGACGGCTGGGTCCTCATCACCTCGCGCAACCCCGACGACCTGCCCGCGTTCAGCAAGGCGCTGGTCAGTCACGCCGCCGCGGCGTCCTGACCGCCGGCACCGACCGACACCCCCACAGCGCCCGCTGGGCCAGGCCGGTCCGCCCGGTCCCACCGCACGGCGAAGGTCCGGCCGGTGCGGCCGGCCGGTCGGCGTCGGTGACCGCGGACCCGACGGCCGGGGGTCCGGCGGTGCGGCCGGCCAATCGGCATCGGTGACCGCGGACCGGACGGCCGGGGGTCGGGCGGGTGCGGCCGGCCGGTCGGCGTCGGTGACCGCGGACCCGACGGCCGAGGGTCCGGCGGTGCGGCCGGCCAATCGGCATCGGTGACCGCGGACCGGACGGCCGGGGGTCCGGCGGTGGGCGGTGCGGCCCGTCCCGGTCCAGCCGGAACAGCGGGGAGGCGGACGTCGACTGCGGTACTGTCCGCTCGACGCCGGTCATCCTCCGGCCCGACGGAGGACGGTCATGCACGTTCGAGCCCGACACCGGTGGCTGCTGGCCACGGCGCTGACGTCGATCCTGTCGATCACCGGGTGCTCGTCGGGATCCTCGCCGGACGGCACCGGACCGTCGGCCGCGCCGACCGTGGCCCCGTCGGCGTCCGAGCTGATCAGCCGCTCCGCCACGGCCATGACAGCGGTGTCCAGCGCGCACTTCTCGCTCGCCGTCACCGGCACCCTGCCCGACCTCGTCGTCCAGACCGGCGACGGCGACCTCACCAGCACCGGGTCCGCCCAGGGCACCGCGAGCATCCGCCAGTTCGGCCAGCTCGTCGAGGTGGAGTTCGTCGTCGTCGACACGGCGCTCTACCTCAAAGCCGGCACCGGCGGCTTCACCGAGGTGCCGGCGGCGCTGGCCGGGCAGGTGTACGACCCGACGGCGATCCTGGACCCCGAGCGGGGGGTGGCCGCCGTGCTGACCAGCACGACCGGGCTGTCCGCGGTGACCGAGGCGGACGGCAGCTACACCGTGAGCGGCACCGTGCCCGAGAAGGTCGCCGCCAGCCTCACCCCGGGCATCACCACCGACGTCGCCGGCACCTTCGTCGTCGACGCGGCCTCGTCGCGGACCTCGTCGGTGTCGTTCAGCACCACCGGTTCCGACGGGCAGCCGGCCACGGTCACGCTGCAGCTCGGGGACTTCGACAAGGACCTCGCGATCACCGCACCCGCCGTGTCGTGACGCGGACCACTCCTCCCCGGCCGGTCCGCCGCTCCGCGGCGCTGGCCGCGGCCGGCGCCGCCGTGCTGCTCGCCGCCCTCGACGCCTACGTGGTGGTCGGTGTCCTCGTCGACATCGTCACCGACCTCCAGATCCCGGTCAACCGGCTGGAGCGAGCGACCCCGATCGTCACCGGCTACCTGCTGGGCTACGTGGCGGCGATGCCGCTGCTCGGCCGTCTCTCGGACCGCCTGGGCCGCCGCCGGGTGCTGCAGTACTGCCTGCTCGCCTTCGCCGCCGGCTCGGTGCTCACGGCGCTGGCCGGCACCCTCGCGCTGCTCGTGGCCGGCCGGGTGCTGCAGGGCGCGGCGGGCGGCGCGCTGTTGCCGGTCACGATGGCCCTCGTCGGCGACCTGTGGGAGCCCCGGCGGCGGTCCGCGGCGCTGGGCACCGTCGGGGCCGCCCAGGAGGCGGGGAGCGTCCTGGGCACCCTGTGGGGGGTGGCCGTGGCCACCGCCCTGGGCGCCTGGTCGGTGACGGTGCACCTCGAGCCGCAGAGTTGGCGGTGGGTCTTCTGGATCAACCTGCCGTTGACGCTGGCGGCGATGGTCGTCGTCCACCGCTCGCTGCCGGCCGACCGCGGCGATCCCGACCGGCGGCTGGACCTCGTCGGCGGCGGGCTGCTGGCGGCGGCGCTCGCCGTCCTGGTGGTCGCGCTGTACAACCCCGATCCCGAACGGGCGGCGCTGCCGCCGTGGGGGTGGCCGCTGATCGCCGTCGCCCTGGTGGTGCTCGTGGTGTTCGGGCTGTGGGAACGCCGGGCCCGCACCCGCCTGATCGATCTGCGGCAGGTGCGGCGGCGGCCGTTCGCCGCCGTGCTGGTGGTCAGTCTGCTCACCGGCGCGGCCCTGCTGGTCACGCTGGTGGACGTCGAGCTGTTCGCCCGGACCGTGCTCGGCCGTGACGCCGGATCGGCGGCCGTGCTGCTGGTGCCCTTCCTCGGGGCGCTGCCCGTCGGGGCCGTGGCCGGGGGGTGGTCGGCTCGTCGGTTGCTCGACCGGGTGGTCACCGTGGCCGGCATGGTGGTCGCCGCCGCCGGGTACCTGGTGATGTCGCGCTGGGGCGCCGACGTCGAGTCGGCCCGGTTGCTCGGCCTGCCCGAGCTGCCGCTGGGGTTGGTCGTCGCCGGCCTCGGCCTGGGTCTGGTGATCGCACCGCTGGCGGCCGCCGTGCTCGCGGTGGTGCCCGACAGCGAGCACGGGGTGGCGTCCGCGGCCGTCGTCGTCGCACGGACCGCCGGCATGCTCGTCGGGGTCGCGGCGCTCACCGCCTGGGGACTGCACCGCTTCCGTGAGCTCACCGCCACGCTGAACACACCGCTGCCGTTCGGACAGACCGAAGAGGTCTTCGCCGCGCAGTTCGCCGACTACCAGCGGCTGCTCACCGAGGCGCTGGTGACCCAGTACCGCGAGATCTTCGGTGTCTGCGCCGTCCTGTGCGTCGCCGCCGCGGCGGTCGCGGTGCTGACGCCCGCAGGGTCGCCCGGCCGGGATCTCGACCCCGGGGTTCGGAGACCTCAGGTCACTCCCTGACCGGAGTGCCGCGCACCCTCGACGGGTCGCACCGTCACCCGAGGAGCAGCCCGTGACCGCCACCCTGTCGGTGTTCACCCTGTACCGCGATCCGGCCGCGGCCGTCCGGTGGTTGGTCGACGCCTTCGGCTTCGAGGTGATCAACCGTGACGGCACCGACGGCGACGGTGTCCGTCACGCGGAGCTGCGCCTCGGGGACGCGGTCGTGATGATGCAGGCCGCCGCGGCCGGTCGATCGGCGTCACCGGTGGTGGGGGCGTCGACGAAACCGCGCCCCGGTCCTCTGCCTGGACGACGACGCCGCCGTGGACGTGCTGTTCGACCGGGTCAGGTCGGCCGGCGCCACCGTGGTGCGCGGTCCGGAGACCACCGCCTGGGGCAACCACCGGTTCGAGGTGCTCGACCCGGAGGGCCACCAGTGGTCGGTCTGTTCCCACCGGCCGGGGCGGTCCTGGTGAACGGCCTCGCCGACCCGGGAACCGCCCCGGTCTGGCAGACGTCCCGGACCAGTGGCACTCTCGGAGCATGACCATTCCCAGCAGCCCCGGCCCGCTCGATCCGATGCCCACGCCCGATCCGGGTCCGGCCCCCGACCCGGGTCCCGCGCCGACCCCGTCGTCGGATCCTGTTCCCGACGTCCCCCTGGTGCCCGGCGTCGAGCCCGCGCCGCCCGGCACCACCCCGCCGCTCGGCTGACGGCCGGCCGGGGTCAGCCCGGCAGCGTCGTGGTGACGACCAGCTCGTCGAGGGTCTCGGCGAGCCGGTACGTCGCGTGGATCCCGGCCAGCTCACCGGTCGACGCCGCATGGGTGCCCCCGCACGGGATGACCACCTCGGTGTCGTCCAGGACGCAGCACCACGCGCGCCGGGCCGCCAGCGTCCCGTCACCCGCCTCCACGTGCAGTGGCGCGTCCGCGGCCACCCAGTGCTGCAGCAGCGCGGCGTGCGCGCCGGTCACGGCGGCCAGCTCGCCCGCCAGCCGCGAGGCGTCGAAGCCCTTCTTGCGCAACGACTTCCCCAGCCGGTAGACGTCCACCGCCCGGTGCGGCGACAGCCGCGACGACTGGATGGCGAGCTGGTCGAACGCGGGGTGACCCAGTGAATCGGTCTGCGGGACCGGCTTGTTCCAGTACGGCACCAGCACGGCGTCCAGCGCCAGCGCGTTGAGGTGGCACGCCGAGTGTGCGAGCGACAGCGCCCGACGCGCGACCGTGTCGACCGCCACCGTCACGGTCTCACCGAGCGCGACGGAGGCCGTGCCGTCGACGACATGCACCACCACCGCGGCACCCTCGGCCCGCGGGGCGTCCAGCAGGAGTCCCTCCGGGGTGAGCACCCCCTGCCGGACGTCGAGCAACGCACGCTCCCCCCGGGCGGTGACGAGCACGCCGGCGTCGGCGGGTTGGTCCGGCCAGGTCGGTGACAGCGGGTGCGCGGCGGTCGTGTCCAGCACGACGCCCAGCGCCGGCTCCCCCGCCGTGCCGATGAGCCGCACCACGCCGACGACCACGCCACGCGACCGGGTCTCCCCCGCCGGATAGCCGATCCGGGTCACCGCCGCGGCCGGTGCGAACTCCGCCCCGGTCACCGTCCACACCGCGTGCTGCACCTGCGCCTCCTGTCGATCGTCGTGCGCGACTCTACGGACCGCGACGGGGCCGTCGGGACGACCACTTGACGTCCGCTATCCGGTGTCACAGACTACCGGTACAAAGTGTGACCGGGTACCAGTCGCACCCACGGGAGGAGACGACGTCGGTGGACAACCTGACCGAGTTGCTCAAGGGAGTGCTCGAGGGCAGCGTCCTGGAGATCATCGGCCGCGGCGACACCTACGGCTACGAGATCGCGTCGATGCTGAGAGATCTCGGCTTCACCGACGTGGTGGAGGGCACTGTCTACACGATTTTGCTGCGGCTGGAGCGCAACGGTCTCGTCGTCAGCGAGAAACGCCCGTCGACGGTCGGGCCGCCGCGGAAGTTCTACGCACTCAACGACGCCGGCCGAGCCGACCTCGCGGCGTTCTGGACGAAGTGGGACTTCGTCACCCGGACCATGCACGAGCTGAGAGGAGCACGGCCATCGACATCCTGAAGAAGCTCATCGGCGACAAGAAGCAGTGGCGCCGGATGGAAGCACGGGCAGCGGCGCTGCCACCGGATTACCGCATCGTCTACGACGAGATCAAGGGCTACCTGTGGAAGTTCTCCGCCGGCGGCGGGATGGACGTCATCGCCATCCTCGACGATCTGCTCGGCCTGTTCGAGACCGGCGCCGCGGACGGCCGTGGCGTCCTGACGGTCACCGGCGAGGACGTCGCCGGGTTCTGCGACGAGCTGCTGCGCAACGCCAGGACCTACACCGCGGCCTGGCACGACGACCTCAACCGCAGCGTCCGCCGCAGGCTGGGCACCGGCCATGACTGACCTCGCGATCGAGACCATCGGCCTTGGCAGGGATTTCGACGGCGTCGAGGTGCTCCGTGGGGTCGACCTGGCCGCCGGCCGCGGGGAGATCCTCGCCCTGCTGGGATCCAACGGTGCCGGCAAGACCACCACGGTGAACATCCTGGCGACGCTGCTGACCCCGCACCGTGGCACCGCCCGGATCTGCGGGCTGGACGTCACCGAACACCCGGCGCAGGTCCGCGGGAAGATCAGCCTGACCGGCCAGTTCGCCGCGGTCGACGGCCTGCTCACCGGGCGGGAGAACCTGGTGCTGATCGCCCGGTTGCGGACGGTCCCCGAACCCGGCCGGGCCGCCGACGAGCTGCTCGCGCGGTTCGGACTGAGCGAGGCCGCCGACCGGCGCGCCGGCACCTACTCCGGCGGGATGACCCGGCGGCTGGACATCGCGATGAGCCTGCTCGGCTCCCCCGAGGTGATCTTCCTCGACGAACCCACGACCGGCCTCGACCCGCAAGCCCGACTCGAGGTGTGGCGCAGTATCAGGCATCTCGCGGACACCGGCGTGACCATCCTGTTGACCACGCAGTACCTGGAGGAGGCCGAACAGCTCGCCGACCGGGTCGCCGTCCTGCACGGCGGGCGCATCGTCGCCGGCGGCACCGTCGCCGAACTGAAGAACCTGCTGCCGCCCGCACAGGTGGAGTACGTGCCCCGGCAGCCGACGCTGGAGCAGGTCTTCCTCGCGCTGGTCGGCGGCGACGGAGGGTCGCGGTGAACGCCGTCCGTGACACCACCATCCTGCTGGGGCGGTCGATGCGGCACATCCGGCGCAGCCCGGACACCCTCATCACCGTGGCGGTCATGCCCGTCGCGTTCCTGCTGCTGTTCACCTACGTGTTCGGCGGCGCCATCGACGTCGGCGCGGCCGACTACGTGAACTACCTGCTGCCGGGCATCCTGGTGATCGCGGTGGCCACCGGCATCTCCTACACCGCGGTCCGGCTGTTCACCGACGTGCAGAACGGCATCGTCACCCGGTTCCACGCGATGCCCGTCGCACGGTCCTCGGTGCTGTGGGCCCACGTACTGACATCCCTAGTGGCGAACGCGCTCTCGTTGACGGTCATCGTCGCGGTGGCGTTCGTCACCGGCTTCCGGCCGCACGCCGGAGTGCTCGGCTGGCTCGCTGCGATCGGCATCCTCGTGCTGCTGACCTACGCGTTGACCTGGTTGGCCGTCATCCCCGGACTGACCGCGACCTCCGTCGACGGGGCGTCGGCGTTCTCCTATCCGCTGATCCTGCTGCCGTTCGTCAGCTCCGCCTTCGTCCCGACGGCGACGATGCCCACACCGGTGCGGGTGTTCGCCGAGCACCAGCCGGTCACCGCGATCGTCGACACCCTCCGGGCCCTGCTCGACGGGCGTCCGGCCGGCACCTCGATCTGGCCCGCGCTGGGGTGGTGCGTCGGCATCGCCGTGGTGGCCCAGGTGGTCGCGCTGCGGATCCACCGGCGGCTGCCGTGACCCGGCGGCCGTGAGCTGCGGCCCGGGTGACCCGGTGGCCCGTGACGACCAAGAGCCGGGGTGGCCGGCGACGGGCTGCGGTGGACGGCCGCGATCGGTGGACGGCCGCGATCGGTGGACGAGAGTGGGCGCGGAGGGGATCGAACCCCCGACCGTCTCGGTGTAAACGAGATGCTCTTCCGCTGAGCTACACGCCCCGGGCCACCTGCCGGTGGCCGCCCACATTCTCCACCGCTGCCGCCCGGACGGCCAAATCAGCGTCGCCGGACGCCGGGACGGCGCCGCGCGCCACCACCGCCGGTGGGGCACCGGCCGCGGGAGCGCTCAACCCGCGTCGGTGGCCGCCGGCAGCGCGGCGATCGCGGTCCGCCAGCCGTCCTGGTCGCGGGCGTCCCCGGGCTCGTTGATCTCGCTGAACCGGACCACCCCCGCCGCGTCGACGAGGAACGTCCCGCGCACCGGCATGCCGTGCGAGGCGTCGAAAACGCCGTACGACCGGGCGGTCTCGCCGTGTGGCCAGAAGTCCGAGAGCAGCGGGAAGGTGTACCCCCGCTCCCGGGCGAACACCCGCAGGCTGTACTTGGGGTCGCACGACACCGCGATCAACTGCACCCGGTCGAAGGCGTGGTCGCGCATGCCGTCGAGTTCGGAGGTGCAGATCGGCGAGAACGCGAACGGGAAGAACACCAGCAGCACCGGACGGCGTCCGCGGTAGTCGGCGAGACCCACGCCGGGCCCGGCCGCGGAGGGCAACCGGAACCGGGGCGCCGGGTCACCGATCCGCGGCGGAGCCGGCGCCGTCACGCGGTCAGCGCCGCGACTTCTCGGACTTCGGGCGCACCAACCGGGTGGCCGTCCAGCCCGGGCCGGCCGCGAAACTGCTGGTGGAGGACAGCCCGGCGATCTGGGCCGCCTCGGTGACGTCGGACGGTTCCACGAACCCGCTGTGGGAGGTCTTCGGGGTGAGCACCCAGACCGACCCGGTGCTGGCCAGCGGCGTGACCGCGTCGACCAGGGCGTCCGTGAGGTCGCCGTCGCCGTCGCGCCACCACAGCAGCACCGCGTCGAGCACCTCGTCGGTGTCCTCGTCGAGCAGTTCGTTGTTCGTCAGTTCTTCGATCGCGTCCCGCAGATCGAAGTCGACGTCGTCGTCGTAGCCGAACTCGGCGACCACGCTGTCAGCGGTCAGACCGAGCCGAGCGGCGGTCGCTGCCGCCTGCTCCGCAACGTCGCTCACGAATATCAGTCCTCCTCGTCGACCGGCGCGCCGGTCGTGGTCCGGGTGTGTTCCCGCGGTTGTTTCCCGGCAGCCTATTAGCCCAGGGGTGAAACAGGAATCGCCACCCCCGTCGAGGCGGGCGTGTCGGGCCGCGCGGACGGTCCCGGCGACCCGGGTGCCGCACCGATCGCGGCGCGCTCGACCGTGCCCGCGGTGGGGGGCGGCGGGAACGCCGGGCATGGGAGAGGATGGACGCCGGACGATCGCCTTGCCCGCGCAGAGGGCAAGCTACAACCAGTCGGCCGCTTGGAGAGGTCGCCCCACCAGGGCGGCCCGGCACGTGACGAGGAGTTCCGTTGGCTGCGTCACCGTATGAGGACCTCACCCCCGCCCGGCACCGGGTGATCCGGGACGGCATCGCCGCCCAGATCCCCGACACCGATCCGGGCGAGACGTCGGAATGGCTCGACTCGTTCGACGCGATGGTCGACGCCGGCGGGCAGCAGCGCGCCCGCTACGTGATGTTGCGGATGCTGGCGCGGGCGCGGGAGCGCCACGTCGGTCTGCCCGCGCTGACCACCACCGACTACATCAACACCATCGCCACCGAGAACGAGCCGTTCTTCCCGGGCGACGAGGAGCTCGAGCGCCGCTACCGCGCCTGGATCCGCTGGAACGCCGCGGTCATGGTGCACCGCGCCCAGCGGCCCGGCATCGGCGTCGGCGGCCACATCTCGACCTACGCGAGCTCGGCCAGCCTCTACGAGGTCGGCCACAACTGGTTCTTCCGCGGCAAGGACCACCCCGGCGGCGGCGACCACATCTTCTACCAGGGCCACGCCTCCCCCGGCATGTACGCCCGCGCCTACCTCGAGGGCCGGCTGTCCGAGCACCAGCTCGACGGCTTCCGCCAGGAGGTCTCGCACCCCGGCGGCGGCATCCCGTCCTACCCGCACCCCCGGTTGATGCCGGACTTCTGGGAGCACCCGACGGTGTCGATGGGTCTCGGCCCGATGAACGCCATCCAGCAGGCGCGGGTCAACCGCTACCTGCACCACCGCGGCATCAAGGACACCTCCGACCAGCAGGTCTGGGCGTTCCTGGGCGACGGCGAGCTCGACGAGGTCGAGTCGCGCGGTCTGATCCACATCGCCGCGGTGGACGGCCTGGACAACCTGAACTTCGTCATCAACTGCAACCTGCAGCGCCTCGACGGCCCCGTCCGCGGCAACGGCAAGATCATCCAGGAGCTGGAGTCGTTCTTCCGCGGCGCCGGCTGGAACGTCATCAAGGTCGTCTGGGGCCGCGAGTGGGACGCGCTGCTGCACGCCGACCGCGACGGTGCGCTGGTCAACCTGATGAACACCACCGCCGACGGTGACTACCAGACGTTCAAGGCCAACGACGGCGCCTACGTCCGGGAACACTTCTTCGGCCGCGACCCGCGGACCAAGGCGATGGTCGCCGGCATGACCGACGACGAGATCTGGGGTCTGCGCCGCGGCGGCCACGACTACCGCAAGGTCTACGCGGCCTACAAGGCGGCGATGGAGCACAAGGGGCAGCCGACGGTCATCCTGGCCAAGACGGTCAAGGGCTTCCACCTCGGGCCCAGCTTCGAGGGCCGCAACGCCACGCACCAGATGAAGAAGCTGACCCTGGACAACCTCAAGGCGTTCCGCTCGGAGCTGCACATCCCGATCGAGGACGACCAGCTCGAGGCCGATCCGTACCAGCCGCCGTACTACCACCCGGGCGACGACTCGCCGGAGATCTCCTACCTCAAGGAGCGCCGGGTCAAGCTGGGCGGCTACGTCCCGGAGCGGCGCAACACGTCCAAGCCGCTGGTGCTGCCCGGCGACAAGGTCTACGACGTGCTCAAGCGGGGTTCGGGCAAGCAGGAGATCGCCACCACGATGGCGTTCGTCCGGCTGGTCCGCGACCTGGTCAAGGACCCGGAGATCGGGCACCGCATCGTGCCGATCATCCCGGACGAGGCCCGCACGTTCGGCATGGACTCGTTCTTCCCGACGCTGAAGATCTACAACCCGAACGGTCAGCTGTACACCGCGGTGGACGCCAGCCTGATGCTCGCCTACAAGGAGAGCGAAGCGGGCCAGATCCTGCACGAGGGCATCAACGAGGCGGGCTCGGTCGCGACCCTGACGGCGGTCGCCACCTCCTACGCCACGCACGGCGAGCCGCTGATCCCGATCTACATCTTCTATTCGATGTTCGGTTTCCAGCGCACCGGTGACGGTTTCTGGGCCATCGGCGACCAGATGGGCCGCGGCTTCGTCATGGGCGCGACCGCGGGCCGCACCACGCTCACCGGCGAGGGCCTGCAGCACGCTGACGGGCACTCGCACCTGCTGGCCAAGACGATGCCGCACGTGGTGGCCTACGACCCCGCCTACGGGTTCGAGGTGTCCCACATCGTCAAGGACGGTCTGCGCCGGATGTACGGCAGCAGCGAGGAGTTCCCGCAGGGCGAGAACGTCCTGTACTACATCACCCTCTACAACGAGCCGTACGCACAACCGCCCGAGCCCGAGGGCCTGGACGTGGAGGGCCTGCTCAAGGGCATGTACCTGCTGTCGCCGGCCCAGGACACGCACGGCAGGGCGCGCGCCCAGCTGCTCGCGTCCGGCGTCGGGCTGCGCTGGGCGCTGGAGGCCCAGCACCTGCTGGCCACCGAGTGGGACGTGGCCGCCGACGTGTGGTCGGTGACCAGCTGGACGGAGCTCTCCCGCGAGGCGGAGCAGATCGACCGGGCCCGGCTGCTGGACCCGAACAACCACTCCGAGCCGTACGTGACGCAGAAGCTGCAGAACGCCCCCGGGCCGGTGATCGCCACCAGCGACTACCAGCGCGCGGTGCAGAACCTGATCGCCCCGTGGGTGCCGACGGACTTCGTCGCCCTGGGGGCGGACGGTTTCGGCTTCTCCGACACCCGCGCGGCCGCTCGTCGGCACTTCCTCATCGACGGCCCGTCGATGGTGGTGGCGACGCTGTCGGCGCTGGAGCGGCGGGGCGAGTACCGCGCCGGGGCGGCGGCGGAGGCCGCGGCGAAGTACCGGCTCGACGACCCGAGTGCCGGGGCGTCCGGCAATGCGGGCGGCGAGTCCTGACGGGTTGCGCGCCGGGTCGGTTCCGAGGCTGAATCGTGACCGTGCGGGGCGACTTCGGTGGCCGTTCGGCCTAGCCGGAGCCACCACCCACAGTTACTATTCGACCGATGTCGAACCGAAAGACGGCGACCGGGGCCCTCGCCCCGGCCGTCGGACCATCGGGACGGTGATCCCTTCGGGGGGAACACGCTCCCCCCGGAGTGCTTTCGGAACCGGTCCGCGGATGCGGCCCGGACATGCACCAGGAGAACAGGTATGGCGCAGGGCACTGTGAAGTGGTTCAACGCGGAGAAGGGCTACGGCTTCATCTCTCCCGATGACGGTTCGGCGGACGTCTTCGTCCACTACTCGGCCATCGGCGGATCCGGCTACCGCTCCCTCGAGGAGAGCCAGCGGGTCCAGTTCGAGGTCGAACAGTCGCCCAAGGGCCCGCAGGCCAGCGGCGTCGTCGCGATCTGATCCGACAGCAACCCACCGTTCAGGGCCGGTGCCTCCGGGCACCGGCCCTGTTCGTCTGTCTGCCGGTCCTGCGCCCGTGCCGAACGCGATGACCCCCACCGACCCGGCTGCGCGCGCCCGGCCCGCCCCGGCGCACGGCGGCGACGGTGTCAGCGAGGCGACCCTACGCCGGGTGCAACGCGCCACCGGCGGGATGGCCACCCGCGCCGTCGCCATGATGGACGACCGGCTGCCGTGGTTCCGGACCCTGACCGCCGAGGAGCGGTCCTGGGTCACCCTGGTCGCGCAGGCCGGTATCGGCGGCTACGTCCCCTGGGTCGACAGCGCCCGTTCGGACCTGCGGCTCACCGACACCGTCTTCGGCAGCGCCCCGCGCGACCTGCTGCGCTCGGTGTCGCTGCGACGCACCGTCGAGCTGGTGCGCGTCGCCATCGACGTCGCCGAGGAGCGCATCCCCGCACTCGGCGACACCCCCGCCGAGACCGTCGCGCTGCGGGACTCCCTGCTGCGCTACAGCCGGGAGATCGCCTTCGCCGCCGCCGCGGTCTACGCCACCGCCGCCGAGACCCGCGGTGCCTGGGACGCCCGGGTGGAGGCGGCCCTCGTCGACGGCATCGTCCGCGGCGAGGCACCCGACTCGCTGGCGTCGCGCGCGGCCGCGCTCGGCTGGGACCCGTCCGGGCCCGTCGCGGTGGTCGTCGGTGCGGCCCCCAGCGGCGGTCGGGAGGCGCGGCTGGTCGCCGACTGGGCCGGCCGGCACGTGCTCAGCGCGCTGTCGGGGGTGCAGGGCGGGCGCCTCGTCGTCGTGCTCAACGCCTGGCCCGTCGAGGACGCCGACCTGGCCGGCACCCCGGGGGGCCGGGCCGCACTGCTGAAGGAGCATCCGTTCCCGGCCGACATCGATACGCTCTTCGGCGACGGGCCGATCGTGCACGGGCCGCCGGCGCTGGGCCTGGCCGGCGCCGTCCGGTCGTCCGAGGAGGCCTTTGCCGGGCTGCGGGTGGCCCACGCCTGGAGCGGTGGCACCCGCTTGCTCAGCGCCGCCGATCTGCTCGTGGAACGCGTGCTGGCCGGCGACGGCACCGCGGTGCGACGGCTCCGGGACCACGTCTACGCGCCACTGGCGGCCGCGACCACGCCGCTGCTGGAGACCCTGGACGCCTACCTCGACCACGGCGCCGCCCTGGAACCGGCCGCCCGGAGCCTGTTCATCCATCCCAACACGCTGCGGTACCGCCTGCACCGGGTGGCCGAGCTGACCGGGACCGATCCGTGGAACGCCCGTGACGTGGCCGTCCTGCGGGTGGCGCTGATCCTGGGGCGCCTGCACCGCGAAAGTCTCCACGGCACGCCGTTGCTCCCCTGATCACCGTGTGATCTTTGGCGCTATCGTCGCGAGAACTTGGAGGGTCCCTACAAAAGGCCGATCACGACTTGGTAACTCGCCACCCGGCGAACCGGGGAACCGGGTGGTTGAGTGGACCGCATGTTGGCAGTCGTCGCACCCGGCCAGGGATCGCAGAAACCCGGAATGCTCGCCCCGTGGCTCGAGCGGGAGCACCTCGCCGCCCGCCTCGACGCCTTCGGCGCCGCCGCCGGACTGGACCTCACCCGGCTCGGCACCACCGCGACCGCCGACGAGATCAAGGACACCGCCGTCACCCAGCCACTGGTCGTGGCGGCCGCGTTGCTCGCCGCCGGTGAACTCGAGCTGCCGCCCGGCACCGTCGTCGCCGGCCACTCGGTCGGTGAACTCGCCGCGGCCGCCCTCGCCGGCGTGCTGGACTCCGGGCCCGCCGTCACCCTCGCCGGGGTGCGCGGCCGGGAAATGGCCCGCGCCTGCGACCTGGAGCCCACGTCGATGGCCGCCGTCCTCGGTGGTGATCCCGACACGGTGCTGGCCGCACTGGCCGCACTGGACCTGGTCGGCGCCAACCGCAACGGCGGCGGCCAGATCGTCGCCGCCGGTGCCGCCGACGCGATCGCGGCCCTGCAGGCCGACCCGCCGGCCGGTGCCCGGGTGATGCCGCTGCCCGTCGCGGGCGCCTTCCACACCCGCTACATGGCCCCGGCCGAGGACGCGCTGGCCGACCCGGTCGGCGACCTGTCCCCCGCCGACCCCGCGTTCACCCTGCTCACCAACGCCACCGGCGACCCCGTGGCGTCCGGCCCCGAGTTCGTGTCGTTGCTCGTCCGGCAGGTCACCCGTCCGGTGCGCTGGGATCTGTGCATGGCCACCTTCGCGCGTCTGGGCGTCACCGGGGTACTGGAACTCCCGCCGGCCGGTGCACTCGTCGGACTGGTCAAGCGCGAACTCAAAGGAACCGCCACGATGGCCCTCAGGACCCCGGACGACCTCCCGGCCGCCGCCGCCTTCATCGCCGAGCACAGCGCCGTCGGGGCGTCCGCGTGACCGCCTCGATCGCCCGCCGGGACGCCCCGGCCGGTACCCGCATCGCCGGCATGGGCTACCACCGCCCCGAGCGGGTCGTCACCAACGACGAGCTGTCCACCACGATGGACACCAACGACGAGTGGATCCGCACCCGGGTCGGTATCCAGGAGCGCCGCTGGGCCTCGGCGACCGAGACCGCGGTGTTCATGGGCGCCGAGGCGGGCCGCAAGGCGATCGCCGACGCCGGTCTGACCGCCGCCGACATCGACACCGTGATCGTGGCGACCTGCTCGCTGCCCACCCAGGTCCCGCACGCGGCCACCCAGATCGCGCGGGACCTCGGCATCCACGCTCCCGGCTCGTTCGATCTCAACGCCGCGTGCGCGGGGTTCTGCTACGGGCTGGCGGTGGCCTCGCACACCGTCCGGGCCGGGGCCGGGAAGAACGTGCTGCTGGTCGGCGTGGACAAGCTGACCGACTGGACCGACCTGACCGACCGGTCGACGGCGATCATCTTCGCCGACGCCGCCGGCGCGGTCGTGGTGACCGGCTCGGACACCGAGGAGATCGGCCCGGTGTCCTGGGGCAGCGACGAGACGCAGACGCAGGCGATCCACATCGCCGACCGCAACTCCTCGATGTACCAGGACGGGCAGGCCGTCTTCCGCTGGGCGACCACCCAGATCGCGCCGGTCGGCCTGCGCGCCGTCGAGGCGGCGGGACTGGAGATGTCCGACATCGACGCCGTGGTCACCCACCAGGCCAACCTGCGCATCATCGACGCGATCGCCAAACGACTGAACGCGGCCGGGGCCCGTCCCGACGTGCACATCGCCCGCGACATCGTCACCACCGGCAACACCTCGTCGGCCTCGGTGCCGGTGGCCCTGTGCCGGGCCCGCGACGAGGGCTCCATCGTCTCCGGCGACCTGGTGCTCTCGGTCGGCTTCGGCGCCGGGCTCACCTTCGCCGGCCAGGTCTACCGGGTTCCGTGACCGGTTGCGGTTCCCACCACCGGGCACCGCAGGCCACTACGATTTCCCGAGCTTCACCCCGCCTGCTCAACCGATGAGCCGGCGTTCTAGGAAAGGAAACACACCGTGGCAAACGAGGACACCCTCACCGGATTCGCCGAGATCGTCGAAGAGGTCGCCGGCGTGCCCGCGGCCGACGTGACCGCCGACAAGACCTTCACCGACGACCTGGACATCGACTCGCTGTCGATGGTCGAGATCGCCGTGCAGGCCGAGGACCGTTTCGGCGTCAAGATCCCCGACGACGAGCTGGCGAACCTCAAGACCGTCAACGACGCCGTCACCTACATCGACGCCCACAAGTAGGACGCCGCACCGCAGGCGGCGGCCGGTCGGTCGCTGCCGTACCCCGACGTCGCGCTGAGCCGGCGTCTCCCGTTGTATCGAAGGAGCTTTCACCATGAGTGCTGATGACGTCGTCGTCACCGGGATCGGGGCAACCACGCCACTCGGCGGGACCGCTCCGGAGACCTGGGAGGCGTTGCTCGCGGGCACCGTCGGGGTCAGGAACATCAACCAGCCGTGGGTGGAGAAGTACCAGCTCACGGTGAACCTGCACGCGCCGCTCGCCGTCGACCCGCTGGAGGTCCTCCCGCGGGTCGAGGCGCGCCGGCTGGACCGCAGCCAGCAGGCGGCGATCATCGCCGCCCGCGAGGCGTGGGCCGACGCCGGCAGCCCCGACGAGATCGACCCGCTGCGGCGGGGCACCGTCATCGGCACCGGCATCGGCGGCGCGGTCACCCTGCTCGACCAGGACGACCTGCTGGAGACGCAGGGCATCCGCAAGGTGTCGGTGATGACCGTGCCGATGCTGATGCCCAACGGCCCGGCCGCCGCCGTCGGCCTGTGGAACACCTCGAGGGGTGCGGTGCACGCCCCGGTCTCGGCCTGTGCGGCCGGCGCCGAGGGCATCGCCTGGGCCTACAAGCTCATCAAGGAGGGCGAGATCGACATCGCCCTCGCCGGTGGCGCCGAGGGCTGCATCCACCCGCTGCCGATGGCCGGCTTCTCGCAGATGCGCGCGATGAGCACCCGCAACGACGATCCGGCGACCGCGTCCCGGCCGTTCGACACCGGCCGTGACGGCTTCGTCATCGGAGAGGGCGCCGGCATCATGGTGCTGGAGCGGCGTTCGCACGCCGAGGGCCGTGGCGCGAAGATCTACGGCACGCTGGCCGGCATCGGCATGACCAACGACGCCTTCCACATCACCGCGCCGGAGCCGGAGGGCGAGGGCTCGTCCCGCGCCATCAACAAGGCGCTGAAGATGGCCGGCCTCGGCCCGAAGGACATCGCCCACGTCAACGCGCACGCCACCTCCACCCCGGTCGGCGACGTCGCCGAGTCGCGCACCATCCGCAAGGTGCTCGGCGAGCACCCGGTGGTGACCGCGACCAAGTCGATGACCGGCCACATGCTCGGCGCGTCCGGGGCGCTGGAGGCCATCGCCACCGTGCTGTCGGTCCGTGACGACATCGTCCCCGGCACCCGCAACATCCAGAACCTGGACCCGGCCATCGAGGTCGACGTGGCTCAGGAGACCCGCAAGGTCACCATCGACGCCGCCATCAACGACTCGTTCGGCTTCGGCGGCCACAACGTGGCCCTGGTGTTCACCAAGGCCTGACCGCTCCGCGTCACCGACACCGCCGGTTCCCTTCGGGGCCGGCGGTGTCGTCGTCCGTGCGGCACAACGCGCCCGGCCGCGCTCGGACGACCGGCCCGCCACCGGACCGGTTCTCAGCCGATCCGGTCCCAGATCGCCTGTGCCGCAGCCTGATTCGCCGCGGATCCGACCACGTCCAGCGGTGGTCGCACCGAGCGGCTCAGCGCCGAACGCAGGGCGAACACCCGCACCGAGGCCTCGTTCAACCGCGTCTCGGCCAGTCGGCCGTCCGCGACCGCGTCGGTGATGCCGGCCACCGCGGCCGCCGGGCTGGCCGGCATCAGCACGATGTCCTCGCCCGCGCCCAGCGAGCGCCAGGCGGCCTCCCCGGTCGAGTAGTTGTCCGCCACCGGGGCCATCACGACCGAGTCGCTGATGGCGAGACCGCGGAACCCGACGGGCGTGCAGCCGCTCGGCAGCGGCACGGCGGGATCGCCGCGCAGCAGGTCCTGCAGGATGACCCGGGACAACGACGTCGGCTCGGAGCCGTCGTCCACGGCGGGGAACAGCGTGTGCCCGGTCATCACCAGCCCGACGCCGGCGGCGACCCCGGCGCGGACCGGAACCGACGCCCGCGCGTTCCAGGCGTCGCAGTCGGTGGTCAGGGTGGCGAGCGTGACGTGGCTGTCGGCGGCCACCTCACCCAGGCCCGGGAAGTGCTTGAGGCTGGCGGCCACACCGGCGTCCTGGTAGCCCCGGACGGCCGCGGCGACCAGGGCGGCGGTCCGGTCGGGGTCGGACCCGAACGAGCGGTCGGCGATCGCCGAGGATCCGCGGACCGGCAGCAGGTCCGACACCGGGGCGAAGTCGAGGTTGACGCCCACCGCGGCCAGCTCGGCGGCGCTGATCGCGGCGGTCCCGGTGGTCGCCCGCACCGCGGCGTCGAGATCGTCGATGCTCCCGAGGTCCCCGGCGCCGGGGAGCTCGGTGAAGCCGTTGACCATCCGGGTGACGTCGCCGTTCTCCTGATCGGTGGCGATCAGCAACGGGAACCCGGTCTGGTCGGCGGGTAGCTGGGCGGCGAACGCGGCGGTCACCTCGGCGACCTCGGCGGGCCGGCCGCCCGACGTGCCGTCCAGCACGCCACGGGTACCCAGCAGGTTGACGCCGCCGAGCCCGAGGTCGCCGATCGTGCTGGTGCCGACGACGGCGCCGGACGCGGCCATCACCACCGAGCCCGCCCGGGCGGCGACGGTCATCCCGGCGACCTGGGTCACGGCGCGGCTCACATCGTCGGCGGTGACCGGCCCCCACGGCACCACCCCGCCCGCACCGAGCGCGACCGCCGGGTCGACCGGGGGAACCGGAGGGAGCTCGGCGGTCGGGCTGTCGGTGGCCGAGGTCGACGGCGGGGTCGGCTCCGACGACGGAGGGGACCCGGGCCCGGAGGTCTCGGGAATTCCAGAGGTTTGTGAGGGTTCGGACGGTTGTGAGGGTTCTGGGGCCTCGGCCGACCCGGACAGCCCGGACGCGCTGACGGTGGTCGGCGGGGCGACGGTGGCCTCGAAGCGCTCGGCGTCGGGGCTGCCGCAGGCCGCCAGCACCAGCGCGGCCGACGCGGCGACGACCCACCGGCGACGGGTGGTCATCGTCGGTCGACCGGCGGGACGGCCGCGGCCCGGGTCGTGGTGTCGGAGGTGGACCCGACGGTGCCGCCGGGCCGAGCGGGAGCAGCGGCCGCCGCGGAGGTCGTGGGCGCCGCCTCGGTGCCGGCGGCCGGGGGGAGGTCGGGATCGCGGACCCCGACGTCGGAAGGCGCGGCGGACGCGGCGGAGGTCGTGGCGCCGGCGGCGTCGTCGCCGGGCGTGGTGGGGGTGGCGGGGGTGGTCCCGTCGGTCGCCGGCGCCTCGGTGGTTCCGCCGTCGTCCCCACCGCCGCTGCCGTCGTCACCGCCGTCGTCGTCACCGCCGCCGCCGTCACCGCCACCGCTGTCGTCACCGTCGTCGCCGCCGGTGGTGGTCGGTGCCTCGGAGGACGGGTCGCCGGTGCTCGGCGTGGTGGCGTCCGACGTGCCCGGGTCAGGGGTGGTCGCCGGGGCGGAGGTGTCCTCGCTCGTCGCCGGCCCGCTCGTGGTGGACGCGGTGGACGGGGCGTCGGTGACCGGCGGCGGGGTGGTGCCCGGACCGGTGGTCGGTGCCGGCGTGGTCGGGGTGTCGCCGGTGACCACGCTCGGGCCGCTGTCGGTGGCGGGCGCGTCGGGCTCGGCGGTGCGCCGGCCGAGCAGCACGCCGAGGGAGATCCCGAGCGCGATGACCAGGACCAGTCCGGTGCTCAGGATGACGGTGAGCCGACGGGACGCCGCGTCACCCGTCACCGGTCACCCCCGTCGTCGTCCTGTCGGCTGTCGGCCGGTCACCAGTGTGGCATCCGGGGGGCGTGCGGCGGAGCGGGTCAGCCGACCTGGTGCAGCCAGGTCACCTCGGAGCCCTCGCCGGCACTGCGGAAGGCCTCCAGCTCGTCGTCGATGTGTTCCCCGAGGGCCTGGGACAGCGCATGCCGGAGCGCGTCCACCGACGGGTGGGCGAGGACGAGGGACCGGAGCTGGTCCTCCCCGATCAGGACGTCGCCGTTGGCCGACATGGTCGCGCGCCACAGGGGCCGTCCGGGGACGACACAGATGCGCTCCCCGTCCTGACCCGCGCTGGGGTTCTCGGTGACCTCGAAGCGCAGCATCTTCCACGAGCGCAGCGCAGCGGCCAGCCGCGCGCCGGTCCCCCGGTCGCCCACCCAGGACGCTTCCGCGCGCAGGTGGCCGGGAGCGGCCGGCTGCGCCGTCCAGGACAGCGACACCCTCGTCTTGAGGATGCCCGAAAGAGCCCACTCGACGTGCGGGCAGATCGCCGGCAGCGCCGAATGGACGTAGATGACGCCACTCGTCTGCATATGTCACACCCTTCGCGGAGCTCCGTCGTCTTCCCCGACGTGGGAGCGCACTGCGACGTACCGGGTGTTGTGATCATTGTGCACTGTGTGACAGCTGTTGCGCCAGAGCCGGCGGGCGCCACCACCCCGAGCCCGGACGACGGACGGTCAGCGCTGGTGGGCGAAGCTCGCGTGCGCGGCGACGACCCGCCAGCCGGTGTCGTAGACCCAGGTGCGGGTGTAGCGGAGCCGGGCCCCGAACGGCTGGGCACCCGCCCGGCCGCGCACCTCCGTGAGGATCCACGTCAGCCCGGTGCGGCCGATGACCCGCACCGACCGGTGCTGCTCGTCGTAGTCGGTGATCTCCACGGCGCCGCTGGCGTAGGCGTCGAGATCCTGCTGTTTGGAGACCTGCCGGCCGTCGGGTCCGGTGTAGACGATGTGGTCGTCCAGCAGTTCCCCGAGGGTGACGACGTCGCCGTCCAGCATGGCGTGCCGGAGCCGGTCCTCGGCGTTCTCCAACGCCCGGCGCAGCGCCTCGTCGTCCGTGGCGCCCGGGGCCGCCGGCGGGGCCGGACCGTCACCGGGTCGGTCGGCGGCCGGACCGGCACCGCCGGATCGCGCTCCGCCGTCGGGGCCGCCCGTGGTACCGCTCATCCGCCACCTCCCGGTCGGCCGTTCGTCGTCTATGCCTAACACCGATCGCGAAGTCCCGCAGGCTGTCTCGGTTCAGCGCGAGACGACCGGCGTCACCCGGCGGGGTGGTAGCCACGGCCGGCGAGCACCGCGGCGACGTCGCGGAGACTCCCCCGCAAAGCGTCCACCTGAGCGGCGTCGACCGGTTCCCCCCGGCGCACGGCGTCCTCGATGCCGGCGCAGCCGCGGGAGACCGCCATCGCTCCCAGGGTGCCGCTGCTGCCCTTGAGCCGGTGGCAGCGGAAGCGCACCGCCTCGGTGTCACCGGCGGCGAGTTCCGCGCGCAGCGCCGCGTCGAAGCCGACGACCTCGGCGAGCCACGACCGGATCATCGGGCGCCGGATCTCCTCGGGCAGCTCGGCGAGCTCGGCGAAGCGCTCCTCGTCGAGCGCCGGCTCCCCGACCACGACCGGCGCGACCGACGGCAGCCCGTCCCGGTCTACGCTCGGCAGCGGCCCGTCCGGTCCGACGGCCGGCGGCCCCCCGTCCGGTTCGACGGTCGGCGGCCCCCCGTCCCCGTCCACGACCGGCGCGACCGACGCACCGGCGGTGCCGGCCCCCGTCGCGTGGCCCCCGTCGGTCCGGCCGGCGCCCGCACCCGCGTCCGGACCATCGGTGGCACCTGGGCGGTCGGGGGTGGTGTCCGGGTCGGACGGCGCCCCGATCGCGGCGGCGATGTCGGCGAGGGTGGCGTTGAGCTCCTCGGCCCGGATGGGCTTGCTCAGGTAGCCGTCCATGCCGGCCTTCCGACAGGCCCGCCGGTCCTCGGTGGTGACGCTGGCGGTCAGCGCGACGATCCGCGGCTGCCGCAGGCCGGTCCCCAGGGCCCGGATCTCCCGCGTCGCGGTGAGTCCGTCCATCACGGGCATGTGCACGTCCATCAGGACGACGTCGTAGTGCTGGTTTTGCACGGCGGCCAGTGCCTCGCGGCCGTTGCCGACCAGTTCCACCTCGTGTCCGGCACGGCTGAGCAGCAGCTGCCCGACGCGCTGGTTCACCAGGTTGTCCTCGACCAGCAGGACGCGCAGCCCGTGCCGTTCCACCGGCGCGCGGACCAGCTCGTCCAGCCCCGGCGCGAGCCCCGAGAGCACGGCCATCACGGCCCGCCGCAGCTCGGCGTTGCGGACCGGTTTGGTCATCGTGGCGGCGAAGTTCTCCCGCCGGTCGGCGGTCAGCGAGCGGCTGAGGCTGGTCAACAGGATCAGCGGCACGTCGGCCCAGCGCGGGTCGTCGTGCAGCATCCCGGCCAGTTCGGCGCCGTCGAGGTCGGGCAGCTGCATGTCGACCAGCGCCACGTCCGGTGGGGCGGTGTCGACGAGTCGCAGCGCCTCGGCGGCGCTCGCCACCGCCGCGACCCGCATGCCCCAGCGGGTCATCTGCTCGGTCAGGATGCGCCGGTTGGCCGCGTTGTCGTCGACGACGAGTGCGGTCCGGCCGGTCAGCGACACGGTGTTGGTCATGGTGGCCCCTTCGGGGACGGGGCAGCGGTCGAGGACGGTGGTGAAGGAGAAGACCGAACCGACGCCGGCCTCGCTGCGGACGGTGATGCCGCCGCCCATGCGCTCCACGATCGCGCGGCTGATCGCGAGACCGAGGCCCGACCCGCCGTGCTCACGGGTGGTGGACGCCTCGACCTGGCTGAACGCCCGGAACAGGCGGTGCATCCGGTCGGCGGGGATGCCGATGCCGGTGTCGGTGACGTCGACCCGCAGGGCGATCCGCGCGGGGTCGGCGGTCGGCACGGGCTCGATGCGGACGGTGACGCTGCCGGACGCGGTGAACTTGACCGCGTTGCCGGCCAGGTTCAGCAGCACCTGCCGCAGCCGGGTGCGGTCACCGGAGACCCACGTCGGGCAGCCGTCGGCGAAGTCGCAGAGCAGCGCGACGTCCTTGCCGTCCGCGGTGACGGCGAGCAGCCCGAGCACGTCCTCGAACGCCGACACCAGGTCGAAGGGCCGGTTCTCCAGCTCCAGCTGACCGGATTCGATCTTGGAGAAGTCCAGGATGTCGTTGATGACCTCGAGCAGCAGGTCACCGCCCCGGCGGACGGTGTCCACGTAGTCGCGCTGGACCGGGGTCAGGCCGGTGTCCAGCAGCAGACCGGTCATCCCGATGATGGCGTTCATCGGTGTCCGGATCTCGTGGCTCATCGTCGCCAGGAACTCCGACTTCGCGGTCGTCGCCGCGACGGCCTCGTCGCGGGCGCGGGCCAGGCTGCGGTTCAGCTCGATCTCCCTGCGGGTCAGCCGTACCGCCGCTCCGACGGCCATCGTGAAGCGCACCGCTCCGGCCACCAGGGTGGCCAGCGCGAACAGCACCGAGAAGGGCTGCAGACCGGCGAGCTCGTTGACCGCGAGCACGCACAACGCCAGCACGATGAACACGGTGGGGGCGGCGACGGTCAGCGGCGAGACGTCCGTCGACGACCGTGGCGGCCGCCCGGCCCGCCAGGCCGCGATCGCCAGCAGCAGGCACGCCACCGGCCAGACCGCGTCGACGGGAGCGCCCCGGACGTAGGTCCCCGCCGCGACCGCCGGGGCGATCACCACGTTGGACGCCGCCATCAGCGCGAACGCGGCGCTGATCAGCCACCACACGGTGCTCGGCCGCCGTCCGAGCACGGTCGCCGCCCCGATCATCAGCGCCACCAGCATCAGCAGGCTCACCGAGTAGGCCAGCACCGCCACCTGGTTCATCGTCACGCCGTCGACCGGCGAGAGACTGAACGCCGCGGCGACCGCCACCAGCCCGAACCCGGCGATCAGCCCGTCCAGCCACACGGACGAGCTGGCGCGCGGCAACCGCTGCCGCAGCAGCAGCACCATCGACAGGAACGTCAGCACGAAGAAGCCGATGTAGAGGACGTCGGGCGGGGACACCATCCCCGAGGACCGTGGACCGGTGATCAGCACGTCCCCGACGACCAGCAT
Organism: Nakamurella deserti; assembly: GCF_003260015.1. Taxonomy (NCBI): domain Bacteria; kingdom Bacillati; phylum Actinomycetota; class Actinomycetes; order Nakamurellales; family Nakamurellaceae; genus Nakamurella; species Nakamurella deserti. The sequence continues at coordinate 669,782 of NZ_QCXS01000002.1, read as the reverse complement.
CGACAGACCGGCGGGCAGCACCGCCCAGGCGGTGCGCTCGGTGCGGACCCGGACCGCCCGGGCCGCGATCAGCGCCGTCGCGAGCGCCTCCAGTGCGACGTACACCCCGTCCCGCCACCAACCGGGCAGGGTGGTCGGCAACGCCGACCCGACCGCGTAGGCACCGCAGCCCGCACCCAGCACCACCAGCAGGGCCCGCACCGCGGTGGGCACGGTGGGACGCGGGATCCGCCCGTCGTTCTGCGGCGCCGCGTCGGGCTCGTCGGTGAGAGACATCACACCGCCGTCGACGGGACGTCCGATGCCGCCCCGGGCGTCGATGTCCGGCACCGGGTCCCCCGCCCGCGCCCACCAGACGGCGTCGCCGGAACCGGTGCCGGCGGCGATCCCGCCGGCGGCGGCACCGCCGCCCGGCACGCCCGCCGGGGACGCGGGGTGCTCCGACAGCGGGTGCGGAGCCGGGCCTGCTGCCGTCACTCTCTGTACACGAAAGGCGGACGGGGGTCGCGTCCCATCGGGTCGGCCGTCCGCCCCGGAGGTCACGGCCGACGGCTCGTCGGCGGGCAATCGGGTCATCGGACGTCGATCGGAACACCGGGGCGGCACGGACGCCGACCCGGCCGGGAGGACGCAGCGACGCCCGCGCGGCGCGATCCACCCCGTCCGGGCGCGTCCCCGTGGAGGGGCGTCAGGGTCGCCGGCATCGACGGGTCCACCTCTTCCTGGCTTCGGGCGGGGCCCGGCGACCCGCGAGGACGGATTCCGCGATCGCGGAACGCGGCCCCGGAGGTGGCGCAGGCGCACCAACCCCGGCGGGGTCGCTGAGCGGGAAATGACACTCAGAGTAATTCGAATACTACCCAACGTCGATGTTTTGCGGCAGTATGAACAGGGAAGACGCCGCTGGTGGACGCGTCGGCCCGGAGGTTCGCCTCCGGGTCGGCGCTCCGATCGGACCGAATCGTCACGGAGCACCCCGACCGGGTGTCGACCGCGGCGAGGGCACCGGGTGGCGGAGCCGCCCCGCCCGTGCCCCGAAGAGGATTCCCGCGATGCCACTCCACCGACGATCCGCCCCCGCGTCACCCGTTCAGCTCTCCGGCGCCACGTCGGCCGGCACACCCGGTCATCGGTACACACGGCGGTCGCGGCGACCGGTGGACCTCGACCCCGGGCGCCTGATGTCGGTCACCGTGAGTCACCTCCATGCGGTGCAGGACAGCGACCGCGTGACCCGGCCCTCGACGGCGCCGGCACTGCGGGCCGACGCGTCGTGACCGTTCCACGCCGGCTGCGCGACGCGCCGTTGCGCATCGGGGTGCTGTCGGCCTTCCCACCCGGGCGCAACAGCCTCAACGAGTTCGGGCTGCACCTGGTCAATCACCTGGCCCGGTCGGCCGAGGTGTCCGAGGTCGTGCTCTACGCCGACGAGACCGAGGCCGGACCGCCCACCCCGGTGCCCGGTGTGGTGGCGGTGCCCTGCTGGCGCTTCAACAGCCTGGCCAATCTGTGGCGGGTCGTGCGCGCGGTACGGGCCGACCGACCCGACGCCGTGCTGCTCAACCTGCAGTTCGCGACGTTCGGCGACACCCGCATCGCGGGCGGCACCGGGCTGCTGATCCCGGCCGTCCTGCGGATGCTGCGGGTGCGCACCATCGTGATCCTGCACAACCTGGCCGACAACGTGGACATGCGCGACGCCGGCTTCGCCACCTCGGCGCTGTCCGCACGGATCCTGCGCACCGCCGGCCGGTTGCTCACCCGCGCCCTGCTGCGGGCGGATCTGGTGGCGTTGACCATTCCGCGTTACGTCGAGTTCCTGCAGCGCTCTTACGGCGCCGACAACGCGATCCTGGCGCCGCACGGCAGCTTCGAGGAGGTCGCCGTCCCGTCCTTCGACGTGCCGGCCGGCCGCCGTCGGATCATGGCCTTCGGCAAGTGGGGGACCTACAAGACGGTCGACATCCTCGTCGACGCCTACCGCGAGCTGCTCGCACGCGGTTACGACGACCTGGAGCTGGTCCTCGCCGGCACCGACAGCCCGAACTCCGCCGGCTACATGGCCGGTGTCGCCGCCGAGCACGCCGATCTCGACCACCTGACCTTCACCGGCTACGTCGCCGAGGAGGACGTGGCCCCGCTGTTCGCGTCCTCCTCGGTCGTGGCGTTCCCGTACACGTCGACGACCGGCAGCTCGGGGGTGCTGCACCAGGCCGGTGAGTACGGCCGGGCCGCGGTGCTCCCCCGCATCGGCGACCTCGTGGACATCATCGAGGAGGAGGGCTTCCGCGGCGTCTACTTCGAACCCGGTGACCCGGGCAGCCTGGCCGACGCGATCGCCACGGTCCTCGACGACCCACAGCAGCGCATCGCGTTGGGCCGGACCAACTTCGCGGCGGCCTCCGGTATCCCGATGAGCGAGGTCGTGCACTGGCACCTGGTGCACGTCCGGCGCCTGCTCGACCGGCGCGCGACGGTGCCGGCATGACCGCGCCGCAGTCGGTCCGCTCCGTCGGCGCCCCGGTGCCGGGGGTAGCGACCGGGACACTCCCACCGGCCGGCGCGGTCGTGCCGACCGTGGACGATCCGGGTGACGCGATCGCCGACCCGACCAGCGGTCGCGCGCTGCTGGCCGGCGGCAGCATCCTGGGCCTGGCGATGCTGGTGGCCAACGCCGGCAACTACGCGCTCAACCTGCTGCTCGGCCGGTGGCTCACCCCGGCCCAGTTCTCCGACGCCACGCTGATGGTCACGTTGATGCTGACCCTGACCTCCCTCACGCTGTGCCTGCAGCTGGTCGCGGCCCGCTTCGTGGGTTCCTACGACGCCGCGGGCACCCCGGAGCGCTCGGACCGGCTGGCCCGCACGCTGCGCCGCGGGGCCCTCGTCGCCGGCCTCGGCTGCGCGGTACTGCTGGCCGCCCCGGCGGTCTGGTGGCGGGAGGTGTTCCACACCGAGTCGTGGGTGCCGTTCGTGATCCTCGGCGCCGGGATGCCGTTCTACCTCGTGCAGTCCGTCGGGCGTGGCGTCATGCAGGGCCGGCTGCGGTTCCGACCGCTGGCGGTCACCTTCGTCGTGGAGATGGTGGTACGGCTCGGGCTCGGCGCGCTGCTGGTCACGCTCGGTTTCGGGGTCGTCGGGGCGACCGTCGGTCTGGCCGCGTCGTTCGTGGCCACCGGGCTCGTCGTGCACGTGCTGTCCGGAGCCCACCGGCCGACGGCCGGACCGCGGCCGCCGCTGGGCGAGGTGCGGGCCTACATCGGGTTCACCTCGGTGCTGCTGGTCGGCCAGATGATCGCCAACAACTCCGACGTGCTGGTGGCGAAGGCGTACCTGACGCCCACCGCCGCCGGCATCTTCGCCGCGGTGGCGCTCATCGGCCGCGCGGTCTTCTTCCTGTCCTGGTCGGTGGCGACCGTGGTGTTCCCGGCGGTCGCCGCCCGGCACGCCGGTGGCGGGAACACCGACAGCCTGCTCCGGGGCGGCATCCTGGCGGTCACCGCAATCGGCGCGGTCTGCGCGGCGGCGGCGTGGACGGTGGGCGGCCCGGTGCTCGGGGTGGTCCTCGGTCCGGCGTACGCGGGCCTGTCGGGGCTGCTCGCGCTGTACGCGGGGATGACGACGCTGTTCGCGGTCGGCAACCTCATCGCCAGCCACCAGTTGTCCCTGGGCAACGCCCGGCCGTCCTGGCTGCTGCTCGGCGGGGCGGTCCTGGGTCTGGTGCTCCTGCTGTTCCGGCACGGCTCGGCCGTGCAACTGATCACGGCCCAGTTGACGGCCATGGCCCTGCTTCTCGTCGTCCTGACGGTCGACCATCTCCGCGGGGCCCGGCCGTCGGCCCCCGCGACCACCAGCCCGACGGAGGCCGGCGCATGACCACCACCGAATCGACCCGCGTCCACCCGGAGTCCCCGCCGGCCGCCCGGCCCGCGGGACCGGCCAGCGCGGCCTACCAGGCCTACCGGGACTGGGTGTCCCGGCCACTCACCGAGCGGCCGCGGATCTCGGTGGTGATCCCGGCCTACAACGAGGAGTTCCGCATCCTGCCGACGGTGGGGGCCATCGCCACCCACCTGTCGTCGCGTGGCGAACCGTGGGAGCTGATCGTCGCCGACGACGGCTCGACCGACACGACGGTGTCGCTGCTGCAGGACCTGCGGTTCCCCAACATGCGGGTCCTGGTCGCCGAGGCCAACGGCGGCAAGGGATCGGCGGTACGCCGCGGAGTGCTCGCCGCCCGGGGTGACGTCGTGCTCTTCGCCGACGCCGACCAGTCCACGCCGATCGAGCAGTTCGGCGAGCTGATGGACCGCATCGACGACGGCTACGACGTGGTCGTCGGCTCGCGCGCCGCCACCGGCGCCGAGGTGAGCGGGAAGTCGGCACTGCGCAAGCTGCTGAGCAACGGACTGCGGGTGATCGTGTCGGTCGGCTTCGGCATCCGCGTCCGCGACACCCAGTGCGGCTTTAAGCTCTTCACCGCCGACGCGGCCCGCCAGCTGTTCACCGCCCAGAAGGTGGACGGCTTCTCGTTCGACCTCGAGGTGCTCTACCTCGCCGCCAGACGCGGACTGGCCACCACCGAGGTGCCGGTCGAGTGGATCGACGCCCCCGGGTCCACGGTCGACGCCGCCAAGGTGACCCTGCAGTTCCTCCGGGACCTGGTGACCATCAGGTGGTACGACCTGCGCGGCCGCTACGCCCCCACCGCCACCGACCGCACCGCTCCCCGCACCGACGACGCCCAGGACAGGACCGCCCGATGAGAATCCGCACCGAGACCGGGAACGGCTCCCACCAGATCGAACTCGCCGGCCGCTTCGACGCGCACGAACTGCCCGCCTTCCGGACCGCCATCGACCCGCTGCTGCGCGACGGGGACACCGTCGACCTGGACCTCGCCCAGGTGGTGTTCGTCGACTCCAGCGCGCTGGCCGAGCTGGTCCGGGCGCAGAAGTCGGCCCACGCGTGCGGCGGCACGCTGGTGATCACCGCGCTCTCGGACCCGGTCCGGGTCATCCTGGAGCTCACCGCGTTGAGCCAGGTGTTCACCATCCGGATCCCCGACGCCGGGGCGGTCTCGTGACGATGACCGCCGCCCCGCCGGGCGCCCGCGCCGGCCGGACGCGGCGGACCCCCGTCGACGCCGCGCTCGACCTGCTCCTCGGCGCCACCGCGGCGCCGTCCGATCCGCTGCTGCACGCCGCCGCCGAGATCCGCCGCACGGTGCGCACTCTCACCGACGCCGCCGAGGGCATGACCGAGGCGCTGGTGACCAGCCAGGACCGGCTGCTCGCACTGCGCGCGCTGACCCGGGTCAACGTCGACACCCTCGGGGCCGACGGCTCCACCGAGCGGGTGCTCGACGAGGCCCTGGCCCTCACCGATTCCGACGCCGTGGTGCTGCTGTCCGAGGACGGCAGCGTGCACGTCAGTGGCGACGACCTCGCCGCCACCGAGCTGGTGCTGCAACTGGCCGCCGCGGCCGAGTCCGACCACGCCCCGGGCCTGTGGCCCACCGACAACGGCCGCACCGTCATCGTCCGGCTGGCCGAGAACGCCGGCCGTCGCATCGTTCTCGGCTTCCTCCGCCGCGACGGTGCCCCCTTCAACACCGGCGACCTGGGCCTCATCGAAGCGGTCGCCTCGGCCACCGAGATGATGCACACCCTGACCCGGCTGCACCTGCAGGGCGTCCGGCGGGCCACCATCGAGCGCGAGCACCAGTTCGCCTCCAGCCTCGCCCAGGCCGTGCTGGAGGCGCCCATCCCGCTGATGGACGGCATCGACGTGTTCGCCTCGTCCACGCCGGCCAGCCTGGCGGGCGGCGACTTCATGACGTTCATGGACGTGGACGGCATCCTGTGGTTCGCCGTCGGTGACGTCGCCGGCAAGGGACTGCCCGCGGCGATGGTGATGACGCGTGCGGTCAGCGCCGCCCGCGTCGCCTTCCTGACCCACCGCCCCGACGACGCGGTCGGCGCGCTCCTGGCCATGGGCCGGGAGCTCTACGACTACCTCGACGAGGTCGGGCTGTTCGTCACCACCGTGCTCGGCGCCTTCCACCCGGACACCGGCGAGCTGCACCTGTGCAACGCGGGCCACTCCCCGGTGCTGACCGTCAGCGGCGCCGGGGTCATGGCGGTCCCGGCGTCGGTCCCGCCGTTGGGCATCATGGCCGATCCGCCGGCGCGCGGCACCGTCATCACCCTCGCCCCCGGTGACGCACTGCTGCTGGGCTCCGACGGCCTGGCCGAGCAGGAGAACGGCGACGGCGACCTGTTCGGCTACGAACGGTTCCAGAACCTCTGCGTCGCCGCCGCCGGCATCGACTCCGGCGCCGGTACCACCTCCGCCGACGACCTCGGGCGGATGCTGATCGCCGCGGTCTCGGCGTTCGCCGACGGGACTCCACCCTCGGACGACTGCACACTCGCGGTGATCCGCAGGGAGGGCCAGGCATGAACCCCGTTACCCGAACCGTCCCGGCCGGCGCCCGGTGACCGCGCCGATGAGTGCCCCGGTGTCGACGCTGTCCATCGACGCGAACCCGCTGGCCGTCCGCGACATCGGGCCCTGGCTGCGGGCGCTGCTGACCGCGACCACTCCCACCGAGGCCGAGACCCTCGTCGCCCGACTGGAACTCGCGGTCCACGAGGTGTGCATGAACGTCGTCGACCACGCCGGGCTGCCGCCGGGGGCCGCGCTGGGACTGCGAGGTGCCGTCACCGCCGACCGCGTCCGGATCGAGATCCACGACGACGGGTCGCCGTTCGATCCGAGCGGCGTGCCGGAGCCGGTGCCGGGCGTGGCCCAGGTGCGGGGTTACGGTCTGATGATCGTCCGGCAGCTGGTCGACACCGTCGACTACCGACGCACCGAGGGCCACAACACCTGGGTGCTCGAGCTGCACCGGACACCGCAGACCGGCGCCGCCGCCACACCGCCCTGAGCCCCGCCCCGCCCCGCACCGACCCCGCCCGACCGACGATCCATCCGGAGCGCCTCCATGCCCCCACCGCACGCGACCCCGCCGTCGCACGCACCTCTCACCGTGACAACCGCCGTGACCGCCGGGAACACGGCCACCGCGGTGGTCGCGGGCCGGCTGGACGCGGTCGCGGCCCCGGAGCTGCACGAGGCGCTCGCGGGTCTGCTCGCCGACGGGTACCCGCACCTCACCGTGGACCTGTCCGACGTGACCTTCGTGGACAGCGCCGGTCTCGCCGTGTTGGTCCGGTCCCGCCGCGAGACCCGATTGCAGGACGGCGACGTCGTCCTGGTGGGCCCGCGCTCCGTCGACGCGACCCGGGTGTTCCGGTTGACCCAGTTCGACCGCGTCTTCACCATCCTCCCGCCGGCCCCCGTGGCGACGTCGTGACGGCAGCCGCCGGGGACGTCCGGACCGCGCTGGTCGTCGACGACGACACGGTGTCGCGGCTGGTGCTCGCCCACATGCTGCGCCGGTCCGGCTGGGAGGTCGACGAGGCCGACGACGTCGCACCGGCCCGCTCCCTGCTGGCCGAGTTCGACTACACCGCCGTGTTCAGCGACTACTCGATGCCGGGCGGCACCGGGATGGACCTGCTGGCCTCGTTGCACGCGCCGCGGCCGCTGTTCGTGCTCATCACCGGGGTCGTCCAGCACACCGGCCCGGCCGACGACCCGGGTCACCGCGTGGACGCCCAGCTCACCAAGCCGATCAGCACGCGGGCCCTGCAGCAGTGCCTGGCCACCATCATGTCCGGCGGACCAGGGCGGTGACGACCGGCCGCCGCATCCGGTGGCGGCGTGTCGGTCCGGTCGCCGGCTGGTCGCTCACCGCGGCGCTGGCGCTGGTCACGGTCAACCGGGCCGTGCGGCCCGAGCACGTCCCGCTGCTGATCGGCCTGCAGGGGGTGGCGGTGTTCCTGCTCGCGCCGGCGCTGCCGCTGGCCGGGCTGGCGCTGTGGCGACGGCGCCGGGTGATGGCGGCGGTGGCCGCCGCGATCACCGTCGTCCAGCTCGGCTGGATCGGCGCCGCGACGGGCTGGCACGGCCCACAGCCCGCACCCGGCGGTTCCGTGCCCCTGCGGGTGGTCACGGCGAACGTGCTGATGGACAACCCGGCGATCCCCGAGCTCGCCGACGAGCTGCTGGCCAGCGGCGCGGACGTCATCCTGCTCCAGGAGATCACGCCGGAGATCGCCGCGACCCTCGCCACCACCCCGCTGTGGACGGCCTATCCCGGACGCGTCGACAATGCGTTGCCGGGCTTCCACGGCTCCCTGATCCTGTCCCGGCTGCCGATCACCGGGGGCCGCGCCTTCGACGTGGCCGGCCGCCCGATGACCCGGGCCGACCTGCAGACCGCGGCGGGCCCGGTGCGCGTGGTGGACGTGCACGCCGTGGCTCCGGTCAACCGCGAGAACACCGCCGTGTGGCTGGCCCAGATGGAGGCGCTGGCCACGATGTCGGCCCCGGCCGGTTCCGCCCTGGTGATGGCGGGCGACTTCAACGCCACCGTCGACCACGCTCCCTTCCAGCGGGTGCTGGCCGCCGGGAAGCGGGACGCCTTCCTGGAGGCCGGTTCCGGCTACGGCGCGACCTGGCCGTCCTGGGGTGGCCCGACGGTGCCGGTCATGCGGCTGGACCACGTGCTCGTCGGCGACGGCGTCGCGGTGGTGTCGGTGGACGAGGCCGTCAGTGCCGGCAGCGACCACCGCAGGCTGGTCGCGGAACTGGCGCTGACGAGCCGATCGTGACCCGCACGCTCGACGACCGCCCGACGCGGCCCGACGACCCGCCGGTGTCCCCGGCCGACGGGGTTCCCGTCCCGGAGCCGGCCGCCGTCCCGGGCACCCGCCCGGACGGTGCCGCCACGGCCGCCGCCCGGACCGGCGGGTTCGCCCGCCGGCACCGGCTGCTGCTGCTGGCCCTGGTGCTGGTGCTGGTGTTCCACGGTGCGCTGCTGCTCTCGGGCAGCTACCAGCGCACCTACGACGCCTACGTGCACATCTTCTTCGGCGACCACTACCGGCGCGACTGGTTCTCCAGCTGGGACACCCGCTGGTACACCGGCTTCTCGGTGCTGAGCTACCCGCCGGGCAGCCACCAGGCCATCGCCGCGGTGAGCGCGGTGTTCGGGCTGCGCGGCGGGTTCGTCGTCGTGCAGCTGTGCGCGCTGCTCAACCTCACGATCGGCGTCTACCGCTGGTCGATGATCTGGGTGGACCGGCGGTCCGCCGGCTGGGCGGCCGTCCTGCTGGTGCTGTCGTCCTCGATCGCGGAGACGGTGCACGTCTTCGGGCAGCTGCCCACCACCTTCTCGCTGGGTTTCCTGCTGAACTCGCTGCCGTTCGCCGACCGCTGGGTGCGCACCGGTGACCGCCGGGCGCTGCTCGCCGGCATCGCCTGCACGATGGCCACCACCGCCGGGCACCACGTCACGACGCTCTTCGGGGCGGTGTTCTTCCTCGGGCCGGTGCTGGTCTCCGGGGTGGTGGGGGCGCTGCGGACCCCGCATCCCGACGAAGCCGCCGGGCATCCGGTGCGGGTGGGGCGCAGGCTGCTGTGGCCCCTGGTCGCCCGGCGGCTGCGCCGGATGCTGCCGGCGGTGCTGCGGGCCGGCGTCTACGGGACGCTGCTGGTGATGGCGCTGCTGACCGTGGTGCTGCCCTACTGGCTGTACTCACGCAGCGACCCCATCACCCAGATCTCCATCCCGCACGCCAGCCGCGACAACTTCCTGGTCAACGTCAACGCCGGACTGGTCTTCTGGCTGATCCCCTGGGGCACCACGCTCCTCGTGCTGCCCTACGCGATCGTCCGTGGGCTGGCGTCGAAGGCGTGGCCGCTCGCGCTGTCGCTCGGCGTGCTCGCGTTCTTCGGCACCGGCGGCACCACCCCGTTCCCGAAACTGCTGCTGGGCGGCGCGTACGACATCCTGACGCTGGACCGGTTCACCTTCTGGGCCACCATCTCGATCCTGCCGCTGGCCGGACGGTTCGTGGCCAGCGTGGTCGGCGGCACCGTGCGGCGCTGGCTGGTCGGCCAGGTGGGGACGGTGCTGGCCGCACTGCTGCCGCTGCTGCTGCTGGCCGCCCACCTGGCGACCACCCTGTTCGCGGCCAACCTGACCCACTACCGGGCGTTCCAGCCCGCCGCCATCGACGTCACGCCCATCACCACGTTCATCGACAAGGACAACCACGGCAACTGGCGGTATCTCACGCTCGGCTTCGGCGACCAGATGGCCTGGCTCGGCGCCAACACCACCGCCGGCACCGTCGACGGCAACTACCACTCGGCCCGCCAGCTCCCCGAGCTCACCACGCGGCCGGTGGAGCGCCTGGAGGGGGCGAAGTACTCCGGCGTCCCCGGGATCGGTTCCCTGCAGCAGTTCCTCGCCGTCCCCGAGCGGTACAGCCTGAAGTACGTGTTCTCCAACGACGACTTCTACTCCCCGCTGCTGGACGCCAACGGCTGGACGGATCTGGGTCCGCTGGAGAACGGCATCGAGGTGTGGGAGCGGGCCGACGTCACCCCGCTGGCCGTGGACATCGGGTCGCACCAGGCCCCACTGTGGCAGCGGCTGATGTGGGGCACGGTGCCGCCCGCGTCGTTGCTGTTCGCGCTGTGCGTGCTGTTCTGGTCCGCCCTCGGGCAACCCGGGCGTCTGCCGGGATGGCGCTGGCTGCGGTGGATCTCGAGCCGGGGGCGGCGCATCGGGCGATGGACCACCGCCCCGCTCCGGTCGGCCGGCCGTCGCGTCGACCGCCGGCTCGCACGGGCCGCCGCCCCGCTGTCCGCGCCGCACACGGGGGCCGCGGCCGCCGTCCCCGCGGCGACGGCCGGTGCCGGCGACCGCTGGCAGCCGTGGCGGCCCACCCTCGAGCGGCTGCGCGGCCTGTCGGCGGCGCGGATCCCGCGGCGGCGCCGCCGGCTGCAGGCCCTGGCCGTGGTGGCCGTGCTCGCCGTCGCGGGGACCGGCGGGGCCGCGGTGCTGGTGCGCCCGCCGGAGCGCACCCCCGAACAGGTCGTGACCGACTACTACGACCACCTGGACTTCCGGCGGTTCGCCGACGCCTGGGCGCTGCTGGACCCCCGGACCCGGCCCGACTTCATGCAGTACCAGAAGGATCTCGGCCGCGACGGTGGGCTCGTGGCATCCTTCGCCAAGCTGGCGTCGGTGACCGCCGTGCCGACCGCGAGCTCCCCGGGCCGGACGGTGCTGACCACCACCGCCGACTACCTGACCTCGCTGCAGTCCTACCAGGTGACCGGTGAGGTGGTGCTGCTGCAGGAGGACGACCGCTGGTACATCGATCTGCCCGCCGCCGACGCCTCGGTGGCCCCCGACGAATTCACCAGCCGTCCCGAGGTGGGATTCCTCGCCCTGGGCCGACGCACCCCTGGCAACACCGAGACGTCCACCGCGGACATCCTGGACCGGCCGGAGCTGACCCTGACCCAGGTCCGCTCGATGCTGGTGAACGGCCGGTGGGTGGTGATCGGCCAGGTCACCAACGCCGACGTCGATCCCGCCGACGTCACCGTGAGCGCCCAGCTGCGTGACCCGGAGGGTGAGCTGCTCGCCTCCTGGGACGCCTCGCAGGTGATGGTGCACAAGTTGCTGCCCGGCGAGAGCAGCCCGTTCCGCATCGAGTTCCAGAGCATCGCCGGCACCGGCAGCTACGGCACCGAGGCCGACGGCGGGGTCAAGGACACCGGCACCGGCGGCGCGTTGACCGTCGCCCCGCCGGTGCAGAAGACGTCCAACGTCAAGGGACCGGTCGAGTTCGACCCGCAGACCATCACACCGCTGGTGCTCCGTCCCGGCGCCGACGTCGCCTCGGTCGGGGTCTACGCCCGCGCGGTCGTCACCCCCCACACCTCGACGCGCGGTCTGCAGGTGACCGACCTCCGCCTGGACACCAACGCCGACGGCTCGTTCGTCACCGGGTCCCTGCGCAACGACACCGCCGTGGCCGCCGCGGTCCCGCACCTGCTGCTCGGCTACACCGACGCCGCCGGCGACCTCGTCTGGGTCGACCACGCCTACCTCGAGCACAGTGTCGCCGCACAGTCGTCGACGACGTTCCGCATCGCCGTCGCCGATTCCGCGGGCATCACCGCGTCCGGGGTACCGACCGCCGGCTTCGCGGGGCCGGCGCACACCCCTGTCGACGGGCCGGACGCCGCGGTCGGCGGCCTGCCCCCGATGCTGTCGCTGCCGGCCGACACCGGGTTCGCCGGGGTGTCGCTGCTGGCCACCGCCTTCATCCGGGGCGGCTGAGGTGCGCCGCTCCGTCCTGTCGCTGGTGGCCGCGCTGCTGCTCGCACTGCCGGCCCCCGCCGGCGGCGCGGCCGTCGCGGCGGTCGACCGGTCCGACGGCCCGGTCGTCGAGCTGCCGGGCGAGCTGACCGCGGGCACCGGGCTGCCGGTCACCGTTACGGGGGTCGACGGCACGGTGACGCTCACCGTGATCGGCTCCCTGGGCACCGTCGTCCGCACGGCCGCCACCACCGGCGGGGCGGCGACGTTCGCGCTGGAGTCGGCGCTGAGCCAGGCGGCGGGCACGCTCACCGTGATCGCCGAGTCCGGTGGACGGTCGGCCACGGGTTCGGTCGCCGTCCTGCCGGGTCCGGCCGTCGGCCCGTTGCTGCCGGTCGTCGGCGCCCGCTCCATCGTCGCCGACGCCGCCGACCGGTCGATGGTGGTGGCGCTGCCGGTGGACCGCTGGGGCAACGCCGTGGCCGAGGGGTCGGCGGTGACCGTGGTGCACCGTGACCCGACGGGCACCACGAGCACCGGGAGCACCGAGGTGCGTCACCTGCTGGGCTGGCTCGAGCTCACGTCGGGGACCGTGGCCGGCCGGGGGGCGGTCTGGCTGCGGACCGGACCCGACGACACCGTGACCGGCCAGCAGGTCAGTCTCGACGAGGTCGCCGGGCCACCGCTGCCCTTCACCCTGGCGGCGGTGGACCCGACGCTGCCCGCCCGGCTGGGCGCGGACGGCCAGGCCCTGGTGACGGTGCGGACGTCGGTGCTGGCCGACCGCTTCGGCAACGTGCAGCCCGACGGCACGCTGGTGACGGTGGAGTGGGAGGGCCCCGGCGGTCGCTCCCGGTCGTCGGCGGTCACCATCTCCGGCGTCGCCGAACTGTCGGTGCAGGCCCCCACCGCGCCGGGAACGGTGACGCTGACCGCGTTCTCGCGGGGCACCTCCACCGCGGCGCCGCTGACGCTGGACTTCCCGTCGGTGGTGGCCACGGTCCCGGTCGACATCGCCGCCGACGAGCGGGGTCTGGTGGTCACGGTGGGCCCGGTGAACCGCACGGGGGGCACCTTCGTCCCGGACGGCACGGTCGCCACCGTGACGCTGAGCGACCTGCGGCGCAACGACGTGCAGGCGTCCGTCGGGCTGGTCGACGGCAGCGGCACCGTGTCGCTGCCGGTGGCGGCACTGTCCGGACCGGTCACCGCCGCGGTGACCGTCCTGGGCACCACGACCACGGTCGACGTCGGATGATCAGCCGCATCCGGGCCAAGCGGCTGGTCGCGCAGCTGGTCCTGGTCCTCGGGGCCGTCGTGGCGCTGGGTGCCGTGGTCGTGGCCGGCCGCTTCGTCCTGCAGGCCTCCCAGGGCGCCGACAGCGCGTCCGCACTCCACGAGGTGGCCACGCTGCCGCCGGACGCGCAGCACCTCGTGCGGTGGGAGCCCGACGCCTGGACGCGGGACCGTCAGCTCGAGCCCGCCAACCGGACGCTCGTCGAGGCCGCCTACATCCGCGCGTGGGCCGCCCTCGGCCACCTGCAGACCACCGGCTCCGACGAGCCGCTGACCGACACCTTCACCGCCCGGGCCCGTGCCCAGGTGCTCGCGACGCCCCGTGACTCCGCCGTCGCCACCTTCGATCTCGGTCATGAGCTGACCCTGCAGTTCTACGCGCTGGACGGTGGCACCGTCGCCTTCACCGACGGTGACGCCGCACTCGCCCGCACGGTCCGCAGCGGCGACACGCAGACCGTCCTGGTCACGCACGAGCGGTACGACGTGGTGATGGCGCTGGTGGACGGGTACTGGCGGATCGACCAGTTGCGCCGCGGCGGGGACGGCGGCGTCGTCACGGTGCGCACCACGACCGCCGACGACACGGTCATCACCTCGGTCACCGGCGCCGACCCGCGGGAGCCGGTCGAGGCGCCGGAGTTCCGGGCCGCGGAGTTCCGGCCGGACCGCTGGGACGCCACTCTGGGCGTCGACGGCGCCGGGGTCGTCGTCCCCGCGACCACCGCCGTTCCCGGCGGGACCGCGGAACCGCCCACCGGCACCGGCACCGGCACCGGCACCGGCACCGGCACCGCCGCGCCTGCCCCCGCTCCCGACGGCCACTGGACACCCGCCGAGGTGACCGCCGTCGGCGACGTCCTCCGCCGGGCCGTCGAGCTGGGGCTGACCGCGGTGCGGGTGCCGATCGACTACGCGGCGATGGGGGGCGCTGACCCGACCGACGCCGCGCTGGACAATCTCGCGACGGTCCTCGCCCAGGCGCAGGCGGCCGGCATCGGCGTGGTGCCGGTGCTGTTCGACGGGCTGGCCGATCTCTCCCCCGCCACGTGGGCGGGCGCGGACCGTCACCTGCAGCGGATCGTCTCCGTGGTGCGCGACAGTCCCGCGCTGACCGCGTGGGACCTGATGGACGACCCCGACGGCCGGCGCGCCGCCGGGGCCACCGCGACCGACGTCCGGGCGTTCCTGGTGATCGCGGCGACCCGGCTGCACGGCCTCGACCCGGCGACGCCGGTGACGATCACCTGGCCCGACCTGGCCGGCGCGACCGACCCCGCGATGGTGGGACTGGTCGACCTGGTGTCGCTGCGGGTGGACGGGACGGACCCGGACGAGCTGGCCGCGACGGTGGCCCCGATGACGGCGGCCGCCGACGGGCGACCGCTGTCGTGGGTCTCCGCGGGGCCCGCCACCGACGGTGGCTGGGGTCCGGCCCCCCGGACGCCGGCGGCCCAGGCGGCGACGCTGGCCGAGGTGCTGTCGGCGGCCCGGGCCGACGGGGTCGGTCGGCTCAGCACGGCGGCCGTGGTGGACTCACCCACCACCGGCGCGCGGGGGGTGGTCGCCGCCGACGGCACCGCCAAGCCTGCCGCGGCCCTGCTGACCCCGGACGCCGTCCTCACCGCCGTGTCCGGGCCGGGCCTGGGCGACTACCTGGGATCACGGTTCTGGCAGGCGGTCTCGGTGTCCGGGTCGGTTGCCGTGATCGTGGTCGCCCTGGTGCTCCGGTGGCGCCGGCGATCCCGGCGGGCGCCGGCGGTACCGGCCGGCTGAGTCCGGTGGGCGCCCGCCCACCCCCGTCGGACCCGGGTCAACGCGGCGCCGACGGCACCAGCGTCCCGTCGCCGGGGAGGGTCACGGCGGCCGAGAGGAAGGTGCCGCAGCCGGGGCCGTTCGGCTCCTGCCGTGCCGGCGTCACCCTGCCGGTCCCCGAGGTCGAGAAGCCGGCGCCGGACGACACCGTGACGGTCACCTCCGCCGGTTCCCCGGTGAGCCGGTCGTCCGGGACGATCCACGGCCCGGGCTGCCCGCCCAGGGTGGTGTCCCGGCACTCCCCGGCGATGCAGACGGTGATGATCGGTCCGGCGCCGGCCACACTGACGCCCGGTTCGACCGGAGGCAACGGAAATCCCGGGACGTCGACGAAGAACCCGGTGTGTCCCCCGACGAGGGTGCAGACCCGAGGTGAGCCGCACGCGGGTGCCGCGATCAGTGCGGAGACGACCGCGCACCACAGCAGGCTCCGTACCGGGAACGCTCCGGACACCTGGACCTCCGCCTCCCGTGCACGGCACCGACGCTGGAGTTCCGCCCGGCCACCAGGCCCGCGCAACGGCCGCACCGGTCGCTGCGTCGGTCCGGACGCGGTGTGCGACGGGTCCGTCGGGAACGATCCCGCGAGTGTAGGTCCCACTCGCGGTGCGCTACCGGTCGGCGGGTGCCGGGGCGGCGGCGGGTGCCGGCGCGGCGGCGGGTGCCGGCGCGGCGGCGGGTGCCGGCGCGGCGGCGGGTGTCGGCAGCTCCAGGGTGAAGACGCTGCCCTCCCCTGGTGTGCTCTCGACCCGGATCGCGCCACCGTGCGCGACGGCGATGGCCCGGCTGATGGACAGTCCGAGGCCGATGCCCGGCACCGCGTTCGTGGTCGCGGTGGACGTCCGGAAGAAGCGGGAGAACAGTTTGTCCAGCTCGGCGGCCGGGATGCCCATCCCGGAATCGTGGACCGCCAGCCGGATGGGCCGCCCCGGGAACGGGTCGGCCGGGGCCAGGACGACCCTGATGGTGCCGTCGCGCGGGGTGAACTTGATGGCGTTGGACAACAGGTTGTCGCAGATCTGCCCGAGCCGGGTGGCGTCCGCGGCCACCACGACAGGTGTCCTGGGCACCTCGAGGGTGACGGTGATCCCCGCGCCGGCGGCCGCCGGCCGGGCCGACTGCACGGACGCCTCGGCGATGGTCGCGAGATCCACCGGCGACGTCACCAGGTGCAGCTTCCCGGCCTCCAGCGACGCGGTGAACAGCAGGTCCCCGACGAGCCGCAGCAGCCGGTGGGCGTTGCGCTCGACGATGTCCAGGTACTGCCGCTGCTCGTGGGACAGCGGCGCCTCGTCGTCGTCGCCGATCAGCTCGAGGTAGCCGAGGATGGAACTGAGCGGCGTCCGCAGCTCGTGGGAGATGAGGCTGACGAACTCGTCCTTGAGCCGGGCCTGCTCGTACATCTCGCTGACGTCGGTCCCCACGACGAGGAAGCCGTCGACGTCGCCCCGGCGGTCCGAGCGTACGGTCACCGACATCTCGATCGTCGCGGTCGTCCCGCCGGGTCGGTGGTAGGTCCACACGCTGGCGGCGGCCCGGCCGTGGCGGGCGTCGGCGACCAGCGCGTCGAAGCCGACCTCGGCCAGCGTCCGGGGCTTCTCGTGCCCCAGGGCGGTCGGCGGGCCGTGCGGCCGCTCCACGAAGCGGTCACCGAGTCGGCTGAACATCGCCCGGCCGAGCGCCTCGGCGGCGGGCACGGCCAGCATCCGCTCGGCCCCCCGGTTGAACACCTCGACCCGACCGGCGGCGTCGGTGGCGATGATGAACTGCTCGGTGACCGCGTCGACGACACCCGACATCAGCGCCGCGGACTGCCGCAGCAGGGCGGCCACCTCCGCGGTCGCGGTGGCGTGCTGTTCCGCCTCGGCCAGCAGCTCCTCCAGCTCGCGGCGCAACCGGTTCTCCGACCGCACCCGGTCGCGGAGCCGGTTGGTCAGCACGCTGACCGTGAACGCGGTCAGCATCAGCACGGTCGGCGTGCTGATCACCCGCAGCCAGTCGTCCGGGGTGGGCGTGAAGGCCAGCGGTACGCCGATCACCGCGGCGCAGCCCAGCGCGGCGGCCGCGACCGGCAACCGGCCCCGTTCGATCCCCAGCGAGATGCACGGCAGGATCAGCAGAGCGCTGAACAGGGAGGCACCGCCGCCGGTGGCGTGCCGCAGCAGCCCGACGGCCAGCAGGTCGGTGAGCGGGATGGCGACGAGCAACCAGCGTGGCCGGTGACGCAGCGGCATCGCGAACGACACGGCCAGCGCCGAGACCACCAGCGCCACGGCCAGCGCGACGATCCAGTCGGGGTTGGCGTTGATGTCCGACCGCACGAGCATGAGCAGCGAGACCAGCACCACGACGGAGATGGCCAGCTGTCGCTGGAAGACGGCGTGCGGATCCCGGAAGCGCCGACGGACGAGTTCGCGCAGCCCCGGGCGGTCCGCCCCGGCGGTGCGCGGCGTCAGCGTCGCGGTGCCGGTGGTCACGGCCCGTACCGCTGCGCCAGCAGCTCACGCAGGGTCGCGGCCAGCGCCCTGGGGCTGAACGGCTTCTCGAGGTACAGGTCGGCGCCCGCGTCCATCCCGGACTGCACGGCGGCGGGGTGCACGGCGGCGGACAGCATGACGACGGGGAGCGTGGCGAAACGCGGATCC
The DNA here is from genome assembly GCF_003260015.1 of Nakamurella deserti. Classification (NCBI taxonomy): domain Bacteria; kingdom Bacillati; phylum Actinomycetota; class Actinomycetes; order Nakamurellales; family Nakamurellaceae; genus Nakamurella; species Nakamurella deserti. The sequence continues at coordinate 651,770 of NZ_QCXS01000002.1, read as the reverse complement.
GTCCGGACCTGTTGGCACGCCTCGAGCCCGCTCATCACCGGCATCGACACGTCCAGGACCGCCAGGTGCGGCTCCAGTTCCCGGATGGCCGCGACGGCGGCGGCGCCGTCGCCCACGGCGGTCGCGACGCGGGCGCCCGCCTTGCGCACGGCCACCTCCACCAGTCCGCGGATGGCGGCGTCGTCGTCGGCGACGACCACGAGATGCACGGGCGTCGTGGCCGGATCGGTGCTGGTCATCGGTCCCTCCCGGAGCGCCCGGCGCGCGGCACCGTGCCGCGTCGACCGGCGCCGGCGGACCGCGCCCCCGGCAGATCCCTCGCGACCGTCGGTGGCGACTGGAGCGCGGTAGTCATCCGTTCACGCTACGCAATCAAGGAGCGGAAATCCACGGTGGCGCGACGAACCGGGCGCGACACCGACGGCGGTCCGAGCGGCACGTTCCGATGCGGTGACCGTCCCCCTGAGCGCGTCGCTCACGTCCCCACCGCCGCCTCGACGGCGGTCAGCAGTTCCGCCACGTCGGCCTGCTTCAGCTCGTCGGTGAACAGCGACTCGGTCAGGTCCACCGCGATCACGATGTCCTGCGCGGGCGCCCACTGCAGGGTGGCCGACCCCCCGTTGTGCCCGATCGAGCTGTAGACCTTCTTCCCGTCGACGGTGTCGCACGGGCAGTACGGAAAGGCGCCGAGGCCGGTGTTGAACGGGTTCTCGATGTCGAGCATGGCGGCCAGCGAGTCCGCGGTCAGGATGGCCTTCTCGCGGTAGAGGGCGTCGCCGTAGGCCAGCAGGTCACCGATGGTCGACTTCACGCCCCCGGCGGAGAACCCGGCCCAGCCGGCGCTCGGCGTGGTGTCCAGGGTGCTGTGGTCCATGCCCGCGACGTCGAAGATGCGCTGCTGCAACAGGTCCTGGTACGTCTGCCCGGTGAGCTGCTCGGCCAGCAGGCCCAGCGTCAGGTAGCCGGAGTTGGAGTAGCCGACCTGCGTGCCGGGTGCCCACTCCAGCGGCTCGTCCTTGATCAGGGCGAGCGCGGTCGCCGCGGTGAGCGGCCCGTTCCGAGCGGCCTGGTAGGCCGCGCTCTGGTCGTAGGGCTCGATACCGGCGGTGTGGTCGAGGATCTGCCGGACGGTCACCTTGCCGACGTAGGACAACCCCGGAACCGCGTCGATCTCGGGCAGCGGGTCGTCGAGGGCGAGCTTCCCGTCGTGGACCAGCTGCAGGACGATGGCGGCCGTCATCGTCTTGGTGATCGAGGTGATCGGGAAGTCCTGCGCCGGATCCAGCGCGGCACCGCCGGTCTCGGTTCCACTGGTCAGGGTGACGGTCCGGCCGTCGGGCAGCATGACGCCCAGCTCGACACCGTCGACCACCTTGCCGGTGCGCCAGGAGTCGGTGACGGCCTGCAGGTCCGCGGTGAGCGCGGCGATGTCGGTGTCGTCGGCGGGCGCCGCCGCCGGCACCGTCGTGGTGGCCGGGACCATGGTGGCCGAAACCGCGGTGGCCGGGGAGGCGGCCGGCACCGGGCCGGCGCCGTCGGCGCCACCGAAATCGGCCTGGTCGGGTTTCGCCGAGGGGGCCGGCGGGAGCGCGAGACCCCCGGCGGTGCCCGAGGTGCCGCCGGCGTCGACCGTTCCGGTCGGGGTCGTCGCGGCGCCCACCGCGGCGGTGGCCGCCCCGGACGGGACGACCACGTTCAGCACGACGGCGCCGATCACGCCGCCGACGACGAGGGCGGTCACCGGCGACAGCCGGCGCGGCAGGTGCCGGCCCAGCGCGTCGCCGACCCGGCGGACCCGCGTCCCGTCGTCACGACCGGGCCACCACTGGGCGGGGCGTCCGGCGGAGAAGTCCTCGACCCGGCCGAACAGCACGGTGAGCACCAGGACCAACGGGAAGACCAGGACCAGCACGAGGGGCCGGGGCAGCGACGGGGCGAAGGTGGCGCGCAGCCAGTAGGCACCGACGATGGCGATCGGATGCCACAGGTAGACGGTGATCGACCGTCGCCCCAGCCAGGCGACGACCGGACCCAGGATGCGGTGTGCGGTGGCCCGGCCGATCCAGCCCTCGAAGGCGAGGAACACCGCCAGCCAGGCGATCCCGACGAACAGCAGCAGCGGGTAGTGGTCGTTGACCACCAGATCGGTGGGTCGGACGAACCGCACCCACACCAGTGCCGCCACGCCGCCGATGACGGCCCACTCCAGGCGCGCGCGCCGGTCGAGACCGGCGAGGGCGCCGTCGCTGTGACTGAACCCCAGCACCCAGAAGAAGCTGAAACAGGCCAGGTCACCGGCGTAGTACTTGACCGCGTCGAACGCGGCCGGCGCCAGCTCGGGATGCCGCATGAGCTGGTCGACCGCGAAGATCCCGACGATCGGGACGATGAGCACCCGCAGCCCCCACCGGCGGTGCGCCCGCCGCATCAACGGCGACAGCAACAGCAGCCACAGGTAGCAGCGCAGGTACCACAGCGGCGTCGTCGCCCAGCCCGCCTCCCAGGTCGACCCGTGGGGATCGGTCAACGGGAACACCCAGGCCAGCAGCGACAGCGGCGAGAGGGCCGTGTCCGCACCGGGTTCCAGCCGCGCGACGACGAGCAGCGCGACAAGGACGACGGCGCCGAACGTCCAGAACGGCAGCAGCAGCCGCCGCAACCGGGTCCGCAGCAGCTGCCGCCACGGGCGCCGGTCCAGCGACCGCGCGAGGAGACTGCCGGCCACGAAGAACATGGCCGGCATGGACGCCACGAACCAGCTGATCGCGACCGCGGCCAGGGTGTGCCAGACGATGACGCGGATCAACGCGACCGCCCGGACCGTGTCCAGGAAGCCGTCCCGGGCGGGGCGGGCCTGCGGTCGGCCCGCCGCGGGAACGGCGGCGGAGTCGGCGCCGACGGATGCGGCGGGGCCGGCGGAACCGGCCGGGTCGGCGGAACCGGCCGGGTCGGCGGAACCGGCCGGGTCGGCCGGGCCGGTCGGTCGCTCGAGGAGGGTGGTCACGACGCCGTCACGGTGAAGTCGTCGAAGGCCACGGCCGACTGCGAGGACACCAGGCCCGCGCTGCCGGGCGCGACGGCGGCGAAGGTGCCCACCTGCGTGCCGTCCCAGCTGACCACGGTGGCGTCGGCCTTCACCGTGATGCTCAGGGTGTGCCAGTCGGCGGGCGCCTGGGCGGCACCGAGCGCCGCCCCGCCGGTGAACTTGTAGGTGCTGGAGCTCGCGTCGTAGCTTCCCCACCGGACGTAGTCCTTGCTGGCGAGATCCACGATGGTGGCGCCCTTCCGGGATCCGAGCGCCGGCTGGCCGATGATGAGACCGCCGTTCACGGTGTCCCCGATGCCCTTCATCCGGACCGAGACCGTATACGCCGCGGGCAGTGTCGAGGTGAACTGGCTGATGTAGTCGTATCCGGAGGCGTCAGTCTGCTGGTAGGTGCCGTCGACGACCGCCCACGTCCCGGTGAGGGCCTTCCAGGCGGCGGCGTCACCGGCGAAGTCGTCGGACTGCGGACCGGACACGGCGACGGCGCCCGCGTCCCCGGCCGGAGCGGCGCTCGCCGGCGCGGTGCCGGCCGCGGAGGCCGGATCGCCGCCGGCGTCCGTGGTGCCGGCGGGCGTGGCTTCCGCGGCGCCGGCCGGCGGGGCCCCGGTGCCGGTCGCGGCCGAGGGGGCGGCGGCGGTGGCAGCCGCGGCGGTGGTGGCAGGCGCGGTGGTGGTGGCAGGCGCGGTGGTGGTGGCGGTCGAGGTGGTCGCAGCGGTGGCCGATGCGGCCGCCGCGGGAGCGGGGCCGGCCACCGGTGCCGGGCCCGACCCGGACCCGCCGGCGGCGACCGGAACCGCCACCCACCGGGACTGGTCGGACACGGCGTCGGCGGCGACCCGGATCAGCCAGGTCGTCACGGTGCCGTCGGTCGCGGTGAGCATGGTCTGCCAGGAGACCGCCTCCCGGTCCGGCAGGTCGGCCAACTGCGCGGCCACCGGGCCGAGGGCGGCCGCCAGGACGCCGTTGAGCTGCGTGGCGGTGACGCCGGTGACCGCACTGACCAGGACGATCCCGGTGCCGGGCAGATAGCCGCCGGAGGCCTGGGTGACGCCGGCCTGACCGGCCATCGCGGTCGAGATCGAGGCGGCGGTGACGTCGAAGTCCCGTGGGGCGCCGGCCGACGGCGGCGCGACCAGCAGGAACGCTGCGAGGGCGACGAGCACGACCAGCAGGGCGGTGCGCGCCTGCGTTCCCAGCACCCAGGTACCGGGACGCGCCGGTGCGGAGCCGGCCGGCGTGGTCGGTGCGGCGGCGTCGGTCGGCGGGTCCGTCACCGCGGGTGACGCCGGTACCTGGGCTGCGCCCAAGACCGGGGCGACCGTCGGGCCGGCCGTCGGCGCGACGGGGGCGGCTGTCGGCGCGACCGGGACGGCTGCCGGCGCGACCGGAGCGGCCGCCGGCGCGACCGGGCCGGCTGCCGGCGCGACCGGGGCGACCGGGCCGGCCAATGCCTGGCGCACCGCGCTGTCCTGCACGGGTTCCGTACCGACCGACACTCGTCTCTCTTCTCTGGCCGTCACCCGGGGTTCGGGTGGTCTCGATGCACCGCGGGGCCTGCGGCGCAGGGTGACCGGGGGTGACCGCTGACCGCATACTGATAGTGACGTAAGGCTACCCAGTGTGTTCGCCCGTTGACAGGGGCCGTGAGGGGTTCGGTCGCGGAAGACTCCGTGCGGGGACGAAAATCCTCCGTTCGCCGAGATCACGGCGCGTCGGACGCCGACGCGGCCGGTCGGCGGGCACGGTGCGTCAGCACAGTGCCGGTGCACCCACCCGGACGCGGACACCGCGACAGCCCCACGACCCTCCGGTGACGCAGCGTGACACCGGAGGGCCGCTGAGGTGCGCCGTGTCGTCCGCCTCCGCGGTAGCGTCACCGCCGGTTGCCGCCCGCGACCCGCCGACGCGCGCGGTGCGCGTCCTCGCCGTCACCGTCGACGGACACGACTGCGACCTCCGACGGAACGAGAACCGCCGATGATCTCCCGCCCCACCGTCGCGCGGAGCGCGCGCCGCGGCCCGCTCTCCGCCGCCCTCCTGGCGGTCGGGGTGGCTCTGTGGGCACTCACGGTCGCCGTACCGGCCGGCGCCGTACCCACCGGCACGACCGGCACGACCGGAGCCGCACCCACCGGCACGACCGGAGCCGCACCCACCGGCACGACCGGCGCCGTACCCACCGGCACGACCGGCACGGTGCTCGCCGGCACGACGGTGTCGTCGACGGCGGGGACGGCCGTGGAGGCGTTCCCCGCCGATCCCGTACCGCCACCGTCCACTGCCGGCACCACCACGTCACCGGATCCGCCGACACCGACTGGACCACTGCCCGCCGACGGAGGAGGCCCGACGCCTCCCCTGCCGGCCACCCCCGGAACGGCCGTACCCGCCACCGCGACCACCGGACCGTCCGACCCTGCCGGCCCCACCGACGTCCGCGGTCCGACCGGTCCCGCCGACCCGACCGGCACCCCCGGTGGCGGTGCCACCCCGTCGAGCGCCGCGTCCGACGCCCCCGCGGCACCTGTGCGGCTCGCCCCGGAGGAGCTCCGGATCGTCAACTACTACCCGGCGGACGCTCCGTGGACCTCGATGTGGACCTCGTACTCCGCCGCCCGCACCGACGCCGACTTCGCGGCCATCGCCTCCCTGAACGCGACCACCGTGCGGATCATCGTGCAGCCCGCCGGGGTCGGGTGGCCGACGGTGACGCCGGCCGGCGCGGCGGCCCTGCGGGACACGGTCGACATCGCCGCCGCCCACGGGCTGACGGTGGAGCTGACCCTGTTCGACCTCTGGTACTCCTGGTCCGAGCTGGCCGCGTCCAAGGCGTGGGTGGCGCAACTGCTCTCGCCGTACCGGGATGATCCGCGCATCGTCCTCGTCGAGCTCGAGAACGAGATGACCTTCGGTCACCCGCCGGCCGTCGCCTGGGCGCAGGAGATGCTGCCCTACCTGGCGATCGTGCTGCCGGGGGTACCGCGATCGATGTCCACCAACACCGTCACGGCCCTGCGGGCGCTCGACGCCGCCATCCCGAGGTCGTCCCTGGACGTCATCGACATCCACCTGTACGGCGATCTGTCCACCATGCCCGCCTACGTCGCCGCGGCCCGGGCCGTCGCCGCCGGACGGCCGGTCATCGTCGGCGAAGCGGGCCGGTCGACCGGTGACGGCGGGACGGCCGGGTCCGAGCAGGGCCAGCTGGCCCACTACGCCGCGGTCGCGCAGCTGACCCGCGACGCCGGGATCGGGGTGTTCGCCCCCTGGACCCTGACCGACTTCGCCCTCGACACGATGCCGGCCGCGTTCCGGACGCCGTCGGAGGCCTCGTTCGGACTGCGGCGGCTGGACGGCAGCTGGAAGCCCGCCGCCGACCTGGTCCGCCGGATGTTCGGTCCCACCGGGGTGCCGGCGGTGGACCCGGCGCGACCGGCGGCGACCGCTCTCGACGCCGACGGCGGCTTCGAGCGGGCCGATCCGACGCCGTCGTCGGCCGGCCGGCTGGGGTCCTGGCGGGTGTTCGACGCCGCCCAGATCGGCGGTGTCGGTGCCGTCGCCGGGGCGGGGGTGAGTGGCGCCGCGATGATGCTGACCCGGACCGGCGGCAGCCCCTCGATGGTGCCCGCGGTGTGTCAGACCTTCCTGCTGCTGTCCGGCGCCCGCACGGTGACCGCCGGCGTGAGCATCCGGCTGGAGGCAGCCACGGGGTTCTCCCGGATCGCCGTCGCCTGGTTCGACGGCGCCACCTATCTCGGCAGCAGCGAGAGCGTCAACGCCCGCAACGACCGGTCCGGGTGGCAGCGGATCACCGTCACCGGCCGGGCTCCGGCCGCGGCGACGTCGTTCCAGATCCACCTGAAGTCGGCGTACAACTCCGGGACGGCCTGGTTCGACGACGTCCAGCTGGGCTGACCGGGCCGCCTCCACCGGCCCGCGACGTCACGGCCGACCGGGGCGGGCCGGTCGTCCGGTACCCCCGGGGGGTAGTGTCCGGTACCCCTTGGGGGTATGGTCGACGGTATGACCGAACCGCACGACCACAGCACCGCACCCGGGTACTCCGCCCGGCGGGACAGCCACCTCAAGCGGCTGCGCCGCATCGAGGGACAGGTGCGCGGCCTGCAACGGATGGTCGAGGAGGACAAGTACTGCATCGACGTGCTGACCCAGGTGTCGGCGGCGACCAAGGCGCTGCAGGCGTTCTCCCTCGAGCTGCTGGACGAGCACCTGGGTCACTGCGTGGTCGAGGCGGCCGCCAAGGGCGGCGACGAAGCTCAGGTCAAGGTGCGCGAGGCCTCCGCCGCGATCGCCCGCCTGGTCCGCAGCTGACCGTCCGGTCACCCACCCACCCTCTCGAGGAGCACTCCATGAGCACCAGCACCTACGGCGTCACCGGCATGACCTGCGGTCACTGCGTCGCGGCCGTCACCGAGGAGCTCGGCCGCCTGCCCGGCGTCGCGCACGTCGTCGTCGACCTCGCCGCCGGCGGCGTGTCCACCGTGACGGTGGACAGCACCGCCGATCTCGACCGGGAGGCCGTCCGCGCCGCCGTCGACGAGGCCGGCTACGAGCTGGCCCCCGTTCCGGCGTGACCGGCGACCGCGCCCCGCGGACCGGCGTGGTCCTGGCCGGCTTCGCCGGCGCGCTCGCCGTGGTCTTCGCCGCGGCGTTCGGGCTCGGCCGGGCCGTGCCCGCGGTCGGTCCCCCACGGGTCGAGCCCGCGACGGCCGTCCCGGCGCCCCGATCGACCGACCACCCGCCGATGGGCGACCTGACCGACACGACCGGAAGCGCACCGCATCCCGGTTGAGCACGACCTCCGCACCGACCCCCGGGAGGGACCGGATGACCACCCCCACCACCACGACTCCCACCGGGGTGCCCGACCTGGACGGCACCGACGTCGAACTCACCATCGGCGGCATGACGTGCGCCTCGTGTGCCGCCCGGGTCGAGAAGAAACTCAACCGGATGCCCGGCGTCAGCGCCACGGTCAACTACGCCACCGAGAAGGCACGGGTCACCTACGGCGCCGACACCGCACCCGCCGATCTGATCGCCACGGTCGAGGCCACCGGGTACACCGCCACCCTGCCGCCGCCGCCGGCTCCGTCCGCCGCCGACCCGCGGGTGGACGACGACGTCCGACCCGACGACGATCCGGCGGCCGCGCTGCGGCACCGCCTGCTGGTCACGCTCGCACTCGCCGTCCCGGTGGTGGCGATGGCGATGGTGCCGGGGCTGCAGTTCCGGCACTGGCAGTGGCTCTCGCTGACCCTGGCCGCCCCCGTCGTCGTCTGGGGCGCCTGGCCGTTCCATCGGGCGGCATGGACCAACCTGCGGCACGGTGCCGCCACCATGGACACGCTCATCTCCACGGGGGTGCTGGCCGCGTTCGGCTGGTCGCTGTTCGCCCTGTTCGTCGGTGACGCGGGCGAGCCGGGGATGACCATGCCGTTCACCCTGTTCGCCCCCCGCGGCGGCGGCGCGGACGAGATCTACCTCGAGGTCGCTGCCGGCGTCACGGTCTTCCTGTTGGCCGGCCGCTACGCCGAGGCCCGCGCGAAGCGGCGGTCCGGAGCCGCCCTGCGGGCGCTACTGGCCCTCGGCGCCAAGGAGGTGGCCGTGCTGCGGTCCGGGGTCGAGGTGATGATCCCGGTCGACCGGCTCGCGGTCGACGACCACTTCGTGGTGCGCCCGGGAGAGAAGGTCGCCACCGACGGCGTCGTCGTGACGGGGGCGTCGGCGGTGGACGTGTCGCTGCTGACCGGCGAGTCGGTGCCCGTGGACGTGGGTCCGGGTGACCCGGTCGTCGGGGCCACCGTCAACGCCGGCGGTCGGCTCGTCGTCCGGGCCACCCGGATCGGCGCCGACACCCGGCTCGCGCAGATGGCCCGTCTCGTCGAGGACGCGCAGAACGGCAAGACCCAGGTGCAGCGGCTGGCGGACCGGGTGTCGGCGGTGTTCGTGCCCATCGTGATCGCGCTGTCCGTCGGCACTCTCGGCTTCTGGCTGGGCAACGGCGCCCCGGCTGTGACGGCGTTCTCGGCCGCCGTCGCGGTGCTGATCATCGCCTGTCCGTGCGCCCTGGGGCTCGCCACGCCGACCGCCCTCCTGGTCGGCACAGGCCGGGGCGCGCAGCTGGGCATCCTCATCAAGGGCCCACAGGTCCTGGAGTCCACCCGCCGGGTCGACACGGTGCTGCTGGACAAGACCGGCACCGTGACCAGCGGCCGGATGGGCGTCGTGGACGTCACCGCCGCCGACGGAGAGGACCCCGCGCTGGTCGCGCGGCTGGCCGGTGCGCTCGAGCAGTCCTCGGAGCACCCCATCGCCGCCGCCGTCACGGCCGCGGCCGGGTCCGCACCCCTGCCCGGCGTCAGCGGCTTCGTGGCCGTTCCGGGTCGCGGAGTGCGGGGCACGGTCGAGGGCCGACGCGTCGTCGTGGGGTCCCCGCGGATGGTCGTCGACGACGGGTCGGCGTTGCCCGCCGAGCTCGCCGCCGCGGTCCGCGCCGCCGGAACGGCCGGGCGCACACCCGTCGTCGTCGGCTGGGACGGCCGGGCCCGGGGGGTGCTGGCCGTCGCCGACACCGTCAAGCCGTCCTCGGCGCAGGCCGTCGCCGAGCTACGGGCGCTCGGGCTGCGACCGATGCTGCTGACCGGGGACAGCGCCGCCGTCGCCGCGGAGGTCGCCCGGGAGGTCGGGATCGCCGGGGCCGACGTCGTCGCGGAGGTGCTGCCGGCCGACAAGGTGGCCACGGTCCGGCGGCTGCAGGAGCGGGGACACGTGGTGGCCATGGTGGGTGACGGGGTCAACGACGCCGCCGCGCTCGCCGCCGCGGACCTCGGACTGTCCATGGGCACCGGCACCGACGTGGCCATCGAGGCGTCCGATCTCACCCTCGTCCGCGGCGACCTGCGGACGGCACCGACGGCCATCCGGCTGGCCCGGCGGACCCTGGGCACGATCCGCGGCAACCTGTTCTGGGCCTTCGCCTACAACGTCGCAGCCATCCCGCTCGCCGCGGCGGGACTGCTCAACCCGATGCTGGCCGGGGCGGCGATGGCCCTCAGCTCGGTCTTCGTGGTCACCAACAGCCTGCGGCTGCGCGCGTTCCGCGCCGCGGCGTGAGCGCCGCACCCGGCGGTCAGTGTTCCAGCAGGGCCGCCACCTGCTCGAGGTGGCGGACCACCTCGGCCCGCCGGTCGTCGTCGAGCTCGGGCCGGACCTGACGCAACGCGTCGTCGACGGAGCGCCCGGGGCGGGGCACCACCCCGTCGGACGCCGACGGCACCATCGAGACGAGGGTCCGGCGGCGGTCACGGGGGTCGGCCGTCGTCCGCAACACCCCGTCGGAACGCAACTGGGCGACGGCGGTGGACACCATGCTCTGGACGAGACCGGTCCGGCCGACGATCTCGGTGATCGAACTGTCCGGATGCTCGGCCAGATCCTCCATCACCGCGATGATGCTCGGTGACACCGTCTCCGCTGAATCACCGGTCGCCGCACCCGCCACGCTGCGCAGCTGACGGATGAGCCGGTACAGGCGCCCTGCCTCCATGCGTTCTCCTTGCCCGCTGGGCGGTGGTTTCTCACCTGCATCGGAGGTGATCGAATCTCGTCGTCCGCGGGATGCGCGGTCGGGTCACGGGGCGTCCCCGGGGTGCGGACACCACCGGAGCCCGTGGAGTGCTTCGGTTCCGGTGACCGGCCGGATGGGTGGCGACGTGGACCCGGCCCATCGGGGCGCGCCCAGGGCAGGCACCCGGGACGCACGAAGCGCCCCACCGGACGGACCGGTGGGGCGCCTCTTCCCCGCTGCCCGACTGCGACGACCTCCGGAGCGCAGGGCGTCTGCGCGGTCGTCGCGATCGGGTGGGGTGCGGCCGCCCGTCGGGGCGGGCCGGGTACCGGCCGCCGGGGGGTGCCGGTCGGGACGGCGGTCCGGCGGCCGGGGGTCAGCGCCGGACGGCGTTGCGGCTGCCGAACTTCAGGTAGAGGACCAGGACGATGACGGCGCCGATGACCGAGCCGATGATGCCCGACGGCTGCAGGAACCCTTCCTGCGCGTCCTTGTGGAAGATCAGGTAGCCGAGGAAGCCACCGACGAAGGATCCGACGATGCCGAGCACGATCGTCGCCAGGATCGAGATGTGCTGTGAGCCGGGCACGATCAGCCGGGCGAGGGCGCCGGCGACGAGGCCGACCACGATGATGCCGATGATGAGTCCGAGCATGAGAAGCCTCCTGTACAGCACGGGATCCCGTGCGTCCTGCGGGTGAAGGCGGCTGATCGACGATCCGGTGGAACGCCGCGTCTTCTCTGACTCCGATGACACAACCACCCCTGGAGGTGTGCCACTACACCCCTAGGGAGGTTTAACGTCAGGTGATGACCCCGTCACCGGTGCCCTCGCCGCCGCCCATCCTGGTCGCCCTCGTCGACGACTACGACGTGGTGCTGAAGGGGTTGGCGCACATGTTCGACGACTACCGCGACCGCATCCTGATCGCCGAGATCGACGCCAACGCCACTCTGACCGACAGAGTGGACATCGTGCTGTACGACTCCTTCGCGCAGCCGGAGTCCGATCATCCCGAGTTGCACGAGCTGGCCCGGAGCAGCCGGGCGGGCCGGGTGGTGATGTACACCTGGAACTTCCACCCCGACCTGGTCCAGCAGGCCCGCGATCAGGGGGTGGGCGGGTACCTGTCCAAGACACTGCCCGCGCGGGAACTCGTCGAGGCCCTGGAGCGGGTCCACCGGGGCGAGGTGGTCATCAGCGAGCCGCCGCGGCGGGCCGGCAGCGCGCTCGGTCTGGACTGGCCCGGCCGGCGCGAGGGCATCACCGACCGGGAGGCCGAGATCCTGGCCCTGATCACCCAGGGCAAGAGCAACGCCGAGGTGGCCTCGCTGACCTATCTCAGCCCCAACACCGTCAAGTCCTACATCCGCAGCGTCTACCGCAAGATCGGCGTGGAGAGCCGCACGCAGGCGGTGCTGTGGGGAGTCGACCACGGTTTCACGCCCGACCACCACCGCATCGACCACTGGCTGGGTGGCCCCTGACCGGGGCGCCGGCCCGGCACCGGCGCGCTCTCGGACACAATGAGCGCATGGACGATCCCTTTCTGTGGTTGGAAGACGTCACCGGTGACACCGCGCTGGACTGGGTCCGGGCGCGCAACGCCGAGACCGTGTCCGTGTGGGCCGACGACGACACGTTCCGCGCCCTGGAGGCGCGCGTCCTCGCCGTGCTCGACACCGACGCGCGCATCCCGTATGTGACGCCGCGGGGACCGCACCTGTACAACTTCTGGAAGGACGCCGAGCACCCGCGGGGACTCTGGCGGCGGACCACCCTGGACGCCTACCGCGACGGGTCGCCGGACTGGGACGTGCTGATCGACGTCGACGCGCTCGCCGCCGCCGAGAACGAGAATTGGGTGTGGTCGTCGGCCCAGGTGCTGCGGCCGGCCCAGGACCGGGTCCTGGTGTCGCTGTCCCGGGGCGGCGCCGACGCGGTCGTGGTGCGTGAGTTCTCGCTGCTGCGCCGGGCGTTCGTGGATCCCGCGGACGGCGGCTTCCACCTGCCCGAGGCCAAGACCGACATCGGTTGGATCGACGACGACACCGTCTACGTCGGAACCGATCTCGGCGATGGATCGCTGACCGACTCCGGATACCCGCGGCTGGCCCTGCGTTGGCGGCGCGGTACCCCGATCGGCGAGGCGGTGACCGTCTTCGCCGGCGAGTCCGCCGACGTCGCCGTGTCGGCCTGGCACGACCGGACCCGTGGTCACGAGCGGGGTTTCGTCAGCCGGGCGGTCGACTTCTTCAACTCCGAGCAGTACCTGGTCGGACCCGACGACGCCCTCACCCGGGTGGACGCCCCCACCGACGCGTCCCTGTCGGTGGAACGGGAATGGCTGCTGATCCGGCTGATGACCCCCTGGACGGTCGCCGACACCGAATATCCTGCCGGCGCGTTGCTCGCCGCGCGGTTCGACGACTTCCTCGCCGGTGACCGCACCCTGCACGTGGTGTTCGCCCCCGACGCGCACACCGCACTCCACCAGTACGCCTGGACCCGCCACCACCTGCTGCTGGTGGTGCTGCGCGACGTCGCGTCGAGTGTGCTGGTGGCCACGCCGGGGCCGGACGGGTTCACCACGGCCGAGCTCACCGGCCTGCCGCCGCTCACCGACATCGGCGTCACGGCCACGGATCCCGACGCCGCGGACGAACTCGGCGACGACGCCGGGGACGCGTTCTGGCTCAACGCCAGTGGCTACCTGACGCCGGCGTCGCTGCTCCGCGGCGACCTGACCGACCGCGCGGCCCCCGCGGTGATGCGCGGGACGCCCGCGTTCTTCGACGCCGCCGGACTGCGGGTGGACCAGTACTTCGCGACCTCCGAGGACGGCACCGCGATCCCCTATTTCGTGGTCGGGCGCCCGGAGGCCGGCCCTGGGCCGACCCTGTTGTACGGCTACGGCGGCTTCGAGATCTCGTTGACGCCGGCCTACAGCGGCGCGATGGGGCTGGCGTGGCTGGAACGCGGTGGCACCTATGTCGTGGCCAACATCCGGGGCGGCGGCGAGTACGGCCCCGCGTGGCACACCCAGGTGCTCAAGGCCGGCCGGCACAAGGTGCACGAGGACTTCGCCGCGGTGGCCAGGGATCTCGTGGCCCGCGGCATCACCACCCCCGACCGGCTCGGCGCCCAGGGCGGCAGCAACGGCGGTCTGCTGATGGGCATCATGCTGACCCGCTACCCGGAGTTGTTCGCCGCGTTGGTGTGTCAGGTGCCACTACTCGACATGCGTCGCTTCCACCTGCTTCTCGCGGGCGCGTCCTGGGTGGCCGAGTACGGCGACCCCGACGACCCGGACGCGTGGGCGTCGATCGCGACGTGGTCGCCGTACCAGAACGTCGCCCCGGACCGCGCGAGTCGGCCCTACCCGCCCGTGCTGATCACCACCTCGACCCGCGACGACCGGGTCCATCCGGGGCACGCCCGCAAGATGGCCGCCCGCCTCGCCGAGACCGGACAGCCGGTCGCCTACTACGAGAACATCGAGGGCGGGCACGGCGGTGCCGCCGACAACCGGCAGCTGGCCTTCAAGACCGCACTGGCCTACGAATTCCTGTGGCGGCAGCTGAGCCACTGACCCGTCGTAGCCGCACCGGTGCCGGCGGGGCCCTGACGGCCCCGCCGGCGTCGCGGTGGGGTCACCGGACGGTGAGCTTCACCGCCGCGGCGTTGTTGGCGAGCACGGGATCCCCGGTCCGCAGCGAGGCGGCTCCGGCGGCCACGACACCGCTGCCCTTCGCGGTCGCCTTCACCGTCACGGTGTAGGTCACCGAGGCGCCCGAGGCCAGGGACTTCGCGGTCGGGAACACCACCAGGCTGCCGGCGCGCTGCCCGCCGCCCGTCAAGGTGACGGAGACGATCGTGCAGGGCAGCACCACGGACGTGAGGACGTCGGTCGCCGTGTCCGGGCCGAGATTGCGGACGGTCACCGTGTAGGTGCCGCTCTTGTTCCTGGCGATCTCCGACGGACCGGTCAGGGTGACCCGCAGGTCGGCCTTCTTCGGCGGCGCCGGTGTGTTGGTCAGCGAGAACCCGGCGGTGAGGTCGCCCGTGGTGGCCGACCCCTGCCAGACACCGGTTTTCGCGTTGGCGGTGACATTGACGGAGGCGATGCCGTCCTGCCCGGTGGTGACCGTCGTCGACGTGAACGTGCCCGACGCCCCCGTGTTCGGCGGCGCCGTGAAGGTGACGCCGACGTTGCCGACCGGGTTGCCGCCCGCGTCGGTCACCCGGATCCGTACCGGCTGGGCGAAGGCGGTTCCGACGGCGGCCTTCTGGCCGCTTCCCGACACCACGGTCAGCTGGGTGGGGGCTCCGGCGACCACGGTGTAGGCACACGTGGCGGAGGCCGTGTTCCCCGCGTTGTCGGTTCCGGTCAGCGTGATGGTCTTGGTCCCGAGGGAGGCCGTGTCGGCTGCGCCGGAGACCGCGACCGCCGCCGGGCCGGAGCCGGCGTCGGTGACGGTGGCGGTCACCAGGGTGGTGCTGCCGAAGGCGACGTCAGGTCCGGGGAGGGCGATGTCGCAGGTCACCGTGGGGGCGGTGGTGTCGGGAGCCTTGTCGGTGAAGGTGTAGCGGTCGCCGCCCAGGTTGATGGCGTTCAGAACTCCGTCGCCGTGCACGCCGGAGCCGAGCGAGAAGCCAAACGCGAGAACGGTGGCGGCCGGGAACGCCGTGCGCCACTCGTCCAGGGTCCCGTGGTTGTCGCTGCCCGACCCGGGCGCGTGGGAGGGGGCGGCATTCTTGACGAACTGCGCCGACCCGTTGCTGGCCCACCAGTCGTTGCCGTAGATCTTCTCACCGACGAGGATCCCGTCCGCCGCCTTGTCGTTGTCGAAGTCGACGATCAACTGGAAGCCGGGCAGGCCACCGAAAGTCGGGGTGTAGTCGAGTGACGGCTCCCCCACCCCGGCGAGCGCCCTGCTGCTCGAGACGTACTCCGCGACCTTGTCCGTGCTGGTGGACCCTTCGGTGGAGATGTGCAGCCCGGTGCCCGCGATCTCGTAGTGCCCGGTCGCCCGGGTGTCGCTCAGACTCCTGACGAAATCCTGCGGCACCACGATGACCTTGTCGGCGGCGTGCGCCACCCCTGGCAACACCACCGTCATCCCCACCACGACCGCCACCCCAGCCGTCAACCACTTCTTCACGCGCCGACCCCTTTGTCTCCAGCCCGCTCGGACACACGACACGGACATGTCGGATCAGCGGGGAGGAATAGGACTGTAAGTCACGAACGGGTGATGCACCAGAGGGCGAGTGCAGATCTGCGCTGACTGAACGTCGTCAACGGCGGGCCGTGTTCCGTCGATCAGGTGGGTCTGGCGGTGCGATCAGCCCGGACGAGATCCGCCCGGCGGTGCACGCGTTACGGTCGGACACGGCGGTGTCGGTACCACGAGCGGAGACACATGGCGCGCACGGTGGAGACCCGGTTCGGCGTCGAGCTGACCAACCTCGACCAGACCCTCTTCGACGGGGCGGGCGCGACGAAGCGCGACCTCGTCGACTACCTGGAGGTGATGGCCGACCGGATGCTGCCGGGGCTGTCCGGCCGCCCGTTGTCGGTCGTGCGCATCCGGCCGGGGCAACCGCCGTTCATGCAGAAGAACCTCCCGCCGACCGCTCCGGCCTGGATCCCCCGGCTGCCGGTGTGGTCGTCGGCCTCGCACCGGGAGATCGCCTACGCGGTGGCCGACGATCCCCGGACGCTGCTGTGGTTCGGCAACCAACGCGCGGTGGAGTACCACGTCACCGTGCTCACCGCACCCGAGAACACCGTGTCCTGGGTGGTTCTCGACCTCGACCCGCCCGAGTCGGACGGTCGGGAGCGGTGGGGTCGCGACGGCACGGTGGTGCGGACTGCGCGACTCGTGCAGCAGGCGCTGGCCGATGCGGGCCTCGTCGGCGCGGTGAAGACCAGCGGGTCGAAGGGCCTGCACATCCTGGTGCCGGTCGCTCCCGACACCACGGTGGACGACGCGGCCGCCGCGACCCGCGCCCTCGGTGCCCGCGCCGCGGCCCTCGACCCGGAGCTCGCCACCGTCGCCTACATCAAGGACGACCGCGGCGGCCGGGTGTTCGTCGACTCGACCCGGTCCGGCGGGGCGACGCTGGTGGCCACCTACAGCCCGCGGGCCCGTCCCGGCGTGCCGGTGTCGTTCCCGGTTGGGTGGGACGGACTCGACGACGTCGTGCCCGACGAGCTGACCGTCCGCACGGTGCCCGGCCTGCTGGGCGCGCACGACCCGTGGTCGGCGACCCTGCCGGCGCGGCAACGACTTCCGCAGGCCCTCGTCGCCGAGGGACACACCATCCCGGTGGCCCGGGTGCAGGCCATGCACGAAGGCAAGCGGCGGAAACGGGCCGCCGCGCAGCGGGCCGCCGAGGCGGACCCGGCGGAGGCTCAGGATCTCGGGGAGGCTCAGAACCCCAGGGAGGCGCTGGACCCCGCGGCGACCTGACCGCAGCCGTGGGTCGCGTCCGGTCTCGTCAGCGCAGTTCGGTCGGCAGTCCGAACCGCGGGAAGTGGTCCACACCGAGGAACGAGGTGATCCCGCCGACCAGTCCGCCGTCGACGGTGAGCACGGTGACCGCCCAGGCCCGGAAGACCCCGCTGCCGTCCGCGCACAGGTATCCCGCGACGGCGGGCTGACCGTTGGCGGTGACCGCCCGGTGCCGCCACGCCCCGCAGGTCGCCATCGGAACGGCGGCGGCGAAGGCCACGGCGGCCGTTCGCCCGCCGTACCAGCGCGGCAGCGGCGGCATCGACCAGGTGACGTCGGCCGTCAGCAGCGCGGTCAGCCGGGGGACGTCACCCTGCTCCAACGCCGCGGCGAAGCCCTCGACGAGTGAGCGGACCCGGCCATCCCCGACCTGTCGGAGCGTCTGCTGCTGGGAGCGGGGCGGGACGCGTTCGGCGACCACCCGGCGGGCGCGCTGCAGCGCACTCGTCACCGCGGGCACGGAGGTACCGACGACGTCGGCGATCTCGGCCGCCGACATCCCGAGCACGTCGAACAGCACCAGCACGGCGCGTTGGTTGGGCGGCAGGTGCGACACCGCGGCGACGAACGCCACTTCCACCGCCTCCCGCTGCTCGTACCGGGCGGCGGGCGACAGCGGCCCCTCCCCCAGGCCGGCGACCGCGTACGGCTCCAGCCAGTGGGTCCCGGTAGCCGGCCGGTCGTCGAGCACCGGATGCGCCGACGGCGGCCCGAGGTCCATCGGCAGCGCCCGGCGGGACCGGCCGCGCAATGCGTCGAGGCAGACCCGGGTCACGACGGTGTACATCCAGGTGCGCCACGAGCTGCGGGACTCGAACCCGGCCACGCCTCTCCAGGCCCGCAGCAGCGCGTCCTGCAGCGCGTCGTCGGCGTCGTGGGCCGAACCCAGCAGCCGGTAGCAGTGGGCGTGCAGCTCGGGGCGCAGCGGGGCGACCAGTCGGGTGAAGGCGTCGTCGTCACCGGCCCGCGCGAGGGTCAGGTCGTTCGCCGGGGCGGCGTCCACGTCAGAGATCGCCCACGACCGAGGAGTCTGCCGGACCCGGCGGGTCTGTGCGTGAAAGGCCCGGCCCGGTCCCCGCACCGGGGAGTCCCGATGAGCACCACCAGTACCCGACACCGCCTCCTTGCGGCCGCACCGCACCGCCTCGCCGACGACCCGGCCGGCGTCGCGCCGCGGTTGCGCGAAGTACTGGGCGGCGCCACCGCGGCGCGACGGCGCCGTGATCAGCTGTCGGTGGGTCGGCGCTTCTGCGGGTACAGGGTCTCGCCGCGGGCCAGCATGTCGACGAATTCGGCGATGCGGCGGGCCCGTGTCTCGGGTCGCTTCAGGCTGTTCAGCCGGAACGCGAGCGCGAACCTGTTCTGCTTGGTGAGGATCTCGTACATCGCGGCCGCCGCCGGCACCTCGGCGATCGCAGCCATCAGGTCCGGCGGATCGGCCAGGCTGGCCTGGGAGTAGGCGGCGGCCCAGCGGCCGTCGGCCTTGGCCCGCTCGACCTCCGCGAGACCCGAGGGCTGCATCCGTCCCTCAGCGGTGAGCGCGGCGACGAAGTCGACGTTGCGCTGCGACCACGGGCTGCGAGCCCGCCGGGGGGTGAACCGCTGGAACGACGTGGCCGCATCGCAGGAACGCGCCTGACCGTCGATCCAGCCGTAGCACAACGCCTCCTGAAGGGCCTGCTGGTAGGTCAGCGACGTGGGGTCGGTGGTGCCCTTCTTGGCCAGCCGCAGCCACACCCCGAGCGGTTCGGTGTGGTGGGCGGCCAGCCAGTCCCGCCACGCAGCGACGTCGGGCAGCAGCAACTCGGGCTGTTGCGGCTTGGGCTCCGGCACAGCCGAAACCCTAGACGAGCCCGCCGGTGGGCGGCAGGCCCTCGGGCGCCCGGTCCGGCGGGTGCGACCGATCGGTGTCCGGTGGGAACGACCACCAGCGGACCGCCGTCGGATGCGGCCGACGGACGGCCTCGGGGCAGGATGTGGCTCGGACGTCCGCCGACCGGGAGGGGATCGATGTCTGCACCGGACGGATCGGGCGGTCCGTCGTTGAGCAGGCGGCTGGGCACCTTCGACGCCGTGGTGATCGGGCTGGGCGCGATGATCGGAGCCGGCGTCTTCGCCGCGTTCGGGCCGGCGGCTGCGGCGGCCGGAGCCTGGCTGCCCGCCGCCCTGGCCGTGGCCGCCGTGGTGGCCTACTGCAACGCGACATCGTCGGCCCGATTGGCCGCCCGGTATCCGGCGTCCGGCGGCACGTACGTCTACGGCCGTGAGCGGCTCGGCCCGTTCTGGGGTCATCTGGCGGGGTGGTCGTTCGTCGTGGGCAAGTCGGCGTCGTGCGCGGCGATGGCGTTGACCGTCGGCGCCTACCTGAGGCCCGACCATGCGCACGCGGTCGCGGTGGCGGCGGTGCTCACGCTGACCGCGGTGAATTACGTGGGCGTGCAGAAGTCGGCGCTGGCGAGCCGACTCGTGGTGGCGTTCGTGCTACTGGTGCTGATCACAGTGGTCGTGACTGGCGCCGGCGCGGATCGTGGTGCCGCACGCGATGCGGTCGCTCCGGTCGGCGTCGCGGGCGTGCTCCAGGCGGCAGGGCTGTTGTTCTTTGCCTTCGCCGGATACGCGCGGATCGCCACCCTCGGCGAAGAGGTCCGGGAGCCGGCGACGACCATCCCGCGGGCGATCCCGATCGCGTTGGGTGTGACGGTGGCGGTCTACCTGGCGGTGTTGCTCACGCTGCTGCACGTGCTCGGCGCCGGCGGTCTGGCCGCGGCCACCGATCCGCTGGCCCGGGCCGTATCGGCGGCCGGTGTCCCCGGACTCGCGCCCGTCGTGCGGGCGGGCGCGGTCGCCGCCGCGGCGGGTTCCCTGCTCGCGCTGGTCCTCGGGGTGTCCAGGACGACCTTGGCGATGGCCCGGGACGGGCATCTGCCGAAGGCACTGGCGGCGGTGCACCCGCGGTTTCACGTACCGCACCGTGCGGAGCTCGCCGTCGGCGTGGTGGTGGCGGCGGTGGCGGCGGTCGTCGATCTCCGTTCGGCGATCGGCTTCTCGTCGTTCGGTGTGCTCGTCTACTACGCCGTGGCCAACGTGTCGGCGTGGACCCTGTCCGCCGCCGAGGGCCGACCGCCCCGGCTCGTCCCCGTCACCGGTGTCGTCGGTTGCCTCGTCCTCGCCGCCACCCTCCCCGGGGCGTCGGTACTCGCCGGCGCCGCCGTGGTGGCCGCCGGCGGGCTCTCGTACGTTCTGCGCCGCCGCTGACCCGACCCGCCGCGACCGGGACACCCGGTCAGTCGGTGGTCCGCCGGCGGTACGACCGGATGGCCAGCGGCGCGAAGATCGCGGTCAGCAGCACCGACCAGCCGACGGACACCAGTTCAGCGTGCTGCAGTGGCCAGGCGGCGCCCGGAGTGGGTCCGGGCACGTTGCCCCAGAGCTCCCGCATGGCCTGCACCAACGCCGAGATCGGATTCCACTCGGCGATGGTGCGCAGCCAGGTCACCATGTTGTCGGTCGGCGCGAAGGTGTTGGCCAGGAAGGTCACCGGGAAGATGGTGGTGAACATGACCCCGTTCACGGCTTCCACCGACCGCATGGCCGAGCCCACCCAGATGCCCAGCCAGATGGTGGCGAAGCCGAACAGCAGCAGAAGCGCGAACCCCAGGACCGCTTCGCCGACGCCGGTACGGATCCGCCACCCGATCAGCAGGCCCGTCACCGCCATGACCACGATGCCGATGCTCGAGTGGATGAGCGCGGACACGCTGCGGCCGACCAGGACCGCGCTGGGCGCGATGGGCAGTGACCGGAAGCGGTCGATGATGCCCTTCTGAAGGTCGGCGGTCAGCCCGATGGCCACGATGAAGGCCGCGAACGCCATGGTCTGGCCCATGATCCCGGGCAGCAGCCACTCCCGGTAGCTGCCGGAGTCGGTCTGGATCGAACCACCGAAGACGAACGCGAACAACAGCACGAACATGACGGGCTGGATGGTCACGTCCATCAACATCTCGGGCTGACGGCGGATGTGGGTGAAGTTGCGGCGGACGAGGACACCCGCCTGCCGCAGCACGCCGGTGGGCCGTGCCTGCGGTCGCTCGACCGCGTCGAAGCTGCGGACCGTGGTGGTGGTCATGAGGCGGCTCCCGTCGTGTGGGTGGGGGTGTTCTCGGCCCGGTGACCCGTCAGGGCGAGGAACACGTCGTCCAGGCTCGGGCGCTTCAGCCCGAGGTCGTCGATCTCGATGGTGCTGTTCTCGAAGAGCACGGCGATCCTGGTCATGTCTGCGAGACCGCCTGCGGGTGCGGTGATCTGGCGGGCGGACTCATCGACGAAGACCTCGCTGACGTGGGCGCGCACCAGGTCCGCCGCGGCCGGCAGGTCCTCGACGTGCGAGACGGTGATGACGACCGCGGCCTCCCCCGACGAATCCTTGAGCTGCAGCGGGGTGCCGGCGGCGATGACCCGTCCGTGGTCGATGACGACGATCTCGTCGGCCAACCGGTCGGCCTCCTCCAGGTACTGCGTCGTGAGCAGCAACGTCGTCCCGTCGCGCACCAGCTGCCGCAGCACCTCCCACAACTCCAACCGGCTGCGGGGGTCCAGACCCGTCGTCGGTTCGTCCAGGAACAGCACCGGCGGGACCGCGACCAGGCTGACGGCCAGGTCGAGGCGGCGTCGCATGCCGCCGGAGTACTCCCTGACCACCTTGGTGGCAGCGTCGGACAGCGCGAACCGGTCGAGCAGGTCGTCGGCGATCCGCCGGGTGTCCTTCGTCGACAGGCCGTACAGCTTGCCGATCATCCAGAGGTTCTGCCGGCCGGTCAGCAACTCGTCGACGGTGGCGGCCTGGCCGGTGAGGCCCATCGACCTGCGGACCTCGTCGGGCTGGGTCGCGACGTCGTACCCGGCGACCCGGGCCCGGCCCGAGGTCGGCCTGGACAGCGTCGTCATCATCCGGACGGTCGTCGTCTTGCCCGCGCCGTTGGGCCCGAGCAGGCCCAGGACGGTGCCCTGCGGCACGGTGAAGCTCACGTCGTCGACAGCCCGGTTGTCGCCGAACTGCTTGACCAGATTGATCGCCTCGATGGCAGGTGCGGTGATGACGGACCCCTCTCGTCGATGCCGGCGGCTGACCCTGCGCGAAACGTCGCCGCTGGTCAGTCCACCCGCGCGGTCACGCCCTCGTCAACCGGTTTCGATGATGGCACCGCCCACCGACAGTCACCCCGATCACGGCAGATGGCGCTGTCCGGGCCACCGGATGAGGCCTCACCAGCCCCGGAAGCAGTCGGCCACGTCGACGATCAGGTGGCTGGGACCGGTGCTGTTGTCCGCCAGGGTGACGCTGCCGTCGGCGGCGCGGGGCACTGCCACCAGATCGGGCACGGTCTGGCCGCCCTCGAAGTTCAGGTCGGAGACATCGGGTCGGTCCGGTCCCGCGAACGCCGCGATGGTGCCGGGCGCGCCGGGTTCGGTCACGGTCACGTCGGCGACCACGAGTGTGGGGCGGGAGGGGCTCGAACCCTCGCCTGGCAGGTTATGAGTCTGCTGCTCTGACCGACTGAGCTACCGCCCCGCCGGAGAGCCTAGCGGCAGTTCAGCGGGGGATTGCGCCCTGCGCCGAACCCGCCTGGCCGCCTGCGCGGCCGGGTGACAATGTCGGGATGGTCTCCGTCCCGCGTTCCCTGTTGCCGTGCGTCGCCCGTCTGGTCACCGCGTCGGCGGCCGCGGTGGGCGCCGGCCTCCTCGTCCGGACGGGGAGCAGCGTCACCACCGCGTTCGGCGCGAGCTGGCGCCGCACGTCCGCCGGCCTGCCGGTGAGCGACCATTTCGACGGCACGTCGTTCCACAACCTGTTGCCCAGCGGGGTCATCTCCCCAGGGTCGATGCCCGGCATGGTGGCGGCGATGCTCACGCGGGGCGACATCGGCAAGCCGCCGCGCCCCGTGCCACTGGTCGCCTCCGACCACCGCGGCCCGGCGGCGGACCTCGCCGTGACCTGGCTGGGGCACGCGAGCGCGCTGCTGGAGATCGACGGAATGCGCGTGCTGGCCGACCCGGTGTGGTCGGAGCGGGTGTCGCCGTCGCAGCAGGTCGGGCCGAAGCGGATGCACGCGGTGCCGATCGCCTTCGACGACCTGCCGTCGATCGACGCGATCGTCATCTCGCACGACCACTACGACCATCTCGACCTCGACACCGTGCGGATGCTGCGCGACCGGCACTCGGCACCCTTCGTGGTTCCCCTCGGCGTGGGCGGCCACCTGCGGTCGTGGGGGGTCCCGGACGACCGTGTCGTCGAGCTGGACTGGGACGGGGTGCACCGCGTCGGCGACCTCACCTTCACCTGCATCCAGGCGCGGCACTTCTCCGGACGCAGCCTGAAACGGGACGACACCCTGTGGTCGTCGTGGGCAGTGGTCGGCCCGCGGCACCGCGTGTTCTTCGGTGGCGACACCGGCTACACGCCGACCTTCGCCGACGTCGGCGCGGCGCTCGGCCCGTTCGACCTGACGCTGATGCCGATCGGTGCCTACGACCCGCGGTGGGCCGACATCCACCTCAATCCGGAGGAGGCGGTCCGCACCCATCTCGACGTCCGGGGCGGGGTGTTGATGCCGATCCACTGGGCGACGTTCGACCTGGCCTTCCACGCCTGGGTCGAACCGGTCACCCGGTTGCTGACCGCCGCCGCCGCCCACGGGGTGTCGGTGCTGATCCCCCGCCCGGGTGAGCGGGTCACCGCCGTCACCGACAGCCGTGACGACGCCTGGTGGGAGTTCGCCGAGCGGTCCTGACCGACAGCCCGTCGGTCGCTCAGTCCTCGGCCTCCGGGCTGGTGTGGCCGGACTCCCCCTCCGCGATGAACGCCAGTCGCCGCAGTGTCTCCACGTTGCGCCACTTCAGCACCGGGTGCCGGACGACCCCGGGGACCAGCGTGCCCGGCCCCTTCACGGCGTCCTCGTACAGCGACACGGTGCAGCCGCCCGGGGCCGGCGTCGCTTCGATGATGACGTCGGCCTCACCGGCGGGCCAGCCCTTGGCCCGCATCATGATCAGTTCGTCGGGGACGAATTTCAGGACGGTCGTGACGTCGTCGATGAGCACGGGCCAGGTGCCGAAAGAGTGGTGCAGCTGAGAACCCTCCGCCGGCCAGTGGGCGTCGACCTGGCGCATCCGCGAGGCGCCGACCACCCACGACGGGTACAGCCAGCCGTTGCTGATCACCCGGAACACGGCCGCGGGACTGCACCGGAACAGACGTTGGTTCTTGCTCATCCTGCCCCTGCCTTTCGAGCAGTACGTCAGGCGCTCTGTTTCACCGTCCCAGGACCCTACGCGGGTCCCGGAAGCACGGAACCGGCGCCACCGCGAGGGTGACGCCGGTTCCGTCGGCCGTGCGGCTCGGTTCAGCTCTCGAGCGAGGCGTCCAGGGTGATGGTGACACCGGCGAGCGCCTTGGAGACCGGGCAGGTCTCCTTGGCGGCCTGCGCGGCCTGGGCGAAGCCCGCCGCGTCCAGTCCGCTGACCTCACCACGGACGGTCAGCTTGATGGTGCTGATCTTGAAGCCGGGGTTGTCCGGGCCGAGGGTGACGTCTGCGGTGACCTCGAGCGACTCCGGGGTGCCGCCGGCCTGGCCGATCAGCGCCGAGAGCTGCATGGCGTAGCAGGACGAGTGGGCGGCGGCGATCAGTTCCTCGGGGCTGGTGGTCCCGCCGGCGTCGTCGGCCGCGCGCTTGGGGAACGAGACCTCGAAGGTCCCGACCTTGGAGCTGGACAGCTCGACCTGGCCGCTGCCGGCCTCCAGGGTCCCGTTCCAGGCGGTGCGGGCGGTACGGACAGGCATGATTCCTCCACGGGTCACAGAAGTACGGCGGTCGCCGGCTCTGGGCAGGTACCCACGCTACGCGGGCGGGAAGCGACCGCGCCCGCCGATGACGGTGACCGCGTCGGGGCAGATGCGCTGCGACGCCGTGGGAGCGGGGCGCTCCAGCGGCCGCGGAGCTCGCCAGACGGCATTGTCGGTGGTGCGTGCCATGCTTCGCGCCATGGTCACCGAGTCGAACATACGAACGCTTCACCCCCTCCCACCACCGAGTGCCCACCCGTGCGCGATGTGCGGCTCGCGGGTCGACGTGGTCCTGTGCTCGTTCGCCTTCGAGCGCGTCCACCGCCGCGTTCCGCTGTGCCGGTCGCACCGCCAGCCGCTGCTGGAGATCGACCACTACACCCGTCCCGACGCCACCGCGCTCGAGGACGTCCCACCCGTGTGGCTGTCCAACGCGGCGCTCTCCGACCCCGGCACGGCTCGGATGCAGCGGCGGCTTCCTCGTCGCCGACCGCGACGGACGCCCTCGTACCGGGAGTCCCCCGGGCAGGTGCTCCTGATGCCGGTGCGCTGAGGCGGAACGAGGTCGTCCGGCGCGTGATGGCGGAAGGTGCTCCTGACGCCGGTGCGGTGACGCGCTGGGCGCGTGATGGCGGAAGCCCCCGGGCAGGTGCTCTTCATGCCGGCGCGCCCGGGCGCGATGAGGTCGTCCGGCGCGTGATGGCCGAAGCCCCGGGCAGGTGCTCCTCATGCGGGCGCGCCCGGGCGCGACGAGGTCGTCCGGCGCGTGACGGCCGAAGCCCCGGGCAGGTGCTCCTCATGCCGGCGCGCCCAGGCGCGACGAGGTCGTCCGGCGCGTGATGGCCGAAGCCCCCGGGTAGGTGCTCCTCATGCCGGCGCGCCCAGGCGCGACGAGGTCGCCCGGCGCATGACGGCGGAAGCCCCCGGGCAGGTGCTCCTGATGCCGGCGCGCCCAGGTGCGACGAGCGCGTCCGGCGCGTGACGGCCGAAGCCCCGGGCAGGTGCTCCGGACGCCGGTGCGCTGACGCAGGACCACGTCCTCGCAGGTGATGACGGCCGGGTCGGTTGCGGGGCGGCCGCCCGCGTGGGGGCCGGGCACGCTCGCCCCTCGCCGCTCGCCCTGCAGCCGCCGGGAGGGTGCCCGCGGACGCGCTCGCATTTGTCAGGGATCGCCACCGTCGCGCGAACGCCGCGAGCTCGGCCTTCAGCCCACCGGCAGCGTGGCCGCCGCTTCGAGCAGCATCCAGCCGCCGAGCTGCACCGACAGATCGCGCTGAGGTTGCCGGGACGAGCCGGTGGCCCCGTCGTCCAACCAGCCGGCCCCGGTGCTGCTGGGCACCTGCGCGCCGTTCGACCAGTCGTCCCCGAACAGCGGCAGGCCGGCGACCTCGGCCCGGTGGGTCCACGCAGCCTGAGCCGATGCGGTGACCAGCCGACCGGCGGCGTGGCGGGTAACGACGGCCTCCGCTCCGTCCCCCGGAAGCCCGACGGCGACCAGCGCCAGGTAACGGGCCAGGATGCCGGTGAACAGTCCCCCGTCACCGCCACCGTGGCCGCGCAGCACCCCGGCCGGTGCCAGATGACGCTCCACGGCGGCGACCAGTGGCGGCACCAGGGCCGCGAAACGCGTGGCGTCATCCCCGTCGCCCCGGTGGGCGAGCTCCACGCACGCCCCGAGGACCACGCCCTGGCAGTAGGTGTAGATCTCGCGCTGCAGGACCCCGCCGGCGCGGATCCCGTCCATGATCAGCCCGGTCGGTCGATCGAGCAGCCGGTCCAGCAGCCAATCGACGGTGTCGGCCGCCCGACGGACGTGTCCGAGTCTCGCCAGCAGGACCGCGGCCGGCCCGTTCGCGGGCGCGTTGCGGAAGTCGTCGCCGCGACGCCACGGGATTCCGCCGTCGGTGTCCGACCAGGAGCCGAGCAGCTCCGCGGTCAGCCGACGGATTGCGCCCGAGGCGTCGACGATCCCCGCGCTCCGCGCCCGCTCCAGAGACAACCCCAGCCATGCCATGTCGTCGTAGTAGTTGTTCGTCCAACGACCGCCGTTACGCCAGCGGATCCCCCGCGCCACCGCGGTGACACGCCCCCGGCGGACCGGGTCGGGGTCTCGCAACTCGGCATCGACGAGGCAGTCCAGCAGATGGGCCTGCCACCAGTAGTGCCAGCGCCGGTAGGTCCGGTCCGACCGGCTCGGCGGCCAGCCGACCACACCCAGCGCGGTCCCGGGCATCCCGTAAAGCGACCGGACATGCCGGCTGATCACGGCTCGCTCGGCCAGCGCCGCGCGCGCCGGTGCGTCCGCAGGAACGTCCGTCGGATCACCGGTCATGGTGCCCGTCCTGCACGGCGCGCTCCGGGCCCGGCCGGGACACCCGATCGCCGTCGGCGCCCACGGCATTCGACCACTCGACCACCGCTGGCCCCCACGGATCCCGACCGGACCACCCCGACCACCGCCGACCCCGGCACCGCGCTGGAATCACCCGACCACCACAAGGCCTTACGGCTACTGCCTGGAGCACCTGACCACCGCCCCCCACGGGATTCGACCGGACCACACAACCGCCGCGGGTCCCCATGGCACCCGACCGGGACGCCCAGCCACCGCCGTCCATGGCATTCGACCGGACCACACAACCGCCGCGGGCCCCATGGCACCGGACCGGGACACACGGCCACCGCCGCCCACGGCATTCGACCGGACCACACAACCGCCGCGGGCCCCATGGCACCCGACCGGGACACACGGCCACCGCCGCCCACGGCATTCGACCCGACCACACAACCACCGCGGTCCCCATCGCACCCGGCCACCGCCGCCCCCACGACTTCCTGCCGGGACCCTCGACCACCGTCAGCCCCCACGGTTTCGACCGTTGACACGGGCGGCCACCGCATCGCCCCGCGGCGGCATAGCTCAATCGACGTCGCGGATGGCGTCCCGCAGCGCGGCGAGACCGCGGTGCACCTCGGTGAAGGTGGTCGACAGCGGTGCGAGCCCGATGCGGATCGCGTCGGGGTTCCGGTAGTCCGGGATCACGCCGTCGGCCCAGAGCCGGTCGTTGACCTCCCGGAAGCCCGCCCGCTGGAGGGTGATGTGCCCGCCGCGGGCCGCCGGCTCGCGGGGCGTCGTCAGCCGGACGCCTAGGGGCGCGAGCCAGGCGTCGGACAGGTCTACCGCGAAGGTGGTCAGGGCCGTCGACTTGGTGCGGACCTCGGCCATCGTCGCGCGGCCGAGCTGCTCCAGAGATGCCGCGAGCGGCACGAGTCCCAGGATCGGCGGGGTCCCGGAGACGAAACCGCGGATGCCGTCGGCCTTCTCGTAGCCCGCCCCCATCACGAACGAGTCCTTGCGCCCGAGCCAGCCCCAGATCGGCTGCGACATGGCGGCCTGGTGCTCGGCACGCACATAGCCGAAGGCAGGTGCGCCCGGACCGCCGTTGAGGTACTTGTAGCCGCATCCGGTGGCCAGGTCGACGCCCCAGTCGTCGAGCTCGACGGGCACCGAGCCGACGGAGTGCGACAGGTCGGCGAGCACGAGACCGCCGGCGGCATGCGTCAGCTCGGTCAGTGCCCGGGCGTCGGCGAGGTAGCCCGAGCGGTACGCGACGTGACTGAAGACGACCAGAGCGGTCTGCGGGCCGAGCGCCGGGGCGAGCAGTTCGGGAGTGAGGCCGAGCTCCGGGTCGGTCTCGACCCAGCGGACCGTCATCCCGAGTTCGCCGGCGATGCCGTCCATCACGTAGCGGTCGGTCGGGAAATTGTCGGTGTCGACGACGATCTCGCTGCGGCCCGGCCGCTGAGCGACGCCGGCGCGGGCCAGCTTGTAGAGCCAGACGGTCGTGGAGTCACCGAGGACGACCTGTCCGGGTGCGGCGCCCAGCGCCAGTTCCCCGAGTCGGTCGCCCAGTTCCAGCGGCCGGTCCAGCCAGCCGTCGGTCCAGCCCCGGATCAGCCGGCCCGCCCACTCCTCGTCGATGAAGGCGGCCATCCGCTCGGCGGTGGCGCGCAGGGGCCGGCCCAGCGAGTTGCCGTCGAGGTAGGCGACGACGTCGGAGTGCGGACCGACAAGGAACTCGGCGACGTGGGCGGCGAGCGGGTCGTCGGCGTCGAGTGCGGCGGCGCGCGCCGCCCAGTCGACCGCTGCCGGGTCGGACGGCGCGACGTCCGTCGGGCGGAGGGTGTCGGTCATGTCAGCCCACCGCCGAGAACAGCGGAGGGAGCGCGAACAGCATGATGGAGGACCAGGTCACATGAGTCAGTATGGGGGCCAGGATGCCGCCGGTCGCCCGCCGCTGGAGGCCGACGACCACTCCGAGGATGAGCGCGGCGAACACGAGCATCGGATTGCCCGACGCGACCGTGGCCAAGCCGTACACGACGGTGGAGATCGCGACCGGGTGCTGCACGCCGATCGCGGCGAACAGCGCCCCCCGGAAGAAGATCTCCTCGGCGATGCCGTTCAGCGCGGTGATCAACGCGACCAGCGCGAGTGAGCCGTACCGGGCGTGCGCCAGCACGTTCTCGGTGTACTCCCGCAACGACGGGATCTGCGCGACGATCAGTGAACCGGCGATGAACACCGCGGCGGCGGCGATCCCGAGCAGGATCGGCGGCCACACGGGCCGCCGCAACGCGTTTCGCCACGACATCCGACCCAGGTGCAACGGACCGGACGCGAAACCACCGACGACCCACACCGCGGCCAGTCCGAACGTCAGGAGGTAGAAGACCGGATCGCCCGGTCGCACCGCGAGGGAGACCCCGAGCAGGGTCGCGCCGATCACCAGGGTGATCGCCACGACGATCCGTCGTCGCCGGAACGCGCTGTCGGACTGCCGGTGATCGCGTTCGACGCGGTCGATCAGCAGTGGGCGTACCGAGCGGGTGAAGCGATCCGGCAGGCGTCGCATCATGCGGGTTCGGCCGCCTCCTCCTGCGTCTCGTGCTCGCGTTCCTCCGCCTGGCTCTGCAGCGCGAGTTCCACGGCCTCGTCGTAGCCGATCAGCCGCCCGGGCAGCAGCCGGGTGATCTTGTCGTCCTTGACGACCACCTCGTTGGTCATGGAGTCGATCAGGTTGCGCGCGGTGGCCATGTCCACGTCGGTGACCAGCGCGAGCCATCCCGACGACAGACGCGGCGACAGCAGCGGCACCGGGATGATCGGCAGCTTGCGGTGCTTCATCACCTTCGCCGCGCGCCGCATCATGTCGATGTAGCGCAGGACGTCGGGCCCGCCGATCTCGTACGACACACCCTCGCTCTCGGGCTTGTCCAGCACGCCGACGAGGTAGCGGATGACGTCCGGCAGCGCGATGGGCTGGGTGCGGGTGTAGACCCACTTCGGCGCCAGCATCGCAGGCAGGTGCTTGACCAGCTGCCGGGTCATCTCCCAGGAGATACCGCCGTTGCCGATCACCACCGCCGCCCGCAGGCTCGTCACCGGGATGCCGTCGGAGGCCAGCAGCTTCTCGACCTCGCGGCGGGACTTGAGGTGCGGGGACAGGGCGTCGTCGTCGCTGCCGAGGCCGCCCAGGTAGATGATGCGGCGGACCCCGGCGGCGGCCGCCGCGGCCGAGAACGCCTGCGCGGCCTTGGCGTCCTTGTCCACGAAGTCGTTGGAATCCAACGAGTGCACCAGGTAGTAGGCGACGTCGACGCCCTCGAGGGGCGCGATCAGGCTGTCCGGGTCGAAGACGTCACCGGCCACGGCCTCGCCCTGACCCTGGTACGTGTCGGGATGACGGGTCATCGCCCTGACGTGATGTCCCTGGGCAAGCAGGGCCGGGACCAGATGGGATCCGATGAAGCCGGAGGCTCCGGTGACCAGCACAGAAAGGGGCATCCGGGCTGCTCCTTCCATGACATACGACGACGGTGACCGACGACGACCGGTGCGGCCGCCGATGCGGCCGTCACTCCACTTGTGCCCCACGCCCCGGACGACCATGCGTGCGGTCGCGTGCGTCCTGGATCACCGGCGCGGACGCATCCGATCCGGTCTCACCCGATCGCCAGTGTGAACGGTACGACGGTCGACGCCCCGGCGGCGCGGAGCACCCGGGCGGCGACGGCCAGCGTCCAACCGGAGTCCGTGCGATCGTCGACCAGCAGCACGCGGCGGCCGGTGAGCGGCGCGTCCGTGTCGAGCTCGAAGCGATCGGCGACGGCGCGGAGCCGTTGGGCCGAGTTGACGTCGTGGGAGCCCGACGGCCGGTCGGGTCGGGGCGTCAACCGGCCGAGCACGGGAACTCCCAGCACCCGCGCGGCGCCGGTGGCCAGGTGGCCCACCAGGGTCGGCCGGCCGGTCGAGTCCACGTAGACCACGCCGTCGAACGCGGATCCGCCGGCGCCCCAGGAGCCGTCAGGACCGCCAGGGCCGCCAGGGCCGTCAGGACGGTCAGGACCGTTCATGGACCGCAGCACATCGGCCATCGGATACCGCAACGGCACCGGCACCTCGCCGTCCGGCTGATCCGGGGCCAGCAGCTCCCGCAGGGCGGTGCCCCACCCGATACCGTCGAGTCGCGCGACGGCCCGGCCGGGTGAGAACTGCTCGGCCGCGGGGATCTTGCCGCTCATGCCGGTGAAGGACGAGCCGAACGTGGCCATCCCCGTCGGCCACATCTTGCGGGGTTCCACGCCGACCCCGGGACGTTGCAGGACCTCCCGGGCCGCCTCGACGCCCGCCCCCTCGGGCGCCCCGGGGAGGGTCAGTCCTCCGCAGGTGTCGCAACGCCCGCAGGGCTGGGCCTCGGCGTCGTCGAGCGCCAGCCGCAGGAACTGCAGTCGGCACCGGTCCGTGGCGATGTAGTCCAGCATCGCGTCCTGTTCGGCCTTGCGCGTCGACGCCACCCGCCCGTACCGCTGGGCGTCGTACTCCCAGGGCTGCCCGGTAGCGGTCCAGCCACCCTGCACCCGGCGGACGGCGCCTTCGACGTCGAGCACCTTGAGCAGGGTCTCCAACCGCGTGCGCCGCAGTCCGACGTGGGTCTCGATGGCGGCCGTGGACAGCGGCTTGGGGCTCTCCTCGAGCGCGCGGATGGCCGCTCTGACCTCGTGCTCGGGCGGGAACGCGAGGGAGCCGAAGTAGTCCCAGATGGCCTTGTCGTCGTAGCCCGGGAGCAGCACCACCGTCGCGTCGGCCACTCCACGGCCGGCGCGACCGACCTGCTGGTAGTAGGCGATCGGCGACGGCGGCGCCCCGAGGTGGATGACGAAGCCCAGATCGGGCTTGTCGAAGCCCATCCCGAGCGCCGAGGTGGCGACCAGCGCCTTCACCCGGTTCTGTTGCAGATCCTGCTCGGCGCGCTCACGGTCGGCCGGCGCCGTCTGCCCGGAGTAGCTCGCGACGTCGTAGCCGGCGCCGGTCAGGTATTCACTGACCTCGGCGGTGGCCGCGACCGTGAGGCAGTAGATGATCCCGGAACCGGTGAGCGTGCGCAGGTTCTCGGCCAGCCACGCCAGCCGGGTCGGCTGGTCCCCCAGCTTCAGCACCCCGAGATGCAGCGAGTCGCGGTCCAACGTGCCGCGCAGCACCAGCACCCCCTGGGCGGCGAGCTCGGTCTCGCCGGTGGCCGTGCCGCCGACGGACATCTGCTCGGCGACGTCGGCGATGACGCGGCTGTTGGCGGTGGCGGTGGTCGCCAGAACCGGGATACCGGTGGGCAGCTCGGCCAGCAGGGTGCGGATCCGGCGGTAGTCGGCGCGGAAGTCGTGACCCCAGTCGGAGATGCAGTGCGCCTCGTCGACGACCACCAGACCCGCGGACGCGGCCAGCGTCGGCAGCACCTCGTCCCGGAAGCCGGGGTTGTTCAGCCGCTCGGGCGACACCAGCAGCACGTCCACCTCGCCGTTGCGGATGGCGTCGTGCACCGCACCCCACTCGTGCAGGTTCGCCGAGTTGACCGTCACCGCCCGGATGCCGGCCCGCTGGGCGGCCTCGATCTGGTTGCGCATCAGCGCCAGCAACGGCGAGATGATCACCGTCGGGCCGGCACCGCCGGCCCGCAGCAGTGCGGTCGCGACGAAGTACACCGCCGATTTCCCCCAGCCCGTGCGCTGCACCACGAGCGCCCGGCGGCGATCGGCCACCAACGCCTCGATGGCCGTCCACTGGTCGTCCCGCAGTTGCGCGTCGGCGCGACCGACGAGCGCGCGCAACGCCGCCTCGGCGTCGGCACGCAGGGTCGTGGGGTCGGCGGAGACAGCGGCGGCAGGCATGGCCACGACGCTACGCAAGCCCACCGACAGAGCCGGAACGGTCTCGGGCACCGTCGGACATGGGCTAGTATTGACAGGCACTCGGGGCGACCCGGGGGCGGTGATCCCCCCTAGCTCAATTGGCAGAGCATCCGACTGTTAATCGGACGGTTATTGGTTCGAGTCCAATGGGGGGAGCTGAAGGCCAGGTCATCGACCTGGCCTTTCGTCATTTTCGGCGGGCACGTCACCGCCGACATCGCGCCACCGGGTCCCCGCCGCACCACCGCCACGAGGTCCCCCGCGACTGACACCCCGCCGCTGCCGGGCGCGACAGCGGGCGCCCGTCCCCACCGCCGAGGAGGCCCGGATGCGCACCTCCCCCGGCCGCCTGGTCGTCCACAGCAGGCTGCGGGCCGGCGCCGCGCTGGTCGGCATCGCGGCGGCCTGGCTGGGGGTGCGGGCCGTCCGGATGGGCGTCACCTGCGATGCCGAGGGGATGACCGCACGCGGCATCGGCGGTACCCGCCGCTACGCCTGGGCCCAGGTGGCGACCCTGGGCACCCGGGACCACGTGCTGCTGGCTGCCAGGCTCGCCGACGGTCGCGAGGTGGACCTGCTGCACTACCGCGGTCTCGGTGACCTGTCCACCGACCGCGTCGCCGCCGAGATCCAACGCTGGGGCGAGCGCCACTACCGGACCGGCCCGGCCGGGCCGGACGCACCGGTGGAGTCTCCCGCGGCCCGTCTGCCCCGTCCGGTGGCCTCGGCGCTCGCGGTCGCCCTGGTCGTCCTGGCCCTGACCGTCACGGCCTGGCTGGACGCCTGGGCCGGACTGGCCGCCGGGGCGGCGACCATGCTGACGGCCCGCCTCGCGCGACGCGGGCCCGGGGACGGCCGGACGTTCCGGGCGGTACCCCCGGAGGCCCGGTGATCCGGCCCCCGTTTCACCCGCTCGGGCACGCCGCGGTCGAACCCGCCGGCGCGCATACCGCAGACTGGTCGCACACGTCCACACCGACGGTCCTGCGCCGACCCCGCGCCCCCGGCCGTCGTCGAACGAATGAAGGTGCCTTCGTGATCCGATTCCTCGCCGGCGCGGCGACCGGCTACGTCCTGGGGTCGCGTGCCGGCCGAGAGCGGTACGAGCAGATCGTCCGGTGGTCGCACCGGGTCGCCGACAATCCTGCGGTGCAGGGCGTCGCCGGTCTCGTCCGCGCTCAGGTCAGCCGTGCGGTCCAGCAGGTCTTCCACACGGCCGACCGGATCTGACCGAACCGTCGGTCGCGGTCAGGGCTCTCCGCGGAACGGCGCCAGCGCCTCGGCCACGGGTCCGGCCAGCCACGGTCGGGCCGCCTCGACCCCGGTGCCCGGGTCCAGCCGCACCTGGACGGTCGGCCCGTCCCGACCGGGGACCCGGCGCACCACCACCCAGCCGCCGCCCCCGGGGAAGTCGTGGTGGGTGGAGCTGATGATGCCGCTGCGGACCCGCGCGTGGATGGTGTCGGTGAGCTTGCCGGGCTCGGCGATCTCGTAGTTGTACGGGTGCCGGTCGACGATGAGTTCGGCGCCGGCCAGCTCCCCCACCACGTCCGCGCGCACCACGTGCAGGATCGGGGCCTGCCAGGACACCTTCGAGATCAAAGTCCAGGGCACGAGTTTCGGCGCCGCGTCGACCGGCAGCTTCCAGATCCCGAACCGGGTGACGGCGAGCCAACCCCCGGCGGCCTCCTGCGCCGACGCCAGGATCTCCTCCCCGGGCGCCAGCGCCGCGGTCAGTGCGGCCGGCGGCGCGGGCCGTTTCCGGAAGCCGAACATCAGTTCTGCCGGTTCGCGCGCTCGACCAGCGCCCGCCGGTAGAGCTGCATCGCGTACAGGTCGGCCTGCAGCTGCTCCCGCCAGTCCGGGTCCCCGGCGGCCTCGGCCCGTTTCAGCTCCGCCTCCATGTCGCGGATGCGGTCGTTCACCGCCACGACGTTCAGCGCCGCCAGGATCGACCCGGCGTACACCGGATCGGGACCGATCGAGCCGGTGCTCATCCGCTCGTTGGCGAGCTCGCTGGCCAGCGCCGACAGGGCCGGGACGGTCAGCTGCTCACGGACGAGCTGCACCCACGCAGCTCCCGTCGGTGCGGCGGCCGGTCCGCCGGCGGCGATGATCGCCTCGTGCACGGCCACGTAGGCCTTGTGGGTGAAGACGCTCGCGTCCAACTCCTCGTAGGCACCGGCGACCTCGGCGGGTTGCTGCAACGCGAGTTTGAGCGCCTCCCGCTCGGAGAACAACGCGCGGTCCCCCTTCCGGGGTAGATCGACCGGCGGCGCGGCGGGGGTGGACGTCCCGGTGGTGGCGGTCCGCTCGGCCGGCTGCGACGCCTTGCGGGCCGCTGTCGCGGCGGCGCGCACCTGGTCGGCCACGGCAGCCTTGACGCGCTGCTTCAGCTCGGCGGGATCCACCCCGATCTGCGGGGCGAGTTCGTTCACGTACTGGTCCCGCAGATCGGACTCCTTGATCTTGGCGACCAGCGGCACGGTGGCCCGGCCGGCGGCCACCCGTCCCTCGGCGGTGTTGAGGTCGTACCCGGACAACGTCGACCCGATGGCGAAGGCGAACAGCGGCTTCTTCGTCTCGATCAGGTCGCGCAGGGCGGCGTCCCCCGCCTTCTGCCGGAGCTCACAGGGGTCGAGGTTGTCCGGGGCGACGGCGATGAAGGTGTTGGCGGCGAACTTCTGATCGGAGTCGAACGCCTTGAGGGCGGCGTTGCGGCCGGCGGCGTCCCCGTCGAAGGTGTACACCACCTCGCCGCGGATCACCTCGGAGTCCATCAGGAACCGACGCAGCACACCGATGTGCTCGTCGCCGAAAGCGGTACCGCAGGACGCCACCGCGGTGGTGACGCCGGCGGCGTGCATGGCCATCACGTCGGTGTAGCCCTCGACGACGACGGCCCGGCGCTCCTTGCGGATCTGCTTCTTGGCCAGATCGAGCCCGTAGAGCATCTGCGACTTGTGGTAGAGCGGCGTGTCGGAGGTGTTGAGGTACTTGGCCTCGATGCGGTCGTCGTCGAAGATGCGGCGGGCGCCGAACCCCACGACGTCGCCGGTGACGTCCCGGATCTGCCAGAGCAGCCGACGGTTGAAGCGGTCGATCATGCCGCGCTGCCCCTCCTTGGACAACCCGGCGGTGACGAGTTCCTTGTCGGTGAAACCCTGCTTGCGCAGCGCCCTGGTGAGCTCGTCCCAGCCGCCGGGGGCGAACCCGCAGCCGAACGACAGGGAGGTGGGCAGGTCGAAGCCCCGCTCGGCCAGGAACTCCCGGGCCGGCGCGGCCTCCGGCGTCTGCAGCCGATCGGCGTAGAACGCCGCGGCGGCCTTGTTCGCCGCCACCAGCCGCGACCGGGTGCCCCGCTCGACCTGGACCGAGGAGCCGCCCTCGACCCGGGTCAGGACGAAACCGACCCGGTCGGCGAGCCGCTCGATGGCCTCCGGGAAGGTGAGGTGCTCGATCTCGGCGATGAAGCTGAAGACGTCGCCGCCCTGGCCGCAGCCGAAGCAGTGGTAGGTGCCGTGGGTGGGCCGGACGTTGAACGACGGTGACTTCTCGTCGTGGAAGGGACACAGACCCTTGAGGTTGCCGCCACCCGCCGAGCGGAGCGCGACGTAGTCACCGACCACCGATTCGATGCGGTTGAGCTCGCGGACGCGTTCCTTGTCCCCGTCCGCTATCCGACCCGCCACGGTGGCGAGTCTAGTGGCGGCCGCCGGCGACGCGGCTCAGTCGGGCAGCACCCAGCGCCGGTGACGGGCGAACGCCTGCGCGTCGGTGAGCAGGGAGACCTGGTCGACCACCACCCGGAGCCGTTCGGCGTCGGTGTCGGTGGCGAGGAACAGCACCGCGAAACCCGGGTCCAGCGCGGGTGCGCCCACGTCCACCAGCCGCTCGACGAGCTCGGCGAGGAGCCGTCGCTGCTGGTTCTGCAGCTCCTGGCGGACCGGGTCCTGCATCACGTACAGATGCGCGATGGACTTCAGCACGGCGACCTCGGCGCTCAGCACCCGCGGGACGACCAGATCGGTGTCGTAGCGGTGCAGCGGTCCGTCGCCGGCGGCCTGCCGGGTGGCCAGCACCGCCCCGGTGGCGAACCGGCCGGTCAGTTCGCTGGTCATCCGCAGCAGCGCACTCTCCCCGGCCGGGGTGCCGTGCAGGCGCCGGGCGGCGTCGACCACCGGCAGGTCGAGCAGGTCCAGCAGCACCTGCTCGAGGTCGTCCGCCGACTCCGCCGAATGCCGTCCGGTCGCGTTGACGCACACGGCGTGCCGCTCGGCCGGGTCGGTGAGGGTGCGCAGATCGACGCGGCCGCTGTGGATGCCGTCCTCGACGTCGTGCACCGAGTACGCGACGTCGTCGGCCCAGTCCATCGCCTGTGCCTCCAGGCAGCGGGCGGTGGCCACGACCCCGGCAGGCACCGTCTCGCGGACCCAGGCGAAGGTGGCGGCGTCGTCGGCGTAGACGCCGAACTTGCCGCCGCCGGGCGGCCGGGTCCACGGGTACTTGACGACCGCGTCCAGCGCGGCGCGGGTGAGGTTGAGACCCAGCGGTGCTCCGTCCGGGGCGATGACCTTGGCCTCGAGCCGGCTCAGCAGCCGCAGGTTCTGCGCGTTGGCCTCGAAACCACCGATCCCGGCGGCGACCTCGTCCAACGCGCGTTCACCGTTGTGGCCGAACGGCGGATGGCCGATGTCGTGGGCGAGGCCGGCCAGGTCGACCAGATCGGCGTCGCAGCCGAGGAGCGCGCCGATCTCGCGGGCGATCTGGGCGACCTCGAGCGAGTGGGTCAGCCGGGTGCGTGGCACCTCGTCCTCGTCCGGGGCGACGACCTGGGTCTTGCCGGCCAACCGGCGGAACGACGCCGAGTGCAGCACCCGGGCCCGGTCACGGGCGAACGGCCCACGGGGGGTGATCGCGTCGGCGCCGGGCAGCACGGCCTCCTTGCGGCCCTCGGTGAGCCGCCGCTCGGCGTCCTCGGGGGCGTAGGCGGCCAACGGGTACCCGGTCACCGGCGCACCCCCGGACCGATGCGCGTGCCCGTCACAGGACCTCGTACCCCAGGCCCGACGAGCCGCCGACGAGCGTGTAGTACAGCGTCCCCAGGGTCTCCCGCAGGACGTAGCGCGGGGCGATCGACGTTCCGGCGGCCGGTCCGCGGTCGACCGAGGAGACCTCGACGGTCAGACCCAGATCACGGGCCATCACGCTGCTGCGATGGGCGTGCCACGGGTCGGTGACCAGGACCACCGAGTCCAGACCGCGGGACCGCAGCGCATCGGCGCCGGCGCGCAGGCTCACCAGGGTGTCGTTGCCCTCGCCGACGGCGTCGACGGCGTCGGCGGGAACCCCCTGCTCGAGAAGATAGGTGCGACCCGACGACGCCTCGGTGAAGGTGTCCCCGGCCTGCGAGCCGCCGACGGTGACGATGCGCGGCGCGACGCCCTCCCGGAACAGCGTCAGGGCGTGGTCCAGCCGCGCCCGGAAGATGCTCGACGGGTCGCCGTCGTACTGAGCCGCACCCAGCACGAGGATCGCGTCCACCGGTTCCCGCTGGTCGACCCCGGCGGTGGCCGTCACCCGTACCGCGACCCCGGCGACCACCAGCGCCGCCACCAGCACGGAGCCGGCGAGGTAGCGCCCGATCATCCGTCCCGCCGTCTGCCGCCGCCCGTCCATCCCCTGATCTTGCCAGTCCGGGTCCGGCCGGCCTCTCCGCTGTCCCCCGCGTCGTCGCACGCCCGTCGCGTGTCCGCCGCACGCCCGCCGCGGATCCGTCCCGACACCCCGGCCCGGCGGATCCCGGGCGCCGTCACCACCGCCACCACACCGACGCCCGCTATCGTCGCGCTATGTCGTCGACGCGCCACCGTTGGTACGCACTGTCCCTGGTGCTCGCGACGCTCGCCGCGGCCGTGCTGGTGTTCGCCTTCCGGCCCGACCGGACCGTGCCCGGCACGGCGACCTCGGCCGCGGGTGCCCCCACCGGCTCCGCGCCCACGACGATCACCCCGCCGTCGGTCGTCCCGCCGGCACCGACGTCCGACCCGACGCCGACGGTCGAACCGCCGCCCGAGGTCGAACCCGACGGCGCCGTGGGCGCCGCCACGTCCGGGGATCCCTACTACCCGGACGCCGGCAACGGCGGCTACGACGTGACTGCCTACCGGGTGGGTCTGTCGTTCGAGCCGGACAGCGGCGTCCTCGCCGCGGTCACGTCGATCAGCGCCACGGTGACGGAGGCGGAGACGCTGGGACGGTTCTCCTTCGACCTGCAGCCCGACCTCGAGGTCACCGGGGTCGTCGTCGACGGTGCCGCCGCGGGTTTCACCCACGAGGACGCGAAGCTCGTGGTGACCCCGACGGCGGGGCTCGCTCCCGGGGCGCAGACCGTGGTCGAGGTGACCTACGGCGGCCGCCCCGGTCCGATCACCAGCGGCACGTCCGGGCTGGCGGACGGCGGCTGGTTCGCGCTCGACTCGGGCGGCGCGGTGGTCATCGGGGAGCCGTTCTCGGCGTCGGCCTGGTATCCGGTCAACGAGACCCCGACCGACCGGGCGACGTTCGCCGTCACCGCCCAGGTGCCGGACGGCTGGAAGGTCATCTCCAACGGCCTGCCGGTCACCGACGGGCTGCCCGAGGCCACCGACGGACACGCCGTGTTCGGCTGGGCGGAGCCGTCGGAGATGGCGAGCTACCTGTCGACGATCTACATCGACACCTTCACCCAGACCCAGGACACCACCCCCGGTGGGCTGCCGGTGATCAACGCGTTCGGCAAGGGCCTGGCCGCGGACTCGACCGAGGCCGACCGCACCGGCGAGTTCGTCGACTTCCTGGCCAGCAAGTTCGGCCCGTACCCGTTCACCTCCACCGGCGGGATCTACCTGGCGCAGAGCTTCGGCTTCGCGCTGGAGACGCAGACCCGGCCGGTGTACTCGGCCGGGATGGGCAATGCGAGCACTGTGGTGCACGAACTGGCACACCAGTGGTTCGGCGACGCGGTCACCGTGCAGCGATGGGCCGACATCTGCCTCAACGAGTGCTTCGCCAGCTACGCCGAGTGGCTCTGGGCCGAGAACGGCGGCGCCGATCTGGACGCGGAGTACCGGCAGACCGTGGCCACCGCCCGCGACCGGGCGGCGTTCTGGGCGAGCCCGCTGTACGACATGGGTGCGGGCAACGAGTTCGGCGCCGTGTACTCCCGCGGCCCGCTCGCCCTGCACGCGCTGCGCCACCAGCTCGGGGACGAGAAGTTCGACGAACTGCTGCTCAGCTGGATCGAGGAGCACTCCGGGAGCGGGGCGACCTGGGCGGAGTTCGAGACCCTGGTGTCCACCATCGCCGGCCGCGACGAGACCGCGTTCCTGCAGGCCTGGTTCCACGGCACCACGATCCCGGCCGACGAGTACCTCTACCCGGGCGATCTGACGCCGTGAGGCGGCGCGGCGGGGTCGGTGACGGCCCCGCCGGCCGGCGTCTCAGCAGCCGAGCAGCTCGCCGGCGAGGTAGGCCGGGACCTGGTCCAGCGCGATCCGCTGCTGGCTCATGCTGTCCCGCTCGCGGATGGTGACGGCCTGGTCGTCGAGGGTCTCGAAGTCCACGGTGATGCAGAACGGGGTGCCGACCTCGTCCTGGCGGCGGTAGCGCTTGCCGATCTGACCGGCGTCGTCGAACTCGACGTTCCAGTTCTTGCGCAACTCCGCGGCGAGGTCACGCGCCTTGGGCGACAGGTCGGCGTTGCGGCTCAACGGCAGCACGGCGGCCTTGACGGGCGCGAGTCGGCGGTCCAGCCGCAGGACGGTGCGCTTGTCGACCCCGCCCTTGGTGTTGGGCGCCTCGTCCTCGGCGTAGGCGTCGATGAGGAACGCCATCAGCGAGCGGGTCAGGCCGGCGGCGGGTTCGATGACGTACGGCGTCCAGCGCTGACCGGACTCCTGGTCGAAGTAGGACAGGTCCTTGCCGGAGTGCTCGCTGTGCGTCGACAGGTCGAAGTCGGTGCGGTTGGCCACGCCCTCGAGCTCACCCCACTCCGAACCCTGGAACCCGAAGCGGTACTCGATGTCCACGGTCCGCTTCGAGTAGTGCGACAGCTTCTCCTGCGGGTGCTCGTAGTGGCGCAGGTTGTCGCGGTCGATGCCGAGGTCGGTGTACCAGTCGGTGCGCGCGTCGATCCAGTACTGGTGCCACTGCTCGTCCTCGCCGGGCTTGACGAAGAACTCCATCTCCATCTGCTCGAACTCGCGGGTGCGGAAGATGAAGTTTCCGGGGGTGATCTCGTTCCGGAACGACTTGCCGATCTGGCCGATCCCGAACGGCGGCTTCTTGCGCGCGGTGGTGCTGACGTTGGCGAAGTTGACGAAGATGCCCTGGGCGGTCTCGGGCCGCAGGTAATGCAGGCCGGACTCCTCCTCGACGGGGCCGAGGTAGGTCTTGAGCATCATGTTGAAGTCGCGCGGCTCGGTCCAGTTGCCGCGGACTCCGGTCTCCGGGTCCGGGATGTCGTCCCAGCCGTTCTCCGGCAACCGTCCGTGCTTGGCCTCGTAGGCCTCCAACAGATGGTCCGCGCGGTACCGCTTGTGGGTGATGAGGCTCTCGACGAGCGGGTCGGTGAAGACGCCGACGTGCCCGGAGGCGACCCACACCTGGCGGGGCAGGATGACCGAGGAGTCCAGACCGACGATGTCGTCGCGGCCCTGGACCATCGTCTTCCACCACTGCCGCTTGATGTTCTCCTTCAGCTCCACACCGAGGGGGCCGTAGTCCCACGCCGAGCGGGTGCCGCCGTAGATCTCACCGGCGGGGAAGACGAACCCACGGCGCTTGGCGAGGCTGACGACGGAATCGAGTACGGACGCAGGCAACGAAGATCTCCTCGAACGAATGCAGATGACGTGCCAACGTTAGTGGTCCCGGCCCGCCCGACCGAACGGTCCGGGCCAGCGGACCGGGGTCCACCCGTGCGTGGACGGCCGCCGGACCGGGGTCCACCCGTGCGTGGACGGCCGCCGGACCCGGGGTTCGCAGATACATGGACCGCCGGTGCGGGACCGCCGGGTCAGGGTCGGACGAGCAGGGTGGGCTCGGTCAGCGGGTCCGACGGGTCGGCGCCCGAGTGCAGCGCGACCTCGAACACGCCCGAGGTGCCCTGCTCGGCGGTGGACAGGAACGGGACCACGACGGTGCGGACGTCGAAGGGGCCCAGCGCCCGCCGGTAGGCGGGCACGCTGTCGAACTCCGCGGTCAGCGTCCACACCTCGGCGTCGTCGGTGGACCGGCCGAGCCGGACGTTCCGGCAGGTCGGCTGGGCCGCCAGCAGCGCGACCGGCTCCCGGGCGTTGTCCAGGAAGTCGGGGCCGGCACCGGCGAAACGACAGACCAGCAGGATCACGCGAACAGCTCCGCCCCGGCACCGGGTGCGGTCAGCTCCACCGTCGACCCCTCGGCGGAGCGCTGCACCCGCAGGCGACTGGGGATGCGCTGCCGGAGCTCGTCGACGTGGGAGACGACGCCGATCACACGGCCCTCCCCGCGCAGCGAGTCGAGGGTCTCCATGACCAGATCGAGCGAGTCGGCGTCCAGGGTGCCGAAACCCTCGTCGATGAACATGGTGTTCAACAGCCCCACCCCGGTCTGCCCGGCCACGACGTCGGCCAGCCCGAGCGCGAGCGCGAGCGACGCCAGGAACGACTCTCCTCCGGAGAGGGTCTTGGTGGGCCGGGACTTGCCGGAGTACTCGTCCAGCACGTCCAGGCCGAGACCGCCGCTGCGACCGCGACTCTCGCGCGAGGTGGACGGGATGAAGGTGTAGCGGCCGCCGGAGAGCACCCGCAACCGGTCGTTGGCGGCAGCGGCGACCTCGTGCAGCCAGGCGGCCAGCACGTAGGAGCGCAACGACATGCCGAGCCGGTTCGCGCCCCGACCGAGGATGACCTCGGTGAGCTCGCTGAGCTCCCGGTCGGCCGCCTGCAGCGGGGCCAGTTCGCGCCACGCGTCGGTGAGCTCGGTGGCCAGCAGCGTGACCTCCCGGTGCCGGGACGCGGCCGCCTGGGCGTCGGCGTAACCGGTGGTGGCCGCGGTCTCGGCGGCGGTGACCCGGACCGCGGCCCGGGTCAGCTCCTCCTCGACCGCCTCGAGGTCGATCCCGGCGTCGTCGAGACCGGCGAACTCGGGGTCCTCCAACTGCGCCTCGACGGCCGCCGCGGTGCGGTCGGCGTCCCGCAGCCGCTCCTCGGTCCCCCGGAGGTCGGCGGCGCCGGCCGCCCGGGCGGTGTCGACGTCGTCGAACCCGGAGTCGTCCAACGCGGCGGTGACGAGCGCCCAGGCGCTGGTCACGCCGTCGCGGGCCGCGCGGACCACGTGACCCGCCGTGTCCAGTGCGTCCAGCGCGTCGGCGAGCGCCAGCAACGCGGCCCGCCGACCGGGCACGTCGGAGTGGCCCGCGGCGGCGGCCGTGAGCGTGGCGGCGCGGCGCTCGACCTCCCGGCGCAGCGGTTCCAGTCGGGCCGTGCGTTCGGTGACGGTGGCGGTCAGCTCCGCGATCCGCTGGGCCGATTCCGCGGCCCGGGACTCGAGGTCGCGGAGCTCGCGTTCCAGGGCCGGCAGCGCCGCGACGAGGGCGGCGGCGTCGGCGGCC
This sequence comes from Nakamurella deserti, assembly GCF_003260015.1. Lineage (NCBI taxonomy): Bacteria > Bacillati > Actinomycetota > Actinomycetes > Nakamurellales > Nakamurellaceae > Nakamurella > Nakamurella deserti. The sequence continues at coordinate 607,881 of NZ_QCXS01000002.1, read as the reverse complement.
GCCCCGGTGGCGACGGCCGACGCCGCCCGGAGTTCGTCGAGGGTGCGTCCACCGAGGGTGGCCTCCAGGACGGCGACGGACTGCTCGGCGGCGGCGCGGGCCGAGACGGCCTCGTCACGACGGCGGGCGGCGGCGACCTCCCGGTCGTGGGCCGCGGCCACCTCGGCGGTGCTGACCGCGTCGGCCGCTCCGGCCGCCGGGTGCGGATGCTCGGACGCACCGCACACCGCGCACGGCGCGCCGTCGGTCAACGCGCGGGCCAGCTCGGCGGCCATCCCGTCGATGCGACGTGCGGTGAGCTGCAGCCGGTGTGCGGTCGCGGTCTGGGCGGCGTCGACCGCTGCCTGGGCGGCGTCGACCGCGCGTCGGGCCGCCGTCCGGGCCGCCGGCAGCCGGCGGGCGTCGGACACCGCCTCGGCCAGCGTCCGGGCCCGGTGCTCGAGGTCGGGCAGCCGACCCGCGGCGTCCAGGGCGGAGCGGTGCCGGTCGGCGAGCACGTCGATGCGGACCGGCAGGGTGGCGACCTCGGCGGCCAACGCGTCCCGCTGCGCGGTCGCGGCGGCCACCGCGGTCCGCAGCGCGGCCAGGTCGCGCAGGTCGGCGGCCTGCCGTTCGGACTCGATGACCAACCCACCCAGATGGCCGGCACGATCGCGGACGGCGGCGCTGGCGGCCCGGGCCGCGTCCGGTGCGGTGAGGCGGTCGGCGTCGGTGGGCACGATGTCGTGCTCCGCGGGAGCGAGAACCCGCAGGACCGCGTCCACGCTGCGGTCGCGGTCGACCCGGGCGGCGCGGTGGACGCGCTCGGCGCGCTCCGACGCCGAGACCGCGGCGAGGACCGGCGCGGCCCGGCGCGCCTGCTCGATCTCGGTGCTCCATCGCAGGCGCGCCGGCGCGGTCGAGGTCACCAGGCGCTGCTGTTCCCGCAACCGGGTCAGCCGCCTGGCCTGTTCGTGGTGCGCCGCCTGGCGTCCGAGGGCTTCCTGGGCGGCCCGGCGCTCCGCGGCGGCCGTCACGGCCACCTCCGCGGTCAGGGCGCGGCGGGCGTCGACCAGATCCCGTACCCCGTCGAGCCAGTCGGCGTCCGGCTGGGCGGGCACGTCACCCCGCCAGCCCGCGGCCTGCACGGTGCGGGCGACGATGCGGCCCAGGGCGTCGGACCGTTCGCGGACCGCCGCACCGCTGACCCGGCGGCGCTCGGCGAACCACTGCTCGATGGTGCCGAAGCGTCCGGTGTCGAAGAGCTGTTCGAGCAGTCGCTCACGCTGGTCGGTGTCCGCGCGCAGGAACCGGGCGAAATCGCCCTGCGGCAGCAGGACGACCTGGAAGAACTGGTCGGCGGTCATCCCCAGCAGCTCGGTGACGATCATCGCCACCTCGGGGATCCGGTCGACACCACCGGCCGTGCGACCGGCCGGCGGCGCTCCGATCCAGGCCAGGCTGGCGGTCGCCTGGCTCACCGTGGTGCCGGTGCCGCGCGACTTGGGGCGTTCGTACTTCGGGGTCCGGCTGACCCGGAAGCGTTGGCCGGCGACGGTCAGCTCCAGCGTGACCCGGGTCTCCGCCTTCGGCGCGGCCTGGTCGCAGCGGAGCCGTCCGGCCTCCTGCCGGGCGCCCGGGACGGTGCCGAACAGAGCGAACGCGACCGCGTCCAGCAGCGACGTCTTCCCGGCCCCGGTGTCGCCGTGCAGCAGGAACAGGCCGTCGGCGCCCAGTCGGTCGAAGTCGATCTCCAGCTGCCCGGGATAGGGACCGAACGCCGACAGCGCGAGCTGGTGCAGCTTCACGCGGCGGCCTCGGCGATCCGGGCCGCCGTCAGGGAGGTGGCCACCAGCGTCCGCTCACCCGGGGTGAGACCACTGCCGCGGCAGTCGCCGAGGAAGGCGTCGACGAGAGCGTCGTCGGGCAGTCCGCGTCGGGAGATGTGGAAGTCGGGACCGGGCCCGGTGGTCGCCGGCGGCTGCCATGCCATGGTGACGGCGTACGGGAAGACCTCGAGCAGCCGGCGCATCGGGTCCGTCGGCCGCTGCGCATCGGTGAGTTCCACGGCCAGGTAGTGCCCCCGCAACTCGGCGTGCCCGGCGAGGACCTCGGCCAGCGTGCCCCGCACGGTGGCCAGCGGGCGTACCACCGGGAGGTCGAACGCCCGGACCGTGGGGGTCCCGCCGGCCCCCAGGTCGACGATCCACCCGCCCTTGGTCTGCCCGGCCTCCGAGAACGAGTACGGCAGCGGCGAACCGGAGTACCGCAGCCGCGCGCCGAGCTGCTGGCGACGGTGCAGGTGACCCAGCGCGACGTAGTCGACGCCCCGGAACGTGTCGCCGGGCACCGACCCGACCGTGCCGCGCTTGAACTCGAACAGCGCGTCCCCGGCGGACGGCTCGGCCGTGTCGATGCAGCGTTCGGAATCGGTGGCCGCGCCGCCGACGACGAAGGCGTGCGACAGCACGACGGATCGGGTGCCGGCCGGGCGGCCGGCCAGGTCGGCGCGGATCCGGCTCATCGCCTCCCCCAGCACACCGGCGTGACCGCGGGCGTCCGGCACCTGCATCGACTGGCGGGCGATGTCGGGCTCCAGGTAGGGGATCCCGTAGACGGCGACCTCGCCGTGCGCGTCGGAGAACATCACCGGCACGTCGAGCTGGTCGACCGACGACCGGATGTGCAGGCCGCCGGCGGCGAGGAAGTCGCCGAAGGCCCCGAGCCGCGCCGCGGAGTCGTGGTTGCCGGTGGACAGCACGATCTCCGCCCCGGCGTCGCGGATCCGGCGGAGCGCCCGGGTGGCCAGCTGGACCGCGTCCACCGACGGCACCGCGCGGTCGTACAGGTCGCCGGCGATCAGCACCACGTCGATGCGCTCGTCGCGGACGAGGTCGGCGACGGCGGCGAGGGTCTGCTCCTGGTCGCCGAGCAGCGCACGACCGTGGAACGTCCGGCCGATGTGCCAGTCAGAGGTGTGGAGCAGCCGCATGGACCTCACGCTAGGGCGGGGCACCGACAGTGAGGCGGAGGCAGGCCGCGGTCGACGGGACCGGCCCGTCTCACCCCGGAGTGACGGTCACCGACGCGATGCGGAACCCACCGCCCTCGGTCACCAGCGTCAGGACCCGGCGGGTCGGACCCACCGGCGTGGTCGCGCCCACCTCGGTGCCGTCCGCGTCGAGGATCGGCGCGGCCGGGAGGGCGTCGGTGACCGCCACCCGCGGGGCCGCATCGGGATCGTCGGAGGGCAGCCGCTCGACCGACGAGACGGTGTGCACCAACCCGTCGACCCGCAATCCGCCGTCGGTCAGCGCCCGGATGCGGATGGCGTCCTCGACCAGTCCCGGCGCGGTGACCGTGTAGACCTCGCGCAGCAGCCCGGTGTCGCCGGCGGCGAAGGCGGCGGCGCGCCGCCCGTCCAACCGGTGCACGACCGCGGCCCAGTCCACCGTCGGCGTCCCGTCCGACACCGGGGACGCGGCCGGCACCGTCGCCGGGTCGGCCGCGGGGAGCGCAGCGGCGGTCGGACGGTCGCCCCCCGCCCACCAGATGCCCACGCCGGCGGCGGCCAGGACGAGCAACGCGAGCACCACGGCGGGCACGACGGCCCGCCGCCAGCGCGGCGGGGTGCCACGGTGGTGGTGCCCGATCGGCGCTGCCGCCGGCCGCCGCGGGGACGGACGCGCCGCGGCGGGTGCCGGCAGGCCCGCCGGGTCGACCGGCACCGCTGCGGCGTGCCGACCGGGACCGCTGCGTCCGGCGTCCGCCGTCGTCGGCACGGGCAGCGCCTCCGGCGGCGGGCAGCCCGCCAGCCGGCCGAGTACCTCACGGACGGTCGGACGCACCGTCGGGTCGGCGGCCAGCATCGCGTCGACGAGCCCCGCGAGTGCCGGTCCGGTCGGATCGTCGGCCGGCACGGTCGGCCACTGCCCGTACTCGGACTGGACGACGACGTCACGCAGGTCCTGCGCGGGCCAGGCCGGGCGACCGGTGAGGCACTGCATGGCGACCGCCCCGAGCGAGAAGACGTCGTCGACCACGGTGGCCGCCCGCCCCCGGGCGACGTCCGGCGAGGCGCACCGCGGTTCGGCGGCCGGGGTCACGCCGCTGTCGACCGCCGCGGTCGTGCGCCCGGGGCGGGCCAGCAGGGGACGCCCGTCCGCGGTCACCAGCACGGTGTCGGGATTCACGTCACCGTGGACCAGGCCGCGTTCGTGACAGGCGGTCAACGCCGCGCAGACGCCGGCCAGCACCGTCACCGTCTGCCCCGCGCTGAACGGCCCCGCCCGCAGCAGGTCGGCGACACCGCCGCGGTCGGCCCACTCCGTCACCAGCACCGGCCCGTCGGGGGTCTCCACCAGATCGTGCACGGCGGCCAGGTGCGGGTGCTTCAGCGATCCGGACAGCGCCCACTCACGCCGCAGCCGGCCGGCCCCCGCGCCGGTGACCCCGCCCCCGCTCGCGGCGGCCGGCGCCGCCACGGTGGGCCCCCCGTCCGCGTCCGGCTCCACGACCAGCGCCACCGGCGTGCCGCCCGCGAACGGTTCGGCCGCCCACACCCGGGGTGGTCGGGACGGCACGTCCGTGCGGGCGTGCCGCGCCGTGCGACGGGCGGCACGGAGCACGGTGTAGGGGCCGACGTCCGACCCGACCTGCAGCGTCATGCCGCGACCGTACGGAGAACCGGTGGCACGGCCGTGGCGTTGTCCACACGGGTGGATATTCCTGTACGTCATCGCTATGCAGGCGTACGCTCACCACCATGCGGGAGAGCAGGGAACCCTTGGCGATCGTCGCGCCCGGGCTGATGGAGTACCAGCAGGCGTGGGACCTGCAACGCAGCATCGCCGACGCCCGGGTGGCGGGGACCGGCCCGGACACGCTGATCGTGCTGGAGCATCCGCCGGTCTACACCGCCGGCCGACGGACCAACGCGGTGGACCGACCGGTCAACGGCACCCCGGTCATCGACGTCGACCGCGGCGGCAGCATCACCTACCACGGCCCCGGCCAGCTCGTGGCCTACCCGATCGTGCGGCTCGCCGAGGCGATGTTCGTGGTGGCCTACGTCCGGGTGCTCGAGCAGGCGATCATCGCGACGTGCCGTGAACTCGGTCTCGACCCGATACGGGTGCCCGGACGCAGCGGGGTGTGGTTCGCCGCCGACGCAGGGCGACCGGAACGGAAGGTGGCCGCGCTCGGAGTACGGGTCGCCAAAGGCGTGACGAGTCACGGTCTGTCGCTGAACTGCGATCCCGACCTCAGCGCGTTCGAGCGGATCGTGCCGTGCGGCATCGCCGACGCCGGCGTGACCTCGCTCACCGCCGAGCTCGGCCGCCGGGTGACCGTGGGCGAGGTGACGCCGGTGATCGTGCGTCATCTCACCGCAGCCCTGGACGGTGACCTGCCCGTCGAACCGGCCCGGCGGTCCGACCGGCCCGGTCCCGTCACGATCCCCGCACCGACCGCCACCCCGGCCCCCGACGGCGTGCAGTGGGCCCTCGCGCCCGCACTGCGTAGCTCATGACACCGCAGGGCAAGGCTCCTGGGAGACTGGATGGGTACAGTGCCGGTCGCAGGTACTGCGACCAGCCACAATCCAGTCCCGCACCGCGTCAGACCTCGTCGCGGTGTATCGACCTTCGTGAGGGGAACAGCATGGCAAAGACCATTGGAACCGAGTTGAACGCGCGCGCGTCCGATGTGGCGGACAAGGTCGCCGTGGCCGGCCACGATGTCGCCGGCCGCGTCTCCGACGTCAGCCACGACGTGTTCGACAAGGTCACCGTGCTGGGTCACGACGTGGCCAAGACCGTTTCCGAGAAGGCCGCCGAGATGGCCTCCAGCGCCGGCGCCGCCGTCGCACCGCTCGTGGCCAAGGCGACCGATTCGCTGCAGGACAACGCCAAGACCCTGAGCCGGCGCGCCCGCAAGGCCGCCGCCAAGTCCGCGGCGCAGGCCCGCAAGGCCGCCGACAAGTCCGCCAAGCGGGCGACCGCACGGGCGAAGAAGCACGCGAAGAAGGCCGAGGCCGGCGCCCTGGCCAAGGCCACCGCGCTGGCCGCGCAGAGCGAGTACAAGCTCCGGGCGACGAGCGCCAAGAAGCTGCACCAGGCCGGCGACGCCGTCGCCCCCGCCTCGCACAAGCTGCGCAACTTCCTGCTCGTCGGCCTCATCGCCGCCGGCGTCGCCGTGCTGGTGAAGAAGCTGACCGCGCAGCCGACCGCGCCCGCCCGCGGCAACCCGACCGACACGGCCGCCACCCCGAAGCCGGCCAGCCCGGTGCAGGAGAAGGTCGCGGCCGTCAAGGACGCCGTCTCCGACGGGGTCGAGAAGGCCAAGGACGCCGCCGGCAAGGCCGCGGACACGGTGTCGTCGGTCGTCGAGGACGTCAAGGACAAGGCCGCCGACGTGGCCGACGACCTCGGTGACGCGGTCGACAAGGCCAAGGACTCCGCCGCCAGCGCGAAGAACGACCTCGCCGACACGGCGGCCGCCGCGAAGGCCGAGGCCAAGGCCGGTGCGAAGGACGTGGCCGAGCAGGCCAAGAGCGCCGCCGCCGAGGCCAAGGCCGGCGCCCAGGACAAGACCGCCGACGCCAAGGGCGACCTCGCGGCCGCCTCGTCCGATGCCAAGAGTGCCGCCGACCACGTCGCCGACGCTGCCAAGAACGCGACCAAGTAACCGACAAGGACTGATTTCGTGACCCTCGCCCCCGAAGGCAAGAAGCTCCTCCGGCTGGAAGTGCGCAACGCGCAGACGCCGATCGAGAAAAAGCCGGAGTGGATCAAGACCCGGATGAAGACCGGGCCCGAATACACGCAGATGCAGTCCCTCGTGAAACGCGAGGGTCTGCACACGGTGTGCCAGGAGGCGGGGTGCCCGAACATCTACGAATGCTGGGAGGACCGCGAGGCCACCTTCCTCATCGGCGGTGACCAGTGCACCCGCCGCTGCGACTTCTGCCTCATCGACACCGGCAAGCCCGGTGCGCTGGACCGGGACGAGCCGCGGCGGGTGGCCGAGTCCATCGCCACGATGGACCTCAACTACGCCACCATCACCGGCGTCACCCGCGACGACCTCGAGGACGAGGGCGCCTGGCTGTACGCGGAGACCATCCGCAAGGTGCACGAGTTCGCCCCGAAGACGGGCGTCGAGATCCTCACCCCCGACTTCTCCGGGCACCGCCACCTGCTGCAGCAGGTCTTCGACGCCGCCCCCGAGGTGTTCGCGCACAACCTCGAGACGGTGCCGCGCATCTTCAAGCGCATCCGTCCCGCCTTCCGCTACGAGCGGTCGCTGGACGTCATCACCATGGCCCGCGAGGCCGGAATGATCACCAAGTCCAACCTCATCCTGGGGATGGGCGAGACGCGCGAGGAGATCTCGTCCGCACTGCGCGACCTCGTCGAGGCCGGGTGCGACCTGATCACCATCACGCAGTACCTGCGGCCCAGCCCCCGCCACCACCCGATCGATCGCTGGGTCAAGCCCCAGGAGTTCATCGAACTCCGCGACGAGGCCCTGGACATGGGCTTCAGCGGCGTCATGAGCGGCCCGCTGGTCCGATCCTCGTACAAGGCCGGCAGCCTCTACCGCCAGGCCCAGGAGCGTCGCTCCACCGGTGCGGTCACGGCCGCGACCACCGCCTGATCCGACCGCCGACACCGGCCGCCCCGCCTCGCCGAACGGCGAGCGGGGCGGTCGTCGAGCCGTATTCTTGAGCCATGGCCAAGGCAGCAGCACGCTCAGCGGGATCCAGCAAGGTCACGCTGACCAAGGACGAGAAGAAGACCGCGAAGGTGGCCCGCAAGGCCGCCTCCAAGGAGCGCCGCAAGCAGTTGTGGCAGGCGTTCCAGATGCAGCGCAAGGACGACAAGAAGCTCATCCCGCTCATGGTGGGTGCCCTGCTGTTGGGCCTCCTCGTCGGCCTGGGAATCGCGTTGCTGTTCGGCGGCGGGCTGTTCGGTTTCATCTTCGGGCCCATCCTGGGCCTCACCCTCGGTGCGCTCGGCGCGATGCTGATCTTCGCCCGCCGGGTGCAGGCCAACGTCTACCGGCAGGCCGAGGGCAGCCCGGGCGCGGCCGCGTGGTCGTTGCAGAACAACCTCCGTGGCAAGTGGCGCATCTCCCCCGCCATCGCCGGAACCGCCCAGTTCGACGCGGTGCACCGGGTGGTCGGGCGTCCGGGCGTGGTGCTGATCGCCGAGGGTGTCCCGCAGCGGGTGATCCCGCTGCTCGCCCAGGAGAAGAAGCGCGTCGCCCGCATCGTCGGCGATTCGGTCCCCATCTACGACATCGTGGTGGGCAACGACGAGAAGCAGACCCCGCTGAAGAAGCTCAACTCCACCCTGACCAAGCTCCCCCGGAACATCTCCCCGGCGCAGGTCGAGCAGCTGGACACCAAGCTGAAGGCGCTGTCCGGCCGCAGTCCGCAGGCCGGCATGCCGAAGGGCCCGGTGCCGTCCAACGTCAAGGCCCGCAACATCCAGCGTGCGGCCCGCCGCCGCTGACGCCGCTCAGCAGCATCACGACGCCCGTGACCGGACCCCGGTCACGGGCGTCGTGCGTTCACCCGCCGGATGGACGGCTGCCCGGGGCACGCCCGCCGCAGGCACAGCTGACCGGCCGTCAGCGCGTACGTACCACGACGGTGTGGCACAGCCGATCGTGCAGCCCGCGGCCGTCGCCGTCCTGGATCAGGGGTGGCACGACCAGACCGATCAGCGCGGTCCGCGGCAGCGCCCAGAACCCCACGAGCGGGCCGCGGTCGGCGGCTCCGAGGGTGGCGACCCGGGTGCCGGCCACCAGGTGTCCCGGGGTGGTGCCCAGCAGACCCACCCCCAGGACCGTCACCAGCCCCCAGACCAGCAGGCTCCAGTTCTGCGGCGGATCGGGCGCGGTGAACGCCCAGGCGACCAGGGCCGCCGCGACGGCGTCGACCACGAACGCCCCGATGCGCTGCCCCAGTCCGGCGACGGCACCGGGTCCGGCGGCCGGGATGCCGAACGCCTTGCCCGGCCATTCCGCCGCCGCGCCACCTGCGGTTCCGCGCTGTCCTGCCGCCACGCCCACCCCTGCTCCGTTCGTGCGGCGCACGCCGTCGCGGCACCGTCCTCTGCTGCGATTCAACACGACCCGGGCGCCACGGACGGGTTCCCGACGGCGCCGGCGCCCGTCATCCGTGACGGAAACACCGACGTCACCACCCGGTCACGCCACCGCGTCATACTGCTGCTGACCACGGACGGGAGTACCCGGCGCGGTGACCCGCGCCGCGTTACGGGCCGTTCACAACGGCGAAACACGGGCGAGACAGCATGTACTACCGTCCCGGGTGACCGTGACGCCGTCGTAGCCTCTCCGTCCCGGGCCGCCCCATGCGGCCGGGATGTCATCCTGACGCGAAGGAGCTCGTCCTTGTTCTCCACTCCCGAAGAGCTAGTTGCCTACATCGCGGACAACGAAGTCGAAGTCTTCGACATCCGTTTCTGCGACCTGCCGGGCATCATGAACCACCTGACGGTGCCTGCCTCGACGGTGTCCGTCGAGTCGCTCGCCGCGGGGATGGCCTTCGACGGCTCCTCCATCCGGGGTTTCCAGTCGATCCACGAATCGGACATGACGCTGCTGCCGGACGTGGCGACCGCGCGGCTGGACCCGTTCCGCCGCCGCAAGACGCTGACCTGCAACTTCTTCGTGCACGACCCGCTCACGCTGCAGCCGTACTCGCGCGACCCGCGCAACGTGGCCCGCAAGGCCGAGGAGTACCTGGCCACCACCGGCTTCGCCGACACCTGCTTCTTCGGTGCCGAGGCCGAGTTCTACGTCTTCGACGACGTCCGCTTCGAGTCGAAGATGAACGGCTCGTTCTACGAGGTCGACTCCGAGGAGGGCTGGTGGAACACCGGCCGTCGCGAGGAGGGCGGCAACCAGGGCTACAAGACCCGCGTCAAGGGCGGCTACTTCCCCGTCCCGCCGTACGACCACCAGGCCGACCTCCGCGAGGACATGACGGCCAACCTGATCCAGAGCGGCTTCGAGATCGAGCGCGGCCACCACGAGGTGGGCACCGGCGGTCAGGCCGAGATCAACTACAAGTTCAACACCCTGCTGCACTCGGCCGACGACGTCATGCTGTTCAAGTACGTCATCAAGAACACCGCCTGGGCCGCCGGCAAGTCGGTCACCTTCATGCCCAAGCCGCTGTTCGGTGACAACGGCTCGGGGATGCACGCCCACCAGTCGCTGTGGCAGGACGGCAAGCCGCTGTTCTACGACGAGGCCGGCTACGGTGGCCTGTCGGACCTGGCGCGCTACTACATCGGCGGTCTGCTGCACCACGCGCCGTCGCTGCTGGCGTTCACCAACCCGACCGTGAACTCCTTCCACCGGCTCGTTCCCGGCTACGAGGCGCCGGTCAACCTGGTGTACTCCGCACGTAACCGCTCCGCCTGCATCCGCATCCCGCTGACCGGCACGAACGCGAAGGCCAAGCGCCTCGAGTTCCGCTGCCCGGACCCGTCGGCCAACCCCTACCTCGCGTTCGCCGCGATGATGATGGCCGGCCTGGACGGCATCAAGAACAAGATCGAGCCGCCGGCCCCGGTCGACAAGGACCTCTACGAGCTCCCGCCGGAGGAGGCCGCCAACATCCCGCAGGTGCCGTCGTCGCTCGAGGCCGTCATCAACAACCTCGAGGCCGACCACGACTACCTGCTCGAGGGCGGCGTCTTCACCGAGGACCTCATCGACATGTGGATCCGCCTCAAGCGCGAGGAGATCGACGCGATCCGGCTGCGCCCGCACCCGCACGAGTTCGCGATGTACTACGACATCTGAGTCGTCCGTCGTCCCGGAGGCCCGCAACGCTGCTCGCGTTGCGGGCCTCCGGCGTTGTGGCGGTGTGGCCGACCACCCGACCGGGGAACAAAGTCGCGCCGACCGTCGGGTCGTGGATCACGGAGCAGCACAGCCGGCCCGACGGCGGGGGGCGTCGGACCTGCCGGGATGACCGATTCCGCCGACGACGACGGCGCGGCCGCCACCGCCTGCCGGTCCGGGTCCCGACAGTCTCGACGACCCGCGGGTGGACGACGGCCGCCCGGGCGGCGGCCGACGCACCCGGACACCTGCGCCCGCAAGGCGGTGCCCGCCCACCGTCCGGTCGACGTGATCCGGGCGCACGCACGGACGATAGGGTCGAGGCAACCGATCCGACCGGAGGTCCCATCCGCATGGCCGTCTTCGCTGTCCACTACACCTACGACAAGGACCAGGCCGCGCAGCGCGATCTGTACCGGGCGGCGCACCGCGGCTACCTGCGTGAGCTGCTGGCCGAGGGCAGCCTGCTGGCGGCGGGCCCGTACGTGGACGACGAGAACCCGGGTGCGCTGTTGATCTTCCAGGCCGCGTCCGCCGACGTCGTCGTCGCGCAGCTGACCATCGACCCGTTCGTCGCCAACGGTCTGGTCAGCAACGCCGATGTGCGGGAGTGGGTCCAGACGATGGGTCCCTGGGCCTGAGACCGCCGGTACCCGTTGCCGGGCAACGGGTACCGCCGTCGGGCCGCCGTCAGGTCGGGCAACCGCAGGACCGGCGGATCACCAGTTCGGTGTCGAAGGCCGTCAGGTCGGGCAACCGCAGGACCGGCGGATCACCAGGTCGGTGTCGAAGGCCCGGTACGCCCCCGCCGGCATTCCCGCGAGCAGGGCGTCGACCGCGGCGCCCGCCATCTCGGCGACGGGCTGCCTGGCCACCGTCAGCGTCGGCCACGAGTACTCCGACTCGCTCGTGCCGTCGAAGCTCACGACCGCGATGTCCTCCGGTACGCGCAGGCCGCCCTCGTGCAGCGCCCGCAGCACGCCGACGGCCAGCAGGTCGGAGGCGGCGAAGACCGCGTCGGGCAGCGTCCCGGTCAGCAGCTCCCGTCCCGCGGCGTAGCCACCGGCACGGTCGAAGGGAGCCCGCACGACCGTCGACCCATCGAGGCCGCGGCGGTCCAACGCCTCGCGCCAGCCCTGTTCCGGGCTGTTCGCCCCGAACGGGCCCCGCCGGCCGGTGCACAGCGCCACCGATGACAGGCCGTGTCGGTCCACCAGATGGCCGACGACCGCGGCCGCGCCGGCGGTGAACGCCGGCCCGAGAGCGGCGAATCCCGGCACCGGCCCGTCCCGGTCGAGCAGGACCATCGGCACGTCGTACGTGGTCAGGTCGCGTCCGGCCGGGCGGCCGGTGGTGGCGAGGAGCACCCCGGAGAGTCGCCGGCCGGCGAGGCCCTCGACGAGCCGGCTCTCCCGGTCGGGGTCGTCACCGCTGTTGGCGACGACCAGCGCGTGACCGTGCACGGCGGCGCGCCGTTCCACGGCCACCGCGTACTCCGCGTAGAACGGGTTGCTGGAGTCGGGGACGACCAGTCCGATCATCTCGGTGGTGCCGGTCCGCAACGCGCGCGCGGCGAGATTGGGCCGGTAGTCCAGGGTCTCGATGGCCGCACGGACCCGGGCGGCGGTGGCCGGGGCGACCCCGCGCGGCCCGCCGTTGATCACGTAGCTCACCACCGCGGTGGAGACCCCCGCCGCCCGGGCGACGTCGGATCGGGTCGCCGCCCGGCGCGGCGGTGTGTGCGGCGCATCCCCCATGGGCGCAGAACCTACCCGGTCAGCCGGTGGCGACGGCCCTCCCCAGCGGCGCACCGACCGCGACCGGGGCGTCGCCGAAGTCCGGCACCGGAAGTCGCGCACCACCCTGCAGCGCCGACTGGTGCGCCACGATGCCGGGGACGGTGTACCGGGCGGCGGTCCAGGCGTTCACCGGAGGCAACGTGCGGGTGTCCACGGCCACCGCGAAGTCGTCGACGAGGAAGTGGTGGCTGCCCTCGTGACCACTCGGCACCCCACGGAACGTCTCGGGCAGCCGCGAGGTGTCGTGCACCGCAGCGTGTCCGGAGATGAACGCGTCACGCAGCTCGGGGGCGACGTGCGCCAGCGACGGGTCGTCGGCCGACATCGACGGACGGGAGTCGATCTGCCCCGAGATGTCGGTGACCCCCTCCTTGTCCTGCCAGTAGGTCACCGTGGCCAACTGCTCGAAGCTCGCCTCGGTGCCGAAGAAGCGGAAACGGGACTCCCGGATGTGCGACGGGTAGCCGACCCGACGCATTTCGTTGATCCGCATCACGCCGCCGTCGTCGAGCTCGAACAACGCCGACGCGTTGGAGAAGTCGTTGCCGAACTGGCTGACCTCGCGGTCGAAGACGCCGTCGCCGCGCTGGTCGACGACACCGATGCAGCTGACGCTGACCGCGTGGCCGGGCAACGCACCGAGGACCCCGCCGATCGAGTGCGTCGGGTAGTGCATGGGCGGGTAGCTGGCGGTGGCCTTCCAGTTCTCGCCGCCGCTGTACCGGTAGGCGGCGTAGAAGCCCAGGTCCATGTCGTGCACGTAGTCGCCCTCGGCGTAGAAGACGCGCCCGAAAGCATTGTCCGCCATCTTGTCCCGGGCGTAGACGGTGGCGGGGTTGTAGTAGCTGGTCTCCCCCATCATGTAGGTCAGGCCGGTCTCGGAGACCGCGGTGATGATGTCGCGCACCTCGTCGACGGTGAACGCCATCGGCACCGCCGAGTACACGTGCTTGCCCGCGCGCAGCGCCTGCACGACCAGCGGACCGTGGGTCCAGCGCTGCGTGAAGATCGCCACCGCGTCGACGTCGGAGGCCAGCATCGTGTCGACGTCGTCGACCACCGCGGCGAGCTTCTCGCGGGTGACGAGTTCCTCGGCACGTTCCCGTAGCAAATCGGTGACCCGCACCTCGCTGACGGCGGGGTGCAGCTGGAACAGCTTGGCGAACTGGCCGGCGAACTGACCGGCCCCGATGATGCCGAGTGAGAACACGGGACTCCTCGTCGTGGTGGGGGTGGCCGGCTGCGGCGACGGTGGCCGGGCAGCCGACCGGACGGAATCTACACGAATAGATCCGTCGCCGACGATCCCCCGGCCGTCGCGGGACGACCGCTGTCAGCGGGCGGGTACGGGTTCCGCGGTCGGCGGCGTCGACACGACGCCGCGGATCCGCTGGGAGATGACCTGGGTGATGCCGTCGCCGCGCATCGAGACGCCGTACAGGGCGTCGGCGGCCTCCATCGTGAACTTCTGATGGGTGATGATGATCAGCTGGCTGGACTCCCGCAGCTGCGACAGCAGGGTCACCAGCCGGGTCAGGTTCACCTCGTCCAGCGCCGCCTCGACCTCGTCCATCACGTAGAACGGACTGGGCCGGGCGCGGAAGATCGACACCAGGATGGCCACCGCGGTCAGCGAGCGCTCCCCGCCGGACAGCAGGGACAACCGCTTGACCTTCTTGCCCGGCGGCCGGGCGTTGACCTCGATGCCGGTGGTCAGCATGTCGTCGGGATCGGTGAGCACCAGCGATCCCTCGCCACCGGGGAACAGCGTCTGGAACACGGTGACGAACTCCCGGGCGACATCGGCGAAGGCGCTGGCGAAGACCTCCTGGATCTTCTGGTCGACCTCGCCCACCACCGTGAGCAGATCGCGCCGGGTGTCCTTGAGGTCGGTGAGCTGGGTGGACAGGAAGGCGTGCCGCTCCTCCAGCGCCGCGAACTCCTCCAGGGCCAGCGGGTTGACCTTGCCCAGCGTCGTCAGGTCGCGTTCGGCGCTGCGCAGTTTCCGTTCGGCGGCGGCCCGGTCGAAGGCCATCGGCTGCGGGGCGTAGACCTGCTCGCCGCGCTCCTTGGCCTTCTCGTACTCGGCCAGTTCCACCGCGCTGGGCGGGGTGAGCGCGTCCGGACCGAACTCGGCCACGAGATCGTCGACGGTGATGGCGAACTCGGTGGTGGCGCGGTCGATCAGCTGCTCGATGCGGATCGCCTGTTGCGCGCGCAGCACCTCCTCGCGGTGCACCTCCGACGTCAGCTTCTCCCACTCCGACGACAACTCGGCGACGCGCTGGCGGGCGGCCGTGGCCGCCTGCTCGGCGGCAGTCCGGGCGGCCACCGCGGCGTCCCGGGCGGCCGAGGCGGACCGCAGCGACGCGGTGAGGACGTCGGCGGTGGCGGTCGCCCGGTCGGCCACCTTCGCCGCGACGGCTGCGGCGACGGCCCGCCGGGTGCGGGCGGCCTCCGCGCGGGCCCGGGTCTCGCGTTCCGCGCGCGCCGCCCGCCGCAGGTTGTCCGAAGTACCGGCGAACGCGCGGGCGCGCTCCTCCACGGTGCGCAACGACAGCCGCGCGTCCATCTCGCGCTGGCGGGCCAGGGCCGTCTGCTCGGCCAGCCGGTCCCGGTCGGTGGAGTCGACCACCGTCGGGACGTCCTGGTCCTGGACGGCGGCGAGCCGGGACTCGAGGTCGGCCAGCGCCTGCTGCTGCTGACCCCGGGACTCCTCGGCGGTCTGCCGCTGCCGGTCGAGCCGCTCCGCCTCGGCCGCGGCGGCCCGGGCGGTCTCGGCGAGCCGGCCGAGCTGCTCCTCGACGGCACTCATCTGGGCGTCGGAGTCGTTGAGCGCCTGCAGCGCCCGTTCGGCGTCACGTTCCCGCTGCTCCGCGTCCGCCCGGGCCCCGGACAGGGTGGCCTCCACCCGCTCCAGCCCCGACGTCACCTCGGCGAGCCGCGCCTCGGCCTCGTCGACCGCGGCCTGGATCTCCAGCAGCGACTGCTGACCGGCGCGTCCGCCGGTGGCGGTGTGGGCGTCCAGCAGCTCGCCGTCGGTGGTGACGGCCCGCAGCTCGGGATGCTCGCGGACGAGCCGGGCCGCCGCCTCGAGATCGTCGACGAGGACCAACCGGTCGAGGACGCGCGTCACCGCGGGCACCAGCTCCGGCGGTGCCTGCACGGCGTCCAGGGCCCACGACTGACCGGCCGGGAGCGCGGGCCGGTCCGCACGGCCGGCTCCGGTGCCGCCGATGAGCAGGCCCGCGCGGCCCGCGTCGGAGGTGCGCAGCCAGCCCAGGGTGGTGGCCGCGACGGCCAGGTCGGCGACGGCGACCGCGTCGGCGAGGGGTCCGAGGGCCGCGGCGAGCGCGGCCTCGGCGCCGGCCCGCACGGTGAGCAGCTCCGACACGGGCCCGAGGAGCCCGTCGAGCTGGTCGTGCGCCGCCAGCAACGCCCCGGTGCCGTCGCGGCGCTTGAGCCCGAGACCGAGGGCCTCGACGCGGGCCCGCAGCGAGCGTTGTTCGCTGATCGACGCCCGCTGCGCCTCGACCAGTTCGCGCATCCGGTCAGCGGCGCGGTCGGCCTCCTCGCGCGCCGACTGGTAGGTCTCGTCCAGCCCGAACTCGTTGTCGCCGAGTGCCGCGACGGACTCCTCGAGGGCGGCGAACTCCTGCCGGGCGGTACCGACGCGGTCCTGCGCACTCGCCAGCGCGGCCGACAGCCGGGTGATCTCGTCGGCGACGGCGGCCAGCCGCGAGCGGGCCGCGTTGACCTTCCCGTTGAGGGTGGCCAGACCTTCACGCCGGTCGGCGATCGCCCGCGTCGCGGCGAGCAGCTCCGCTTCGGCCCGCGTGAGGGCGGCCTCACGTTCGGCGCGCTCCCGTACGGCCTCGTCCAGCGCGGACCGGGCGGATCCGACGGCGGCGTCCTTGGCCGCCTGCTCGACGTCCGCCGCGCGGGCGGCCTCCTCGAGCTCGTCCGGGTCCCGCCCGGGCCGCGACTCCTCCAGCGGGGCGGCGAGATTGCGGGCGCGTTCGGTGGCCAGGTTGATGGTGCCGCGGAACCGCTCCGACAGCGCCGACAGCGCGAACCAGGTCTCCTGCGCCTCCTGCAGGGCGGGGGCGGCGTCGGCCAGCGCGGCCGCGCTGTACTCCTGCTCCTCGGTGGCGACGGCGAGGGCCGCCTGCACCCGCTCCCGCTTCTGCTGGGCCGCCGCTTCCTCGGCCTGTTCGGTGGCGACCTGCCGCTGCAGGGTCACCAGGTCGTCGGCGAGCAGCCGCAACCGGGCGTCGCGGAGCTCGGACTGGATGGTCATGGCCCGGCGGGCCACCTCGGCCTGCCGACCCAGTGGCTTCAGCTGCCGCCGCAGTTCCGACGTCAGGTCGCCCAGACGGGTCAGGTTCGCCTGCATCGCGTCGAGCTTGCGGAGCGCCTTCTCCTTGCGTTTGCGGTGCTTGAGCACCCCGGCCGCTTCCTCGATGAAGGCCCGGCGGTCCTCCGGACGGGCCGACAGCACGGCGTCGAGCTGCCCCTGCCCGACGATGACGTGCATCTCGCGGCCGATACCGGAGTCCGACAGCAGCTCCTGGATGTCCAGGAGCCGGCAGCCCCGGCCGTTGATCTCGTACTCGCTGGCGCCGTCGCGGAACATCCGCCGGGTGATCGCGACCTCGTCGTAGTCGATGGGCAGCGCACCGTCGGCGTTGCTGATGGTCAGGGTCACCTCGGCCCGGCCCAGCGGCTGCCGGTCGGCGGTGCCGGCGAAGATGACGTCCTCCATCTTCCCGCCGCGCAGGGCCTTGGCACCCTGTTCGCCGAGCACCCAGGCGATCGCGTCGACGACGTTGGACTTCCCCGAGCCGTTGGGGCCGACGACCGCGGTGATACCCGGCTCGAAGTGCAGGGTGGTGGCCGACGCGAACGACTTGAAGCCACGCAGGGCCAGGCTCTTCAGATACACGCCAGCCCTCCCGTTCCGCGGCCGTGGGCCGTTCCCGAAGGTTGGACTCTACCGGCGGGCCCCGGGGCGCTCCGGTGTCCGCGCCCGGCGCGGACGGGTGTCAGCGCTCCCGGAAGCGTCAGCGCTCCCGGAAACCCTGCAGGTCGTGCCGCGGTGCCGTGCGCTGCTCGACGACGTCGTCGACCCGTCCCGGGGTGTCCCCCGACCGCAACCACGCGAGCAGCGCGTCGACGCGGTCCGCGGGCCCCTCCGCGACGACCTGCACCCGGCCGTCCGTCAGATTGGTGGCGGTCCCGACGAGACCGAGTTCCAGCGCCTTGGCACGGGTGAACCAGCGGAACCCGACGCCCTGCACGTGACCGTGCACGAACGCGGTGACACGGATGCTGTCGTCGCTCATGGACGCCTACTTCCAGGTGCGGTAGACCCGCAGGTGACGGGGATCCAGGTCGATCAGGACGGAGTCCTTGGGGTCGGTGATCTCACCGTCGTGGGCGACCCGCAGTTCCTCGGTCTCCATGGTGACGTCCAACCGCCGTGTGTGCATGGACGCGTACACCCCGGAACGCTCGACCTGGCCGATCAGGGACCCGATGGTCGCCCGGGTGCGGGAGAACCGGCCACGGTCGAGGATCACCTGCACGTCGATGAACCCGTCGGCCATGTGGTCGCGGCTGGACGACACGAGGCCGCGCGGGGTGTAGTGCCCGTTGCCGACGAACACGGTCCAGATCCGGTCGGGACGGCCGTTGAGCGTCAGCACCACCGGCTCCGCCTTCGCGAACACCCGCGGCAGCGCGACCAGGGCGGCCAGCGGCTTGCCGAGCCGGCCCGCCAGGCGGTCGCGCTCGGCGACGAAGTCGGGGTAGATGCCAATCGACGCGGTGTTGAGGAACGGCACGCCGTCGATGCGGGCCACGTCGACGGCCCCGCCGGAGCCGTGGCGCACGCTGTCCGCGGTGTCGGCGTACGTCAGCAGCCCGAGCGCCTTCGCGAAGTGGTTGAACGTCCCCGCGGCGAAGACGGCCAGCGGCAGGTCGTTGTCGAGGGCGACGCCGGCGACGGAGGCGCAGGTGCCGTCGCCGCCGGCCACACCCAGCGCCGTGACGTCGGGACCGATGATCCCGTTCAGCGCCTCGGGTCCGTCCTCGGGATCCCAGTGGAAGATCCGCGCCTTCGGCAGCAACGCGGCGATGTCCTCGCCGGCGTCCTTGGCCGACCCGCTGGCGCGGTTGATGACGACGGTCAGCCCGGCCCCGTCGGCCAGTGCCGGGAGATCGGCGTGCAGGGACTTGGCGGGCCCGTGCTCCCCGACCTTCCACAGCTTCTTCACCAGCAACGCGGCGGCGATCCCGACACCGGCACCGACGACGACGTCGGACTTGTAGTGCACCCCGACATGCACCCGCGAGTACGCCACGGCTGCCGCCACCGGCGCGAGCACCAGGCCGGCGACGGGCATCTCGACGGCGGCACCGGTCGCGAAGGCGGCGGCGGACGCGGAATGGCCACTCGGGAAGGACGACGTCCAGGGCCGCTCGCCGATGCGGCGGGCGAGCTGGGTGCGTTCGATGTCGGGACGTCGACGACCCACCAGCGGCTTGATCAGCGAGTTGGAGACGAACGAGGCGACGGCCAGCGATCCGAGGCCGCGGATGCCCGCGCGGCGGTATCCCCCGCCGGCGACGACCCCGGCCAGGGCGAAGCCCATCCAGAGCCGGCCGTGGTCGGCGGACCGGGTGAGGACGCGCAGCGCGACGTCCACGGGCTCGGAGGTCGGCTTCACCTCCTGCACGACCTCCGCGGGCGGGGGCTGGTCGGTCACCGGACGGGGCAGGAAGGGGATGCGCACACGGGCGACTCTAGCCGGGCGGTCACCCGCCCGGCTCACCCTCAAGGGTCAGTAGTGCGGCATCCGGGGTCGGGGCTGACAGGTCGGGCAGAAATGCGACGACCGGTTCATGAACGACTCCTTCACGATCGGCGTCCCGCAGCGGGCACAGGGCCGGCCGGTCTGCCCGTAGGCGTTCAGCGACCGGTCGAAGTACCCGGACTCGCCGTTGACGCTGACGTAGAGCGCGTCGAAGGACGTGCCGCCCTGCGCGAGCGCCTGCTGCATCACCTCGGTGGCCGCGGCGATCACCGACCGGACCTGCGGCCGCGTCAGCTTGTCGGTGGCGCGGGCGTAGTGCAGCCGTGCCCGCCAGAGCGCCTCGTCGGCGTAGATGTTGCCGATCCCGGACACGACCGTCTGGTCCAGGAGGGCACGTTTGAGCCCGGTCCGCCGCGCGCGTAACCGGGCCACCGCCGCCTCGAGGTCGAACGCGGGGTCGAGCGGGTCGGTGGCGATGTGGGCGATCTCGGCGGGCAGGACGGCGCCGCCCGGTGAGAAGGACAGCCCACCGAAGGTGCGCTGGTCGACGAAGTGCACGTCGGGGCCGCCGTCGGTGAAGGCGAACCGGACGCGCAGGTGCGGTGAGTCGGTGCCGGGGTCGAGCGCGCCGCGGACGCGGAACTGGCCGCTCATCCCGAGATGCGCGATCACCGCGTCGCCGTCGTCCAGCGCCCACCAGAGGTACTTGCCGCGTCGCCGGACGGCGTCGATCCGGCGGTCGGCGAGCAGACCGGCGAAATCCGCGGGTCCGGGCAGGTGGCGGCGGACCGCGCGCAGGTGCAGCACGTCCACGCGGGCGAGGGTCCGTCCAAGGACGTGGGTCTCCAGGCCCCGGCGGACGACTTCGACCTCGGGGAGTTCAGGCACCGGTCACCGGGATGCGACAGACCCCTCGGTCACCGGGGCACCGGTGGACGGCGGGGTGTCGGCCGCCGCGGTGGCCACCTCGGCCACGAGGGTCGCGCCGCCGACGGGAGCGGTGTCGACGGAGGTGGGCGTCAGGATGCCGTAGGCCAGCGCGGCCGCCTTCTGCTCGGCTTCCTTCTTCGTCCGGCCCTGGCCGACCCCGCGGTCCTCACCGTTGACGATGACCGTCGCGGTGAACTGCTTGGCGTGGTCGGGACCTTCCTCGCTGAGGCGGTAGGACGGCACGCCGAGACCGAGGGTGGCGGTGCGCTCCTGCAACGAGGTCTTCCAGTCCAGCCCCGCACCGACGCTCGGCGCCGAGGCGATGAGTTCGCCGAACAGCTGGTGGATGACGCCGCGGGCGGTCTCCAGGCCGTGCTGATAGTAGACAGCGCCCAGCAGCGCCTCGACGGCGTCGGCGAGCAACGACGGTTTGTTGCGTCCGTCGGTGAGTTCCTCGCCCTTGCCCAGGCGCAGCAGGGCGCCGAGGCCGATGGCCCGCCCGACGCCGGCCAGCGCGTGCATGTTGACGATGCTGGCGCGCAGCTTGGCCAGCTGCCCCTCGCTGAAGTCGGGGTGGGCGCGGTACAGCGCATCGGTGACGCAGAGTCCGAGGACGGCGTCACCGAGGAACTCCAGGCGTTCGTTGGTGGGGAGCCCGCCGTTCTCGTAGGCGTACGAGCGGTGGGTGAACGCCAGCACCACCAGCTCGGCATCCAGGGAGATGCCGAGCGTGGTGGTGAGTTCGGTCGCGTCGACCAGCTGTGGTGTGGACGAGCTCACGGATGGCGACCCGGGAGGGTCAGACCTCGACGACCTGGCGGCCGTCGTACTGGCCGCAGGTGGGGCACGCCACGTGCGGCGGCTTGAGGGCACCGCAGGCACGGTTCGAGCACGCCGCCAGGGTGGGGACGGTCGTCTTCCACTGCGAACGGCGGGAACGGGTGTTGCTGCGGGACATCTTCCGCTTCGGGACAGCCACGACTTACTCCTTGTCGAACATCATTCTGGGCGTGAACTCTGGGTGCCGAACTGATTCCGCAGAGCGGCCCAGCGCGGGTCAAGTATCTCATGCGAGTGACCGGGCTCGAGGTCGTCGAGCCGCTCCCCGCAGGTGGGGCACAATCCGGGGCAGTCCGGCCGGCAGAGCGGCGCGAGCGGCAGCTGGACCACGATCTCGTCGCGGACCAGCGACTCCAGGTCGATGTAGTCGTCGGTGAGGATCAGTACCTCGTCGTCCTCGATGGTCTGTGCGGTCACCGAGTTCGGGTACGCGTACAGCTCACGGAGGTCGGCGCCGACCGGCCGGTCGATCACGGTCAGGCAGCGAGCACACTCACCCACGGCGCGGCTGATGGCGGTGCCCGAGACGAGCACCCCCTCGACGACGGACTCGATCCGGAGGTTGAGCCTGATCGGCTCCCCCGCCGGGATCGCCAGCACGTCGATGCCCATCCGCTCGTCGGAGGTGAGGGTCTCCTGGACGCGCTTCATCACACCGGCCTGCCGGGACAGCAGTCGGGTGTCGTAGACCCACGGTGACGCGGGGCTCGGGCGGTTCTGAGTCATCATCTCTTCGGTGCTCGGTACTTCTCGACGGTTCTCGGTGGTTCGCAGTGGTGCTCGATGGTTCCGGGTGGCCCGGCATGCGACGAGCGACGGGCGCGCGTCACCTGCAACAGGCAACCGTTCCAGAGTAGTCGATCGGGGCCGCGGATCCCAACCCGCTGCCAGGGTTCGGCCCGCGGCTTCCGGCGGGCCGCTCGGGCGCGCCGGGTGATCGCGCCGTGCCGGCGCCGACGGGATGCACCCGCGGCGCCGGGGCCGGCGTCGCAGTGTCAGTCGCGGTAATCGGCGGCGAGCCCGGACCGCAGCGCGGTCCGGCCGCGGCCGACCGTCCGCAGCGTCTGGGTGAGGGTCTCCTCCAGATTGGCCAGCCGGCCGTCGACGTAGGAGTCGCACTCGTTGCGCATCCGGTCGGTGTCGGCGTGTGCGGTGTCCAGGATGCGGGCCGACTCGGCGTACGCGGCCTGCACGACCTCGGTCTGCGACACCAGCCGGGCCTGCTCGGCGACCCCGGCCGCCACCAGACGTTCGGCCTCGTCGGTGCCCCGCGCGACCAGCGCGTCGTGCTGGCTCTGCCCACGGGCGACCGCGGTGTCGTGCTGCTCCTGGCCGGACCGGATGGCCCGGTCGGCGTCGGCCCGGGCACGCGCGAGGATCTCGGCGGCCGCGTCGGTGGCCTCCTGCACCCGACGGTCGGCCTCGGCCTGCGCGGCGCTCACGGTCGACTCGGCCAGCGCGCGTGCGTCGGTCACCAACCGGGTGGCCTCGGTCTCCGCGTCGCCCAGCGTCTTGTCGGCCGAGGTGCGCGCCTCGCTGAGCATCTGATCGCGGTGGTCGAGAACGTCCTGCGCGTCGTCGACCTCCCCGGGCAGCGCGTCGCGCACGTCGTCCAGCAGGTCCAGCACGTCACCCCGCGGCACCACGCACGAGGCGGTCATCGGCACGCCGCGCGCCTCTTCGACGATGGTCACCAACTCATCGAGAGCTTCGAACACCCGGTACACGACGGCAGTCACCTTCTCCTTCACGCGCAGTGGTCATGGCTGAGCCCACGCACCGACCAGTCTGGCCTCGGCCGGGCCCGACGGCCGTTCGGCGCGCCGCACCCTCGCGGGGTGAAGGCGCACACGTTCAGCCCGCGAGTTTGGCCGCCAGCGCCCGGTTGACCGGCCCGGGCAGCAGGTGGTCGACCGATCCGCCGTACTGCGCGACCTGCTTGACCAGCGAGGACGACAGGAAGGAGAACTCGGGGTTGGTCGGCAGGAAGAACGTGTCGACGCCGGTCAGTCCCTTGTTCATCTGCGCCATCTGCAGCTCGTAGTCGAAGTCGGTGACCGCCCGGATGCCCTTGACGATGGCCCGGATGTCGCGCTCGCGGCAGTAGTCGACCAGCAGCCCGGTGAACGAGTCGACCGTGACGTTGGGCCACTCGGCGGTGGTCTCGCGCAGCAGCGCGAGCCGCTCGTCGAGGCTGAACATCCCGTGCTTGGCCGGGTTGACCAGCACCGCGACGACGAGCTCGTCGAACTGGCCGGCCGTCCGGCCGATGATGTCGAGGTGCCCGAGTGTCGGCGGGTCGAAGGATCCGGGGCACACCGCGCGCGTCATGACGGGCGACCGTAGCAGCGCCGCAGCCGGGTCACGGCGCTCGCCCGAACAGCAGCACCGTGTCGCCGTAGCGCTTGCTGCGCT
Organism: Nakamurella deserti; assembly: GCF_003260015.1. NCBI lineage: Bacteria > Bacillati > Actinomycetota > Actinomycetes > Nakamurellales > Nakamurellaceae > Nakamurella > Nakamurella deserti. The sequence continues at coordinate 584,210 of NZ_QCXS01000002.1, read as the reverse complement.
CCGCCGCCAGCGGCTCCGGCCACTCGAGGTCGGCGGTGCGCCGGGCACGCTCCACCACGAGATCGGCGTGCGGGTTCAGCAGCCCGTGGGCGACCAGGCCGCGCAGCATCGCGGTGAGGTCCTCGTTCGGCAGGTCGTAGGGCGGGTCGGCGACGACGATGTCGAACCCCGCGCCGCCCGAGCCCGCCCCCGCGTAGGTGAGGGCCGAGCTCGGCACCACGGTGACGGTGCCGCCGGCGTCCAGGGTGGCGACGTTGGCCCGGACGATCGCGAGCGCCTCGCGGTCGTTCTCCACCAGCACCACCCGCTCGGCCCCGCGGGACGCCAGCTCCAGGCCCAGCGCGCCGGTGCCGGCGAACAGGTCCAGCACCGACGCACCCACCAGCGCCCCCGACGCCTGCAGCGAATTCCCGAGCGCGGCCCGCACCTTGGAGTTCGTGGGCCGGGTGGTGGTGCCGTCGGGCGTCCGGAGTGCCCGGCCGCCCCAGCGCCCGGCGACGATCCTGGTCACTGCTTCAGCACGATCAGCAGGTCGCCGCCCTCCACCTGCTGCACCTTCTGGATGGCGGTGCGCAGCACCACACCTCCGGTCTGCGAGGTGATCGACGCCTCCATCTTCATCGCCTCGATGGTGGCCACCACCGCACCGGCGGCGACGGTGTCACCCTCCCCGACGACGAGGGTCACCACACCGGCGAACGGGGCCGCGACCTGTCCGGGATCGTTCGGATCGGCGCGCTCGGTGGTCGGGACGTCGACGGCGACGCTGCGGTCGCGTACCTGCAGCGGCCGGATCTGCCCGTTCAGCGTGGTGATGACGGTGCGCATGCCGCGCTCGTCGGCGTCGCCGATGGCCTCCAGGCCGACGTAGAGGGTGACGCCGGGCTCGAGGTCGATGGTGTGCTCGACGCCGCGGCGCATCCCGTACAGGTAGTCGGTGGTGCGGATCAGAGACAGGTCGCCGTACTCGGCGCGGGTGGTGGCGAAGTCCTTGGCCGGGCCGGGGAACAGCAGCCGGTTGAGCGTCTCGCGGGGGCGGGTGGCGAGCGCCTCGGTGTCCTCCGCGGAGAGCTCCTCCACGACCGGCCTGCGGGTGCGACCGGCCAGCGCCTTGGTGCGGAACGGCTCCGGCCAGCCGCCGGGCGGGTCCCCCAGTTCGCCGGACAGGAAGCCGATCACCGAATCCGGGATGTCGAACTTCGACGGGTCGTTCTCGAAGTCCGCCGGCCGGACCCCGGCGCCGACGAGGTGCAGGGCCAGATCACCCACGACCTTGGACGACGGGGTCACCTTGACCAGCCGCCCCAGCATCCGGTCGGCGGCGGCGTAGACGTCCTCGATGGCCTCGAAGCGGTTGCCCAGGCCGAGTGCGATCGCCTGTTGCCGCAGGTTGGACAGCTGCCCGCCGGGGATCTCGTGCTGGTACACCCGGCCGGTCGGGGCGGTCAGCCCGGACTCGAACGGCGCGTAGACGCTACGGACCGCCTCCCAGTAGGGCTCCAGGTCCTCCACCGCCCGCAGGCTCAGGCCGGTCTCCCGGTCGGAGAAGTCGGTCGCCGCGACCAGGGCCGACATCGGCGGCTGCGACGTGGTGCCGGCCATCGGTGCGGACGCAACGTCGACCGCGTCCACGCCCGCCGCGGATGCGGCCAGATAGGTCGCCAGCTGACCACCGGCGGTGTCGTGGGTGTGCAGGTGCACGGGCAGGTCGAAATTCGCCCGCAGCGCGGTGATCAACCGGGTCGCGGCCGGAGCGCGGAGCAGCCCGGCCATGTCCTTGACCGCGAGCACGTGCCCGCCGGCGGCGACGATCTTCTCCGCGAGCCGGAGGTAGTAGTCCAGTGTGTAGAGCGTCTCGGCCGGGTCCGACAGGTCGCCGGTGTAGCACAGCGCCACCTCGGCGACGCTGGTGCCGGTCTCCCGGACGGCCTCGATCGCCGGCCGCATCTGCTCGACGTCGTTGAGCGCGTCGAAGATGCGGAAGATGTCGATGCCGCTACTGGTCGCCTCCGTGACGAACGCGGTGGTCACCGCGGTCGGGTAGGGCGTGTAGCCGACGGTGTTGCGACCGCGGAGCAGCATCTGCAGACAGATGTTGGGCACCGCGGTCCGCAGCGCGGCCAGCCGTTCCCACGGGTCCTCGCCGAGGAACCGCAGTGCGACGTCGTAGGTGGCGCCGCCCCACGCCTCGATGGACAGCAGCTCCGGGGTCGTCCTGGACACCGCGGGCGCGATCGCCAGCAGGTCACGGGTGCGTACCCGGGTGGCGAGCAGCGACTGGTGGGCGTCGCGGAACGTGGTGTCGGTGACCGCCAGCCGGGTCTGCGCACGCAGGTCGGCGGCGAAACCCGCCGGGCCGAGCTCGGCCAGCTTCTGCCGGGAGCCCGGCGGTGGGGTCGCCGCCCGGTCCAGCCGCGGGATCTTGCCCGCCGGGTCGATGCGGTCCCGGCCGGAGCCGTGCGGCTGGTTGACGGTCACGTCGGCGAGGTAGGACAGCAGCCGGGTGCCGCGGTCGGCGGACCGTCGCGAGTTGAGCAGCTGCGGGTGGCTCTCGATGAACGACGTGGTGACGCCGCCGGCGGCGAAGTCGGGATCGTCCAGGACGGCCTGCAGGAACGGGATGTTGGTGGACACGCCGCGGATCCGGAACTCGGCCAGCGCCCGCTTCGCGCGGCGGACCGCCGTCGGCCAGTCCCGGCCCCGGCAGGTCAGCTTGACCAGCAGCGAGTCGAAGTGCGCCGACACCTCCGCGCCCGCACCGACGGTGCCCCCGTCGATCCGGACCCCCGCGCCACCGGCGGAGCGGTAGGTGATGATCGTGCCGGTGTCCGGGCGGAAGCCGTTGGCCGGGTCCTCGGTGGTGATGCGGCACTGCAGCGCGGCGCCGCGGATGACGATGGTGTCCTGCGCCAGGCCGAGCTCGGCCAGCGACTCACCGGCGGCGATACGGATCTGCGCGCCGACGAGATCGACGTCGGTGATCTCCTCGGTGACGGTGTGCTCCACCTGGATGCGTGGGTTCATCTCGATGAAGAAGTAGCGGCCGGCGCTGTCGAGCAGGAACTCCACGGTGCCGGCGTTGACGTAACCGATGTGCCGGGCGAACGCGACGGCGTCGGCGCAGATCCGGGCCCGCAGCTCCGGGTCGAGGCCGACGGCGGGTGCCACCTCGATGACCTTCTGGTGCCGGCGCTGCACGGAGCAGTCGCGCTCGAACAGGTGCAGCACCGTGCCCTGGCCGTCGGCCAGGATCTGCACCTCGATGTGGCGGGGTTCGATCACGGCGCTCTCGACGAACACGGTCGGGTCGCCGAAGGCGGACTCGGCCTCGCGCATCGCCGCCCGCAACGCGTCCGGCAGTTCCTCGGCGGTGTCGACCCGGCGCATGCCGCGCCCCCCGCCCCCGGCGACGGCCTTGACGAACACCGGGTAGCCCACCGACCCGGCCGCGGCGATCAGCTCGTCGACGTTGGCCGACGGCTCCGACGACTCCAGGACCGGGATGCCGGCCGCCCGCGCCGCGGTGACCGCGGTGGCCTTGTTGCCGGCCATCTCCAGGATCTCCGCGGGCGGTCCGATGAAGGTGATGCCCGCGTCCACGCAGGCCTGCGCCAGGTCCGGGTTCTCCGACAGGAAGCCGTACCCCGGGTACACCGCGTCCGCGCCGCTCTCGACGGCCGCGCGGACGATCTCGTCCACGTCCAGGTAGGCCCGGACGGGGTGCCCCTCGGTGCCGATCTGGTAGGACTCGTCGGCCTTCTGCCGGTGCAGCGAGTTGCGGTCCTCGTACGGGAACACCGCCACCGACGAGATGCCCAGCTCGTACAGGGCGCGGAACGCCCGGGTCGCGATCTCACCACGGTTGGCGACAAGCACTTTGCGGAACACGCGGGCGATTCTCCTTGCGCTGGGGAGCCGGCTGCCAGGAGCGAGCCGGGTCCGGTCCGACGGCGGTTCACGGTATCGCGGGCGGCTTCCGGCCAGGAGAACGGCGCCGGCCGGCCGCCCGGGGGAACGGCCGGGTCGCGACGATTGTGACCGTCGTCATCGATTCAGTACGCCACCCCGCCGCGCTGACGTGCGCATCATCACACGGTCCCGGGGCGCGGGCGGCGCCGTGGCGGTCAGCCCTTCTCGAGGAAATCCTGTGATTCCTCGTCCAGCACCGACGACACCATCGCGCGCAGGCCCGGCCACCGGTCCAGCTCCGGGTCGTCGGTCACCATAGCGCCCGCGTCCTCCCGCGCGGTGAGGATGACCTCCTCGTGCTCCAGCAGCGACAGCAGCCGCAACGACGACGACCGGCCGGCCTGCAACCGCCCCAGCACGTCACCCTCGCGGCGGAGTCTGAGGTCCTCCCGGGCCAGCTCGAACCCGTCATTGGTGGCGGCGACCGCGGTCAGCCGCACCATGGCCGGCGAACCCGGCAGGCTCTCGCTCACCAACAGGCAGACCCCCGGGGCGCTGCCCCGTCCGACCCGGCCACGCAGCTGGTGCAGCTGGGACAACCCGAAACGGTCGGCGTCGAGGATGATCATCATCGTCGCGTTGGGGACGTCCACCCCGACCTCGATGACGGTGGTGGCCACGAGGACGTCGGTGCGGCCGCCCTTGAACTCGGCCATCACCTCGTCCTTCTCCGCCGGCGGCAGCCGGCCGTGCAGCACCGCGAGCCGCAGCCCGGCGAGCGGCCCGTCGGCGAGCATGGCGGCGGTCTCGATGACCGGAACCGGCGGGCGCCGCTCGTCGCCCGACGCGGCGGACGACGGTTCCGGTGCCTCGAAGTCGGCGTCGGTCCCATCGGACTCCTCGCCGTCACCGCCGATCCGTGGGCACACGATGTAGACCTGACGGCCCTTGGCGACCTCCTCGTGGACCCGCTGCCACGCCCGGTCCAACCAGGCGGGCTTCTCGGCCACCGGCACCACCGTCGAGCTGATCGGCGACCGACCGGCCGGCAGCTGGGTCAGCGTGGACGTCTCCAGGTCGCCGTAGACCGTCATCGCCACCGTGCGCGGGATGGGCGTCGCCGTCATCACCAGCACGTGCGGCGGGCTGGCGTTCGGATCACGCGAGCGCAGCTGGTCGCGTTGCTCGACGCCGAAGCGGTGCTGCTCGTCCACGACGACCAGCCCCAGGTCGGCGTACATCACCTGGCGGCCGAGCAGCGCGTGGGTGCCGACGACGATGCCGGCGGAGCCGGACGCGATGTCCAGCAGCACCTGCCGACGGGCCGGCGCCGACAGCGAACCGGTCAGCAGGGTCACCCGGGTGGCGTTCTCGGGAGCTCCGAGCTCGCCACCGGTGGCCAGCGGTCCGAGCATCGCGGTCAGCGACCGGGCGTGCTGGGCGGCCAGCACCTCGGTCGGGGCGAGCAGCACGGTCTGCCGGCCGGCGTCGACCACCTGCAGCATCGCCCGCAGCGCGACGATGGTCTTGCCCGAGCCGACCTCGCCCTGCAGCAACCGGTTCATCGGGTGCAGGGTCGCGAGGTCGCGGGCGATCGTCTCGCCCACCTCGTACTGGCCCGCGGTCAGTTCGAACGGGAGGCGGGCGTCGAAGGCCGACAGCAGGCCGCCGTCGATCCGCGGGCACGGCTCGGCCGGCAGGAACCGGGCGCGGGCCCGGCGCTGGGCCAGCACCAACTGCATCGACAGGGCCTCGTCGTACCGCAGCCGCTCACGGGCGCGCTCGATGTCGCGGTCGCCGGCGGGCTGGTGGATCGACGTCAGCGCCTCGGTCAGCTCGACGAGCCCGTGCCGGGTGAGCAGCTCCGGCGGCACCGGGTCGGGCACGGTGCCCAGCGTGGCGAGCACCGCGGCCACCGCGTCCTGGACGGTCTTGAGCTTGAGCTTTCCGGCGACGCCGTAGATCGGGTAGATGCCGGCGAAGGAGCGGATCCGCTCGACCTTGCCGTCCTCGTCGAGGTAGCCGTCCAGCGACGCGGCCTGCGGGGCGTCCAGCTGCAGCGTGCGGTTGAAGCGCTTGACGCGGCCCGAGAAGATGCCCTCGCTGCCCACCGGGAACGCCCGGGCCAGGAAGTTCTGGTTGAAGAACGTGCAGTCGACCGTCTGTGTGCCGTCACCGACGGTCAGCGTCAGGATCTGCAGGCGGCGGCCGTTCTTGGGGATGACCCGGGAGTTGACCCTGGCCACCTTGGCGACCAGCGTGACGTCCTCACCGACCTCCAGCCGGCTGACCGGGGTCAGCTCGCCGCGCTTGGTGTACCGGCGCGGGTAGTGCCGTAGCAGTTGTCCGACCGTGTGGATGTCCAGTTCCTCGGCCAGGGGCTTGACCCACCGCGCGTCCAGCACCGTCGCCAACGGGCGTTCCAGCGCCGGCAACTCGACGCGCCGGCCGTCGCGCGCCTGCGGCGTGGTCATCCCGTCCCCCTGCTGCGTGTGTCCCGGTCCGGGGAGTCCCGGAGGTGTCGTCGGTGCGGCTTCCATGGTGCCAAGTCCCACCGACAGTGCCGCGTCCGCCCCGTGGGTCCGGAGGCCGGGTCAGGGCAGGTAGCGGATCCGCAGTCGGCGGACCCGGCCGTAGCCGAACACCGTCTCCACCAGCGGGCCCGGGCGTCGGGTGAGCACCACCAACCGGAATCCGGTCTCGTCGGGGATCCACCGCCGCTCGTCCGAGAGGCCGTCCAGCATCCGGTCCAGCGCCACCGTCTCCAGGTCGTACCGGGGATCCTGGGGTTCCAGCAGCAGCCGCACCTCGTACAACTCGTCGGGATCGGACTCGACCGCATCCCCGACGAGGCCCTGGTGCAGCGCCTCCAGGGCGATGCCCACCATCGACCGTGAACGCACCTGGCCGCCCGCCCGGACGGCCTCCTCGATGCCGGCCAGCAGCCCCGCGCCCGCAGCGGCCGCGTCCACCATCGCCGCCGCGGCGGCCCGGCCGGCGTCGACCTCGTAGTCGGCGACCGCCGGGAGCACCTGCAGTGCCGCCGACCCGGCCAGCAGCCCGGCCGCCAGGATGATCGGGTCCGACTCGCCGTCGTCGGCCGGCCCGGAGGTCCCCACGGCCGCGGCGAGCCCCGCGGCCACCCCGGTGAGGTAGCGGTCCAGCACCAGGTAGCGGCCGGTCACCGCGGCGGGCGCGGGTTCGCGTGCCTCCGCCACCGCGGCCAGCAGCACCGACCGCCACCGGCCCACCAGCGTCTCCGGGATCGACCCGGCGACGGGTCGGCCCAGCGCATCCATCCAGGCGGTGACGAGCTCCTCGTCCACCATCGGTGCCGTCACGGGTGGGCCCCCGATCCAGCGAGTGCGACGCGGGGTCCCGGCCTACCGTGGTCCGGATGGAACCGCGTCTGAGTCTGATCAGCCTGGGGGTGGCCGATCTGGCGGCGACCCACCGCTTCTACGTCGACGGTCTGGGGTGGCCGGCGGCGCTGTACGTCCCGGGTGAGGTGCTGTTCGTGCAGATCGGGCACGGCCTGCTCCTCTCGCTGTGGGACCTGGATCACATGGTCGCCGAGGTCGGTCCGGTGGGCTCGGGCCCGGCGCCGGTCACGCTGGCCCAGAACCTGTCGTCGGAGACCGAGGTTACCGAGGCGCTGGCGGCGGCGGTCGCGGCCGGCGGGACGCTGCTGGTGCCCGGCGCCCGCCGCGACTGGGGCGGCTTCTCCGGCTACGTCGCCGACCCGGACGGCTACCGGTGGGAGATCGCCCACAACCCGGGCCTGCGGGTGGACGACGACGGCACCGTGCACATCGGGCCGGTCGACGGCTGAGCCCGGCCCGCGACGATGAGGCCCGCCACGATTTGGCCCCGCCCGGCGGGCCCGGTAGTCTGGGAGAGTTGCCCTGCACGTGAGGGCGGTGCTCGTGTGTCCGCTGCCTGCCGGTGGTGACTCCCGGCTCGTACGACCAACCAGAACAGAGCCGTCCGGTGCCACAACACCGGGCGCTTCCGAGAACGATAGGGGCAAGGCCAGATGGCTGCCGTTTGTGATGTCTGTGGCAAGGGCCCGGGCTTCGGGATGAACGTCTCGCACTCCCACCGTCGGACCAACCGGCGCTGGAACCCGAACATCCAGTCGGTCCGCGCGCTCATCGCGCCCGGCACGGTGCGCAAGGTCAACGCCTGCACCTCGTGCGTGAAGGCCGGCAAGGTCGTCCGCAGCGCCTGATCCATCCCCGCTTCGACCGGAGACGGTGACCACCCCGGTGGTCACCGTCTTCTGTCGTTTCCGGCCGGACGCCCCGGAGCCGGCCGGGGTCCGCACGCCACCGGGCACCGGGGTGGGCCGCGGCGACACCGGCCTGATTGACTGACCCGCGTGACTGACGTCGAGCCGGGTGACGCCCCTCCCACCACACCCACTCCCGCGGCCGGGTCGGTGACCGGAGGTTCCGCGTCCGAGGGCACCCTCACCGGCCACGTGGTGCTCGCCACCGCCGACAGCAACGCCTTCCAGTCGCTGCGCCGCACGCCGACCTCGCGCGAGGAGCGGTTCCGGATCGGTCGCGAGCTGCGCCACAAGGTGCCGCGGCAGACCCTGGGCTATTGGAAACCGCCGTCGAACCGGCCCCACCCGGTCGACCTGATCACCGAGTCCCACCAGGGCCGGCTGGACCACCTGATCCCGATCCGGGTCGGCCGGATGGTCGCCTCGCCGTACGGATTCCTGCGTGGCACTGCGATCGTGATGGCCGACGACGTCGCACGGCTGCCGTCGACCGGCATCTTCCCGGTGGTCTGCGGCGACTCGCACCTCGGCAACTTCGGTTTCTACGCCTCCCCCGAACGTGACCTGGTGATGGACCTCAACGACTTCGACGAGGCGCACCCCGGCGCCTGGGAGTGGGACCTGCGGCGGCTGGTCGCCAGCATCTGGGTGGCCGGTCGGCACAACGGCTTCTCCGAATCGCACTGCGAGTCGTCGGTGGAGTCGTGCGTGCGGGCCTACCGCGAGGAGGTCGGGCACCTGTCCGAGCAGCCCCTGCTCAGCCGCTCCTACGAACGGGTCGACGTCGACCGGCTCAACCAGACCACCAGCAACCGGACGCTCCGCGGGGAGATCGAGCGGGCCGCGAAGCGGGCGCAGCGCCGCACCAGCGACCGCGCCCTCCCCCGCTTCGTCACCGAGGAGAACGGACGGCGCCGGATCATCGAGTCCCCGCCCCTGCTCACCCGGGTCGACGAGCGCGACTTCGAGCTCATCGCCGCCGGCCTCGACGAGTACCTCACCACGGTCACCGGGCACTGGCAACGCGTGCTGGGCGGCTACACCATCGTCGACATCGCGCACAAGGTCGTCGGGGTCGGCAGCGTGGGGCTGCGCGCCTACGTGGTGCTGCTCGAGGGCAGCAGCCCCGACGACGTCATCTTCCTGCAGCTCAAACAGGCCCGGCGGTCCGTGCTGGCCCGTTTCGTGCACGGCACCTCGGCCTGGCACGCGCACCAGGGACAGCGGGTGGTGGAGTACCAGCAGGCCCTGCAGACGGTCAGCGACCCGCTGCTGGGCTGGACGACCGTCGACGGCCGCCAGTACTACGTCCGGCAGTTCCGCAACATGAAGGGCACCGTGCCGTTGGACGCGGTGGACCACGACGGTATGCGCGATTACGCCGACGTCGTGGGGCACCTGCTGGCCAAGGGGCACGCCCGCACCAGCGGCGCCTCGATGATCGCCGGGTACGCGGGCCGCAGCGGGCGGCTGGACGACGCGCTGTGCCAGTTCGCCCGGCTCTACGCCGATCAGACCGAGGCCGACCACCACGAACTCGAACGCGCCGTCAAGCGGGGCGTGCTGCCGGTGGAGTACCCGTCGGGCGGCACCGGTTTCCGCAACTGAGCCGGACCCATCACGAGAGGACAGCGCGTGACCGTCAATCTGGAGCAGATCGTCTTCGACGCCCGCGACGCCGCGGACCTGGCCGCGTTCTGGGCCGCGCTGCTGGAGCAGCCGGTCGACCCCGGGGCCAGCGCGGCCTTCGCGTCGGTGGGGCGGACCGGCGCGCTGCCGCTGCCCACCCCGTTCCTGTTCATGCAGGTGCCCGAGGAACGTGGCGGCAAGAACCGGGTCCACGTCGATCTGGACTCGGCCACCCCCGAGGAGGACGTGGCCCGCGCGGTGCAGCACGGCGCCCGCCGGCTCGACGACCACGACGAGTACGGCACCCGCTGGACGACGCTGGCCGATCCCGAGGGCAACCTCTTCGACATCGTCTACCGGGCGTCCTGATCGGCCAGCTCCACGGCGCGGCGGAACACCGCGTCGATCATCGGCGGGGTCAGGCGGCCGGTGAAGGTGTTCTGCTGACTCACGTGGTAGCACCCGAGCACCGTCACCCCCGACGGTAGCGGCACCTCCACGCCGTGCCCGAACGGCACCGCCGGTGCCGGGACGGCCATCCCCGCGGCCCGTAGCGCGGGCCACAGCGCCGCCCAGCCGAAGGCGCCCAGGACGACGACGGCCCGCAGCGTCGGGCGGCTCAGCCGCAGCTCCTCCACCAGCCACGGGGCGCAGGTGTCCCGCTCCCCGGGGGTGGGTTTGTTCGCCGGCGGGGCACAGCGGACGGCCGGCACGATGCGGGAGCGGAACAGGGTGAGGCCGTCGTCGGCGCTGACGCTGGTGGGCTGGTTCGCCAGGCCCACGCGGTGCATCGCGGCGTAGAGGAAGTCCCCCGACCGGTCACCGGTGAAGTTGCGGCCGGTGCGGTTCGCCCCGTGCGCCGCCGGCGCGAGCCCCACGACGAGGATCTCCGGATCCGCCGCCCCGAACCCGGGAACAGGCCGCCCCCAGTAGGTCTGGGTGAGGAACGCGCGCCGTTTGACCGCCGCCACGTCCTCCCGCCAGGTCACCAGTCGCGGGCAGGCCCGGCAGACGCTGACCCGGGCGCTGAGCTCGGCGACGTCGCCGGCGGTCGACGCCAACGCCGCGACCTCCGCCGGGGTGTGCGCGACCGGGGTGTCCGGCGACGCCGGGTCCCCCGGCCAGCCGGTTCCGGGTGCGACGGGCATCCTGGCAGCGTAGGCCCCGCGGTACGGTCACCCGATGCGAGTGGTGGTGTTCGGCGCGACCGGGATGGTCGGGCAGGCGGTCCTGCGCGAGTGCCTGGCCGACGGCCGCATCACCGAGGTGCTCACGGTCGGTCGCCGGCCGGCGCCGCAGCAGCACCCGAAACTCATCCAGCTGGTGACGCCGGACCTGTTCGACCTCAGCGGGATCGCCGACCGGCTGGTCGGTCTCGACGCCTGCCTGTACTGCCTCGGGGTGTCCTCGGTGGGGATGAAGGAGCCGGCCTACCGGCGGGTGACCTACGACCTGACGATCTCCATCGCGGGCGTGCTGGTGCCGCGGAACCCGGAGCTGGTGTTCGAGTACGTGTCCGGCGAGGGCACCGACAGCAGCGAACAGGGCCGCACCATGTGGGCCCGGGTCAAGGGCGCCACCGAGAACGCCGTGACGGCCCGCCCCGGCGGCTACGCGATCCGCCCGGGCTTCATCCAGCCGCTGCCGGGAGTACGGTCCAGGACCCCGCTGTACGCGGCGCTGTACCGGCTCAGCGGGGTGCTGTACCCGGTGCTGCGGCGGTTGATCCCGTCCAAGCTGCTCACCTCCGACCAGCTCGCCCGGGCCATGGTGCGGATCGCGATCGAACGGCCGCAGCAACGGATCTGGAACTCGGCGGACCTGGCCGCGCTGGCCGGCCGCCGGTGAGCAACCCCGCCGAGGAGGCCAACCGCCGCCTGCTGCGGGCCCGGGACGCGATGGACGCCCGCTACGCCGAACCGCTCGACGTCCCCACCCTGGCCCGGATCGCCCTCACCTCCCCGGCGCACTTCAGCCGGACCTTCCGCGCGACCTTCGGCGAGACGCCGCACCGCTACCTGCAGCGGCGGCGCGTGGAGCGGGCGACCTTCCTGCTGCGCGAGACCGACCACTCGGTGACCGACATCAGCCTGGCGGTCGGGTTCTCCAGCCTCGGGACGTTCAGCCGGACGTTCACCGACATCATCGGCAGCACGCCCACCGGCTACCGGGCGGCCGCGACACCGCTGGCCGTGCCGCCGTGCCGGGTGCGTGTCGCCACCCGTCCGACCGGAGCAGTTCCGGAGAAGCGCCCGGCCGACCCGGCCTCCTAGCGTCGGGGCATCATCCGCACGAATTCCGGGAGAACCCCATGCTGAGCGCCCTGACCATCACCGGACTGCACGTCCTGGACCACGAGGAGGCCCTGGACTTCTACGTCGGCAAGCTGGGCCTGGAGGTGGGCACCGACGCCGACCTCGGGTTCATGCGGTGGCTGACCGTCCGGGTCCCCGGCGATCCGGACCGCGAGATCATGCTCGAGCTGCCCGGTCCGCCCGCGATCGACGACGCGACGGCCGCGACCGCCCGGCAGCTGGTCACCAAAGGCGGCGCCGCCGGGTGGCTCATCTTCCGCACCGACGACGTGTGGGCGACCTGGCACGAGCTCAGGGCCAAGGGGGTGGAGATCACCGAGGAGCCGACCCGGCAGTCCTACGGCCTCGACTTCGGATTCCGCGACCCGTTCGGCAACGCCATCCGCATCGGCAGCCGCACCGACCGCTGAACCGGGAGCCCCCGGCCGCCGCCCGGCGCCCGGGCAGGTCACGCCGGGGGCCCCGCCGGGGATGTGGTGCACTGACGCGATGACCGACATCCGCATCGGCGCCTACGGCGTGATCATCGTCGACGGCTCGATCCTGCTCACCCACTGGCACGACGGCGGCGCCTGGACGCTGCCGGGTGGCGGGCTCGAGCTCGGCGAGGAGCCCACCGAGGCGGCGATCCGGGAGATCCGGGAGGAGACCGGCCTCACCGCCTCGCTGGAGCGGCTGCTGGGCATCCACACCGTGGTCATCCCCGGTGAGCGGCGGTTGAACGGCAGCGGCGTCGCGCTGCACGCGATGCGCGTGGTCTACCGTGCCTCGGTCGAGCCGGGCGAGCTGGTCATCGAGGTCGACGGCAGCAGCGACGACGCCCGGTGGGTGCCGTTGACCGCCCTCGGCGACCTCCCCGTGGTCGACCTGGTGCACCTCGCACTGGAGCTGGACCGCAGGGAGCCGCCGACCGGCTCTCTCGGCTGACGCGGGTCCCGGTTCCCGCCACCGCCGCCACCCGGGCGTCGGCCCGCGAACCCACGGGGGCTCAGGAGATGCGGTGCATCCACCCGTGGGTGTCCGGCGCCTCGCCGCGCTGCAGCGCGACCAGCGACTCGCGCAGCTTCATCGTGACCGCCCCCGAACCGCCGTCACCGATGGTGAAGCCGCCGCCGGCGTGCTTGACCGAACCGACCGGAGTCACGACCGCGGCGGTGCCGCAGGCGAAGACCTCGGTGAGATCGCCGCTCTCGACACCCTTCTCCCACTCGTCGGTGGAGATCCGGCGTTCGGTGGCGGTCCAGCCGTTCTCCCGGGCCAGCGCCAGCAGGGAGCGGCGGGTGACCCCGGGGAGCAACGTGCCGGAGAGCTCGGGGGTGACGATCTCCACGTGCCCGGTGCCGTCGGGACCGGGCGAGCCGAAAACGAAGAACAGGTTCATCCCGCCCATCTCCTCGACCCAGCGGCGCTCCACGGCGTCCAGCCAGACCACCTGGTCGCAGCCCTCCTCGGCGGCCTGCGCCTGGGCGGCCAGCGACGACGCGTAGTTCCCGCCGGTCTTGGCGAAGCCCATCCCACCCGGGGCGGCACGCACGTACTCGGTGGACCACCAGACGCTGACGGGGTGCACACCGTTGGTGAAGTAGGCGCCGGCCGGCGAGGCGATGACCGCGTAGACGTAGCGGTTGGCCGGCCGCACGCCGAGTCCGACCTCCGCGGCGAACATGAACGGCCGTAGGTACAGCGAACTCTCACCGCCCGTCGGCACCCACGCACGGTCGGCGGTGACGAGCTGGTGCAGCGACTCGACGAAGACGTCCTCGGGGAGCTCGGGCATGCCGAGCCGGCGCGCGGAGGTGTTGAGCCTGGCCGCGTTGACGTCGGGCCGGAAGGTGGCCACGCCGCCGTCGGGCTGGGCGTAGGCCTTGATGCCCTCGAAGATCTCCTGCGCGTAGTGCAGCACCATCGTCGCCGGGTCCATCGTGAACGGCGCGTAGGGCACGACACGGGCGTCGTGCCAGCCCTTCTCGGTCGTCCAGTCGATGATCACCATGTGGTCGGTGAAGTACCGGCCGAAGCCGGGAGCGGCCAGGACGGCCGCGCGCTCGGAGTCGGGCAGCGGGGCCGACGACGGGGTCTGGGAGAACGCGAGGGACATGGTCGTCACCTTATCGCCAGATGGTAGGAAGCCCTACCGTTGTGGACGGGCGGCGGTCAGCGGACCCGGGACGGCACGAACGGCGGCTTGACCAGCCGCGCGGCGAGCGTGCGGCCCCGGACGTCGACGGTGACCGCGTCGCCGGCCCCGAGGCCGCTGACCGCGTCGACCAGCGCCAGTCCGATGCCCTTGTTCAAGGTCGGCGAGTGGGTCCCGGAGGTCACCTCACCCACCGGACGGTCGTCGTGGACGAGGACCTGGTGCGCGCGCGGGATCCCGCGGTCGATCATCTCCACGCCCCACAGCAGCCGGGACGGTCCGGCGGCCTTCTCCCGGATCAGCGCGTCCCGTCCGAAGAACGCCTCCTTGGACCACCCGACCGCCCAGCCCGACCGCGCCTGCACCGGGGTGATCTGCGGCGACAGGTCCTGCCCGTGCAGCGGGTAGCCCATCTCGGTGCGCAGGGTGTCCCGGGCGCCCAGGCCCACCGGCAGCCCGCCGCGGGCGGTGACCTCGGCGAGCAGCGCGTCCCACAGCGCCGGGGCGACCTCGGCGGGTGGCAGCAGCTCGTAGCCGTGCTCGCCGGTGTAGCCGGTCCGGCAGATGCGCACCGGCATCCCGTTCCAGTTGCCGTCGGCCCAGGCCATGTAGTCCAGCGCCGCCGGCAACCCGACCGCGGCCAGCACCTCGCCGGACAGCGGCCCCTGCACGGCCAGCACGCCATAGGCGGTGTGCAGGTTGGTGACCGTGACACCCGCGGGGGCGTCGGCGGCGATCTCGGCGACGACCAGGTCGGCGTTGGCCGCGTTGGGCACGAGGAACACCTCGTCCGGACCGACCAGATAGGCGATGAGGTCGTCCACGACCCCGCCGGTCGGGTTGCAGCACAGCGTGTACTGCGCCTGCCCCGGCCCGATGCGCGCGAGATCGTTGGTCAGGCAACGGTTGACGAAATCGGCGGCGCCCGGCCCCACCACCGACGCCTTGCCCAGGTGCGAGACGTCGAACAGGCCCACCGTGGTGCGCACCGCGTGGTGCTCCCCCACCACCCCGCCCCCCGGGTAGGAGATCGGCATCGACCAGCCGCCGAACGCGGCCATCTTCGCGCCGAGGGCACGGTGGGCGGCGTCCAGGGGGGAGGTCTGCAGCGCGGCGGTCATGCCCGCTACGGTATCCACCCCGCGCCGCCCGGACCGAACCCAGCGACCGCGGGCTGAGTAGCGTGAGGCTGCCGCGCCGGCGTTCACCCGACGCCCCGTCCCGCGGCGGACCCACACCCGTCCCCGAGGAGCCCCCATGACCGAGTTGTCCCTGTCCACCGCGAACCCGGTCGACGCCGCCGTCGACGCCCTGGTGGTCGGGCTGCACCCGGACGGTGACGGCGTCGCCGTCGCCGACGAACGGCTCGCCGACAGCGCCGCCGCGTTCGCCGGGGTCGGCGCCACCGGGAAGGCCGGCGAGGTCGTCCGCATCCCCGCCCCGGCCGGTACCGGCGCGACCAGCCTGGTCGGCGTCGGCCTCGGCCCGGTCGACGCCGTCACCCCCGAGAAGGTCCGCCGGGGCGCCGGTGCGGCGACCCGCGCGCTGGCCGGTGTGGCCACCCTGGGCAGCCTGCTCGGCGCGGTCGACCTGGCCGCAGCGGCCGAGGGCCATCTGCTGGGCGCCTACCAGTTCGACCGGTACAAGACCCCGGCCAAGGCCACCGCCGGCACCGTCACGCTGTTCGTGACCGACGCCGGCGACGCCGCCGAGGCGATCGTCCGCCGGTCGATGATCGGCGCCGAGGCCGTGGGCCTGGCCCGCGACCTGATCAACACCGCCCCCAACGACCTGCCGCCCGCCGTGTTCGCCGACCGCGCGAGCGCCGCCGCGAAGGAGGCCGGGCTCTCGGTCGAGGTGCTCGATGAGAAGGCGCTGGCCCGCGACGGCTACGGCGGCATCCTGGGCGTCGGCAGCGGCTCGACCCGGCCGCCCCGGCTGGTCCGGCTGGCCTGGACCCCGGCGAACCCGGTCAAGACCGTGGCCCTGGTCGGCAAGGGCATCACCTTCGACTCCGGCGGCATCTCGATCAAGCCCGCCCAGAACATGGACCACATGACGTCGGACATGTCCGGCGCCGCCTGCGTGGTGGCCACCGTGATCGCCGCCGCCGCACTGCGACTGCCGGTCGCGGTGATCGCCTACGCCCCGCTGGCCGAGAACCTGCCGTCCGGGTCGTCCTACCGTCCCGGTGACGTGCTGACCCACTTCGGCGGCAAGACCGTGCATGTCCTCAACACCGACGCCGAAGGCCGCCTGGTGCTGGCCGACGCGATCGTGCGGGCGACCCGCGACGAGCCCGACTACCTGATCGAGACCTCGACCCTGACCGGTGCGCAGCTGGTGGCCCTGGGCAGCCGCACGATGGGCGTCATGGGCTCCGACGCGTTCCGCGACCGCGTCGCCGAGCTGGCCCGGGCGACCGGCGAGGGCGGCTGGGCGATGCCGCTGCCGGAGGAGCTGCGCGAGGGACTCGATTCCCAGGTGGCCGACATCGCCAACGTGGCCGGCGACCGCTTCGGCGGGATGCTGGTCGCCGGGCACTACCTCAAGGAGTTCATCCCCGAGGGGCTGCCGTGGGCGCACCTGGACATCGCCGGTCCGGCCTTCAACACCGGCAAGCCCCACGGGTACACCGCCGCCGGTGGCACCGGGGTACCGGTGCGCACCCTGCTGGCCGTGCTCGAGGACATCGCCGCCGAGGGCTGAGCGTCGCGCCCGGGCGGCGGCGGACCACCCACGGTCCGCCGCCGCCCCGGGGTCGCGGTGCCCGCGTCAGCCGCGGGCGTCCCGGCGTTTCTGCACGGTCTGGCGGCGGGAGTAGTCCCGCATCCGCTGCGGATATCCGACCACGGTGGCGTCGTAGATCGGCAGCGCGTGCTCGCGGGCGAACTTCTCCGCCTCCTCGGGTGAGCGCACCGGGCGGCGGGTGAACTCACCGTCGGAGGCGACCAGCATCATCGTCGGCACCTGCATCGTCGTGCGTGGCTCGGTGAAGATCTCGATGCCGTGGCGGGTGCTCATCCACTCCACGAAGTGCTCGGCCGCCTCCCGCTCGACGTCCCTGGCCTCCGACGCCGACATCCCGTCCCGGCGCTTCCGTCGGAACCACGCCATGGTCCACCCCCTCGCTCGTCGTACCGCGTCCTGCGCCCCAGTGTCGCCCATCGGGCCGCCGCCCGGGGGCGATCCGCACCCGACCGGGGCAGGTCGCGTCACCCGGACGCGCGCCCCCGGGCGTCCGGACGCGCGCCCTCGTCGCGACGCTGTGGGTAAAGGGTGCCAAGATGGTCGTCGGAGTCCGCGGGCCGGCGTTCCACACAGGATGCGCGCCGCCGACTCCCTGATTCAGAGGAGTTTCTACGACGATGACGGATGCGAACTTCGACCTGGTGATCCTCGGCGCGGGTTCCGGTGGCTACGCCGCCGCCCTGCGGGCCGCAGAACTCGGACAGTCGGTCGCGCTGATCGAGAAGAACAAGGTGGGCGGCACCTGCCTGCACTGGGGCTGCATCCCCACCAAGGCGTTCCTGCACGCTGCCGAGGTCGCCGACAACTCCCGCGAGGGTGGCCAGTTCGGTGTGAAGTCGACGTTCGACGGCATCGACCTGCCGTCGCTGCACGCGTACAAGGACGGCATCATCGCCCGCCTGTACAAGGGCCTGCAGGGGCTGATCAAGTCGCGCAAGATCACCGTCGTCGAGGGCGAGGGCCGCTTCGAGGGCGGCACCACGGTCTCCGTCGGGGGCGACCGCTACACCGGGAAGAACGTCATCCTCGCCAGCGGCTCCTACTCCCGCACGCTGCCCGGCCTCGAGCTCGGCGGCCGCATCATCAGCTCCACCGAAGCCCTGAACCTCGACTACGTGCCGAAGTCGGCGATCGTCCTCGGTGGCGGCGTCATCGGCGTCGAGTTCGCCTCCGCGTGGCGCTCCTTCGGCGTGGACGTGACCATCGTCGAGGGCCTCCCCCGCCTGGTCCCCGTCGAGGACGAGTGGGCCTCCAAGCTGCTGGAGCGCGCCTACCGCAAGCGCGGCATCAAGTTCTCCACCGGGGTCCGGTTCGCCAAGGCCGTCCAGGACGACACGTCGGTCACCGTGAGCCTGGAGAACGGCAAGGAGTTCACCGCCGACATCCTGCTCGTCGCCGTCGGTCGCGGACCGGCGACGGCCAACCTCGGGTACGAGGAGGCGGGCGTGACGATGGACCGCGGCTTCGTCATCACCAACGAGCGGCTCGCCACCAACCTCCCGAACGTCTACGCGGTCGGCGACATCGTCCCCGGACTGCAGCTGGCGCACCGCGGCTTCCAGCACGGCATCTTCGTGGCGGAGGAGATCGCCGGCCTCGCGCCGCGCGTGGTCACCGACGCGAACATCCCCAAGGTCACCTACTGCGACCCCGAGATCGCCTCCGTCGGCATCTCCGAGGCCAAGGCCAAGGAGCTGTACGGCGAGGTCGAGACGCTGGTTTACGACCTCGGCGGCAACGGCAAGTCGCAGATCCTCAAGACCTCCGGCGGCATCAAGGTGGTCCGCAAGCCGGGCGCGGAGGTCGTCGGCATCCACATGGTCGGCGCCCGCGTCGGCGAACTGGTCGGCGAGGCCCAGCTGGCCGTCAACTGGGAGGCCCACCCCGACGACGTCGCTCCGCTGATCCACGCGCACCCGACGCAGACCGAAGCCCTCGGCGAGGCGTTCCTGGCGCTGGCCGGCAAGCCGTTGCACGTCCACAACTAGGTCGCACCACTTCCGGGTAGCGTCCTGGCGACCCTCCCGGGTCGCCGGGCGCGACCCGGCCACGAGTCGACGAACCCGGGCGCCGGGACACCCGCTCCGCCGCCCACAGCAGCCACCAGTACATCGAGGTAGGAGATCCGCCGAATGTCCCAATCAGTACAGATGCCGGCGCTGGGTGAGAGCGTCACCGAGGGCACCGTGACCCGCTGGTTGAAGAGCGAAGGCGATTCGGTCGAAGTCGACGAGCCGTTGCTGGAGGTGTCGACCGACAAGGTCGACACCGAGATCCCCTCCCCGTTCGCGGGTGTGCTGGAGAAGATCCTGGTCGCCGAGGACGACACCGCCGAGGTCGGTGCGGACCTCGCGATCATCGGTGACGGTTCCGGCTCGGGCTCTGCCGGTGGCGACGCCCCGGCTGCGGAAGCCCCGGCCGAGGACGTCCCCGAGGTCCCGTCCACGGATGCGCCGGCACCGGGTGAGGCACCGGACGCCAAGGCCCCGGAGCCCGCCGAGGCCCCGCCGGCGGCCCCCGCCGGTAACTCCGGCGGCTCGGGCTCCGGCACCCCGGTCAAGCTCCCCGAGATGGGCGAGTCCGTCACCGAGGGCACCGTCACCCGCTGGCTCAAGGCCGTCGGTGACGACGTCGCCGTCGACGAGCCGCTCGTCGAGGTGAGCACCGACAAGGTCGACACCGAGGTCCCGTCGCCCATCGCGGGCACCCTGCTGTCGATCACCGTGGGCGAGGACGAGACCGTCCAGGTCGGTGGCGAGCTCGGGATCATCGGCGACGCCGGTGCCGCACCCGCGCCCGCACCGGAGCCGGCGAAGGCCCCCGAGCCCGCCGCCGCACCCGCCCCCGCCAACGCCGCGGCGCCGAAGCCCGCGGGTGGCGCTCCCAGCGACGTCCCGTCGCCGACCCCGGCCAAGCCGCACGACCCGGCCCCGCGCGACGCCGAGCCCCCGGCCCCGGCCGCACCCGACCGCGCCGCCTCCCCGGCGGAGGCCCCGGCCGTCGCCGGGGACAAGCCCACTGCGCCTCCTGCCGCCAAGGCGAACTGGCAGCCCGCGCCCAGCACCGGCGGCACCTACGTCACCCCGGTGATCCGCAAGCTGGCGTCGGACAACGGCATCGACCTGGGGTCGGTCACCGGCACCGGTGTCGGCGGCCGCATCCGCCGCGAGGACATCAACGCCGCCGTCGCGGCGAAGGCGGAAGCGGCGTCCGCCGCCGCGCAGTCCGCGCCGGCCGAGGCCCCGGCCGCCGCGTCCGCGCCGACGTCGCCGGCCGCAGCGAAGGCCGAGCCGACCGAGGCCGCCAAGGCGCTGATCGGCACCACCCAGAAGTTGCCGCGCATCCGCCAGGCGATCGCCAAGAACATGCTGCACGGCCTGCAGACGGCCGCTCAGCTGACCACGGTGATCGAGGTCGACGTGACCCGGATCGCGGCGCTCCGGGCGAAGGCCAAGAGCGGCTTCGCGTCCCGGGAGGGCGTCAACCTGTCGTTCCTGCCGTTCTTCGTCAAGGCCGCCATCGAGGCCCTGAAGCTGTACCCGGTGATCAACTCGTCGCTGTCCGACGACATGAAGGAGATCACCTACCACGGCAGCGTCAACCTCGGCATCGCCGTCGACACCCCGCGTGGCCTGCTGGTGCCGGTCATCAAGAGCGCCGACGACCTCAACATCGGCGGCATCGCCCGCAAGATCGCCGATCTCGCGGCCCGCACCCGGGACAACAAGATAGGCCCGGACGAACTGTCCGGCGGCACCTTCACCGTCACCAACACCGGTTCGGTCGGGGCGCTCTTCGACACCCCGATCTTCGTGCCGCCGCAGTCGGCGATCCTGGGCACCGGGGCGATCGTCAAGCGCCCCGTCGTGGCCAAGGACGCCGACGGCAACGAGGTCATCGCCATCCGCTCCATGTGCTACCTGGCGATGAGCTACGACCACCGCAACATCGACGGTGCGGACGCCTCGCGGTTCCTGGGTGCGCTCAAGGCGCGCCTCGAGGCGGGCGATTTCGCCGCCGACCTCGGTCTCTGACGGATGCCGACCCTGGTAGCGGCGGGCGCGAGCGGGTTCCTGGGGAACCGGCTCGTGGCCGCCGCCGCGGACCACGGCTACGACGTGGTCCAGCTGGTGCGGCGGGCGCCGGCGTCGGCGTCGGAGGTGCAGTGGGACCCGGACAACGGGACGCTGGACCGCTCGGTGCTGGACGGCGCGGACGCGGTGGTCAACCTGTGCGGCGTGCCGCTGAACCACCGCTTCTGGACCGACGAGTACAAGACGCTGATCCGGACGTCGCGGGTGCTGCCCACCCAGCTGCTGGCCGCCGCCACCGCGGAGACCGGCGTCCCGACGTTGCTCAACGCCTCGGCGGTGGGCTTCTACGGTCCCCGCGGCGACGAGGTCGTCGACGAGACCGCTCTGGTCGGTCAGACCTTCACCGCCGGTGTCTGCGCCGACTGGGAGTCCGCCACCGCCGACGCCACCCGCGGTGGCGTGCGGGTGGTGAACCTGCGTACCGGGCTGGTCCTGGGCTCGGGCGGGGGCCTGCTGCCGGTGGTCAGGACGGTCACCCAGGCTTTCCTCGGCGGCCGGCTCGGCTCGGGGAAGCAGTACTTCCCGTGGATCTCGGTCACCGACTGGGTCGACGCGGTGTTCTTCCTCCTCAAGCACCCGGAGGTGTCCGGGCCGGTCAACCTCACCGGCCCGGACCCGGTCACCAACGCCGAGTTCACCAAGGTGCTCGGCCGCGCCCTGCACCGGCCGGCCCCCTGGATCGTCCCCGAGTTCGCCGTGAAGCTCGCCCTCGGGGAGTTCGCCGGTGAGGTGGTGAACGGCCAGCGCGCCGTCCCGGCCAAACTGGAGGACGCCGGGTACGTGTTCAGCCACGCCACGCTGCCCGAGGCGCTGCGCGCCGAACTGCGCTGATCCGGTCCTGATCGTCACGACGGAGCCCGCCCCGCCCCTCCGCGGGGCGGGTTCCGTCGTGGGGTCCCGGAGTCAGCCGGCGCAGGGCGGTTCGCCCTGCGGGTGGGTGGGGTTCCGCGGGTCTTAGGTCGTCCTCACGTCCCGCCGCCGCTCCCGGTTCCGTCCGAAGTCCGTACCGGCCGGCGGGTTGGTCCTCGGGCGGCGCGATCCGCTGGTCGACGTCCGCGGCCGAGCCCGCCCGGCCGCGGCGGGAACCGCCCGGAGGCCGCGGCGTCGGGTGATCATCCTTCATGCATACGAGGTGTCACCGACGAGCACAGTGGACCTGGGACCAGTCTTCGCCGCCGTCCTCAGGTCAGGTACGGATCCGCCGGTTGTGCGATCGGCGTCAGGGAGATGACGGTGGAGGTCGGTACGTAGTTGTTGCCCTGGTCGCCGGTGTCCTTGACCGCCCGGATCACCGCCCGCACCCAGGTGTCGGACGGGTACTGGGTGGGACCGTCGATGTGCGTCCGGATGGCGATCGCGTCGGCCGCGCAGCAGCTGATCTTCAGGCGCACGAGACTGTAGCCGTCGCCGTCGCAGTTCGACCGGCTGACGAAGCCCTCGACCTCGATGTCGGTGGTGGCGGTGGAGTACGCGCTGTCGTAGAGGGAGCGCTGGACGAAGTCCTGCAGGCTCAGTGGCACCGGGCTGCCGGCCGGCAGCGGCTCGGCCTCCTTGACCCGGCGGCTCTCGTAGGTGGTGCCGTCCGGAGCCGGTGTGCCGCAACTGATCCCACGGTCGACCGCGTCGGCGCCGAGTGCGGGTGGGGCCACAAAGAGCAGCACCAGGACCGGCGCCAGCATCAGCCACGGGGCGCGCGAGCTGTGGTGGTGTCCGGCGTGTGCCAGGTCCTCCGACGACTCCGGCAGCGCGTCGGCCCCGTCGGTGTCGTGATCATGCCCGGTGGCACGGGTGTCGTCGCGGACGGCCAGCACCAGCGTCGTGATCGCCAGCACGATCAGCACGCCGCCGGCGATCAGCAGCATCGGCCGGAAGCCGGGTTTGACGTACGAGGTGAACTTCCCGGACAGCGTGATCGCCAGCAGCAGCCCACCGAGCATGCCGGTGACGATCGCGCGGGTCTCCTTGTTCATCGCGGTCCTCCGATCGGCGACGGGCTCATCGTCCGGCCCCGAAGAACAGCAGGCCCACGACGAGGCCGGTGCTCGCGGCGACCACGAAGGTCAACGGGGCGAACCGGACGGCGAACCGACGCCCGAACGTGCCGGCCTGCAGCGCCACCAGCTTGACGTCGACCGCGGGGCCGACGGTGAGGAACACGAGCTTGCCGACGAGCGGGATGGTGGAGAAGGCCGCCGCGACGAAGGCGTCGGACTCCGAGCACAGCGCGAGGATGAACGCGAGCACGGCCATCAGCAGCACCGACAGCAGCAGGCTGGATCCGATGTGCTCCATCCAGGCCGCGGGCACGAGCACGTTGAAGGTCGCGGCCGCCGCGGCGCCGATGACGAGGAAGCCGGCCACCTGGGCGAAGTCGCCCGCGACGGTGGACACGAACACGCGGAACCGGGAGCCCTCGTCCTCGGCCGGTGCCGGTACCCGCGGCTTGAGCCACTCGGGGCGGCCGAGCCGCTCCCAGACCAGGCCGACGATGACCGCGGTCAGCAGGCCGGCGATCAGCCGGGCCCACACCATCCGGCCGTCGGACTGGAAGGCGACCGCGGTCGCGACCAGCACGATCGGGTTGATGGCCGGCGCGGACAGCAGGAACGCCAGCGCCGCGCTGGGCTGCACGCCGCGGTCCATCAGGCGGTTGGCGATGGGTACCGATCCGCACTCGCACCCCGGGAGCGCGATCCCGCAGGCGCCGGCGACCGGGATGGCCAGGGACGGGTTGCGCGGCAGCAGGGAGGCGAACACCCGCGCCGGCACGAACGCCGCGATGGCCCCGCTGACCAGGACGCCGAGCACCAGGAACGGTGTGGCCTGCACGACCACGGCGATGAAGACGGTCGCCCAGGTCTGCAGCGCACCGCGGCTGAGCAGCTCGGCGAGCGGTCCCCGGAGCAGGATCGCCGCCAGCAGGATCAGACCGAAGATCTCCAGCGAGCCGGGGCGGTAGCCGTTGGGCTTCGCCGGACGGACGTCGGTGGTGCCCGGTGCGCTCATCAGGCCGACCCGAACCGACGGTGCCGGCCGGCGTAGATCTCGCAGGCCCGCCACAGGTCACGCCGGTCGAAGTCGGGGAAGAGCGTGTCCAGGAAGACGAACTCGGCGTACGCGGACTGCCAGAGCAGGAAGTTGCTGGTGCGCTGCTCCCCCGACGACCGCAGGAACAGGTCGACGTCGGGCATGTCGGGCTCGTCGAGGAACCGGCCGATGGTCTTCTCGTCGATCCTGCCGGGCTTGAGCCGCCCGTCGGCGACCTGCTCGGCGATGGCCCGGACGGCGTCGGTGATCTCGGCCCGGCCCCCGTAGTTCACGCACATCGTCAGGGTCATGACGTCGTTGCCGGCGGTCATGTCCTCGGCGATCTCGAGCTCCTTGATGACGCTGCGCCACAGCCGCGGGCGGCGGCCGGCCCAGCGGACCCGGACCCCGAGGTCGTTCATCCGGTCGCGGCGGCGGTGCAGCACCTCACGGTTGAAGCCCATCAGGAACCGCACCTCATCGGGCGAGCGCTTCCAGTTCTCCGTCGAGAACGCGTACGCCGACAGGTATTTCACGCCCAGCTCGATGCAGCCCTCGACCACGTCGAACAGCGCGGCCTCACCGCGTTCGTGTCCGGCGGTGCGGGGCAGACCGCGGGCCTTCGCCCAGCGGCCGTTGCCGTCCATGACCAGCGCGACGTGGTGCGGGACCTGGTCCCGCGGGATGTCCGGCGGCCGCTCACCCGAGGCGTGCGGGACCGGCGGCAGCGGGGTGCGGCGGACCCGGGTCACGGGGCCACCCGCTCGACCAACGGCAGCGACCGCAGGCCGCGCTCGAGGTGCCACTGCAGCAGCGCCGACACCAGCCCGGACGCCTCCCGGCGGTTCAGCGGCTCGGCGGCCTCGGCGGTGGCCCAGTCGCCGTCGGCCAGCGCCTGCATCAGCGCCAGACTGGCCGGCGCCGGGCGCATCACCGCACCGTTGCGGCAGCCGGGGCACAGCAGCCCACCGGCGGCGATGTGGAAGGCGGCGTGCGGACCGGGTTCGCCGCAGCGGGCGCAGGACGACAGCGCCGGCGCCCAGCCGGCCAGGCCCATCGCCCGGAGCAGGAACGCGTCCAGGATCAACGACGGGTCGCGGTCGGTCTCGGCCAGCGCCCGCAGCGCGCCGACCAGCAGCAGGTAGAGCCGCAGGCTCGGTTCCCGCTCCTCGGCGGTGAGCCGCTCGGCGGTCTCGACCAGCACGGTGCCGGCGGTGTAGCGGCCGTAGTCGGCGGTGATCGCCGGACCGAAGGAGTCCATCGACTCGGCCTGGGTCACGATGTCGAGGTTGCGGCCCTCGTAGAGCTGGACGTCGACGTGGCTGAAGGGCTCCAGTCGTGACCCGAACTTGCTGCGGGTCCGGCGGACACCCTTGGCGACGGCGCGCACGCGTCCCGTCCGCCGGGTCAGCAGCGTGACGATGCGGTCCGCCTCACCGAGTTTGGCGACGCGCAGCACCACCCCGGTATCCCTGTAGACGGCCACCGAACCATCCTGCCACCGCCGGGCACCGCCACCCCGGTCCGACACCGCCGGGGTGACCGGGGGCACTGACCGGGCGGTCCGGCGGTGCGCCGCCGCGACCGGCGCCGCTCCGGGCGGGTCCGGCGGTGCGCGCGCCGCGACCGGCGCCCGCTCGTCCACCGGCGCTCCGGACAGACCCCCGGGCCACGGTCCCGGCCGACTTCGGTGCCGGTTGCGGTCGCCCTCACTCGGGGCCCGCCGGCGCTCCGCCGAGGGCGGAACCGGGAGCCACCTCGACAGACCGTGGACTACGCTCGTTGCACTGATGCACCGACGGAGTGGGGATTCTCGTATGGAGGTCGTGGCCACGGTCCGCAGGGCCCTTCCCGATGACGCCGAGGCGTTCTCGGCCTGCCACTACGCGTGTTGGCAGGAGGCCTACGGGGAGTTGTGGGAACCGGAGCGCTTCGCGTCGCTGGACCCGCAGGAGCTGGCCCGGATCCGCCGTCAGGAGATCACCGACGGCGAGTTCGACCACTGGCTGGCCGAGGTGGACGGTGAAGTCGCCGGTATCGCGATGGCGGGTCCCGCGGGCGACGACGACTCCCCCACCGAGCTCGAGCTCTACGCCATCTACGTGCGGGAAGCGTTCTACGGCACCGGGATCGCCACGAAGCTGCTCAACGCCGCCACGCAGGAGTCCCCCGTGTCGCTGTGGGTGTACCGCGACAACCCGCGGGCGAGCGCCTTCTACGTCAACCGCGGCTTCATCCCGGACGGCGCCGAGCGCATCGACCCCTCGGGCATCCTGGAGCTCCGCTTCGTCCGTCGCTGAGCCGGTGGGCCGCGGTGGCAAGCTGAACGGGTGAGCCGCACCGTCGCCCGTACCCGGATCCGTTCCTACCGTGACGGGCGCTTCGTGCTCCGTGAGGACGCCGTCGCCGGTGAGGAGCCGTTGGAGATCCGCGTCGGCGGCACGTCCATGGCGGTGACCATGCGCACCCCCGGTCACGACGTGGAGCTGGTGCACGGCTTCCTGCACGCCGAGGGCGTCATCGCCGCGGCCGACGACGTCGTGGTGGCGAGATACTGCGACGGCGTCGACGACCAGGGCCGCAACACCTACAACGTGATGGACGTGGCGCTGGCCGGCGGGCGCGTTCTGGACCCGTCCCGGCAGCGGACCGTGGACGGGACATCGGCCTGCGGGGTGTGCGGCAGTGCGTCGATCGACGCGATCGCCCAGCGCTCACGCCACGACTCACCGGAAGGTCCGCGCCTGACCCCGGAGGCGGTGCTGCAGCTCCCCCGGTCACTGCGGGACGGCCAGACCTCGTTCGACCGCACAGGAGGTATCCACGCCACCGGGCTGGCCGCCGCCGACGGCACCATGACGCTGGTCCGTGAGGACGTGGGGCGGCACAACGCGATGGACAAGGTCATCGGCGCCGCCCTGATGTCCGGTGGTCTTCCGCTCGCGGAGTCCGTGTTGGTCACCTCGTCGCGGGCGTCGTTCGAGCTGGTGCAGAAGGCGGTGCTGGCCGGCTGCGGCGTGCTCGTCGCAGTGAGCGCACCGTCGTCGCTGGCCGTGGAGCTGGCCCGCGACCGCGGGCTGACGCTGATCGGGTTCACCCGGGACGCGAGCTTCAACGTCTACAGCGGGGCGCACCGGGTTTTGGGCACCTGACGATCATGGATCAAGTGGCCGGATACGCTTCGCCGGTCCGTAATCCTTCCAAGTGAGCCAGGCCGTCGGAGCGCGCGCTTCGCAGGGGTCCCGCGGCGATGGGGAAGTACAGCAGTGGATTCAGTTGTCACGACGGACTGCAAGGGAGATTCGATGAGTACTGCCTGGGTAGTTCGAAGCGGGAGATCTGGCGAACGAGATCAGTGGGCGCTGGACAACGGGGTCTCTGGGGGCGGATGGAGAGAGCTTCCGGATCTGTCGGCATGTACAACAAAAGACGCGATCAGCGCTCTCGTCAGCGCTAGCTTTCCTGGCGGCAGTGACGGTATGCGTGCAAATTACACCGGCCAACTGTGGGCCCTGCGTCACAGGATCACAGCTGGCGATTTGCTAGTGATGCCACTGAAAACGACTAAGAGAATCGCGATCGGTCGCGTAACGAAGGGCTATCATTTTCTCGGTGACGAAGTGGAAGCAGACCGGCGGCACGTAGTGAAGGTGGATTGGTTGGTCACAGACCTGCCCCGGACTGCAGTCAAGCAGGATCTGCTATTCACTCTGGGCAGTGCAATGTCAGTGTTCGCTCCCAGTAAGAATCACGCTGTCCGACGCCTTGAGGCCTTGCTCAAAACTGGCATCGATCCCGGCTCGGTAGCAGCGACGACGACCGCTGCGCCCGTCAGCACCAGTAATGATCATGCACAGTTGGCCTCAGTGGATGAGCCCGAATTGGCTGCCGATATTGAACAGGTCGCCCTCGACCGCATCACTGGCCGAATCGCCGAAGACTTCGCCGGTCACGATTTGGCAACTCTCATCACTGCCATCCTGACTGCCGAGGGGTATGTGTGCGTTCAGGCGCCTCCAGGCCCTGATGGTGGAATTGACATTACAGCCGGCCGGGGGCCACTCGGCTTGGATTCGCCCCGCTTGCTCACCCAGGTCAAGTCCGGGAGCCAAGTAGGATCGCCAATAGTCACGCAACTACACGGCGTCATGACTACACACGGCGCAGAGCAGGGCCTTCTGGTTGCGTGGGGCGGTCTGTCGAAACCCGCCAGGGACGTCATGAAGAATCAGCATCTTAGGGTGAGGGTTTGGGAGGCCGCTGATGTCGTGGATGCAGTACTGAGAACCTACTCTCGCCTACCGGCCGACATCCGTACGAAGCTCCCACTCAAATTGATATGGGTCCTTGGCGACGGAGACGCATGAACTGTGTCATCTTCACGCGCTCCGTGACCAAGGTGGGCAGAAGACTAGCGGCATTCTCACATGCACCCGGATACTCCTATCGATCCGTATCCTTGGCACCGGCGATTGCGCGCAGGCTCAGAACTACCGGAACGGTGTCTGGCCACAGCGAGGCTCAGCCATAGCCAGCCCGCAAGATCGCCATGCAGAGATGGCGGAAGCACAAACCTCGGAGTGGCACCGGCAGGCCGCACCGTCAACCCACCCCCACCCCAAGACGCACAGCGTCTACTCACAGTCAGCAGGGCTCCGTGATCGGGTGTTGTCGGAACTCGATCGATGGAACTGTCGGCCACCCCGCCACCGGAACCTTGCGCTGACTGGAGGCTTGTCGCATGCATCGAACTCCGTTTCTGGTGGCCTCCTCGATAGCTGTGCTGCTCACAGGCTGCTCCGGGGAGGAAGACGTTCCGTCGTCGCCCGGCAACCCGGCGGCCTACCAGCGGATCGCTGGCCTGACGTTTTGCTCGGGCCTGCAGAAGGAGTTCGACGTCGCGATGGCCAGCGTCGACCGACGCGAGCCCGGCGACGCGCTACGGGCGGTATCTCTCACCTACGCCACGTACGCAGACGAACGGATGAAGTCCCTTGATTGTTACTGAGCTGCGCCTGGTACTTGATGCACCTCCCATTACGGACCCAAAGTCGACACCAGCAGGCCGGCAGCAGTGGCTGTTTCCCACCAACACGGCGTCCCCCAACTACTGGAACGACACCGACCGCGCGCTGGGTACTCGGCTCGCAGTTGTTGACGAGGCTCTGAACGGGCCGCTGAAAACCAGTTGGCCGCTGTTCAACGGCTATCGCACGATGCGCCCCGGCGACATCGTCTGGATCTATGCCGGCGGTGAAGGCGCGCTGTGTGCCGCCGCAACCGTCGACGACGTGCACACGCAGGCTGATGGGACATGGACGGCGTTGTGGATCTGGCGACGTGACATCACCCGAGCCCTGCAGGTACACGAATTGTCACGCCGGACGTTGGCTCCGTTCCGCTTCAGCAAGGTCGTCCGTGGTATCCGACGCGTCGATCCGGAAACCGCCCAAGTCATTGATCGGTGGATTGATGCAGCCGGTCCCGACCCGCTTGGACCTGACCTCGGCACGGACCCTTCGCTCAGCGACGATGACAATCGCCGCAAGCGCGAAGCGATCATTGCCGTCCGGCCAGGCGCCGCCCGGTTCCGGGGAGACCTCATGGACGCTTATGGCTACCGCTGCGCCATCACCGGATGTGATGTCGAGGTGGCGCTCGAGGCTGCCCACATCAAGCCTTACCGAGGACCCCGCCATGACCGGGTAGATAACGGCATCTTGCTCCGCCGAGACCTCCACGCGCTCTTCGACGCCAACCTCTTGGGTATCGACGAAACCGGCAGAGTCTTCACCATGCCAGCATCCGTCACGACCCCACTTACGGCCGGCTACACGAGGTAGTGATGCGCCAGCCGGCACTTCTGCACCACAGGGCGCGGTCGACCTGGCTCACAGAACATCTGACGCAGGTCACCCAACACTAGCCAGCAAGCCTGCGAACCTGACAACCCGACTCATTCTAGACACCCTTCCTATACTTCAGCCGGCACCAATCGCCAGACACAAGAGACCGGCGTCACCACAGCACGCAGGGCACACCCCTGACTGACTCATTACGACCTCCAGCTCGCCTCAACATGAGCGGGCCCACCATCAAGGAAACCCATGGCAGATTCCAATGAATACGTCGTCCCGGTATGGACGCTGTGCACCTCAAGCGGGACGAGGATTCCGTCGCTCGCCGACGGCGACTCCATCACCCCGGATCGGCTCACCGAGCTGCGCTCAGCCCTCGCAGCCTTCGCCGAATCCCCGATAGTCACCCTTGAGGCACATCCGTTGCCGAAGACGCTGGATCGCTCCTCCTCCGGCATTCGGCTCGATGCGATGAGCCCGCTGGCTCAGCACCTGTCCAAGCTCCTGTCACAGACCGCGAAGTCAGCGCCTGCAGCAGCAAAGGTCGATGCCGCCGGCGAGGTGCTCTACCGAATGGTGGTGCCGGCTAAGGTCGCAGCACAGGTCGGCCGAGGGCTCGTCCAGCCCATGGCGTCGAAAGCCGCAGCCGGGGGCATCCACAGCGCGATGGTCGGTGGATCCGGCATCGCCGCCCAAGCAACGTTTGTTCCCGTAGCAGCCGGAACTGCCGCTGTCGGTCTCACCGTCGCTGCGCCGCTCATATTGATGGCAGTCGCTGTTGGAGTCAGCGCTTACGTCGATCACCAGCGACAGCAGGCGGTCCAGCACATCACCGAACTCCTTGAGAAGCTTCACGGGGACAAGCTCAACGCAGAGCGCGCCGCTCTGAACGGCTGCCGCGACGCCATCGACAAAGCGACAACCGTGCTCCTCGACCGAGGCAAGATCGGTGCGTCACTCGGCCTCGACTCCGCGGTGTACGCGATCAGCAAAGCCACCGAATCGGCACGTGACCGCCTAGACGGCTGGACCGCTGCCCTTGACGGTCTTCCTGAAGGTCCCGTTGACATGGACCAGATCACCGAAGCGTTCCCGGGGATCGAGACCGCTGGCGGTGAGTTCCGTACGCACCTTCAACTCTCGGCGTTGGCCATTGCTCTAAAACGCCGAGTCATCGTGCTTCAGGCTGTCGAACACAGTCAGTCCGATGCCGGTAACCCCTTCGAGAACTTCCTCCGTATCCTCAAATCCGACCAGCAACGGGTGGATCAACTGGAAGCAGGTATCGCGTCTGTGCTGCTCCGCCTCTCGTCTTTGAAGATTCGAACGCCGAACGGGCTCTGGGACCAATTGGTGACACGAGGTTATGTCAACGAACTCCTCGCAGCGGCGCACAGACTACGAGAACTAAGAGAGGGCGTCGTCCTCGACAGCCGCGCTTCCGATGTGGTCATCGAAATCGCAAAACACGCCAACGGATCACTCTTCGTACTGCCGGCCGTTGCGGCTTGACTCAGTCTGCAACCATCGCTTCATACGGCAGCCACCACCGCGCCGGTTGCTGGGCCATGCAGCTATCTGAGCTCAAGACACACCCCTGCGCGCCGTGATCCAGGCAAGCCCCGCGCGACAGCTGTCACGCGGGGCTCGCCCGCCGGCAGTCACGCGGCGGTGTCTTTCAACTGTCGGTACGGGTCCGGCACGAGCAGGGCGACAAACTCGGACGCGAGGTGCTGGTTCGCTAGGAGCTTCTCGCTCATGGCGCTGTGATTGGTCATCGCGTCGACAACGGCGGACACAAACGCCTTGCCAACGTCGGGGCTGTCGGAGAACTGCTTCTCGTTGTTGACCTTGGCTTGTTCCTGCAGGGACTCGGTCTCGGCCATCTTGCCCAGGATGTGGTTGTGGATCGCAACCCGGTCTGCGTCGCTGAACGCGACGTCGTCGAAGAGCCCGTTGAGCTGGGTGACGATCTTCGACAGCCGCGCCAGCTTGGGGTCCTTGGCGGTCCCGGCGCCGGCGGCGGTCATCGGCCGCAGCGGGTCGGCACCGCCGCCGAGGGCGAGCTGCGCCTGGTCCTGCTTATGCGCCTTGAAGCAGGTCATCTCGACCGAGGAAAGATCGATCCCAACAGCGCCCGTCTTGTCGACGATGACGCGCGACAACAACCGGTAGAACAGCGCCCGTTTCTCCAACGCGGGGTCACGGTAGTCGATGACCTGCGACAGGAAATCGTAGGCGCGGACGTACGCGCCGAGGTCGCTACGGAACAGCTTGAGCGCTTCCAGCGCTGGTCCGTCCCCGGCGGTGGTCGCCTGGTCGATCTGGGTCAAGAAGCGAGACTTGCCCGGGGTGATCCCCTGCGTGAGGGCGTTGTTACCTTCGCCGTTGCCATAGACAGCGGCCAAGCCATCGACCTCAGAGTCGGTGTAGATCTGCGCGGCGTCGAGCTTGTCCCGGATGTCGTGGATGACGTTGGGGTCCGAAGGGCCGGCCAGGGTCGTCTGCCGGTAGTAGGGCTCGAACGCAGCGAGGATGTCGTCGGGATTGTTGACGAAGTCCAGCACGTACGTGCTGGACTTCCCTCGGAAAGTGCGGTTGAGGCGGGACAGGGTCTGTACGGCGGTAACCCCGGAGAGTTTCTTGTCGAAATACATCGCGACGAGCAGCGGCTGGTCGAAGCCGGTCTGGAACTTGTTGGCCACCAGCATCACGTTGTACTCGTCGGTGTCGAACGCCCGGTCCAGGCTGCGGCCCTTGAGCCCGGGGTTGACCACTAGATTCAAGAGCGACTTCAGGCATCGGTGGGCTCGCCAACCAGCGCGGCGACAAGTGCCGTCAACGTTCGCACTTCGCTCGTCGTCGGCTGTAGCTGATACGCGTGGTGGTGACATGCCTCGGAAAGCCCGGACCACGCCCGGAGCATCAACCGGGCGCGGTCGGGGTCGGCCAACTGGCTCAGAATGATCAGCCGCGACCGGGTGCTGGCGTGCCGCAGGTCAGGCGAGAGGTAGCTGCATTCGTCCTCGATGATCTCCTCAACCGCCTGCCTTGCGAGGAAGGCCGCGGCCCTGCTCACCCGCACTCCCGGGATCACCACCGTCCCCTCCAGCACCGATGCGGCGTGTTCCAGCAGATGCGCGCCTGGGGCCGTCACTTCTTCGCCCATCTGACGGCGTGTACCGCTGCTTTCACGTCTTTGATCTCATCGAGGTGGTCAGCGTTGGCGCCTTGGTGCGCGCCGCGTCCGCAGATGCGGAGCGCCCGCCTCCGCTTGGAGTCGCCGTCAACCCATCCGTCGATCGACGCCTTGCGGTCTCCGTGAAGCGCCAGGGCCACGCGTTCGGCGGTCCGCTTGGCGTCCTGCCACCTTGATTCCACGTCCACCCGCGACAGTCCCTGGCTGAAAGCGTTGCTCATGAACACGTCTCGCGCCGCAGACTCCAACGCCATCCGGCACAGGCCAGGGGTGATCTTGTCCTTGATGGTCGTCGGCACGTTCTCATCCCTGGCGACCGCCCAAGCCTCATCGAGGTACCGACTAGCAGGGTCTGCGGCGCTGCTGATCGTCACTTGCGAGTCCGCACCGCGGGTCACCTCGACAATCCCGGCGTCAACACCGGATCGCCGTACCGCCTCCGGCAGCCGGTCATCATGAGACAGCACGATGACCTGACGGTCGAGGGCCAGCTCGCTGATGACCTGGACAAATCCCTCGACCTTCGACGGGTCCATCGCCTGGATCGGGTCGTCGAGAACGACGAAGCGGAAGGGACTCTGAGGTGCGGTGGCTCGCGGGAGGAACAGGGACAGTGCCAACGCGTGCAACTCCCCCTGGCTCATCACCCCGAGCGCACCCGCCTCGGTGCCGTCGACCTCCGCGCGCAGGTCGACCTTGCGTTGTGTACCGCTACCGGTGAGCCTGATGGCTCCGAGGTCGACGTTGCTCTCCTGACGGAGCATCGCCCAGATCGCCCGGGCCCGACCGGCGATAGGCTGCAGCCGCTCGTTCCGCAGAGCGGCGCCGTTCTGCTTGAGCCACTCAGCCGCGGCCTTGACCCGATCCGTCATCGGTCCGTTCTCGCCGGCGGCAGTGGCAAGCCTGAGCCATGAACTCAGCTCGAGCGCCAACGGCGACCACAGATCCTCCCGCTGCGTCAGCAGTTCGGCGGCCTGCACGCGGAGGCCGTCGAACGCCTCCGCCAATGGCGCGAAGGCTTCTCGCAGATGCGTGGCGAGCTGGACATCCCCCGCTGGCGCGGCCAGCCAGTTGGCTTGGGCCGCCGCGGCGGGTCCGAGCAGCGTGAGCTCTGCGTCTGTGACGGCCGGCAGTTCTCGGGTGGTGCGGACGATGTCCACGGCGACGCGCCGGGCTTCCTCCAGCGCCCCCTGCGCCCTATCGATGTCGGCGATCTCGGCGTGCGCCGCGTCCACCTCGGCGCGCGCGACGGTCGCCCACTCCGCGTTGAGCTCCCCTTGTGAGCACACCGGGCAAAGCTGATCACCGTGCTTCGCGTGGAGTTCCACCGCGCGCTTCAGGATTTGTGATCGCTCGCGGAGCATCTGCCCGGCAGCGTTCGCCACGTCGACCATGCCCTGGACGGCGGACTCGAGAGCTTCAGCTGCAGCAGCTACGTCTGATTCTGTAGGGACCGACCACCGACTCAGTCGCTCGAGTACATCGAGGCCCTGATCGACTGATCCGGACGCCCCGGTGACAAGCGAGGAAATCGCGCCCAGGTCCGGTGCCCGCTTCCTGAGCTGCGCGAGTGCAGTCGCAGCCCGAGAATCGCCTGATGCTTCCAGCTTCGACTTGAGTCCCACCACAAGTCGTTTCGCCTCGGCTTGTGGCGCGCTGAGCGCCTTCGACTGCGCGGTCAACCGCGTCAACGCATCATTCAGTTGCTGCAGACCGAGGATCTTCTCCAACGCGTCGTGGAGCTTGCTCGGCTCGGCTTCCATCCGGCCGCCGAGCTCGTCGTAGGACAACAACGGCCGGTAGAGCTCCATCGGGACAGACCATCCGAGGCTGTCGAGCCCGGGCTGCCGGGGCGCCCCCTGTCGTTGGACCCACCGCGCGCAGTCGTCGAGATGAGCCGTCGAAGACCAATCGAGGCCGACCGTGGTCACGCCCTGTCCCTCTACCGCAATCTCGATACGGATCTCCGCCTTGTCCGCAGTGTGCAGATTCCGCCAGCTGTCCTTCCAAACCTTTGACTTGTTCGCCCAGCGGTAGCTCTGACCGGTGATGGCGAACTCCAACGCCTCAGCGACGGACGACTTACCCGACCCGTTCCGGCCGGCGATGACGGTGAGGCCCGGGCTGGGGCTGAGCGCCAGCGACAGCTGCGGACCGATACCTCGGAACCCTGAAACCTTGATCGACTTCAAGTACGCACCGACCGGCTGCACCGGGTCAGCGTGCTCA
This sequence comes from Nakamurella deserti, assembly GCF_003260015.1. NCBI lineage: Bacteria > Bacillati > Actinomycetota > Actinomycetes > Nakamurellales > Nakamurellaceae > Nakamurella > Nakamurella deserti. The sequence goes on along the minus strand of NZ_QCXS01000002.1, from coordinate 548,771 downwards.
GGGGCCGCTGGCGCAGCCGTACCCGGGCCGAGCTCTATCACTGAGGACAGGGTCTCGTCGCTGTCCAACGCGGCCAAGATGAGCAGCTTGACGTCCTCGGACAACGATGTGTCGGCGTCTGCCAGGTCGAGGACAGTCGTGATCAGGGTATCTTCGGTCATCGGGTCAACTCTCTGATCAGGTGGGGTTTGGAGCACGCGCCGCGTGGTGGCCGGGCTCACGCGTCGGCGATCCGAAGGCCCTGGTTGCGAACGCTTTCCACCGATCCCTGGCCAACGAGACGTGAGATCGCGCTCTCAATCGCGCTGTGGATGTCGGCACCAACCCGCCGCCACCCGAACAGTCGGGCCACCGCCTGCAGCGTTGCCTCGCGGTCGGCCAGAACCGCGTCCCTGATGACGTTCAGCGCCGCCAACTCCAGCTCCTCGGGCGGAACCTGGATCACTTTGCGAACCGTGCCGTGATCGGCCGGCACGCGGACCGCAGCGGCACGTGCGTCCCGCACGCGGTAGAACCCGAAGTCGTCCCGGACCACGGACTGCCCGTCGATGACGACTTTCGCGAGGGCACGGTCGACGTTGCCTCGGATCAAGCTGCCCATCCGCCCGACCCCCCAGTCGTCATTGAAGCGCGCGTAGATCAACGATTCATGAATGGGCGCCTCCACCGCGAGGACCTTGCCGAAGTACCGCCGTAGCGACGGCAGGGCGTCCGGCGTCTTCGGGTCGTAGAGAAAGTCCGCCTCGATGTCGGCGGCAACATATGGCAACGCCCAATCGGGTCGGGCGTCGAAGTCGACGACCTCGAATTCGACGGTCGAACTCCGCATCGGAACGAGCGCCGGCAGCGCATCGCCATCGCTGGCGGCGACGGCCTGTTCGATGGCTGACCGCAATTGAGTCTCTTGGACGACGCGGTCTCGCCACCAACTGATTCCCCAGATCCGGTGCACGGTCCAGCCGAGTCCGACCAGCACCGCCTCACGCAGTCGGTCACGATCGCGCGCGGTCTTCGCCGAATGGTAGGCAGCGCCATCGCATTCCACGGCCAGCACGAATGAACCGTGCCGATCCGGGTGACGGATCGCGATGTCGATGCGATATCCGGCGGCTCCCACCTGCGAGACGGCGTCGTAACCCCACGAGCGGATAACCTGCAGCACCTGCTCCTCGAACGGGCTCTCCGCATCGCCCAGGCTCTCGACCGAGTCCGTGGACAGAGCAGCCATTCCTCGTTCGGCGAAGTCGAGGTACCCGCGTAGATGGCGAATACCCTCCGACTGCGTTTCGGTCATCTGACTGGCCCGGAACGAGCTCACCACTTCCACGCGGCGGCGCGCACGGGTGATAGCCACATTGAGGCGCTTCCAGCCACCCTCGCGGTTCAACGGGCCGAAGTTCATCGTCATCTTGCCGAACTCGTCCGGCCCGTAGCCGATGCTGAAGAAGATGACGTCCCGTTCGTCACCCTGGACGTTCTCCAGGCTCTTGACGAAGAACCCGTCGAGACGGTCGTGGTCACCGAGCAAGCCCCGCAAAGCCGGGTCCGTGTCCGCCCGCTGTTCCAGCGCTGCCCGAACGCAATCCTCCTGAGCCGCAGAGAATGTCACCACCCCCAGCGACAGCTCGGGATGCTCGTGCAGATGATGCGCGACCCGCTCGGCGACCTTCGCTGCCTCGACCGGATTGTCGCGGGCACCACCACGTCGGTACTGCCCGTTCACCACGATGAGCTCGACACCCAGGTCGGGCGCATCGAACACCGCACCCGGGAAGGTGCTCAGCTTGCCGTCGTAGAAGCGATAGTTCGAATACGTGATCAGGTCTTCGTGCTGACTGCGGTAGTGCCAGCTCAGCGGCAGGGAGGTCAACGCTCCGGCACCCTTGGCCAGGTCCAGTACCGACTGGAAGGAGTCGAGATCGGTGTCCTCGTCCTCGTCCTCGCCACTGGCGAAGAAGTCGGTCGGCGGCAGCTGCTTCTGGTCCCCCGCCACCACGAGTTGCTGACCGCGGTAGACGCAGTTGATCGCGTCTGCCGGCAGCACCTGTGAGGCTTCATCGAAGATGACGACGTCGAAACGCAGGTCCGCCGGGAGGTACTGCGAGACGGAGAGCGGGCTCATCATGAAGCACGGCTTGAGTTCCTGCACCAGCTCGGCGGTCTCGGACAACAGCGCGCGAATGGGCTTGTGCCGGGTCTTCTTCTGCGCTTCGCGAGCGATGACCTGGGCCGCCCTGCTGCGAAGCGAGCGAGGCCGGCGGGCGCTGCATCGTTCGGCGACGACCGAGTAGCTGTCCTGGACGAGCTGTCGATCGAGATCCCGGAAGTGGGTGACCAGAGCGTCGCGCTCTTTCGACCTGTATTGCGTCAGACGGTCGTCGGTTCGGATGGTCTCATCGGCCCATGCCTGCAGCATCGCGGTTTCGAAACAGGCCGACAGCACATCTTTGTCGGTTCGCGCCTGCTGGACGGCATCGAGTACGTCGGCCAGCCCGTGCGACGTGAACCAGGTTCGTTCGTGCTGGAATCGACACCACTCGTCGATGTCACCGACGCCGGTTGCCGCCATGTCGCTCATGAGGACGGCCGCCGCCTCCAGGTCCGCGCTGACCTCGATGCGCAGCTCACGTTGCCGCTCCACCGCGAAGTCGTTCAGAATTGCAGTGCGCGCACGTTCCCAGTCGTTGATCCGAGAGGCCAACTGCACCGGCGTCATCGCGACGGTGCCGAAGTTCTGGGCAACCGTGGGCGCGACGGGCCCGGACAGCGCCGTCCGGACCTGCTCGGACCACGACAAGGCCGACCTGACCACCGACCAGTCGGTGTCCGTCCCGCCCCACAAGGCTCCGAAAGTCGACTCATCGACGTCTCGGGTACTTTCGAGCGTCGTCGCGGCGATCTGTACCTCCCTGGCCGTCAGCAGAACCGTTCTCGCCTCGTCGACGGTCACGTCTCTACCGGCCAGCACGGCGACGTGTTCGATGGCCTGGAGAGGAGCCACCAGAGCCGCTCGCTGCTGCTCACACCACGACGCGGCCTCGTCGAGGGTGAGGTTGCGGAGCGCGAGTCGTGCTGTCACACCCAGATTTGCAGCGGACTGCTCTTCCCATTGGGACAGACCTGCGCTGAGCTTCATCGACAGCGGCACCAGCGACGGATCCGGTACCGCTCCTGCGGCGAGTTGGCCAGCTAGACGAGCACTGTCGAGGTCGGCACCGGCGAGACGGACCGCCTTCTCCGCTACTTCGACGGCTCCCGCGATACGCGCGAAATCTGTGTCGAGGCGCTCGTACCGGGGTCCGAGTGCCGGCGCGAACCGCTGCTCGCGGGTAGCGAGTTCGCGGTGCGCCTTTTGCCACTCCGCCGCTTCCCCGAGGTGGGCCAGTACCCCCTTGTCGAGCTTGCCGCTGATGGTGACTTCCTTCAGGGCCTTCCGGTCAGCTCTCGCGGGACCGGAGAATTTCGCGAAACCCTTGTAGGTGTCACGGAACCGGATGTGCAGGGTCGACAGCTCCAGGTCAAGTGCCTGCGCACTGAACACCTCCCGCATCGCCTCGTCGCGGCGCCGGACGAGCTCCACCAGAGGCGCGAGAACGGTCATCGACTCCTGGACGGCCTGATAGACGGCCGGGTTGAGCCATTCCGCCTCCGGCCGTTGCGGCGCCGACCCCAGACCGGCCAGTTTCGCGTAGGTCATCGCGCTGGCTGCGTCAATGCGGGCTTCCCGCATCCCAAGCAGGCGAGCGAGGCGAGCTGCGTCCTGCGACATGGCGCGCAGCCAGGGTGCCGCCGCCTCGAGGAATCCCGCCTGATGCCCGACCTCGGTGGCTTTCAGGGTCAGTTCCGGCTTCCAGGAAGCACGGCTGAGCGTGTCGAGGTCGGCGAGCCTCTCGTGCTCGACGTCCGGCCAGCGGTCGCCGACCGACGCCTCGAGCCGGCCGCGGGCGCCGAGAAGATCACCGACTGTGCTCTCGCGCGCGGCGATCAGCGGGAGAAGGTGGGCGATCTCAGGTGCGGTGAGCCACATGTCGGGTGGGTTCGGGTTGCGGCTGGCGAGATCCAGCAACTGCAGTCTCCGCCGGATGTCGGGCTCCGACATCGACATCGCGACTCCGAGATCCTCGTCGACCGCGTGGATCCGGCTGATCAGCGCATCCGCGGCTCGGCCGGCTTCGGCGGCCGCGCTACTCATGCGTTGGGCGTCCGCATTGTCGAGGTCGTCGGCGGCGAGCCCGGCCCAGAGAAAGTCGTCGCCCTCTACCACGGGGCGCCACGCCGACCCCAGGCGCCGCGCGTGCTCGAGCACTTCGGCGAGTTGGCCACCTGTCAGCTGGGCATGCTGGGGACTTCGTAGCGGTGTGACCCGCACGGGCGCGTCAAGCTCGGCGATCCGACCCAGCGCCCAGAACATGGTGCGATTGAAGGGCTTTCTGGTTTCGTTCATCGCGTTCGCGTATTGGGTCAGCTGTCGGCGGGCCTCGGTCAGCGTCTGGACGTCGGACTCGCCGAAGCGATGGCTGACGCGAACCTGCTGAGTCAGCGCAGCATGGAGCTCCTCGACGACATGCTTGCGCGTTGCGGCATGGCTGTGCAGCTCCAGGAGGAAGTTGTCCAGACCGGCTCCGCCGATCCGGTTCCGGACCACGTCCAGTGCAGCGGCCTTCTCGCTGACGAAGAGCACCGTCTTGCCGTCGGCCATCAGCTCGACGACCATATTCGCGATGGTCTGGCTCTTCCCGGTGCCGGGCGGGCCGTCCATGACGAAACTCTGGCCGGCCTTCACCGCGAGAATGCATCTCCGCTGACTGCCGTCGGCGTCGAGGATGCTGACCAGCTGTTCCGGCGGGAATGTTTCGTCCAACGTCGACTCGTCCACCGGATCGAACGACAGCGAATGCGCAGAAGGGGAATCTGGCCCGAGGGCCAGCAGCTGGACCATCGGGTGTGCGGCGACCGTGGCGAGGTTCTCACCCAGGTCACGGAACATCGCCTCCTTGTGGAAGGTGAAGGTGGTCAGAACGGTTCGCCCCAGCACGGACCAACCCGGCCGGTCGAGGATTGCCGTCGCCAGACTCCTCATGATCCCGTCGACATCGACGTCGTCAATATCGATGTCGGGAAGATCGATGCCGAGTGCATCGAGCTTGTGTCGGAGAGCCGCGTTGAACATCGGCTCGTCCTCGGTTCGGCTGAGTTCGTATGGCTGTCCGACTCCTGCCCGCGACAGCTCCACCGGGAGCAGTACCAACGGGGCCAGCGCGGGCTTGCCGTCGTCGGGGTCGATCCATTCGAGCATTCCCAGGCCGAGATTGAGCGTCCACAGGCCGCGATCGGCGTAGACCTGCTTCGACACGGTGTCGAGCCTCTTCAGGCCCCGTTCCACTTCCACCGGCGTCTTATCGCTGACCAGCGCATGCAAGCCGTCGTAGCCTTCATCATCCGCAGCCAATCCGGCCTGCCGGGCGGCGAGGAGAACACTGCCGCCGTTCAGGTCCGAGGCGATCTCCACGGGTCCCGGTGCGACGACCTCGAACGAGCTGCTCTTGGTGTGCTTGAAGTACAACAAGCGCTGCCGACGATCCAGTGCGATGAGGCTGCGACGCCACTGTTCCAGCTGGCGGTTCAGCTTGTCCTCGAGTGATGCCGTCAGCTCAGTCTGCGCTGTCATCGATTCCCCCGTTCGGCGCGCTTGAGGGGAGCGTAGCCGGTCCCAGACACAGCCGATGCGTGTTCAGCTGCGCTGCGACGGCATCCGGACACACGAATACCCCGCTTGCTCGGTTCGCCTGACCAGGTGGACACCACCGGAGGACAGCACCCGCTACGACCTTCGGCCACCATCACAGGGAAGCCGATGTCGAACTGCTGGTAGCGCAGATTGGCTCAGAAGGCCTCGCCACACATTGCTAGGGTCTCCATCCCGGCCGCAGCAGATGAAGGACAGGCGATGACCGATCAATTCGATCCTCAGGACGCCGTCAGTGACGACGCATCGTTCACATTCTCGGACGATTGGGTCGGCTTCTCGACTGTGCTCCCTCCCGGTGAGGTGAGCAGCTTGGAACGGTCCGCCTTCGCGGACTGGGCCTGGGCCGTGCTGAGGACCCGCACCGCCGACGGCGAACCAGGATGGTGCACTCGCGCTTCAGAGCACTGTCAACCAGCAGAGTTGCTAGGAGTGTTGACGAGGCAGTACCGAAGCATTCTGACAGCGTCAGTCGCTGCATGGACCCCCTCCGAAACCGACGTAGGCGCGGACATTGACGAAGGCTCCGTCAAGCGAGAGCTCGTCCCAGTGAACGACCTCGTCGACAATCTGGCGACGACGCCGCTCGATGCGGATGACACTGCTGACGGAGCATTCATTGTCCTCAAAGTCATCTTCGAGGACGGACTGGAGAACGACGGGTTCAGGGTGATAGGCGACATCACCGACGAGGAGCTCATCGGTGCGCTCGCGGTCCAAATCGAGCTGCTCCAGGTACAGCTCAGCGCGCGGGAGAACGATCGCCCTGTCTGAGCGCGACGTTGCAAAGGTTGCACCCAAGGCGCCATCGTCGCTGGCGGTGGGAGTGGCCCGCGACCGCGGGCTGACGCTGATCGGGTTCACCCGGGACGCGAGCTTCAACGTCTACAGTGGCGCGCACCGCATCGTCGGGACCTGACCGGCCGCGAGAACCCGTGAAAAGAAAATCGTGGCGGTTCCTGCTCGGTGAGCGAGCAGGAACCGCCACGATCCGGTCGAGCGGGGAACGCTCAGGCGCTCTTCTCGCGCGGCTCACGCTTGGGCTTGCGCGGCACGATGGTCGGATACACGTTGTCCCGCACCGTCTCCGCGGTGACGACGACCCGCTCCACGTCCTCGCGGCCGGGCACGTCGTACATCGCCGACAGCAGGACCTCTTCCATGATCGCGCGCAGGCCACGGGCGCCGGTCCCCCGGTGGATGGCCTGGTCGGCGATCGCCTCGAGCGCGTCGGGGGTGAACTCGAGCTGCACCCCGTCCATCTCGAAGAGCCGCTTGTACTGCTTGCACAGCGCGTCGCGCGGCTCGGTGAGGATGGAGATCAGCGACTCCTTGTCCAGCGCCGTCACGGTCGCGACGACCGGGAGCCGGCCGATGAACTCGGGGATCAGGCCGAACTTGATGAGGTCCTCGGGCATGACCTCGGAGAACACGTCCGACGAGTCGATGTCGAGCTTCGAGCGCACCTCGGCACCGAAGCCGAGGCCCCGCTTGCCGACCCGGTCGCTGACGATCTTCTCCAGACCCGCGAACGCCCCGGCCACGATGAACAGCACGTTGGACGTGTCGATCTGGATGAACTCCTGGTGCGGGTGCTTGCGGCCGCCCTGCGGCGGCACGGAGGCCTGCGTGCCCTCGAGGATCTTCAGCAGCGCCTGCTGCACGCCCTCACCCGACACGTCGCGGGTGATCGACGGGTTCTCCGACTTGCGGGCGATCTTGTCGACCTCGTCGATGTAGATGATGCCGGTCTCGGCGCGCTTGACGTCGTAGTCGGCCGCCTGGATGAGCTTCAGCAGGATGTTCTCGACGTCCTCACCGACGTAGCCCGCCTCGGTGAGTGCGGTGGCGTCGGCGATGGCGAACGGCACGTTCAGCATCTTCGCCAGCGTCTGCGCGAGGTAGGTCTTGCCGCAGCCGGTGGGGCCGAGCATCAGGATGTTGGACTTCGCCAGCTCCACGGGCTCGGGCCCGCGGTCGGGACCGGCCTGAATGCGCTTGTAGTGGTTGTAGACCGCCACCGCGAGCGCACGCTTGGCCGGATTCTGGCCGATCACGTACTGGTCGAGGAACTCGTTGATCGCGGTCGGCTTGGGGAGCTCGTCCAGCTTGACGTCGCTGGTCTCCGTCAGCTCTTCCTCGATGATCTCGTTGCAGAGATCGATGCACTCGTCGCAGATGTAGACGCCGGGCCCGGCGATCAACTTCCGGACCTGCTTCTGACTTTTCCCGCAGAAGGAGCACTTCAGCAGGTCGCCGCCGTCACCGATGCGCGCCATGTGCTCTCACAATCACCTAGAAGACCGACCGCCGTGTCCGCCGCGTCGGATGATCGCGGGCACTCGGAGTCGACGTTACCGTTCGACGACCCGGAAAAGCGGGACGCCTCTGCTGCACGGCGCTGTGTTCCGGCCGTTGTGGAAGATCTCGTGGACACCGGGACGGATCGTCCCGTGTCGTGTGTCACCACCGTCTCGCCCGAGCCCCGTCACCGGCCGTTCCGACGGATCACGTCGGGAGCGGTGGAGGGTGCCGGACGCTTTCCACTCTAGCCAGCCCGGGCGGAATCGCGAGGCTTTTCCGCCCGGGCCGCACCAGAGTGCACGGGTGCATCGTCGCCGGTCAGCGCACCGGAGGTGCGGCCGCCGACCCGGGAGCGACGGTCAGCCGTCGATCTTGCGGTAGGCGAGGACCTGGTCGATCAATCCGTACTCCACGGCCTCGGCCGCGGTCAGGATCTTGTCGCGCTCGATGTCGGTCCGGACCTGCTCGGCGGACTTCGTGGAGTGCTTGGCCAGCAGGTCCTCAAGGGTGGTGCGCATCCGCTGGATCTCGTTGGCCTGGATCTCCAGGTCCGACACCTGGCCGTAGACGCCCTCGGTGGCCGGCTGGTGGATCAGGATGCGCGAGTTCGGCAGCGCGAGCCGACGGCCGGGGCTGCCGGCGGCCAGCAGCACCGCGGCGGCCGACGCGGCCTGCCCGAGGCACACCGTCTGGATCGCCGGGCGGATGAACTGCATGGTGTCGTAGATCGCCGTCATCGAGGTGAACGAGCCACCCGGGGAGTTGATGTACATGGTGATCTCGCGGTCCGGGTCCAGGGACTCGAGCACCAGCAGCTGCGCCATCACGTCGTTGGCGGACGCGTCGTCGATCTGCACACCGAGGAAGATGATGCGCTCCTCGAACAGCTTGTTGTAGGGGTTGGACTCCTTGACCCCGTAGCTGGTGCGCTCGATGAACGACGGCAGGATGTACCGGGCCTGGGGCGCGCTGAGGCCCGAGGAGATGCCGGTCGGGACGTAGGAGTTCGGGTTCATGATGTTCTCGCTCACTTGACCGGGCTCTGCGACGCGCGAGCGATGACCTTGTCGATGAAGCCGTACTCGAGCGCCTCCTGGGCGGTGAACCAGCGGTCGCGGTCGGAGTCGGCGGTGATGCGCTCGACGGTCTGACCGGTGTGGCCGGCGATGATCTCGGCCATCTCCTTCTTGGTCCGGTTCAGCATGTCGGCCTGGATCTTGATGTCGGACTGGGTGCCGCCGACGCCTGCGCTCGGCTGGTGCATCAGGATCCGGGCGTGCGGCAGGGCCGCCCGCTTGCCGGGCGCGCCGGCGGACAGCAGGAACTGACCCATCGAGGCCGCGAGGCCCATCGCGATGGTGGCGACGTCCGGCTCGATGAACATCATCGTGTCGAAGATGGCCATCCCCGCGGTGACCGAGCCGCCCGGGGAGTTGATGTAGAGGGTGATGTCCTTCTCGCCGTCTTCGGCGGCGAGCAGCAGCAGCTGCGCGGTGATCTCGTTGGCGTTGGTGTCACGGACCTCGGAGCCCAGCAGGATGATGCGCTCACGGAGCAGGCGCTCGGAGACCGAGTCGGTCAACGACATGCCGGGGGTTCCCCGCATCACCGCGGGGAGGATCTCCGGGGCGGCCGCCTCGATCGCGGCCAGGGGGTGGCGGTTGCTCACTGACTTCTCCCTGCTTTCCAGGTTGACTTGATGGCACCGGCGGCGCTGCGGATCCGCAGCGCCGGGACTGCGTCAACAGCGGTGGTGCGTCACGCCGACAGTAATCACGCGGGCCCCCGGTTCGTCGCCGGTCGGGCCGGTGTTCGCTGTCGGCGTGACCACACCGCCACGGGTCAGGAGGAGGCGGGTCGCGCCTCGTCCGAGTCCTGGTCTGCCGCGGGGACGGTCTCGGAGACGGCGTCGATGATCTCGACGTTCTCGTCGGAGTCGTCGAGTTCCGGGGCCTGGGAGTCCACGGCGTCGGTGTCCACGACGTCGGTGTCAGTCGCCTCGTCGGCGACCGGCTCGAAGCCGAACAGCGCCGCGACGTCCAGGACGTTGCCGCTCGCGTCGGTGACGGTCGCGCGGGAGACGGCGTCGGCCAGCGCCTTGGCCCGACGGACCTCGGCGAAGACCGCACCGAGCTGGTTCTGCTCCTGGATGCGCTTGAAGTACTCGTCGGGGGCGACCCCGAACCGCTGCGCGTTGAAGATGATGCGCTCGGTGAACTCCTCCTGGCTGACGCCGACGCCCGAGGCCTCGGCCATCGCGTCCAGCAGCAGCTGCGTCTTCACGCTCTGCTCGGAGGCGGCCTTCAACTCGGTGTCGAGCTCGTCCTTGGTCTTGCCCTCCTCCTCGAGCCAGGCGGCGAGCGCGGCCTCGTCGTGGCCCAGCGCGTGGATCACGTCGTGCTCACGGGAGTCGAACTCGGCCTTGGCGACGGCCTCGGGGACCGGGACCTCGGTGGCGGCCAGCAGCGCCTCGAGGACCTTGTCCCGCGCCTGGGCGCCCTGGGCCTGGTTCTTGGTCCGGCGGACCCGCTCGACCAGATCGGCACGCATCTCCTCGACGGTGTCGAACTGGGAGGCCTCGGCGGCGAACTCGTCGTCGACGGCCGGCAGCTCGCGCTCCTTGACCGAGTTCACGGTGACCGTGACGTCGGCGTCGTTGCCGGCGTGCTCACCGGCGACGAGCTTGGTGGTGAAGGTGGCGCTCTCGCCGGCCGACAGACCGGTGACGGCCTCGTCGATGCCGTCGACCAGGTCGCCGGAGCCGATGCGGTAGCTCAGGTCGTCGGCGGTCGCGTCGTCCAGCGCCTCACCGTTGACCGAGGCACGCAGGTCGACGCTGATCAGGTCGCCGTCGACGGCGGCCCGCTCGACCGGCGTGACGGTGGCGAAACGGTCGCGCAGCGCCTCGATCTCGGTGTCGACGTCGGCGTCCTCGACGACCACGTCGTCGACCACGACGGAGATGGAACTCACGTCGGGGACGGTGATCTCGGGGCGGATGTCGACCTCGGCGGTGAACGCCAGGGTCTGACCGTCCTCGATCTCGGTGACCTCGATCTCGGGCTGGCCCAGCGGGGTCAGCGCGTTCTCGTTGACGGCCTGGCCGTACATCTGCGGGATCGCCTCGTTCACGACCTCGGACAGGATGGTGCCGCGGCCGACGCGCGCGTCGATGATCTTCGCCGGGACCTTGCCGGGACGGAAGCCCGGGACACGGACCTGGCCGGCCAGCGTCTTGTAGGCCTTGTCGAAGTGCGGCTTGAGCTCGTCGAACGGAACCTCGACGTTGAGCTTGACCCGGGTCGGGTTCACGTGTTCGACGGTGCTCTTCACTGTGTATTGCTCCTCGACTGCGCTGACGTGCGCGATCTGCGTGTGTGCGTGTGACTTTCCGCAGGACGATCCCTGCGATTTCCCCGTGCGAGTCTAGGCGAGCCCGCGAGACGCCCCTGACCGTCGCGCGGCGCGGGTCCCGGGGTTGCGGTCAGGAGACGATCTGGAGCTCGGTGTCGACCGCACCGCGCACGCGGGCGAGTTCCGCCGCGACCGCCGCCGCCACCGCCCGCCGACCCTCGGGGGTGTCGGGGGCGTTGATGTGGGCCCACAGGGCGGTCTCGAAGGTGCGGAACACCTCCACCAGCTCGGGATCGGCCTGCCGGACGGACTCGGAGACGGCGTCGGCGGTGTCACTCATCAGATGTCCCTCCCGGACGGCGGCGCGGCCGGGGCCCGAGCGACACCGGAGCCGGTCCTGCCGTCGGGGTGACAGGATTTGAACCTGCGACCCTCCGCTCCCAAAGCGGATGCGCTACCAAGCTGCGCTACACCCCGGCGTACGCGCGGCCGTCGGGGACCGGCGTACCGACCCACCCTAGCCCGGCACGGAGGCGTGGCCCGCCGTCCCGGCCGCCGCGCGCGGAGCGGCCCGCCGTGTCCGGTATGATCGGCACCGAGTTCCGGCCGATCAGGCCGTTGCGGGCGTAGCTCAATGGTAGAGCCTCAGTCTTCCAAACTGATGACGCGAGTTCGATCCTCGTCGCCCGCTCCACCGCGCTTCCACGGCCCGGCGTGATCCTTCCGCCGGGCCTTTCGCGTGAGCGGCCCACCCCGGCCGCGCTCCGCTGTCGGTGGCCGGCTCTAGGGTCGGCGGATGATCCGACACATCCTGCTCGTCCGGGCCCGTCCCGACGCCTCCGACGACCTGCTCACCGCGTTCGGCGACATCGCCGCCCTGCAGGGCCGGCTGACCGGCCTGCTCGCGGTCGCGTTCGGTCCCAGCCGCAGCCCCGAGGACCTCGAACGCGGCTACACCCACGGCCTGGTCGCCGACTTCACCGACCACGACGCGTTGCGGCGCTACGCCGACGACCCCGAGCACCGGACCGCGGGTGCCGCCATCACCGCCGCGGCCGCCGACGGCCGGGACGGGCTGCTGGTCGTGGACCTCGAGCTCTGACGGCGCGGAAGGCCGTCCGTCCCTGACGGACCTGCGGCGCCGCACGCCCCTGCCGGCCGGGGCCGTCAGGGACGGTCGGCGTCCCCGCTGGCCCGGCCGGCCGCGATGAGCTCCCGCTGGTGCCGGTTGGGCGTCGGGGTCACGGGCCACCAGATCCGCCTGCCCAGGTCCACGGCCAGCGCCGGCACCAGCAGGGTGCGTACCACCAACGTGTCCAGCAGCACTCCGAACGCGACGATGAACGCGATCTGCGCGAGGAACAGGATGGGGATGACGGCCAGTGCGGCGAAGGTCGCGGCGAGCACGATGCCCGCGCTGGTGATCACCCCGCCGGTCACCCGCAACGCCTTCAGCACGCCGCGGCGGGGCCCGTGCAGCGCCACCTCCTCCCGCGCCCGGGTCATCAGGAAGATCGAGTAGTCGATGCCGAGCGCCACCAGGAAGACGAAGGCGAACAGCGGCACCGCGGGGTCGGCCCCCGGGAAGTCCAGCACGTGGTTGAACACCAGCGCCGACACCCCCAGCGCGGTGCCGAACGACAGCACCGTGGCGGCCACCAGCAGCAGCGGCGCCACCAGCGCCCGCAGCAGCAGGCACAGCACCAGGAACACGGCGATGAGGATGGCCGGAATGATGACCGTCAGGTCCCGCTCGGCGGTGTCGACGGTGTCCAGCTGGATGGCGGTGTTGCCGCCGACCAGGATGTCGTCGCCGTCGGGCAGCGCGTGCAGGGTGCTGCGGACGTCGCGCACCGCCTGCTCGGCCTCCTCGGAATCGGCGGCGGCGGCCGGGGTGACCTGGATCTGGATCCGCCCGTCGACGACCAGCGGGTCCGTCGGCGGTGTGGGACCGGTCTGCGGTGCCGTCACGACGGTGGCGTCACCGGCGAGCCCGCCCACCCCGCCCAGCGCGGTCAACACCTCCTGCTGCGCGGACTGCGGGGCGATCACGACGATCGGGTTGCCGGAGCCGCCCGGGAAGTGCGCGACCAGCTCGTCGGTGCCGGCGATGGAGTCGACCTCGGTGAGGAACACGTCGGTCTGCGCGGTACCGGACGCCTTCAGCGTCGGCACGGCCAGACAGGCGACGCCCAGCACGACGGCGGTGACGATCCAGATCCGGCGCGGGTGCCGGTCGACGAACCCGGCCACCCGTCCCCAGATCCCCGGTCCCGGGCCGGCGGCCGCACCGGTGGCGGCGTGGCCGTGCGCGGGCCGATCGGCGTCGACCAGGTCTGCCGCGGGCACCGAGGCGGTGTCGAGCTGGTGGCGGCCCGCGGGGGCGGCGTGCGGGATGCGCGGCCAGAACAGCCACCGGCCGGCCATCAGCAGCGCGGGCAGCAGGGTGAGCGCACCGATCAGGGCGGCGACGATCCCGATGGCCCCGACCGGGCCGAGCGTCTTGTTGGAGTTCAGATCGCTCAGCAGCAGACAGAGCAGACCGATCACGACGGTGCCGGCGCTGGCGGCGATCGGCTCGACGCACGCGCGCCAGGCCCGCGCGACGGCGGTGTATTTCGACTCCGTCCGCTCCAGCTCCTCGCGGTAGCGCGCGACCAGCAGCAGGCCGTAGTCGGTCGCGGCGCCCACGACCAGGATGAACAGGATGCCCTGACTCTGGCCGTTGAGTTCCAGCACGCCGTCCCTGGCCAGCAGGTAGACGACGCCGCCGGCCAGCGCCAGGGCGCTCACCGAGGTGAACAGCACCACGAACGGCAACACGACCGCCCGGTACACGCAGAACAGGATGACCAGCACCGCCCCCAGCGCCACCAGCAGCAGCAGCCCGTCGATGCCACCGAAGGCGGCCCCCAGGTCGCTGATCAGGCCCGCCGGACCGGCGACGTGGGCCTGCGCCCCGGCGGCGTCGGCCACCGCGGCCGCCCGGACGGCGTCGATGACGGTGCTCAGGGGCGGCTCGCCGGCGGCGTCGGGCTCGTTGACCAGGTCGGCGTTCAGCGGCACCACGACCAGCGCCGCCTCGCCGTCGGCCGAGGGCACCAGCGGCACCTGCGGCGCGAGCAGGTAGTCCCCGACCGTCTTCTCCTCGGCGGCCACTCCCTCCCCGGCCGGCAGCGTCACCGGCAGGTCGGGCAGTCCGGCGGCGAAGGCCTGCCAGGCCGTGAGCTGCTCCGGCGTCGCGGCGCCGTCGGCGGCGAAGACCACGAAGGCGGGCAACGAATCGTCGTCGGTGAACGCAGCGGCGGCGTCGCCGGCCTCGACCGACTCCGCGCCGGCGGGCAGGAAGGTCGCCTGGTCGTTGGACTGCACCGTCGACAGCGAACCGATCGCCGGACCGCCCACGCCGGCGATGCCCAGCCAGACGGCGATCACCCCGACCACCCCGAGAGCCCGCAGGACGGCCCGCTTCCGGCTCGGCCCGGTGGCCGGACCGGCGGCGGCGGTCGGTGCGGGAGGTGCGGGGGCGCCGGACGGCGACGTGGGACTCATGGGGGTTCTCCGGATCGGACGGCGGGTACAGCGGAGGGAGCGGAAAACCTCAGCAGGCTGTGCATCGGTGGGGACGAGAATACTCAGCGTGCTGAGTAATTTCACCACGAAACGACCCTCGGGCACAATGAGCCGGCCCCACCGCACCGCCGCCCACCCACCGCCATCCCCGCCGACCCTGGAGGGACCCCATGACGACCCCCGACGAGCGCGCCTCCTGGGCGACGGGTCGGTTGTTGTCGACGGCCGCCCGGTTGGTGGAGCAGAGCTGGAACAACCGGCTGCGCGATTCCCGGGTCAGCCACGCCGGGGTGATCGTGCTGTCACTGCTGGCCGGCGGTCCGGCGACCCAGCGCGAACTGGCCGGTTCGCAGCACATGACCGAACAGACCGCGGGCCGCACCATCGCCCACCTCGAGGCCACCGGCCACCTGCGCCGGACCGCCGATCCCCGGGACCGCCGCCGTCGGGTGGTCGAGATCACCGACGGCGGCCGCGCCCTGCTGGCCGAGATGTACACCGCCAGCGAGAGTGCCACCGACGAGGTCATCGCCGCCGACGGTGGTGACGTCGCGGCGTTCCGCGCGGTGCTCCAGCGTCTGATCGCGACGTACGAGACCAGCTCGCCGACGGCGCCCTGACGCCGCCCGGGCCGTCGCGACGGCTGCCGCCTGGCGTCGGCGGTGACCTCAGGAGACTCCCCCATGGATCTGGCCACCGCCGACACCCGCTGCACCGTCATCGAACGGGAATGGCGATCGTCCCCGGCCGGCACCCGGGCCGGCCTGCGACCAGCTGCGCCTGATGAAGGCGTCACCGGCCAGCCCCGTCGGCCCCGACGCCGCGTCCGCGCGCCGGCTCGGCCGCCGCATCGACCGGGTCGTCCGCTTCCTGGACGTCCCGCCGGCGCCGGTGGGCGGCGGCGAGCCCGTACCGCAGGGCTGACCGCCGTCGGGACGTAGAGTCCCCCGGCGTGAACGCTTCGCGGGGGTCGGCCGTCCTGGCCGGTGTCGTCACCGGCATCGTCGGTTTCACCTCCGCCTTCGCGGTGGTGCTGACCGGGCTGCGGGCGGTCGGCGCCTCCGACGCCCAGGCCGCGTCCGGGCTGCTCACCGTGTGTCTCACCATGGGGGCGGGCTGCATCCTGCTGTCGTGGAGGTACCGGATGCCGATCACCCTGGCGTGGTCCACCCCGGGTGCGGCCCTGCTCGCCGGCGCCGCGCTGCCTGCCGGGGGCTACCCCACCGCGATCGGCGCGTTCCTGGTCGCCGGGGCGCTCTACGTGCTCACCGCGGTGGTCCGGCCGCTGGGTCGCTGGGTCGAACGGATCCCGGCGGCGGTGGCCAGCGCCATGCTCGCCGGGGTGCTGCTGACACTGTGCGTGCAGCCGTTCCGCGCGCTGGCCGACCAACCGGCGGCAGTCGCCCCGGTGCTCGTCACCTGGTTGGTGCTGCTGCGCTTCAACCGGCGCTGGGCGGTACCGGGGGCGTTCGTGGTGGCGCTGCTGGTGATCGCCCTCGACGGCTCGCTCGCCGGGCTGGCGGGGATGCGGCTCGCTCCGACCCTGGTGTGGACGACACCGGCGTGGGACCTGCCGACCGTGCTGGCGGTCGGCCTCCCGCTGTACCTGGTCACCATGACGGGGCAGAACATCCCGGGCGTGGCCGTGCTGGGATCCTTCGGGTACCGGGCGCCGCTGGCGCCGTCGCTGCTGTACAGCGGGACCGCCACGGTGGCCACCGCGGGCCTGGGGGGGTTCAGCATCAATCTCGCGGCGATCTCGGCGGCGCTGGCCGCCGGACCCGAGGCGCATCCCGATCCCGACCGCCGGTGGATCGCCGGGATCGCCGCCGGAGCCACCTATCTCGCGTTCGGGCCGTTGAGTGCGGTCATCGCCGCGGTGAGCGTCGCCGCCCCGCCCGGCATCATCGCCGCCATCGCCGGGGTCGCTCTGATCGGGGCCTTCGCGCAGTCCGCCGGTGCCGCCCTGGCCGACGCGCGACACCGCGAGGCGGGAGCCGTCACCTTCGTCGTGGCCGCCTCCGGGATCGCCGTCGGCGGTGTCAGCGCCGCCTTCTGGGCGCTCGTCGCCGGCGGGCTGTACCTGCTGGTCGTGCGCGCAGGTACCGTGGCTCGTTGATCTTCGCCGGAGTGGCTCGGAGATCTCGGCCAGAGAGGTTTGATGACACCCATGACCATCCGGAAGGTGGCGCTGCTCACCGCGGGCGGGTTCGCACCGTGTCTGTCCTCGGCGGTCGGTGGCCTGATCGAGCGTTACACCGAGCTGGCCCCCGACATCGAGATCATCGCCTACGAGAACGGCTACCAGGGCCTGCTGACCGGCCGCTACCGCACGATCACGCCGGCCGTCCGGGAGAAGGCGCACCTGCTGCACTCCTACGGCGGGTCACCGGTCGGCAATTCGCGCGTGAAGCTGACCAACGCGAAGGACCTGGTGAAGCGGGGGCTGACCTCGGAGGGTGAGGACCCGCTGATGGTGGCGGCCATCCGGCTGACCATCGACGGCGTCGACGTGCTGCACACCATCGGCGGCGACGACACCAGCCTCACCGCCGCCGATCTCGCGCGGTACCTCAAGGACAACGACTACGACCTGACCGTCGTCGGTCTGCCCAAGACGATCGACAACGACATCGTGCCGATCCGGCAGTCGCTGGGTGCCTGGACCGCCGCGGAGCAGGGCTCCCGGTTCGCGCAGAACGTGGTGGCCGAGCACAACGCCAACGTCAAGACCCTGCTGGTGCACGAGGTGATGGGCCGGCACTGTGGCTGGCTGACCGCAGCCACCGCGCAGAAGTACCGCGAGTGGCTCGACAGCCGCGAGTGGCTGCCCGAGATCGGCCTGGACCGGGCCGCCTGGGACATCCACGCGGTGTACCTGCCCGAGGCGGAGTTCGACATCGAGCGGGAGGCGGAGCGCCTCCGCGAGGTGATGGACCGGGTCGGCAACGTGACGATCTTCGTCTCCGAGGGCGCCGGCGTGGACACCATCGTCGCCGAGATGGAGCGCTCGGGCCAGGACGTGCCGCGGGACCCCTTCGGCCACGTCAAGCTGGACCTCGTCAACCCCGGCGCGTGGCTGGCCAAGCAGTTCGCGGCCAAGCTCGGCGCGGAGAAGGTGATGGTCCAGAAGTCCGGCTACTACTCGCGTTCCGCGCCGCCGAACCCCGACGACCTGATGCTGATCAAGTCGATGACCGACTACGCGGTGGAGTGCGCGCTGCGTGGCGAGTCCGGGGTGATCGGGCACGACGAGGAGCACGGGGGGCAGCTGCGCGCGGTCGAGTTCGACCGGCTCCGCGGTGGGAAGCAGTTCGACCTGACGACCGACTGGTTCACCGAGATGCTGTCCGAGATCGGCCAGCCGCGCGCGGTCC
Source organism: Nakamurella deserti (assembly GCF_003260015.1). Lineage (NCBI taxonomy): Bacteria > Bacillati > Actinomycetota > Actinomycetes > Nakamurellales > Nakamurellaceae > Nakamurella > Nakamurella deserti. The sequence goes on along the minus strand of NZ_QCXS01000002.1, from coordinate 530,417 downwards.
CGGCCGCCGTGGCCGCGGCGCACTGAGTCCGGCCGTGTCGCAGACCCCGGACGGACCGGCCCCACGCCGGCGTCGCAGCGCGCGCCGCGAGCAGGGCCCGCCGTCCACTCCGGCGCCCGACGCCGGCCCCGCCGGCGTCACCGACCCGGCGGCCGCCCCGGAGGATCGACCACCGCGGCTGCGCAAGCGCCCCCGCCTCCGGTCGGCCGACGCGTCCCCGATGCCGGTGGGACGACCGGAGGCACCCGACGCGCCCCGGGCCGCGGACTCCCCGGAGACGGCCACGGTCGCCTCCGCGCCACCGCCACCGCCACCGGCGTCCGGCCGCGACCGGCGGGTCGACCATGCGGAGCGGGCCCTGCGCGGTCTGGTCACCACCCGGGGCACCCAGGTGCCCTGGGCGGCGGCGACCCGGGCCCGCGAGGTGGGCCGGCCCACCGCCGACGATCTCGCGAGGGCCGAGGAGGAAGTGGTCGTCGTGCGGCGTAACTACACGCCGCCGGAGCCGTTGCGCAACGGCCGCACCGGCGATCGGCCCCGCCGCCGGCCCGGCTGACCGCAGCCGGCCGTCCGCCGACCGGACGTCAGGGCACCACCATCACGGGGCACTTCTGTGCCGCCACGATCGCCCGGGACACCGAGCCCGACGTGATGCGGTGCAGGAACTCGGCGAACCCGGAGTGCCGCTTCCCGACGACCACGACCGCCGCGTCCCGGTCCTGGGCGATCCGGATGAGTTCCGTCGCGGCCTCGCCGTAGCTGGAGATCAACTGCCAGCGCACACCGTCGAGGTCCCCGCTCGCGGTGATCTGCTCCATCAGCTCCTGGTCGAGCTCGCGTTCGACCTCCGCCGACAGCTGGAGGTCCTCGCCGACGGGCAGGTAGCCCTCGGCCAACGGCATCAACCGTCGCCGGACGTGCACCAGCACCACCTCACGCCCGAGGCACTCGGCGAGGAAGGCGGCCGCTCGCAGCGGCCGGCCGGAGTTCTCGGCACTGTCGATGCCGACCACCACCGGCCCACTGCGCAGGTCCCGCGGCAGCCGCACACCCCATGCGTTCGTCATGGGTCCGAGTATCGCGCGCCGTGGGCCGGGTGGCACGGTCACCACACCCCCGGGCCGGAACCCGACCCGGGGGTGCGTGGCCGGGCCGGCTCAGTCGAACTGCGGCGCCTCGGTGCGCTCACGCTTGATCTCGAAGAAGTACGGGAACGACGCCAGGGTCACGCTGGCGTCCCACAGCCGGCCCGCATCCTCGCCGCGCGGGATGCGGGTGATGACCGGGCCGAAGAAGGCCACGTCGTTGATGTGGATGGTCGGGGTGCCGACACCCTTGCCGACCTTGTCCATGCCGGCGTGGTGGGAGGTGCGCAGGGCGCCGTCGAACTCGTCGGTGTCGGCCGCCTTCGCCAGCTCCGGGTCGAGGTCGAGCGCGGCCAGCGACCCGGCGATCACGTCGGCGAAGTCCTTGTTGCCCTCGTTGTGGATGCGGGTGCCCATCTCGGTGTACAGCGGCGACAGGATCTCGTCACCGTGCCGCTGCGCCGCCGCGATGGCGACCCGCACCGGCCCCCAGGCCTTCTTCATCATCTCGGCGTAGTCGGCCGGGATGTCCTGACCCTCGTTGAGCACGGCCAGGCTCATCACGTGGAAGTGGGTCTCGATGTCGCGCACCTTCTCGACCTCGAGGATCCAGCGGGAGGTGATCCAGCAGAAGGGGCACAGCGGGTCGAACCAGAAGTCGGCCCGGTCCCTCGTCCCGCCGGCGGGCGCGGTGTCGGGGGTGGCAGCGGTGTCGGTGCTCAACGGAACTCCCTGGTCTCGTGCCGCCCGCGGGGCGGCGTGTCGTGCGGTGGGCCGAAAGGTCGGTCGGCGGACCGATACCCGGTCCGGTGCGGATCCGGTCGTCCGGGTCTCCGCCCGCTCGTCGGGGTACAGCCGACCGGGAGGTTAGATTTATTCCCCGACATCGCAGATCCGACCGATGTGATGCAGACCCGAAGGATCACCACGCCGTGTCCCAACCCCCCAATCTGACCCGTGACCAGGCGCGTGCGCGGGCCGCGGTGCTTCGGACCCACAGCTACCGCATCGAACTCGACCTCACCGACGGCCACGGCGACCCGGGCGAACGGACCTTCGCCACGCACGTGACCATCCGGTTCGACGCCGAACCGGGCGCCTCGACGTTCGTGGACTTCGTCGGCGAGTCGGTCACCGCGGCGACGCTCAACGGTGAGTCGCTGGACGTCTCCGGATGGACCACCGAGGGTGGCCTGGCGCTGCCGCCGCTGGCCGCCGAGAACGAACTCGTCGTCGACGCCGTCGGGGTGTACACCAACACCGGTGAGGGGCTGCACCGTTTCGTCGACCCCGTCGACGGCGCGGTCTACCTGTACAGCCAGTTCGAGACCGCCGACGCGAAGCGGATGTACGCCTGCTTCGACCAGCCGGACCTCAAGGCCACGTTCACCATGACGGTGACCGCCCCGGGGACGTGGCAGGTCGTCACCAACGGTGCGACCGCGTCGGTGACCCCGGCCGGCCGCGCCAACACCCACACGTTCCGCACCACCGCCCGGATGAGCACCTACGTCACCGCGCTGGTCGCCGGGCCGTACGCGGTGGTGCGGCGCACCCACGACGGCATCGACCTGGGCCTGTACTGCCGCAAGTCCCTCGCCGAGTTCCTCGACGCCGACGAGCTGTTCGAGCAGACCGTCCAGGGCTTCGACTTCTTCCACGCCGCGTTCGGTGTGCGCTACCCGTTCGGCAAGTACGACCAGTTGTTCGTGCCGGAGTTCAACGCCGGGGCGATGGAGAACGCCGGCGCGGTCACCTTCCGCGAGGACTTCGTGTTCCGCTCGCGGGTGACCCGCTACCTGCACGAACGGCGCTGCGAGACGATCCTGCACGAGATGGCGCACATGTGGTTCGGTGACCTGGTCACCATGCGCTGGTGGGACGACCTGTGGCTCAACGAGTCGTTCGCGACCTGGGCCTCGGTGGTGGCGCAGGTCGACGCGACCGAGTTCACCTCGTCGTGGACCACGTTCGCCAACATCGAGAAGTCATGGGCGTACGTGCAGGACCAGCTGCCCTCCACGCATCCGATCGCCTCGGACATGGTGGACCTGCAGGCCGTCGAGGTGAACTTCGACGGCATCACCTACGCCAAGGGCGCGTCGGTGCTCAAGCAGCTCGCCGCCTACGTCGGGTACGAGCCGTTCCTCACCGGGCTGCGCGCCTACTTCGCCGCCCACGCCTTCGGCAACGCCGAGCTGCAGGATCTGCTGGACGCGCTCGAGGAGGCCTCCGGCCGCGATCTGTCCGGCTGGAGCGCGCAGTGGCTGCTGACCACCGGGCTGAACGGGTTGTCCGCCGAGTTCGAGGTCGACGACGACGGCAGGTTCACCGCGTTCACCCTGGTGCAGACGGGCGCGGCACCGGGTGCGGGTGAGCTGCGGACGCACCGGCTCGCGGTCGGGCTGTACGACAGCGAGGGTGCCGACGGTCCCCTGGTGCGGGTGCACCGGGTGGAGCTGGACGTCACCGGCGCCCGCACCGAGGTGCCCGAACTCGTCGGGGTCCGGCGGCCGGCCCTGGTGCTGGTCAACGACGACGACCTGACCTACGGCAAGGTGCGGCTGGACGACGCGTCGCTGGCGACGGCGGTCGAGCGGATCGGGGACTTCGCCGAGTCGCTGCCGCGGACGCTCATCTGGTCGGCCACCTGGGAGATGACCCGGGACGCGCTGACCCGGGCCCGCGACTTCGTGGCGCTGGCCCTGCGCGGACTGCCGGCGGAGGACGAGATCGGCGTCGTCCAGCGGGTGCTCTCGCAGCTCTCGGTGGCCGTCGGGTCCTACGCCGATCCGGCGTGGGCCGACGCGGTGGGGTGGCCGACGGTCGCGGACGGGTTGCACCGGCTCGTCCTGGCCGCCCCGGCGGGCAGCGACCTGCAGCTCGCCGGCGTCAACGCGCTCTCCGGTGCACGCCTGGGCCCCGAGCAGCTCACCGCCCTGGCGGGCTGGCTCGACGGGAGCGCACCGCTGGACGGCCTCACCGTCGACACCGACCTGTCGTGGACGATGCTGGGGGCGCTGGTGGCCCACGGCTGGCGCGGGGAGGACGACATCGCGGCCGCCGCGGCCGCCGACGCGACCGCATCCGGTGACCGCAAGGCCGCCCTGGTCCGGGCGCTGGTGCCCACGCCGGAGTCCAAGCAGGCGATCTTCGACCGGCTGACCCACGACGACACGATGGCCAACGCCTTCCAGGACGCCTCCATCAGCGGGTTCGCCCACCCGGCGCAGCGGGAGCTGCTGCTGCCGTTCACCGACCAGTACTTCGACACCGTCGCCGACGTCTGGGCGCGGCGCTCCAGCGAGGTCGGCCAGAAGGTCGCCGTCGGGCTGTTCCCGCGCTGGTCGGTCGATCAGGCCACGATCGACCGGGCGCTGGCGTGGGAGGCGCAGGACCATCCGGCCGCGTTGCGCCGACTGGTCTCCGAGGGCCGCGCCGGTCTGCAGCGGGCACTGGCCGCGCAGCGGACCGACCGGGGCTGATCCCGGACCGACCCGGACGGTCCGGGTGGATCCTGCTCCGCGATCCCGGCGGCCGCCCTCGCGAGGCGAGCGGTGACCGCCGGAATCGCGGGGAGGGTAGATCCGTCTCCAGCGGTCGACCCCGCCCGATCCCGCGAACGACGAGATCCTGGTGGTTCGTCCGTCACACGGAGGAACCACCAGGATCTCGGTACTGCAGGACTTCAGGGCGCCGGCGCCGCCGGCGGACGGGTCACCAGTTCGAGCGGTCGGGCAGCGTGCCGGCCTGGTCGGCGAGGATGCGCAGGCCGTTGACCATGCCGTCGGCGATCTCCCCGACGCCGCACGCCGCGGTCACGGTCAGCACGGCCAGGCGCGCCGCCCGGTCGCTGATCCGACGGGACGCCTCACCACCGGTGACCACCTCGACGACCCGCTGCGCGGGTGACACGGCCAGCAGCACCGCGACCGGAGCCTCGTGGCCGAGGGACTTCAACAGGTCCTCCGCGGTCGACCGGGTGTCGCTGCCCAGGCCGCCGAGGTAGGCGGTGAACCGCAGACCGGTCTTGCGCTCGGCCTCGATCAGCACGTCGTCCAGGAGCTCGAGCTGCTCACGGTCCAGCGGTGAGTCGACGTCACCCTGCGGTCCCACGATCGCGTAGCCGCGGTTGTGGCTCTCCTGCCGGGCTTCCAGCTCCGTCAGGCGGGCGGACAGTTCACCATGTGCCACGTGCGCCTCCCAGCGGCGAATCGGTCAGATGCGGGGGCACGTCGACGGACGTGTCACCGGTGTAGAAGCGGTCGGAGTAGTCCCACGGGCCGCCCGGCTTGTACGGGGGGCGGGCCCGGCTGCGGCCGGGCAGCACGGTCAGCAGGAACAGACCGAGCACCACCACGACGGGAATGCCCACGAACACGAGTAGGCCCTCGAAGAAGTTCACCCGGGAAACCTAACCCAGAACGGCCGATCACCACATGCCGGGCAGGTGGTGTCGCCACGGTCGGGCACGCTCGAGTTGGCCGGTCAGGGACAGCAGCAGGGCCTCCGCGCCGTGCCGGCCCACGAACTGCATCCCGACCGGCAGACCGTCGGCGGTCCACTGCAGCGGGACGCTGACCGCGGGCTGGCCGGTGATGTTGATCTGCGCGGTCCAGGGCGTGAAGACCAGCTGCCGCCGGAAGTCCTCCGCCGGGTCGCAGGGGTCGGTGAACCAGCCCACCGGCGGCGGCAGTCGGGCCACGGTGGGGAACAGCACGGCGTCGCACCCGCCCATCGCCCGGGCCAGCGTCCGGCCGGCGGCCTGCACCGTGCCCATCGCCTGCACCAGCTCGGGCCCGCCCACCCCCGCGCCCCGCTCCCACAGATGACGGGTCAACGGCATCAGCAGATCCACAGCCTCCGGCGGCAGCGGACGGGCATGGGTGAACGCGGCCCACACCGTCAGGAAGGCGGGCACCAGCCCGGGCGGATCGGGGATGTCGAGGTCGACCACCTCGTGGCCGAGCTCCGCGAGCAGCGCACTGGTGTCCTCCCACGCGGCGCGCACCTCGGGATCGACGACCACGTCGGCCACCGCGGCGATGGCGGTGTCCAGGGACCGTCCGATGCGCAACCGCCCCGGGTCCCGGCCGGCCGCCGCCACCAGTCCGCTCTGTCGTGGACTGACGTAGGGCTCGCTCCACACCGGCGTCTGCATCGCCTCCAGCAGCGCGGCGGCGTCGGCGGCGGTCCGGGCCAGCGGCCCGTGGACGGACAGCCCCAGGGCATCGCTGCCGACCGGTCCCCGGGAGACGAGGCCCCGGGTGGTCTTGAGCCCGACCAGGCCGCACATCGCCGCCGGTATGCGCAGCGAGCCGCCGCCGTCGGTGCCGTGCGCGAAGGGCAGCAGACCGCCGGCGACCGCGGCCGCCGCACCACCGGACGAGCCACCGGCCATCCGCCCCGGGTCGTGCGGCGTCCGCGCGGGGGGCCCGAGCCGGTTCTCGGTGTAACAGGGCAGACCGAACTCGGGGGCGTTGGTCTTGCCGAGGCTGATGGTGCCCGCGGTCTCCAGGTGTGCGACGACGTCGTCACTGACGTCAGGCACGAGGTCGGCGTACAACGCCGAACCGAAGGTGGTGCGCACCCCCGCCGTCGCAGTCAGGTCCTTCACCGCCAGCGGTACGCCGTGCAACGCAGGCAGTTCCGGGCCGCGACCGCGTCGGGCCGCCACGGCGGCGTCGGCGCGCCGGGCGGCGGCCAGCGCGAGGTCGGGCGTCACCGTGCGGAAGGCACCGAGGCCCGCGTCGTGCCGCGCGATGCGGTCCAGATAGTGACCGACGACGTCGGACGACGACAGCTCACCGGTGGCGATGCCGGCCGCCAGTTCGATCGCGGTCAGGTCGTGGATGCGGGTCACCCGCGCGACGGTATCCGTTGACGGCCGACCGGACGCCGCGGCCCGGGCGTTCTGGGAGGGGTCCGAGCTGCTGTACCCGCGACCTCGCGGGCCCGCGGTGATCCGACGGTGTCTCTGGGTAATCATCCGGCGTTCACCCACACAACGACGACCGGTCGTAATCGTCGGTTCACAACAATGTCGGCGGGACATTCAAAGGGGCCGCGTCACCTGGCCGCGGCGCCCGATACGACCGATTGTCGCCCCCTGTCGGCCTAAGCTGCAGATCCCTCGTTGGTGCTGCGTGTCGGTGCCGCCCACCGGTTCGGACGCACGGAGAATGCGGTACAGACAAATCATCAGAGTGAAGTTTTGTACCTCATTGTACCGCTAACCGGTGGAAACCACCCATTCGCTGTTAACGCATCTGCTTCGCACAGGTGGCGGCGTTTCCCATTTCGTGACCACCCGTGATCACGCAATGTCCGGCCTTGTTATGGGCCTCCGAACGGCGATTACAATTTCATTTGCCGCGATCGATCAGTCGCAGTGAGTGACCAAAACCGATAGCCCGCCATCCCAGAACCGCCGGTCGCCGGCCGGACCACCGCAGCACCCGACCACCCGGTCCGTCCGGCCTCCCCCGCCACCTCGCCAGGAGCTCCCATGTCGCACATCGCCACCGCCCCCACCGCCGTCCGCGTGGGTCGGGCCATCCCCGTCGGTCGGGCTGTCCGCGTCGGCCGGGCTGTCCGCGTCGGTCGGGCTGTCCGCGTCGGTCGCGCTGTCCGCGTCGGCCGGGCTGTCCGCGTCGGTCGCGCCGTCCGCGTCGGCTGACAACTGCTCTCCCGCAGGCCTTCTCACCGCTCTCGCCCCACACCGCAGCACCCTCACCGACCCGCCGCTGAATCCGAAGCCAGGAGCTCCCCATGTCGCACACCCTCATCGTCACCGCTGCCACCGCCCCCACCGCCGTCCGCGTCGGCCGTGCCGTCCGCGTCGGCCGTGCCGTCCGCGTGGGTCGTGCCGTCCGCGTGGGTCGCGCCGTCCGCGTGGGTCGCGCCGTCCGCGTGGGCTGACCCCGGCCGCACCACCCGCCGTTCCGCAGTCCCGGACCACCCCTCATCCCCCACCATCCGCACCCAGGAGCTCCCCATGTCGCACACCTGCACCGCCACCGCCCCCACCGCCGTCCGCGTCGGCCGCGCCGTCCGCGTCGGCCGCGCCGTCCGCGTCGGCCGCGCCGTCCGCGTGGGTCGCGCCGTCCGCGTGGGCTGACCCCGGCCGCACCACCCGCCGTTCCGCAGTCCCGGACCACCCCTCATCCCCCACGATCCGAACCCAGGAGCTCCCCATGTCGCACACCCGCACCGCCACCGCCCCCACCGCCGTCCGCGTCGGCCGCGCCGTCCGCGTCGGTCGCGCCGTCCGCGTCGGTCACGCTGTCCGGGTCGGTCGCGCCGTCCGGGTGGGCTGACGCACCGGAACACCGCAGCGGCACCAGAAAGTACCTGCAGCACCTCCAGCACCGCACCAGGCAGTACCTGCAGCACCCGCACCAGGCAGTACCTGCACCACCCGCACCAGCGCTCGACCGTTGCCGGCCCGCCGCGCGCCACGGCGGATCACCGTCGCGCCCGCACCGGCCCGCATCGAGACCCTGCGGACGGCCTCCGGACGCGTCGCCGCATCAGGGGTCCCGAGGCCCGGGAGCACACCACGCCCGAGGCGTCCGCTGCTCCACCCCGTCCTCCCGCCGTCAGGCGGCAGCGCTGTCCAGCCAGCGGTGCCAGGCCGGATCCGTGTGGTCGCTCATCCACAGTTCACCGGACGTCATCCGCTGCGGCGGACCCGGCGTGAACCCCAGCGACCACCCCAGCTCGTCGAGAGTGCGGTCGGCCTTGCGCGTGTTGCAACGACTGCAGCAGGCCACGCAGTTCTCCCAGCTGTGCTTCCCGCCGCGTGACCGCGGCAGCACGTGGTCGATGGTGTCCCCGCGCAGGTGGCAGTAGGCGCAGCGACGGCCGTCTCGACGCAGCACGCCCTGTCGGCTGACCGACGTGGGCGGGCGGTACGGCACCCGGACGTACCGGTTGAGCCGGACGACGGCAGGTAGCGCCATCGACAGCTGCGCGGACCGCAGGACGACGGCCCGGTCCTCGAGGCTGACGGCCTTGCCGGCCAGGATGAGAACCAGCGCACGCCGCCCGGTGACGACGGCGAGTGGTTCGTGACTCGCGTTGAGCAGCAGGACGTGGATGGGCGTCGCTGCGGAACTTCCGACCACCGTGCCACCTTTCGGCGCCGCCGAGCGGGACTGGCTTGTCCGCTCGTGCGAGGTTCTCCTGTCCAGTGAACTACGGCGTGGCCCGGATCTGCAGATATTTCTGCTCGACGCGGCGTCACCTCCGTGACGATCGGGTGAACATCGCCCGGGACGGTCACCGCGCCCGGGCCGGCCGGGGTGGGACCAGCCGTGCGCCACGGGAGAGAATGGACGTCATGAACGCACCCACGACCTTCTACGACGAGATCGGTGGGCACCCGACGTTCGACGCGATCGTCGGCGGTTTCTACCGGAGGGTCGTCGACGACCCTGTCCTGCGGCCGCTGTACCCCGAGGAGGATCTCGGTCCGGCGGAGGTGCGGTTCCGGATGTTCCTCGAGCAGTACTGGGGCGGTCCGCGGACCTACTCCGACCAGCGGGGTCATCCCCGGTTGCGGATGCGGCACCTGCCGTTCGTCATCGGCCCGGTCGAGCGGGACGCCTGGCTGGCGGCGATGCGCGCCAGCCTGGACGACGTCGCCCTGACCCCCGCCCAGGACGAGCGGATGTGGGCCTACCTGGTGATGGCGGCGGATTCGATGGTCAACAGCAACCCGGTCACCGGACCGGCGGGCTGACCACCCGGGGGCTCAGAAGACGAGCGGCAGCAGCGAGTGGCGCCGCCGGACGACGGCGCCGAAGCGCGCGTCCAGCCGCAGCCAGGCGTCGGTGGCGAACACCCGGACGTCCGAGGCGTCCCCGCCGCCGCCGGCGAAACCCATGCCCGACAGCGCGAACAGGCAGCGCATCGGTACGGCCACCGTGTAGCCGGCCCCGGACACCGTCAGCACCTGCTGGTCCAGCAACGACGACGACGTGCCGCCGGCCGGGCTGACGTTGTCCCGGGCGCTGGCGCTGCCGCGATCCACGAGGTCGGTGACCACCGCCGCCGGCACCGTGTCCACCAGCGACCACCCCGCCAGCGGTGGGAGCTGCGTGCGCCACAGCGGATCCACCACCGGCCCCGGGTCGATCTCGGTGGATCGCGACACGGCGATCCCGGGGAGCAGGTTCGCCGCGTGCACGGTGATGTCCGGTGGGTCGACCCGGCCCGCGACGCTGCGGGTGACGAGCGCGTCGAACGGCGTCGTGGCCCACACCTGCAGCCGGGCCGCGACGTCGGACCCGCCCACGACCGGCGCGTCGCCGTCGACCGGCGGCCGGGGCGGTCGCGACGGTGAGTTGCGGAGTCGGACCAGCGCCTGCGGATCCATCCGTACCGCGCGGGCCACGAACGCGCCCAGGTCCTCGCGGTCGCCCGCGTCGTCCAGCCGGATGACCACGGTCACCGGCTCCAGGCTGCGTAGCCGGGGGCCGGCGTCTCGTCGTCCGCGTCGGTCTCGGACCGCGGGGTCGGTGCCTCGCCCGGCGTGTAGGGCGCCCGGTAGCTCTCGAGGAAGGCGCGCTCGGCGTCCCCGAGCCGCTGCGGGCGGCCGTCGCCGGGCCCGACCGCCACCAGCACGGTGCTCGCGGTGGCCGAGAGCACCCCGTCGGTGGTGACCACGTAGTCCACGGTGCACGAGGCGCCGCCGACGGCGGTGACCCCGAGGGACACGCGTGCCGGGCGGCCGAACGGGATGGGCCGTCGGTACTGGATCTCGAGGCTGGCCACCACGATCGCCCGCACCAGCTGGTGCGCCCCGCGGCGGGTGGCTTCGGGGTAGAGCCAGTCGACCCGGGCCTCCTCGAGGAGCGTGATCACCCGGGCGTTGTTGACGTGGCCCTGCGCGTCGAGGTCGGAGTAGCGGACCCGGACGTCGGTGACGTGACGCCGTGCCGTCGGGTGGGTTCCTGCGGTCACTGCGGGGTCTCCAGAGGTCATCGGGCCATCGAACGGATCTCGCGGGCGGCCACCGACAGTGCGGCCAGGTCGCCGACGCCGGAGGTGGCGATCTGACCGAGGGTGATCCGGGCGCGCTCCAGGCGGAATCGATTCTCCCCCTCCCACTGGGCGATCTTGTCCGCGGCGCTCAGGTCGGCACCGGTGGTGGACAGCACATCGGCGGTGATGGCCCGCACGGAGGTGTAGAGACCGTCGCGGATGGCCTGGCGGGCCAGCGAGTGCCAGCGGTCGCCGCGGTCCAGCGCCGACACCGACGACAGGATGCGGTCGAGGCCGATGTGCTCGCTCAGCGCGTAGTACAGCTGCGCCACCTCGGCCGGGTCCCGGCCGGTCTCGCCGGCCACGTCGGTGATGTCGAGCAGGCTGAAGGTGTACAGCGCGTAGACCATCCGCAGGGCGAGGTCCGGCGGCGTGCCCAGGGCCCGCAGCTCGGCCGCGTCGGTGTGCACCTTGTCGAACTCCGAGCCGCAGAGCAGCCGCGGCATCGACCGGCTCAGCTCCCCCACGATCGTCGCGTAGCGGCCGATCTCGGCCTGCACGTCCAACGGCTGCGGTCGGCGGACCAGCAACCAGCGCGCGGCCCGGTCCAGCAGCCGCCGGGACAGCAGCACCAGCTGGTTCTGCGCGGCGGCCGGCATCGACCGGCCGGCGATCTCCTCCCACAGCTCCGGGAGCTGGTAGACCGCGGTGGCGATCTCGTAGACGCGCACCGCGTCGGTCGGACCGGTCGCCATCTCCTCTCCGAGCCGGAACGCGAAGGTGATCCCGGCCCCGTTGACGAGGTGGTTCACCGCCATCGTGGTGACGATCTCCCGCCGCAGCGGGTGGGCGGCGATCGCCGCCGGGAAACGCTCGCGCATCGCCGCCGGGAAGTAGCTCGGCAACCGGCCTGCGAACGCCGGGTCGTCGGGGAGCTCGGAGGCGAGCATCGTGCGGGCCAGTCCCGACTTCACGTAGGCCACCAGCACGCTGAGCTCCGGGGACGTCAGGCCGCCGCCCGCGGCCTGACGGAGGCCGATGTCGGTCGCCGACGGCAGGAACTCGAGCTTGCGGTCCAGCCGTCCGCCGGCGACCAGCTCGTCGATCAGCCGGGCGTGCACCGAGATCATCGCCTCGGCGTGCTGTCGCGAGATGCTCAGCAGCCGGTTCTGCGCGATGTTGTCGGCCAGCACCAGCTGGGCGACCTCGTCGGTCATCGAGAACAGGAACGCGTCACGCTGCTCCGGCGTGAGCGCGGGTTCACCGGCCGGCGTCTGCGACGTGTGCAGGGTCTGCAGTGCGATCTTGATGTTCACCTCGTGGTCGGAGGTGTCGACCCCGGCGGAGTTGTCGATCGCGTCGGTGTTGATCCGGCCACCGGCCCGGGCGAACTCGATGCGGCCGAGCTGGGTCACCCCGAGATTGCCCCCCTCACCGACCACCCGGACCCGGAGCTCGCCACCGTCGACCCGCACGGCGTCGTTGGCCTTGTCGCCCACCTGGGCGTGTGACTCCGTGGACGCTTTCACGTAGGTACCCACCCCGCCGTTGAACAGCAGGTCCACCGGGGCGAGCAGCACGGCGTGGATGAGTTCGGCGGGGGCCATCGAGGTCACGTCGGCGGCGAGCCCCAGTGCGGCCCGCATCGGCCCGCTGACCGGGATGCTCTTCACCGTCCGCGGCCAGACACCACCGCCGTCGGAGATCAGACCGGGGTCGTAGTCGGCCCAGGACGAACGGGGCAGGTCGAACAGCCGGCGTCGTTCGGCGTGCGACGCGGCGGCGTCCGGGTCGGGGTCGACGAACACGTGCCGGTGGTCGAAGGCCGCGACCAGCCGGATGTGCTCACTCAGCAGCATCCCGTTGCCGAAGACGTCGCCGCTCATGTCGCCGACGCCGACCACCGTGAAGTCCTCGGCCTGGGTGTCCACGTCGAGCTCGTGGAAGTGCTGCTTGACCGACTCCCAGGCACCGCGGGCGGTGATGCCCATCTTCTTGTGGTCGTAGCCGGCGCTGCCGCCGGAGGCGAACGCGTCGCCCAGCCAGAATCCGTTCTCCACCGCCACCGCGTTGGCGATGTCGGAGAAGGTGGCGGTGCCCTTGTCCGCCGCGACCACCAGGTACGAGTCGTCGCTGTCGTGACGCACGACCTGCCGGGGCGCGACGATCGTGGTGCCGGAACGGTTGTCGGTGACGTCCAGCAGTGCCTGGATGAACATCCGGTAGCAGCGCACCCCCTCGGCGACGAACGCCTCGCGGTCGGCCACCGGATCACCGGTGGCGGCGGGGGGTTGCTTCACCACGAAGCCGCCCTTGGCGCCGACCGGCACGATGACCGCGTTCTTCACCTCCTGCGCCTTGACCAGGCCGAGTACCTCGGTGCGGAAGTCCTCCGGCCGGTCCGACCAGCGCAGCCCGCCACGGGCGATGTCGCCGAATCGCAGGTGCACTCCCTCGACCCACGGCGAGTACACCCAGATCTCGTGCGCAGGAACCGGTTTCGGCAGCGAAGGGATCCGCTGCGGGGCCAGCTTGAACGCCCAGAAGTCGCGCTGGGCGCCGTCGGCCCCACGCCGGTGGGCGTTGGTCCGCACAGTGCCCAGGATCAGCTGCAGGTAGGTCCGCAGGATCCGGTCGGCGTCCAGACTCGTCACCGCGTCGAGGTTCTCGGTGATCGCGGCGGCCAGCCGGTCGTTCTCGGCGGCCCGGGCGGCCGCACCCGCGTCGTCGGCGGCGTACCGCTCGGGATCGAAGCGCACCGCGAACAACGCGGCGAGCTGCCCGGCGATCGCGGCGTGCGACACCAGCACCGACTCGAGATAACCCTGGGTGTAGGGCGTCCCGATCTGCCGGAGGTATTTCGCGTAGGCCCGGAAGACCGTGACCTGACGCCAGTCCAGGCCGGCCGCGAGGACCAGCTCGTTGAGCCCGTCGACCTCGGCGCGACCGTTCCAGGCCGCCGTGAACGCGTCGGTGACCCGGTTACGGGCCGCGACCTGCCCCTCGTCGGTGCCCACGCCGGCCCGGGCGAGGTAGGCCTCGGGGAGTTGCAGCCCGAAATCGTAGATGCGCGAGGGGGTCCCGTCGCTGCGGGTGACCTGGTACGGGTTCTCGTCGATGACGACCGCGCCCAGGCTCTGCAGCAGCGGCAGCGCCCGGGACAGCGTGATCGTGGCCCCGGTGACGTAGATCTTGAGCCGCCGGTTGCCGGCCTGCTCGCCGGGCGCGTCGGACAACGCGAGGGCGATGTCGTCGGGACCGCGGAGCCCGTCCAGCCGGTGCAGGTCCACGACCGCCTCGGCGGAGCTGTAGTCCTCCTTGTAGGCGGCGTCGAACGCCCGGCTGTACCGCGACCGCTCGCCCGCGGTGTCGAGCACCTCGTCGATGTCGGCGTCGTCGACGTCCAGATCGCTGATGTCGCCGCCGTTGTCGGCGACGGCCGCCGCGGTCGCGGCACTCACCGACGAGCGCAGCACCCCGGCGGCGAGCTCGTCCTCCCAGGTGCGGATGGTGCGCCGGACCGCCTCGGTGAGCGCCGCGACGCTGTCGTCGTCCAGCTGGACCCGCTCGGCCGGGTCGGTGGTGACGATGAAGTGGACGGCGGCCAGCGCCGAGTCCCCGATCCGCGCGGTGTGGCGGATGGCCGACCCGTGCAACCGGGCGAGCAGCTCGTCCTGCATGGCCAGCCGCGCAGTGGTGGTGTAGCGGTCCCGCGGCAGGTACACCATGGCGTCGATGAACCGTCCGAACGGGTCGGCCTGCAGGAACAACCGCAGCTGCCGCCGGGCGATGCTCTGCAGGATGCTGCGCACCAGTCCGACGATGGAATCGACCGGGGCCCAGAACAACTCGGCGCGCGGATATCCGGTCAGCAGGTCCAGCGCCCGCTGCCCGTTGTAGGACTCCGGGGTCGCCCCCACCGCCAGCAGCACCTGGTCCACGACGCGGCGCAGCACCGGGGTGGCGGTGACGTCGGCGTTGAGCGCGCGGGCGGTGAGGATGCCGAGGAACCGCAGCTCGCCCACCGGCTCACCGCGGTCGTCGTAGAGCCGCACGGCCAGGTAGAACGGCGGCAGGTTCTTCGCCAGCGGCGACACCGCCGACGCCTTGGACACCATCATCAGGCCCAGGTCGTGGGGCGCGCCGATGGCGGCGGTGAAGCCGTCCGGGTCGGTGTTGTCCCGCAGCAGGCCCAGACCGGTGTCGGGTTCGGGGACCAGCCGCTCGTCGCCGGCCACCTGGTCGTACTGCTGTGCCCCCAGGAACGTCAGGTTGCCCTCGGTCAGCCAGTCGAGCAGGTCGGCGGTCTCGATGATCTCCTGCGCCGGGCGGTGCGGCGGGTTGCGCCGGATGTCGGTGGCGGTGGCCCGGGCCAGCTCGGCGAGATCGGTGCTGTCCTCCACGACGTGGCGGACCTGCGCGAGCACCGCGGCCACCTCGGCCTCGATCCGTTCCGCGCGTTCGGCGTCGGTGATCCGGTCGATCAGCACGTGCATCCACGACTCGGCGAGGACGTCCCGGCTGCGGTGCCCGCTGCGGTGCGAACCGCCCAGCACCTCGACCAGGGCGCCGCCCGGGTCCCGGCGGACCTCGAGGATGGGGTGCAGCACCCGGTGCACCACCGCGCCGGCGGCGGCCAGCGCGCTGATCACGGAGTCGACGAGGTAGGGCATGTCGTCGTTGACCAGGTCGATCACGGTGGAATCGGCCGACCACCGGTCACCGGTGGACTGCGGGTTGAACAGCCGGATGCGCGACTCCCCGGGCACCCGGTTCCGCGCCAGCCGCTGGTGGGCCGCCACGATGGCCACCACGTCGGCCGCACTGTCCGGCAGATCCTCCACCGCCACGTGCCGGAAGTACCGGCCGATGGTCGTCGCGATGTCGGGCCGCAACGCGCACGCCTCGCGCACCGCCGCGTTGCTGGTCCGGGTCTCGTCCGTCACTGCCATGCCACCCGCGCCTGTCTCGTCCCCAGCGCACCGGAGCCGGTGGGCTGTCGGTGTCGCGCCGTTGCGACCCCGACACCGACCCTAACGGGCCCCGGCCGGTCCCGGCTCGGTCCGCGCCCGGACGGGACGCGGACCGGACCGGGCACCGGTCAGTCGCGGGTCAGCTTGCGGTGGGTGACGCGGTGCGGCCGCGCGGCGTCCACGCCGAGGCGCGACACCTTGTTCTTCTCGTAGTCGGAGAAGCCGCCCTCGAAGAAGAACCAGCGGGAGGGATCCTCGTCGGTGCCCTCCCAGGCCAGCAGGTGGGTGCAGACCCGGTCCAGGAACCAGCGGTCGTGGGAGATCACCACGGCGCAGCCCGGGAACTGCTCCAGCGCGTTCTCCATCGAGCCCAGCGTCTCGACGTCCAGGTCGTTGGTGGGCTCGTCGAGCAGGATCAGGTTGCCACCGACCTTGAGCGTCAGCGCCAGGTTCAGCCGGTTGCGCTCGCCGCCGGAGAGCACCCCGGACGGCTTCTGCTGGTCCGGGCCCTTGAACCCGAACGCCCCGATGTAGGCGCGGGAGGGCATCTCGACGTTGCCGACCTTGATGTAGTCCAGCCCGTCGGACACGGTCTCCCAGACGCTCTTCTTCGGGTCGATGCCGGAGCGGTTCTGGTCGACGTAGGACAGCGACACGGTGTCGCCGACCTTGACGCTGCCGGCGTCGGGGTCTTCGAGGCCGACGATCGTCTTGAACAGCGTGGTCTTGCCGACGCCGTTCGGGCCGATCACGCCGACGATGCCGTTGCGCGGCAGGCTGAACGACAGGCCGTCGATGAGGACACGGTCACCGAAGCCCTTCTTCAGCGCGTCGACCTCGACGACGATCGAGCCCAGCCGCGGGCCCGGCGGGATCTGGATCTCCTCGAAGTCGAGCTTGCGGGTGCGGTCGGCCTCGGCGGCCATCTCCTCGTAGCGCTCGAGCCGGGCCTTGTTCTTGGCCTGCCGGGCCTTGGCGCCGGAGCGGACCCACTCGAGCTCGGTGCGCAGCCGCTTCGCCAGCTTCGCGTCCTTCTTGCCGGCGATGGCGAGCCGCTCCTCCTTCTTCTCCAGGTAGGTGGAGTAGTTGCCCTCGTAGGGGTGCAGGCGGCCGCGGTCGACCTCGGCGATCCACTGGGCGACGTTGTCGAGGAAGTAGCGATCGTGGGTGACGGCGAGGACGGCACCGGGGTAGGACGACAGGAACTGCTCCAGCCACTGGACGCTCTCGGCGTCCAGGTGGTTGGTGGGCTCGTCGAGCAGCAGCAGGTCGGGCTTGCTCAGCAGCAGCCGGCACAGCGCGACCCGGCGGCGCTCACCACCGGAGAGCACGCTGACGTCACCGTCACCGGGCGGGCACCGCAGCGCGTCCATGGCCTGGTCGATCTGCGCCTCGAGGTCCCAGGCGTCGGCGTGGTCGAGCTGCTCCTGCAGCTCCCCCATCTCGGCCATCAGCTCGTCGGAGTAGTCGGTGGCCATCAACTCGGCGATCTCGTTGAACCGGGCCATCTTGGCGTTGGTCTCACCGAACGCCTCCTGGATGTTCTCCAGGACGTTCTTGCTCTCGTCGAGCTGCGGTTCCTGCTCGAGGATGCCGACGGTGAAGCCCGGCGTCAGGAACGCCTCGCCGTTGCTGGGCCGGTCGAGGCCCGCCATGATGCGCAGGATCGTCGACTTACCGGCGCCGTTCGGACCGACCACGCCGATCTTGGCGCCCGGGTAGAACGACATCGTGACGTCGTCGAGGATGACCTTGTCGCCGTGCGCCTTGCGCGCCTTCTTCATGGTGTAGATGAACTCAGCCACCGTGTGTCTCTGCCTGCCTCTAGAACGTGCCTGCACGCCCGCTGTGCCGGGGCGTGTCCGGGCGAACCCGCCCCACAGTCTGCCTGATGGCGTCTGCGGCCAGCACCCGGTTCAGCGTGATGACGGCGTCGCCGCAGGCGGCAGGGACGCATCGCCGCAGGCGGCAGGGACGCGCCCCGCCGGGGGCGGGATCAGGGCGGCAGACACGCGTGGGCGCGAGCCGGCTGGTCCGGCCGGCTCCCCGCGGCGGGAGCGACGGGTCCGGGGGCGGGACTGGACGGGCGGTCGCGCACGGGCGCCTGTCGGCCGGTCCGGCCGGTTGTCGACTGGTCCCACCGGCTCCGCGCGGCGGGAGCGACGGGACCGGGGGCGTCGGTCGGCCCCGACCCGGGTCAGCGCGGCGGGGTGGCCTTCGGCACGTCGCTCGCGGCGCGTGGCCCCGGCAGCGGCGCCGCCGGAAGCACCGCGGCGACGAGCTGGACGCGGCTGAATGGCTTGGGCAGGGCGGCGTCGGCCGCCGGGTAGTCCTGCGCGTCCAGGACCGAGGTGACGACCGTGCGGCAGTCGGGGTGCCGGCGGCGCACGGCGTCCAGGAGGTCGGCGGTCACCGCCGGGGCGTCGGGGGCGTGGTCGACGACGACACAACCGACCTCACCGTCGGTCAGCAGCGCCAGGGCCGCCCCGGCGTCGGATGCGGTGCGCACGGAGAACCCGGTGAGGCGCAGCCACGTCGCAGCCAGCTTCCGCAGGTCGGGGTCGGTATCCACCACGAGCACCGCGCCGGCGGCCGGCTGGACGCCGGGGACGACGCCGGACGAGCTCCCGGGAGAGACGGCGGAGGCGGTGGTGGGCACCCCGTCAGAATACGGAATCGATGACCCTGCGTAGACGTTCAGGTGAACGTTCACTCGTCCGACGTACGAAACGGGCGGGATCCGTGTCGCCGTCACGCCCCTGCGTCACGACGCCACGCGCTGTACGAGCTGACCGACGTGGTGCCGGGACGCACCAGCCAGGGCCAGGGGTGCAGTTCCGACGGGGCCAGGGTGGCGGCGATGCGGGCCCAGCCGGGCACCGGCGTCCAGGTCGCCGCGAGGGTGCGGCCGGCGAGCTCGTCGACGACCCGACCGCGTCGGACCTCCAGCGGACGCAGCGCGGCGAGCTCGCCGAGGGTCTCGGCCAGGAACACCAGGCGCTTGCCGGACAGCCGCAGTCGGCGCAGCAGCGGCTCGTCGAAGACGAACACGGCGGGACGTTCCGGGTCGGCGGCGAGCGCCGGGTCGGCGGTGCCGAGCGATTCGGCGGTGAGCCAGACGGTGTCCGCGGCGCCCGGGTTCTCGGGACGGGACGGCCCGGCGGGTACCGGGGCCCGGTTCAGTGGCGGCCCGTCGGCGCGGGGGCCGGGGTCGGCGTCGGGCCACCGCTCGATCGGGCAGGCACCGCGCAACGGGCAGCTGCGGCACAGCTCGGGCGCGCGCTTCTCGACCTGCCAGCGACTGAAGCCGTACGGCTTGCCGCTGCCGGTACCGACCGTCCACTGCCACCCGAGCCGGTTCGCCGCGCGGGAACCGTCGAGCAGGTGGGTGAACATGGCGTCCTCCCCCGCGCGCCAGTCCGCACCGGCCCGGACGGCCCACTGGGAGGCGAGCCACATCCGGGTCTGGTTGACCAACCAGCCGTCCCGGTGCAGCTCGTCGGTGACGAACCGCATGCAGTTCATCGCCGACGGCCACGGGTCGTCCAGCGACCAGGGGACGTCCGTCGGGGACCGGGTCGTCGGTTGGAGGTTCTTCAGTGCTTCGCCGTTGGCCCCGCCGACGCGGGCGTAGAGGTGCCGGGCGAACTCCTGCCACAGCAACTCGTCGCGGTACCGGCCCCGGTCGCGGCTCGGGGCGCCGGCGACCGCGGCCCACACCTGGGGCAGCGTGGTGAGCCCGTAGCGGATGTAGGGCGACATCCGGCTCGCGCCGCGGCGGGACTCCGGCAGCACCGTGCTGCGCCGTCCGGCGTAACCGGCGACGTCGAGTAGGGCCAGCGCCGCGTCGGCGGCGGACTGTCCACCGCGGAAGGCACCGGGCGCGATCCCGTCGGGACCCTCGAGGGTCAGGTCGCCCAGATGCGTGGCGACCCACCCCACGACGTCGGCGGTGGTCGCGCCGTCGGCGATGGACGGCGGGCTGGGCAGGACGGGCATGCGAGAGCCTGTGCCCAGATCCCGTGCCGGCCATCCTCCGGCCCGCACCGGGCGGGCCGGCCGGCGGCGCGGGCCGGAATCGGAACGGCCCGGGCGCGTGCCACCCGGCTACGGCGACGGCCGGCGGGCACGCACCCCGGGGCCACGACCGACGGCAACGACAGCCGGGCAGCGTCCGACGGGCGACGACAGCCGGGCGGCGTCCGTCGCGCAGCGACAGCCGGACAGTGACAGCCGGACAGTGACAGCCGGACAGCCCCGACAGCGGTGCGGCGTCCGTCGCGCAGCGACTGCCGGACAGCCGTGCAGCCACGGCCGACCACGACCAGGACGGCAGCCGGTGCCCGCGTCGGGGCATAGTCGGGACATGGCCCACCGATCCGCCCTCCCGTCGAAACCGTGCACGGTCTGCGGCCGCACCATCACCTGGCGGAAGAAGTGGGAGCGGGACTGGGACGCCGTCCGGTACTGCTCGGACGCCTGCCGCCGCACCGGCGTCCGCAGTACCGACCGCGAGCTGGAGACCACCATCCTGTCGTTGCTCGCAGCCCGCGCGTCCGACGCGACGATCTGCCCGTCCGACGCCGCCCGGGCGGTCGGCGGCGACACCTGGCGGGACCTGATGGAACCCGCCCGGGCCGCCGCCCGCCGGCTCGTCACCGCGGGCGAGGTCGTCATCACCCAGGGCGGCGCGGTGGTCGACCCGTCCACCGCGAAGGGCCCGATCCGCATCCGCCGCGTCCGGCGGGGGTGACCCACCACCGGTCACCGCGGCAACGGCCGGACCTGCGGCAGTGGCCGGTCACCGCCCCGGCGGCCGGACCCGCGGCGCACCGGAACCGACCGCCGGCCCACACCGCCGGCCGACAACACCGTCCACGACGCCGGTCCCGACCGCCGGCTCAGAACGCCGCGGCGAGCATCTCGTCGACGGCACCGTCGCCCGCGGCGGCCCGGTCGGCCGCCTGGTGCGGGTCGGCGTCGGCCTCGGCGAGCGGCGTACCCGTCCCGCCGACCGCGGCCGCCGACCGCGAGAAGACCGACCGACCACGGCTCAGGTCGTGGCCGACCTGGACGGCGCGCAGCTCGGTCACGTACTTCAGGTCGCCCTCGACCTCGTACCGGCGGCTGGTCAGCCGGCCGCTGACCAGCAGCGGGTCGCCCAACCGGACCGACTGGGCGACGTTGCGCGCGAGCGCTCCCCAGCAGACGACGGTGACCGCGAACTCGTCGCCGTCCGTCCAGGCCCCGGTGGCGGCGTCACGCCGTCGCTCGGTGGCGATCAACCGGAACGACACCCGCTCGTGCCCGGCGTTCTCCAGCGACGTACGCAATTCGGTGGCCACGTTGCCGACCAGATGTGCGACCGACGATCCCATGGTGGTTCCCCTCCCCTGGCGACCGCCGGATGCGGCCGCTCCGGTCCAGGAAAGGCCACCGGCCCCCGGACGCGGAAGCGTGCGGGGGCCGGTGTGGGGACAACCCGGCGTCTCCCGCCGGTTGTGGACGGTCAGGCGGTGACGACCAGCCCCATCTCCGCCGTGGCGGCCAGCAGGTCGTGGCGCGGCAGGATCCGCACGGTGTACCCGATCTGACCCGACCGGGTCAGCGGCACGTCGGACTCGTAGAGCACCTCGTCGGCCGAGCCGACCGTCGGCGCGTCACCGCTGCCCCCGGCCACCCCGGTCGCCGCAGGCGCCATGTCGAAGTACTGCATGTCGTGCAGCTCGTCGTGGGAGTCGACGCGGCCGATCACGGCTTGCACGCTGACGTCCGCGGGCGTCAGCCCACCCAGATCGACGTGGGCCCGGACGGTCATCATGTTGCCCAGCGACGGCGTGACGCCGATCCCCGAGGTGTCCACGTTGATCACCCGCACCCGGTCCCAGGCGGTGCGCACCGACCCCTTCCACGCCGCCAGCGCCTTCGCCGGGGCGAAGCCGTCGGCCAGCACCGCGCGGGAGGACACCGCGGCCGGCGCGTAGTACCGCTGCACGTAGTCGCGCACCATCCGGGTGGCCTGCACCCGTGGGCCCAGGTAGGACAGCGTGTGCCGCACCATCTCCACCCAGCGGCCGGGCCGGTCGTCGGAGGCCCGGTCGTAGAAGAGCCGGGTGACGTGCTTCTCCAGCAGGTCGTACAGCGCGCTGGCCTCGAGGTCGTCGCGCCGGTTGTGGTCGGCGATGCCGTCGGCGGTGGGGATCATCCAGCCGTCGTGGCCGTCGTAGAGCTCGTCCCACCAGCCGTCGGAGATCGACAGGTTGAGGCCACCGTTGAGCGCGGCCTTCATCCCCGAGGTGCCGGAGGCCTCCTGCGGGCGGATCGGGTTGTTGAGCCACACGTCGGCCCCGGCGCACAGCACCGACGCCATGCTCATGTCGTAGTCGGGCAGGAAGGTGATCCGGTGCCGGATCGACGGGTCGTCGGTGAAGCGGACCATCTCCTGCATGAAGCCCTTGCCACCGTCGTCGGCGGGATGCGCCTTGCCGGCCACGATGATCTGCAGCGGCCGCTCCGGGTCCAGCAGCAGCGCGCGCAGCCGCTCGGGGTCGCGCAGCATCAGCGTCAACCGCTTGTAGGTCGACACCCGGCGGGCGAACCCGATGGTGAGGATGTCGGGACCCAGGATGGAGTCGGTCCACCCCAGCTCCGCCTCTGTGCGCCCGCGCTGCAGCCACGACTTCTTCACCCGGGCCCGGGCCATCTCGATCAACCGCGCGCGCAGCGTGTTGCGCAGCTCCCACAGCCGCTCGTCGGACACACCGGCCGCGTGCGGCCACTCCCCGGCCGAGGCCAGGTCCTGCCAGTTCGCCATGTCCCCGGCCACCTGGTACATCTCCCGCGACGCCCAGGTCGGCAGGTGCACGCCGTTGGTCACCGACCCGATCGGCACCTCCTCCGGCGCGAACCCCGGATAGAGACCGGCGAACATCTCGCGCGACACCACGCCGTGCAGCTTGGCCACCCCATTGGCGCGCTGGGCCAGGCGCAGCCCCATGTGGGCCATGTTGAACCGGCTCGGATCGTCCTCCACGCCCAGCGCGAGCACCTCGCCGACCCCGACGCCCGGGACCAGCTTCGAGCCGCCCCGGCCGTCGTGACCGAGGTAGTGCTCGACCAGCGACATCGGGAACCGGTCGATCCCGGCGGGCACCGGCGTGTGCGTGGTGAACACGGTGCCGGCGCGGACGGCCGACAACGCCTGGTCGAAGGTGAGCCCCTCGTCGGTGACGAGCGTGGAGATCCGTTCGATGCCGAGGAAGCCGGCGTGGCCCTCGTTCATGTGGAAGACCTCGGGGGCCGGGTGCCCGGTGGCGGCGCAGAACGCGCGGACCGCCCGCAGGCCGCCGACACCGACCAGGATCTCCTGCTTGATGCGGTGGTCCTGGTCGCCGCCGTAGAGCTTGTCGGTGACGCCGCGCAGCTCCTCGTCGTTCTGCTCGATGTCGCTGTCCAGCAGCAGCAACGGCACCCGGCCGACCTGCGCCTGCCAGATGCGGGCGTAGAGCTTCCGGTCGCCGGGCATCTCGACGCTGATCACCAGCTGCTCGCCGTCCGGGCCCTTGACCCGGCTCAGCGGCAGCCCCTGGGGGTCGTGCACCGGGTAGTGCTCCTGCTGCCAGCCGTCCGACGACAGGGACTGCCAGAAGTAGCCGAAGCGGTAGAGCAACCCGATACCGATGATCGGCACCCCGAGGTCGGACGCCGACTTGAGGTGGTCGCCGGCCAGGATGCCGAGGCCGCCGGAGTAGTTGGGCAGCACCTCCGAGACGCCGAACTCCATCGAGAAGTAGGCGATGGCCGCGGGAAGTGCCGCCGACGGGTCCGTCGCCTGCTGCTGGTACCAGCGTGGTTCGGTCAGGTACGCCTGCAGGTCGGCGTCCAGGGCGGTCAGCCGCCCGAGGAACGCGGCGTCGGCGGCCAGCTCCTCCAGGCGGGCGGTGCTCACCGAGCCCAGCAGTTTCAGCGGGTCGCCCCCGACCTGCTTCCACAGGTCGCGGTCGATGTCGGCGAACAGGTCCTGACTGGCGGGGTGCCAGGACCATCGGAGGTTGCGGACCAGCGATCCGAGCGGCCGCAGGGCGGCGGGCAGTTGCGGGCGAACGCTGAAGCGGCGGAGTGCTTTCACACCGCGTGAAACTAGTCGATGATCGTCACGTCGGGATGAACGCGACGCGTCGAATCCGACGATGGGCACGATTCAGCAGACCGCACCGCCCGGCCGCGGCCGTCACGCGCCGGGGGTGGTCCGCGCAGCCGGCCCGCACCCGGTTGGGTAGGTTGTCCGCGTGGCCGGACGAATCGGAATTGCCGACATCAGCCCACGCGTCGCTTGCGGCGCCTACCCGGCGAAGGCCGTGGTCGACGAGCGGATCCGTATCCAGGCGACGGTGTTCCGGGAGGGACACGATGCCGTCGCCGCGAATGTGGTCTTCAGACACGAGGACGACGGTGACGACACCGACGCGCCGTTGGTCCGGATGCACCCCTACTCCCTCGGGCTCGACCTGTGGGACGCCCACGTCGTCCCGGACCGCACGGGCACCTGGACGTTCACCATCGAGGCGTGGTCGGATCCGCTGGAGACGTGGAAGCACTCCGCCGAGGTCAAGGCCGAGGCCGGCCAGACCGCCGAGGAGATGGCCAACGACCTCGAGACCGGCGCGTTGCTGCTCGAGCAGATCGCCGCCCGCCCCGGCCAGGCCTACCGCGGTGCCATCACCGCGGCCGTGGAGGCGCTCCGCGACGACTCCCGCTCGGTCGCCGAGCGCATCGGGCCGGCGCTGGCGCCGGAGCTGTGGAAGGTGCTCGAGGAGAACCCGGTCCGCGAGCTCGTGACCGTCGACGGCCCGCACACCGTCTGGGTGGACCGCAAGCTCGGCGCGTTCTCGGCCTGGTACGAGTTCTTCCCCCGCTCCCAGGGTGCGGTGGTCGACGAGGACGGCAAGGTCGTCAGGCACGGCACCTTCCGGGACGCGATCGCGGCACTCCCGCGGGTGGCCCGGATGGGCTTCGACATCCTCTACATGCCGCCGATCCACCCCATCGGCCGGCTGAACCGCAAGGGCCCGAACAACACCGTCCACTCCGATCCCGAGGACGTCGGGTCGCCCTGGGCCATCGGGTCCAGCGAGGGCGGCCACGACGCGATCCACCCGGAGCTCGGCACCATCGAGGACTTCGACGCCTTCGTGGCGGCCGCCAACGAGCTGGGCCTCGAGGTCGGACTCGACCTGGCCCTCCAGGCGGCGCCGGACCACCCGTGGGTGCAGACCCACCCGGAGTGGTTCACCACCCGTCCCGACGGGACCATCGCCTACGCCGAGAACCCGCCGAAGAAGTACCAGGACATCTATCCGATCAACTTCGACAACGCGCCGGAGACGATCTACGCGGAAGTACTGAGGATCGTTCAGTACTGGATCTCGCACGGGGTGACGGTCTTCCGGGTCGACAACCCGCACACCAAGCCGGTGAACTTCTGGGAATGGCTCATCGCCGAGGTGCACCGCACCACCCCGGAGGCGATGTTCCTGGCCGAGGCCTTCACCCGGCCGGCGATGATGCACGAGCTGGCCAGGGCCGGCTTCACGCAGTCGTACACGTACTTCACCTGGCGCAACGCCAAGCAGGAGATCATCGACTACTGCGTCGAACTCGTCGAGGCCAGCGACTACATGCGGCCGAGCTTCTGGGTCAACACGCCCGACATCCTGCCGTTCGCGCTGCAGCGCCGGGACCCGGCCACGTTCGCCCTGCGGGCGGTGCTGGCGTCCACGCTGTCGCCCACCTGGGGGGTGTACGCCGGTTACGAGCTCTACGAGCACGAGGTGCTCGCGCCCGGCCGCGAGGAGTACCTGAACTCGGAGAAGTTCCAGCTGCGGCCGCGGGACTTCGAGACCGCACTGGCCACCGGTCAGTCGCTGGAGCCGTTCCTGGGCGCGCTCAACCGGATCCGCAAGGCCCACCCGGCCCTGCACACCATGAAGGGGCTGTGGTTCCACGGTGTCGACAACGACAACCTGCTCTGCTACAGCCGGCACGACGAGGTCTCGGGCGACACGGTCCTCGTGGTCGTCGCGCTGAACTCCGACACCACGCACTTCGGCACCACCGACCTGTGGCTGCCGGCGCTGGGCCTGGAGTGGGGCCAGGACTTCGACGTGTTCGACGAGCTCAGCGGCGACGCCTACCGCTGGGGCCAGTTCAACCCGGTCATCCTCAACCCGGCCGTCGCGGTGGCGCACGTGTTCTCGATCAAGCACCGGTGAGCTGATGGCCGACGCACCGGTGGCCGGTCTCCGGTCCGCCCGGCCGATGCCGGCCGACCCGCAGTGGTACCAGCGGGCGGTGTTCTACGAGGTGCTGGTGCGGTCGTTCCACGACTCGAACGCCGACGGCACCGGTGACCTGCGGGGCCTGATCGAGAAGTTGGACTACCTCGCCTGGCTCGGTGTCGACTGCCTGTGGCTGCCGCCGTTCTACGACTCACCCCTGCGCGACGGCGGCTACGACATCCGCGACTACCGGACGGTGCTCGCGGAGTTCGGCACCGTGGACGACTTCGTCGCGCTGCTGGACGCCGCCCACGAACGGGGGTTGCGGGTGGTCACCGACCTGGTGCTCAACCACACCTCCGACACCCACCGCTGGTTCCAGGAGTCGCGGCGGGACCCGGACGGTGACTACGGGGACTTCTACGTCTGGCGCGACGACGACACCGGGTATCCCGGGGCCCGGGTGATCTTCGTCGACACCGAGGCGTCGAACTGGACGTTCGACCCGGTCCGCCGGCAGTACTACTGGCACCGCTTCTTCGCCCACCAGCCGGATCTGAACTTCGAGAACCCGGCGGTGGGCGAGGCACTGCTGGACGTGATGCGGTTCTGGCTGGACCTGGGCATCGACGGGTTCCGGCTGGACGCGGTGCCCTATCTGTTCGAGCAGGAGGGCACCGACTGCGAGAACCTGCCGCAGACGCACGCCTTCCTGAAGCAGGTGCGCCGGGTCGTCGACACCGAGTACCCGCACGCGGTACTGCTCGCCGAGGCGAACCAGTGGCCGGACGACGTCGTCGAGTACTTCGGGGATCCGGCCGTCGGCGGCGACGAGTGCCACATGTGCTTCCACTTCCCGCTGATGCCCCGCATCTTCATGGCCGCCCGGCGGCAGTCGCGGTTCCCCATCGCGGAGATCCTGGCCCAGACGCCGGCCATCCCACGGACCGGTGCCTGGGGGATCTTCCTGCGCAACCACGACGAGCTGACCCTGGAGATGGTCAGCGACGCCGACCGCGACTACATGTGGAGCGAGTACGCCAAGGACCCGCGGATGAAGGCCAACATCGGCATCCGGCGACGGCTGGCGCCGCTGCTGGAAGGTGACCGCGACCAGATCGAACTGTTCACCGCGCTGCTGTTGTCGCTGCCCGGATCTCCGGTGCTGTACTACGGCGACGAGATCGGGATGGGCGACAACATCTGGCTCGGCGACCGCGACGGCGTGCGCACCCCGATGCAGTGGTCACCCGACCGCAACGGCGGCTTCTCCCGCGCCGATCCGGCCCGGCTCAGCCTGCCCGCGATCATGGATCCGCTGTACGGGTACCAGGCAGTCAACGTCGAGGCGCAGCTGAACAACTCCTCGTCGCTGCTTGGCTGGACCCGCCGGATGATCGAGATCCGCAAGCGGCACCCGATCTTCGCCCTCGGGCGGTTCACGGACGAGGGCGGCTCCAACCCGTGCGTACTGGCCTACACCCTGACCCTGGACGACCACGAGCGGCCGGTGCTGTGCGTGAACAACCTCTCCCGCTTCCCGCAACCGGTCGAGTTGGACCTGAGCCGCTATGCCGACTACGTTCCCGTCGAACTCACCGGAGGGGCCACGTTCCCCCCGATCGGTGAGCTGACCTATCTGCTCACCCTCCCGGGCCACGGGTTCTACTGGTTCGAACTCGTCCCCCAGGCCGAAGGAGCACACCGACCATGAGCTCACTGACCGATCTCCTGCACGACTGGCTGCCCCGGCAGCGCTGGTTCGCGGCCAAGGGCGTCGACCTGCACTCGATCGGCACCGCCGCCTCGAGCCGACTAGCCGACGCGCTGGACACCCCGGACGGGCCGCTGCAGCTGGACCACCTGATCCTCGAGGTGCACAGCGCGCTCGGGAAGCAGCACTACCAGCTGTTCGTCGGCCGCCGGCCCTGGCTGCCGGATCGGCTCGCCCACGCGACCATCGGCACCGCCGACGGTCTCGTCGCCTACGACGCCCTCCACGACCCCGTGGTGACCGGCGAGCTGATCGCCGGTCTGGCCACCGGACGCGTCTGGGGTGACGTCCGGCTGGTGCCCGAGCCCGGCGCCGACATCGACCCGGCCGCCCGTGGCCGGATGATCTCCGGTGAGCAGTCCAACACCTCGATCATCTACGGCGACTCGGGGATCCTGAAGGTCTACCGGCGGCTGGAGCCGGGCGTGAACCCCGACGTCGAGATCCACCGGGCACTGTCGTCCACCGGCAGCCCGCACGTGGCCCGGGCGCTGGCCGTGCTCGAGTCCGACGCCCTGACCACCGACGACGGCAACGCCGAACCCACGACGTTGGGTTTCCTGTCGAGCTTCTTCGCCAACTCCGCCGACGGCTGGGCGATGGCCACCACCAGCGTCCGCGACCTGCTCGCCGAGGGCGACCTGCGGGCCGACGAGGTCGGTGGCGACTTCGCCGCCGAGTCGTTCCGTCTCGGGGTCGCCGTGGCCGAGGTCCACCGGGACCTCGCCGCTGCGTTCGGCGAGGTCACCCTGAGCTCGCAGGCGTGGTCGGACGTCGTCACGGCGATGATCGACGAGGCCCGCCGGGTCGCCGGCCACGTGCCGGCCGTCGCCGAGCGGCTGCCCGCCGTGATCGCGACGTTCGAGGCGGCCCGTTCGCTGGAGACCCCGGTGGTGGTCCAGCGGGTGCACGGCGACCTGCACCTGGGTCAGACCCTGCGGACGCTCACCGGGTGGGCCATCATCGACTTCGAGGGAGAGCCGGCGAAATCGCTGCCCGAGCGCAAGGAGCGTCAGCTCCTGGCCAAGGACGTGGCCGGCATGCTGCGCTCCTTCGACTACGCCGCCAACCATCTGCTGCCGACCGGGGCCACCGACCCACAGCAGACCTACCGGGCGGCGGAATGGGCACACCGCAACCGGGACGCCTTCCTCGACGGGTACCGCTCGGCCGACGGCGCCAAGCCCCTGGGCGCCCCGGAAGTCATCACCGCGTTCGAACTCGACAAAGCTGTGTACGAAGTCGCCTACGAGCACGGGAACCGGCCCACCTGGGAACCGATCCCGCTGCACGCCGTCGACACCTTGATCAAAGCCGGAGGAACCCAGTGACCGAAGAAGTACCCGTGACCAAGCCGGCCCGCGCTCCCCGCAAGCCCGCCGCGCCGAAGCTCGACGCGGCCGGCAACCCGATCCCGCCGAAGCCGCGTGCGCCCCGCAAGCCCGCAGCCGCCGCCGCGCCGGCTGCCGGGCCCACGGCCGACGGCACCCCCGCCGCGGCCGCCCCGCCCACGCCCCGCGCGCCGCGCAAGCCCGCCGCGCCGAAGCTCGACGCCGACGGCAACCCGATCCCGCCGAAGCCGCGCGCCCCCCGCGCGAAGAAGCCGGCCCCGGTCGTGGTGACCCCCGCTCCCGCCGGGGCTCCGGACGTGTCGACCACCCCGGCCGGGGACACCCCGGCCGCACTGTCGGCCGACTCCCCCGCCGTGGTGCCGCCCACCGCGGCGGTCGCCGAGCCGGCCGCGGTCGAGAACGCGGTCGTGACCACCCCGGCCGGCAGCGCCGACGCCGAGGTCGCCCCGCTCGCCCCCGCCGGCGCCGTCAACGCCCGGCCGCCGCGCCGGACCCCGTCCACCGCTCCCGCCTCCGACTCCGTCGCCGCCGCCAAGGGTGCGGAGGGGGTGTCCGACGCCGGCAACCAGGTCGGCGCCACCGTCGACGGCTTCAGCGAGGAGGAGTACCAGCGGCTCATCGGCGGTGCCCACCACGATCCGCACAGCATCCTCGGCGCCCATCCGCTGGCCGACGGTCGCTCGGTGGTGCGCACGCTGCGCCACCACGCCCGCACCGTCGAGTTGCTGCACGACGGCGAGGTCGTCGAGTTCGAGAGCACCTACGGCGGCATCTGGTCGGCGTTCGTCGACGGCCCGGTCGGCGACTACCGCATCCGCGTCACCTACGAGGACGGCAACGCCCACGAGGTGGACGACCCGTACCGCTGGCTGCCCACGCTCGGCGAGATGGACGTCTACCTGATCCAGGAAGGCCGCCACGAGCAACTGTGGAAGGTCCTCGGCGCCCACCAGCGCAGCTACGACACGCCCAACGGCACCGTCACCGGTACGTCGTTCGCGGTGTGGGCGCCCAACGCGCACGGCGTGCGGGTGACCGGGGAGTTCGACTTCTGGAGCGGCATCAACCAGCCGATGCGCTCGCTGGGCAGCAGCGGCATCTGGGAGCTGTTCGTGCCCGGCGTGGCTCCCGGCACCGCGTACAAGTACGCCATCCTCGGCGCCGACCGGGTCTGGCGCGACAAGGCCGACCCGATGGCCAACTGGGCCGAGGTGCCGCCGGCCAACGCCTCGAAGGTGTACCAGAGCACCTACAGCTGGGGCGACGACGCCTGGATCGAGAAGCGCTCGACCTCCGACGTGCTCAACGGCCCGATGTCGATCTACGAGCTGCACATCGGCTCCTGGAAGCGGGGCCTGTCCTACCGCGAGTTCGCCGACGCGCTGATCGCCGACCTGGCCGAGACGGCGTTCACCCACGTCGAGCTGCTCCCCGTGGAGCAGCACCCGTTCGAGGGTTCCTGGGGCTATCAGGTGACCGGCTACTACGCGGCGGACTCCAAGTTCGGCGAGCCGGACGACCTGCGCTACCTCATCGACCGGCTCCACCAGGAGGGCTACGGCGTCATCCTGGACTGGGTCCCCGGGCACTTCCCCAAGGACGAGTTCGCACTGGGCCGCTTCGACGGCACCGCGTTGTACGAGCACCCGGACCCCCGCCGCGGCGAGCACATGGATTGGGGCACCTACATCTTCGACTTCGGTCGTCGTGAGGTCCGCAACTTCCTGGTCGCCAACGCGTTGTACTGGCTCGAGGAATTCCACATGGACGGCCTCCGGGTCGACGCGGTGGCCTCGATGCTGTACCTGGACTATTCGCGCGAGGCGGGCCAGTGGGAGCCCAACGAGTTCGGTGGGCGGGAGAACCTGCAGGCCGTGTCGTTCCTGCAGGAGGTCAACGCGACCGTCGGCAAGCGGCACCCCGGCGTGATGATGATCGCCGAGGAGTCCACCTCGTGGCCGGGCGTCACCAAGCCGACCTACGTCGGTGGCCTGGGTTTCCACATGAAGTGGAACATGGGCTGGATGCACGACACGCTCGAGTACCTGTCGCGCGACCCGATCTACCGCTCCTGGCACCACGACGACATGACGTTCTCGATGGTCTACGCCTACTCCGAGCAGTTCGTGCTGCCGATCTCGCACGACGAGGTCGTGCACGGCAAGGGCTCCATGTGGGGCAAGGTCGCCGGCGACAGCTGGCGCAAGGCCGCCAACCTGCGCTCGTACTACACCCACATGTGGGGTCACCCCGGCAAGCAGCTGCTGTTCATGGGCTCCGAGATCGGCGCCTTCGACGAGTGGCGCGAGAGCGCCTCGCTGCCCTGGTGGCTGCTGGAGCACAAGCTGCACAGCGGACTGCGCCGCTACGTCGGTGACCTGAACCGCTTCTACCGGTCCTCGCCCGCCCTCTGGTCGCAGGATCACGTACCGGCCGGGTTCCAGTGGCTGGACGGCGGCGACCGCAACGGCAACGTCTTCACCTACCTGCGGTACGGCAGCGACGGGTCGGTGGTCGCGGTGCTCATCAACTTCGCGGCCCAGCCGCACAACTGGTACCGGGTGGGCCTGCCCATCGCCGGCCGCTGGCGCGAGGCGCTGAACTCCGACGCCGAGATCTACGGCGGTTCGGGGATGGGCAACATGGGTTCGGTGACCGCCGACGGCGAGCCGTGGAACGGCCAGCCGACCTCGGCCACCGTGGTGCTCCCGCCACTCGGGTCGCTGCTGCTGGTCCCGGACACCGACGGTGTCACCGTCGTCGACGCGGCCGCCGATCCTGCGGCGGACACGGCGGTGGACCCGACGGCTGCGGATCATTCGTAGCCTGCTCGTCGCGGTCGCGGTGGGCCTGGTCGCACTGACCGGCTGTACCGCGACCGCACCGGGCCCGGTGCGGTCGTCGGTCGTCACGGACGCGGCGGCATCGGACCCGGCCGCCACCGCGGCGACCACCCTGGACGCCGTCCAGGACTTCTGGCGGCAGGCCTTCCCGGTGTCGTTCGGCACCGGGTGGGTGGAGCTGCGCGGCGGTCTGCGTCCGCTGGATTCCGGCGCCGACGGTGACGGCGCACTCTGCATCGCCACCCCGGACCAGATCACCGGCAACGCCTACTACTGTCCCGCCGACGACGGGATCGTCTACGACACCGGCGTTCTCGTGCCCGTGCTGACCGACCACTACGGCACCGGCGGGCTGACGGCGAGCCTGGCGCACGAGTTCGGTCACGCCGTGGCGGCCCGGCTGGGTGCGCCTGCCGAGCCGCTGTTCCGCGAGCTGCAGGCCGACTGCCTGGCCGGGGCCGCGCTGGCGGCGCTGATCCCGGCCGACCAGCGGATCACCGCGCTGGCGCCGCTGCTGGACTTCGGCGACCAGCCGTCGGTGACACCCGCCGATGCGACCGCCCACGGCCTGTCCGTGGACCGGGCGCAGGGCGCCCTGCTCGGGCTGCGCGGCGGGCCACCCGCGTGCCGGGACGTCGGGCCCGGCGACATCGACGTCACGCTGGGGCGGCTGACGCCGCCGGCGTCGCGGGCACCGCGGGACCTCCCCCCGGTCACGGTGTCCGACGCCGACCGGGCGCTGGCCGCACCGCTGGGTGACGCCGCACTCGCGGCGGCGGCCCGGCTGACCGCCGCGGCCGGCGACGACACCGCCCGCGGCTGCACCGTCGGCCGCTGGATGGCGGAGGTCTTCGGCGAGGCCGGGCCGGACGCCGTCGGCGGTCGGCTCACCGATCCCGACGAGGCGCTGACCTTTCTGCGCACCCGGCCCGACACATCACCGGACGTCGTCGTCGGCTACCTCGACGGGTTCGCCGGTCGCTGCTGACAGCGAGGCACTCGGCACCGCTCAGTACAGGGCCGCGGCCAGCTTGCGGCGGGAGGCGATGACCAGCGGGTCGTCGTTGCCCACCAGCGCGAACAGCTCCAGCAGATGGTCCCGGGTCGCGGTGCGCTCGTCGCCGTAGAACCGGCTCACGACGTCCACCAGCAGGGCGAAGGACTCCTCGGTGCGACCGGTGGCGAACAGCAGGTCGGCCGCGTCGAACTGGGCGGCGAGATCGTCGGGCGCGGCCTGGGCCTGCTCGACGGCGTCGGCGGGCAGTGCCGCCGCCCGCTCCTGGAAGCGCAGCTGCGCCAGCGCCGCGGCCGCCTCGGTGTCGGCGGGGTTCTGCGCGACGAGCGCCTCGTAGGCGGTGATGGCCGAGGCCAGGTCGCCGGCCTCCAGGGCGTCCTCGGCCTGCTCGAGCAGCGGGTCGACGGGCGCCTCGGCGGCCGCCCCGTCGACCGCGCCCGCAGCCGCCATCCCGGGAAGGCGGTCGGCGACCGCCTCGACCAGGCTCTGCACCCAGGTGCTGACCTGCGCCTCGGGCTGCTCACCGGTGAAGGCGTCCACCGGCTGTCCGGCGGCGACGGCGATGACCGTCGGGATCGTCTGCACGCCGAACGCCTGGGCGATCCGGGGCTGTGCGTCCACGTCCACCCGGGCCAACGCGACCGCGCCGCCGTACGGGGCGACGACGCGCTCCATCATCGCACTGACGTCGGCCGACACCGGTGAGCGCGGCGACCCCAGGTCGACGAGAACCAGGTTCTGGGCGGACTTCTCGACGACCTCGGCCGGGAAGTTGGCCTCGGTGACGTCGGCCACCCAGGCGGGCCGGGGGGCGCCGGCGGCGGGCCCGGCCGGGCCGGCGGGACGCTTCAGGGCGGACAGGTCGACCGCACGGGAGAAGGCCGCGGAGAGCGCGGCGGGGTCGGAACGCGGGTTGCTTCGGGTCATACCAGTGATTGTCCATCCTGCTAGCGTCTGCACCGTGACAGAGACTCCGGTGACCTTCGACCTGATCGCCAAAGCCGCCGAGACGTGGCGGGAGCGCATCGGGCCGTCGGAGTCCATGGAGGCCGTCAGCAACATCATGCGGGTGCAGCAGATCCTGCAGGCCGCGGTGGACGAGTCGTTGCGTCAGCACGGTCTGACCTTCGCCCGCTACGAGGCGCTGGTCCTGCTGTCCTTCTCCAGCCGCGATTCACTGCCCATGCGGTTGATGGGTGAGCGGCTGCAGCTGCACCCCACCTCGATCACCAACATCGTCGACCGGCTCGAGGCCGACGGACTGGCCCAACGCCTGCCGCACCCGACCGATCGCCGCACCACCCTGGTGACCCTGACCGCCACCGGCCGCAAGCGGCTGACCGAGGCCACCCAGAGCGTGCTCAAGACCGATTTCGGGTTCGTCGGTCTCGAGCCGGGCGAGCTCAGTCAGCTCTCGGTGCTGCTCACCAAGCTGCGCAAGGCGGCCGGGGACTTCTAGGCCGCGCGCGGCGTCGCCGTCAGGCCGCGTCCCAGCGGAACAGCCGGGTGGCGATCATGGTCAGCACGGCGGCGAAGGCGAGCAGGATGGCGATCGGCAGCAGCGCGGCCGACGGGCCCTCGCCACGCACGAGCACGTCGGTCAGCCCGGACACCAGGTAGCCCATCGGCATCACCTTGCTGATGGCGATCAGCCAGCCCGGTGCGGCCGCCAACGGGATGAACGCACCCGACAGGAACCCCATGGGCAGGGTGATGAGGTTGGCCAGGCCCGAGCCACCCTCGGACGTCCTGGCGATGGACCCGACCAGCAGCCCGATGGCCAGGAACGCCAGGGTGCCGGCGATGGTCAGCGGCACGGCCATGTACCAGGCCCCCGAGAGCCGCAGCCCGAGCAGGCTCGACACCCCGATCATCAGCACCAGCTGGAACACCGCGACCGCCAGCGACACCACCACCCGCGCCCCGACGACCGAGCCGGTCGCGACGGGGGCGAGCCGCAGCCGGCGCAGCAGCTTGCTGTTGCGCCAGGTGATCAGGGTCAGCGCCGCCCCGAAGGTGGCCCCGACGGTGATGCCGTAGCTGATCATGCCGGGGGCCACGTACTGGATGCCCTTCAGCGACTCGTCCTCGACCGCCGTCACCTGCAAGCTGTAGGTGGGCGTCACCTGGGCGACGGCGAGGTTGGTGGTGTCCACGAACGACGACAGCACGCCCTGCACGGTGGCCGCCGCGACCTGGTCGGCCCGGGAGATGTGCACCACCAGCGCATCGCCCTGCTGCTCCAGCGCGGCGGCGGCGTCGCCGGTGCGGACCGCGTCGAGGGCGACGTCCAACGGCGCTGCGGGCTGCAGGTCGAAGACCTCGTCGAACGACGCCCGCGCGGGCGCCGGCAGGTCCTGCACGAATGCGACGTCCCCGACCGGGACCACTTTCTGCCGCGACTGGGTGTCCCCGCCGGCGAAGACCACACCGAAGATCAGGATGAAGAACAGCGGGAAGAAGACGGTGAAGAAGATCGTCATCCGGTCCCGGTAGAAGCCCTTGAGCATGGCCAGGCCCAGCGCGCGGAACCCGGTCACACCCGGTACTCCCGTCCGGTCAGGTCGAGGAAGACGTCCTCGAGGGTGGCGCCCCGGACCTGCAGCCCGGCCAACGCGTCCGCCGCGGCCAGCGCCGACAGCACCTCGGCCGGCCGTCGCGTGGTGATCACCGTCGACGCGCTCTCCGCCTCCACCCGGTCGGCTCCGGGGATGGCGGCCGCCCGTTCCGCCGACAGCGCCGCCCGCTCGACGGCGATCCGGACCGGTGCGTCCAGCGCCCGGATCAGCGCCGCCGGCGAGTCGAGCTGCAGGATGCGCCCACCGTCCATCACCGCCACCCGGTCGCACAGGATCTCCGCCTCGTCCATGTGGTGGGTGGTCAGCACCACGGTGCGGCCGCTCTCGGCGATCGAGGTCAGCACCGTCCACAGGTTGCGCCGGGCCTGCGGGTCCAGCGCCGCGGTGGGCTCGTCGAGGAAGACGATCTCCGGATCGGAGATCAGGGCGCAGGCGATGGACAGCCGCTGCGCCTGACCGCCGGACAGCTTCTCCGACCGCACCCGGGCGCTGTCGGTCAGACCCACCAGCTCCAGCATCTCGTCGACGCGCCGGTGGTCGACCGCGAACAGGTCGGCGAAGGTCTGCAGCTGCTCCCGGGCCGTGAGCATCTCGAAGAACGCCGACGCCTGCAGCTGGACCCCCATCCGCGGCAGCAACCCGGGGTTGCGTGGCCACGGCGGCAGGCCGAGCACGCTCACGGTGCCCGCGTCGGGTTGCCGCAGGCCCTCGACCAGCTCCAGCAGGGTGGTCTTGCCGGCGCCGTTCGGACCGAGGATGCCGAAGAACTCCCCCACCCCCACCTCGAACGACACCCCGTCGACAGCGGTCAGCGCCCCGTAGCTCTTCCGTACGTCGCGCACCTCGATGGCGTTGACCATGGCGTCACCCTAGAGGGCCATTCCCGGGCGGGCCAGGACACACCCGGACGCCGCGGCACGCCGCCCGGGACGTGGTGTCGGTGCGTGGGAACATGGACCCATGACTTCCCGTGAATGGCTTCCGCAACAGGTCGCGTTCGAGACTGTCCGCCGCGGTTACAGCCCGGAGCAGGTCAACGAGTACATGGACCGGCTCGAGTACGACCTGCGCATCCTCACCGCCGACCGCGACTCGGCGACGCACCGGCTGTCGGAGCTGACCGCCCAGTTGCAGGCCGCGCAGTCCGACGCCGACGACCTGCGCCTCCAGCTCGACCGGACTGCGATGAGCACCCCGACGATGGCGGGGCTCTCGGAGCGGATGCAGCGGATGATCCGGCTGGCCGAGGAGGAGGCGTCGGAGATCCGCGCCCGGGCCAACACCGACGCCGCCGATCGCAAGGCCGAGATCGACGCCCGCGTCGCCGAGCTGGCCGAGGCCCGGCGGGCCTTCGAGGCGGAGCGGGAGAAGGCCCGCGGGCAGCTCGCCCAGCAGGTCGAGGACATCACCAACGAGGCCCTGCACGAGAGCGAGCGGGTCCGCACCGAGGCCAGCAATCAGGCCGCCAGCATGGTCGGCGCCGCCCAGGCGGAGTCCCAGCGGCTCATCTCGCAGGCGACGGACTACCTCGAGCGCACCGTCGAGCACGCCCAGCAGCTCGACGCGGCCGCCACCGCCGAGCGGCAGCGGCTGGACGCGGAGTCCGAGGCGCGGCGCAAGGAGGTCGAGGAGGACTTCACCATCGCGATCACCGCGCGCCGGGCGCAGGCCCACCAGTACGTCGCCGAGCAGGAGAACGAGTCTCGCCAGCAGGCCGAGGAGCTGGTCGCCAACGCGACCGCCGAGGCCCGGCGCATCGTCGAGGCCGCCGACGCCGAGGCCCAGCGCCGGGTGTCCCTGGCCGCGCAGGAGTCGCACCGCCGGGTCGTGGAGGCCGACGAGGCCGTCGACCAGCTCATCGGCCTGCGCACCCACGTCCTCGGCCAGCTCGCCGGCCTGCGCCCGTTCCTCGCGCAGATCGACGAAGCCACGGCCCGGGCCGACGACCTGCTGCAGGCCCACGCAGACGAGGCGTCCAAGCCCGGCGGCGCGGACTTCGACCCGGAGGTCGGCACGGTCGACTTCAGCGCCGGTGACCCGCGGGCCGAGGTCGACCCGACGTCGGACACCGCGGACATCGCGGACACCGCGGCCGTCGATCCCATCGACGAGCCCGCCGGGGACGCCGCGGCCGACGGGAGCGACGACGGGGCCGACGACGAGCGCGTCGGATCTCCGGTCAGCTCCGGTCGCCGGTCCTGACCTCGGCGAAGATCTCGGGGCCCTGCTCGAAGTAGCGGGTGGCGGCGACCTGGACGAGGCGCCAGGTGACGGCCGCGGCGATCGCCGGGGCCGCGACCAGGCCGACCCACCCCCACCACAGGGCGACCGTCACGGTCAGCACCGCGAAGACCACGCCCGGCAGCGCCACGCCCAGTCCGCCGAACAGCACGGTCGCGGCCACCGCCAGTGAGCGCGACTTGTGCTGGGGAGCGGCCGAGGCGAACATCGACGTGCGCTGCTGCGGCATCGCGTAGGGCTTCACCGCCGACATGTACGACGCGAGTCCCGCCGAGGCCACCAACGACGCCAGGCACAGTCCCAGGGCCGCCGGCACCCAGGCCAGGTCGTCGCGGAGGAGCGCCTGGACGAACACCCCGACGACCACGATGACCGAGCCGGGCACCAGCGCGACCAGCAGGTGACCGACCATCTCGGCCCGCGCGCGGTTGCGGTCGCCGATGGCCACCAGGTGCAGCCACATGCCGGAGCCGTCCACCCCGAACTGGTTGCCGACCTGGGTGCCCGACATCAGCGCCCCGAACGCCACCGCGAACAGCGAGCCGTGCCCGCGCACCACCAGGAACGGCCACAGCACGATGAACACCAGGACCATCAGCCACGGCAGTCGGCGCATCGGGTCCCGCCAGGTCAGCAGCCGGTCGCGGCCGGCGACGACGCGGGCGGTGCCACCGGCGGCCGGGCCGAAGTCGTGCTCCCCCGACGCCGACGAGGACGATTCGGTCAGCGAGGTGCCGGACTCCATCGACCGCCGCAACGACCGCCCCCACCACAGCGCGGCGAGGGCGATGCCGGCGAGCGCGATCAGCAGCAGGACCGCGGCGAGGCCGAGGTCACCGTCGTGGACCAGGGTCGGGATCCGGGCCAGCGCGCCGGGCGGCGTCCAGCCCAGCACCCGGCCCGCGGCCGACACCCCGTCGCCGAAACCGGCGCCCGACGACACCTGCCCGAGGGCCAGGCTGGCGGCGAAGTACACCACGAAGACGCCGAACCCGACGATCATGCCCAGGTCACGGCCCCGGCGGGTGGACATCAGGCCCGCCAGTGCGGTGGACGCCGCCCGGGACAGCGTCACCAGCAGCAGCAGCTGCAGGGCCATGCAGGCCAGCGCGACCGGCAGCACCCCCCAGCTGGGGCTGACCATCACGGCCACCCCGACCAGCAGGATGGTGTTGACCGCCGGCAACCAGCCGACCAGCGAGCTGACCGCCAGTCCCCGGAGCAGGTCGCCGCGGCGCAGGGGCAGCAGCGCGAACCGTTGCGGATCCAGCGTCTCGTCGACCCCGAACGCGATCAACGGCGTCAGCATCCAGGCGACCAGCTGGCTGGCCAGCAGCACCGCCGCGGTCGTCACCGCGTAGGCCGGCAGTTCCCGCAGCAGCGAGAGCCCGAACGCCGCGACCGCCGCGACGAGCAGGGCCACGGCCAGGGCGACCAGGGTGACGACCCGCCGGCCCGGGGTCGCCGCCCGCAGTCGGCTGGTCAGCAGCCGCCACTTCAGGCTGACGAAGAGCGCAACCACTCCAGCCCCCCCGCCCCACGGTCGTCGGCCCCCACCAGGTGCATGAACGCGTCGTCCAGGGACGCCGCCGCACCGCGGACCTCGGCGAGGGTACCGACGGCGGCGAGCCGGCCGTGGGCCATCACGGCGACGTGCGAGCACAGCTCCTCCACCAGCGCCATCACGTGACTGGAGAAGATCACGGTGCCGCCACCGGCGGTGTAGCGGGTCAGCACGGTCCGGATCACCCGCGCCGACACCGGATCGACCGCCTCCAGCGGCTCGTCGAGCAGCAGCACCTGCGGCGAGTGCAGCAGCGCCGCGGCCAGCGTCACCTTCTTGCGCATGCCGGTCGAGTAGTCGGCGACGAGCTTGTCGCCGGCGTCGGTGAGGTCCAGCACGCGCAGCAGCTCGGTGGCGCGGGAGCGCACCTCGTCCAACGGCATCCCCCGGAAACGTCCGAGATAGGTCAGCAGCTCGATGCCGGACAGCCGCTCGAACAGCCGCAGCCCGTCCGGCAGCACCCCCATCCGGGCCTTCGCCCCGACCGGGTCCTGCCAGATGTCGTGACCGGCGATGTAGGCCGAGCCCGCGTCGGGCCGCAGCAGTCCGGTGACCATCGACAGGGTCGTCGTCTTCCCGGCGCCGTTCGGACCGACGAGTCCGAAGAACGACCCGGCGGGCACGTCCAGGGTCAGCCGGTCGACGGCGACCACGTCCCCGAACTGCTTGTGCAGGCCGCGGGTCGCCAGCGCGGTGCCGGCGATCGTCGGGTCCGCGTCCACCCCCGGGTACTTCAGCTGCTGCTCGCTCACGCCCACCCCTCCCACCAGGCCGCCATCGCGGTCGCGACGGCCGCCGGATCCTCGGCGACGGCCAGGTGGCCGGTGCCCGGAATCTCACGCAGCGTCGATTGTCGCGCACACGCTGCCATCTGCGCCGCCAGGGTGGGGGGCGTCAGCGCGTCGTCGGAACCCACGATGACCAGCACCGGCACGGCGACGGCGGCCAGCGCGGCGGTGCTGTCCGGACGGGCGGCCATCGCGCGCTGGCGCCAGGCGACCGAGGCGGCGGACTGGTCGGCGACGACGTCCTCGAGGAACCGGACCACGGTGGGGCGGTAGCTGCGGGTGAGCGGGCTGACCATGCCGGCGACAGTCGCCCGCCGCTCGGGCCGTTCGCCGCGGTCGGCGCGGTCGGCCACCGCCCACCGCTGCGCCCGTGCGTCGGCGGTGTCGGCGGTCGCTCTGGTGTCCATCAGGACGACCCCGGCGAGCCGGTCGGGGTGGCGCCGCACCAGGTTCAGGGCCACGTAGCCGCCCATCGAGACCCCGCCGACGACGGCCCGGTCCACACCGTGGGCGTCGAGTTCGGCGACCGCCCGGTCGGCCACCGTGTCCAGCGTGGGTGCGCCGTCGAGGACGGGGTCGGGCGTGAGCACCGGCCGCTGCCGCCCGAGGGCGGCACGGAGCGGGGCGAACACCCGGCTGTCGAAGGGGAACGGCGGGAGCAGCAGCACCGGAGTCGTGGACGGCATCTCACCTCCTCCCGGCGGTCGGCGACGTCAGCCCGCGGACACGATCTGGGCCGGCACGTTCTCCGACGGCCCGTCCCACTCGCGCGGCAGCGGCCCGAAGCCGGGACGGACGGTGCCCACGACGGCGTCCAACGCGGCCTCGGCCTGCCCGACCCACAGGTGTTTGACCTTCGGGAAGTCGCGGACCGTGCACTGCGGGACCCGGGCGAACCGGTCCCGCGCCTCGGCCGGGCGCAGGTAGTCGTCGAGCTCGGGCACCAGCGCCACCAGCGGTTTCCCCGATGCGGCCCAGGCGTCGAGATCGCTGTCCTGGGCGCGGTGCAGCGGCGGCGACAGCAGCACGGCCCCGGTGACGTCGGCCGTGGCGCCGTAGCGCAGCGCGAGCTCCGTCCCGAACGACCAGCCGACCAGCCAGCGGTCGGGCAGTCCCCGGCCGACGGCCGCGTCCACGGCGGCCTGCACGTCGTGTCGCTCGCCGTCGCCGCCGTCGAAGGCGCCGTCACTGCGGCCGGCGGCACTGACGGTGCCCCGGGTGTTGAAGCGCAGCACGGCGATGTCGGCCAGCGCGGGCAACCGGAACGCCGCCTTGCGGTAGATGTGGGAGTCCATCATCCCGGCGTGGGTGGGCAGCGGGTGCAGCGTCACCAGGGTGGCCACCGGGTCCCGGTCCAGCGGCAGGGCGAGTTCCGCGACGAGGTCCAACCCGTCGGCGGTGCGCAGGGTGAACGGCTCCCGGCGGGCCGGGAGCATGGTGTTGGCGCTGATACGCGTGCTCATGCGGTGCCTTTCGACAGTCGCCCCGGTCAGAGGGACAGCAGGATCCAGGTGACGACGGCCGACGGTAGCAGCGAGTCCATCCGGTCCATGACCCCACCGTGACCGGGCAACAGCGATCCCATGTCCTTGACCCCGATGTCGCGCTTGACCATCGACTCGATGAGGTCGCCCAGCGTGGCGGTGACGCACACGACGAGGCCGAGCAGCGCGCCGCGCCACCACGGGTGGTCCAGCATCAGACTGCCGGTGAGTGCTCCGGCGACGGCGGCACCGGTGACCGAACCCGCGAAGCCCTCCCAGCTCTTCTTCGGTGAGATCCGCGGCGCCATCGGGTGTCGGCCGAACACCACCCCGGCGGCGTACCCCCCGGTGTCGGAGGCGACGACCACGATGATGAAGGTCAGGACCCGGTCGGCCCCGTCGTCGGGGGACACCAGCAGGGTCGCGAACGAGGCGAAGAACATCACGTACAACGTCACGAAGACGGACGCGGAGACGTCGCGGAGGTACCCGTCGGCGCCGGCGGCGAGCCGCCAGACCATGCAGGCCAGCACGGTGAGGGCGATGCCCACCACCTGCGCCCGCAGCCCGTACGGCCAGGCCAGCGCGATGGTGGCGACCCCGCCCACCATGATGGGGATCCAGCTCAGCACGATGCCGCGGGCGGCAGCCAGGGTGCCGCGGAGCTCCCACACCGAGGCCGCGGCGGCGGCGGCCACCACGGCGACGAACAGCGGGCGGAACACCAGCAGCGAGCCGACCACGACGACGCCGAGCACCAGCGCGACACCGATCGCGGCGGGCAGGTCACGGCCGGCCCGGGACGCGGGACGACCCGCGGGAGCGGCGGCAGGAGTGGTCATCAGAGTCGGCCGGTCGGTCGTCAGACCTCGAGCAGCTCGGCTTCCTTGTGCTTGACCAGCTCGTCGACGGTGTTGACGTACCGGTCGGTCAGGGTCTGCAGCTCCTTCTCCGCGGACC
The DNA here is from genome assembly GCF_003260015.1 of Nakamurella deserti. Taxonomy (NCBI): domain Bacteria; kingdom Bacillati; phylum Actinomycetota; class Actinomycetes; order Nakamurellales; family Nakamurellaceae; genus Nakamurella; species Nakamurella deserti. The sequence continues at coordinate 487,492 of NZ_QCXS01000002.1, read as the reverse complement.
TGCCGTCGTCCTCGGACACTTCACTCTCTTTGTCCTTGACCAGCTTGTCGATGGTGTCCTTGGTGCGCCGACGGATGTTGCGGATCGCGACCTTGGCGTCCTCGCCCTTGGCGCGTGCGGTCTTACCGAGCTCGCGGCGGCGCTCCTCGGTGAGCTGCGGGAAGATCACCCGCAGGATGGAGCCGTCGTTGCTGGGGTTCACCCCGAGATCGGAGTCCCGGATGCCCTTCTCGATGGCCGACAACTGGCTCATGTCGTAGGGCTTGATGACCGCCATCCGCGCCTCGGGCACGGTGATCTGGGCCATCTGGGTCAACGGGGTCGGCGCGCCGTAGTAGTCGATCTGGATGCGCGCGAACATGTTCGGGTTGGCCCGGCCGGTCCGCAGCGTCTGCAGGTCGTCCTTGGCGGAGGTGACCGCCTTCTCCATCTTTTCCTCGGCGTCGAACAACTCTTCGTCGATCATCTGGAAACCTTCACTTCTGGCTCGGCGAGCTGGTTCAGAGGGTGGTGACGAGGGTGCCGATCGGCTCGCCGAGGACGGCGCGCGCGATGTTGCCCTCGACCAGCAAGTTGAACACGATGATGGGCATCTTGTTGTCCATGCACAGCGTGAACGCGGTGGCGTCGGCGACCTGCAGGCCGCGCTCGACGACCTCCCGGTGGGTGATCTCGGTGAACATGGTGGCGTCGGGGACCTTGCGCGGGTCGGCGTCGTAGACACCGTCGACCGCCTTGGCCATCAGCACGACCTCGGCGTGGATCTCCAGCGCGCGCTGGGCCGCCGTGGTGTCGGTGGAGAAGTACGGCATGCCCATACCGGAGCCGAAGATGACCACGCGGCCCTTCTCCAGGTGCCGCTGGGCGCGACGCGGGATGTAGGGCTCGGCGACCTGGCCCATCGTGATGGCGGTCTGCACGCGGGTGTCGATGTCGAACTCACGCTCGAGGAAGTCCTGCAGAGCCAGGCAGTTCATCACCGTGCCGAGCATGCCCATGTAATCCGCACGGGCGCGGTCCATGCCGATGTCGGACAGTTCGGCGCCGCGGAAGAAATTGCCGCCGCCGATGACGACCGCCACCTGGGTGCCGGTGGCGACGACCTCGGCGATCTGGCGGGCGACGGTGGAGACGACGCCGGGGTCGACCCCGACCTCGCCGCCACCGAACATCTCACCGCCGAGTTTGAGCAACACACGCTGGAAAGGCCGGCGCACCGGGAGGTTGTCTGTCATCTGCCGATGCACCGGCCTTTCTGCAGGTGGAGCTGGGAGGTACGGGGTGGAGCGGAGCCGCCTGGGCTCAGCTCGCGCCGACCTCGAACCGCGAGAACGCGGTGACGGTCACGCCGGCCTCTTCGAGGAGCTTGCCGACGGTCTTCTTGGAGTCCAGCACCGAGGACTGCTCCAGCAGCACGGAGTCCTTGAAGAACCCGTTCACCCGGCCCTCGACGATCTTGGGCAGCGCCGCCTCCGGCTTGCCCTCCTCGCGCGCGGTGGCCTCGGCGATACGGCGCTCGGTCTCGAGCACATCGGCGGGGACCTCGTCGCGGGTGACGTAGCGGGCCCGCAGCGACGCGACCTGCATCGCCGCGGCACGCGCGACGTCGGCGGCGGCGTCGCCGGAACCGGTGTACTGGATCAGCACGCCGATGGCCGGCGGCAGGTCCGCGGACCGGCGGTGCAGGTAGGTGGTGGTCGGGCCGTCGTAGCGCACGACGCGGCGCAGCTCGATCTTCTCGCCGAGCTTGGCCGAGGCCGCGGTGATCGCGTCCTCGACGGTGCCGTTGCCCAGCGGGGCGGCCAGCACGGACGCGACGTCGGACGCGGACTCGGACACGGCCCCGACGATGTCGTTGGCCAGCGCCTGGAACTCCTCGTTCTTGGCCACGAAGTCCGTCTCGGAGGCGAGCTCGATGAGCGCACCGTTGGAGGCGGCGACCAGACCCTGCGAGGCGGTGCGGTCGGCGCGCTTGCCGACGTCCTTGGCGCCCTTGATGCGCAGGATCTCCACGGCCTTGTCGAAGTCGCCGTCGGTCTCGTCCAGAGCCCGCTTGCAATCCATCATCCCGGCTCCGGTCAGATCCCGGAGCTTCTTCACTTCAGCAGCGCTCGCCATGATGCTTCTTTCCCTCTTGTCTGTGGTGCTTCACAACAGTGGTCCGGCACCCGCGGGCGGGTGGCCGGGCACGAGGCCCGGCCACCCGCCCGCGGGATGGGGATCAGACGATGGACGAGGTGTCGCCCGGGACCTCTTCGCGCGCAGCCTGGTTGGCGGCCTGCGCGGCGGCCTCGGACTCCGCGACGGGAGCCTCGGTCGGCAGGGCGGCCGGGTCGATCGCGGCGGCCTCGGCGGCGGCGATGACCGACGCGCCGTTGTCGGTGGTCGCGAGCAGCTCACGCTCCCACTCGGCCAGCGGCTCCTCGACGGCGGTGGTGCCGCCACCCGAGCGGGCCAGCAGACCCTCGGCCACGGCGTCGGCTACGACCCGGGTCAGGACGGCGGCGCTGCGGATCGCGTCGTCGTTGCCCGGGATCGGGAAGTCGACCTCGTCCGGGTCGCAGTTGGTGTCGAGCACGGCGACGACCGGGATGCCCAGCTTGCGGGCCTCACCGACGGCGATGTGCTCCTTCTTGGTGTCCACGATCCACACCACGGACGGCACCTTGGCCATGTCCCGGACGCCGCCGAGGGTCTTGGCCAGCTTGATCTTCTCGCGGTTCATCAGAAGGAGCTCCTTCTTGGTGCGACCGGCGAAGTCCTGGGCCTCCTCCATCGCCTCGAGGTCCTTGAGGCGCTGCAGACGCTTGTGCACGGTGGTGAAGTTGGTGAGCATGCCGCCCAGCCAGCGCTGGTTGACGTAGGGCATCGAGACGCGGGTCGCCTGATCGGCGATGGCCTCCTGGGCCTGGCGCTTCGTGCCGATGAACAACACGGTGCCGCCGTGGGCCACGGTCTCCTTGACGAATTCGTACGCCTTATCGATGTACGTCAGCGTCTGCTGGAGATCGATGATGTAGATGCCGTTGCGCTCGGTGAAGATGAAACGCTTCATCTTCGGGTTCCAGCGGCGGGTCTGGTGTCCGAAGTGGACACCTGCGTCAAGGAGCTGACGCATCGTGACGACTGCCATGGTCGTCCCTTCGTGGAGGCGCGCCAGGGTGCTGGTCGCGCGTTCAGTTGTCGCTCCCTCCGGCGGAGGAAGCCCTGGCGCCCTCGGCGCACCCACCCCGTCGTGAAGTACCGGCGGGGACCGGGGTGCTCCGGCGACCACTACCGGGGCCGGTCCGAGGACCGGTACGGCTGGCCGCGACAGGGCGCGCGAAGTCAGCCCGTGCACGCACGGACCGCTGTTCGAGCTTACGGCATTCACAGGCCGCGCCGGGGCCACGGCTGTCCACATCACGGCAGGTGCCGGCCCCGTCCGCCGGCGGGTCCGGTCAGGGTGGGGCGATGGAGCTCCGTGGCGTGGCGTCGGTGCTGGTGGCAGCGGTGCTGGCGGGGTCGTTCGCGCCGGTCCCGGGGGTGTCGGCGGCGGGCGGGCCGGGGGTCGCGGCCCCGGCCGTGGTGGGGGTAAATGCCCGGGGCGGGGTGGGGGTGCGGGGCGGGGCGGGAGTCGCGGTCGGGGTCGGTGCGCCGGGTCCGGCCCCGGCGGCGGCCGGGCCGGTGCCGGGCGCGGTGCTGGAGCCGCCGGTGCGACCGCCCACGGTGCTGGTGCCGTTTGCGGCGCCCCCGGGCCCGTACGCGGCCGGGCATCGCGGGGTGGATCTGGCCGCCGGCGCCGGGGCGGTGGTGTCGGCACCGGCGGCCGGGGTGGTGGTCTTCGCCGGGCGGCTGGTGGACCGCGGGGTGGTGTCGATCGACCACGGGGGCGGGCTGCGCTCGTCGTTGGAGCCGGTGACCGCGGCGGTCGCGGTGGGTGCGCGGGTGGCGGCGGGTGCGGTCGTCGGGACCGTGGACGCCGGACATCCGCGGTGCGCACCGGCGGTGTGCGTGCACTGGGGGGTGCGGCTGGACGGGGTGTACCTGGACCCGATGGCGCTGCTCGCGCCGGTGCGGGTGCGACTGCTGCCCTGGGACGGCTGACGGGGTCGATCACGGGGTGCGGTGGTCCCGGACACGGGAGCGGAGGGACGGGCGGTTCAGGCGCGGGGGTGCGCCTGGGTGAAGACGGAGCGCAGCCGCTCGGCGGAGACGTGGGTGTAGATCTGGGTGGTTCCGATGCTGGCGTGCCCGAGGATCTCCTGCACGGTGCGCAGGTCGGCGCCGCCTTCGAGCAGGTGCGTCGCCGCTGAGTGCCGGAGCCCGTGCGGGCCGAGGTCGGGGGCGCCGTCGACGTCGGCGAGCCGGGCGTGGACGAGGGTGCGGACGGCCCGTTGGTCGAGGCGGCCGCCGCGGCGGCCGAGAAAGACCGCGGCCCGCTCCCGTCCGGTGGCCAGCACCGGACGGCCGGCGTCGAGGTAGGCGGTGAGGGCGTGATCGGCCGGCCGGCCGTAGGGCACGGTGCGCTGCTTGTCGCCCTTGCCGATCACCCGCAGCACCAGCCGGCGAGGGTCGACGTCGTCGAGATCGAGGCCGACCAGCTCGGAGACCCGGAGCCCGGCGGCGTACAGCACTTCCAGCACCGCCTGGTCGCGCAGCAGCACAGCGGCGTCGACGCGGGCCTCCTCGGCGCGGCGGCCTTCGCCGGGCGCGGTGTCCCGTGGGACGCCCGTGGCGGGCGGGATGTCCCGGTCGCCGCCGGTCGGAGACGGGGTGTCCCGGGCGCCGCCGGTCGGTGGCCGGGTGTCCCGGGCGACGGTTGCGGCGGGCGGCGTGGCCTGGGACCTGCGGGTGATAGGCGGCGGAGGGCCGGCGGAGCCGGCTCGCACCGGCGCCGCCGGCGGGGTCAGCAGAGCGGTGGCCTGGTCGGCGCGGAGCACGCCGGGCAGCGCGCGGTGCGCCCGTGGTGCGGCCAGCCGCGCCCCCGGGTCGCTGCGGATCAGTCCGGCGCGGTGGGCCCAGCCGGTGAACGACCGGGCTGCCGCGGCCTTGCGGGCCAATGACGAGCGCGCGGTGCCGGTGGTGGCCAACCGCGCCAGCCAACTCCGCAGGGCGGCGAGGTCGAGCCGGTCCAGGTCACGTCCGAGCCGGTCGAGGTGGTCCAGCAGGTCGGCCGTGTCGGCCCGGTAGGCCCGCACGGTCGCCGCCGCCACGCCGCGCTCGAACCGCAGGTGCCGCAGGTAGTCGGCGAGCACCCCGTCCCAGCGGCCGGTGCCCGCCGTCGGGTCGGCGATCGGCTCGGCTCCGGAACCGACCGTCACATCGCGTCGCTGGGCTCGTGGTAGGCCGTCTGCCGGTCCCGTTGCAGGGGCAGGCTGGTGTGCGAGATCTGGCCCATCAGATCCTCGATCTCGACGGCGAGCTGCTCGGTGCCCTCGTCGGGCGAGTCGACGGCGGCGGCGCGGAGGGCGCGCAGCCGGTCCAGATCGAGGCGGTGCTCCGCGGGCGGGCGGTTGCGCCAGCTGCCGCGGATCTGCTCGTACTCCTGCCGCATGGTCAGCAGTGTCATGGGTCCTCCCCGGTCGGGCTGATCCGAGTATGCGCGTAGCTCTCCCGGCGTGCGAGCATGCCGGGATGTACCAGCACAGGATGACCCACATCGCCGTCCAGGGCATCGGGATCAACTCCGACCAGTTCCGCGACACCATGGACCGTCACCTGGAGGCGATGAGCATGTCGGGCTGGGAACTGGTCTCGACCGACGTCAACGAGCAGGTCAGCACCTTCAAGGGCGCGAGCTCGGTGGACGCCCTGCTGTTCTGGCGCCGGCCCGAGGCCGCGGCCGCCGGCCCGGCGGTGCCCGCGGCGCCGCCCGCCGAGCTGCTCTGACCGCCGAGCTGCTCTGATCGACGGGCTGCTCTGACCGCCGGGCGGTACCCACCGCCGAGCTGTGCCCACCGCCGGATTGTGCCCACCGCCGGATTGTGCCCACCGCCGGACTGTGCCCCCCGCCGGACTGTGCCCCCCGCCGAGCTGCCCCGACCACTGCCGCCCAGCCTGCCGACCGGCCGCCGCTTCAGAGCCGGCGCCACACCGCTCCCTCCTTCCGGGCTAGACCGGCCAGTTCGAGCACGGGCAGGGTGGCCATCACCTGCGGCGCCGGCACTCCAGCCGAGGTGCTGAGCTCGGAGACGGTGGCGGTGCCGCGGGTCGGCAGCGCACCGTGCACCCGCAGCGAGAGCGGATCCAGCGTGTCGGTGCGCCGGACGTCGGACCGGCGCCCGGCACGGCGGTCGTCCGAGGACGTCGCCGCAGGAGCGGCGGGGCCGGTGGACGAGCCGGCGCCGAACGGGTCCGCGTCGAACAGCCCCGCGTCGACCGGTCGTACCGCGGCCAGTACGTCCTGCGCCGAGGTGGCCAGGGTGGCGAACCGGTCGCGGAGCAGCAGGTGACAGCCCACCGACATCGCCGAGGTCACCGGGCCGGGCACGGCCATGACCGTGCGACCGAGGTGCGCCGCGGCCGCCGCCGTGGACAGGGACCCGGACCGTCGGCTCGCCTCCACCACCACCGTGACGGCACCGAGTGCCGCCAGCAGCCTGTTGCGCACCAGGAAGCGGTGCCGGGCCGGCGAGGTGCCGGGCGGGTACTCGCTGATCACCGCACCCTGGGCGGAGATGCGTTGCAGCAGCGGCGCATTCGCGACGGGGTAGGCGCGGTCGATGCCGCAGGCCAGCACCGCGGCCGACAGGGCCCCGCTGGTGACCGCCGCCCGGTGGGCGGCGGTGTCGATGCCGAACGCCCCGCCGGAGACCACCGCGAGACCGGCGTCTCCGACGCCGAGCGCGAGGTCGGCGGCCACCCGCTCCCCGTACGGGCTGCTCGCCCGTGACCCGACGATGGTGACCCCCGACCCGGGCAGGTCCGGTGGCAGGGTGCCGCGTACGTACAGCCCGAGCGGTGGCGCGGCCCCGCTGACCCCACGGCCGCCCGCCATGCCGAAGCCGATGGTGGCCGCCTCCGGCCAGTCCGGGTCCTCCGGACCGAGCAGGTACGCCCCGACCGCGGCGGCGGCCCGGAGGTCGGCGGCCGCAGCCGCCCGGAGCGTCTCGGCCGACCGGCCCTCGGTGCGCGCGGCGGTCGCGGCGAGCGCCGCCGGCGGCGCCGACCGGTGGATCACCGCGTCGAACGCGGCCACCGCGCCGATCCGGGCGACCAGCTCCACGACCGCGGGCGCCGGCGGCTCGGCCAACCGGAGCAGCCCCGCCCGGGCCAGGTGCACGGCGTCGGGCGCGTCGGTGCCGGTCATGCCGCCGCCCCGTTCGTCCGCAGGCCCAGCGCTGTGGCCACGTCGGGCATGGTCGGTTCGTCGCGGGCGGCGAGGTCGGCGGCGGTCAACGACAGCCGCAGCACCCGGTCGTAGCCCCGTCCGGTGAGCAGTCCCGCGCGGACGGCACGGTCCAACAGCCGGGACGGTTCGCCGGTCGGCCGCCACCGGCGGCGCAGCACCGCGCCGGGCACCTCGGCGTTGTACCGCCAGGGGGTTCCGCGCCAGCGGTGCGCCGAGCGGTCGCGGGCGGCGAGCACCCGCGCGGCGATCACCGACGACGGCTCCCCCGGTTCACCGGAGCCCAGCGCCACCGGGTCCAGCGCCGGCAGCTCGATGCGGATGTCGACCCGGTCCATCAGCGGCCCGGACAGCCGGCTCAGGTACCGCCGTCGCAGCCCGACCTCGCAGCGGCAGTCGAGATCCCGGGCCGCGGCGCACGGACACGGGTTGGCCGCCAGCACCAGCTGGAAACGCGCCGGGTACCGCACCGCGCCGGACGCCCGGGCGATCAGCACCTCGCCGCTCTCCAGCGGCTGGCGCAGCGCATCCAACACCGTGGGCTTGAACTCCGGCGCCTCGTCGAGGAACAGCACCCCGCGGTGGGCCAGCGAGATGCTGCCCGGCCGGACCACCGTCGACCCGCCGCCGATGATGGCCGCGGCGGAGGCCGTGTGGTGGGGGTCGACGAACGGTGGGGTGGTGACCAGCGGCAGGCCCGGGGCCAGCTCACCGGCGACCGAGTGCACCGCGGTGACCTCCAGCGCCTGGTCACCGGTGAGCGGCGGCAGCAGGCCGGGCAGCCGGGCGGCCAGCATCGTCTTGCCGGCGCCGGGTGGCCCGATCATGGACAGGTGATGCCCGCCCGCCGCCGCGAGCTCCAGAGCCGCCCGGCCCTCGGGCTGCCCGAGCACGTCGGCCATGTCCGGCAGCACCGGCGGATCGGGCACCACGCGGATGCCCGGACCGGTGAGGGCGGTGCCGCCGCCCAGGTGGGTGATGACCTCCCGCAGACTGGCGGCCCCCAGGACCTCCATGCCGTGGACGAGGCCCGCCTCGGCGACGTTGCCCAACGGCACCACGGCCGACCGGACACCGGCCCGCCGCGCCGCGAACAGGGCGGGCAGCACACCACGGACCGCACGGACCTGGCCGTCCAGGCCCAGCTCGCCGATCCAGACGGTCTGCGCACCGCGGCGCAGGTCGACGGTCTCGGCCGCGGCCAGCACGGCGACGGCGATGGCCAGGTCGAAACCGGAGCCGTTCTTGCGTAGCGACGCCGGCGACAGCGCCAGCGTGATCCGGCGGTCCGGCCAGGTCTGCCCGGAGTTGACCACCGCGGCCTTGACCCGGTCGCGGGACTGCTGGACCGCGGTGTCGCCCATCCCGATCACCGTCGTCCCGGGCAGGCCGTTGGCCAGATCGGCCTCGACGCTGACCAGGTGCCCGTCCAGGCCGTCCAGTTGCACCGCCAGGGTGCGGGCCAGCGACATCAGAACGCGCCCGCGATGTGGGTCAGCCGGGGTTCGGCACCCGGCGTCCACAGCACGCTGATGACATCGAACCGGAGCCGGATCCCCGGTCGGGCCTGGTGCTCGGCCAGCCAGAGCGTGGCCAGCCGGCGGATCCGGCGTCGTTTGGTGGCGTCCACCGCCTCGGCCCCGGAGCCGTACCGGACGCCGCTGCGCGTCTTGACCTCACAGACGACGGCGAGATCACGACCGTCGACGGCGACGATGTCCAGCTCCCCCTCGCGGCACCGCCAGTTCCGGGTCATCACCGTCAGCCCGATGTCACCCAGATACCTCGCCGCCAGCTCCTCGCCGTTGCGGCCGACCTCGTCCTTCGCTGCCACGTCTCCCCCGGTCCTCGTCCCGCTGTGGGGTCGAGCGTGCCGGGGCCGGGCTCACGGGCCGAACCGACCGTCAGCGGGTTGTGGACAACTGCCCGTCCGCGGGTCGTTGTGGACGCCGCACACGCCGCCGGTGGATCAGAACTCGCCGTCCTCCGGCAACCGCAGGTCCGGCTTCTCCAGTTCCTCCACGTTGACGTCCTTGAACGTCACCACGCGGACGTTCTTGACGAACCGGGCCGGCCGGTACATGTCCCACACCCAGGCGTCGGACATCCGTACCTCGAAGTACATGTCCCCGTCCGAGTTGCGCACCTGCACGTCGACGGCGTTACACAGATAGAACCTGCGCTCGGTCTCCACCACGAAGGAGAAGTGGCCGACGATGTCCCGGTACTCCCGGTACAGCTGCAGTTCCATCTCGGTTTCGTACTGCTCGAGATCCTCTGCGCTCATACGCCGAACATAGCGGGAGTTGTGTCGTCGTCGTACGCGCAGCCGGGGAGGCGCCACGATCGGCGGTGCGCCGCGCTCGGACCGTGCTCGCGCAACGCCCCGATGTGCTCGGGCGTCGAGTAGCCCTTGTTGACCGCGAAACCGTAGGGCGGGTGCGCCGGGTCGAGATCGACCATCATGGCGTCCCGCTCGGTCTTGGCCAGCACCGACGCCGCGGACACCCCGGCACAGGTCATGTCGCCCTTGATCCGGGTGTGCACCGGGAGGTCGGTGCTGCCGAGGAGGTAGTTGTAGTTGCCGTCGAGCAGGACCGCGTCCACCGTGTCCAGCTGCGCCAGCGCGCGCAGCGCGGCGAGTCGGAGGCCTCCGATGATGCCGACCTCGTCGATCTCCACCGACGACGCGTGGCCGACCGCGAACTCCCGCACCCAGCGGCGGATCGGGGTCACCAGCGCGGTGCGGGCGGCCGGGGTGAGCAGTTTGGAGTCCCGCAGCCCCGCGGGGACGCGGCCGATGGCCGGGGTGACGACCACGACGCCGATGCTCACGGGCCCGGCCAACGAGCCGCGGCCGACCTCGTCCATCGCCGCCAGCCGGGCGACCCCACCGCGCATCAGCGACTTCTCGGTGCGCAGGTCGGGTCGCCGCCCGGTGGGGACGGCCGGCCCGGTCGACCGCGGGGTCAGCGGCGACGCCACCGCGATCTCCGGAGCGTGGTCACCCCGGCGCCGGCGGCGCCCGGACGCGGCAGGGCGAGCATCCCGAGACCGGCGATCATGGCGCCGCCCTGGATGTCGGGCGAGGAGATGACGTCCCAGCGGGACACCGGCATCACGATGAAGACCGCGTGCCCGATGACGTTGTCGACCGGGATGGGGCCCTGGCACTCGCCGGGCTCGGAGCCGCGGCAGTTGTAGCTGGAGTCCTTCGAGCCGCTGCGGTGGTCACCCATCACCCACAGCGAGTCGGCGGGCACGGTGACCGGGCCGAAGCAGCGCTGCGCCTTGACCGCCGACCGGCAGTCGCTGGTACCGGCCAGGAAGGGCCAGTCCTGGTAGATGTACGGCTCGTCGAGCGGCACGCCGTCGACCATCACCCGGCCCTGCTCGTCGCAGCACTCGACGGTCTGGCCGGCGGTGGCGATCACGCGTTTGACGAAGTCCTTCTCGTTCGGCGGGGCGATGCCCACCACCGAACCGACGGACTGGAAGAGCTTGCCGTACCAGGTCGACGGACCCGGGATCGCGGCTTCGGGTGCCCAGCTGGGCGGGCCGCTGAACACGACGACTTCGCCCGGCTCGGGCTCGGCGAAGTCGTAGACGACCTTGTTCACCAGCACCCGGTCGCCGCCCGAGGACACTCCGTGCAAGGTCTGCTCCATCGACCCGGAGGGGATGTAGTAGACCTTGAACAGGAACGTCTGGATCAGGAAGGTCATCACGAACGCGATGACCAGCAGGATCGGCAGCTCCACCCAGAACGGGCGCTGCTTCTTCACGGGAGCGGCGACCGACCGGTCCCGTCCTGCTTCGACCTCACGCCACCGCTGCGCGGCGGGTGAGTCGTCGTCAGGTGCCGGGACCGAGCCGGTGCGTGCCTCGGGTCCGTCCGTCGACATCCGTGATCCGGGAGCTACCGGGTGCGGAACGCGGGATCCGCGTCAGCGGACGTCGCGCTTTTCCTTGATCTTGGCCTTCTTGCCACGCAGATCGCGCAGGTAGTACAGCTTGGCGCGGCGGACGTCACCACGGGTGACCAGCTCGACCTTGTCCAGGTTCGGGGAGTGCACCGGGAAGGTGCGCTCGACGCCGACGCCGAAGCTGATCTTGCGGACGGTGAAGGTCTCGCGGATGCCACCGCCCTGACGACGGATGACGTGACCGGCGAAGACCTGCACGCGGGACCGGTTGCCCTCGATGACCTTCACGTGCACCCGGACGGAGTCACCGGGGCGGAAGGAGGGCAGGTCGGAGCGCAGCGACGCGGCGTCCAGTACATCCAGGGTGTTCATCGAAGAATCCTTACAGTCAGAAAGGCAACCCTTCTAGTCTGCCAGAAGGGCGGTCGTACGCGAAATCTTCTACTCGACGTGCTGCGCGTCCCACAGGTCGGGACGCCGGGTGCGGGTCCTGGCCGACGACTGTTCGCGGCGCCACGCATCGATCGCGGCGTGGTTGCCGGACAGCAGCACCGGTGGCACCGGGATCCCACGGTACGTCTCCGGCCGGGTGTAGCTCGGCGCCTCGAGCAGCCCGGGCCAACCGGCACCGAAGCTGTCCTGCACGGCGCTGGCCGGATTGCCCAGCACGCCCGGCACCAGCCGCGCGATCGCCTCCACCATCACCAGCACCGCGGCCTCCCCACCGGCCAGCACGTAGTCGCCGATCGACAGTTCCCGAACCGACATCCGGCCGGCCGCCTCGTCGGCGACCCGCTGGTCGATGCCCTCGTACCGCCCGCAGGCGAACACGAGATGGTCCGCCGAGGCCAGTTCCTCGGCCACCGCCTGGGTGAACCGCTCCCCCGCCGGCGTCGGCACGACCAGGGTGGTCGTGGGGCTGCAGAGCGTGTCGAGCGCCCGACCCCAGACGTCGGGCTTCATCACCATGCCGGGCCCCCCGCCGTACGGGGTGTCGTCCACCGTGCGGTGGCGGTCGGTGGTGAAGGCCCGCAGGTCGTGGACCCCGAGGTCGATGAGTCCGGCACCGATGGCGCGGCCCAGCAGCGACTCCCGCAGCGGGGCGAGGTACTCGGCGAAGATCGTGACGACGTCTATCCGCATGGGCGACTACTCGAACAGGCCGTCGGGCGGATCCACCAGCAGGTGTCCCGCGGCCAGGTCGACCACCGGGACCACGGCCTTGACGAACGGGATCAGCACCTCACCGGCCGCGGTCATCCGGGTGAGGACGACGAGCACGTCGTTGGCCGGCGGGTGCAGCAGGTCGGTGACCGGCCCGATGACCTCACCGGGGGCACCGTCGGCGCCGGTCAGCCGGGCGGTCAGGCCGATCAGCTGGTGGTCGTAGAACTCGTCCTCGTCGGTCAGCGCCGGCAGCGCCCCGGCCTCGACGACGAGCATCGTGCCGCGGAGGGTCTCGGCGGCGTTGCGGTCGTCGTAGCCGTCGAAGCGGACCACGTTGAGGCCGGAGATGATCCGGAAGGAGGCGACCGTGAGCGGTCCCCGCGTGGCCGGCTCGGTACGCACCGAAGCCCCCGGAGCGAATCGCTCGCGGGGGTCGTCGGTGCGGATGTCGACCGTGACCTCGCCACGCAGCCCGTGGGGTCGGCCGATACGGCCGACGGTGAGATCGGTCATGACGTGGTTCGAGTGATCAGCGGTCGGTGTCGACGACGTCGACCCGGATGCCGCGGCCACCGACCGCGGTCATCACCGTCCGCAGCGCGGTGGCGGTGCGACCGTTGCGGCCGATCACCTTGCCGAGGTCGTCAGGGTGCACCCGGACCTGCAGGGTGCGCCCCTGACGCGAGGTGGCCATCGTGACGTCGACGTCGTCGGAGTGATCGACGATGCCGCGGACCAGATGCTCCAGCGCCTCGGTGAGCACGAGTTACTCGGACTCGGCCGGGGCGGCGTCGGCGGCCGGCTTGTCGGCGGCCTTCTTGCGCGGCGTGGTGGCCTCGGTGCCGCTCTCGTTGCCGATGGCGGCGATGGCGGCCTCGTACAGGGCGCGCTTGTCGGCCTTCTCCGGCTGCGACTTCAGGCTGCCCTCGGCGCCCGGCAGGCCCTTGAACTTCTGCCAGTCGCCGGTCACCTTGAGCAGCGCCTCGACCGACTCGGTCGGCTGGGCGCCGACGGACAGCCAGTACTGGGCCCGCTCGGAGTCGATCTCGATGACGCTCGGATCGTTCTTCGGGTGGTACTTGCCGATCGCCTCGATGGCGCGACCCGAACGACGGGTGCGGGCGTCGGCGACGACGACACGGTAGAACGGCTCGCGGATCTTTCCGATGCGAGCAAGCTTGATCTTGACGGCCACGAGGGACGTGCTCCTTCGACTACTGGTGAGCGGACTGGCAGTCCCGACGGACTGCATGCCGGACTGATTTTGGATCGACAGTCGAGTTTACCCGATCAGGTGGGCTGATCTCGACCGTCGACGATCACACCGGCCCGGACCACCGCCACGGGGGCGCCCAGGGTGCCCGGCTCGGCGACCGGGTCCGCGCCGTAGACGACCAGGTCGGCCGGTTCCCCGGGGGCCGGATCGGCCAGGCCCAGCCACCGCCGGGCCCTTCCCGTGGTGGCGTCCAGGACGTCGCGGCCGTCCCGGCCGATGAGCGCGGCCACCCGGAGCAGCGCCTGCGCCTCCTCGGCGATGCGGCCGTGGGCGACGAAGCCGCCTGCGTCGGTGCCGGCGTGCACCGGCACCCCCGCCGCCATGGCCGCGGCGACGGTGTCGTCGGACCGGGTGTGCAGGTCGCGCATGTGCTTGGCGTAGGCCGGGAACCGGTCGGCGGCGTCGGCGAAGGCCGGGAAATTGGCGATGTTGATCAGCGTCGGCACGAGATGCACCTCGCGCCTGACCATCTCGTCGATGGTGTCCTCGCCGAGCCCGGTGCCGTGCTCGAGGCAGTCGATCCCGGCGGCGAGCAACCCGGGGATCGCGTCCTCGCCGAAGACGTGGGCGGTGACCCGGGCGCCGGCGGCGTGCGCCACGGCGACCGCGTCGGCCAGCACGTCGTCGGGCCACAGTGGCGCGAGGTCGCCGATCGACCGGTCGATCCAGTCCCCCACCAGCTTGATCCAGCCGCCTCCGTGGGCGACCTGGCGGGCGACCTCGGCGGGCAGGTCGGCCGGGTCCTCCAGATCGATCCCGAGTCCGCGGATGTAGCGCTTCGGGCGGGCCAGGTGCCGGCCGGCCCGGATCAGCACCGGCAGGTCCGGTCGCCCGACCAGCGGGGACGTGTCCAGGGGTGACCCGCAGTCGCGGATCGCGGTGACGCCGGCGACCAGGTTCGTCCGGGCCTGCGCGGCCGCGCCCGCCAACGACGCCACCCCGTCGGCAGAGTAGCCGACGTGGCAGTGCGCGTCGACGAAGCCGGGGGTGACCCAGCCGGTCAGCGTGACCGCCGCCGCGCCGCGATCGGCGGGGGCCTCGACGAAGACGCCGTCGGCGACCCAGTGGTCGACCGGCTGCCGCGTCACCGGGTCGGTGCCGGTGACGCGCAGCAGGCGGTCGGTCACCTGCCCTTCGGGAACTGCAGTTTGGTCGGGTCGAAGTCGAAGCCCGGCGGCAGCTGCGGCATCCCGCCGCCGCCCGCGCCGGGCATCCCGCCCGGCATGCCCGGCGGCAGCATCCCGGCCAGACCGCCGGGGATCCCGCCCTTGATCTTCGGCGGTGTCGGACCGCGGCCCGACCCCTTCTTGCCCTTCTTGCCCTTGACCGACCGCTGCGGCTTGGCGCCGGGCATCCCGAACCGGCCGGCCATCGCGCTCATCATCTTGCGCGCCTCGTAGAACCGCTCGACCAGCGAGGACACCTGCGCCACGGTCGATCCCGAGCCGCGGGCGATGCGGTTGCGGCGGGAGGCGTTGAGGATCTTGGGGTCGGCCCGCTCCTGCGGGGTCATCGACTGGATGATCGCGGCGGTGCGGTCGATGTCGCGGTCGTCGACGTTGGCCAGCTGGTCCTTCATGCCGGCGGCGCCGGGGAGCATGCCGAGGATGCCGGCCAGCGGGCCCATCTTCTTCAGCGACTGCATCTGCTGCAGGAAGTCCTCGAGGGTGAACGACCCCTCGCCCATCTTCAGCGCCATCGCCTCGGCCTCGTCGGCCTCGAACGCCTGCTCGGCCTGCTCGATGAGGGTCAGCATGTCGCCCATGCCGAGGATGCGTGACGCCATCCGCTCGGGGTGGAAGACGTCGAAGTCGCGCAGCTTCTCACCGGTGGAGGCGAACATGATCGGCGAGCCGGTGACGTAGCGCACCGACAGCGCGGCACCACCGCGGGCGTCGCCGTCGAGCTTGGTCAGCACCACCCCGGAGAAGCCGACGCCGTCACGGAACGCCTCCGCGGTGGTGACCGCGTCCTGACCGACCATCGCGTCGAGGACGAACAGCGTCTCGTTCGGCTGGACGGCATCGCGGATGGCGGCGGCCTGCGCCATCATCTCGGTGTCCACGCCGAGCCGGCCCGCGGTGTCCACGATCACGATGTCGTGGTGGCGGTTGGTGGCCTCGGCGACGCCGTCGCGGGCGGCCTGCACGGGGTCGCCGACCCCGTTGCCGGGGAACGGGGCGTACACCGGCACCCCGGCCTGCTCGCCGACGACCTGCAGCTGGTTCACCGCGTTCGGCCGCTGGAGGTCGCACGCCACCAGCAGCGGGGTGTGCCCGTTGGTGCGCAGCCAGTGCGCCAGCTTGCCGGCCAGGGTCGTCTTACCGGCGCCCTGCAGACCGGCGAGCATGATGACCGTCGGCCCGTTCTTGGCGAACTCCAGCCGGCGGGTCTCGCCACCGAGGATGGCGATGAGCTCCTCGTTGACGATCTTGATGATCTGCTGGGCCGGGTTGAGCGCCTGCGAGACCTCGACGCCCGACGCCCGCTCCTTCACCGCGGCGATGAACGCCCGCACCACCGGAAGCGCGACGTCGGCCTCGAGGAGGGCGACCCGGATCTCCCGGGCGGTCGCGTCGAGGTCGGCCGGAGTGATCCGGCCCTTGCCGCGCAGCGAGGTGAAGACGCCGGCGAGCCGATCGGAGAGTGTGTCGAACATCAGGCCAGATTATCGGGTGCCGCACCGAGCGCCCGACCGACGGCCGCCAGCACCCGCCGGGCGTCCTCCGCCGCGAGCGGCGCACCGTCCGGACCGACCAGGTAGAACACGTCGACCACCTCCGAGCCGAGCGTGTCGATCAGGGCGGTGGTGACGGTGACGCCCGCGCCGGCCAGCGCCCCGGTGATGCGGTGCAGCAGTCCCGGCACGTCGTGGGCCCGCACCTGCAGCACGGTGGCCTGCGCGGACGCCGCCGGCAGCAGCTCGATCAGCGGCGCCGCCGTCGGCACCCGCTCCCGGGCCGGGTCCCGCTTGGCCAGGGCCCCGGTGACGTCGATGCCGCCGTCCATCGCGCGGGTCAGGTCGGCCCGCACGGTGTCGGCCTGGGGCGCCTCGCCGAACTGCGACTGCACCGACCACACCTGCAGGGCGGTGTCGCCGACCGTGCGGGCGGTCGCGCCCCGGATGGTCAGCCGGTGCAGGGTGAGCGTGCCCGCCGCGGCGGCGAGCAGCCCAGGGCGGTCCGGTGCGGCCAGGGTGACGGTCAGGCCGCCGAGGCCGGTGTCGACCCGGACCTTGACCGCGCCGTCGGCGGCCTGTGCCAGCAGCTCGGTCTCGCGCGCCGACACCGCCGGCACCGCGACGTGCGGTGATCCCGAGCCGATGGCAGCGGCCGCGCGGGCGACGAGCCGGGCGACCTGCGCGGCCTTCCAGCTCGACCAGGACTTGGGTCCGGCGGCCCGGCTGTCCGCCTCGGTCAGCGCGGCCAGCAGCTGCAGGGTGTCCAGATCGGTGACGACCTCGGTGACCGTGGCGATGGTGGCCGGGTCCTCGGGGTCCCGCCGGGAGGCGGTGTCGGCAAGCAGCAGGTGGTGGCGGACCAGCGTCTCGATGGTGGCGGTGTCGTGCTCGGACACCCCCAGCCGCTCCAGCCACTCGGGGATCATGTCCGCACCGGCCACGCTGTGGTCCCGGCCGGTGCCCTTGCCGATGTCGTGGAAGATCGCCGCCAGCAGCAGCAGGTCGGGCCGGCGGACCCGCCGGACCAGCCGGGACGCCTGCACGGCGGTCTCCATCAGGTGCCGGTCGACGGTGAACATGTGGATCGGGTCCCACTGCGGCATCGACCGCAGGCGCTCCCAGCCGGGCAGCATGGACGAGATCAATCCGGCCTGGTCCAGCGACTCCCAGACGGTGACCATCGGCTCGCCGGCGCCCAGCAGCGACACGAACGCCGTCAGCGCCGCCGACGGCCACGGCGTGGGCAGCGGCGGGCACAGCTTCGCCAGCCGGTGCACGGTGGCCGGCGCGATGGTGAGACCGGCCTGGGCGGCGGCCGCGGCCGCGCGGACCGGCAGCGCCGGGTCCCGGGCCGGGTTGGCGGCGCGGGCGAGGATGACCTCGCCCTCCTGCTCGACGACACCGTCGGCCAGCGGCAGCCGCTGGGCGCGACGGGCGAAGCGGCCTCCCACGTCGTAGACCTGACCGTTGCGGTCGGGTGCCTCGATGGCCCGGTGGACGCGGTGCCAGGTCAGGTCGGCGGCCAGCGCCACGGTCCGGCCGATACCGGCGACCTCCACGAGAAGCGAGTCGCGGTCGGGGATGTCGAGGGCCTTGGCCACCTCGTCCTGATCCTGGATGTGCAACCGGTCGGTCCGCCGGCCGGCGGTCAGGTGCAGCGCGTCGCGGACGTCGAGCAGGTCGGAGCGGGCCTCCTCCAGACCCTGGTGCGGGCAGTCGGCGAGCCACGAGGCGGCGACGGCGCGCATCACGACCAGATCGCGCAACCCCCCGCGGGACTCCTTGAGGTTCGGTTCGGTGGCGAAGGCCAGTTCGCCGCTGCGGGCGGTCCGTTCGTCGCAGCTGGCCTCCAGCAGCGGCAGCCGCTCCTTGGCGTCGGCGCGCCAGTCGGCCAGCACCCGACGGCGCAGTAACCCGGCGAGCTCCGGGTCACCGGCGATGTGGCGCAGGTCCAGCATCCCCAGCATCGCGGGCAGGTCGACCCGGGCGATCTGCCGGGCGCCGCCCACGGAGCGGACGGAGTGGTCGAGCTTCACCTTCGAATCCCAGATGGGGTACCACAGGCGTTCGGCGAGCATCTCGGCGTAGGACGTCGGGGTCTCGCTGGAGTGCAGCAGCAACAGGTCGAGATCGGAGAACGGGCTGAGTTCGCCGCGGCCGTAGCCGCCCACGGCGACCAGCGCGACGCCCCCCACGTTGACCCCCGCCTCCTGGGCGAGCGAGCCCAGCCAGGAGTCGGTCAACCGGGCCAACGCCCGCCGCCGGGCCGGACCGGGAACCCCGGTCCGGCCCAGCAGCTGGGCCCGCAGGTCGGCGTAACCGGTACCCACGGTGGCATCCACTGCTACAGGGCTTCCTGACCGTGTTCGCCGGTGCGCACCCGGACCACGCTCTCCACCGGGACGGCCCAGACCTTGCCGTCACCGATCTTGCCGGTGCGGGCGGCCCGCACGATGACGTCGATCACGTCGTCGGCGTCGTCGGCGTCCACCAGGATCTCCAGGCGCACCTTGGGCAGCAGCTCGACGGTGTACTCGGCGCCGCGGTAGACCTCGGTGTGGCCGCGCTGCCGGCCGTAGCCGGAGGCCTCCTGGACCGTCATCCCCTGGACCCCGAACGCGAGCAGGGCGGCCCGCACCTCGTCCAGCTTGAACGGCTTGATGACTGCGGTGATGAGCTTCAAGGATCAGACCTCCGACTTGACGGACGTGGACAGGGACTTGGTGAGCACGCCGTGGCCGCTGCCACCGCCGGCCTCCAGCTCGTAGGCCTGCTCGCCGTGGACGACCACGTCGATGCCCTCGATCTCGTCCTCCTCCGGGATGCGCCAGCCCATGGTGGCCTTGAGGGCCAGGCCGATGATCAGCGTCATGACGCCGGAGACGACGACCGCGATGAGCGCCACGACGATCTGGGTGACCAGCTGGGTGGCGCCGCCGCCGTAGAACAGACCGTCCAGCGCACCCTCGGGGGCGAAGGTCTGCAGGCCGTTGTCCTCGGTGGGCAGGTGGGCGAAGAGACCGATCAGCACGGTGCCGACGAGACCACCGACGAGGTGCACGCCGACGACGTCGAGCGAGTCGTCGTAGCCGAGCTTGTACTTCAGGCCCACGGCCAAGGCGCACAGCGCGCCGGCGATGAGGCCGATGAAGATGGCACCGTAGATGTCCACCGCGGCGGCGGCCGGGGTGATCGCGACGAGGCCGGCGACGATGCCCGAGGCGGAGCCGAGGCTGGTGGCGTGACCGTCACGGAACTTCTCGACGACGAGCCAGGCCAGCATGGCGGCGCAGGTGGCGACGGTGGTGTTGACCCAGGCCTGGCCGGCGGTGCCGTCGGCGCCGAACTCGGAACCGGCGTTGAACCCGAACCAGCCGAACCACAGCAGGGCCGCCCCCAGCATGACCAGGGTGAGGTTGTGCGGCTTCATCGGCTCCTTGCCGAAGCCCTTGCGCTTGCCGACGACGATCGCGAGCACCAGACCGGCCATGCCGGCGTTGATGTGCACGACGGTGCCACCGGCGAAGTCGATCGGGGTGGACAGGTTGGTGGCCACGAAACCGGATCCGCCGAGCCAGCCGCCGCCCCACACCATGTGCGCGATCGGCATGTAGCACAGCGTCGCCCAGAGGCCGACGAAGACCATCCAGGTGGAGAATTTGACGCGGTCGGCGATGGCGCCGGAGATCAACGCGACCGTGATGATCGCGAAGGTCGACTGGTAGCCGACCGCCACGATGGCGGGCACGCCGGTCGCCTTCATGATGCTGTCCTCGTTCGTCAGCCCGTTGAGGCCGAAGAACTGGAAGGGATCGCCGATGATGCCGCCCTGGTCGGCGCCGAAGGTGGCCGAGTAACCCCAGAGCACCCAGATGACGCCGACCAACCCGAGGGCCCCGAACGACATCATCATCATGTTGAGCACGGACTTGGAACGGGTCATGCCGCCGTAGAAGAAGGCGAGGCCCGGGGTCATGAGCAGCACGAGCGACGCCGCGATGATCATGAACGCGGTGTTACCCGAGTCGAGCGCGAACGGGTCGTCCATAGGGTCTCCTGGTGTGAACGGATGGGCATCCGGACCAGGACGGCCCGGGGACAGGTAGCAGAGTCCCCGGATCGTGTTGCGGTTGCTGTTCGACGATGTTTCCCCGACGTGAACGCGGGCGCGTCGTCGTTGCCGTGGGGTAAAGATGCGCGCGGGCACCGTCACGCAGTGTCAGTGCAGGCCGTGGGTGGTGGCCCCGGAGGCGCCGGTCAGTCGCCCAGCAGGGCGTCCACGAAAGCGGCCGGCTCGAACGGCGCCAGGTCGTCGGCCCCCTCCCCCAGACCCACCAGCTTCACCGGCACGCCCAGCGCCCGTTGCACGGCCACCACGATGCCGCCCTTGGCGGTGCCGTCCAGCTTGGTGAGCACGATCCCGGTGATGTCGACGACCTCGGCGAACACCTTGGCCTGCACCATCCCGTTCTGGCCGGTGGTGGCGTCGAGGACGAGCAATATCTCGTCCACGTCACTCTGTTTCTCGATGACGCGCTTGACCTTGCCGAGCTCGTCCATCAGTCCGGTCTTGGTGTGCAGCCGGCCGGCAGTGTCGATGATGACCGCGTCGGCGCCGGTGGCGATGCCGCGCTTGACGGCCTCGAAGGCGATCGCGGCCGGGTCACCGCCGGCGGGCCCGCGGACGGTCACCGCTCCCGCCCGGTCACCCCAGGTGGCGAGCTGGTCGGCTGCGGCCGCGCGGAAGGTGTCGGCGGCTCCGAGCACCACGGTGCGGCCCGACCCGACGAGCACCCGGGCCAGCTTGCCGGTGGTGGTGGTCTTGCCGGTGCCGTTGACGCCGACCACGAGCACCACCGACGGGCGGCCGTCGTGCGGCAGCGCCTTGACGGCGCGGTCCATCGACGGGTCGAGCGCCTCGATCATCACCTTGCGCAGCAGCGCCTTCGCGGCCGCGGCGGAGGCGACACCGCGGGCGGCGACCTCGGCGCGGAGCCGGCCGGCGATCTCCGCGGCCGCCCCGGAGCCGAGGTCGGCCATCAGCAGGGTGTCCTCGACGTCGTTCCAGGAGTCCTCGTCGAGGTCGCCACCGCCGAGCAGACCCAGCATCGACCGGCCGAAGGTGTTCTGGGTGCGGGACAGCCGGCCCCGCAGCCGGACCAACCGGCCGTCGGCGGACTCGATCTCGTCGGGACCGGTGGCGGGCACCACCGGCGCGGTGGCCGGTCGCTCGATCCGCTCCGGACGGTCGACGGGCGCGAACACCGGGGTGGAGCCGGTGGCGGGCGGGAGGTCGACGGGGGCCGCGGGTGCGGTCGGTGCGGGGGGCGCCGTGGGTGCGGGGGGTGCCGTGGGTGCGGGGCGGGGCCGGACCGGGGCCGGCGCCAGGTCGGTCGGCAGCTGCAGGTCGGTCAGCTCGGGGCGGTCGGAGTCCCGCGGGACCGAGGCGTCGTCGCCGACGCCGGGTTGGCCGTCGGTCTCGGTCCGTTCCCAGGTGGGGGTGGCGGTCGGCTCCGGCGTCTCCGGTCGGTCCAGCACCGCGGTGTTGGACGGCGCGGAGGAGAACGAGATGGAACTGCCGGTGGTGTACTTCCCCTTGGTGGGGGCGGCCTTCTCGCGGCCGGCGGCCTCGTCGGCCTCGCGCAGTGAGACGGTCCGGCGGCGCGACAGCGCCAGCCCGACGACGAGTGCGGCGACGACGACGACCGCGACGACAACGACGATCCAGACCCAGGTAGGCATCCGGTCATTATCCGGTGCGCCGGTGGACGCCGGTCACCACGGGGACGGTTGCGGGTGCTGCGGAACGGTCAGCCGACGCCGGAGAACAGCCGGTCCACGACCTTGCGGGCCCGCCGGGTGGTCCGGCGGTACTCGTCGACGAAGATGCCCGGATCGCCGTCCGGTGGGTAGCCCATGGCGCGGGCGACGGCGGCCAGCGGGCGGCCGAGCCGCGGGATCTGGTCCTCCGGTTTGCCGGACACCATCATGAGCACGTTGCGCACGTGGGTGGCCTGCAGCCAGCTGTGCTCCAGGATCTCCGCGTCCTCCTCGCTGAGCAGTGACAGGTCCCGCGCGGCGCGCAGGGCGTCCAGGGTCCGCGGGGTGCGCAACTCCGGGTGCCATCCGGCGTGCTGCAACTGCATCAGCTGCACGGTCCACTCGACGTCGGCCAGGCCGCCGTGACCGAGCTTGGTGTGGGTGGTCGGGTCGGCCCCCCGGGGCAGCCGCTCGGCGTCGACCCGCGCCTTGATGCGGCGGATCTCGATGACGTCGGACTCGGCCAGGCCACCGGTCGGATAGCGGAACTCGTCGGCGGCGGCGATGAACTCGGCGCCGAGTTCAGCGTCCCCCGCCACCGGCCGGGCCCGGATCAGAGCCTGCCGCTCCCATGCCTGCGCGAACTTCTGCCAGTAGGCCTTGTAGGCGTCGAGACTGCGGACGAGCGGGCCGTTCTTGCCCTCCGGCCGCAGATTCGCGTCGATCAGCAGCGCCGGGTCGGGGCTGGGGCGGGCGAGCAGCCGCCCCATCAGATCGGCGGCGGTGTTGGCGGCGGCCATCGCGGCGCCCGGGTCGGCGCCGGGCAGCGGGACGGCGACGTACATCACGTCCGCGTCGGAGGAGTAGCCGACCTCGGCGCCGCCGAGCCGTCCCATCCCGATGACGGCCAACCGGAAGTCGACGCGGCCGCGGTCCTCGGCGACCTTCGCCAGCGCTGCCGCGTACGCGGCCTGCAGGGTGGCCTCGGCGGCGCTGGTGAGCCCGAGCACGATGTCGGCGACCGCGACCAGCCCGAGCATGTCCGCGCAGGTGAGCCGGAGCAGCTCGTGACGGCGGCGGTTGCGGGCGATGTCCACCTGCTCCTGCGGGGTGAGCCCCCGACGGGAGCGGCGCAGCAGCGAGGCCGCGACCTGATCGGGCTCCGGGGCGAGGAGCAGTTCGTCGTCGACGAGCAGTTGGAGCACTTCGGGTGCCCGCGGCAGCAGGTCGCCGACCAGCCGCGAAGAACCCAGCAACCCGGCGAGCCGCTGTGCGACGAGGGCCTCGTCGCGCAGCAGCCGCAGGTACCAGGGGGTGTCGGCGAGCGCCTCCGACACGTGCCGGTAGGACAGCAGTCCGGCGTCGGGGTCCGGCGCGGTGGAGAAGGTGTCCAGCAGCACCGGCAGCAGGTGTCGTTGGATCGCCGCGCGCCGGCTGACGCCGCTGGTCAGGGCGGCGAGATGGCGCAGCGCGGCCTCGGGGGCGCGGAAACCCAGGGCCTGCAGCCGGGCGGCCGCGGACTCCGGGGTCAGCTGCAGCTCGTCGCCCGGGACGGCGGCGACGGCGTGCAGCAGTGGCCGGTAGAACAGCTTCTCGTGCAGGCGCCGCACGGTGGTGACGTGTTGCTGCAGCTCGTTGTTGAACACCTCGGCCGCGTCGGAGGTGCCCGCCCCGCTGTACCCCGCGGTCCGGGCCAGCCAGTCGAGGTCGGCGTGGTTGTCGGGGAGCAGGTGGGTGCGGCGCAGCCGTTGCAGCTGGATGCGGTGCTCGGCGCGGCGCAGGAAGGTGTAAGCGGCGCTCATGTCGGCGCCGTCGGTGCGGCCCACGTATCCGTCGCGGATCAACGCCCGCAGACCCATCAGGGTGCCGGGGATGCGCAGGTCGGGGTCGGTGCGACCGTGGACGAGCTGCAGCAGCTGGACGGAGAACTCGACGTCGCGCAGGCCGCCGGGGCCGAGCTTGAGTTCGCGTTCGCGGACACCGTCGGGGATGTTGGCCTCGACGCGGCGGCGCATCGCCTGCACGTCGTCGACGAACGAGTCGCGTTTGGCGGCGTTCCACACCCCCGGCTGCGTGAGGTCGACGAACCGCTGCCCGAGTTCCAGGTCACCGGCCGACGGGCGGGCCTTGAGCAACGCCTGGAACTCCCACGTCGCCGCCCACCGCTGGTAGTAGCTGCCGTGACTGGCGAGCGTCCGCACCAGGGCGCCGGCCTTGCCCTCCGGGCGCAGATTGGCGTCGACCTCCCAGGCCGCCTGTCCGCAGATCCGCATGGTCTGGGAGGCCAGGGTGGTCGCGGTGGCCAGACCGGCGTCACCGTCGCCGGGCTCACCCTCGGCGGTGAAGATGACGTCCACGTCGGAGATGTAGTTGAGCTCACGGGCCCCGCACTTGCCCATCGCGACGATCGCGAGCCGGGCCGGCGGCGCGGTGTCGGGCAGGGCCGAGGCGGCGATCGTCAGCCCGACCTGCAGGGTGGCGTCGGCGAGGTCGGACAGGGCCTGGGTGACGGCCGGCAGCGCCACCGCCGGCAGCGAGGACTCGACGGCCTGGGCCAGGTCGTGCGCGGCGACGATGAGCAACTGCGAGCGGTACGCCTGCCGGAGGGCGATGACGGCGGCCGGCCCACCGACGGTGGCCCGGGGGCCGGCGGTACCGGTGCAGCGCGGCGCGGCCGGGTCGATACCGACGGCGGTGGCGAGGACGGCGTAGGCCTGATCGGCGGTGAGCAGCCGGGTGCTCTCGGCCTCCGGAAGCAGCAGTTCCCAGTCGTCCGGCCGGGCGGAGAGGTGGTCGGACAGCGCGGTGGACGCACCGAGGACGGCGATCAGGCGCCCGCGGAAGCGGGAGTTGGCCTGCAGCTCCGGCCGCACCCGGGCCCAGATCGCCGGGTGCGCGGCCAGGTTGGCGAGCCCCGCCAAAGCCATCTCCGGGCGGCCGGCGCGCGACAGCGCCCGCAGCACGTCCTGACCGCCGTCCCGGACGCCGTCGGCGTCGGCGAGTCCGGTGATCTCGAGGTCCCGGAGGATCTTGGGTTCGGTCCCGAGTCCGTAGCGGCCGAGGCTCCGCGACGCCGGGCGGCTCACGGCGCACCGCCTGCGCCGTCGCGGCGGGCGGCGGCGTACGCGTCGGCCAGGGCCACGAAGCGGACGGCGACGTCCCGCCACACCAGGGCCATGGTCTCGGCCGCCTCGTCGAGCATCGGCCCGAACCGGCCCGTCATCGGCAGGTCGTCGGAGGCGGCCCAGGCCCGCAGGTCGTCGGCCCCGGTCTCGATGTGGAACTGGACGGCCCAGGCGGCGTCGCCCTGCCGCCACGCCTGGTGCGGGTACCCCGGGGACGACAGCAGCAGGGTCGCTCCCGGTGGCAGCACCGACACGACGTCGTCGTGGTAGTGCATGACGTCCGGGGTGAGCGGGAGGTCGCGGAACAGCGGGTCGTGCTCGGCGGCGTCGCGGCGGGCGGTGAGGTACGCGCCGCGTTCCGGACCGTTCTCGCCCCGGGTGACGATGCCACCGCCGGCCGCGGCGAGCAGTTGGGCGCCGAGGCAGATGCCCAGGGTCGGGGTGCGGGCGGCGACGGACCGGGCCAGCAGGCGGCGGGTCGCGGGGAGCCACGGGGCGGCGGAGTCGTCGTGGGCGCCCATCTCGCCCCCCAGGCTGATGACCGCGTCGAAGGCCGCGGTGTCCTCGGGGACGGTGTCGCCGGCGTACGGTCGGCGGACCTCGACGGTCGCACCGGCGTCGGTGAGCCACTCCCCCAACCGCAGCAGCGGGTCGGACGGGTCGTGTTCGATCACCAGGATGGTGCTCATCCGCGGGTTCCGGTCACGAGTCGATCTCCACGATCACCGGCGCGTGGTCGGAGGCGCCCTTGCCCTTGCGTTCGTCCCGGTCGATCCGCGCCCCGGTCACCGCGGTCGCGAGGGCCGGTGAGCAGAGCGCGAAGTCGATGCGCATGCCGCGGTTCTTCTGGAACCGCAGCTGCTGGTAGTCCCAGTAGGTGTACGTCCGCGGCGCGTCGGTGAAGGGCCGGACCACGTCGCGGTAGCCGGCGTCGTCGAGGGCCCGGAACGCGGCGCGCTCAGGGGCGGTGATGTGGGTGTGCCCCTCGAAGGCGGCGACGTCGTAGACGTCGGCGTCGGTGGGGGCGATGTTGAAGTCGCCGGTGAGGGCGATGCGGGCCTGCGGGTCGGCGGCGAGCCAGCCGGCGGCGTCGGTGCGCAGCGCCTCCAGCCAGGCCAGCTTGTAGTCGTAGTGGGGGTCCCCGACGGCGCGGCCGTGCGGGACGTAGAGGCTCCAGATCCGGACGCCGCCGCAGGTGGCACCGAGGGCGCGGGCCTCGACCGCGGGGGTGGTGTCGGGGGCACCGAACGCGGGCTGGCCGGCGAAGCCGCGCTGGACGTCGTCGAGTCCGACCCGGGAGACGATGGCGACGCCGTTCCACTGCGAGACCCCGTGGTGGGCCGTCTCGTAGCCGAGCGCGGACAGCGCCGTGGCGGGGAAGGTGGCGTCGGTGCTCTTGGTCTCCTGCAGGGCCACCACGTCGACCTCGGAACGCTGCAGCCAGGCGAGGAGACGGTCGGTGCGGGCCCGGACGGAGTTCACGTTCCAGGTGGCGAAGCGCAGAGTGCTCACCGGCTCATCCGATGACGGGGGTGGGCTGCGGGCCGGGAACGAAGAACGGCAACGTCCAGATCTCCTTCGATTCGCCGTCGATACGGGCGCGCCAGAGCAACGGTCGCCCGGCCGGCAGCGGCAGGCCGGTGTTGAAGTAGACCACGATCTGGGTGTGGGCGGGCATGGCGCGACGGGGCGCACCCCACGGGGCCAGGTTCGGTTCCTCGACGGTCATGTTCTGCGCGAACCGGATCAGGTCCGACGTCGCACCCGCGGGTACGTGATCGAGCCGGACCGGCGCTCCGTTGGCTTCCTCGAGGACGACCTCGAAGGCGTACTGCTCCTGGAACAGGTCGGGCGAGAAGGTCATGGCGACGATCAGGGCGAAGGCGGACGTCATCCCGGAGCCGTGGTCGCGGTGCAGCACCTGCAATCCCCCGCCGACGACGTGCAGCTTGCCCAGCTGGTCGGTCACGGCGTAGTCGGCGAGGGACAGGGACAACGACGCGCGGTCGTACACCTCGCTCATGCCCTGACCCTAACCAACCGGGCCGGCACCGGGTCCCGGCCGCGATCACCGGAAGTCCCGCGAAGGCGTGTGCGCGGGCAGTTGCAGGGCGGCGATCCGGTCGGCGACGATGGAGATCGCGCCGCCGTCGCGCTCCACGACGCCCCGGACGAGCAGCGCCCCGGCGCCGCGGGCGACGGTGCGGTACCGCTTCCACAGTCCGACCGAGCAGATGACGTTGAGCATCCCGCTCTCGTCCTCCAGGTTGATGAAGATGACCCCGGACGCCGTCGCCGGCCGTTGGCGGTGGGTGACCATGCCGGCCACGAGCACCCGGGTGCCGTGCGGGACGGGCATCAACTGGGCGGCCGTCAGAGCGCCGTAGCGGTCGAGCTGTTCCCGGGAGAACTCCGTCGGGTAGCTGTCGGGTGAGATGCCGGTGGCCCAGATGTCGGCGACGGTCAGCTCGATCTCGCTCATCCCGGGCAGTGCTGGGGCGTCCATCCCGACCAGGCTGTCGGGGAGGGTGCCGGCCCGGTTGCCGGCGGCGGCACCGGCCCCCCACAGGGCGGCCCGTCGGTCGACCCGGCCGGCGGCCCCGGGATCGGCGGTGGTCAGGCTGTCCAGCGCACCGGCGGTGGCCAGGGCCTCGGCGTGGGCGCTGGTCATGGTGACCGCGCGGGTCAACTGGTCCAGGGAGGCGAACCGGCCCTCGGGACGGGCGTCCCGGGCGGCGACGATCTCCTCGGCGAGCTCGGTGCCGATGCCCCGGACCTGATCGAGTCCCAGCCGGACCGCCGGGCCGGCGCCCGGGACGCGTTCCAGGTCGGACTGGGCGCGGGAGAAGTTGACGTCCGGGCGGTGCACGGTGACGCCGTGCCGGCGGGCGTCGGCGACGAGCGACTGCGGCGAGTAGAAACCCATCGGCTGGGCCCGCAGCAGCGCGGCGCAGAACGCTGCGGGATGGTGCAGCTTGAGCCAGGACGAGTAGAAGACCAGCGCGGCGAACGACAGGGCGTGCGACTCGGCGAAGCCGAAGTTGGCGAACGCCAGCAGCCGCTCGAAGATCCGGTCGGCGACCTCACCGTCGATGCCGTGCAGATCGCGCATGCCGTCGTAGAGCCGGGCCCGCATCCGTTGCATCTTGGCGGTGGACCGCTTGGAACCCATCGCCCGGCGGAGCTGGTCGGCCTCCCCCGCGTCGAACCCGGCGACGTCGATGGCCAGCTGCATCAGCTGCTCCTGGAACACCGGGATGCCGAGCGTCTTGCGCAGCGCCGGGATCATCACCGGATGGTCGTAGGCGATCGGTTCCTGCTGGTTGCGGCGCCGGATGTAGGGGTGCACGGAGTTGCCCTGGATGGGACCGGGCCGGATCAGCGCCACCTCGACGACGAGGTCGTAGAAGTTGCCGGGTTTGAGCCGCGGCAGGGTGGCCATCTGGGCGCGGGACTCGACCTGGAAGACACCGACCGAGTCGGCCCGCTGCAGCATCTCGTAGACGGCGGCCTCCTCGAGATCCAGGGAGGCGAAGTCGACCTCGAGATCCTCGTGCTCGGCGATCATGTCGACGGCGTAGTGCAGCGCCGACAGCATGCCCAGCCCGAGCAGGTCGAACTTGACCAGTCCGATGGCGGCGCAGTCGTCCTTGTCCCACTGCAGGACCGACCGCTCGGCCATCCGCGCCCACTCGACCGGACACACCTCCGACACCGGGCGGTCGCAGATCACCATGCCGCCGGAGTGGATGGACAGATGCCGGGGCAGGTCCTGGATCTGCAACGCCAGCTCCATGATCTCCAGCGGGATCTGCGAGGGGTCGCCGCTGCCCTTCTCCTCCTGATGGCTCAGCGGCACCCAACCGTCGACCTGCTTGGAGTAGGCGTCCTGCTGACCGGGCGAGTAGCCCAGCGCCTTGGCCACGTCGCGCACCGCCATCCGCGGTCGGTAGGTGTTGACGTTGGCGACCTGGGCGGCGCAGTCGCGGCCGTACTTGGTGTAGACGTACTGGATGACCAGCTCCCGCTGATCGGACTCGATGTCGATGTCGATGTCCGGGGGGCCGTCGCGCTCGGGGGCCAGGAACCGTTCGAAGAGCAGGTCGTAGCGGACGGCGTCGACCGCGGTGATGCCCAGGGCGAAGCAGACCGCCGAGTTCGCCGCGGAACCCCGCCCCTGGCAGAGGATGTCGTTGTCGCGGCAGAACCGCACCAGGTCGTCGACGATGAGGAAGTAACCGGGGAAGTCGAGGTCGGAGATGATCCGCAGCTCTTTCTCGATCTGCTCGTAGGCGCGGGGGTTGTCGCCCGGGGCGCCGTAGCGGCGGGCCGCACCGCGGAGCGTGAGTTCGCGCAGCCAGCTGTTCTCGTCGTGACCGTCGGGCACGTCGAACGGGGGCAGCTGCGGGGCGACCAGGGTGAGGTCGAACGCACACTCCCGGCCGATCCGGGCGGCGGTGGCCACCGCGGTCGGGTACCGGTCGAACAGCTCCGCCATCTCCGCCCCCGACCGGAGGTGGGCGGCCGGGCCGGCGGGCAGGTACGGATCGGCGTCGGCCAGGCTGCGGCGGGCCCGCACGGCGGCCATCGCCGCGGCGAGCCGACCGCCGTCGGGAGCGGCGTAGTGCGCACCGGTGGTCGCCACCACCGGCAGGCCGCGGCTGTCGGCGAGGGCGGCGAGGACGTCGTTGTCCTCGTCGTCGGTGGGCACCTGGTGACAGGTCAGTTCGACCAGGACGTTCCCGGGCCCGAACCGTCGCACCAGGTCGTCGAGGGCGGCGCCGGCGGCGTCCGGCCCGTGCCGGCGCAGCGCCTGCCGGACGGCTCCCTTGCGGCAGCCGGTGAGCACGATCCAGTGCCCACCGGCGGCGGCCGCGAGCCGGTCGAGGTCGTAGACGGGCCGGCCCTTGGTGCGTCCGGCCAGCTGGGCGTGGGTGATCTCCCGGGACAGCCGCGAGTAGCCCTCCTGACCGCGGGCCAGCACCAGCAGGTGGGTGCCGACCGGGTCGGGGATGCCCATCTGCGGCTCGGGCAGGTCCAGCGACAGCTCGGCGCCGTAGATGGTGGCCAGCCCGGCGTCGGCGGCGGCCTCGGCGAACCGGACCACCCCGTAGAAGCCGTCGTGGTCGGTCACCGCGAGTGCGTCCAGGCCGAGCCGGACCGCCTCGGCGACCAGCTCGTCCGGGGTGGACGAGCCGTCGAGGAAACTGAACGCGGAGTGGCAGTGCAGCTCCGCGAACGGGACGTGTTCGGGGCCGGGCGGCGGGGGCGGCTCCACCGGCTCGGGCGCGTCGGCGGCCCGGCTCGCCAGCGGCCGTCCCTGGCGGTGCAGCTCGCGGACGACGGCCGGTGCCGGTTTGCGGCCGGACAGGGCCCGCTCCAGCTCCGACCACGGCACCGGCGGGTTGTACCAGCCCATCAGTCGTACACCCCTTCGATGGCCCAGCCGCCGGCCAGGTAACCGAGCAGCACCGGGGCGCCGTCGGCGAGTTCGAGCTGGACCCGGGCCCGCCGGGGCGGGGCGACGTCCACGGCCCGGGACACGGGGGCGGTCGCGGACACGGGGAAGAGTGCACCGGGGTCGTCGGTGGCCGGCGCCGGGCCGGCGCCGGGGCGCTCCCACCACTGCTCGTCCAGCATCCACGGCCCGGCCCATCCGAGCACCCGGGTCCGCCCGCCGTCGGTGACGCACCATCGGGGGTCGGTGCTGAACCGGCCGCGGTCGGTGAGGGTGACGTCGTGGCCGCGGTCGTCCCGGAGGGCGACCACCCCCTGGGCGGCGCGCAGCAACCGGGTCGGCGACGGCGCGGGCAGCCGCCCGGGCCAGGGTGCCGTCGGATCCCGGGGAACGGACTGCTCCTGCCCCCACGGGATGAGGGCGATCCGTTGATCGGGGCTACGACCGCCGGCCGGCGCCGGGGAGAGGACGGCGGCCGGGCCGAGCAGTCCCTGGATGCGGGCGAGGGCCCAGCCGGCCCGTTGGTCGGACTCCCCCTCCGAGCCCCACAGTCCGTACTGGATGAGACCTGCCCCCACCGCCTCGACGGGTTCGAGACGGAGCAGGGTGATCGCACCGGGGCCGTCGGCACCGGTACGGGACGCGGTCAACCAGCCGTCCAGCTGCCACCGCAACCGGTCCGCGGTGGCCGCCGGGGTGAGGGGTGCCGCACACCGCCACGTCCGGGTCAGGTCGCGGTCCAGCTCGGTGCGGGCGCTGATCATCAGCCGGGTGCAGGCGAGTCCCGCGTCGGCGAGGCGTTGGTGGAACCGTTCGGCCAGCGACCGGGCGGCGAAGGCCGCGGTGTCGACCCGGTCCAACGGCGGGTCGCACACCTGCTCGACGGTGAGGTCGGCGGGGATCTCCCGGCGGGACACCGGGCGCTCGCCGAGCCCGCGGGACAACCGGTGGGCGGCGACCGCGTCGGGGCCGAACCGGGTCGCCACCTTGGTGTCGGGCAGGGCGGCGAAGTCGGCGAAGGTGGTGATGCCGAGCCGCTGCAGGAGGTCGACGGTGTCGGACCGCCCGTCGGCGGCCATCGACGCCTCGGCGGCGAGCATGGCGATGGGCAGCGGGGCGCAGAAGGTCGCGGACTCCCCCGGCGGCACGATCGTCGACAGCCGGGACGCCAGCACGGCGACCTCGAGGGAGTCGGCGACGCCGATCCGGCACTCCACGTCCAGCGCTTCGACGGCGTCGACGATCGTCTCGGCGGCCCGCCCCTCGCTGCGGAAGTAACGCGCCGGGCCGCGGGCCGGGCACCCGAGCAGGCCGGGCCGGAGGATCTCCAGTCCCGGCGCGAGCTCTTCGACGACGGCGGCGATCGGCTCGAAGTCCCGGGCGTCACGCTCGGGATCGGCCTTCAGGACGAGCAGTCCGGGGCAGCGGGACTGCGCCTCCCGGCGGCGCATCCCGACGATGACGCCTTCACGCCGGGCGGCGGCCGTGGACGAGGTGACCCGGTTGGCGACGAAGACCGCGGCCGGCACGGAGGTGGGTCGGCCGGCGGCCTTGAGTGCGGTGACGACCGGCCAGTCCGGACACCACACGACGAGGGACCTGGTCATGCGCTGAGCACCCCCACGGCGTCGGCCAGGGAGAACCGTTCGCCGTACTGACGGGGACCGATGCCACCCGGGTCGAGTTGCCGGTGGAGGTGTTGATCGAGGTCGGTGGTGGGGCCCGGGTCCAGAGCCGGCGCTGCGGCCACGGGCGACCCGTCGGGGGTGCTGAACTGCAGGGTCAGCGGGGCGCCGGTGGTGTCGGTGACGACCAGCCGGAAGCCGGCCTCGTGTAGCGCCATGTGGTGGAACCGGCACAGCAGCACCAGGTTGTCGGGGTCGGTGGGGCCGCCGTGGTACCAGTGCACGATGTGGTGCGCCTCGAGGTGGGTGCGGCGATGGCAGCCGGGGAACCGGCATCCGGCGTCGCGGACCAGCAGGGCCCGTCGGAGCGCGGCACCGATCCTGCGGGTGCGACGGCCGGCCGACAGCGTGCCGGTGACCGTGTCCTGCACGACGGCGGCGACCATCGCGTCGCAGCCGATCCGTTCGCTGGTGGGCCGGTCGACCCCCGGGCCGTTCTCGATCCGCCGGACGACCGCCGCCGGCTCCGGCGCCGCCGGGTCGGGGGTCGGCAGCCGGTCGGCGTCGACGTGGAGCACCACGAGATGGCGGTCCTCCCCGGAGTCGTCGGACGGTTCGGCGTGCAACGCGGTGCGGGCCATCACGACGAGGGCGTCGGCGGTGGACAGTGCGCGGTAGTCGATGTCGAGGCGGTCGGCCTCCCGGTCCTCACGGAGCCGGTCGTCGGGAGAGTTCGGGGCGTCGGCCGTGGACCGGGCCGCCGCGACGGCGGCCATCAGGACCGCTCCCTCCTCGGCGGTCAGCCGGGCGGACACCACCAGCATCCCGTTCTCGTCCCAGTACATCCGGGCCCGTCGCCGCCGCTGCTGGGCGAGACCGGCACCGGTGGCCCGACGGTGCCCGCGCACGGTGCGTTCGAGCTGGGAGGCGGACTCGGCCAGGGCCAGCCGGACCAGCGTCGGCTCGTCGGTGTCGGCGGCGATGCGGGTGAGTGCACGCACCTTCGAGTAGGACAGGGAGCCGGCCGCGAACATGTCCGACACCAGCGGCAACGCCGTCAGCGCCCGGGCGACCCGGACGTGCTCCCGTGCCGTCGCAGGGGACATCGAGCAGGACCACGCCAGCCAGTGCGCGCAGGAGGTGATGCCCGTCCCCGACCAGGCCGAACGTCGGTCGAACTCGGCGACCATCGTCAGCCAGGTGTGGGTGGCCGCGGCGAGCCGGGCCGCCAGGGAGCAGATCTGCTCCTTCAGTTCGCCGTCCGGCACCTTCCCCAGTGCCGACGCGGCTTCGACGGGTGATCCCGGTGGCGGCGGCAGGCCGGGAACCGGATCGGGCGATGGACCCGGGGGTGACCCCGTGACACCCTGGTGATGCCTCAGGTCGAGCATCCGGACCTCCCTGCAGCTCGTTCGAACGTGAGTTCGATTCTAGAGCAGGGGTCCGACAGTGACCCGTCCGTCGATCAGCCGGGCAGGATCACCGCCCGAACCGACCACCTCGGCCCGGTGCATCTTCGTCCCGGCGCACGGGGGTGAGCGCGGTGCCTGCGGGTGTCGCGACCCGGTCCGGCGGCTGTGACGACCCCGTCCGCGGATGTCACGACCCGGTCCGCGGGTGTCACCACCAGGTCCGGCGGCTGTCGCAACCCGGGTCCTGCGGGTGTCGCGACCGGATCCGCGGGTGTCGCGACCGGATCCGCGGGTGTCACGACCGGTCCGCGGATGTCACGACCCGGTCCGGCGGATGTCACGACCCGGTGGCGACCGCACGACATCACGCCGTGTCTCCCGGCCGGGGCCGGCCGGGTCGCTCGGTGCGACCCCGGGCATCGCCACCAGCCCGGTGCCGCGTTTCCGCGGAAACACCGGACAACCACCGTGTCCGGTCGGTGCACCCCGGAGGGCGGTCTCGCGCCCCCCCCGCGCTCCGACGTCCGACCTCGACACCTCGACACCGCTCCAGCAGCAGCTACGTCTTCCCGCTCTGCTCAGGGCGGCTTTCAGCTCGATGTCGAGCTCGCCCTGGTCCTGCCCTCCTCCCCGAACGCCGGCACCGGGTGCAGTACCGGACGTCAGGCACCGAGCGACCCGTCGGCGGCTCGGGAGCACCGGGCCATGACGGGAGCACGCGTACCCGCCGGAGCTCCCGGTGACGGCGGGGAACCAACCCCCGAGACGCGGATCAGCCCTGACGGGTCGCTCGGACGACGACGTCACGCAGCTCGCGCGTGCCGCCCGCACCGTCGGGAACGGAACGGGTCCGCTCGTCGGCGGTGTCGATGCGCCACTGCTGCGGGTCCAGGATCGCCGCGGTACCGGCCGCGGTCACCGTCGCTTCCACCGGCGGCGGTTCCGGCACCGCCCCGCCGACCGGCCGCCGCCCCGGCACCCCGTGACCGCGATCGTCCTGACCGTGGCCGGCAGCTCGGCCGGGGTCGTGGCCACCCCGGTGCGCGTCGCCGTGCACGTGCGTGCCACCCTGCCCGCCGCCACCCCCTCGCTCCCCGTGAACATGCACACCAGGACGGTCAGGACCGTGCCCGTCGTGACCACCGGAGCCGGAGACGCCGTGCCCCCGGCCGCCGTGCCCGTCTCCTCCACCGTCGCGCAGGTGGCCGACGATGAACAACGTGCCGCCGGGTG
This sequence comes from Nakamurella deserti, assembly GCF_003260015.1. Classification (NCBI taxonomy): domain Bacteria; kingdom Bacillati; phylum Actinomycetota; class Actinomycetes; order Nakamurellales; family Nakamurellaceae; genus Nakamurella; species Nakamurella deserti. Next base: position 452,500 of record NZ_QCXS01000002.1, on the reverse strand, counting down.
CGACCCAGCCGGCGAGACGGCGGTACAGCTCCGGTTGCGGGATCGTCGCGTGGGCGTAGTGGGTGGTGACGAGATCGAACGGCGCCTCCGGTGTCCAGACGCTCAGGTCCGCCTCCAGCCATCGCACCACCCCCGGTGACCCCGCTGCCGCGGCGCGCCGTTCGGCCCGGGCGAGGGCTTCCGCCGAGATGTCGGCCCCGGTGACCCGCCAGCCCTGCCCGGCGAGCCAGATCGCCTCCGCCCCCTCGCCGCATCCGGCGTCGAGGGCCGATCCGGGCCGCAGACCGCTGATCTCACCGACCAGGTGCGGGTTCGGCGGGAGGTCCCGGACGGCCGGACGGACCCCGGACGCGGGATCGGCACCGCCCTCCCGCTCCCGCCAGTGGTTCTGCCAGTAGTGCCGATCGAATTCGTGGTCCATCGCGTCTCCCGCTTCGTCCGACGCCGACACGTCGGGTCAGCGTCGAGCATGCTCCGGATGATGACGCGATGGCAAACATCCTTGCCATTCCAGCAAACAATGGCGGGGGCAGGCTTGCCCACGTCGTCCGGCGACGGGCACGATGTTTCCGCGGAAACACCAGGGCCCGTCCACCGTGTCCGACGGACCCCACCCGACGGAATTCACCTCACGGAATCCACCCGACGGAATCCACCCGACGGAGTCCATCGGAGCGAGTCCACCCGAGCGAGTCCACGACCCACCACGAGCCGGGGCGGGACCCGACGACACCCACCACCCGGTGACACGACACCCCCGAGCTGACCGGAAAATGCACACGGACCGCACCCGGTCCCGATCCGACGTCCGAGGAGCCTGATGACCCCCACGGTGTACCTGGCCGGCTTCGACGTCTTCTATCCGGACGCCGCCGCCCGTGCGGCAGTCATGAAGCAGCGCTGCACCGCGCACGGACTCCAGGGCCTGTTTCCGTCCGACATCGCCGTCGACCCCACCGGACTGACCCCGGCGGAGTTCGCGACGGAGATCTTCCGCCGGGACGTGCTGTTGATCGACCGCTGCGACATCGTCGCGGCCAACGTCAACGCGTTCCGCGGCCCGGAACCCGACTCCGGCACCTGCTTCGAGCTCGGCTACGGCTACGCGAAGGGCAAGGCGCTCTACGCCTACACCGAAGGGCCGCCGACCATGCCGGAACGGGTCGCCGCGCACCACGGGCCCGTGTCGACCGGCACCGACGGCACCCGGCTGGACCCGGCGGGGATGCACGTGGAGGACTTCGGGGCGCCGGTGAACCTGATGATCGCGGTACCGGCGACCCTGGTGCTCGGGACGTTGGACGACTGCCTGCGGCGGATCCGCGCAGACCTCGACCATCGAGCCGGCACCGACACCGGCACCGGCATCAACACCGACACCGACTACCCCGCGTCGGCCACCGGCAGATAGGTCCCGGTGCCCGTCGCACGCCGCTCGGCCGCGACCGGCGCGGCCTGCACCAGCACCCGGTCGTCCAGCCGGGATCCGGCCAGCAGCATCCGCACCTCGGGCACCTGACCGCCCCGGCGCCGACCGGTCAACCGCACCACCAGTTCGCGGTCGCGCAGCCGGCCGTGGCCCGCCCCCAGCCCCCGCCAACCCGCCGTGGCCACCGTCAGCGACAGATCGGCCCCCGGCCACGGCCCCACCGCGAGCAGCACCGCGCCGCGCTGCCGCAGTCGACCGGCGAGCACCCGCTGCCGTGACGGCGACCCGATCGGGCCCTTCGGCACCGACACGGCGATCACGTCGACCCCGTCGATGAGCACCGACAGGATCTGCAGCACATCGACGCCCGGGTCGGGCACCAGCACCAGCCGGGTGAGGTCGACCCCCAGCTCGGCGGCGGCCGCCAGTCCGAGGTCGCCGAAGCCGACCAGCGCCGACCACGGTTTCGACGGCCCGGCGAGCAGCGTGAACAGCAGACTGGTCAGGCCGGTCGCACCGTCCTCCGGCTGCAGGCTGACCACCGACCCGCGCGGGAGCCCACCCTCCGGCAGCAGGGTGTCCAGCGGCGACAGCATCGGCACCACCCCGCCGGGCAACGGCCCGACCACACTCCCCACCAGCCCGGCCGGACCACCGGCACCGAGGACCGGCACCGCGTCGCGGTCGGACGGTGGCGCCGCGGGCGGCGGCGCGGTGTCGGCCAACCGGCGGCGCAGCTCGGCGACGACCTGCAGGCGGTCGGCCGGGGCCCGGACCGCCGCCGGCCGGGACGCCGACCGCGCCTCGGGCTGCACCGCCACCACCCGGGCCACCGCGGAGGTGCGGGACCCCACCGGCGGGGACCCCTCGAACTCCGGCCAATCGGGGAAGTCGGCGGAGTCGTTGTCGAACATGCGTTCGACGCTACAACACTCCGAGCCAGCGCGACAGCACCTCGGCACCGGCATCCCCGGACTTCTCCGGATGGAACTGCGTCGCCGACAACGGGCCGTTCTCCACGGCCGCGACGAAGCGGTCGCCACCGTGCTCGGACCACGTCACGGCCGGTGCGACGAACGGTTCGTGCACCTCGAGCTCCCAGTTCCGCACCCCGTAGGAGTGCACGAAGTAGAAGCGGGTGTCGGGGTCGATCCCGTCGAAGAGCACCGAGCCCTCCCCCGGCGTCACGGTGTTCCAGCCCATGTGCGGGATGATCGGCGCCTGCAGGCGCTCCACGGTGCCCGGCCACTCGCCGAGGCCGTCGGTCTCCTCGCCGTGCTCGACGCCCCGCTCGAACAGCACCTGCATCCCGACGCAGATGCCCAGCACCGGCCGCCCGCCGGCCAGCCGCCGACCGATCGCCCGACCCCCACGGACCTCGTTGATCCCGGTCATGCACGCGGCGTACGCGCCGACCCCGGGCACCACCAGACCGTCGGCGTTCAGCGCCGCGTCCAGGTCGGCGGTCACCTCGACGTCCGCGCCGACCCGCTCCAGCGCCCGCGACGCGGACGCCAGATTGCCGGACCCGTAGTCCAGCACCACTACTCGCCGAGCACCCACAGCACACCTCCCACGGTCAGCGCCACGGTGAAGACCGCCAACACCGCCGACACGACCTTCGCGTCGTTCTTCCAGGTCGAGATCACCCCGCCGAGCAGCAGCCCGGCGAAACCCAGCAGCAGCACCGGCTGCCAGGTCACAACACGCCCTTGGTCGACGGAATGCCCGTCACCCGCGGATCGGGCTCGCACGCCTCGCGCAGCGCACGCGCGATCGCCTTGTACTGCGCCTCGCTGATGTGGTGCGGATCGCGGCCGTAGAGCACCCGCACGTGCAGCGCGATCTGCGCGTGGAAGGCCAGCGAGTCGAAGACGTGCCGGTTGAGCACCACCGGGTAGTTGTTGCCGACGGTGAACCCGAGGATCGCCTCCGGCTCCCCGGTGTGGACGCTGAACGGCCGGCCGGACACGTCCACGGCCGCGTGCGCCAGGGTCTCGTCCATCGGGATGAAGCAGTCGCCGAAGCGGCGGATGCCCTTCTTGTCGCCCAGCGCCTGCCGGAACGCCTGCCCGAGCACGATGGCGGTGTCCTCGACGGTGTGGTGCGCGTCGATGTCGGTGTCGCCGTTGGCGACGACTTTCAGGTCGAACGACCCGTGCACGCCGAACGCGGTGAGCATGTGGTCGTAGAAGCGCACCCCGGTGGAGATGTCGACGACGCCGGTGCCGTCCAGGTCCAGCTCGACGAGCACCGAGGACTCGCTGGTCGTGCGTTCGATCCGGGCCGTCCTACCCACGGTCGATCTCCTCACTGGCGCGCAGGAACGCGTCGTTGTCGGCCGCGGTGCCGATGGAGGCCCGCAGGTAGCCGGGAATCTTCAGGTCGCGGATCAGCACGCCGCGGTCCAGGTACCGCTGCCAGGCGGCGGCCGCGTCCGCGAAGACGCCGAACAGCACGAAGTTCGCGTCGGACTCCACGACCGTGTGACCGAGCGCTTCCAGCGCGGCGACCACCCGGAGCCGCTCGGAGATCAGGAACTCCACCGAGGCGAGGGTGTCGTCGGCGTGCCGCAGCGCGGCCCGGGCGGCGGCCTGGGTGATCACCGAGAGGTGGTACGGCAGCCGGACCAGCAGCAACGCGTCCACCATGGCGGGCGCGGCGGCCAGGTAACCGAGCCGCCCGCCGGCGAAGGCGAACGCCTTGCTCATCGTCCGCACGACCAGCACCCGGCCCGGGAACTCGTCGATGAGGTGGATGGCGCTGGGCTGCCGGGAGAACTCGGCGTAGGCCTCGTCGACGATCACCACCCCGGGCGACGCGGCGACGATCCGCCGCACCGCGTCCAGCGGCAGTGACGCCCCGGTCGGGTTGTTGGGGCTGGTCACGAAGACGACATCCGGCTGCAGCTCGTCGATGACCGCCACCGCGGCCGGGACATCGACGCTGAAGTCGGCCAGCCGCGGCGTCTCGACCCAGTCGGTCTGCGTCCCCGACGAGATGATCGGGTGCATCGAGTACGACGGGGTGAACCCGAGCGCGCGCCGCCCCGGCCCGCCGAACGCCTGCAGGATCTGCTGCAGGATCTCGTTGGAGCCGTTGGCCGCCCACACGTTTGCGACCTCCAGCGGCACCCCGGTCGCCGAGGTCAGGTAGGCCGCGAGGTCGGTACGCAGCGCGACGGCGTCCCGGTCGGGGTAGCGGTTGAGGTCCGCCGCAGCCGCGGCCACCGAGGCGGTGAGGTCGTCGAGGAGCGCCTGGGTGGGCGCGTAGGGGTTCTCGTTGACGTTGATCTGCACCGGGGTGGTGAGCTGCGGCGCGCCGTAGGGGGTCTGTCCGACCAGGTCCGCGCGCAGCGGCAGGTCGGCGAGGGTCACTCCGGCGCCGATCACGCGCTGAACCGCTGCTCGAAGCGGGCGGACACGGCCTCGCCGTGCGCCGGCAGGTTCTCCGCCGCCGACAGCACCAGCACGTCCTCCGAGACGGCCTTCAACGCCGTCTCGTCGTAGGTGATGACCTGCATCGACTTCAGGAACGTCAGCACGTTCAGGCCCGCGGTGAAGCGGGCGATACCGGAGGTCGGCAGCACGTGGTTGGAACCGGCGCAGTAGTCGCCCAGCGACACCGGCGACCACGGACCGACGAACACCGCGCCGGCGTGCCGGACCCGCGCGGCGACCGCGGCGGCGTCGACGGTCTGGATCTCCAGGTGCTCGGCGGCGTAGGCGTCACTGACCGCGACGGCGTCGTCGACGGACGACACGAGCACGACCCCGGACTGCTCCCCCGACAGCGCCACCGTGACCCGGTCGGCGTGCCGGGTGCCCGGCACCCGGCGGGCGATCTCGGCGTCGACGGCGTCGGCCAGCCACTCCGAGGTGGTGATCAGCACGGCGGCGGCCAACGGGTCGTGCTCGGCCTGCGAGATGAGGTCGGCGGCCACGTGCGCCGGCGACGCGGAGGCGTCGGCGATCACGGCGATCTCGGTCGGACCGGCTTCGGAGTCGATCGCGACCAGCCCGCGGACCAGCCGCTTCGCCGCGGTGACGTAGACGTTGCCCGGCCCGGTGATCACGTCGACCGGCTCGATCACCGTGCCGTCGGTGTCGACCGCGCCGTACGCGAGCAGCGCGACCCCCTGGGCGCCGCCGGCGGCGTACACCTCGTCGACGCCCAGCAGCGCACACGCCGCCAGCACGTTCGGGTCCGGCCAGCCGTCGTTGGTCTTCTGGGCGGGCGAGGTGACGGCGATCCCGGCGACCCCGGCGACCTGCGCCGGCACCACGTTCATCACCACGCTCGACGGGTACAGCGCGAGCCCGCCCGGCACGTACAGCCCGACCCGCGACACCGGTACCCAGCGCTGCTCGACGACACCGCCGGGGGCGATGTCGGTGCGCGATCCGGTGGGCACCTGCGCGGCGTGCCCGAGCCGGGCCCGGGTGATCGACTCGCGCAGGGCCGCGACGACCCGCGGGTCGGCGGACTCCAGCGACGCCGTCAGCACCGCGGCCGGCACCCGCAGCGACGCCGGACGCACCCCGTCGAACCGCTCGGTCGCGTCCAGCACCGCCACCGATCCGTGGTCACGCACCGCCTCGACCAGCGTGGCCACGGTCGCGGTGGCCGTCCCGACGTCGACCGAGGCGCGCGGCATCACCGTCCGCAGCGCGCTGGTGGCGGGCAGGCCGGAGCGCAGATCGATGCGGCGCAGAACAGGGCGGGGTCCGACAGTCACGCAGGTAAGCCTAGGGGCGCCCGCGACCCAGATTCGGCAGTCCGTTCCAGGAGACGAGGAAGGTGTAGACGATCACAGCGGCGGTGGGGGCGGCCAGGTACCCGGCCCACCCGGTGAGCACGGCGGGCGCGGTGACGATCCGCTGCGCGCCGAGGGTCGCCGCGACCGACGCGGGGTCGGTGCCGGAGACCAGCAGGTCACCGAGCGCGCCGGCCGCCAGGGCCCCGAGGAACGCCGCGCCACCCACCACGAGGATCATCGCGGGTCCGCGCTGCCCGGTGAACGACCAGCCCAGCAGCCCCAGCAGCACGCCGACGGCCAGTCCGGTGACCGCGAAGATGCCGAACCCGAAGAAGACGTGCTGTGTCTCGGTCGGCAGCGGCGCCCAGGTCTGGTTGGAGAAGACCTGGTACTGCACGCCCGGCGCGACGGCCGACCACAGCCAGCCCTGGACGACGGCCAGCACGGCGGCGGCCAGCACCACGGCCCCGGACGCCCGCAGGAAGCCGGTCATGCCATGCAGTCCGCCCCCAGCAGCGCCTTCAGATCGCCCATCAACGCCGAGGTCAACGTCACCCGCAGGTGATCGGGCAGGCCCCACAGCTGCTCCTCCATCTGGCACTGCAGCCGGATCTGCACGCTCGTGGTGCCCGGGTGTTCCTTCAGGATGTCGCGGAACCGGTCGATCACCGGCTCGGTGACCCGCCCCGGGTTCAGCTTCACCCGCAGCGGCCCGCGGTTGTCGGCGGTGGTCAGGTCGGGGGTGACCACCGAGGTCGCCCGGAACGACAACCGCTCGTCCGACCGCGACACCTGCCCCTTGACCAGCACGATCGCGTCCTCGGCGAGCTGCATGGCGTTCTCGGAGTAGACCTTGGGGAAGAACAGCACCTCCACCCCGCCGGCCAGGTCCTCCAGCGCCGCCGACGCCCACACGTCGCCCTTCTTGGTCACCCGCTTGGCGAAGTTGGTGAGGATGCCGCCGACGGTCACGGTCCCCCGGTCGGGCACGGTGCCGTCCAAAATGTCGGTGATCGAGGCGTCGGTGTGCGAGGCGAGGATGTGCTCGACGCCGGCCAGCGGGTGCCCGGAGACGTAGAGCCCGAGCATCTCCCGCTCGAAGCCCAGCCGCAGCTTGGTGTCCCACTCGGTGTCGGGGATGGTGATGCGGAAGGCGTCGCCGGTGTCCTCGACGCTCATCTCGCCGAACAGGTCGAACTGCCCCGCCGCCTCGGCCTTCTTGACGTTCATCACCGAGTCGACGGCCTCGACGTGGATCATCAGCAGGCCCTTGCGCGGATGCCCCAGCGAGTCGAACGCCCCCGCCTTGATCAGCGACTCCACGACCTTCTTGCCGCAGACCACCGCGTCCACCTTGGCCAGGAAGTCGCTGAAGTCGGTGAACGCCCCCTTCTCCCGGCGGGTGGCGGTCAGCGAGGCGACCACACCGGTGCCGACGTTGCGGACCGCACCGAGACCGAACCGGATGTCGGTGCCGACCGGCGAGAAGTCCCGCTCGGAGGAGTTGACGTCCGGCGGCAGCACCTTGATGCCGCGGGCCCGGCACTCGGCCAGATAGATGGCCATCTTGTCCTTGTCGTCGCCCACCGAGGTGAGCAGCGCGGCCATGTACTCCGGCGTGTAGTTCGCCTTGAGGTAGGCCGTCCAGTACGAGACGAGCCCGTACGCGGCCGAGTGCGCCTTGTTGAAGGCGTAGTCGGAGAACGGCAGCAGGATGTCCCACAGCGTCTTGACCGCGGCGGCGGAGTAGCCGCGCTCGGCCATGCCCGCGGAGAACCCCTCGAACTGCTTGTCCAGCTCGGACTTCTTCTTCTTGCCCATCGCGCGGCGCAGCAGGTCGGCCTGGCCCAGCGAGTAGCCGGCCACCTTCTGCGCGATGGCCATCACCTGCTCCTGGTAGACGATCAGGCCGTAGGTGTCGCCGAGGATGTCCGCGAGCGGCTCCTCGAGCTCGGGGTGGATGGGGATGACCGGCTTGCGGGCGTTCTTGCGGTCGGCGTACTCGTTGTGCGAGTTGGCGCCCATCGGGCCCGGCCGGTAGAGCGCGCCGACCGCGGAGATGTCCTCGAAGTTGTCGGGGCGCATGGACCGCAGCAGCGCCCGCATGGGCCCGCCGTCGAGCTGGAACACCCCGAGGGTGTCGCCGCGGGCGAGCAGGTCGAAGGTGGTCTGGTCGGTGAGTTCGAGGTCCTCGAGCACCACGGTCTCGCCGCGGTTGGCCTGAATGTTGCGCAGCGCGTCGTCCAGGACGGTGAGGTTGCGCAGCCCCAGGAAGTCCATCTTGATCAGGCCGAGCGTCTCGCACGTCGGGTAGTCGAACTGGGTGATGATCGCCCCGTCCTGCTCCCGCTTCATGATCGGGATCAGGTCCAGCAGCGGGTCCGACGACATGATGACGCCGGCCGCGTGCACCCCCCACTGCCGCTTCAGGCCCTCGAGGCCCTTGGCCATGTCGACGACCCGGGCGACCTCCGCGTCGGTCTGCACCAGCGCCCGGAACTCGCCACCCTCGGAGTAGCGGTCGTGGGCGGGGTCGAACAGCTTGGCCAGCGGCACGTCCTTGCCCATCACCGGCGGCGGCATCACCTTGGTGATCCGGTCGCCGACGGAGAACGGCATCCCCAGCACCCGGGCGGAATCCTTGACGGCCTGCTTGGCCTTGATGGTGCCGTAGGTGACGATCTGGGCGACCCGGTCGTCGCCGTACTTCTCGGTGACGTAGCGGATGACGTCACCTCGTCGCCGCTCGTCGAAGTCGATGTCGAAGTCGGGCATCGAGACGCGGTCCGGGTTGAGGAACCGCTCGAAGATCAGGCCGTGCTGCAGCGGGTTGAGGTCGGTGATGCGCATCGCGTAGGCGACCATCGAGCCCGCACCGGAGCCACGACCGGGGCCGACGCGGATGCCGTTGTTCTTGGCCCAGTTGATGAAGTCGGCGACGACGAGGAAGTAGCCGGGGAAGTTCATCCCCAGGATGACCCCGACCTCGTAGTTGGCCTGGGTCTGCACCTCCTCGGGGATGCCCGCCGGGAACCGGAAGTTCAGCCCCTTCTGGACCTCCTTCTCGAACCACGACTTCTCGGTCTCGCCGTCCGGCAGCGGGAACCTGGGCATGTAGGACGAGTCGGTGTCGAACGCCGTGGAGCACCGCTCGGCGATCAGCAGCGTGTTGTCGCAGGCCTCGCGGAGCTGGTAGCGCCCCTCCCACAGGTCACGCATCTCCCGCGGGGACTTGACGTAGAAGTCGCGGGCGTCGAACTTGAACCGGTTGGGGTCGTCGAGCGTCTTGCCGGACTGGACGCACAGCAGCGCCTCGTGGGTGTCGGCGTCGGCGGCGTCGGTGTAGTGCAGGTCGTTGGTGGCGACCATCGGCAGGTTCAGGTCCTTGGCCAGCCGCAGCAGGTCCGGCATCACCCGCGTCTCGATGCCCAGGCCGTGGTCCATCAGCTCCACGTAGAAGTTGCCCTCGCCGAAGATGTCGCGGAACTCCGAGGCGACCTCCCGGGCCCGGGCGTAGTCACCGATCCGCAGCCAGGTCTGGATCTCCCCCGACGCGCAGCCGGTGGTGCCGATCAGGTCCTTGGCGTACTCGGCGAGCAGCTCCCGGTCGGCGCGCGGCTTGTAGAAGAAGCCCTCCAGCGACGACCGTGAGGCCAGCCGGAACAGGTTGTGCATGCCCTGCCGCGACGTCGACAGCAACGTCATATGGGTGAACGCGCCACCGCCGGAGACGTCGTCCTCGCCGCCGGACGCCCACCGCACCCGCTTGCGCTCGAACCGCGAGGTGTTCGGCGTGAGGTAGGCCTCCATGCCGATGATGGGTTTCACCCCCGCGGCGGTGGCCTGACGGTAGAAGTCGTAGGCGCCGAAGACGTTGCCGTGGTCGGTCATCGCCATCGCGGGCATGCCGAAATCGTTGGCGCGCTGGAACAACTGGGTGAGTCGGGCCGCACCGTCGAGCATCGAGTACTCGGTGTGCACGTGCAGGTGGACGAAGGAGTCCGTGACAGCCATTCCTACGACCTTACGGAGTCGCCAGGACAGTCAGGGCATGCTGCAGGTCGGCCGGGTAGGGCGCGTCGAACTGCACGTGCTCGCCACTCCCGGGATGGGTGAAACCGAGCGCGAACGCGTGCAGCCACTGCCGGCTCAGGCCGAGCCGGGTGGCGATCGTCGGGTCCGCACCGTAGGTCAGATCGCCCACCAGCGGGTGCCGCAGGGCCGACATGTGCACCCGGATCTGGTGGGTGCGGCCGGTCTCCAGGTGGATCTCCAGCAGGGTCGCCGACGGGAACGCCTCGAGGGTGTCGTAGTGGGTGACGGAGTCCTTGCCGCCCGCGACGACCGCGAACTTCCAGTCCGACTTGGGGTGCCGGCCGATGGGTGCGTCGATGGTGCCGGTCGACGGGTCCGGGTGGCCCTGACAGATCGCGTGGTAGATCTTGTCGACGGTGCGCTCCTTGAACGCGGCCTTGAGGGTCCGGTACGCCCGTTCGCTCTTGGCCACCACCATCGCGCCGGTGGTGCCGACGTCGAGGCGGTGCACGATGCCCTGCCGCTCGGCGGCGCCGGAGTCGGCGAGCCGGATGCCGCGGGCGGCCAGCACCCCGGTGACGGTGGCGCCGTCCCAGCCGGGCGAGGCGTGCGCGGCGACCCCGACGGGCTTGTCGATGACGACGATGTCGTCGTCCTCGTGCAGCACGGTGAGTCCGGAGACGTCGGCGGCCGCCATCGTGGAGACCGGCTTGGGGCTGGGCAGCGTGATCTCCAGCCAGGAGCCGGCGACGAGGCGGTGCGAATTGGGCACGGTGGTGCCGTCGACCAGCACGTCCCCGGCGTCCACCAGGCCGGCGACGACGGTCCGGGACAACCCGAGCAGCCGGGCCAGCGCCGCGTCGACCCGCTCACCGGCCAGTCCGTCGGGGACGGGCAGGGAACGCAGGTCAGACATCGGCATCCTTGTTCTTCGAAGTGTCCCTGGAGCGGGTGCCGTCCAGATCGATCCCCAGCACGAGTGCGGTGAAGACCAGCAGGATGCCGCCGACGGTGATCGCCGAGTCGGCCACGTTGAACACCGGGAAGTACTCGGCGTTCGGGCCGAACACCGACACGTAGTCCACGACGTGGCCCTGCAGGAAGCCGGGCGAGCGGAAGATCCGGTCGATCAGGTTGCCGATCGCGCCGCCGAGGACCAGCCCCAGGCACACCGCCCACCAGGTGGACCTGAGCTTGGGGGCGATGCGGATGATGTAGACGACGACGCCGATGGCGATCAACGCCAGGATCCAGGTCATCCCGGTGGCCATCGAGAACGCCGCTCCGGGGTTGCGGATCAGCGAGAAGTACACCAGCCCGCCGAGGATCCGCGGCTGCTCGGCCGGCGGGGTCGTCTCGTCGAGGGTGGCGACGGCGATGATCTTGGTGACCAGGTCGAGCGCGATGATCGTCAGGGCCAGGGTCGCCAGCAGACGCACGCGGGATTTCACCTGCCCAGTCTCCCAGAGTTCGGCGCCTCCCCGGACGGATCGTCGCGGGATCCGGACCGGACGTCACCGCGGTCACCGAACCAGGTGGCCAGCGCACCGCCGCGGCCGATGGCCCGCAGCCGCCGTTCGGTCACCTCGAGCACCTTCTCCGGGACGACGACGAGCAGCTGGTCGCCGACCTGCAGCCGCAGCTCCCCCGACAGCCGCATCGACCGGCCGTCGCGCAGCACCAGCGAGACGGTGGCCTCGGGCGGCAGCCGCAGCTGGTCGAGGTAGACGCCGTGCATCCGGGACCCGGGCGGCAGCCGGACCTGCAGCAGCTGGGCGTTCATCTCCTCCAGCGGGGACGCGTCGACCTCCACCTCGTGCGCCTCGCCGAGCTGCAGCACGCCCAGCCGGCGGGCCACCCAGGGCAGTGTGGTCCCCTGCAGCAGGGTGAAGATGACCACGACGATGAACACCGTGTCGACGAGCCGCACCGACGCCTCGTCGTTGCGCTGCATCAGCGGGATCATCGCCAGCACGATGGGGACCGCCCCGCGCAGGCCCGACCACGACAGCATCGCCTGCTCCCGCCACGGCAACCGGAACGGCACCGCCGCCGCGATCACCGACAGCGGCCGGGCCACCAGCAGCACGATCAACCCGACGCCGATGCCGGTGAGCAGCACCCCGGGCAACCGTCCGGGGTCGACGTAGAGCCCGAGCATCACGAACAGCCCGATCTGGGCGAGCCAGCCCAGCCCCTCGGCGAACGACAGCGTGGCCGCCCGGTGCGGCAGCCGGGAATTGCCCAGGATCAGCGCGGCGAGGTAGGTGGCCAGGAAGCCGGACCCGTGCAGCGTCTGCCCGGCCGCGTACGCCCCGCACACCACGGCGATGGTGGCCAGCGGGTACAGCCCCGCCGCGGGCAGCGCACCACGGCGCAGCAGCCAGGCGCCGCCGAACCCGAACCCCGCCCCGACCGCGGCGCCGATGCCCAGCTCGGAGACCACCAGCAGCGGGTCGGTCCAGTGCAGCGGGTCGGGGGCGGACAGCAGCAGCACCGCGATGACCACCGGCGCGTCGTTGAGGCCGGACTCGAGTTCCAGGGTGGCGGCCAGACGTGACTTCACCCCGATGCCGCGCAGCACCGAGAACACCGCGGCCGCGTCGGTGGAGCTCAGGACCGCACCCCAGAGGAACGACATCCGCCAGTCCAGTCCGAGCAGGAAGTGCACCCCGACGCCGGCGACCCCGATCGACACCACGACCGAGACGGTCGACAGCGCGATGCCCAGGCCCAGCGCGGGCCGGACGTTGCTCCACCGGGTGGTCAGGCCGCCCTCGGCCAGGATGAAGACCAGCGCCCCCAGCCCGACCTGCTCGGTGAGCAGGGTGCTGGCCGGCGTGTTGCCGAACTGGATACCCAGCCCGGTGGCCAGCAGCACGCCGATGCCCAGGTACAGCAGCAGCGACGGGAGTCCCAGCTTCCGGGAGAACCGGATGGCGACCAGAGCCAGAAGCAGGACCAGGGCGCTGATCCCCATGGCGCGTTCCAGCGTCTGTGCGTCCACTCAGCCCGGCACACCGACGCGCGACGTCAGGCCCAGGTTGTCCAGCACCGCGAGCGTCGACCGCGAGCGGTTGAGGGTGTAGAAGTGCAGGCTCGGCACGTCCTCGGGCAGCAGCCGCTGCGCGATCTCGGTGGCGAACGCGATCCCCTCCTGGCGGACCGCGGCCGGGTCGTGGGAGAGCGGCTCGAAGCGGTCGATGATCGCCTGCGGCACCTGCTGGCCGGCCAGGGTGGCCATCCGGAAGATGCCCTTCCACGAGGTGATCGGCATGATGCCGGGCAGCAGCGGGACGGCCGCCAGCGCCGGGTCGTGCGCGGCCACCTTGTCGCGGAGCCGCAGGTAGTCGTCGGCGGTGAACAGCATCTGGGTGATGGCGAAGTCGGCGCCGGCGCGCAGCTTGGCCAGGTAATGGCGGGTGTCGCTGTCGGCGTCCGGGGACTTCGGGTGCATCTCGGGATAGGCGGCCACCCCGACGCAGAAGTCGCCGAGCGAGCGCACCAGCCGGACGAGGTCCGCGGCGTAGTCGAGCCCGCCCGGGGTGGGCACCCACTCGCCCTGGACGTTGCCGGGCGGGTCGCCGCGCAGGGCCAGGATGTTGCGCACCCCGACGTTGGCGTACGAGCCGATCACGTGCCGCAGCTCGGCGACGGTGTGGTCGACCGCGGTGAGGTGCGCGACCGGCAGCAGCGAGGTCTCGGCCGCGATCCGGCCGGTCACCCGGATGGTGCGGTCGCGGCTGGAGCCACCGGCGCCGTAGGTCACCGAGACGAAGGCCGGACGCAGCGGTTCCAGCTCCCGGATGGTCCGCCACAGCTGGATCTCGGCCGCGTCGTCCCGGGGCGGCATGAACTCGACGGAGAACGTGGGGCCGCCCGCGGCGAGGCGGTCGCGGACTGTCTCCATGAGCGCTCAGCTTACTGTGGCACGGTGATCCGACCCGCCAGCACCCGCTCCGCGCTCCCCGACGGCGACATCCTGGACGCCGTGCTGCGCGGGGAACTGCGGCGCCGCCGCGCCGACGTCGCCGCGGTCGACGAGCGGCTGCTGCCGCTGATCGACCGGCTGCTGCGGTTCGCCTCGACCGGCGGGAAGCGGCTGCGGCCGCAGTTCCTGTGGTGGGGGTGGCGCGCGGCCGGCGGCGATCCGGACGGGCCCCGGGCGCAGGCGGCGTGGGCGTCGGCGGCGTCGCTGGAGCTGATCCAGGCCAGTGCCCTGGTGCACGACGACATCATCGACAACAGCGACACCCGCCGCGGTGAGCCCAGCGTGCACGTGTCCGTGGGGGTCAACCCGGCCATCCTGCTCGGCGACCTGGCGTTGGCCTGGGCCGACGACCTGTTCACCGACGGTGCGGTCGCCCTCGGCTCGCCGGCCGCGGCGTTCGCGGCGTGGCGGGGCATGCGGACCGAGGTCATCGCCGGGCAGTTGCTCGACCTGGCCGCGGACGGCTCGGCCGCGGACGCGCGACAGGTCAACCGCTACAAGACGGCGGCCTACACCGTCGAGCGGCCGCTGCACCTCGGCGCCGCGCTGGCCGGTGGGTCGGCGGAACTGGTCACGGCGCTGCGCGGCTACGGCGTGCACCTCGGTCAGGCGTTCCAGCTGCGCGACGACCTGCTCGGGGTGTTCGGCGACAGCGCGGTCACCGGCAAGCCGGCCGGCGACGACCTCGTCGAGGGCAAACGCACCCTGCTGCTGGCCACCGCCCGGGACCGGCTGGCCGGCGCCGACCTCGCCGAGCTCGACGCCGGGCTGGGTGATCCCGCCCGGGTGCAGCGGCTGGTCGCGCTGGTGGCGGCGTCCGGGGCCCCGGAGGTCATCGAGGACGAGATCGGCCGGGAACTCGCGGCCGGGCTGGCGAGCATCGCCGAGGTGCCCGAGCCGGCCCGCACCGCCCTGACCGAACTCGCCGGGATGGCCACCGCCCGGACCCGCTAGGCGGCGTCCAGGCTCCACAGCCGGACGGCCCCGGCGCCGTCCGGACCGGCGTAGTCGACCGCGGCCACGAAGGTCAGCGGCGAGGGCATCAGGCCGATGTCGCAGGCGGTGTCGGTCAGCACCCAGCGCACCCCGGACGCCCGGGCCAGCCGCGGGTCGAGGAAGCCGTCGCCGATCCCCTTGCCGAGCACGTACAGCGGCGCCGGGGTGTCCGGCCAGGCCAGACCGCGGTTGAAGTGCGCGACCCGCCCCGTCCAGGCGGGCTTGAGCAGCAACGGGTCCAGGCACGGACCGGCCAGGACCAGGCCGTCCTCGTCGCCGACCCGCTCCAGCACCTGCACCGCCGCGGTGAGCTGCGGGGTGTCGAACGCGACGTAGCCCTCCCCGGTGACGTGGCTGCGCCACAGCAGGAAGTCCGGGAACGCCGCGGCCACCAGACCGGCGACGGCGACGGTCGCGGCCACCAGCAGCCGCCGCCGGGGTGGCGTCCCCCGCACCCGGCCCGACCACGACCGGACCAGCACCCACGACCCCACCGGCACGGCGACCGCGGCCAGCAGCGCGAACGAATTGAGGTACATCCGGTAGGGCTCCTGGTCGGCGCCCCACAGGTCGTTGGTGGCGGCCACGAACCACGCGGCCGCGCCGCCGCCGGCCACGGCGACCCACAGCGGTTCCCGTCGGCGCAGTCCCGCCACCAGGATCAGCACCAGCGGCAGCAGCACCGGGCCGGCCGCGACCAGGCCGTCCAGCGGACGCACGGACAGGTCGTTGGCGTTGCCGGTGCGGAAGCTCAGGAACGCGTCACCGCCGAGGATGCCGGCCAGCGTGAGCACGACCTGCGGCGCGGCGGCCAGCCCGTACCCGAGGACGGCGAACAGCACCGTCCGGCCGACCTGCCGCCACAGCAGGAACAGACCCGGCAGCGCCGGGGTCATCGCGAGCACCAGCAGCACCAACGGACCGGTGACCGGCAGCACGACGTCACCCGCCGCGAACAGCAGCACCAGCAGCGCCGCGGTGGCGACGAGCCACGGCCGGCGGCGGGGGTGGTGCCACAGACCCCAGGCGGCGCCGGCGGCGGCGATGGCGTAGGAGACGATCAGGAACGAGTACGTCTGCACCGCCGACAGCCCGCCGACGACCACGCACGCCGCGACGGCCACCGTGACCGCGGCCCGGCCGCGGATCCGGCCGGCGGCCACCAGGATCAGCGCCAGCACCGCCATCGTGCCCAGCGCCATCGCCGTGTTGTCGCCGTTGAGGGTGAACACGGACGCGAACGGTCCCCACAGCACCGCGTGCGCACCCTGCTGCCAGAACCAGGTGTCGCCGCCGTACCGCAGGTTCGCCAGCGTCCCCACGACGAACGGCACGAACCCGAGGAGGCCCGCCCACCAGCGACGGGTCAGCAGCACCGCGGTCAGCCCGATGGCCACGACCAGCAGCACCTGTACGGTCAGCCCGACGACGGTCCACGCGGTGGCGGCGGTGCTGCCGGTCAGCCGGGCCACGGTGCCGAGGAACTGGTAATACAGCCGCGGGTAGTAGATCGACCCGGTCTCGGTGAACGGCTCCAGCGACGCGGTGGTGCCGGCCGACCAGTCGGTGGCGATGGCCAGGTAGGCCAGCTGGTCGGGCACGTAGTAGTCGCGGAAGGTGCCGGCCGTCCACCCGGGGACGCCGAGCATCATCCCGGCCTGCGCGTACAGGTGCACCGCCGCGGCGACGACCAGGGCCAGGGCGGCCTTCCACCGGGCCGGTCGCGGCAGCGCCGCGGGCCGCTCCGGCGTCGCGGTCAGAATCCCGCGGCCTGGGCGCGGCGCTTGATCTCGGTGCCGCGGTTCTCCCGCAACGCGTCGATCGGCCGGCCGGGCAGGCTGTCGTCCGGCGTGAACAACCAGGTGATGATCTCGTCGTCGTCGTAGCCGGCGTCGGTGAGCAGGGTGATGGTGGCCGGCAACGACTTCACCACCTGACCGTCGTGGACGAACTCGGCGGGGATGACCCGGACGCCGTCGCGGCGGACGGCGAGCACGGCCCGGTCCTTCACCAGCTGGTGGACCTTGGTGATGCCGAGGTCGAGGGCGATCGCGATGTCGGGCAACGGGACGAACGTGGGATCGGAGGACACCGCCACAGCCTGTCATCCGGCTCGCCCGATCACCAACGCCCCGCCGTTAGGATCGGTCCTCATGGAAGCGGGCCGCCCGGCGGAGACGACGACGCCGGACGGTCCCCGGTCCACCGTGCTCGACGGCCGGTACCGGCTCGGTGCGTTGATCGCCCGGGGCGGTATGTCGGCGGTGTACCGGGGCGTGGACCTGCGCCTCGACCGGCCGGTGGCGATCAAGATCCTCAAGGACGACCTCGTCCGGGACCCGACCTTCCTGGCCCGTTTCGACCGCGAGGCCCGAACCGCGGCCGCCCTGCACCACCGCGGCATCGTGGCCGTGTACGACCAGGGCCGCGACGGCGACACCGTGTTCCTGGTGATGGAGCTGGTCGACGGCGGCACCCTGCGCGACCTGCTGACCGAGCACGGCGCGATGAGCGTGCCGGTGGCGCTGTCGATCCTGGAGCCCGTGCTGTCGGCCCTGGGCGCGGCCCACGAGGCGGGGCTGGTGCACCGCGACGTCAAGCCGGAGAACGTGCTCATCTCCACCCGCGGCGAGGTCAAGGTCGCCGACTTCGGGTTGGTCCGAGCGGTCACGTCCACGACGGTGGCCACCGGCGACGTCATCCTCGGCACCGTCGCCTACCTCTCCCCCGAGCAGGTCTCGACCGGGTTCTCCGACGCCCGCTCCGACGTCTACTCCGCGGGCGTGCTGGGGTTCGAGATGCTCACCGGGCGGCCGCCGTTCGACGGCGGTACCGCGCTCAGCGTGGCCTACCAGCACGTGCACGAGGACGTGCCGGCCCCGTCGACGCTGGCCATCGGGGTGCCGGCGCCGTTGGACGAGATCATGGTGCGCGCGACCGCCCGCAACTCATCGGACCGCCCGGCCGACGCCGCGGAGTTCCTGTCTGAACTGATCCGGATGCGCGCCCGGCTGCTGATCCGCCGGGTGCCGGTCCCGGTGCCGACCCCGGCGCGGCCGGCCCACGCCACCCGGGTGATGCCCGCGGCCCGGCCCCGGACCGACGGCGACACCGACAGCGGCCGGGTCGCCGACCGGCGCGACACCGGACCCGGCGCCGGCGACACCACCTTCCTCACCACGGCGACCCCGCCGCAGCGGCAGACGGCACCGGTCGCCGACGGCGCGACCCAGGTGGTCGCCCGGCGCCCGGAGCCGGCGGAGCCGCAGCGTCGCCGCCGGCGGCGTCGCGCCTGGATCATCGGCGTGGTCGTGCTGCTGCTCGCGTCGGCGGCCGGCGTCGGCGGCTGGTGGTTCGGCAGCGGCCGCTACACCACGGTGCCGACGTTGGTCGGGCAGGCCCGGGAGTCGGCGGTGCAGACGGTGGAGTCGGCCGGCCTGGTCGCGGTGGTCAGCGAAGCCCACGACAACCGGATGGCGGCCGGCCGGGTGGCCGCCGTCGACCCCGCCGAGGGCGCCCGCGAGCTCCGCGGATCGGAGATCCGGCTGGTGGTGAGCACCGGGCGGCCGGTGGTACCGGCGATCGAGGCCGGTACGGCTCCGGACGACGCCGAGACCGCCCTGACGGCCGCGGATCTCACCGTGACCAGGGACGAGGCCGCGGCCGTCTTCGACGCCGAGGTACCGGCCGGCGCGGTGGTGCGCACGGAGCCGGCCGCCGGCACCGCACTGGACATCGGGGCTCCCGTCACGCTGGTCGTGAGCAAGGGCGCCGAACCCGTCCCGGTGCCCGCGGTCACCGACAAGACCGTCGTCGACGCCGAGAACGCGCTCAAGGTGGCGGGTTTCGGCATCGGGACGCAGGTCGACCAGTTCGACCCCGAGCGGCCCGCGGGCACCGTGATCGGCACCCGGCCGGCCGCCGGGGAGACCCTCGCCGCGGGAGCGACGGTGCAGCTGGTGGTCAGCAGCTCGCTGGTGGTGCCCGACGTCGTCGGTTCCAGCCAGGCCGACGCGACGGCGACGCTGCAGGGCGCGAAACTGACCGTGACGGTGGGGCCGGCCCAGTTCGACTCCGACGTGGACGGCGGCGACGTCATCCGTACCGACCCGGCCGCCGGGACGCTGGTGGACCCGGCGGCGTCGACGGTCACCGTCACCGTGTCGAACGCGGTCACGATGCCCGACGTCCGGGGCCGCAACGTGGACGAGGCCGGCGGTCAGCTGACCGGAGCGGGCCTGTACGTGCAGGTCACGTCGTTCTTCGGGCTCGGCTCGACGGTGCAGTCCCAGGATCCCGCACCGGGCACCCGGGTCGAGCCGGGTGCCACGGTGTCGCTGAACACCTTCAACTGAGGGCCGTCAGGCGGCCGGGGCGGCGACGGTCGGCCGCGGAGCTTCCCGGCGACACCGCGGGCGGACGCGGGCCGGGGACACGAGCGCGGCGCGGCCCCGCAGGACCGACCACACGGGGACGTCAGCTGCGCAGCATCTCCGCGACCAGGAACGCCAGCTCCAGGGACTGCTGCACGTTCAGGCGCGGATCGCAGGCGGTCTCGTAACGGCCGGCCAGGTCGGCGTCGGAGATCTCCTGGGCGCCGCCGAGGCACTCCGTGACGTTGTCACCGGTCAGCTCGACGTGGATGCCGCCCGGGTGCGAGCCGAGCTCGTTGTGCACCTCGAAGAAGCCCTGCACCTCGTCGACGATGCGGTCGAAGTGCCGGGTCTTGTAGCCGGTGGACGCCTCGTGGGTGTTGCCGTGCATCGGGTCGCACTGCCAGACGACCTTGTGTCCGGTGGCCTCGACCTTCTCGATGATGGGCGGCAGCAGGTCGCGGACCTTGCCGTTGCCCATCCGGGAGATGAGGGTGATCCGGCCCGCCTGGTTGTCGGGGTCGAGCCGCTCGACGTACTCGACGGCGTCGTCCGGCGTGGTGCTGGGGCCGATCTTGACGCCGATCGGGTTGGCCAGCAGCTCGGCCAGCGCGATGTGCGCGCCGTCCAGCTGCCGGGTGCGGTCGCCGATCCACAGGAAGTGCGACGACAGGTCGTAGAGCTGGGCCTCGACGGGCTTGCCATCGGGACCCCGGTCGACCAGCCGCAGCAGCGAGCGCTCGTAGTCGATGAGCAGCGCCTCGTGGGAGGCGAAGACCTCGACCTCGTGCAGCGAGTGCGAGTCGACCCCGCAGGCGCGCATGAAGCGCATCGCGCGGTCGATCTCGGTGGCGACCCGCTCGTAGCGTTCGCCGGCGCGGGAGGTCAGGACGAAGTCCTTGTTCCACTCGTGCACCGTCGACAGGTCGCCCATGCCCGAACCGGTCAGCGCGCGGACCAGGTTCATCGCCGCGGACGAGTTCGCGTAGGCCCGGATCATCCGGGTCGCGTCGTGCCGCCGGGCCTCCGGGTCGGTGTCCAGGGAGTTGATGATGTCGCCGCGGTAGGACGGCAGCCCGAGCGCGTCGATGTTGGACGAGCGCGGCTTGGCGTACTGGCCGGCGATGCGGGCGACCTTGACCACCGGCAGCGACGCGCCGTAGGTGAGGACCACGGCCATCTGCAGCAGGGTCTGGATGTTGCCGGTGATGTGCGGCTCGGTGTTGTCGGCGTAGGTCTCGGCGCAGTCACCGCCCTGCAGCAGGAAGGCCTTCCCGTTGGCGACGTCGGCGAGCTTGAGCTTGAGCCGGTCGATCTCCAGCGGAACGGTGATCGGCGGCACCGCCTCGAGGACGGCCCGCACCGCCAGCACCTGGTCCGGGTTGTCCCACTGCGGCTGTTGGGCGGCCGGCTTGGCCAGCGCGGCGTCCAGCTGGGCGCGGAGACTGCCCGGGAGGGGCGGCAGGGTCGGCAGGATGTCTGCCGGGATGTCGACTTTCCAGTTCACGCCGTCGAGACTATCGCCCGCCACCGCGCCAGGTTGACCTTGGCGTCGGCCAGCGCATGGTGCTGGTCACGCCCGCCGTCGGGGACCGGAGGGTATCCCGCGTCCTCCCAGTACTGCCGCAATTCTTTGGTGAACCGGGGGATGAACCGCGGCAGCGCCGTCATGTCCCCCCACAGCTGGGCGAGCACGACGTGGTCGTAGGCGGCGTACCAGGCCCACAGCTCGGGGTCGCCGTCACCGGCGGACAGGAAGGCGGCGACCTCGTCGCGGATCGTGGTGCGGCTGCGCCAGGCCGGGTCCTGGATGGGCGGCAGCTTGTCCAGCACGTTGCGCTGCACCCACTTGCCGGCCCGCATCGGGTCGAAGCCGGTGGAGATCGCGTAGTACTCACGGCCGTCCTCGCAGACGATGCCGATCGAGACCAGCTCGATGGTGCGGCCGTCCTCGATGAACTCGGTGTCGTAGAAGTACCTGCAGGAGCGGCGGCTCTCAGGTGGACGCTGGGGCACCCGTCAGCTCGCGCGCGTGCCGGGGAGCCGGGTGATGGTGCCCGGACCGCGGCCCTCGACGACCTCGGCCTCGGCCTTCGCCCGGGCCTCCAGGTCCGCCTTGACCTTCGCCGCGTACACGTCGACGTACTCCTGCCCGGTCATCTCCATCAACCGGTACATGATCTCGTCCGTCATGCTGCGCTCGACGAAGCGGTCACCAGCCATGCCCTCGTAGCGGGAGAAGTCCAGCGGGCGGCCGATCTCGATGCGCACCTTGGACGGTCGCCACATCTTCGACCCGATGGGGTTGATCCGCCCGGTGTTGAACATGGCCACCGGGATGACCACGACGCCGGCTTCCAGCGCCATCCGGGCGACCCCGGTCTTGCCCTTGTAGAGCCGACCGTCCGGTGAACGGGTGCCCTCCGGGTAGATGCCCAGCAACTCCCCGTCGCGGAGCAGCCGGATGCCGGTGTCCAGGGCGTCCTGGGCGGCGTTGGCGCCGGTGCGGTCGACCGGCACCTGGCCCATGCCGAGGAAGAACTGCTTCTTGAACCAGCCCTTGAGGCCCTTCTCGGTGAAGTACTCGGACTTCGCGAGGAAGGTGACCCGGCGCTTGATGTGCAGCGGGAGGAAGAAGGAGTCGGCCACCGCGAGGTGGTTGGAGACCAGGATGGCGCCACCGGTCTCGGGGATGTGGGCGGTCCCCGAGATCTTCGTCGGGAACAGCAGCCGCAGCAGGGGGCCGATCAGCACGTACTTCATCACGGCGTAGAACACCGGGTCACACTACAACGGCCGTGAGACGATGGCTGTGTGGCAACCGCAGAAGAGGACGACATCGCGGCGCGCTTCGCCGCGATCGTGTCGCCCATCGCGTCGACGATGAACTGGGACCCGCACACCGACGTGCGCTCCGACGACGCCGTCGCCGACGAGGAACGGGCGCGGGAACGCGCCGAGGCCGAGCGTGTCGCCACCGAGGCCCGCGAGCGCGAGTTGCGCCGGGAACGCCGCCGCGAGGAGCGTGCGCGCGAACTGGCCGAGTACCAGGCGGAGAAGGCCGAACTCGAGTCGGCCTACAACTCCGACGACGACCACTTCACCCCGCCGGAGCCGCCGCCGCTGCCCCGGCTGCGGCCCGCCACCCTCGGGGCGGTGCTGCTGATGCTGGCCGGTCTCGTGCTGATCGTGTTCCCGACGCTGCTGGTCATCGACACCCAGCTGACCATGGTGGTCGGGCTGATGCTGCTGACCGGTGGTGCGGTCACCCTGGTGTCACGGCTGCGGGCGCACGACGACGACCTCGAGGGGCCCAACGGCGCCGTGCTGTGACCCGGGTCGCGCCGGGGCGGGTCAGTGGTGCGGGTCCCGCGCGAGCAACCCGGCCCCGACCATCGACGCCGTGTCGTGCAGGTGCGCGGCCACGACCTTGGGCATCGGCCGGTAGCCGGCCCCGGTGACCAGCTCGCCGAGACGGTCCTCGGCGGCGGGCAGGAACAGGTCGGCGATGCTGGACACGCCACCGCCGATGACGATGACCTCCGGATCGAAGACGTCGATGGCCAGGGCCATGCCCCGGGCCAGCCACTCCCCCAGGTCGTCCACCGCGGCCAGCGCGGTGGGGTGACCGTCGCGCGCGGCCCGGCCGACCAGCTGCCCGGTGATCGGGCCCGGGGCCTCCATCCCCCGCTCGGCGGCGGTCTGGGCCAGCGCCGTGCCGGAGCAGTAGCGCTCCCAGCAGCCCACCTTGCCGCACGGGCACGGCCGGCCCCCCGGGACCACCGTGATGTGGCCCAGCTCCGGGGCGACCCCGAACGCGCCCCGGTAGATCCGCTCGCCGACGATCAGGCCCGCGCCGATGCCGGTGCCGAGCGCGATCAGCAGGGCCACGTCGGCGCCGACGGCCGCGCCGATGCGGTGTTCGGCCCAGACGGCGGCGTTGACGTCGTGCTCCATCACCACCGGCAGCCCGAGCCGGTCACCCAGCCGCGACGGCACCCGGCTGTCGCGGTAGGCCAGGTGCGGCGCGAACATCACGCTCTGCCGGTCGGCGGTGATGAAACCGGCGACCGCGAGGCCCACCGCCCGCACCGGGTGCCGTTCGGCGAGCTCGGAGATCACCGCGACGAGGGCGTCGTCGGTCGCGTCGGTGGTGTCGGGCGTCGGCGCGGACAGGGTGTCGACGATCCGCCCGCTGCGGTCGATGACGGCCGCCTTGATCGTGGTGCCGCCGATGTCGACTCCGACGGTGTGCGCGGGCCCGCGGTCGCGGACGGCGGCGGGGTCGGCCGGGTCATGTGATGTCAATGCGCTGCACCGATGCTGGAGAAGGGGCGGGTGAGGAGGACGACGACGGTGCCGACGGCGGAGGGAACGGGTGGTCCAGATACTGCCGCACCGCACCGACCACCAGCAGCGCACCCTGCGCGAGTTGCGCGGACAGTTCCCGGTGGTCGGCGAGGTGGTTCAGCGCCGCGCAGAGCGGGCAGCCGGTGCAGCGCGGCGGGTGCGGCGGGGTCGCGTCGGCGGGTGCGGTGTCCGGGTCGGCGCCGGCGGGGACCCGGGCGGCCGCGGCGAGCTTGTCGGCGAGCACGTCGAGCAGGGCCCGTGCCTCCACCGCGAGGCTCTGGTGCCCGGTGCGGTCGTCGGTCATCGGGCTCCCACCAGGGCGTCCGGCCAGCGGGCCGGGTCGGGCACGAACGCGACGACCAGCGCGTCGTCGCGGAAGCTCGCGCCGGTGGCGGTGCACCGCTGGAGCAGGGACGGCAACGCGATCCGGCGGCGGTGCGACCCGACGGTGATCACCAGGTCGTCGCCGGAGCGGGTGAGCTGCACCTGACCCCGGTCGGCCAGCGGCAGCGGCACGGTCAGCCGGTAGTCGCCCTGCCCGCCCGTGACCTGCAGACCGATCCGCGCGTCGTCGGGACCGGGCAGCGGGTCCCGGTCGCCGTACACCTCACCGGCCAGGGCGGTCAGCGCGGCGACGCCGACGGGCTCCGCCGCCCGCAGCTGCGCGTGCAGGACCGGCAGCCCGGCGAACGATTCGGCCACGGCCGTCAGGCCGCGGCGCTGGCCCTCCCGCAGCCGCGCCGCCCAGGTCCCGTCCGCCTCCGCGGGCAGCAGCCGGTTCACCACGACCGCGCCGACCCGGTACCCGTGCAGCGACAGCGCGGTGTAGGCCCGCCGGGCCTCGGCCAGCACCACGTGCTCGGCGGTGGTCACCACGGTGACCCCGCTGCCCGGTGCGGTCAGCAACGCCCGGGCACTGGTCAGCCGGGTCAGCAGGTCGCTCAGGGCGTCGCGGACCTCGCCGTCCGGGCCGGTCGTGAGACCGCCGCGGCCCCCCAGGCCGGCGGCCAGCGCCCGCAGCAGCCGCTGCGGCGCCCCGAACAACCGGTCGGCGTAGAACGACAGCGTCTCCGGGAGCGCCAGCAGCCGCAGGGTCTCCCCCGTCGGCGCGCAGTCGACCACGATCACGTCGTAGGCCCCGGACGCCGCCCGCTGCTGCAGCTCGAGCAGGGCCACGATCTCGTCGGCGCCGGGCAGCACCACGAGTTCCTCCGCGGTGACCTCGGCGACGCCGCGGGCGGCGAGCACGCCGACCAGGTACTGCCGGATCTGCGACCAGCCCGCCTCGAAGCGGCCCTGGACGTCGACCTCGGCGGCCGACAGCCGCGGCGCGAGCACCGGGTCGACCACCGAGGGTTCCCCGCTCAGCGGCGTCCCCAGCACGTCCGACAACGAGTGGGCCGGATCGGTGGACAGCACCAGGGTGCGGTGGCCCGACGCGGCCGCGGCGACCGCGGTGGCGGCGGCGAGGGTCGTCTTGCCGACCCCGCCCTTGCCGGTGAACAGCAGCGTCCGCGGCCCGTCGACGGCGGCTGCGGTGGTGCCGCTCACGCGCTCTCGACGCGTCTGCGCAGCTCTTTGAGGGCGGTGTCCAGGATCGACCGTTCGGCCTTGCGGCGCAGTGGGCCGATCAACGGGATCGAGGGCTCCACGTTGAGGCTGTAGGTGACCTCGGTGCCGTCGGCGACCGGGGTGAGCCGGTAAGAACCCCGCTGCGACTTCTGCAGCGAGCCCGACACCAGCGTCCAGCTGACCGACAGCCCGTCGGGCGCCCAGGTGTAGGCGAGCTCGTAGGTGTCCTTGAGCAGCCCGGCGTCCATGACGTACTTCACCTGACGGGCCCGTCCGGGCTCACCCGGCACGGTGACGTCGACCGACTTGATGGCGCCCGTCCACTCCGGGTACGACGCGAAATCGGCGATCACGGCCATCACCTGAGCGGGGTCGGCGTTGATCACGATCGATTGGGTCGACAGGTCAGGCATGTCCGAAAACACTACAGCGCGAGCAGGTACGGCCGGGCCGACCGCTGGAAGTGCCCGACGTTGACGCACTCGGTGCGGCCGCGGCGCAGCCGGGCGCCGATGGGCTGGTGGACGTGGCCGGACAGCGCGTACCGCGGGCGGTGGGTGTCGATGTACTCGACCAGCCCGGGACCGTACATCTCCAGCCGCGCCGGGACGGTGTCGTAGCGCAGGGTGGTCAGCTTCGGCGGGATGTGGGTGCACAGCACGTCCACGGCCGGCAGCGCGGCCAGCGCGACCCCGAAGTCGGCGGCGGACCGGACGAACGGCTTCCACGGCGAACCGGTGTCGCGGACCACCGACCCCGGCCGGGTCGAACCGCCGCCGACGAACCCGAAGACGGCGCCGTCGATCGTGCGGGTCTCGGCGTCCAGTGCCTGCAGGTGCGGCGGCGCGACCTCGGCCCAGGCGGCGGCCACGTCGACGTTGCCCAGCAGCACCAGGGCGTTGTCCGGCAGCAGCTTCACGACGTGCTCGTAGCGGTCCACCACGATGTCGTGGATGGCCCGGGCCGGGTCGGCCACCCGGGACCACAGCTGCTGGTTGTAGTCGTGCAGCGCGGCGAAGTCGCCGCGGGTGCGCATCCGCACGAACGGCCGGACGAGTTCCTCGCCGAAGACGGCACCGAGGATGCCGCCGGCGGGGTCGTGGTAGTCGACGTAGTCGAGCAGGTCGCCCAGCACCAGCAGCAGGTCGGCCGCGTCGGCCGCCCGGGCGAGGTCGTCGAAATTGCCGTGGACATCGGCGACGACGGAGATCAGCACCCGGTCGAGGCTAGCCGAGGGTCAGCGCGGCACCCGGTGCCCGGTGGCGTTCGGGCCGGCCTTCTCCATCGCGATGACCTTGACCGGGGTGCCGGTGGTGGACGCGTGCAGCAGCAGACCGTGACCGATGTACATCCCGACGTGGGAGACCGGCGAGTAGAAGGTCACCAGGTCACCCGGCTGCAGCTGGTCCATCGGGACCGACGGCAGGGTGGCCTGCTCGGCGCTCGTCCGCGGGATGGTGACGCCGGCCTGCTGCCAGGCCCACAGCATCAGACCGGAACAGTCGAACTCGTCCGGACCGACCGCACCCCACACGTAGGGCATCCCCCGGCGGGTCAGGGCGGCGGCGACGGCGATGCCGGCGGCGGTGTCCGGGGCGGCCGAGACCGCCATCGCGCTGAGATTGTTCTCGGTGATGCCGGCGGCGGCCCGGGCGGCGGCCTCCCGGTCGACCTTGACCTGGGCCTCGGGCGAGAGGTTGGAGTTCTCGAACGCCTCGATCGCCTCGCCGCGCTCGGCGACGGTGAGAGCCGAGTACACCTGCTCGTACCGCACGATCTCGGCCCGCATGGTGACCTGGCGGGCGGCGACGTCGGCCGCGGCCTGCTCGGCGGCGACCACGGCGGCCGCGGCCTCGGCGGCGGCCCGGTCGGCCTGCGCGCGGGTCGCGTCGGCGGCGGCCTTGGCGGCGTCGGCCACCGAGCCGGCCTGCTGGGCGGCGGCCATCGTGGCGAGCGTGTCGCCGGCGACCTGGTCCAGCGCGGTGACCTGGTCCAGGTAGTCGTCGGCCGAGTCGGCGGTGAGCAGGGACGACAGCGAGCTGAACCGGGCGCCCTTGAGGCTCGCGTTGGCCACGGCGTCCAGGGTCGGGCGGAACGCGGCGACCTGGGCGTCGGCGGCGGCCACCTGGGCGTCGGCGGCGGTGACGGCGGCGACGGTCGCCGCGGCGGCGCTCTGCGCGGCAGCGGCGGCGGCCTGCCGGTCGGTGACCTGCTGCTGGGCGGTCAGCACCGCCTGGTTGAGCTCCTCGACGCCGTGCGCGGCGTCGATCCACGCGGTCTTCGCGTCCTCGGCGGTGGTGGGCGGCGCCGGCGGGGCGGCCGGCTCGGCCAGCGCCGGACCGGCGACCAGCAGCGCGCCGGCGAGGGCGGCGGCGGTCAGGGTGCCGGTGGTGAGGTGCAGCAGTCGCGAGCGCGCCACGGAGGCGGTCCCTTCGGATCGGCCGCGGTCCCGGAGTGCGCGGGCGTCCGACGGCACGCGCCGGGATCGGCCGTCGGCGATCGCAGGGATCGGACCGGCGGCACCCGGAGCGGGGGGCGTCATGGCGTGTCCGCGGTCGCGGCGGCGGCCGCGTCCACACGAGCGGTCAGGCCTGTCCCGCAGCAGCGGCCGACAGGCACCACACCATCGATGTCACGATCAGATTACGACGGCACCCATGAGGGTTCAACGATCACGGGCCGTGACACTGGTCTCGGACGGCCGACGGACGGCGCGCGGCGGCTTCCGGGCTCAGCCGAGGAGTTCCACCAACCGGCGCCCGGACGCCGCCCAGGTCCAGTCGTCGGCGACCCAGCGCTGACCGGCGGCGCCGTAGCGGCGGGCGCGGACCCGGTCGGTCAGCAGCGTCCGGCACGCCGCGGCCACGGCGGCCGTGTCCCGGCCGTCGACCACCTCGCCGGTCATCCCCGGGCGGACCGTCTCGGGAGCTCCGCCGGAGTCGCCGGCCACCACGGGCAGACCGGCCGCGGCGGCCTCGAGGAAGACGATCCCAAGACCTTCGACGTCCAGCCCGCGGCCGCGGGTGCGGCAGGGCATGGCGAAGACGTCCCCCGCCGCGTAGAACCCGGCGAGGTCGTCGGCGGGCACCTGTCCGGTGACGATGACGTTGTCCTGCACCGCATGTCGCGTGGCGAGGACGCGCAGCCGGGCCTCGTCGGACCCACCGCCGACGATCAGCAGCAGGGCGTCCGGGCAGCCGGCGAGGACCTGCGGCCACGCCCGGATGAGCACGTCCTGACCCTTGCGCCGGACGAGCCGGGACACGCAGACCACGACGGGTCGGTCGCCGATCCCCCATCGACCGCGCAGGGCCGCGCGTCGTGCCGGGTCCGGCCGGAACGCCGCCGCGTCGACGCCCGGCGGCAGGTGTTCCAGGGCCGCGTCGGCGCCGAGGGCGGCGGCGATCCGGGACCGGGAGTAGCGGCTGACGAACGTGATGACGTCGTTGGTACGGCCGATCCGCCGGAGCAGCTGCCGCGACCCGGGCAGCATCGACCAGCCGACCTCGTGGCCGTGGGTGCTCGCCACGGTCCGTTCCACGCCGTGCCGGCGCAGGGTCGGGGTGAGCAGCGCCAGCGGCGCCGCGGCGCCGTACCAGACTGCGGTGAGGCGGTGCTCGGCGATGAGCCGGGCGGCGGTGCGGGCGACCGACGGCACCGGCAGCATCAGCGACGTGGGGTGCCGGTGCACCGGGTAGGGCTGGGCGGCGTCGAACTCCGCGGCTCCCGGCCACGCCGGGGCGTACACGACGAGATCCGCCGCGGGCAGGTGGCCGGCCAGTTCGTGGACATAGGACTGGATGCCACCCGCCCGCGGCGGGAAGTCGTTGCTGATCAGCAGGGTGCGTCGCATGGTGGCGACCAACCTAGCCGGTCAGCGTGGGGCTGCTAGCCGACGCGGTGGCCGCTGGCGTTCGGGCCGCCGTAGTTGACCGAGGTGACGTAGACCGGCTTGGACGAGGTCGAGGCGTGCACGATCTGGCCGTTGCCGATGTACATCGCCACGTGGTGGACCGGCGAGTAGTAGGTGACGAGGTCGCCCGGCTGCAGCTGGTCCATCGGCACGGACTGCAGTCCGGCCTGGCCGCCGGAGGTGCGCGGGATGCTCACACCGGCCTGCTTCCAGGCCCACGAGGTGAGGCCGGAGCAGTCGAACTGGTCGGGGCCGGCGGCACCGAAGACGTAGCGGGAGCCGACCTTGGACAGCGCGGCCTCGACGGCGATCTGGGCCTTGGCGTTCGGCGCGCTGACCGCGGGGACCGCGGCCTTCGGGGCGGCGCCGGAGCTGGGGGCGGCACTGGCACTGGTGCCGGCGACCGCGACCTCGGCGGCCGGGGCGTTCTCGACGGCCGGCGCGGCGGCCGCGGCGGCTGCGGCGGAGGCTGCGGCGGCTTCGGCCTCGGCGGCGAGACGCGCCTGCTCGGCCAGGATCGCGGCTTCCCGCTCCTGCTCGGTCAGCTGGTCGTACAGGGCCTGGTACTCCGCGACCTGGGCGTCGAGCGCGGTCTTGGAGGCGGCCAGGGTCTGCTGGGCGGTGACCGCGTCGGCGTTGGCCTGGACGGCGGCCCGCTGGGCGGTCTCGGCCTCGGTCTTCTTGGCGTCCACGGCGAGCGCGGCGGCGTCGGCGGCGGTCTTGGCGTCCCGCGCCTCGACGAGCATGTCGCTGGTGTCGCCGGCGACCCGGTCCAGGGCGGTGACCGAGTCCAGGTAGTCGTCGGCGGAGTCGGCGGTCAGCAGCGACGAGAGCTCGCTCATCCGGGCACCGCGGAAGCTCGCGTTGGCGAAGGCGCTCAGCTTGCCCGAGTAGGAGTCGACCACGGCCTGGGCCTGCGTGCGCTGCCCCTCGGCGGTGCCGACCGCGGCGGTGGCGGCGGCGACCGCGGCGTCGGCGGCGGTGACGGCGGCGGCGGAGGCGTCCACGGCCTCGGCGGCCTGCAGCGACTGCTCGTTGAGCGCCTCGGCCTGCTGGCTGGCCTGCAGCCACAGCTCCTTGGCACCGGCCGCCGTAGAGGGCACAGAAGGCTCGGTCGTGGTGGTGGGATCGGCGGCGGCGGTGAGGACCGGAGCGGCACCGAGAGCGAGGGTGGCGGCCGTGGCGACGGCCAGGACAACGACACCACGCCTGAAGCGGGACACAGCGAACAAGGGGGGCGAGCCTTTCATCCTTTGGCCGCCTACCGAGTTAGCTGACGGATTCGGGCCAAGGAAGTAGCCCTACCCCCACACCGTGCGCACGCCCGTCAGGCCGTGTCCTGCGCACCGGGCGCAGCCACGACGATCACGGCGGATACACGGAGTGAGCGATTCACCCCAGTAACACCTGGTTCCCCGGTTCGACGCCCGACACGTCGATTCGGCGGTGTCCCGCGGAGCCGCCCGTCTGGGCCGCGTCGTCCGCAGGTCACGATGAGGTTACGACAGACGATGCATCGACGCCAGTGACGTTGCCTCCGGTGTGGACAGGTCTGTGTCTCACCCCGCGGAACCCTGGCACCACCAGCACAAACCGGTGATCTTGTGATCGAGTTCACTCATTCGGCCGCGTGTGGCGTGGGCGCGAACGATGCATGCGCATGAGGTCGGTGGCTACCCGCGGGGTTCGGTACCGAGCACGGACAGCAGGGCGGCCGGCGCCACCGTCCGGGCGCCCGCGCGTCGCACCGAGTCGACGATCTCCCGGTCCGCGGTGACCACCAGGAGCACCCGGCCCTGCGGTTCGGCGGCGACCAGGCGCCGGATGACGTCGTCGGCGGTGACCCCCGCCGGCGAGTACAGCACCCGGATCCCGCGGAAGTTCATCTGCGGCACGACGACCGACGCCCCGTCGAACACCACGGTGACCTCCGGTCCCCCGGCCGGTGTCGTCACCGTCAGGGCGGACAGCGAGCGGACCAACCGGTCGCGCTGCTCGGCGAGCGTCAGCTGCGGCCACGCGGACTTGGTGACGTTGTAGCCGTCGACCACGAGGTGCGCCCGCGGCATCGCGAGAAGTCCGGTGAGGCTCGCGGTGTCGCCGACCGGGGCGAGCGCCGGAGCGCGCAGGGCACCGGCCACCCGCTCCGCCGGGTCCGGCCCGCCGGCGGTCAGCTGCCACTCGCGGCGCAGGCCGCGCGAGGCCTGCTCGACGGTGTCGAGCAGCAGTTCGACCCGGCGGTGGGCGGCGTCGCGGTCCGAGCGGTCGGCCGCCCGCGTGGTCTCCAACTGCTGCTGGAGCCGGTCGGCACGGGCCTGCTCCTCGGCCTGCCGGTCGCGGGCGTTGCGCAGTTCGGCCACCGCCCGCTCGTGGGCCACCCGCAGCACCTTCAGCTCGGCGCCGGCCTTCTCCTCGGCGGCCGCCGCGGCGTCGCGGGCGGAGCGCAGTGCCGATCCCTGGTCCCGCAGGCGCTGTCGGAGCCGGTCCACCGCCTCGGTGTCGACCGGGTGCGGCGCCGGCTCGGCGGGCGCCGCCGCCGCCCTGGCCCGGGCGACCGGACGCCGGGCGGCGGTGAGCTCGGCGGTCAACCGGGCGACCTCGGCGCGCAGCGCCGCGACCTCCCCGGAACCGGGCCGGGCACCCTCGACCTCGGCCAGCAGATCCACCGCCGCCGGGTGGTCCCACAGCTGCGCCGCCGCGGCCCGCTCGGCCAGATCCCCGGTCCCGGCCGGGTCGACGCCGCGCGCCCGGACGTAGCGGGCGACCTCGGCGCGGAACCCCGCGTCGGCGTCCAGCGCCTGCAGCAGGGCCGCCGCTCCCAGGGACGCGCGACGGGCGGGCCGGAACCGGGCCACCGGCCGCAACGTGGCCGGCACCCGCTCCGGCGGCAGTGTCCTGAGGGTGTCGGCGGCCCACCGCAGCAGGGGCCGCTGGACGGCGTCGGGAAGGGTCATGGCGGGAGGTCGGCCTTTCGAACGTGTGTCGCACCTGCTCTGTCGGTGGTGATCCCTACGGTATCCACCGTGACCACCGGCGCGACCCTCCAGCAGGCGTTCTCCGACCTCGGGGAGCCGCTGTCCGACGTGACCTTCGTCGTCGTGGACCTGGAGACCACCGGAGGGTCGGCCAAGGACGCCGACGGCATCACCGAGATCGGTGCGGTCAAGGTCCGCGGCGGCGAGCGGCTCGGCGAGTTCGCGACCCTGGTGGATCCCGGCCGGGCCATCCCCCCGCAGATCACCATGCTGACCGGCATCACGAACGCGATGGTCTACGACGCGCCCCGCATCGAGGCGGTGCTGCCCGCGTTCCTGGAGTTCCTCCGCGGCGCCGTGCTGGTGGCCCACAACGCGCCCTACGACGTCGGCTTCCTGCGGCACGCCTGCGCCCGGCACGGGCTGCGCTGGCCGGCGCCGGCGGTGCTGGACACCGTCCAGCTGGCCCGCAAGGTGCTCACCCGCGACGAGGCGCCCAGCGTCCGGCTGGGGGTGCTGGCGCCGCTGTTGCACGCGACCGTCACCCCCGACCACCGCGCCCTGCACGACGCCCAGGCCACCGTGGACGTCCTGCACGCCCTCATCGGCCGGGTCGGCTCGTTGGGCGTGCACACCCTGCCCGAGCTGATCGACGTCACCAGGGACCTCACACCGGCCCGCCGCCGCAAGCGCCACCTCGCCGACCGGCTGCCGTCGGCGCCCGGGGTCTACCTCTTCCGCGGCCGCCGGGACGAGGTGCTCTACGTCGGCACGGCGACCGATCTGCGGCGTCGGGTGCGGTCGTACTTCTCGGCGGCCGAGACCCGGGCCCGGGTGAAACAGATGGTGACGCTGGCCGAGCGCGTCGACCACGTGCGCTGCGCGCACCCGCTGGAGGCCAACGTCCGCGAGCAGCGGCTGATCGCCGCCCACCAGCCGCCCTACAACCGGCGGTCGAAGCAGCCGGCCAAGGCGTCCTGGATCACCCTCACCGACGAGGCCTTCCCCCGGCTCAGCATCGTGTCGTCGCCCGACGGCCCGGCCCGCAGGGCCGAGCGGGTGTTGCTGGGGCCGTTCCGCACCCGCGCGGCCGCCGAGCAGGCTCTCGAGGCGGTGTCGAGCGTGCTGCGGCTGCGCCGCTGCAGCCAGCGCATCCGGCGACGCAACCCCGACGGCACCCCGTGCGCGCTGGCCGAACTGGGACGCTGCGGTGCGCCCTGCGCCGGCCGCGAGTCGGTGGAGGACTACGCCGCGCACGTCCGCGACTTCGCCGACACCGTAGCCGGGCGGCCCACCACGGTGGTGGGCCGGCTGCTGGAGCGGCTGGACCGGCTGGCGGTCGCCGGCCGGTTCGAGGACGCGGCGCTGCACCGCGACCGGACGGTCGCGCTGGTCAAGGGATTGCACCGCCGCCAGCGCCTGGGCGCGCTCGCCGCGGTGCCGCAACTGGTGGCGGCGGCCCGCGACGGCAGCGGCGGGTGGTGGCTCGTGGTCGTCCGGCACGGCCGGCTGGCCGCGTCCGGGCACGCTCCCTGCGGGGTGAACCCGATGCCGGTGATCGACCTGCTGGTGGCCTCGGCCGAGACCGTGCTGCCGGGCACCGGACCGCTCCCGGCGTCGGGCGCCGAGGAGGTCGGCACGTTGCTGCGCTGGCTGGAGGCCCCCGGCGTACGGCTGGTGCAGCTAGACGGCGAGTGGTCGTCGCCGATCGGCGGAGCGGGGCGCCACCGGTGGGCCCTCGACCGGCCCGACCGCGCCCCGGGCGCGGCGTGGCGGCAGTGATAGACATGACCGATGATCACCGTCATCGTGATGATCGAGGTCGAGGCCGACCTGATCCCGGAGGCCGCCCAGCGGATCGCCGACCTGCCCGGCGTCGACCAGGTGTACTCCTGCGCCGGCGACGTGGACCTGGTGGTGCTCGTCCGGCTCCCCGACCACGAGTCGATCGCCGATCTGGTGCCGGGTCACATCAGCAAGGTGCCCGGGGTGAAGCGCACGACGACCCACATCGCCTTCCGCTCGTACGCGAGCCGGGACAGCGAGGACGCCTTCTCCATCGGCGGCTGACCGCACCGCGAGCCGGCCGAAGCCGCGACGGCGGTGCCGTCAGGCGGGCAGAGCCGCGGCGGCCTGTTGCGAGACGGCGATCCAGCGGTCCAGCAGCGTCGCGGCCCGGCCGCTGGTGAGCGCCTCCCGGGCGGCCACCAACCCGGCCGCGAGATCGGCCTCCAGGTCGTCGGTCAGCCCGCGGTGTGCGGCCAGGGCCGCGGCGGCGTTGAGCACCACCGCGTCCCGCACCGGCCCGGTCTCCCCCGCCACCAGCCGGCGCACCACGTCGGCGTTGAACGCCGCCTCGCCACCCCGCAGGTCGTCGGCGGTGGCCGGCGCGATGCCCAGCCGCGCCGGGTCCACCGAGGTGACGTCCACCACGCCGCCGCGCACTCGCCACACCGTCGAGGTGGTGGTGGTGGTCAACTCGTCCAACCCGTCGTCACCCCGGAACACCAGCGCCTCGATGCCCCGGACGGCCAGGACGTCGGCCATCAGCGGCGCCAGCGGCAGACTGCCGCAGCCGATCGCCGCGGCGGCCGGCTGCGCCGGGTTGGTCAGTGGGCCGAGGATGTTGAAGAAGGTCGGTACCCCGAGCTCGCGGCGCGGCCCGGCCGCGTGCCGCATCGACGGGTGGAACGCGGCCGCGAAGCAGAACCCGATGCCCACCTCGCGGACGCAGCGCTCGACCGCGGCCGGGCTCAGCCCGATCACCACGCCCAACCGCTCGAGCACGTCCGCGGCCCCGGTCATGCTGGACGAGCCGCGACCGCCGTGCTTGACCACGGTGGCGCCCGCCGCGGCGGTCACCACGGCCGCCATCGTGGAGATGTTGACCGAGTTGGAGTTGTCCCCGCCGGTGCCGACGATGTCGACGGCGCGGGCCGGCACGGTGAACCGGCGCGCGTGCGCCAGCATCCCGTCGGCCAGCCCGCTGACCTCGACCGCGGTCTCGCCCTTGGCCCGCAGGGCGACGGCGAAGCCGGCGATCTGCGCGCCGGTGGCCTCGCCGGCCATGATGCGTCCCATCGCCCAGGTGCACTCGTCCGCGGTGAGGTCGCCGCCGGCCATCAACCGCCGGAGCAGGACCGGCCAGCTCAGCGGTGCGGGTGTGGGACCCGTCACCGGACGGGGAGGGCGCGCAGCACCTTGGCGACGGTCTCGGCGGCGGTGACCGGGTCGAGCGGGTACACGAGCACCTCCTCGGCCTTGGACCAGGTGGCCAACCAGCGGTCGGCGGCGCGACGGACGGCCAGGATGACCGGCGGCGGATCGGCGGCCTCGTTGTGGATCTGCCGACAGATCCCCATCCCGCCGGTGGGCTGCGCCTCGCCGTCGAGGATGACCACGTCGGCCGCCCGGGAGTCGATGGCCATCAGCACCTCGGCGACACCCTCGCACTCCAGGAACGTGACCCTGGGCAGGTCAGCGGCCGGACGGCGGCCGATGGCGAACATCAGCTCCTCGCGCACTGCGGCACGGTGGCTGTAGACCAGAATCGTGGGACCGGACACACGAGCATCGTAGGGGAACGCTCGCGACGGGCGCCGCGCCGCCACCCGCGCGGGCATCTTCTGTTTTCTCGGTCCATAATCCATGTGTGACCACTGTGCAGACGCCGCCGCCCGGCAACCTGAGCTCCCGTATCCACACGCTGAACCGGCCGAACATGGTCAGCGTCGGCACGGTCGTCTGGCTCGCCAGCGAACTGATGTTCTTCGCCGGACTGTTCGGCATCTACTTCACCGCCAAGGCCACCTCCGAGGAATGGCCGCTGCACGAGCTCAACGTGGTGTACGCCACGGTGTTCACCACGATTCTGGTGGCCAGTTCGTTCACCTGCCAGCTCGGCGTGTTCGCCGCGGAGCAGGGCGACGTCATCAAGCTCCGGTTCTGGTACACGATCACCCTGATCATGGGCCTGGTCTTCGTGGGCGGACAGGCCTACGAGTACCTCCACCTCGTCACCGAGGAGGGCATGACGCTCTCCTCCGACGCCTACGGCACCGTCTTCTACCTGACGACCGGCTTCCACGGCCTGCACGTCATCGGCGGTCTGGTCGCGTTCCTGCTGCTGATCCAGCGAACCCGGCTGAGCAAGTTCACGCCCGCGCAGGCGACCTCGGCCATCGTCGTGTCCTACTACTGGCACTTCGTCGACGTCGTCTGGATCGCCCTGTTCGCGACGATCTATATCGTGAAGTAGTTCCCTCACGTGCTCGCCACATCGTCTTCCCACGGTGCATCCGCCGCCACCCTGATCCCGGTAGTGATCAAGGCAGTCGGCCGCACCACCGCTCCACCCGCACGACCCGCCGCAACGACTGCAGACGAGGTGTCCCCATGAAACGGCCAACGCTCCCCCCACGGGTGCGCATCCGCGCGCGCAGCAAGTCACACCGCCGCCTCCGCGGCGTGCTGACCCTGCTGATCGCGCTGGTCGGCTTCGGTTTCCTGTTCTCCGCCATCACCCCCGCGCCCAACCAGGCCGAAGCGGGCGCGGTCGACGAGACCCAGATCGCCGCCGGTGCGGCGCTCTACTCCAACTCCTGCATCACCTGCCACGGTGAGAACCTGCAGGGCGTCCCGGACCGCGGGCCGTCGCTGATCGGCGTCGGCCAGGCGGCCACCTACTTCCAGGTGTCCACCGGCCGGATGCCGCTCGCCGACAACTCCGCGCAGGCGCCCCGCAAGGAGCCGTTCTTCAACCCGCAGGAGGTCCAGGCGCTCGGGGCCTACATCCAGGCCAACGGCGGCGGCCCCGAGGTCCCCACCGCACCCGACGGCACCAGCGCCGAGCTCCGCGACAACGCGGCCGTCGCCAAGGGCGCCGAGCTCTACCGCCTGAACTGCGCGTCCTGCCACAACTTCACCGGCAAGGGCGGTGCGCTGTCGCAGGGCAAGTACGCACCCGACCTCGGTCCGGCCACCGACTCCCAGATCTACGCGGCGATGCTGCACGGCCCGGAGAACATGCCGAAGTTCTCCGACGGCCAGCTGACCCCGGACGAGAAGGTCGCGATCGTCACGTACGTGCAGAGCGCCAAGGCGTCGATGGATCCGGGCGGCTACGGCCTGGGTGGTTTCGGTCCGGTCTCGGAGGGCTTCTTCGCCTTCATCGTGGGCATGGGTCTCATCGTCGGTGTCATGTTGTGGATGGGAGCGCGCGCGTGAGCGGCGAGGTAGTGAACGGCGAGGTCTCCACCACGGACACCCCCACGCCGGAGCAGTTGGCGACCATGTCCCGGGACGAGCTGGCGCGCCTCGGCGCCCGGCTCGACGGGGTCGAGCTCGTCGAGTACGGCCCGCGCTACGTGCCGGGCAGCCCCGCCGACAAGAACGCCGAGCGGGCGGTGGCCAAGTGGTTCGTGCTGACCGCCGTGTTCGGCGTGCTCACCGCGGTCGTGTTCATCTGGTGGCCCCAGCAGTACAAGCCCTGGTACGACGCGGACCAGTGGGTCTACGCACTGTACAACCCGCTGCTCGGACTCAGCCTCGGACTGACCATCCTGTGCCTCGGCGTCGGGGTGGTCGGAATCGCGCGGCGCATCATGCCGCACGAGCTGGCCGTGCAGCAGCGCCATGACGGCCTCTCGGCCGAGCTGGACCGGCGCACGCTCGCCGGAGAGCTCACCGACGTCGGTGACAAGTCCGGCCTGATCAAGCGCCGCGGCATGCTCAAGGGCTCGCTGCTGTTGGCCGGTGGCGGTCTCACCGTCGCCGCGGCCGTCCCGGTGCTCGGCGGATTCGTGAAGAACCCGTGGGCCGAGGGCGACGAGTCGCAGCTGTGGGTCACCCCGTGGGCCCCGGCGGCCGACGGCACGAAGGTCCGCCTCGTCGGGCAGGACGGCACTCCCGTCCGGCCCAGTGACATGGCGGCCGGCGCGATGATGACCGTCTTCCCGGCCGTCCCGGGTGGCGCCAAGGCGTCCGACGCCCCGGTGATGCTGTTCCGGCTGCGGTCCAACGAGCCGGTCAAGGTCCGCGAGGGCCACGAGACGTACCGCTTCGGTGACTACTACGCCTACTCCAAGATCTGCACGCACGTCGGGTGCCCGGTCTCGCTCTACGAGCAGCAGACCGGCCGCATCCTGTGCCCGTGCCACCAGTCGCAGTTCGACGTGAACGACGGCGCCCGCCCGGTCTTCGGACCGGCCGGTCGGCCGCTCCCGCAGCTGCCGATCACCCTCGACGATGAGGGCTACTTCATCGCCGTCAGCGATTTCACCGAACCCGTGGGGCCCGGTTTCTGGGAGAACAAGGGGAGATACGAATCATGAGCCGACTCACGACAGCAACGGCACCGACCAAGCCGTCGCTGGTGGTGAAGCAGCTGGACGAGATGGACGTCCGTTACCACGGCGCCCGTCCGCTGCGGACCCAGATCTTCAACAAGGTCTTCCCCACCCACTGGTCGTTCCTGCTGGGTGAAGTCGCGATGTACAGCTTCGTCATCCTGCTGCTGTCCGGCGTCTGGCTCACCCTGTTCTTCGACGCCTCGATGACCGAGACCGTCTACCAGGGTGTCTACGACAAGCTGCGCGGCGTGCCGATGTCGGTCGCCTACGCGTCCTCGCTGGACATCTCGTTCGAGATCCGCGGCGGTCTGCTGATCCGGCAGATCCACCACTGGGCGGCGCTGCTGTTCCTGGCGTCGATGATGCTGCACATGATGCGGGTGTTCTTCACCGGCGCCTTCCGCAAGCCGCGCGAGGCAAACTGGGTCATCGGCGTGCTGCTGCTGGTGCTGGGCATGGCCGAGGGCTTCATGGGCTACTCGCTCCCCGACGACCTGCTGTCGGGCACCGGCCTCCGCGCCGTCTCCGCCTTCCTGCTGTCCATCCCGGTGATGGGTACCTGGATCCACTGGGCCGCGTTCGGCGGCGACTACCCGGGCGAGATCATCATCGGCCGGTTCTACAGCCTGCACATCCTGCTCATCCCCGGCATCATCCTGGCGTTGATCGCGGTGCACGTCGGCCTGGTCTGGTTCCAGAAGCACACCCAGTTCGCCGGCCCCCGCGCCACCGAGAACAACGTCGTCGGCGTCCGCGTCATGCCGGTGTTCGGTCTCAAGGCCACCGGCTTCTTCGCCATCGTCGCCGGCATCACCGTCGTCATGGCGGGTGTCTTCCAGATCAACCCGGTGTGGTTGCTGGGTCCGTACAACCCGTCGCAGGTGTCGGCCGGTGTGCAACCCGACTTCTACATGGGCTTCCTCGACGGCCTGGTGCGTATCTGGCCCGCCTGGGAGATCCACAACCTGTTCGGTCGCTACCAGATCCCCGCGGTGTTCTTCCCGGCGATCGTCGGGGCGACGGTGCTGCTCATCCTGGTGTCGGCGTACCCGTGGATCGAACGCAAGTTCACCAAGGACAACGCGCTGCACAACATCCTGCAGCGGCCGCGCGACGTGCCGGTCCGTACCGCCCTCGGGTCGGCGTTCATCGCCTTCTACGTGATGAACCTGATCATGGGCGGCAACGACATCATCGCGCTCAAGTTCGACATCTCGCTGAACGTGATGACCTGGATCGGCCGTATCGGCTCGTTCGTCGCGCCGATCATCACCTACATCGCGGTCTACCGGATCTGCCTCGGCCTGCAGCATGCCGACCGGGCGGTCCTGGAGCACGGTGTGGAGACCGGCATCATCAAGCGGCTCCCGCACGGTGAGTTCATCGAGGTGCACCAGAGCCTCGACGGTGTCGACAGCCACGGTCACCCGATCCCGCTGGAGTACCAGGGCGCGTCGGTGCCGAAGCGGATGAACCAGCTCGGCTCCGCGGGTCACGCCGTGAAGGGCGTGCTCCGGCCGAAGGACGACCGCGGTCATCTCGACTCCGGTCCGGATCTCGGAGGCGAGAACTCGCCGATCGCCGGCGCCAAGAGCGCGACGAAGACGCTGGATCGCTGACCCACCCGCTGTACCGGAACCGCCGCTCCCCCACCCGGGGGCGGCGGTTCCGTCGTTTCCGGACCGGTCGCGCGGTTCGGCGCCGCCGGGCCACGTCGTCCTGCGGTCAGGCGGCGGGAGGCGTCAGGACCCGGCCGTCGCGGTCATCCGCTTCGCCCACTGCACGAACTCGGCCTGCACCACCATGCCGACGTGCAGGTACAGGTCCAGCGCGCCGGTGCGGGAATCGGTGGACAGCATCGCGTCGCGGGCGCCGTGGTCCCGGGTCGCCGCGAAGCCCGCCGCCAGCAGCGCACGACCCAGCCCACGCCCCCGGTGGTCGCGTGCGACCGCCAGCTGCTCGATCCAGCCCTGGCCGTCGTCGGACAGCGCCAGGGCCGCCACGCCCCGGACAGCGCCCTCCGGGTCGGTCGCCAGCAGCAGCTGCCACGGCTGGAATCGCGGTCGGCCCAGGATCATCGCCGCCCAGTCGTCGTAGGTCACCGGCGGACGGTGCGGCCACTCGCCGAAGGCGTCCTCGACGGTGCGGTAGGCGGCCTGTTCGTCGCGACCCGGCAGGAACGCCCGGATCACCCAGCCGGCGGGCAGCGCCGGCTGGACGATCTGCGCGGTCGGGGGCAGGCGGAGAACCCAGGAGGTCCACCGGGGTGCGTAACCGCGGCTGCGGAGCAACTGGACGGCCCCGTGGTGCTGCGACGCGAGCGTCTGGCCGACGATGACCGACCCGTGCTCGACGGCGCGGCGCTCGAGCCAGCCCGCGAGGACCGAGCCGATCCCCAGGCCGCGGACCGCCGGCGCCACGACGGCCTCGGCGCGCTCGGGGGTGGACAGCTCCGCGAAGGCGACCAGCCGGCCCTGCCGATCAATCACGCCGACGGTGTCGGTGTCGAGACGGAAGCTCGGCCGCGCCCAGGTGCCCAGCAGGTCGGCGACGTCGAGGAACGCCTCCCCCAGCACCGCGATCTCGTCCGCCCGGACCAGTTCCACGACCGCTGCCGCGTCGTCCGGGGTCAGCGCACGCAACGAAAAACCCGCCGGCAGGGCCGGCGGGTTCGTCGAAGCGGGATGCACGGTGCGCGGTGGGTCAGTGGTCGGCCGGCGCCCGGTGGTATTCGAACAGCAGGCCGCAGATGCTCATGACCAGGAAGATGCCCGCGATGATCATCAGCCAGACCTGCAGGAACGCGGTGCCGACCGCGAACACGGCCGCCGATCCGGCGATGCAGATCGGCCAGTAGGAACCCGGGGAGAAGAACCCCAGCTCGCCCGCGCCGTCGGAGACCTCGGCGTCGATGTTGTCCTCGGGCCGGACCTGCTGCAGCCGCCGCGCGGAGAACCACAGGAACGAGCCGACGATCAGCGACAGGCCACCGGTGAGCGCGATACCGACGACACCGACCGGCTCGTCCGCGCCGGCGAAGATGCCGTAGATCAGGGCCGCCACGAAGAAGAAGACGGCGAGCCAGAGGAAGAGGCGGTATTCGACCTTCATCGTCAGTTCCCCCCGGCGATGATGTTATCCGCGGTGCGGCGGGTGTCGAACGTCTCGGTGGTGGTCGCCGTGGGCGCACACAGCTCACCGCAGTTCATCTCGGCCAGTGCCTCGGCGTTGGTGTAGCCACGGCCGGTGCCCGGGTTCACCGCCTGCCGCAGGTCGAGGTAGTCGTTGTAGAGCTGCTCGGGCATGGCCCTGACCTCGAAGTTCATCATCGAGTGGTACTGCCCGCAGAGCTCGGCGCAGCGGCCCACCATGGCGCCCTCGACGGTGATGGTGTTCTGGAACTTGTCGCCGTTGTCGACCTGGTTGGCTTCCGGCGACGGGAAGACGTCGCGCTTGAACAGGAAGTCCGGCACCCAGAAGGAGTGGATGACGTCACGTGACTGCAGCTCGTACTGGATGACCTTGTTGGTCGGCAGGATGAGCACCGGGATCTCGGAGCTGGAGCCGATCGTGTGCACGAGGCCGTCGGCGGTGCCGTCCGGGCTGACCGTGCCCTGGTAGGAGAAGTCCCAGTTCCACTTGAACGCGGTGACCTCGACGGTGACGTCGGGGTTGGCCTCCATCTTGAGGACCTTGTTCTCGGTGGTGACGGTGAAATAGAACAGGATCATCACCAGCACCATGGGGATCGCGGTGTAGACGATCTCCAAGGGCAGGTTCTCCTTGGTCTGCTTCGGGTAGAGCGGCGAGCCCTTCTTCTTCCGGTGCAGCGCGAAGGACCAGAACATCAGGCCCCAGACGCCGATACCGATGACCAGGGCCGCGATGAACGTCGCCGACCAGAAGTACTGCATGGCCGCGCCCTCGTCGGTGTGCCCCTCCGGCCAGCCGAAACGCGGCAGGTCCGCGAGTGAACACCCGCTCAGCAGCAGCGAGGCGCCCGCGAGCCCACCCACGAGGGTGAAACGCCGCAGTCGAGATCCAGCCACAGTCACACGCCTTTCATCGTTCCTAGGGCTTCAGGCTACTTCACACAGCGACTTCCCACGTGGCCGGGCGCGCGCGGCCGACGGTGCCGCCGGGATGCGCAAGACTCGACGGTATGTGCGGACTCATGGGGTATCTGTCCACCACCGGCGACGCCGCCTCGCGCGTCGACGCCGTCGCGGCCGGCATGCAGTGTGCGCGGCACCGCGGGCCCGACGAGGGCGGGACCTGGCAGGACCAGGACGTGGTGTTCGGATTCAACCGACTGTCGATCATCGACATCGAGCACGCCCACCAGCCCCTGCGTTGGGGGCCTCCGGAGGATCCGCAGCGCTACGCCCTGGTGTTCAACGGGGAGATCTACAACTACCTGGAGCTGCGTGCCGAGCTCACCCGGGAGTTCGGTGCGACGTTTCTCACGCACGGCGACGGTGAGGCCATCGTCGCCGGGTTCCACCACTGGGGCGCCGACGTCGTCGACCGGCTGCGCGGCATGTTCGCCTTCCTCATCTGGGACACCGCGACCCGGACGCTGTTCGGTGCCCGCGACCCGTTCGGCATCAAGCCGCTGTTCTACGCCGAGGTTCCCGGCGCCGGCTGGATCTTCTCCTCGGAGGCCAAGGGCGCGCGCGAGCTGACCGGTCCCGCCGTGGTCGACCCGACCGCCCTGCAGCACTACCTGGTGCTGCAGTACGTGCCCGAGCCCGCGACCATGGACACCGCCGTCCGCCGCGTCGAGTCCGGCACCCGCTTCACGGTCGCACCGGACGCGGGCCGCCCCGCGTTCCACCGCTACTTCCACCCGGTGTTCACCCCCGAGCCACGCGCCGCCACCGGGCCGTCCCGGCCGGCGCTGTACGCCGAGATCGCGGAGGTGCTCACCGACTCGGTGGCCAAGCACATGCGGGCCGACGTCACCGTCGGCGCGTTCCTGTCCGGTGGCATCGACTCGACGGCCATCGCCGCGCTGGCCAAGCGCAGCAACCCGGACCTGATCACCTTCACCACCGGCTTCCAGCGGCAGGGCTACTCCGAGGTGGACGTGGCCGCCGAGACCGCGGAGGCGTTGGGTGTGCGGCACGTGGTCCGGACGGTGTCGGCGCAGGCGCTGATGGACACCCTCCCGCTGATCGTCTGGTACCTCGACGACCCGGTCGCCGACCCGGCGCTGGTGCCGCTGTACTTCGTGGCGCGGGAGGCCCGCAAGCACGTGAAGGTGGTGCTGTCC
Source organism: Nakamurella deserti (assembly GCF_003260015.1). Lineage (NCBI taxonomy): Bacteria > Bacillati > Actinomycetota > Actinomycetes > Nakamurellales > Nakamurellaceae > Nakamurella > Nakamurella deserti. The sequence continues at coordinate 408,482 of NZ_QCXS01000002.1, read as the reverse complement.
GGCGAGGGCGCCGACGAGCTGTTCGGCGGCTACAACATCTACCGGGAGCCGCAGAGCCTGGCGCCGATCACCCGGCTGCCGGGAGCGCTGCGGCGTGGCCTGGGGGCGGTCGGCCGTACCCTGCCGGACGGTTTCCGCGGCAAGGACCTGCTGCGCCGCGGCGCCATCGACCTGCACGACCGCTACTACGGCAACGCCCGGATCTTCCGCGAGGAGCAGCTGGCCGGTCTGTTGAGGACCTACCGTCCGGACGTGTCGTTCCGCGACGTCACCGACCCGGTGTACGCCACCAGTGCGGGCTGGGACCCGATCTCGCGGATGCAGCACGTGGACCTGTTCACCTGGCTGCGCGGCGACATCCTCGTCAAGGCGGACAAGATGACCATGGCCAACTCGCTCGAGCTGCGGGTCCCGTTCCTGGACGTCGAGGTGTTCGACGTGGCCCGCAAGGTCGACTCCCACCTCAAGATCACCCGGGAGACCAGCAAGTTCGCGTTGCGCCGGGCGCTCACCGACATCGTCCCGCCGCACGTGCTCGACCGGCGCAAGCTGGGCTTCCCGGTGCCGATCCGGCACTACCTCGCCGACGAGGCCCACGACTGGGCGCGCGACATCATCGTGTCGTCGCAGGCCGAGGAGTTCCTGGACCGCACCGCGGCGCTCGCGCTGCTGGAGGCGCACAGGGCGGGGACGGCCGACCACTCACGCCGGATCTGGGCGATCCTGGTCTTCCTGCTGTGGCACGGCATCTTCGTGACCGGGGCGATCACCCCGGCGATCCCGGAGGAGCACTACCCGGTGACGCTCTGAGCGCCGCCGCACTCAGGCGCTGGGGACGAGCACCCCGAGGGCGGCCATGATCTCGGTCGCCGCCGGGGTGCCGTACGCGGCCTCCAGCCGGGGGTAGCTCAGGTCCCAGTCCAGGATCCACTCCTGGGTGCCGACGGTCTCCAGCACCAGGGTGGCGATCAGCGACCCGAGCTGCGCGGAGCGCTCCAGGTCCAGGCCGCGCTCGCGGCCGGCAAGGAAGCCCGCCCGGAAACCGTCGCCGACGCCGGTGGGGTCGACCTTGACGATCTCCGGCACGACGCCGACGGTGATGCTGGTGCCGTCGCGGTGCACGATCCGGACGCCGTCCTTGCCGTGCGTGGTCACCCGGCACTCGACGTGGGTCATGATCTCCTCGACCGACCAGCCGGTCCTGGCGGTCAGCAGCCCCAGCTCGTAGTCGTTGCTGAACAGCAGCGCGGCGCCGGTGATGAGCGTCGCCGCTTGCTCGCCGTCCATCCGGGCCAGCTGCTGGGAGGGGTCGGCGGCGAACGGGAAGCCGCGCTCACGGCACTCGCGGGCGTGCCGCAGCATGCCCTCGGGGTCGTCGGCACTGATCACGACGAGGTCGACCGGGTGCGCCGCCGCGATGGGCCCGATCTCCAGCTCCCGGGAGCGCGCCATCGCCCCGGCGTAGAAGGTGGCGATCTGGTTCATGTCGTCGTCGGTGGTGCACACGAAACGGGCGGTCTGGACGTCGGTGTAGGTGCCGACCCAGTCGCAGTCCACGCCGTGCCGGCGCAGCCAGGCCTCGTAGTCGGCGAAATCGGCGCCGACCGTGCCGAGCAGCACCGGCACGGTCCCGAGCAGGCCCATGCCGAACGTGATGTTCGCGGCACACCCGCCGCGGCGCACCACCAGGTCGTCGACCAGGAACGACAGCGACACCCGGTGCAGCTGGTCGGGCAGCAGCGAGTCGGTGAACCGGCCCGGATAGTGCATCAGATGATCGGTGGCGATCGAACCGGCCACGACAACGGTCACGGGGACCTCCACGAGCATCAGGGGGTGACGGCAGGACGAACAGCAGACGTCGGAAGTGTGTCACGCGGTCCGCGTCCGTCCACACGGCCCGCACACGCCGACGGCCCGCCGGGTGTCCCCGGCGGGCCGTCGGTGCAGCGTGTTCGGTCGATCAGTGGAACGAGTCCCCGCACGCGCAGGAGTTGCCGGCGTTCGGGTTGTCGATCGTGAAGCCCTGCTTCTCGATGGTGTCGACGAAGTCGATCGTCGCGCCGTCGAGGTACGGCTTGGACATCCGGTCGATGGCCAGGCCGACGGTGTCGAACTCCACCACGGCGTCGCCGTCGAGGGTCCGGTCGTCGAAGAACAGCTCGTAGCGCAGGCCGGAGCAGCCACCGGGCTGCACGGCGATGCGGAGCACCATCTCCGGGTTGCCCTCTCGCTCGAGCAGCGCACGGGCCTTGGCCGCGGCACTGGGGGTGAGGGTGGCACCGTGGGCGGCGACGGGTGCGGCGGTGTCGCCGACTGGCGCGACGGTCTCGGCGGTCGTCATGGGCATCCCCTTATCTGAGGTACTGCATCTGTGGTGGTGCTGTGGTCGTGCATGGGCACACCGTGGAGTGCAACGCAGGTATGCCCTTCGATGATGCCACGGATCGCCCGCCGTTCCGCGGAGTGTGTCCGATCCGCACGGCCATTAAGCTGTGCCGGTGAGCATCTTCAGCAAGAAGCCCGCGGTCACCACCCCCGCGGCGCCGGTCGAACCGACCGAGCCGGTGGTGGGCAAGGGCGCCCCGACGCCGAAGCGGCGCGAGAAGGTGCCGCACCGCGGCCCGGTCCCGCCGCCCCCCATGACCCAGCGCGAGGCGTTCAAGCGCGCGAAGACGGTCGGCGGCACGCCCATGACCAAGGAGGAGCGCAAGGCCGCGGCGGCCACCCGCCGCGAGCGGATGATGCGCGGCGACGACTCCGCCGTCCTCCCCCGCGACCGCGGCCCGGTCCGCCGCTACGTCCGCGACGTCGTCGACGCCCGCCGCAACATCAGCGGCCTGCTGCTGCCGGTGCTGATCCTCTCGTTCGTGCTGTCGACGCTGTCACCGGTGCTGCAGGTCTACGGCATGCTGCTGATGCTGGTGGTCATCCTCGCGGCGCTCGCCGACTCGATCGTGCTCGGTCGGCAGATCAGCCGCCGGGTGCAAGCGAAGTTCCCCAAGGGTGACCCGACGGGCATCTCGACCAAGGGGTCCGCGCTGGGCTACTACGCCTTCAACCGCGCCATGCTGCCGCGCCGCTTCCGGGCTCCGCGGGCGCGTCTGCGGCCGGGCGACGTCGTCGACTGACCGCCTCGCACACACCCCACCCGGAAGCCCCGGACGGCAGCTGCCGTCCGGGGCTTTCGTGGTTCTGTTGCTGCCGTACCCGGTCTCAAAGACCGAGGTAGCGGCTCAGCTCGTAGGGCGTGACCTGCCGGCGGTAGGCGTCCCACTCGGCCTTCTTGTTGCGCAGGAAGAACTCGTAGACGTGCTCGCCCAGCGTCTCGGCGATGAACTCCGACCGCTCCATCGCCTCGACGGCCAGTCCCAGCGAGTTCGGCAGGTCGACGTAGCCCATCGCGCGGCGCTCGGCGTCCGACAGCGACCAGACGTCGTCCTCCGCGGGCGCGGGCAGCGGGTAGTTGTTCTTGATCCCGCGCAGGCCGGCCGCGATGATCACCGCGAACATCAGGTACGGGTTGGTCGAGGAGTCGGGCGAGCGGACCTCGATGCGCTGGCTCGACGCCTTGCCGGGCGAGTAGTTCGGCACCCGGACCAGGGCCGAGCGGTTCGCCTGGCCCCAGCACACGGTGGTGGGCGCCTCCCCACCGAGGACCAGCCGCTTGTAGGAGTTGACCCACTGGTTGGTCACAGCGGTGAACTCCGGCGCGTGCCGGAGCACGCCGGCCAGGAACGCCTTTCCGGTGGCCGACATCTGGTACGGGTCCTCGGGGTCGTAGAAGGCGTTGCTCTCGCCCTCGAACAGCGAGAAGTGCGTGTGCATCGCCGAACCGGGCTGATCGGCGAACGGCTTGGGCATGAAGGTGGCCCGCACCCCCTGGGTGATGGCCACCTCCTTGATGACGTAGCGGAACGACATGATGTTGTCGGCCATGGTGAGCGCGTCGGCGTAGCGCAGATCGATCTCCTGCTGGCCGGGCGCGCCCTCGTGGTGGGAGAACTCCACCGAGATCCCCATCGCCTCCAGGCTCTCGATCGCGCGACGCCGGAAGTGCGGGGCCGCGTCGTGGGACGCCTGGTCGAAGAAGCCCCCGGAGTCGGCCGGCACCGGCGACGAGCCGTCCTGCGGCAGGTCCTTGAGCAGGAAGAACTCGATCTCCGGGTGCACGTAGCAGGTGAATCCCATGGCGGCCGCGTCGGCCATCACCCGGCGCAGCACGTGCCGAGGATCGGCCCAGGACGGCGACCCGTCGGGCATCGCGATGTCACAGAACATCCGGGCCGAGTAGACCCGCCCGCCGTCGGTCTCCCAGGGCAGCACCTGGAAGGTGGCCGGATCGGGCTTGGCCACCATGTCGGACTCGTACACCCGGGCGAAACCCTCGACCGAGGAGCCGTCGAAGCCGATGCCCTCGTTGAAGGCACCCTCGAGCTCGGCCGGCGCGACCGCCACGCTCTTCAGGTAACCCAGCACGTCGGTGAACCACAACCGCACGAACCGGATGTCGCGCTCCTCGAGGGTGCGCAGGACGAACTGACGCTGGCGATCCATGCCCCTCACCCTAGGGCAGACCCCGTCACGGACAGACGAGGCCGTCCTCGGGCAGCGTGAGCTCGGTGAGGTAGGCGTTCACCGCGTCGTCCACGCAGTCGATGCCGCCGAGGTAGGCGGTGTGCTGGTCCCCCTCGACGGTGATCAGCCGCGCGTTCAACAGCTTGGCCAGCTCCTGGCCGGCGGCGTACGGGGTGGCCGGGTCGCCGGTGGTGGAGATGACCACGAGGGTCGCCAGGTCCGGAGCGGCGGTGACGTCGACGTCCAGCGTGGTGGTGCCCGGCCAGCGGCTGCAGGTGTCGTCGAAGGCCACCACCGGGTCACCGCTGTCGAACACCGGTGCCGCCGCGGCGGCCTTCTCCTCGAACGAGGTGTCGGTGTCCCCGGCCGGGTCGCGCGGCGAGTCCACGCAGCGCACGGCGTTGAACACGTCCTGGGTGGACGAGTAGTGCCCCTGCGAGTCGCGCTCCTCGTACTGGTCGGCCAGCGCCATCAGAACGAACCCGTCGCCGTCGGCGAGGTCGATCAGGGCGGTGCGCAACGTCGGCCAGGCCTGCTGGGAGTACAGCGCCGAGGCGAGCCCGGTGGTGGCGTCATCGAAGGTCAGGACCCGGCCGTCACGCAGCTCCAGCGGGGTGTCCAGCAGTGGCCGCACGAGCGCCTGGAAGTCCGCGGTCGCCTGCGCGGGATCACCGGCCAGCGGGCAGCTCGCCTGCTGGGCACACCAGGCGGCGAACGCCTCGAAGGTGCCCTGGAAGCCGGCGTTCTGGTCGATGGTCCGCTGGTCGGAGTCGGCGTTCGGGTCGACCGCACCGTCGAGCACCATCGCCCGGACGTTCGCCGGGAACTCGTCGGCGTAGACGGAGCCGAGCAGGGTGCCGTACGAGAAACCCAGGTAGGTCAGCTGCTCCTGGCCGAGCGCGGACCGCAGCACGTCCATGTCGCGCACCGTGCTGGCGGTGCCGATGTTCTCCAGGAAGGCGGTGCCGTCGATCCCGGCGTCGGCGCCGGTGTTGGCCACGCACGCGGCGACGTACGCGGTGAGCGCGGCGTCGGCGGCGGCGATGCCCTCCGGCGTGGTGGTGCGGTGGTTGGCGGCCCGGTCCGCGTCGGTCTGCGCGTCGGTCCGGCACTCGACCTGCGGTCGGGAGGCGCCCACCCCGCGGGTGTCGAAGCCCACCAGGTCGAAGGTCTCCTGCAGGGCCGCGGCGCTGCCCTGGGTGGCGATGGCGGCGACGGTGTCCAGCGAGGACGCGCCGGGTCCGCCGGGGTTGATCTGCACCACCCCCTCGGACGTCCCGGTCGCGGCGGCCCGGATCACGGCCAGGGCGACCGTCGGTCCCGCCGGGTCGGCGTAGTCCAACGGCACGATCAGGTTCGTGCACTCCAGCCCCGGCGCGGCGTAGAACTCGTCGTAGTCGGGGTTGGCGTTGAACGGCGCGCAGTCCTGCCAGCGGAGCTGCTGGGAGTAGAACTCACCGAGGCCGTCCGGGACGGCGCCGGCCCCCGTCCCACCCGGGGTGGGCCGCGGGATCTCGCCCTCGATCGCGCCGCCGCCGGCCGGGGTGTCGGTCCCGGAGCCGGCGGTGGCCGGCCCGGACGGCACGGTGATCGACGGGGACCCCGCGTCCGCGCCGGGGAGAGCGGCCCGTCCGGACACCCCACCGGTGCAGGCCGCCGTGGTCAGGACGGTGCCGGCGAGCAGGACGGCCAGGATCCGGTTCGGAGTGCGCACCCCACGATCGTGCCAGCCCGCGGGACCGGGCCGGGCCGGAACGGCCTCGCCGCTCCGGCCCGTGCGGTCACGGGGTCGGGAGGTCGACCGCCTCGGGGTTCTCCTCGGGCTCCATGGTGTTGGGCTCGTCGCTGGCGCCGATGCCGGCTCCGGTCTCCGGGTTGGGGACCTGGCCGCCGGTCGGGTCGTTGGTCTCCGGGGTGCTGTCTGCTGTGGTCATCGGGGCTCCTCTGCCGATCTGTGCCGCTGGGCCCCGCTGCGGACTGCAGCGGGCGGCGCGCCGGACCGGACCCACCCACGACTGCGACCCACCGTGAGCTTTCGAGACTGTCCGTGACATTCGACGCGGTCGTTCCCAGTACGGTTCCCAGTATGGAGCCGGGTCAACCGAGGGACAGTCCGCCGACGGACACCGACGCCCCGCCCGTCACGCGGGGCCCGGGCCGGCGCCGCCGGTGGCGGTGGGTGGCGTTCGCCGGCCTGGTCCTCGTCCTGTGCGGCGGCTGGGTGGCGTTCCGCAGTTGGCAGGCGTACTCGGCGCTCACCGACGCACGGGCCACCATCGCCGCCGACTTCGATCTCGACACGGCCACCCTCCTCGAGGGTGGCTCGGCCTCGCTGCGACCGGCGGTGACCACGCTGCAGGAGCAGGCGTCCCGCGCCCGCGACGCGGTCGACGACCCGGTGTTCCGGCTGGCCACCGCGCTGCCGTTCGTCGGCGCCGACCTGTCTGCGGTGCGCACCATCGCCACCACCGTGGACGACATGGCCACCCAGGTGCTGCCGCCGCTGGTCGACCTGACCCGGCTGGCCGACCCCGCGGTGCTGCTGCCGGAGAAGGGCCGGGTGGACCTGCAGCCGTTCGTCGACGCCGCCCCGGCACTGCGGCACGCCGACGACGAGGTGGCCCGGTTCCGCGGCGAGATCGCGGCGATCCCCCACGACGACGTCGTCGGGGCGATCGCCTCCGCCGCGGACGACCTGGCGGCGAAGCTGGACACGGTCGCGTCGGTGACCGCCGGCGCCGCCACCACCACCGAGCTTCTGCCGCCCATGCTCGGGTCCGACGGCCCGCGCCGGTACCTGGTGCTCTTCCAGAACCTCGCCGAGGCGCGCTCCACCGGCGGGATGTTCGGGTCCTACGCGGTGATGACCGTGGACGACGGGCGGATCAGCGTCGGCGGCCAGGGCGCCACCCAGCGCACCATCGACCGTTTCGACGCCCCGGTGGCGCCGATCAGCGACGACGAGCGGCAGCTGTACGGCGAGAACATCGCCACCATCGCGATGGACGTCAACTTCACCCCGGACTTCCCGCGGGCCGCGGAGCTGTTCAGCGTGATGTACGCCGACCGGATCGATCCGACGCCGCTGGACGGGGCGTTCGCCGTCGACCCGGTGGCGTTGGGCCGGATCCTCGAGGGGTACGGGCCGGTGGACCTGGGCGGCACCACGGTGGCCCCCGACGAGCTGGCCGCCTTCCTGCTGTCCGACATCTACACGAAGTTCCCCGACGACAAGGACAAGAGTCTCCGTGACGCCTACACCGCGGCGGCCACCGGCCAGGCCCTCACGGCCCTGATGTCCCCGCCGGCCGACCCGGGCGCGGCGCTGGCGGGTCTGCGGCGATCGGTCGCCGAACACCGCCTGCTGCTGTGGAGTGCCCACCCCGACGAGCAGTCGTCCCTGGTGCGGGCGGGGTTGACCGGCGAGCTGCCCGCCGCCGACCCCGCCACGGCGCCCACGTTCGGGGTGTTCCTGGCCGACCGGACCTATCTCGGGTCCAAGCTCTCCTACTACCTGACCGGGAAGGTCGGCGTCACCGCCGGCGCCTGCGCGGCCGACGGCAGCCGGGAGGCCACGGTCACCCTCGACCTCGCCTTCGACGGGCCGACCTCGGGCCTTCCGGAACAGGTGTCGGGCGCGGGCCCGAAGGCCTACACGCTCACCGACGAGTTCCGGGTGTTCGCACCCACCGGCGGCACGCTCACCGGGGCGGAGGTCGACGGGGTGCCGGTCGAGCTGACCCGCGGCACCGACTTCGGCCGGGACGCCGGGCGTTTCCAGACCGACTTCACGCCGCGGTCGACATCGACGGTCACGCTGCACTTCACCGTGCCCGCCGCCGGCGATGCGGCGGCGCAGCCGACGGTGCGGATCCCGCCCGCGGTGAAGAACTGGCCGGTCACCGCGGAGCCGTTCGCCCCCTGCGGCTGAGGCGTCCCGGCGTCAGGAGCGGATACCGGCCGACGGTCGTCAGCCGTTGCGCCAGCGGGCGTCCTCGGACTCGAGCCGGGCCTCCCGGTCGTGCACGGTCTCCAGCGCGTTCGCCGCCGACGCCCGGTCGGGGAACGGCCCCAACCGGTCCTTGGCCTTGCACACGCCCTCCGGCTCCACCGTCTTGTGCTTCAGGCAGTAGAACCACTGGGTGTTCTGTCCGATCTCATCAGGCATGTGCACAGCCTGCCACGGTCACGTGGCACCGGCGCGATCGGCCAGCCGCACGGTGTAGGTGTGCGTCGCCGGATCCGCCGCGACCAGCTCCACCCGCACCTGCTCCCCCTCCGCGACACCGTCGGCGGGGCAGGTCGCACGCACCGGCGGGTCGTCGAGCACCAGCCGGGCCCGGTCCTTCTCGCGGTCGACCTGCAGCACGGTCGCGGGAAAGACGTCGCCCTCCCGACCGGCCAGCAGGAACGCCCCGACGGCGCCGGTGCAGGCCTTCTCCAGCGCGCTGGCCCGCTGGGCCGAGCTCCCCATCACCGCAGGCAGCTCACCCAGCCGGTCCCGGGCCCACCCCGGTACCGGCCGGCCGGCGTGCAGCGCCAGGCAGATCTCGGTGCCGAAGCGGTCGACCAGCCGCCGCAGGGGTGCCGTGACGTGGGCGTACGGCGCGCCGATGCCGGCGTGACCGGTGCGTTCCGGGGTGGGGTGGTCCGTGGAGTCCCGGTCGAAGGGGTGGTAGTCGGCTCCCCGCAGCAGCTTCACCGCGTACTCCAGGAACGCCGCCTGCCGGGGCTCGGCCGGGTCGAGCTGGGCCACCACGTCCGCGGGGGCGACGCCGTCCGGCCACGGGATGCCCAGCGCCGCGGTGGCGCGCCGCAGTTCGGCGACCTGCTTGTCCGACGGGTCCGGCAGCGTGCGCAGGATCCCCACCCCGCCGTCGAGCATGATGCGTGCCGCACACATCCCCGTGAGCAGGCTGATCTCGGCGTTCCAGGCCTCCACGTCCGGCAGCGCCCGCAGCACCAGGTCCCAACCGCGGGCGCGGCCGGTGCCGCCGGTGGCCACGATCTCCACGTCCGGCAGGTCGAGGGTCAGCGCGTGCCGCTGCCGGGCCAGGCCCTGCCGCAGCTTGCCGACGTCGGGCAGCAGCGCGATCGACGGGTGCAGCGTGCCCGCGGTGACATCGGCCTGGACGCCGGGGTAGTCCAGCCGGGCGAGGGAACGGACCCAGGCCCGTTCCAGTCCCACGTCGGTGACCTCACCGGCGGTGTCCAGCGTGATCGTCCACAGCACGGCGGGGCGACGCTGGTCCGGCAGCAGACTGCCGGCGCCCTCCGAGAGCGCGCGGGGATGCAACGGGGTCGAGAGGTCGGGGCTGTAGAGCGTCTGTCCGCGCCGCCAGGACTCCTCGTCGACCGGGCCGCCGGGCCGGACCCAGGCGGCGACGTCGGCGATGGCGTAGTGCACCACGTAGCCGAGGCCGTCGTCGGCACGGGTCAGGTGCACGGCCTGGTCGAGATCCATCGACCCGGGCGGGTCGACCGTCACCAGGGGCAGGTCGGTGCGGTCGTCACGGTCGGGCGCGACGAACGGGCCCGCTGCGACCGCCGCCGCGGCGTCGGCCTCCACCTCCGGCGAGAACGCCGTGGGCACGTTCTGTTCGGCGCGGATCGCGGCGAAGTCGATCGGCGCGGCAGACGAGTAGATCCTCCGTTGGCTCACCGGTCCGAGGCTAGTGGGCCGGGCCCGCGGGGCGGTGGGGTAGGAATGGAGGCATGGCGAGACTCCTGCTCGTGCTCCCGGTGGCGTGGTCGGCCGTGAGCGTGGTCGGGTTCGTCGCCGAGGGCCTGCCAGGCTCGCCGTCTCCGGTCTCGTCCTGATGGTCGGAACCGGTGTGATCGGCGCCCGGCGGGGCACAACAGTCTGAGACACATCGCCGCCGGACGACCGCCGGCGCATTCCGCAGTGGGCAGTGGGAAGGAACCGACGATGGCCGGGCAGAACACAGACGACGAGGACCTGAAGCGCCAGCAACCGGGCGGCGCCCTGAACGCGAAGGTGCTGATCGGGATCGGTGCGGTGCTGATCATCGCCGCGATCGTGATCCTGATCGTGGTGCTGACCAAGACCTGACCCGACCGGGCGCCGGGTCAGCGGGCGGCGTCGAGTTCGGCGTCGACCGCGGACAGCCGCCGGTCCAGTTCCGTCAGGGGACGCAGCCGCAGCGACACGGCGGCCGCGGGCACCGCGAGGAGAGCCGTCACGACGGCCAGCAGACTGTTCACCCGCTCAGTGCACGGCGGGGCCGTGTCCGCGGGCGGCGCCGGAGGTGAACACGACGCGGACAGCGGCCGAACTCTCGGCGATCCCGGGGCCGGGCACCGCGCGGGGCGGTACCGGCCACCGGGTGCTGATGGTCGGGGGACGAGTCGACCTGTAAGCCGGGTTCTGTTCCCGGGCGCCTCGCGGCCTCCCGTTCGGCAGTCATCCATCTGGGCGCACCGTCACCGGTGCGCTCGTGCGGTCCACCCGCAGGCTCGGGCGGGCCGCCCTCGAACACCTGCGCACCGGCCGTCTCCGACCGGCTCTCGACCTTGCTCCGGGTGGGGTTTACCGAGCCGCGCCGGTCACCCGGCGCGCTGGTGGTCTCTTACACCACCGTTTCACCCTTACCGGCGCGGTGCGCGAGCACCGGCCGGCGGTCTGTTCTCTGTGGCACTGTCCCGCGGGTCACCCCGGGTTGCCGTTGACAACCACCCTGCCCTGTGGAGCCCGGACTTTCCTCGACACCGCAAGCGGTGCCGCGACTGCCCGGCCGACTCGTCCGGCGTGGACACTACCCGAGCAGGTGGCCGGTCTCGTTGATCGTCCACACCGTCGTCGCCCCCTGCGGATCCACCAGCACCCCGGACACCGACGCGTTGTCCACCCGCAGCCGGTACGCGACGTCGACGGGGGTACCCAGTGCCCAGGTCAGCAGCGCCCGGATCGGCGCGGCGTGGGAGACCACGACGATCGACTTCCCCCGGTGCCCGTCCACCGCCTGCTCGGTGGCGGCCACGCACCGGACCCGCAGGTCGGCCAACGACTCCCCCGCCGGCGGCGCGGCGTGCACGTCGTCGCGCCACCGGCGGAAGTCCGCGGGCCAGCGGCCGGCGATCTCGGTCTCCGACCGTCCCGTCCACTCGCCCAGCGACTGGTCGGTCAACCGCTCGTCGACGCGCACCTCGCACCGCGGGCCCCGCCGTGCCGACGCCGACGCCGCGATCGCCTCGGCGGTGGCCCGGCAGCGGTCCAACGGTGAGGTGAGGACCACGTCCGCGGCCAGCGGGGCCAGCCGGCGGGCCACCTGGCGGGACTGCCGCCGCCCCAGGTCGGTCAGCGGGACGTCGACCTGCCCGGCGTACCGCCCGGCGGCGCCCCACGTCGTCTCACCGTGCCGCACGATCAGCACGGACGTGACACCGGCGGCCCGGTCCCGCGATCGTCGGTTCACCCGCGGACGCCGCGGTCAGGCGCGGACGAGGATGGCGCCGCACTCCGGGCACCGGACGACGGCGTCGACCGGCGCCGCCTTCAGCTCGCCCAACGCGGTCCGGTCGATCTCCATCCGGCAGGCACCGCAGCGGCCGCCGAGGAGCTCGCCGGCCGCCACCCTGCCCTGGTCCTTGACCCGGGTGTACAGCGCGAGCACGTCGTCGGGGAAGCGCGGTACCAGAGCGGCCCGCTTCTCGCGCTCGGTGGCCAGCACGGCGTCGATCTCGGCGAAGGCCGCGTCGCGGGTGGCGACCGCCTCGGCGGTCTCGGCGTCGATGGCGGCGAGGTCGCGGCGGGCGGCGGCGAGCACACCCTCGGCGGCCTCCCGCTGCTCCATCAGCTCCAACTCGGCGTCCTCGAGGGTGGCCTGACGGCGCTTCAGGGACTCGATCTCGTGCTGCAGGTTCTCCAGCTCCTTGGGGCTGGCCGAACCCGAGGCCAGCCGGTCGGCGTCGCGGCGGGCCCGGGCCCGCACCTGCTCCACCTCGGTGTCGAGCTTGTTGGTCGCGCGTTGCAGGTCCGAGACCTCGGTCTCGGCGGCGACGACGGCCCGCCGGACCACGGTCGCCCGGGCCTCGCCGTCGGCGATCACCGCGAGCGCGGGCAGGTGCGACCGGCGGTGCTCGGCGGAGCTGATCACCCGGTCGGTCGCCGCCAGGTCGAGCAGCGTGCGTTGGACGAACGGATCGAGCTTGAGCGGCACCTGTCCACCTTCTTGCGGAGATCTTCTCGAGTTGTGCGGGTCAACCTATCGCGTGGCCGCCGCGGACGCGTCACCCCGGCGGTCAGGCCCGCGCGGTCCAGGGGTCGGTGCGCCGCTCCGAGACCACCGCGCGGACGCCGAGTTCGCGCTCGAGCAGCGCCGCGGCGACCGGCAGCCACGGCCATTCGCCGGCCCAGTGGGCGACGTCGACGAGCACCGGCCGGTCGTCACCGCCGGAGACGTACTCCTGGGCGACGTGGTGCCCGAGGTCGGAGGTGACGAAGGCGTCGACACCGGCGCCGGAGACGGTGGACAGCAGCGACCCGCCGGAGCCGCCGCAGACCGCCACCCGCCGGATCCGCCGGTCGGGGTCACCCGCCAGGCGCGCGCCGGTGACCGTGGCCGGCAGGGCCGCCGCAATCGCGGCGGCGAAGGCCCGGGCCGTCGTCGGCGCGGCCAGGGTGCCGATCCGGCCGAGCCCCAGGGCGGGGTCGGCGTCCGCGGGCGCGACCGGGCGGGTGTCGGTGAGACCGAGAGCGGCCGCCAGGGCGTCGTTGACGCCGCCCGCGGCCCGGTCGGCGTTGGTGTGCGCGGCCAGGTGCGCCACCCCGCCCCGGATCAGCCGGTGGATCAGGCGGCCCTTGGCCGTGTCGGCGGCCACGGACTGCACCGGGCGGAACAGCAGCGGGTGGTGGGTGAGCAGCAGGTCGGCCCCGACCTCGACGGCCTCGTCGACGGTGACCGGATCCACGTCGACGGCCAGCAGGACGGTGCCGACCGGCTGGGCGGGGTCGCCGCAGGTCAACCCGATGCCGGTGTCCCAGTCCTCGGCCAGGGCGGGCGGGTAGGCGGCGTCGAGGGTGGCGCGCACCTCGGCCAGGGTCACGGTGCGGGGATCGGGCATCCGACCAGTCTGGCAGTGGCCCCGCGGTCGCGGCGACGATCCGCCGGTGCCGGGGTCGGCCACAATGGAGGGGTGCGACAGTCCAGACGTGACGAGACCGACGACCGGTTCCACGTCAGCGTGGTGTGCACCGGCAACATCTGCCGGTCGCCGATGGCGGCCGTCATCCTGCGGCACGCCGTCGAGGAGGCCGGTCTGGCGGACCGGGTCCGGGTGACGAGCGCCGGTACGGGGCCGTGGCACGCGGGCGGCCCGGCCCACGCCAACACCCGGCGGGTCCTCGCCGACGCCGGCTTCGACACCGACCACATCGCCCACCAGATCACCCGGGACGAGATGCCCACCGTGGACCTGCTGCTGGCGGCCGACCGCACCCATCTGGCCGCTCTGACCAGTCTGGACGGACCGGCCGGGCGCGGTCGCCGGGCGCCGGCGGCGGCGGTGGGGTCGAGCCGGATCGTGCTGTTCCGCAGTTTCGACCCGGACGCCGACTCCGACGAGATCCCCGATCCGTACGGCGGCCCTCACGAGGAGTACGTGCAGGTAATGACCATGGTGCGGGCCGCGGTACCGGGCATCGTCGCCGAGATCCGCCGGCGGCTCGGATGACCCTCACCGCCCGCCCCACCCCACCGGCGCCGGCACCCCGCCGCGCCGGGATCAGGGCCATCCTGACGCCGGGCTGGCTCGCCGTCGTCGCCCTCGCGACGGTGTTCGCGGGCGCGTGCTGGTTCGTGCTCGCCCCGTGGCAGTACCACCGCCACCAGGAGCGCGAGGCGCTCAACGACCAGATCGAGACCGCGCTGGCGGCCCCGCCGGCGCCGGTCCAGGACCTGCTCGTCAGCGGGGCGGAGCCGCCGGCGAGCAGCGAGTTCCGGTTGGTCACCGCGACCGGGTCGTTCGTCCCCGACGAGCAGGTGTACGTCCGCCTCCGCCAGCAGAACGGCTCGAGCGCCTCGGAGGTGGTGCTGCCGTTCAAGCTCACCGACGGCACCCGCGTGCTGATCGACCGCGGCTACGTCTCCAACGACGACCTCAAGGCCGGCGACCTGCCCGCCCCGGTGCCGTCCGGTGAGATCACCGTCACGGGCCGGGTCAGCGCCGACCAGCCCGATCCGTCGAACCGCCCCCGCCAGGAGGTCGACGGACGCATCGACGTCTACGGCATCGACTCGGCGGTGCTGCTCGGTGACGAGCCGGGCGCCCGGTTGGGCTTCGTGCAGCTCGTCGACGGCACCCCCGGCGTGCTGAACGAGATCGGCGTCCCCGACCGCGACGGCGGGCCGTTCCTGTCCTACGCCCTGCAGTGGGCGGTGTTCGGTGCGGTGGCGCTGCTCGCCGCCGGCTTCTTCGCCTACCGCGAGGTCACGGACCCGCCCGGCGACGACCCCGAGACCACCGGAGCGGCCTCCCCCGGTCCGCCGACCGACCCCACCGCCGACCCGGCGGACGCCGCCGACGTCGCGGCGGTCCCGGGGTCGGCGGCCGGCCCGCCCGGCCGGGCGCCCGCCGCTCCCGGGACGGTCGGGACGGGCAAGCCGCGGAAGCCCAGGTTCGACAAGTCGCAGCTCTACGACTGACGGTCTCGCCCCCTGAGGACACCGCGGTCACACCCGGCTCAGCCCACCGTGATCCGCTCACGGATGTCGCCCAGCCCGCGGGCCAGGAGCAGCTCACCGGCGGACGGCAGGGTGGCCCACGAGCCGTCGGGGCCGCCCTCCCAGCGCCGCCACATCCGCGGGTCACCGGTGACGGTCACCGTCGCCGACCCGCCGGCCGCCACCGTCACCGGCGTCCAGCCCACCAGCCGGACGGGCTGCGCCGGGTCCGCGGGTGCGAAGTACAGCTGCACCACCTCACGGCCGTCCCGGTCGCCGGTGTTGTGCACCGTCACCGACACCGTGGTCGACACCGCTGGGTCACCGTGGGCGGTGACGTCGCTGTAGTCCCAGCTGGTGTAGCCCAGCCCGTGGCCGAACCAGAACGCGGGCGCCGGCGCGCGGCCGGCGTGATGTCCGCGGTAGCCGATGAACGTGCCCTCGTCGTAGACGACGGCGCCGTCGACCGGGGTGACGTTCCAGGCCGGGGTGGCCCCGTCGGCGACCGGCCAGGTCGTGACCAGCCGGCCGCTCGGCTCGGCGGCCCCGGTCAGCACCGCCGCCACCGCGTGGCCCGCCTCCTGGCCGGGCAGCCCCACCACCAGCACCGCGTCGACCTCGTCGAGCCACGGCATCAGCACCGGGGTGGCCGCGTTGATCACCACGACGGTCTTTGCCGCGGCCGCGGCGACGGCCCGCACCAGGTCGTCCTGGCGGCCGGGCAGGGCCAGGGTGGACTTGTCGACGGCCTCGGTCTCCTGCTCGGCGGTGAGACCGACGACCACCACGGCGACGTCGGCGGCGGCCGCGGCCGCAGCGGCCTCCGCGAGCACGGTGTCCACCTCGCGGGCGGACCGGCGCACGATGAGGCCGGCCAGCGCCGGGCTCCCCGGGGCGAGCGCCGGAACCTCGAGGACGGCCTCCACCTCGGTCCCGGCCGGAACCGCGACCGGGGTCGCCCGCGAGGGCGGGTCGAGCAGTTCCGCCCCGGGTCCCGGGTTCGCCACCGCCAGTGTCCAGTCCGACGTCCGGCCGTCCACCCGGAGTCGCCAGTCGCCGACGCCGATGGTGCCGATGTCCAGCGGCCCGTCGGACGTGAGGCGGGCCTGCAGCCGGATCCGGGCCACGGTGCCCTCGAAGTCGTCGTCGAAGCCCACGACGGTGGTCGCCGTCGGGCTGGAACGCCGTTCCAGCACCGTGCCGGCGGCGTCGTACAGCGTGAACCCCACCCCGGGCAGGCCGCTCTCCGGGTCGGTGACCATCGCCGGCAGCGCGGCGACGGCCTTGGTGCGGACCTCGACGCCGTCGACCACGGTGACCCGGTCCCCGAGCAGCGCGGTCAACCCGTCGGCCACGCTCACCTGGTACGGCGCGTTGACCTGCGCGGAGCCGCCGCCCATCCCGGCGGTCTCGACGGCGTGCCGGCCGATCACGGCGACGCCACCCGATCCGGCCAGCGGGAGCACGCCCTCGTTGGTCAGCACCGTCATGCCGGCGGTCGCCAGGTCGCGCAGCTGTCGCCGGCGGACGGCCGAATCGGGCGCGGGCAGATCGGTCGGGTACTCCCGCAGGTCACCGAGCGCGCCGACCCGGCCGGCCAACCGGAGGAGCCGGACGACGTGGTCGTCGACGGTCGTCTCGGCGACCTCACCGGCCTGCACGGCGGCGACGAGCGCGTCGCCCCACGGACCGACCGGTCCCGGCATCACCAGGTCCTGGCCGCCGTTGGCCGACGCGGCGGTGGTCTTCGTCGCCGTCCAGTCCGACATCAGCAGGCCGTCCCAGGCCCACTCGCCCTTGACGATCCCGCTGTTGACGTGGACCTGCTCGGTCGCCGCGACCCCGTTGACGTCGTTGTAGCCGGCCATCATCGTCCAGGCGTGGGCGTCGGTGGCGGCGATCTCGAACGGCAGCAGGTAGAGCTCCCGCAGCGTCGCCTCGTCGACGACGCTGTTCACGGTGTTGCGCTCGGTCTCGGACTCGTTGGCGACCAGGTGCTTCAGGCACGCCGCGACGCCGGCGTCCTGCATGCCGCGGACGTAGGCCGCGGCGAGATGCCCGGTGAGCAGCGGGTCCTCGGAGTAGGCCTCGAAGAGCCGGCCGCCGAGCAGCGAGCGGTGCAGGTTGATGGTGGGGCCGAGGACGACGTGGATCTGCTGGACGAGGGCCTCCTCGGCGAGCAGCCGGCCGACCTCGTAGGCGCCGTCGACGTCCCAGGCGGACGCGAGCAGGGTGGCGTTGGGGAACAGCGACACGACCCGGCCGCCGGCGAACTTCAGGCCACGGACACCGGTCGGGCCGTCGGACAGCCGCAGCTCGCCGAGGCCGATCCGGGGTTCGGGCGGCAGGGTGAACGCGGTCGCCCCGGTGAGCAGCCGGACCTTCGACGCCAGGTCCAGCCGGCTCACCAGGTCGGTCAGTGCGGTGGTGTCCGGCTCGGTCGGGTTCATGGGTGCCGCCTTCGGGATCGTTCCCGAGGGCCGTCCGCCGTCGGGGTCGGCACCCAGCTTGCCCGGTGTCGCCGGGGGCGGCGAACCGACCCGGCGAACCGGCCCCGGCAACGCGGCCGCGGCCACGCGGCCCGGCGAACGGCCCGGTGGGCGCCAGGGAAGGCGCCGCCGGCAGGAGCCCCGTCAACTCCCGCCGGCGACGGTCTGCGGGACGCCGGGTGGGCGGCGTCCGACGAGCGGTCAGATCCCCCGGATCGACCAGCTCGCGGTGTGGGTGGCGCCGGCGGCGAGCACCGGCACCTCGGCGTCGGGCAGGTTGAACGCGTCCGGCGGACAGTTCATCGGCTCGACGGCCAGGCCGGCCCGGTCGTGCTCCGGCTCCGGGCGGTCGCCGGTGTGGATCTGCAGCCAGGGCGCCCAGGCACCCCAGCTCAGCTCGACGCCCGTCCCGGCGGCCGGGTCGACCACCCGGACCACGGCGACACCGTCGTCGAAGGTGACATCGGTGAAGCAGTGGTCGATCTCGCGGCCGCCGATGACGTCGGGCGTGCGGAAGTCGTTGTCCACGGAGTCCACGGCGACGAGTCCGGTGGGGACGAGCCGCTCGTCCACCTCGAGGCGGCGGGCCACCGGCGCGGTGAGCTCCCAGCTGTCCAGCGGACCGGCGCCGGCGACCAGGTACGGATGCGGGCAGCAGCCGTAGGGAGCCTCTCCGGTGCCGGTGTTGTTCGCCTCCAGCGTGGTGTGCAGCCCGTCGCCGTCGAGCACCAAGGTGATCTGCAGCCGCAACGGGAACGGGTAGCCGTCCTGGGCGACCAGGTCGTGCACCAGCACCAGCCGGTCGGCGGCGACATCGGTCGCCTCCCACCGCACCCAGTGCGCCAGGCCGTGCAGCGCATGACCGCGGTCCACCTCGTTGAGCGCCGCCTGGTGGGTGACGCCGCGGAAGGTGTACCGGCCGTCGGCGATCCGGTTCGGCCACGGCACCGGATGGGCGCCGCGGTAGAGCGGGCGCACCGCGCCGGCCGGGAACGGGACCACCAGGTCCCGCCCGTCCAGCGTCAGCGACCGCAGGGTGGCGCCGACGGCGGTGACCGCGGCGGCGTAGCCGCCGCTGTGCAGCCGCCATTCGTCGGGACGGTCGGTCATCTCAGAAGCCCTGGGCCAGTCGGTGGTACGCCTGGTTCCAGCGGATCTCCTTGGTGAAACCGCGCATGGTCGTGTCGTTGTCGATGACCAGCAGCTCGGTGCGCATCATCTCGGCGAAGTCGTCGATCTCCTCGACGCCGACCGCGGTGGACAGCACCGTGTGGTGCGGGCCACCGGCCGTGAGCCACGCCTGGGTGGAGGTCCGGAAGTCCGGCTGCGGCTCCCAGACCGCCCGCGCCACCGGCAGTTTCGGCAGCGGCTCGGTCGGGGCGACCACGTCCACGGCGTTGAGCACGAGGCGGAACCGCTCCCCCATGTCGGCGATGCCGACGATGACCGCGGCGCCCGGGTCGGCGTCGAAGACCAACCGGACCGGATCCTGGCGGCCGCCGATGCCCAGCGGGTGGATCTCGGCCTTGGGCCGGGAGCTGGTGATGGTGGGACAGACCTCGAGCATGTGGGCGCCGAGGATCTTCTCCTCGCCGGGGACCAGGTGATAGGTGTAGTCCTCCATGAACGACGTCCCGCCGGAGCGGCCCTCGCCCATGGCCTTGATGGTGGCCAGCATGACGGAGGTCTTCCAGTCACCCTCGCCGCCGAAGCCGTAGCCGTCGGCCATCAGCCGCTGGACGGCGATGCCCGGGAGCTGCCGGAGCCCACCCAGGTCCTCGAAGTTGGTGGTGAAGGCGCCGAAGCCGCCGGCGGTGAGGAACTGCCGCATGCCGAGCTCGATGCGTGCCGCGTACCGCAGCGACTCCCGCTGCTCGCCGCCGGGCCGCAGCGACGCCATCACGTCGTACTGCTCGTCGTAGGTCGCCGCGAGGGTGTCCACCTCGGCGTCGCCGACGGCGTCGACGATCTCGACGAGGTCGTTGACACCGTAGGTGTTCACCGAGACGCCGAACCGGCGCTGCGCCTCGACCTTGTCGCCCTCGGTGACGGCCACGTCGCGCATGTTGTCGCCGAAGCGGGCGAGCTTCAGGCTGCGGATCTTCGCGGCCCCCTTGGCGGCGCGGACCCAGGAGCCGACCGACGCCTGGACCTCGGGATGGGCGGCGTACCCGGCCACGGTCTTGCGGGCCGCTCCGAGCCGGGTCTGGATGTACCCGAACTCGCGGTCACCGTGCGCGGCCTGGTTGAGATTCATGAAGTCCATGTCGATCTCGGCCCACGGCAGCGACTCCCCCGCCTGCGTGTGCAGGTGCAGCAGCGGCTTGCGCAGCGCGTCGATCCCGGCGATCCACATCTTCGCCGGCGAGAACGTGTGCATCCAGGCGACGACACCGACACAGTCGTCGCCGGAGTTCGCCTCGAGCATCGTGCGGCGGATCGCGTCGGCGGTGGTGAGCACCGGACGCCAGACCACGTCGGCGTCGATCTCCTTGGCGGCGTCGAGGGTCTCGGCGATCTCGCGGGACTGGGCGGCGACCTGGTCGAGGGTCTCCGGGCCGTAGAGGCCCTGGCTGCCGGTGAGGAACCACACCTGCGCTCGTGATGCTGTCAACGTCGTCGTCCTTGCTGTGAGGGGTGGTGCAGACGGGGATCTGCTCAGAGGGTGACGCGGCCGCCGGGAGGTCCGGGTCGCGGTCGGGGGTCGTGCCGTCGGGTCAGTGCTGTCCGTACGCGTTCTGGTAGCGGTCGTACAGCGCGTCGATGTCGGTCTGGTCGATCGGATGGACGGCGCCACCCTGGCGGGCCATGTGCACGGTGCGGGCGACCTCCTCGCACATCGCGGCCGCCTTGACCGCGGCGCGGGCGGTCCCGCCGACGGTGAACGGGCCGTGGTTGGCCATCAGGACGGCCTTGGAACGGCTGTGCCGCAACGTCTCCACGATGCCGCGGCCGATGGAGTCGTCGCCGATGAGGGCGAACGGGCCGACCGGGATCTCACCGCCGAACTCGTCGGCCATCATCGTCAGCACGCACGGGATGGGCTCGCGGCGGGCGGCGAACGAGGTGGCGAACGTGGAGTGAGTGTGGACGACGCCACCGACCCGGTCCATGTGCCGGTAGACGTAGCCGGCGGCGGCGGCGTCGGAGGACGGCGCGTGGTCGCCCTCGACGACGGTGCCGTCGAAGTCGGTGACGACCATGTTCTCCGGCGTCAGGTCGTTGTAGTCGACCCCGGACGGCTTGACCACCAGCAGGTCGGCGCCCGGGACCCGGGCGGAGACGTTGCCGGCGGTCCAGACGACCAGGTCGTAGCGGGTGAGTTCGGCGTGCAGGTCGCTGACCTCGCGCCGCAGGCGGGTGATCTCGGCGGCGATGCTCAGCGGGCTCACTGGAAGGCTTCCTGTTCGGTGTCGGCGGGCGGGGCGGCGTCGACCTGAGGGCCGGCGACCCCGGCGCCGGCCGCCCGGCGGCGGCTCACGGCGTCCCGCTTGATGGCCTTGAGCCGGCGCATCACCGACGATCCGCCGCGGCCGAAGTGGTCGTGCAGGGCGGTGTACTCGGCGAACAGCACGTCGTAGGCGGCGGCGTTGTCCGGGTTCGGGGTGTAGACGGCGTCGGACTTGCTGCCCATCACCGCGGCGGCGGCGGGCACGTCCGGGTAGGCACCGGCGGCGACGGCGGCGTGGATGGCCGATCCGAGGGCCGGGCCCTGGGTGGAGGTCGCCAGCGACAGCGGCAGGTTCGTCACGTCGGAGTAGATCTGCATCAGCAGCGCGTTCTTCATCAGACCACCGACGACGACCAGTTCCGTCACGGGAACCCCGGCGGCGTTGAAGGTCTCGATGATGGTGCGGGTGCCGAAGGCGGTCGCCTCCAGCAGCGCGCGGTAGGTGTCCTCGGGTTTGGTCGCCAACGTCTGTCCGACGACCAGGCCCGACAGTTCGTGGTCGACCAGTACCGAGCGGTTGCCGCTGTGCCAGTCCAGCGCGATGAGGCCGTGCTCGCCGACGGCCTGCCGCGCGGCCAGCTCGGTGAGGTACTCGTGGATCGAGACGCCCTGCGCGGCAGCGACCTCCGCGTAGTCGGCGGGAACCCCCGTGCGGGTGAACCAGCCGAAGATGTCACCGACGCCGCTCTGGCCGGCCTCGTAGCCGTAGAGCCCCGCGGTGATGCCGCCGTCGACGACGCCGCACATCCCCGGGACCTCGACGAGTCCGGTGCCGTTCATGACGTGGCAGGTCGACGTGCCCATGATCGCGACGAGCTGTCCGGGCGCGATCGCGTTCGCCGCGGGTGCGGCCACGTGCGCATCGACATTGCCCACGGCCACGGCGATCCCGGCGGGCAGACCGGTCCAGCCGGCCGCCTCCTCGGTCAGCGTCCCGGCGGCGGAGCCGAGCTGGCCGATGGGCTGGTCGAGCTTGTCCTCGACGAAACCGGCGAAGGCCGGGTTGAGCGCGGCCAGGAACCCCTGGGACGGGTACGCACCGTCCTGGCGGATGCCCTTGTAGCCCGCCGTGCAGGCGTTGCGGACGTAGCGGCCGGACAGCTGCCAGATGATCCAGTCGGCGGCCTCGACCCAGCGCTCGGTGCGGGCGTAGACCTCGGGGTCGTCCTCGAGCAGCTCCAGCCCCTTGGCGAACTCCCACTCGGAGGAGATGAAGCCGCCGTACCGCGGCAGCCACGACTCCCCGCGCTCGCGGGCCAGGGCGTTGATGCGGTCGGCCTGCCCCTGGGCGGCGTGGTGACGCCACAGCTTCACGTAGGCGTGCGGGCGGTCGGCGAACTCGGGGAGGTCGCACAGCGGCGTGCCGTCGGCGGTGGTCGGCACCATCGTGCAGGCGGTGAAGTCGGTGCCGATGCCGATGACGTGCGCCGGGTCGACGCCGGCCGCGGCGATGGCGGCGGGCACGGCCTGCTTCAGCACGTCGGTGTAGTCCGACGGAACCTGCAGCGCCCATTCCGGCGGCAGCGGCGCGCCGGTGCCGGGCAGTGTCTCGGAGACGACACCGTGGGTGTACTCGTGCACGGCGGAACCGAGTTCGGCCCCGTCCCGCACCCGGACGACGACGGCCCGGCCGGACAGGGTGCCGTAGTCGACACCCACCACCAGTGCTTCGTCATGATCAGCGTTGACCACTGTGCCTTGCTCCTGTCTTCCCCGGCGTCGAGCTGTTGTCCGATCACCCGGCGGTCATATTGTTAGCGTTAACACAGCAGCGCGTCAAGAGGCACCGGACGGACGGCACCCTGATCGCCACCGCGGGACCCGGGACGGAGCTCAGCGGGCGGCGCGCGCCGCGGTGCTCCCCCGCACGACGAGCTCCGGCGGCACCAGCACCGGCTCGAGCGCCGGGCGGCCCTGCAGGGCCGACGACAGCAGGTCGATGCAGCCGACGCCCAACGACGAGAAGTCCTGGCGCACGGTGGTCAGGGGCGGTGAGAAGAACGCCGCTCCCGGGATGTCGTCGAAGCCGACGACCGAGATGTCGTGCGGCGCACTGAATCCGGCCTCGTGCAGGGCGAGCAGCAGCCCGAGGGCCATCTCGTCGTTACCGGCGAAGACGGCGTCGGGCAGTGCGCGCCGCACGAGCTGCCGGCCGGCGTCGTACCCGGACTGGGCCGACCAGTCGCCACGCAGCAGCCGCCCCTCGGGCAACCCGGCGGCGGCGGACTCGAGCTCCCACCCGCGCTGGCGGGCGGTGGAGTCCAGCGAGTCGGCCGGCCCTCCGATGAAAGCGAGGCGGCGGTGCCCGAGGTCGACGAGGTGCCGGGTCGCCATCCGGCCGCCGAGCAGGTGGTCGACGGCGGTCACGTAGACGCCGTCGTGCGGAGCGGCCAGCGGGGAGATGGTGACGACCGGCATCGGCAGCCCCGCCGTCAGGCGGTCGTCGGCGAGGTCCGGCGTGGAGGCGATGATGACGACACCCTCGACACTCTGGTCCTGGAAGTGCTCCAACGCCGCCTGGATCTGCTCGGCCGAGGTGTCGGCCAGGCTGACCAGCGACACGTAGTACCCCGCCTCGCGGGCGGCGGCCTCGAGCGCGAGCATCACGCTGGTGGGCCCGTAGAGGGCGCTGCGCGCGGTGACCACCCCGAGGGTGCCCGAACGGCGGGTCACCAGCGCCCGGGCCGCGGTGTTGCGGCGGTACCCGAGCTCCTCGATGGCCGCGAGCACCCGGGCCCGGGTCTCCTCGCGGACCCGGGGGTGGGCGTTGAGCACCCGGGACACGGTCTGGTGCGAGACACCCGCCGCCCGGGCCACGTCGTACATGCCGGGCGCCCGGGGGCGCACGAGCGGCTGGTCGGTGTTCACGTCCGACGGCCCCCTTCCCGTTGGCTGATCGTCAGAATGTACGTCCCGGCCGGGACGGCGTCCCAGCGGCGGGCCGGGATGCCGGCGCGCGACCACCAGCGGTCCTCCGGTGAGCCGTGTCCGAAAAGTGACCTCAGCCACTTGACGCGCTTGGGTGTGAACGTTAACACTATCCCTGCAGGTCGAAGGAGACCCGCCCTCGGTCACAGCGCGAGGCGATCCCGGATCGGAAGGTCGACCACCGGCACCACGTTCGCCCCTCGCCGACAGCGTCGGCGATCCGCGACAGCTCCCGGTCCGAGCTCCCGTCAGGTATCCCCGTACTACCACCAGGTCCACCAGCGTCGGAGGATTGCAGTGCTCAAGAAGACCTTCACGACAGCCGCGATCGCGGCGGTCGCCCTGACCCTCGCCGCGTGCGGCGGCAGCGACAGCGCCGCCCCGAGCAGCTCGTCGGCCCCCTCGTCCACCAGCGCGAGCAGCAGCGCGAGCAGCACCGCCGGCTCGTCCTCCGCCTCGAGCTCCGCGCCGTCGGCGTCCTCGTCGGGCTCGGAGAGCAGCGCCCCCGCCGCCGCCGGGGGCGAGCTGCCTCCGGTCGACCCCGCCGTCCTCGACGGCGCCGTCCTCGGCTTCGCCCAGGTCGGTTCGGAGTCCGGCTGGCGTTCGGCCAACACCGACTCCATCAAGGCCGCCGCCGAGGCGAACAAGGTGGACCTGCAGTTCACCTCCGCCGAGGGTGACCAGGCCAAGCAGATCGCCTCGATCAAGACCTTCATCACGCAGGGCGTCGACGTCATCGCCTTCTCCCCGGTCGTCGAGACCGGCTGGGACGCCGTCCTGCAGGAAGCGGCCGACGCCGACATCCCGGTCATCCTGACCGACCGTTCGGTCACCGCCGACCCCAGCCTGTACAAGACCTTCATCGGCTCGGACTTCATCGCCGAGGGTGAGAAGGCCGCGACCTGGGCCAAGACCGAGTTCGCCGACGCCGACGCCGTCAACATGGTCGTCCTCGAGGGCACCACGGGCTCCGCGCCGGCCAACGACCGCAAGACCGGCTGGGAGAACGTCCTGGGCTCCGACGCCAAGTTCACCACCCTGGCCTCGCAGACCGGCGACTTCACCCGTGACGGCGGCAAGAAGGTCATGGAGGGCTTCCTGGCCACCTACCCCGACATCGACCTGGTCTACGCACACAACGACGACATGGGCCTGGGCGCCATCGAGGCCATCGAAGCCGCCGGCAAGGTGCCCGGCAAGGACATCAAGATCGTGACCATCGACGCCGTCAAGGCCGGGATGGAAGCCCTGTCCGCCGGCAAGATCAACTACATCGTCGAGTGCTCGCCGCTGCTGGGTGACCAGCTGATGCAGGCCGCCAGCGCCGTGCTGAGCGACCAGGAGATCCCGGCCCGCATCGTCACCATCGAGGGTGAGTTCGACCAGGAGCAGGCCACCGCCGCGCTGCCGGACCGCAAGTACTAGGAAGCACGTACCAGGAAGTCGGCACCACCCGCTCCCGCAGGTAGCACCCACGGGAGGGCCGGACGCGACCGTCCGGCCCTCTCCCCTGGACCCGCCTGCGCGCCACTGCCAGACTCGGTGGCGCGCAGGTGACTCATTCCTCCCGTCGAGGATCGCTCCACCCGGCCGGCGTCGACCGAGAACGGGTTCAGCCGGATCCGGGCTCCACGAAAGGTCGTCCATGACGCCGAGCAGCACACCCATCGTCGAGATGAACGACATCAGCATCTCGTTCCCGGGCGTCAAAGCACTGCAGCACGTCGCGTTCCGGCTGTTCCCCGGCGAGGTCCACTCGCTCATGGGTGAGAACGGCGCGGGCAAGTCGACCCTGATCAAAGCCCTGACCGGTGTGTACACGATCGACTCGGGCACCATCCGGGTGGGCGGCACCGAGGTCGCGTTCAACGGACCGGCGCAGGCCCAGGCGGCGGGCATCGCCACCGTCTACCAGGAGGTCAACCTGGTCACCAACCTGACCGTCGCCGAGAACATCATGCTCGGCCGTGAACCCCGCAAGCTGGGCCTCATCGACTGGCGCGCGATGCGCAAGCGGGCCCGCGCGGTGCTCACCTCGCTCAACCTCGACATCGACCCGTCGTCGATGCTGGCCTCGCACTCGATCGCGGTGCAGCAGCTCGTCGCCATCGCCCGCGCCGTGGACATCAACGCCTCGGTGCTGGTGCTGGACGAGCCGACCTCCTCGCTGGACGCCCGCGAGGTCGCGGAGCTCTTCACCATCATCCGGCGGGTCCGCGACAACGGCGTGGCCGTGCTGTTCGTCTCGCACTTCCTGGACCAGATCTACGAGATCTCGGACCGGATCACGGTGCTGCGCAACGGCGAGCTGGTCGGCGAGTACCCGATCGCCGAGCTCCCCCGCATCTCGCTGATCTCGAAGATGATCGGCAAGGACTTCGCCGCGCTCGAGGAGCTCGAGGCCGGCACCAAGCGCGACGCCCGCGACCGGGTCGAAGGTGGCGCCTTCCTCACCGCCGAGGGTCTCGGCCGCAGCGGCTCGGTGCAGCCCTTCGACCTGGAGATCCACCCCGGTGAGGTCTACGGCCTGGCCGGTCTGCTGGGCTCCGGGCGCACCGAGGTCGCCCGGCTGCTCTACGGCGCGGACCGCAACGACGCCGGCGACACCGCCGTCAGCGGCACCCCGGTGAAGCTGAAGAGCCCGCGCGTGGCACTGGACCGCAAGATCGCCTTCGCCTCGGAGAACCGCAAGGCGGAGGGGCTGATCGGCGACCTGTCGGTGCGCGCCAACATCGTGCTGGCCATGCAGTCGGCCCGCGGCTGGCTGCGGCAGATCCCCCGCCGCACCCAGGACGAGCTGGCCGACAAGTACATCAAGGCCCTCGACATCCGCCCGGCCAACCCGGACGCGCTGGTGCGCAACCTTTCCGGCGGCAACCAGCAGAAGGTGCTGCTCGCCCGCTGGCTGATCACCGAGCCCAGGCTGCTCATCCTGGACGAGCCGACCCGCGGCATCGACGTCGGCGCCAAGGCGCAGATCCAGAAGCTCGTCGCGTCGCTGTCCGACGACGGGATGGCCGTCGTCTACATCTCCGCCGAGATGGAGGAGGTGCTGCGACTGTCCCACCGCATCGGCATCATGCGCGACCGCGTGAAGATCGCCGACATCGTCAACGAGGGAGTCACCGTCAACGACATCATGGAGCGGATCGCCGCCACCGGGGATGCCCCCGACGGCCCCGGGACGCCCACCACCACCGCCGCGGCCGGACAGCAGGTGTCGGCATGAAGAAGCTCACCGCGAACCGGCTGGTCTGGCCCGCGCTGGTCCTCGTCGCACTGCTCGTCGCGAACTTCGTCGCGAACAACTCGTTCTTCTCCGTCACCGTCCTCGACGGCAACCTGTTCGGACCGGTCGTGGACATCCTGCGCCGCGCCGCACCGATCATCCTGGTCGCGCTGGGTATGACGCTGGTCATCGCCACCCGCGGCATCGACCTGAGTGTCGGTGCGGTGGCGGCGATCTCCGGTTCCTGGGCGTCGATGTACATCATCGACTCCGGCGACCGCGGCTCGGTCACCGTCGTGCTCACCGCCGTCGGCGTCGCGCTGCTGATGGCCGTCGTCGCCGGCGCCTGGAACGGCTTCCTGGTGTCGGTGCTGGGCATCCAGCCGATCGTGGCCACCCTGGTGCTGATGACCGCCGGCCGCGGCCTCGCCCAGGTCATCACCGGGGAGAAGATCCTCTACCCCGACAACTCCCCCGCCTACAAGCTCATCGGCGGCGGCTACTGGCTGTCGGTGCCGTTCTCCATCCTCATCGCCGGCGCCATCTTCGGCATCACCGCGCTGCTCACCCGGCGCACCGCCCTGGGCACGCTGATCGAGTCCGTCGGTGTCAACCCCGAGGCGAGCCGGCTGGCCGGTGTGCAGTCGCGGTCCATCACCTGGATCGTCTACATCTTCGCGGGCCTCTGCGCCGGCCTGGCCGGGTTGATGCTGACCTCCAACTCGACGTCGGCCGACCCGAACTCCATCGGCCTGTTCATCGAGCTGGACGCCATCCTCGCCGTCGTCATCGGCGGGACATCCCTGGCCGGCGGCCGGTTCTCGCTGGCCGGCACGCTGATCGGCGCGTTCATCATCGAGACGATGGACAACTTCATCGTCATCGCCGTGTCGCCGCGGACCACCGACGTGTTCAAGGCCTGCGTGGTCATCGTGGTCTGCATCATGCAGTCGCCGCAGGCCCGGGCCTGGATCGCCGGCCTGTTCAGGCGCGGGAGGTCCGGTGGCGGCGACACCTCGACCGGCTCCCCGGTGACCGCCACCCCGCTCTCCGGCAGCAGCCCCGCGACGCCCGGCACGACCGCCGGTGCGGCCGCCCCTGCCGTCACCCCGACCCCCACCCTGACCCCGACAACAGGGACGAGGACCTCATGACCACGGTTGTCCAGGACTCGCCGGCGCCCGCGCCGCCGAAGAAGCGCCGGCCGCTGAGCCGTTTCCAGCAGTACTCCCAGATCGGCGCCACCGTGGTGCTGCTCGCGATCATGCTGGTCGTCGGCGCCACGCTCTACCCGAACTTCACCTCGGGTCAGGCGTTGCTCGACCTGTTCAGCAAGAACTCGTTCCTCATCGTGCTGGCGGTGGGCATGACGTTCGTCATCCTGACCGGCGGTATCGACCTGTCGGTCGGTGCGGTGATGGCGCTGGGCACCGTGGTGGCGGCGACGCTGCTGCAGCAGGGGTGGCCGGCCCCGGTGGTCATCCCGGTGGTCCTGGTCGTCGGCGGTGGCCTCGGCTTCGCAGTCGGGATGATGATCCACCACTTCAAGATCCAGCCGTTCATCGCGACGCTGGCCGCGATGTTCCTCGCCCGCGGCCTGTGCCTGGTCATCACCGACCGGTCGATCGCCATCGACAACGGCTTCTTCCAGACGATGAACCAGGCCCACGTGGACCTCTGGGAGGCGACCACCACCAACGCCCGCGGCCGCACCCGCGTCACCGAGGTGTACACCACCCCCGCCGTGCTCATCGCCCTCGGCGTCCTGGTGATCGCCTTCGTGGTGCTGCACTACACGCGCTTCGGCCGCACCGTCTACGCACTGGGCGGCGGCGAGTCGTCGACCAACCTGATGGGGCTGTCGGTGGCGCGCACCAAGGTCGCGGTCTACACCATCAGCGGGCTGTGCGCGGGCCTCGCCGGCATCCTGTTCTCCTTCTACACCGCCTCCGGCGACCCCGTCGCCGGCATCGGGTACGAGCTGAACGCGATCGCCGCGGTGGTCATCGGCGGCACCCTGCTCGCCGGCGGGTCCGGTTACGTCCTCGGGTCGCTGCTGGGCGTGCTGACCCTGGGCGTCATCTATGCCTACAAGGAGTTCGACGGTGACCTGAACACCGGCTGGACGCGCGTGATGATCGGTGTGCTGGTGCTGTTCTTCATCGTGCTGCAGCGGGTGCTGGTGGCACGCCGACGGTGAACTCCGGAGTGCCGGGAGGCCGGTACCCGTCACGGGTACCGGCCTCTCGTGTGTTCCCGGTCGGACGCGCTCAGCCGGCGTCGACCGACAGCGTGACGTCGATGTTGCCGCGGGTGGCCCGGGAGTACGGGCACATCTGGTGCGCCTTCTCGACCAGGTCCTGCGCGACGGCGTGCTCCAGGCCGGGGATCTCGACGTGCAGCGCCACGGCGAGCTGCGGACCACCCTCACCACCGACGAACGAGACGTCGGCGACCACCGCGGAATCGGTGAGGGTCTGCTTTTCGATGCGGGCCACGGCCTTGAGCGCGCTGTGGAAGCACGCCGCGTAGCCGGCCGCGAAGAGCTGCTCGGGGTTGGTCAGCGCACCGCCGGGGCCACCCATCTCCTTCGGCACCGCGAGGTCGAAGTCCAGCACACCGTCGGAACTGGCGACATGGCCGTTGCGGCCCTCACCGGAGGCGGTGGCGGAGGCGGTGTAGATGGCGGTGGCGGTGCTCACGGCAAGAATCTCCTGACGGGTCGGGGACGTGCTCTCGACCCAGCACAAGTCCCGTCGGCGCCGATCCATTCCCCGGGGACGCGGTCGACCGTCCCCCTCCCCCGCCCGCCCGCGCCGCGGGTCCGGACCGGGTCCGGGTCAGTGTCCGTCCACGTCGGAGTCGATGCCCACGTCCGGTCCCCGGTCCAGGGTGGCGAGCTGGGCCATGTCGTCCTCGTCGAGCTCGAAGTCGAAGACCTGGGAGTTGGTGGCGATCCGGGTCGGGTCGGCCGACTTCGGCACCGGAACCAGGCCCTGCTGCACGTGCCAGCGCAGCACGATCTGGGCCGGCGTCCGGTGGTGCCTGCCGGCCAGTTCCTGCACCGGGTCGGCGTGCAGCAGCTCGCCCCCGGCACCGATCGGGCTGTAGGACTGGATCACGATGTCGTGCGCGGCCGCGTACTCGCGCTCGGCCCGGCGGGGCGTGAACGGGGACAGCTGCACCTGGTTCACCGCCGGCACCACCGAGGTCTCCGCGGCCAGCGTGGCCAGGTGTGCCGGCTTGAAGTTCGACACCCCGATGGCGCGGGTGAGCCCGTCGGCGAGGAGCCGCTCGAACGTCCGCCAGGTGGAGACGAACTCACCCCGGGCCGGCAGCGGCCAGTGGATGAGCAGCAGGTCGACGTGGTCCAGGCCGAGCCGCTCCAGTGAGCCCTGCAGGCCGGCGACCGCGCGGTCGGCGCCCTGGTAGGTGCCGTCCAGCTTGGTCGTGATGAACAGCTCGTCACGGTCCAGCCCGCCGAGCGCGACGGCCCGTCCGACGCCGGTCTCGTTGCCGTACTTGACGGCGGTGTCGATGTGCCGGTAACCGACCTCGAACGCGGCGAGCACCGCGCCTTCGGCCTCGTCGTCGTCCAGCGGCCAGGTGCCCAGCCCCAGCTGCGGCATCGGACCGCCGTGGTTGAGGCCGACGAGGGGGATGTGGGCGACGGTCATGCCGACGCCCCGGCCGCGTCGCGGGCGTCGAGCTGCGCCGCCACGTCCGGCGGGAAGCCGCCGGTGGCCACCGGCCCCCACCTCGTGGGGGTGATGCGGATCAACGACTTGTTCTGCAGGCGCATCGCGGCGCGGTACTCGTCCCAGTCGGGGTGCTCACCGGCCAGGCTGCGGTAGTAGTCGACCAGCGCGTCCTCGGCCTCGGGCATGTCCAGGACCTCGGCGGTGCCGTCGATCTGCACCCAGGGGCCGTCCCAGTCGTCGCTCATCACGCACACACTCACCTCGGGGGTGCGCGCGGCGTTGGCCGTCTTCGCCCGTCCGGGATACGTCGAGATGATCAGCCGCCCCTCGCCGTCGACGCCACCGCTGACCGGCGAGAGCTGCGGGCGGCCGTCGGTGCGGGTGGTGGCGAGCAGCAGGTGCCGGCGGGTGCGCACGAACTCCAGGAGCTCGTCGAGCGGCACGGCGGTGGTGGTCGCGACGGATCGTGGCATGCGGTCAGCGTAGTCACGGGGACGCGACCGACCCTCGGGGCCATAAGGTCGGTGGCGATGATGACGCACGCCGACCGGGTCGACCGGTTGCTCTCCGGACCGCGACCGCTGCCCATCGTGCCGGCCGGGCTGCCCGTGCTCCGGCGGCCCGCCGACCGCTACGACGGCCAGCTCGACGACGCGGTGCTGACCGAGCTGATCGCGGCGATGCGCGAGAGCATGCACGCCGCACCGGGGGTCGGCCTCGCGGCGCCGCAGGTCGGGATCGGCCTGCAGCTGACCGTCCTCGAGGACTCCGCCGAGGTGGCCGAGGACGTCGCGGCCGCCCGTGACCGGCGTCCGCTCGATCTCCTGGTGCTGCTCAACCCGGTGTACACCGCGGTCGGCGACGATCGGGCGTTCTTCTACGAGGGCTGCCTGTCGGTGCCCGGCTACCAGGCGGCCGTCGACCGGCCGGCCGCGGTGCACCTGAGGGCGTCAGCTCCCGACGGATCGACCATCGACGCCGAGTACTGGGGCTGGCAGGCCCGCATCGTCCAGCACGAGACCGACCACCTGGCGGGCACGCTGTACCTGGACCGGGCCGATCTGCGCTCGCTGTCGGAGAACGGGGTGTACCAGGCGCTGTGGGCCGGCCCGTCGGTGGACCGGGCCCGCGAGCACCTCGGGTTCTGATCGACTGTCGGCACGGTGCGCGCCCGCGCGCCGGAGAGTGAGGGGCATTCATGCGTGTCGGGGTCGTCATCCTCCCCCAGTTCGACGCCGCCGAGACCACCGCGCGCTGGAAGGCGCTGCAGGACATGGGCTTCGCACACGGCTGGACCTACGACCACCTGGCGTGGCGGGACCTGGCGGACGAGCCGTGGCACGCCACGATGCCGACGCTGACGGTCGCGGCGCTGGCGACGTCGACGCTGCGGATCGGCACCTGGGTGACCAGCCCGAACTTCCGGCACCCGGTGACGCTGGCCAAGGACCTGATGACGCTGGACGTGCTGTCGGGCGGCCGGATGACCGCCGGGGTGGGCGCGGGCGGGCTCGGCTGGGACTCCCGGGTGTTCGGCGCGGACGACCTGCCGCCGCGGGAGCGGGTCGACCGGCTGGCCGAGTTCGTCGAGCTCACCGAACTGCTGCTGCGCCGGCCGGTCACCAGCTTCGAGGGCGCGCACTACCGGGCGGTGGACGCGCATCTGCTTCCGGGGTGCGTGCAGCGTCCCCGGTTGCCCATCGTGGTGGCGG
Source organism: Nakamurella deserti (assembly GCF_003260015.1). Lineage (NCBI taxonomy): Bacteria > Bacillati > Actinomycetota > Actinomycetes > Nakamurellales > Nakamurellaceae > Nakamurella > Nakamurella deserti. The sequence continues at coordinate 375,712 of NZ_QCXS01000002.1, read as the reverse complement.
CCAACGGGCCTCGCAGCATGCGGATCGCCGCCCGGTTCGGTGACGGCTGGGCGACGGTGGGCTCCCCCGCCGACGACCTCGACTCCTGGTGGCGCGGCATCGCGGAGCTGGCCGACCGGTTCGCCGGGATCACCGCCGAGCGGCCCGGTGTGGCCCGCTACCTCAACCTCGACAGCGCGCCGGTGTTCTCGCTGCGCAGCGTCGACGTCTTCGACGACGCGGTGGGCCGGGCCGCCGCACTGGGCTTCACCGACGTGGTGGTGCACTGGCCGCGGGAGTCCAAGCAGTTCGTCGGTGACCCCGCGGTGCTCGAGCAGGTGGCCGGTCGACTCGGGCCCGGCGGCACCGTCTGACCCGGGCGGGCTCTCCGGTGGGCGATGAGCGACGGGCGACGGCGACCGGCCGCGCTGAGGACGGGAGCGGCACGGTGACCCAGGCGGACCCGGGTGGGCTGCGGCCCGCCGTGCTGCGCAAGGCGATCGTGCTGGCGGTGATCCTGGCCCTGCTCGGAGTGGCCGCCGCGTCGGACGCCGCCGCCGGGGAGCCGTTCGACGCCGGCGGGGTGTTCCTCCCGGTCGGAGCGGTGCTGGTGCTGCTGCTGAGCCGCCCGACGTTCGCCGTGGTCGACCGTCACCGCCGGCCGCTCACCGGGGTCGCCGGACTGGTGATCGTGGTGCTGGTCGCGGTCGGGCTGGCCGGTGGGCCGGGGCCGTTCCGGCTGATCGCGGCGGTGCTCTTCGCCGGCGTCGGAGTGCTGTTCGTGGCCGGCGCGCTGCTGCCGTCGGTCGCCGCCCGGCTGCCGGGCTTCTTCCCGGGCCTCGGACGCTGATCGGGCGCCGCCGCCCGACCACCCCCGAGTACGCACCTCCGACGGAATCTCGCGGGCCTCCCGGTCGCCCGGGGCACCCACCGGGAGTCACCGCCGCGGCTGGATGCCCCGGCGGCGCGGCGCGACGGGCGGCGCCGGTGCCCGGGCCGCCAGGACGGCGACGGCCAGAGCGACCATGGCGAGCCCACCGACCGACGTCACCCACGGGCCGACGGCGGCGGTCGCGACGTCACCCTCGACCAGCAGGCCGGCGACGTCGCCCGGACGCAACGCCCGGTACAGCCCCCAGCCGACGACGAACAGACCCACCGCGACCGCCCCGGCCGCGGCCACCTTCGACGTCCGGACCACGACCCCGAGCCCGGCCACGACCCCGAACCCGGCCAGCACCGTCGGCAGCAGGGCCGGCCGGTAGGAACCGACGCCGCCGAGGCTGGTGATCACCTCGTTGATGTTGTCGCCGGCCGCCGCCCCGGGGCCGCCGCTGATCGCCCCCCACCCGCTCAACGACGAGCTGTCGGCGCCGGCGAGGGCGACGTCGGCCCAGGTCAGGAATCCGAACAGGATCAGCAGCAACCCGGTCAGGACGATGCCGGCCCCGAGCAGCCGTCCGGTGCGGGGCGTCACGCCACGGTCCCCGCCGCAGGGCGGCCGGCGGGCCTCGAGAGGTCGGTCATCGGTCTATTGTGTGCAGGGCGGGAGCGGGAACCGGCGGGAACCCGCGCACGGGGCGGGACCCGCCCCACGGCGCCCGGGACGGCTGGCAGGATCGACCGGGGCACGGGCACGTCCGCTGCCCGCCCCCACCCACGACACGGAGGCCCGGTGCCGCTCGCCATCCTGCTCGACTTCGACGGCACCGCCTACGTCGGCGACCTCGCCGTCCAGGCCTACGCCCGGCGCGTTGCCGAGCTGGTCGACCCGACCACCGCCACCCTCATCATCGGCGGCATGCGATCGTTCCTGGAGGGCCGCGTCGCGCCGCCCGGCGTCCCCGACGTCTTCGCCACCGCCGAGGACGGCTACGAGGTGGTCCACGCCATGAGCGACGGAGCCGGGGTGCCCCTGGACGCGCGTCGTGCCGCCTACGCGCAGAGCCGGGAGGATGTCGTGCGCAGTGCGTTCGCCCTCGACGCGCAACCCGGACTCACCGACTGGCTCGACGGTCTCGACGAGTCCGACCAGGTGTGGCTGGTCACCAACGCCCCCGAGGCGGGCATCGCGGAGGTGCTCGACGCGGTCGGGCTGACCGCCGCCGTGGACCGGATCATCAGCGGGGCCGGCAAGCCCGACGGACTGCGCGCCATCGCCGCGGACGCCGTCGCCCGCACCGGCGACCCCCGCCGCGTCCTGGGCATCGGTGACCGCTGGGCGGCCGATCTCGCCGCCGTCCACGAGGCGGGCGGCCGCACCGCGCACATCGACCGCTTCGACCGTCGCCTCGGCACGCCGACGTGGCGCGCGACCGAACTCGCGCCGCTGCTGCCCGCCCTCGTCCGCTGGTCGACCGATCCGGAGGCCCCCGTTGACCGCTGAGCCGATGCCGCCGACGGCGGGAGGACCGACGCCGGTGACCCCCGACGGAGAGCCTCCCGAGGTCGCCGGACACACGATCGTGCACCTGTCGGACTGCCACCTGACGTCGACCGGTGTGCTCTACAACGGCGTGGTCGATCCGGAGGTCACGCTGGCCGCGGTGGTGGCCGAGCTGCGCCGCGGGCAGGCCAACGGGCACCGCTTCGACGCCATCGTGCTGTCGGGGGACCTGACCGACACCGGCGACCCGGACGCCTACCGGCGGCTGCGGGCCGCGGTCGAACCCCTCGGGGTGCCGCTCGTGTACGCCACCGGCAACCACGACGTCCGGGTGGCGTTCCACCGTGAGCTCCTCGGCGTGGACGACACCGATCCCCGGGTACAGCGGATCCTGCTCGGCGACCGGCTGCGGATCGTCACGCTGGACAGCACCATCGTCGGCAAGGGACACGGCCGCCTGACCGACGACACCCTCGCCGAGCTCTCGCGCATCCTCGGCACGCCCGCGCCGGACGGCACCGTCGTGGTCCTGCACCACGCGCCGGTCCCGCCGCCGACCCCGCTGCTGACCTACTTCACCCTCGAACGGGCCTCCCGCCGCGCGTTGGCCGACGTCATCGCCGGCACCGACGTCCGGCTGGTGCTGGCCGGGCACCACCACCTGGCGCAGAGCGGCACGCTGGGCGGCGTGCCGGTCGCCGTGGCCGGGTCCACCGCCATCCGCACCGATCCCCTCGGCCCGGCCGGCCACGAGCACACCACCCGGTCCACGGCGTTCAACCTGGTGCGGCTGTACCGCGACACGCACACCGTCTCGGTGATCCCGGTGGACGGGGCCGCGACCGTGTTCGACCTCGATCCGGCGGGCTGCGCGGCGGTCGTGGCGGCCCACCCGGTGGACTGACGCATTCCCCGTCGCGCGCTGTGACCTGCTGGCATACTTCGCCCCGGAGGTTTCCCGCCCGCACGGCCCCAGGAGCACGTCATGTCGGATCCGTACCAACCGCCCCAGAACCAGCCGCAGCAGCCGCAGCAGTACCCGCAGTATCCGCAGCAGGGCCAGGCGTACCCGCAGCAGGGCGGCTCCGGGCCGTACCCGGGCCACCAGCAGTACCCGGGTCAGCAGGGCTACCCGCAGCAGCAGGGGTATCCCCAGCAGAACTACCCGCAGCAGGGCTACCCGGGCGGCGGCTACGACGACCCGAGCCGGGCGGCGGGGAAGACCGCCACCCCGACGACCGTCACCGCGGCCTTCGGCGTGTACGTCCTGACCGCGGTGATCGCGCTGATCGGCATCGTGCTCGCGCTGAACTCCGACATCTGGGACCAGGCCGTGCGGGAGGCCGGCGCCAGTGCGCAGCGGGACCTCAACGGGGTGTCGGTGCAGAGCGTCGTCAACGTCGCCAAGGGCATCCTCATCGGCGTCGGTGTGGTGTTCTTCGGGTTGTACCTGCTGTTCGCGTTCAAGATGCGTGCCGGCCGCAACTGGGCCCGCATCACCCTGACCGTGCTGTCCGCGCTGTCGCTGCTGTCCACGGTCAACGCGACCGGCTCGGTCACGGTGGCCGACCGCACCTACACGTCGTCCACGTCGTCGCTCACCGGGTGGATCGGCGCCGTCCTCGCCATCGCGGGCATCGTGCTGATGTACCTGCCGGCGTCCAGCGAGTACTTCCGCACGGTCAAGGCCAACCTGCTGCAGCGGAAGCTCCAGCAGTACCGCTGAACCAGGCGGGCAGCGACGGCACCGCCAGCACCACCCAGCAACCGAGCAGCAGCGCCGGCCCGAACGCGATGGCCGAGCGCAGGCCGAACCGCCGGGTCACCACGCCGGCCAGCCCGACGAGTGACCCGGCGAGGAAGCCGCCGAACATCCCCAGCAGCACCGCCGGCCACGACACGTAGCCCAGCGCGATCCCCAGGCCGAACGCGAGTTTGGCGTCACCGCGGCCCATCGCGTCCGGCCGGAGGGTCGCCAGCAGCAGGAACAGCCCGCCGACGGCGGCGCCGGCGACCGCCGCCCGCCCCAGGTCTCCGGTGCCGCCGCCCCACCACCGGTCGATCGCGCACACCACCAGGGTCAGCGGCACGGCCGGCAGGGTCAGCGCGTCGGGCAGCCGGTGGTGGCGCAGGTCCACCGCGGCGAGCGGAACGGCCAGCACCCCGACCCAGAGCACCAGCGGCCACGGCCCGTCGGGGAACGACGACGCTCCACCGAGGCCGGCGAGGAGCGCGGACGCCACCTCCAGCGGCCCCGGGCGCACCACGGTCCCCCGGCGCAACCGGCCGAGCAGCACCCGGGACGCCGCGCCGGCGGCGGCACCGCCGAGGGCGCAGAGCGCGGGGACGAGCCAGCTGGACATCGACCCACTGTGTCAGACCGACTGCGCGCAGCGACGGACCTGTCCCCACCTCGGTGCGAGGCACCGTTCCGCACGGCTCCGGACCGGGACCGACCCGGGGGCGACCAGCCCGGCTAGGGCTCCCGGGGCCGGCCTGGCCGGCCGCGCACCGACGTCCTCGCGGCGAGCCGCGACGCGTGCGGTGGCCCGGACCGCGCGGCGGGCGCATCGCGGTCCACGGCGACGCGGTCGCGGCGACGCGGTCGCAGCGGCGGCGTCGCAGCGGCCGGGTCACGGCGGCGGCGTCGGGGCGCGGTCACCGCGCGGATTCGACGTGCGTCAGTACGGCAGCGGCAGCGTCGCGCCGGCGGCGGCGATCAACGCGTCCCGCATCGCCGCCCGCGGAGCCGCCCGGCCGGTCATCAGCTCGACCTGACGGAACGCCTGGTGCAGCAGCATGTCCAGCCCGGTGACCGTGATGCGGCCGGCGGCACCCGCGGCGGCCAGCGCGGTCGGCCAGGGGTGGTAGATCGCGTCGAACAGCACCGGAACGCCGGCCAGCGGTGCGGCCAGTGCGTCCAGCGCACCGGCCGGCGCGGTGGCCACGGCGACGTCGACCTCGGCGGCGACCGCGGCGATGCCGTCCGGATCGAGCGCGGCGTGCCGGGCTCCGAGCCCGAGCGCATGCGCGAGTTCCAGGGCGGCGGCGGTGCTGCTCTCGCGGCGGCCCGCCACGACGAGGTCGGTGACGCCGAGCTCGGACAGGGCGAGCAGCGCCGCCATGCCGGTGCCGCCGGCTCCGATGATCAGGCCCCGTCGCAGTCCGGTCGCGCCGGCGGCGGTGAGTGCGCCGGCCACACCGTCGACGTCGGTGTTCTCCGCGGCCCAGCCGCCGTCGTGCCGGACGAGGGTGTTGGCCACCCCGAGCCGTCGGACCCGGGTACTGCGGTCGTCGGCGATGGCCGCCGCCCCCGGTTTGCCGGGCATGGTCACGCTGAAGCCGGCCCACCCGGTCCCGCTGCGCCGCACGATGTCGGGCAGCAGCGCGCCGTCGGCGCCGATGTCGATGGCGTCGTAGGTCCATCCGGTCAGCCCCAGCGCGGCGTAGGCGGCGCGGTGCAGGACGGGTGAGAGCGAGTGACCGACCGGGGATCCCAGGACCGCCGCGCGCCGCGGATCAGCCGAAGACACCAGCCGCCCGGGCCTGTTCCACGCATGCGTTGTGTGCTTCGAGGGTCGCGCTGAAGCAGGACTGGCCGGTCTTGGGGTTGACCTTGACGAAGTACAACCAGTCACCGTCGGCGGGACGGAGGGCGGCGGCCAACGCGTCCGGTCCGATCCCGCCGATCGGGGTGGGTGGCAGCCCCTCGTGCGCGTAGGTGTTGTACGGGCTGCCCGCGTCGAGGCGGTCCGCCTCGGTGGTGGCGATCTGCGACTCGTTCCTGGCGTAGTTGACCGTCGAGTCCAGCTGCAGCCGCATGGGCACCCCGAGCCGGTTCTGGATGACCCGGCTGACCTTGCCCATGTCGCCGGTGATCGCCTCCCGTTCGATGAGGGAGGCGATGACGGCCAGCTCGTACGGGTCGTCGCCGTTGGCGCCGGCGGCCTGCGTCGAGATGCCGCTGGTGTTCCAGTACACCGCGGAGGCGCCGAGCAGGTACCGGAGCACCACGGCGGGGTCGTCGGTCGGCGGGATGTTGTAGACGCCGGGGGCGATCATGCCTTCGAGACGATGGTCCAGGTCGGGATTGGCCGCGACCCGCTGGACCGCCCAGTCGACGAGGCCCATCGAGGCGACATCGGCGGTGCGGATCTGCTGCCACAGCTCGTCGGTGGTGAAGCAGTCGGCGACGCCGTTGAGCGGGACGCAGGCGGCCTGGGTGATCTGGGTGACGTACCCGGGCGACGCCGTCTCACCGGTGGGGGTGCGGGTGTCGGCCAGGGTGACGCCCGGGATGAGGTCGATCCGGCCCACCCGGTTCTGGTCGTCGAGCAGGGCCGCGACCGCGGCGGACGCCGACGCACCCTGCCGCACCTTGTAGTAGCCGGGTTGGATGCCCCGCATCCCGTCGTCGCCGTCGGCGTCGGCGACGAACGCCTCGACGCTGGCCACCACTTTGGCGTCGAAGAGGGCGGTGCCGATCTGGCGCGAGCCGTCGTTGGCGTTGACCCGGACCACGGTCTCGGTGGTGCCGGCGCCGACGAAGTCCGCAGGCGGCACGACCTCCTCGGTCGACCAGGTCCGGACCAGGAAGAACGTGCCCCCGGCGATGAGGAGCAGCACGATCACCGCGACCAGCGACGAGCGGCGTCGCCGTCGCCGCCGGTTCTCGTCGGCCAGCCGCAGGGCCCGCCGCTCCCGGGTCGGCTCGCGCGGGAGGGTCGCCTGGTCGGTGCGGGACGTCCGGAGCGCGGCGCGCAGCTCCGCCATGTCGTATTCACCGGTGTGGTCGGTTCCCCCCGAGCCGCGACCGTCCGGATCGTCGGTGTGCCCGAACAGTCCGAGTGAGTCCTTCACCCCGCGTCGCCCCGGCTCCGCCGGATGTCGAGGTGCTGCTGGAGGATCTGCACCGCCGCCACCTGGTCGACCGTCGCCCTGGCCTTGCGGCCGCGCACACCGCGCTCGGCGAGGATGCGGTTCGCGGTGACCGAGGTGAACCGTTCGTCGACGAAGACGATGGGGACGGCGATGCGCGGCTGCAGACGACGGACGAAATCGCGTGCGGCGGTCTCGGCGGGACCTTCGCGTCCGGAGAGCGATCGGGGTAGCCCCACGACGACCTCCACGACGTTGTTCTCGTCCACCAGGGCAGCGATCCTGTCGAGCACGGCCGCCGAACGACCGTCCCGGGCGAACGTGCCGACCGGGGTGGCGAGGATCCCGTGCGGGTCGCTGATCGCGACACCGACCCGCACGCTACCCACGTCCACCCCCAATCGCACCCCTGCGGGCGCCGGCGGTGTGTCGTCTGAGACCGACCTCACCCGTTCGATCCACCGAGGGTGACGCGCAGTGACGCGAGGGCGTCGTCTGTGCCCGCGGCGTTCGTTCCCGAGCCCTGGGCGAGCTCGGGGCGGCCACCACCGCGGCCCTGGATGTCGGGCAGGAACGCCTTGACCAGCTCACCGGCCTTGAGTCCGGTGGCCAGGGCGGCGTCGGTGACGGCGACGACGAAGGGCACGGTGCCGTCCACCTCACCGAAGAGCGCCACCACCGCCGGGCGGCCGCCGAGGCGGCCCTTCACGTCGCCGGCCAGCGCACGCAGGTCCCCGGCGGAGGTGCCGGACGGCAGCGCCGCGGCGACCAGCTCGACGTCGCCGAGGCGCTGGGCGCCGTCGACGAGCGAACCCGCCGACGACAGCACCGCGGCCGCCCGCATCGCGGCGAGCTCCTTCTCCGCGGTCTTCAGCCGCTCGACGAGCCCGGCGACCCGGCTCGGCAGTTCCTTGGACGGCACCTTGAGCAGGCCGGTGAGGTTCTCCAGCAGCGCGCGCTCGGCGGCGAGGTGGTTGAACGCGTCGAACCCGACGTAGCTCTCGACCCGTCGCACCCCGGAACCGACGCTGGACTCCCCGAGGAGCACCAGGCTGCCGACCTCCGACGAGCGGGCGACGTGGGTGCCACCGCAGAGTTCCAGCGACCACGGGCCGCCGATCTCCACCACGCGGACGACGTCGCCGTAGACCTCGCCGAACAACGCGACCGCCCCGCGGGCCTTGGCCTCGGCCACGGTGGACAGCGACGTGGTGACCGCGAGGTTGTCGGTGATGGCCCGGTTCGCCGCGGCCTCGATCTCGGCCCTGGCGGACCCGGACAGCCCGCCGGACCAGGTGAAGTCCAGCCGCAGGTAGCCGGGCTTGTTGTACGAGCCGGCCTGCAGGGCGTCCGGGCCGAGGAGTTCACGCAGGGCGGCGTTGACCAGGTGGGTGGCCGAGTGCGCCTGGTTGGCGCGCGCCCGGTTGGCGGCGTCGACGGCGGTGATCACCGAGGCACCCTCGGTCAGCTCGCCCTCGGTGACGCGGACCTGGTGCACCCAGAGCTTGCGGGCGATCTTCTGCACGTCGAGCACCTCGGCGGACAGCCCGGAGCCGAGGATCTGACCCGCGTCGGAGTCCTGGCCGCCGGCCTCGGCGTAGAGCGAGGTGCGGTCCAGGACCACCTCCACGATGTCCCCCGCCTTCGCGGCGGGAATCCGCTCACCGTCGGCGATGAGGCCGCGGATGGTTCCCTCGCTGGTCAGCTCGTCGTAGCCGGTGAACTCGGTGGCGCCGAGCTCGAGCAGTTCCCGGTAGACGTGCTGGTCGGCGAACCCGCCCTTGCGGGCCTTGGCGTCGGCGCGGGCACGGGCTTTCTGCTCGTCCATCAGCCGCTTGAAGCCGGCGACGTCCACGCTCAGACCGACCTCGTCGGCCATCTCCAGCGTCAGGTCGAGCGGGAAGCCGTAGGTGTCGTGCAGGGCGAAGGCGGTCGAGCCGCTGACCGCGCTGCTGCCGGCCGCGGTGGTCTGCGCGGCGGCGTCGGTGAACAGCTTCGACCCGGACTCCAGCGTCTTGCGGAAGCTGTCCTCCTCGGCGACCGCGACCCGCAGGATGCGGTCGAAGTCGGTGGCCAGGTCGGTGTAGATCGGTCCCAGCAGGTCGCGGACCTGGGTGAGGAGCGTGGCCATCACGGGTTCGGTCACGCCGAGCAGGCGGATGGACCGGATGACCCGGCGGATCAGCCGGCGCAGCACGTAGCCGCGGCCCTCGTTGCTGGGGGTGACCCCGTCGGCGATGACCAGCGCCGCGGACCGGACGTGGTCGGCGATGACCCGGAACCGGACGTCGTCGGTGTGGTTCTCGCCGTAGGTACGGCCGGACAGCTGCTCCGCGGTCGCGATGAACGGACGCATCAGGTCGGTCTCGTAGACGTTGTCCACGCCCTGCAGCAGGAACGCGACGCGCTCGACGCCCATGCCGGTGTCGATGTTCTTCTCCGGCAGCGAGCCGACCGGCGGGAAGTCGTACTTGGGGCTGTCCTCCCCGCGGACGTCCTGCATGAAGACGAGATTCCAGATCTCGATGTAGCGGTCCTCGTCGGCCACCGGGCCGCCGGGGAGGCCGTATTCCGGGCCTCGGTCGTAGTAGATCTCCGAGCAGGGGCCGCCGGGGCCGGGGACGCCCATGTCCCAGTAGTTGTCCTCGCCGCCGCGGCGCTGGATCCGCTCGGCGGGCAGCCCGGCGATCTCCTCCCACAGCCGGATGGCCTCGTCGTCGTTCTTGTAGACGGTCACCCAGATGCGCTCCGGGTCGAAGCCGAGCCCGCCGTCCTCGACGGAGCTGGTGATCAGCGTCCAGGCGTGCGTGATCGCGCCGGCCTTGAAGTAGTCGCCGAAGGAGAAGTTGCCGGCCATCTGGAAGAACGTGCAGTGCCGGGTGGTCTGCCCGACGTTCTCGATGTCCAGCGTCCGCAGCACCTTCTGCACGCTGGTGGCGCGCGGCCACGGCGGGGTCTGCTGGCCGAGGAAGTACGGCTTGAACGGGGCCATCCCGGCGATGGTGAACAGGACGGTGGGGTCCTGGCTGATCAGCGAGGCCGACGGCACCACGGTGTGTCCGTTGCGCTGGAAGTACTCCAGGAAGCGGCGTTGGATCTCCAGGGTCTGCATGCGTGGGTCCTCGCTCGTGTGGTGCGTGCTGCGGAATCGGGTGGTGCACGGCCGGCGGCTGGACGACGGCCGTCGTCCATGATCCCTCGTGCGGGCGGCTGGTCGCGAACCCGGTGGGACCGGGCGCCGGGAGCCGAGGTCCGCGACGTGGCACGGACCCGGTCGGGGCGGGTCGGGCATCTCGGCCACGCGGGGCGCCCGTGACGGGGCTGTCGTCCGACGGCGCCTCCGCGGGTGCCGCCGGAGCGCCGGGTCAGGTGCGCTTGCGCCGGCGGGGACTCCAGCGGTCGGCGGCCTCGGCCAGCGGCCGGGCCGGACCGGCGAGCTCCGGTGGCGTGCGGACCACGACGCCGGTGGCTTCGTCGATGACGGCGACCAACTGGGACTCGCGCTCCTCCATGCCGGCCCTGACGTCGGCGGCGAAGGAGCCGACCGCGTTGCCCAGCTCGGCGATGGCGTCGGCGACGTTGCCGGCGACCGAGGTCGGGGTCAACGCGGCCATCGCCTGCTCCTTGGCGCGGCGGGTGCGGCGGGTGGCGGCCACGCCCAGGGCGGCGCCGACGGCGAGGTAGAAGGTGCGGCGCATCAGCGGCTCAGCCTCTTGGCGTTCTTCTGCGCCTTCTTCACGGCCTTGGCGCTGCGGGCCGAGAGGGCCTTGCGGACGCCGTAGGTGAACGAGGCGGCCCGGACGGCGGGACCGCCGAGGGTCGCTGCGACGATGCTGACCAGACCCGAGACGTTGCCGGTGATGGCGCTCGCGGCGTTGGTGACCCCGGTGATGTGCTTGAGGTTGGTGTTGACCAGCCCGAGGGTGGCGTCGGCCTTGCGCAGCACGGGGCGGGTGTCGGTCTGGGTGTTCGCGATGGCCTCACGGGCCGCGTCCATGGTCTTGCCGACCTTGATCAGCGTGAGGACGGCGACGACCGCCAGGATCAGAAATACGCCCGCGATAACGAGGAGGGCAATTTCTCCCACCGTCATAGGTGTCTCCTTGCCGGCCGAGATGAACGGATCACTCCGCTGCCGGCAAGGGTCGCCGGGCACGCAGAAGACTACCCGGCGCCACCGGCGGGGAAGCGGAGCGGCGGGCCGGTGGGCGGCCGCTCCGCTCACGGAAGCGGAATCCGGGCGCGGAACGCGACACCGCCCGGACGGCCGGGTGGGCCGTCCGGGCGGTGGGACGCCGATCGGGTCGCGACGTCGGTCGGTGTGGGCTGCGCGCCGGTGTGGCGGTGCCCGTCGGGGTCGGGACTGCCCGTGGGTGTCGGGACGGAGTCGGGGTCGGGACGGAGTCGGGGTCGGGACGGAGTCGGTGTCGGGACGGAGTCGGTGTCGGTGTCGGGACGGAGTCGGTGTCGGTGTCGGTGTCGGGACGGAGTAGGTGTCCGGACTGCCGGCCGCGCGGGTCCTGACGGGTCAGACCTTCTCGCGGAACTTCCAGGCCTGGGCGTAGGAGGTCTTGCCGTTGGTCCGCAGCACCGAGCCCTGGTAGAGACGGGCGGCGAGCAGCACCACCACGGTGGCGGTGGCGGCCAGGACGGCCAGTGAGATCAGCGGTTCGACGACGCCGACCTCCCCGTTGAAGATGCGCACCGGCATCGCGGTGGGGGCCGAGAACGGCACGTACGACAGCCAGGTCATCAGCGTCGGCTGCGAGCTGCCGTAGATGACGCCGAAGAACGGCAGCATCACCAGCAGCTGCACCGGCGTGGTCGCGGAGCCGAGGTCCTCGATGCGGCTGACCAGGGCGCCGGCGACCGCCCACAACCCGGCCAGCAGCAGGAATCCGAGCAGGAAGAACGGCACGAACCACAGGATCGCCTCGCTCAGCTGGGCCAGCACGTCGCCGGAGAACAGGTCGGTGCCGCTGATCCGCATCCCGACGAGCGCGGCGGCGACGATCAGCACGATCTGCCCGACGGCGAGGACGGTGTTGCCCAGGACCTTGCCGGCCAGCAGGGCCCGCACCGGGATGGCGGCGACCAGGATCTCGACGATGCGGGTCTGCTTCTCCTCCACCACGCTCTGGGCGATGGACAGCCCGAACGTCAGGGACGTCATGAAGAAGATGATGGCGAAGGCGAACGGGATCAGGAACGCCAGCGCCGGGTCGACCGACGACGGCTCGAGCAGCTGGACCGGGGTCGGCAGCGACAGGCTGGTGACCAGATCGGTCGGCGCCTCCTCGAGGGCGACGATGCTGACCCCGAACGGCGACGTGCCGGCGGTGTCGGGGATGAGGGCGGCGTCGACGCTGCCGTCGCGGACGAGCGCTTCGGCGGCGTCCGGGGTGGCGGCGACGGTGACCTCGGCACCGGCGGTGGCTGCCGCACGCTGGGCGGCGTCCCCGACCGCGGCGACGGTGGTGGCCCCGCCGGAGAAGAACGACGGCAGGATCGTCGCCGCCGCCACGATCACGAGCGTGAACAGGCTGCCGATGAGGAAGGCCCGGTCACGCAGCTTGACCCGCATCTCGCGCTTGGCGACCAGCATGGTGGCCTGCCACTCGGAGGTGCCGGTGGCGGTGGGCGGGGCCGCGGCCTTGTCGAGCGTGGACGTGCTCATCGGATGACCTCCCGGAAGATCTGCGACAGGGTGGGGACGACGGGGGCGAACTCACGGACCGGTCCGCGGCGCAGCGCCTCGGTGAGCAGCGGCTGCTCGAGGTCGGGACGGCTCAGCTCGATCACCGCGCGGGGTCCGTCGATGTCCACGACGCGCATTCCGTTGGCGGCGGCCCAGTCGCGCAGCCAGCCGGCGTCCGGGTCGACGGTGAGGCGGTAGCGCAGTCCGGCGTGGGCGTGCCGCAACTGGTCGCGCTCGCCGGCGGCGGCGACCCGGCCGCCGGCGATCACGACGACGTCGTCGCAGAGCCGCTCGACCACGTCGAGCTGATGGCTGGAGAACAGCACCGGCACACCGCGGGCGGCCCGCTCGCGCAACACGCTGACCACGGTGTCCACCGCGAGGGGGTCCAGCCCGGAGAACGGCTCGTCGAGGATCAGCGCGATCGGGTCGTGGACCAGGGCGGCGGCGATCTGGGCGCGTTGCTGGTTGCCCAGCGACAGCGACTCCAGGGTGTCGTTGCTGCGGTCGTCGAGCGAGAGCTGTTCCAGCAGTGCGGACGTCGAGGCGGCGGCGTCCCGGCGGGACATCCCGTGCAGCTGACCGAAGTAGGTGATCTGGTCGGCCACCTTCATCTTCGGGTACAGCCCGCGCTCCTCCGGCATGTAGCCGAAGCGGCGGCGCTCCCCCGTCGTGATCGGTCGGCCCTGCCAGTGCACCTCACCGCGGTCGGCGGCCAGCACACCGAGCACGATGCGCATGGTGGTGGTCTTGCCGGCGCCGTTGGCGCCGACGAAGCCGGTCAGTCGTCCCGGGCCGACGGTGAACGACACGTCGTCCACCACCGTCCGGTCGCCGAACCGGCGGCTGACGGATCGGAGTTCCAGCACGGTCCCACCTCTCGTCCCGACGGCTGGATGACGCGGCCGTCCGTGGTCAACGCTGTCCCTGTCGACGCTAGGCAGCGGTGACACCCGTGGGCATCCGCCGCGGAGCCGAGGGCGCGGGTCCGCCGAGCGGTGTGGTCGGGTCCGTCACGGGGATGAGACCGCGCCGCCGGCGGGCGGCCCGCCGGGCCCCGCGGGCGCAGCCCGGGCGCCCTGAGCCAGTGGAACGTCAGGAGCGGCCCGACGCCGGACGGCCGCCTGGAGGCGCGCGGCTCCGGACCCGGGTCACCCAGGATCTCGATGGTCCCGGTGGGCATCGCGGCCGTCGACGGGTCCCGGAGTGGGCGAAAGGGGCGGACAGCTCGCGGGTCTCGGATGGACCGCTCGGTCACCACCGCTGCGGTCCGCGCGTCGCCGCGGGGTGCCGTGTCGCACCGTTCCCGGTGTCGCGTGCGCGCGATCTCCGGGCTGCGCCCGGACCGCCGCTCGCACGCCTCAGACCCTCGGCCGCACCACCCCGTTCTCGTAGGCGAACACGACGGCCTGTGTCCGGTCCCGCAGACCGAGTTTCATCAGCACCCGCGACACGTGGGTCTTCACCGTCGCCTCACCGAGGAACAGCTGGCCGGCGATCTCGGCGTTGGACGCGCCACCGGCCAGCCGGACGAGCACCTCGTGTTCGCGTTCGGTCAGCTCGGCGAGCTGCGCGGCGGCCCCCGGCCGCATCGAGGGCTGCGCCGCCGGGGCGGCCACGAACCGCTCGATCACCCGGCGGGTGATCTCCGGCGCCAGGAGCGCATCGCCGCGGCCGACGACGTGGATGGCCTCGATGAGGTCCTCGGGGCTCGAGTTCTTCAGCAGGAAGCCGCTGGCGCCGGCCCGCAGCGCCGCGAACAGGTAGTCGTCACGGTCGAAGGTGGTCAGGATGATCACCGCCGGGCCGCACCGCGCCCCGGAGGCGACGGCCTTCCCGGCGAGGATCTGCCGGGTCGCCTCGATGCCGTCCATCCCGGGCATCTGCACGTCCATCAGGACCACGTCCGGCGTCAGCTCGCCCACCACCGTCACCCCGGCGGCGCCGTCGGCGGCCTGCCCGACGACGTCGATGTCGTCCTCGGCGTCCAGGATGATGCGGAAGCCGGCGCGCACCAGCTCGTGGTCGTCGACGATCACCACCCGCAGGGGGTCACTCATGGAACGCCTCGATCCGCTCGTCGTGCTCCGTCGGGGGCCTCCCGCCGGGGGCGGCCCCCACTCCCCGCTCGCCCCCGCGGCGGCTCACGTCGGTGGGCAGATCCGCCCGGACCCGGAAGCCACCGGTGTCCCGCGGCCCCGTCACCAGCTCGCCCCCGTGCACTGCGACCCGCTCGCGCATGCCCACCAGACCGTAGCCGGGCGCCGCTCCCGGCCGGGCGGTCCGGCCGGCCGCGCCCAGCCCGTCGTCGGTGATCTCCACCTCCACCGAGACGTCGCGGTAGCGCAACCGCACCTCGACGTTCGTCGCCGACGCGTGCTTGAGCACGTTGGTCAGCGCCTCCTGCACGATCCGGAACAACGACAACGACACTCCCGCCGGCACCGGCCGTGGGGTGCCGAACACCCCGAACCGGATCTGCAGCCCGGCCCCCTCCGCCTGGCCGACCAGCGCCGGGATCTGCTCCACCCCGGGTGCGGCGTGCAGGCTCTCGCCCGCGGGCCCTAGGGCGGTGCCGGCGCCGCCCGGCGTCAGCTCGTCCGTCGGCGCCTCGTCGCGCAGCACCCCGAGCAGCGCGCGCAGCTCGGTGATCGCGACCCGTGCGGTGTTCTCCACCGCGCTGAGCGCATCGCTGGCGAGCTCGGGACTGCGGCCCAGCACCCGCCGCGCCGCGCTGGCCTGCACGCCCATCACGGAGACGTGGTGGGCGACGACGTCGTGCAGCTCCCGGGCGATGTGCAGCCGCTCGCGGGTGACCGCGCGCTCCGCGTTCTCCCGCTGGGCCGCCTCCAGCGCCGCGGCCTGGTCGGCGAGCTGACTCTCCCGCCGCGCCGACGTCCACGACACCGTGCCGAAGTAGGTGCTGGCGGCGAAGTACACGACGTTGGCGAGCACGCTGTTGAGCACGGTGGCCGCGTACGCCGAGAGCGGCCCGGGCTGGGTCTGCGGGTTGTCGGGCAGCACGTCGGCGCCGGCCAGCACGAAGCTGACGGCGATGAACACGAACATGCCGGCCACCACGAACACCCGCGCCCAGAACGCGGCCACCCGGTGCCGCGACCACGCCCCGACGGAGTACAGCGACCAGAACAGCGCGACCGACGCCGCCAGGTTGTCCGGGAACCCGGCCCACTGGGACAGCAGGAACACCGCCGCGACCACCAGCATCGAGCTGATCGGGAACCGCCGGCGCCACATCAGCGGCAGCCCCAGCGCGACGATCCACAGCGCCTGCCAGCGCCAGTCGGGCAGCGTCCGGCCGAACGCGGACGCCAGGCTGTCCGCCACCACCGCGCTGAACGGCGCGACCACGAAGAACAGCACCACCAGCAGGACGTCGGTGCGTCGCTGGGCGGCGGTCGGCCGCGGCCGCACCCAGCCGGGCACGACGATGCGTCGCCACCAGCCCCGCACGCGTTCGGTCAGCACCGCCCCACGGTATCGGCCGGTGCCGCCCGGCCGGATCCGTCCCGCGGGCGACCGGAACTCCGCCGCGGGGCGGGGCGGACCGGCCTGCGGCGACCACCGGCCGGCCGGGCGTCGGGCGTCGGCTCAGGGGATGAGCAGCAACTTCCCGGTGGTGCGGCGCCCGGCCAGGTCCTCGTGCGCCCGGGCGGCGTCCGCGAGGTCGTACCGGCCACCGATCCGCAGCGCGAGCTCGCCGGTGGCGATCCGGCCCAGCACGTCGGCCGCCCGCATCAGCAGCTCGTCCCGGGTGAGGACGTGGTCGGCGAGCTTGGGTCGGGTGAGGAACAGCGACTTCGCCGCCAGCCGCCGCGGATCGACGGGCGCGGGCTGACCGCTGGCGGCACCGAACAGCACCATCGACCCGCGGATCCGCAGCGCGTTCATCGAGCGGTCGAAGGTGTCCTTGCCGACGCCGTCGTAGACGGCGTGGACGCCCTGCCCGCCGGTGAGATCGCGCGCCACCTCGTCGAAGCCCTCGTACCCGATGACGTCGGCGGCCCCGGCGTCCGTGCACAGCTGCCGCTTCTCGGGCGTGGAGGCCGTGGCGACGACCCGCGCACCCAGCCGCGACGCGACCTGGATGAGCAGCTGCCCGACCCCGCCCGCCCCGGCGTGCACGAGGACGTCGTCGCCCGCCCGCAGCGCGTACGAACTGGTGGTGAGGTACTGGACGGTGAGGCCCTGCAGCGGGAAGGCGGCCGCGTCGAGGTCGCTCACGTCGTCGGGCACCGGGATCAGCTTGGCCGCCTCGCCGACGAGTTCCGCCGCGTAGGAGCCGGGCAGGTTCTCCCAGGCGACCCGGTCGCCCACGGTGACCTCGGTGACCCCGTCGGCGACCTCCACGACGGTGCCGGCGCCCTCGAGGCCGGCGGTGAACGGGAGTTTGCGGGGGTAGCTGCCGTCCCGGTGGTAGATGTCGATGAAGTTGACCCCGGCGGCGGCGATCCGCACCCGGGCCTGCCCCGGCCCCAGCGGCGCGGGTTCGAGCTCGGCGAGCCGGAGCACCTCGGGACCGCCGGTCTGCTCGACACGGATCGCCCTGTAGGTCGTCATGCGTTGCATCCTTCCGTCGTGGTGTTCCCGGGTTGCCCGCGGACCGCCCGGCGCAGCCGCGGCACCCGCTCGGCCAGGGCGCGTTCGGCGCCCCGGCCGGTCGGCTCGTAGTAGTCGCGCCCGACGAGTTCGTCCGGCGGGTACTGCTGGGTGGCGATGGCGTCGGGCAGCGCGTGCGGGAACACGTAGGTCTGCGCGTTGCCGAGCTTCGCCGCTCCCGGATAGTGCCCGTCGCGCAGGTGCGGCGGCACCGATCCGCTCCTGCCCGCCTGCACGTCGCCCATCGCCGCACCCAGCGCGGAGGTCACCGCGCCGGATTTCGGTGCGGTGGCGATGTGGATGGTGGCCTGGGCCAGTGCCAGCTTCGCCTCCGGCATCCCGACCATCTGCACGACCTGTCCGGCGGCGACGGCGGTCTGCAGCGCGGTCGGGTCGGCCATCCCGACGTCCTCGCTGGCGTGCACCATCAGCCGGCGGGCGATGAAGCGCGGGTCCTCGCCGGCCTCGATCATCCGCGCCAGGTAGTGCAGCGCCGCATCCACGTCGGAGCCGCGCATCGACTTGATGAACGCGCTGATGATGTCGTAGTGCTGGTCGCCGGACTTGTCGTAGCGGACGGCGGCCCGGTTGACGGCCCGCTCGACGGCGGCGAGATCGACCGCGGCCGGCTCCTCCCGGGTCGCCCGGGGGTGTTCGTCCAGCACGGAGTCGGCGGCGGCCTCGAGCGCGGTCAGCGAGCGTCGCGCGTCGCCGCCGGACAGCGCGACGAGGTGGGCGCGCGCCTCGTCGGCGAGCGTCACCCGGCCGGCCAGCCCGCGGTCGTCGGTCACCGCGCGGGTCAGGACCCCGACGATGTCGTCGTCGGTGAGCGGTTGCAGCTGCAGGATGAGCGAACGGGACAGCAGCGGCGACACCACCGAGAAGAACGGGTTCTCGGTGGTCGCCCCGATGAGGATGACGGTGCGGTCCTCGACGGCACCGAGCAGCGAGTCCTGCTGCGCCTTGTTGAAGCGGTGCACCTCGTCGATGAACAGCACGGTCTGCTCACCGGTGCTGCGCAGCGTGTACCGCGCCTGCTCGATGACGCCGCGGACCTCCTTGACCCCGGCGGCGATCGCCGACAGCTGCGCGAACCGCCGCCCGGTGGCCCCCGCGACGAGGGTCGCCAGCGTGGTCTTGCCGGTGCCGGGTGGGCCGTACAGCAGCATCGACGACGGCGCGCCGCCGTGCACGAGCCGCCGCAGCGGCGCGCCGGGGCCGAGCAGGTGCTGCTGACCGATGACCTCGTCGAGGGTACGGGGCCGCATCCGGGCCGCCAGCGGGGCGTTGGCGTCGAACCGCGGCGCCGTCGCGGTCGGCGTCGTCGTGAAGACCCCGGCGGCGGGCTGCGTCGGGTCGGCGAAGAGTCCGTCGTCGCTCATGGTCGCCTCCCCCGCTGCCGTCGTCCCGGCGTCCGTCGTGCCACCCGCGGCGCCGCGCGCACCGCGCCACAGACCGTACCCGCGACCGTGAGCGGCGCCACGGTCGACGGCGTGACGACGATCGTTAGCAGTGCTAAATTGTCCGTCGTGACCACGCACTCCACCACCCCCACCACTCCCTCCGCTCCCGCGAAAACCGGCCTGCTGCACCAGCCGAAGTCGGTCTGGGCCGTCGCCTTCGCCTGTGTCATCGCCTTCATGGGCATCGGGCTCGTCGACCCGATCCTGCCCACGTTGCGCGAGGACCTCGGCGCGACGCCGTCGCAGATCTCGCTGTTGTTCACCTCCTACCTGTTCATCATGGCGTTCGCGATGGTGTTCAGCGGGTGGGTGTCCAGCCGCCTCGGACCCAAGCGCACGCTGCTCGCCGGTCTGGCGATGGTCGTGGTGTTCAGTGCGCTGGCCGGGTCGTCGGACACCATCGGCGCGATCGTCGGGTTCCGGGCCGGCTGGGGTCTGGGCAACGCGCTGTTCGTCGGCACCGCGCTGGCGGTGATCGTCGGTGCGGCCAGCGGCGGGATCGGTGGCGCCATCATCCTGTACGAGTCCGCACTGGGCATCGGCATCGCCACCGGCCCGCTGGTCGGCGGGCTGCTCGGCGACATCTCCTGGCGCGGACCGTTCTTCGGCGTCGCGGTGCTGATGGCGCTGGCGTTCGTCGCCACCGTCGTACTGCTCGGCGACGTGGCCGCCCCCACCCGCCGGTACGGGCTGCTGGAGCCGTTCCGGGCGCTGCGGCACCCGGGGCTGGCGGTCATCGCGGTCGTGGCGTTCTTCTACAACGTCGGCTTCTTCACCCTGCTCGCCTACGCGCCCTATCCAATGGAGATGAGCGCACTGGCCCTGGGCTGGGTGTTCTTCGGCTGGGGCGTGCTGGTGGCCGTGTCGTCGGTGTGGGTCGCGCCGATCGCCCAGCGCCGGCTCGGCACCCACCGCAGCCTCGCCGTCATCATGGGGGCGCTGACGGTGATCCTCGTGGTGATGGCGCTGGGCGTGGACTCCCCCGCCACGCTGGCCACCTGCGTGGTCGTGTCCGGGCTGTTCTCCGGCTGCGCCAACACACTGGTCACCCAGACCGTCATGGTCATCGCGCCGGTCGACCGGCCGATCGCCTCGGCGGGGTACAGCTTCGTCCGGTTCATGGGCGGCGCGATCGCGCCGTTCGTCGCCACCAAGCTGGCCGAGCACCTCGCGCCGGCCGCCGCGTTCTGGTTCGGGGCGGCCGGGTTCGTGGTGGCGGCCGGGGTGGCCGTCGGCTTCGCCCGGCAGCTGGCCCCGGCCGACGCCGCCACCGCCCACGACGCCGCACCGAGGACTTCCGCCGACGCCACCGCGCTCGCGGAGGCCACCGCCGACTGAGGGCGCGGCCGGCTCAGTCGAGCGAGCCGTCCACCAGCTTGACGAACACCGAGCTGTCCTTCCCGCCCAGCCCCGCGTCCCGCAGCCTCTGCAGACCGGCGGCCACCTCGGCGGTGAAGGGCAGACCGGTGCCGGTCGCGGCCCCGGCCGCCAGCGCCAACCCGAGATCCTTGGCCATCAGGTCCACGACGAAGCCGCCGTCGAAATCCCGGTTCACCGCGGCGGTCTCGAGCACGCCGGGCATCGGGTACCAGGTGCGCAGCGCCCAGCTGTCGCCCGACGAGACGCTGGCCATCTGCTGGAAGACGCGGTGATCGAGCCCGAGCCGGTCGGCGAGCACGGCACCCTCGCACGTCGCGGCCAGGGTGATGCCCAACATCAGGTTGTTCACGATCTTGGCGGCCTGGCCCGACCCGCCCGGGCCGATGTGGAAGATCCGCCCGGCCATCGGCTCCAGGACCGGCCGGGCCCGCTCCAGATCCGCCGCCGCGCCGCCCACCATGAACGTGAGGGTGCCCGCGGTCGCCCCCGGGACGCCGCCGCTGACCGGGGCGTCGAGGAAGGGCAGGCCCGCCTCGGCGACCGTCCGGTGCAGCTCGCGGGCGTCGTCGATGGCGATGGTCGAGGAGTCGATGACCAGCGTGCCCGGCGGCAGCAGCGGCAGCGCCTCGGCGAGCACCGCCCGCACCTGGGACCCCCGCTGCAGCATGGTGATCAGGACGTCGGCGCCGTCCAGGGCGGCGGCCAGCGAACCGGGCGCGACCACCCCACCGGCCACCGCGACGCGGACCGCCTCGGCGTCGAGGTCGTGCCCACGGACCTCGTGTCCCGCGGCGACCAGCCGCGCCGTCATCGGCGCGCCCATGTGTCCGAGTCCCACCCAGGCGATCGTTGCCATGGATCCACCGTAGGCGCGGGACGGCCGGAACGCAGCCCGGGAACCCCCACGACCGCCCACGCCCCTCACCGGCCCGCCGGCCACCGCCGCTCGCCGTGCGGACACAGCGACGGCGGCCGACCCGAGGGTCGACCGCCGCGGCAGAACATGGGACTCAGGAAGCGGGAACCGCCTCGACCGCGCGGTGCACCAGCTTCATCTTGGTGAGCACCTTCGGCGGCAGGACGAAGGGATACAGGTCCTTGTGGCCCATCGAGCGGTTGATCATGTTCAGCGACCACGACAGCGGCAGCCACAGCTGGATCAACCGGTCGAAGCCGGCCTCGCCGGGGAGGTTGCGGTCGAGGGCGGCACCCGACGGCGCGAAGCCGAAGGCGGCTGCGGTGTCGACGGTGTCGCGGATGTGCAGGTAGTGGGCGAAGCTCTCTGCCCAGTCCTCCGCCGGGTGCATGGTGGCGTAGGAGGAGACGTAGTCGGACTCCCAGCCGGCCGGCGCACCCTCGGAGTAGTGCCGGTCCAGCGCGTCCTGGTAGGAGGCGTCCGGATCGCCGAACAGCTCCTCGAAGTCGGCCCGTAGCGGTCCGGTGCCGATGAGCGTGAAGAAGAAGTAGTGGCCGATCTCGTGCCGGAAGTGGCCGAGCACGGTCCGGTACGGCTCGCCCATCGAGATCCGCAGCTGCTCGCGGTGCACGTCGTCACCCTCGGCGAGGTTGAGCGTGATGAGCCCGTTGGCGTGACCGGTGAGGACCTGCTCGTCGCGACTGGACTTGAGGTCGAACGCCAGCCCGTTCTCCGGGTCCTCGTCGCGTCCGACGACGGGCAGCCCCAGCTCGAGCAGCTCCACCATCAGCCGCCGCTTGGCCTGCTCGGCGTCGGCGTAGGCCGCCATCGCCTCGGTGTCGTCGTGCGGCGGCAGGGTCCGGGTCAACCGGTCGGACAGGCACAGCTCGTTGCCGTCGGCGTCGGCGACCACCCAGTTGCAGGCCGACCGGTGCAGGTTCGCGCACATCCGCCGCGGCGGGTTCGGGTCCTGCACGACCCCGTCGGGGCCGACCACCACGAACGCCATCAGTGCCGGGTCGAACCCGACCGCCGACCGGCAGGACAGGCACAGCGAGTTCTCGAAGGCCAGTCGCTGGCCGCAGTTCGGGCACGCGAAATCGCGCATGAGGGTGGTTCCTCCACAGGTGACGCCGATGGGCTGCGCAGCCGGTACCGCGCAGCGGACGACGGGGTGGAGCTCAGCCGGGAAGCGGGCGGCTGCCCCCGTCGCCGGACTCGGCTATACCCACCGGAGCCACGTCGACCTGCACTTTCATCGACGAGGTCGTCGCATCGGTGAAGATCACACCCTTCAGCGGCGGCACGTCGCCGTAGTCGCGACCCCACGCCACGGTCGTGTACCGCTCGTCCACGAGCTGGTCGTTGGTCGGGTCGAACGCCAGCCAGTCACCGCCGGGCAGCCACACCGCGGCCCAGGCGTGGGTGGCGTCGACGCCGATCATCCGTTCCTTCCCGGGCGGCGGCTGCGTCGCGAGGTAGCCCGACACGTAGCGGCCGGCCAACCCCTGCGATCGCAGGCACGCCACCGCCAGGTGCGCGAAGTCCTGGCAGACGCCCTGGCGGCGGGCGAGCACCTCGGCCACCCCGGTGGTGACCGTGGTCGACCCCGAGCGGTAGGTGAAGTCGGCGAAGATGCGGTGGGTGAGGTCCACGACGGCCGCGCGGATCCCCCGTCCCGGGGGGAAGGACGGCCGTGCGTAGTCCCCGACGGCGTCCGGGCGGTCGATCCGCGGCGAGTCGACCACGAAGTCGACCGCGTCCGGCTCCCCGGCGTGCCGGGGCCGCGCCTGTTCCCACGGCAGCGCCAGCGCCGCGGGATCGGGACGGGGCGTTCGCACCTCGACCAGCGAGCGGCTGACCACCTCCAGCGTGCGGTGCGCGGCGGTGACGTGGAAGAAGAAGTCCCGGTTGCCGTACACGTCCTCGCCGTGCGACGCGTCGGCCGCGGCGGGACTGGTGACCACCTCGTGCTCCAGACAGCGCTGCCAGGCCAGGTCCCGCGGACGCAGGTGACCACGGCCGTAGCTGGCGGAGACGTCGTCGGAGTAGCTGTAGGTCGTGCGGTGCTCGATGGCGTAACGGCGGACCCGGTCCGCGGCGGTCATGACGCACCGCCGGCGACGCCGAGGTCCCACGGCCGGTCGAGCGGCCGCATCGGCGCGGGGTGCCGGAAGCGCTGCGCGGCCACCGCGGCTGCGATCGCCGTGAGCGCCCCCCGGATCTCCTCGAGGAAGACGACCAGCCCGGTGCGCTCACCCTGCCCGTCGGCGTGGTCGAGGTCGGCGATGTCGGTGCGGCGCACGGTGGCCACGAGGTCGTCCAGCAGCCGGTCGGGCAGCGCGGTGCCGGACGCGTCCGGCAGCGCGCGCAGGTCCGCGCCGAGGGTCTGCAGCTGGAAGGCCAGCGAACGCGGGTTGCCGGCGTCCAGCAACAGCAGCTCCAGCACGGTGCCGACGGCCGTGCGACCCCGGTAGCGGCGACGGTAGGTCAGGATCGACTCGGCGGACTGCAGCACCGACTCGATGAGCTGGACCTCGACCGCCGGCGGGGCGACCCGGGCCAGCGCCCAGCGCAGCACCGTCACCAGCTGCAGGCTGCGCTCCAGCCGGCGGCCGATGTCCATCACGTACCAGCCGGGATCGCGGATCATGTTCTCCGCCGCGAGCCCGGACAGAGCGAGCATCCCGGACAGCACCGCGGTGTGCGTGTTCTGCAGGGTGGACCCCTGGTCGTGGGGATCGTCGCGCAGCGTCGCCAGCGCCCGCTCGACCCCGGCGAGCACCAGCCAGGTGTCCCGGGACAACTGGTCGCGGACCCCGCTGGCCGCCTCGGTCAGACCCCGCAGCGCCTGCGCGATGCTGCCGGACCGACGGCCGTCCAGCACCAGCGACCGCAGCTCCGGCAGCACCTCGGCGGGACGGCCGGTGAAGCCGGGGTAGGTGGCGCTGGAGTGCGTGACGGTGGCGAGCAGCACCGGGGTCAGCTCGGTCTCCGACGCGGTGCCGCGCTGGCGGAACTCGTCCAGCCGGTCCCAGGTGGCGATCAGCAGCCGGGCGAAGTCCTCGGTGCGTTCGGTGTAGCGGCCGAACCAGAACAGGTCCTCCAGGGCCCGCGGGGAGGTCATCGCGCCGGACGGGCCGACCGTCGCGGGACGGTCGGCCGCCCACGGGGTCGCGGTCCGGTCGACGGCCACGGCCGGGGAGGCCGACCGCACCCAGACGTCCTTGGCCGCGGTCGGCGTGGACGCCGCGCGGGTCTGCTGGTCCAGCGGGAGCACCCGGCCGAGGCCGCCCGGCATCACCAGGTAACCGGTCTGCTGGGCCACCGCGAACAGCCGCATGCCGACCTGCCCCGGCCGGAGGCCGTCACCGTCGGCCACCGGCGCCACCGAGAACGGCACGAACGGCTGGCCGACCCACCGGGTCGGCTGGGCCCGGACCCGGTTCCGCAACTCCGCGGCGGCCGCGCGGTTCAGCCGGCCGACGATGCGGCCGCGTCCGACGCCGTCGGTGGGCCGCAGCACCATGTCGTCGAAGGAGGCGAGCACGTGCGACAGACCGGTCGGCTCACCGCACCAGAAGGTCGGCGCGGACGGCAGTCTCAGCTCCTCGCCGAGCAGCGCGTCCGCCAGCGCGGGCAGCAGCGGCAGCAGTCCCGGGTTCTCCAGGATGCCGCTGCCCGGGGTGTTGACCACCGAGACGCTGCCACGGCGGGCGGCCTGCAGCAGCCCGACGACGCCCAGCCGGGAGTCCGGGCGCAGCTCCAGCGGATCGACGTAGGCGGCGTCCACCCGCCGGAGGATGACGTCGACCGGCTCGTGACGACCCAGTGCCCGCATCCACACCCGGCCCTCGCGGACCGTCAGGTCCTCGCTCTCGACGAGCGGCAGACCCAGCAGGCCGGCCAGGAACGCCTGGTCGAACGCCGTCTCCGAGTGGGTGCCGGGGCTCAGCACGACCACCCGCGGATCCTCGGCGGACCGCGGCGCCACCGCCTGCAGCGCGAGCAGGAAGCTGCGGAAGAACGGCGTCAGGCTCTCCGGCGCGGACCGGCGGACGACGTCCGGCGCGACCCGGGCGATCACCCGGCGGTCGGCCATCGCGTAGCCGGCCCCGGACGGCGCCTCGGTGCGGTCTCCCATGGCCACGAAAGCGCCGTCGGGGCCGCGGACGACGTCGGCGGCGTGCAGGAACAGCTGGTGCGGTCCCGGCACGGTCAGTCCGTGGGCGCGCCGCAGGTAGGCGTGGCTGCCGAACACCAGCTCCGGCGGGATGAGCCCGCGCCGGATCAGCGTCCGCGGTCCGTACAGGTCGGTCAGCACCAGATCCAGCAGGGTGGCCCGCTGCCGCAGCGCCGACGACAGGCCCGCCCATTCCGCGGCGTCGACGACCCACGGCACCGGGTCGAGCCGCCACCGCTCGGGGGCGAGGGGATCGCCCGGGTCCGGTCCGGGCGTCGGTGTGCCGCGTTGCTCAGGGGCTCCCGCCGGGGGCATGGTGCCGGCCCCGCCGACGGGCGTGTAGGTGACGCCGTCGTCGTCGAGCAGCCGCTCGACCTGACGCTGCAGGCGGTGCAGGCCCGCCGTGCCGACGCCGTCCAGGCCGGCGGCGATCTCGGACCAGCCGGGCCGGACCGTGCCCGTGGCGTCGATCATCTCGTCGTACCGCGGACCCGACCGCCCCGGTGTGGCCGCACGGCGTCCGGCGTAGGCCCCGACCAGCGGGGCCGGGGCGGCAGCGGGGCCGGTGGCCGGTGCGACGGCGGGGCCGGTGGCCGGAGCGTGAGCGGGACCGTCGGCCGAAGCGGGAGCGTCGGCAGCGGGACCGTCGGCCGAAGCGGGAGCGGCGCCGTCGGCCGGAGCGGGACCGGTGGCCGGAGCGGGAGCGGGACCGTCGGCCGGAGCGGGAGCGGGGCCGTCGGCCGGAGCGGGAGCGGGACCGTCGGCCGCAGCAGGAGCGTCGGCAGCGGGGCCGTCGGCCGCAGCGGGAGCGGCGGCAGCGGGACCCTCGGTCGCAGCGGAAGCCGGGTCGGTGGCGGGGAGCAGGGTCGTCCTCACGCGATCGGGACGCGGTTCACGAGGTGACCGGCCGAGACGGTGACACCCACGCGGACCCCCTCTGTCGTCGTCCACCCTGGTCGTCACTCACCTGTTGTCGTCCACCTCGTCGTCGTCGACCCTGGCGTCGTCGACCCTGGCGTCGGCCGGACCGTGACGGCCGGATGGTGGCGGGTGGACGTGCCGGGGTCACTGTAGGGCGGCATTGTTTCGCCGCGGCAACGGCGATCGGTGCCGCCGATCGGGCGCCCGGTGTCCGGGAGGTGCGCGGTGCGCACCTCCCGGACCGGGGTCAGGCCGCCGGCGGCACGAAGTCGACGCCGGCTTCCTTGCGCTGCTGCGGGGTGATCGGCGCGGGGGCGGCGGTCAGCGGGTCGTAACCGCCACCCGACTTCGGGAACGCGATGACCTCCCGCAGCGAGCTCGCGCCCGACAGCAGCATGACCACCCGGTCCCAACCCAACGCGATGCCGCCGTGCGGCGGGGCGCCGAAGGAGAACGCGTCGAGCAGGAACCCGAACTTCTCCTGCGCCTCCTCCGCCGTCAGCCCCATCACGGCAAACACCCGCTCCTGGATGTCGCGACGGTGGATACGGATGCTGCCGCCGCCGAGTTCGTTGCCGTTGCAGACGATGTCGTAGGCGTAGGCCAGCGCCGACCCCGGATCGGTGTCGAAGGTGTCGATCGAGTCGGGCTTGGGCGAGGTGAACGCGTGGTGCACCGCCGTCCAGGCGCCACTGCCGACCGCGACGTCGGTCGTCTCGGCGGTCGACTCGAACAGCGGTGCGTCGACGATCCAGACGAAGTCCCAGCGGTTCTCGTCGATGGCGCCGGCGCGACGGCCGATCTCCAGACGCGCCGCACCCAGCAGTTCCTGGGTGGGCTTGCGGGCACCGGCGGCGAAGTACACCGCGTCACCGGGCTTCGCGCCGGTCTCCTCCAGCAGGCCGTCGCGTTCCTCCTGTGACAGGTTCTTGGCGACCGGGCCGCCGAAGCTGCCGTCCTCGGCGACGGTCACGTAGGCCAGTCCGCGGGCGCCGCGCTGCTTGGCCCACTCCTGCCAGGCGTCGAACGAGCGGCGGGGCTGCGAGGCGCCACCGGCCTGCACGACGTAGCCGACGTAGGGCGCCTGGAAGACCCGGAACGGCGTGTTCGCGAAGTACGCGGTGATCTCGTGGATCTCCAGATCCAGGCGCAGGTCGGGCTTGTCGGAGCCGTAGCGATCCATCGCGTCGAGGTAGGTCATCCGCTTGATGGGCAGCGGGATCTCGTGGTCGATCAGCTTCCAGAGGGCCGCGACGACCTGCTCGCCGAGGGCGATCACGTCGTCCTGGTCGACGAAGCTCATCTCGACGTCCAGCTGGGTGAACTCCGGCTGCCGGTCGGCGCGGAAGTCCTCGTCCCGGTAGCAGCGGGCGATCTGGTAGTACCGCTCCATCCCGGCGACCATCAGCAGCTGCTTGAACAGCTGCGGGGACTGCGGCAGCGCGTACCAGGAGCCAGGCCGGAGACGGGCCGGCACCACGAAGTCGCGGGCGCCCTCGGGGGTGGAACGGGTCAGCGTCGGGGTCTCGATCTCGACGAAGCCGTGACCGTCCAGCACGGTCCGGGCGGCCTTGTTGACCGCGGACCGCAGCCGCAGCGCCGCGGCCGGACCGGAGCGACGCAGGTCGAGGTAGCGGTACTTGAGCCGGGTCTCCTCGCCGACCTCCACGTGGTCGTCGATCTGGAACGGCAGCGGCGCACTCTCGGAGAGCACGACCAGTTCATCGGCCAGCACCTCGATCGCACCGGTGGGCACGTCGGCGTTCTCGTTGCCCTCCGGACGGACGCTGACCGCGCCGGTGACGGCGACGCAGAACTCGGCGCGGAGCCGGTGGGCCTGCTCGGCCATCGCGCCCTCGCGGAACACGACCTGGACGGTGCCTGACGCGTCCCGCAGGTCGACGAAGATGACGCCGCCGTGGTCCCGGCGGCGGGCGACCCAGCCGGCCAGGGTGACGGTCTGCCCGTCGTCGGTGGCTCTCAACGTGCCGGCGTCGTGGGTGCGGATCACGGGCGGACTCCTCTGGTTCGGCAGCGCTGTACGGCTGCGGTGGCCTCCCCCGGGTAGACGGCCCGGCGGCGGTGTGCCGGGGTCCCGTGGACGGGTCCGGCGCCGGGACCATTCTTCCCGACGCACACGGCGCTCAGCACCGACGTTTCGTCGGCGGAAGGGGCCGTACAGGTGACGAATCGTCGGCGATCCTGGAGTGTGACCCGACGAACCTCGACCCGACCCTCGACTTTGCCACCCGATCGGGGTAACTTGAAGAAGTTCACGGAGTTCGTCGCACGGATGCGACGCCGGTGCATCGCTTGACAGCTCGCGCCAGACAACTCCGATCCTGTGAGAAATGGCGCAATGGTATCCCCTGCTGTCCCCGCACTGTCCGCATCCACCACCGACACCGTCAGCGCTGACCTCGAGTCCGCTGACCTCACCTTCGCCGACCTCGGACTCCCCGAGGCCCTGATGAAGGCCGTGGCCGATCTCGGCTACACCACGCCGTCGCCCATCCAGGCCGCGGCGATCCCGGCCCT
Source organism: Nakamurella deserti (assembly GCF_003260015.1). Lineage (NCBI taxonomy): Bacteria > Bacillati > Actinomycetota > Actinomycetes > Nakamurellales > Nakamurellaceae > Nakamurella > Nakamurella deserti. The sequence continues at coordinate 346,750 of NZ_QCXS01000002.1, read as the reverse complement.
GCTGGCCGGCCAGGACATCACCGGTGTGGCCCAGACCGGCACCGGCAAGACGGCGGCCTTCGGTCTGCCGCTGCTCGCCGCGATGGACCCGTCCTCCCGCGACGTCCAGGCCCTGGTCCTGACCCCCACCCGCGAGCTCGCCCTGCAGGTCAGCGAGGCCATCGAGACGATGGCCAAGCACCTCCCGCAGGTTCGCGTGCTCGCCGTCTACGGCGGCGCCAGCTTCGTCCCGCAGCTGAAGGCCCTGTCCTCCGGTGTGCAGGTCGTCGTCGGCACCCCCGGCCGGATCATCGACCACCTGGACCGCGGCACCCTCAAGCTCGGCAACCTCAAGTTCCTCGTCCTCGACGAGGCCGACGAGATGCTGCGCATGGGCTTCGCCGAGGACGTCGAGAACATCCTCACCAACGCTCCGAAGACCGGTCGCCAGACCGCGCTGTTCAGCGCGACCATGCCGCCGCCGATCAAGCGCGTCGCCGACCAGCACATGACCAACCCGATCGACATCGCGGTCAGCCGTCAGTCGTCGACGGTGGAGAACGTCAAGCAGACGTACGCGGTCATCCCGTTCAGCCGCAAGACCGATGCGCTCGCCCGCGTCATCGAGATCAGCGCGGCCGACGCGACCATCGTGTTCACCCGCACCAAGGACGCCGCGGAGAACGTCGGCTCCGAGCTGATCGCCCGTGGCATCTCCGCCGCCACCATCAGCGGTGACGTCGCCCAGCGCGAGCGTGAGCGGATCGTCGAGCGGCTGCGCAACGGCCAGCTGGACGTCCTCGTCGCCACCGACGTCGCGGCCCGCGGCCTGGACGTCGACCGCATCGACCTGGTCGTCAACTACGACGCCCCGGGCGAGCCGGAGACCTACGTGCACCGGATCGGCCGTACCGGCCGCGCCGGCCGTACCGGCGAGGCGCTGACCTTCTTCACGCCGCGCGAGACCGGCCGACTGCGCGTCATCGAGAAGCTGACCCGCCAGAAGCTGACCGAGATCACCCTGCCGACCGCCTCCGAGGTGTCCGCGCAGCGTGCGATCAAGGTGCTGACCAAGGCCGCCGCGCGCGCCGAGGCCGGCAACATCGAGTCCTACCGCACCGCGATCGAGACCTTCCTGACCGACAGCCCGCTGTCGGTCGCGGAGCTCGCCAGCGCGCTGGCCGCACTGGTCGCCGGTGACACCGGCAAGCAGGTCGCCGAGCCCGAGGTGCTGGTCTCCGGGCCGCGCTCGCGCGACGACCGGGGCGACCGCGGTGACCGTGGTGGCCGCAGCTTCGACCGTGACCGTGGCGACCGCGGCGACCGTGGTGGCCGCAGCTTCGACCGCGACCGTGGCGACCGCTTCGGCAGCGAGCGTCCCCGCTCGGACCGTCGTCCGTCCGACCGTGGTGGCCGCGACTCCAGCCGTCCGTCGGGCAAGCGCTACAGCATCGCCGTCGGTCACGCCGACGGTGTGCGTCCCGCCGGCATCGTCGGTGCGATCACCGCGGAAGGTGGCCTGCAGGGCCGCGACCTCGGCCGCATCGACATCTTCGACAACCACAGCATCGTCGAGATCATCAGCGAGCTGACCCCGGCCGCGTTCTCCCGGATCGGCGCCGCCCGCGTCTCCGGTCGCGAGCTGCGGATCAAGCGCCACTACGAGGACGCCACCGCGGCGGCCCCGGCCAAGCGCTCGTTCCGCGACTGACGCTTCGTCGTCAGGAACCCCCGTCGACCCTTTAATCGGCGGGGGTTCCTGCGTTTGCGGGGTTGCTGCGCTTCCGGGGGCTGCGGTCGTTCTGCGGGTCCGACGCCGTTCGTGACGGCACCCACGAGTGGTGCTTCGCAGCCGGGCGGATGCGCCGGCGGGCACTTCGCGACAGGTCCGGCGGCTCCGCGACACCTTCCGCCGGCCCAAGCGGTCGCTGAGCGGGCGAACCCGTCGCTCAAACGCAGCCACGCCGCGGTCAGCCGCAGACCCCGCCTTCGCACCCACTTCCCCAACGACGCATCAGCTGCAACCGACGCGCGACACAGACACCTGACGCGAAGCTGGCTGGCCGTACCCCCCGACGAGGACTTCGCGACAGGTGCAGCAGCTCCGCGACACCTCCCACCGGTTTGCAGCGGTCGCGAAGCGGGCGAACCCGTCGCTGAGACGCAGCCACGCCGCGGTGACCCTGAGCCCGCCTTCGCCCCCACTCCACCACTGACGCACCCGCTGCAACCGGTGCGCGACTCACGCACCTGACTCGAAGCTGCGCCGGCCGCATCTCCCGACGAGGACTTCGCGACAGGTCCAGCAACTCCGCAACACCTTCCGCCGGCTGCAACCGTCGCGGAGCGGTCGAACTCGTCGCGAAGACGCGCGGCCGATACGCCACCATCCCGGTCCCGGTGGCCTCATCACGTTCACCCACCGATGCACCTAACGCGGACCGACGTCCCGGCCCACTCGTCAGGCATCAGGAGTCGCGCTTGCGCAGCTTCTGCTTGTCGGCCAGCGGCCGACTGGCCACGACGGGAAAGGTGCCGGTGAAACCGGACCGCTCGTCGGCGATGGCGGCGATGCGCTCGCGGCAGGCGAACCAGCCCAGCACCAGCGCCGGCACGATGATGACGAGCGACGCCACGGTGTAGGTCCCCACCGGGTAGTCGAAGCCGATCAACACCAGCACCACGGCCAGGAACGCCAGCGTCAGGTACGAGGTGAACGGCGCGCCGAACAGCCGGAACGCGGGCCGCTCCAACAGCCCCTTCTGCGACCAGCGCTGCAACCGCCACTGGCAGAGCATGATCGTCGCCCAGCTCGCCAGGATCCCCAGCGACGCGACGTTCAGCACGATCTCGAACGCCTCCGCGGGCACGATCGCATTCAGGCCGACGCCCAGCAGCGTCACCACGGCGGTGATAGCGATACCGCCGTACGGAACACCGGACTTGTTCATCCGCCCGGCGTACTGCGGCGCGGAGCCCGCCTTGGCCATCGAGTGCAGGATCCGACCCGTCGAGTACAGACCCGCGTTCAACGACGACAGCGCCGCCGTCAACACCACGAGGTTCATGATGACGCCGACCCCGTCGACGCCGATCGAGGAGAAGAACGTGACGAACGGCGACTCCCCCGACTTGTACGCCGTGTACGGCAGCAGCAGGGTCAGCAGCAGCACCGAGCCGACGTAGAACACCGCGATCCGGAAGATGACCGTGTTGATCGCCTTGGGGATCACCTTCGCCGGGTTCTCGGTCTCTCCCGCGGTCGTGCCGATCAGCTCGATGGCGGCGTAGGCGAACACCACTCCCTGGATGATGACGATCGCCGGAACCAGGCCGTTGGGCAGCCATCCCCCGTTGTCGGTGATCAGGCTGAACCCCACCTGCTGACCATCGACAGGGGTGCCGAAGATGACGAAGTACGTGCCGACCAGCAGGAAGATGACCAGCGCCGCCACCTTGATCAGCGCGAACCAGAATTCGAGCTCGCCGAAGACCTTGACCGACACCAGGTTCAGGCCGAGGACGATCACGAGGCCACCCAGCGCCCAGATCCACTGCGGCACGGAGTTGATGAACTCCGAGTACTGGCCGAAGAACTTCATGTACAACGCCACCGCGGTGACGTCGACGATGGACGTCATGGCCCAGTTCAGCCAGTACAGCCAGCCGGCGGTGAACGCCGCCTTCTCACCGTAGAACTCGCGGGCGTAGGACACGAACGAGCCGGACGACGGCCGGTGCAGCACCAGCTCGCCCATCGCACGCAGCACCAGGAAGCCGAAGAAGCCGCAGATCGCGTAGATGACCACCAGCGCCGGTCCGGCCTGCGCGAGCCGCCCGCCGGCCCCGAGGAACAGGCCCGTGCCGATGGCGCCGCCGATGGCGATCATCTGGATCTGCCTGGACTTGAGCCCCTTGTGGTAGCCCTGCTCCTCTTCGGCGAACATCTCCGGGTGTCCAGCGGTCGTCTCGGGTGGGGGCGGATGGTATCCGCGGGAAGCGGGTGTCCCGTCGCCGGACGTGCTGGGGTGCTCGGACATGGTTGCTCCTCGTCGAGACGGTGATGCCGGTGCGGTGGTGACGGTGTTGCGATGCTGCAGTACCTCGATGACGGTGACTCAGTATGGGGCCGATCCGTGTCGAACAGGCAGTGACGGCCAGCGGCCGCCACGCCGACGGACCCACCGGTGATTCTGTGCCACCAAAGTCGGATGTGAGGGGATCCCACCCGCCGGAGGCCCGTCGTCGGCCGCTGCCCCGATCCGACGAAGGCTACGACGAGCGGGATGGGGTCCGACCGGCGGCCGCGACGAGCTGGCGGGCTCCGCTGTCCGGACTCTGCCGCCCGGCCGCCACGGTGAGACCACGGTCGCTTCGGCTGACGCGTCGGTCGTCGTGAGTGAGCGCCTCCGGCCGCCGCTCACCCCATCTCGTCGACCGGCCTGTGGAGAGGCGGAGCCGGCGGCGGGAGCCACCCCACCGTCGACCGAGACTGCGGCCACGCGTCAGGCCCAGCCGTCGGCCGGAGCCGCAACCGCAGCCGTCCGTCGAACGTGCCGTCACCACAGCCGCAGTGGCGCGCCAGGACCGCCGCCGACCAGAGCACCGCCGCACCAGGACCGCCGCCAGCCGGATCGCAGCCACACCAGGCCAGCCGCCAACCGGAGCGCAGCCGCACGCCGGACGTGCCGTCAGCCCGAGCCGCAGCTGCACGCCGGACCTGCCGTCAGCCCCAGCCGCAGCGGCGCGCCATGCCCACTCCCCAACCAGACCACCGCTGCGCCGTGCCCGGCCGTCGGCCGAGCCGCAGCCGCACCTGCCGTCAGCCCCAGCCGCAGCGGCGCGCCAGGCCCACTCCCCAACCAGACCACCGCTGCGCCGTGCCCAGCCGTCGGCCGAGCCGCAGCCGCACGTCGGACCGGCCGCCAAGCGGAGCCGCAGCCGGGCGCCAAGCCCCACCGTCAACCGGAACCGGGCCGCCCGTCTGGCCTGCCGCACCGATCCCAGGACTCGACCGGAAGGGCCCTTCGGTGCCGACCCGGCGGAACACCGTGCGTACGACCGGTGTTGACTTCCGGCAGGGCCGACGGACGGCCCGGAACGGGAGACGACGATGACCGGGACACCCACGGAGAAGCCCTACCTGCGCGGCGCCAGCGACTGGGCGGCCGACCAGGCCGAGCGCTACGAGGAGAGCAACGGCCAGGAGGCGAACACGCTCCAGGGCGTGCCGATCATGCTGGTCTCGACCACCGGTCGCAAGACCGGAGCACTCCGCCGCACCCCCCTGATGCGCGTCGAGCACGAGGGAAGCTACGCGGCGATCGCCTCCAAGGGCGGCGCCCCCGAGCACCCGGTCTGGTACCTCAACATCCTCGCCGATCCCACGGTGACCGTCCGCGACGGCGCCACCGTCCGCACCTGCCACGCCCACGTCGCCGAGGGAGACGAGCGGGCCGCCTGGTGGGAGCGGGCTATCGCCGTCTGGCCCGCCTACGCCGACTACCAGACCAAGACCGACCGGCAGATCCCGGTGGTCGTGCTGGACCCGATCGACTGACAGGCACAGGCGCCGAGGCCCGGACGCGGCCGCACCAACGACTCCGGCACGACGCCGACGCCACGGAACGCGGCCGCGCCGACACCCCGGCGTCACGACAGCCACCCACCGCACGAAGCTGCACAGGACGCGGCCGCCCAGCGCAACGACCACGACGCCGACGCCACGAAACGCGGCCACGCCCACACCCCGGCTCGACAACAGCCACCCACTGGAGGTACATCTGCGCAGGACGCGGCCGCCCAGCGCAATGACCACGACGCACCGGACGCCGCCGCGCCGACCCCGGCGGCTACCTACCCCAAGAACATCTGCGTAGGACGCTGCCGCCCAGCGCAACGACCACAATCACGACGCCCCGAACGCGGCCACGCCCACACCCCGGCGCTACGCCAGCCACCCACTGCAGGTCCATCTGCGCCGAACGCGGCCGCCCAGCGCAACGACGATCGCCGGACCGCCCCTGCCCGCCAGCGACAGTCACCCCAGCCGCGCCACCGTCACTATCAGGCTCCCGACAGCTCAGAACAACGCGGGCTCCGGGGCCAACGCGGCGACCGCCGGACCGCCCGGGACCCGCAGTTCGTGCGCCCACCGCTCCGGTTCGCCGCCCCGGCGGTCGGCGCCGAACCGGTACCGGTCCAGCAGGGGCCGGACCCGGGCGTGCAACGCGTCCCGGTACTCCTTCGAGGCGTACGCACCCCGCCCGTAGAGGGCGCGGTACCGCGGGACCAGGTCCGGCCGGTCGCGTTCGAGGTTGGTCATGAACCACTCCTTCGTCCCCGGCCGCAGGTGCAACGCCAGCACGGTGACGTGGGTAGCGCCGGCCTCGGCCAGCGCGGCGAACACGGTGTCGAGCTGCTCGGCGGTGTCGGTCAGGTACGGCAGCACCGGTGCCACCATCACCGAGCACCGCAGTCCGGCGTCGCGGACCGCGCGGATCAACTCGAGCCGCGCCTTCGGGGTGGGGGTCCCTGGCTCGAACTGCTGGTGCAGCACCGGGTCCAGGATCGCCAGGCTGACGCCGACGCCCACGGGCACGCGTTCCGCCGCCGCCGTCAGCACCGGCAGATCACGCCGCAGCAGCGTTCCCTTGGTCAGGATCGACAGCGGCGTCCCCGACCGCGTCAGCGCGTCGATGATGCCCGGCATCAGCCGGTAGCGGCCCTCCGGGCGCTGGTAGGGATCGGTGTTGGTGCCCAGGGCGACGTGCGGGCGCTCCCAGCCGGGTCGCGCCACCTCCCGGCGCACCACGTCGGCGACGTTGACCTTGACGACGATGCGGTTGTCGAAGTCCTGCCCGCTGTCCATCTCCAGGTACTCGTGCGTCTTGCGCGCGAAGCAGTAGGTGCAGCTGTGGACACATCCCCGCATCGGGTTGATGGTCCAGTCGAACGGCATCGGCGAACCGCCCGGCACCCGGTTGAGCGCCGACTTGGCGTGCACCTCGTAGAAGGTGACGCCGGCGAACTCGGGGGTGCGGACGGTGCGGACGAGGCCCGCCATCCGGCCGAGGCCGGGCAGCGCACCGTCGTCGACGGTGGTCAGCTGCTGCGCCTGCCACCGCACGGCTCAGGCCACCATCGCGGAGTCGGCGCGTCGCTGCAGCCCCTCGAACTGCACCGGCACGCCGGTGTCGTCGACGACCAGCGGCACCGCCGGGGCGCCGGCGAAGGACTGTTCGAGCGCGCGGTCGCGGCCACTGTCCCGGACGCCGACGTACCGCTGGCGGGTCACCACGACCGCCAGATCGGGCAGCCGGACCCGCAACACCGGGTAGGCGGCGGCGAGCGGCCGGACGGGTCCGCCGCGCCGACCGGTCGGGCGGGGTCCGGCCAGGCCGAGCCGGCGGATCGGCGCCCAGTGCGAAAGCGGACAGCTGTCGAGGACGACATCGGCGATCGGCTGCGCCAGCAGGCCACCCGGCAGTCCCGGCCACCCGGGGTGCGTCGCCTCGCCGACCGGCTCGTCGGCCCCGGAGCGGGCGTCGTCACCGCGTCCGGTCCAGGCCCGGGACCGCCAGCCAGCGGCGGCACGTTCCAGCAGCAGGGTGCGGTTCCAGGTGCGGCCACCGCCGCCGGTGCCGACGACGCGGACGTCCAGCCGTTCGGCCTGCCAGTCCACCGTGGTGCTGAGCTGCCAGGTGACCTCCAGGCCGGACGAGGTCTGTTCGCCGAAGGCGACGAGACCGTCCAGATGCCGGGCCGGCTGCGACCGGGTGGTGCCCGCCGCGTCCCACCACCGGCGCTCCGGTGACCCACCCCCGGACCGTCCCTGGTCCGAGAATCCCTGCCACTGAACTGATCTCATCGTGCACCCCACGTTCCGCCGTCGTCCCGCGGCCGCCGACCGCTGAGATCATCGAACAGGTGTTCGGGGGTGGTGTCAATCCTCCGTCGGCGCGTTGTCGATCAGACGTTCGATCCGCGTGTCGCGTGGATCGGTGCCCGACCGGTGGTCACCGGGTGGCTGCGAAGTGTGTGCGAGGCGCCACTCGCCCGCCGCGCCGGGTGGGCGAGTGGCGCGAAGTACCGCCGCGCCGGGTGGGCCGCGCTCAGTAGGCCCCGGAGCCGGCCAGCACCGCCTTCACCGTCTTGGCCATGATGACCAGGTCACTGACCACCGACCAGTTCTCGATGTAGTAGAAGTCGAGCCGGATGCGCTCGTCCGCACTGGCGTCGGAGCGACCCGACACCTGCCACAAGCCGGTCATCCCGGGACGCACCAGCATGCGGCGCTCGACGAAACTGCCGACGTCGGCACCCTCGCCGGGCACCAGCGGACGAGGTCCGACGATGCTCATCTGACCGCTGATGACGTTGAACAGCTGCGGCAGTTCGTCGAGGCTGGTCTTGCGGAGGAACGCCCCGATACGGCTGATCCGGGGGTCGTCGGCGGACTTGTAGAACGTGTTGCCGGCCTGCCCGGCGGCGGCCTTGACCGCGTCGATCTGGGCGTCGGCGTCGACCCGCATCGAGCGGAACTTCCACACCTTGAACCGTCTGCCGCCCATCCCGACGCGGGTGTGGCGGAAGAACACCGGGCCCGGATCGGTGATCTTGATGGCCGCCGCGACGGCGAGCAGGACCGGGGACAGCAGCACCAGCGCGACGGCGCTGGTCATGATGTCCAGGACCGTCTTGGTGTAGAGCCGGGGTCCGCGGTACCGCGGTTCCTGCACCATCATCAGCGGCAGCCCGTCGACCGGCCGGATGTGGATCCGGGGTCCGGCGACGTCGGTGAGCGCCGGCGCGAGGGCCAGCTTGATGCCGGTGCCCTCGAGCTTCCAGGCGAGGTCGCGGACCTGCGCGGGGCCGAAGTCCTCGCCGCCGGCGACGGCGATGGTGTTGATCTTGCTGCGCTGGATGGTCTGCATCAGGTACGCGAGGTGTCCGGAGACCTTGAAACCGTCCAACGACGAGGTGCCCGGCGGGATGCGGTCCTGCGGAACGCACAGTCCGACGACCCGGAACCCGGCCGCCGGCGAGGCGTCGAGCCGCTGGGCGAGGTCCACGGCACCCTTGGGACTGCCGACGACGAGCACGGTGTTGAGGTGGGTGCCGCTGCGCCGGTGCGCGGCGAGCTTCCAGCGCCACACGGCGCGGCCGACGAACAGCCCGACGACACCCAGCGGCAGCGTGGTGAGCAGATAGCTGCGCGTCAAGTCGAGCTGGGCCAGGTAGCAGATGGTGCCCACGGTGCCGAAGAGCAGGAACGTCGCCTGCGCGACACGGTGGTACTCCCCCGCGCCGTTGCCGAGCACGTTCTTCTCGTAGGCACCCCGGGCGCCGAGGGCCAGACCCCACAGCGCCACCAGCGCGAACGACAACGCCCAGTCGGCGCCGGACGCGTCGAACGTGCGGATGACGTCGAGTCGCGTCACGTGCCCGACCACCGTCATCACCAGCAGGATGGCCAGGTCGGTGAAGACGAGGTTGCGCTGGTAGGTGTTGATCCAGTCCTGCTGGCGGCGCTGACCGAACGGCATCCGCTTGACCGAACCGGACGTGTTGCCGACGTAGTCACGCTCACCGAGACGACGCTGCGGCACCGGCGGCAGGTCGGCGGGACCCAGGCCGATCTCGGCGACGACGCCGGCCGGCAGCAGCGCCGTGGTGGTGTCGACGGCGGGTGCCGACGACGAGTCCGGCGACGGCACACCGCCGGTCCGCGGCTCCCCCGTCATCGCGGTCGTGGTTCCCGCACTGTTCTGCATCGGACTCCCAAACTCGTGCTGTGGCTTCGACGGAGGGACGACGGTCGGGGCCACTCATCACTCGAGAAGGGCGACCGATTGCATCGTCGATCGCTTCATCGCGCCGGGAAAGTTCGCGTTACACCCGACTGCGCACCGCTGAGCGTGGCGATACCGCCCCGATAGGGCTAACCGACAGACGCCGACGATGGGTTACCCAGCGCTACAGGGAGGTGACCCACGGCAACCTTCACCCTCAGCGACGGGAGAGCCCCCACTGGTTCTCCTGAGGTCCGCACGACCGTGGCACCGGTCGCGAACGTGACCTCACTCACAGCGGAAACCGGTGGTGCCGCCCACCGGACCGATTCAGGAACTGCTCGGACGTGCCGTCGGCACGACCGCACCCGGGTGTGACGCCCGTCGGCGCAGGTCGCAGTCGTGTCAGGCGCGGCGCAGCCGCTGGACGAGCACCCCCGCCACCGCGGCCAGCGGAACCGACTCCTGGTCGCCGGACTCCATGTCGCGGACCGTGACCTCGCCCACCGCGAGCTCGCGGTCGCCGAGCAGCAGCACCCACCGGGCGCCCGCCGCGTCGGCGGCCTTCATGGCCGATTTGAGCTTGCGGCCGCCGTAGGCGAGGTCCACCCGGACCCCGGCCCGGCGCAACTCCCCGGCCACTGTCACCAGGGCACCCTGCTCACCGGCGCCGAGCGGGATGCCGTAGACCTCGCAACGGGCCGTGGGTGCGACCTGGACGTGCTCGGCCGCGGCGGCCAGCACCGTGCGGTCGACCCCGATGCCGAACCCGATGCCCGACAGCGCCTGACCACCCAGCTGGGCCATCAGCCCGTCGTAGCGCCCGCCCCCACCGATGCCGGACTGGGCACCGAGGCCCGGGTGCACGAACTCGAAGGTCGTGCGGGTGTAGTAGTCCAGTCCGCGCACGAGCCGCGGAGCGAGTTCGTAGGCGACCCCGAGCGCATCCAGCGACGCCCGGACCGCGGCGAAGTGGGTGGCGCAGTCGTCACAGAGGTGGTCCATCATCAGCGGCGCGTCGGCCACCATCGCCCGGATGTGCGGACGCTTGTCGTCCAGGACCCGGAGCGGGTTCAACCGGGCGCGGGCGACCGTGTCATCGTCGAGGTCCAACCCGAGCAGGAACGACTGCAGCCGCTCCCGGTAGGCCGGACGGCACTGCGCGTCGCCGAGCGAGGTCAGATCCAGCCGGAATCCGGTCAGCCCGACCGCACGGAATCCCTCGTCGGCAACCGCGATGACCTCGGCGTCCAGCGCGGGGTCGTCGACGCCGATGGCCTCGATGCCGACCTGCTGCAGCTGCCGGTAGCGGCCGGCCTGCGGCTGCTCGTAGCGGAAGAACGGGCCCGCGTAGTACAGCTTCACCGGGAGCTGGCCGCGGTCCAGACCGTGTTCGATGACGGCCCGCATGACGCCGGCGGTGCCCTCGGGGCGCAGCGTGACCGAGCGGTCGCCCTTGTCGGCGAAGGTGTACATCTCCTTGCTGACCACGTCGGTGCTCTCCCCGACGCCGCGGGCGAACAGCCGGGTGTCCTCGAACACCGGCAGTTCGATCGGCTGGTACCCCGCCCGGCGGGCGGCGTTCTGCAACGCCTCGCGGACGGCGAAGAACTGCGTGGAGGTCGGCGGGTAGTAGTCCGGGACGCCCTTGGGAGCGTGGAAGTCAGCCATCGGAGACAGGAGCCTGTTCGGTGAGGAGCGGGACGAGGAACGGGTTGGTGCGGAGCTCCGCGCCGATGGTGCTCTGCGGACCGTGACCCGGCAGCACGACCGCGTCGTGCGGTCGGCCCAGCACGTGCGTGCGCAGCGACGAGGTGAGCGTGGCGGTCGAGCCGCCGGGCAGGTCGGTGCGCCCGACCGAGCCCGCGAAGAGGGTGTCTCCGGTGAACAGCACCTCGGGGCGGGGTCCGTCGCCGGCCAGCGCGAAGAGCACGGAGCCGCCGGTGTGGCCGGGGGTGTGCAGCACGGTCAGCTGCAGCTCACCGAAGCGCAGCACCTGGTCGGGCGCGAGGGTGTGCAGCTCGTCGGGGCGCATGGCCGGCAGGTCGTAGCCGGCCAGCATCTGCCGGAACTCCGGCGAGAGCGCGGCCAGCGGGTCGTCGAGCATGTAGTCGTCGGCCGGGTGCAGGTAGCCGGGGATGCCGTACGCGTCGGTGACCTGACGCAGCGCGGCCGCGTGGTCGAGGTGGCCGTGGGTGAGCAGCGCCGCGACCGGGCGGAGGCCGTGTTCGGCGACGGTCGCCTGCACCGCGGCCAGGGCGTCCTCGCCCGGATCGACGACGACACAGTCGCCGCCGGCGGCCGGGGCCAGCAGGTAGCAGTTCGCCGCGAGCGATCCTGTGGGGAACCCGGCGATGAACACGACAGCCACCCTAGTGGCCCGTGCTCGACGCACCTCGACGCCGGACCGCCCCTGTCGCCCCGCCGGACCCGGCGGGAGCGGGCACCCGGGGTGCGGCGGCAGCAGCAGCCCAGCGGCAGCCGGGAACCCGGCATGCGGGCGGCAGCGGGTGTCGCCGCCGGTCGTGCCCGCCGCAGCGGCCGGCCCCGCCCGCCCCGGCTGCGGCTTCACAGGCGCCACCGCACCCGGACTCACGGAAAACACACGGTCACGTCTCGTAGACTCCCCCGCGGGTCTGTCGCGGTCGAGACGACGTCGACCCGCCGTGAACCGTTCCAGGAGGATCAACCGTGCCGACCAACGAGCAGCGCCGGGATGTCGCGAAGAGGAAGCTCGAGCGCCAACTCGTCCGTCGGCAGGAGCAGCAGAAGAGCCGCCGGCAGCGCACCGTCATCGGCGCGGTGATCGCCGCGGTCGTCGTCATCGCCGGCGTGGTGTTCGTGGTGACCCGGCCGCCCGCCGACGAGTCCGCCACCGCGGCCGAGCCCACCCCGGAGCCGACCTCGGCGTGCACCTACACCGACGCGGAGACGACGGTGAAGGCGGTCCAGAAGCCCGACAACACCAATCCGTTGACCTCGGGCACCGTCGACGCCACCATCACCCTCGGCCAGGGCACCGTTCCGGTCACCCTCGACCGCTCGTTCGCCCCGTGCGCGGTCAACGCGTTCGTCAGCCTCGCGTCGCAGGGCTATTACAACGAGACCAGCTGCCACCGGCTCACCACGGCGGAGAACTTCAAAATCCTGCAGTGCGGCGACCCGTCGGGCACCGGCCGCGGCGGGCCCGGCTACTCCTACGCCGCCGAGGCCGCGCCGGTGACCGATCCCGCCGCGGACCCGGCCACCACGTCCGCGTTCCCGGTCGGCACGCTGGCCATGGCCACCACGCCCGGCGGCACCGGTGGCGGCACCAACGGTTCACAGTTCGTCGTCGTCTACGGCGAGTCCGACCTCAGCAGCGGCGGGCTGACCAAGATCGGCACCGTCGGCGCGGAGGGTCTCGCGGTGGTCGACCAGATCGCGGCGAAGGGCACCGTGGACGGGTCGAACGGCGTCGCCGACGTACCGGCCGAGAAGGTCGACGTCACCTCCGTGACCGTGCCCGAGGACGCGCTGACCCCGACGCAGCCGCCGGCCGCCACCGAGACCACCCCGGCCGACGGTCTCCCCACCGACGCCGTCCCCACCGACGCCGCACCGTCGGAGGCCGAGCCGACCGACCCGGCCGCGGCCCCGACCGACGCGGGCGCGACCGACCCGGCCGCCGCCCCGACGGACGCGGGCACGACCGACCCGGCCGCCGCCCCGACCGACAGCAGCACCGCACCGACCTCCTGATCCACCGCCGGCCGCCGGATCCCCGGCGGCCGGACCCGTTCCCGGGGGTGACCGATGGGCACCACGTCGTCCGGCCCGGTCGACCGCATCGAACGCGACCGGCTCACCGCATCCCGGATCCTCGCCTCCGGGCTCGACCGCACCGGGCGGCTCGACGCAGTGCTCGCGCTGGGGGTGCAGGACCGCGACGGCGGCGCCGCCCTGGCGCTCGCCGCCCGGCACCCCGAACCCCCGCTCGTCGGCGCTCCGGACGCCGCCAGCCCGCTGGCGCTGGCCTGGACCCTGCGTGGCACCCCGCACGTGCACCCGCGGGCCGACCTCCAGCGCGTCGCCGACGCGCTGTGGCCGGGCTCGGAGGCGGCGGCCACGGCCGTGCTCGCCGGCTCGGGCAAGGCGCTCGCGGCGCAGGGCACCGGGGCGCTGGACGCATTGCGGGCGGTGGCCGACACGATGCGACGGCTGGTGACGCGTCCGATGCCCAAGGCCGAGGTGAGCACGGCGCTGACGGTCACCCTGCCGGCCCGGTACGTGGCGTTCTGCACGCCGTGCGGCACCGACCACGTGCCCGAACTGCTGTTCCGGTGCGCGGCCCTCCCCGCCGGTCTGGGTCTCGTCCCGGGACAGAAGGCGACCCTGCAGCCGTTCGGCACGGTGTCCGTGCCCGCGGCGCCCGCCGGCACCGGCGGGCTGGTCGAGGCGTTCCTGGACCTCTACGGGGCCGCGACGAAGGCCGAGGTCGCCGCCCACCTCGGCACCCGCCCCGGTGACCTGACGTGGCCGGACACCCGCACCGTGGTCGTGGACGGCGAGCGGCTGCAGACCACCCCGGACCGGCGGGACCGGATCGCCGCGACCGACCCGGCCGCGGTCGCCGACCTCGTCCGGCTGCTGCCGCCCGGCGACCCGCTGCTGCAGCCACGCACCCGCAGCCTGATCGTTCCGGACAAGGCGCACTGGAAGGCGCTGTGGCCCGCCCTCGGCCCGGCCGGGGCGGTGCTGGCCGGCGGCGAGGTCGCCGGGACCTGGCGGCCGAAGACGCAGGGTCGCACGCTCACGCTGACGGTCACCCCGTTCCGCCCGCTCACGGCCGGCCAACGCCGCGCCCTGGACGCCGAGGCGGACCGGGTCCGGCGCGTCCGGGGGATGGCCGCGGCGGCCGTGGTGATCGCGGCCTGACCCGGCTCAGGCGTTGGTGACCCGGTACACGTCGTAGACCCCTTCCACGCCGCGGACGGCGCGCAGCAGGTGCCCGAGATGCTTGGGATCGGCCATCTCGAACGAGAACTTGCTGACCGCGATGCGGTCCTTGGTCATCGCCAGGCTCGCCGACAGGATGTTGACCTTCTCGTCGGCCAGCGTCTTGGTGATGTCGGACAGCAGCCGGTGCCGGTCCAGCGCCTCGACCTGGATGGCCACCAGGAACACCGACGACGCGTGCGGATCCCAGCCGACCGGGATCAGCCGTTCCTGTTCGTTGCGCAGGAACTCCGCGTTGGTGCAGTCCGTGCGGTGCACCGAGACGGCACCGCCCTTGGTGATGTAGCCCAGGATCGGATCGCCCGGCACCGGGGTGCAGCACCGCGCGAGCTTGACCTGCAGGTCGCTGACGCCGTGCACCAGGACTCCCGCGTCACCACTGGGTCGCTGCATCGGGCGGTGCCGGGCGGGGGCGCGTTCGGCGATCGCCTCGCCCGCTTCCTCCACCCCACCCTGCAGCGAGACGACCTTGGACACGACCGTGCTGGCCACGATGTGGTTCTCACCGACCGCGGCGTACAGCGCGGCGATGTCCTTGTAGCCGAGGTCGTGCGCGACCGCGGCGAGGCTGTCGTGCGAGATCATCCGCTGTACCGGCAGGCCGGCCCGGCGGATGGCCTTGGTGATGGCCTCCTTGCCGACCTCGATCGCCTCGTCCCGGCGTTCCTTGGCGAAGTACTGGCGGATCTTGTTCTTCGCCCGCGAGCTGACGACGAAGTTCAGCCAGTCCCGGCTGGGGCCGGCGGTCGGCGCCTTGGAGGTGAAGATCTCGATGATCTGGCCGTTGTCCAGGGTCCGCTCCAGCGGCACCAGCCGGCCGTTGACCTTGGCGCCGATGCAGCGGTTGCCGACCTCGGTGTGCACCGCGTAGGCGAAGTCGACCGGGGTGGAACCGGTGGGCAGCGTGTGGATGTCGCCCTTGGGGGTGAAGACGAAGATCTCCCGGGACGCCATCTCGTAGCGCAGGCTGTCCAGGAACTCGCCGGGGTCGCCGGCCTCCCGCTGCCAGTCCAGCAACTGGCGCATCCAGGCCATCTCGTCGATCGGGCCGCCACCCTGGTGGGTGCCCTTGGTCTCCTTGTAGCGCCAGTGCGCGGCGATGCCGTACTCGGCGGTGTGGTGCATCTCGGTGGTGCGGATCTGCACCTCCAGCGGCTTCCCGCCGGGGCCGATCACCGTGGTGTGCAGCGACTGGTAGACCCCGTAGCGGGGCTGCGCGATGTAGTCCTTGAACCGGCCGGGCATCGGCTGCCAGAGCGCGTGCACCACGCCCATCGCCGCGTAACACTCGCGCAGCGAGTCGACCAGGATGCGCACCGCGACGAGGTCGTGGATCTCGTCGAAGTCGCGGCCGCGGACCTGCATCTTCTGGTAGATCGAGTAGTAGTGCTTGCCGCGGCCGACGATCTGGGCGGTGATCTTGGCGGCGGTCAGCTCCTGGGAGAGCTGGTCGGCGACGGTCGTCAGGTAGGTCTCGCGGGACGGCGCCCGGTCGGCCACCAGCCGGACGATCTCGTCGTAGCGCTTGGGGTACAGGATCGAGAACGCCAGGTCCTCGAGCTCCCACTTCACGGTGGCCATACCGAGGCGGTGGGCCAGCGGCGCCAGCACCTCGAGCGTCTCCCGCGCCTTCTTCGCCTGCTTCTCGGGCGCCAGGAACCGCATGGTGCGCATGTTGTGCAGCCGGTCGGCGAGCTTGATGACCAGCACCCGCGGGTCGCGCGCCATCGCGATGACCATCTTGCGGATGGTCTCGGCCTCGGCGGCGTCCCCGAAATCGACCTTGTCCAGCTTGGTCACACCGTCGACGAGGTGGCCGATCTCGGGCGAGAAGTCGGTGTTGAGCTGTTCCAGCCCGTACGGGGTGTCCTCGATGGTGTCGTGCAGCAGCGCCGCGACGAGCGTCGTGGTGTCCATCCCGAGATCGGCGAGGATGCTCGCGACGGCCAGCGGGTGCGTGATGTAGGGGTCACCGGACTTGCGGAACTGGCCCCGGTGCGCCTCCTCGGCGACCTCGTAGGCCCGCTGCAGCATCCGCAGGTCGGCCTTCGGGTGGTAGCCGCGGTGTACGGCGAACAGCGGCTCGAGCACGGTGGTCGGCCCGGACGCCTGCCGCTGGCCACTCATCCGGCGGGTGAACCGGGCCCGCACCCGGCGGGTCGCCGACACCGGGGCGGCGTCGGCGGTGCCGGCGGTGACCGCGACCGGCGCGGGCTCGGGCGCGATCGGCGGGGTCAGCGCCGGGTCGGTCTGCGGCGCCTTCTGGGTGGCGGCCACGGTGAGCTCCGCGTCGCTGGCGGCGCGGTCGGCCGGGCCGGCGGCGTCGGCCGCCTCCTCGTCCAGCAGTGCCTTGCTCGCGGCGGCGTCGGCGACGTGCGACGTCATGGCGCCTCCTCGGGGAACGTAGGGCGGTCGGCCGGGTCCACCGGTCGGCACGGGGCTCGAGCTCCTGCGGCTCCGCCCCGGATCCGAGGATAGCCGGGGAGCCGACGCGGGCGTCGGTGTGTCCGGACGCCCGCCCCCGCCCGGGCGACCGCTCAGACCGCGCAGATGGCGGTGACGGCGTCGACCCCGGCCGCGGCCAGCACGGCCCGGCCGCCGAGGTCGACGAGTTCGGTCATCAGGGCGACCCCGATGACCCGCCCCCCGGCCCGGCCGATCAGCGAACACGCGGCCGCGGCGGTGCCGCCGGTGGCCAGGACGTCGTCGACGACGAGCACCCGGGCGCCGTCGGGGACGTCGTCGGGATGCAGTTCCAGCCGCGCGGTGCCGTACTCCAGCGCGTAGTCCTGGCCGATGACCGCGCCGGCCAGCTTGCCGGGTTTGCGGACGGCGAGGACACCGCTGCCGCAGATCGCCGCGACCGCCCCGCCGAGCAGGAAGCCGCGGGCGTCGAGCCCGGCGACCAGGTCGAAGCCGTCGGGGGCGGTGGCGGCCAGCGCCCCGGCGACCAGCGCCAGCGCGGCGCCGTCGGTGAACACCGGCGTGACGTCACGGAACAGCACCCCCGGGACGGGGAAGTCCGGGACGACACGGGTCAACCGCTCGATCTGCGCCGCGGCGGCCGCGGTGACCGACGCGCGGTCGTGCCCCGAGAGGTCGACCCGACGGTCCGCCCCGGGCGGGAAGGCCGCCACTAACGGGCGCGCTTGCCCGTCGGCCGGGCCGCCTTGCCGACCGGCCGCGAACCGCCGGCCGCAGGACGGGCGCCGGACACCGGACGCGGGGCGGCACCCACCGGGCGGGATCCGGTGCGTTGGGCCTTGACGCCGGGCTTCGGGGGCGCGGTCGGGCCGTCCGCCCCGGGCACGCGGCGGACCGGCGCGTCCTGGTCGTCCGGTGTCCCGGTGCCGGGCACCCGGCCGATTGCGTCGCCGTCGGCGTCGACGATGATCCCCTCGGCCTTGCGGCGCGCGGCGACCCGGGCGGTGTGCGCCTTGATCAGCGGATCCCGCAGGCGCAGGTCCACCGCGATCGGCACGGCCAGGAACACCGACGAGTAGCCGGACACGATCATGCCGACCAGCTGCACCAGGGCGAGGTCCTTGAGGGTGCCGGAGCCGAGGATGGCCACACCGGCGACGAGCAGGCCGCCGACCGGCAGCAGGGCGATGACGGTGGTGTTGACCGAGCGCATCAGCGTCTGGTTGACGGCGAGGTTGGCCGCCTCCTCGAAGTTGCGGCGCAGCAGGCTGGTGAGGCCCTTGGTGTTCTCCTGCACCTTGTCGTAGACCACGACGGTGTCGTAGAGCGAGAAGCCGAGGATGGCGAGCAGGCCGATGACCGTCGCCGGGGTGACCTCGAAGCCGACGAGCGCGTAGATGCCCGCCGTGATGATCATGTCGTGGACCACGGCGATGACGGCGCCGATGGCGACCCGCCGCTCGTAACGGATCCACAGGAACGCGCTCACCGCGATGAGGAACACGACCAGGGCGATGACCGCCCGCTGGGAGATCTCACCGCCCCAGGTCTCCGACACCGCGGAGTCGGAGATCTGTTCGGTGGTCAGGTTGAAGGCGCTCGCGACGGCCTGCTTGAGCGAGACGACCTGATCGGCGGACAGCGTGGTGGTCTGCACCTGGAAGGTGGCCGACGCGCCGGTGCCGACGGTCTGCACCGCTTCGGGCTCGACCCCGGTGCTGCCGGCGACGGCCTGCGCCACCTGGTCGGTGCTGATCGAGCTGCTCGCCGGGAACTGGATCCGGGTGCCGCCGGCGAAGTCGATGCCGAAGTTGAACCCGCGGATGATGATCAGCGCGATGGACAGCACTACGAGCACCAGCGAGACGATGTAGTACTTCCGGCGGTGCCCGATGATGTCGAACGCGCCGGTGCCGGTGGTCAGCCGGTTCAGGAAGCTCCGGCGGTGCGCGACCGGGGGCTTGGGTCCCGGCACTGTGGGCACGTCGGGGGTGGTGGTGGTCATCGCTTCACGGCTTCTTTCACGAAGGACGACGCCGACGCGCGCTGCTCCTGACCGGCGTCGGCGACCGACCCCAGTCCGGACCAGGTCGGCGAGGAGAAGATCTTGCGGCCGGACGCCAGGGCGACCAGCGGGTGGGTCACGAGGAACACCACGACGAGGTCGAGCACGGTCGACAGGCCCAGGGTGAACGCGAAGCCCTTCACGTCGCCGACCGCCAGCGCGTACAGGATCGCCGCGGCGAGGAACGACACCGCGTCGGCGGACAGGATGGTGCGCTTGGCGCGCGTCCAGCCGCGGGGCACCGCCGAGCGGAACGAACGGCCCTCGCGGACCTCGTCCTTGATGCGTTCGAAGTAGACGACGAAGGAGTCCGCGGTGATGCCGATCGCGATGATCAGACCGGCGATGCCGGCCATGTCCAGCGACAGGTTGATCCACCGGCCCAGCAGCACCATCACCGCGTAGACCAGCCCGAACGACAGGACCAGCGACAGGATGGTGATCACGCCCAGCAGGCGGTAGTACACCAGGCAGTAGACGACGACGAGCAGCAGCCCGATGCCGCCGGCGATGAGGCCGGCCCGCAGGTAGGACAGCCCGAGCTCGGCGGTGACCGAGTCCGACGACGACCGTTCGAAGGCCAGCGGAAGCGCGCCGAACTTCAACGAGTTGGCCAGGTCGGTGGCGGTCGCCTGGGTGAAGCTGCCGGTGATCTGGGTGTCGGTGGTGATCGCGCCCTGGATGGTCGGCGCGGTGATGACCTCACCGTCCAGCACGAAGGCGACCCGCTTGCCCACGTTGGCGGTGGTGTAGGCGGCCCACTGGGTGAAGCCCTCGCCCTTGAACTTCAGGTTGACGGCCCAGCCCTGGGACGCGTCGTAACCGGAGGTCGCGGTGTCCACCTGGTCGCCGGGGATCAAGACCGGCGCGAGGATGTAGGGGATGCCGGTGGCCGCATCGCAGGAGGCGAGCGGCCTGGCCGGATCGTCCAGCCCCGCGTACTGGTTGATCTGGGCGCAGGACAGGCCACTCAGGATGGCGGTCTGCATGTCGGTCTGCCAGGTGGTCCAGTCGGCCTGCACCGTCGACGACGGCTGCGTCGGGACGTTCGGATCGCTGGACGCCGGGAACTCCACGGTGGCCGGGGCGGCCTCGGTCCCGGTCGACTCGGTGCCGGTCGACTCGGTGCCGGTCGATTCGGTGCCGGTCGACTCCGTGCCGGTCGACTCCGTACCGGTGGCGTCGGTCGCGGAGACGTCCGTGGCCGGGGCGGGGGTGGCGCCGTCCGTGGCCGGGGCCGACGGGTCGGTGGTCTCCTCGGCGCGGGCGGCGAACCCGCCGCGCAGGCCCTGGCTGGCCGGCGCCTCGGTGGTGGCAGCCGGCGCCTCGGTGGTGGCAGCCGGCGCTTCGGTGGTCGCGGCGGCCGAGGGGTCGACGGACGCGGCCGGATCGGTGGCGTCCGCGGGGGCGGTCGGGGCCACGCTCGCCCCCGCGCTCGGGGTCGGCGTCACGGCACCGGTGCCCGAGGTCGGGTCCCAGTCGACCGGACGCAGCGACAGCTGCGCCGAGCGGGTCAGGTTGGTGAGGTCCTCGGTGCCCGGCACGGTGACGATCAGCTGGTTGTTGCCGTCGATCTGCACCTGCGCCCCGGCGACACCGGAGCCGTTGACGCGGCGCTCCATGATGTCGCGGGCCAGCTGCATCGACTGGCGCGTGGGCGTCGAATTGTCACTCGACTGCGCCGTCAGGGTGATCCTGGTCCCGCCCTGGAGATCGATCCCCAGTTTCGGGGCATTGGAGCCGGCGGTGAAGAACACCAGGCCGTAGAGGATCGCCGTCAGCCCGACGAAGGTCGTGATGAGTCGCCAGGGCCGGTACTGGCTGGCCGGTGTTGCCACGTGTGCTTGTTCCCCTCATGGACACGCCGCCGCCCACCCCCGGGCGGACAACCACCGGCGGTCGGACGACGACGCTGGACTCCGGACGACGTCGTCGTACCGGCGTGGAGCATCACTCCCATCGTTCGGCCGATCACCGCGGCGGACAAGCTCGCACGGCGAACTCCACCCGGGCGGTGACCGCCGAACGACAGAGAGTTGCGATCGGCGAGCTTAGCCGAGATCCTTGTGGCGGTTGTCACCGTCGGTGCGGTAGGCATCCGTGTCGGCGTCCTTCGTCAGGCGCACCGGGGCGTCGGCGTCGTAGGACTCCCCGCCGTAGGCCGCCTCGAGGTCCACCGCGTCGCTGGCGTCGGGAGCGACGACCACGTCGCGGACCGCGGCGCGCAGCCAGGTGGTGCGGACCCCCGGAGCGATCTCCAGCTCCATGGTGTCGTCGGCGATCGCGGTGACGGTGCCCTGCAGACCGGCGATCGTCGTCACCCGGACGCCGGGGACGATCGAGTTCAGCTTCTCCTGCTGTGCGGCCAGCTGCTTCTTGCGGGTCCGCGACGACAGGTAGAGCATGCCGCCGACGAACACGAGCAGCACGATCATCAACATGCCGTTGGAATCCATGGTTTCTCCCTCTTCGGTGCCTGGCCCGGGGCGGCACGCACGGACGGCCGTCCGCGGCGTCGCCGACTCCTCCGGGTGTCCCGCACCGTGGGCCGGACGCACCCGTGACGTGACGGACGCACCCGGTGATGCAGGTCAGGATGTCGACCCAGCCTACCGGAGCGACCCGCTACGGACGGTCTCCGAAACCCGCGGCGTCATTCCTCCGGTGGTGTGGTGAACAGCAGCGACTGACCGCCCGGAGCGCCGTCCGGCGGCGTCATCCCGAGGTGGTCCCAGGCGGCGGCGGTGGCGACCCGGCCGTTGCGGGTGCGGGCCAGCATGCCGACCCGGACGAGGAACGGCTCGCAGACCTCCTCCACCGTGCTCGGCTCCTCCCCCACCGCGACGGCCAGCGTCGTCAACCCGACCGGACCACCGCCGAACGAGCGGCACAGCACCGACAGCACGGCCCGGTCGAGGCGGTCCAGGCCGAGTTCGTCCACGTCGTAGACGGCCAGCGCCTCGCGGGCGGTCTCCAGGGTGATGGCCCCGTCGGCCCGGACCTGGGCGAAGTCGCGCACCCGCCGGAGCAGCCGGTTGGCGATCCGGGGTGTCCCGCGGGACCTGCGGGCGATCTCGATGGCACCGTCCGGCCGCAGGTCGACACCGAGGATCCCGGCCGAGCGGCTGATGATCTGGCGCAGGTCGGCCGGCTCGTAGAACTCCATGTGCGCGGTGAACCCGAAGCGGTCCCGCAGCGGGCTGGTCAGCTGCCCGGACCGGGTCGTGGCCCCCACCAGCGTGAACGGGGCGATCTCCAGCGGGATGGAGGTGGCACCGGGTCCCTTGCCGACGATGACGTCGACCCGGAAGTCCTCCATGGCCAGGTACAACATCTCCTCGGCCGGCCGGGCCATCCGGTGGATCTCGTCGATGAACAGGACGTCGCCCTCGACGAGGTTGGACAGCATCGCGGCGAGATCACCGGCCCGCTCCAACGCGGGACCGGACGTCAGCCGCAGCGAGCTGCCCAGCTCCGCGGCGATGATCATCGCCAGCGACGTCTTGCCCAGACCGGGCGGACCGGCGAGCAGGACGTGGTCGGGGACGGCGCCGCGCATCTTGGCGCCGGTGAGCACCAGTTCGAGCTGCTCGCGGACCCGGGCCTGGCCGACGAACTCGCCGAGACTCTTCGGCCGCAGCGAGCCGTCGACCTCGTCGCCGGGCAGCTCGCCGGCGAACACGAGGTGGTCGTCGTCGGCGGGGTCGTCGGGGCGTGGCACGGTCATCGCTTCCCGCCCAACAGGGCCAGCGCGCGGCGCAGCAGCACCCCGACGTCACCGTTGCGGACCGCCGGGTCGTGGACGTCCTCGGCGAGGGTGTCGACGGTGTCGCCGGCCTGCTTGGCGGTCCAGCCCAGGCCGGTGAGCGCCTCGACCAGCTTGTCCCGCCACAGCACGGTCGGTCCGGCCGCGGGCCTGGCGCCGGTGCCGGGCAGGACGCCGACCTTGTCGCGGAGTTCCAGCACGAGCCGTTCGGCGCCCTTCCGGCCGATGCCGGGCGCGCGGGTCAGCGCGGTGACGTCCCCGGAGCCCAGCGCCTGCCGCAGCTCGTCGGGGGTGAACACGGCGAGCAGGGCGAGTGCGATCTTGGGTCCGACGCCGGTCACCGACTGCACGAGCTCGAACAGGTCTCGGGCCTCGTCGGAGCCGAAGCCGAACAGGGTCAGCGAGTCCTCCCGCACCACCAGCGTGGTCGCGAGGTAGGCGTCCTGCCCCCGGGTGAGGGTGGCCAGCGTGGCCGGGGTGGCCCGGACCGCGAGCCCCACCCCGCCCACCTCGACGACCACCCGGTCCAGGGCGATCGACAGCACGGCGCCGCGTACGGAGGCGATCATCGGCCGGCCCGGGTCGCGGCGGCCAGGTCGGCGAGGCGGGCGGCCTGCGCCAGCCGGGCCTGCAGCGGGGCGCGCATCAGGTGGCAGATGGCCAACGCCAGGGCGTCCGCGGCGTCCGCCGGCTTGGGCGCGGTGGTCAGCCGGAGCAGCCGCATCACCATCGCCGTCACCTGGTCCTTGTCGGCGGCCCCGTTGCCCGACACCGCCGCCTTCACCTCGCTGGGGGTGTGCCACGCGACCGGGATGCTGCGCCGGGCGGCGATCACGGCGACCACCCCGGTGGCCTGGGCCACGCCGATGACGGTGGAGACGTTGTGCTGACTGAAGACCTTCTCGATGGCCACCGCGTCGGGCGCGTGCCGGTCGATGGCCGCCTCGACGTGCGCGGCGATGGTGAGCAGCCGGTGGGAGACGTCCGACTGGGACGGCGTGCGCACCACGCTGACGTCCACCAGCACCGGCTTCATCCCCGGCCCGCCGTCGACCACACCGACCCCGCACCGGGTCAGCCCGGGATCGACGCCCAGAACGCGCACCCCGTACCGCCTCTCCGTCACGCTGCCGCACGACAACGACCCACCACGCGACCGAACACGTGTACGCCCGAGGACGCTACCGGCGCAAGTCCGCCGGCACGGCACGCCACGCCCGTGACCGGTGGCGGACCCCGGCGTAAGCGGACCGCGCGGACGGATGCTCCGATGCCCCTCGGTGGATCATCCGGGTGACGGTTGCTACTGTCGGCGACGTCTCAGCCGCTGGTCAGTGGCGGATTCAGGCGTTCGGCGGCGACGAGGCCCCCGGAACGTGGTCACTCGTGTCGAACCCCTGCGAACGGATCCCGATGTCATTCCTGTCCACCCGGTCCTCCTCGTCGCGGCGTGCCCGGATCAGCTGCGGCAACTGCGGTGCGCGCATCACGTTGTCCGACCGCATCCGCAAGGAGGGCGCGGGCTTCGTCCACGAGCAGTGCCCGGCGGCCGGCGCCCCCGGCCGGCAGATCCCCGCCCAGCGCTCCTGACCGCAGGCCGGCGTCCCGCTCCCGGACAGCACACATCCGGACAGCACACAGCCGCGGCCGGTGATCCCGGCCGCGGCTGTGGACGTCCTGCGAAACGGTGCTACTCGTCGTCCTCGTCGAGCTGCGCGCCGACCTCGTCGGGGATCTCGGCGTTGGTGTAGACGTTCTGCACGTCGTCGAGATCCTCGATGGCGTCGACCAGCTTCATGAACTTGCGCGCCGACTCCAGGTCCAGCGGCACGTTCAGCGACGGCACGAAGGTCGGGTCGGCGGAGTCGTACTCGATGCCGGCGTCGATCAGCGCGGTGCGCACCGGCATCAGGTCGGACGGCTCGGTGAGCACCTCGAACGTCTCACCGGCGTCGGTGACCTCCTCGGCACCGGCGTCGAGCACCGCCATCAGCACGTCGTCCTCGCTCAGCTCGCCCTTGGGGACGACGACCTGACCCATCCGCTTGAAGAGGTAGGACACTGAACCCGGGTCGGCCATCGTGCCGCCGTTGCGGGTCACGGCCACCCGCACCTCGGACGCCGCGCGGTTCCGGTTGTCGGTCAGGCACTCGATCATCATCGCCACGCCGCTCGGGCCGTAGCCCTCATACATGATCGAGGTGTAGTCCAGGCCGCCGCTCTCGGCGCCGGACCCGCGCTTCACCGCACGGTCGATGTTGTCGTTGGGCACCGAGGACTTCTTGGCCTTCTGCACCGCGTCGTACAGGGTGGGGTTGCCGTTGATGTCGCCGCCGCCCATCCGGGCGGCCACTTCGATGTTCTTGATCAGCCCGGCGAACAGCTTGCTGCGCTTGGCGTCTTTGTGGGCCTTCTGGTGCTTCGTGGTGGCCCACTTGGAATGGCCGCTCATTGCCTGCCGTACCTCTCGCTCGTATCCCGCTCGGTGTCCCTGGCACGCGGGCGGGCTGGAGGCCGCGACCGCCGCAGGTTCGACGGGTGAGTCTACGTCGCCTCAGGAGGCCGACGCGGTGACCAGGTCCAGGAACAGCCGGTGGACCCGCAGGTCGCCGCTGATCTCGGGATGGAACGAGGTGGCGAGGATCGGCCCCTGCCGGACGGCGACGGGATGGTCGGCGGCGGTGGCGAGGACCTCGACGTCGGGCCCGACCCGTTCCACCCAGGGCGCCCGGATGAACACGCCGGGCACCGGGCCGTCGATGCCGGCCATGTCGACGTCG
Source organism: Nakamurella deserti (assembly GCF_003260015.1). Taxonomy (NCBI): domain Bacteria; kingdom Bacillati; phylum Actinomycetota; class Actinomycetes; order Nakamurellales; family Nakamurellaceae; genus Nakamurella; species Nakamurella deserti. The sequence goes on along the minus strand of NZ_QCXS01000002.1, from coordinate 320,944 downwards.
CCTTCGAACGAGTCGACCTGCCGCCCGAAGGCGTTGCGCCGCACGGTGACGTCCAGGACGCCGAACGGCCGCTGGTCGGGCCGGCCGTCGACGATGCGGGTCGCGAGCATGATCATCCCGGCGCACGAGCCGTACGCCGGAAGTCCCGCGGCCAGCCGTTCGGCCAGCGGCTCGCGGAGGGCGAACACGTCGAGCAGCCGGCTCATGGTGGTCGACTCGCCGCCGGGGATGATCAGCCCGTCGAGGACGGCGACCTCGGTGGCGCGACGGACCGGGACGCCGCGGTGGCCGAGCCGCTCGATCGCGTCCAGGTGCTCGCGGACGTCGCCCTGCAGCGCGAGCACGCCGACGGTGGCGCTCATGCGGGCGAGGTGAGGCCGGCGGGTGCTGCGGCGGGCACGGGCTTGTCGATGGCGAAGATCGGCATCAGCGGCTGCAGCATCGGGCCGATGCCCAGCGCGTAGACCACGGTGCCGATGCCGACCGGTCCGCCGAGCAGCCAGCCGCCGAGCAGCACGCTGCCCTCCAGACCGGTCCGGACAACCATCACCGGGCCGACGCCGCGGGCGACGAGGCCGGTCATCAGCCCGTCGCGGGGCCCGGGGCCGAGGCCGGCACCGATGTACAGCGCCCCGGCCAACGCGTTCAGCGGGACGCTGAGCAGCATGGCGACGACCCCGACGGTGACGTTGGGCGCGACGGGCAGCAGCGCGAGCGAGGCGTCGGTGGCGAGCCCGATGACGACGGCGTTGGCCAGCGTGCCGAACCCGGGTCGCTGCCGGATGGGGATCCACAGCAGCAGCACGACGAAGGAGACCAGCACGATGGTGATGCCGAAGCTGAACGGCAGCCGGTCGGCCAGCCCCTGGTGGAAGACGTCCCACGGGTCCAGGCCCATCCCGGCCCGGACCATCACCGCCATCGAGAAGCCGTAGAGCACCAGCCCGACGAAGAGCTGGGTGAAGCGGCGGGGGCGGCGGTCCGGCGGGATCGGCAGCACCACGGCCCGGGCGGCGCGGCCGGGGGCGGCGGTCAGCCGGGCCAGCCGGCCGGGTCGGTTCGGGGAAGGGGCGGCGGGCGCGTCTGCGGTCGGGTCGTGCACCACACCAGTCTGCTGGTCGCGCCCGCAGGTCCGACAGGGCCACTTCGGGGTGACTGGCCTGGTCGGTGAAAGTGGACCGCGTTCGCCGTTGACCACACCGGGCCAGATCCCGCAGAGTGGCCTGGTGACCACCATCGCTGTGCCGTCCGCGCCGGTGAACCGGGTGTCGGCGGCGACCCTGGCCCGGCACGTCAAGATCGGCAAGCCGGCCAGCCAACCGGCCGATGTCGAGGGCCGGACGGGGGTGACGTACCGGGAGCTCGCGCGCCGCATCCGGGACGCGCTGCTCGACGGCAGGTTGGCCGCCCACACCCGGCTGCCGAGTGAGCGGGCCCTGGCCGACGCGCTGCACCTGTCACGGACCACGGTCGCCGCGGCGTACGCCCTGCTGCGGGACGACGGTTGGCTGGTGAGTCGACGTGGGTCGGGCAGCGTGCTGCGGCCGGCACCGGGCAGCGCGCCGGACGACCTGTCGCCGCTGTCGCCGTTGTCGTGGGGAGCGACCGCGGAGGACGCGCTGATCAACCTGACGACGGCGTCGCTGCCGGCGCCGGCCGAGCAGATCCAGTCGGCGGTGAACGCCGCGGCGGCGGACCTGTCGGCCTACTTCCGGGAGGACGGCTACGAGCCGCTCGGCATCCGGTCGCTGCGCGAGCGCATCGCCCGCCGCTACACCGACAGCGGCCTGCCGACGACCGCCGAGGAGATCCTGGTCACCAACGGCGGCCAGCACGCCTGGACCATCGTGCTGGCCGAGCTGTCCGGACCCGGGGACCGGGTGCTGTTCGACTGCCCGACGTACCCACTGGCGCTGGAGGCGGCCCGGTCGAGCCGCCGGATCCCGGTACCGGTCGGGGTGCGGCCGTCGGCGCGGCAGCCGTGGGACCTGGACCTGATGACCGCGGCGATGATCCAGTCGACGCCGCGGCTGGCCTACCTCATCCCGGACTTCCACAACCCGACGGGTGCGGTGATGGACGCGGCCACCCGCGCCGACCTGGTGACCGCCGCGTCCCGGACGGCGACGGTGCTGGTGGTCGACGAGACGCTGCGGGACGTCGCCTTCGACCCGGCGCAGCCGATGCCGCCGCACCTGGCGTCCTTCGACCGGGCGCGCCGGGTGGTGACCATCGGGTCGATGTCCAAGTCGTTCTGGGGTGGTCTGCGGATCGGCTGGTTGCGGGCGAACCGCAGCGTGGTCGGGCGGCTGGCGGCGGTGCGGTCGCTGCAGGACATGGCCGGGTCGGTGCTGGACCAGCTGGTCGCCGACCGGCTGCTCGCCGACGAGGCGCCGGCGCTGACGGTGCAGCGGGCCCGCCTGCAGGCGGGCTGCGACGCACTGCTGGCGGCCCTGGACGCGGAGTTGCCGCACTGGCGTCCGACGCGGCCCGCGGGTGGTGCCTCGTTGTGGGTGGAGCTGCCGGGGCCCTACGCGACGGACCTGGCCGCGCTGGCCCCGTCGGTGGGGGTGGCGATCGTGCCGGGGCCCCGGTTCGGGCCGGACGGGACGATGGAGTCGTTCCTGCGGCTGCCGTTCACCGCGTCACCGGACGCGTTGCGCGCCGCGGTGCAGCGACTGTCCTCGATCGACTCCCGGGCGGCCGCGGCCCGGCCCGCCCTCCCCCAGCGCTGGATGACCTGAGGCGATCAGCCGGACCACCCGCCCGCTCCCGGTGTGCGGGCGACCGGCTCCCGCGGCGGGCGGTCCGGCGGCCGTCAACACGTCCCGCCGGGCGCCGGGTGCGGCGGGGGCGCGACCGTGCCGATCCGGTCAGCGCACCAGCGTCACCGCCGCGCTCGCGGTGGTCGGCGGGGTGGTGTCCGGGTAGCGGACCGTCGCGGTCACCGTGATCGCGCCGGGGGTCGCCCTGGCCGGCTTCCAGCTGACCGTGAAACTGTCGCTGCGGCTGTCGTACCGGCCGCAGGTGGGTCGCAGCGTCTGTGCGCCGCTCACCGACACCGTCGACGTGCAGGTGAGACCGAGCACCAGGGCGGCCAGGTCGGGCAGCGGCCGGCCCGCGGCGTCCACCAGCTGGTATCGGATCGTCGTGCTGGTCCCGGCCGTCAGCGTGTGGCCCTGGACGGGTGTGACCAGCCGGAGTCCGTAGGTGGCGGTCTGGGCGACCGAGCCCTGGCTCGGCAGGTTCCCGGCGTCACCGGAGTAGGTGGCCGTGACCGTCGTCGTCCCCGGGACGACGGCCGGAACGGTCACCGTCGCTGCACCGTCGACCAGCGCGACCGGCCCGCTCACGGGCACGCCGCGGACGCTGAACCGGACGGTGCCGCCGGGGGCGACCGGGCGGGTGGTGGTGACGGTGGCGGTGAGGGTCACCGGCGCACCCACGACCACCGATGTCGCCGAGGTCGTGACCGTGGTGGTGGTGGCGACGGCGGGCGAGGTCAGCTGCAGGCCGACCCGGACCGGGTCGTGGTCGGAGTTGCGGAAGGCGTCCGGGGCGTACAGCGAGGCCTGCTGCGCCGGCGTCTTGAACTCGGTGTTGTAGTCGAGCACGGTCGGCTCGTCGGCGTTGACGTGCCACTCCGCCGCGCCGGTGACCTGCGGACGCAAGGACGCCGAGCTGAGCGCGTAGTCCAGGTAGCCCCACTGGCCGTCGAAGCCGTAGGAGTAGCTCTGTGCGCCTCCGAACTCCCGGGCCAGGTCGACGTAGCCGGCGCCGGCGAGCACGGCGATCGGGTCCTCCCCGGCGTAGGAGTTCAGATCGCCGACGACGAGGACGTCGGGATCGCCGGCCGCGGGCACCACGGTGGTCGACAGCCAGCTCGCCAGCCGTTGCGCCTGCTCCACCCGGCGGGCGTTCCAGCAGCTCTGCCCGTCGCCGCGGTCGGCGTCGGCCGCGTTCGCGGTGTCGGTCGCGGCCGGGCAGCTGCCCTTGGACTTGAAGTGGTTGACCACGACGGTGACGGTCTCGCCGTCGGCGGTGGCGAAGGACTGGGCGACCGGTACCCGGTCCCAGAGCTCGCCCTGCCCGGTGTCGGCCCAGGTTCGGCCCGGCAGCGGGGTGACCGCGGCCGGCCTGTACAGCAGGCCGACCTTGATGGCGTCGTCACCGGCGGCGTCCACGACCCCGGTGGCGGCGTCGACGTCGACGAAGTCCCAGGTGCCGGCGCCGGCGCCGGCGGCGGCGTCGAGCCGTTCGACCAGATCGGCCAGGGCGCTGTCGGGGCCGTACCCGTCGTTCTCGACCTCGACGACGCCGACCACGTCGGCCGCCAGGCCGTTCAGTTCGGCGACCTCCTTGGCGGCCTGCCGCTCGAGCTCGGCGGGGTTGTTCGCCCCGCGGCAATCGGCCGGACCACCGCTCAGCCCGAAGGTGCACCCGGTCGTGGTGTCGAACCAGTTGAGCAGGTTGGCGCCCGCCACGGTCAGCGTGCCACCGACCTCGGGCACGCTCGTGGGGCGCGGGTTGGCGGCAACGAACGTCGCCGCGCCGTTCAGGGCCTGCACAGGGCGGAGCCGGTAGGCGTTCCCGCTGGCGGCGTTGCCCGCCCAGGTGAACGTGAGCACGCCGGTGGCTCCGGTGACCGTGTCACCGCCGCGCAGGGTGTTCGAGGCGCTCAGCGGCCGTCCGCCGCGGCCGAAGACGATCGGATCCGGGTTCTGTGCGTTCGTGGCGTCGTCGATGATCAACCGGTTCAGGGCGTTCGCGGCCTGCTGGCGGGCCACCTCGGGCGTGCCGGCCCGGAACAGCGACGTGGGTTGCGGCAGCCGTCCCCCGGACGAGACCACCACCTGGCCGAAGCGACCGAGCTGGAAGGTCTCCGTGACCGACAGCTCCTGGGGGAACCGGACGGACATGCCCTCGTACCGCTCGAGCGCGTCCGGCGACGCGAGCGGCAGGGTCACCTCGGCCGGCGTCACGGTGCCGGTCCCGCAGCCGCCGATGCCGGTGGCACCCGCGGTGATCTGGGTCTGGCCCTGGAACTCGCCGACCTGGCCGGTGACCTGCACGATGTCCCCGGCGGCGACGAGGTTCGCGCCGCTGTCGAAGACGAACACCCCGTCGGACGTGGCCGGGTCACCGTCGCCGCCGTCCTGCAGGTAGAAACCGCGCAAGGTCGGCGAGGCGCCCTCGTAGTCGCCGACCACGACGCCCCGGACGGTGACCGTCTGGCCGCTCGACGGGCTGGCGTCGGTGCTGCCCTGCACCGCACCGATCGCGGTCACCGGGACCGTGCAGTCCGCGGCGGGTGCGGCGGCAGCCGGGGTGACGGCCAGCAGACCGGCGACCAGTGCGGTGACGGTGACGGCGGCGAGGGTGCCCGCCGGTCGTCGGGGTGGGGCGAACGGCATGGGGTGTCCTCACTGACGGCACGGATGACGCGGACGGCGGTGACGGACCGGCCACGGCGCCGACGCGGTGAGCGTCGGAACGCGGTCGACCCGGGGGTGCGGTCGCCCGCCCGACGGTCGGCCGGGCGGAACAGACCTGATCCTTACCGGGCCGCACCGACAGTGCCACCCCCGGACGGTGAACGATCGGCGTCACCACCCACCTGGCCGCATCCGCAGATCCCGCCCCCCACGCCCGGTTTCGGCGTGGAAATCACCGGAATCCGGTTGGATCCACGCCGAGACGGGCAGCCGGCCGCTCTGTGCCGTCCGCACCCCGGCTCGAGCGCGGCGGCTCGCGGCACTACCAGCCGCGCTCGGCCAGCCGGTGCGGCACGGGGATGTCGGCGACGTTGATGCCCACCATGGCCTCGCCGAGCCCGCGCGAGACCTTGGCGATGACGTCCGGGTCGTCGTGGAACGTGGTCGCCTGCACGACGGCGGCGGCACGCTGCGCGGGGTTACCGGACTTGAAGATCCCCGACCCCACGAAGACGCCCTGGGCGCCGAGCTGCATCATCATGGCGGCGTCCGCGGGGGTGGCGATGCCGCCGGCGGTGAACAGCACGACCGGCAGGGTGCCGGTCGCGGCGACCTCCACGACCAGGTCGTACGGCGCCTGCAGCTCCTTCGCCGCGACGAACAGCTCGTCCTTCGGCAGCGACGCCAGCCGGGCGAGCTCGGCGCGGATGGTGCGCATGTGGGTGGTGGCGTTGGAGACGTCGCCGGTGCCGGCCTCGCCCTTGGAGCGGATCATCGCCGCGCCCTCGGTGATCCGCCGCAACGCCTCCCCGAGGTTCGTGGCCCCGCAGACGAACGGCGCGGTGAACGCCCACTTGTCGATGTGGTGCGCGTAGTCGGCGGGGGTCAGCACCTCGGACTCGTCGATGTAGTCGACCCCGAGCGACTGCAGCACCTGCGCCTCGACGAAGTGCCCGATCCGCGCCTTGGCCATCACCGGGATGCTCACCGCGGCGATGATCGAGTCGATCATGTCCGGGTCGCTCATCCGCGACACACCGCCCTGGGCGCGGATGTCGGCGGGCACCCGCTCGAGCGCCATCACCGCGACGGCGCCGGCGTCCTCGGCGATCCGGGCCTGCTCGGCGGTGACGACGTCCATGATGACGCCGCCCTTGAGCATCTCGGCCATGCCGCGCTTGACGCGCGCCGATCCGGTGACCGTCGGGGGTGCGGGTGTCGTCATGGCAGGCTCCTGAGCTGGACCGATGCGCCCGGCGAGGCGCTGATGGACCCAGTCTGCGCCGCCAGGTGGCACCGCCCCGGCAGTCCAGTTCAGCCCGGCAGGCACGGCGGTCGCCGGCTCGCTCGGCCCGGTCCGGCCGCTCGACCTGCCCGGCCCACCCGGGCCGCTCAGCCCTCAGTGGTCGGGATCTGCCCCGGCGCCAGCACCACCCAGGTCTTGCCGGTGCGGAACGGCACCGGGTTCCCCGCGCCGTCGAGGTAGCTGGTCGGCGAGGTCGCGTCCGGCCGGGACCAGGTGCCGTCGAGGGCCTTGCCGTCGCGGTAGAGGGTGAAGGTGCCCGACCCGGTGCTGTTGGACTTGAACGACGGGATGCCGTTCGAGTCGACCGTGCCGTCGGGTTGGGCGGTGGTCCGCTGCACGAGCAGGTTCTGGAAGGCGAACGGCTCACCGGTGGCGCCGTCGGTCTGCACGGCGCCGAGCCGGATGTAGTTCCACACCCCGTCGGCCCAGCGGAACGAGATCGGGTTGGCGAAGGCGGCCGCGACGCGGTCCACGTCGCGCTGCCCGGCGTAGGCGCCCACGTCGTCGGAGAACACGAAACCGGGGCTGGTGGGCCGGCCGATGCCGCCCAGCCGCGAAGCCACGGTGAGGACGTCGGCGTGCAGGTTGTAGGGCTCGCTCGCCGCGGACGAGCGCCAGTAGGCACCGCCGATGACGTCCGGCGAGGCGTCGACCAGCCCGGCCGAGGCGAAGTTGTCCAGCGGCCCGCCGGCACCGCCGGAGAACATCAGGGCCGGCCGGCCGAACGCGGTGAGCACGTCCGGATCGGTGGTGCGGACGCTGCGGACCGGACCCACCTCCCCCGGGAAGGTGGTGTGGAAGACGGCCATCAACCGGCTGAGGCCACCCTCGACCATCTCGACGTAGACGATGTCAGCCGCGCCGATCCCCCACTGGGAACCGGGGAAGGTGTTGTCGATCTTGGCCGCCACCACGACGTTGTCGGTCACCGCCAGACCGGTCAGCACGTTGATCGTCGGCGCTGGCGGCGGCGGCGCGGGCGGCTCGACCGGACCCGGCGGGGCGGGGGTGACGGCCGTGCTGGACGCGGCGGTCGACCCCGGGACCGTCACCGAGGACGAGCTGGTCAGGGCGGTCGCCGCCGACGAGGTGGCCGGCACGGCGTCTCCGGCGGACCCGCAGCCGGCCAGCAGCAGCATCGGGACCAGCCAGCACGCCAGGGACGGGCAACTTCGTCGGGCGCGGGGCGTCACCTTGTTCTCCCTGGTCGGAAGGGTCCGGAGGCGTCGTCGCGACCGGATCCGCTGCCGTCCAACCTAGGACACCGTCGTCGCTGTGGGTGGTCAACGCACCGCGCTCAGTCGATCTGAGTCGGCTCCGGGGGGACTGCCGGGCCGCGCCCTCCGGTCACCTCGCGGAGCAGCTTCACCGCCTCGGGCAGCCGCGCGGTGAGCTGCAGGGGGTAGACGACGTCGCCGGTGGCCGCCAGCGCGTCGGCCGCCCACCACTCCTCGCCGTGGATGTAGGACCGTTCGACCTCGGTGAAGCCGTCGTGGTGGACGGCGGCGTCGGCGGGCGGAGCGGCCACGAAGAAGTACTCGGTCTGCTCGTAGTCCTGCCCGCTGAAGGTGAACCGGGACCGCCGCCACCAGACGGGGCCGGCGAAGGCGGTGCGGGGCAGCCGCATCCTGGTCTCCTCGGTCAGTTCGCGCTGTGCGGCACCGAGCAGGTCCTCACCGGCCTCGACCCCGCCGCCCGGGGTGAACCAGAACCGGTCCCCGGGGAGCTGCGGGTCGCCGCCCTGGAACAGCAGCACCCGGTCGGCGTCGTCGATCATCAGCACCCGGGCCGACACCCGGTTGAGCGGCCGGGACGGGTTGTACTCGGCGATCTCGAAGTAGTCGGGCAGGGACGCCCGGCCGGCCAGCCGGAACATCCGGGAGAAACGGTCGGCCCGCAGGGCCCGGGTGTCGCGTACGGCGTCGTTGTAGAAGCGGCGGGCCAGCAGGACGCGCTGCGCGGTCTCGGCGAGCTCGTCGGCGACCGACGAGTCGGGCGGGGTGGGGAGCTGTTCGAGGAGACGGGTCAGCTCGTTCTCGGCGTCGGCACGCCGGGTCCGGTCGCCGGCGTCCTCGGTCCGGCGGGCCGCGGCGGCCAGCGTGGTGGCGACCGCGGGCGCCAGATCGCCGGCGGCGGCCAGCGCCCGGGCCACCCCGGAGCGGCGGGCGAGGGCCACGTCCAGCGCCGCCCAGGCGGCTTCGGTCCGGCGGTGCAGCCGGTCGAGCCGGGTGGCCAGCCGGTACAGCCGGAAGGCGCAGACCAGCAGGACCACGATGATCGCGGCGATGACGAGGTTCACGCCGGGCCCGCCGGCCGGGCCGTGTTCACTCGGCCTCCACCACGGACCGCGGGTCGGCGGCGATGACGGTGTCGTAGACCTGCAGGATCTGGTCGGTGACGACTGACCAGTCGTAGCGACGCACGGCCGCGGACGCCCTCGCCACCGTCGCGGCCCGGGCGGCGGCCGCATCCAGGGTGCGGGCCAGCGCCGCGGCCAGCCCGACCGCGTCCCCGACCGGGAAGAGCACGCCGCAGCGGCCGTTGTCGAGCACGCGGCGGAAGGCGTCGAGGTCGGACGCGACGACCGCGGCCCCGGCGGCCATCGCTTCGGTGAGGATCATGCCGAAGCTCTCGCCGCCGGTGTTGGGAGCGCAGTAGACGTCCACCGACGACAGCATGGCGGCCTTGTCGCCGTTGCTGACCTGACCGAGCAGGCGCAGGTGACCGGCGAGCCGTGGCCCGGCGGCGTCCATCAGCTCGTCGGGGTCGCCGGCCCCGGCGACCAGCAGCTCCAGCGCGGGGTGGGTGGGCAGCAGCAGCTCCATCGCCGCCAGCAGCACCGCCATCCCCTTGCGGGGCTCGGCGTAGCGGCCGACGAAACCGATGGTGCCGCCGGCCCGCGGGTAGCCGGGCAGCGGCGGGGCGTCGGCGTAGAAGGAGGTGTCCACCCCGTTGGGGATGATGACCGCGTCGCCCCCGAGGTGTTCCACCTGCACCTGCCGGGCCAGCTCGCTGACGGCGATCCGGCCGGTGATCTTCTCCATGAACGGCTGCAGCATGCCCTGGAACGCGGCCAGCGCCTTGGACTTGGGGTTGGCGGTGTGGAAGGTCGCCACGATCGGGCCCTCGGCGACGATGAGGGCCAGCATCGACAGGCTGGGCGCCACCGGTTCGTGGACGTGCAGGACGTCGAACCGTCCGTCGCGGATCCACCGCCGCACCCGGGTGTAGCTGACGGGGCCGAACGACAGTCGCGCCACCGAGCCGTTGTACGGGATGGCGACGCTGCGGCCGGCGGGGACGACGAACCCGGGCAGGTCCGCGTCCTCCTCCCCCGGGGCCAGCACCGAGACGTCGTGGCCGCGATCGGTCAGTACCTGGGCGACCTCGAGCACGTGCCCCTGCACGCCGCCGGGCACGTCGAAGGAGTACGGACAGACGAGGCCGATCCTCATGCGGGATCGACGGGTGGGTTCGGGTCACCCGGCCGCGGCCGCAGGTCCGACAGCCACAGCGGCTGCATCATGTGCCAGTCGGCGGGGTGCTCGGCGATCCGGGAGGCGAAGAAGTCGGCGACCTGCTGGGTGCCGTCGCGCACCTGGTCACGGAGCCGCTCGCCGCGCAGTGCCAGCGGCGCGCCGATGTCGCCGGCCCAGCCGTCGGCGGTGTTCCAGATGTGGGCGGGGCACAGCGCGGCGCCGGTGACGGCGGCGAGCATCGCCGGGCCGGCGGGCATCCGGGTGCGCTCGCCGAAGAAGTCCACCTCGACGCCCCGCGCCGACAGGTCGCGGTCGGCGACGAGGCAGACCATGCCGCCGTTCTCCAGCCGTTCCCGCAGCACGGTGGTCGGGTTGGCGCCGCCGGTGAGCGGCAGCACCTCGAAACCGAGGCTCTCCCGGTAGGCGACGAACCTGTCGTACAGCGACTCGGGTTTGAGCCGCTCGGCGACGGTGGTGAAGGTGCCGTACTCGTGGGTCATCCCCAGCCCGGCGATGTCCCAGTTCCCGGAGTGCGGCAGCGGCAGGACCACACCGCGGCCGGCCTCCATCGCGGCCCGGATGTGCTCGATACCGGCGAGTCGGGGCAGGAATCCCGCAACCACCGCCTCGTGGTCCATCGTCGGCAGCCGGAAGGTCTCCCGCCAGTACCGGGCGTAGGACCGCAGCCCGGCGCGGGTGACCGCCGACAGCGCGGCGGGGGTGGCGTCGTCGCCGAGGACCCGGCGGAGATTGCGGGCCAGCCGGACCGTCGCCGGTCCGCGGCGCCGGAACGCGAGGTCGGCGGCCCGGTCGGCGGCCCGGGCGGTAAAGCCCTCCGGCAGCGCCTTGACCAACGACCAGCCCGCGCCGTACCCGGCGGCGACCAGGCGGTCCGTGCGGGCGCTCACCGCGGCTGGGCCGCTTCCCGCCGGACGTAGGCGCGCTTGACCTGCACGATGCGCTGCACCACCGTGAACACGCTCGCCGCGGCCAGCACCCACAGGCACACGGCCAGCGCGTACGGCACCCCGATGCCCTGCAGGCCGGCGCCGACCAGGCCGAGCACGTTGCGTTCGGCGCGCTCGGCGAGTGCGCCGGTGATGCGCAGGTCCACCGAGTCGGCGCGGGCCTTGATGTAGGACACGACCTGGCCGGCGGTCAGGCAGATCAGCGCGGCGATGGCCAGCGACGGGTTGTGCAGGTGCTGGAAGGCCGCGAAGGCGATGGCGCCGAAGAGCGCGCCGTCGGCGATCCGGTCGCACGAGGCGTCCAGGACCACACCGAAGTCGGTGCCGTGGCCGCGGGCCCGGGCCATCGCCCCGTCGAAGAGGTCGAAGAACACGAAGACGGTCACGGCCATCGTGCCCCAGAACAGGTGACCGGCCCCGATCAGGAACACCGCCCCCGCCACGACGCCGGCGGTGCCGATGACGGTGACGGCGTCCGGGGTCAGACCCACCCGGAGCAGCGCGCGACCGACCGGATCGGTCACCCGTGACACAGCGCCACGGGCGAGCGCGTTGAGCATGACGGGAATCCTCGTTCGGAGCAGGGGCGTGCACGGGTGGTGGCAGAGCCGTGGACAGGTGGAAGGTTCACGATAGCGGCAGCCGGAGGTCCTTCCGTTCGGCCCGAGAGCGTGCCGGGCGGGTCCGTGGCGCCGCCCGCGGCTCAGGCCGCGGACTCGGCGCGGCTGTAGAGGTTGACCTCGAGCGTGTGCCGGGAGATCTCCAGCACCTCGCCGTTGGGCAGCGGCGACCAGCGGTCGATCTCCCGGTCCCACCCGGTGGAGGCGACGAGGACCTCGCGGCGGCTGACCGTGTAGTGCAGGAAGTAGCCCTCGACGCCGCCCGGTTCGTCCGCGCACTTCACCGGGTCGTAGTAGCACATGGCGTACAGCGCGTCCGGGGTGAGCAGCAGGGTGTTCAGGGCACAGAGGTTCGCACCGCGGCCGATCCGGGCGGCCGCCTCGAGCAGCGCCGCCGCCGGCGGCAGGTCCGCCAGCAGGGCCATCACGATCGAGAAGTAGCGCTCGCTGTCGGTGGTGCCGACCGCGGGGGCGCCGCCGACCTCGGCGACGATCGCGTCGAGGTCCTCGACGGTGCCGCAGTAGCCGTTGTGGGCCAGCGCATAGCGGCCGTCGCTGAACGGGTGGGTGTTGGCGACCGAGAGCTCCATCCCCGGCGAGGCCTTGCGCAGGTGCAGCAGCGCGGCGTCGGTCATCGTCTTCTCGGCGATCTCGTCGAAGCGCCGGCTGGTCCGGGCCGGCTCGGGGGCCTTGTGCACCTGGAGGGTGTCGGTGCCGCCCCAGCTGGCGATGCCCCAGCCGTCGCAGTGCAGGCTGGACAGCGCCTCGAACGGCGCCAGGTGTTCACCGATGGATTCGGTCAACGGCAACGGCCGGGGGCTGACCACACCGAGCAGACGACACACTGCGAAGACCTCCTCTGGACGAGCCGGACGGCGCCGACATTCCTCACCCGCCGGCGACGACGCCGGCCACCTCGAGTCAACCCGTGATCCGACGCCGACGACCGTGCTGGACGGGTGGAGTTCCGCTCGGGATCGGTCACTGTCCGTCACCGCAGCCGACGCCCGGACCGGGCGGGAACATCGTCGTTCCCCGGCGACCGACGGCGGTCATCCCGTCGTCGGGGCGCGCCGGCGAACTCCCGGCCGCACCGCCCACCAGTATCAGGCCGCCGGGACGCCCGGACGGGCCACCGACGGTCCGAGGCCCGGAACCGGTGCCGTCGGTCCGCCACGATGCGGCGGTGAGCTGCGACGATGCGCCGGAACGCGGAGCGGACGGCGTGACGGGCGGGAAATGTTTACCGGGCGGAAACACGCGCCCCGCCGTCCGACCGGGCGCGGCAGGATCGGTCCACCGGGTCGCCGCGGACGGGACCGGGCCGGCCCGCCCCGCGTCCCGCTGCGGGCGACTTCTCGGGGCGAGGCCGGCACCGGGGGTGACGGCTCCTCGGCGGCATCCCGGCTGCGGGCCGGCCGCTCCGAGCCGGCCGGCATCAGGGGTGACGGTCCGCGCCCGGGGGCCCGCCGACCCGAACCCGGGCCGCGGGATCAGCGCCCGTTCAGCCCCAGGCGTCGGCGATCATCTGCCGGGTCTGCCCCAGCAGCTGCGGGAGCACCTTGGTGTGGCCGATGACGGGCATGAAGTTGGCGTCGCCGCCCCAGCGGGGCACCAGGTGCTGGTGCAGGTGTGCGGCGATGCCGGCGCCGGCCACCGCTCCCTGGTTCATGCCGAGGTTGAACCCGTGCGGCGCGGACACCTGACGGACGACCGTCATGGCGCGGCGGGTCATCGCCGCCAGCTCCGCGGTCTCGTCGAGCGTCAGCTCGGTGTAGTCGGCGACGTGTCGGTACGGGACGACCATCAGATGGCCCGGGTTGTAGGGGAACAGGTTCAGCACCGCGAACACCGACGTCCCGCGGGCCAGGATCAGCCCGTCGGCGTCGTCCATCGCCGGGATCCGGCAGAACGGGCAGTCGTCACCGGCGCCCGGACCCGACGGCTTGTTCTCGCCCTGGATGTAGGCCATCCGGTGCGGCGTCCACAGCCGTTGCAGCCCGTCCCGCTCCCCCGCGCCGTCCTGGGGTTCCAGCACCTGTCCGTCCACGGCCACGCCTAGCCCAGCGACGCGAACGCCGGCGCCACCGCGGACGGCGACTCGTTGCGGCGCTCGCCCACCCAGGCCACGATCGCGTCGACCGCATCGGCCACCGGCACCTGGTTGACCTGGCTGCCGTCGCGGAACCGGAACGACACCGCCCCGGCCTCGACGTCCTTGGCGCCGGCCAGCAGCTGGAACGGCACCTTGAGCGCGGTGTGGTTGCGGATCTTCTTCTGCATCCGGTCGTCGGAGTGGTCGACCTCGGCGCGGATCCCCTTCCGGCGCAGCCCGTCCACCACCTCCTGCAGGTGGTCACCGAACGCCTCGGCGACCGGGATGCCGACGACCTGGACCGGCGCCAGCCAGGCCGGGAAGGCGCCCGCGTAGTGCTCGGTGAGCACACCGAAGAACCGCTCGATGGAGCCGAACAGGGCCCGGTGGATCATGTACGGCTGGGCCTTCTGGCCGTCGGACCCGGTGTACTCGAGGTGGAACCGCTCCGGCAGCTGGAAGTCGACCTGGATGGTGCTCATCTGCCAGGTGCGCCCGATCGCGTCCTTGGCCTGTACGGAGATCTTGGGGGCGTAGAACGCCGCCCCGCCCTCGTCGAGCACGAGGTCCAGCCCCGAATCCTCCGCGGCCGTGCGCAGCGCGTCGGTCGCAGTCTCCCACTGCTCGTCCGTGCCGACGGACTTCTCGAGGTTGCGGGTGGACAGCTCCAGGTAGAAGTCGTCCAGGCCGTAGTCACGCAGCAGGTCGATGACGAACTTCAGCAGCGACTTGATCTCGTCCTGCAGCTGGTCGGGGGTGCAGTAGATGTGCGCGTCGTCCTGCGTCATCCCCCGGACCCGGGTGAGACCGTGGATGACGCCGGACTTCTCGTAGCGGTACACCGAGCCGAACTCGAACAGCCGCAGCGGCAGCTCCCGGTAGGAGCGGCCGCGGGACCGGAAGATCAGGTTGTGGAACGGGCAGTTCATCGGCTTGAGGTAGTAGTCCTGCCCCTGCCGCTTCACGGTGCCGTCGGGGTGGTGCTCCTCGTCGAGGTGCATGGGCGGGAACATGCCGTCGGCGTACCACTGCAGGTGGCCCGAGGTCTCGAACAGCGCACCCTTGGTGATGTGCGGCGAGTAGACGAACTCGTAGCCGGCCTCGGTGTGCCGCTGCCGGGAGTAGTTCTCCATCTCCTGCCGGATGATGCCGCCCTTGGGGTGGAACACCGCCAACCCCGAGCCGATCTCGTCCGGGAACGAGAACAGGTCGAGCTCGGTGCCCAGCCGGCGGTGGTCGCGGCGCTCGGCCTCGGCGATCCGGGTCAGGTGGGCGTCCAGCGCGTCGGTGGACTCCCAGGCGGTGCCGTAGATGCGCTGCAACTGCGGGTTCTTGTCACTGCCCCGCCAGTACGCGGCGGCGCTGCGCATGAGCTTGACGGCCGGGATGTAGCGGGTGGTGGGCACGTGCGGGCCGCGGCACAGGTCGCCCCAGATGCGGTCGCCGGTGTGCGCGTGCAGGTTGTCGTAGGCGGTGAGATGCGGGTCGGCGGCGTCGATCTCCATGAGTTCGCCGGAGTCGGCGGAGTCGGTCGCCTTGAGGTCGATCAGCTCCAGCTTGTAGGGCTCCCCCGCCAGTTCCTCGCGGGCGGCCTCCCGGGAGGCGTAGCTGCGTCGCGAGAACCGCTGCCCGGCCTTGACGATCTTCGCCATCCGCTTCTCGAGGTCGGCGAGATCCTCAGGAGTGAACGGCTTCTCGACGTCGAAGTCGTAGTAGAAGCCGTCGGTGATGAACGGTCCGATGCCGAGCTTCGCGTCCGGGAACTTCTGCTGGACGGCCTGCGCGAGGACGTGCGCGGCGCTGTGCCGGATGACCGAGCGTCCGTCCTCACTCGACGCCGCCACGGCCTCCACCTCCGCCTCGCTGTCAGGTGTCCAGGCGAGGTCGCGCAACCGGCCCTCGGCGTCGCGGACGACGACGATCGCGTCCGGGCCGGTGCGGGGCAGGTCGGCGGTCTGGACCGCGCTGCCGGCCGTGGTGCCGGCCGCGACCCGGATGCGGGCGGGCGAGGGGAACCAGGCAGCGGCAGACACGAGAGTTGCTCCAGAGGTAGGTCAGCGGTGATTCCGACCCTCGCAGACTAGTCGCCGCCGACAACCGCGATTCCGGACGAGGGGACGGTCGGGACAGGCCGGCGGTGGCCCGTCCCGACCGCCGACCGCCCACCACCACCCGGGAAACGCGCAGGGCCGGTCACGCCCGGAGGCGTGACCGGCCCTGGGAGGGTCGGAGGTGGAGTCAGCCGGCCAGCAACTCGACGCCGCGGGCGGCCATCGGGCGGGGGGCGACCCGGGAGGGGGTGCGCTGCTGCGGCACCCAGCCAGGCTGGGCGGCGGCGCCGGCGCGGAGCAGGTCGGCCTGGCGATCCAGTCGGAGGTCCAGCACGGCGCACGCGGTGTCGGTCTCGGTGACCTTGCCGGAGCGGGCCACGACGGCCAGCCCGACGACGATGGCCGGGAAGGCGAGGAGCAGGAACCACAACATGTCGGCCTCCGGATGGGCGCTGGTGCATCTCGAACGGATCAGTCACTCACTGGTGCTTCGGTGTACTGCTGTGGTGACAACGCTGAGCTTAGGGCAGCTTCTTCTGACTGTCCGTCGGATGGAGCACAACGCATCGTGACCGTTTTTTGCCTCCGTCACGCTGTGTTCCGACCGGAACCACGCGCTCACCTCGATGGAGCGAGCCGGCCCGGCGCGGCGAACTCAGCGTAACCACCTGTCCTGAGCTGCGAAAACACGGTAAACGGCGGTGTTTGCGGGGCGAATCGATGCCTTCAGGCGTCGCATCGCGGCCCAGAACCGCGCTGGATGCACCCCGCACACTGCTCCTGACGGGTGGTACAGCCCGAAAGGGTCCACCCGATCAGGGGGAGGCCTGCGTGGAGGAGTGACAGGAGGCGGGGAACGGCGAAGCCCTCCGGCGGCGGATCCGCGGCACCGGAGGGCGCCTGACAACTCAGGGACGATCCCGGCGCACGTTCGTCACGCGGCGCACAGGCATGTCGCCGGGTCCTCTCTGCGGTCCCCCAAGGCCCACCGCACCGCCGACCGTCCGGTCGCGCCACCGCTGCCCGGGAGGCCGGCGCGGGCGCGCGGTGACCGACGCTGCGCTCGTCACTTCCGCCGGAGGGTGACCGTCGTCCAGCTGGTCTCGCCCCGGATGTCGACCACGGGGCCGCCGGGCACCGTCGGCGGGCCTGCCTTGTCCTTCACGGTGGTCATCGACCCGCCGCCGAAATCGTCGGTCCGGGCGATCACCGCGTCACCGAGTCTGATCTTGACGGTGCTCCAGGTGGCGCGGACCTCGATGACGCAGCCGCCCGGCGGGAGGTTCGCGGCGCGCAGATCGAGGTCGGCGGTGCCCATCGTGCCGGTGATGTAGAGGTGGCCGGGCACCCGCCACGGGCCCTGCCGCCTGACCGTCGTCCAGTCGACGGCGATCGCGTCCACGTCCACTCCCGCCCCACCCGGAGCGGCGGCGGCCGGCGGGAACAGTCGGGCGGCGTCCGGTAGGTCGGCGAGGGCCGAGCGGAGGTCGCCGCGGGTCCTCGCGGCGTACACCGTGACGGAACGCTCCTCGAACTCCTGCAGATCGAGGTAGCCACCGCCGACCGCCTCGTGCAGGACGGCGACGGCCAGCTCGCGCTCGCGGTCGCCGACGCGGAGGGCGTCGGATGCGGGGTCCGTCATCGGCCCGATGCTACCGAGGCCGTCCCGACGCCACCCGGCCACCGCCGCCGGTTCACCGGTCCGTTCCCCGGGTCCTGCCGCCACACCACCGGCACGTCGACGGCCGCGCCCGGGCGTCGACTCCCCGCCCCCGCCGTCCGGCCGCCGCCCGACCACGACGCCGGCGCGCAGCTGCAGAGCTGACCGACATGATCCGCAGCCCGTTCCGGACAGCGTCCGGGACCCTGCGTACCGACCCGCGCCCGATCACCGTCGAAAATCACCCGCTTGCCGCATCGGCGGACCGCTCCGTCGCACCGGGCTGAGGACGGGACACCGGCTCGGTCCCGCTCGCCGCATCCGCTCATACATCCAGCCCTGCCGACACCCGCGAACGTCACGCTCCGTGCCGGATCTACGGTCCATGATGACCGTCTGCAGCGTCGCTGCGACACTGCATCGGCACCCATTCGAGTGCTAACCGCGGCCAGAACTCGCTAGCATCGCTCATCAGACCGCCAGATCAACCGTTTTCCCCGCACATGGGAGCCTCATGACCCTCCACATCATTCATTCGAGTGAAGCCGACGATGTCGATCCTCGCTCGCTCGAAGCGCAGGGCGGCTACGCAGAGTCAGAGGCGACCGTGGACGTCGAGCCCACGGGGGGCGAACACCCGCTCGCCGTCGCGGTCATCACGTTGTGTCACGCCACCGACCGCGCCGCCGTCGCCGAACTGGTCGAGGACAACGTGTCGCTGGTGGAGATCCTGGTCTCGGAACGGATGCGGACGGTCCCCCGCCACGTCGACCGCGACGATCTGATGTCCGCCGGGATGATGGCGCTGGTGCTGAGTGCGATCGCCTTCGACGCCGACCGCGCCGTGTCCTTCCGCAGCTTCGCGGCGTTCCGCATCCGCGGCGCCCTCATCGACGAGCTGCGCGGAATGGACTGGGCCTCCCGCTCGGTGCGCGCCCGGGTGCGTGCGGTCGAGGCCGCCCGTCGCGATCTCACCGTCTCCCTGAGCCGCTGCCCGAGCGACACCGAGGTGGCCGCGGCCCTGGGCATGAGCCTGCGGGAACTCGACGCGGTGCAGGCCGACGCCGCGCGCGGCACCGTCGTCAGCCTGCAGGGCTTCGCTCCGGAGGTCGTCCACGACGTGCTGCCCGACCGCACCCACGGTCCCGAGGCGCTGCTGCTGCATCGTGAGCAGCTCGGCTACCTACACGACGCGGTCGCCGCGCTCCCCGATCGGCTGCGCCGGGTCGTCGAGGCCTACTACTTCGAGAACCGCCCGATGGGTGAGATCGCCGCCGAGCTGTCGGTCACCCAGTCCCGGGTGTCGCAGATGTGCGCCGAGGCCACGGCGTTGATGCGCGACGGCATCAACGCGCAGCTCGACCCGGAAGCGCTGGCGCCACTGGCCCGCACGGGGCGCGCCGCCGCCACCCGCAGGGCCTACTACCAGGCGGTGGGCGGTCGGCACACCGTCGCCGGCCGACTGGCCATGTCGACCTGCCAGGGGGAGATCCGCCGCCGGGTCGGGGCCGAAGCGGCCGCGATGGCCGTGACGGGCACCAGGGGCACCGTGGGCGCCAGGGGCGCAGTCGGCAGCATCGGCACGGTCGAGACGGTGGGTTCGCGCATCGCCTGACCGCTGCCCGCCGACGCTCGACCCGGGCCGTCGGCGGGATCGCTTCCGCACGGAGTTCCGACCGCCCCGAGTTCCGACCCCCGGGTCCGAGCTCCGGGTGCCGACGTCCGTGTGTGGACCCCCGAGTTCCGACTCCCGAGTCCGCACTCCGGGTTCACGACGCCCGACTTCCCACACCCGGGTTCTCCGGGTCTCGACACCCGACACCCGAGCTCCGACACCCGAGTTCGGACTCCAGGTGCCGACGCCCGAGATCGGAGCTGGGCTCCGACCCCCGAGTCCCGACTCCCGAGTCCGCACTCCGGGTTTCACGACACCCGACTTCCCACACCCCGATTCGTCCGGGTCTCGACACCCGACACCCGAGCTCCGACACTCGGGTTCAAACTCCAGGTGCCGACGCCCGAGATCGGAGCTGGGCTCCGACCCCCGAGTCCCGACTCCCGAGTCCGCACTCCGGGTTCACGACGCCCGACTTCCCACACCCGGGTTCTCCGGGTCTCGACACCCGACACCCGAGCTCCGACACTCGGGTTCAAACTCCAGGTGCCGACGCCCGAGATCGGAGCTGGGCTCCAACCCCGAGTCCCGACCCCGAGTTGCGACGCTGAGTCCCGACCCCGAGTTCCGACCCCTAGTTGCGACGCTGAGTCCCGACCCCGAGTTCCGGCCCCAGGTCTTGACCCTGACGGGTGGGAGTTCGGCCGCACCGGCCGGGGCTCACCCGTTCGTCGTCCCCGAGACAGGCCACGCCGTCGTCCGGTGCCGCGCGACCGGGACGTGCACCTCACCCGCCCCGGCTCCGCACGTCCGCTCCACTCCCCTCACCTCTCGAAGGTGTCGCGCTGCGCCGGGTTGAGCGTGTTCGCCACCGCGTTCCATTTCTGGTCGGTCGCGCCGGTGCAGCTCTTCACCACGATGGTCGAGGAGAACGACGCCGCGGCGTTGACCGGACCGAGCCCCAGGCAGGTCGAGCCGTTGACGATGGTGTACTTCGTCGAGTAGCTCAGCGAGGCGTCCCCGCCGTACAGCGTCCAGGTCTGCTGCGCGCTGCCGGTGATGCAGGGCCGCACGGTGGCGTACCCGCCGGCGGTGCCGGGGCTGGTCAGGCAGTACTTCGTGCCGTTGGCCACCGGCGTGGTGTAGATCTGCCCGGTCGCGCTCACCACTCCGGCCAGCGACGGAGCGGTGAACAGCTGGTTCCACAGCTTCGCCGCCGGGAACGGGTTCTGCTTGCACGGGTAGCTGATCAGGAACGCGTAGTTGACGTCCTGGTAGGTGACGTCGAGGCAGCGCCCGAATTCGGCGAAGTTGATCCACTGGGGCAGCGCCGCTGCGCCCGGGCCGACGGCCGCCGTCGGCCGCCAGACGTTTCCGCAGCCCCCGACGACCAGGCTCTGACCGGCGGCCTGGCTCACCGCGTTGAGGCACAGGTTGGGCAGGTTGCCGGTGGTGGCCGAGTCGGCCTGGGCCGCCTGGTAGTTGGCGCTGTCGTTGTAGCTCCACTGCTGGGTGTAACTCGCGGGGCTGCCCAGCGGACCGCACTGCAGCAGCTTGACCGCGTCGCCGGCGACCGCCGGTGTCCGGGCCGGCGTGAGGCACAGCCCGTTCGGATAGGCGTTGGTGATCGACGAGACCAGTTGCAGCGTCAGGTCGCTGCGGTAGGCGAACACCTGCTGGGGGGCCGCCGGGCTCGCCGACGTACAGGCCCGCAGCACCGGGATGCTGCCCTCGGTCGGCGCTGCCCCGCCGGCGTCGGCGCACAGGCTGGGTGTGCCTTCGAGCATCAGCAGGCCGCCGAGGATGTTGACGTTGCTGGTCCGGAAGACGTAGGTGGTGGTGAGGGTCCGGCTGGGGCTGGAGCCGTTGGCCGGCGTGCCCACACTGCCCACGGAGGTGATCCGCGCGAACGCGGGGGTCGTCCTGCCGGTGGCGCTGTCGTACGTCCCGTAACCGGGGATGCAGCGCATGGCCCGCGTCGACGGGTACGGCTCGGACCTGGGGTCGGTGACGAAGTACTCGACCACGACGTCGTAGCGGGCGATCGACGCCGTGTTCACGCTGCCCGAGCCGGGGCCGCACGGCAACCGGGTGCTGTCACCGACGCCGGCGGTGACCCCGGCCCGGATGCCGCCGAGGGTGACGTCGATACCGGCCTGGGCGGCGTCCAGCGCCTGCACCCTGGTCTTGTCGAACGCCGACGCCCGGCTGGTGGTGACGACCATCGGCACCAGCACGGCGCCGAGCATCAACCCGAGTAGCACCACGAGCAGCAGGATCGCCATCGACCCCTGGTCGTCGGTGGCGAGGGCGCGGTCCCGCCGGACGGACCTCACGGCCGCACCTGCGCGCACGGGTTGGTCGCGGGCGCCGGGAGCACGCTGTTGAGCGCGGTCACGGTGAACTGGGTGCCGCGGGTTGCCGTGGTCGCGCCCGGCCCCGCCGTCGGCACCAGCGTCACGACGAGCTGCTGGAACTGGGTGGACCCCGCCCCCGCGCCGAGGACGAACGGCTGGTCCCGCGTGCCGGCGGCGCCGGCTCCGTTGGACACGCCCGAGGCGATCGGCCGCCACGCGCTCGGCGCGGTCGGCGTCGCGTTGACCACCCTCCAGGTACGGCTCTGCAGCTGCTGGTCGGCGGTGGTGACCCGCAGCTGGGTGCACTGGTCCTGCCCCGTGCTGTCCAGCGACTTGTACTCGACGTACCAACTGCCGTTGGCCTGTCCCGGGGTGCCGATGTAGGAGGCGGAGCGCACCGACTCGTCGAGCTGAAGGAAGGCCGTGTTGACCTGCGCGGCCGCGTTGTTCACGGTCTGCGAGGTCTTCATCGCGTTGAACATCATCATGATCGCTCCGGTGAAGATGACCATGAAGACGGCCATCAGGGCCATGCCGACGGTCAGTTCGAGCAGGGTGGTGCCGTCGTCGCGGCGGGCCTCGTCGCGCAGCGCGCGGCAGCGGCGACGCCATGCCGACGGTGCAGAATGCGGATGGCGGGTCATGGGCGCACCACCGCCGAGGGCGCGGACGACGGACCGGCGCCTGCCGCGTTGATCGCCGCGACGGTGAACGTGTAGTTGGTGTTCCTCGACAGACCGGACACGGTGCAGGTGGTGGCTCCGGTTGTGGAGCAGGTGGGGATGTTGGGAGCCGTGCCCGGAGAGGCGGTGACGCGGTATCCGGTGACAGCAGCGCCGCCGTTGGACGCCGGCGCGGTCCAGGACACCGCCACGCTGCCGTTTCCCGTGACGGTCGCCGACGTGACCGTCGGCGCCGTCGGCGCGATGACCACGCCCCACTTGCGGCCGAGGTACTCCTCCACCGAGCGGCGCTCGGCGGCGGTCAGCACCCGGTTGAAGGTGATGATGTCACCGACCTGGCCGACCAGGGCGCGGTCGGTGAAGACGGTGTTGGAGACGCTCGCCGTGAAGGTCCGGACCGCCGACGCCTGGTCCGTGGTGATCATCGGTCCCGGCGGGCTGCCGTTGACCCCCTGAACACTGTTGATCCAGTTGAGCGGGGGCGTGCCGGTGCCAGTCGCCCAGTCGTTGGCGTTGGGCGCACTGCGCTCGCCATAGGTGCCCAGGCGCACGTTGTAATCGGTGTTGACCTGCCCGAACACGTTCACCCACCGTGCAGCGGTGCCGGAATTGAGGATGTTCGCTGCCGTGAACACCGTCTGGTAGCTGCCGGCGTTCACCGCGTTGAGGACGTCGCTGGTGTCGGTGAACGAGGCGGCCTGCAGGCCGTTCCAGGTTCCGACGACGGGCTGATTCCCGGTCACGGCCTGCGAGAAGCTGCGATTCGCCCCGCTCTTGTCCTTCCAGCAGCCGATCTTCGTCGACGCCGGCGCCGCGGGTCCGGTGCAGTTGGCGGCGGTGAGAAACACCCCGGGGTCGGTGCCGTCGAGCCACAGGGTCAGCCCGCTGGCCGCCGACAGCACCGCGGGATACGGGATGCCCTGCGCGCCGGTGCTCGGCGCGCTCGTGCCACCGCTGTTGGTCGCCGCCACAGTGGCTGAGTACACCACGCCGTTGGTGAGACCGGCGATGCTGCAATTGGTTCCGGAGGTCGTGCAGGTAGCGCCGCCGGGGTTCAGCGTGACCGTGTAGGACGTCGGAGTGGCGCCGCTGGTCGGCGGCGTCCACGACACGGTCAGGGCGCCGTCCGCCTCTGTCACCGAGACCGCTTGCGGCGCCGTCGGCGTGCTGCTGATGACGGTCCAACTGAATGCGCTGCTGGTCACCGACGCGCCGGCACTGTCGGTCATCGTGAAGGTGACCGCACCGAACACCTGCGGGTTGCTGGTGACGGTGCCGGTGATCAGACCGGTGCTGCTGATCCCGAGCGCGGCCGGTGCGTTGTCGAGGCGGAAGGTGCACGGCGAGTTCGGGCAGTTCGCCCCCACCTGGACCGACACCGCGGAGCCCACGGTCGACTGCTGCGGACCGGGTGCGGTCACCGACGGCTTGCCGTACACCGTCCAGCTGAAGGCGACCGGCCGCGCCACCTTGGTGACGGTGTCGGTGGCGGTCAGCGCCACCGAGGTGGTGCCGACGATGGTCGGGGTGCCGGAGATGAGCCCGGCCGGGGTCAGGGTCAGTCCGGCGGGCAGGGTGGTGCCACCGGTCCAGGCGAACGAGCCGGAGCCGCCCGTGACGGTCAGCTGGAGGGTGTCGGCGGTACCGGCGGTGGCGGACTGCGGCCCCGGGTTGGTGGCGGCGAACGGCGGGTAGTCGATCGTCCAGCTGAAGGTGGCCGAGCTGGTGCGGCCGGCCGCATCGGTCACCTGCAGGACCACGGGGTAGGTGCCGTAGGTGGTGGGAGTGCCGCTGACGACGCCGGTGTCGGAGCTGGTCGCCAGGGACAGGCCCGGCGGCAGGGTGCCGTTCGGGTCGCTCCAGGTGTAGGGGGCGGTGCCGCCGGCGGCGCGCACGGTGAGCGACGTCACCGGGGTGCCGATGACTCCGGACTGACCGGGCGGCGTCTCCACGGACAGCGGCGCGACGATGGTCCAGGTGAAGGTCTGGGTGGCGGTGCGGCCGAAGCCGTCGACCAGCGTCAGGGTCAGCGTGGTCGCGGGCGCGACGGTCACCGGGCGGCCGGTGATCACGCCGGTGGCGGTGTCCAGCGCGAGGCCGGCGGGCAGCACGCCGGAGGTCAGGTTGATCCGGTAGGTGGGTACCGCCGACGACGCGACCACCAGGTTCACGTCGTCGCCGACGGCGGAGGTCTGCGGCCCCGGGTTGGTCAGCGCCGGCGCGGCGGGCGGCGTCTGGTTGAGGTTGAACAACGGGTCGTCGCCGGTGCTCAGCAGGGTGGAGGTGACGTAGGAGCACCCGGCCGCCGGGCACTTGTTCTGCGACCAGGTGACGGCCACGACGGCACGGATGTAGCCGGTCGGCACCGTGGACGGGGTGCACCCGGCGTCGCGAGTGACCCCGGCGGGCAGACCGCAGTGGCCGAGGTAGGTGGTGGTGCTGTAGGTGATCCCGTTCAGGGTCTGCGTGACCGGCGTGGTGGGTAGCGTCGGCGTGGCTGTGGCCGTGGCCGGATCCACCGCGGCCCCGTTGCCCACGGTCATCCCGGCCAGGGACGTCCTGACCGGGACCGGCGCGGCAGTCACCTGGGCACCGACGGCGGCGGAGGTGCGGCCCTTGATCAGGTCGGACGCGGGCAGCGCCCGGATGATCTCCAGCTGGCTGTTGGCGATGGCGGTGGCCGCCTGGGTGGCCCGCTGCAGGCTGGTGAAGGCCACCGAGTTGACGAAGAAGACGCCGAACGCGGCCATCACCACCACGATGAGACTGATCGCGACCACGGTCTCGAGCAGCGAGAAACCGCCGTCAGCGCCGTCGGCGCCGGTGCCGCGCCGTCCCTGGAGCGCGGCGCGTCGCTGCAGGAGTGCGGCGAGGCGCAGGTCGGTGGCGGCGAGCGCGCCCCGGAACCGGGACGGCGGAGACGGTGTCATGGGCGGGCCTAGGAACCGCTGAGCAGCTTCTGCAGGGCGGCCTGCTCGTCGGCGGTCATCGGCGCCGAGAACACCGAGAGGGTGAGGTCCAGGGTGCTGCCGGCGTCGGGCCCGATGGAGCTGCTGCCCTCGGTGGGCGCCAGCTGGGTGGCGGTGACCAGGGCGCGGCGCGGGCCGGTGACCTGGATGTCGTAGAGGAAGGCCGCCAGATCGCGGCCGAGGCCGGAGGCCGCCACCGTGACGGTGATCTGCAGCGGGCCCGTCGCGGCGGTCGTGCCGGTGGTCGCGGCGGTCGCCGTGTCGTCGATGGTCGCGGGCGTCGCCGCCGCGGCGGGGTCGGCGACGGCGGCGGTGGCGGTGGCGCCGACGATGACGCTGGTCAGGGTGACCCCGTGCGCCGTCGCCTGCGACGAGAGCTGCCGGGTGAAGGCGGGCAGGCCGCCGTCGGCGGGCAGCTCGGCCAGCGCGGTCGACAGGCTGTCCCGCAGCGCGGCGGCGTCGTCGTTCTCCGCCTTGAGCTTGGCGTTCTTGGCCGCCAGGACGGTGTTCTGCAGCTCCACGGACTCCAGCTGGTCGCGCTTCGCCGCGGTGTCGGTCAGCTCCGGCTCGATGACCAGCAACCAGCCCACCAGAGCGATGACGAGGCCCAGGACCAGCCCGCCGCCGAGCCAGACCCGCCGTTGGTTGTACGAACCCGTACGTGTCGTCATCAGGTCACCCACCCACGGCGAATCGGTTGCTGAGCAGGGCGTCGGTCAACCCCACGGTCAAGCTGAACTGGGTACCGGCGCCGCCGTCGGCGGTCACGCTGTTGGCCAGCGGCACCACGTCGACGATGCCCGGCACCGTCTGCAGCCGGTCGACGTAGTCGGACAGGTCGTCCAGGGTCGTACCGGTGCCGCTCATGGTGATGGTGCCGATGCGCGCTCCGCCGGCGGGATCGACCCCGCCGGCGCTCGCACCGGCGACCCCCGAGGTGCTCACGGTGATCGACTGCTGGGTGATGGTCATGGTCGGCGGCAGATTGGTCTGCAGCAGGTCCATCAGCTCCACGAGATCCACGTCACCGGCCATCACGTCGGCGATCTGCTCGTCGATCTGCAGCACCCGGTTCTGGATGGACACGACGTCGGCGTAGTCGCGCGCGGCGGCCTGCAACCGGACGGTCTGGTCGGAGGCGAAGGCGAGATCGGCCACGGCGTCGTCGTTGTCGCGGGCGGCGAGGTACCAGCCGCCGCCGCAGGCCAGGACGAGGCCGACGAGGCCGGCCGCCATCACCCGCCGCAGCACGCTGATCTGGCGGCTCTTCAGGATCTCCGGCGGGGTCAGGTCGGCCGCGATCCCCCAGCCGGGCGCCGCGGTCCAGAGCGGGGCGCGGCCGGTGGCCCCGGCGCCGGGCGGGGTGGTCGGGGTCTCGCTCATGCGGCCGCTCCCAGAGCCAGTCCGACGGACACCGCGGTCGCGCCGGAGATGTCGTGGCCGGTGGCACGGCCGGGCTTCTCGATGACCGGCGGCCGGCCGGCCGCCGCGCCGACGGGCTGTACCGGGCCGGTGCTGACGGCCGACATCGCCGAGCCGATGGTGGTGGCCACCCCGACCTGGCGGGCGACCGCGTCGGCGAGGCCGGCCAGCTGCGCGCCGCCGCCGGTGAGAACCACGCCCTGCAGCGCGATCCCGTCGTTGGCGGAGCGGAAGTAGTTGACCGAGCTGCGGATCTCGGCGAGCAGGGGCCGGACGCCGGCCCTGATCACCTCGGCCGCGGCCTGGTGTTCGCCGCTCATCCCGGTCTCACGCTTGAGCCGCTCGGCCTCGTCGGCGGGCAGGCCGTGGTTCTCGACCAGCAGGTCGGTGAGCTCCTGGCCGCCACGGGCGACGGTGCGCACCAGCCTCGGGACGCCGTCGTGGTGGATGACGATCGAGGTGAGGTGGGCGCCGATGTCGACGACCGCCTGCACGGCGAGGGCGTCGGTGGCGACGGACCGCAGTGCGCCGAAGGACGACAGGTCGACCCGGACGACCTTCAGGCCGGCCTTCTGCACGGCCTCGACGGCGGCCAGCACCGGCCGGCGCGGGGTGGCGATGAGCAGCCCGGAGACCATGCCGGTGGTGGCGTCGACGTCGCCGATCTGGGCATAGTCCAGCACCACCTCGTCCAGCGGCAGCGCGATGATCTCGCGCGCCTGGAAGGGCAGCGCCTTGGCCCGCTGCTGGGCGTTGAGGTTGGGGATCTGCAGCGGCCGCACGACCGCCTGTGGGCTCGAGGTGCCCAGGATGACCCGGCGGCACTTGAACTTGTGCGTCTGCCAGAGGGTCTGGATCGCGGCGGTCACCGCGGCCGGCTCCATCACCACACCGTTGACCACGGCACCGGGCGGCAGCGGCGCGGAGCCGAGGCCGTGCACGGTGACGACCGGCCGGCCACCGCCCTTGCCGTTGAGCGCGAGCACCGCGGCCCGGACGGCGGTGGCCCCGATGTCGAGCCCGATGACGTGGCCGTCGGTGTTCACCGCCTGGGAGCGGGCCGAGCGCCGGCTGAGCTTCATCGCCGCACCGCCGACGCGGGAGTGTTCGTGGTCATGGGTCAACCGCCCAACGCGAGACGTGAGTAGACATCGGCCACGGTCGGGCCGACGAAGACGGACAGCAGGGCACCGGCGATCATGAACGGCCCGAACGCCAGCGACCGCCCGGCGGTGCCGCGGCTGACCAGCACCTTGGCGATCCCGACGAACGCGCCGATGAAGAACGCGGCGAAGGCGCCGACGAGCAGGACCGGGTAACCGAGGAAACCCAGGACGCCACCGACGATCCCGGCCAGCTTGACGTCGCCGAAGCCCATCCCGCCCGGGTAGAAGAACGCCAGCAGGAAGTAGCCGGCGAAGAGCGCGACGGCGCCGACGGCGGCCCGCAGCAGCGCGGCCGGGTCGTGACCGATCCAAGCGGCGGTGACGAGCAGTGCGGCGATCACCCCGTACGACGGGAAGACGATCGCGTCCGGCAGCCGCCGCACGTCGAGGTCGATCATGGTCAGACTCACGCCCATGGCGGTGAACCACAGCAGCGCCGGCAGCGCCGGCAGCAGGTCCAGATCCGCCAGCCGCCAAGCGATCCCGACGAACAGCACGGCGGTGGCGAGCTCCACCAGCGGGTAGCGCACGCTGATCGGGGCCCGGCAGTCGGCGCACCGGCCGCGCAGCACCAGCCAGCCGACCACCGGCACGTTGTGCCGGGTCCGGATCGGGTGGTCGCAGGCGGGACAGTGGGAACCGGGCCGGGACAACGACATCGCCGCCGGTACCCGGTGGATGACCACGTTGAGGAACGAGCCGACGGCCAGACCGAACAGCGCGGCCACGACGAGCAGTGGCGTCACGGTGGTCTCCGTTCGGGTCGGGGTCGGACGAGGGGGAGGGTGGTCCAGCAGGTGTCAGCGTCAGCAGGGGGGCGGCGCGGCGAACCGGGCCGCATCGGAGGGGGCGACACTTCCCCCGGCGGAGCTGACGTACTGCCAGTACTTCGGGGCGCCACCGGCATTCTTTGCCACCATGCTGTAGCACGAACCCGAGCTGTTGGTCCGGTACGTGAGCTGGGTGCCCTTGCTGGTGTTGTAGCGCTGGCCGGAACAGGCGTCCACGACCGTTGCACCGGTTTCTGAACCGAATGATGCAGGGAAATCCGCGACCGGGTACTTGCCGTCGGAGGCGTTGCACACCTCGAGAATGCTGATGGCGTTACGTACGTCCGACTCGGCAGCCGCGTCGTTGGCGCCCTTGCGGTAGTTCAGGTAGACCGGGATCGCGATCGTGATGAGCACGCCGAGGATGACCACCACGACGAGCAGCTCGATCAGCGTGAAGCCCTTGTCGCCAGCGGCCTTTCGGCCCCGCAGCGTGGTGAGGCGGTGATGCACGGGAGGACCTCCGGGGACGGACCGCACCAGGTGGGGCGCCGGTTATCGGCGCCCCACCTGAGCTGATGGAAGCAGGGTCAGCAGCTCGGAGCGACCGGAGTGTTGAACAGCGACTCGGTCCCGGCATCGGTCACGGAGCCAGCAGTGGCACTGTTGTAGATCCAGTACTTCGGCGCTCCACCGGTGTTGCGGGCGATGATCGTGTAGCAGGTGCCCGCCGTGTTGGCGATGTACTTCAGCGTCGTTCCGGTGCTGGTCGTGACTGTCTGGCCAGAGCAGGGGGTGGTGGTCGAAGCGGTGGCCAACGGGTAGGTCGTCGCAGCAGTGGGATACTTGCCCGTGCCGGCGTTGCAGACCTCCATGACGCTGATGGCGTTGCGGACATCCGACTCGGCGGCCGAGTCGTTGGCGCCCTTGCGGTAGTTCAGGTAGACCGGGATCGCGATCGCGATCAGCACGCCGAGGATGACCACCACGACGAGCAGTTCGATCAGGGTGAAGCCGTTGTCGCCCTTGGCGCGCTTGGCGCGAAGATCGGCAAAGGTCTTGTACATCTGCGCCTCCAAGGGCGACGAGGGGGCGGATCCGGTCATGTCGGCCGGTCCGGACAGGCTGTCCCTCTCCCTATCGGTCGCTACGCACCGCACATAAGCGGTTACAGAAAATTATCCGCCGATGTTCTGGTAGATCGTGAACATCGGCAGGTAGAGGCAGATGACCATGCCGCCGATCACCACGCCCATCAGCACGACGAGGATCGGCTCCAGCGCGGACGTCAGCGCCTCGGTGGCGCTCTCGACCTCCTGGTCGTAGTAGTCGGCGACCTTGGCGAGCATGTCGCTGGTCTGGCCCGTCTCCTCCCCCACCTCGAGCATCTGCACCACCATCGACGGGAACACGTCGTGCCGGGCCATCGGCTCGGAGATCGTGCTGCCGGTGCGCACCGAGTCGCGGACGTCGGCCATCGCCCGGCCGATCAGCGCGTTGCCGGAGGTGCCGCCGACGATGTCGAGGGCCTGGATCACCGGCACGCCCACCGCCAGCAGGGTGCCGAAGTTGCGGGCCCACCGCGAGATCGCGAGCTTGCCGAACAGGTTGCCGAACACGGGCAGCTTGAGCTTGACCGTGTCGGCCCGGAGCCGGAACTCGGCACTGGTGCGCATCCCCCGCCGGTACAGCCGCAGCGCCACCACCGTCAGCACCACGACGAGAGGCAGTGCCCAGTAGGCGTTGTGCGACAGCACCACCAGCGTCTGGGTGGGCAGCGGCAGCTCGCCACCGAGCTGGGCGAACATCGTCTCGAAGATCGGCACGATGAAGATGACGACGCCGACGCCCATCAGCAGCGAGAACAGCAGCACGATCACCGGGTAGGTCATCGCCGACTTGATCTTGGCGCGCAGCGCCGCGTCGGACTCGAACATCTTCGCGATGCGGTCCAGCGCCCCGTCGAGGAAGCCGCCGGTCTCGCCGGCGCCCACCATGTTGACCATCAGCAGCGGGAAGTGCTCGGGGTGGCGGGCCATCGCCGCCGACAGCGTCGACCCGGCCTGAACGTCGGCGAGCAACTGCCCGACCGCGGCCTTGAGGCCGGGCTTGACCGTCTGCTCCTCGAGGATGCCCAGCGAGCGGGTCAGCGTCAGCCCGGACGACGTCATCGAGGCGAACTGCCGCGACAGCACCGCCAGGTCCTTCAGGCTGGTGCGGCGCTTGCCGAGGCCGGGGATCGACAGTTCCCGGTTCAGGCCCTGACCGGCGGCGGCGACGCGGAGCGGGATCAGCCGCTGGCCGCTGAGCGCGACGGCGGCCGCGTCGGCCGACTCGGAGTCGATGCTGCCCTTGCGGACGGCGCCCGTCGCGTCGACGGCCTCGTAGCTGAACGTCTTCACACCCGGCATGTCGTCACACCCTCGCGAGTCGTCGGAACTCGGCCGGGTCGTGCGCCAGCTCGAGTGCGGTCTGCATGCTGATCGACTGGTCCTGGAACGCCTGGGCCAGGCTCTGGTCGAACGTCACCATCCCCAGCCCTCCCGACGACTGGATGACGGTCGGGATCTGGTGGGCCTTGCCCTCGCGGATGAGGTTGCGCACCGCGGGGTTGGCGATCATCACCTCGGTGATGGCGACGCGGCCGCGCCCGTCGCGCCGCGGCGCCAGTGCCTGGGTCAGCACCCCCTGCAGGCAGTTCGACAGCTGCGCCCGGATCTGCGGCTGCTGGTGCGCCGGGTAGATGTCGATGAGCCGGTCGATGGTCTGCGCCGCGGACTGCGTGTGCAGGGTCGCGAGCACCAGGTGGCCGGTCTCGGCGGCGGTGACGGCGACCGAGGTGGTCTCCAGGTCGCGCAGCTCCCCCACCAGGATGATGTCCGGGTCCTGCCGCAGCACGTGCTTGAGCGCCACCGCGAAATCGGCGGTGTCGACACCGACCTCGCGCTGGTTGACCACCGACCTCTGATGGGTGTGGACGTACTCGATGGGATCCTCGATGGTCATGATGTGCGCCGAGCGGGTCCGGTTGGCCACGTCCAGCAGCGACGCCATCGTCGTGGACTTGCCGGAGCCGGTCGGGCCGGTGACGAGCACCAGACCGCGCGGCAGGTGCGCGAAACTCTCGATGGCCAGCGGCAGACCGAGGTCCTCGAGCCTGGGGATGGCGTGCGCGATCACCCGGAACACCGCACCGACGGAGCCCCGCTGGCGGTAGACGTTGAGCCGGAACCGGCTGACCCCCGGGAGGGCGTGGGCGGTGTCGAGCTCGTGTTCACGGGCGTAGAGCTGCCACTGGTCGTCGGTCAGGGCGCTCCGCACGAGCCGCTGGGTGTCCGCGGCCTCCAGCGGGGCGAGCCCGGGGAGCGGCGCGAGCGATCCGTGCAGCCGGACGCACGGCGGGATGCCGGCGGTCAGGTGCAGGTCGGAGCCGCCCATCCGCACCGTCGCGGCGAGCAGGTCGTCCAGCCGCAGCGGGGCCGTGGGCGGCGGCGGCACGAGATCCGCCAGGGTTGTCGGGTGCATTGCCGTCCGTCCGGGGTGGGGAGGTGGTTGATGGGAGTTCCTCGGTCGTGCCGACGGGGTCAGACGGTGACCCGGATGACCTCGTCGAGCGTGGTGTCGCCGGCGGCGACCTTGCGCAGGCCGTCGTCGCGCAGGGTGACCATGCCGTCGGCGAGGGCGACCTTGCGGATCTCGCCGGCCGAGGCGCGGGCCAGCGCCAGGTGCTCGATCTCCTCACCGACGGGCATCACCTCGTTGACGGCCATCCGGCCGCGGAAGCCGGTCTGGCTGCAGTTGCGGCAGCCGACCGGGCGCCACAGGGTGTCCGGCGGCGACACGGTCGTGCTGGGCCAGCGGGTGGGCGAGCGGTCCGCCGCGGTGGCGGTGTACTCCTCCTTGCACCAGTCGCAGAGCCGGCGGGCGAGCCGCTGGGCGAGGACGCAGTCCAGCGCGGACCCGACGAGAAAGGGCTCGATGCCCATCTCGACGAGACGGGTGACGGCACTGGGCGCGTCGTTGGTGTGCAGGGTCGACAGCACGAGGTGACCGGTGAGGGCGGCCTCGACGCCGAGCTGCGCGGTGGCCCGGTCGCGGATCTCGCCGATCATGATGATGTCGGGGTCCGACCGCAGGATGGCCGGCAGGATGGCCGCGAAGTTCAGGCCGGCCTTGTGGTTGACCTGGACCTGGTTGATGCCGTCGAGGCGGTACTCGACGGGGTCCTCGACGGTGATGATGTTGACCCCGGGCTTGCTGATCTCCGACAGCGTCGCGTAGAGCGTCGTCGACTTGCCCGAGCCGGTGGGCCCGGTGACCAGCACCATGCCGTGGGGCTTGCGGAACGAGCCGGAGAACCGGGCGTAGTTGGCGTCGGTGAAGCCGAGCTTCTTCAGGTCCAGGTCGATGCCGCTGGTGTCCAGGACCCGCAGGACGACCTTCTCGCCCCACACCGTGGGCAGCGTCGCGGTGCGCAGGTCGACCTTGCGGCCGTTGAGCTGGACGGTGATGCGGCCGTTCTGCGGCAGCCGCCGCTCGGTGATGTCGACGCCCGACATGATCTTCAGCCGCGAGATCAGTGCCGACTGGACGCCGCCGGGGACCTTGTCGATCTCGTGCAGCACGCCGTCGATGCGGAACCGGACCCGCATGTCGGTCGCGGTCGGCTCGAGATGCAGGTCGGAGGCGCGGTTCTGGATGGCCTGCTCGAGCAGCGAGTTCACGTAGCGGACCACCGGGCCGTCGTCGCCGACCGCGGTGAGGTTGGCGACGCTGTCCTCGTCCTCGGCGCGGACGGTGGGGATGATCGCGCCGAGGTTGCTGTCCTGCCGCTTGACCCGGTCGATCAGCTTGCGCAGCTCACTGCGGGCGGCGACGACCGGGCGGACGGTCATCCGGGTGGCGGCGCGGATGTCGTCGAGGGCGACGACGTCGTCGGGATCGCTGATGGCGACGACGAGTTCGCCGTTGTCGATCGAGATGCCCAGCGCCCGGTGCCGCATGACCATCGGGAGCGGGATCTTGGCGATCGCGGCGGGGTCCACGGGGTAGCCGACGAGGTCGACGCTGCCCATGCCGTGGGCGTCGCCGAGGCCCTCGGCGAGCTTGAACTCGGTGATGACCGAGTCGTTGACGAGGACGTCACGGATGGACCGGCCGGAACGCCGCGTCTCGAGGGCGGCGTCCTCCAGGTCGTTGAGGTCGGCACCGCGGTCGGCGAGGGCGTCGAGCAGCGGTTGGAACGATTCGTACATCCGTCTCCCTCCGCGAGGTGGTACCTGTGCGCCGGCCCCGGGTCGGGACCGGCGTGGCACCTGGACGCGGTTGTCCCCTCCCCATCGGCAGCACCGGTCGGGACTTGAGGAGTGAGCCGCGATCGGCGCCGGCGCGACGCTCGTCACGCCCACCACCTCGGCGCACAGGCGGTCCTCGATCAGTGGGCGGAACCGCCGACACCGTCAGCCGTCTGTGAGCGAGTCGTCGCCCACAGTCAGACCTTCACCCGTTCGGTGGTGCCTCGATCGGGACCGATATGAAAATCTGCCTACCTGACGTGATCGATGAGCCACAGACAGTCAAGTCGTGGCGCGACCGTCAGGCGTGCGTCCGTCCGACAGAAAGACCCAGATGACGACATCCCGACCGTCGCGACCGCGAAGCCACCCGGGCCGGAGGGGAAGCCTGGCCCGGCGCACCGCGTCCCTGCTGACGGCCCTCGCGTTCGCGGTGCTGCCCACCGCGGCGCTCCCGGTACCCGTGGCCGCGGCCGCCGAGACCGGCGCCAACTTCATCGCCACCGGGCACGACCAGGATTGGCACTGCTCCCAGGGAGGCAGCAGCGAATCCTGCGACTTCCTCCGGGTGTCGGTGGACCTGGTCCGGAAGGGCTCGACCCTGCCGGTGCTGTCCATCGACAGCGGGACCATCACCACCGAGGCACTCGAGCTCGCCGGGGTGACGCCGGTGGTCGTGGCCGACCCGTCGGACGCCGCCGCGTTTAACGCGATCCCTCTGGTCGACGGATCGGGGGCCAAGCTGTACAGCGCCATCGTCGTCGGCTCGTCCTGGTACGTCGCCGACATCAGTGAGTCGGACTCGGCGACGATCAACGCGCGGTCCACCGACATCCGGACGTTCTTCAACGCCGGCGGCGGCATCCTCGCCCAGTCCGGCGCGGGTATGCCCGGCTACTACGACTTCGTGCCGATCACCATCAACGCCGTCGACGTGAACCCCCCGTTCACCCCGACGACGCGCGGCGCCGGGCTCGGCATCACCGCGGGCATGGTCAACTGCTGCGCCACGCACAACAGCTTCAGCACGCCCACCGATCCGGTCGTGACGTTGGAGACCGACGCCGCCGGCACCGCCACCACGATCGCCGCGTTCGACGCCAAGATCTCCGACGGCGGCTTCACCGCCGCACCCGTCGTGACCATCACCGGCGGCGACACCGTCTGGACCGCCGACACCACCCCGACCGTCACCGGGACCACCGACGCACCCGCCGGCACCACCGTGACCGTCACCGTCGGCGGTCAGACCCTGAGCACCACGGTCGCGGCCGGCGGCGCCTGGTCGGTGACGCCCACCGCGCTCGGCGAGGGCAGCTACCCGGTGGTCGCCTCGGTCACCGTGGCGGGCAAGACCGGCACCGGGGAGCAGACGATCGTCGTCGACACCACCGCCCCCACCGTGACGATCGACGGCGCGCCGGAACGCGCGACCAACGACCCGACGCCGACGGTGTCCGGTACCACCACCGCGCCGGTCGGCTCGACCGTCACGGTCACCGTCGCCGACCAGACGCTCACGGCGACCGTCGTCGACGGCGGGACCTGGTCGGTCACGGCCGCCACGCTGGCCGAAGGCACCTACACCGTGTCGGCCACCGCCGTCGACCAGGCGCTCAACGTCTCCACGCCCGCCACCCAGTCGCTGACCGTCGATCTCACGCCGCCGGGTGTGGGAATCGACGGCGGTGAGGCCGCCGGCACCCACCACGGCGACGAGCGGATCACCGGCACCTCCGACGCACCCGCCGGTTCGATCGTCACCGTGACGGTCGGCGGCCAGACCCTGACCGGCACCGTGACGGACGCCGGCACCTGGTCGGTCACCCCCGTGGAGCTCCCCGAGGGCGGGTACACCGTCAGCGCGTCGGTCACCGACGCCGTCGGCAACGTCGCCACCGCCACCCAGCGCTACACGGTGGACACCACCCCGCCGGCGCTGACCATCGACGGCCCCACCCCGGCGTTCGCCACCACCTCGACCCCGACCGTCTCCGGCACCACCGACGCGCCGGCCGGCACCACGGTCCTCGTGGTGATCGGGAGTCTCCCGCCGCTGACCGCCACGGTCACCGACGCGGGAACGTGGAGTGTCACCCCCGAGCAGTCGCTGCCCGACGGGGACGTCGAGATCTCGGCCACCGTCTTCGACGAGGTCGAGAACGTCACCACCGTGACCCGCACGCTGACCGTCGACACGGTCGCCCCGCTGCTCACCGTCACGGGCGGCAGCCGCGTCGCCACCAACGACGCGACGCCGACCGTGAGCGGCACCACCGACGCCGCGGCGGGGACCACCGTCACGGTCACCGTCGACGGCGTGCCCTACGCCGCGGTCGTCGGCGACGACCAGCGCTGGAGCGTGACCCCGGGGACCGAGGGGACCGGGCTGACGGACGGCGAGCACTCCGTGTCCGTGTCCGTGTCCGACCCGGCCGGGAACACCACCACCGTCACCCAGGCCCTGGTGGTCGACCGCGAGGCTCCGTCGCTGTCGTTCGACGTCGCCGGATCGGTCGTCTCGGCGACGAAGACCCCGACCTTCACCGGCACCTCGGACGCCCCGGCGGGCAGCCGGGTCGTGGTGACCGCCGGAACCGCCGTCGCGAGCGGCACGGTGAGTGCCGGCGGCACCTGGAGTGTCGTGCTGCCGGCGCTCGACGACGGCGAGTACGTCGTCCGCGCCACGGTGACCGACGAGGCCGACAACACCTCCAGCGAAGCGCAGCTCACCCTCGTGGTGGACACCACGGCCCCCGTCGGCGCCGTCACCAGCCCGGCCCTGACCGGTTCGCCGACGCCGACCATCTCCGGCACCACCGACGCACCCGTCGGCAGCACCGTCCTGGTGGCCGTCGACGACGGCGTCTTCGAGACCGTCGTGCGCGAGGACGGCACCTGGGCGCTGACCCTCGAGGTCGAGCTGGGCGAGGGCGAGCACACCGTCGTCGTGGGCTTCGTCGACGCGGCGCTGAACACCGGCACCGCCACCCAGGTCCTCACCGTCGACACCACGCCGCCCGCCGGCGAGATCGACGGTGGCGCGACGCCACTGGGCAACAGCGCCACCCCCGTCATCTCCGGCACCACCGACGCCCCCGCGGGCTCCACCGTCACCGTGACCGTCGAGGGCTTCGTCCTCACCGCCACGGTCGGCGCGGACGGGACCTGGTCGGTGACCGTCCCGGAGCCCGGTCTCGACGACGGCGACCACCCGGTGACGGTGGTCGTCACCGACCCGGCGGGCAACGCGAGCGCACCCCAGACCCAGACCCTGACGATCGACACCGTCGCCCCGCAGGCCGCGTTCGACGACGGCGACGCGGTCACGGTCGGCACCGCGTCGTTCACCATCAGCGGCACCACCGACGCGCCGGCCGGATCCCCGGTCGTCGTGACCGTCGGCGGACGGACGCTGACCACCACCGTGGCCGACGACGGCAGCTGGAGCGTTGAGGTGTCGGAGCTGCCCGAGGGGAGCTACACCGTGCAGGCGAGCTTCACCGACGCGGCGGGCAACGTGTCGGTGCTCGACCAGGCGCTGACGGTGGCGGCGCCGACCACCACACCGCCCACCACGCCGGCGGGAACCACGCCGGAGCCGACGACCCCGGTGGAAACCACCCCGGTGGACGCCACCCCCACCACGAGCACGCCGGCCGCCGGCACGCCGTCCGCCACCACCACCCGGACGACCACGGCTGTCGTCTCGACGACGACCACCCGGACGTCGGTCACCCCGCTGGCCTACACCGGCGCCGGGATCGACACGACGGCGGTGCTCACCGGTGGCCTCGGCCTGCTGGTGGTCGGCGTCGGGTTCGCCCTGGTGGGGCGCCGCCGACGCGGGGACCACACCTGACGGGACGGGGTCACTGACCCCTTGTGCTGACGGACGACGGCTCGGACCTCCAGGTCCGGGCCGTCGTCCGTATGTGGGGAGCCGCCGGGGAGCCCCGGACGCGAAGAAGCCCCCAGGCGGCGGGACCGCGGCACCCGGGGGCGACTCTGTCCAGAGAACGATCCGGCCGGATCCCGGTCACGGCGCCGGCTGCGTGACCCCGGTCGCACCGCGAACGGTCGCACCGTCGGTCGCAGCGCGATCGGTCGCACCGGCGCCGGTCTGATGGTGCGGCGGGGCGACTGCGGCGCGGCTTCTCCCGTAGGGCCCGCGGGTAGGAGAGTCTGTGGCACGGCCGCGACTGGTCGCCGCGCGCCGGCACCTGTGACGATGCGACCGATGACCGACGTGACCCCGACGAGTGCGGTGGAAAGGTGTTCATGACCGCACCCGGGACCCTGATGGCCGGCCGGTACCGCCTGGTCGAGCGGATCGCCGCCGGCGGAATGGGATCGGTCTGGGAGGCCTGGGACGAGCTGCTGCACCGCAGGGTCGCGGTCAAACAGCTCCTGCCGCAGCCCGGTGTGAGCGCCGAGGACGCCGAGATGGCCCGTCGTCGCCTCATCCGCGAGGCCCGGATCACCGCCCGGCTGCACCACCCGCACGTGGTCACGCTGTACGACGTCGTCCAGCACGACGACTGCCCGTGCCTGATCATGCAGTACGTCCCCTCCCGCAGCCTCAACGCCGTTCTGCAGGAACGCGGCGTGCTGCCCGAGGCGACCGTGCTGCGGCTCGGCGCCGAACTCGCGGCCGGGCTGGCGGCCGCGCACGAGGTCGGCATCGTGCACCGCGACGTCAAACCCGGCAATGTGCTGATCACCGAGGACGGCGCCGCCAAACTCACCGACTTCGGGATCTCGCACGCCGTGGGCGACGCGAACCTGACGGCCACCGGCATGGTCACCGGCACGCCGTCGTACCTGGCCCCGGAGGTGGCCCGCGGTGGCGCGGCCGGCTTCCCGGCGGACGTCTTCTCGTTCGGGGCGACGCTGTACGCCGCGCTGGAGGGCACGCCGCCGTTCGGTACCGACCCGAACCCGATGGCGATCCTGCACCGCGTCGCCTCCGGGCAGATGATCCCGCCGCGTCGCAGCGGTTCGTTGACACCGGTGCTCCTGGCGATGCTGACCCCCGAACCGGGCGAGCGGCCGACGATGGCCGAGGTCGCCCGCATGCTGGCCGCCCGCCAGGCCGCCGGGAGCACCGGAGCGGAGCTCCTGCACGGGCCGACGGTGGTGCTTCCGCCGCAGACCGTGCGGGAGTGGCCGGCCGGGACGGCGCCGCTGCCGCCCGGCCCGTGGCAGGGCCTCGTCCGGGGCGAGGCGCCGGCGGATCACCCGGAGCCGGAACCGGACCCAGATGACTCGGTGGAGTCGCCGCTGCTGCCGCTGTCCGCACCCGCGTCCTCGACCCGCGCTCCCCGCCGACCGGCGGCCGCGCGGGACCGCCGCTGGCTGCGTCCGGCACTCGCCGCACTGGTCGCGGTGCTGGTGGCCGGAGCGGTCATCCTGGTGCTGACCCGGACGAGGGGGGACGGGTCCGCGGACGGCGCCGACCCCACGACCACGACCGGCACCTCGACCGTGGAAACGAGCGCGTCGACGGCGGGGTCGGAGCCGTCGGGCGGGGTGGCGCCACCCCCGGTGTCGGACACGTCCCAGCCGTCTCCGGCGGAGGTCGGCGAGTCCACCGCACCGGTCGACGCCGGCGAGCCGGTCGAGTCGACGCCGGCACCGTCCTCCTCGGCACCGTCCTCCTCGGCGCCGACCGCCGAGACGTCGACGAGCACGGAGTCGTCCGTGAGCACGGAGTCGTCGACCAGCACCGAGTCGTCGCCCGAGGTGGCCGGTGCGCCCACCGCCGACGAGCTCGCCGGGTTCGTGACCGACTACTACTCCCGGCTGCCCGGGGACACCGATCAGGGCTGGGAACGCCTGACCGAAGGCTTCCAGACCGGTATCGCCCGCAACCGCGCCAACTACGGCAACTTCTGGGGCGGGATCGACCGCGTCGAGGTCGCCGACGTCGACGCGACTCCCCCGGGCACGGTGGAGGCCACCGTCACCTACTACTTCGCCGACGGCCAGGTGTCGGAGGAGCGGACCCGGTACACGCTGGTCCGCGCCGATGACAGCTTGAAGATCGACAGCTCGACAGTCCTGAGCAGCCGATCCCCCTGAGCGTCCGGAGGACACCCACGCAGGCGTGTGGGCCCTGAACGTGCGTGGTCGCCGACCCCGAAGATTCCGGCCGCCCGGCTACGCTCGGACCGCAGACCGTCGAGCGCTGCGTGGGAGATCAGTGAGACACGGTGCCACCGCCCGGATCCGCGCCGTACTGGCCGCCGCTGTCGTGCTGACCCTGACCGGCTGCGCGGGACCCGACGGCCCCCCGCTGATCGAGCGGGTCCGCGTCGGTGCGTACATCCACCTGCAGGATCGTCCGTTCCTGGATCCGGTCGCCCCGCAGGATCTGGCGTCGTTCGAGAGCCGCCTCGGCCGGCTGGACATCGTGCACTCCTTCGTCACCTGGGGACGGCAGTTCGACGAGTTCCGCAACAGCACCAGCGTCGACCACGACCTGCTGCTGTCGCTGAAGCCCGACGGTGACCTCGTCCGGCAGATCAACGCGGGCGCTCAGGACGGCTACCTGGACACCTTCGCCGGTCAGGTCGCGGCCTTCGGCCGCCCCGTCTTCCTCCGTTTCGGTCACGAGATGAACGGCTCCTGGATGTCGTACTCCGCCGGCGGGGGCGGCCCGACCGCCGGCGAGTTCGTCGCCGCCTGGCGGCACGTCGTCGACCGCTTCCGGCTGGCCGGAGCCGGCAACGCCCGGTTCGTGTGGTCACCCAACGAGTCCGATGATCCCGACGTCGACGGCAACCGGTTGGAGGACTACTGGCCCGGGACCGACTACGTCGACATCGCCGGCTTCGACGCCTACGACTGGGGCGACGCGGAGCCGCGCCGGGGGGACGGCGAGAACCGGAGCTTCGAGGAGATCGTCGAGGCCCCGTACGAGCGCATCAGCCGGCTGGCACCCGGCAAGGAGATCTGGCTCTGTGAGTTCGGCACGACGGAACCGGGCAAGGCCGACTGGATCCGGGACATGTTCGGCAGCCGCGCCTTCCCCCGGCTGACCGCCGTCATCTGGTTCAGCGAGGACGACCGGCGCGACACCCAGCGGGACTGGCGGCTCGATTCCAGCGATGAGGCGGTGCAGGCGTGGCGGGACGCCGTCGACCGCCGCCCGGCACCCGCCAGCAGCCCCGCAGCACCGCCCGCACCCCCGAGCTGAACGCCTCGGGTCGCCGGCTCCCGACTTCGGTCCGAGGGCGTCGCCGCGGCCCTGTCCCGGACGGGGTACGTCCGGTCCATCGATCAGCCCGCCCGATCGTGCCGCACGCCACAGCGTTTTCCTCAGCGCGCCGGCAGCTTCTCCCCTTGGCAACTCCATTGATCACTCTGGGTAGAGGACTGTGCGGTGAATCACCGATTCGAGCGGTAGATCGCCCTGAAAATCGATTCAGATCTTACTTACAGTGTCGTCTGTCCGTGTCGAGGACCGCATTCGCGCGGAACCTCTACCTCATAAGAGTGAAGGCGCCGCACAGCATGACGCTCCTGTCCGACCCCACCACCGCACCGTCGTCGAGCGGCCCCGACCGCCGCCCGTCCACGCCCGGCCCGTACCAGGGCACCAGCACCATCACCGGCCCGCTCCGGTCCGGGTCCACCGTCCGGTACACCGACGTCTTCTCGGCCCGGCAGAAGAAGACGCTGCTCGGGTTGATCGCGGCTCAGGTGTTGACCGGTCTGACGTTCATCGGATGGCTCGTGTGGCCGAGCCACCTGCCGTTGCTGTCGCAGGCCGGCGGATGGCTGTTCGCGACGTCGGTGGTCGGCGTGGTGCTGATGGTGGGGATCGAGGTGATCCGGATGGCGCAGGGCGCGGCGCTGTGGCTGTTCTCCACCCGCGCGAAGGACCCGGTCCCACTGCGGCCCGAGACCGGCATGCGGGTCGCACTGCTCACCACCATCGTCCCCAACAAGGAACCGCTCGAGATGATCCTCGAGACCCTCACGGCGATGAAGGACGTGCGCTACGACGGGCAGGTCGACGTCTGGCTGCTCGACGAGGGCGGGGACCCGGCCGTCGCGGCCGCGTGTGCAGCCATCGGCGTCCATCACTTCTCGCGCAAGGGCATCGCCGCGTACAACACCCCCGGCGGCGAGTTCAAGGCGAAGACCAAGGCCGGTAACCACAACGCCTGGCGCGACTCCCACGAGGCCGACTACGACGTGGTGGCCCAGATGGATCCCGACCACGTCCCGACGCCGGACTTCCTCGAGCGCAGCCTCGGCTACTTCCGCGACTCCGACGTGGGCTTCGTCGTCGCCCCGCAGGTCTACGGCAACCTCGAGGAGAACTGGATCGCCAAGGGCTCGGCCATCCAGGCGTACGTCTTCCACGGCATCATCCAGCGCGGCGGCAACGGCATGGAGGCGCCGCTGCTGATCGGCACCAACCACCTGTACCGGCCGTCGGCGTTCAAGACCATCGGCGGCTACCAGGACTCGATCATCGAGGACCACCTCACCTCGATGGCCATGTACGCCACCGTCAACCCGCGGACGGGCAACCGCTTCAAGGGCGTCTACACGCCCGACATCCTCGCCGTCGGCGAAGGCCCCACCTCCTACACCGACTACTTCAGCCAGCAGAAGCGGTGGGCGTACGGCATCTGGGAGATCATGGTCAAGCACTCGCCGAAGATCTTCGGTGACATGAAACCCGCTCAGCGACTGTCGTTCTCGCTGCTGCAGATGTTCTACCCGTCGGTCGCGGTGTCCTGGGTGCTGGGCAACCTGCTGACCGCGCTGTACCTGCTCGGCGGGTCCGCGGTGCGGTTGCCGGTCGGTGAGTGGCTGGTGCTGTGGGCGCTGTCGATGGGGACCAGCCTGGGGACGTTCTTCTGGCTGC
Source organism: Nakamurella deserti (assembly GCF_003260015.1). Lineage (NCBI taxonomy): Bacteria > Bacillati > Actinomycetota > Actinomycetes > Nakamurellales > Nakamurellaceae > Nakamurella > Nakamurella deserti. The sequence continues at coordinate 278,167 of NZ_QCXS01000002.1, read as the reverse complement.
GCCGCTTCAACCTCGACACCCACGAGCGCAAGGAATGGGGCATGGCCGGTCTCGGGCTGATGCTGGTGTGTGCCCCGGTCTACGTGGCGGCGGCGTTCCAGTTCCTGACCCGGCGGCCGCTGGCCTACGCCGTGACCGCGAAGGGCAAGCTGACCAGTGGCGACACGCTGGCCACCTTCCGGCCGCACCTGTTCTGGCTGGGGACCTCCGCGGCCCTGCTCGTCGCCACCCTGGGCTTCGGGGTCGGCGGTAGCTACCCGACGCTGGTCTTCTGGCTGGTGGTCACCGCGGTGACGTGCTCCGCGCCGATCCTGCTGCACGGCCGGACCGTGCTGGCCGGACGGCGGGCCGCCCGGGCGGTCGGGTCGTCCGTTCCCTCGATCAGCGTGGCCGGGGATTGCGGCACGGACGCACTGCTGGGGACGCCCGCGGTCGACGCGGTGCGCTGACCTTTCCTGTCCCGACGACCGGATGCCCGATGGGTGCCCGGTCGTCGGCGTTTCCGGGGATGAGCGTTGCGGGCCGGTGTCCGGGTCAGGCAGCAGCGCGGCGGTCCTGGTCCTGCATCGACCGCCCCCGGCTCACCGGCCGGAACCCGCACGACGTCCGGCTGTCGATGATGTGGGTGCTGTCGCGGGCCGGCCGGCGTCAGGGTCAGCCCGGGACGCGGCGGTGCTGGTCCTGCATCTACCACCCCCGCCTCACAGGCCGGAACCCGCACGACACCCGGCCGTCGATGCTGTGGGTGCTGTCGTGAGCCGGCCGGCGTCAAGGTCAGCCCGCGGCGCGGCGGTCCTGGTCCTTTATCGACCGCCCCCGGCTCACCGGCCGGAACCCGCACGACACCCGGCCGTCGATGCTGTGGGTGCTGTCGTGAGCCGGCCGGGTCCGAGCCAACCGGCGATGCAGCGGATCAAGCCCTCCGCCGACCGGACACCCACTGAATTCGGTCATCGATGCTGTGCATGCGGTAGCGGGCCGCCCGGGTGTCCGGGTCAGCCCGCGACGCGGCGGTCGAGGGCGGCGGCGAAGGCCGCGGTGGTGCGCGGCGTGCTGTGGAACCGCCAGTCGGTCTCCTTGACGTGGTCGAACCAGACGAAGCCGGTGACGTCGGGCTGCGCGTCGAGGTAGCGCACGAGACGACCGATCCAGCGCGCTTTGTCGCCGCCGGCGTCGGCTGACCCGGTCTCGGCGATGAGGATCGGCTTCCCCGGGGCCAGCGCCCGTAGCTGCGTGAGGCCGTTCGCGAACAGCGCCCGCGGCTCGATCCACGGGTTCCAGGCGGTGGTGCCGCCCCAGTTGTAGCCGTCCAGGCCGACGGTGTCGACGTAGGCGGCCCCGGGGTAGAAGTCGGCCATCGGCGCGGACCCGTCGTAGGGCGTGTTCGGGCTCCACAGCCAGGTGACGTTGGTGGCGTCGGCGGCGGTGAACAGGTCGTGCACGTGGCGCCAGGCGGCGACGTAATCGGCGGCCGTGTTGCCGCTGACGCCGGCCGCCCACGGGTACCAGTCGCCGTTCATCTCGTGCGCGAAGCGCAGCGTCAGCGGGTGACCCCACGCCTGCAGTCCGCGAGCCCAGTCGGCGATGTGGGCGTCGTAGGTGCCGTCGGCGATGCGGTCCAGCGCGTAGGCGGGCTGCACCGGCCCGCCGCCCCACTGCCATGGCTCCCAGGTGATGACGGGCGTCGCCCCGCGGGACCGGACGGCGTCGAGCTTGGCCAGCGGAACCGGTTGCTCGAAGTCCTCGTAGAACAGCTCGAGGGTCGGGGTCTCCCCCGCGAGTCGCGCGACCTCGGCCATGCCCGCGGTGTCGAGCGGGCCGCCCCAGGTGCTGACGCCGAAGGCCAACGGGCTCGGGGCAGCGAGGTCTCCAGGCCGCTGCGGACTCGCGGTGGCGCTCTGCGATCCGGACAGCACCGCAGTGGCGGACAGCGCGATCAGCACGATCAGAAACGCGACGGCACGGCGGGGACTGAGCGCGACGGAAGACACCCGCTCACCGTAGGTAGACGAGAAGTCACAGACAGCGGTACGGGGTGGGCATCAGTCCGCCGGGGACCGGGCGTCACCGACCGTGCACCGAGGCCGGTGCGAGGCGGACCCTGACGGGTGCCGGTGCACCCGGCCGTGGGTGATGTGCACGGCGGAGGGCGCGCGGTGGGTGCCGTCGCCGGGCGGCGGTCGTCGCTGCGCCACGGTGCGACACGTGACGGCGAGGCACCCGCCGGGCGTGAAGCGGCCGGGCGTGAAGCGGCCGGGCGTGAAGCGGCCGGGCGTGAAGCGGCCGGGACGTTCGGGCGTTGCGGGCGGCGGGGCGTCCTGGAGACGGCGGGGCCGCTGGAGGGCTGCGACGGGAGCATGCCCGGTCGGCCCCGAAACACCACTGGTCAGGCGCCTGGGGCACCTGACCAGCGGTAATACGGTGGGCGATACTGGGATCGAACCAGTGACCTCTTCGGTGTGAACGAAGCGCTCTCCCCCTGAGCTAATCGCCCTCAGGGACCTCAATACCCTACCCGATGTCGGGCGTGCGATTGTCCACCTGCCGCTGCGCCGAGTGGAACCACTCCCGGTCAAGGTCGATGCATCTGCATGAACCCGGGCGGCATGTCGTCCACGCATCCGACACAGACGATCGCACAGCGTGACTTCCGGGCACGACGAGCGGCGTGTCGGTCACTGTCCGCTCAGTTGCGCCGGGCGGGAGCGGGCGAGGTGGCCGCCCGTGACCTCTCGGGTTCCAACGCACCCGACAGGGTGAAGTACGGCGGGCTGCGTGATGGAAACCGGGCTGATGCGTTCCCTTTCCGACTCCACCCGCACGGTACGGCGGCCCGCCGGACCACCCCAGAGCAGGATGACCATGAACCCCTCGCGCACCAAGGTCGAGAACGTCGCCGTGACCACCGCCTTCGAGATGACCTTCGCCGGCAGCGAGTCCGACGACCCGATCGCCGCGACCCTGAAGTACAACGTGTTCGAGCCGTTCGCGGTGACCGCGTCGTTCGTGCTGGGCGAGGGCCCGGCGGTCCAGTGGGTGATGTCCCGCGATCTGCTGCGCGAGGGTGTGGTGATGCCGACGGGACTGGGCGACATCCGGGTGTACCCGGTGTCGGACACGCTGTACATGGAGCTGGCCTCGCCGAGCGGCCGGGCGATCCTGGAGGCGCCGATCGCGCCGGTGATCGAGTTCATCGGCTCGGTGTTCGCCACGGTGCCCGAGGGCGCCGAGGGTGACTACTTCTCGGTCGACGCCGAGCTGGACATGCTGTCGGAGCTGTACGCCCAGCGCGACGGCGACGCCGCAGCTTGACCCACGGCGTCTCGGCAGGGCCCCTGACCAGGTCCGGCGGAGGCGGCGGCGGGGCTCGCCGGGTGGGGTCACACCAGGTGCGGGCCTCGCGATTTGGGTTCTCCCCCGCGGTTCGGATAAGCTCGTCCAGCAGCACGGAGACGTGCGGTGCGGACGTAGCGCAGTTGGTAGCGCATCACCTTGCCAAGGTGAGGGTCGCGGGTTCGAATCCCGTCGTCCGCTCGAGGTACACCGAAGCTCCATCTCGGTGGGATGGCCGAGAGGCGAGGCAACGGCCTGCAAAGCCGTGTACACGGGTTCGAATCCCGTTCCCACCTCACGGTTCGCAAGGATCGGCCGGCAGGTCGTCCACAACTTCACACCCCGGGTGATTAGCTCAGCGGGAGAGCACTTCCCTGACACGGAAGGGGTCACTGGTTCAATCCCAGTATCGCCCACCATTGCGAAAAGGCTTCCAGCAACGGAAACGTTGCCTGGAAGTCTTTTCGTTATTTCGCCCAGGAGTTGTCGCAGGTTCACCTGCTTTGTCAGTTGCCCCTATGCGGTTCCAAGGGTTCCGGCGTACTGCAAACCGGGTGATCAGAAGGCTGGCCAGGGCGAACTCCGATATGGTGGCAGCCTGCTTATACCCGCGCCAACAAGCCGGACTGACCCGCACCGTTGCCGCATCCCGATCCTCTGATGCAATCAGGATAGGGCGCCGAATGAGTGGACCAGTCATCGAAGAGCTCAACCGCCACCACGGTGTGTCGAGCTGGGACTTCTCGATCGGTTGAGACTCCGCAACTCTGCACGCCGGACTTCTGGCTGGTCTATGGTTTCGACGGGGACGCGACCAACACACACGGTCGCCCTCGCCGGTCAATTGCCGCAAGTCCGCAACGCGTGACGTGGCCTGAGCAAGAGGCGGTCATCTTGGCGAATGTTGTTTTCCTTCACGGTGTCGGAGGCGCAAGTCCAGAATCCGCGTGGCTACAGCCACTGAACTCGGGCCTGGCAAGCCAGGAAGCCCCTCGGATAGGTGAGCCGACCGACAGCATCTTTCTTCCGGATTACGGCAATCTTTTTGCGAAAACGCCGTCAGGCCCGGAGGCGCTAGAGACTTCCCGCAAAGACGACGAGAGAACGTCACTCGAACACAGGCTGACCTTCTGGGCGCGCCAGAAAGAGCTGGAGCGGGTCGTCCGAAGACATGCGGAATCTGAGGAAATCGTTGGCCTGCACCGCGTTCCGGGTCCGGTCGTCGAGCCTCTTGCGGGCGTGGCAGAACTACTCAAGTTCGAAGAAGTCACGAAGTTCATGAAGATGCCGGCCATGAGATCTGCGGTCTACCGTCATGTACTTGCGCAGCTGCCGCAATCGGGCCACATCATCCTGGTCGCTCACAGCCTCGGCAGCGTCGTTGCGGCAGGGCTGCTGCGGCGACTACCTGCCGAGTTGACAGTGGACCTGTTCATCACCATCGGCAGCCCCCTGGGCATACCTCGTTACCGGTCTCACCTGGGCGCGCTCGCGTCCTCCTTTCCCTACCGTCAAGTGCACCGGTGGCTCAACGTGCACGGCCTGCGTGACTTCGTCACCGGCGGCCGGGGGGTCGCTGGCAGCATCAGTTCCGCGATCGATGTCGCCATTCAGACCCACGCACACTCCCTCGGCGCTTACATGTCGCATCCTGCGACGGCAGCAGCGATCCGCTCAGTCGTTTTCCCGCTCGATCGACCAGCGTCTGGTGCTGCGACAGCCAACAACCGGGCCGTCGCGCGTCCTATCCACGAGGCGTGGTTCCCCCTGCTGCTGGGGACGGCATTCACTCACCAGTTGGCGAAGTCGCTGCCGACGGGCGAGTGGAAAGCTCGCCTGAGGCTCGATGCAGCGAGGTCGGAGGTTGCCCGGCGGGCCGTCGATGACATCGTCGGCAAGCGCGCGCAGCGAGCGGAACTGATCCGTTCGATGCAGGAAAGAGGGGTGTCGTGGGAGCCCCGTCAGCTCACAGATCATCCTCTGGCCGACAACCGCTACCCGACCCTGTTGGACCTGACAACGGGCGCGGCATCACTTCTGAGAGGCACGTGGGATGACGAAGATCTCTTGGCCCTCGCAGTGGGATTGCTGATGCAGCCGCTTGTAGATCCTTTCGACGTTCAAGCGGACCTCAAGCAGAGGCTTCCAGCATTGGTGCTCACTCTCAACGTGGTCCGCGACCATCGCGGAGATCTGGCAGACCAAACATATGCACATCAGGTGAGGGACTCCCTTGTCTGGGCCCAAAAGCAGATGGTCGAGAGCAAGTTCCCATGGGGCACCGTTCTGATCGGTACCGGAGTGGTCGTCCTGGCGGCCACCGGAATCGGGATCATGCTCGCTGCACCCGCCGGACTCGCGGGAGCGGCGGTGGTGACCTCTACCCTCGCAGCCTTCGGGCCTGGGGGCATGGTCGGAGGGTTGTTGACGCTGGGAGCGTTGACTGGCTCGGCCAGTGCGCTGGGCGCCTTGGGCGTCTCAGCTGAGTTCGAGGCTGACGACGCTGAAACGATGCACACCGCAGCAGCAACTGCCCGCATTGTCGCGGACCTGGCTCCCCTGTCCCCGGAAACCCTGACAGTGACCCTGATCGGAATGCTGGCCGTCATTCACGCTCAAACCCAGTTGCCTGGGTTCCGGAGCACCGAGCCGTATGCGCGAGCAGTCGTCACCGCGGCCCTTGACTCCGTCCGGGCCGAGCAGTCGATTCATGAAGAGATTGCTCCGGGGGCGGACGGGACGAAGAAGTGGCGCCGAAAACAAGATCTCTTGGTACGTGCACTCGCAGCGCTTGACTCGTTGACGTCAGTTCCTGAGGTCGGACTCCAATTAGAAGCACGAAAGGCGCTGGAGACCGGGCGCCCGCCCACTCAATACTGACCACGTGATCTGTCGAGGCATCGTGCGTTCACCCCAGTCGTGCCAGGCTCCAACCTTTCGAACCCGTCCCGCAGTGAGGCCAGGTGCCCGGTAGTGACTCTCCCCTTGGTGTCAGCGCTCCAGCGCGCCTTGCGCAACGGACCACTCCCCATGGCCGAGCTCGAACGCGTTCTGGACCAAATGGGGTTCGGGCGGGTACCGAACTCGTCGGTGTGGACGATCTGCCATGAGCACGGCATCGCCGACCTTGCGGATCGCACGTGGATCCCCGGGGGTGGTCAGCGACTGATCCGCAGCGCGAGCACGCCCGTAAGGCCGGTCCCGACAGCAATCTCGTCGCCGAGCCGCCAGCGGAGCGCCTCCGCGCGAGCGACCGACACGAGATCAGGCACCTCAGGGAAACGCTCGCTCTCACGGGTCACGAACCTCAGAAGGCAGCCCCTGTCCCCGCGAAATGGGCAGAGGTCGCGAACGAGGCAGCAAGGGCCCTGACCGACGAGCTCGACGCCGTCTCCCGACGTCGCACCCAGACTGACGTTCCTCGCAGCGGTGGTTCCGTGGTCGCGACAGGCGCGTCTCGGGTGGTCATGCGCTTCGACACCGACGCCGAGTTGGCGTCGCGGGATGGGATGTCAGCGACCTTGATGGTCGACCAGCAATCGATCGACGTGGAGATCGTGTCGCAGTTCGGATCGACAGTCACGCTGTCGCTACCGATTTCCGCACCTCGACCGAAGACGGTGCGACTCAGGTGCGACTTGTCGTGGCTCTTGTCCGCCCAGACTCGTCGGTTCCGCGAACTCGCTGCGAGCACGGATGGGTTCGACCCGCACGCGGCGCTGGCGGTTGTATCGCGTAGCGACCCTGGTGGACGGTCGGTGTCACCGACGCGAAACGACCGTCCTCTCAACAACATCTAGAGCTCGGCGGTCGATCACGGGCTGGCTGACCAGCTCACATGGTTGTGGGGGCCACCCGGCACCGGCAAGACCACGACCTTCTCGGTGCTGATAAAGGAACTCCTCCAGGCAGGCAAGCGTGTGCTGCTGGTCGCGCCCACGAATACCGGTGTGGACATCGCCCTCCAGGGCGCGCTCACACGACTGGGCAGGTTCCGGCCTGGCCAGGTAGTCCGGGCCGGCCAGCCGAGCGACATCTCACTTGTGGATCGGGCAGACGGAAACGTGCTGATCGAGGAGATCGCAGCGGTTCGAGGCGTCGCTGTCGGACGTGCACACGGGGAGGTGTCGAAGCAGATACGGAAACTGCAGGCTGAGCAGTTGGCGGTGAAACGTGACCCCAGCGGCCACCGTCGACGACTCAGCGACATCCAGCTGGAGCTTGCAGAGGCCTCCGCCTACGCCAAGGCCTTGAAAGGGCTCATGGGAGAGGTCAAGCGTCAGGTCCGCAAGGACGCACGGCTGGTGGCGGCGACGGCGCATCAGTTGGCGATGACGACCCTGAGCGGTCTCCGATTCGATGCCGTTGTCGTCGATGAAGCCAGCATGCTGCCAGCTAGCCTGACGATGTTGGCCGCTGGTGCAGGTCACGGACATACCGTCGTCGCCGGCGACTTCCGACAGCTCCGGCCCGTTGTGCTGGCGGAGTCCGGACCGGCGCACGACTGGCTCTACCGGAGCGCTTTCGGGGCCAGCGGTATTGCGAGCAAAGTCACATCGGCCACTCCCCCGACAAACCTTGTGGCTCTCAACGTACAGCACCGAATGGCGGCAGCTGTTGCCGATGCGGTGAGCGCCGGATTTGACCCGGAGAATCCATTGATCACCGCTGGCAGCGTGCTCACTCGGTCCCCCGGCTCCATCGATGACGACCCCGATCGTCGTTGTCGACACCACCGCCCTGAGGCCTCGGGTCGGTAGGGCGAACGGACTCGGATCCAGATACAACCTGATGAGCGCCCTGGTATCGGCGGCTCTCCACGAAGAAGGAACCCCTGTGTGGGTCGGCGCCGGCCCTGATCACGCCTTTCACTCCTCAAGCGCGATTGTTGGAGGCGCTGGTCGGCGATGGCCACGGTTTCGGAATCGGGTCGACCGTTCACCGCTTCCAGGGTGGTGAGCGGGGCGTCGTCGTCTTCGACACAGTGGACGCGCCGCGAGGGGTCGACAAGCCGCACCCTTGGTTTCATGAGAGCAGCGACAGTGCCGACGGACCTCGACTCATCAACGTTGCGGTCAGCCGGGCGAGGGAGCGCCTCGTGTTGGTCAAGGACCGAGCGCACCTTGTGGGAAAGACGGCGCGGACGGATCCGCTCGGCCGCTTCTTCAGAGCAGCAGTACGCGATGCGGACTTCGTCAATCCCCTAGAGCTGTTGCAACGAGCTGGCTTCCGACAACCTGACCTGCACCAGCTCCTGTCGGACATCGATGCCGCGGTCTCCACGGTCCAGGTCTGGTCCGAATCGGTCACCGGTCCCGCAACCTCGCAGGTTGTCGGCCGCCTCGCGGACGCAGCCCGGCGAGGCTGTCGGGTATCGCTGTGGTTCACTCCGCCGGGGAACGGCGATCTACCCGATCCGCTGCGCCCGTTGATCAACTCCGAAGTGCGACTTCGCCCGTGTGTGCCAGTGCGCGAGGCAGTGGCCATCGTCGACGACGTCGTCTGGACCTCGTGAGACGCCATCCTGGGAGTCAAGCCCGGCACCCTCCTGCGATATCGGCATGCCGGGGTGGCCGCTGCGGTGCTCAGGACGCTGCAGCGACGCGAACTGGCCGGCCATGCGGGCCACGACGGCTTCGCAGGTCGGTGCGGTTGCCGGCGTCTTATGGTTCGCTTCGAGGCGATGCCCGCCCGCAACGGTTGCCTTCACTGTGGTGATGTACTGCTCGAGCCGCCCCGGCGCACAACCGCTTACGCAAAGAAGTCGGAGAGACGATGACGGCAGCGTGGACCGAGCCGGAGATCCGCTCGGCAGCGCTCGCGTGGCTCGAACGAACGTCGTTCGGCGGCGAAGTGCCGTTGACCCGGGCGCAGCTCGCCACCGACTTCATCGTCGGCGGCGAGCGTTTCCCTTTGATCGACCGCGGGCGCGGCATCCGAAAGCCGGCAGGTTGGCGAGCGGCCCTGTCCATCGCCACAGCTGCGCCCAAGTCCGGCCGAGCGCGCCCATACGACGACGTCGAGGGTGCTGACGGCCTGCATCGGTACAAGTTGCGCAGGGACGACGGCGGGTCCGCTGAGAACAACGGCCTACGCGCTGCTCTCGCGCTGGACCTTCCGCTGGCGTGGTTCTACGGCCTTGAGCCCGGCATCTTCCAGGTCATCAGCCCTGTCTATCTCCGCGAGGAGGAACCCGAGCTCGACCAGTTCTCCCTGACGCTGACGGACATGCAGCGCATGGTCCGGCCCGGGAGCCCGATCGAAGAACGCATGCGCCGATACCTCATCCGCGAGACGCGTCAGCGCCTCCATCAGCCGGTGTTCGCCAGTCAGGTGATGCTGGCCTATGAGCAGCGCTGTGCGGTGTGTGCCTTGAACCATCGCGAGCTCTTGGACGCCGCCCACATCATCGCGGACAGCCAGCCCCACGGACTCCCGATTGTCCCCAACGCGCTGGCACTGTGCAAGATCCACCACGCCGCTTACGACCGCAACATCATGGCCATCCGACCGGACTACACCGTCGAGATCCATCATCGGCTCCTCGACGAAATCGACGGGCCGATGCTCCTGCACGGCCTGCAGGGTCGGCACGGCCAACCCCTGATGGCTCTCCCGCGCCAACGGCGCGACAAACCCGACCCAGTGCGTCTAGAGGAGCGGTACCAGGAGTTCCGTCAAGCCAGCTGACGTCGTTCAACGCGTCATCATCGCGTTTGGCGGACTGACCCCAGCAGCCCAGGGAAGCTCGCAGTCCTGGGCGAAATCGACCAAATCCGTGGCTACAGCCGCGATCGGCCGGAGCGTTAAACTCAAGCTAGTCACCGACCGGTAACCCTTGTGTTGCATCGACGACCGGCGGCCACCGTCGTCCACGAGCGTGCCACAGGCTCGGCGCTCCTGTAGTCGAAGATCCGAGCGAGCGGGCTCGACCTCCCTCATGTTCGCAGCCTGGCGTCGAAGCTCGGCCTCGTTCCGGTGGCACCCGGAAGGCAGCGTGACGGCATCGCCTGATCCCCGTCACTTCAGTAGTCACCCGTGCTGGTGCAGCGGCTCCGCGCCGGCCCACCCGAAGATTTGAGACTCAGCGATACACCTCGGCCCACGGCGGCTAGCGTTCGTCAGGTACGACATGTCACAGGCGGGCTCCGCATACCCTGTTTTCGCCGGGCGAGAGCGTTGCGGGATTTACATCCTCGAATTTCGGGACGGCATGCGCTACGTCGGCCAAACGCGAGACATAGTTAACCGGTATACGACGCACCGGCGGCGTTACGTTGACATCCACGCGCTGCAGTTTGCATCGTGCACCGCGGCGGAACTCAACCAACGAGAACGAGAAACAGTCCGCATCCAGGAACGCACCTACAGCTTGCGCAACTTGAACCCGACGGGCCAGCCTGGCGGGGCTTTGGACCTGGAGACAATGGTGGCAGAAGGTAAGAGCATCACACTCCCTGGGAACCGCGCAGAGCGGCCCCAATCGTACGCGACGCCTGCCCCGAGTAACACGAGTCAACTCGATTCAGCCGCACGTGCTTCGTCCACCTCAAGAACTGCGTACAACAAGCTACGTTTGCGAGAGGGCTACCCCGACCTCACCGCGGCGCTCGGAATGTATCTGGTGCAGGCGGTGCCCGCCCCTGGCGACACGCAAGGCGCATGGTCTCTCACGGCATTACCCAGAACGAGCCGTACTGCGAGTACGCGTCGACTGGCGACCCTCAGCATCGGACAGATGGAAACGCTGTTTGTCATCAGTCGCAGCCGACCCAGTGGCCGACAGGAAACCGCGGTCTACATCAACCTCTGGTCAGATCCCAAGCTTTATCGACGGCTTTTCCGACTACGCTCTAGATCATACCGTCTGACATTTTCTCCCGGTACCCATTCCATTTCCTATCCGGTGACAACTGTTCGATTTGACAACTACACCTCCGCACCGGCCGAACTCTTGCACGACTTCTTGGCAGACGCCGCCTATCATCGCAATATTGCCCTCATGCGTCAAGGCTCCCGGATGTTCAGCCGGTTCCACAATGCCTACTTTGCGGCCGATGTACTAAGCTCGTCGACCTTTCGTGACGTTGCCACCCGCGCCAGAAAGTCTTCGGCGGATCTATCGACGATCGAGACTTCAAGTCCGCGGATCTGGAGACGAAGCTCGAGCGGCCCCAGGTGAAACCTCGCGCAAGCCGGGCAGCAGCAGGTGACATTTCAGCAGCCGGACCACTCTTGCTGCCCGGGAAGCCCTCGACTGCACCGGCGACCCCGCCTGGTGAGTGACCGGCACTGTCGACGGACAGCAGCTCACAAGTGGCCTTCACACGACCTCAAGTCAGGTCGTCGTGCGTGTCCGCGTCACCCGTTCAGCGTGTCAGATGCCGGCCCCTGCGATCCGGGCGCCGCCGGAAACAGCCGCTCGCGCTCAGCGGCAATGACTTCGCGAGCCAGCTGGGCCTCGGACACATCCACGGCTTCAGGCGCACTCGCTGCGGTGTCGCTAGGCCTGGCGAATTCATCGAACAGAGCGCCCTTACGAGCCAGGATCTCGGTGACCCTCACATCGACCCCTTGATCCGACAGCAACCGGTGGACCTGGACCGAGCTGAGCTGACCCATGCGATGAGCCCGCGCGATCGCCTGCCATTCGACTGTCGGCTTGAGCTGCGGCTCGCAGATGATCACAACGGATGCCTCTTGGATGTTGAGGCCAACCCCTCCGGCGACGATCTGCGCCACTAACACGGCGCTGCCCTGGGCTGCAGAGAAGTCGTCAACCAGTGCCTGCCGCTTCGGGGCCGGCACAGATCCGGTGATCGGCCCGAAGACCTGCCCAGGCAGCAACTCGACTGCGCTCTCGAGCACCGCTCTGAAATACGAGAACACCAGCACCTTGCGTCCGTTTTCCCTGGCTTCATTGACGAGTTCGACCAGACGCTTCATCTTCCCCGACTGATGCCCAGCCGCAGCGGCTGCTTGCCGCATGGCCATGAAATTCGATTCCCCAACGGCGCGGCGGTAAAGTGCGAGATCTTCTGGCGTCATGGGTACCCATTCATCGACCTCGATCAGCGGTGGTAATTCCTTGAGGACATCTTCTTGATTCCGCCTCAAGTACGCGGGCGCCACTTGTTTCCGGAACCGAGCTGGAGACAGTTCACCAGCATCGACAGTCAAATCCGGCCGCAGATAACTGATCAGGTTGCGGAACTCCTCGGTACGATTTTCCATTGGTGTACCAGTGAGGAGTACGGCGCGATCCGCCAGCGTGATCAGCTCAGCGACGCGGCGCGAGCGGTTCGCGTCGGGGTTTTTGACGTAGTGAGCCTCATCGACCACCACACAATACAGTTTGGGCACTGCCAGGAATTGGTCGCGGCACCATCCCAGCGTCTCGTACGTTGTCACCGCTACACCTCCGTCAGCTGACCATTCGTCGGCAGCCAACTGACGACCCGGCCCATGCAGCCGATGAGGGGTCAGCTTCGACTTCTCCGACACCTCGCGCATCCAGTTGGCTACGACAGCTGCGGGGCAGACAACTACCGCATGACGTTCGCCCTTCGCGTGCAGATGCGCCAGCACAGCGAGGGCCTCGAAGGTCTTGCCCAAACCCATCTCGTCCCCAATGACGACCTTCTTCTGCACGAGGGCGAAGCGCGCTCCGAAACTCTGATAGCCGCGGAGCGATCCGATCAACAGTTTGTCGCTCAGTTTAAATTTACGAATCGCTTCCAGGATGTGTTTTGGCAGGTCGCCCAAACTCTTCTGGTCGTCCTCGGCCAGCAAGCCGAGGTCCGACAAAAGGGCGTAGTAAGCTGCAGGACGCGCAATGAAATCTGCCCAAGGATCGACCCGATTACCCGCCTGCAAGTGAGCGCGAAGTTGGCGGGCACGTGCGACAACCAACTCGACATCACTACGCAATTCCGATTGCGGTCGCCGCCCCGCGTCGAAGACTGCGACATGGCTGACGTGCCGATCGAAGCCGCGGGCGAGTGGGGCGAGCCTCCAGGCGGCTTCTAGGTCCCGCGACGCAGCTCTTAGGTCGCGGACGGACTCCCATGCCGAAAGGGCCCTCAACAGCTCAGTGGCCGCAGGACCGCGGGCAGACACGTCGATCTTGAGCGGCGTCTCGTCGAGAATTGTCTTCCAGAGGGTCTGAGCTGCACCTTGCAATTGCTTGGCTGAGGCGTCGCCGATTCCACGCAGGCGCACCAGCCGGTCGCCTGACGTGATCACGTCGAGCACGGATGTGATCCCCGCTTCGATCAGTGGTCCTGTGAGGAGCCGTCCTCGTGTCGCCTCGCGGAGTCGCTCCACCGGCATTGTCGCGATCAACGCGCGAGCGGCGGCGCCCCTGACCTCAGCTGCCGCCGCGACCGCTTCGTCTCGTGTGGCGTCGCCGCTGGCGAGCGCCTGTTGGATTGCATGTACAGCCGTTGGCAACTCTGCGAACACGCTTCCGTTGGCGATCCTCGCGTTCGCCCCGAGTGATCCGAGACGAGCACCGAGACCCGTCCGTGGTTCCAGAACCGAGGACATGTCGACCGGCGAAGGGCCATCCACCTCCGCATCCAGGCGCCGCAAGGTAGCTTCGACTCCGCGCGTCGATGAATCCGCGTGGTAGTCAGCAAGGAACGCTGCAGCTGCAGTTGCGGCTTCACGTTTGTCACGGCCCGAGAACCATCCGCGAACGCCCTTGATCTTCGCTTCATTTGCGAGCGCTTCCGCGACACGTGTGGTCAGGACCTCAAGGACTGCGTCGTCGCCCGCGGTGATGACCTGCATCCGAGAGAATTGCAGAACCTGGCCAATCCTTTCTCTCTGCTGCGAGCGGATCAGAAGAACCCGCCATCCAGGACCCTGGGCCGACGGCACCTCTAACGCGCCCTTCACGAGCGACGACACAGCATCGTCGGCCGACCGCTGCAGGTCAGCTCGTCGCTTCCGGATCGACCGGGCCGCCTGCACCCAGCTCGACAGCTCTTCCGTGATCGACTGCATTCGTCGCTTGTCGATGGGTTCCACCCCGCCCCCTGCCGCTCCTGCAGATCGCGTCACACCACCTGGGAGCCACTGGCCACAGCACCCAAACGCGGCCATGAGCCCCTGGATCTGGTTGAGCACCCGTTTCCCGCAGCTACCTGACCTGATCGTAGGAGGCCCCGCTGGCCAATTCGCGCCCGTCGGTTGCTCAGACACACCGAAAGTGACAATCGGACCACGGACTGTCGGACGGCTCCCATATGGTGCGTGGGTGACCTCGACGACGACACCCCACTCGGATGAGCGACTTCGCACCTCGGTGCCCGAGGTCGGGCAGCTCGTCAGCGTCCGCGCCGCCAACTGGGTGGTGACCGCCGTCCGACAGCAGAGCCTGACCCGCAGCAGCGCTGACGACGCTGTCCAAGAGCTCCAGCACGCGGTGACCCTGCAGAGCGTCGAGGAAGAACGCCTGGGCGACGAACTGCGTGTGGTGTGGGAGCTCGAGCCCGGACGCAGCCTTCACGCCGCCCGCGGACTTCCGACCCGCATCGATGCGACCAAGTTCGACGACCCCAATCGACTGGCAGCGTTCATCGACGCGCTCCGATGGGGCGCCATAACCAGCGCTGACAACCAGACGATCCAAGCCCCGTTCCGCAGCGGAGCCAACGTCGAGGCCTACCAGCTCGAGCCACTCGTACGAGCGCTGCGCAGCCCTCGCGCAAATCTGTTGTTGGCAGACGACGTCGGTCTCGGCAAGACGATCGAGGCGGGGCTGGTCATCCAAGAATTGTTCCTTCGGCACCGCGCTCGCACCGCGATCATCGTGTGTCCTGCTGGTCTGTGCCTCAAGTGGCAGGACGAGATGGACCAGAAGTTCGGCCTGCGCTTCGAGATCATCAACTCGCAGACGATGAAAGACGTACGCCGATCACACGGCATACACGCCAACCCGTTCACGCTCTTTCCCCGGATCATTGTCTCGATGGCGTGGCTCCCTGGTCAGCGCGCTCAACGGCAACTACGCGATGCCTTCGGGTCGACGACGGAAAGGTTCGTCTTCGACATCCTGGTCGTCGACGAGGCCCACCACGTAGCACCGAGCAGCCCGACTCGTACCGACGCGGCTGGTGTGGCGCGGCAGGGATACGCCGTCGATTCCCACCGCACGCGAGCGGTGCGAGAACTCGCGGAGCGGGTCGAACACCGCCTGTTCCTGTCCGCAACGCCCCACAACGGGTACACCGAGTCCTTCACGGCACTTCTGGAGATGATCGATCCCCAGCGGTTCGTTCGTGGCAAGACGTTCGACGAGAAAGCGCTGAAGGAGGTCGCTGTTCGCCGCCTCAAGCGGGACCTGAGGGAGGCC
Organism: Nakamurella deserti; assembly: GCF_003260015.1. Taxonomy (NCBI): domain Bacteria; kingdom Bacillati; phylum Actinomycetota; class Actinomycetes; order Nakamurellales; family Nakamurellaceae; genus Nakamurella; species Nakamurella deserti. The sequence continues at coordinate 262,473 of NZ_QCXS01000002.1, read as the reverse complement.
CAAGGCTTCGCCGAACGCAAGGTGCTTCCGCTAGAATTCGAACCCTCCGCGGGCGAGTCAGAGGCTTATGACCGGCTCCTCGCCTTCACTCGACGTCGCGACAAGGCGGTCGCAACAGGGAGCGGTAGTCGCAGCGCGAAAGACCTGACGACCCTACTGCTCAAGAAGCGCTTCTTCTCTTCGCCGGTCGCTTTCGCTCGCACCGTCGACGTTTATCAAAGCACGCGTAGTCAAGGTCTGAACGTCGACTTCGACATCGAGTACGACGAGTTGCTGGGCGCGGACGCAGATGATCTCGAAGAGGGAAAGCTCGACCAGCCTGAACTCCAAACACTCGCGCAGGCAACAGGGACACTGCCACCCCTCACGGCGCAAGACCAGGCTGACTTGACGTGGCTCAGCAACTGGGGACACGCCCAGGAAGGGAAGGCGGACAGCCGCCTCCAAGCCCTCATCGCATATATAGAAGGCGAGTTGCGTCCAGGCGGTCACTGGTACAACGAGCGCCTCGTGATATTCACCGAATACGTCGACACCCTGGGATGGATCCGCGAGATCTTTCGTCAGAAGGGCTACGAGAACGATCGCATCGAGATCATCGACGGCGGAACCGATCCCCTCAACCGCGAGCTGGTCCGGGAACGCTTCAACGAGGACCCGGCGAAAACCAAGGTCCGGATCCTGCTTGCCACAGATGCCGCTGGCGAAGGTATCGATCTACAGAATCACTGCCACCGATTGGTGAACTTCGACATCCCGTTCAACCCCAACCGGCTCGAGCAGCGCATCGGTCGGATCGACCGATACGGCCAGACCCACAACCCCGAAGTGCGTCATTTCGCGCCCGCGTTGAGGACCGACACCCCGTACGCCAAAGACGTCGAGATGCTCGCCCGCGTGGCTCAGAAGATCTCCAAGATCATGCAGGACTTGGGATCGGCCAACGAGATCATCGCCCCGGACATCCAGCGTCAGCTAGGCGGAATCGAGGTCGTCCCGCGCAAAGCCAAAGCAGAGAGAGATCCGATTGCCGGCGTCATGGCAGGAGACCGAGTCAAGAACGCCGATCTCACGCGGTTGGAGCAGGATCTCGCCGACAGTCGGAACAAGCTGCACCTCCACCCGGCCAATCTGCAGCGGGTGGTCGAGACAGCATTCGTTTTGGAGAAGCTCCCGCCCTTGGTGGAAGTCGGATCCGGCCGCACCGAGGTGCCAGTCTTCCACTTGCCTTCTCTCAGCTCGGCGTGGGAGCCCGTGACGCGTGGGCTACACACCCGCCTCGATCCGACGCGCGCGAGGCCCATCGCCTTCAATCCTGATGTCCTCCGCGAAGATCCGGATGTCGTCTACATGCACCTGGGCAGCCCCTTGCTGCAGCGCACCACCCGTCGTCTCCGGTCTGCTCTATGGGGGAGTGACAGCTCGCTGTCCAGAGTCACTGCGATGGTCGTTCCGGACCTCGACGAGTCCTTCGCGGTGGCGGTGACCCGTCTGGTACTCGTGGGCCGAGCTGGTCTCCGACTTCATGAGGAGGTCTTCCTTGCTGGAACTCGCCTAGCTCGTCGACAGGCGATCGGGGAGCACCGCGCTGAGGAGCTCCTCGAGCATGCCCTCGACAGCGGCGGCTTGCAGCCTGTTCCGATGAAGTTGGCTGCAGAGCTGGCGACGGCCTGGAACGATGCTGCTGCCGGCGGGATCGCAGCTCGTGTTCGTGAGGCCATCGATGCGCGTGCCAAGCGGCGCCGCGACGAGGTGGGCAGTCAGCTCGACGCCCGCAGGGAGGGCGACCGAGTGCGGATAGTCGAGATCTTCGACCGGTTCGGCAGCACCCTTCGCGACGCGCTGGGCGAAGCGACAGCACTCGACAATGACAGCCAGCTCGGTCTTTTCGATGACGAGCGCCGTCAGACGGCACGCGACCTTCGAGAGATTCGCCGGCGGATCGATTTGATCCGCGACGAACGACAACGCGAGATCGATGCAGTGGAGGCCCGCTATGACGAAGTTCGTGCCTGGGAGTTCCCGGCCGCCGTCGTTTTCGCGCTCTCCCCGAAAGACGTTCAGGACGGAGTTGTCATCCGATGAAGCCCAAGACGCCGACTGTCACGGAGCTGCACAAGGATTGGCTGGCCCAGATCGAGACCGACGGGCCCTTCCTGGCACTTCCGGTCGTCAAGGACATCTGGCCCCAGGGCGTCGACCGCCTCGGTGACGCCGACGACCGAACGGTCACCTTCAAGCAGGCGTACGTGCAATGGCAAAGGGCTTTCGACACCTACACGGCAGACTCTAAGAGTGCCGATGCGAGGGCCGACTATAAGGTAGTCAACCGCGCCTGGATCGAGCTGGTTCTCGATCGCCTTGCCGGCTGGCAAGACCTCCGGCTGGATGCAGATGACCAACGGCTGTCTGCACTTCGGATCAACTCCCCCGGCGGCGAGATCACCGTCCGTCCCAGCGGAGCGCTTGAGGGGCGGGACGGCGAACTCGCCGTTCTCGTGCTGTCGGGCGACCCGACCTCCGACTTGCGCACCATCGGGCTCGATGGTTGGGCGGCCACCGAGATCGACCGGATGGCCGCGCTCCTGCGCCAAGCCAGGGTCGAGGTCGGAATCGTGACCGACGGGCAATGGTGGGCAATCGTCTGGGCAAAGGACGGAAAACCCACCGGATCCGGAATAGTCAACGCGCTGACCTGGGCCGAGGAGCCCCTTCTTCGTGACGCTTTCTTGACTCTTATCGACCAGCGTCGCTTCCGCGCCAAGGACGCAGAGCAACGGCTTCCACGGCTCTTCGAACGAAGTGAACTGGAAGCTGAGGAGATCACCGAAGCACTCGGAACCCAGGTTCGCCGTTCCGTCGAGCTGCTCGTGCAGGCGTTTTCAGAAGCGCGCCTCGCTGCCGCTGCCGCCGGCGAGCCCGACCCCCTAACGGATGAGCCTGACGCCATCTACCAAGGTGCCGTCACCGTCATGATGCGGGTGGTGTTTCTGCTCTTCGCGGAAGAACGGGAGATGCTGCCCACCGAACAGCTTTACTGGGATTCGTACGCTATCCGGGACTTACTCCAGCAACTTAAGACAATAGCGGCCGATGGTGAAGAGCGTCTTGACACGAGCTTCAACGCCTGGCACCGCCTCCTTGCCGTTAGTAACGCCTTATTTTCAGGAGTGAATTATGACGAAATGCGCATACCGGCCTACGGGGGCTCACTCTTAGACCCCGCGCGTTTTCCTTGGCTGGATGCTGTAGACCATCGAGGCAACCTTCGATTGATAGTTTCAGACCGCGTAATGCTGCATGTCTTCGACTCTGTTCAATCTGTCGATGTGAGTAACGACCGCCGTCTCATATCTTTCCGTGAGATTGACGTCGAACAAATTGGCTATATATATGAAGGTCTACTCGGATACACATGTCAAATCGTCACGGGTGACGTCGTGCTGGGCCTAGTCGGAAAGAATGGCCAAGAGCCCGAGATTCCGCTCCAAATAATTGAAGGCCTCTATCAGGCCTCGGACATCGACGGCTTTGCTGCGAGCCTGGTTAACTGGTTTAAAGTAAACCAGCCCGCTGCTATCGGTCCATCCGCTGGGACGATTAACAAGCTTTTACTCCAAGGATTGAACGGCGACAAAAAGGCTGAGCTAATCCGGCTGTTAACACCGATCGCCGGTTCTGACCCCGTCTTAATGTCACGATTAGTCAGGTGGGGCAGTCTGATCCGCCGCGATCTTCGCCGTATTCCCCTCGTCCTTCCTGTCGGCGGACTTGTCGTTATCGAGACCCCGTCTCGAAAAGACGCAGGTGCACACTACACCCCTCGAATTCTCGCTCAAGATGTGGTCAAACATGCATTAGAGCCTCTCGTGTACGAGCCTGGTGCCTGGACCACCGCTGACAAGAATCTTTGGAAGGTCAAGTCCAGTACCGCGATTCTTGATCTACGCGTCGTAGACATCGCCGTAGGCTCCGGCGCCTTTCTTGTGGCTGCTGCCCGCTTTCTTGCTGACCGCGTCGCAGAGGCGTGGACCAGGGAGGGGAATCTAAGCAAGGAGGAGAGAACTAGGCCAAATCTGGCAGTAGCGCGCGCTATCCGCGAAGTCATTGCTCGATGCCTTTACGGTGCGGATATCAATCCAATGGCTGTCGACATGTGCAAACTTTCCTTATGGTTGATTTCGATGGACAAGGCCAAACCATTTTCTTTCGTGGACGATAAGATCTTTTGCGGAAACTCACTGTTCGGCCTCACCAGCTTGAATCAGCTACGCGCCGTACACATCTATCCGGAAACACAAGGCGGCGGCAACCTTCTTCACGAGATCATTGACGTCGATGGCAGGGTCGCCGAAGCAGTTCGCTTGAAGCAAGAGTTGGCGTCTCCGGTGGACGAACACGATCCTATGCGTTCGACGCGCAGCAAGCTGTCACTGATGAACCAGGCGCAAAAAGCGACTGAGGAGCTCAGCCTCATTGCCGACGGTATCGTCGCGGTGGCCTTACATGTCGGCGGCAAACCCGGTACCCAACTCAATGCCAAATATGTGAGCTTGAGTTTAGATTTGGCGAGAGCACTCCAAGATCCAGTTTCCACGGGAAGTCGAAACTTGGTCGAGAAGCAGATCGACGGGCTTTTGACACCTGAGACACGGACCGATTACAAACGATGGCGGCCACTTCACTGGATCTTACAGGCACCACAAATCCTGGTGGAGCGCGGCGGGTTCGACGCTATTATTGGAAATCCTGCCTTTCTACACAGCAAGAAGATATCAACTGCGTACGGTGTTAACTACCGCAGCTATCTTCAGGCCGTACTGGCCAATGGCATCAAGGGTAATGCAGACCTCGCCGCATTTTTCCTTCTGAGACAGGCGCAACTGGCCCGGAAATCATCTATAATTGGTTTAGTCGTGACAAAGTCCATCCAGCAGTCGGCGACTCGACTCGTTGGATTGGAGCAGATATTGAGAAAAGGCGCAGACGCTACAATCAGCCAGCCATTTGATTGGGGCAGCGGAGAGGCTTCTGTCTCAGTCGTTAGATTTTGGTTGCGGTTGCGCGAGGACAGTACGGAGCACACCGTGACCGAGCCGATCAGACCGCCGGGCGTGCGACCAGTTAACGCTTTCGTGGGAACCTATCCAAACGGCGAGGGTTTCAGAGTCTCAGCGGGGCTCGCAGCATCGTGGATGGAAGAAGAAAAAAGTCTAAGCGAAGTGCTTTACCCTTATGTTCGGGCCGGGGACCTGTCTATCGGCGATCTCAGCGCCCCATCAGAATGGATCATCGATGTGCATGGGCTGCCTGAGAAGTTAGCCCGAACTGCAGGACCGGCTTGGGATCATCTTGAGCAGTTTCAACGTCCATGGCGCCAGCAGCCATCGACTAAACCCCGCCTCAAGGAGCACTGGTGGTGGTTCGAGGCGGCAGCCGATAAATTGTACGGCGAGCTGTCCTCTGTCGACAGGTGCATTGTGCTGCCAAGGACCAGCAATCTATTAATGCCGAGGTTCGCATCAGCTTCGCTTCATTTTGATATGGGCGTCGTCGTTTTTCCATATGACAGCATGACCCTTTGGGGCCAAATTGCTTCGAGTCTTCACTATCATTGGACTCTGAGCTTTGCGGCGACAACTCGCGACGATCCCAGCTATGCGCCGAGGCGAGTCAGCGACACCTTCCCATGGTTACATCGCAGCCGTACGGACTTGGCTGCGACGGAAGCTTTCGAAGCCTCATTGGAGCGCGGTTGTCTGGAAGCGGGAGGGCTACGCCCGTTGATGAATATGTTCAACAGTCAGAATCACGTGGGCGCATCAATAACTGAACTCCGCGACTCTTTTATTAGGATGGATAAAGAAGTGCTGGGGTGGTACGGCTGGAATGATATCCACCCACAGTACAGCGTTCGGAAGCGAAATAACCTGCACCGGTTCACAATAGATGATGATTCTAGAGTTGAGTTGCTCGAGCGACTTCTAAGGCTGAACCATGACAGATCCTCCGAGAAATGAGCGAGTCGAGGACACAATCGATGACTAAACGTAGATCCACAGTGGTCAGATCCGAATTAATTACGCTTATCAATAGAGAACTGCTTGGGCCGCGGGGTGGCAGCACTGAAGAGATCGCGGGAACTCCACGCGGTCGTTACGCAGTGGGCGCCCTAGCGCCGGTAACAGTTGATCCGTCTTTAGCGGGGCCGTCGAGAGGGAGTGACACCGACCCAGACCAGGGAGGCAACCCTAACGAAACTGGGTTGGGCGTTAATGATGGCGATCCAGCAGTTTCGGGTCAACGCGGAGTCCCTGTGATTACGGATGAAGAGACCGGCAACGCGGATGATTCGGAGGATCGTGACGAGGGACCTAAAGGGGCTTTGACCCACCCGTCAGCAATGGGCCTTCGCTTTCAGGTTCCCCTGGATTGTGGATTGCTCGCGGTCAACGCTGCTTGGGGTCGCTACGAAGGTTTCCGCCAGGAGAACTCCGAAGGTCGGCGGGTCCTGTATTCCCGCCGAATTCCAGGCGCGAAGACCGTGAAAGTCGACGTTACAGGACATTATAACTACGTCTCGCTGGAGCCCTTTCCACTCGACACTGACGTGTCTTTGCGGGTCGAGCTCTTTCCGCTCAAGGATCGAATCATTGTGGAGCTCGCCCTGTCGAATGACCGAGTCACCGGAATGGATGCACCTCCCGGCGACTGGCTCTTTCAGACGAGGATCCAGGTCGAAGCGAACAACGGCGAACCGGTTTTTCTACCGACTCGGGACGTGCTGGACAGTGGGTACGACGAGCTTGACGAGGAGCGGCGCCGGCTTGACCTGCAGTACCGGCACCGACTTGAGTTTGCCATCGGTAGAACCTGTTCCGTCACCTGGGTGCAAGCAGACGATCCTGTGCGCCGCGCGACGAAAGTGGAAACGACATGGCTTCCGACGGCCGACGTTCCGCAGACGATCGCTGGCTCAGCAGGAACAGCGGTCATGCTAATGCGTCGACTAGCCGAGACCTCTGCTGCCGACGTCGAAGGTGCCTTGGGGCCACTGATCGACGGCTACTCGACGTGGCTCGACGAGCAACGCGACGCCACCTTGAATCTTCCTGAGCATCTTCAGGTCATCGCCTCAGAGGCAATCGCCGAAGCTGAAGTCGTCGCGGATCGTCTGAGGGAAGGCGTGGCCTTGCTGAAGCGCGGCGGCCAAGCGCTTCAAGCGTTTCGATTCATGAACCGCGCGATGCGCGACCAGCGCATTCGTAGCCAAATCGCAGCGAAGCGCGCTGCGAACGAGGGCTTGTCCATCGCTGACGCCATAAAAGAGATTGAGGCCGACGGCGATAAAGCCGCATCTTGGCGGCCCTTTCAGCTCGCTTTCATCTTGCTGCAACTCCCCGCACTGACCGACCCCGCTCATGCGATCCGCAGTGGCGACGCCGCCAATGTCGAATTGTTGTTCTTCCCGACCGGTGGCGGCAAGACCGAGGCTTACCTGGGCCTCGCCGCGTACGTGTTCGCCATGCGCCGACTTCAGGGCAAGGTCGAAACCGAGAGCGGTGTTCTCGACGGCGGTGACGGCGTCGCGGTCCTGATGCGTTATACGCTGCGGTTACTGACGTCTCAGCAATTTCAGCGGGCCGCGGCGTTAGTCTGTGCAGCCGAACTGATTCGCCAGGAAGACACTGGAACCTGGGGAGCCAAGCCGTTCAGCATCGGCCTCTGGGTGGGGTCTGCGGTGAGCCCCAAGCGGTATACCGCGGCACGGGATCAGGTCAAGGCTGTTCGTGCCGACGACAGCCAGCGCGCCTATGGCCTCACTGTGCTGCAGTTGCAGCGCTGCCCATGGTGCGGCGAGAAGATCAACCCCAAGCGAGATGTGGGGGCAGTCGAGACCACGGAGCGGATCGAGGTCTTCTGCGGCGAGCGACATGGGCTGTGTCCGTTCTCGAAAGACGGCGACGCCGACGGGGCGTTGCCGATCATCACGGTCGATGACGAGATCTATCGCAACCCACCGACATTCTTGCTGGCCACGGTCGACAAATTCGCGCGCCTCGCCCGAGAAGGCGAGGCAGCGAGTCTGTTCGGTTATGTGGCGGAGTGGTGTCCGCGTCATGGCTATCGTCACCCCGACTCGCAGGGTGGCTGCTCCGGTGCGTCACACAACGCCAAAGTCGAGAGTGGCGTCACCTACCCCAAGGTCACAGTCCAGAAGGTCGCGCGCTTACGACCGCCGGACCTGATCATCCAAGACGAGCTGCACCTGATTACCGGCGCGTTGGGTACGGCTGTCGGCCTCTTCGAGAACGCTGTGGACCTGTTGTCGTCCTATCGCCGGAACGGGCTGACCGTCCGCCCGCTCATTATTGCGTCGACAGCTACAGTACGGAACGCCGAAGGCCAGGTCCAAGCACTGTACGGCCGTGGTGTCGACGTATTCCCACCACAAGTTCTCGACGTCAGGGACACATTTTTCTCTAAGGAAAAGACTGTGTCCGATGCCGATCCCGGACGTAAGTATCTCGGTGTTTGCGCACACGGCATCCGGCTCACACTGGCCGAGATCCGCCTCGCTGAGGTGCTACTCCTCGCCGGGCAGAAGCTCTTCGACGATCACGGCGATGCTGCGGACCCCTATCTCACGACGGTCGGATATTTCTCGGCCACCCGAGAGCTGGCCGGTATGCGGCGCTACCTCGATGACGACGTCACGACTCGTGTCACCGGCAACACCGAGCCATTCCCTCGACGCACCAACGACTGGGAGCGGCTCGAGATCGGCGAACTCACGTCTCGCATATCCGCCGAGGACATCTCGAAGACTCTCGACAAGTTGTCCCTCCCGTTCACCGCAGACCGTTGGAGCACCAGGGGCAGGGATGAGTTCAGGAAACGAAATGCTGTGCTGCGCGACTCCGGTAAGCCAACCGAGCCGTGGGGGGTCAAACCGTACGACGTCGTGTTGGCCACCTCGATGCTCCAGGTCGGCGTGGACGTACCTCGGCTCGGGTTGATGATGGTCGTCGGTCAGCCGAAGAACACAGCTGAGTACATCCAAGCGTCGTCTCGGGTCGGCCGCGATGCTTCCAAGCCAGGTTTGGTCGTGTCGCTCGCGAACTGGTCGCGACCACGAGATATGGCGCACTTCGAGCAGTTCCGCCACTATCACGAGACCTTCTACGCCCAGGTCGAGGCGCTCAGTGTCACCCCCTACTCGGAAACGGCAATGGAGCGAGGCCTCACCGGGGTATTGGTCAGCGTCACACGTGTCACCCAGGCAGCCGGCGGAACCTCCTCCATGTCCGCAGAAGTAGGCGCCGGCCAGATCCTGAGTGGTCTCGCAGCAGTGGAGCAACTGATCGAGCAACTCATCGATCGAGCAGAACCGGCTGTCGACGACATCGCATCCGCGGAACGAATGCGCGGGAAGCTCCTGCAGCGGAAAGACCGTTGGTATGAGAAGGCCTCCGGAGTCCAGGGCGCCCTCGTCTACGAACGCAAGCCGAAAAACAAGGTGACGTGGCCGCTGCTGATCAGTCCGGAAGATCAGGTTCCGCAGCCGGCCGACCAGGTGTTCGTGGTGGCCAACTCGATGCGCGAGGTCCAACCGGAGATCAACCTGCTGGTGAGTCCGAGCCCCCAGCGTCTCGCGTTCAAGGAGCCGATCGACAGTCCGAGCTGGTCATTTCCGTTGGGGGCGAACAAGCCGTGAGTGAACCAACCGCGGTTGCACAAGAGGCCGACCTCGGAGCAACGCTCACACCGCCAGAGCCTGTTGTCTCGAGCGTGGAGCTTCTAGATCCAATCCAGGACGTCGAAACGAACAAGCCCAAAAACCGGGCACGCGTTGGATCTGTCAGGCCTTCGGCCTTGCTCTACACCAACGGCATCGGCGCGACGGTCGACCTACCCCACCTAGCCGTGATGCCGCATGGAATCGACGCTTGGGAGCCGATCTACGCCAGACGGCCCGGCCCAGTTGACACCGTGCTCGAACCGCGATTGCTCGAGTTGGTCCGGTCACACATCGGCAACCAGGTTGCGCAGCTTCGAAAACCACCGTGGGCCCCGGAGGAGAAGGGGCACAGTGCAGGCGACGCCGTCGATCTGGGCATTCCGGGGAGGATTTTCCCGCAGTGGCTCCGTTGCACTGGGTGCGGGTTACTGGCGCCGGTGTCGAACGAGCAGTTCGCGTACACGAACACGAATAGATTTCGTCCGGATCAGGCGCAGTTCGAACACAAGTCATGTACTGGTTGGGCTGGTCAAGCAAAGACAGCGACAAAGCGCAAGGCGACCCCGCAACCTGCAGTTCCAGCCCGTTACCTCATCGCTTGCGTCAACGGACACCTCGACGAATTCCCTTATGTAGCTTGGGTGCATCGCGGTGGTTCATGTCCGAGTGGCCCATTCCCCCGCCTGCGGATGCGTGAGTGGAAGAGCAACCTCGGTCCGGACGTCCAGATCATGTGCACGTCATGCAACAACGCACAGCGCGGCATGCTCGAGGCGACAGGCCCCAAGGCTGGGGACAAGCTCCCCAATTGCCGCGGAAGACACCCGCACCTGGACGCGTTCTACCCGTGCACACAGCCAGGAAAGTTGATGATGCTGGGTGCAGCGAACCAGTGGTTCTCTTCCACACTGAGCTTGCTGGCACTCCCCCGCGAGGAGGCTGCGTCGGCTGCAGATCTGGTGCCGATTTTGCAAGCTCTGGACAAAGAGACTCTTGGTGACGTGTCAGGACCCGGCGAGCTGAAAATGTTCCGCAAATTGGTCGCGATGGCGGTCAAGACCGACGAGCTCGCAGCTGTCACCGACGAGGTCCTCTGGGAAGCAATTCTCCTTGCTCGGGGCGAGATCGAACCCCCCGTTGTCGAAGCGGTCAGGCGCACCGATCCACGGACGATCCTTGCACCCGAGTGGACCGTTCTGACCGATCACAAGAAGTACACGCGGCACAGCGGATCACCCGATTTCAGGGCACTACGCCGGGATGTTGCCGGTCACCTCACGGGACCCATCGCTGAAGTCGTCGCGGTCGAAAAGCTCAAGAAGGTGAACGCCTTCATCGGGTTCACTCGTATCGACGCGCTTGACCGTATCGATGACGCGGCGACAAGAGTCGCTCCACTGGCCCGCAATGGCAAGCCAACCTGGGTCCCGGCAACTGAGGACCGAGGCGAAGGCGTCTTCATCCAGTTTTCTGAGGAGCGCATGGCAGCATGGGAGGGCGGCGTCCTGGGCCTGCCGGTGTGGGAAGCCTTCCGCCGGGCCCACGATCGCAACTTCCGACGGCGCACCAGCAAGACTGCCGGTGACATCAACCCCGACTCGCGATTTCCCGCACCGCGGTATTGGGCCATCCACACTTTGTCCCATCTGTTGATCCGAGAGGCTGCGATGTCGAGCGGCTACGGATCGGCAAGCTTGACCGAGCGGGTCTACGCCTGGCCGGGCGACGCAGACCATGAGCCCGCTGCGGGGTTGCTGATCAGCACCACTGCGTCCGACAGCGAAGGCACACTCGGCGGGCTCGTCGCTCTCGCCCGGCCCGACAAGCTCGAAAAGATCGTCTTCGACGCGCTCCGTCGTGGTCAGCGGTGCTCCTCGGATCCGATCTGTTCGCACCGAGTGCCAACGGGCAAGGAGGAGTTCCTGCATGGCGCGGCGTGCCACTTTTGCTTGTTCCTCAGCGAAACGAGCTGTGAGCGGACCAACCGGTTCCTCGACCGCCGTCTCTTGCTCGGTCTTCCTACTGACCCGACGGTCCGTACTCCGGGCTTCCTGGAGTCCATGGTCGAGGTGCGCTGAGATGTCGGCGATCACAAGGCTCGGTGCCCTGTTAGGCGCTGATGAGGCCGGACGAATCGCCGCAGAACTCCGGCAACGGAAGCTCGCTCACCTCGCTGCCAAACGCGCTTTCCCGCCGAACCGTGCCGAAGTCAAGGTGCTGCTCGCTGAGCTCGTGGCCGACAGCGGTGACGTCTTCCGCGCTGCCGCGGTCTTGGACGGCATCGCTGCTGTTCCTCGAACGGTACGGCCGGATCTGGTCTGGACTTCACCACGTGTACCTGGAGGTGAAGGTAGAACGACTCTGGCGGCACTCGATCTCATCAACAACGCTCAGGTCGCAATCTATGCAGCAACTTACTCTGCGGGCCAGTACTCACCGCACCTCGTTGCACTCGCCAACGCCAGCAACCGGGGAGTTGCACTGACCGTTGTCGTGGACACCAGAGAGCGCAGTGACCACGCGACCATGGTGAGGGCCGTTCTCCCGAAAGCACGGATGTGGACACTCTCCGAGCCGGAGGACGGCTCGTGGGCGATCCAGCATTCCAAGCTGATCACCGTTGATGACAGCGTGTCTTTCGTGACCAGTGCGAATTTCTCCTCCGCAGCTGCTCACCGCAGTCTGGAGTGCGGTGTCCACAGCTCTGACCCGAACGTGGCCCGCGCGTTGCGCACCCACTTGGAATTGCTGCGTCAGAACGGGATTCTCGTGGATTACGACGCCCATTGAAAGTGGGCAGCAACGTCGGCGGTCGACTCGGCGCTGATACAGGCTTGGTCAGGTGTCAATCGGTATACTTGGTCAGGTGTCAATCGGTACAAGTGGGAGGGATCGCGTGACGAAGCCGTCCGGGCCTCAACCGCTCGACGAGATCGTGCGCCGCCGAATGCGTGCGCAGCGACGTCGAGACACCAAATTGGAGCTATCAATACGACGCCAGCTGCACGCTCGCGGTCACAGGTATCGAGTAGATTACCGCGCCGAGCAATCGCTCCGATGCCGAGGCGACCTTGTTTTCACGAGACGCAAGGTGACCATTTTCGTTGATGGATGCTTCTGGCATGGTTGCCCACTCCACGCGACTGCACCCAAGAACAACGCTTCGTGGTGGGCCGAAAAGCTGATGGCAAACATCGCTCGGGATGCGAGGAACACTGCAGCTCTGGAGTCACTCGGATGGGCCGTCGTGAGAATTTGGGAGCATGAAACGGTCGAACACGCGGTCGAGCGACTGGAGTCTGTCCTCGATGCACGTCGCTGAGCTCGACGTCATCAACAGGTCCCTGCAGCGCGAGATCACGCATCCCGCGAATCGGGTGGGCAGTATCTGGCTTCGAGCTGCGCCACTTGACTATCCCGAAGATCGATCGTCAGAGTAGGCAACGATGTGATCGTTCAAGGAAGCCAAGAACTCGTCAGAGAAAGTCAGCCGGCTCCGGATCAGTCTGTCGCGGAATCCCTTGGTGGCACGGAGCGAGAGCGGCTGAGCGCCATGCGTCTTCAGCACCGTCAGGAGATCTTGATGCTCTCCTGAGCTGGGCGTTTGGGGGTACTCAGATGCGATCACCTTCCAACGTTTGCCATCAGCGCCGCGGGCCGCGCTCGGCCACCTGGCCCCGTCGACGAGCAGTTCTTCTGGCCAGACGGAGTCGATCGGACGGTCCCGAAGCGCAAGCCGATCAGCGACCCACCTCGCGACGCGCGTACTGACGGCATTGCCGACCAACTTCCATCTGTCCCGCACTGGCGCCACGGACGTCCACCCCGGTGAGAACCCCTGAAGGACCTCCACCGACTCGATGCTCGGTCGGACGATCTGATGACGCAGCTCCGCACCGGGGAGCCACACAGCCGGCGGGCTCGCGACCCTCTGCGTTGTACCGCCCTTGATCGTCGGTACAGCACCGGGTGCCCAACCGACACCCCGGTTACCTTCCGTCCACGAGAATCCGTAGGCAGTCACCCCCTGATCGCCAACGGGCGGACCAGAATCCTCGGCCAGCAACATCGGTGCAGGATCACGTACGTTCGAAGCCAGGAGGATCACGCGCCTCCTCCGCTGTGCCAGACCGGTGAACCGGCTGTCCACCACCCTGTACGCCCATGAGTAGCCGCTGTCCTCGAGAGAATCGACGATCGGCGATATGGCACTGCCCCCACCGAGATGAAGCAGATTCGGGACGTTCTCGAGCATCAGCCAGGCTGGGCGATCGCGGTCTACCAGCTCGAGGACCTTCAAAACCAGGCTGGAGGCGTCCCCGGCGAGACCCCGCGTACGGCCTGCCTGACTGAGATCGGTACAAGGGAACCCGGCCGTGACCAGATCTGCGCCTCCGAGATTTTCGAGTTCGGAAACGTCAGTACCTACAGGGACACCTGGGAATCGGTCCGTGAGCACGGACCGCGCAGAGGCCCAACTGTCGACAAATCCGCTGATCTCGGCTGCCCCGGCTTCCGCCAACCCAACCTCGATACCGCCGATGCCGCTGAACAGCGACAGGGTCTGAAGGGGCTGAGCTGGCATCAACGACGCCTGGTGCCCGGAAACGCGTCCTCGATGACGTCGACCAGCTCCTGAGCTCGGACCGCCTCGAGCTGGAGGCTCTGACTTGACTTGTGGTCACTCGCCCGACCGTCGCTCCCGAAGGTGGAGAGGTGCAGCAGTCGATCAATTCCTTCGCCGACTGTGGCGTACTCGCAGTCCACTTCGGTCGGATGGGCCTTGATGCGCTTATGGGAGCGACCGAAGGACCGAACGCGTGCCACTGGAGTATCCCTAGCCTTCCCGATTGCCCGCCTCAGAGCATAGGCCGGAACCCACCATGACCCATGGAGACACATCGGAGCACGAACCACGAAGTCAGGCGGCCCGGGTTTGTCACGGCCCTCGGGTCAGTCGCGTACGGTGACGGCACGAGCGCACCCTCTGTGTCCGGCGCGATGAAAAGGACCGGGCTGGGAAGCTCAACTGCACTGTGAAAGACAACTGCCAGGGGGACTGCATGCCGTTCGAAAGCCCAGATGTGCCGTTGGGGGATCTGCTCAGGCAGGTTGCTTCAGGTAAGATTCAACTCCCCGATTTCCAACGTGAATGGAAGTGGGATTCCGACCGAGTCGCCAGCCTCATCGCGAGCGTCGCGCAGGGACATCCGGTCGGAGTGGTCATGACGCTGGAAGTCGGAGGGAGCGACGTCCACTTCGCACCCAAGCCCCTGTCGGGAGTAAAAGGCAGTCTCGCATCACCCGAGCAGCTACTTCTGGACGGCCAACAGCGGACGACGTCGCTCTACCAGGCACTGATGTCTGGAGAACCGGTGGACACGAAGGACGCGCGAGAGAAGAAGATCTCGCGGTGGTACTACATCGACATGAAGGTTGCACTAGCTCCAGACAGCGACCTCCAGGACGCTGTCGTCGCAGTTCCTGCAGACCGAATGATACGAGACAATTTCGGCCGGGATGTGATCATTGACTATTCGTCGACGCAGCTCGAGTGTGCCGCTGAGATGTTCCCAGCAGGGATCATCTTCGATCAAGCCGCGCTCAACCAATGGATGGTCACCTACCTCCAGCTGGAAACAAACGGTATGCCAGAACGTTTGATTCGGTGGACGGCTTTCCAGAACCGCGTGTTGAAAGAGATCGCGGACTACAAAGTGCCGGTCATCAGGTTGACCAAAGGCACGTCCAAAGAAGCCGTGTGCACTGTCTTCGAGAAGGTCAACACCGGGGGCGTTCCGCTCAATGTGTTCGAACTGCTGACCGCGACCTTCGCCAGCGAAAACTTTCGGCTCAAGGACGATTGGAACGATCGGCGAGCCCGACTGGACACGCGGGCCGTACTGCGTTCTGTCGAGAACACGGATTTCCTACAGGTTGTCTCGCTCCTCGCCACCAGAGACAAGCGAGAACGACACCTCGCTGCGGGGCGCCCGCCAGCTGATGCCCCTGGCATCTCCTGCAAGCGGCGCGACATCCTCCGATTGAGCCTGACTGATTACACCAAGTGGGCAGAGCCGGTCACCAATGCATTCGAGTGGTGCTACGAGTTCCTCTCTCAGGAGCACTTCTTCCGGGCTGACGATCTCCCCTATCGGACGCAGCTGGTTCCGCTGGCTGCTTGTCGAGTGATCTTGGGGGTCAGAGCCGAAGAGCATGGCAAGCGAGCCCTGATCAGGCGTTGGTTCTGGTCCGGCGTCTTGGGCGAGATGTACGGCGGCTCCACGGAAACCCGCTTCGCTCGAGACGTCGAGCAGATGAAGCCGTGGCTCGAGGGAGGAAGTGAACCCGGGACCGTGTCGGAGGCAAACTTCCGAGCCGCCCGACTCTTGACGCTGAAAACACGGAACAGCGCAGCTTACAAGGGGGTCTATGCCCTCCTGATGCAGTCAGACTGTCTCGACTGGATCAAACACCAACCGATGAACATGTCGTCGTTCTTCGGGTACAAGATCGACATCCATCACATCTTCCCGAAAGCGTGGTGCGCAAAGAACGACATCGATCACAACCGGCAAGAGAGCATCGTCAACAAAACCGCCATTTCCTACGACACCAACAGGATCATCGGCGCCAAGGATCCCGCTGATTATGTCACAGTCCTCGAGAAGCGAGCATCTGTCGACCAGGTTGTCATGGATGAAGTCATCAAGACGCACCTCATCGACCCGGGGGCTTTGCGGGCCGGCGACTTCAACGCGTTCTTCTCCGCTCGGCGCTCGGCGTTGATCGCACTCATCTCTGATGCGATGGGCAAGAGCGTGGTGGAGGATCCGGTCAATGAAGCAGCCGAAGTGATGCAGTACGAACCCGAGGCCGACGACACCACCGACGACGAGCTGGTGCAGGACGAGCGATCACCGCTTGTCGAGATTCCGAACAGCCAGGAACACTGAGTTCCGTAATTGCCAGTCTGCTTGACGCGGCTGGCAAGGGTGCATCGATCGCGTTAGCGCCGTCGCCGTCCAGTTCAGCGTTGGGAGGCCCCAAGCCGATTGGCCCAGTCCAACCAATCGGTGCCCCAATCGAAGGGAAACCTGCGCCATGTGTCGGTCAAGTGGTCCGTGAATCCCAAGGACCTTGTCTCAACTCGGCATCGCTGAGGCGGCGTCCACCTCGGTACACTCGACCAGGTCCCCAATCGTCATGCCTGCAGACAGCGCACACGCGTCTGCGCCAGTCGCCGACGCAGATACGCGACTCCAAATACCGCAGGGTCGGCGCCGGGCGGCGTCGACGCGGCCAACGCCTCCGGCGGTACATAGCGGACCAGTTCATCGCCGATTGATGGGCCCCTGGAGATGTATTACCGCTGTCGCTCGTGCCGAGGTGACAGCATGGACTGTCGGTTGACTTCTTGCGCAAGCCCCCATCACGAATGACGAGGCGGTGCCGGCATGAGACTGACCCCTGCCCAGTCCGACCGCGCCGCAGGCGTCCTCCTGGCCAGCGCCGCCGGCGATGCCCTGGGCGCGGGCTACGAGTTCACCTATCCGGCACGCACCGACACCATCGCGATGATCGGCGGCGGGCCGTTCGGTTTCGCGCCGGGCGAGTGGACCGACGACACGTCGATGTCCATCGCCGTCGCCCGGGTCGCGGCCCAGGGCATCGATCTGCGCACGCCCGCGGGCCTTGACGCCGTCGCGGCCGGGTTCATCGAGTGGTACGACTCCGAACCGAAGGACATCGGCAACCAGACCCGCGCCGTGCTGTCGCATCGCGACCGGACCGGCGCCGAGATGCAAGCCACCGCAGCCGGCCTGGACGGGCTCAAGGGCGGCAACGGATCGCTGATGCGGACCGCCGCCGTCGGTATTGCCTACCTCGACGACGCGGAGGCCTGCGCGGAAGCTGCGCGCGCCGTCAGCGAACTGACGCACGTTGATACGCGGGCCGGCGAGGCCTGCCAGCTCTGGTCGCACGCCATCCGGCACGCGGTGATCCACGGCAATTTCGACGGCGTGCAGGACTTCCTCGATCGTGCCCCGGTCGACGTCAGCGACTACTGGCGGCCGCTCATCAAGCAAGCCGAAACCGGCCGGCCGCCGAGCTTCCCGAATAACGGCTGGGTCGTGCACGCCCTGCAGACCGCGTGGTGGGCCATCACCTCCGCACCGGCCGACGATGCGCGCCATCTGCAGGCGGCCCTCGAGCTCGCCGTGCGGGCCGGCCACGACACCGACACGACGGCGGCCATCGCCGGAGCGCTGCTCGGCGCTCGCTGGGGCGCCTCCGCGGTGCCGGCGAAGTGGCGGCGCATCCTGCACGGCTGGCCGGGCCTGCGGTCTCGCGACCTGGTCGTCCTGGCCGCGCTCACGGCCACCGGCGGCAGTCACGACCGGGACGGCTGGCCCGGAATCGACCGCCTTGACTACGCGGCTAACTGGCACACTTCGGCGAAGCCGGTCCCGCACCCGCACGACAGCGGCGTCTTCCTCGGCGGCTATGACGCCGTCTTCACCGGGAAGTACGACGCCGTGGTCAGCCTCTGCCGGATGGGGTCGGCCACCCTCGACGCCGACCACACGGAGTTCTGGCTGATCGACGCCGGACCCCGCCGCAACCCCAACCTGGCCTTCCTGCTGGACGACGCCGCCCGGACCATCCAGGAGCTCCGCGCCGAGGGCAAGACCGTGCTGCTGCACTGCGTTCAAGGGCTCAGCCGCACCCCGAGCGTCGCCGCGCGGTACTCGGTCCTGCTGGGCCGCAACCCGGAGGACGTCCTCACCGCCATGCAATGGTCACACCCCAACCCGGAGCTGTGGGCGGCCGCGATCCGACCGCCCACAGCGTCCTGACGGTCGACTACCCCAGCGCCGTGGCCAACCGCTCTGACAGCTTCGCCACGAAGGCGGCCGGCTCCGGCAGCTCCCCACCCTCGGCGAGCAGCGCCATCCCGTACAGCAGCCGGGCGGTCTCCCCCAGCGCCACATCGTCCGGCCGGGCGTCCCGGGCCGACTTCAGCCCGGCAACCAGCGGGTGCGACGGGTTGAGCTCCAGCGTCCGCTTCACGCTCGGCGGCTCTTGGCCCATCGCCCGGTACATCTTCTCGAGCGTCGGGGTGAGGTCACCCGGCTCTCCCACCAGACACACCGCGGACGACGTCAACCGGTGCGACAGCCGCACGGCCTTCACCTCGTCGGCCAGCTCCGTCGACATCCAGCTCAGCAGCGGCTCGAACGACGTCGCCACGTCGGCATCGACGTCGCCACCGAGGTCGACCTCACCGCGGGCGACCGATGTGAACGCCTTGCCCTCGAACTCCGGCACCTGGTCGACCCACACCTCGTCGACAGCGTCGGTCAGCAGCAGCACCTCGTAGCCCTTGGCGCGGAACGCCTCCAGGTGCGGCGAGTTCTCCAGCGCCGACCGCGAGTCGCCGGTCGCGTAGTAGATCGCGTCCTGGCCCTCGGGCATCCGCTCGAGGTACTGCGCCAGCGTGGTCGGCTTCTCGGCATCATGCGTCGAGGCGAACGAGCAGATCTCCAGGATCGCGTTCTGGTTGTCGCGGTCGCTCAGTAGGCCTTCCTTGACCGCCCGGCCCAGCTCCGTCCAGAACGTCGCGTACTTCTCCGGCTCGTTCTCCTGCATCGACTTGACCGTCGACAGCACCTTCTTGACCAGCCGCTTGCGGATCAGCTGGATCTGCCGGTCCTGCTGCAGGATCTCGCGGGAGATGTTGAGCGACAGGTCGTTCGCGTCCACCACGCCCTTGACGAACCGCAGGTACTCCGGCACCAGCGCCTCGCAGTCGTCCATGATGAACACCCGCTTGACGTACAGCTGCACCCCGCGCGTCGCGTCCCGGTAGAACAGGTCCATCGGCGCGTGGCTCGGCAGGAACAGCAGCGCCTGGTACTCGAACGTCCCCTCCGCCGACAGCCGGATCGTCTCGAGCGGCTCCTGCCAGTCGTGGGAGACGTGCCGGTAGAACTCGGCGTACTCCTCCTCGCTGACGTCGCTCTGCGAGCGCGCCCACAGCGCCTTCCGCGAGTTGATCGGCTGCAGTTCGGCCGGCTCCTCACCCTCCGCCGGCGCCGGCTCCTCGCCGTTGACCAGCAAGATCGGCCAGGTGATGAAGTCCGAGTACCGCTTGACGATGGTCCGCACCGTCGACTCGTTGGCGTAGTCGTGCAGCGCGTCCTCGGCGTCCTCGGCCTTGAGGTGCAGCGTCACCGCCGTCCCCTGCGGCGCGCCCTCGACCTCCCCGATCGTGTAGCTGCCTTCACCGGCCGACTCCCACTGCACGCCGCCCGACGTCCCCGCCTTGCGGGTCACCATGGTCACCCGGTCGGCGACCATGAAGCTCGAGTAGAAGCCGACGCCGAACTGACCGATCAGGTCCTCGGTCGCCTGGTCACCGGCCGTGCCGGACTCCCGCGCCTGCCGCAGCTTCGCGAGCAGCTCGCCGGTGCCGGACTTCGCGATGGTGCCGATCAGGTCGACGACCTCGTCGCGGCTCATCCCGATGCCGTTGTCGCGGATGCTCAGCGTCCGGGCGTCGGTGTCGATCTGGAGCTCGATGTGCAGGTCGGAGACGTCCGCCTCGAGATCCTTGTCCTGGTAGGCGGCCATCCGCAGCTTGTCCAGCGCGTCGGAGGCGTTGGAGATGAGCTCACGGAGGAACACGTCCTTGGACGAGTAGATCGAGTGGATCATCAGCTGCAACAGCTGACGGGCTTCGGCCTGGAATTCGATCGTCTCGGTGGACATGGTGCGCAGTGCCTTTCGTGCCGGGTGTCGGTGCACCGGCCATCCTAAGAGGGACGCGGCGGTCAGACCGCCACCGGTGCGTCCCACTCCAGCCGGTGTCCGTTCATCCACGCCGTGCGGGCGTCGGTGACGATGTGGTGGAACGCGAAGCGCATCCCGGCCTCGGCGAACCGGCGGCCGATCGGTCCCGGGATCTTGCTGCTGCTGCTCCGGGCACCGACCTTGACGATGCGCTCCACCCGCCGCCGTCGCGCGTGCTCGTACGCCGCGAAGGCCGCAGGTACCGACGCGTTGTCGCGCAGCGCCTGCCCCAGCACCACCGCGTCCTCCAGCGCCATCGACGCCCCCTGCCCCGAGCTCGGCGCCGGCGCGTGGACCGCGTCACCGACGAGCACCAGTCGGCCGCGACTCCGCACCGGCACGTGCGGCAGGTCGTGGGTGTTGTCGCCGATCAGCTCCAGCGCGCCGCGGCGGATCAGGTCGACGGCCGGGCCGGCGTCGTCGGCCGTCAGCGCCGCCAACCGGTCACGCCAGGCGTCGACGCTCATCGAGTCCCGCTGCTCGGGCTGATCGGCGGCTCCGGCACGTTGACGAACCACACCGCCCGACCGTCGGGTGTCGGATGGGCGCCGAAGAACGCCTTCCGGCCGAACACGAAGTGCCAGGCCTCGGGCTCGAGACCGTGGGCATCGTCGGTGATGCCGCCGAAGTTCGTCAGCCCGACGTAGCGGGCGTCCGGAGCGGCGGGGTCGATCGCGCGCCGCACCACCGACCGCACCCCGTCAGCGCCGATGACCAGGTCACCGGTGAGCGTGGTGCCGTCGGCGAGCACCACCTGCACGTCGTCCCCGGTGTCCGACACGGCCGCGACCGCACTCCCGTGCCGGACGTCGACACCGCGCGCCCGAGCCTCCTCGGTGAGCCGAGCGGCGAGCTGCGAGCGCTTCAGCGTGAGCGCGACTAGACCGTCCCGCACCGGCGGCCCCAGGCTCAGCCGCCCGAGGAGTCGCCCGTCCGCGCCGTACATCACGTTGTCACGGGACGGGAAGCCCACAGCGGCGACCGCGTTCAGCACCCCCAGCGCGTCCATCGCGCTCAGCCCGTTGGGCGCGACGGTCAGGTATGAGCCGGCGTCCGGCGCCGACGGACGGCGCTCGACGAGCACGGACTCCACGCCCGCCCGGGCCAGCGCGAGCGACACCGCCGGTCCGGCCACGCCGCCTCCTACGATGAGAGCCCGCACCGCATCCCCTTTCATTCGATTCTCGAATGGTTCGAATGTCGAGAGAATAGGTAGATGTCCGAGACCCGTCAAGCCCTCACCGCCGACATCGGCCGCGCGGTGCAGCGCTACCAGCGCAGCGTCCAGGCGTTCGACGACGCCGTCGGACGGCGGCTCGGGCTCGGCCCGGCCGACCTGCGCTGCCTGGACTGGCTCACCGACGGTCCGATGAGCGCGGGCCGGCTGTCCGCGGCCACCGGCCTGAAGCCGGCGGCGACCACGGCCCTGCTCGACCGACTGGAGGGCCGGGGTCTGGTCGAGCGGTTCCGTGACGATCGCGACCGCCGGGTGGTGCTCGTCCGGATGACCCCGAAGGCAGCCGAGCAGATCGCGGCGATGTACCAGCCGATGGTCCAGGAGGGGCAGACCCTGTTCGAAGGGCTGACCGATCACGATCTCGCCGTGATGCGCGACTATCTCGACGTCTGCACCGCACTGACCGACCGGCACCGCACCCGGGTCACCGGCGCCTGAGCCGGCCGGGTCCGCTCGTCCTCCGTTCGAGGGAGAGACAATTCGCTGTTCGGGAGGCAAACTCGAACACATGAACGATCGACGAGACGGCATCGCCTCCCCGCAACAGCACCGCACCAAGGTCGAGGCGGCGGCCGGCCACCTGCCGTCCTGCTGGGCGTCGGCCCTCGGACTCGCCCGCCGGGGGCGACCACCGGAGGAGTTCGAGGTCAGCGCCGAGCGTGCCCGCGCGCTGCTGAAGGACGATCCCGCCGCCTGCCGCTGCGTCTCGGAGAACAAGGGTGTCCGGGGTCGGCGGAAGCGGTGACCGGGCCCCGGTTCCACCGTGCACCGACCGGCCCGGCCGCGATCGTGGCAGCATCGGAGCATGGCGTCGATCTGGGACCGGGTACGGCCGATCACCTGGTTCATCGTGGTGGTGAACGCGATCTTCCCGCTGTGGGTGCTGCACGGTCTGCAGAGCGGCGCCACGATGAACTGCGCGAAGGCCTACTACAACAACTGCGTCGCCGCCCCCGTCACCGCCAGCAGCCCGCTGCTGCCGATGCTGATGATGTGGGTGTTCGCCGACATCGCCCTGGGTATTGCCTGGGTGGTCAGCAAGCCGCGGCCGCAGTTGCAGGGGCCGTCACCGTACAGCTGAGGTCCGGCGCGGCGACCGGACCGGGCAGGTCAGACCCGTTCGCCGGCCAGCACCTTGCGGCGGACGGTCTTCTCCGCGTAGAACGACGCGACCGGCACGACGCCGGCCAGGATGACCAGCAGCGTGCCGACGGGCGTCCACCGGGCCTTGAAACTCAGGTCCAACACGATGAGGAAGTAGCCGAAGTACAGCAACCCGTGGATGGGTCCCCAGGTCGCGACGGCCCAGCGCTGGTCGAAGCCGTACCGCAGCACCATGGCCACCACCAGCACGAGCAGCGCGATACCGACGATCATCGCCGCGATGCGGAACCGTCCCAACGCCGCGAGCACCTTGGGCGGGACGGCTACGGCGTTATCGGGCACGACGATCCTTCTCGGCGAGCGCAGCGAGTGCGCGGTTGTAGGCAGCCAACTCGGGATCGTCGTCCTCGTCGTCCACGACGCCGGCCGGTGATCCGCTGTCCTGGCCACCCGGGGCGGACGCCTCCATCGTGCCAGCGCCGGTCTCGCCGGAGCCGTCCCCGGGCCGTTCCTGGCCCGTGACGGATCCGACACCCGCGGCCTCGGCGGTGAACGACTCGGCCTCGGCGAACATCAGCTCGAGCGACTCCCGGTGCTCTTGCTCCTCCTGAGCGCTGCGCTCCGCCTCCAGACGCATGAACTTGATCCACATGTAGACGAAGGCGATACCGAAGGCGGGCCACAGCAGGGCGTAGCCGAAGTTCTGGATGGTGCCGTCGGCCTCCTCGCTGCGGTCCAGCTGCCACCAGGCCAACCGGAAACACACCAGCGCCGCGACCAGCACGAGGACGTGGCCGACCACCCAACCGGGGCGAAGGAAACGGGACACGCTTCTTACGGTAACACCGTGACCTGCGACGATCCCCGGTCCACCGAGCCGCGCAGGCCGTCGAGCACCGCGCGGGTGTGGCGGCCCGGCACCGCCGGGGACCCCGGTTCCCGCAGGTCGGACAGCACGTCGACGTCGCGGTGCAGCGTGCTGGCCGCCGGCACCGTGAGACCCACCGCACCCGCGTCGCGGTGCCGACGGTAGGAGCCCACGCCGAACTGCGGGCGCAGCTCCCCCGATGACGCCGCCGCGAGCAACGTGGTGCCCGTGCCGTCGGCGTCGGCGACGACCCCCGGCCCACCGGCGGCCGTCGCCAACGCAGCCGCGAGATCGGCGGCGGTCAGGAACGGCAGGTCACCGGGCAGCACCGCCACCGGGCCGGTCCAGCCGCGGGCGGTCAGTAGCCGGGCGCCCTCGGCGATGGTCTCGTTCAGCCCCCGCACGTCGGTGAGCACCACCTCGACGCCACAACCGGCCAGCGCGTCCGCGTCCGGGACGTCCTCGGTGAGCACCAGCACCAGCGACACCCCGGCGGCGCCGCGCACCGCGGCGACGGTGTCCAGGGCCATCGCCCGGGCCAGCGCGGCGCGGGGACCGTCCGGCAGACCGAGGCGGGACTTGCCCCGCGTCGTCGCCTTGAGCGGGATGAGGACGGCGTAGGTCACGGGGCCAGCTGGGCGGCGAGCCGCGCCTTCTGCTCGTCGACGTCGTAGGTCGCCGCCGGGTACTGGGGATCCAGCTTCTCCAGGGTCTCCAGCAGCAGCGCCGCCACCGCCCAGTTCCGGTACCACTTGTGGTCCGAGGGGATGACGTACCAGGGCGCCGCGGTGGTCGAGCACCGGGTCAGCGCGACCCGGTAGGCCTCCTGGTAGGCCTCCCAGTAGGCCCGCTCGTCGACGTCGGCCGGGTTGAACTTCCAGAACTTCGTCGGGTCGTCCAGCCGGGCGGCCAACCGCTCGGCCTGCACCTCGAACGAGACGTGCAGGAAGCACTTGACGATCGTCACGCCCGACCGGGCCAGCCGGCGCTCGAACGCGTTGATCGCGGCGTACCGCTTCGTCCAGACCTCCCGCGGCACGAGATCGTGCACCCGGGCGATGAGCACGTCCTCGTAGTGCGAGCGGTTGAAGACGCCGATGATCCCGGGGGCGGGCACCTTCCGCTCGATGCGCCACAGGAAGTCGTGCTCGAGCTCCTCGGCCGTGGGCCTCTTGAACGACGACAGCTCCACCCCGGCCGGGTCGAGCAACCCCATCGCGTGCTTGATCACGCCGTCCTTGCCGGCGGTGTCCATGCCCTGCAGCACCAACAGCACCCGCCGGCGGTCACCGGCGGTGGACGCGGCGAACAGCCGCTCCTGCAGCTCCGCCAGCCGGGGCGCCATAGCCTCCATGCGGGCCAGGGCGTCGGCCTTGTCCTTCGGGACGCCCGGCAGCCGCTCGGTGCTCAGCTGGGCCAGCGTGATGGGGCCGTCGGGCAGCCGCAGCAGCTCCGCCGGACGCACCTCGGGCGGGCCCTCGGGGTCCAGGACGAAGGACTTCGCTCCGCCCGCCTTCTTGCCGGCGGCCTTCGTGCCGGCCGCCTTCGCCGAGGTGACGACGGCGGCCTTGGCCTGCGACTTCTTGGAGCCCTTGTCTGACTTTGCCATCCGACCACTGTGTCACGGGGTTCCTGCGCGCGGTACACGGCGTGCGCCGAGGTCCGATCTCGCCTTGGTGCCGGCCCGTGTCGCCGGTCGACAGGTGGTGCAGAACCCCGTCGCCGAGCAACCCGATGGACAGCGGCTCGGCCGGCAGCATGATCTCGCACCTCCCGGGTCGGTCCCCATACGGCACCCCGTGCCCCGCGTCGTCCCGACGTCGGATCGGGCATCGGAGATCCGTCGACCTCCGTGCCCACCGGTATCTGACGGTGCCGCACTGCCTCGTGCCGATGGCCGACCCGCGGCGGACGTGAGCCGCAGGCATGCGTCCGGATCCGGCGGGTAGCTGGCGCCCGCGTCGCTGAACACCGCGACCATTTCGAAGGGTCGTCCCCTCAGCGACGCCGGATCGACGGGCGGCACGGCCCCGGGGCCGCCCCCGGACGACGGCGCAGCGGTCGAGGTCGGTGCAATCCACGATGGTTCGGGCGCCGTCTCCGTACGCGGCGCCGGATCCGACGGCGCCGCCGCACCCGGCGCCGTGGAGCCGTCCGAGAACACGACGACACCCGACTCCGCTGTGGACGGCGGCCCGCCCGCGACGCTGCCGACGGCGGCCCGCCCGCGACCGTCCCGGTCAGGTCATGCGCCGTCCAGGCGCAACGGCCTGACGCCAGCACACGACCACGACCACACCCGGATCCGCGGCGGCTCGACGTGACGACCCGGCGCCTCGGTCGCATGGAGGTCCGCGGACCTCAGATCTCCCGCAGGTACCAGCCGGTCGTGCCGTTGGTCAGGTAGAAGTACTCGGACTCAGTGACGACGCCCATGAAGAGCGACCCGGAGGGGGAACTGATCTGGGTGCCGGCCGGGTCGGGGCCCATCCGGCAGTCCGTACCCGGCGGCGATCCGAAGTCCAGTTCCAGGGTCCAACCCGGGTGCGGTGGCAGCTGCCGGACGACCGGATACTCGATGGTCCCGCAGTGCGTGTCCGCGCGGGCCGACCCGGGCCCGAAGGTGAGCACCATCCGGGCGTCGTCGTCGGGGCGGTAGCGGCCGCTCCCGGTGTCGGTGAACAGGAAGGCCAGCTCGAAGGACCGTCCGTCGAGCTCGGCCAGCGACGTCGGCGGCGCCGGGACGACCGGGTCGGCGGCACACCCGGCGAGCACCACCGCACCCAGCGCCGCCCCCAGCACCGTGGTCAGCACGCCCGCCCGTCGCTTCATGCAGTTCGGACGCATTGGCCCCACCCGGGGGTTGCACCCCGGTTCAGGACCAGCCGATGTCCCCCGCCCGGTCGAGGAAACGGCCCGACCCGTGCCCCGGCCCCTCGGTGGCCAGCGCGACCACCGCGTCGGTGCCTTCGGTGACGCTCTGCGGTCCGCTGTGCCCGTTCAGGTCGGTGGCGGTGTAGCCGGGGTCGACGACGTTGATGCGGACGTCCGGCAGCGCCTTGGCGTACTGGGTGCTCAGCATGATCAGCGCCGCTTTCGACGAGGTGTAGGCCGGCGCCACCACCTGTGACTCGATGCGCGACGCGTCGTGGGTGATCGCCAGTGAGCCCAGCCCGCTGCTCACGTTGACGATGACCGGGTCGGCCGACGTCCGCAGCAGCGGCAGGAACGCCGTGGTCGTCCGGACGACGCCGAGCAGGTTGACGTCGAACACCGCGGCGACGTCCGCGGCGGTCAACGCCTCGGCCGGGATCTGTCCGCCGGCGATGCCGGCGTTGTTGACGAGGACGTCGAGCGTGCCCTCGTGGGCGGCGACGTCGGCGGCGGCGGCCGCCACCGACGCGTCGTCGGTGACGTCGATCTGCACGAAACGGGCGCCGAGCGCCTTTGCGGCGGCGGTCCCCGCCTGCGGGTCGCGGGCTCCGAGCAGCACGGTGTGGCCTTCGGCGATCAGTCGGCGGGCGGTCTCGTGGCCGAGACCCTTGTTGGCTCCGGTGATGAATGTGGTGGTCATGCACCCATCGTGGGCACGTCGGGCCGGTCGCACCAGGGACGGCCCGACGGTAGGAACAGCGGTACCACCCGGGACGGACCGCGGACCCGCACACTCGGAGGATGACCACGACGCCCGCGGAACTCGGCACCACCCTGCGGGCGTGGCGCGACCGGCTGTCCCCGGCCGCCGCCGGCCTGCCCACCGGCCACGCCCGCCGCGCCCACGGACTGCGCCGGGAGGAGCTCGCCGAGCTCACCGGCATCTCGGTGGACTACGTGGTGCGCCTCGAGCAGGGCCGCGCCACCACTCCGTCGGCCCAGGTCGTCGCGGCGCTCGCCCGGGCGCTGCGGCTCACCGACGCCGAACGCGACCACCTGTACCGGCTGGCGGGCATCGCACCGCCGACGCGCCACGAGGTGAGCGACCACATCGCGCCGGGGCTGCAGCGGGTGCTGCACCGGCTCGGCGACGTCGCCGTCGGGGTCTTCGCCGCCGACTGGCAGCTGATCTGGTGGAACCGCGGCTGGGCGGCGCTGCTCGGCGATCCGACGGCGGCGCCGCCGGCGCTGCGCAACTTCGCCCGGGACACCTTCCCGGTCGACGGCGACGTCCGGCAGCTGTCGCACTGGCCCGTCGTGTCGGATTCCCACGAGCGGGTGGAGGCGGCGGTCGTGTCCGACCTGCGCGCCGCGACCGGCCGCTTCCCGCACAGCCGGCGGCTGGCCCGGCTGGTCCGCACGCTCGACGACGGCAACGCCCGGTTCGCCGAGCTGTGGGCGGCCGGGGCCGTCGGCAGCCACCGGGAGGACCACAAGGTGGTCCACCATCCCGCGGTCGGACCCGTCACGGTCGACTGCGACGTGATGACCGACGCCGACGCCGAACTCCGGGTGGTCATCCTCAGCGCCGCTCCCGACACCGAGGACGAGACGAAGCTGCGGCTGGCCATGCTGTCCGGGGTCAGCGCGCCCGTCTGACCTCCGGGCACCACGCCCGACCGTCAGGCGTTCTGCGCGTCCCGGGCCAGCGCCAGGATGCGGGACGTGGCCCGCAGGTACTTCTTCCGGTAGCCGCCGCGCAGCATCTCCGGGGTGAACAGCTCGCCCAGCGAGCCACCGCTGGCGCTCACCGGGATCGACCGGTCGTAGAGCCGGTCGATGAACGTCACCAGCCGCAGGGCCACCGACTGGTCCGGCGCCGGCCGCACGTGCGACAACCCGACGGAGCCGATGCCGTCGAGCAGCCGCCCGTACTTCGACGGGTGCAGCTTCGCCAGCTTGCGGCACAGCGCCTCGAAGCCGTCCAGGCTGCTGTCGCCGTGGGCCGCGGCCTCGCCGGCGACCAGCTGGAGCTGCGCGTCCGTCATCGGCGGCGGCGCCTCCGCCAGGCCCTGGTGCCGGAAGTCCGGACCGTCGACCCGGATGGTGGCGAACCGGGACGACAGCGCCTGGATCTCGCGTCGGAAGTCCTCGGCGGCGAACCGGCCCTCACCGAGCTTGTCGGGCAAAGTGTTCGAGGTCGCCGCGATCGACACCCCCGCCTCGGCCAGCTCGCCCAGCAACCGCGTCATCAGCATGGTGTCGCCGGGATCGTCGAGCTCGAACTCGTCGATGGCGATGAGCCGGTGGTCGGCCAACCGCTTGATGGTCGGGACGAACCCGAGCATGCCGACGAGCTGGGTCATCTCGCCGAACGTCGCGTACGCCTTCGGGCCGGGAACGGCGTGCCACAGCGAGGCGAGCAGGTGGGTCTTGCCGACACCGAAACCGCCGTCCAGGTACACCCCGCTCGCCGCCGCGGGCGCGACCGTCCGGCGGAACAGCCCCTTCTTGGCCGGCGGCGCGGCGATCTTGTCGGCGAACTGCTCCAGCGCGGCCAGCGCCGCGGCCTGCGACGGCTCACCGGGATTGGGGCGGTAGGTACTGAAACGCGCCTCGCCGAAGCGGGGCGGCGGGACCAGACCGTCGATGAGCTCGTCGGTGCTGATCACCGGCTCGATGTCGACCAGATGGACGAGGGACATGCCAGCAACGTAAACGACGGCCCCGGACGCCCCGACCAGATGACCGGTGATCTTGCCGACTGGTGCCCGGCGCGGGGCGCGGGGTCGGTGCCCGGTGCGGGGCGCCGGTCGGTGCCCGGTGCGCGGCGCGGTCGGTGCCCGGCGCGGGGCGCCGGTGGGTGCGGGGCGCGGTCGGTGCCCGGTGCGCGGCGCGGTCGGTGCCCGGTGCGCGGCGCGGTCGGTGCCCGGTGCGCGGCGCGGTCGGCACCCGGTGCGCGGCGCGGTCGGTGCCCGGTGCGCGGCGCGGTCGGCGCCCGGTGCGCGGCGCGGTCGGCGCCCGGTGCGCGGCGCGGTCGGCGCCCGGTGCGCGGCGCGGGGCGCCGGTCGGCACCCGCGCCCCGCCCGCCGCGAGCACCGCCATGATGGAAGGGCCGAGCCCGCCCCCGCCGTCAGGAGCACCCGTTGTCCGTCCGACGCCGTCCCCCACCGATCGTGGCCCGGGTCCGTCGGCTGGTCGCGGCGCTCACCGGCGCCGCCGTGCTCGCCGGCTGCACCGTCGGACCCAGCAGCCGCCCGGATCTGGCCGTCCACGGCGGCGGCGCACCCGTCGGCCCGACCACCGCCCCCGCGCTGCCGCTGGGACCGGGAGGCCCCGGCCGCGAGGCGCAGTTCGTCGCCGACTGGCACAGCTGCGACGAGCTGGACGCCCCGGTGGCCGGGGCCGGGACGTTCGAGACGGGTTGCACCCGGATGCTGGTGCCGCTGGACTACGACCAGCCGGGCGGCACCGACGTCGTGCTCCAGGTGGCCCGCGCGCGCACACCGGGCCTACCGGCGGACGCCCCCACGCTGGTCGTCCTGGACGTGGACGGACCCCTGGAGGCCGCACTCTCGGCCACCGGCCGGATCGCGAACCTCGCCGCCGGGCTGCCCGCGACGCTCACCGCCCGGTACCAGATCGTCACGCTGGACATCCGGGGGACGCCCGCGTCCGGCGGCGGTACCTGCTGGCGGGACGAGCCGTTCCAGTACCTCTACACCCTCGCCGCCGACCAGACCGCGTCCGACGCCGGCGCCGGCCTGCTCGACGTCACCCGCGCCTTCACCTTCGGCTGCCAGGACTACATCGGCCCCGACATGGTCTTCTTCGGCACCACCCAGGCCGCCGACGACCTCGACTCGCTGCGTGCGGCCCTCGGCCGGGACACCCTCGATCTCCTCGGTACCGGCTACGGCGCCACGCTCGGCGCCGTCTACGCCGACCGCTACCCGGGGCGGATCGGGCGGGCCGCCCTGGACTCCCCCACCGACCACGGCCGACCGCCGTCGGAGCGGGCCGTGTCGTCGGCGACCCAGTACGAGCGCGCCGTCCAGGCGTTCTACGCCGACTGCGCCGCCCAGCCGTCCTGCCCGCTGGGCGCCGACCCGGCCCGCGCGGTGACCGACGCGCTGACCGCCCTGGACGAGGCCGACGGCTTCGGCGACGACCTGCAGCCCCGGTCGTCGGCGGTGCTGTGGGCCATGGTCATGGCGCTGCCGGACCGGGGGCGGTGGACCGACCTGGCCGATGCGGTCGCCGACGCGGCGGACGGTCGCCCGGGGACGCTGACCGATCTGCTCGACGCGCTGCTGGACGAGCCGCGGGCGGCGGAGTCGGCGCGGATGATGATCGCCTGCAACGACTCCGACGAGCGGCTCGCCGACAGCGACCTGCCGGTCAGGTTCACCGACGCCGCGACCGCCGCACCGACGTTCGGCTCGTTCCTCGTCGCCCTGTCCAGCCTGTGCCGGCAGTGGCCGACCCCGGACTCACCCCTGACGACCCTGCGCGCGGAGGGCGCCGCACCGCTGCTCGTCATCGGCGGCGTCGACGACCCCGTCGCGCCGTACGTGGGGGCGGAGGCGGTCGCGGGGCAGCTGGCCTCGGCGTCGCTGGTCTCCTACCAGGGGCCGCGGCACGGCGGCTACGGCACGAGCGACTGCGTCACCTCGGCGGTGGACGCCTACCTGCTCGACGGCACCCTCCCCGCGGCCGACACCCTCTGCCCGGCCTGACCCGCGCCGGACGCCCCGTGGTGCATCGACGCACTGCGCAGCGCGATCCGGCTACCGTGGGCAGCATGACCCGCTCCGTGAACAAGACCGACGCCGAGTGGCGCGCTGAGCTGACCCCGCAGGAGTACGCCGTGCTCCGCCAGGGGGGCACCGAACGCGCGTGGACCGGCGAGTACACCGACACGACGACGCAGGGCACCTACGTGTGCCGGGCCTGCGGCGCCGACCTCTTCACCTCCGAGGCGAAGTTCTCCTCGCACTGCGGCTGGCCGTCGTTCTACCAGCCGACCGACGCGGACAACGTCGAGCTCATCCAGGACAAGACGCACGGCATGGTCCGCACCGAGGTCCGCTGCGGCACCTGCCACTCCCACCTCGGGCACGTGTTCAGTGGCGAGGGTTACCCGACGCCCACCGACGAGCGCTGGTGCATCAACTCCATCAGCCTCAAGCTCCGCCCCGCCCAGGCCTGACCCGTTCCGGCAGCCGACCCTCGACGGTCGGCTGCCGCGACCGGCGCGCCGGTCCTCCTGCTCCCCGGGCGGTCCGCCCGGCGTGGTCCGCCCGGCTCTGTCGGTGCGGTGTCCTACCCTTCCCGCATGCCTGCGAGCCGCGTGACCGGCGCCCCGGATGCCGCCCCCGGCACCGCGGCGCCCGTACCGTCGGAGTTCCTCGAGGTGGTGGCCGCACTGTCGGCTCTCCGGGTCCGTCCCGAGATCGAGCTCAGCGAGCTACCGGCCCCCCAGCGCCTGGCCCCGCACGCCCACGCCATCGCCGCCACCGTGCACGACACGGTCACCGACATCGAGATCGGCAGCGGTCGGTTCGTCATCCTGTATGACCCGGAGGGAGTGGCCTCCTGGGGTGGGACGCTTCGCTTCGTGATCTTTGCCACCTGCGACGTCGAGGGCGAGATCGCCCGCGATCCGCTGTTGCCCGACGTCGGCTGGAGCTGGCTCACCGAGTCCCTGGACGGCTGCGGCGCCGAGCACACGGCGCTGGGCGGCACGGTCACCGCCACCTCGTCGGTCCGGTTCGGCGACATCGCCGGCACCGAGCGCAGCGATGACGTGGAGATACGGGCCTCGTGGACCGGTGTCGAGGGTCCGTGGGCGCGTCATTTGGCGGCATTCACGGGGTTACTCGCCGTGGCCGCCGGCCTCCCCCCGGAGGGCGTCGCTCCCATTGGTCCGATTCGCCCGGGTTCCAGGGCGTAGATCGACAGCGGAAACATGATCATCCCTGGATCATCAGGGGCCCCGTTCACCGATTTGGCGGATACGGGGTTATTGTTTACACGTACTTTCGACCGCCCGTCACCTCGCAATTCCGGTCGGTCACCGCAGTGCCGAGACGCCCAGCCAGACACCGAAACACCGATCCCGAAGTCATCGAAACAGCCAGCGCTCCGCGCAAGCCGGAAGGCCGTGCGTGGCCCCCGATGCGTAGGTACAGAACGGAGCAGGGTCCACGATGTCGACTCTTGATCTTGGCGACAGCCGGGTTCGCCGTGCGCCCGACCTGCCGGCGACGAGTGCCCTCCCGGGTCCGCGCGCCGCGATGGACGATGCACCGACGCCCCAGTGGCGGTCCTCGTCCGTGCTGCTGGTGGACCCCGACCCGATGACCCGCGAATCGCTGCGCAAGACGTTGCTGCAGGTCGGGATCGGCCGGGTCCGTGAGGCCACGTCGCCGGAACAGGTCCGTGACCTCATCTCCGAGAACGCCACCGGCGACCTGGCCCTGGTCAGCCTCGCCCTCGGCTCCGGTGCGGGTCCCGTCGTCCAGGCCCTGCGCGACGCGGGCTGGGCCAGGGTCGTGGCCCTGGCCCCCACCGCCGACATCGGACCGGTCATCGACGCCGTCGGTTCCGGGGTGCACGGCGTGCTCATCGGACGGCGCGCGAATCCGGCCGCGGCGAATGTGCCCTCCGCCATCCACGAATTGTCGGCGCGCGAGGTGGAGGTCATCCAGCTCGTCGCGGAAGGCCGCTCGAACAAGTGGATCGGCGATCAGCTGTCGTTGTCCGCATTGACCGTGAAGAGTCACCTGGCGCGAATCGGGCGCAAGCTCGGAACCGGTGACCGCGCGCACATCGTGGCGCTGGCCCTCCGAGCCGGTGTCGTTTCCTGATACGGCCTCATCTGTCGAAAGTGCTTCGGGCGGCAACGCCGCTGGTGTCGACGATGAGGTCGAGCGTCTCCCCTCTGCTGCGCGGGGTCCGGTAGCCGCCGGCGGCGGCACGAACGGTGCCACCGTCCACGCGGGGGCAGACACCGCAGCCGCCGCCACCCCCGACGCGGTGGCGGCCCCCGCCGGCCCGCCCCCGGTGCCGTTGCTGGTGCCGCGGGACGGCACCCTCACGCCGCTGACCGACCCGATCGAGTTGCAGCGCCTCGCCACCCGGATGACGGGCTCGGGCGACGCCGGACCGGTCGCCCTGGACGCCGAGCGCGCCTCCGGGTTCCGGTACTCCGCCCGCGCCTACCTGGTGCAGCTGCGTCGCGCCGACGTGGGCAGCGTGCTGATCGACCCGATCCCGCTGCGTGACCTGGAGCCGCTGCAGCCGGCGCTGGCGCGGTCGGAGTGGGTGCTGCACGCCGCCAGCCAGGACCTGCCGTGCCTGGCCGAGATCGGGCTGCGCCCGCGGACGCTGTTCGACACGGAGCTCGCAGGTCGCATCGCCGGACTGCCCAAGGTCGGGCTGGGCCCGCTCGTTGAGCAGATGCTCGGGCTGGGGTTGGAGAAGGGCCACGGCGCCGCCGACTGGTCCGTCCGGCCGCTGCCGGCGGCCTGGCTGAACTACGCCGCGCTCGACGTCGAGGTCCTGCTGGAGCTGCGGGAGGCGATGATCTCCGAGCTCGACGCCCAGGGCAAGCTCGACTGGGCCCGCGAGGAGTTCGCCGCGCTGGTCGCCGCCGCACCACCGGCTCCGCGGGTGGATCCGTGGCGGCGGACGTCCGGCATCCACAAGATCCGCGACCGGCGGGCGCTGGCGGTCATCCGGGCGCTCTGGCAGGCCCGGGACGCCTACGCCTCGCAACGCGACATCGCCCCGCACCGGGTGCTGCCGGATACGGCCATCGTGGCCGCGGCGGTCGCCGCCCCGACCTCCGTCGCCGACCTGGTCGCCCTGCCGCTATTCGCTGGTCGGGGCCAGCGCCGTCAGGCCGACCGGTGGATGGCCGCGATCGCCGCGGCGCAGCGGCTGCCGGAGTCGGCGCTGCCCCCGACCAAGACCCCGCTCGACGGACCGCCACCGCCGGCGCGGTGGAAGGAGAAGAACCCGGACGCGGCCGAGCGGCTCGCCGCCGCCCGGCAGGCGCTGACCGCACTCGGCGAGGCCGTCAAGGTGCCGCTGGAGAACATGTGCTCCCCGGAGCTCGTGCGCCGCGTCTGCTGGTCGGGTGCGGGATCGCAGCGGGAGATCGAGCAGATCCTCGCCGACGGCGGGGCTCGGCAGTGGCAGATCGCGTTGGTCGCCGGCCCGCTGGCGGGCGTCGTCGTCCGCTGAGCCGGCCGGCGGTCGGGCCCGGCTGCGCGGTCTCGTGAGGGGCGGTTACCGGGTGAGGCGCGGCGACCCACCCCACCCGACCCGGGCGCTGCGTTCACCGGACCGGGCGCGGCCCCACGGCAGCTCGGCAGCACACCGCCACCGCGGACCGGCGGCCCGCACCAAGCCCCACAACGACCCCGGATCCACCCGCCCGGCCGTAAGTTACCGGTCAGTAGCATTGTGCCGAGCGACCGCCTAAGGTCGGATCGACCGTGCCCGTCGACCCGCGTCACCGCTGACGCGGCGGGTACTCGCAGCGAAGAGGAAGCGAGCCACCGTGTCTGCCGCCCCGTCCTCCCCACCGTCACCGCCCGTCGCGGCTCCCGCCACGGCGACCGCGACCACGACCGCCACGGCGACCCCCGCCGCCCCCCGGAGCCTGCACGACGTGGTCTTCGTCGACGGCGTCCGCACCCCGTTCGGCAAGGCCGGTGAGAAGGGCCAGTACGCCGGCACCCGCGCCGACGATCTCGTGGTCAAGGTCATCCGTGAGCTGATTCGCCGCCACCCCGAGCTGCCCCCGGAGCGGGTGGACGAGGTCGCGATCGCCGCCGCCACCCAGACCGGCGACCAGGGCCTGACCATCGGCCGCACCAGCCTGCTGCTCGCCGGTCTCCCCCAGTCGGTCCCCGGCTTCGCCATCGACCGGATGTGCGCCGGCGCGATGACCGCGGTCACCACCACCGCCTCCGGGATCGCGGCCGGCGCCTACGACGTCGTCATCGCCGGCGGAGTCGAGCACATGGGCCACCACCCGATGGGCGACGGCGCCGACCCCAATCCCCGGTTCATCGCCGACCGGATCGTCGACCCGTCGGCGCTCAACATGGGCACCACCGCGGAGAACCTGCACGACCACTTCCCGGAGCTGACCCGCGAGCGCGCCGACGCCTACGCCGCCGCCACCCAGGACCGCTACGCCCGGGCCTGGGCCGACGGTCAGATCGAGCCCGACCTCGTCCCCGTCGCGACCGCCTCGGCGACCGGCTGGGGTCTGGCCACCACCGACGAGCTCCCCCGCCCCGGCACCACCGTGGAGTCCCTCGCCGGCCTGCGCACCCCGTTCCGCCCGCACGGCCGGGTCAGCGCCGGCAACGCCTCCCCGCTCACCGACGGCGCCACCGGGTGCATCCTCGCCTCCGCCCGGACCGCCGAGGAGCTCGGCCTGCCGGTCAGGATGCGGATGGTCACCTTCGCCTTCGCCGGCGTCGCCCCAGAGACGATGGGCACCGGCCCCATCCCGGCGACCGAGAAGGCGCTGCGCAAGGCGGGTCTGGGCATCGACGACATCGGGCTGATCGAGATCAACGAGGCGTTCGCCGTCCAGGTGCTCGCCTTCACCTCGCACTTCGGCATCGCCGACGACGACCCGCGGGTCAACCCCTACGGCGGCGCCATCGCGATGGGCCACCCGCTGGCCTCGTCCGGGGTCCGGCTGATGACCCAGCTGGCCCGCCAGTTCGCCGAGCACCCGGAGGTCCGCTACGGCCTCACCACCATGTGCGTCGGGCTCGGCATGGGCGGCAGCATCATCTGGGAGAACCCCGCGTTCGACACCGAGGGAGCGTCGGCATGACCACGACCGGGCAGTCCGTCGACCTCACCCCGATGTTTCCCGACGAGGTGGTCACCCATTCCCTGCTGAAGCTCATCACCGTCCCCGGGGTGAACGGCCGGGTCGCGCTGATCACCATCGACAACGGCCGCGACCACACCCGGCCCAACACCTTCGGCCCCCGCGGCCTGGCAGAGCTGGGCGAGACCATCGACGCCGCGATCGCCGCGCAGCCGACCGCCATCGCCATCACCGGCAAGCCGTTCGTCTTCGCCGCCGGCGCCGACCTGTCGGGTCTGGGCTTCCCCGACCTGGCCGCCGCCCGCGCGATGGGCGCGCTCGGACAGGACGTCTTCGGCAAGCTCCGCCGCTCGACGGTACCCACGTTCGCTTTCGTCAACGGCGTCGCCCTCGGCGGCGGCCTCGAGCTCGCACTGCACTGCCACTACCGGACCCTCGCGTCGAACGCGGCGATGGTCGCATT
Source organism: Nakamurella deserti (assembly GCF_003260015.1). Lineage (NCBI taxonomy): Bacteria > Bacillati > Actinomycetota > Actinomycetes > Nakamurellales > Nakamurellaceae > Nakamurella > Nakamurella deserti. The sequence goes on along the minus strand of NZ_QCXS01000002.1, from coordinate 225,457 downwards.
CCCCGAGGTGTTCCTCGGCATCCTCCCCGGCTGGGGCGGCACCCAGCTGCTGCCCCGGATCGCCGGTCCGGCGAACGCCGTCACCGTCATCATCGAGAACCCACTCAGCCAGAACCGGATGCTCCGGCCCGCCGACGCGGCCCGGCTGGGGGTCGTCGACGTCGTGCTCGACGCCGCCGACCACCTCGAGCAGTCGCTGCGCTGGCTCGCCGACGTCGTGAACGGGCGCGTCACCGTCGACCGCCCAACCGCCTCCGAGGACGAGTGGGCGGCGGCCGTCGCCCGCGGCCGGCACGTCATCGCCGCCCGGACGAAGAACGCCACCCCCGCCCCCGGCCGGGCGCTGGACATGATCGAGCTGGCCCGTACGAGCGAGATCGAGGCCGGCCTGCAGACCGAGGGCGACGCGCTGGCCGAGCTCATCATGAGCCAGGAGTTCCGGGCCGGCATCTACGCCTTCAACCTCACTCAGAAGCGCGCCAAGCGGCCGGCCGGCGCGCCCGATCGCGCCCTCGCCCGGCCGGTCACCAAGGTCGGCGTGGTCGGCGCCGGCCTGATGGCCACCCAGTTCGCGCTGCTGTTCGCCCGCCGACTGCACGTGCCGGTGGTGCTCACCGAGATCGACCAGAAGCGCCTCGACCGCGGCCTCGCCGGGCTCCGCCAGGAGATCACCACGCTGGCCACCAAGGGCCCCATCAGCGTCGACGAAGCCCACCGGCTCGCCGCCCTGGTCACCGGCACCCTCGACCACGCCGACTTCGCCGACGCCGACCTCGTGATCGAGGCGGTGTTCGAGGAGATCGAGGTGAAGAAGCAGGTGTTCGCCTCCATCGAGCGGCACGTCCGCGACGACTGTGTGCTCGCCACCAACACCTCCGCGCTGTCGATCAGCGCGATGGCGGGCGTACTGCGGTATCCGGAGCGGTTGCTCGGCTTCCATTTCTTCAACCCGGTGGCGGTGATGCCGCTGGTGGAGATCGTGCGCACCGCACACACCGACGACGCCTCGCTGGCGACGGCGTTCGCGCTGGCGAAGAACCTGAAGAAGGGCCCGATCCTGGTCGCCGACCACGCCGGGTTCGTGGTCAACCGCCTGCTGCTGCGCTTCATGGGCGAGATCCTGGCCGCCATCGAGGAGGGCACCCCGCCGGACGTCGCCGACACCGCGCTGGACCCACTCGGGCTGCCGATGACCCCGATCATGCTGCTGCAGCTGGTCGGCCCGGCCGTCGCGCTGCACGTGGCCGAGAAGCTGCACGAGTCGTTCCCCGAACGGTTCGGGGTCAGCGCCAACCTGCGCCGCACCGTCGAGGCCGGGCAGCGGACGCTGGTCACCGTCGACGACCGGGGGCACCAAACCGTGGATCCCGCGGTGCTTGCGCTGTGGACGATCGGCGACTCCCCGTCGACCGGCGAGCAGGTCCGGGAACGGGCCCTGGCCGCACTCGCCGTGGAGATCCGGCTGATGCTCGCCGAGGGCGTGGTGTCCGACCCGGCCGACGTCGACCTCGGAATGCTCACCGGCGCGGGGTGGCCGTTCTGGCTGGGCGGGATCACCCCCTACCTGGACCGCACCGGCGTCTCCGAACGCGCCACCGGACGCCGCTTTGCCGCGCCCGGCGTCGCGACGCTGCCCGCCTGACCCGGCCCGGCCCCGCCCGCGGCGACGGCTCGATCCACCCGTCGGGCGGGCGTCGTCGTCGACGCCCGCCCGGGGGTAACCTGCGGACGTGGCGGAGGTGCGCTTTGCGGGGGTGTCGTTCAGCTATCCGGGCTTTGCCACGCCCGCGCTCCGCGAACTCGACCTGACCGTCCGGGCCGGGGAGTTCCTGTCCGTCGTCGGGCCGTCCGGCTCGGGGAAGACCACGCTGCTGCGGCTGCTGTCCGGCGTCGACACCCCGACCGGCGGTGAGATCCTCATCGACGGCCGGGTGGTGAACCGGGTTCCACCGATCGAGCGCGGCGTCGCGACCGTGCCGGCCCGGCCGTCGCTCTACGGGCACCTGACCGTGGGCCAGAACATCGGCTTCTCGATGAGCATCGCGGGCGTCGCCGCCTCGGTGGTGAGCGCCCGGGTGGTGGACGTCGCCGGCACGCTGGGGCTGCAGCGGCTGCTGAACCGCACCCCGCAGTCGCTCAGCCAACCCGAGCGGCAGGCCGTCTTCCTGGCCCGCGCCCTGGTGCGGCCGTCGGCGGTGCTAGTGCTCGACGAACCGCTGGCCGCGCTCGACCGCGACGACCGGCAGCAGGCCCGCGCCCAGCTGGCCCGGCTGCGCACCGGCACCGACACCACCGTCCTGCACGTCACGCAGGACTTCAACGAGGCGATGACGCTGGGCGACCGGGTCGCCGTGCTGGACGGCGGCCGGCTGGTGGAGCTCGGCGTCCCGCTCGACGTCTACCACCGGCCCGAGACCCTCAGCGCGGCACGGTTCTTCGGGTCGCCCCCGATGAACACCCTGGACGCGGTGGTGACACCGGAGGGAGCCAGGGTCGGCGACCTGCTGATCCCGGTGCCGGCCGCGCTGGGGCTGCCCGTCGGGGCCGGGGTCGTGGTGGCGATGCGGGCGGAGGCGGTGCACCTGCTGCCCCGCGGGGCGACCCTGGCCGTCACCGGCGCCGAGATCACCGGCAACTCGGCGTCGGTCCGCGGCACCCTCGTCGACGACCCGCGGCGGCAGACGCTGGTGGTCCGGTGCTCGATGCGCGACCTGCCCCGGACCGGGGACCGGGTCGCCGTCGACGTGCTCGACGACGACCGCGTGCTGTTCTTCGACCCGCGCAGTGGCCGCCGGCTCTGACCGCGCCTGCTTCGACGACGCGGGGTCCGGCGGCGGATCCGGAGGTGCTCAGTCCCCCGGGCGGACGTACTGGCTGACCCACAGGGTCGGGATGACCTCGATGTCGCCGGCCGGCCGGAAGCCGTGGCCGAGGTAGAGCTCCCGGGCCGGTGCGTTGCCGCTGCCCGTGCTGACGGTGATCTGCACGCCACCGGCCCGTTCGATCAGCGACCGCAGCAGGGTCGATCCGACGCCCTCCCGGTGGCGCGGCGGGTCCACGACCAGCCGGTCGATGTCCCAGCCGTCGGCCACCTCGGTCCACGCCAGGGCGCCGACGAGGTCCGGTCCGGAGTAGGCGCCGACCCAGTGCACCGGTGCCGCCCGGACGTCGTCGACGGTCTCGTGCAGCGGCGGGATGCGGTCGTCGTCGATGAGCGCGGCCTCGACCCGGTAGGCGGCCTGCTGCAACGCGTGCAGCCGGACGGCGAGGGCCTGGTCGGCTGCGGGGTGCAGGTCGTCCAGCCGGTAGCGGGCGGTCACGGGGTGGGTTGCTCGGCGGTCACGCGGCTGGCGACGCGCTCGGTGATCCACCGGGCCACCGCCTGCGCCGACAGGCCGGCGTCGACGAGCAGCTCGGCGCGCGGCCCGGGCTCGAGGAACTCCTGCGGCAGCCCGAACACCGCGACCGGGACGTCGACCGCGCGCAGCGCCTCGGTGACCGCGGCGCCGATGCCGCCGCGACGGCCACCGTCCTCCAGCGTGACGACGAGCTGGTGTGCCGCGGCCAGCGTGGTCAGCGCGGCCGGCACCGGCAGCACCCATCGCGGGTCCACGACGGTGACGCCGATGCCCTGGTCGGCGAGCCGGGCCGCCACCTCGACGGCGGTGCCGCAGAACGCGCCGACGGCGACCAGCAGCACGTCCTGCGGCAAGCCGTCGGCGGGTCGGGCGAGCAGGTCCATGCCGCCCTCGGTGCCGACCGCCGGGATGGTGTCCGGCACGGCCCCCTTCGGGAACCGCAGCAGTGTCGGCCCGTCGGAGACCGCGAGCGCCTCGTCGAGTTCGGCCGCCAGCGTCACCGCGTCCCGCGGGGTCGCCACCCGCAGCCCGGGGATGATCGCGGCGAGCGACAGGTCCCACATGCCGTGGTGGCTGGGGCCGTCCTCACCGGTCACGCCGGCGCGGTCGAGCACCACGGTGACGGGCAGCCCGTGCAGGGCGACGTCCATCAGCAGCTGGTCGAAGGCCCGGTTGAGGAAGGTGGCGTAGACCGCGACCACCGGATGCACCCCGCCGAGCGCGAGCCCCGCGGCGGAGGTGAGCGCGTGCTGCTCGGCGATCCCGACGTCGTAGAGCCGACCCGGGAACGCGGCGCCGAACGGGTCCAGCCCGGTGGGACCGCTCATCGCGGCGGTGATGGCGACGATGTCGGGGCGCTCGGCGCCGGCGCGGACCATCTCGCGGCCGAACACCGACGTCCAGGTCGACGCCGACTTCGCCAGCGGCAGGCCGGTCTGCGGGTCGAAGGCGGGCGGCGAGTGGAAGCGCTCGGCGTCGTCCTTCTCGGCCGGGCCGTAGCCGTTGCCCTTGCGGGTCAGGCAGTGCACCAGGATGGGCCCGCCGAACTCCTTCGCGCTGACCAGCGCCTTCTCCAGCGCCTCGAAGTCGTGGCCGTCGATGGGGCCGACGTACTTCAGGCCGAGGTCCTCGAACATGCTCTGCGGGAGGAAGAAGTCCTTGGCGGCGCGCTTGACCGCGTGCAGCGCCTGGTAGAGCGGTCGGCCCACGACCGGCGCGGTTGGCAGCCGGCGCTTCACCTGGCCCAGGGCGCGCTCGTACCCGGGCCGGGTCCGCAGGGTGGCCATCTTCTCGGCCATGCCGCCGGTGGTCGGCGCGTAGGAGCGGCCGTTGTCGTTGAGCACGATGACCAGCGGCCGGTCCTTGGCCGAGGCGATGTTGTTCAGCGCCTCCCAGGCCATCCCGCCGGTGAGTGCCCCGTCGCCGATGACCGCGACCGGGGTGCGGTCGCGCTCGCCGCGCACCTGGAACGCCTTGGCCATGCCGTCGGCGTAGGACAGCGAGGTCGACGCGTGCGAGTTCTCCACCCAGTCGTGCTCGGACTCGGCGCGGCTCGGGTACCCGGACAGGCCGTTGCGGGTGCGCAGCGTGTCGAAGCGGTCGGCGCGGCCGGTGACGATCTTGTGCACGTAGGCCTGGTGACCGGTGTCGAAGACGATGGGGTCACGCGGCGAATCGAAGACCCGGTGCAGCACCATCGTCAGCTCGACGACCCCGAGGTTGGGCCCGAGGTGGCCGCCGCGGCGGGACACCCGGTTCACCAGGAACGACCGGATGCGCTCGGCGAGGTCGGTCAGCTCCGTCGGGTCGAGTCCCCGCAGGTACGCCGGAGAGAGATCGGAGGGCAACGGCGCGTCACTGGTTGGCACATTTCGACGGTACCGGGTCGGCGCGTCCCCCGGCGGCCCGTACACGCCTGATCACGGTCGGGTGATGCACCCCCGGCGGACCCGACGACGTCACACGATCTTCTCGGCGACGACCTCGGAAGTTCACCCTGTTGCCGTAGTTTACGGATCATGACAGGCCGGTTACTGGGCTTCCGACAAGCGGAGTCCCTCCTCCGACACGGCGCGGCACCGCTCGTGATCGGTCACCGGGGAGCCAGTGATCTGGCTCCCGAGAACACCCTCGCGGCCTTCCAGGCCGCGTGGTCGGCGGACGTGGAGTGGATCGAGACCGACGTCCAGCCCACGGCCGACCTGGTCCCGGTGCTGTTTCACGACGACACGCTCGACCGGATCAGCTCCGTCGTCGGGCAGCTGCGGTCGAGCCGGCTCACCGAGGTGGCCGCGCTGGACGCCGGCAGCTGGTTCAGCCGGCTCCGCGGCGTCGAGGACCTCAGCGCACTGCGTATCCCGACGATGCACGAGTTCCTCAACGCGCTGCCCGCCACCGGCCGGGTGCTGCTGGAGATCAAGGGCCCGCACACCGACGACGAACTGGTCATCGAGCTCGCCGTCATCCGCGCGACCCGCACGATGGACCGGGTGTGGCTGCAGAGCTTCGAGCTCGACGTGCTGGCGCAGCTGGCCGGCTACATCCCGCACTGCTGGCTCGGCCTGCTCCGCGACGACCTCGACGACGACCCGGTCGCGCTGTGCCGCGAGCACGGACTCGCGTCCTACCACCCCGAGTACACCGCGCTGCTGGCCCGGCCCGGCATCGTCGACGACCTGCACGCCGCGGGCATCTCGGTCGTCACCTTCACCGCCAACGACGAGGCCGACTGGGAACGGCTGACCGACCTCGGCGTGGACGGCATCATCACCGACCGCCCGGCCACCCTGCTGGAGTGGCAGCGGCGGCGCTGACCCCTCAGTCGACCGGGGCGTCCACCGGCACGAACCGCGCGATGGCCTCGAGGTGGTGGGTCTGCGGATACGCGTCGAAGGCCCGGACGGTGTCCAGCCGGTAGCCGCCGGTGGCGAGGAACGCGGTGTCGCGCGCCAGCGCCGCCGGATCGCACGCCACGTAGACCACGACCCGGGGCTTGCGGCCGGCGATCGCGTCGCAGACCTTCCGGCCGGCGCCGGTGCGCGGCGGGTCCAGCACGATGGCGTCGACCGGGCCGGGCAGCGTCCCGACCACCTTCTCGACCATCCCGGACTTCACCAGGGCCTGCGGCAGACCGGCGAGGTTGTGCCGGGCCAGCGCGGTGGCGGTGCGGTCCAGCTCGACGGTGGCCACGGTGCCGGTCACGCCGACCGCGTCGGCCAGGAACGCGGCGAACAGCCCCACCCCGCCGTAGAGGTCCCAGGCGGTCCCGCCGGTCAGGTCGTCCGGCAGCAGGTCCATCACGGTGTCCACGTACGTCGTGGCGGCCGCCGGGTGGGCCTGCCAGAACCCGTCCGCGGCGACGGCGAAGCGGCGGCCCTTGACGGTCTCCCACACCACGTCGGCGTCCGCGGCCCCGGCCTCGGTGACGTGCTCGGTGCCGTCCTCGCCCATCGTCAGCACCATCTCGAAGGCGTCCTCGGGCGTGAGGTCCGGCGCGAGCTGCTCCGCGACGTCCACCGCGAGGGTGGACAGCCCCGGGGAGGCGATCAGGCACGGCGCCTCGGGGCCGACCGGCACCAGGGCCGCCGACCGCTGCACCCGGGGGCCGAGCAGCGCCCGGCCGTCCTGCAGCGCCAGTCCCCAGCGGACCCGGGTGCGCCAGCCGAACCCGTCGCCGGGCAGCGGCTCGACGGCGCCCACCCCGGCCGGCAGGTCGACCGTGGCCAACCGGTGCAGCTGCTCCTGCAGCACTGTCGTCTTCAGCTCCCGCTGCAGTTCCGGGGACGCGTGCTGGAAGTCGCAGCCACCGCAGCCGCCGGGGTGGAAGTGCACGCACGGCGGGGTGACCCGGCCCGGAGCGGCGACGTCGATCTCGATCGCGTCGGCGCGGCAGAACGATCCCGACTTGGCCTCGGTGATCCGGGCCCGGACCCGCTCGCCGGGTAGCGCGTGCCGGACGAAGACCACCCGGCCCTGGTAGCGGGCGACGCAGTGGCCGCCGTGCGCGACCGGCCCGACCTCGAGCGCGACCACGTCCCCGGGTGCCAGGTCGGAGGCGTCGACCGCGGTGGTGGCGGCATCGGCGACCGCCGGGGTCTGCGGGGTGTCGGGGTTCAGGTCGGGGACTTCAGTACTGATGACGGATCCGCTCGGTCGGCGTGGGCGTGACACGTCAGTCTAGGACCGGCCGGTGGACCTAGGAGCGGCTGGTGAACGGCTCCTGCTCCTCGATGCGGGTGGCCGCGGAGCGGCGGCCGGCCGCCGAGATCTCCCGCTCACCGCGTTCGTCGATGCGCTGCTCGACGTTCTTGGAGCTCGACAGCTGCCACGGCACCGAGGTGACCATGACCCCGGGGGTGAACAGCAGCCGGCCCTTGAGCCGCAGCGCCGACTGGTTGTGCAGGATCTGCTCCCACCAGTGTCCGACCACGTACTCCGGCAGGTACACCGCGACCACGTCCCGCGGCGAGTCCCGCCGGACCCGCCGGACGTAGTCCAGGATCGGCTTGGTGATCTCGCGGAACGGCGAGTCGATGACCTTCAGCGAGACCGGGAGCTCGCGGTCCTCCCACTCGCGCGCCAGGTTCGCGGTGTCGGCGGGGTCGACGTTGACCGTCACCGCCTCGAGGATGTCGGGCCGGGTCGCCCGCGCGTAGGCCAGTGCCCGCATCGTCGGCAGGTGCACCTTCGACACCAGCACGATGGCGTGCACCCGGCTGGGCAGCACGAGGTCGTCCTCGTTGGCGGCGATCTCGCGGGCCACCCGGTCGTAGTGCCGGCGGATGGCGACCATCACGCTGTAGATGGTCGCCATCGCCAGGATGGTGATCCAGGCGCCGGACAGGAACTTGGTGATCAGCACGATGACCAGCACGGTGCCGGTGAGGCCGAAACCGGTGGCGCTGATGATCTGCTTGCGCCGCAGCACCGCGCGCTCCGCCGGGTCCGACGACCGGTCGATGAGCCGCTTCCAGTGCCGGATCATCCCGCCCTGCGAGCAGGTGAACGACACGAACACGCCGACGATGTAGAGCTGGATCAGGGCGGTGACGTCGGCCTGGAACGCGATGATCAGGATGATCGCGACGACGGCCAGGAACACGATGCCGTTGGAGAACGCGAGCCGGTCGCCCCGGGTGTGCAGCTGCCGCGGCAGGAACCGGTCCTGCGCGAGGATCGAGCCCAGCACCGGGAAGCCGCTGAACGCGGTGTTGCAGGCCAGCACCAGGATGAGACCGGTGGTGAAGGACACCACGTAGAACGCCGGTGGGAAGCCCGAGAACACCGCCTGGGCGATCTGCGCGATCACCGTCTTCTCGTGGTAGTCGGCGGGTTGGCCGATCATCACCACCCCGGGCTCGGCGACGTGCACCTTCGTCACGATGGCCAGCGTGACGATGCCGATCATCATGGTGACGCTCATCAGGCCCATCAGGGCCAGCGTGGTGGCCGCGTTCTTCGCCTTGGGCTTCTTGAACGCCGGCACGCCGTTGGAGATGGCCTCCACGCCGGTGAGTGCCGCCGAGCCGGACGAGAACGCCCGCAGCAGCAGGAACACCAGCAGGATGCCGGTGCTGCCGTGGGTGGCCTCCAGCTGGAAGTCGGCACTCTCGGCGAGCATCTCCCCGGAGCCGAAGAAGTAGCGGACCAGCCCGGTGGCCAGCATCGCGAAGATGGAGATGATGAAGGCGTAGACGGGGAACGCGAACGCCGCCCCCGCCTCCTTCAGGCCACGCAGGTTGGCCGCGGTGACCAGCACGATGATGCCCACGCTGAAAGCGACGTTGTGGTCACCGACGAACTTGATGGCCGAGCCGATGTTGGCCACGCCGGCCGCCGTCGAGACGGCCACGGTGAGGATGTAGTCGACCAGCAGCGCGCTGCCCACCACGAGACCGAAGCGCTGCCCGAGGTTCTTGGTGGCGACCTCGTAGTCGCCGCCGCCGCTGGGATAGGCGTGCACGTTCTGCCGGTAGGACAGCACCACCACGATCATCACCAGCGCGACGGCGGCGGCGATCCAGGGGGCGTAGGCGTAGGCGGCCAGCCCGGCCACCGACAGCACGATGAAGATCTCGGCGGGGGCGTAGGCGACGCTGGACAGCGCGTCGGAGGCGAACACCGGCAGCGCGATCCGCTTGGGCAACAACGTGTGCGCGAGCTTGTCGCTCCGGAATGCGCGACCGACGAGAATGCGCTTCGCGGTGCTGGTTAGCTTCGACACAGCACGCGAGCCTACGTTGGGCACCGTACTTCCGGTGCCACGCGGGGTCACGATACTGTGACGCGGCCTTCCGGCCCCCGGTCGTGCGCCCGAGAAGCTTGTCTGGACGGAGATCTCGCTCGTGCACATCGTGATCATGGGGTGCGGCCGCGTCGGCTCGTCCCTGGCCCGGATCCTCGATCTGCGGGGGCACTCGGTCGCCGTCATCGACCGGGACGAGGCCTCCTTCCGGCGGCTGGGCCCGGACTTCAAGGGGCTGCAGATCCTCGGGATCGGATTCGACCGCAACACGATGATCGAGGCGAAGGTCCCGGAGGCGCACGCGTTCGCCGCGGTCAGCTCCGGCGACAACTCCAACATCATCGCCGCCCGGGTCGCCCGCGAGCAGTTCGGCGTGGAGACCGTGGTGGCCCGCATCTACGATCCCAAACGCGCCCAGGTCTACGAGCGTCTGGGCATCCCCACCGTCGCGACGGTGCCGTGGACCACCGACCGGCTGCTGCGGGCGGTCATCCCCGACGGCCTGGTCAGCGAGTGGCGCGACCCGTCGGGCACCGTGCTCGTCGCGCAGGTGCCCTACCACCGCAACTGGCTGGGCCTGCCGCTGGCCCAGCTGGAGACGGCGCTGGGGATGCGCACCGCGTTCGTGGTCCGGTTCGGGGCGGGCCTGCTGCCCGACCGGCAGACCGTCATCCAGGAAGGTGACCTCATCTACGCCACCGTGCTGACCAGCGACATGGAACGGCTGGCCTCGGTGTCGTCGATGAGCCCGGACGAGGTGAACTGATGCGTATCGCCATCGCGGGAGCGGGTTCGGTCGGTCGGTCCATCGCCGGCGAGCTGATCGAGAACGGCCATCAGGTGATGCTCATCGACCGGGAGCCGACGAACATCCGGCCGCACCTCATCGAGGAGGCCGAGTGGGTGCTGGCCGACGCCTGCGAGGTGACCAGCCTCGAGGACGCCGGCATCCAGACCTGCGACGTGATGATCGCCGCCACCGGCGACGACAAGGTCAACCTGGTGGTCGCGCTGCTGGCCAAGACGGAGTTCGCGGTGAACCGGGTGGTCGGCCGGGTCAACGACCCCCGCAACGAGTGGCTGTTCACCGAGGCCTGGGGGGTGGACGTGTCCGTCTCGACGCCGCGCATCCTGGCCGCGCTCGTCGAGGAGGCCGTCAGCGTCGGCGATCTGGTGCGGCTGTTCACCCTGCGGCAGGGGCAGGCCAACCTGGTCGAGGTCACGCTGCCCAAGGCGACCCCGCTGGCCGGGTTGGCCGTCCGGGACCTCAAACTCCCCCGCGACGCCGCCCTGGTGGCCATCCTGCGTGGTGGGCGGGTCATCGTCCCGCAACCCGACGTGCCGATGGAGCCCGCCGACGAACTGCTGTTCGTCGCCTCCACCGAGGTCGAGGACGAGCTCCGCGAGGCGCTGCACTGAGTGCGGGCACGCGGCCGGGCCGAGGTCGTCCCGTCCGCTGACCGGTTCCCGCCACCGCGGAGGCTCGTCGGCTGCGCGTTCGTCCGGAGGTTCAGTTTCGGCGTGACCATCACCGTGAACCGGGAGTCATCACGCCGAAACCAGTGGGCGGGCCCCGCCCCCGAGGCGATCGACCGGGTGACCCGGCCGCCGCCGCCACGCTCGATTCGGCGTGACCATCACCGGAATCCGGCAGGAATCACGCCGAAACCAGCGGGAACGAGCCCGACCTCCGACGCGATGGGCCCACGGGGGCCGGGCCGCCGCGCGGCTCACTCCCGGCGCCACCATCACCGCATCCGGCAGCGATCAGGCCGAGACCGACGGTTCCATCAGCTCTTCTTCCCCAGCAGCGTCGTCAGCGGCGGGCGCTTCCAGCCGGTCCCGCGCATCACGATCAACACGGACGCGCCGATCGCCAGGATCCACAGCGGGTAGCCCATGGCGATCCGGGCGAAGCCCAGCCAGCCGATCTCGTCGCGGCCGAGCAGTGCGTTCTGGACGAGGTAGCGGGCGGCGAACACCACCACCCACACCAGGGTCGCGTAGTCGTAGCGGCGGACCAGGGCCCGGTCCCGGCGCCACGCGGTGCCGCGGCCGTTGATGCCTTCCCAGATGAGCCCGACCGCGGGCCACCGGACGATCATCGACACCAGCAGCGCCGACCCGTAGACCAGGTAGCTCCAGATGCCGAGCTTGAAGTAGCCGCCGGCCGAGCCGGACTTGTAGGCGATGAACGCGGCGATGCCCACCCCCAGCAAACCGCTGACCGCCTGGGTCACCGGCTTCCGGCGGGCCAGCCGGAACGCGAAGATGGCCGCCCCGGCGACCAGCGCGGCCACGATGCCGGCGGTGAGCCCGCCGATGCCGTTGGCGATGACGAAGACGACGACCGGCAGCCCGGAGTCCAGCATCCCGGCGGGTCCGCCCATCTGGTCCCAGATGGTCGGGGTGGTGCGCGCCGGTGCCGTCCGGGCGTCAGGTCCGGTGGCGTCGGCGGTCGCGTCGGGAGCGGCGGCGGGCACGCCGTCGGGAGCGGTCGGCCCGGTACCGGTCGGCCGCGGCGAGGGTGAGCTCATACGAGCGCGGGGCGCAGCTCGTAGTCGGGGTTGTAGATGGTCTTGACCCCGTCCCGGTTGGCGATCCGGCCCTTGGCCAGGATGGTCCGGCCCGGCTCGACACCGGGGATGGAGCGGCGGCCGAGCCACACGAGGTGGATCGCGTCGGTGCCGTCGTAGAGCTCGGCCACCAGGGTGGCCAGCGAGTCGGCGGGCTTGAGGTCGACGGACCGCAGCCGCCCCTGGACGGTCACGACCTGCCCCATCCGGCACTGCTGGGCGTGCTGGGCGCCGCACTTGTCCGACGACTCGGTCAGTGCCTGCGCCTCGAGCTGGTCGTCATCGCGGCCGAGCGTGCTCAGCCAGCGCTTCAATCCACCAGCCATGGGTATCACCTGCGATCCTGCGCTCCCTGTCGGAGCACGTCGGTGGGACGTCCGGTGCGGCAGCGGGGCCGGTCACGGCCCGGTCCGCTGATGCCAGTTTAGGCGCGGCGCGGGGCGTCCGGCGGGGTGTCGGCGGCGCCGGAGGCAGCGTCGTCGGTCACGATGTCGTCGATCAGCCGGTGCAGGACGGCGGCGATCTCCGGCGGGCGGTAGTCCGGCCCTTTGAGGATCTTGCCGTCGGACCGGCGGACGGGGCGGCCGTCGGCGCCCAGCTTGGTCATGTTCGACGTGTGGACGGCGTCGATCACCGCGTCCAGGTCGATCCCGTAGACGTGGGCGGTGCCGTAGGCGACGTAGACGATGTCGGCGAGCGCGTCGGCCACGCCCACGAGGTCACCGGCACGGGCGGCGGCCGCCAGTTCGGCGACCTCCTCCTCGATCAGCGCCTGGCGCAGTTCCACCTGCGCGTCGCCCACCTCGACCGTCGCGGACGTCCGCAGCGGGAGCTCGTAGGCGGTGTGGAACTCCGCGACCTGCGCCGCCGCGCGGCTGCACGGCGCGGCGGCCATCAGTGACGCGTCCCGGACCGGCGGGCCGGCGCGAGCCGACCCGCGGTGGATCCGGAGGGGGTGCGCCGCCGGGGGCGGCGCGGGGTGCCGTCAGGCACAGTCGGCACACACCTCGTGGCCGTCCGAGCCGCGGGCCAGCCGGCTGCGGTGTTGCACCAGGAAACAGACGGTGCAGGTGAACTCGTCGGCCTGCTTCGGCACGACCTTGACGGTGAGCTCCTCACCGGAAAGGTCGGCGCCGGGGAGTTCGAACGACTCCGCGGTGTCGCTCTCGTCGATGTCGACGACGGCCGACTGGGATTCGTTGCGCCGGGCCTTGAGCTCCTCGAGGGAGTCCTCCCCCTGCTCTTCACTCTCGTTGCGTCGTGGTGCGTCGTAATCAGTAGCCATCGGGTGTCCTTTTCTCGTCCCTCTCCGTGCGAGAGCGTGCGCCGGTCCTGCGGAAACGTCCGGTTGCGTGCGGTCGGTCGGCAGCGCGGGTCGTCCGGTGCGTGGTGCTCGTCACCCGGCCCGCGGTGTCTGTGCGGACCGGCCTGTCAGCTAACGCACCGATCCCTGGTTTTGTGCCCGAGATGCCGTGCGGATAGCGGGCAGAATTCCGTGTCCGGCGGCAGCAGGGTAGCGGACTTCGCGGGCACCGCGCGTCGAGGGTGCGCGGGAGCACGACGATCACCGGGCTGACGCATAGTCTGGCACCCGGCTCCCGGGCCCACCCGGCCCGCGCGCCGCCCTCGACGCTCCGACCGGAGTGCGCCGACCGAGAAGAGGCTTCCCCCGTTGAGCAGCGATCGCGCACCCGAGGCCTACCGACGGCGCAACCGCTGGCCGGCGCTGGTGATCATCGGCGTGCTGCTCCTGGTGACCGCGGTCACCTGGATCGTGGTGCTCAAGCCGGAGCCCGCGGCGGACAACTCCTGTAATCAGCCCGGCGCCGCGCCCGCGGCGAGCGCGGCGAGCGCCACCGGCGACGCCGCGAGCACCGACCCGGCGGCCACCTCGGCCGAGGCGCCGACCGAGACGGCCACCCCGACCACGACGCTGGGCGAGATCACCGACCGCAACACCCTCCGCGACACCCGCCCGGCGAATCCCTCGACCGTCCTGCTGCGGGTGGTCAACGCCAGCACCACCCCGGGGATGGCCAAGACGGTGACGGAGTCGTGGCGCAAGGCGGGCTTCGAGTCGATCCGGGAAGCCGCCGACGACTCCCTGTACCCGCTGCGCGACCTGCGCTGCTGGGGCGAGATCCGCTACGGCGACGCCGGCGCGCAGGCGGCGCGCACGGTGCTGATCGTGGCCCCCTGCGCGACCCTGGTGAAGGACGACCGTTTCGACGACTCGGTGGAGTTCGCGGTGGGTGCGCTGTTCGACGACACCGGCCTGACCGAGGATCAGCAGGCGCAGCTCGAGGCCATCCGTCAGGCTTCCACTCCACCGGCGGTCATCGAGGGCGTCACGCAGGCCGCACCGACCGTTCCGACGACCTTCCCGCTGCCGACCGCCACCTGCCCGTCCTGATTCCGCACGACACTCCGCACGACCCCTGACGCACCCGCCCGCCCCTCCCCCGTCCTCAAGGAGTTCCCGCCGATGACCGTGCCCGTGCTGCCCGACCCGTCCGCCGCGCCCGCCCCGGAGGTGGATCCCGACACCACCGCGTTCGGTATCGACATCGGCGGCACCGGCATCAAGGGCGGGGTGGTGAACCTGACCGACGGCACGCTGATCGGTGAGCGCTTCCGCCTGGACACCCCGCAGCCGGCCACCCCGGACGCGGTGTCGTCGACGGTGCACCAGATCGCCGAGCACTTCGACTACCAGGGGCCCTACGGCTGCGCCTTCCCCGGCGTGGTCACCCACGGCGTCGTGCACACCGCGGCCAACATGGACGAGTCCTGGGTCGGGGTGTCGCTGGTCGACGCGGTCAGCGGGCACGTCCCCGGGCCGGTGACGGCGCTCAACGACGCCGACGCCGCCGGTCTGGCCGAGGTCCGCTACGGCGCCGGCAAGGGCCATCCGGGCCTGATCATCGTCGTCACCTTCGGCACCGGCATCGGCACCGCGCTGATCAACGACGGGGTGCTCATCCCCAACGCCGAGCTCGGCCACATCGAGATCGACGGCCACGACGCCGAGACGAAGGCCGCGGCGTCCGCGCGGGACCGGGACGGGCTGAACTGGGAACAGTGGAGCAAGCGGGCCAACCGCTACCTCACGCACCTGGAGAACCTCCTGTGGCCGGAGCTGTTCATCTTCGGCGGTGGCATCACCAAGAACCCGCACAAGTGGGTGCCGCACCTGAAGACCCGGACCCCCGTCAAGGTGGCCGCGATGCGCAACAACGCCGGCATCGTCGGCGCCGCCCTCGCCGCCCGCGAGCAGAAGCTGCTCTGACCCCGCCGGGGGGGCCGGACCCGGCCGGTCCGGGCCGACCGCGAGCGGTCGGCGACCCCTCGTCGGGCGCCCCGTGGCGATTCCGGGCGATCACGTACGCCCTGATCGGGCCGTTTCCGTCCGGCCGGGAGCGGTTGCGCGGCTACAATGGTCACGTCGCCGATACCGGGCCGTCGAGGTCCGATCCCCAATCCTTCCTTCACCGTGTCCGTTCCTGCCTGGACGGCACCGCGTCGCTGTTCCCGGCGGCGGGTGGACTGGGGTCGTTGTGTGGTGGGTTCTACAGGCGCCGCCGTTCGTGAAAGGTTTTCCGTGGCAGTTGCAGCATCGTCCAATTCCGCCCCCGCCGACGGCGTGACCGCCGAGCCGGGAGCCGTCGCGGCCCCCGCGACCCGGTCCCGGGCCCGCGCGGCCGGTGCCGCTCCCGCGAAGCCCCGCAAGACCGCGGCCAAGGCCACCGCCAAGGCCGCGCCCGCCGACGACGCCGCGCCGGCGGACGACGACGACCTGGGTGCGTTGAGCCTGGTCGACGGCGCCGACGAGGCCGTCGAGGTCGACGTCGCCGACGTCGAGGTGGTCGCCGACGACGCCCCTGCGGGTGCCGCGATCGTCAAGGCCGCACCGGCCGAGGACGACGACGACACCGAGGACGACGGCGAGGGCACGGCCACCGCCACGGCCGGCTCCGGCAAGACCGCCGAGTCCAGTGAGTTCAGCTGGGACGACGACGAGGAGTCCGAGGCCCTCAAGCAGGCCCGTCGCGACGCCGAGCTCACCGCGTCCGCGGACTCCGTCCGGGCGTACCTGAAGCAGATCGGCAAGGTCGCGCTGCTCAACGCCGAGGAGGAGGTCGACCTCGCCAAGCGCGTCGAGGGTGGCCTGTACGCGGCGGAGAAGATGCGTCAGCTGGCCGAGGCGGGCGAGAAGCTCACCACCCAGCAGCGCCGTGACCTGAACTGGGTCCGCCGCGACGGCGAGCGCGCCAAGAACCACCTGCTGGGCGCGAACCTGCGTCTGGTGGTGTCGCTGGCCAAGCGTTACACCGGCCGCGGCATGGCGTTCCTGGACCTCATCCAGGAGGGCAACCTGGGCCTGATCCGTGCGGTCGAGAAGTTCGACTACACCAAGGGCTTCAAGTTCTCCACCTACGCGACCTGGTGGATCCGGCAGGCGATCACCCGCGCCATGGCCGACCAGGCCCGCACCATCCGCATCCCGGTGCACATGGTCGAGGTCATCAACAAGCTCGGCCGCATCCAGCGCGAGCTGCTCCAGGACCTGGGCCGCGAGCCCACCCCGGAGGAGCTGGCCAAGGAGATGGACATCACCCCGGACAAGGTGCTGGAGATCCAGCAGTACGCCCGGGAGCCGATCTCGCTGGACCAGACCATCGGCGACGAGGGCGACTCGCAGCTCGGTGACTTCATCGAGGACTCCGAGGCCGTGGTGGCCGTGGACGCGGTGTCGTTCACGCTGCTGCAGGACCAGCTGCAGGCCGTGCTGCAGACGCTGTCCGAGCGCGAGGCCGGTGTCGTCCGGCTGCGCTTCGGGCTCACCGACGGCCAGCCGCGCACCCTGGACGAGATCGGTCAGGTCTACGGGGTGACCCGCGAGCGGATCCGCCAGATCGAGTCCAAGACGATGTCGAAGCTGCGTCACCCGTCGCGGTCCCAGGTGTTGCGCGACTACCTGGAGTAGGCATCACCCGGCGTCCGCACCGGGCGCCGTCCGGTCGCCACCGGCCGGACACCCAACGTGAGCTGCCGCGAGGGCGCCGGTCGACCGACCGGCGCCTTTCGGCGTTGGAGGGACCCGTTCGGCCGAGTGGACGCGGACAGTACACCGTGGCGCCCGCGGGTTCTGCGGTCAGCGAACACGCGCCGTCCCCAGCGGCGTCGCCACGGCCGGCACGGGCGCCGTCGGCGGCGCCGTCACCCACCGTGACCTGCGGCGTTACCTCCGTCGACGCCCGGGCCGAGACGCAATCGGTATCCAAGCGTGTCCACGGACACACCGGCTTGTCATCCGGCAGGAACATTTCGATGGCAGCATTTGGTTACGGAGCTGGTCCGAGATCGGTCCCGGGTCTGCATCCGGCCCCTCGCGGCCGGCGGTAGATCGCTTCGTACGGAGTGAAACGGGTACCTCACCAGGACCCATCCGTACGAACGGGAGCATCGAATAGACGGTACGAACGCAGCGCGGGAGCGCCACGTTCGATCGACGGGAGGACACATCATGACCGGAACGACGGCCGCACCCACCACCACACTGACCGCCCTCGACCGCTGCGATCGTTGCGGCGCCCAGGCCTCGATCCGCGTGACCCTGCCGACCGGCGGCGAGCTGCTCTTCTGCGGCCACCACGGACGCCAGCACCAGGACCGCCTGGAGCAGCTGGCCGCGGTCATCCACGACACCCGGAAGACGACCTCCGTCTGAGGTCCGCTCTCCTTTCGTCCCGGACGGGGCGGGTCGCCGAGAGGCGACCCGCCCCGTTCGGCGTCGGGGGGCAGGTGCGACACCGACCACGCCCGCCGGGCGCTGCGGATCACCCGGCTGCCGCGGGCCGGTCGGCCGGCAACGGGTACCGGCGTGGGTGAGGATCGAGGGGCACGTGCCCCGTCCCCGCAGACCCGGGTCCGCACCCGGGTGCGCATCCGTCGAGAGGTGGTCCGATGAGTTACGCCGGTGGATCGGTCGGTGCCGGGGCGGCCCCGCCGTGGCCGGTCGCGTCCGACCAGCAACCCCGCCGCCCGGCCGGACCACGCGCCGACCCGATCGCCTTCCTGCTGCTGGTGCTGGCCGGCGGTTGTGGCGTCACCCAGTACCTGCTCACGGGATGGCCGGTCGGGCGCTCCGATCCGCTGGGTGGCACCGTCGTCAGTGGCCGCCAGCTGCTCACCGAGCTGGGCCCGCACACCAACACCACCGCATCCGTCACCCGCATCGCGCTGCTGGTCGTCACGGTCGGCGGCGCGGCCCTGATCCTGCTGGGCCTGGCGTCGCTGTTGCCGATGACCCACGGCCCGATCGGCTTCGCCGCCCTGCTGGTGGCGTTGGGCGTCGGCGGCGCCGCCGTCTGGCTGGTCGTCCAGGCGAGCCGGGTGCTCGGCTCCCCCGCGTCGGCGTTGTTCTCCGGCGGGGAGCTGGGCTGGTACCTGACGGTGGCCGCCGCGGTGGTCGGGCTGTTCGGCGCGTTCAAGGCGCTCGGCAGCTGACGGTCGGGCGCCGCGCCCGTCCGGCTCAGAGCATCCCGAGCAGATGGTCCCGTCGGCGTTCCAGCACGTCCACCGAGGCGGCCGAGGACACCGGCCCGGGGATGGCCGTCCGCAACTGCACGTGCACCTTGGCGTGCGGCGCGCCGGTCCGGGCCGCCACCTGGGAGACCAGCTGGTTGACCTCGCGGCGCAACGCCGCGGCGGCCCGCCAGCCCTCCTGTCCGGCGCTGATCTCGGGAGCCGGTTCCGCCGGCAGCGTCTCCGACTGCACGGCCCGCACCCGGCGCCGCAGCTCCGAGTCACGCCGGGTCAGCAGGGCGGCCGTCTGCTCCGGGGTGAGCAGACCGGGCAGCCCGAGGAAGTCCTCCTCCTCGTCGGTCGCCGGGCCGGCGGCGGTGGCGACCACCGCCCGTCCGGAGCTGAGCAGGTGCGCGAACTCGGCGTCGGACTCGAGGTGCTCGTTGCGCTTGACGCCGTCCGGCTCGGACTCCACGACCGGCATGTCCAGCGGATCGGCGAGGTCGTCGCCGAGCTCGGTGTCCTTCTTCGGCGGCACCATCACGAAGTTGCGGTCCAGCTCCATCTCCGCGGCCAGCGCCAGCAATGGGCGCACTGCCGGCAGGAAGACCGTCGCCGACTCGGCGGGGTTGCGGGCGCGGACGACGCGGCCCACCGCCTGGGCGAAGAACAGCGGCGTCCGGTACGACGTCATCCAGGCCAGGCACGCGGCGCGGGGGACGTCGACGCCCTCGGAGATCATCCGCACACACACCGCGATGCGGTCCTTCGACGTCCGGAACGCCTCGATCTTCTTCGACGCCTTCGGGTCGTCGGACAGGATGAGCGCCGGCTTCTCGCCGGTGATGCGCTGGACGATCTTGGCGTAGGCACGGGCGTCGTCCTGGTCCGACGCGAGCACCAGACCCGCGGCGTCGGGCATGGTGGTCGCCCGCAGGTGGGTGATCCGCTCGTCCATCGCGGCGATGACGTGGGGCACCCAGCCACCGGCCGGGTCCAGCGCGGTCTTCCAGGCGGCCTGCTCGACGGACTTGGTGCTGTTCTCGGTGAGCGACACGGCCATCACCTCGCCGGCGGAGTTCCGCCAGCGCGACACCCCGGTATAGGCGGCGAACACCACCGGCCGGACCACCCGGTCGGTCAGCGCGTCCTTGTAGCCGTAGCCGTAGTCGGCCATCGAACGCAGCAGGTCACCGTCGGTCTCGTAACGGACGAACGGGATGCGCTCGTCGGCCCGGGTCCGGAACGGCGTCCCGGTGAGGCTGAGCCGTCGCTGGACGCCGTCGAACGCCTCGGCGACCGCCTCGCCCCAGCTCAGGCCGTCACCGGCGTGGTGGATCTCGTCGAGGATGACCAGCGAGCGCTTGCGCAGCGCCCGGGCGGCGTGGATGGCCGGGCGGCCGGCGACCTGGGCGTAGGTGGTGACGTAGCCGTGGGCACCGTCGCGGACAGGGCCCTGCGCGTTGGTCATGGTGGGGTCGAGGCTGAGCCCGGCACCGGCGGCGGCGTCGGCCCACTGGGTGCGCAGATGGTCGGTGGGGGCGACCACGACGACCCGGTCGACGACGCGGCGCGACAGCAGCGTGGTGGCCAGCGCCAACGCGAACGTGGTCTTGCCCGCACCCGGTGTCGCGGTGACCAGGAAATCGCTGCGGTCGGCGGCCTCGTAGGCGGCCAGTGCTTCGCGTTGCCACGCCCGCAGACGCGGACCGACTGGGGCCGAGGGGGCCACCGACACCGTGCTTCCCCCACCTCTGCCACGACACTCGCCACGTCTGTCGAACCCGCCGGCCGGAGCCCGCGGTGTCCCTGGACGACGTCCGCCGGGAGTCTCCCACCGGCCGAACGCCGCGTCCGATGGTACCGGCCAGGAGCCGGTGGCCCGGTCCGGCGACGCGCCCCCGACGGTCCGACGGGGCGCCGGGAACATCACAAAACGGGGTGCCGCCGACGGTGTCGGCCGTCCGTCACGCCTCCGGGCGGGCATCCTGTAGGGCGATGCCCACGCCTGCCGCTTCCGCACGACGACCCGACCGGTCCGGTACCACCGCCACCCGGCGCACCGGCCTGCGCCGTCCGTCAGTGGAGGTCGCGCCGCCCGGGGAGGCCCGCGAACGGCTCCGCTCCCCCTACGACGAGCACGCCACCGAGGTCATCCGGCGCCCCGCCGCCGCGGAGATCCCGGCGGCCCCGGCCGTCGACGCCCGGCCGCCCGCGCCGGCCGACGAGCCCTGGTCGCCGGCGCGCACCGCCACCACCCGCTGGCATCGCCCCGGCACCGCGCCGATCGTCATCCCCGCCGACACCCCGCGCCGTCCCTGGAAGGTGGTGACGCGGACGCTGAGCAAGGCCTGGGACGACTCGCTGTTCGGGATGAGCGCGGAGGCGGCGTTCTGGCAGGCGCTGTCGACCGCGCCGCTGCTGCTGGCCCTGCTCGGCTCCATCGGCTTCGTCGGTGGCTGGTTCGGTCCGGGGACCATCGACAGCGTCGAGGACCGGGTGGTGACGGTGCTGCGCACCGTGTTCAGCCCGGAGGTGAGCTCGACCCTCATCGAGCCGACGGTCGACTCGGTGCTGCACCAGGGTCAGGCCGATGTCGTCTCGGTGGGCTTCGTCATCTCGCTGTGGGCCGGGTCGTCGGCGATGGCGTCGTTCGTCGAATCGATCACCATCGCCTACAACCAGCACGAGGTCCGGCATCCGGTCACCGAGCGGTTCTTCGCTCTCGGGTTGTACCTGTGCGCGCTGGTGTTCGGCGTCTTCGCGCTGCCGTTGCTGGCGGTCGGTCCCGAGTACCTGCCGGAGTTCTTCCCCGACGCCTGGCACGCGCAGGTCACCCGGATCGTCGGCATCGCCTACTACCCGGGGATCGCGCTGCTGCTGATCGTGGCGCTGGCGACGCTGTACAAGCTGGCCCCCCGGCACCGGCATCCCTGGCGCCGCGGGCTCCCCGGTGCGGTGCTCGCGGCCGGGGTGTTCATCGTGGCGTCCGCCGGACTGCGGGCCTACCTCGGGTACGTGACCACCCACGGCCTGACCTACGGCGCGCTCGCCACCCCGATCGCGTTCATGCTGTTCGCCTACTTCGTCGGCATCGCCATCATCATCGGCGCCCAGTTCAACAACGCGACGCTGGAGTACTACCCGCCGCGGCGGTCGCGCCGCGAGCTCCGCAAGTGGCGCCGACTGGACGCCGAGTCCGCCTGAACGGCGACGCCGGGACGACAGCCGTCCAGCGGATCGGTTCAGTCGGAGCGGCCATCGGTCACGGCCGGGCCCTCGCCGGCCGGCGGCTCGGTCGCGGCGGGCCGCGTCCTGCGGGCCTCCCGCCGTTCGTGCATCCGGGACAGCGGCCCGAGGGTCGAGACGAGGATCAGGGCGAGCGCCCCCAGGACGAAGAACAGCGGGTTGACCCCGCCGTCGCTCTCGGCCGCCGCCGCCAGGACCGTTCCGATCTGCTCCACACGATCGACCGTACACCAATGGTTGGTGCACCAACAGATCGCGCTACGATGACCGGGAGCACACCACCGCGGGAGGGGACGAGCCGATGACGGCGCACACGGCCGAGGATCCGCTCGCACTCGAGCAGCAGGTCTGTTTCGCGGTGGTCGTCGCGGCCCGGTCCGTGGTGGCGCTGTACAAGCCGGTGCTGGAGCCGATGGGCCTGACCCACCCGCAGTACCTGGTGATGCTCGCCCTGTGGCAGGACACGCCTCAGACGGCCAGCCGGCTGAGCCAGACGCTGGCGCTGGACCCGGGCACCCTGTCGCCGCTGCTGAAGCGGCTGGAGGCGGCGGGTCTGGTGGCCCGCGAACGCGACACCCGCGACGAACGTCAGCTCGCCGTCCGGCTCACCGAGCGCGGGACGGCCCTGCGGACCGAGGCGGAGAAGGTGCCGGCGGCGATCGCGGCGCGGCTCGGGATGGACCCGACCGAGCTGGCCACCCTCCGGGACGACCTCACCCGGGTGATCGTGGCCGCACAGGACTGACCGACCCCGAGGCACCCGCCCACCGGGCGAACCGGTGCAGCCCACACTCCGGCCGGGGTGCGGAACCGCACCCTGTGCCGCGGCGCACGGGCGCTACTTGCCGCCCTTGGGCATGGCGTCGAAGATCTTCTTGCAGTCCGGGCACACCGGTGATCCGGGCTTGGCCGCCTTGGTCACGGGGAACGTCTCGCCGCACAGCGCGACCACCCAGTTGCCCAGCACCGCACTCTCGGCGATCTTGGCCTTGCGGACGTAGTGGAACAGTTCCGGGGCGTCGTCGGTGGTGTCTTCCTGGACGTGTTCCAGCACCTCGGTGGATGTCATGGGACTCTCTCACTCGTACGGTCGGCGGGCCGGGATCCGGCGGGGACAGGCGCGCGACGGCGGCGCCGGGCACGTCCATGATGCCGCAGACTGACGGACGTGACGAGCTCCCCCGTGTCCGCACCGCCCATCTCACAGCCCGCCGCACCGGCGGCCCGCGCCGTCCCGGGGACCTCCCGATGACCGGCTTCCGGGTCACGGTGGTCGGTGACGTCGGGCTGGACGTGGTGGCCCAGGTCCGGGGCGACATCGTGCCGGGCCAGGACACCCGCGCCGGCGTGGTGGTCACCCCGGGTGGCGCCGGCGGCAACACCGCAGCGTGGCTCGCCGCCTACGGCGTGCCCGTCTCGCTGCTGGCGCGCGTCGGCGACGACGAAGCCGGCCGCACGACCACCGCCGAGCTGGTCGCGGCCGGGGTGGACTGCCGCTTCGCCGTCGACCCGACGCTGGCCACCTGCTGCGTGGTGGTGCTCGTCACGCCCGACGGCCACCGGACGATGCTGGCCGACCGCGGTGCCAACAAGGCGTTCTCGGCGGCCGACGTGGTGCTCGGCACCCCGGCCGAGGCCCGTCAGCACCTGCACCTGTCGGGATACGTCCTGCTCGACGACGACTCGCGGGACGCGGGCCTGTACGCGCTGACCGCCGCGAAGGCCGCCGGCTGGACGACGAGTGTCGATCCGCAGGCCGCCCGGCACATCGAGGCGGTCGGCGCACCGACGTTCCTGTCCTGGCTGGCCGACGTCGACCTGCTGCTGCCCAATGACGGCGAGCTGGCCGCCATGGGCGGGGCGTCGGACGTGCTGGCGGTGGTCGGTGAGGTGGTGGTCACCCACGGCGAGCACGGGGCGACATGGATGTCGGGGACCGAACGGGCGACGATGGCGGCTCCCGCCGTGCACCGCACCGATTCCACCGGTGCCGGCGACGCGTTCAACGCGGGCTGGTTGTCGCACTGGCTGGCCGGCGACGCGCCGGAGACGGCGCTGGCGGCCGGGGTGCGGGCCGGTTCGGACGCGGCCGCGGCGATCGGGGCCCGGCCGGGTGCGGCGAAGCCGACCTCCCCGACGCAGGGGCCGACGGGCTGACGCTGTCCCGGGGCGGCGGTGCCGCCCCGGAACGGGAGGTCAGGAGGCGGTCGGCGTCCGGTGGTCGTCGGTGGCGGGCGCGTCGATGACCTCGTGGTGGGTCTCGATGGCGCGGTCGTAGCTGATGGTGCCGGGCAGCACCTTCTTCGCCTTCTGGGTGCGCGCGGGCCCGTCGTTGGCGATGAGGACCGCGATCCACGGCAACGGCACCGACAACAGGATCAGGGTCAGGGCGAGCCACGGGGTCCCGATGCAGAGCACGGCTGCGATCAGGAACGGGATACGCATGCTCATGGTCAGCGTGTAGCGCTTGCGGCGCCGCGACAGCTGCTGCTGGTAGGACTCCTTGGCGTCGGTGATCAACACCGGACGTTCGGTCATGGAGCCTGGCACTTCCCCTCAGGTTGCCTGGTGGCCGCGTCTGCGACCGTGGTGATGACTGCACTCTGTACAACCATCTGAACCCTCTACCGATTCCCCCCGGCGGCTGGATGCGCACCGACGGATGAGCAGGTGAGACGGTGTGCACAGTCTCCCGGGCACCCCTGAAACGCTACTCCTGGGCGCGGGCGGCGGCCTTGGCCGCCTTCTTGGCCGCACGGACCAGTTGCAGCGACTCCGGGTCCTCGACGTCGGCCACGCTGACCCGCGATCCGGCGACGCCGTACGGGCCGGCCGCCTCGGCCCAGCCGGGCGGCCGCACCCCGAACCGCTTGCCCAGCAGGGCGACGAAGATGGCCGCCTTCTGGGCGCCGAAGCCGGGCAGCGCGGCGATCCGCTCCTTCAGTTCCTCGCCGGTGCCGGCGGCGGCGTAGAGGTTCTCCGCGCGACCGTCCCAGTGTTGGACGAGCTCCCGCGCCACGGCCTGCACCCGGCCCGCCATCGAGCCCGGGAACCGGTGCACGGCCGGTGGTGTCGAGCACAGCGCGGCGAACTCCCCGGGGTCGGCGGCGGCGATGGCGGCGACGTCGAGGGCGCCGCCCATCCGCTCGGCGATGACGGCCGGCCCGCTGAACGCCTTCTCCATCGTCACCTGCTGGTCCAGCACCATGCCGAGCAGGACGGCGTTGGCGTCGGTCGCGAGCAGAGCGTCGGCGTCGGGGTTGCCGGTGAGGAAGAAATCGGTCGTCACCGGATCACCCTGGCACAGGCGGTCGGCCCGGCGGAACGGTCACCACCCGAGGTCCCGAGTAGGAGAACCGGCGCCGGTGGCTGTATTGGTGGGCGGTGACGGTGCCGCCCCGGACCCGTCGTGGACCGAACTGAACCACCGACCTCCGACCGAACGGTGAACTGATGGATCTCGATGTCGCGGCCCGGCTGGGCGACGACCTGCGTGCGGCCGGCTACGACACCTCCGGCGTACTGGAGCGGCTGGGCGGTAGCGCCCACCGCGCGTTGGCCCGGGGCGAGAAGGTGCCGGCCCGCCGCGCCACCGCGGACGGTTCACCGCTGTCCACGCTGATCCGGGTGTTCCTGCTGGGCGGCGCGGTCGACCGCGCGGCGATGCAGCGGGTGCTGACCACGACCGGGGTGGACGCCGCGGTCGCCGAGGGGGTCCTCGAGGCCGACGGTGACCGGGTCCGGCCCGGGATGGACCTGCGTCCGTACGGCGACGACGACCACGAGTACCTGGTGCTGTCCGATCTGGACTCCGACGTCCGCCCCGGCCCGGTGCGGCCCGATCACGTGCTGGGGATCGGCGCCGCGTCGCTGAGCCTGGTGCGCGCGACCGTGCGCGAGAGGGTCGGCAGCGTGCTCGATCTCGGCACCGGCTGCGGCGTGCAGGCGCTGCACTGCTACCACCACACCGACCGGCTGACCGCCACCGACACCAGTGACCGGGCGCTGCGGCTGGCCGCGGCGACGGCCCGGATGAACGGCCAGACCTGGGACCTGCGGCAGGGGTCGCTGTTCGATCCCGTCGGGGACGAGCGCTTCGACCTCATCGTGTCCAACCCGCCGTTCGTCATCTCCGCCGGCGAGCAGCGGTTCTCCTACCGCGACTCCGGTGTCGCCGGTGACGGGCTGGTCCGGTCGCTGGTCGAACGCATCCCGCAGCACCTGAACCCGGGCGGCACGGCTCAACTGCTGGCGAACTGGATGGTGCACGACGAGGGCGACTGGCGTACCCGCGTCGGCTCCTGGGTCGCCGGGACCGGTCTGGACGCCTGGGTCGTGCAGCGGGAACTGGCCGATCCGGTGGAGTACGTGGCGCTGTGGCTCAAGGACGCCGGCGAGACGGGCCGGGGCGACGCCGACGACGCGGCCGCCGAGGCGTGGCTGGACTACTTCGAGCGGGAGCGGGTCACCGGGATCGGCATGGGGCTCATCACCCTGCGCCGGCCGGCGGTCGACACCGCGGGCGTCCGCCCTGACGTCGTGCTGGACGAGATCACCGGGGCCGGCGAGGAGATCAGCGGTGACGAGGCGGCCGCGTTCCTGGCCCGCCGTGACTGGCTGCGGGCCACCGACGACGCCGGGCTGCTCGCGACCCGGCTGGCACTGTCGCCGGCGTCGCTGCTGGAGGAGCGCAGCCTGCCGGGCCAGGACGGCTGGACGACGGTGTACCGGGTGCTGCGCCGGGTGGGCGGCCCGGCCGCCACGCTGCAGCTGGACGAGTGGACCCAGGGCCTGCTGGCCGGGTGCCGCGGTCAGGTGCCGCTCGGGATGCTCGTCGACCTGTTCGCCGGCGCCCACGGCTTCGATCCGGCCGCGTTGACCGAGGCGGTCGTCCCGGCCGTGCGCCACGCCGTCACCCGCGGCCTGCTGCACCCGGTGGCCTGATGCGGGCGGTCGTGACCCGGGTGGTGTCGGCGTCGGTGGCCGTCGACGGCGCGGTGGTGGGCGAGCTGCCCGGGCCGGGGTTGCTCGTGCTGCTGGGCGTCACCCACACCGACGACGCCGCCACCGCGGTCCGGATGGCGAGCCGGATCGCGGGCCTGCGGATCCTGCGCGCCCCGGACGATCCGGACGGGGCGCGCGGCGAGGTCGGCGCCGTCGACATCGGCGCTCCGGTGCTCGTGGTGAGCCAATTCACGCTGTACGGCGACACCCGTAAGGGACGGCGGCCGAGCTGGTCGGCGGCGGCCCCCGGGGACGTCGCCGAACCCCTGGTGAAGGCCCTGGTGGAGGCCCTCCGGGCGGCCGGGTTGACCGTCGCGACCGGCGTCTTCGGCGCGATGATGGCCGTGACCAGCGTGAACGACGGTCCGTTCACGCTGGTGCTCGACGTGTGAGCCGACGGTTTTCTCCCATCGTTCTCCCATGCGGTGCGCAGGGCGAATCGGGGTAGAGCCTGTGGTGTAAGGCCAGATCGCGACACGTGCGGCAGCGATCGTCACCGGTCGAGCAAGCCGGGCCCGGTTCGGGAACGAATGACGTTCAGTCGTCGTTACTTCAATGCTGGCTCACGAACCTTCCGAGCCGCCGCTAAGACTGATGGGAGCACCACTATGACCGCCTCCCCGAGCGACCTGCGTCCGGCGATCACCGCTGCCGATCTGGACGCGCAGGGTCCCTCCGCGGACCTCGTCCGGGTGTACCTGAACGGTATCGGCAAGACCGCGTTGCTGACCGCCGAGCAGGAGGTCGACCTGGCCAAGCGTATCGAAGCCGGGCTCTACGCGAACTTCAAACTGCAGAACGGCAAGGTTCCGGCGAAGTTGGCCAAAGACCTCGGCCGCCTCGTGCGCGACGGCGAGACGGCTCGCCAGCACTTGCTGGTCGCCAACCTCCGCCTCGTCGTGTCGCTGGCCAAGCGCTACTCGGGCCGTGGCATGCCGCTCCTGGACCTCATCCAGGAAGGCAACCTGGGTCTGATCCGTGCTGTCGAGAAGTTCGACTACACCAAGGGTTTCAAGTTCTCCACCTACGCGACGTGGTGGATCCGGCAGGCGATCAGCCGCGGGATGGCCGATCAGGGCCGCACCATCCGGCTGCCTGTGCACCTCGTCGAGCAGGTCAACAAGCTGGCCCGGCTCAAGCGTGAGCTGCACCAGCAGCTGGGCCGCGACGCCACCTTCGCCGAGTTGGCCGAGGAGTCGGGCATCCCGGAGGAGAAGATCGCCGATCTGCTCGACCACGCCCGCGACCCGGTGTCGCTGGACATGCCCGTCGGCTCGGACGAGGACGCCCCGCTGGGCGACTTCATCCAGGACGGCGAGTCGATGTCGGCGGAATCGATGGTGGTGGCGCGCTTCATGAACGCCGACATCTCCCGGGTGCTGGACACGCTGGACGAGCGCGAGAGCACCGTCCTGCGGCTCCGCTACGGCCTCGAGGACGGCCGTCCCCGCACCCTCGACGAGATCGGCCGGGTCTTCGGTATCTCGCGGGAGCGGGTGCGGCAGATCGAGCGCGACTCGATGGCCAAGCTGCGCGTCGGTGACCGCTCCGAGGCCCTCAAGGCCTACGCGAGCTGAGCGAGCTGGTCCGCACGGCGAGCTGAGCGAGCTGGCCCGGCCCGGCCCGGTGAGCCGAGCGAGTCGGTCCGGCCCGGCGAGCTGAGCGAGCCGGTCCGACACCGCGACCTGAGTGGGCCGGTCCCGCAATGCGGGCCGGCCACCCTGGCCGGCCCGGCGCATCGAAGCTTCAGGGTGGGCTCCGGCCCACGACCCCCGCGGCGCCCCCGTGGACCTCGAGTCCGCGGGGGCGTCGCCGTCTCCGGGGGCGTCCGCCGGGTCGGCGCCCGGGCGGTGGCTCCGCGTCGGAACGCCGCCGGCGCCGGAGGTGACGGTCCCACCGGTCCGTCGGTCGTCGTGACGACCGGCCGGCGGGTCCGCGGTCAGGCCGCGTGACCGGTCACCGTCCGCCGGTGCCGCAGATGGGAGGCGGCGACCGCGATGACGGCACCGACGACGACGTAGGCGGCGATCACCAGCAGGTGCCCGGTGATCCCGGTGCCCTCCAGGTAGACCAGGTGCCGGACCGCGTCGGTTCCGGCTCCGTTGGGCAGCGCGTCCGTCAGGCCCCGCCAGAACGGCGGCAGCAGCTCGGACTGGTAGGCGCCGCCCGCCGAGGGATTGCCCAGGACGACGAACACCAGGACCGTCACGCCGATGCCGATCACCCCGAACAGCACCTGGAACGCCATGGTGACGGTGGCCGCCGAGGCGACGACCAGCGCGCCGAGCCACCACAGGGCCACGAAATGCCCCGTGAGGGCACCCAACACCTGATCGACGACGAACGCGCCGGCCAGCCCCGACAGGATGGCGTAGGGCACGATCGCCACAAGCCGGAAGTACGCCCGGCGGGGGGTGGCGGGCCGCGCACCGCTGGCCACCCCGAGCAGGGCGGCGACCAGGTAGCCGCCGACGATCCAGCCGATCACCAGGTAGAAGCCGGTGAGTCCCCGGGCGTCGCCGGACTGCAGCGGCACCAGATCCGTCACCGACACCGTCCGTTGCTGGGTGGCCTCGGCCTGCTGGACGACGGCGGTCACCGCCGTGGCCACCGACGCCCCGCCACCCGATGACACCAGCAGGGTGTCGGTGGTCGACGACGCATCGACGATCAACGCCGCGGACAGCTCGCCCTGCCGGATCCGGTCCTCGGCGGTCGCCCGGTCCGCCACCGCCTCCGCTGCGAGCGGTTCACCGCTGATCGCACTCAACTGCCCGGCGGTCTGCTGGGCCGCGGGCGCCGAGGCCGACACCACGCCCAGGGCGATGCGGTGCGGCGTCGGGGCGTGGAAGGCGCCGACGTAGGACAGGATGAAGCCGATCTGCAGCAGCAGCACCCCGACGATGAGCCCGACGGTCCGCAGCGACACGGCGTCCCGGAACTCCGCCCACACCCGTTGCGGGGCAACGGGTTCCTCGGGCGCCTGGTGCCGTCCGGTGTCGGTCGTCGTCATGAGTGCCTCCGGCGTTCTGCGGTGCGGTGCGGGTCCCGGGCGACGCTACTCCGCGCTCCCCGGCGATCGTCGTCACCTGCACCCGGCGAGACGACCGTCACCGACGACCTTCTCGGGCTCCGGACGGCGACGCCGCACCTCGTCGACGCCACGAGGGTCACGGGGCCTCCGGTGGCGTCGACGGCCACCAGCGGTGACGGCCGGACCCGGTGACGGCGCCGCGGACCCGCCGACGCCCGGTGCGGGCCGCTGCGGGCGTCGGCGCGGAACTCCGCCGGTTCGACGGACAGGGCAGGACACTGATCGCCCGTGCCACGGACGCCCTCGGCCACGATCACGTGGTCACCACACGGTGACTGACCTGGGGTGGTGGCTCGTGCCCGGCGCGGTGTGGTCGCTGCCGCTGGTCCGGTGCTGGTGGCGCGGCGGTCACCCCGGTCCCGGCGACCCCGGCCGGACCGACCCCGACACCACCGGGGCCGCTGCCCGTCGACGCCGGGGTGATGCGCGGCACCGTCACGGAATGGGCCGTTCAGCGCATCCGGCGCGTCGCGTCCAGGTAGCGCGGCGGTGGACCGAGCCGACCGGCGGTGCCGGTGACGCTGATCCCGGCGGGCCCGGCCAGCACCGGACGCAGGGTGAGTTCGATGATCTCGGGCAGGTCGTCGGCGAGCGCGGACAACCGCAGCGCCAGGTCCCGCAGGGCCGGCACCGACACCGGCTCGCTCCCCCGGTAGCCGTGCAGCAGCGGGGACGCCCGGGGCCCGTCGATGAGGTCGGCGGCGTCCGCGTCGGTCAGTGGAACCGCGCGGTAGGCACGGTCGTCCAGCAGCTCGGTGGCCATCCCGCCGAGACCGAACCACACCAGCGCCCCGAACGACGGGTCGGCCCGCACGCCGCAGACCGTGCTGACCGTGGCGCGATCGCGGGCGGCCATCGCCTGCACGTAACAGGTGGGATCACCCAGCGCGGCGAGATCGCCGTAGGCATCGGCCACTTCGGCCGCGTCGGCGAGGTCGACGCGGACCCCGATGCGGTCGTCCCGGTGCCGGAAGGTCTCGTCGGCCACCTTGACCACCACCGGGTACCCGATGTCGCCGGCGCCGGTGACCGCCTCGTCCACCGACCGCGCGACCCGGTACTCCAACACCGGGATCCCGTAGCAGGACAGCAGTTCCACCCGCCGGTCGACGGTCAGCTCGTGCTCGAGCGGATCGACGGCCCGCCACCGGTCGACGAGCCGCCGGGCGCGGGCCTCGTCGATACCCACGGGCCGCGCGAGCACGCCGGCGTCCCGCCGACGCCAGGCGCCGTACCGGGTCGCCCGGGCCAGCGCCGCCACGGCCCGCTCCGGGGTGCTGTAGGACGGCACCGATCCGCGACCGGCCGGGCGCTTCTCCCCCGGCGCCACGTCGGCCGCACCCGGGTCGGGCACCGCCAGCTGCGCCGGCAGCCCCTCGACCGCGAGGAACGTGCTGACGACGGGCTTCTCGGCACCGGTGACGGCGGACAGGAGCGCCGCGGCGTGCTGTTGGCCCGGGATCGCCACCGGCGGTACGTAGACCACCACGACGGCGTCGACCTCGGGATCGTCCACCGCGGCCCGGACGGCCAGGGCCAGCATCGGCGGCTCGACCCCTACGCCGAGGTCCAGGGGGGCGCCGCCGCTCACCGTGAGGCCCTGTTCCAGGCAGGCGTCCAGGGCGAGGACCCCCAGCGCGGTCGAGTTGCCGATCACCGCCACCCGGCTCCCGGCGGGTACCGGCTGCGTGGACAGCAGCACCGCGACGTCGAACCCCTCGGCCAGCGTGTCCACCCGGATCACCCCGGACTGGGCGAACAACGTCGCCACCGCGCTGTCGGACACGGTCGCCGACGAGGCGGTCAGACCGGGTGAGACCAGCGCGTGTCGACCGGACTTCAGCGCGATCACCGGCTTGCGGCGGGCCAGTGCGCGGGCCAGCCGCGCGAACTTACGGGGGTTGCCGAACGATTCCAGGTACAGCAGCACGACGTCGGTGCGCGGGTCGTCGTACCAGTACTGCATCAGGTCGTTGCCGGAGACGTCGGCCCGGTTGCCGGCCGAGGCGAACGACGAGAGACCGAGCCCACGTTGGGCGGCGTCGGCCAGGATGGCGATCCCCAGCGCACCGGACTGGCAGAAGAACCCGACCCGGCCGGCCGGCGGGACCCGCGGCGCGAGGGTGGCGTTGAGTCGGGTGGCCGGATCGGTGTTGATCAACCCCAGGCAGTTCGGGCCGAGCACCCGCATCCCGTTCGCGCGGGCCCGGGCCACCATCGCCCGTTGGGCGGCGGCGCCGTCGGAGCCCACCTCGGCGAACCCGGCGGTGACCACGACCAGCCCGTGCACGCCCTTGGCCTGGCACGAGGCCACCACGTCGGCCACCGACGGTGCGGGCACCGCGATGACCGCGAGGTCCACCTCGCCGGGGATGTCGCGGACGTCGGGGTAGGCCCGGATGCTCTGCACGGCACGGGCTTCCGGATGGACCGGGTAGATCGGTCCGGTGAACCCCGACCGCAGCAGGTTCGCCAGCACCGCGTGCCCGAGTTTGGTCGGGTCGTTGGAGGCACCGATCACGGCCACCGAGGTCGGACTCATCAGCCGTTCGATGGAGCGCGCCTCCGAGCGGCGCTCCCGGCTGTACATCACCGCCCGGGACGCGTCCGTCGGGGCGATGTCGAACTCCACCTCGAGCACGCCGTCACCGAACTCCCGGGTGACCGCGTACCCGGCGTCGGTGAACACCCGCAGCATCTGCGGGTTGTCGGCGAGCACCTCGGCGGTGAAGCGCCGCAGGCCCCGCTCCTGCGCGGCGGCCGCCAGGTGCTCGAGCAGGATGGAACCGAGACCTCGGCGCTGATGGGCGTCCTCGACGACGAACGCGACCTCCGCCTCGGCGGTGCCGGCGATCCGGTGGTAGGTGCCGGCGGCGATCAGCTCGTCCCCGAGGACGGCGACCATGCCGACGGTGGAGTCGTGGTCGACGTCGGTGAACACCGACAGCTGTCGGTCGCTGATGTCGCGGACCGCGGCGAAGTAGCGCAGGTAGCGGGTGCGGTCGCTCATCCGGGCGTGCATCGCCCGCAGCGCGTCGGTGTCGTTCCGGGAGGTCGGCCGCAGGTGCACGGTGCCGCCGTCGGCGAGGACGACGTCGGCCTCCCAGTGCTCCGGGTAACCGGGATCGCCCGCGGGGTCCGTGGTCTCGGTCATGGGCTCAGTCCCTGGGGTCGAACGGGTCCAGGCCCCACAGCGGCAGGACGGCCTTGCGGGTGGCGAGCACCGCGGTGTCCAGGGCGGTGTCGCCGTGGCCGTCCCAGGGGCGGAGGTCGGGCACTGCCCCGTCCGACATGGTGAGCGGCAACCCGGCGCCGGGGGTGCCGTCGTCGCGGACGTGGACCGACGCCCGGCGGCGGAACCCGGCCGGCAGCGGCGTGTCCGGGTCGACGTCGCGGTCGGCCACCACGGCGATCAGGTGTGTCCAGGTGCGCGGCACCACCCGCACCACGGCGTAGCCCCCGCCGCCGACCGCCAGCCAGCGACCGTCGGTGAGCCGGTCCGCCAGCTCGCGCAGCGCCAGTTGCGCCGCGCGCTGCCCGTCGACGGTGAGCCGCAGGTTCGCCAGCGGGTCCTCCGCGTGGGCGTCGGCACCGTGCTGGGTCACCAGCACCTGGGGCCGGAACGCCTGCAGCACACCGGGTACCACGGCGTGGAAGGCGCGCAGCCAGCCGGCGTCACCGGTGCCGGCGGGGAGTGCCACATTGACCGCGGTCCCGGCCGCGGCGGGGCCGCCGATCTCGGTGGGCCGGCCGGTACCCGGGAACAGCGTGCGCGGCGACTCGTGCAGCGACACCGTCAGCACCCGGGGATCGTCCCAGAACGCCGCCTGCACCCCGTCGCCGTGGTGCACGTCCACGTCCACGTAGGCGACCCGCTCCACCCCGGCGTCGAGCAGGGCGGCGATGGCGAGGGCGGGGTCGTTGTACACACAGAATCCGGAGGCCCGGTCGGGCATCGCGTGGTGCATGCCGCCGGCGATGTTGACCGCGCGGGTGACCTCACCGGCCGCGATGGCCCGGGCGGCCCGTACGGAGCCGCCGGCGATCAGCGCCGCCGCGTCGTGCATGCCGGCGAACACCGGGTCGTCGGCGGTGCCGAGGCCGTGCGGGTCGTCGTCACCGCGGTAGGGCGGGAGCCCCGGCGCAGAGGCGGCCCGGACCGCCTCGATGTACTCCGCGGTGTGGACCGTGCGCAGGATGGCGTCGTCGGCCGGCACGGGCGACACCGGCACCAGGCCGTCCAGCACCCCCAGCTCCCCGGCCAGCGCCATCGTCAGCTCGAGCCGCAGCGGGTTCATCGGGTGGCTGTCCGACCAGCGGTAACGGAGCATTCCCGGGTCCCAGACCACCAGCGGCGCCGCCATGCCGGAAGGCTACCCCGTGGTCGCCAGGGCGGTGCCGGGGTCCCGGCGGCCCCGACGGGACGCCGCGGACTCAGTCGGGCAGGCCCAGTTCGCGGCGGCGGTCCCGCCAGCGGTCCATCAGCGCGGTCATCTCCTGCTCGAGGAAGTCGAAGAACGCGGCGGTCACCGCCATTCGGCGCCCAGCGGCGGTGCCGGCCCCGACGGCCGCGACACCTTCCTTCATCTGCGCCGACCAGGCCCGGAGCAGGCTGTCTCGCTGCAGCACCAGCTCGTACCAGTGGTCGTCGTGCAGCCAGTACTCGTCGCGGCGGGCACCGAGCGGCCGGCGTCGCTCGACCATCCGCACCCCGGTGAGGTAGCGGACGGCGCCGGACACCGCGGCCGGACTGACCTGGAGCCGCTCGGCCAACTCGGCGGCGGTCAGCGAGCCGGACTCGCTGACCATCAGGGCGGCGAAGACCCGGGCCGGCATCCGGGGTATCCCGCCGGCGACCAGCAGCTGGGTGAACCGCTCGATGAAGCGGTCGGCCCCGACCGTCGCCTGCGCCGTCACACCACGCTCCTCACCGGCCCAGGGGCCGGTCTTCAAACTCTTCACGAATGTGTGAAGTGAGCGTAGCGTCCGCCGCATGACCGCGATCGAGGTGGACGGCCTGGTCAAACGCTTCGGCAGCGCGACCGCGCTGGACGGGCTGCAGCTGACGGTGGGCAGCGGCGAGGTGCACGGATTCCTCGGCCCGAACGGCGCCGGCAAGTCCACCACCCTGCGGGTGTTGCTGGGCCTGCTGCGCGCCGACGCGGGCCGGGTGGCGGTGCTGGGCCAGGACCCCTGGCGGGACACGGTGGCCCTGCACCGCCGGCTGGCCTACGTGCCGGGCGACGTCAACCTGTGGCCCAACCTGTCCGGCGGCGAGGTCATCGACCTGCTCGGCCGGATGCGAGGCGGGCTGGACCCGCGGCGGCGCGACGACCTGGCGGCCCGTTTCGACCTCGACCCGACGCGCAAGGGTCGCGCCTACTCCAAGGGCAACCGGCAGAAAGTGGCCCTGGTCGCGGCACTCGCCGCCGACGTGGAGCTGCTACTGCTGGACGAGCCGACGTCGGGCCTGGACCCGCTGATGGAGGAGGTGTTCCGCACCATCGTCGACGAGGAGCGCGACCGCGGCCGCACCGTACTGCTGTCGAGCCACATCCTGTCGGAGGTCGAGGCGCTGTGCGACCGGGTGAGCATCGTGCGGGCCGGGCGCACCGTCGAGAGCGGCACCCTGGCCTCGCTGCGCCATCTGACCCGGACGTCGGTGCAGGCCGAACTGGTGTCGCCGCCCGTCGGGCTGGACCGGCTGCCCGGGGTGCACGATCTCGAGGTCGAGGGGTTGCGGGTGCGCTGCCAGGTCGACACCGACCGGCTGGACGCGCTGTTGCACGTGCTCGGCGAGGGCACCGTCCGCACCTTGGTGTGCTCGCCACCGACCTTGGAACAGCTGTTCCTGCGGCACTACGACCGGGCCGAGCAGGTCGGCGCGGGCCGGCCGTGACCCCGCTGCGGGGCACCGGCCTGCTGATCCGGATGACGGTGCGGCGCGACCGTTGGATGCTGCCGCTGTGGATCGGCGGGCTGGTCGCCATGGTGGCGGCGACCGTCAGCGCGTTCGGTGACCTTTATCCGGACGTGGCGTCCCGGCGCGTCTTCGCCGCCGGCATCCAGGCGAACGTGGTGTTCCGGATCTTCTACGGCCCGTTGTTCGACGGCGCGACGATCGGCGGGCTCACGGCCTGGCGGCTGGGTACCTTCGGCGCCGTCCTGCTCGCTCTGATGAGCACCTTCCTCGTCACCCGGCACACCCGACGGGAGGAGGAGACCGGCCGGCTGGAGCTGGTCGGCTCCGCGGCGGTCGGCCGCGCCGCCCCGCTGGCCGCTGCGCTGAGCGTGGCGGTGGCCACGAACCTGGCCGGCGGGCTGCTGTGCACCGCGGTGTTGATCGCCGGCTCCGCGGACGCCACCGGAGCGGCCGTGTTCGGCCTGGCCCTGGCCGGGGCCGGGCTCGTCTTCGCCGGCGTCGCCGCCGTGGCCGCGCAGCTGGCCGAAACCGCCCGTGCTGCCAACGGTCTCACGATCGCCGTGCTGGCCGTGGCGTTCCTGCTGAGGGCGCTCGGCGACGCGAGTGTCGGCCCGGGCTGGGTGGTCTGGCTGTCACCGCTGGGCTGGGTGGAACAGACCCGTGCGTTCGCCGGGAACCGGACGTGGGTGGTGGTGCTGCTGATCGCGGCCGCCGCGGTCGCGGCCGTGGCGGCAGCCGCGCTCAGCGCCCGCCGGGACATGGGCGGGAGCCTGCTGCGCACCCGCACCGGTCCGGCGCGCGCGGCGCGGTCGCTCAGCGGCCCGTTCGCGCTGGGGCTGCGCCAGCAACGGGGGGCGGTCCTCGGCTGGGGGATCGCCTTCGTCGTCCTCGGCGGCGTCTTCGGCGCGCTGGCCGACAGCATCGGGACGCTCGCCGATTCCAGCCCGCAGATCGCCGAGGTGCTGCGGCGGGTGGGCGGGCCAGGCGTCCTGCTCGACGGCTACTTCGCCGGGGTGCTCGGTGTCGTCGCGCTGTTCGCCGCAGGTTTCGGGGTCGCGGCGGCCCTGCGGCTGCGCGCCGACGAGACCGGTCTGCTCGTCGAACCGGTGCTCTCGACAGCGGTCTCGCGGACGCGGCTGCTGGCGACCCATCTGCTGTGGGTGCTGGCGGCCCCCGCCGTCCTGATGCTCGCGGCGGGTGCCGCGGCGGGTTCAGCGGCGACCGCGGCCCTGGACGACGGACAGGACCACGTCAGCCGACTGCTGGCGGGCGCCGCCGTCCAGATCCCGGCGGTGTGGGTCGTCGGCGGGGTGGCCCTGGCGCTGTTCGGCCTGCGGCCGCACTGGTCCGTGGCCGCCTGGGCGGTGCTGGGTGTGTGCGCCGTGCTGGCCGAGGTCGGGCCGGTGATGGGGTTGCCCCAGGCGGTCCTGGATGTCTCGCCGTTCACCGCCGTACCCCGGCTGGTCGGCGACGCCGCCGTGCCGGCCACCCCGCTCGTGGTCCTCACCGCGATCACCATGGTTCTGGTGGCGGCGGCGTTCACCGGCTTCC
Organism: Nakamurella deserti; assembly: GCF_003260015.1. Classification (NCBI taxonomy): domain Bacteria; kingdom Bacillati; phylum Actinomycetota; class Actinomycetes; order Nakamurellales; family Nakamurellaceae; genus Nakamurella; species Nakamurella deserti. Next base: position 187,929 of record NZ_QCXS01000002.1, on the reverse strand, counting down.
GCCGCCGGGACATCGGCTGATCGCGGCCGTCAGCCGACCTCGACCGGTCGGCCGAGCGCGCACCACTGCGACCACGAACCCGGGTACAGCGCCAGGTCGATGCCGGCGACGGCGCCCGCCAGCACCAGGTGACAGGCGGTCACCCCCGAGCCGCAGGACGCCGCGGCGGTCGTCCCGGGCCGCAGCCGCACCGCGGCGAACGCCGCCCCGATCTCGTCGGCCGACCGGAAGCGGCCGTCCTCGGTCACCAGCGAGGTGAACGGAACGTTGACCGCTCCCGGGATGTGCCCGGCCACGGGATCCACCGGCTCGACCTCGCCGCGGAACCGCGCCGCGGCCCGGGCGTCGACCAGCGCACCTCCGGCGGCCAGCGCCGCCGCACCGTCGGCGTCCACCGTGGGCATCCCGCCCGGGCGTACCCGCACCGTGCCCGGCACCAGCGGGGTGCCGCTGCCGGCCTTGACCCAGAGTCCGGCGGCCCGCCACGCGGCCATCCCACCGTCGAGCACCCGGACGTCGGTCAGCCCGGACCAGCGCAACAGCCACCAGGCCCGGGCGGCCGCCGACGCGTTGTCCGCGTCGTAGACGACCACGCCGTCGGTGGCCCGGATACCCACCCGACGCCAGGTCGCCTGCAGCGCCGCCGGATCGGGCAACGGGTGCCGACCGCCCGAGCCGTTCCCGACCGGCGCGGCGAGGTCGGCGTCGAGATCGACGAAGAGCGAGCCGGGGACGTGCCCGGCGCGGTACCCCTCCGGATCGCTGCCGGCCAGGCTCCACCGGACGTCGAGCACCACCGGCGGCCGGTCGCCGATCAGCTCCTCGGCCAGCTCCACCGCTGTCACCAGCACCGCTGCCATCGCGTCGGTCCTCCACGGGTCGGGTTCCGGCCACCGGGTGCGGTCGGCCGGGGACGTCGGGCTCTCCCACGTACTATCGAGAAGGCCAAGAAGGGGAATCATTCCAGTGAACGACCTGATCGACACCACGGAGATGTACCTGCGGACCATCTTCGAACTCGAAGAGGAAGGCATCGTCCCGTTGCGCGCGCGGATCGCCGAGCGCCTCCTGCAGTCGGGACCGACGGTCAGCCAGACCGTCGCGCGGATGCAGCGGGACGGCCTGCTGGTGGTCTCCGACGACCGGCACCTCGAGCTGACCGGTGACGGCCGTGACCGCGCGACCGCCGTCATGCGCAAGCACCGGCTGGCCGAACGGCTGCTGATGGACGTGATCGGGCTGGACTGGCGCGAGGTGCACATCGAGGCCTGCCGCTGGGAGCACGTGATGAGCGAGGCGGTCGAGCAGCGCCTCGTCGAGATCCTCAACCACCCCCAGTACTCGCCCTACGGCAACCCCATCCCCGGGTTGGACCAGCTGGGGCAGGACCCGTTCCCGGACACCGAAACGCACGCCGACCTGATGACCGCCGAAGAGGCGGCCCGTACCGCCGGCTCCTACCAGGTGCGGCGCATCATCGAACCGATCCAGAACTCCCCCGACATGATGGAGCGACTGCACCGCGGTGGCATCAAGCCCGGTGCGGTCCTCGAGTTCAGCATGCGCGGCACCGCTCTGACCGTCATCGACGGACCCCACACCACCGAGCTCCCCCGCGACGTCGCCCGCGGCATCCAGGTCCGCGCCGCCGCCTCCTGACGTCCGGGATCGGTAGCATGCGGACGGCGGGTACGCGACCGCCACCCGTCGACACCGACCGGCTGCGGCCGGCGGTCGCCGGCCGGACTGGGAGACAGGATCCAGCACTTCCCGCGTTGTCAGGACGGTTCGTGCGCGGTGTGGGTGGATGAGTGGGGCGCGTTGTCGGCGTGGTGCCTCGAGCAGTTCGGGGCCGAACCGGCACGCGAGATCTTCGGACGGCGGCAGGCGTCACACGTGACCGGCCTGGAGCTGACCGACGGCCGGCAGCTGGTGGTCAAGGCTCGACACGACGAGAACGGCCGTGCGGCAACGTGCGTCGCGGTGCAGGAACGGCTGGCCGACCTCGGCTTCCCGTGTGCCCGGCCGCTCACGCCGGTGACCTTCCGGGGCGGCGAGGCGGTGCACGCCGAGGAGTGGCGCCCCGGCGGGGAGGTGCGGACCGGGGATGACCCGACCACCGCGGCCGCCTTCGGCCAACTGTTCGCCCGTGCGCAGTCCCTGACCGCGGCCTGCCCGGAGTCACCCCCGCTGCCTCCTCCGCCGTGGGTGGACTGGACCGCCGAGGTGGCCTTCCCGCAGCTGTGGTGGCAGCCGGACTGGGTGCGGACGGCGCCGATGCCGGAGATCATCTGGTGGGCGTCGGACCGGGTCCGGCAACGGCTGCGGGCCACCGGGCTGCCGTCGGTCCTGGGGCACGCCGACTGGGAGGCCCAAAACATCCGGTGGCGCGGGGACGAGCCGTTCGTGGTGCACGACTGGGACAGCCTCGCCTGGCTGCCGGAGGCCGCCCTGGCCGGGGCGGCGGCGGGCAGTTTCGCCAGCAACGCGTCGCCGACGTTGGCGCCGGTGGAGAGCTCGGCGGCGTTCCTGGACGCCTACCAGTCCGCGCGTGACCGCCGCTTCAGCCGTGAGGAGGCCGAGGTCGCCTGGGCGGCGAGCCTGTGGCCCGCCCTGTTCAACGCCCGCATCCAGTTGATGTACGACCGGCCGCCGGTGGCGCTGGAGGCGGTCGAGCGGCAGTCGCACCAGCGGTTGACGCTGGCGTCGGCCTGACGGGCTCACCCGGTCGCACCCCGAAACACCCGTTTCGCCCGATGACAACGCCGGGCGTGGCGCGCAGGATGGAGGGAACGCATCTGCGGTGATCCGACCTGGGACGGGCCGACGTGGACACACTCACCGGTACCCGGGCCGCGCCCGGGGAGTCCGTGGGTGACCGCCGCGCCGCCCCGGTCGTCCTGACCGAGAAGCTCCGTCGCCCCGAGACCACCGGGCTGGGTCGCCCCCGGCTCGAGGCGCCGTTGGTCGACGGGGTGCCGGGGAGCCGGCTGTCCCTCGTCGTCGGCCCACCCGGCTCGGGCAAGACGACCCTGCTGGCCCGGGTGTGCGCACTGGCCCCGGTGCCCACCGCCTGGTACCGGATGACGTCCGACGACACGTCCGAGGCGACCATGCTCGCCCACCTGGCCCGCTCGCTGGGGACCGCCCTGGGGCGCTCGCTGGCCGCCGGGGGGACGGCCGCGCTGCTCGCCGACCTCGAGCAGGGGTGCCCGCCGGCGTTGCTCGTCCTGGACGACGTGCACGAGATCGTGGGCTCCCCCGCCGAACGCGGCCTCGAGCGCTTCGTCGCGCTGCGGCCGGAGAACCTGCGGGTGCTGGCCGGCTCCCGGCGGCAGCCGGATCTGAGCACGCTGCGGCTGCGCTTGTGGGGTCAGCTGCACGAGATCTCCGGTGACGACCTGCGTTTCCGGTCGTGGGAGGTCGAAGACCTGTTCCGCAACGTCTTCCGCCGCCCGCTCACGCCGGAGGCCGCGGCCGCCCTGACGCGCCGGATCGGGGGCTGGGCGGCGGGTCTGCAGCTGTTCCACCTCGCCACCCGTGGCCACACCGGCCCGGACCGGCAACGGGCGGTCGGCGAGCTCGGCGGCCGGTCCCGGTTGATCCGGTCCTACCTGGTCCGCAACGTCATCGGCGAGCTGCCGGAGGACCGCCGCCAGTTCCTGATGAAGACGTCCACCCTCGGGACGCTGACCGGTGACCTGTGTGACCGGCTGCTCGACACCACCGGCAGCGCCACGATCCTCGACGACCTGGCGCAGCAGCAGCTGTTCACCTCCTCCGAGGACGACGGGCGTACCTTCCGTTACCACGAGGTGTTGCGGGCGCACCTCGAGTGGGCGCTGCAGGAGGAGTACGGCGCGGAGCGGGCCCGGTCCTTCTACGCCGCCAGTGCGGCGTTGCTGGAAGGGGCCGGGATGACGTCGGCGGCCGTGCGCGCCCACGCCCGCGCCGAGAACTGGGGCGCGGTGGCCGCTCTCGTCCGGTCCCGCGGGTCGGATCCGGTGGTCACCGCCACCGGCACGGACCTGGTCCTGCCGCCGGCGGTGGTGCAGTTCGATCCGTGGCTGTCGCTCACCGAGGCCCGGCGCCGGATGCGGGCGGGTGCCGTCACCGCCGCGGTGACCGCCTTCGAGCAGGCCGAGAGCCTCCTCGACGAGCCGGACTTCCGGGACAGCTGCCGGCGCGAGCGCGGCCTCGCGCTGCTGTGGACGGCCGTGCCGGCCGACCCCCGGACGCTGCCGGACCACTGGTCGGCGGTGGTCCGGATCGCGACCCGGCGACCGGTCGACCCCGCGGGGGGCGCGACGTGGTCCCCGGACGACGACGGCGCCCGGCTCGGCGCCGCGCTGGTGCGGCTGCTCGCCGGCGATCTGGCCGGGGCGGCGACGCTGCTCGGCCCGCTCGCCGACGCCCCGGATCCCACCCACCGGTTGCTGGGCCGGTTGGCGGCGACCGTACCGGCGGGCTGGGCCGCGGACCGGTCCGCGGACACCGCCGCCGAGTTCGGGCGCATCGCACTGGAGGCGGAGTTCGCGGGACTGCCCTGGGTGGAACGGATGTCGCGCGGACTGGCGGAAGCGGCCCTGGTCGCGGGTCGTGCGCCCGACTGGCGCATCGAGGCCTGCGACGACGTCCTGGAGGAATGCGAGCGGGCGGGCGACGCGTGGGGCGCCGCGGTGCTGCGGACGGCGCTGGCGGTGGCGCTGCGCGACCTCGACGCGGACCGCAGCGCCGCGGCCTTCACCGACGCGCGCGGGCGGTTCGAACGCCTGGACGCCCCGGTCCCGGCCGGCTGGTGCGACGTGCTGGCGAGGTCGGCGGCGCGGGGCGGTGGCGGGCTCGCCGGTGACGATGGTGCGCACCCCGGCCGGGCTCCCGGCGCCGCCGCGGTCCCGACCGCACCGCGGAGACCCGCGGGCGTCGGCGACGGGCCGCCCGCCGAACCCGGTGCCGGGCCACCGCGGGTGGCGGTCCGCTGCCTCGGCGGCTTCGACCTCGAGATCTCGGGCCGGGCGGTCGATCTCGCGGCCCTGCGGCCACGGGCCCGGGCGGTGCTGCGGATGCTGGCACTGGCCGGCGGCCGGTACATCCACCAGGAGCGGTTGGTCGACGCCTTCTGGCCCGGGGCGGACTACCCGGTGGGGCTCCGCCGCCTGCAGGTCGCCCTGTCCAGCGTCCGTCACGTCCTGGAGCCGCACGGGCCGCCCGGGCTGGACTGGCTCCCCCGGCGCGACAGCGGATACCGGCTCGCGATGGGGCCGGGCAGCCGCCTGGACGTCCGGCGGTTCGAGGAGCACCTGACCGCCGCGCGGGCCGCCGCCGGTGACCCCGACGCGACGGTCCGCACGGTCGCCCGTCAGTGCGCGTTGGAGCTCTACCGCGGCGATCTGCTGCCCGAGGACGGCGCCGCCGAGCACCTCACCGCCGAACGCGACCGGCTACGGGTGGCCGCCGCGGAGGCGGCGGCCGCGCTCGCCGTCGACCTGCGGGCCTCCGGGCGGCGGACCGAGGCGCTGGCGGCGGCCGGCCGCTCGATCGGGCTGGAGCCGTTGCAGGACGCGGCCTGGCGCCAGCTGGCCGCCCTGCACGAGGAAGCGGGCGACGCGACGGCGGCGTTGCGCGTCCGGTTGCAGCACGCCCGCATCATCGCCGAGCTCGTCCCCGCCGGCGGCTGACCCCGGCCGCGGCCCGCGCGCCGAGCCACGGCACCCGGCGCGCTCACCGTGCCGTCACCTCGACCCGGTGCTCCAGATGGGCCGGCTTGACCAGAGCCACGAGCGCGTCGAGCCGGCGCAGGTCGAAGCCGGCCGGGTCGTCGACCGCGAGCCGGACGAGCAGGTCCGGCGCCGCCGCCGGGGGCAGCGGCGAACCCGCCGTGGTCGACCAGCGGCTGCTCCCGGGTTCGATGATCTCCGGATCGGCGCCGAACAGTCCGCGGACCGCACCGCGCACCCCGCGCACGGTGCCGCGCCAGCGCAGGATCTCAGCACCGGTCCGGACCAGCCGGCGCTGCCGGTCGGCCGACTGGTGGCCGTCGACCACGATGCCCATCCAGCCCGCCAGCCAGGCCAGCATGTCGTCCGGGGCGGTCGCCGGGTCGAAGTAGGCGGGCAGCGAGTCCAGGGTGGCGAGCACCGGGGCCAGCACGGAGTCCAGCCCGGCGCAGAACCGCTGGGTGAAGTCGTCCTCCCGGAACACCACCGGCAACGTGGCGCCCAGCGGGTGCGGCGTGAGCAGACCGTCGATCCCCGCTCTCACCGCCGCACCTGCACCTGGTGCTCGTAGGAGTGCACGAGCTCGCCGGGCGCCAGGGCGAGCCGCGGCACCGCGGCCCCCCGGCGGCCGGTGTCCGGGTCGGCCGGGAACAGCTGGACCATGATCTCCTCGGACATGTCCACCCCCGGGATCCGGGCCAGGATCGCGTTCACCTCGTGGGGCTGCACCGCCCGGCCGAGGGGCCAGCCGGTGCCCTCCGGTCCCCCGTGGAGCGGGTCGAAGAGCCGGTACACCGCGCGCAGCACCTGGGTGCGGACGTCCTCGGCCTGGAACCGCGGCCGGGCCCGCACGCTGACCACCGCGGTGAGCCACCGGTACGCGGGCGGCTCCACCACGAGCCGGGTGCCGATCAACCGCCGCTCGTCGAGATGGGCGGTGACCCGGGCCAGCGACTCGGGGAGCGGATCGAGGTGCTCGCGCCGGATCCGGCCGATGTCGTCACCCTCGACCCAGGGCACCACCAGGACCCGGACTCCCCCGGCGTCGGGAGCGCACTGCACGCGGGCGATCTCGGGCGCGACCTGGCGGGTCAGCTCCTCGAAGTCCTCGGCCGTGACCGCCCGCCCGCGGGACCGCAGCACCAACGGCCCGCGCTGCTTGGCGTCCTCGATGTCCTCCCCGCGCGCCCCACCGATGGCCGGCGAGCGGTTCTCCACCCGGGCGACGTAGGGCACGCTGGTCTTGAGCACCCGGATCTGCCCGGTACCGACGTTGCCGCTGACCCCGCCTCCGGTGCGGTACGCCCGGATCCGCAGCGACGCTCCCTTGGGCGGTACCGCCCCGTAGTGGCGCAGCGTGCCGTCGCTCTCCCGCACCGCCGGGCCGAACTGCACCTCGCCGGCCGCCGCGTCGAGGTGGAAGTGCCGGTGGCCCGGTCCGGAATCGGCGAAGTGCTCGACGGCGGTCCACTCCTGCGTGTCCGTGCCGTCGTGGACCTCGAGCACCGACGGCTCCTCCCAGGGCACCACGGGCCGGCGCTGCAGGCTGAACCGCTGGGCGGGGGTGCCGTCGGACAGCCCGACGTCCTCCCGCCGGACCACCTGCGCGTGGATGGTGCGGGCCGTGCCGCCGATGGTGAACGCCGACAGCGACAGCACCTGCGGGGACTCCCGGTAGGTGGGTTGTCCCTCCTCGGGGGGCAGCAGCCGGCAGCGCAGCCAGCCGGCGCGCTGCCGGGCCACGATGGACGCCACATGGGTCTCCGGCACGTGCAGCACGACATCCCCGGCCCGGTTCAGCCCACCGGTCTCGTCACGGTCGAGTTCGCAGGCGGTCCAGGAGGCGCCGGTCCAGGCCTCCCAGACCAGCGGCGGCCAGTCCGGGCGGACGCCGACACCCCGAACCCGGCAGTCCATCCGGACGACGACCGCACACGAGGGCACCGCGGCGGACAGCCCGACCAGCAGGGCGTCGCCGGCCTGCGGCGCCCGCTGAAAGCAGTCGAAGGGCTGGCCGGACCGCAGCGCGACCGTGTGGTCGACGGCCTCGCCGCCCGCGGGGACGGCGGCCGCCCGGCTGAACGAGCACGGCACGATCGTCAGGTCGGCGTTGGTCGCGAACACCACCGGGTCGGCGACATCGGTGCGGGGCGTGGCCACCTCGGTCTCCGCGCGCACCAGCACGGGCTGCGGCTGCGGCGCCGACAACCAGAACGTGACGCGGCCGCGGGCGGCGGCGGGCGGCCGGAGCTCGACCCCGATGAGATCCAGGAACTTCACGTAGTGCCGCTCGGGCACCCGGTTCAGCCGGTAGATGAGCTGGTCGACCATCTGTGCGAAGGCCTCGATCAGGGTGACTCCAGGATCGGACACGTTGTGGTCGGTCCAGGTCGGGCAGCGTTGCTGCACCATGCGTTTGGCGTCGTCGACGAGCTGCTGGAAGGTGCGGTCATCCAGGTCCGGTGCGGGGAGGACCATGTCAACCCCGCCCGTCGGTGCGCGTCGCCCGGGCGGCGGGCGGCGAGGCCGGCTCGTCGGGGATGACGTAGAACGGGAAGACCAGGTTGCGCTGGTCGTTGACCCCCCGGATCAGGTAGTGGATGTCGATCCACACGGTGCCGGAGCGGAGCTGGTCGAAGGTGATCCGCACCTCGCGGACCTCGATCCGCGGTTCCCACTGCTCCAGCGCCGCCCGGACGTCGTGCGAGATCGCCCCGGCGGTCGTCGCGTTCATCTCGGCGAAGACGTGATCGTGCACACGGCAACCGAACTCGGGCCGCATGGGCCGCTCGCCGGGGGCCGTGGCCAGGATCAGCCGGATCGCCTCCTCGATCTCGCGTTCGCGGACCACCAGGGCGATCCCGCCGGTGGCGTCCGTGCCGAGCGGGAACGCCCAGCCGGCGCCGACGAAGTCGATGGCCATCTCATCCTCCGATCAACACGGTGGGGGCGCCGGCCACGATGGGCGCCCCGCACAACGACAGGTCGCCCACCCGGGCCGCCGGCATCCCGCCGATGAGCACGGTCGGGCAGCCGGGCGGGGCGACGGCGGTGGGCGGGTGCACGGCGGGCGGCGGGAACGAGCAGACGTGCGGGGTGCCCACCGTCGCGGCGGGCACTCCGCCGATGAGCACCGTCGGCACCCCGGGCGGCCCGATCGCCCCGGGGTGTCCGGTGGGGTCGCCGACCCGGGCGGCGGGCGGCATCAGGGGCCTCCCGGGCGGCGGGACCCGGCGGCCGAGGTGGGCACGGTGGCGGTCAATTGATCTTCACCAGCGATCCCTGGACCGTGAGCACGCCACCGGCCTTGACCGTGGTCTGCGCGCTGCCCTCGAGGGTGGCGGTGGCCCCCTTCAGTGAGAGCCGGCCCCCGGTGGTGGCCTCGACCCCACCGGCGCCGCCGTCGATGGTCACGCCGCTGGTCGCGGTGAGCGCGATCTGGCCCCCCTTGAGCTCGAGCTTGGCGCTCGCCGCGTCCACCACGACGCCGCCCTTGCCCTCCACCAGCACGGTTCCGTCGGAGTGCAGCGTCACCGCGGTGCCGACCGCGTCCAGGGTGAGCCGGAGCCTGCCGCCGGTGGTGCTCAGGCTGACGCCCTCGGTGCGGCCGTCCTCGTCGAGCAGGTCGATGCGGTGCCCGCGCCGGGACACCAGTGACCGGCGGTTGACCGCCCCCGAGCCGCCGTCCACGAGCGCCGGTCCGCCGGTGGGCGGGGTGTCCACGCCGTTGTACAGACCGCCGACGACGTACGGCCGGCGGATGTCGCCCTGTTCGAAGAGCACCAGCACCTCGTCGCCCACCTCGGGGACGATCATGGTGCCGCGGTCGCGGCCGGCTCCCGGCTGCACCGTGCGGGCCCAGTCGCTGACGTAGTCGTCCGAGAGCCACGGGAACGTCACCGTGACCCGGCCACGGTGCTCGGGATCGTCGGCGTTGCTGACCAGCCCCACGACGGGGCCGGTCACCGGCCGGCCCGGCGTGGTGCCGGAGGTGAGCCCGAACAGGCTGCGCTCCTGCCGGCCGGTGACCGAGAACGCCGTGGTGTAGCCCGTGAGGGGGTCGTAGCGGTGCCGGGAGCTGGTCACCAGGTACTTGCCGTCGAACGGCTCGCCGACGTTCTCGATGCTGACCGCCGCCCCGGCGACGAGTCGGGGGTTGCCCCGGGCGACCCCCTCGAACTCGGCGAAGCCGCCGGCGATGTGTTCGGCCAGGGCCTTGGCCGCGGTGTCGACCTCCGACTGCGTCCGGTACGCGGTGTCGGTGGCGACGTGGACGGGATCGCCGAAGACGGCGGCGATGTCGGTGGGGCGCACGGTGGGCAGCACCGCGCTGGTGGTCACGGCCGGTGCGGTGGCGATCAGCGCCCGCTTCTGGGCCAGATCCCAACCGCGGACCTCGACCTCGCGGACCTGCTCGGCCGCGGTGACCACCGAGCGGAACCGCACCAGGTCGGTGCCGGGCCGCAGGACCAGCGGGTCGCGGCGCGCCCCGCCGCCGGTCGGGTCGGGCGCGGCGGCGGCGGTGGCCGGCGGCCGGAAGTAGAAGCGGCCGTCGCGGACCGCCACCTCGAAGCCGATCTCGCGCGCGAGCCCGCCGAGGAACTCCCAGTCGGTCACCCCGGCCTGCGACAGGTGGTCGAAGACGGTGCTCGTGGCGGTCACCTCGCCGATCCGCAGGCCGGCCCGCTGCGCCACGGTGGTGGCGACGTCGGAAGCGGTGCACTGCAGGTGACTCTCGGTGCGCCGGCCGCGGAACAGCCGGTGCGCCTGGTCGTAGCCACGGATGACGGTGAAGGTGCCGGTGCTGTCGAACTCCGCCTCGAGCGCGGTCACCTCCCCCTCGATCAACCGCTCCGGCGTGGTCGCGGCGTCACTGATGACCGAGACCCGGATCCTCGAGCCGATCTTCGCGCCGGATCTGGTCAACACCAGCCGCTCGGAGTCCCGGAACCGGAGCAGGAACAGGTCCGGCAGGTGCAGGCTGTCGTCGACGGTCGCCGACAGCAGCAGCGCCTTCGCCTCGGCGGGCAGCGGCGAGCCGTCGATCTCGACGACGAACCCGGAACTGGTGGACACGGTGTCACCGCCCCGTCGCGTCGAGTTCGGCGGCGCTGGGCACCAGCACGGTCGTGCCGTCGGGGATGCGCAGCGGGTCGTCGATGCCGTTGAAGCGGGCCAGCGGCCGCCAGAGGGTGGCGTCGCCGTACTCGGCGTAGGCCACCGACGCGAGGCTGTCACCCACCACCATGCGGTGCACCCGCCGCGCCGCGAGCGAGCCGGAGGTCGGGTTCTGCTGACTGTTCTCGCCCGGCATCTCCTCCAGCGTGACGCTGCAGGTGGCCCGGATCGGGGTGCCGCCGGCCGAGAAGAGCGTGTACTTGGCGCTGACCTGGGTGACGAAGGCCGGGAAGCTGGTGACCGTGCCCCAGGTGAAGACGACCAGCGGCGGCACCGGTTTGTCGTCGCCGCTCGTGCGGGCGGTGGGAACGCAGCAGGAGAAGAGCTTCTCGACGGCCTCGACGACGCTGCCGTCGTGCTTGGCTGTCGCGTCGAAGAACATCTCCAGCGTCATCTTGCACGGGTCGGCCCCCGAGAACTGCGGCGGTGCCGCCTTCTTCGCGTTCCGGTCGTTCTTGCGTTCCCATTTCGCCGACTTGGCGATGGTCAGTTCCCTGGGGTTGAACTGGAAATCGATGGTGCCCGCCGGGGACCCGAGCTTGCGGCCGCCGGTCGTGGGTGAGGACTCGTGGAGTTCGAGCTTGGCGCGCAGCACCTGGGGCCGGCTGCCGTCACCGGAGGGCGACGGCGGGGACAGCGCTCCCCCGTCGCCGCCGTTGACCAGTGCGATGGCGTTCACGGCTCAGCTCCCGGCCTTGGCGGTGATGCCGTGGTGGGCGATCTCGAGGGTCTCGGTGGCGGCCTTGGGCGAGTCGAAGTTCATGCTCGGTCCGGTCCAGCGCACCGGGATCACCCCGAACAGCGACCACTCGGTGACGACCCGGCCCTTCATCGTGCGGGCCTGGATGACGGCGGTCTGGGGGGTGACGCCGTTGACCATGCCGCTGAACCAGGTCGTGAGCTTGGCGCTGTCGGGTCCGATCGGCCGGGACAGCTTGACGTTGGAGTACTTGATGCGCGTCGGCAGCTGCCAGACCATCGCGTTGTTGCCGCCCTCCTCGCGGGTCTCCATCACGATCTCGATGCCCAGGCCCTCGCAGGAGTTGAAGACGCCGAGCGGCACGACCTCGTCGGCGGTGTCGATGCTGACGACGAAACACACGCCCACGGCCGGATCGTCGTCCTCGGGCCGCAGGGCCGGTGTGGTCATGGGGTGCTCCCGAGGTCGGTGTGAGCGGTCGGTTGGTGGGCGGTGCGGGCCGCTCCCGCACAAGCGCGGGGCGGGTTCATCGGTGGAGGTCCAGCGAGAGGCCGGCGCGTTCCCGATCCAGCCACAGCTCGGCCCGTAGTCGCGCGGTCAGCGGGTCGAAGAGGCGGCGCGCGAGTTCGTCCAGGTCGGTGGGCAGCGCCGCGGGAGCGGCGGTCGCGGCGCTACCGCCGCCGGCGGCGCCGCCGGCGGGTGCGGCGGCGGCACCGGGCTCGGGTGCGGCGCCGTCGCGGGCCACGACCGGCGCGGGTCCGTCCGGCGGGGCGCCGTCGGACGCCCGTTGCACGAGCGGGACCGACACCCCCGGCGGCGGCGGGGTGGGACGGTCGGTTGTGGGCGGCGCGAAGACCACGGAGGCGGGTCCGTCGGGGCGGGCGATCCCGCGGGCCACCGCGGCGGCACCCGGCGCGACCACCCGCTGCAGGAACAGCGCCGTCCCGGCCGCGGGAGCCGGTAGGTGCCACATCGTCTCGAGGTGCGGAGCGGACCCGGGCGGCGGGGCCGGGGCGGTGGCGGGCGTCGCCCGCTGCAGCGGTACCGGTGGCGCCGTGATGGCCGTGATCGCGGTGGTCCCGACCGCCGCGGCGGGACCGCTGGTGGCGGTGTCCGTGGCCCAGGTCACGGGCGTGGCGGGGGTGTCCGGAATGACGATCTCCGGCGCACCGGCGGCCGTCGCGAGCGGCGGGTGTGCACCCAGCAGTGGGACCGTGAGTGGCGACACCGGCGAAGCCGGGTCGGACGGCACGCGCTGGAGGCGGACGACCGGACCGACGGCGGCCGGTGCCACCGCCGCTGTCGACGGTGCCGGGGTCGGGCCCGGTGCCGACGAGGCGGGCGGGACCGTCGTCGTGGGCGTCGGTGCGGGCGTGCTGCCCCGCACCGACGGGAGGTCGGGCGGCGCCGCGGTGGCGACGGGCATCGCCGGGATTCGTTGCACCGCCGACAACGGCGGGAGCGGCGGCGCGGCCGGGCCGGGCCGGTCCGGCGGGGTGACGTCGGCCCGTTCGGCGAACTCGTCACCATGGGCCCGGGAGGGCGCCGGCGGCCCGGACGTCGACGCGGTGCTCGATGCACGGCCGGAGGCCCGTTGCGGGACAGAGGGTGTCGTTCCCGGCTCGTGGACGGTGCGCTGGACGTCGGGAACCCGGGCGACCGGTGGGCCGAGCCCGCGACGGGGCGGGGCGGCCGCGCCCGGAACCGGAGGGTCCCACGCCGTCGCCGTCGGGTTCGGCGGGCTCTCCGGGCGCGGGCCACCGGCGGACCGGTCGAGCGCCCGCATCAGGTGGCTCAGGCCGACGAGCGGCGCCACCGGCTGCGGCGGCGCCGCCGCCGCGGGGAGGACCGTCGGCGAGTCGCCACGGACGGTCTCGACGGCGCTGCGACCGGGCGGGACAGCGGGCGGGACGTCGGCCTCGGGCGGCACCGTCGGTGATGACGTCGCTCTCGGGACTCCGCTGGGCGACGACACCGTCGGGAACTCCCTGGACGACGACACCGTCGGGGATCCGGCGGACGACGACACCGTCGGGAACTCCATGGACGACGACACTGTCGGGGATCCGGCGGACGACGACACCGTCGGGAACTCCGTGGACGGCGACACCGTCGGGGATCCAGCGGAGGACGACACCGTCGGGAACTCCGCGGGCGACACCGTCGGGGATTCGGCGGACGGCGACACCGTCGCGGTCGGTGGCGTCGGCGGGACCACCGCCCTCGCCACGGTCAGCGGCGCACCCGGAGCCACCGGAGTCGGTCCCGCCGCCCTCCGGGGATCCGTCGCCGCCACCGGCAGCGAGGGGTCGGACAGCGCCGACCGGCGCTGCACCGGAACGGCCACCGCATCGCCGGTCCGCGTCGGCGGGGCCCCGCCGACCGGCTCCTGCACCGCGCCCGACCGCTGCACCTCCTCCCGGCCCGTACCGGGCCGCGGCACCTCGGCCGCTGCCGGCAGCTCGCCGGAACGCTGGACCGTCGAGGCGGGCGGGAGCACCACGGGCGTGTGGCCCACGAGGGGCGCGTCGGCGAACGCGGAGCCGAGCTGGTCCCGACCCGGGCCCGCGGTCCCGGTCGCCGGCCCGGTCGGCACCGTCACCTCCGCCGATCTCGCGACGGTCACCGCGCCGGCCGACCCGGCGGACGGGGACGGCGTGAGGGATGTCTCCGGCGTGTCCCGCGGGACCGTCGGCAGCGGCAGTGGTTCCAGGTTGAGCAGCGGCAACACGGTGACGGCGGGAGCGTCGATCAACGGACGTGCCGGCGTTCGGTCGGCCACCGGCGGTGCCGCGGAACGTTGCATCGGAACGGGGGCCACGGCCCGGACGGAATCGGTGACGGACCAGGACCGGCCACCCTCCGACGCGTCCACCGGCTCTACCGGCGGCGTCGCGGTCGGAAGCGTCGCCACGGGCCCGGCCTCGGCCGCACCGGTCGACGCCACCGGGTCCGCGTCCGCTGCGCCCGGCGCGGGCGCGGGCGTTCCGGCCGACGGAGCCGGATCGTCCGCCGCGGACGGCGCCGGGTCGGCGCCGAAGCGCAGCTGCGGCAGCGCGACCAGCCGTTGCACGCTCGACGAAACCGAGCGGGCCGGCGCGACCGCCGGCTCGGGGCCGGTCGGGATGTGCCGCGGCACCGGGACGCTCGTCAGTCCACCCACGGTGCCGATCGGTCCGCCGGCGTCCAGGGCGTGGCCGAGTGGCGCCAGGAAGCTCGGATCGTGGGAGGTGGCCAGCGACCGGACGAACGGGTCGCGGGCCGCGATCGGCGGCATCGGTGCGACGGGCGGCAGCGGGGGCAGGTCGCGCCAGGCCGCTCGCTGCACCGGGGCGGGCACGACCGTGGCCGGACCGGTGGCGGCCGGGGTCGCACCGCGGCTGCGGAAAAGTCCCACGTGGTCACCTCCCCCGCTCGATCCGGACGTTGATGGCGCCGATCTCCTCGGCGAACCGGCGGCGCTCGGGGTGCTCCAGGTCGAGGAGGTCGTCGAGCGGCCAGTGGAAGTGGTAGGCGATGTACGCGACCTCGGCGTAGAGCCGGTCGGGCGCGTACGTCGTCATTCCCCCAGGCGCCCACCACCGACGTCGACGGCGAAGGGGTGGGCGCAGTTCGGGCAGGTGACCGCGGCCCGCGTGTGGCCCTCCTGGTTGACCCGCCGGTACAGGTCCTGGAGGAAGGCGAGGTCGGAGGCGAACAGGTTCTCGATGATGCCGGCGTGCACGTCCTCGACGGTCCCGATCCGGGTCACCACCCGGCCGAGCAGCACGACGGTCAGGTAGGGCGGGTTCTCCCGGACGCGGTCGTCGCGCAGGGGGACGAGTTCGTCCCGGGCGGTGGCCAGCCGCATCACCCCGTCCCGGTGCACGGTGCCGGCGGCGTCGACGTACCCGCGGGGCAGCACGAACGGGAACTCCGTCCGCAGCTGCTCGCGCACCGGCGGGGCGGCGGCGGCGGCCGGCGCCGCCACCGTCTCCGGGCGCGATCCGTCCTGGGCCCCAAGCAGCGCACCGCGACGCATCATTCGACTTCGAGCCGCTCGTAGGTGACGATCAGCTTCTCGGTGAGAACGCTGGTGTCACCGGCCTTCAGGGCACCGATCTCGAGGCTCTTCGGCCACGCGTTGGTCAGCTTGTAGCGCTTGACCGGGTTGCCCTCGTAGTCGTAGACCACGATCGCGCCGCCCTTGCGGACGTCGCCCATCTTCCCGAACTGCGAGTCCTTGACCCACTTCTCGAAGCTCTGATCGGCGGTGAGGGCGCGGCTCAGGGTGACCTCGCCGGCCTTCCACCGTCCCGGCAGCTTCTTGATGACGTACTTGCCGTCGGGCCCGTTCTGCTTGAGCTCGATGACGTCCTGTTCCATCTTCAGCCCGGAGACCTCGGTGATGGACTTGATCTGGACCCCGTCGATCTCCAGCCCGAAGGAGTGACCGACCGAGCCGTCGAGATCTGGCAAAGCCATGGTGTGCTGCCTTTCTGTGCTGCCTGCGGGAAGGGGTGCGTGCGGCCGGACCGGTGGGAGCCGGTCCGGTCACCGGTCACTCGGCGACGAGGCTGGTGCCGCCGGAGAACTGGGACAGCTGGAAGACGACGAACTCCGCCGGTTTGACCGGGGCGACACCGATCTGACAGACCACCTGGCCGGCGTCGATGCCCTCCGCGGGGTTGGTCTCGCGGTCGCACTTGACGAAGAACGCCTCGTCGGGGGTGAGCCCGAACAGCGCACCCTTGCGCCACTCGTTGACCAGGAAGGCGCTGATGGTCCGCCGGATCTTCGACCACAGGGCGTCGTCGTTGGGCTCGAACACGACCCAGCTGGTGCCGTTGAGGATGGACTCCTCGAGGTAGTTGAACAAGCGTCGCACGTTGAGGTACCGCCATGCCGGGTCCGACGACAGGGTGCGCGCGCCCCAGATCCGGATGCCGCGACCGGGGAAGCTGCGCAGGCAGTTGATCCCGACCGGGTTGAGCAGGTCGTGTTCGTTCTTGGTGATCTGCAGCTCCAGTGACAGGGCTCCGCGGACGACCTCGTTGGCGGGAGCCTTGTGCACGCCGCGGCTGTCGTCGTTGCGCCCCCAAATGCCGGCCACGAATCCGGACGGCGGCATGTGGGTGAAGGTGCCGGTGGCCGGGTCGGCCGCCTTGACCCACGGCCAGTACAGCGCCGCGAACTTCGAGTCGTAGCCGGCCCTGTCGACGCGCCACTCGCGGATCTGCTGGGCGTTGAGACCGGGCGGCGGGTCCAGGATGGCGATCCGGTTCCCCATCAGCTCGCAGTGCGCGATCATCGCCAGCTGTACCGCCTTGACCGTGTCCTGGTCGATGGCGCCCTGCTGGTAGGCGCTCATCAGGTCCGGGACGCAGACCATGGTGACGGTGTCGACGGTCTCGAGGCCGGAGAAGCCGGTGCGTTCGGCGACGTCGCCGACGTAGTCCTCGGCGGTCAGCCGCGGCGACGGCACCGCGGCGGGCGGCGGCGGGGTGTGCAGGGTGACGCTGGCCCCGACGGTCGGCGCGGCGGCCGCGGCGGTGGTCGTCGTCTCCTCGATGCGGATCGTGCTCGACGCGGCGTTGACCGCGGTGGCGACGTTGGACTTGCCCCGGCCGGTCGTGAGCCGGTCGTACTCCTCCACGATCTGGTCGCCCCGGCGGACGAGGAGCTTGAAGCTGCCGTCGGGCGCATCCCCGTCGACACCCTGGATGTCGACCGCCAGCGACCCGTCGGGCGTGCCGGCATCCAGGGCGACGACCCGGTAGCTGCCGAGCATGGCCTGGGCGCCGGCGGTCAGCGCGGAGCGGGTCGCTCCGTTGCGGCCGGCGGCGGGATCCTGGCCGATACGGACGACATAGCAGTTACCGCCGCCGTTCTGGAAGTAGGCGTAGACCGACTGGGCCAGGTACGAGCCCGCGACGAAGCCGCCGAAGTGGCGGGTGTACTCGCTCCAGTTCGGCACGAGTGTCGGGGTGTTGAACTCGCCGTCCTCGGCGAGACCGATGAAGGCGGCGACGGCGGTGCCGACGCCTTCGATGGGCCGGGACCCGGAGTCGACCTCCTCGACGTACACGCCGGGAGAGAGGTAGGTCGGCATGCTGCCTCCTTGAGAGATCCGTCCGGACAACGGAAATGCTGCGCTGTTTCGCGGTGCCGGGAGACGTGCGGCGGGACGCCACCGGGGGCAGGGTCGGGTGCTCGATCGGGCACCGTCGGCACCGGGCTCCCTCGCCGGCGGGTCTGCTGCACGAGGACGTCGGTGGACGTGGAACCGGGCGGCGGCGCGGTCCTGCCGGTCGACCCCACGGACCCACCGCGCCGGCGCGGGCTGCGGTGTCCGCCTGTGTCCGTCGGACTCACGCCCGGACGCGGCGAGGGCGCGGTGCGACCCTGTCGCCGCTCCCGCCGCCCACCGGCTTGAGCTCCGGCACGGTTCGCGGGGGGCGCACGGAGGTGCTTCGGCCCCGGGGTCTCAGGGGCCGCCGACGGAGGTGTAGCTCCGCCGGAGGGCGTTCACCCCCTGGTCGGTGGTGAGGCGGTAGCGGGTGCCCCAGCGCACGATGCTGACCCGCAGGCCGGGGTTGTCGAGTCTCTTCCGGAGCGTCAGGAGCTGATCGACGCACGACGGGCACGGGCTGTGCGAGATGTTGATCTCGATCGCGCGGATCCGTTTCGACCAGGCGGGGTCCTTCGCCAGCATCGCTTCGATCTGGGTCAGCAGACGCGCTTCCGCATGGGTGCTCGTCGCTTCGTCACCGGTCGCCCGGGTCACGAATTCCGCTTTCCGCTCGGCCATCTCGGTGGCCGCGTCGCTCGCGATGACGAATCCGCCGGCCCGACCGGTCAGTACGTGCTCCAGGTCCATCTCGTGCGCTGTCCGGGTCGGGGTTCCGGAGGTGTCGACCGCGGTCCCCCTGGTGTTGGCGGGGCGGTCGCCGGAGCTCGGGTACGGTCGCTCCTTCGCGCCGCAGCTCACGGTCACGGTGGCGACACACCGTACCGAGCCGGTGGATGCACCGGCCTCACCGCCGGGCGTGGTGTAGCCGGGCACCTGCCCCGCGAGTTTCATCCGCTGGCGGTGCACGCCCTCGAAGATCGCCCCCATCGACTGCCCCAGCTTGTACTGCGCCATCGACAACTTCTGCTCGGTGGCGCGGCGGCCGCCGCTGAGCATCTCGTTGACCGCGCCCAGGCGGCCCCTCGCCGTGTCGACATGGTCGAGCAACACTCTGCGGGCCTGCGTCTGCGCCGGAGTGGTGGCCGGGAAAGCGGCGATCTCGGGGCCGTAGTGCGCGAGCACCGCACCGGCCTCGGCCGGGTTGCTGGCCACCATGACCCGGGGAGTACCGGACTTCTCGATGTACACCCGGTGCGCTTCCCCGCCGGCCCGGAATCCGAAGGCGGCCGGGATGGCACCGAGGACGCCGGCGACCTTCTCCTTCCCCGCCGCCACCTTCCCCTTCACCCAGGCCTTCCCGGCCGCGATCTTCGCCTTCACCCTCCCGCTGACGCCGGCCAGGCCACGGATCAACGGGCCGGCCAGCTTCAGCCCGGTCGTGATGACGAGATCCAGGGCCTTGTTGACCGGCTTCTGCAGCTTCTGCACGATCGCCCGGATCTTCTCGCCGATGCCCCCGAGACCGATGACGCTGGCGAGGAATCCGATGAGGATGGGCACCATCTGCCCGAGGACGTCGTTGATCCTGGTGACCACGCCGCCGACGTTGCCGCGGACGATGTCGGCGACCGAGTCGATGACGGTGTTGACGAACTTCAGGATGCGGCCGGCGTTGTTGACGAAGAACATGACCACGTCGTAGATCAGCTTGCAGGCCTTGATGAACGCCGCCGCCGGGTTGAGAAGCCCGATCAGCCAGGTGATCCCGGCCGTGATGATCCTGGTGACGACGAAATCCCTGACCTGCTCGAGGATCATCTCCTTGATGTCGCCGAGCTTCTCGACCAGCATCTGCCAGAGTCCGGCCACACCCTCGGTGCGGATGATCTGGAAGATGGCGACGCCCTTCTCGGCGGCCGTCATCGCCTTCTCGCCGATCTTGCGGACCAGCCGGTTGCGGATGTTGGTCCAGGTCAATCCGAACAGCGACGCCAGCAGCTTGACGACGCCGCGGACGTCGAGCTTGTCGGGGATCTCGACACCGCCCTCGGCCAGCGCGCCGAACAGCCAGCTCATCAGGCCCTTGCGCAGGTGGTCGAGGATGTTGTCGGCGAATTTCAGGATGCCGCCCTTGACGCCCGCGATGAGGTTGCCGAGGAAGGCCACCGGCGCCTTGATGATGTCGCCGACCACCCCGGCCACCCGCGACAGGACGTTCTTCAGCATCGCCGCCAGTTCGCGGATGGTGTTGATCACCGCCTTGATGGCGCCGATGGCCTTGTCGACGAGCCCCTTGTTCTCCGCCTGCAGCGCCTCGATCCGCTCGTCCAGCCCCTTCCGGGACTCGACGTACTTCGTCGCGAGCGTGTCGACGACGGCCTCCTGCTTGGCGTCGACGTCGCTCTCCAACTGCTGGAACCGCTCCCCGATCGCCTGCGACGCCTCGGCGCCGACCTTCTGCAGGTCCCTCGGTAGACCCTTGACGTAGACGGCGATCTCGGACCGCCCCTGGGCGATCCGGCGTTTGGCGGCGGTGAGGTCGTTGCCCACGATGTCGGCGACGCGGGAGATGACGGCGTCCATCTGCTTGAGGTACAGCTCCCGCCCGGCGGTGTAGAACTCGTTGACCTTGTCGGGCATCCCGAGCAGCTTGTCCTTGGCCCACCGCAACCCGCCGAGCCAGCCGCCGTAGCGGTCCTTCTTGTAGGCCGACATCTTGGCGGCGACGAACCGCTCGAACGCCGCGCGGGCGGCGGCCTCCCCGTTCTCGAACGCCGCCTCCACCTTCGGGTCGATGCCGTCGAGCAGCTTCTTCACGTCCGCCTCGGTGGCGGTGAAGATCTGGTCGATGCGCCCCGTGACCTCGGCCCGTCTGGCCTCGTCCTTCGACTTCGTCTTCCCCTTGTCCGCCACCAGTTTCGCCAGGGCCGCGCCCTTGGCCGACTGCATCCCGGCCACCCCCGCCCCCGTCTCGGCCGCGGCGTCGGTGCGGTGCTGGGCGAGGACCTCCTTCTCCTGCGCGCGGAACGCCGCCGGCGCGGTGTCGGCGTGCGCGGCCGCCTCCTTCTTGTCGGCCAGCGCCTGCTCGAACTGCGGCTCCCCCGACTGCGCGAGCTGGGTCTCCGAGACCTCTCCCTCGGCCATCTCCTGGTTGGCCTGGTGCTTCCCGGCGGCGAGGTTGGTCTGGTCGGCCGGGGCCGGTTTCGGCACCGCGCCGGCCGCCGGCACCGTTGGTGCGTGACCAGGCTCCTCGGGAGCCATCGGAACGACCGGCTTGGGCACCGCCTTCGACGCGTCGGGCGGCGCCGCGGTGGCGGCCGCGATGTCCCTGGTCTGGCCGTCCTTGCCCTGCGTCACGAGACCCTTGACGGCGCCCTTGACCTCACCGGCCTTGCCCGACCCGTGGTAGTCGTCGGCCTCCTTCAGGGTCTTCGGCGACTTCGCCTCGATGGCGGTCTTGACCGCGGCGACGAAGGCCTGTTTGTCGAAGGTCCCGGGCTGTTGCGCGTCCATCGCGTCCGCCTTGGCGGCCTTGGCCTGCCCGGCCACGTCACCGGCGGGCGGGACCGCGGCGGCCTGCGCCTCCCCCGCCTTGGCGGCCGCCGGCGGATGGGTTCGCGCGGCCGCGGCCACCCGCTTGACCGAGCCGGTGACGGCGGTGAAGGCGGGATCCTGCTCGGGGCGGACGCCCGGTGGCGGGGTCGGCGGCCGGAGCCGCAGGTCGCCGAACCCGGCGGCCGGCCCGTCGACGACCGCCGGTGTCCGGGGCGGCGGGGCGGCCGCGGCGCCGCCGGCGCGGCCGCGCGGCGCCTTCCCGGCCCCCGCCTTGCCGAGTGGGCTCACGGCCGGTACCGGCTTCGGGGGTGGCACCGGCTTCTTCGCCGCGACCGCGGCCGGCCCGAACCCGGTGGTGGTGACGGCCAGCGCGGCGGGCGGCGGTTTCTGTCCTTCGAGGTCCACCGGGACACCGGCCGCCTTGGCGGCCTTCAGCCCGGTCTCGACGGGCTCGATCGCGGGCTCGTCGCGCCTGAGCTCCCGGAGGGCGACGTCGATGTCGGCGAGGGCGGCGTCTCCCGGGGACATCAGGCGGGCGCGCAGCAGCGCGCCCACCGCCGCGTTGCCGGCGGCGCGCTGGAGACCCAGCATGCCGCCGGGGGCGGCCGCGGGTCGGGCCGGCGCGGCCCTGCGGCGCGCCGCGGACAGCGCGTCGGCGGCCGCGGCTCGGGAACCGGGCGTCGACCGGGAACCGCCGGTCACCGTACGTCGCTCATTCGGGCGCCTCCGGGTGCGGTCCGGTCAGTCCGCCTGCTCCTGCTCCTCCGGGGCTTCGGCCCGCTGGACGAACGCGCCCTGCGCGGTCTCCTCCTCCGGCTCCTCCGCACGCTGCACGGACGTGCCCTGGGCGGACCCGGCGGCGACGTCCTCGTCCTCCTCCGCCCGTTGCACCGCGGCCGCGCCGGGCGACACCGCAGGTGCCGCAGCAGGCGCCGGCACGGACATCACCCGCTCCGCGTTCGCCGCCGCCTCCCGTTCGAAGCGGTCCCCGGGGTCGCTGACCCGGATACCGCCACCGGTAGGGGTGCCGTCCACGGGTCCGCTGCGCTGCTGGACGACATGGGTGAGCTCGTGGGCGAGCATCGTCTTGCCCGCGGTACTGGTCGGGTCGTAGGCGTCCCGCTGGAACACCACGTTGCTCCCCACGGTGTAGGCGTGGGCGTTGACCGAGCGGGCGGACTCGTGCGCCCGGCCGTCGGTGTGGACGCGGACGTCACCGAAGTCGTGCCCGAGCCGGGTCTGCATCTCGGCCTGCACGTCCGGCGGCAGCGGACTGCCGCCGCCCGACCCGATCACCTCGTGCACCGGTGACCGTTCCTCGGCCAGCGCGGCACCCACGCCGGCGTTGCCGGCGGCCCGCTGCAGGCCGAGAACACCCGCGGGGTCGAGCACCTCGCGATGTCCGGTGGCGGCGGCCCGCGCGGCCGCGGACGGCGGCGCGGTGTCCAGCCGGGCGGCTCGAGGCCGCAGTGCGGATTCCTCCGCGTCGTGCGAGTGGGTGCGCATGGCGAGGCCTTCCCGAGGTGACGGGTCGATGCTGTCACCGGCACGGTGCCCGGGCAGGGGTCCGACGACCGTCCCCGGGGGCGGACGGCGGTGCCCGATGGGGCAACCGTCAGCGGCGGGGCCGCGCCAGGAGGCCACCGGTGAACATCGCCACACACCCCACGGCCGCGAGGATGCCGCCGATCCCCAGCCGTCCGGTGTCCGGCACCAGGGCGGCCGCGACCAGGAAGCCTCCGAGCAGCAGCAGCGCCAGCAGCGCGGACACCCGGGTCAGCCGCCCGGTGGGGCCGAGCCGTCCGAACACGGCCAGCACGGCCAGCAGCATCAGCACCGCACCGGCCGAGACGAACGGGTCCACCTGGTCGGGCAGGTCGGGCAGTGCGAGCCCCACGTCGGTGTTCCCGGCGGCCACCTCGACGGTGGGCAGACCCCACTCCACGCCGGTGATCTCGCTCCCCACCGGGATGCCGGTCTCCGACGGAACGTCGACGCCGGCGCCGACGTGCCAGGGCAGGAACGCGCCGGCCACCGCCAGCGCACCGCCGCCGACCGTCAGGACCGAGCGCCACAGCGGCCGGCGGTCGGAGAACTCCTGGATGAAGCTGCCCGGCGCTTCGGTTTCCGCCGCACCGTCGGTGGCCACCACCGTGAACGGTCGCGCCGCCTGCTCGCCACCCGCACCCCGGGGTGCCGAGACCCGCAGCGCCACCGTGGCCGCGGCGCCCGCCGGCACGGCGACCGAGGGTGGCCGGAACTCGAACCGCATCGTCCGCTCGGGGTCGAAGGCGCCGAAGGTCACGCTGCGGCTCCGGCCGCCGCCGCGGTTGTCGGCGACGACTGCGAGCTCCCCGGAGCTCGCGTCCCGGACCCGGACCACGCTGGGGTCCAGGCGGACGGCCAGCGGCCGGTCCGGCGGCGGCGGTGACGTGCTCAGCACGAGCGCCCCCTCGACACCGATCTCCCGCTCGCCGTCCCAACCGGTGACGGTGTACGGCCGGTGGACCTCCTGGCCCGGCCCGGGCGGCGCCGCCTCGAGGTGCAGTTCGGCGCCGGCCTCGCCACCCCGGGGGACGTCGACCACGGGCGGCCGGAAGGCGAACCGCAGGCTGGACTCCGGGTCGGCGGCCGTCAGGGTGATCCGCAACGGGCGCACCCCGGCCTTGTTGTCCACCACCACACGGACCCGCCCGTAGCCGGTGTCGCGCAGCCGGAGCAGCTGTGGGGTGAGCTCCAGTTCGTAGGGCCGGTCGACCGGCGCCGCGGACGCGGACTGCAGCAGGGTGACCGTGACCGGGCGGCCGGGCCCGTCCACCGCCAACGTCAGCATGCGGCTCAGTTCCCGTCCCGGCTCCGGCGCCGGCGCGGTGACCGACACCCGGACGTGCGCGCGGCCGCCGGGGGCGACGTCGACGGCGGGCGGCCGGAACCCGAACCGCACCAGACGTTCCGGGTCCGTGCCGCGCAGCACCGCCCGCCGTTCGGCGTTCCCGGCGGCGTTGTCCACCGTCACCACCAGGGTCGCCTCGGCACCGTCGCGGACCCGGACCACCGACGGCTCGGCGGACAGCGTGAGCGGGGCGTGGTTGGGCGGCACCACCAGCACCACGGGCAGCGGTACCGACACCGAGGGGTCGGCGGCCGACCGGATCCGCAGGGCGAGCCGGTGCCGCCCGGCGGGGGCGACCGCGGCGGGCACCGGGTGCAGCTGCACCGCGAGATCGGCGGTGGCGTCGGGCATCAGCCGCACCTCGACGGGGCGCAGGGTGACCCACGGCGGAGGTCGCAGCAGCTCCACCGCGAAGCCGTCCACGATGCCGGAGGCGTTGAACAGCCGGGCCGTCACGACGGCCGGCGCCCCGTCGGGGGGTAGCAGGGTCTCGGGAGCGTCGACGGAGACCCGAAGCGGCTCGACGGACGTGGACCGGGTCGCCGGCGCGGGGGCGGACGGGCGATCCGCCGTCCGGTCCGTCGGCGGCATCCCCGCGACCGGCCCGGGCACTGCTCCCGCCCCCGCGACCGGGTGCCGGGTCGGCCCGGTCGGCGCCCGCAGGTCGAGCACCGTGGTGGCGTCGCCGGATCGGGGTGCGGCACCGACCGCCGGGGCGGTCACCCCGCTGTCGGCGACGGTGTCGTCCGCGTCGCTCCCGGACCACGGCAGGAAAGCGAGGCACGCCACGCAGAACTCGGCGGTCGGCTCGTTGCGCTCGCCGCACTGGGTGCAGAGCTTGTGGTTCATCGGTCCCTCCCCGGGGTGACACCGGCACCGGCCAGGTAGGGCCCGAACTCGCGCTCCAGCACGAGCCGGCCGAGTTTGCGGTACTCCTGCTGGACGGCCGCGATCAGCTCCGCCATCCCGAGCACACCCTCCCCGCCCGCCGCGAGGTACGCGGCCGTGATGGCGGCGGAGCGGATGTTGCCGCCCGACAGCGTGAAGGCGCGGGCGCAGAAGGCGAGGTCGAGGTCCGGGTCGCACGGCAGCGGCGGGACGAGACAGCGCTCCCAGATGGCCAGCCGGCTCGTCTCGTCGGGTGCCGGGAAGTCCACGATCATGTCCAGCCGCCGGGTGAACGCGTCGTCGATGTTGGACCGCAGGTTCGTCGACAGCACGGCCAGCCCGTCGAAGGTCTCCATCCGCTGGAGCAGGTAGGCGCTCTCGATGTTGGCGTAGCGGTCGTGGGCGTCGCGCACCTCGCTGCGCTTGCCGAAGATGGCGTCCGCCTCGTCGAACAGCAGCACCGCGTTGACGCCGTCGGCCTCGGCGAAGATGCGCTCGAGGTTCTTCTCGGTCTCGCCGATGTACTTGTCCACCACGGTGGCGAGGTTCACCGTGTACAGGTCCAGACCGAGGTCGTGCGCGATCACCTCGGCCGACATCGTCTTCCCGGTGCCCGAGTCGCCGGCGAAGAGGGCGGTGACCCCGCGGCCGCGGCCGCCGCCGGGCCGCATCCCCCACTCCAGCAGCACCCGGTCGCGGTGCCGGGCGCGGGACGTCAGCTCGCGCAGTTGCCCGAGAGCTGCGTCGGGCAGAACGATGTCGTCCCACCCCACCACGGGCTCGACGCGCCGGGCCAGCCGCTCCAGGCCCGCCGCGTTCTGGCTGCGGGCGCCGCGCCGGAGGCCGGCCGCGTCGAGCCGGACCGCACCGTCGGCGACGCCTCCTGAGGCCGCCGCCCGGACCGCCTGCGCGATCTGCCGGGGCCCCAGCACGAAGTGGACCGGGACCGCCTCGACCGTGGGCGCAGCGGCGTCCGGGAGGTCGTCCAGCGCTCGCAGCCAGACGCTCCGGCGTTCCGCCGGGGTGAGGATGGGGACGTCGAACGCGGTGGGCACGGAGGTGGACCAGTGCGGGTCCCAGGTGCCGGTCCCCACCAGGACCACCGGGACGCGCAGATCGGCGAGCCGGCGCACCGCGTCCAGATCGGATCCGGCGAGCACGTCCACCGGCCCGGCCACCACCCCGGCCCCACGGAGCAGCGCCTCCCGGCCGAGAACGGTGATCAGGGCGGCGACGTCGGGAGCGGACCGGAGCCGGCCGAGGTCGACGCCGAGCGCCCGCCGGCCGGTGGCGGTCAACGCCGCGGCGGCCGCGGCGGAGCCCACCCCGGCGCCCTGCTCTCGCAGGTGGAACAACCGGCGCCCCGCCGCGAGGGCGTCGGCCAGCCGCTCCGCCACCGGTCCGCGGAACGGCTGCAGGTCGACCAGCACGTCGGCCAGGTGCGGGTCGGCGGCGTCGTCACCGAGCAGGTGCGCGGTGACCCGGTCGGGGACCCGCAGCGCCCGGGTCGGGAACGGCCGGTCGGCGTCGTCGACGAGCACGAGACCACGGTCGACGAGCGGACCGCCGGGCAGCAGGCGGGCGCGCGCCGGCGCGGCGTCGACCGCGAGACCGACCAGCACGAGGGCGGTCCCGATCGAGACGCGGCGGCGCGTGACGTCGTCGTTGAGGTAGCCGTAGAGCCGTTCGTAGCGGCTGTCCAGGTCGGGCAGCGCGGCGACCAGCACCAGGTCGACGTCCGTGTCGTCCAGTCCGGCGGCGTCGGACAACCGGCTTAGCCGGGATCGCGGCGCGGCGGCGGCCACCGGGACCGCGTGCCCCGCCGCGGGTGGGTCGGCCTCCGGCGGGACGAGCAGCTGGTCGACCGCGTCGTCGCCCAGGTACAGCCCCCGGAACGGGTCGTCCGGGTGCGGGTCGCCGCGCCGGCGGTGCTCGACCAGCTGCCGGACCCGGGCCTGGAGGTCGGCGAGCCGACCGGTGAGGAAGTCGTCCCCTGGCCTGCTCACGACGTCTCCCCGGAGCGGGCCCGGCGGCGCCGAGACGGTGCCGGAGCGACGGGGACGGGGGTGTCGCGGACGGCGCGACGGGCGGCGCCGTCGCGGGTCTCCCGAGGAGGCCAGTCCGTGGTGCCGCCGACGGACAGCGTGACGGGCGCGTCCACCGGCGGGCCGGCCTCGAACCGCCGGCCGGTGTCGGTCGGTGCGCTGATCACCACGTCCAGCGACGGCTTGAGCTCGCCGCCGAGCGCGGTCCAGACGTCGGCGAAGGAACGGTCCTCCGGCGGCGGCAGTCCGATGCTCACCGGCACCGGCAGTCCGAGCTCACCGAGCGGTCCGGTGACGAATTCCGCGGGCAGCGCCTCGTGGCGCAGGAAGCAGGCCAGCAGCGTGGACAGCAGCCGGTGCTCGTCCTCGGGTCGCTGCGTCCACGCGGTCACCAGGTAGGACAGCTTGAACCAGCGGGGCGGCAGCCGCCGGGCGGCCACCTGGCCGTCGCGGTACTCGTTGACCAGCCCCCGTTCCCGGCGGCGTAGGTCCTCCCGGATGTCGTAGAGGTAGACGTCGACGGTGGGCACGTTGCGGCGGCTGGACCACTCCTTGGTCGGCGCGTCGAAGACCACCTCGACCTGGGCACCGTCGGCGGCGTCGCGTTCGATCAGCGCGCGCAGCGCCACGTCCACCTCGTGGATCACCGCCGCCGGCCCTCGTCCGGGGAGGGGCGCCGGCGGGCACGGCTGGCCGTCGTCATCAGATGAGTCCCTCCCGCACCGCGTAGGCCACCGCGTGCGAGCGGTTGCGCAGCTGCAGGCGCGTGGTGACGTCGTGCAGGATGTTCTTCACGGTGCGCTGGCTGTAGCAGAGCCGGCCCGCGATCTCGGCGGTGTCGTGACCGGTGGCCACCAGCTTGAGCACCTCCGCCTCCCGCGGGGTGAGACCGGAGAAGGCGATGCCGCGCGGCGCGAGGACCTGCCGCTGCAGCCGGCCGACCTGGCCGAGCAGCCGGCCGAGCAGGTCGGGCGGGATCTCCCCCTCGCCGGCGGCGACCCGGACCAGGGCGCGGACCAGGATGTCGGGCGTGGTGCCCTCCCGGCGCAGCAGCCCCCCGACGCCCGCCTCCGCGGCGGTGACCACGGTGCTGTCGTCGACCACCCGGGCGACCAGCACGGTCCGGGGCACGGACCCGCGCTGCAGGGCCCGGAGCACCCGCACCACGTCGTCGGTGAGGACGTCCGCGACGACCACCGCGACGGCCGCGTCGTCGAGGTGCGCCGCGTCGACGACCCGGATCTCCGGACGGCCCCGGAGCTGGCTGATCACCCCGGCCTGCGAGATCGGGTCGTCGGCGTACACGTAGGTCGCCACCGGCAGCTGCATGGTCGTGCCTTCCTGAAGAACCGGGAACCGTGCCTGTGCGGGCATTGTGGGACGGGCCGCTCAACGCCGGATCAACACGACGTCGACGCCGCGGTCAACGGATCCTCAACGGCCGGCGGGATCCGTCGGCGGGGTCAGCGGCGACCCCACGCGGCCGGGGCGAGCGCGGGCAGGTCGGTCAGCAGCCGTGCGCCGCCGCCGTCCGCGTCGGCGATCCAGTACCGGTAGAGCTGGTCGTCGGCGAGTCCGCGGCTGGAGCGGTAGACCAGGCGGCTCCCGTCGGGCGACCACGACGGGTCGATCTCGTTGTCGTCGGAGTCGGTGGGGACCCGTCTCGGGGCCGCGGAACCGGTGTCCAGCACGTCGATGTCGTAGACGGGCCGGCCGTCCCCGGGATCGGTCAGCCGCCGGAAGGCGATCGCCGAGCTGCCCGTCTCCGGTGAGTACACCGGGTCGAAGTCCTCGTGGTCGTCGGTCAACCGGGTCGGCGACCGTTCGCTGCCGTCGGCGGCGACGTCGTACAGCGACAGGTGCGTGTCGTTCCACGCCCAGCCGAAGAAGGCCAGCCGGGTGCCGTCGGCGGAGAAGGAGAGCCCGTCGTACCAGTCGAAGTCGACCGGGATGCGGGTCACCACCGACCCGTCGGACACCGAGAACACCAGCATGCTGAAGACGTCCTGGGCCGCCTGGTTGGGCTTCTCGGCGTTGGGCCGGGTGACCGCACAGGCGGCCGCGACCAGATCCGGATCGGTGGGACTCCAGGCCGGTGTGTAGTACCGCTGGCATTCCGGATGCCGGATCGCGAACAGCGGGCGGTCGCCGCTGCCGTCGGTGCCGATCACGCGCAGCTCGGTGCCGCCGTCGAAGGCCCGCAGGTACACCATCGACCGACGGTCCGGCGACACCGTCGCTTTCTCCACCGACGCGGTGGGCAACCGGACGCCGATCGCGCCGGTGACCGTGTCCACCGGGTACAGCCCCTGGACGCCGTCGACGTCCAGCGCGGCGATCACGGTCGCTTCCGGCAGTGGGGTCGGCGCCTGCGGGATGCCCGGGTCCGTCGGTCCCGCAGGGCCGCCCGCGGTGCCGGTCG
Organism: Nakamurella deserti; assembly: GCF_003260015.1. Taxonomy (NCBI): domain Bacteria; kingdom Bacillati; phylum Actinomycetota; class Actinomycetes; order Nakamurellales; family Nakamurellaceae; genus Nakamurella; species Nakamurella deserti. The sequence goes on along the minus strand of NZ_QCXS01000002.1, from coordinate 158,419 downwards.
GGTCGGTCGCGGCGGCGTCGGACGACGGGTCCGGAGCGGGATCCGACGTGGTCGTGACGGCCGGCGTGGAAGCGGCGGGGGTGGTCGGCGCGGTTGAGGTGGTTCCGCCCAGCGGCGAGGTCCCACCGCCACCGTCCGTCCGGGGCCACCAGACGACCGCGCCGACCACGAGGACCACCGCGAAGGCCGCCCCGAGGGCCAGCAGCAGCGGCCGGCGGCCGGGACGGGCGGCGGCGCCGGCGTCGTCGTCGTCGCGCCGCACACCGACCGGGGGTGTGCCGTCGGAGGGGTCGGCATCCTCCACCTCCGACGACGGGCCGGCGGGGTCCGGCGCGGGCGGCAGCGCGACGCCGGGGCCGGTCCAGAGGGCGCCGAGGACGACGTCGTGTTTGGGGTTTCCGGTCCGCGCCACCGGCCGCCCGAAGGCGGCCACCACCATCTCGGCCACCAGCGGGATGCGCGACGAACCGCCGATGAGCACCACGGTCCGCAGGTCGGCCGGCTCGACCTGCGCCGACCGCAGCGTACGGCGGGTGGCGTCCAGCGCCTCCCGGACCGCCGGCCGGATCATCTCCTCGAACTCGGACCGGGTCAGCCGTACCTGCTGGGCGGTGCCGGCCGGCGACAGGACCACGAACGTCTCGGGGTCGGCCGACAGCGCCTCCTTGGCGTCGACGCAGTCCCGGCGCAACCGGGTCAGCGCCGGATCCCGGACGTCCACCCCGGACAGGTCGACGGCCGCGGCGCCGAGCACGTGCCGGAACACCGCCTCGTCGAAGTCGGCACCCCCGAGGTGTTCGACACCGTCGGGACGGCCGAGGATCTCGAAGCCGCCGGCGGTGCGGATCAGCACGCAGGCGTCGAAGGTGCCGCCGCCCAGGTCGAACACCGCGATGCGTTCGCCCACTCCCACCGGCCGGGTCGCCGCGAACTGCAGCGCCGCCCCCACCGGCTCCGGGCACAGCCGGACGTCGGGCAGATCGGCCAGGGCCGCGGCCTGACGCAGCAGGTCCAGCTTGAAGGGACCCCAGTTCGCCGGATGGGTCAGCACCACCCAGGCCGGGGACCCGCCACGGGCCTCGACGACCTGGGCGACCACCGCCCGCAGCAGCCGGGCGGTCAGCGACTGGGCCGAGTAGGGCGAACCGGCCACCACCATCGGGACGGGATCGCCGATGCGCCGCTTGAACTCCCGGGCCACCCGCGACGGGTCGGCGGCGGCCCGGCGCTCGGCCGCCTCGCCGACGAGCACCTCCCCGTCCGGCCCGAGGAACAGCACCGACGGGATCTGCAGCGCGCGGTTGCCCAGTCCCACCGCCTCCGGGCGTGCGGCGCTGTCCAGCGTCAGCGTCGCCGCCGCCGTGTAGGTGGTGCCGAGGTCCACGCTCAGCCCGTACGCCAACGCCTCCGCCACCGCACCAGTCTGTCGCGCGCGGACGTCGCCGTCGGGAGTCGATCGGGCCTTCGAGGCAGCCCGAAGGGGCAGACATCGGTGCCGCGGGACCCGTCCGCTTCCGGACGGCGCTCCGCCCGCCGATGATCGGCACACGACGCCGGCCACCCCGCGGGTGCGCGGCCGCCGTACGTCGCCGGTACCCGGGAAGGACCCCGTCGAGGAACGAGATGGCCGTACTGACCGCGATCGAGATCTACCGCGTCGCCCTGCAGGCGGGCTTCACCCCCGAGCAGGCCGTCACGTGGACGGCGGTCGCGCTCGCGGAGTCGCACGGGGTCAACGACCTCGCGTCGCCGGACGGCGTCGGGCTGTGGCAGCTGGACCCGGCGACCGCGGGCCGCTTCGGGGATCTCGACGATCCACTGGTGAGTGCCCGTGCCGCGTACGAACTCTCGGCCCGCGGCACGGACCTGTCGCCGTGGGACGGGCGTGATCCCGACTACCGGATGTTCCTGCCCGCCGTCCTGACCCTGACCCGGGCGGGCGCGGCCGGTCCCGTACCCACCGGATACGACCAGATCGACGGCGGCACCGCGCTGGGTGGCGGGGGCGGCGACAGCGACAACGACGGCCTCACCGACGAGTTCGAGCGGCTGGCCGGCACCGACCCCACCTCGATCGACACCGACGCCGACAGCCTCACCGACGCCTTCGAGCTCGTCACCAGCGGCACCGACCCGCTGCGGGCCGACACCGACGGCGACGCGGTGCCCGACGCCGCCGACTGGGCCACCTCTTCCCCGCTCGTGCCCGACGTCCACGGGCCCCGGCCGGCGCTGGCCGACACCGACGCGGACGGCCTGGCCGACGCCGCGGAGCGCGCCGCCGGACTGGATCCGCTGCGCGCCGACACCGACGGCGACCGGCTGACCGACAGCCTGGAGGTCAGCCTCGGCCTGGACGCGACGGCGGTGGACACCGACCGGGACGGGCTCTCCGACGACGCGGAACTCCGGCACGGCCGGGACGCCCGGGTCGCCGACGTCGCGGTCGCGCCGGTCGCACCGGTCCCGCCGCCGGTCGAAGCGGCGGCGGCGGGCCCCGCGGCCGGCGCGTCGGGTGTCGTCCGCACCATGCTGGACGCCGCTCTGGCGCAGGTCGGCGACCGGTACGAGTTCGGCGTGGACACCGATCCCGACGACCCGGACCCCGACGTCTTCGACTGCGCCGAGTTCACCCAGTGGGCGGCCGCCCGGGTCGGCATCGACCTCGAAGGTGCCTCGTACCTGCAGTATCTCGAGCTCAAGGAGCAGGGTCTGCTGATCCCGGTGGAGCAGGCCGCACACACCCCCGGCGCACTGGTCTTCCACTTCTCGTCCGAGCCGACCCCGGGCGGTGCCCGTCCGGACCAGGCCCACGTGGCGATCAGCCTGGGCGACGGGCGCACCGTCGAGGCGGCCAGCACCACGTTCGGGGTCACCACCCGCGACGTCGGCGACCGCTTCGAGTACGCGGCGGTGCTACCCGGGCTGGGCACGGTCGACCCGGCCGCGGTGACGGCGTCCGTCGACGCTCCCGCGGCCGTGCCCGACGGACCGGTCGACGCGGACGACCTGGACGTCGACCGGGTGATGGCCGGCATCATGCAGCAGGAGTCGGGCGGCGACTACCGCGCCGAGAACCCGACCAGCACCGCCTCCGGCGCCTACCAGTACATCGACGGCACCTGGGACGGCTACGGCGGGTACGACCACGCCGCCGACGCACCGCCCGAGGTACAGGACGCCAGGATGCGGGCCGACGTGACGGCGGCCTACGCCCGGCTGGGCGACTGGGAGCGGGTGATCGCCGCCCACTTCGCCGGCGAGGGCGGCCAGCAGGGACCGAAGTCCGGGTGGGACGTCGCCCCGGGCACCCCGGCCAACCACAACCCGACGATCCGGGACTACGTCGACGGCGTCCTCGGTCACATCGCCGCACCGGACCCGCCGGCCGTCACGCCACCGGAGACCGCCCCGCTGGATTCCGGACCACGGTACGACGTCATCGACGCCGGCGCGCCGATGGCCGACGGCGGGAACGACGCCGACGCCGACGGGCTCACCGACGAGTTCGAACGGCTGCTCGGCACGGACCCGCTGCGCGCCGACACCGACGACGACGGGCTCAGCGACGCCTACGAGCACCTGGGCAGCCACTCGGACCCGCTGCGCGCCGACACCGACGCCGACGGGCTCACCGACAGCGTCGAGGTGGCCGCGGGTTTCAACCCGACGCTCGCGGACAGCGACTGGGACGGCCTCACCGACCCCGCCGAGATGCGTTACGCGAGCGCTGTTCCCGGTGCCACGACGGACGTCGACGACCCGTCGCCGCCCACCTGGGACCTGCCGGACGGAAGTCCGCCGTGACGGCGGCCGCCGCGCGCCGCGATGAGGAGAGGTCATGACGGGGCCGACGGTGCGGCTGGAACCGGAGACGCTGTCGGCGGAGCCCGGCGGGCAGGCCCGCGGCACGCTCACCATCGGCAACCCCGGCGACATCGTCGAGGGATACCGCCTGGAACTGCTCGGGGCGGAGGTGGCCGACTTCGGCACGGTGAGCCCGGCCGAGATCCAGGTGTACCCGGGCCAGGAGGCGTCCGCGGTACTGCTCTTCAGCCCGCCCGACGGCGCCGCCGGCACCGGCGGCCGGCTGCCCTTCGGCGTCCGGGTCACCTCGGTCGTCGACTCCGGCGAGGTCACCGTCGTCGAGGGCGATCTGGACGTCGGACGGGTCTTCGGCCTCACCGCGCGCACGGTGCCGCTGACCTCCCACGGCCGCTGGCGCGGACGGCATCTCGTCACGGTGTCGAACTGGGGCAACGCCGCGGTGACCCTCCGGGTCGGCGCGAGCGACCCGGACGAGAATCTGGACTGTGCGGTGCTGCCCGACCGGCTGCACCTGCCGGTCGGGGCGTCCGGAGTCACCCGGGTCGCGGTGCGGACCCGGCGTCCGTTCCTGCGCGGGACCCCGGTGCGGCGGCCGTTCTCGGTCACCGCCGAACCCGACCCGCCGGAACCGGCGCCGTCAGTACCGGGCCTCGTCGGCTCCGACGGGCGGCGGGTGGTCGTCGACGCCGCGTTCACCCAGCGGCCCATCCTGTCCCGGGCGGTGGTGACGGTGTCCACGGTGGCCGTGCTCCTGGTGGGTGGCGGTGTCGCCTGGGCGCTCACGCGGCCGACGTCGGAGACCGGGAACGTCCTCACCACCGGCATCCCCGACCGTCCCGAGCTGACGGCGGTGGCCGCGGTGGACGCCCTGACCCTCCGGTGGACGCCACAGCCCGGCGTCGACGGCTACGACCTGTTCCCGGTCATCGACGGCGCGCGTGGGCCGCTCACCGCGCTGCCCGGTGGGCAGGGCGTCCAGGTCGTCACCGACGTCGTCGGCGGCACCACCTACTGCTACGCCCTGCAGGCCCGGCGCGGCACGTCGGTCGGGCCGGTGTCGCCGCCGGCCTGCGCGACCGTCCCCACGGCCGCTGCGTCGGCGAGCGCGACGGACGCCGCGCCGGTGACCTCCGAGGTGCCCGCGCCGACGTCGGCAGCCCCGGCGTCGGCCGCGCCGACGGTTCCGGAGACGCCGCTGCCCGGGTCCGTCGCGGTGCCGCCCGCTTCCGTGCCGACGCCGGTGGTCCCGCCCGCGAGCGGGTCGGTGGCGACGTCCGCGTCGGAGACGACACCGGCGTCGGAGACGGCATCGACGTCGGAGACGACGCCGGCGACCGGCACGACGTTCGCCGCCGGCGCCCACATCGCCGTGCTGGCGGTGTATCCGGTGACGGACGTGGACCCGCAGGGACGGGCGGCCCAGCGGCGCGACACCCTGCAGGCGCAGTTCCCGGACCGGACCGTCGCGGTGCTCGCGTCGGCCGACCATCCGGGCCTGACGCTCGGGGCCGCGCCGGTGGTGAACGACAGCTACATCGTCTACGTCGGCCCGTTCGCGTCCCCGGCCGAGGTGACGGCCTTCTGCGCCACCGGTTCCGGTCCGTCGTGGATCTGCCTGGACGCGCAGCCCGTACCCGCCCGCTGAGGCCGGGTCCGCCGTGGACCCGCCCGCACGCGCAGCCCGTACCCGCCCGCTCAGGCCGGGTCCGCCGTGGACCCGCCCGCACGCGCAGCCCGTACCCGCCCGCTCAGGCCGGGTCCGCCGTCGACCCGCCCGCACGCGCAGCCCGTACCCGCCCGCCGAGGCCGGGTCCGCCGCGGACCCGCCCGGACGCGCAACCCGTACCCGCCCGCTGAGGCCGGGTCCGTCGTGTCCGCTGCGGCTCCGCGGTCAGGGACGGGCCAGGAACTCCACCTCGGTGACCGACACCTCGGGCCGCGCATCGGGGGTCGCGGCCGGCCACACCTCGACGACGGACAGCCACACGGTGTCCGCGGAGATGCGCACCGCTGTGGTCACCGGCGCCGCGGTGTCCGGTACGTCCACCGTGACACAGCCGTCCGCCCAACCGATCTGGATGCGTCGAGGCCGGGGTTCGGTGGCGCGCTGGTCGGCTGACGGCGGTCCCGGATGGATGCGGACGGTCCGCACCTCGCGGGTGGCGCCCAGACCGACCAGCAGCGCGCCGGGGGCGGCGGGGTCGGCGTCGGTGCGGGGTGCCGCGCAGTCGGTGGCCGGCGCGCTGCCGGCCGGCCACGGCGTCACCCAGGCGGTGTCAAGACGCCGGTCGACCGCCGCACTGCCCGGGCCGTCGGCGCTCTCGGCGGGCACGGCCACCGCGGTGAGATCACCGACCGGCACCTGGACGTCGCGCAGGTCGTTCCACCGGTCCGCCGCCCAGCCGACCGGGTCGCGCCCGATGAGGGTGAGACCGCCGATCAGAAGCCCGATCCCGAGCACGCCGAAGAGCCAGCGGCGCACCCGGTAGCGCAGCGGGAGGCTGCGTCGCCACGCCGCCCGGGTCGCACCGCCCGGGCGCCACCGCCACCACGGCAGCCGCGGGTCCGGTGCGGCCGACGGCGGCGCCGCGTCGGCGGCCGGGTGCACCAGCTGGAACCCGCAGCGGCGGCAGAACCGGCGCCCCGACTCCGCCGGGGCCGCACACTGCGGGCAGGTCCGCCTTGGGGGCGGCGCCGGGTCGTGGGTCGCCGCGGGCGCCGGGTCGGCGATGGCCGCCGCGGCGGGGGTCGCGGGGGTGGCGGACGGGCCGGGGTGCGTGGTGGTGGTGCGGGCGGCCGCCCCGAACGTCCACCGGGCGACCGGGACGTCGTCGTCGTCCGGGAACCCGCCGGCTGACCCGGCGGCAGGCGGGGGGTGGTCGACCGGGGGCCGGTCCACCGCGGGTGGGTGCCCGTCAGCCGCCGGCGGCGCTCCGTCGTCGCGGGCGTCCGGCGCCTCGTCCCAGGCGAGGAAGGCGCCGCAGGAGGCGCAGAAGTCGACCGGCCGACGGTTGTGCGCACCGCACGCGCCGCAGACCATGTCCCTCACCCGGCACCTCCGCCGCGATCCTCGCAGTCGGGGGTCGCCCAGGGGCTGCATTGCCTGATCGTCGGCCCGAAAGGGCAGTCGTGACGGCAGTTCCGCCATCGTGCTTGACGCTGTCCACCGCCTGCGGTGTGCTCGGTCCGACGGCCCTGGCGACGGCCACCGGCCGCGGACCCGGGGCGGCGGATGAAGACCTGCGCGGTGTGCGGCGTCGCCGACGACGACGCCGCGATGTTCTGCACCGGGTGCAGCACCTTCCTCGGCTGGGGGGACGGCACCGCCGCTCCGACAGCCATTCCAGGGGGCGCGGCGACAGACCCGCCCGCCGCGCTCGCACCGCCGGCCGCCCCGGCACCCACACCGGCGGTCCCCACGACACCGCCCTTGCCGCCTGCCGCGCCGACGCTCGTACCGGCACCGGCACCGGCACCGGCACCGGCATCCTCTCCGCCCGCTGTGCCGGGACACGGCCGGGAAGCGGCACCGTCCACGCCCGCTGCGCCGACGCCCGCCCAGGGTCCGGCACCGTCCACGCCCACCGCGCCGGGTCCCGCCCAGGCTCCCGCACCGTCCACGCCCGCTGCGCCGAGTCAGCAATCGGCATCTTCCTTGTCCGCTGCGCCGGGTCCCGCCGAGGCTCCCGCACCGTCCCCGCCCGCCGCGCCGACGCAAACCCAGGCACCCGCACCGTCCCCGCCCGCCACACCGGGCCTACCACCGGCGCTGCTCCCGCCCACCCCGCCCATCCCAGCCCGGGCACCGGCACCACCTCTTTCCGCTGCGCCGATGTCCCCCGCTCCCCCCGCGGCACCGCCCGCCCCGGCGATCGCCCCGGGAACGTCCACCCCGGCCGCACCAGCCACCTCCGCACCGCCACCGCCGGCCACCTCGCCCCCGCCCGCGGCGCCCCCGCCCTCCGGCGACATCGCCCGGCGACTCGCGGAGACCCGTCGGCTGGCTCTGGACCGCGGCCGGTCCGACCTCGTCGAGCGGCTCGACCGGGTGCGGGACGCGTGGGAGCGGCGCACCATCACCGTCGCGCTGGTCGGCGAGTTCAAGAAGGGCAAGAGCACGATGGTGAACGCGCTCCTGCAGAGTGCGGTCTGCCCCACCGACGCCGACGTGGTGACGGTGGTCCCCACGACCGTCCGGCACGGTGAGACCGCTTCCGCCGTGGCCCATCTCGAATCCGGCTCACCCGGACGGCCGGTCACCGCCCCGGTAGCGCTCGACGCGATCGCGGAGTTCGTCTCCGAGGTCGGGAACCCGGCGAACGCGCGGCGGCTGCGATCACTGGAGATCGCGTTGCCGCACCGGCTTCTCGCGTCCGGGCTGTGTCTCGTCGACACCCCGGGCGTCGGCGGCCTCGACTCCGCCTTCGGCATCGTCACGCTGGGCGTGCTCGACCAGGTGGACGGGGTCCTCTTCGTCACCGACGCCTCGGCCGAACTCAACCGACCGGAGGTGGACTTCCTGCGCGCGGCCCTGGAGCGGTGCCCGCGGGCCGCCTGCGTCGTGACCAAGACGGACCTGCACCCGCACTGGCGCGAGATCGTCGAGCGCGACCGGGCGCATCTCGCCGCCGCCGGGCTGGAGCTGCCGGTGTTCGGGGTGTCGTCCTTCCTGCGGCTGCGCTCGGCCCGCCGTCCGGAGCTGCTGGCCGAGTCCGGCTACCGGGACCTGATCGCCTTCCTGGCCCGGACCGTTGCCACCGGGGCGTCGGCGGCGGCCGCCACCGCCGCCGCCGCCGAGCTCGCCTTCGTCGGCACGCAACTCGCCGGCGAGGTGGCCGCCGAACAGGCCGTGCTCACCGAACCCTCCCGGGCGGCGGAGGTGGTGCGCCAGCTCAGCACCGTCCGCGACCGCACGGCCGGCCTGACCACCCCGGCGGCGTCCTGGCAGCAGGTCCTCACCGACGGTGTGCAGGACCTGGTCGCCAACGTGCAACACGACCTGCAGGAGCGGCTGCGCGGAGTGCTGCGCGAGGCCGAGGCGCTCATCGACGCCGCCGACCCCAAGCACTCCTGGGACGACATCGAGGAATGGCTCCGGCGGCAGGCGGTGACGGCCGCGGTCGCCAACTACGACCTGCTCAAGGAGCAGGCCACCGATCTCGCCCGCTACGTCGCCGAGTCGTTCGACCTGGAGGCCGGCCCGACGGTCACGGTGGCCGGGCTCGCGCCGCCGCCCGGTCTCGCGTCACTGGCGCTGGCGTCGGTCGAGTCGCTCTCCGCACCGGCGGGCCGGCTCGCCTCGGTGCTGACGGCCACCCGTACCGCGGTGTTCGTGCCGATGGCGTTGTTCGGGATCGCCGGCAGCCTGCTCGGCGCGGTCGTGATGGTCCCGCTCTCGCTGGCGCTGGCCGGCGGCATCGGCTCCAAGCTGCTGCGCGACGAACGGCGCCGGCAACTCGCGCAACGGCGCCAGCAGGGCCGGCTCGCGGCGCGCCGGTTCGTCGACGAAGTCGGCTTCATCATGGGCAAGGAGACCCAGGACGCGTTACGGCGTACCCAGCGGCAGCTGCGGGACGACTTCCAGGCCCGGGCGGCGGTGCTGCAGCGGTCCGCCGGGCAGGCCCTGGGCGCGGTCACCGGGGCCGGCCGGCTGAGCGAGGCGGAGCGCGACCGGCGGCGGGCCGCGCTCGCCGCCCAGCAGGACGTACTCGAGCAGGTGGGCGGCGCAGCCGTCGGGGGCCGGTCGTGACCGCGCCGCCGGATCTGGTGCCGGCGGTCGCCGCCCTGCTGGACGAGGCAGGCGCGGCGGCGACCACCTCGGCGGCGGCGGACACCCTGCGGGCCGCGGGCCGGCGGCTGACCGGACCGCTCCGGGTGGCGCTCGCCGGCAAGCTCAAGGCCGGGAAGTCGACGCTGCTGAACGCTCTGGTCGGCGAGGAGCTCGCGCCGACCGACGCGGGCGAGTGCACCTCCATCGTCACCTGGTACTCCGAGGGCCCGGTCCCGGAGGTCGTGCTGCACCCGCACGACGGTCCGCCGGTCCCGACGTCGTTCGCCCGGGCCGACGGCGCCCTGCAGGTCGACCTGGCCGGTCGGGCCGCCGCGGACCTGGACCGGATCGAGGTGCGCTGGCCGACCAGCCGGCTGCGCGACCTCACGCTCATCGACACCCCCGGCACCGAATCGTTGAGCGCCGAGCTGTCGGCCCGGACGCTGCGGCTGCTGGTGCCCGAGGACGGGCGGCCGTCGGAGGTCGACGCGGTGCTGTACCTGCTGCGGCACGCCCATGCCAGCGACGGGCGCTTCCTGGAGGCGTTCCACGACGTCGAGCCGGCGTCCGGCACGCCGCTGAACACGGTCGGCGTGTTGTCCCGGGCGGACGAGATCGGTTCCTGCCGGGTGGACGCGCTCGAGGTCGCGGCCCGGGTGGCCCAGCGCTACCAGGCGGACCCCCGGCTGCGCCGGTTGTGTCCGGTGGTGGTCCCGGTCGCCGGGCTGCTCGGCCACGCCGGGGTCACGCTGCGCGAGAACGACTTCCGCGGCCTGACCGTCCTCGCCGCCGCCGACGCCGCCGAGTTGGGCGAGCTGCTGCTGACCGCCGACCGGCTGGCCGGACGCGACAGCCCGCTGCCGCTGGATCTCGCAGCGCGGGCCAGGCTGCTGGATCGCTTCGGGTTGTTCGGGGTCCGGCTCGCGGTCGACCTGATCCGCGGGGGGTCTGTCGGGTCGGCCACCGCGTTGGCGGTCGAACTGGACCGCCGCAGCGGGCTGGACACTCTTCGTGTGGTGCTGGCCCGTCAGTTCACCGGCCGGAGCCGGATCCTGCAGGCGCGGTCGGCGCTGCTCGTGCTGGATGCGGTGCTGCGCGACGGCGGCTGCCGGGACGCCCCGCGCTGGCAGGCGCGCGCCGAGGAGATCCGGTCCGGTGCGCACGCCTTCGAGGAGATGCGGCTGCTCGACCAGCTGCGCACCGACGGATGCGCGCTGCCCGACGAGCAGACGGCCGAGCTGGAGCGGCTACTCGGCGGCGGCGGGGTCGACCCCGCCGCGCGGTTGGGGATGCCGGCGGGCGCCGACGCCGACGGTCTGCGCCGGGCGGCCGTCGACGCGCTCCTGCGCTGGCAGGGGGTGGCCGAGCATCCGTTGACCGGCCGGGTGGAGGTCGTCGCCGCCCGGGGTGCCGCCCGCAGCATCGAGGGCATCCTGGCGGAGCTGCCGCCGCCGGACTGACGGGGCCGCATGACAGGGTGTCCGGATGGACGCTCCGCTGCTGACCGGACTCGACAAGGGGCTGCCGCCGGGGACCGCCGGACGGTCCGTGCCGGAGTTCCTCGCGGCACGGCCCCGGTTGTCGATGTGCACCACTCCTGTCGCCGTCCTCGACGACACCGCCCTGGACGCCAACATCGCGCAGATGGCGGCGTGGTGCGCCGAGCGCGGGGTGGCGCTGGCGCCGCATGGCAAGACCTCCATGGCGCCGGCGCTGTGGCGACGGCAGCTGGACGCCGGGGCGTGGGGAATCACGGTGGCGACGCCGCAGCAGGCCGCGGTCGCGCTGGCGACGGGGGTGCCACGCATCCTCGTCGCGAACCCGGTGGTCGACCCGGTGGCGCTGCGCGCGCTGACCGAGCGGGACGGTGAGGCCGAGGTCCGGGTGTGGGCGGACTCGACGGCGACGCTGTCCGCGATGGACGCCGGTCTGTCGTCCACCGGCCGGCCGCTTCCGGTACTGGTGGAGCTCGGCGCCGCCGGCGCCAGGGCCGGCGCCCGGTCGATGCACGAGGCGCTGGCCGTCGCCGACGCGATCGTCGCGCACCCGCGGCTCGCGCTGGCCGGGGTGGCCGGCTGGGAGGGGGCGTTGGCCACCGACGTGAGCGAGGCGTCGGTCAGCCGGGTGCGGGACTTCCTCGGCGCGATGCTCGACCTGCACGAGACCTTCCTGAGCCGGGGTCAGTACGAGTGGCCCGAGGTGCTGCTCACCGCGGGCGGGTCGACCTTCTTCGACGACGTCGCCGACGTGCTCGGTCCGGCCGCCGCCCCCAGCGTCACCGTGCTGCTGCGTTCCGGCTGCTATCTCACCCACGACGACGGCCAGTACCGGGCGGCGTCCCCGCTGTCCCGGGCGGGCACGCCGTTCACCGCAGCGCTGCACGTGTGGGCGCGGGTGCTGTCCCGTCCGGAGCCGGGGCTGGCGCTGCTGGACGCCGGTCGCCGCGACGTCGGCTTCGACGCCGGCCTCCCGGAGCCCCAGGTGATCGCCGACACGTTGGGCGCCCCGGCGAGATCGCTGACCGACGCCCACGTCTCGGCGCTCAACGACCAGCACGCCTACCTGCGGTTACCCGACGACGCCGACGTCCGGGTCGGGCAGGTGGTGCGGCTCGGCATCTCCCACCCCTGCACCACGTTCGACAAGTGGCGGCTCATCCCGGTGGTCGGTCCCGGCGACGACCCCGAGCTGCTCGACCTCGTCGCCACCTACTTCTGACCGGTGGCCGCTCATCTTGGGCGGATAACTCTCACCGGTGAGAGTTATCCGCCCAGAGTCGCGAGAGTGGCCCGGATCTCGGCGATGACCCGCGACATGTCGCGCCGCAGCTGGAGCGGGGTGTACCGCAGCACCGTCCACCCGGCCCGGACCAGCAGGTTCTGCCGTTCTCGATCCCGGTGGAACACGGCCGGGTCGGAATGGGCGCTGACGCCGTCCACCTCGACCGCGAGTTGCAGCTCCTCGACGGCGAAGTCGAGCCAGCATCGGCGGCCGCCGATCCGCACGTGGACGCCCGCGCGGATCTGGGTCAACCCCGCCCGCCGCAACGCCCGGGCCAGATCGCGCTCCGGAGGGGACACGGTGCCGTCGGCCACCAAGGCCAGGGATCGACGCGCGGCGGTCGCACCGTGCGCCCCGGTGAACCGGTCCATCGCCACCGCGAGCTCGGGCACGGACACGTGTCGCTGCACCGCGCGGTCGACGATGTCCTGCCCGTCGGTCGTTCGAGCGTTCTCCAGCGCCGCCAGCGCCCGCGAGATCACCCGCACCCCGCGCACGGTCGTCACGTCGGCAGCACTCAGGGCGCGTCGGCGGACCACGATGCTCGGCCGGGTCCGCACCGCGGACGACCGGGGCACCGTCACCGTGACCGGGCCGGACGGCTCCGGCCGCAGGCCGTGCCACCACGCCGCCCAGATTCCCGACAGGGTCGCCGTCGGGCCGGCCCACAGCAGCGCGGCTTCGAGCATCACGGTGTCCGACACGGCGACCGCCGCGTGCCGGTACACCCCTGGATGAACGGCCCGCCATACCTTGTCGGCCAACCGCCGCGCCACCGTGGCCGAGCTGACGCCCGCCCGCAGGGCCTCCGCGCGGCTGAACACCCCGCCGCGCAGCGTGACCAGAGCCGCTTCGTCCACCGCGGCAGCATGCTCGATCAGACCGGCGGCGCCGGAGGGTTGTCCCCACGCCGAGACTTCGGGCGGATAACTCTCACGGGTGAGAGTTATCCGCCCGAGGATGCGCAGGGTCAGGCGCGGGTGACGGTGACGCTCACCTTCACGCCGTCGCCGACGACGCCGGAGGTCTCGCCGGACCCGCCGGGCTCCCCGCGGGTCACCGACACGGCGAGGGTCTCGCCGGCCAGGTACTCCGAGCGCGCGTCCACGGCGGCCCAGACGGCGTCGTCGGAGAACACGGTGAGCACGATCCGGTCGCTGACGTCGAGCCCGGCGTCCTTGCGCGCCTGCTGCACCACGCGCACCACGTCGCGCACCAGACCCTCGTCGCGCAGGTCGTCGTCCAGTGCGGTGTCGAGCACGACGAACCCGCCGGACGGCAGGATGCCGATCGCTTCCGAGGAGGTGGCGTCCTCACCACCGGCCGCGACCAGCTCCAGGGTGTACTCCCCCGCCGCCAGGTCGACGCCGCCGCAGGTGACCGTCCCGTCATCCGACACCGACCACTCGCCGGCCTTGGCCGCCTTGATCACCTGCTGGACCTGCTTGCCCAGCCGCGGGCCGGCGGCCCGGGCGTTCACCGTCAGCTGCTGACGCACCTGGTGGGCGCCGCCGTCGGCGAGGTCGGCGAGAACCACGTCGCGGACGTTGATCTCGTCCTTCACCAGACCGAGATACGGCTCGAGGCGAGCCACCTCGGGCGCCACCACGGTGACCGAGGCCAGCGGCTGCCGCACCCGCAGCGACTCGGCCTTGCGCACCGACAGGGCCACCGACGCGACCTCGCGCACCTCGTCCATCGCCGCCACCAGTTCGGTGTCGGCGGGTACCAGGCCGGACTCCGGCCAGTCGGCAAGGTGCACCGACCGCTCACCGGTCAGCCCCCGCCACACCACCTCGGTCGTCAGCGGCAGCAGCGGCGCCACCAGCCGCGAGACGACCTCGAGCACGGTGTGCAGGGTGTCGATGGCATCCGCGTCGCCGTCCCAGAACCGCTGGCGGGACCGCCGGACGTACCAGTTCGTGAGCACCTCGAGGAACGAGCGGACCTCCCCGCACGCCCCGGCGATGTCCAGCCCGTCGAGGTCGGCGGTCAGCTCGTCGCGGAGCTGGGCCGTCTTGGCCAGGATGTAGCGGTCCAGCACGTCGGTCGAGTCGGTGCGCCACTCCCCGACCGTGCCCGACGCCCCCGCGTAGAGCGACAGGAAGTACCAGGCGTTCCACAGCGGCAGCACCGCCTGCCGCACGCTCTCCCGGATGCCGGCCTCGGTGACGACGAGGTCGCCGCCGCGCAGGATCGGCGAGCTCATCAGGAACCAGCGCATCGCGTCGGAGCCGTCCCGGTCGAACACCTCGTTGACGTCCGGGTAGTTCTTCCTCGACTTGCTCATCTTCAGGCCGTCGTCGCCGAGCACGATGCCGTGCGCCACGACCGACTTGAACGCCGGCCGGTCGAACAGCGCGGTGGCCAGCACGTGCAGGGTGTAGAACCAGCCGCGGGTCTGCCCGTTGTACTCGACGATGAAGTCGCCCGGGTAGTGCTCCTCGAACCACTCACGGTTCTCGAAGGGGTAGTGCACCTGGGCGTAGGGCATCGAACCCGACTCGAACCAGCAGTCCAGCACCTCCGGCACCCGGCGCATGGTCGAGCGCCCGGTCGGGTCGTCCGGGTTGGGGCGGGTCAGCTCGTCGATGAACGGGCGGTGCAGGTCGTCCGGACGCACGCCGAAATCGGCGGCCATCTCGTCCAGCGAGCCGTACACGTCCACCCGTGGATACAGCGGGTCGTCGGAGGTCCACACCGGGATCGGCGACCCCCAGAAGCGGTTGCGGGAGATCGACCAGTCGCGGGCGTTGGCCAGCCACTTGCCGAACTGGCCGTCCTTGATGTGCCCCGGCACCCACTCGACCTGCTGGTTGAGCTCGACCATCCGCTCCTTGATCGTCGTCACCGCGACGAACCACGACGACACCGCCCGCTGGATCAGCGGGGTGTCGCAGCGCCAGCAGTGCGGATACGAGTGGTCGTAGGTCTCCCGTCTGATCAGCAGCCCGGATTCCTTCAGATAGCCGATGATCGGGACGTTGGCCTCGAAGACGTGCATGCCCTCGTACGGCGCGACCAGAGCGGTGAACTTGCCCTGACCGTCGACCGGGTTGACCACCTCGATGCCCGCGGCGTCGGTGACCGCCTTGTCGTCCTCACCGAAGGCGGGCGCGATGTGCACCAGGCCGGTGCCGTCCTCGACGGTGACGTAGTCGGCGGCGAGCACCTGGTGGGCGTTCGGCCGGCCGACGAAGAAGTCGAACGGCGGCGTGTAGGTGGCGCCGAGCAGCTCCGCACCCTTGAGCCGGTGCAGCACCTCGGCGTCGGGCAGCTCGCGGGCGTAGGCACCCACGCGGGCCTCGGCCAGCACGAACGTCTCCCCCGGGTGTGCGGACGACGCCACGACCGCGTAGTCCAGGTCGGGCCCGACCGCCAGCGCCAGGTTCGACGGCAGCGTCCACGGGGTGGTCGTCCAGGCCAGCGCCTTCGCGCCGTCGAACACCGCACCGGGGGCGGACAGCGGGAACGCGACCGTGACGGCCGGGTCCTGTCGGGACCGGTAGACGTCGTCCATCCGGGTCTCGCTGTTGGACAGCGGCGTCTCGCAGCGCGTGCAGTACCAGAGGACCTTGTAGCCCTCGTAGACCAGACCCTTGTCCCAGAGCGTCTTGAACGCCCACATCACGGACTCCATGTAGTCCAGATCGAGGGTCTTGTAGTCGTTGTCGAAGTCCACCCAGCGCGCCTGCCGGGTGACGTAGGCCTCCCAGTCGGAGGTGTACTGCAGCACCGAGGTGCGGCAGGCGTCGTTGAAGACGCCGATACCCATCGCCTCGATCTCGGACTTGTGCTTGATGCCCAGCTGGTGCTCGGCCTCGACCTCGGCCGGCAGCCCATGGCAGTCCCAGCCGAACCGACGGTCGACCCGCCGCCCCCGCATGGTCTGGTAGCGCGGTACCAGGTCCTTGACGTAGCCGGTCAGCAGGTGCCCGTAGTGCGGCAGACCGTTGGCGAAGGGTGGGCCGTCGTAGAAGACGAAATCGTTGCTGCCGTTGTCGCCGCTGGACCGCTGGTCGATCGACGCCTGGAAGGTGCCGTTCTCCGCCCAGTAGGCGAGGACCTCGGTCTCCAGCTGCGGGAAGTCGGGATGGGCGGTGACGCTCTGGGCGCCCGCACGGGGATACTGGCCGGTCATCTTCACTCCTCGGGTCACTGCACACGTCTCACGGCGCCGCGTCCGGATGCTCCGGCCGCTGCACACGTCTCACCGTGCAGGGACGAGAAGGCGGCCCTGAGGCCGGTTCCCGCGGTACCACCCCGCTTGCCGCCGCCCCGGGGGACGTGCGACCGCTCGTCGTGCGGCGATGTCGGGCCGCGCCCGTCCGGTTCTAGTGAGTCCGTGAGGACCGTTCTTCCGGATGGCTCACCGGTGATGGCCGGGTCAGTGCCTGCGTGCTGTGTCACTGCGTGTCACTGCTCGTCGGTACCGCTGGTGCGTTGGTACCGCTGGTGCTGTCGGTGCAACTGCGGTGCGCCCCGGACGATTCCCGGAACACACAGGCGCCCATCCTAACCGTTGACACGGTCGGGACGGGCGCCGTCGTGCGGTGCCGTGCGCTCCGCGCTCAGGACCTCGCGCCAAGGGGCCCAAGGGCTCAGGGCTCACGGCTCAGGGCTCAGGGCTCAGGGCTCAGGGCTCAGGGCTCAGGGCTCAGGGCTCAGGGCTCAGGGCTCAGGAGACGGTGGAGCTCTCGCTCGGGTTGCCGTCCAGCTGGTTGAGCTGGTCGGTGATCCAGCTCTTCAGACGCGAGCGGTACTCGCGCTCGTAGGTGCGCAGCCCCTCGATCTTCTGCTCGAGCTCGGTCTTCTCGCTCTCCAGCTGTCCGAGGACCGATTCCTTCTTGGTGCGGGCCTCGGCCTCGGCCGCCTCGGCGTTGGTGTGGGCCTCGGCGAGCAGGTCGTCGGAGAAGGTCTGGGCCTCGGTGCGGATTCGCTCGGACTCCGCGGTGGCGTCGGCGCGCAGCTTGTCGGAGTCGGCCTTGGCGGCGGCCCGGGTGCTCTCGGCCTCCTCACGCGCCTCGGAGGTGAGCCGGTCGGCGGTCTCCTGCGCCAGACCCAGCAGCCGCGCGGCGGCGGTGTGGGCGTCCCCGGTGGACACGGGGGTCGGCGCAGCGGCGGGCGCGGATTCCGGAGTGAGGGCGGCGGCGGGTTCGGCGGCGGGCAACGGCGTGGCCGCGATGCCCTCCTCGTCGGTGCGGCTGTCGACCGTGATGCCGGCGTCGGCCAGCTGCGCGGTCAGCGCGTTGTTCTCCTCGATGAGGCGGGCCAGCTCGTCCTCGACCAGGTCCAGGAAGGCGTCGACCTCGTCCTCGTCGTAACCGCGCTTGCCGATCGAGGGCTTCTTGAAGGCGACGTTGTGCACTTCTGCTGGCGTCAGCCGCATGGATTCATCCTCCGGGAAATGTGCGGGCCGCCCGGGGTGGGGCGACGACGCGGACGTGTGGGATTGCGGATCGAGTCCGGGGAAACCCTACTCCGCCGGACCTGCGGACCCGCTGGGCGGAACCGCTGCCCGACGCCCGCGCCGACCGATCGGCGCAGGTGCCGGCAGGTGGAGACAGGTCAGGACGGTGCGGCCGGCTCAGAGAGCGCTGATCGCCAGGGAGGCGACCAACGGCAGCAGCAGCCAGCTCAGCACCAGGAACAGGATGATGAGGCTGAGGTCGAGGGCGAAACCACCGATGCGGACCATCGGGATCAAGCGGCGGAGGGCCTTCACCGGCGGGTCGGTCACCGTGTACACGGACTCGACCGCGATGGCCGAGCGGCCGGAGGGCATCCAGGACCGGGCGAACATCCGGACGAACTCGAGCAGCAGACGGCCGATCAGCAGCATGTAGAAGGCCCAGAGCACCAGGTAGACGATCTGCCAGAAGATGTTCACAGTCTCGTTTCTACCGGAAAAGCCGGCGGCGATCTCTCGCCACCGGCTCTTCCGTACTCAAGGGGTCGACAACGACTCGTTCAGGCGACGGCTCAGCGGCCGTAGGCTCCGGCGAACTCCCGGCGCTGCTCCGCCGAGATGTCCGACGCGTCGATGTCCGACGGCAGCAACATGAACACCTTGGTGGTGACCTTGTCGATCGAGCCGCGCATGGCGAAGGCCAGCCCGGCGGCGAAGTCGACCAGACGGCGAGCGTCCGCGTCGGCCATCTCGGTCATGTCCATGATCACGGACTGCCCGTCGCGGTACTTCTCACCGATCACGCGCGCCTCGCCGAAACCGGTCAGCTTGATGGTGACCGGACGGCCGGCGGACTTGGTCTCCGGCTCGCGGCGGGGGGCGACGATGGGCTGCATGGCGAGCGCTCCGTGGGTGGTCGTCTCGGCGTAACCGGCGTCGCCGCGGCCGTTGTCGGGGCGGCTCTCCGCCCGGACGTCGTAACGGTCGCCGGCCCGGTCGTGGCCGGTGGCGCCGTAGCCGCCGAACTGCTCGGCCTTGACCGGGGAGGAACCGGCGTACTCGGTGCCGTAGTCACGGCCGTACTCGCCGGCGTACTCGGCGCCCTCGAAGTCGTCGAAGTCGTCGTACTGATCGGACCGGTCGGAGCGGTAGTCGGCGGGGTACGAGGGGTCGTACTCGCCGTCACGCCCGGCGTGCCCGTCTTCGGGCACCAGTCCGAGGAAGGCACCTACTTTGCGCCCAAAACCCATGGAACATTCCTTCCTCGGTTGGCCGTCACCGGCCGGAATCATCGCCCTCGATCGCGGGGAACTGAGAATGAACGGTATCGGTCCGACGGGACCGTCCCGACCACCGACACGCGATGCGGCACCGGCGACTTCGGTGATCCGGGCCTGGCCCATCGCCCGGCGGCCACTCAGGATCGCAGCCAGACCAGACCGGCCTGCCGGCCGGTCGGCGCGCCACGGCGGTGGCTGAACAGCGTCGGCGTCTCGACGGTGCACCGACCGTCCACGGCCACCGTCGCCCCGAGGCCGGCGAGCTGGCGATGCAGACCGGCCGCCAGGTCGAGACCGGTGGTCCCCCAACGGGTGTCACACGCGCTTCCCGGCAGCAGGTCGGCGACCGCGGCCTGCATGTCCGGTGGCACCTCGTAGCAGCGGCCGCACACGGACGGGCCGATCAGCACCTCGAGATCGGCCGCGGACGCGCCGACGGACGCCATCGTCTCCACCAGCCGGACGGCAATGCCGGCGGCTGCGCCGTTGCGACCCGCATGGGCCACTCCGACCACCCCCGCCACGGGGTCCGCGGCCACCACCGGCACACAGTCGGCGACCAGCACCGCGAGCCCGAGGCCGACAGCCGTGGTGACCAACCCGTCGGTGGCGGGCACCGGACCGGATGCCGCCGTCGCGTCGACGACCGCCACGGTCGCGGAGTGGACCTGGTCCATCCAAACGATCCGGTCCAGACCGTGGGCGGAAGCCAGCGCCGCGCGGTTGGCCGCGACCGCCGCCGGGTCGTCGCCGACGTGGGTGCCCAGGTTGAACGCCGCGAAGGGCGGCGCCGAAGCGCCGCCCTCCCGGTCGGTGAACACCCGGCCCACCCGAGGGTCCATGACTACCGCTTCATGAACGGCGGCACGTCCACGTCGTCGTCGTCCTGGACCGGACGCCCGGCGGGGCGGGTGCCGTTGAACGACGAGGTGGAGCCGTACCCGGCCGGCGTGGCGGCCGCGGTGGCCGGCACGTACGGACGGGCGGCCGGCACCGGCTGACCCTCGGTGAAGTAGGTCGGCGCGACAGGGGCGGACCGCGGCGGCTCGGGCTGCCGCGGCGGCGGGGTCGGCGCGACCGGTGCCGCCGGGGCGGCGGCCGCACCCGGCCGGACGTAGCCCGGACGGCTCGGCGCGGAGTCGAAGCCGGCGGCGATGACGGTCACCCGCACCTCGTCACCGAGCGAGTCGTCGATGACCGTCCCGAAGATGATGTTGGCCTCGTCGTGCGCGGCCTCCTGGACCAGCGAGGCGGCCTCGTTGATCTCGAAGAGCCCGAGGTCGCTGCCGCCGGCGATGGAGAGCAGCACACCGTAGGCCCCGTCC
Organism: Nakamurella deserti; assembly: GCF_003260015.1. NCBI lineage: Bacteria > Bacillati > Actinomycetota > Actinomycetes > Nakamurellales > Nakamurellaceae > Nakamurella > Nakamurella deserti. The sequence continues at coordinate 138,025 of NZ_QCXS01000002.1, read as the reverse complement.
ATCGAGGCCTCCAGCAGCGGCGAGGAGATCGCCTTCTGCGCGGCTTGGACGGCCCGGCCCTCGCCGCGGGCGCTGCCGATACCCATCAGGGCGGTGCCGGCGCCGGACATGACGGACTTGACGTCGGCGAAGTCGACGTTGATCAGACCGGGGGTGGTGATCAGGTCGGTGATGCCCTGGACGCCGTTGAGCAGCACCTCGTCGGCGGACCGGAAGGCGTCCATCAGCGAGACGCCGAGATCGCCCAGCTGCAGCAGCCGGTCGTTGGGGATGACGATCAGGGTGTCGCACTCGGCGCGCAGCTCCTTGATGCCTTCCTCGGCCTGGGCACCGCGGCGCTTGCCCTCGAAGGCGAACGGCCGGGTGACGACGCCGATGGTCAGCGCGCCGAGCTTCTTGGCGATGCTGGCGACGACGGGGGCGCCACCGGTGCCGGTGCCACCGCCTTCCCCGGCGGTGACGAAGACCATGTCGGCACCCTTGAGCACCTCCTCGATCTCCTCGCGGTGATCCTCGGCGGCGTTGCGGCCCACGTCGGGGTTGGCGCCGGCGCCGAGGCCGCGGGTGAGCTCACGGCCGACGTCGAGCTTCACGTCGGCGTCGCTCATCAGCAGCGCCTGCGCGTCGGTGTTGATGGCGATGAACTCGACGCCGCGCAGGCCGACCTCGATCATCCGGTTGACGGCGTTGACGCCGCCGCCGCCGATACCGACGACCTTGATGACGGCGAGGTAGTTGTGCGGAGGGGTCATGAGGAGTTCCTTCGTTCTCGGTGGTGCTGTTCTCAGTCGAGGGGCGTCGTGGGTCCGGCGCGGTCGACGGTGGGCTTCCGCGACACGCTCTCGGCGTGTCCCCTAACCCTCAACCTCGACCAGACCCTTATAGTTATGTCAAGCTGGTGATGGAACCGAAGGTAGTTCCGGACGGCCTCGACGCCGTCGAGGCGCGCCGTCGACACGCGGGAATTTCCGGGTGATCCGTGCCGGGGTGCGGTGCGGTCAGTCCAGGTGACGCAGGAACATCCGTGGGTCCCGCAGGAACGACCGCCAGTGCTGCACCAGGGCCAGATCGGCCCAGGCCGACTCGCGGATCCCCCACGGGCCGAGTTCCAGGATCCGCGCACCGGGGATCGCGGCGACCAGCGGCGAGTGGGTGGCGACGATCATCTGGGCACCGCCGGTGCGCGAGAGCTCGTGCAACTGGGCGACGAGCAGCAGGCACCCCTGGAACGACAGCGCCGACTCGGGCTCGTCGAGCAGGTAGAGCCCGGGGCCGCGGAAGCGTTCGGTGCCCAGCAGCGCGAGGAACGACTCACCGTGGCTCATCTCGTGGAAGACCGGCTCGGGCCGCGGCCCGGCATGGTCCTCGAGGTAGGAGTAGAAACCGTGCATCGTCTCGGCGCGGAGGAAGAAGCCCCAGCGGGCCCCACCCGGCTCCCGGGTCAGCGTCAGGTACTTCCACAACTCCGACTCCGAAGCACGGGTGGCGTGCCGGGCTCCGGTCGAACCTCCTTCGCCGGCCATCCCGAACGCCATCGCGATCGCTTCCACGACCGTGGACTTGCCCGAGCCATTCTCTCCGACGAGGACGGTCACCGGCCCCAGCTCCAGCGGCTGCGCGGCCAGCGCGTCCACGGCCGGCATCGACCAGGGCCAGCCGGCGGCGGGGCCGCCGGTGGGTGGGGCGTCCTCGACGCGGATCCGCCGCAGCGGTCTCGCCCGGTACCTCGTCCTGCCCGCCATCGCTCCCCCGCCCGCGTCATCCGCCCGGTGCCCACCCACCCTTGCGCACGGCACCGACACCGCGGCCCCGCCCCGCCCCGCCCCCAGGACGAACCGGGAGGCGGGAACGACCCGGGTGCGGGTCCGCTCAGAAAGCGCCAGCGAGCCGCTGCACGGTGCCGCCGGGCGCGTCCACAGTCACGTCGACCCCGCCGGCGGCGTCGAAACGGACCGTGCCACAACCGGTTCCGCCGTGCACCATGACGATGCCGGCGGCCGGCACGATCCGCACCGACGGGTCGACCGCATCGGCGCGACCGGGGCGCGCCCGGGGCGGTGCAGCGCCGGCACCGCCGCACGAGTGATGCGCACCCGGTTCCGCACCGGTCACGGCGGTGCCGAACCGCGACGGCCCGGCGGCCCGACGCCACCCCGGCCACCTCGGGCACCCGGTCCGCACGCGACCCATGCCGGCCGCCGTCCGCCGCTCCCGGCCCCCGTTCAGCGATGACGCAGACTGGAGTCATGACCATCCCTCCCGACCCGTTCCGGTCGGTCCCCGGCGACCCGCGTGGCCGCGCCGACGACGACGGCGTCCTGCACTACTCCGGCACCGTCGCACCGGCGGGCACCGTCGGGGCCGGCGAGGTCGACGAGCACGGCGTCATCTACTACCCCGGTGACGAGGAGTCGCAGCGCGCTCCCGGTTCCGCGCTCGTGCTGCTGATCCTGTCGCTGGTCGCCGGTGGCCTGTACGTCTGGCTGTTCTGGCCGCAGAAGTCCGGCTTCGACTGGGCGGCGGCGGTCACCCTGCGCACACCGGAGCTCGCGGTGCTCGGCGGGGTCGTGATGTGGCTGGGCGGGGTGCTGTTCATCCGGCACGGACTGGTCTGGGCGGTCCGACTGGGCGCACTCGTCGCCGCCGTGCCGATGGCCCGGGCGTTGATCGCGGCGATTGTCGACCACGAGGTGATGGACGTGGGTGCGGCGGCCCTGTCGTTCGTGCTCTCCGGCGGTCCCGCGTTGCTGGTGCTCGTGCTGTCGTTCCTGCCACCCGTCGCGCAGTGGCGTCGGCGCCGGCGGCAGGCGGTCGCCACCGAGGCCGCCGAGCGCAAGGCGCGAACCGCCGGGCGCGCGCCGGCGTCACGCCCCGGAGTCGGTCTCGAGCGACACCGGTGAACGTCACCGGCCGGCGCGTCCGCACCGGGTCGGTCGCGGTCAGCCCAGGGAGCTGACGTGCCTGGCGCTCGACCGCGTGCTGGCGGTCAGCCCAAGAACTGAGGTCCCCGGCAGGTCGACCGGGTGCTGGCGGTCAGCCCAGGGAGCTGACGTCCCCGGCACTGGACCGCGTGCTCGCGGTCAGCCCGGAGCTGAGGTCCCCGGCACGTCGACCGCGTGCTGGCGGTCAGCCCAGGGAGTTGACTTCCCGAGCACGTCGACCGCGTGCTCGCGGTCAGCCCAGGGAGCTGATGTCCCCCGGCACGTCGACCGCGTGCTCGCGGAGCACCTCCAGCGGGATCAGCTCCAGCGTGGTGCGGTTCGTCGACGCCAGCACCACGGGTGCGGCCGCGCCGGCCCGGTAGGCCTGCAGCCACCGGGCGGCGACCACACACCACCGGTCCCCCGGCACCAGGCCGGGGAAGCCGAAACTGGGCATCGCGGTCGTCAGGTCGTTGCCCGCGGCGCGCTGCTGCTCGAGGAATTCCCGGGTGACCACCGCACACACCGTGTGCGTGGCGGTCTGGGTGGGGCCGCAGCGGCAGCTGCCGTCCCGGAAGTACCCGGTGACCGGGTCCGTGCCGCAGGGCTGCAGTGGCTCGCCGAACACGTTGAACTCGCCGGCCGACGGTGGGGTCATGCACCGAGTGTGCGGCAGCGCGGTCACGGACGGAACCAGCCCGTCGCCGGCACCGGTCCGGGTGGGGTCAGCGGACGGCGACCAGGCCGGGGTCGGAGATGTCGAAGGTGGTACCGGGCCGGGCCAGCACGGCGGTGAGGATCTGGGACTTGCGGGCGTTGTCGGTCGCGCCGCCCCAGATGACGCTGCGGCCGTCGGTGAGCTGCACGGTGATGTCGTAGGGGTTCGCGGCTGTCACCGAGGCGACGGTGCCGACCAGGCCGGCCGGCAGCGCCGCGACCACGGCGAGACCGGCGGCGGTCGCGGGGTCCCCCGGGCCCGGGGTCGCCAGCCGCAGGCTGACCAGCCCGGCGGGCCGGGCGGCCACCGTCTGGTAGGGCACGCCCTCGGCGTCCATCAGGTACAGCGCGGCGTTGGCGGCCACGACGGCAACCGCCACCCTGGGGGTGACCGCGAGCCGCACGGTGCCCGGCCAGTGCCGGGAGACCTCCGCGGAGTCGACGCCGGGGACGGTCTCGACGCGATCCCGTACGGCCGCGAGGTCGACCCGGATCAGCGGGGTGCCGGGGGCGACACCGACGACGTCGGTGACGGCGGATTCCAGGGCCGGGTCCAGCGCACCCTCGGTGCCGTCGACCTGCACCGTCTTCAGCCCCAGGACCGACGTGCCCCAGACGACCCAGCCACCGGCCGCCACCAGCAGCAGCAGCACGCCGGCCAGCACCCCGGCGACGATCCGCCGGCGGCGCAACTGCTCCCGGCGCAGCGCCACCTTCTCCTCGCGGCTGGGAGCGGGCGGTGCGGCCGGCCGCGCGGGATCCGCCGCGGGCTCTCGCGGGGTGTCGTGGTCGAGGGTGTCGGTCATCGGGACTCCAGCAGCTGCAGCAGTTCGGGGCCGATCATGGTGACGTCGCCGGCTCCCATCGTGACCACCACGTCGCCCGGCCGGACCAGGTCGGCGACGGTGGCGGCGGTGGACGTGAAGGACGGCTCGTAGACCACGGCGGCGGTCCCGGCCGGGACGGCGTCGGCGACGAGCCGGCCGTCGATGCCGGGCCGAGGCTGCTCGCGCGCCCCGTAGACGTCCATCTGGATGACGACGTCGGCCAGTCCCAGGGCAGCGCCGAATTCGGTCGCGAAAGTCTCGGTGCGCGAGTACAGGTGCGGCTGGAAGACCACCACGAGCCGGCCGTCGGTGACCACGCTGCGGGCGGCGGCGAGCTGCGCGGCGACCTCGGTCGGGTGGTGCGCGTAGTCGTCGTAGACCACGACCCCGGCGGCCCGGCCCTTGAACTCGAAGCGGCGTCGCACACCGGTGTACCGGGCGAGACCGTCGGCCAGCGCGGCGGCGTCCAGGCCCAGCGCGACCCCGGTGGCCAGCGCCGCGGTCGCGTTGAGCGCCATGTGCGCACCGGGCGGGTCCAGGACGAGCCGGACGGCTTCACCGGTGGGCAGCGTCACCGTGGACGTCGTGCCGTGGCCGGACGACCGGATGTCGGACAGCACCACGTCGGCGCCGGGGCCGGTGCCGTAGCGGATGACCCGGGGCGCGCCGACGCCCAGACCGTCCAGCAACCGGGCCACCCCGGGGTCGTCGCTGCAGGCCACCAGGAAGCCGCCGGGCTGGACGTTCTCGACGAACAGCCGGAACACCTCGGCGTAGGCCTCGGCGGTGCCGTGGTGGTCGAGATGGTCGGGTTCGAGGTTGGTGATCACGGCCCCGTGCGGGGTGAAGGCCAAGAACGAGCCGTCACTCTCGTCGGCCTCGGCGACGAACACGTCGCCGCTCCCCTGGTGCGCGCCGGTGCCGGACTCGTTGAGCTCGCCCCCGATGGCGAAGGAGGGGTCGATCCCGGTGTGCTGCAGCGCGACCGTGAGCATCGAGGTGGTGGAGGTCTTGCCGTGGGTGCCGGCCACGCAGACGCTGCGGTGACCGCGCATCAGCGCCGCCAGGGCCAGTGCCCGGCGCACCACCGGGATGCCCCGCTCGCGGGCGGCCAGCAGCTCCGGATTGTCCGGCCGGATGGCGGTGGACACCACGACCGCGGTGGGACCGCCCGCCAACAGGTCGAGGTTCTCGGCGCGCTGTCCGACGGCCGTGCGGACGCCGCGGGCGGCCAGCCCGGTGACCACGTGGGAGCCCTTGGCGTCCGAGCCGGACACCGCGAGCCCACGGTCGAGCAGGATGCGCGCGATCGCACTCATCCCGGCCCCGCCGACCCCGATCAGGTGGGCCCGTTCCAGGGAGAAGCCGTCGCCGGCCGGAATGCTCATGACGTCGCCGCGCGGTGTTCCACGCCCAGACCGTAGGCGATCCGGGCCAGCTCGTCGCCCACGTCGGTGGCGCTGACCCGGACCGCGGCGGCCCGCAGCGCGTCCCGGCGGGCCGGATCGGTGAGCAGCGGGACGACGCGCTCGGCGACCGACGCGGCGGTGAGGTCGGCATCGTCGATGATCACCGCGGAGCCGGCCTCGAGCTGGCCGGTGGCGTTCAGGCGCTGCTCACCGTTGCCGTGCGGCAGCGGGACGTACACCGCGGGCAGCCCGACCGCGCCCAGCTCCGCCACCGTCATCGCGCCGGAGCGACCCAGTACCAGGTCGGCGGCGGCGTAGGCGAGATCCATCCGGTCCAGGTACGGCACCGTCACGTAGGCCGGCGCGCCGGGCGTCTGCGGCACGTCGAGGGTGTTCTTCCGGCCGTGGGCGTGCAGCACCCCGATACCGGCCGCGGCCAGCGCCGGGGCGGCCGCGGCGACGGCGGCGTTGATCGACCGGGCGCCCTGCGAACCGCCGTAGACCAGCAGGGTCGGTGCGTCCGGATGCAGCCCGAAGAACTCCCGGGCCTCGGCACGCAGCGCGTCCCGGTCCAGGACGGTCAGCGAGCGGCGCACCGGGATGCCGAGCACCTCGGCCCCGGACAGGCCCGAACCGGCCACCGCGGCCACCACCCGGGCTGCGAACCGGGCACCGACCTTGTTCGCCAGACCGGCCCGGGCGTTCGCCTCGTGGACGACGACAGGCGGCGACTTCCGGGCGGCCAGGTAGGCGGGCAGGCAGACGTAGCCGCCGAAGCCGACGACCACGTCGACCTGGTTCTCGACGATGATCCGGCGGGTCTGCCGGATCGCGGCGCGCAAACGGAAAGGCAGCTTCACCAGGTCGGGAGACGGTTTGCGGGGCAGCGGCACCGGCGGGATCAGCGACAGCTCGTAGCCGCGCTCCGGCACCAGCGTGGTCTCCAGGCCGCGGGCGGTACCCAGGGCGGTGATCCGGATCTGCGGGTCCAGTCGGCGCAACGCGTCGGCGGTGTTCAGCGCCGGCTCGATGTGACCGGCGGTGCCGCCGCCGGCGATCAGCACCGACAGCGGACGGGGGGTCATCGGGGGTCCCGTCCGGTCGGTCGGTCGGCCCGGCCGCGCCGGGTCGCACCGTCGCGGGTGCGGGACGCGTCGCGGGTCTCGACCGGACGTTCACCGCGGTGTCCACGGGCGTCGGCCGGGGTGCGCCCGACGGGCGGCGAGGGCCGGTCGGAACCGAAGCCGAGCCAGCCGCGGACGCCGCCGGTGGTCCCGGGGACCGGGGTGGCACCCGGTCGCACGACCGCGCGGGACCCGTCCGGGCGGCGCACCGGTGCACCGGTCGTCCGCGGCGCGGGACCGGCCGGCCGGCGGCGGACCGGTTCCGGCGCGCGGCGACCGGTGGCGCCCCGGTCGTCCCGGCGGTCCGGCGGCCGCTGCGTCGCGGGGGTGCGGGGGGTCTCGGTGGCGGGCGGGCGCGCGGCGCGGCGGGCCGCCCGGCGCTCCTCACGCCGTTGCTGTTTGGCCGCCCGGGCCGGGCTGACCGGGGCCTTCTCGATCTCGCCGCCGACCGCGGGGACGCCGATGCCGAAGAACCGCGACACCACACCCGGACCGCTGTGCTGCAGCGCCGCCATGGCCTGCGGCTCGCGCCGGGCGAAGTTGGCCAGCAACCCGAAGATGGCCATCGTCACGACCAGCGACGTGCCGCCGGCGGAGATCATCGGCAGCGTCAGACCGGTCACCGGGAGCAGGCCGATGACGTAGAAGATGTTGATCGCGGCCTGCCCGACCAGCCAGGCGGTCGAGGTGGCGGCCACGAGCTTGATGAACGGGTCGACGTTGCGGCGGGCGATCCGCAGGCCCACCAGGGCCAGCGTCACGTACAACGCGACCACCAGCCCGGCACCGATGAAGCCCAGTTCCTCGCCGATGATGGCGAAGATGAAGTCCGACTCGGCGTGCGGCAGGTAGGCCCACTTCGCGCGGGACTGACCCAGCCCGACCCCGAACCAGCCGCCGTCGGCCATCCCGTAGAGGCCCTGCAGCAGCTGCATGCCCGAGCCGCGCGGGTCGTCCTCGGGGTTGAGGAAGCTGACCACCCGCTTGAGGCGGTACGGCTCCACGATGGCCAGCACCACGATGCCGCCGACGCCGATCGAGATCAGCGCCGCGAACAGCTTCAGCGAGGCCCCGGCGAACCAGAACAGCGCGAGCAGGATGACCATCAGCGCGGCGGTCGTGCCCAGGTCGGGTTCGATGACGATCAACCCGGCCATCACCACCGCCACCGGCAGGACCGGGATCAGCAGGTCCTTCAGGGATCCGAGGTTGGCGCGCCGCGAAGCCAGCACGTGCGCCCCCCAGATGACCAGGGCGAACTTGGCGATCTCGCTCGGCTGGAAGCCGATCGGGCCGATGTAGATCCAGCTGCGGGCGCCGTTGACCTTGCCCATGCCCAGCACCACGACGAGCAGCAGGATGCTGACGATCATCGCGCCGGTCGACACCGCGCGCAGCCAGCTGAGCTTGACCCGCATCGCGGCGTAGAAGGCCACGAGGCCGATGCCGGCGAAGACCAGTTGCCGCTTGAACGTGCCGAACGACGAGCCGTCGCCGCTGTCCTTGAGGCTGCGGTTGTACGACACCACCGACGACGACGACAGCACCATCAGCAGGCCCACGCCCAGCAGCAGGAAGAACACCGCCAGCAGCAGGTGGAACGACGTCATCGGCCGGTCGAGCCAGTCCCTCGTGTGCCGGCGGATCCGGTGGTAGAGGGCGGCGACGGTGGCCGGCAGGCCGGTCCGCTGCCGGGTGGGCGTCTCGGCGCCGCCTTCCGGTCGCTCCACGGCGCCCTGCGTCCCCCGCCGCCTGACGGCACCTCGACGCTCGGTCACCGCTGCTCCGTCTGCCGGAGAGCTCACGCCCGGTCCGTCCCCGGCAGCGCCGCGACCGCGTCCGCGAAGGCGTTCCCGCGGGCGGCGTAGGAGGAGAACATGTCCAGCGACGCTGCGGCCGGAGCCAGCAGCACCACATCACCGGGTGCGGCCATCCGGGCCGCTGCGGTCACCACCGTCGTCATCACTCCATCGTCGGTGGCGGCGATGACCATCCGCGGGACGTCCGGCGCGTGTCGCCGCAGCGCCGCCGCGATCAGCTCACGGTCGACCCCGATGACCACCACACCGCGCAGCCGGCCCGCCACCGCGGCGACCAGGTCGTCCACGGCCGCGCCCTTGAGCTGGCCGCCGGCGACCCACACGACCGACCCGTAGGCCATCAGCGAGGCGAACGCGGCGTGCGGGTTGGTGGCCTTGGAGTCGTCAACGTAGCGGACGCCCTCGACCTCGGCGACGAGCGCGTTGCGGTGCCCGCCCGGCTGGTAGGCACGCAGGCCGGCGGCGACCTGGGCACCGCTGACCCCGATGGCCAGGGTCACCGCCGCGGCGGCCAGCGCGTTGGTGACGTTGTGGGCGCCGACCGGGCGGATCTCGACCGCCGGCAGCAACGCCCCGGCACCGAACGCCTCGTCGACGAGCACGCCGTCGCGGACGCCGAGCTGGCCCGCCGCGGGCTCCCCCGCGGTCACCCCGACCCGGGTCCCCGCGGGCGCCGCCGCCAGCAGGGCGGCGGCGTTGGCGTCGTCGACGACGGCCACCGCGACGTCGCCGGTCAGGGCGCGCGCCTTGTCGGCGGCGTAGGCGGCCATCGACCCGTGCCAGTCGAGGTGGTCCTCGGCGACGTTGAGCACCACCCCGGCGCTGGGCCGCACGGTCGGCGCGTAGTGCAGCTGGAAGCTGGACAGTTCGACGGCGATGACGTCGTGCCGGGGCTCGGCGGTGACGACGTCCAGGACGCCGAGGCCGATGTTCCCGGACGCCACCGCGTGCCGGCCGGCCGCCTGCAGGATGGCCTCCACCATGCCGATGGTGGTGGTCTTGCCGTTGGTGCCGGTCACCGCGAGCCAGGGCCGCCGGGCCGGCCGGGCCGGCTCCCGCAGGTCCCCGGGGGCGGTGCGCAGGTCGACGGGCAGCGCCGGATCGGGGGCCAGCTCCGCCCACCAGGCGAGCTCGACGTCGCCGATCACCGGGATGCCCGCCACCGCGGCGGCGAGGAACAACGGGGTGTCGGGTCGCCAGCCGGGCGAGGTGACGATGAGGTCGGTGCCGGGCGGCGGCTCGGTCATCCCGGCCACCACGGGCACCGGCACGGCCCAGCCGCCCAGATCGGTCCGGTCGTCGGCGACGACCACGTCGGCGCCCTGGCCCACCAGGTAGCGGGCCGCGGAGAGACCGGACGTGCCGGCGCCGGCCACCACCACCGAGGCGCCGGTCAGCGGGAACGGCCGGACGGGTGTGGCGGCGGCGTCGGCGGCTGCGCCGGCGTGCCCGGGACCGTGCGGTTCGGGCGGTCCGACCGCCGAGTGCCTACCCACCGGTGAGGGACAGCCAGTCGGCGTAGAACAACCCCACCCCGAGGGCGGCGGACATCGCGGCGAGCAGCCAGAACCGGACCATCACGGTCGTCTCGGCCCAGCCGCTCATCTCGAAGTGGTGGTGGAACGGCGCCATCCGGAAGACCCGGACGCGGCGGACCTTGAACACCCCGATCTGGATGACCACCGAGATCATCTCGACCACGAACAGGCCGGCGATCACCACCAGCAGCATCTCGGTGCGGGTCAGCACCGACAGCCCGGCGATGAGACCACCGATGGCCAGCGAGCCGGTGTCGCCCATCATGATCCGGGCCGGGTGCGCGTTCCACCAGAGGAAGCCGATGCAACCACCCACGGCCGCGGCGGCGACGATGGCGATGTCGATCGGGTCGCGGACCTCGTAGCAGCCCTGCGCGGCGGCCGCGCTCAGCCCGTCGCCGCAGGCGTTGCGGAACTGGAAGAAGCAGATGGCCACGTAGCTGCCGAGGACCATCACCGAGGAGCCCGCGGCCAGGCCGTCCAGGCCGTCGGTGAAGTTCACCGCGTTCGACCAGGCTGCGATCAGCAGCACCACGAACAGCACGCCGCCGATGACGCCGAGGTTGAGCCACGGCAGGTCGCGGACGTAGGACACCAGCGTCGACCCCGGGGTCAGGCCGCCGGCGTTGGGGAACTGGAAGACCAGGATCCCGAACGACACCGCGACGAAGGTCTGGCCGGCGAATTTCATCCGCTTGTTCAGGCCCAGGTTGCGCTGCTGCCGGATCTTGACGAAGTCGTCGAGGAAGCCGACGAGGCCCATCCCGGTGGTCAGGTAGAGCAGCAGCAGGCCCGACGCCGTCGGTCCGCCGCCGTCGGTGCTGACCAGCTTGGCCACCAGATAGCCGACCCACATCGCGATCAGGATCGCCGCGCCGCCCATGGTGGGTGTGCCGCGCTTCTTCTGGTGCGTCTGCGGACCGTCCTCGCGGATCTCCTGCCCGAAGCCCTGCCGGGAGAACACCTTGATCAGGTACGGCGTGAGCAGGATGGCCACGGCCAACCCCACGATGGCCGCGATGAGGATGCCCCTCACCCGTCACTCCCCCGCTGCGCCGGCGGCGCGGCGACCAGTGCCGCGGCGATCCGTTCCAACCCCGCCGCGCGGGATCCCTTCACCAGCACCACGTCACCCGGTTCCAACTCCTCCAGCAGGATGGCGGTCGCGTCCTCCAGGTCCGGGACGTGCTCCGATTCGCCACCCCAGGACCCTTCCAGATGCGCCCCCAGATGCAGCGGACGCACCGCCGGGCCGACGGCGAGCAGCCGGTCGACGTTGAGCCGGACGACGAGCCGGCCGATCTCGTCGTGGGCCTCGCGGGTGGCGTCGCCGAGCTCGGCCATCACGCCGAGGACGGCCCAGGTGCGGCGGCCGCGGCCGATGCTGACCAGGGCGCGCAGCGCGGCCTTCATCGAATCCGGGTTGGCGTTGTAGGCGTCGTTGATGATGGTCACGCCGTCGGGCCGGTCGGTGATCTCCATCCGCCACTTCGACGCCGGGACGGCGGCTGCGAGCACCTCGGCGATGCGCGCCGGCGACAGCCCGAGCTCGAGGCCGACCGCCGCGGCGGCGAGGGCGTTGCCCACCTGGTGGCGGCCGGACACGGCGAGCTGCACGGTGGCGTCGCCCTCCGGGGTGCGCAGGGTGAAGCGCGCCCGGGCGCGGTCGTCCTCCTCGATGTCCTCGGCGCGGACGTCGGCGTCGGCACTGGTGCCGTAGGTGACCACCCGGGCGAGGGTGCGGCCGCTCATGGCGGCGACCCGCCCGTCGTCGGCGTTGAGCACGGCCACCCCGCCGTCGGCGCCGTCGGGGAGCGCCTCGACCAGCTCGCCCTTGGCGGTGGCGATGGCGTCGACCGAGCCGAACTCGCCGAGATGGGCGGTGCCCACGTTGAGCACCACTCCGATGGCCGGCGGCGCGATGGTCGTGAGCATCGCGATGTGACCCACGCCGCGGGCCGACAGCTCCAGGACCAGGTATTTCGTGTCCTCGGTCGCCCGCAGGACGGTGTAGGGGTGGCCGAGCTCGTTGTTGAACGACTCCGGCGGCGCGATCGTCTCCCCCGCCGCCGCGGCGACGGCGGCGAGCAGGTCCTTGGTCGAGGTCTTGCCGGCGGACCCGGTGACCCCGATCACCCGGAGGCCGTCGGCGATCAGCGCCCGCGCGGAGACGGTGGCCAGGCCGGCGAGCGCGGCCAGCGGGTCGGGCACGCGCAGCAGCGGGATGGTCGCGTCGACGTCGGCGGAACCGAGGACGGCGACCGCGCCCGCGGCCTGCGCGGCGGCGGCGAAGCGGTGCCCGTCGACCGACTCCCCGACGAGCGCCAGGAACAGCGTGCCCGGACCCACCTTGCGGCTGTCGAACTCGACCGAGGTGACCAGCGCCTCGGAGCCCACCGGAGGCAGCCCGACGGCCGCGGCCACCTCGTCCACGGTCATCGGCTTCACGGGGTGGTTCCTTCCGGGAGGGCGGCGGCCGGGTCGGCGGATCGCGCGGCGGCTCGGTCGGCGGTCGGCGCGGCGGTCGGTGCGGCGGCCAAGTCGGCGGTCGGCGCGCCGGCCGGGTCGGCGGTCGGCGCAGCGGCCGGATCGGCGGTCGACGCGGCGGCCGGCGCGGCGGCCGGATCGGCGGTCGGCGCGGCGGCCCGGGCGTGCAGCGCGTCGGTCAGTTCGTCGACGTCGGAGAACGGGATGACCGTATCGCCGACGTACTGGCCCTGTTCGTGCCCCTTGCCGGCGATGACGACGGTGTCCCCGGGGCCGGCGGCGTCGACCGCGGCGCGGATCGCCGCCCGCCGGTCGCCGATCTCGTGCACCGTCGCGGTGTGCGCGACGCCCGCGATCCCGGCGAGGATCTCGGCCCGGATGGCGGCCGGGTCCTCGGTGCGTGGGTTGTCGTCGGTGACCACGACGATGTCCGCCCCGGTGACCGCGGCGGCCCCCATCAGCGCGCGTTTGCCGCGGTCGCGGTCGCCGCCGGCGCCGATCACCAGCACGATCCGGCCGGTGGTGTCGGGCCGCAGCGCCGTGAGGACCGCGGTGAGCGCCGCCGGCTTGTGGGCGTAGTCGACGACCGCGAGGAACGGCTGCCCGTGGTCGACGCTCTGCATCCGGCCCGGCACGACCACCGACGTCAGCGTCGGCGCGGCGAGCAGCGGGTCGAGGCCGGCGGCGGCGATGCAGGCCAGCGCGAGCACCGCGTTGGAGACGTTGAACGAGCCCGGGAGCTCCAGCGCGACCGGGATGTCGGCGGCCGGGGCGTGCACGGTGAAGTTGGTGATCCCGGCCGCGCCGATGGTGAGGTCGGTGACGGTCCAGTCGGCGGCCGCGCCGCTGAACGCCGCGACCGTGGCGACCTCGGGGTGCTCGGCGGCGAGGCGCCGCCCGTACTCGCCGTCCACGTCCACCACGCCGGCGGCGGCGCGGCCGTCGAACAACTGCGCCTTGGTCCGGAAGTAGTCGTCGATGTCGGCGTGGAAGTCGAGGTGGTCCTGCGACAGGTTGGTGAACGCGCCGACCGCGAAGCGCACCGCACCGACCCGGTGCAGGGCCAGTGCGTGCGACGACACCTCCATGGCCACCGCCTGCACCCCGCGCTCGACCATGACGGCCAGCAGCGCCTGCAGGTCGGGCGCCTCAGGGGTGGTGAAGGCGCTGGGCAGCACGTCGGCGCCGATCCGGGTCTCCACGGTGCCGATGACGCCGGTCCGCAGCCCGTTGGCCACCAGCCCGGCCTCGACGAGGTAGCTCGTCGTGGTCTTGCCCGACGTCCCGGTGATCCCGATGACGAGCAGCGACTCGCTGGGCCGGCCGTAGAGCTCGGCGGCCAGCTCCCCCAGCACCGGACGCGGCTCGTCCACGACCAGCAGCGGCAGGGTCAGCTCGGGCGCGGCCTCCCGCGCCAGCGCGGCCCCGGCCGGGTCGGTCAGCATCGCCACCGCGCCCGCCCCGACAGCCGCGGCGACCGCGCTCGCTCCGTGGCTGCGGCCACCGGGGAGAGCGGCGAACAGGTCGCCCGGCTGGACGTCCCCCGACCGCAGCGTGATGCCGGTGACGGTCACGTCGGCACCGTCCGGCAGCTCGTGGCCGGCCTCGTCGGTGGCCGGCCGCAGGAACTCCAGGCGGGCCCCCGCGAGGTCGGCCAGCCGCACCAGCGACTGCGGTACCGAACGGGCGGGACGGGGGCTCGGGCTGCTCGACACGGGTGAGAACCTACCCGCGGGACGGGCCGTCGCCCGCCATCGAGACCGTCGTCGCCGTCACTGTCCGGGGACGTACAGGTCGTACACCGGGGCCGGTTCCGCCGACGGCGCGACGTCGAACGCACGCATGGCGTACGCGGCGATGTCGTGGAACAGCGGCACCGCGTTCTTCCCGCCCTGCGGTGCGTCGAGCATGATCGCCACCACGAAGCGCGGGTTGTCGGCGGGCACCAGGCCGGCGATGGTCGAGTTGAACATCGTCTTGGAGTAGTCGTTGGTGGTCGGGTCGACCTGCTGCGCGGTGCCGGTCTTGGCCGCCACCTGGTAGCCGGTGATGGCCGCCGCCGCCGCCGTACCGCGGTGGGCGACGTCGCCGTCCTGGGTGGTTCCCCGCAGCATGTCGACCAGGGTGTCCGCGGTCTCGCCGCTCATCACCGGGGTGCCGGCCGCGGGTGCGGCGGGCGTGTAGCTGCCGTCGGTGGTGGTGCCCTTGACCAGCGTCGGCGGCAGCTTGACCCCGCCGTTGCCGATCGCCTGGTACATCGAGGCCATCTGCACCAGCGTCATCGACAGACCCTGCCCGATCGGCAGGTTCGCGAACGAGGTCGACGACCACTGCTCCTGGTCGGGCACCACGCCGGGCGACTCACCGGACAGCTCGATCCCGGTCTTCTGGCCGAGACCCATCTTGTTCAGCTCGGCGGCGAACGCGTCCGGGCCCAGCTGCTGGGCGATCTGCAGGGTGCCGACGTTGGACGACTTGGCCAGGATGCCGGTCGCGGTCATGTCGATCGGGCCGTGCTCCCAGGCGTCGTGGATGGTGCTGCCGCCCATCTGGATCTCGCCGTCGACGCTGGACACCGAGGTGGGCGTGATCAGGCCGGCCTCGAGCGCGGCGGCGAAGGTGACCACCTTGTTGACCGAGCCGGGCTCGAAGGGCGCGCTGACCGCGATGTTGGACTGCGCACCGGCGTCGACCCCGGGCTCGTAGGTGGCCAGCGAGTAGATCTCACCGGTCTGCACGTCCTGCACCTCGGCCATCCCGCGCTTGGCGCCGGTCTGGTCGACGTAGGACTGCAGCATCTGCGTGACGCTGTACTGCAGGTCCGCGTCCAGCGTCACGGTGAGGTCGGAACCGTCGACGGCGGCCTCGAGGATCTGGGCGCTGCCGGGGATGACACCGCTCGGCGACACCTCGACCGTGCGCTTGCCGTCGGTACCGGCCAGCAACGAGTTGAAACGGTTCTCGATGCCCATGGTGCCGTCGCCGTCCCAGCTGGACGTGTTGCCGACGACCGGCTTGTAGACACCACCGTCGGGGTACTCGCGCAGCTGCTGCGGTTCGGTGGCCACGCCGTCGATCTCGTGACCGGCGTACTTCGGATCCAGCTGCGACTTGTAGGACGCCAGGATCGGCGTGATGACCGCCATCGCCTTGTCGGCCTCGGCGGGCATCAGCCCACGGACCAGGTAGACGTACTCGTCGTCGGACTTCAGCTGCGCCATGAGTTCGACGGCGTCGACCCGCGCGCCGAAGGCGGCGACCAGCGCGTCGACCACCTTCTGACGCTCCTCGTCGTTGACGAACAGGTACGGCCGGCCGGCGATCGCCTTGCCTTCGACGGTGAAGGCCAGCGGGGTGCCGTTGCGGTCGCTGATGGTGCCGCGCTCGGCCACCACGGTGGTCTCACGGGTGCGCTGGTCGAACGCCTTCTCGGCGTACGCCGTGGCCGACCACCCCTGGATGAAGGTCAGCTTGACCACCGCGACGAGCAGCATCACCAGCAACGCGACGAGGACGGCCTTGATCCGGTTGTCCGGCCGACCGGGCGCCTGGCGCATCGGACGGGAGCGGCGGCCGCGCACGGATTTCGCGGCGTTCTTCGGCGGTCGCTGCGCGGCCTTCGGCGTCGGCTGCGGGAGAGCGGTGGTGCGGGCGTACATGGTCGCGCCGGGACGGCGGCCGCGGTACTCGTCGCGGTCGAGCTGCGACGGTGGCCGGGTGTCCTCGGGGCCGCGTCCTGAGCCGCCGCGTCGCGGGGCGTCGACGTCGCCGCGGCGGACGTCCCGGTCGTCGACGGGCGCGCCGACGGCCCGGCGGCCGGTGGCGGGTCGGCCGGTGGCGCGCCGCGGTGCGACGTCGGCCCAGTCGCCGGCGGGGGTACGGCGGCCGGCGGATCGCGCGTCGCGGTCGGCGCGGGTGGACCCGGAGCCGTGCGAGCGGTTCAACCGGACGGAGCCGGCGCCGGCGCCGGCGCGGGTGCGGTCGGCCGTTGTCCGGCCGGTGCCGTCGGCGGCCGCGGGTCCCGCCGGCTGCGCGGGTCCGGATCGGTGGAGACGCTTCATCCGGCTGCTCCAGAGGTCGTGGCGGCATCGGTGGGGACACCGGCCGCGGCCGGGTCGGTGGTCGGGGTGACGGGCTGCGCGGCAGCGGCCGGTTGCGCGGCTGCGGCATCGGCGTCGGCTTGCTGCTGGGCGGCGGCGTCGGCCTGCTGCTGGGCGGCGGCAGCGTCGGCCTGTTGCTGGGCGGCAGCGTCGGCCTGTTGCTGGGCGGCGGCGTCGGCCTGCTGCTGGGCGGCGGCGGCGGCGTCGGCTTGCTGCTGGGCGGCGGCGGTATCGGCCTGCTGCTGCTGTTGAGCGGCGGCCGCGGCGGCGGCCGCGGCGGCGGCGGCGTCAGCCTGCTGCTGCGCGGCGGCGGCGGCGGCCTGAGCAGCCGCGGCCTCGGCGACCGGATCCGGCACCGGCTTCGGCTCACCGACGACCGTGGCGGCGCCACCGTCGGTCGGCACGACCAGGATGGCGGCATCCCCGGCCGGCACCAGACCGAGCGCGCGGGCGGCTGCGGCGATGGCCGGGGTGGCGCTCCTGACCGCGATGTCGCTCTCCAGCGCCTCGATCTGCAGCTGCTGGGCGGCGGCCTTCGACGTCGCCTGATTGGTACGGATGCCGGCTTCGTCGGTCAGCGTGTTCAGCCACAGGACCCCCGCCAGCCCGGCACCGAGCAGTCCGACGAGGACCGCCACGAAGGGGATCTGGCGGGAGGTCAACCGGCGCTGCTCGACCGGCGCCCCACCGCGCAGGGTGGTGGCCATCTTGGCGTTGCGGCGGGAGCGGCGCAGCCGGGCGGCCTCGGCCGCCGACGGCCGCACACCCGACGGGTGCGGTCCACCGGTCCGGCCGCGGCCCGGCCGGGGATCGGGCCCGCGGAGCGCGTCCGGGAGGAAGCCGGTGGGGGCGCCGGTGTCCCGGTCCGGTCGGGCGGTCGTCGTCACCGTGCCGGCGACCGACGCGGGACCGACCGGCGGAACCGGGCGGGACGGGCGGCGGGATCGGCCGTCCGCGGCTCGCCGCTGGGGGACGGAGCTGGCGGGGTGGTTCACACGGCCTCCCGGATACGTTGTGCGGCGCGGAGTCTGGCGGAGGCGGCCCGCGGGTTTGCCGCGACCTCCGCATCGGTGGGGGCTTCGGAACCACGGACGATCCACTGCAGCTGCGGCGCGTGGTCGGGCAGGTCGACGGGCAGGTCCAGCGGTGTGGTGGACCGGGTCAGCGGGGTGAGCGCCTGTTTGACGATCCGGTCTTCGAGGCTCTGGTAGGCCATCACGACGATCCGCCCGTCGACGGCGAGCGCTTCGACCGCGGCGGGGATCGCGCGACGCAGCGCGCCCAGTTCGTCGTTGACCTCGATGCGCAGCGCCTGGAACGTGCGCTTGGCGGGGTGTCCCCCGGTGCGGCGGGCGGCGGCCGGGATGGCGGTGCGGATCAGCTCGACCAGCGGCGCGCTGGTCGTCCACGGCCGGACGGCGCGCTGCTTGACGACCTGCGAGACGATGCGGGTGGCGAACTTCTCCTCGCCGTACTCGCGCAGGATGCGCACGAGGTCGCCGGGGGCGTAGGTGTTGAGCACATCAGCGGCCGTCAGCCCCGCGGACGGGTCCATCCGCATGTCCAGCGGCGCGTCCACCGCGTAGGCGAAGCCGCGATCGGCGCGGTCCAGCTGCATCGACGAGACACCGAGGTCGAACAGGATGCCGTCGATCGCCGGCACCCCCAGGTCGGACAGCACCGCGGGAATCTGGTCGTAGACGGCATGGGCGGCGTCGAAGCGGTCGCCGAAGCCGGCGGCCTCCACACGTTCCCGGGCCAGGGCCAGGGCGGCCCGGTCGCGGTCGATACCGACGACGTGCAGGCCGGGATGCCGGTCGAGCATCAGCACGGTGTGGCCGGCCAGGCCCAGGGTGGCGTCGACGAACACGGCGCCGTCCCGGGACAGCGCCGGGTCGAGCAGGGATGCGACCCGGTCGGCCAGCACGGGTACGTGCTCGTCGACCATGTCCGTCACCCTCTCGTCGGTTCGCCGGTGCTGTCGGCGGGCTCGTGGATGGTCGGGCGGATCGGTGGAGATGACGCGGCCACGCGGACTGGTCCCCACCCGAGAAGGCGGACCTGGCGCGGGGGAAGTCGCTCCAGGGCCACCCCGGCCTGCTGCGGGGGAAGTCGCATCAGGACGGAGATCCGGCCTGGCGCGGGGGAAGTCGCTCCAGGACGGACTGTCGGGTGGAGGCCGGACTGCGTGGCCTCGGTGGTGCAGGTGGTGCAGGTGGTGCTGTCAGACGGATCGTGCGGTGGTGCGGGCGGTGCGGGTGGTGCTGTCAGACGGATCGTGCGGTGGTGCGGGTGGTGCTGTCAGGCGGATCGTGCGGTGGTGCGGGCGGTGCTGGTGGATCCGTCAGCCGCGGTCGAAGATCCCGGCTTCCGGCGAGGCGTAGGCGGCTTCCTGCTCGGCCTCGTAACGGGCCCAGGCGTCGGCCGCCCAGATCTCCATCCGCAGACCGGCGCCGTTGATGACGACGTCCTTGCCGAGGTTGGCGTACTCGCGCATCTTGGCCGGGATGGAGATACGACCCTGTGCGTCCGGACGCTGGTCCTCGGTGTTGGCGAGCATGTAGCGCTGGAACCCGATCTGTTTGGCATCGGTGATCTCGGCGTTGATGGCCCGGTCGGCGAACGTCTCGAAGCCCTCGGTGGTGAGGACGTAGAGGGTGTGGTCCTGGCCGCGCATCAGCACGACCCCGCCGGCGAGCTTGTCGCGGTACTTCGCCGGGAGGGTGACGCGGCCCTTGTCGTCCAGACGGGGGGTGTACGTGCCGACGAAACCACTGAAAGCCACACCGGCACCTCCCCTCCTCCGTGCAATCCAGGGGATGCTGCCCACCGCGCCCCAGTTCCTGACACGTTACCCCACTTTCCCCCACAGACAAGCCCCACTGCGGTGTGTCTGCGCCGTCTCGGGAGGCATCTGCGCTGGTCGGAGGCGGTGGGGCGCGGTGGGGCGGATTTCCACGCCCGACACGGTCGGCTCACCATCGGGACACTCCCGAGGGGCTCGCGGAATGGACGAAAAGGACAGTTCTGGCGCCACCCACGGCCGGGTGGGCCGGAGTGGCGGGCGGTGGGGACCGTCGGCCGGCGGGGCCGCGGTGGCGTCGACGGCGTCGACCTCCGGCGGAACTGCTGGTCACGCCCGTTTCGACCGTGCGCGACAGGTCGATCACCGGCAGTGAAGAACGCCGCCCGATCGGAGCCGGTCCACCGGACGCCCGTCGCCGGCGCCCCGCTTTTGGCAGACTGGCGTACCAGACACCGCAACTGCCCTCGGCGGCCCTTCCGGGAACCTCCGTCGGCGCGGTCGACGCACGGCATTCCGATCAGGGGACACCCCGCGGACGATCCGGAGCACGTCGCTCCGCAGTACGACGACAGAGGAGCCACGTGACGCACGACCTGGGCGAGCTGCACCCCCGCGAGCAGGCCACGACGAACGGCAGCGCCGCCACCGCCGGACCCGTGATGGGAGCGGCCGAGGTCGCCGCCATCGGCGGGCAGGTGGGCGCCGCCGTGAACCGCGTCCTGCTGGGCAAGCCGGAGGTGGTCCGGCTCTCGGTCATCGCGCTGCTCACCGGCGGGCACCTGCTCATCGAGGACGTCCCCGGAGTCGGCAAGACCCGGCTGGCGAAGGCCCTCGCCCGCACCGTCGACGCCACCGTCAACCGCGTGCAGTTCACGCCCGACCTGATGCCGTCCGACGTCACCGGGGTGTCGATCTACGACCGCCAGTCCGGGCTGTTCGAGTTCCGCCCCGGCCCGGTGTTCTCCAACATCCTGGTGGCCGACGAGATCAACCGCGCCTCGCCCAAGACCCAGTCGTCGCTGCTGGAGGCGATGGAGGAGCAGCAGGTCACCGTCGACGGTGCGACCTATCCCCTGCAGCAGCCGTTCCTGGTGATGGCCACGCAGAACCCGGTGGAGATGGAGGGCACCTATCCCCTTCCCGAGGCGCAGCGCGACCGCTTCCTGATGCGCACCTCGATCGGCTACCCCGACCGCCGCGCCGAGGCGGCGATGCTCACCAAGCAGGACCACCTCGACCCGCTGGACGACCTCGTCGCCGTCACGGACGCGGCCACGGTCCGGCGGATGATGGACGCGACGGCCCGGATCCATCTCGCGCCGGAGCTGCAGCACTACATCGTCGACCTCGTCGGGGCGTCCCGGACGTTGCCCGACGTCCGGCTGGGCGCGTCTCCCCGGGCGGCGCTGCACCTGTCCCGGGCGGCGAAGGCCAGCGCCGCACTCGACGGCCGGCCGTTCGTCATCCCGGACGACATCGGCCGGATGGCCGTGCCCGTGCTGTCGCACCGCATCCTGCTCACCGTCGAGGCGCACGCCGCCCGCCGGTCGGAGATCGACATCGTCAACGGCCTGCTCTCCGCCGTCCGCGTCCCCCGCGGCCACGGCGGCTGATCCGTTGAGCACGCACGTGGCCCCGGCCGGGTCCGGCGCGGCGCCACCCCGCCCGCACGATGCCGGCCCGCCCGCGCCGCCCCGCGGCATGGGCCGGCCGGCGCGGTCGGCGGGAACGGCCGGTAGCGGTCACCGCGGCCTGACCACCCGCGGCCGCTGCCTGCTGGCCGGCGGGCTCGCCGCCTGCCTGTGCGGGGTCGTCCTCGACGAGCGCGACCTGCTCCGGGTCGGTCTGCTGGCCGCGCTGCTCCCGTTGCTGGCCTGGGCCATCACCGCCACCCGCCGGTCGTCGTTGACCGCCGCCCATTACGTGACCCCCGAGCGGCTGAGCCCCGGGGCGACCGGCTCGGTGGCGCTGGTGGTCACCAACGACGGCACCAGCCGGACCCGGCCCATCGAGCTGCTCGAACCGGGCACCCCGGACCTGTCCGACGGCACCCACTGCCTCATCCCCGCGCTGGCCGCCGGTCGGGCCGCTGTCTCGCACTACCAGCTCACCGCGCGACGCCGCGGCCGGTTCGTGCTCGGGCCGCCCCAGGTGCGGCTGGGTGACCCGTTCGGCACCTGGGAGGACAACCGGACGCTGCCGGTGGTCAGCGAGGTGCTCGTGGTGCCGACCGTGGTCGCCCTGCAGGGCAGTCCGACCAGCGGCGGCTCGCTGTCGGCCCCGTCCGGTCGGGCCGCCCAGGGCACCACCGGCGGGGATCCCGACGTCGGGGTCCGGCAGTACCAACGCGGCGACGACATCCGCACCGTGCACTGGCGGGCCACCGCCCGGCACGACGACCTGATGGTGCGGCTCACCGAGCCGGTGTCCCACGGCGGGGCCACGGTGCTGCTGGACCACCGGCTGCGGGCGCACGCCGGCAGCGGCGCGGATTCAAGCCTCGAGGTGGCGGTCAGCCTGGCCGCGTCGGTGACCCTGCATCTGCTCGCCGCCGACAACCACGTCCGGCTGATCGCGCAGAACGGTCGCCAACTGGCCGGCGGGCACGACATCGCCGACGAGGTGCTCGCCTCGCTGGCCCTGCTCGAGGGCGACCCGTCGACGCTCGTCGACCCGGCGGCGGTGGCTTCCAACGGGCTGCTCGTGGCGGTGCTGGGCCGACTCGACGAGCGCACCACCTCACTGCTCATCGCCGGCCGGCGCCGGACGTCGACCGCGGTGGCGCTGCTGCTGGACACCGCCGACTGGGACGGTGTCGTCCCGCCCCACGACCCCGCGCCGGCCCTGACCGCCGCCGGTTGGCGCGTCGTCCCGGTCGGACGCGGCGACGACCTGGCCCAGGGGTGGCGTCGGGCGTGTGCCGTCGACGACGGCTTCGGCTCCCGCGCCCGGACCACCCGATGACGACCCGATGACGACGCCGCGACCCGTCCGTGGAGTGACCCGATGAGTGCCCCGACCCTGACCCGTCCGTCCGCCGGCGACACCCCCGCTCCACGTGCCGGACGGACGCCGGTGATGCCCAAGCCGTTCGCCAGTGCGCTCGGCGCACTGTCCGTGCTGGCGGGCAGCGTCGCGCTGGGCACCATCCTCGACGGGGGCGAGTGGATCGCCCCGATGGTGCAGATCGTCGGGCTGGTCTGGTTGATCGGCCTCGGCTGCCGGCTGCTGCGGGTGCCCGCTCCGGTCACGGTCCTCGCCCAGGCCGCCGGCATCGTCGTCACCCTCACCGCCGTCTTCACAAGCGGCGGCTACGGCGGCCTCATCCCCAACGCGCGGGCGGTCCGGGAGGCGCACACCCTGCTGAGCGGCGCGTGGGACCAGATCGTGCAGAGCACGGTACCGGCGCCGGCCAGCCCGGAACTGTCGTTCCTCATCGCCATCTCGCTGGGTCTCATCGCGCTGATCGTGGACTTCTTCGTGTCCGAGGTCGACGCACCGGCTCTGGTCGCGCTGCCGCTGCTGTGCCTGTACTCGGTGCCGGCGTCGATCAGTGAGGCGCTCCTGCCCTGGTGGGCGTTCGCGTTGCCGGCGGCCTGTTACGCGGCCCTGGTGGCGGTGGGCGGCCACCCCGGGCGGCGGGTCGGCTTACGGGCGGGGGTGGGCGTGGCCGCGGCCGGTGGCCTGGCCCTGCTGCTGGCCATCGGGTCCAGCGTGATCGTCGCCGACTCGATCACCGACGTCGGCACCGCCGGCCGGCTGGATCGCAGCGGTCAGGGCGGCGGCGGCAGCAACATCGGCCTGTCCGCTTTCGCGTCTCTGCACGGTGACCTCGTCCGTGGCGAGTCCCGGGAGGTGCTGCGGGTGAACGGCCTCCCGGAAGCCGACTACCTGCGGACCACCGCCCTGGAGGCGTGGACCGCCGGCGAGGGTTTCGGGCTGGTCGATCCGGACGACGGTGCCCAGGCGGCCGGCTCCCCCATCGACGTCCGCCCGTTGGCCCGCAATCCCGGTGCACTGCCCGCACAGGTCGAGGTCCAGGTACTGAGCTTCTCCGACCGCTTCGTCCCGATGTACCAGGGCACCTCGCAGGTGACCGGGCTCGAGGACGACTACTCCTACAACCCCGAGCTGGGCTCGATCTTCCGGGACGGGTCGACCCGTCCGGAGAACTACCGGTTGACCGTCGGCGCCGGCGAGATCCCGCAGGAGGAGCTCCGCGCCGACACGGTCACCCCCACCGAGACCCTGACGTCGGCGGAGGGCATCTCGGAACTCGCCGCCGCCGAGGCGCAGCGGGTGACCGCCGACGGGGCGACGCCGTTCGACAAGGCACTGCTGCTGCGCGAGTGGTTCAAGGACCCCGCCAACGGTTTCACCTACGACCTGCAGGTGCCGGTGGGCAACAGCGGTGACCTGCTGACCGACTTCCTCACCAGCAAGCAGGGCTACTGCGAGCAGTACGCGGCCGCGATGGCCGTCATGCTGCGCAGCCTCGACATCCCCGCCCGGGTCGCCATCGGGTTCACCCAGGGCACCCAGGAGTCGTCGGGGAGCTGGCTCATCGACAGCCATGACGCACACGCCTGGGTCGAGGTGCGCTTCGACAACGCCGGCTGGGTCCGCTTCGATCCCACTCCGCTCGCGGAGGGCGGCAGCCTGGACGGGTTCGCGGCGAGCACCGCCCCGTCCGCGGAGTCGTCCGCACCGACCTCGGCCGCCGCGACCGACGACGTGCCGGACGACATCCCCAGCAACGAGCCGCGGCAGACGCGGACCGAGGTCAGCACGGTGACCGTGGCCGACGGCGGTCAGGGGAACACGACGCCCTTCTGGCAGCCGTGGATGACCTGGACGCTGGTGCTGCTGCTGGTCCTCGGGGCCGCGCTCGCCGTACCCGGGGCGCTGCGCCGCCGACGGCGCGACCGGCGGCTGGCCGAGGCGGTCGCCGGTGGCGCGGGTGCGCCGGGGGCAGCCTGGTCGGAGCTCGAAGATCTCGCGACCGATCACGGACTCGATCTCGACTCCGGAGTGACGATCAGGAAGGCCGCCAACCAACTGGCCCGCGACGGGAAGCTGACCGAGGTCTCGCGCGGTGGGCTGCGCCGTATCGTGCTGGCCGCCGAGTCGTCGTGGTACTCCCCGGACGGGTACGCGCCCGTCGCGCCCTCGGACGCGGCTCCGGTCGCGGCGGACGGGGCCGGCTCGACGGCGCCCGCGGCGGGTACGGCCGGCACGCTGACCGCGGACCGGCCCGCGGCCGACCTCGCGGAGGACGTCCGTCGGATCGCCGTCGACCTGGAGCACGCAGCGCCGCGCGGCCTGCGCGACCGGCTGCTGCCCCGATCGGTGTTCCGCCGGTCGAACCGGCCCTGAACGGCCGCTGAGCGTCGCCGCACGGCGTCCGCCCTCCGCTGCGGCCAGGTCAGTGGGGCGGCGGTCCGACCCGCCCTGAGCGGCCGCTGAGCGTCGCCGCACGGCGTCGGTCCTCCGCTGCGGCCAGGTCAGTGGGGCGGCGGTCCGACCCGCCCTGACCGGCTGCTGCGTCACCCACAGCGTCGCCCCTCCGCTGCATCAAGATCAGTGGTGCGGCGGTCGGACCCGCCATGACCGGCCGCTGCGCGTCACCGCACGGTGTCAACTCTCCGGTGCCGTTAGGTCAGGGGTACGGCGGTCGAACCCGCCACGACCGGCCGCCGAGCATCCCCGCACGGCGTCGCCCCTCCGCCGCTTCGAGATCAGCGGTACGGCCGTCGAACCCGCCACGACCGGCCGCCGAGCATCCCCGCACAGCATCGCCCCTCCGCTGCATCAAGATCAGCGGTACGGCCGTCGAACCCGCCACGACCGGCCGCCGAGCATCCCCGCACAGCATCGCCCCTCCGCCGCTTCGAGATCAGCGGTACGGCCGTCGAACCCGCCACGACCGGCCGCCGAGCATCCCCGCACAGCATCGCCCCTCCGCCGCATCAAGATCAGCGGTACGGCCGTCGAACCCGCCACGACCGGCCGCCGAGCATCCCCGCACGGCGTCGGCCCTCCGCCGCTTCGAGATCAGTGGTGCAGCGGTCGAACCCGCCACGACCGGCCGCCGAGCGTCACCGCACAGCGTCGGCCCTCCGCCGCTTCGAGATCAGTGGTGCAGCGGTCGGACCCGCCATGACCGGCCGCTAAGCCTGGACGAACGGTGTCAACTCTCCGGTGCCGCGAGGTCGGGGGTACGGCCGTCGAACCCGCCACGGCCGGCCGCCGAGCATCGCCGCACAGCGTCGGCCCTCCGCCGCTTCGGCCAGGTCGTTGGTGCAGCGGACAGACCCGCCCTGAACGGCCGCTGAGCGTCACCGCACGGTGTCGACCCGCCGCTGCGGGCAGTCAGGGGTGCAGCGGACAGACCCGCGATTCTTCGCCGCACGGCGTCGGCTCTCCGCTGCGGCCAGCTCAGTGGTGCAGCGGTCGGACGGCACGTGTCGCGAACGCCGCCGTCCGGGCTGCAGTGACCGTGACCTGGCGACCGTCCGCCACCCGTGCGCGGACGTGGCCGACGGCTCCGTGGGCCCACCCGGGACGAGCGGACACGGAGGATCGGCGTCCGAGCGACCGGAACGAGAACCGTCCTGGGAACGCATCACGGGCGGACCCGCATGGGTCCGCCCGTGATGAAAACGTCTCTGGTGGCGCGGGAAGCGCTACCGACTACTCCTGGTCGAAACGGCGGCGGAAGCGCTCTTCCATCCGGTCGGACAGATTGGACGCGGGCTTCTTCGCCGACGCGGGGCTGCTGCCGGTCATCGCGGTACGCCCGGCGGGCTGGCCGAACACCAGTAGACCCACGCCGGCGACCATCAGAACGAAGCCGACCACGCTGGCGGTGACACCGAGACCCAGGTTGTCCTGGGCCAGGATGACACCGCTGACGAGACAGACGAGACCTATCAGGAACGCGATCCCCGCAATGAACGGCCGACGTCGTCGGATACGCCGTTCGTCGACGCTGTTGGCGAACTTCGGGTCGTCCTCATAGAGGGCGCGCTCGATCTGGTCGAGCATGCGCTGCTCATGCTCGGAGAGCGGCATTGATACTCCTCCGGCACCGGTGGGGGTGTTTGGTAGCGACAGGTGGGCGCGTCGTCAGCGTAATGCTGCCACGTAGGTCCAGAATACGAGCAGTTTCGGCGGACTTCCACACGATCTTGTACCCACCTGGAACCGACATGGTCACGGTGCGGTCGAGGGTCCGCGAGCCGGGTCCGCAGGGCGCTGCCGACGGGTCTCGAGTGGCCCCCGACCTCACCGGCGGGGAACTCCAGCAGGGCATCGAGCCCGCGTAGGAACGGGTGGCCGGAACCGGTGACCACCCACCCGTTGCGGGCGGTCCGGGCGGGGCACGGTTGCCGTCTCGGAACTCTCCGGCCGAAGGCCGCCGGCCTCCCCTCGGGCTTTCCCCGTGGGTTCATCAGCGCTCCGGGACGGTCCGGTCCCGCGGGGTCAGCAGCGAGGCCGGGCGCATCAGGCCCGCGCCGAAACGGGCGACGACGGCATCGGCAGCCGCCTCCGCGTCCTTCCAGCCGGTCTGCGGCGCGTCGTCGAAGCTGAGCTGCCCGTCCGGCTCTCCCGCCTGCTCGAGCTGGTCGAGCTTGACGCTGAGCAGCCGCACCGGGCGCTGCGGTCCGAGGCGGGTGAGCAGCTCCACCGCGACCTGGTGGATCTGCCGGGTGACGTCGGTGGCGGCGGGCAACGTCTGCGACCGGCTCACCGTGGTGAAGTCCTCCCAGCGGACCCGGATGGACACGCACCGCGCCCGCTGCCCGGTGGCCCGCATCCGGCGGCCGACGCGCTCCGCAAGGCGCAGCAACTCGCGGGACATCTCGGCCCGATCGGTGATGTCGGACGCGAACGTCGCGTCGGCGCTCATCGATTGCTCAGGTGCCCGCTCGACGACTTCCCGCGGGTCCCGTGCCCACGCGAGTTCATGCAGCTTCACCGCCCCGGCCGCCCCGACAAGACTGGTGAGCGTGCTGCGGTCCAGATGGGCCAGCTCCCCGATCGTGCGGATACCGACCCGCCGCAGGCCTTCGGCCGTCTTGGGACCCACACCCCACAGCGCATCGACGTCGAGCGGATGCAGCACCGCCAGTGCCTCGTCCGGGGGTACGACCAGCAGCCCGTCCGGCTTGGCCAGCGTCGACGCGAGCTTGGCCATGAACTTGGTCGAGGCGACGCCGATGGTGCACGACAGCCCCAGCTCGGACGCCATCCGCTCGCGGAGCCGGACGGCGACCGTGGCCGGCCCGCCGGCGATCCGCCGCAGTCCGCCCACGTCGAGGAACGCCTCGTCCACCGAGAGAGCCTCCACCCGGGGGGTGACGTCCCGGAACAGCCGCATGACCTCGGTCGACGCCTCGCTGTACGCGGCCATGTCGGGCTCGACCACGACGACGGACGGGCACAGCGCCCGGGCGCGGCCCACCGGCATCGCCGACCGGACTCCGTGCGCCCGGGCCTCGTAGGTGGCCGACAGCACAACCCCACGGCCACTGGTCGACCCCACGAGCATCGGCACCCCGCGGAGTTCGGGTCGGCGGCGGAGCTCGACGGTGGCGTAGAAGGCATCCATGTCGGCGTGCAGCACCCGGCAGGCGCTGTCGTCGACGGCGCTCGGGTCGGGGGTGACCAACCGCCGCCGCCCGGTGCTCGCTCCCACGACCGCGTCCCTTCCGTGTGCTGTGCCGGTGTGCTGTGCCGGTGTGAGCCCGGATGTGACGGACCCGGGGTGACGGCACCGCACCGCACTATCGGCGGGACGATCATCGGCCCTTCGACACCGATGGCCGAACCTGCCGGGTACGAGCCGGCCTCGCGCCCGACAGCCCCACGGTACGAACGTATCCGGAAAGTAGGGGGCCTGTGCTGGTGACCACTGCGGCCTCGCTCGAGTGCGGGGCGGCACGGCGTCCGTGGTGCCGGGTGTGGCATCGGCGGCCCCGCTTCGCGGGTGTTCACGCTCGTTAAGGGCCTGAACTGCAGACCCACGCGACGCCCCCCTCGAACCCCTGCCCGCGACGGCTCACAGAGGTGCTTGGCGGCGGCAGCCCACAGCAGCCACCTCCGCAGTGGCGTCGGGCGGCTGGGTGAGATGGTCCGGGGTCATCCCCCCGGGCAGGAAGGCACCGAACGACAGGACTTCCCGGCCCGGCCACGCCTTCCCGGCACGGCTCCGGCAGGTACCGACGGCCGTCCCCTCGGACCGGCCGTTCATTGACACGGCTCTGATTGGCACCGACGACCGTTCGCTCAGATCCAGCCACGGCTTCACTCGGCCCATCCCTCCCCCGCGCCCGTCACCGGTATCGCGCCGAACCGGAGGTCGGTATCGCGCCGAACCGGAGGTCGGTATCGCGCCGAACCGGAGGTCGGTATCGCGCCCAACCGGAGGTCGCGCCGAACCGGAGGTCAGGCGGCCATCAGCAGCGATTCGTCGATCAACGCCAGGAACTGGCCCGTCTGCCGGATGAGATCGTCGGTCTCGGCCGGGCTGATCAACCGCGTCATCCCCGCCTCGGCCGCCTTGCGCTTGCTGGACCCGGCGGCGAAGAACGCCGCCCAGGACCCGTACTCGGGCGCCAACCGCTCCAGCTGCACCCAGGCGCTGGCGTTGCGCACGGTCCGCGAGACCGGTCGCGGCAGCGTCGCCAGGACCGCCGACGCTCCACGCAGTGCCCCGAGGTGCGCGGCCGCGTAGCGGTCGGCCAGGTCCGTGGAGGCCATCGCCCGGTCGAGGCAGCGGTGCGCATCGGCGAGCATCTCCCGCACCCCCGCCGAGCGGGGCGCGGCGACCGGCGCGGACCGGCGGGCCGCAGGCCGCCGCGGTCCCGCCACGGGACGCAGAACAGCCGGCTCCACGCCGCCGTCCGCCACCGGGAAAGCCATCGATATGGTCATCCTGATCAGCCCTTTCCTCTGTCCGTCGAACGCACGTACGACGCTACCCGGCACCACCGACAGTGACATCTGTCAGTTGAAACGAACCCGTACCGGGGGCCATTCCGGATGGGTGCGAGACCTGCGCGACAGACCCTCGTGAGGCCCCGCCGGCATGCCGGCCGGACGGCCGTCCCCGGCCGGTGACGACAGGACGCCGGGCCGTGATGAGATGGACGGGTGTCGGACGACCTCAGAACGTTCCCGGGTCACCGGGCCGCACCCACGGGTCGCCGAGGTCCGGCGGGACCGGACGCTTGCGGAGGCGCGCCGAACGACCCGCCGCGCCCGTACCGTCGGGCCGTCCGGTGACGACCGACCAGACGCCCCGGCGCTTCACCCTGCGGGCCTACTCGGTGAATGATTTCCAGCAGCGGGTGGACGAGTTGCTCCGCGTCTACATCGCCGCGATGCGCTACCCGGACATGTCCGTCGAGCACCGCCGGCCAACGTGGATCGAACACAGCCGGCGACCGGGGTTCAGCTGCGTCGTGGCCCTCGACGAGGACGACGCGGTGATCGGACTCTGCTACGGCTACACCGGCGGCGGCCACCAGTGGTGGAACAGCGAGGTCCGGCGGGGCATGACCGACGCGCAGGTCCGGTACTGGATGGCGTCCTACCGGGAGCTGACCGAGCTGCACGTCCGCCCGGACTGGCAGGGCGCGGGTCTGGGCGAACGGATGCTGCGTGGAATGCTGGCCACCGCCGAGGAGGACGCGGTGCTGCTGTCGACTCCCGAGGGCGAGAACCGCGCTTGGCGGCTCTACCGTCGTCTCGGCTTCGTCGACGTGTTGCGCCATCACCACTTCGCCGGGGACGCCCGGCCCTTCGCCATCCTCGGTCGCCTGCTGCCGCTGGACGACGCCGGCATCAGCGGCTGAGCCGGCCCGCCACCGTCCCCGGGCACCCGCTACCCCGGACAACACCGGCATCACCGGCATCACCGGCCGAGCCGAAACACCCGGCCCGCCACCATCCCAAGGCACCTGTTGCCATCCCCGGCACGTGCCGCCGATGGACGACACCGGCATCATCGGCCGAGCCGAGACGCCACAGCCGGGGCGTGCCGGACCAAGGCCCGAGCCGAGCCAGAGCCAGAGCCAGTCGTGCTCAGAGTCGGTCGAGCAGCGTGCGCAACGGGTCGAGACCCATCCCGCCCAGGTTGAGGGCAGCCGTGTGGAACGCCCGGAGATCGAACGCATCCCCGTGGCGGGCCCGCGCCGCCTCCCGGGCCTTGAGCCACACCCGCTCGCCGACCTTGTACGAAGGTGCCTGCCCGGGCCAGCCGAGGTAGCGGTCGATCTCGTCTGCGGCCAGCCGAGGCTCGGTCAGGGTGCGGCTGAGGAGGAATTCCAGACCGAGCTCCGGGGTCCACCGTTCGCCTTCGTGGAAGCCGGTCCCCGGCGGGATCTCCGACTCCAGGTGCATGCCGATGTCCAGCACGACCCGCGCCGCCCGGAACAGCTGGTCGTTGAGCATCCCGAGCAGAGCCGCATCGTCGAGGTAGCCCAGCTCGCGGACCAGACGTTCGGCGTAGAGCGCCCAGCCCTCGGCGTGTCCGCTGGTTCCACCGAGGAGCCGCTGGAAGTCGTTGAGGTGCTCGCGTTGGAACACCTGGGTGGCGATCTGCAGATGGTGGCCGGGCACACCCTCGTGGTAGATCACCGTCGTCTCGCGCCAGGGGTGGAAAACCTCGCGCCCGGGCTCGACGGCGAACCACATCCGGCCCGGACGGGACAGATCGTCGCTGGGTCCGGTGTAGTAGGCGCCGGTGGTGCCGCCGGGCGGCGCGATGCGGCACTCGAGCACCCGGATCGCGTCGGGCACGTCGAAATGCTCCCGGCCCAGCTCCGTGACGGCCTCGTCGGAAACGCGCTGCATCCAGTCGCGCAGCGCCTCCGTCCCGTGCAGCTGCCGATCGGGATCGGAGTCGAGAGCCGCCGCCGCCGCGGCCGGGCCACCGCCGCCGGTGATCCGCGCCGCCACCTCGACCAGTTCCCGCTCGATGGCCAAGAACTCCTGCCAGCCCCAGGCGTAGGTCGCCGCGAGGTCGAGCTCGGCGCCGGCGAAGTCACGGATGGCCAGGCGGTACCGCCGCTCACCGACGGCGTCGCGGACCGGTGCCTGCGGCAGCAACGAGGTCAACAGGAACGAGCCCAGGTCCGCGTACGCCCGATCGGCGTCGGTGGCCGCCGCGGACAACCGCTCCTTGAGCGCGCCGGTCCTGCCGGAAGTCTCGGCCAGGCCAGCGAAGAATCCGCCGCCCTTCTCGTCCCCGGCGTAGTTGCGGCACTGTGTCGCGCACTTCTCGACCTGACGGCGGGCCGACACCAGCCCGCGGCCGGCGGCCACCTCGAGGCTCTCGCGGTACCCGGTCAGCGCCGCCGGCACCGCGGCCATCCGGCGGGCGATGAGTTCCCACGCGTCATCGCTGTCCGTCGCCATCAGGTCGAAGACCATCCGGACGTTCTGCAGCGGGCTCTCGATGACGTTGAGCGAGGCATGGGTGTAGCCCGCCTCGAAGGTCTCGACAGCGAGCTCCAGTCGCTCGGTGATGACCTGCAGGGCGACGATCTCGTCGGCCGAGCGGGGGGTGGCGGCGGCGAGCTGCGCCAGGGTGTCCCGGTCGAGATCGTTCTTCCGGGCCACACCGGCCGGCGAGAGGTCGTCCAGCACCCCCTCGAAACCGGGCCGGCCGATGTAGGTGGCGGTGATCGGGCTGAGTGCGGCCAGTTGACGGACGTAGTGATCGGAGATCTCGGTGACGGAGGCCATGCGCGCACGGTACCGCCGGGCACCGACACCGCCCGCCGACCCGGGCCCGGGGGTCAGGACGTGCGGCTGCCCGGTGCACCGGGAACCGGGTCAGAACAGAGCGGCTTCGTCGCCGCCGGCGATGCGGGCGGCGGAGCGGGACGTCTCGTCCGATGGGCCCTCGGGTGACGCCTGGCCGTCCGGCGCCCCGGCGGCCGCATCGGCTGCCGGGCGATCGGCGCGCAGCCGGAAGATCTCACTGGCGAAGTCGTCGACGGACTGGAAGGAGCGGTACACCGAGGCGAACCGGAGGTAGGCCACCTCGTCGA
Organism: Nakamurella deserti; assembly: GCF_003260015.1. NCBI lineage: Bacteria > Bacillati > Actinomycetota > Actinomycetes > Nakamurellales > Nakamurellaceae > Nakamurella > Nakamurella deserti. The sequence goes on along the minus strand of NZ_QCXS01000002.1, from coordinate 105,212 downwards.
GCTGACGCAGGGGCCCCAGGATGGCCATGCCGACCTCGTGGCTGGTGACCTCCGCAGTGCCCTTGGCGCGGATCTCCTCCTCGACCTGCTGGGAGAGCAACGCGAGAGCGTCCTCGTCGACCGGACGTCCCTGGCAGGCCCGTCGGACGCCGACCATGACCTTGGCCCTCGAGAAAGGCTCGGTGACGCCGCTGCGCTTGACGACGGCCAGCACGGCTTCCTCCACCGTGGTGAAACGCTTCGAGCACTCCGGGCAGGACCGGCGGCGGCGGATGGCCGCGCCGTCGTCCACTTCGCGGGACTCGATGACCCGGGAGTCGGGGAAACGGCAGAAGGGGCACCTCACGATCCGGTCGCCACCTTCGTCCTCGTTCCTGCCGTCCATCCGGGCCGCAGCCAGTTTACGGGTGGCGGTCGCGCCGGGGCTCCGGACGGCTCCGGTGAACGGGGAGCGGAGCACACGCACCGGGCGGCAGGGTGCGGTCAGCCGACCGGGACGGTCAGCACCTGTCCGGGCACGACATCGGTACCGGTCAGGCCGTTGAGGGCGGAGATCTCGTCGATGACCGACCACACCTCGTCGTCCGGTGCGGCGTCCTGGGCGATGGACCACAGCGTGTCACCCGCGGTCACGGTGATCTGGGTGGTGGTGGTCGGACCCGAGGACAGCATCGCGTTGGCCGCCATCACCACGACGGCGGCGACGACCGTGATCGTCAGGGACAACCGCGCGGCGCGGCTCATCCGGTAGGACGGAACCGTCGACCGCCGGGGTGCCGCGTCACAGCCGCCACCGGCACCGAGGGCCGGCGTGACCCGCAGCAGACCCGAGGCCGGCCGACGGGTGTGGACCCGACGTGGCCGCCGGCGGATGACCCGCTCCGGCGCACCCGCGGCGTCGGAGGCGCGGCTGCCGAGCCGCTGTGCGGTCTCGGCGACCAGGGACGGCACCCGCAGCAGGCGGCGCGTGGCCTCGTCCAGCCGGACGGGCGTGGCCGCCCCGTCGGGAGAGGTGGGCGGCACGACCGCGCGGCGGAACACCGCCGGCACCGCGCCGACCGGACGGACCCACACGGGCGCCCACGATCGCGCCGCCCCACCGGCGGTGCGACCGGCGCGGCCCGCACGGGCGTCGCCACCGGCGCGCGGGCCGGCGGCGGCCGTCACCTCCGTCGACGTCGTCGTGCGATCGGTGCGGGCACTGCGGTTCATCGTCGTCGTCGTCATCTTCGCGGTCCGTTCGTGAGAGAACTCGTCCGGCGCCCGGAACGCGCCGGGCCCACCCCGTTCAACGTCTCCGGGGCCCCTGCCATTCCGAACGGACGTTCTATCGAACGTCTGCTCGATTTGTACACGCGGGCACCGACAGTGTGAAGAGAACGCGGCGTGTCGATCGAACGGATGTTTGAATCGTGACCTCCACCGCCGTACTCTGGTGCTCCGGTGGACGACCGGTGACGGTGGTCCGACCTGCGGGAACGGTGGGTTCCCAGGCCGCCGACCCGGCGGCAGGAGGCCCGGAGATGAGTGGAGCAGAGATGGCAGTGAGAACCCGTCCCGGCGACGGCGCCGACGATCCCGTCGTCGCGACGATCGTGCCCGGTGCACCGGCGGCCGCGCCGGTCGTCGTCCCCGACGTCCTCGACCCGGCTGCCGACTCCCTCGCCGACCTGACCGACGGTGCGGACGGCGTGGACGGCACGGACGACGCCGGCGCGCCGGTCGTCCTGACGCCGCGCCAACGCAAGGTGCTGCGCTACATCCGCGAGTCCGTCGCCAAGCGCGGCTATCCGCCCAGTGTCCGCGAGATCGGCGAGGCGGTGGGCCTGAAATCCCCCTCCTCGGTCGCCCACCAGTTGAACGCGTTGGAGCGCAAGGGACTCCTGCGCAAGGACGCCAACCGTCCCCGCGCGGTGGACATCCGTCCGGTCGAGGAGACCACCGAGGAGTGGCAGAACCGGCCCAGCCCGCAGTACGTGCCGGTCGTCGGCCGTATCGCCGCGGGTGGGCCGATCCTGGCCGAGGAGGCCATCGAGGACGTGTTCCCGCTTCCCCGCGAGCTCGTCGGCGAGGGCACCCTCTTCCTGCTCAAGGTGGTCGGCGAGTCGATGATCGAGGCGGCCATCGCCGACGGTGACTGGGTCGTCATCCGACAGCAACCCGCAGCCGACAACGGCGACATCATCGCGGCCATGATCGACGGCGAGGCGACGGTCAAGACCTACCGCCGCAAGGACGGCCATGTCTGGCTGATGCCGCACAACCCCGCGTTCGACCCGATCCCGGGCGATGACGCCACGGTGCTCGGCAAGGTCGTGGCGGTGCTCCGCAAGGTCTGAGCGGTCGACGGTGGGTGCGCCGGACCGGCGCATCCGATCGTGACTCGCGGCGTGACCGGCCCCGACATACGGCGACGGCCGGAGCAGATCCCGTGGATCCGCTCCGGCCGTCGCCGTGTCGTCGCCCGCAGGGCGACCGGGTGCTACTTCGCCTGGTCGATCGGCCGGCCGTTGACCGTGATCTTCGGGGCCTGATTGACCGGCTGCACCGGCGGGATGGGCTGCACCGACGCCGGGGGCAACGGCGTCGGCGTGATGGGTGCCGGCTGCGCCACGGTCGTGTCAGCCCGGTACGCCGGGTCTTCTTCCTTCTTGCTGTCCTCGCTCATGGCGCCGACCTCGGACTTGAGGATCCGCATCGAACGACCCAGGCCACGAGCGGCCTCGGGCAGTCGCTTGCCGCCGAACAGCAGGAGGAACACGATCACCACGATCAGGATGTGCCACCACTGCAAACCGCCCACTGCGAACCTCCCGAGGAACTCGCGGCACGAGTGCGCCACGACTGACTTCTGTGATTCGAGGGTACCCGGCGCGTGGACTGGTGCGGCTAGGCGTGAGCTGGGATGTTGCTGAACTCTTCGAGACGACCGGCCAGATCGGGCTGGACCTTCGCCCGCACCTGGGTGCCGAACTCGGTGTGCTCCTGCCCGAGCACGGTCCCCTCGCTGTGCACGCGGCCCAGCAGCGCACCCTCGGTGAACGGCACCAGCGCGTCGATCACCACCGACGGGTCCGGCAGCAAAGACGCGATCCGGTCACGGAGGGCCTCCATCCCCGCGCCGGAGTGCGCGGACACGAACACGGCGTCCGGCAGCAGGTGACGCAGCCGCGCGAGTGACACCTCGTCGGCGGCGTCGACCTTGTTCACCACCAGCAGCTCGGCGACCTTGCCCGCGTCGATCGACTCGAGCACCTCCCGCACCGCGGTCACCTGATTCTCCGGCTGCTCCACCGAACCGTCGATGACATGCATGATCAGGTCGGAGTGGGCGACCTCCTCCAGCGTCGACCGGAACGACTCGACCAGCTCGTGCGGCAGGTGCCGGACGAACCCGACGGTGTCGGTCAGCGTGTAGACGCGGCCGTCGGCGGTGCGGTGTTTACGGGTGGTCGGATCCAGGGTGGCGAACAGCGCGTCCTCGACCAGCACCCCCGCGTCGGTGATCGCGTTCAGCAGGCTGGACTTCCCCGCGTTGGTGTAGCCGGTGATCGCCACCGCGGGGACGGCGTTGGCGCGGCGCTGCGAGCGCTTGGTCTCCCGGACGATCTGCATCGCCGACAGCTCGTGCTTGAGCTGGGCGATGCGCTTGTGGATGCGCCGGCGGTCGATCTCGAGCTTGGTCTCACCGGGACCACGGGAGCCGATACCGGCACCGGCGGCCACCCGGCCACCGCGCTGCCGGGACAGCGCCGCTCCCCAGCCGCGCAGTCGCGGCACCAGGTAGTTGAGCTGGGCGAGCTCGACCTGGGCCTTGCCCTCCTTGGAGCGGGCGTGCTGGGCGAAGATGTCCAGGATGAGGGCGGTCCGGTCCACGACCTTGATGTTGAGCCGCTCCTCGAGCTGCCGCAGCTGGCTGGGCGTGAGCTCACCGTCCACGATCACGGTGTCGGCGCCGTTGCCGTCGACCATCTCGCGCAGTTCCTTGACCTTGCCGGACCCGAGGTAGGTGGCCCCGTCGGGACGGTCCCGCCGCTGGATCATCGTGTCGAGGACGACCGACCCGGCCGTCTCCGCGAGCCGGGCCAGCTCCTCCATGGACTCCTCGGCCTCGTCGGCCGAACCGTTGGCCCAGACACCGACGAGCACGACCTGTTCCAGCTGGAGCTGCCGGTACTCGACCTCGGTGATGTCCTCGAGCTCGGTGGACAGACCCCGGGTCCGCCGCAGCGCCGCCCGGTCCGAGAGGTCGCGGTCGCCCTGGGTGTCCCCGATGTGCTCGGCGACCGCGCGGCGGGCGGTGTCCGGCGCGGGACGGACCGGAGACGCGGTCGCCTCCTGCGGTCCGGTGGACTCGGGGAACAGTTCGTCAGTCGTCATATACCTACCAGGGTGCCACGAACGGCCAGCGATTTTCCGGTTCGTTCGCTGTCAGCCCAGCGCGGAGCCCGACGCGGACGCCCGGGTCCACCACGCGGGGTCCAGCTGCCCCCGCCCGACGATCACGGCGGGGCCGGTGAGCGTGCTGCCGGCGGGATCCACGTCGACCCGGACGACGCCGCCCGGGACGGTGACGGTGACGGTGCCGACGGCACGGCCGGCCGCGGCCAGATGCGCCGCCGCGACGGCGACGGTGCCCGTCCCGCAGGACTGCGTCTCCCCCACTCCGCGCTCGAACACCCGCATGCTGACGTTGTCCGCCGCCCGGACGTTGACGAACTCGATGTTCACGCCGTCGGGGAAGGCGGCCGCGTCGTAACGCGGCGCGACGGTCAGGTCCAGCTCCCCCAGATCCACGTCGGTGTGCACCACCAGGTGGGGATTGCCGACGTCGGCGGCGACCCCCTCGAACGTCTGCCAGCTCCCGTCGTGCAGCCGGGCGGCGGTGGTGGCGGGGGCGCCGACCGTCGCCGACCCCATTCCGATGGCGATGTCGCCATCGTCGACACGTCGCGCCTCGCGCAGGCCACCTCGGGTGTGGAACCGGAACGGACCAACCGGCACCCAGCCCTCGGTGTAGAGGAAGTGGGCGAACAACCGGGCCCCGTTGCCGCACATCTCGGCGAGGGAGCCGTCGGCGTTGCGGTAGTCCATCAGGAAATGGTCACCGTCGCCGCTGGGCGCGATACGGATGACGCCGTCCCCGCCGATGCCGGAACGGCGGTCGCACAGCGCCCGCACCTGGGCGGCGTCGAGGTCGAGGGTGCCCTCCCGGTCGGGCAGCAGGACGAAGTCGTTCTCGGTGCCGTGACCCTTGAGGAAGTCGATGGGCGCGGTCGGTCGGGTCACGGTTCCAGGTTAATGGGCACGCGGGGAGCGGTGAGTGCCGCCGCCGGCCCGGAAACACAGGGATCAGCCGTCACCCGCGGGCGGCGGCGAGCACGGTGCCGACCAGGTCGGGGGCCTCGGCCCGCAACCAGAGCTGCCGCTGGTCGCGACGGAACCAGGCCCGCTGTCTGCGGACGTAGCGCCGGGTGCCGGCGACCGTGTCCCGCACCGCGTCCGCGACGGTCGAGGTGCCGTCCAGCACCGCCAGCATCTGCTGGTAGCCCAGCGCCCGGGACGCGGTGACACCGTCGCGCAGACCGTGGGCGGCGAGGTGGCGCACCTCGTCGAGCAGGCCCTGCTCGACCATCAGGTCGACCCGCCGGGCGATGCGGGCGTCGAGCTCGGCGGTGTCGCGGTCGACGCAGAACCAGATCGCGTCGTAGCGGAACGCGCCGCGGGTGGGCATCGTCGCCGAGAACGGCCGGCCGGTGAGCTCGATGACCTCCAGCGCCCGGACGACCCGCCGGCCGTTGCGGGGCTCGATACGCGCCGCCGCGGGCGGGTCCAGTGCGGCGAGCCGCCGGTGCAGCGCCACGTCACCGACCTCCTCCAGCTCGTCCTCCAGCCGGCGGCGCACCACCGGGTCGGTCGCCGGGAACTCGAGCTCGTCGACGACCGACTGCAGGTACAGGCCCGTGCCGCCGACCAGGATCGGCGTGCGGCCACGGGCCAGGACGTCCTCCACGGCCGCGCGCGCCCGACGTTGGTAGGCCGCCACCGTCGCCGTCTCGGTGACGTCGAGGACGTCGAGCAGGTGGTGCGGGACGCCACGGCGTTCGTCGACCGGCAGCTTCGCGGTGCCGATGTCCATGCCCCGGTACAGCTGCAGGGCGTCGCCGTTGACCACTTCCCCGTCGGTCTCCTCGGCCAGCGCCAGCGCCAGGTCGGACTTCCCGGTGGCCGTCGGACCTGCGACGACGACGAGCCGCGGCAGCGCTCGGGACCCGGACATGCAGGCAGGTTAACGGGTGCGACCGGTCCCGCCGGCACCCCTGCGAGCCGGTAAGTTGACCGCTGACTACCCGATCCGTCCGACAACGGGCAGACTCGGGTGGACCGGGCCCACACGCAGGTGGGCGTCGGACCGCACGCCAGGGGCGCCACGGGCGCCCGGAGGTCCCACCTCCCTCGTCACGCAGTAGGAAGGCCGTCGATCCATGACCGAGCACCACGAGTCCGTGACGAACTCTCCGCCGGCGGAGGACGCAGCGTCCACCGGACAGTCGGATGAGACCCACGTGACCGACCTCGCGCACCCCACCTCGGCCGAGATCGCCGCGGCCGTCGCCACCGCCGAGGAGCTCAACGACGCCGACGAGGAATACGTCACCGAGCTCGCCGCGCTGGACGAGCCGGCCGACGCGTCGCCCGACACCGTCACTGACACTGCACCGTCTGACACCGCACCGTCTGACACCGCACCGTCTGACACCGCGTCGCCCACCGGGTTGGCACCGTCCGCCGACGTCGCGGCCGCCGAATCGACCGACGAGGCGCCCGACACCATGTCGGACACCGTGACGGACACCGCTGCCGAACCGACCGCCGACGCCGCTCCGGCGGACACCGCCACCGACATCCCCGCCGCCGCGCCGACCGAGGAGGCACCGACCGCCGAAGCGCCGACCGAGGAGGCACCGACCGCGGAAGCGCCGGACGTGGAGGCACCGTCCGTCGCCGGGGCGCCGGCGCGGCCCGCGGGACCCGGCCGGCCGGGTGGACCGGGCCGTCCCGGTGGGCCGCGACGGCCGACGCCGGTCCCTCGCCCGGTCGGCGCCGACGCCGCCACGGGAGCCGCGCCCGTCGTGGCGGTCTCGGAGATCGTCGAGACATCGGACCCCACCCCGTGGGGTCGCGTCGACGACGACGGCACCGTCTATGTCAAGACCGCCGACGGCGAGCGGGTGGTCGGCATGTGGCAGGCCGGCGCCCCGATGGCCGGGCTGGCCCACTACGGTCGTCGGTTCGACGACTTCATGACCGAGATCGTCGTCCTGGAGACCCGGATTGCCGGTCACTCCGGTGACCCCAAGGCGGCCCGCACGCACGCCCAGATGCTCCGCCAGAGCATCGACACCCTGCCCGCCGTGGGCGACCTCGCTTCCGCCGCGACCCGGCTCGACGCCGTCATCGCCGCCGCCGAGCAGGCGATCACCGACTCCGCGAAGGACAAGGCGAGCGCCAAGGCCGCGGCGGTCTCCCGTCGCGAGGCCCTCTGCGAGGAGGCCGAGGCGCTCGCCGAGTCCACCCAGTGGAAGGCCAGCGGCGACCGCCTGAAGGAGATCGTCGAGGAGTGGCGCACCATCCGCGGCATCGACCGCAAGACCGACGACCTGCTGTGGAAGCGCTTCTCCAAGGCCCGTGACACCTTCATCCGCCGGCGTGGCTCCCACTTCGCCGAGATGGACAAGGAGCGCGGCGCCGCCAAGGGCGTCAAAGAGCAGTTGATCGCCCGCGCCGAGGCCCTGTCCGACTCCACCGAGTGGGGCGAGACCGCCGGGGCCTACCGCGATCTGATGGCCGAGTGGAAGGCCGCCGGCCGCACCAGCCGCGACGTCGAGGACGCTCTGTGGAACCGCTTCCGGGCGGCGCAGGAGAAGTTCTTCGCACGCCGTTCGGAGACGTTCGCGTCCAGGGACGCCGAGTTCGAGGCGAACGCCGCGGTCAAGGAGGAGTTGCTGACCGAGGCGGAGCGCATCGACCCGGCCGCCGGACTGGACGCGGCCAAGGCCACCCTCCGGTCGGTCCAGGACCGCTGGGAGGCCGCCGGCAAAGTCCCCCGCGAGAAGATCCGCACCCTGGACGCCCGGCTGCGCGCGGTCGAGGACAAGGTCAGGTCGGCGGAGGAGACGCTCTGGCGGCGCACCGACCCGGAGACCACCGCACGGCTGGCGCAGTTCCGCTCCCGGTACGAGTCGTTCCAGGCGCAGGCCGACAAGGCCACCGCCGCGGGCGACACCAAGCGCGCCTCGGCCGCCCAGGCCCAGGCCAACCAGTGGCTCGAGTGGCTCAAGGCCGCCGAGAACGCGGTCGACTGACGGAGCGGCATGACCACCGACGACACCGGGCCCGACATCGTCGCCCCGGCACCCACTGACGCGCCCGCCGACGCCCGACCGGTCGACGACGCCCCCACCCCGGAGTCAGACGCTCCGGGCGACGGACCCGATCCGGACGAGCCGACGCCCGCGGCCGCGCCACCGGCCCCGGCACCCGCCCCTGCCGAGATGCCCGACGACGCGATCCGGCTGGCCGGCCTGATCCGGTCCCACGCCGAGCGGACGGGCGCGACCCGGATCATCGTCGGACTCACCGGCGGACCGGGCTCCGGCAAGTCCACGACCGCGGCGCGGTTGCTCGACGAGTTCACCCTGGCCGGCGAACGCGCGGCGGTGGTGCCGATGGACGGGTTCCACCTCGCACAACGGCAGTTGCAGGCGCAGGGGCTCGCCGACATCAAGGGCGCCCCCGAGACCTTCGACGCCGAGGGCTACCTGGCGCTGCTGCACCGGCTCCGGACGCAGCGCGACGAGGTCGTCTACGCCCCCGCGTTCGACCGCACGCTGGAGGAGCCGGTCGCCGGTTCCATCGCCGTCGCCCCGGACGTCCGCTACGTCATCACCGAGGGCAACTACCTGCTGCACGACGTGGCGCCGTGGCCCGCGGTGCGGGCCGTGCTGGACGCGGTGTGGTTCCTCGATCCCGGTGAGGACATCCGGATCAACCGGCTGGTCCGCCGGCACATCCAGTTCGGGCGGACGCCCAACGCGGCGCTCAAGCGGGCCACCACCGGCGTCGACGCGGTCAACGCCGAGCTGATCGCCCCCACCCGGCAGCGCGCCGACCTGGTCATCACCAGCTGAGCCCGGGCGGCGTCGGCCGGTCCGCACGACCGACCACCCCAGCGGTGTCGTGACCGACCGCCGACGGGTGCACCACGGACGCAGCCGGCCCGCGGGCTCAGCGGCTGCAGCCGCCGGTGACCGCAACCTGGCAGGCCCACGTCCGCACGACCGACATCCCAGTGGTGTCGTGACCGACCGCCGACCGCCGACGGGCGCACCACGGACGCAGCCGGCCCGCGGGCTCAGCGGCTGCTGCCGCCGTGACCGCGACCGGCGCCAGCCGCCAGAACAATCGACGGACACCCCAGCGGTGTCGTGACCGACCGCCGACGGACGCGGCCGACCCGGGGGCTCAGCGGCTGCAGCCGCCGGTGACCGCGACCGGCGCCGGTCGCCCGAACCCGGGCAGCCCCAACCCGATACCCGGCGTCGTGGGCCGTACTCCCTGCTCCGAGCGGTCACCGGCGAGGGTCCGACGGTGCGACAGCAGCGGGCCGTCGGCGACCAGGAAGTAGGGAGCCGCGCGGTCGACGACGGTGGTGACCACGTCACCCGGGCGTACCGCCCCCACCGCGCCCGCCGGGGAGAAGTGCACCAGGCGCCCGTCGCGGGCCCGCCCGCTGAGCCGCTCGGTGGCGGCGTCCTTGCGTCCCTCGTTCGCGGCCACCAGCACCTCGAGCGTCCGGCCGACCTGCCGGCGGCTGCCCCGCAGCGCCGCCGCCTCGGCCGCGGCGTGGAGCCGCTGATAGCGCTCCTTGACCACGTCCGGCGGCACCTGGTCGGGCATCGTCGCGGCCGGCGTGCCGGGCCGCGGTGAGTACTGGAAGGTGTAGCTGGCCGAGAACTCGGCCTGCTCGACGACGTCCAGGGTCTGTCGGAAGTCGTCCTCGGTCTCCCCCGGGAAGCCCACGATGATGTCGGTGGTGACCGCGGCGTCCGGCATGGCGTCGCGGACGCGCTCCAGGATGCCGAGATAGCGCTGCTGCCGGTACGAGCGGCGCATCGCCTTCAGCACGCGGTCCGAACCGGACTGCAACGGCATGTGCAGCTGGTGGCAGACGACCGGGGTCTCGGCCATCGCGGCGATCACGTCGTCGGTGAAGTCCTTCGGGTGCGGGCTGGTGAACCGGACCCGCTCGAGTCCGTCGACGTCGCCGCAGGCCCGCAGCAGTTTGCCGAAGGCCTGCCGGTCACTGAACTCCACCCCGTAGGAGTTGACGTTCTGGCCCAGCAGGGTCACTTCGAGAACCCCGTCGGCGGCGAGCATCCCGACCTCGGCGAGGATGTCGCCCGGCCGCCGGTCGGCCTCCCGGCCCCGCAGGCTCGGCACGATGCAGAACGTGCAGGTGTTGTTGCAACCGACCGAGATCGAGACCCACGCGCTGTACGCGGACTCCCGCTTGGCCGGTAGCGCGGAGGGGAACACGTCGAGCGACTCGAGGATCTCCATCTCGGCGCGTTCGTTGTGCCGGGACCGTTCGAGCAGCACCGGCAGCGCGCCGACGTTGTGGGTGCCGAAGACGACGTCCACCCACGGTGCGCGGCGCTGGATCTCGCCGCGGTCCTTCTGCGCGAGGCAGCCACCGACGGCGATCTGCATGCCCGGTCGGCGGTGCTTCTGCGAGGCGAGCATCCCGAGGTTGCCGTACAGCTTGTTGTCCGCGTTCTCCCGGACGGCGCAGGTGTTGAGCACCATGACGTCGGCCAGCGGCTCGTCGTCCGGTGCGGGCCGCAGACCGGCCTCCTCGAGCAGCCCGGACAGCCGCTCCGAGTCGTGGACGTTCATCTGGCAGCCGTACGTCCGGACCCGGTAGGTCCGGCGCGGGGCGCTCGGGACGGTCGGGGCTGTCGCGGACCCGGCCGCGGGGACGAGTTCGGGTGCAGCGGTCACGGCGAACAGCCTACGGCCGGCCGTCCCGGTCACCCGCCGTCCGACCGTACGACCGGAGGTGGACACGGGGCCGTCGTGTCACTCGTATGCCAAGATCACGTAAAGACTGCATTGCAGATGGCCTTCGAGGGCGATCCGTGCTGTGCGGTGTGCCAAGCTCCACGCACCGGTCCCGGCGGGGCGCGGTGGCTCAGCGCGATCGGTCGTCACACGGACGGGTCTGTCGGTGGTGCCCGGCCCGGTGATTGACAGGTGCCGCGGGAGTGCCGAATGGTGCACGGACGGCAGCATCCCGTCCGGTGCCGCAGGATGCTGATGCACCCGCCGGTGACACCAGCGAACGAAGAGACGAGGGTCAGTGACCGAGGCTTCCAGCCCGCCGATGGTGGGGATGTACGACGTGCAGAAGCACTTCGGGGCGCTGCACGTGCTGAAGAACATCAACCTCCGGGTTCCCGCCGGACAGGTGCTCGTGGTCCTGGGGCCGTCCGGCTCGGGGAAGTCGACGCTGTGCCGGGCGATCAACCGGCTGGAGCCCATCGACGAGGGCCGCATCGAGATCCAGGGCACCGTGCTCCCGTCGGAGGGCAAGGCGCTGGCCGGTCTGCGCGCCGATGTCGGCATGGTCTTCCAGTCGTTCAACCTCTTCGCGCACAAGACCATCCTCGAGAACGTCACCCTGGGCCCGATCAAGGTCCGCCGGATGAACAAGGCCGACGCCGAGAAGAAGGCCATCAACCTGCTGGAGCGGGTCGGTATCGCCTCCCAGAAGGACAAGCTGCCCGCCCAGCTGTCCGGCGGTCAGCAGCAGCGGGTGGCCATCGCCCGCGCGCTGGCGATGCAGCCGAAGGTGATGCTCTTCGACGAGCCGACCTCGGCCCTGGACCCGGAGATGGTCAACGAGGTGCTCGACGTGATGACGTCGCTGGCGCAGGAGGGCATGACGATGATCTGCGTGACCCACGAGATGGGCTTCGCCCGCAAGGCCGCCGACCGCGTCGTGTTCATGGACGCCGGCGAGATCGTCGAGGACGCCACCCCCGAGGAGTTCTTCACCCGGGCGCAGTCGCCCCGCGCCCGCGACTTCCTGTCCAAGATCCTCACGCACTGACCGTCCGACGCTGCCGGGTCCCCGTCCGGACCGCACCACCGGCAGCCGCACCACGACCTGCACGTGATCCAGCGGGAACGTCCCGCGCCGCACACCCGGAGGTACATCCATGAAGTTCCGCAAGCTCGGGCCGGCCGTCGCCGGCCTCGTCGCCGCAGGCCTGGCCCTGTCCGCCTGTGGCAGCACCGACGCGGGTTCCGCCGTCAGCTCCGCCACCTCCGCCGCCGGCTCCGTCGCCGCCGGCGCCACCTCCTCCGCCGGGTCCGCGGTGGCCGAAGCCACCGGAGGCACCGCCACCGGCGGGGCCGGCCTGGTCGAGAAGGCCGCCGCCGGCACGCTCAAGATCGGTATCAAGTTCGATCAGCCGGGCCTGGGTCTGCAGAACCCGGACGGCTCGTTCTCTGGGTTCGACGTCGACGTCGCCACGTACGTCGCCAAGGAGCTGGGCGTCGAGGAGTCGGGCATCGAGTTCATCCAGACCAAGTCGTCCGAGCGCGAGGCGTCGATCGAGAACGGCACCGTCGACTACATCGTGGCGACCTACTCGATCACCGACGCGCGCAAGGAGAAGGTCAACTTCGCCGGGCCGTACTTCGTCGCCCACCAGGACCTGCTGGTCGCCGAGGGCTCCGACATCACCGGACCCGAGGCCATGAGCGGCAAGATCCTGTGCTCCGTCGCCGGTTCCACCTCGGCCCAGAAGGTCAAGGACACCTACGCCGCCGACGTCGCGCTGCAGGAGTACGGCACCTACACCGAGTGCGTCGAGGCGCTCGCCGGCGGTGCGGTCGACGCCGTCACCACCGACGACGTCATCCTGGCCGGCTACGCCGCCCAGTACCCGGGCCAGCTGAAGCTGGTCGGCAAGGGCTTCTCGGACGAGAACTACGGCATCGGCCTCACCAAGGGCGACACCGCCGGCACCGATGCCGTCAACGCGGCCATCAAGAAGATGATCGACGACGGCTCCTGGGCCGCCGCGCTCGAGGCCAACGTCGGGCCGTCGGGCTACGTCATCCCGACGCCGCCGACCATCGGCTGACCTGACCCCTTCACTCCAGGCGGGTGGCCGGCCCGGATCCGTCCGGGCCGGCCACCCGTCGTCGTCTCCCCCGCTGTGCCGGCGGCGGTTCCCGCCCCCGCGAGAAGAGAGGTCGCCGTGAACTTCAGCTTCCTCAGCGATCCGCGCTACAACCTGCTCGGTGCGTTCTGGAACACCATCCAGCTCACCCTGTGGGCGGCGGTCGGATCGCTGATCCTGGGCACCGTGCTGACCGCGATGCGGGTCTCGCCGGTGCCGATGATGCGTGGCTTCGCCACCGTCTACGTCAACATGGTCCGCAACATCCCGCTGACCGTGGTCATCATCGCGATGTCGCAGGTGCTGGCTAACGGGCTCGGCGTGCGGCTGGCGTCCCGCGGCGAGGGTGCCGCCGGGGCCCAGGCGTTCCTGACCTCGCAGAACTTCCGGCTCGCCGTGCTGGGCCTGGTCCTCTACACCTCGACGTTCGTCAGCGAGGCGCTGCGGTCGGGCATCAACACCGTCCCGGTCGGCCAGGCCGAGGCGGCGCGCGCGATCGGGCTGAAGTTCACCCAGATCCTGGGGATCATCGTGCTGCCGCAGGCCTTCCGCGCGGTGGTGGCGCCGTTGGGCAGCGTGCTGATCGCATTGACCAAGAACACCACCGTGGCGTCGGCGATCGGCGTGGCGGAGGCGTCGCTGCTGATGAACACCATGCTGGAGAACGAGGCGGACAAGTTCACCGCCATCTTCATCGTCTTCGCGCTCGGGTTCGTCATCCTGACGCTGCCCACCGGCCTGCTGTTCGGTCGCATCGCCAAGAAGGTGGGGGTCAAGCGATGAGTCAGCACCCATGGAGGATCGTCCAGGGCGTCGCGATGCGCGTCATGGTTCACGGTGTCGAGGCCCACGGTGTCGTGATGCACCGGGTCGAGGTCCACTGCGGGACGGGAGTGCGGACATGAGCAAGGCGACCGCCGTGCTGTACGACCACCCCGGGCCCAGGGCCCGGCTGCGCAACAACGTGCTGTCCGCTGTCTTCCTGGTGCTGCTCGCGCTCGGCGTCTGGTGGGTCATCGCGACCCTGGAGGACAAGGGACAGCTGCGGGCGGCGCTGTGGAAGCCGTTCCTGACCTCCCAGATGTGGACCACCTACCTGCTGCCCGGGTTGTGGAACACGCTCAAGGCGGCGTTGTTCAGCGTCGTCATCGCACTGCCGATCGGCGCGCTGCTGGGCATCGCCAGGCTGTCCGACCACGCCTGGATCCGGGTGCCGGCCGGTGTGGTCGTGGAGTTCTTCCGGGCCATTCCGGTGCTGATCCTGATGGTGTTCGCGTTCGGCTTCACCGTCACCGTGCTCGACGTCGCCGACCCGCTGTACGCGGTGGTCATCGCGCTGGTCCTGTACAACGGGTCGGTGCTGGCGGAGGTGTTCCGGGCCGGGATCCTGTCGTTGCCGCGCGGTCAGAGCGAGGCGTCGCTGGCGATCGGCATGACCAAGTCGCAGATGATGCAGATCGTGCTGCTGCCGCAGGCGCTCACCGCGATGCTGCCGGCCATCGTCAGCCAGCTGGTGGTGGTGCTCAAGGACACCGCCCTGGGTGGCATCCTCATCGGCTTCGTCGAGCTCCGCCGTGTCGCCGGCACCGCCGCCAGCTTCTACAAGAACGTGGTGCCGATCTACATCGTCATCGCCGTCATCTACATCCTGCTCAACCTGGCGTTGACCAGCCTGGCCAGCTACCTGGAGAACCGGGCCCGGCGCAAGCGCGCCGGTCGCGGCAGCGGCCCGGTGGAGCCGGCACCCACCGTCGAGGCCGCACAGGCGCCGGGGCTGACGGACACCGGGCGGCTCTGAACCCGGACGCTTCCCGTTCGCGACCGAATCGTGGTGGATCCTTCCCGCTCGCCGGGTGGGATCCGCCACGATCTCGTTGTGGGGTCCACTCGGCGGCTCCGGGTCCCGGCCGCCTGCCGTTCCAGAGCAACCCCGGCGGCTCCGAAACCCGGCCGCTCGCCGGTCCCCCACGACAACCGGATCGCCCCACGATGCGGACCCACCACCGGAATCTGCCCACCGAACCCAGGTCTGCCCACCCTGCAGGGTGGGCAGACCCGCATTCGTGCGGCAGATCCGGAGCGGCAGACAACGAGCGGCGGCCGCGCTCCCGTCGCGGATCGTGCCCGCTCTGCGGGGCAGAACCGCCACGATCTCGTCGCGCGGGTGTCCGGCCGACCCATTCCGCACGCAGGCGCCGCGGTCGGGGCTCCCACCGCCCAGCCAGCGGCGCGCCACTCCTCGAGGAAGCGGCAGGAACCAGCGCCCCTCGACGCAGAACGGCCCGGCAGGGTGTCTGCCGGGCCGTCGTGCTGTGAGCGGAGGGTCGGTCAGCGGGCGATCTCGGTGGCCCTCGACTCGCGGATGACGGTGACCCGGACCTGACCCGGGTAGGTCAGCTCCTCCTCGATCTGCTTGGCGACCTCGCGGGCGATCAGATGCGCCTCGAGGTCGTCGACGATCTCGGGCTTGACCATCACGCGCAGCTCGCGACCGGCCTGCATGGCGAAGACCTTCTCGACACCCTTCTTCGCCCCGGCGATGGCCTCGATGCGCTCCATGCGCTGCACGTAGGACTCCAGGGACTCCCTCCGGGCGCCGGGACGGCCGCCGGAGCAGGCGTCGGCGGCCTGGGTCAGGACCGCTTCGACGGTGCCGGGGGTGACCTCGTCGTGGTGCGCCTCGATGCAGTGCGCGACCTCGTCGCTCTCGCCGTAGTGCCGGGCGAGCTCGGCCCCGACGATGGCGTGCGAGCCGCGGGCCTCATGCGTGAGCGCCTTGCCGATGTCGTGCAGGAACGCCCCCCGCACCAGCACCGTCGGGTCCACGCCCAGCTCGTAGGCCATTCCGCGGGCGATGTGGGCGGTCTCGACCATGTGACCGAGCACGTTCTGGCCGTAGGACGTGCGGTACTTCAGGTGCCCGAGCATGGTCATCAGTTCGGGGTGCAGTTCGCTGATACCGACGTCGATGAGGGCGTCCTCGGCGGCGCGCCGGCACAGCGCCTCGACCTCGTCCTGCGCCCGCTCGTAGGCCTCCTCGATGCGGTGCGGGTGGATCCGGCCGTCCTCGATGAGGCTGAGCAGCGTGACCCGCCCGACCTCGCGGCGGACCGGGTCGAAGCACGACAGCAGCACCGCCTCGGGGGTGTCGTCGATGATGACGTTGACGCCGGTGACGGTCTCGAACGCGCGGATGTTGCGGCCCTCGCGGCCGATGATGCGACCCTTGATCTCCTCCGCCGGCAGGTGCACCACCGACACCACCGACTGGGCGGTCTGGTCGCTGGCGACCCGCTGGACGGCTTCGGCGACGATGGCCCGGGCGCGCGACTTCGCGGTCGCCTCGGCCTCGGCCTCGATGCGGCGGCCGGCGATGGCCGCTTCCCGGCGCACCTGCTCCTCCATCCGGCTGAGCAACGCGGTCCTGGCCTCTTCGGCGGTGAGGCCGCCGATGCGCTCCAGCTCGTGCTGGTGCTCCACCGCTCGCAACTCCACCGCCCGGGAGGCCTCCCGCAGTTCCAGCTCCTTCGCCGCGATCGTGGCCTTCTCGGCATCCAGCACGGCCTGCCGATCGGCGACGAGCTGCTTCAACGCCTCGGCCTCGGCCTTGGCGGTGGCCGAGGCCAGCCGCTCGGATTCGGCCCGCTTGACGTCCTCCGCGAGCTGACTGGTCGCCTGCCGCAGCGCCTGTTGCGCCGCCTGCAGGTCTGCCTTCTCGGCGACCAGGGAGGTGGAGGCGAGCTCTGCGGCCCGCCGGCCCTCGCTCTCGGCCCGTGCCCGGATCCGGTCGAGCTCGGCCTGCACCTGCGCACGCTCGCGGGCGAGCTCCTCCTGGGTCGATCTCCGGACGGCCTCGGCCTGGGCGGCGGCGCGACGGCGGACCTCCTCGGCGTCCGCGGCCGCCGCGGCGCGGGCGCGCTCGGCGTCCTCGAGTGCGAGCCGGCGGACCTCGGCGGCCTCTTCTGTGGATTCGTCGGTGACGGGCGCGGCGCTGCCGCTCTCGGTGTGGTGGGAAGTCCCGGCCAGCGTGGCCATCAGCTCCCGCGCGACCTCGTCGGTCAGCCCGGTGCTCGGAGTGCTGTCAGCGGGGCGTCGTCGGGACTGGGAAACGAGAACAGCGATCAGCAGAACGATGATGACGATGGCGAAAACGACCACCAGTGGGTTGTCCATGACACCTCCTCTCTCAGTGACCGCGCCACAGAGGCACGGCGGGGAGGATCGGTCGCGGACGCGCCCCGCTCAGCACGTGACGTGGACGTCGCGTGCGTCGGCGGACCCGGTGGGGGGTCGCGGTCCGCGCTGTCGACAATGATGCCTATGGCTTGGAACGTCGCTCGGAACGATGAACGGGCCCGGTCGGAATAGGTGTCAAGTGTTTTCGTGATCCTCCTGTGATGTCGAGATTAAGGACGTCGACAGACAGGGTCAAGGCGGAGCAGACCGACCCGACCGCGACGGAACCCCCGAACGGGTTCAGCGTCAACCACCGGCGGAGTGCGGGGCGCCGGCGTCATTCGTCCTGGCGAGCCAACACCGTCTCGACCACCCGGATGGACACCTCGGCCGGGTAGCCGCGTCGATCGAGCAGCGCGAGCAGACGCCGCCGGGCCGCTTCCGGGCCGGCCGCGAGGGCCGCCGGCGCACGCTTGGTGATGAGGCGCAGAGCGGCCGCCTCCTCGGCGTCCGGGTCGACCTGCTCCGCGGCCGCGGCGACGACGCTGTCGTCGACGCCCTTGCGCCGGAGCTCCGAGGTCAGCGCCCGTCGGGACAGCGCACGTTCCTGGTGCTTCGTCCGGACGTAGGCCTCCGCGTAGGCCTGGTCGTCGATCAGCCCGACCTCGGTGAAGCGGTCCAGCACGCGCTCGATGGTCGCCGGACCGATCCCCCGCTGGGCGAGCTTCTGCGCCAACCCGGCGCGTGGCCGGGCCGAGTCGGCGAGGAGCCGCAGGCAGATGTTCTTCGCCTGGGTCTCCTCGGCCCGCTCCTCCTCGCTGAGCTCGGCACCGCTGGACTCGACGCCCGAACCGGCAGCGGTCCCGTCCGGCCCGCCCGATCGGGGAGTTGCGTCGGTCGGGTCGGACGGGCTCCGGTCCGCTTCCAGAGCGGCGAGTCGTTCACGCAGGGCGCGGACGACGTCCGTGACGTCGGATGTCATCGTCGGTTCCTCCTCGGGGACGGACGACCACGGCCGCCGACTCCCCCGGACGGGTCCGGGTGGGGCACGACGGCCGTGGTGTCAGCTCGTCCGGAGCGGCTCAGAAATCGACCGGCGCCGGGACCGGCGCGTCCAGGTCGATGCGGGCGCCGACACCCAACTTCTCCTTGATCTTCTTCTCGATCTCGTTGGCGATGTCGGGGTTGTCGGCGAGGTAGTTGCGGACGTTCTCCTTGCCCTGGCCGAGCTGCTCGCCCTCGTACGTGTACCAGGCCCCGGCCTTGCGGACGATGGCCTGCTCGACGCCGACGTCGATCAGCGAGCCCTCACGGGAGATGCCGTGGCCGTAGATGATGTCGAACTCCGCCTGCTTGAACGGCGGCGCGACCTTGTTCTTGACGACCTTCACGCGGGTCCGGTTACCGACCACGTCGGTGCCGTCCTTGAGGGCCTCGATGCGGCGGATGTCCAGCCGGACCGACGCGTAGAACTTCAGCGCCTTACCGCCGGTCGTCGTCTCCGGGGAGCCGAACATGACGCCGATCTTCTCGCGGAGCTGGTTGATGAAGATGATCGTGGTGCCGGTGTTGGACAGCGCACCGGTGATCTTGCGCAGCGCCTGGGACATCAACCGCGCCTGGAGGCCGACGTGGCTGTCGCCCATCTCGCCCTCGATCTCGGCGCGGGGCACGAGCGCGGCCACCGAGTCGATGACGACCAGGTCGATCGCGCCGGACCGGATCAGCATGTCGGCGATCTCGAGCGCCTGCTCACCGGTGTCGGGCTGGGAGACCAGCAGGGCGTCGGTGTCCACGCCGAGGGCCTTGGCGTAGTCGGGGTCGAGCGCGTGCTCGGCGTCGATGAACGCGGCGATGCCGCCGGCCGCCTGGACACTGGCCACCGCGTGCAGGGTGACGGTGGTCTTGCCGGAGGACTCCGGGCCGTAGATCTCGATGACCCGGCCGCGGGGCAGTCCGCCGATCCCGAGGGCGACGTCCAGTGCGATCGAACCCGTGGGGATGACCTCGACAGGAGCGCGACCCTCGTCACCCAGGCGCATCACCGAGCCCTTGCCGAACTGCTTCTCGATCTGCGCGAGAGCGATTCCGAGCGCCTTCTCGCGATCCGGTGCCTGTGGTGCCATGACCCACCCCTTGCCTTTCGATTCCGTCGACCGGGCGCCGTGCGGGCCTGGGCTTCGTTGTGTGCTGTCGGTGTGTACCGCGGCCGGGGGGCCCGGCCTGCGGTACGAGAAGGACGTTAGAGCGAGGCACCGACAGTGACCGCGATGCGCACACCGGATGTGGATGGTTGACCTCGTGGGGACAACTCTAGACGTACAGGTGTTCGACTTCCAGCGTGTCGACGGCGTGTCGCGAGCCCCCGCCCCGCGGCAACGGCGTCGTCACCGGAACCGGACTCCGTCAGTCGGGCAGACCCCAGCGCAGCGTCGCGGGCACGTCGAAGGCGTCGCACACGGCGAACCAGACCTCACGGGGCGGGATGCCGGCGTCGATGGCCTGATCGGCCGTCCGCTCCCCCAGCACACCGAACACGTGGTCCTTGGCCACGGATCGGGACCGGTTGCCGAAGTGCTCGGCCATCAGGGCCCGGAACTCGGTCACTCGCACGTGGACCGACGATACCGGCGTCGCGGGCCCGTCCCCGCCGCTCGCCGCCGGCTCCGGCACCCGTCATGCTGAGGGCATGGACCTCACCCCGGGCTCGCCGCTGGTCACCGTGCTGATGATCATCGGGCTGGCGCTGGTCCTGGCCCTGCTGGTGCGTCAGTGGCGGGAGCTGCGCCGACGCCGGTGACGGCCTGGCCCGCGGACCCATCGGACCCGTCGGCACGGAACCGCCGGTCCGCGAGCTGCGGTCAGCCCGCCAGTTCCCGCATGCCAACGGCCAGCCAGCGCAGCTTGTCGGCCCCGTCGGCCAGCTCGTTGCCGTCGACGCGCATCGTCCGGCCGGCGACGACGATCTCGCTGACCGCGGTCACGTAGTTGCCGTACTCGGCGACCCCGGCGGTGACCTCGGACGCGAGCTGGTCGGCCAGGACCCGCAGTCCCGGACGGGCGTCCGCCGGGGCGGTCACCGCGGCGTGCTCCAGGTCGGTCAGCTCGGCGGCGCGTGCGCGCAGCGCCTTCTCGGCGCTGTCGGCGGCGGTGATGATGTCGTCGCGCAGCTCCCGGGCCAGCTCCGACGACGGGTCCAGCCCAGTGAGGCCGGCGAGCTTGCGCAGTCCGTCGCTATAGCGGCTCAGCTCCGCGAGCTGCGGCCGGATCCTGGTGGTCACCACGGTCCGGGTGGGCTGCGGCGGCGGTAGTGCCCGCACCGCCTTCTTGCGGTCACGGAGATCGGCAGCCGCACGCACCATCCCGACGACGGCGACCAGCAGGATCGCCACGTACAGCATGGTGCGCAGCACCTCCTGGCTCGCGAAGGCGCCGGCACTGCTCATGAACTGCACGCCGAGGGCGCCGGCCGGGACCACCGCGCCGGCCCCCCACAGGCTCACCCGTCGCTGCGCGCTGCGCACGCGTCGTGCCGCCGCGACCGAGGGGTCGCGGCGGACACGGAGCATCTCACCGGCAGCGGACGTGGCCTGCTGGACGACCTCGGAGCGGCCGGCGGTGACGGCCTTGGCCATCGCGCCCCGGACCACCGCCTTGCGCATGGACAACGGGTTACCTGCCTACCACTCAGCCCGTGGTGTTGGGCTGCTGCTGGACGTTCTTGTCGAACGACGGGGTGTTCACCGCGGAGGGATCGATGGCGCGCGCCTGCTGGCCGGCCAGCTCCGGGTGCAGCTGTGCGCGGATGGCTTCCAGACGCGAGGCGCCGGCCATGTCCATGGTCGACTTCTCGACCTCCATCATCCGGCCCTCGACCGAGCTCGCGGTGAGTTCCGCGGAGCCCAGCGCGTTGGCGTAACGACGCTCGATCTTGTCGCGGATCTCGTTCAACGACGGGGTGTTGCCCGGCGCGGTGAGCTCCGACATGGACTTCAGCGACGCCGACACCTGCTCCTGCATCTTCGCCTGCTCCAGCTGCGACAGCAGCTTGGTGCGCTCGGCGAGCTTGGACTGCAGCTGCATGGCGTTCTGCTCGACGGCCTTCTTGGCCTGCTCGGCCCCCTGCAGGGCCTGGTCGTGCATGCCCTTGAGGTCTTCCATCTGCTGTTCGGCGGCGACCAGCTGGGTGGCGAAGGCGGTGGCGGTCTGCTCGTACTCGGCGGCCTTGGTCACGTCGCCCTTGGCGCGCGCGTCGTCGGCGAGCTTCAGCGCCTGCCGGGCCGACGCCTGGAACCGCTCCACCTCGCCCATCTGGCGGGTCAGCTTCATCTCCAGCTGACGCTGGTTGCCGATGACCGCGGCGGCCTGCTGCGACAGCGCGGCGTGCTGGCGCTGGGCGTCCTCGATGGCCTGCTGGATCTGCACCTTCGGGTCCGCGTACTCGTCCACCTTGGAGGAGAACAGAGCCATCAGGTACTTCCAGCCCTTCACAAACGGGTTGGCCATGTGAGCGCATCCTCTCGAGATCCTGCGGTTCCCAGCCGGGACTGCACTGGACGTCTACCCACCCGGACGCGTGCCGGTCGGGCAGCTCCATGGTGTTCGCGTTCCATGGTGCCGCAGGACGCAGCGTCGGGCGTATCGGGGTCCATGGTGTCAGGTCCGCCGCCCCGCTTCCAGCACAGCCAGGGTCCGTGGTCCCGAAATCAGGGACGCCCCTGATCGGGGACGCTCGCCCGCCCGGGTGGCGGGCGCGACGCAGGTGCCGACGGAGGCGCCGTCACTAGGATGGGCAGTCGCGGAAGGGGGACCACATGGGTCGGCACGGGGACGAATCCCGGCGACGGGGCGTGGCGACCTGGCTGATCGCGACCGTGGTCGGGGTGGTCTTGGCGCTCGTGGCCGGCGTCGGCTGGATCGTCTTCCTGCGCAGCGACTCGGGCGCGGGCGTGGTGGACACCCGCTGCAGCGGCAGCACCCGCATCGACATCGCCGCCGGCGGCGCCGCCGCCGGCCTCGCGCAGGTGGCGGCCGCGTTCAACGCCACCGCCCCCGAGGCCCGCGGCAGTTGCCTGACCGCACAGGTCAACGCCGTCGCATCCGCGCAGGCCGCCGCCGCGTTGCCGGCCGGCTGGTCCGGGCAGGCGACGCCGCCGCCGGCCGTCTGGATCCCCGACAACCCGGCCGACCTGGCGTCGGTGGCCACCGCCGCACCCGCCCTCGTCGCCGGCTACAACGACACCGTCATCGCCACCTCACCGGTGGTGCTGGCCGTGGCGGGGGGTGACGCACCGACGACCTTTCCCTCGTGGGCGAACCTGCTGGTGGCGCTGGCTGCCGGGGACGCCCCGCCGCTGGCGGACGGCGAACCCCTGCGCCTGGCCCTCGGCGACCCCCGGCTGGACCCGGCGACGGGATACGCCCTGGAGTCGATGATCGCCGGCGGGCCCACCGCGGTCACCGCCGAGTCCGTGGCCGGCGCAACCGACGCCCTCCGGTCCGTGGCGGGTCGCGCCGCCGTGTCGTCGTCGGCGGCGGATCTGCTCGACGACCTCGCCGGCGGCAACCCGACGTTCAGCGCGGTGCCGGCGCTGGAAGCCACGGTCGCGGCCTACAACGCCGCGGCGGCGGACCCGCTGACGGTCATCCGGCCCGACGGTCCCACCGCCGGGGACGAGCTGACGGCGGTCACGCTGGCGGCGGACTGGGTCGACGTCACCGAGACGGAGGGCGCGGCGGCGTTCATCGCGTTCCTGCGATCGCCGGCGGCCGCCACGCTGCTCCAGCAGGCCGGGTGGCGGGTGCCCGGCGCCGCCGGCCCGGCGACTGCCGGGCCGACCCCGGGCACCGGCGTGGACACCACGGTGCCGGTCACCGCGCTGCCGCCGTCGGACCTCACGGTCGCCGACGCGTTGGCCACCGCGCTGGGGCTGCCGGCGGCGCCGCTCGGCACGGGTGCGGTTCCCGACACTGCGGGGAGCACCGCACCCTCGACCGGCTGACGTCCGGCTCGCGCCCCGTGGGCCGGGGTGGTCGCCGCATTCGACGCCGACTCAGGGGACCCGCCGACCGGCCCGGCCGCGCGGGACGGCGACGGGCCGCGAGCATCCCCTGGTCCGGAGGCGGGCCGCCACCGCTGTCGTGGCCGGACCCGCCCCCGACGGCCCTACTGGTAGCTCTCGATCGGGGGGCAGGAGCAGACCAGGTTGCGGTCACCGAAGGCCCCGTCGATGCGGCGCACCGGCGGGAAGTACTTGTGTGCGGGGGTCACCCCGGCCGGGAACACCGCCTCGCTGCGGCTGTAGGGGTGGTCCCAGTCGCCGACGAGCGACGCCGCGGTGTGCGGTGCGCCGCGGAGCGGGTTGTCGGTGACCGGCCATCCGCCGTTCGCCACCCGCTCGATCTCGCCCCGGATGGCGATCATCGCGTCGACGAACCGGTCGATCTCGGCGAGGTCCTCACTCTCGGTCGGCTCCACCATGAGGGTGCCGGCCACCGGGAACGACATCGTCGGGGCGTGGAAGCCGTAGTCGGCGAGGCGCTTGGCGACGTCGTCCACGGTCACGCCGGTGCGGGTGGTGATGCCGCGCAGGTCGAGGATGCACTCGTGCGCGACGAAACCGCCGTGCCCGGTGTAGAGCACCGGGTAGTGGTCGCGCAGCCGGGACGCGACGTAGTTGGCCGACGCCACCGCGGTCAAGGTCGCGCGCCGGAGGCCGTCGCCGCCCATCATCCGGATGTAGGCCCAGGAGATCGGCAGGATCGACGCGCTGCCGTACCGGGCCGCCGACACCGGACCGACCGCACCGCGCTCGCCGAGCGGGTCGCTCGGCAGGAACGGGGCCAGGTGCGCGCGGACGGCCACCGGCCCGACGCCGGGTCCGCCGCCGCCGTGCGGGATGCAGAAGGTCTTGTGCAGGTTCAGGTGCGAGACGTCGCCGCCGAACGTGCCGGGGCGGGCCAGCCCGACGAGCGCGTTGAGGTTGGCGCCGTCGACGTAGACCTGACCGCCGGCTGCGTGGACCGAGTCGGCGATGTCGGTGATGGTCTCCTCGTAGACGCCGTGCGTCGAGGGGTAGGTGACCATGATCGCGGCCAGCGCGTCGGCGTGGACGGCGATCTTGGCGTGCAGGTCGTCGAGGTCGATGTTGCCGTCGTCGTCGGTACCGACGACCACGACCTTCATCCCGGCCATCACGGCGCTGGCCGCGTTGGTGCCGTGCGCGGAGGCGGGGATCAGGCAGATGTCGCGGTGCCCCTCACCGCGGGAGGCGTGATAGGCCGAGATGGCCAGCAGCCCGGCGAACTCGCCCTGCGAGCCCGCGTTGGGCTGCAGCGACACCGAGTCGTAGCCGGTGATGTCGCACAGCCACCGCTCGAGCTGGCCGATGAGGTCGACGAGCCCGGCGGCGTCCTCGGCGGGCGCGTAGGGGTGCAGCCCGGCGAACTCGGGCCAGGTGACCGCCTCCATCTCCGCCGTCGCGTTGAGCTTCATCGTGCAGGAGCCCAGCGGGATCATCGTCCGGTCCAGCGCCAGGTCCATGTCGGACAGCCGTCGGATGTAGCGCAGCATGTTCGTCTCGGAGTGGTGGGTGTTGAAGACCGGGTGCGTCAGGAACTCCGTGGTCCGCTGCAGCGCGGCCGGCAGCACGCCGTCGCCGGCGAACCGCAGCTCGTCGCGGGCCGGGGCGGCGACGTCGAAGGCGCGCAGCACCACCGCGATCTGCTCGGCGGTGGTCGCCTCGGCGACGCTGATCTGCAGGTGGTCGTCACCGTCACGCCACAGGTTGACGCCGTGCGCGCGGGCGGCCGCGGCGATCGCGCCGGCCCGGCCGGGCACCTCCACCCGGACGGTGTCGAAGAAGCTGTCGTGCACGACGGTGACGCCACGCTCGCGCAGCGCCCCGGCGAGCAGGACGGCGTCCAGGTGCACCTTCTCCGCGATCGCGGTGAGGCCGGACGGGCCGTGGTACACCGCGTACATCGACGCCATGACGGCGAGCAGCACCTGCGCGGTGCAGATGTTGCTGGTCGCCTTCTCGCGGCGGATGTGCTGCTCGCGGGTCTGCAGGGCCAGCCGGAACGCGGCGGCGCCGTCGGCGTCCCTGCTCACGCCGACCAGGCGGCCGGGCAGCTGCCGCTGCAGCTCGGAGCGCACCGCCATGAACGCCGCGTGCGGGCCGCCGAAGCCCATCGGCACCCCGAAACGCTGTGAGCTGCCGACGGCGATGTCGACGCCGATCTCGCCCGGCGGCCGCAACAGGGTCAGCGCGAGCAGGTCGGTCGCGGCGATGACCTTCGCGTCGCGTTCGTGCGCGGCGGCCACGAGGTCGGTGTGGTCGCGGACGGCGCCGGAGGCACCCGGGTAGCTGAGCAGGACGCCGAAGCAGTCCCCCACCGGTAGGCCGTCGTCGAGGTCGGCGACGAGCAGCTCGATACCCAGCGGCACCGCACGGGTCCGCAGCACCGCCAGCGTCTGCGGCAGGGTGTCGGCGTCCACGACGAAGCGGGGTGACTTGCTGCGCGAGGTGCGGCGGGCGAGCGTCATCGCCTCGGCCGCGGCGGTCGCCTCGTCGAGCATCGACGCGTTGGCGATGTCCAGCGCGGTGAGATCGGCGACGGCGGTCTGGAAGTTCAGCAGCGCCTCGAGCCGGCCCTGCGAGATCTCCGGCTGGTACGGCGTGTAGGCGGTGTACCAGGCCGGGTTCTGCAGGATGTTGCGCTGGATCACCAGCGGCGTGACCGTGTCGTGGTACCCCATGCCGATCATCGACGCCAGCACGGTGTTGCGGTCGGCGAAGGCCCGCAGCTCGGCGAGGGTCTGCGCCTCGGTGGCGGGCTCGGGCAGGGACAGCCCGTGTCCGCTGCCGGCCGGCCGGATGCTGGCGGGCACGACGGCGTCGGCGAGCTCCTCGAGGGTCTCCACCCCCGACGGCGCCAGCAGCGCCGAGGTCTCGTGCTGGTCGGGACCGATGTGACGGTCGCGGAAGTCGGTCGGATCGACGGGCGCCGGGGTCACCGGCGCTCCGGTCGGTACTGCCGGAGCGGACGGACGATCAAGGGTGTGGGTCACGAGGTCCTTCTGGGCGTGATCGGTGGTCGATCACTCCATGGTGCCCCCTCCTGACCCGTGGAACCGCGCGGGTGGCCCGTGGGGCGCGTGACGCGCGCGTCATCCCCGGGGCGGCGGCGCCGTCAGCTGGCTGTGCGGGCCCGTCGCCGCGCGGACAGCTCGTCCGACCCCGTGGGCGCCGACGCGACGTCGACGTCGTCGAGGCCGATGCGCTCGCCCGGGAATTCGGCAAGCTGGCCGGTCATCTCCCGCATAGTGCCGCCGACGGCGATGCCGAACACGCCCTGACCGCCCTGCAGCAGGTCGACGATCTCCTCGGCGGAGGTGCACTCGTACACGGTGGTGCCGTCGGAGAACAGGGTGATACCGGCGAGGTCCTCGATGCCGCGGTCGCGCAGGTGATCGACCGCGACCCGGATGTTCTGCAGCGAGACCCCGGTGTCCAGGAGCCGCTTCACCACCTTCAGCACCAGGATGTCCTTGAAGGAGTACAGCCGCTGGGTGCCGGAGCCGGTGGCGGTGCGCACGGTCGGCTCGACGAGCCCGGTACGCGCCCAGTAGTCGAGCTGGCGGTAGGTGATGCCTGCGGCCTGGCAGGCCGTCGGGCCGCGGTACCCGACGTGTTCGTCGGGCAGCTCGGTGTTCTCGAAGAGCGCTTCCTGCTCGCTCTGAGGCATTCGCCGTCCACCTTCCGCGCCGATCACGTCGTGCCCGGACCCGCGGTGACCGTGGGAACGGCCGACAGGAGGTCGACGGGATGCCGACCGGGGGCTGAATCACACCAGCGTTGTTCCTGCGACGGTAAGCCCCGCGAGGGTGACGGGTCAACGCTGCGGGTGGCGTGTCCTCCACCGTGACCGAAGGGTTACCTCACGCGCTGTGAGATGTCCGACCCCGGACGGGCTACTTGCCCTCGTCGAAGTCCTCGGGCGAGATCGTGTCCAGGAACTCCCGGAAGCGCTCGACCTCGTCCTCGCTCTCCTCCTCGGGCAGCTCCTCGGCCTCGTCGTCCTCGGACACCACGACGCCGGCGGAGTCCAGCACGGCCGGGTCGACGAACACCGGGATCTCGGTGCGCACGGCCAGCGCCACGGCGTCGGAGGGACGGGCCGACACGGTGGTGCCGTTCTCGAAGACCAACTCGCCGTAGAAGGTGCCTTCGCGGAAGTCCACCACGCGGACCTGCTGGACGGCGTGCCCGAGGGCGGTGATGACCTGACCGAGGAGGTCGTGGGTCAGCGGTCGCGCCGGGCGCAGACCCTGCAGGTGCATCGCGATCGCCGACGCCTCGGTGGTACCGATCAGGATCGGCAGGCTGCGGTTCCCGTCGCGCTCACTCAGGATCAGGATCGGCTGTTGACTCGGCATCTCGACGCGGACGCCCACGATGCGCATTTCGATCATCTCGGTCAGCCCTCCTGCTCAGCGACAACGCTACACAACGCCCGGGCCGGGATCGGATAACGGGTTGAGCACGCGCGGACGGGTGGATCAGCCGCCCAGTTCGCGCCGGATACCGGCCTTGACCAACAGCGCGTGGAGTCTCATCAGCGTGGTGGCGAGCTGCGCGGCCTGCTGCTCGGCGCGCTCCCGGGCGTCCGGGTTCTTCTGCCTGGCCTGGGCGGCGACGAGCTGGCTGACCAGCGTCGCCTCCCGGTCGGCGGCGGTGCGGAACGGCCGCAGGTGCCGCGGCTCCATCCCCGCCTCGACGAGTTCCCCGATGGTGGTCGCCATCAGGGCCGCGTCGGCGTCGTAGTAGCCGCTGGACCCCGGCTGGACGAGCCCGAAGGACTCGAGTTCGCGGAGCTGGTTGTTGTCCAGACCCGATTCGGCGAGCAGTTCCTTGCGTGTCATCCGCACCGGCGAGCGGCCCGCGAAGGCGGGCAGTTCCGGGCCGGGGGCAGCCTGCAGCGCGCGCGGCAGCCGCGCGGTGGTGCCGTCCGGTTCGAGTCCGCGGTCGATGGCGTCCAGCTGGTCCTTGATGACCTTCAGCGGCATGTAGTGGTCGCGCTGCGCGGCCAGCACGTACCGCAGGCGGTCGACGTCGGCGTGGGTGAACTGCCGGTACCCGGACGCCGTGCGCTGCGGCGTGACCAGACCCTCGGATTCGAGGAACCGGATCTTGGAGATCGACACGTCGTCGAACTCCGGCTTCAGCTTCGCCAGCACCGCACCGATGCTGAGGGTGGGCTGCGGACCGTCGGGCACGGACGCCAGACCGAGGGCCGTCATGAGTCCGTCACGCGTCCGCGGCACTTCCGGCCTGGCCGCCGGGACCGCCGGTCAGGAAGACCAGCCGGAACTTGCCGATCTGGACCTCGTCGCCGTTGGCCAGCGCCGAGGACTCCACGGCTTCACGGTTGACGTAGGTGCCGTTCAGCGAGCCGGTGTCGGCGACCTCGTAGCCGTCCGCGCCCAGGGTGAACTCGGCGTGCCGGCGGGACACCGTCACGTCGTCGAGGAAGATGTCGCTCTCCGGGTGCCGGCCGGCGGTCACCACGGCCTTGTCCAGGATGAACCGGGAACCGGCGTTCGGACCCCGCTTGACGACCAGCAGCGCGGTGCCCGAGGCGACCGGCTCGAGACCGGAGAGAGTCGCTTCGGCCGTGTCCGCCGTGTCTTCGGCGACGGGCTCCGCCTCGCGGTGGAGCAGCCCGCCTGAGAAGACCGAGGTCGACTCGGATCCGTTCTCTCGCTCGGTCACGCGGCAACTCCCTTGTCGTCCGTCGCGGTCGGCGTCGCCGTCGCCGCGCCCGTAATGGTGGTCGGTGTGTGTCGATCTGTCACGGAAGAGCACCCGTCGGTGGGCCCGGCGCACGCCGGAGCCCGAACGGGTGGGGACATCCTATCGTCGCCGACGTCGCCCTCCGTCCGTCCGGCACCGATCGGGGCCGGTCGGGACTGGTCAGGGCGGCGGCCGGGCGTCGCTCAGGCGTCGCCGATGATCTCGGCGTAGGCGTCCGCGTCGAGCAGGTCGGCCACCGTGGCCGGGTCCTCCACCTCGAGTTCGTAGATCCAGCCGTCGCCGTAGGGGTCGGTGTTGACCAGTTCCGGGGACGCCTCGAGGGTGTCGTTGACGGACACCACGGTGCCGGTCAACGGGGTGAAGATCTCCGAGACGGACTTGGTGGACTCCACCTCGCCGATGGCGTCTCCGGACGTCACCACGGATCCCACCTCGGGCAGCTGGACGAACACGATGTCGCCCAGCGCGTTCTGCGCGTAGTCGGTGATCCCGATGCGGACCACGTCCTCGCCACTGCGCACCCACTCGTGCTGGTCGCTGTAGCCCAGATCCTCAGGAATCACTGCGGTTCTCCTTCATCTCCCCGACCGCACCGGTCCCCGACGGGTGCGGCACGACCCGAGGATCGCGGCCGGGGACGGGATCTCATCCACCGGCCGGCCGAGCGTAGGTGGTCGGCTGCAACGGTCGCAAGGCGTCCACCGTGACCGTGGTCGCGGCCGTCACCACCAGCGTCCCGCCGGCCCGCTTCGCGGTGTCGCCGACCCCACCGGGGATGTTCATCGCGGCGGTCAGGGTGGGCGGGTCGCCGATCGCCAGGATCGTGTACGGCGCGGTGACCGCGGTGCCGTCGACGGTGATCGCGCCGGCCCGGCCGCTGAACGAGGAGTTGACGCCGATCCGGACGTCGTTGACCTGGACCGCCTCCGCGCCGGCGTTGCGCAGCTCCTGCAGCGCGGCCAGCAGCACCTCGGGGGTGACGCCGGTGGCCGGGTCGGTCATCACCATCGACACGCCGGGGCCGCGGGCGGCGGCGGTACCGGCCAGGATGGCCAGCGCCTGGGCCCGCCGCTCCGCTTCCTGCAGCGCCGCCTGCGACGACGCGCCGCCCGAGCGCAACGTGGCCAGGGTCCGCTGCAGCTCGTCGATCTCCGCGGTCAGGTCGGCGCCGCGGCGGTTGACGCCGTCCAGGATGGCCACGAGGTCCTGCGGCCGGGCGGTGGCGAGGGTGTCCCCGTTGTCGGTGGCCCGGACCTGGATGATGATGGCGTAGCCCAGCACCGCACAGAGCACACCGATCAACAGGTGCGAGATCCTCCGCTGCCGGTCGGTGGTGGTCGGCGGTGCGGGCGGTGCGGGGGCGGCGGGTTCCGGGGCATCCGGGGCGGGGGCGGTCACGTCAGGCCTTGAAGATGTGCCGCCGGATGGCCGCGGCGTTGCCGAAGATCCGGATGCCGAGGACGACCACCACCGCGGTGGACAGCTGGGAGCCGACTCCCAGCTGGTCACCGAGGAACACGATCAGTGCCGCGACCAGCACGTTGGCCACGAACGACACCACGAACACCTTGGCGTCGAAGACGTGGGTGAGCTTGGCCCGCAGCCCGCCCAGAACGGCGTCCAGGGCGGCGACCACCGCGATCGGCAGGTAGGGGCCGAGCCAGTCCGGCACGGTCGGTGAGGTGATCAGGCCGATGACCACGCCGATCACGAGCGCGACTACCGCGTACACGGGTTCCCCCCGGGAGTGGTCATGGTCGTTCTCCTCAGCTCGTGGGGGTGGTCGTGCCGGTCCCGGCGGTCCCCGACTCCGGGACGGTCGTGGCCTCGGCCGTGGTCGTGGCGGTGGGCTGCTCGACGTAGCGCGCGTCCACCGCGGCCGCCGCCGGCAGGCTGACGTCGCCGACCGGGCTCACCTCGAAGTCGACGTCGTAGAGCTGTTCGAACGAGCTGAACCGGCCGAAGCCCGGGGTCGAGACGAAGCGCTGCTGGAACGTCGCCGGGTCGCCGATCGCCTCGATCGTCATCGGCCACAGCACCGGGCGGTTGTCGACCAGGATCGCCCCGCCCGCCTGCCGGATGGCGCTGGTGCTGCGCAGCCGCACCCCGCCGATCGCCACCGCCTCGGCGCCGGCCGACCACAGCCCGTTGACCAGCAGCTGGATGTCGCGGTCGAGGACGGCGCCGTTGCCGGTGGCGGCCTCCGGGTCGTTCAGGCTGATCCGCAGCCCCGGTCCGGTCACGGCCAGCAGGGCGTTCATCTGCTCGAGCGCGGTGAGGCTGGCCAGTGCGCCCCCGCCGGCCGCCGCCTGCACGGACCGCAGCTCGTCGTTGAGCGCGACCACCGACGCCTCCAGCACCGACGCGTCGGCCTGAGCGCGGCTGACGTCACCGAGGAGGCCCAGCCGGGCCTCGTCGACCCCGGCCGAGTTGGCCCGGGTGGTCTGGAAGGCGACCCCGAGCAGCAGGCCGATGACCACGGTGCCGGCGAGCAGCCAGCTGCCGGACACCCGGGCCGGTGCACCGCCGGTCCGGCGCCGGTCGGCGGCGCGCTGGTATCCGGGATCGAGGTGGTCCTGCGCGAGGGACTCCAGCAGCGGCGCCGGGAAGCTCGGGCGCGGACCGAGCGGACCCGGGCGCTCCGCCGCCGGTTCGGCCGGGGTCGCGTCGGCGGGAACGCGGTCAGACACCCGTCGCGCTCCGCACCGAGATCCGCCGCTCGGGCGGGACCACCGGGGTGTTGCGGACGACCCACAGGAGTTGCCCCAGGTAGAGCGCACCGGCCCACAGGTAGAGCAGGACGCCCCAGCCGGTGAAGCCGAGGGCCAGCGGACGCGCGATCAGCGCCAGCGTCGAGTCCCCCTGCGCGAGCAGCAGCAGCGGCAGGGCGTAGAGCAGGCAGAAGGTGGCGGCCTTGCCGAGGTAGTGCACCTCGAAAGGGCCGTACCCGTGCCGTCGCATCACCGGTAGGCACAGCGCCAGCACCAGGTCCCGGCCGACGATCAGCACCGCCACCCACCAGGGCAGGATGCCGCGCACCACGAAGGCGAACAGCGTGGCCAGGATGTACAGCCGGTCGGCCAGCGGGTCCAGCACCGCGCCCAGGCGGCTGAACTGGTCGAGCAGTCGGGCCAGCTTGCCGTCGGCCCAGTCGCTGACCGCGCTCAGCGCCAGGACGACGAAGGCCCAGCCGTCCTCCTCGGGACCGAGGATCAGCCAGAGCAGCAGCGGCACGCCGAGCAGCCGCACGAACGACAGCAGGTTGGGGATGGTCCAGATACGGTCTGTGCCGGCGGTTGTCGGCGGGGCGGCGGCCGCGCGGTCCTCGGACACGGCGCACCCTCTTCCTGCTCGACTCCACGGCCGGACCCCGATCGGCCCGGCAGGGAGCTTAGTGCGCCGCGGCGCCGGCCGGGCCCTGCCGCTCCGCGGCGGCCAGGGTGCGGCGGTGCAGCAGCAGCATCCCGTACGCGGCGACCGTCGGTGAGTCGGTGATGGTGCCCCCCGCCACCAGGTCGCAGAACTCGTCCTCGGTCACCACCCGGTGCTCCATGTCGCCCTCGGTGGCCTCCCGCTCGTGGTCGCCGGCGGTCAGGCCGGTGGCCAGGTACACGTCGAAGGCCTGGGAGCTGTGCCCCGTGGACTGCACGAGGTGACCGAGCCGGACCCAGGTGTCGGCGGTCAGCCCGGTCTCCTCCCGGAGCTCGGCGCGGGCCAGTTCCTCGGCGGTGCCGGACTTCCCGGCCGGCCAACCGCCCATCGGGAACTCCAGCGACCGCCGCTCGATGGCGTACCGGTACTGCTCCACGAGATGCAAGCGCGGCCCGGCCGCCGACTCCTCCACCGCGATGATGACGGCGTAGTCGGGCTTGTCGAGGACGCCGTAGATGCTGCGGGTGCCGTCGGCGAACTCGATGTCGTCCTCGCGGACGCTCATCCAGTCGTTGCGGTACACGACGCGGGAGCCGGTCCGGCGGACGGGGGGTTCGGCACTGGCGGTCATGGGCGGAGCGTAGCGACCCCGGGCCGCCGCGCCGGGGCGGGCGCGTCCGGCGGGCCGTTACCGTGATCAGTCATGACCGGCCGGGCGTGGGCGCACTTCGGCGGCCGCTGGGCGACCGACCTGGTCGAGGTCGTGGATCTCGTCGGCGATCCCGCGGCGCTGGACCGCGGCGGCTGGTGGGCGGTGCTGGCGACCTTCGAGGGCCGGCTGACCGGATACCGCTTCGCCACCGTGCGGACGGCGCCGCTGCCGGTCGTCAGTGGCTGGCGCGGGCCTGCGCCGGACAGCTGGCGGTCGTCGTTGGACGCGGACGGGTACGTGGCCCGGGTCGGCGTCATCCGGCGGCTCGTCGAGGCCGGGCAGGTCTACCAGGTTAACCTCTGCCGGATGCTCGACGCCCCGCTGCCGCCCGGCGCCGACCCCGCCGCGCTGGCCGGGGTGCTCGCCGCCGGCAACCCCGCGCCCTACCAGGGGGTGCTGCACACCGGGGACGACTGGGTGGTGTGCGCCTCCCCCGAGCTGTTCCTGGCCGCCGACGCCGACCGGCTGACGTCCGCACCGATCAAGGGCACCGCGGCGGCGGGCGAGCCGTTCGCGGCCAAGGACACCGCCGAGAACGTGATGATCACCGACCTCGTCCGCAACGACCTGAACCGGGTCTGCACCTCCGACTCCGTCCGGGTGGACGCCCTCCTCGCGACCGAGTCCCACCCGGGGCTCGTGCACCTGGTCTCCACCGTCAGCGGACGACGCCGCCCCGGCGTGGGCTGGGGGGAGATCCTGGCCGCGACGTTCCCCCCGGGGTCGGTCAGCGGCGCACCGAAGCTCGCGGCGCTCGAGGTCATCGCCGAGCTCGAGCCGGTCCCGCGGGGGCCGTACTGCGGCGCGGTCGGGTTCGTCGACGCCGACCGCGGCCGGGCCGAGCTCGCCGTCGGGATCAGGTCCTTCTTCACCACGACCGACGACGACGGCAGCCGGCGACTGCGGTTCGGCACCGGTGCGGGCATCACCCACCCGTCGGACCCGTACGCCGAGTGGCGGGAGACGGAGCTCAAGGCGGCCCGGCTGATCGGGCTCGCCTCGGCGCCGGCCGGCGAGGTGAGGGTCACGCCCGGCCTTGAGAACATCACAGCCTGATCAAGATGCGGCGCCCGGCGCCGGTGAAAGGATGAGCCCGACCGTAGCGACCCGACCGGCCCCACCCCGTGGGCGGTCGGCGTTCACACCACGCCCGGGTCCGTCCGTGGCGTGCGGACCACGAGAGGTTGGCCAGCGTGCCGAAAGTGACCAAGGCAGTCATCCCCGCAGCGGGACTCGGAACCCGGTTCCTGCCGGCGACCAAGGCGGTGCCGAAGGAGATGCTGCCGGTCGTCGACAAGCCGGCGATCCAGTTGGTCGTCGAGGAAGCCGTCGCCTCCGGGCTGGATGACGTCCTGATGATCACCGGCCGCAACAAGCGGCCGCTCGAGGACCACTTCGACCGCAACTTCGAGCTCGAGACGACCCTGGAGGCCAAGGGCGACACCACCAAGCTCGGACTCGTCACCGCGTCCAACGACCTCGCCGACGTGCACTACGTCCGGCAGGGCGACGCGAAGGGCCTGGGGCACGCCGTGCTCTGCGCCGAGCAGCACGTCGGGGACAACCCCTTCGCGGTGATGCTCGGTGACGACCTCATCGACGAGCGCGACCACCTGTTGCAGCAGATGATCGCCGTGCACGAGGCCACCGGACAGAGCGTCATCGCGCTCATGGAGGTCCCCCGCGAGCAGACGAACATGTACGGCTGCGCGGGTGTGAGCGAGCTCCCCGCGTCGGTGCGGTCCGGCCTCGAGGACGGCCTGGACGTCTTCCAGGTCACCGAACTGGTCGAGAAGCCCGACCCGGAGGTCGCCCCCAGCAACCTCGCCATCATCGGCCGCTACGTCCTCACCCCCCAGGTGTTCGGTGTGCTGCACGAGACCCAGCCCGGCCGCGGCGGCGAGATCCAGCTGACCGACGCGCTCGCGGCGCTGATAGACATGGACAAGGGCGCGGGCGGCGGCGTCGTCGGCGTGGTCTTCCGCGGCCGCCGGTACGACACGGGCGACAAGCTCGACTACCTGAAGACGCTCGTGAAGCTGGCGAGTGAGCGGGACGACCTGGGCGGGGCGTTCAACGCCTGGTTGAAGGAGTTCGTGGTCTCTCTGTAGTCCTCCCGGGGCCGTCGAGGGACGGTCCCGACCACGTCGGAGGACCGGCGGACGCCCTCCCGGCGAGACGGCGAAGCCGCACCTCGTCGGGCGTCCACCGGTCCTTCTGCGTCCCCCTCCAGGAACGGTCGATGCCCGCCGCACCGACCCCGTGACGCAGCGCCTCGGGCGGGCACCGACCGTCCTTGCCCGTTGACGCGGATCGTCGCCACCGGTGCGGGTGCGGAATGGCCTGCTCGTCACTGCACCGGTGGCCGCCGCGCACGGCCTGCCCTCGACGTCGCTGTCGACGGTGTCCGGCTGATCGCTGTGGTCGTCGTCACGGCCCCGCGGGGAAGTTCGGCCGACGGGACTGCGCTGCACCCGACATGAGCCTGCTCTTCTCTCCCCTGACCCTGCGCGGCACCACCTTCGCCAACCGGGTGTGGCTGGCGCCGATGTGCCAGTACAGCGCCGTCGACGGGGTGGTGAACGACTGGCACCTGGTGCACCTGGGGGCCCGCGCGACCGGCGGTTTCGGGCTGCTGCTGACCGAGGCGGCAGCCGTGCTGCCGGAGGGCCGGATCAGTCCGCAGGACGCCGGCCTGTGGAACGACGACCAGACCACGGCCTGGGCACGGGTGGTGGAGTTCGTGCACGGGCAGGGTGCCAGGATCGGGGTGCAGCTCGCCCACGCCGGACGCAAGGCGTCCACCTACCGCCCCTGGTCGCCGACCCAGGGCAGCGTTCCCGTCGAGGACGGCGGTTGGCCCACGGTCGGCCCGTCCGACGTCGCGTTCGCCGGCTACCGCGCACCCGCAGAGCTGAGCGAGCGCGAGATCACCGACATCGTCGCCGCTTTCGCCGACGCGGCGGTTCGGGCCGACCGGGCGGGGTTCGACGTGGTGGAGCTCCACGCCGCACACGGATACCTGTTGCACCAGTTCCTGTCTCCCCGGTCGAACCTGCGGACCGACGCCTGGGGCGGCGATCTCGCCGGCCGCAGTCGCCTGCTGCTGCAGATCGTGCACGCGGTGCGCGACGTCTGGGGCGACAAGCCCCTCCTGGTCAGGCTGTCCGGCACCGACTGGGTGGACGGCGGCTGGGACGTCGAGCAGACCACCGAGCTGTCGGGGTGGCTGGCGGCCGCCGGCGTCGACCTCATCGACATGTCGTCGGGCGGCAACGAGCCGGCCTCCATCCCGGTGGGACCCGGCTACCAGGTGCCGCTGGCCGCGGAGGTCCGCCATCGCGTGGACATCCCGGTGGGCGCGGTCGGCCTCATCACCGAGCCACAGCAGGCCGAGCAGATCCTGGCCGACGGCGAGGCCGACGTGGTGCTGCTCGCCCGGGCCGCGCTGCGCGATCCGTCGTGGCCGTTCCGGGCCGCCCACGAGCTGGGGCTGGACCATCACGAGATCGCCTACCCGCCGCAGTACCGGCGCGGCTCGTGGCCGGACCGGGTGCCCGCCGGCCGCTGAGCGGTCGCGACGGTCGACCATCGTGTCGGCGTCGACCGTCGCCGCGCCCCGGTCTCGTGCCTCGGTCCCGCGCCGGCGGCCCGCGGCGGTGCTCCGCCAGCCCGCGGCGGTACTCCGGCGGCCCGCGGCGGTGCTCCGGCGGCCCGCGGCGGTGCTCCGGCCCGTCGCGGTGGTGCTCCAGCGCGTCGCGGTGGTGTTCCGGCCCGCGGCGCCGAGTACCCGCACGGCACCGGGCCGACGGACGGCCGGTGATGTCCGGGCACCGGGACGGTGGCGGCGGCGACCGGCGATCGACCCTCGGGTCACTGTCGGTGCCGCGTCCTACCGTGATGCCATGGGGAACTTCTACCGCCAAGAGGGCATGGCCGTGGTCGAGCTGGCGCCTGCGCGGTGTCCCGCCGGTCATGCCCTCGGTCCGCAGAAGGTGCTGGTCGGCACCCAGCCCTGCCTGTGCGCGGGTATGCCGCACCGCACCTGGCAGTGCGTGACCTGCGCGACCGTCATGGTGTGGCCGCGGTGCGAGTTCCATCCGCAGTGGGTCGCCTGGGAAGGCGAACCGTGAGCCGGCGGGGCCGCGGCTGCGGCCCCATCACGGCGCCGCCCCCAGGCGACGAGCCCTGCACGCCCGGCATCTCCGAGCCCGGGCCGCTGCGCCTCGATCCGTCGGGCGTCGCCGGGGCGGTCTGAGCCCTCCGCCCCGCTCGCGCCTCGTCCGGCACCGCACGGCCCCGGCCGCTGCGCCCTCCGCCCGTCGCGAGTCACCGGGACGGCGTGGGCACGTCGACTCTCGGAGCCCCGGCCGCTGCCCGTCCGGCCGTCGGGCATCACCCCGACGGCGTGAGCCTCACGCTCCGGGTTGCGCCTCCCAGGGCACCGCACGGCCCCAACAGTTGCATCCTTCGCCCGTCGAGAGTGAACGGCGCGGCCTGAGCTCGTCCACACCTCGGAGCCCCCCCGCTGCGCATCCGCCCGCCGGGCCCGAACCGCAACGGCGTGAGCCTGACCCTCCGAGGCGCGCCCTGTCCGGCATCTCCGAGCCCCAGCCGCGGCGCCACCGCCCGCCGGGCCCCGGCGGGACGGCGTGGGCCTCGCCCCCGGCTCGCGCCCTGTCCGGCATTTCCGATCCCTGACCGCTGCGCCACCGCCACCGGCCTCGGCGGGACGGCGTGAGCCTCGCCCCCGGCTCGCGCCCTGTCCGACATCTCCGAGCCCCGACCGCTGCGCCCTCTGACCGCCGGCCTCGGCGGGACGGCGTGAGCCTCACCCCCGGCTCGCGCCCTGTCCGGCATTCCGAGCCCCAGCCGCGGCACCCTCCGCCGGCCGGGCCCCGGCGGGACGGCGTGGCCCTCACGCTCCGGGTCGCGCCTCGTCCGGCACCGCGGTCACCGCGGCGGCCCGGGCAAGCGCGGTGATGCGCTCGGCGAGCGCGAGATCACGCGCGGTGAGCTGCCTTCCCACGTCGTGGCTCGTGGTGGCGACGAAGACGCGGTCGTAGCGCCAGTCGACGTCGGGGTGGTGGTTCAGCTCCTCGGCGACCTGACCGATCGCGGCGACCAGGGCCAGGGCGTCCGCCGCCGTGTCCGCGGCGTAGGCGGCCAGCAGCATGCCGTCGGCGCCGCGCCACTCCGTCAGGTCGGTGAGTGCTTCGTCGACCGCGGCCGGCGTCAGGGGATCGGTCATCACCTCAGTCTCCCCCCTGCCCCAGAGCACCGCCGGGTGGCCGGCGGCGCGCACGGCGGGGAGCCGGGCCGCCATCTCGGCGGTGACCGGCGAGACGATGTAGCCGTCCGTCAGGGTTCCGCACAACGCCGTGCGCTCCGGCCGACGCCGGGCGTGCAGACCCACGTAGGCGCACACCACCGCGTCGATGCTGTCCTCCACCCGGGACAGCGCCGCCTTGGTCGGGGCGGCCGTCACCGCGGCCCGGACCTCCTGCCAGCGGGGATCGGCCGCCACCCGCAGCGGCACGGCTGCTGCCGCCAGTGACTCGAGACCGTCCATCAGGCGCAGCATCTCCGACCGCCGGAAGGTCAGGTCACGTCCCGGCCGGTCCTTGTACCGCAGGATCAGATCCAGCTCGAGCAGGGCGACGAGGGCCGCGTGCGGGTACACCTCCAGCGCCGTCCGGTCGCCGCCGGCCCTCGGGTCGGTGTCCAGTCCCAGGCGGCGCGCGAGCCGGGCGGCCCGACCACCGTCGGCGAACCCCGGTCGGCCGAGGTTGGTCGGGTGGCAACCGGCGTGCTGACGGCGAAAGAGGTGTCCCACCGTCTGCTCGGCGGGCCGGCTCCCGGTCGGGTTGACCACCACCAGGGGCGCGTCGAAGGCGACGACGACCGGTCCCTCGCATCTCGGCCCCAGCCAGTCGATCAGCTCGTCGTCGGTGGTGCGCTCACCGAACTCGACCAGCGCTCCGTCCGGGGTGACCTCGGCCACCCCACTACGGTGGCGCTGCCCCCAGGCCAGGTCGACCCCCAGGAACCTGGTCGTCCGCGTCACCGGCACGCGGGTCGGCCGCCGACGCCGGGAGCCTTCGGCGTCCGCGGGCAGGAGGCGCCCGCCGGGCCGCCGCCGCGCCCGGGCCCCCCGCCCGGCGCCGGCCGTACGCCGACCGGCCACACCACACCGCCGACCACGGACGCCGGGTTCACCAGACCCAGACCGGGCGGCGGGCAGCCCACGGTCGACGGCATCGACCCCGTCCTGTTCATGCTGCAGTTCTACCTTTCCGGCCGCGGCCGGACCCGGCCTGCCCGGCCGGCCCGGCCCGTCCAGCGCCGCGGGTCTCCGCTTCCCCGCCGACCGCCGACCGCCGACACCCGATGCACCCGCTCCGCACCCGTCCGCCGTCGCCGGGCCGACGGCCGCTCGTCCGGACGCGAGGCCGGCGTGGGCGGCGCCTGCCCGCGCCGTCCCGGTTTGGGTCGGTGGGCACGCGGATCGGCATACCGCGGCGCGCTCGGGACCGTCCGACGTCGGGCCGCCGTCATCGGGCCGACGGCCGCTCGTCCGGACGCCAGGCCGGCGTGGGCGGCGCCCGCCCGCGCCGTCCCGGTTTGGGTCGGTGGACACGCGGACCGGCATACCGTGGCCCGCTCCGGACCGTCCGACGTCGGGCCGCCGACAACGGGCCGGCGACCACTCGTCCGGACGCCAGGCCGGCCTGGGCGGCGCCCGCCCGCGCCGTCCAGGCATCGGTGGACACGCGGACCGGCATACCGCGGCCCGCTCCGGACGCGACCTATCCCGACAACGGGCCGACGACAACGGGCCGGCGACCACTCGTCCGGACGCCAGGCCGGCGTGGGCGGCGCCCGCCCGCGCCGTCCCGGTTTGGGTCGGTGGGCACGCGGATCGGCATGCCGCGGCCCGCTCCGGACACGACCGCCGACGACGGGCCGACGACCGCTCGTCCGGACTCCCGGACGGCGTGGGCGGCGCCCGTCCGCGCCGTCCCGGGTGGGGTCGGTGAACACGCGGATCGGCACACCGCGGCCCGCTCCCGGCGGCGCCGGTACGCAGCGTCGCGGTGTCCGCGCGTTGGGGCCGTCCCGTCCCCGGTCGGGTGCCGCGCGCGGATGCGATGACCGTGGGTGACGAACGCGCTCCGGCGATCACACTCTGTCGGCTCTGACGTCCTCCCCGCCACAAATGTGACAATGAGTCATCACTTGCAACTCATTGTCGACATGGCCCTCGGGTGCCACGCCGCGATGACCGGACACAGCGCCCGTGCGGCGAAGAGGGGCGCGGCAGCCATGGCGTACGACGTTGACCACACCACGATGTCGGGCTACGGCGTCGGGCGGGGCACGGCGACCGCGACCCTGCCGCCGCGGCCCCACCCACCCGGAGGGTCCGAGGCATACCGGTCCCCCGTTCCCGTGCGTTCCGCCGGGCCGATCGGTGGCGCACCGCGGGGCGGGCCGTCGCGGTGGAGTGGGCTGACCGGACGGTTCGCCACCCGGCTCGTCGCGGCCATGGTGCTGGTGTCCCTGCCGCTGATGGTGGTGCTGGCGGTGCTGCTGACCAGCCGCGCGTCGTCCAGTCTGGTGGCGGCCAATCAGCACGAGCACGAGAAGACCGCCCAGTCGGTGGTCGAGCGGGTGCGCGACTGGCTCGACGAGCGGCGGCTCGACGTGGACCACCTCGCGGTGACCCTCGCCGCCGATCCGGCCGGTGCCGCGGCGTCGGCGGAGCTCGCCGAGACGACCGAGACCTACGGCGCGTTCACCACGATCGAGACGGTCGGCCTCGACGGTGCCGTGCTGGCGTCGTCGGACCCCGCGACCGTCGTCGACGTCCGCGGCCAGGCGTGGTTCGACCAGGCGGCCGCCGGCAGCCCGGTCGTGACGTCCCCCGCGGTGCGGGACGGCGGCATCGTGTGGGTGATGGCCCAGCCGGTGCTCGGTGCCGACGGCCGCCCGGCGGCGGTGCTGGTGGCCCAGCTCGATCCGGCGGTACTGGCCACGCTGCTCCGGCCGCTGGACACCGGGGTCATCCTGGCCGTCGACGCCCAGCGACAGCTGGTGTACAGCAGCGCGATGGGAGAGATCACCGACGGCAGCGCGCTCCTCGCGGCCGGCGCACTGCGCACGACGGTCGACAACCCCGCCGTGCAACAGGCGTCGGCCACCGGAGAACCCGGTCACGCCCGGTACGTCGAGTCCGGCGGAACGGACGTCATCAGCGGCTACGCCCTCCTCGACGACCTCGGCTGGGTGGTGATCGTGCACGAGGCGGCCGCGGAGGTGCTGGCGCCCGTCGACATCGAGCGCGACAACGCCGTGCTGGTGGTCTCCATCGCCGCCGTGGTCGCGGTCGCGGTGTCGGTCCTGCTGGCCTGGCGCACGACGCTGCCGATCCGCCGCCTCACCGAAACCGCGCACGCCGCCGCCGGTGGCGACCTGGACGTACGGGTGGAGCCGCGTGGAGCCAACGAGCTGATCACCCTGGG
Source organism: Nakamurella deserti (assembly GCF_003260015.1). Classification (NCBI taxonomy): domain Bacteria; kingdom Bacillati; phylum Actinomycetota; class Actinomycetes; order Nakamurellales; family Nakamurellaceae; genus Nakamurella; species Nakamurella deserti. The sequence goes on along the minus strand of NZ_QCXS01000002.1, from coordinate 63,352 downwards.
CGATGCGTTCAACGCGATGCTTGCGACCTGCCAGAGCCTCATCCACCAGGTCAACACCGCCGGCGTCGAGGTCAACTCCGCCGCGGCGGAACTGTCGGCCTCGTCGGACGAACTGGCCGCCACGACCGCCCAGCAGAGTGCGGCCGTCACCGAGGTCACCGCCACCACCGAGGAGTTGGCACGCGCCTCGACCGCCATCGCCGACACCGTCGACGACGTCGCCCGGCAGACCGCCGAGACCCGGGACAACCTGGAGCGGGCCGAGGCCGACATCGCCGCGTCGAGCGAGCGCACGCTGGCGCTGGCCGGCCGGGTGAGCGAGATCGACGCACTCCGGGTGCTGATCAACGACATCGCCGACCAGACCAACCTGCTCGCGCTCAACGCCGCCATCGAGGCCGCCCGCGCCGGCGAGAACGGCCGTGGCTTCGCGGTCGTCGCCGACGAGGTCCGGCGGCTGGCGGAGCGCTCCAAGACCTCCGCCGGTGACATCGCCACCATCATCTCGGCCGTCCAGGGCGAGACGAACGCGACCGTGATGGCCATGGAGAAGGGCGCCAAGCAGATGCAGCAGGGCCTGCTCCTGCTGGCCGCGGTTTCCGACGCCAACAACCAGGTCCGCCTGACCACGCAGCAGCAACGGACCGCCAACGCCCAGGTCGTCGAGACGATGGAACAGCTCACCGACGCCAGCCGTCAGGTGTCGGCCACCGCACAGCAGATCGCCGCCGCCGCCGGCACCCTCGCCGAACTCGCGGGCAACCTCGAGACCACGGCGGCCACCACCACGTTGGTCGGCGCGAACAGCCGGTGACCGGCATCCAGGCGGTGTTGCTGCCCGTCGGGGCCGAGGTGTACGCGCTCGGGATCGACTGGGTGCGCGAGGTGGTGGCCGGCCCGGAGGTCGCGCCGCTGGTCACGGCTCCGCCCTTCGTGGTGGGGCTGTTCAACCTGAGAGGTCAGATCGTGCCGCTGTTCGACACCGCCGCGCTGCTCGGCGTGGGACGGGCGGACCCCGTGCCCGGTGCGGCGCCGTTCGCGGCCGTCGTCGAGACCGCCGACGGTCTGGCCGGTCTCGCCGCCAGCGCGCTGCCCTGGCGATCGGAACTGGGTGCGGCGTCCGGACCGTCCGAACGGCCGGGCACCGCCGGCGTGCACCGCGACGGCGACCGGGTGGTGGTCCTGCTGGATCCCGCGGCCCTGCTCACCCCCGAACGGCTCCGCGGCGACGCCCGCGAGCCCGCCCCGTCCGGAGCCGCTCCGTGGCGACCCTGACCCGCGACCAGATCCGCGACCTGTTCGCGCAGGAGGCGGCCGGCCGGTTGACCTCGCTGGACCAACTGCTGCTGCGGCTGGAGACCGACGGCGCGGACGCCGACCTCATCGGGTCGCTGTTCCGCGAGGTGCACACGTTGAAGGGATCGGCCGCCGTCGCCGGGCTCGACGACGTGAGCACCCTCGCCCACGAGCTCGAGGAGCTGATGGGCCGGGTCCGTTCGGGCGACACCGCGGTCACCCCCGACGTCGTCGACGTCCTGTTCGCCGGCGCCGACCGGTTGCGGGCCGCGATCAGCGGCGAGATCCCGCCCGCCGTCGAGCCTCCTGTGGTCACGCCCACCGTCCGCGCGGCTGAGCGGGCGCCGCTCCCGACCGCCCCGCCGCCGCCCGCCGCGCCGGAGCCCGCGCCGCGACGGCCGGCCGCGTCCGACGGCGGCGTCGTGATGGTGCAGACCGAGCGGCTGGACGAACTGGTCCGGATGCTCGGCGAGTCGGCCGCCGCGCACCTGCGGGTGGGCCGGATGCTGCAGGACCGGTTCGGTCTGGACCCGGCCTCGTCGAGTGAGTACAACGAACTGTCGCGCTTCCTCAACGTGCTGCAGGACCGCGTCATGCGGACCCGGATGGTGCCGGTCTCGACCATCACCGACCAGCTCCAGCGCGCGGTCCGCGACATCGCCCGCGCTCAGGGCAAGGACGTCCGCTGGGAGGTCGAGGGCGCCGCCACCGAGCTCGATCGCGGTGTGCTGGGCCAACTCTCGGACTCGCTGCTGCACCTGGTGCGCAACGCCGTGGACCACGGGATCGAAGCGCCCGGGACGCGCGGCGCGGACAAGCCCGGCCAGGCCACCCTGCGGTTGCACGCCTGGCAGCTCGGGTCCGACGTCATCGTCGCGCTGACCGACGACGGCCGCGGCATCGACACCGCCCGGGTGGCCGAGAAGGCCGGCCGGCTGGGGATCGACACGTCCTCGATGACCGACGACGAGATCCTGCAGCTCATCTTCGTGTCGGGGTTGTCCACGACCGACTTCGTCACCGACATCTCCGGCCGAGGTGTGGGTCTGGACGTGGTCAAGACCCGCGTCGAGGCCGCCCGCGGCCGCATCGAGGTCCGGTCCGAGCCGGGCGTCGGGACCGAGTTCCGCATCGTCGTCCCGATCACCCTCGCCGTGCTGCGCTGCCTGGTGGTCGAGGCCGGCGGACGCCGTTTCGCCCTGCCGCTGCACCGGGTGGTGCTGTCGCAGGCCCACGACGCCTCCCGCGAGATCCAGGCCGAGGGACGCCGGGTCGTCTGGGTGGGCAACGAGCCCGTGACGGTCACGCCGCTCGCGGACACCCTCGGGCTGACCGGTGAGCCCGCCACCGGGCCCATCGTCGTGCTGACCGACTCCGATCGGCAGCACGCCTTCCAGGTCGACCGGCTGGTCCACCAGACCGATGTCGTGCTGAAGGCGCTGAGCCCGCTGCTGCCGCCACTGCCCGCGGTCGCCGGCGCCGGGATCGAACCCAACGGATCCATCTTCGTCGTGCTCGACCCGCCCGGTCTGATCCACCGCGCCCGGCACACCACCCGGGCCGCGATGCCGGCGCCGGTGGCGGCCACCCGCGCCCTGCCCACCCGGCACGTGCTCGTGGTGGACGACGCGCTGACCGTCCGCGAGCTGCAGCGTTCCATCCTGGAACGGGCCGGCTTCGGCGTGCGCACCGCGATCGACGGTCGGCAGGCGTTGGCCCTGCTGCGGGAGGCGCCCGCCGACCTGGTGCTCACCGACGTCGAGATGCCGCACATGGACGGCTTCGCCCTCACCGAGGCCATCCGGGCCCAGCCGGCACTGGCGAACATGCCGGTGCTCATCCTGAGCTCGCTGGCCCGCGACGAGGACCGGCAGCGTGGCCTGGACGTCGGAGCGGACGGCTACATCGTCAAGGCCAGCTTCGACGAGGCCGCCCTGCTCAGCGCGGTCGACCGGCTCCTCGGAGCAGTGGGATGACCGCCCTCGGGACCCCGATCCGGGTGCTCCTGGTCCAGGCGAACTCGCTGCAGCGGACGCAGCTGGTCGAGGTGCTGCAGCGCGACGGCGACATCCGGGTGCTCGGTCCGGCCGCCTCGGCCACCGACGCCATCAGCACCGTGCAGCACGACCGGCCCGACATCGTCGTCATCGACCTGCAGCTGGCCGACGGCGGCAGCCAGTACGCGGTCGAGCAGATCATGGCGCGCAACCCGACCCCGATCCTGGTGCTGTCCAGCCGGATCGCCGACCGCCGCTCACCGCGTGCGGTCGAGGCACTGGTCGCCGGCGCCCTGGACGCGCTGCCGACGCCGACCCCCGGCGACACCCGGTCCGAGGGTGAGCTGCGGCACTGCGTGCGCCAACTCCGCAAGGTCACCGTCATCCGGCATCCGCGCGGTGGCCGGACCACCCCGCCGCCCCGGCCGGCCCTCGCCGGCCGCACTCCCGTCGTGGCCATCGGCGCCTCGACCGGGGGGCCCACCGCCGTCGCGACCGTGCTGTCCGGGTTGGCCGGCCTGGCCGCGCCGGTGCTGATCGTCCAGCACCTGCACCCCGATTTCACCAGCGGCCTGCTCGACCTGCTCGCGCGTTCGTCGGCCCTGCCGGTCCGGATGGCCGAGCAGGGCGTGGTGCTGCAGCCGGGCACCGTGTACCTGGCGCCCGGTCACCAGCACCTCAAGCTGGGCGCCGGATCGCGGGTGGAGCTGGATCCGCAGCCGCTGGCGCTGCACCGGCCCTCGGCGGACGAGCTGTTCTCGTCGCTGGCCGTCCACGCCGGGCCCGCCGGGATCGGCGTGCTGCTGACCGGGATGGGCGAGGACGGCGCCCGCGGTCTGCTGGAACTGCACCGGCGCGGCGGCCGGACCCTCGCGCAGGATCAGGCCACGTCCGCGGTCTTCGGGATGCCGCAGGCGGCGGCCCGTCTCGGCGCGGTGAACGACCTGTTGCCGCTGGGACAGCTGGCGGCGGCGGTCGTGCGCGCGGTCGGGGAGGTCCGCCGGTGAACGACACCGCCGACGCGCTCGTCGACCGTGTCGAGGAGCTCCTGCGACGCCGGATCGGGTTGCGTCCCGAATCCACGCTGCGCGGCCGCTTACGCCGGTCGTTGCGCGAGGAGGCCGCGGCCCGGGCGCAGACCCCGGAGCAGTTCGTGGACACCGTGACGGCCCGACCCGAAGCGCTGCAGGGGCTGCTCGACCGGGTCACCGTCCAGGAGACCGGGTTCTTCCGGCATCCCGAACACTTCACCGTCCTCGCCGAGACCCTGCTGCCCACCCTGCCCGAGCCGGTGAGCCTGTGGAGCGCGGCGAGCTCCAACGGTCAGGAGGCCTACTCCCTGGCGATGGTGCTGGCCGAGAACGGAATCGAGGGATCGGTTCTGGCGACCGACCTGTCGACGTCGGCGGTGCAGCGGACCGCGGCGGGCCGGTACACCGCGCGGGAGATGGGTGGGCTGTCCCCCGCGCGGATCGAGCGGCACTTCACCATCGTGGGCGACGGGTTCCAGGTCGCACCCGAGCTTCGCCGGCGGGTCTCGGCGCACCTGCACAACCTGGCGGGGCCGCTCCCCGACCGTGCCCGCGGCTGCCAGGTGGTGTTCTGCCGCAACGTGCTCATCTACTTCTCGCCCGAGCACGCCGCCACCTTCGTCGACCGGGTGGCCGACACCCTGCCGGGGGCGGCGCTGTTCCTGGGCGGCGCGGAGGCGATGTGGCCGATCAGCCGGCGCTACGAGACCGTCCGCGGCGGCAACACGTTCTGGTACCGGCTGCCCGCCGGGGCGGGACGCCCCACGGCCACGGTCCCCACCCCCCCCCCGCCGGTCCCCACCCCACCCCCGCCGGTCCGCGCCCGCACGGCCGCCGCACCCGGGCCGACACGTCCCCTGCCCGCCGCACCACCGGCGACGCCACGGACACCCCCGCCGCCGACCCCGGCTGCACCGGCCCCCACGGTGGCCGATCCGAGCGCGGCGCTGGCCGCCGATCTGACACGCGCCGGCCAGCGTGCCCTGGCCGCCGGCGACCACGCCGGCGCGGTGGTCGCCTTCCGCAAGTGCGTGTACCTCGCACCCGACGACGCGCTCGCCCACCTGCATCTCGGGCTCGCACTGGAGGCCGCGGACGACCGGCTCGCGGCGCAGCGGTCCTTCGGAGCCGCGAGACGTGCCCTGCTGCACCACGACCCGGCACAGCCCGCGCCCGCGCTCGGCGGTTACGCCGCCGCAGAGCTGCTCCGCCTGCTCGACACCAAACGACGAGGATGACGCCGATGGCACTCTCGACCACCATGGTCTGTTTCACCGCGGCCGGCGGGGCGTACTGCCTGCCCGTCGACGCCACCCGCGGTGTCCGGCGCTCCGCCGGCCTGCTCACGTTGCCCGGTTCGGGTCCCGAGGTCGCCGGGGTCCTGCCGGGTGATCCCCCGCTGACCGTGCTGTCGTCGTTCGGCCCGGGCGGCGACCACATCCTGGTCGTCGAGAGCGGACCCACCGTGTTCGGCGTCCGGGTCGACGCGGTCACCGGGTTGCGCCCGGTGTCCGACGCCGAGATACGGCCCGCACCGCCGGGTCAGGACCGCTCCCTGGTCTGCGGCACCGTGCAGGACGCCGGTTCGCTGGTGATGGTCGCCGACGCCGACGCACTGGCGGCCCGGCTGTGACCGCCGCGACGGTCCTGGTGGCCGACGACTCGCTGCTCATCCGGGCCGTGGTCCGGTCGGGGCTCGAGGAGGAGGGCTACCGGGTCGTGGAGGCCGTGGACGGGATCGCCGCGCTCGCGCAGTGCCGCAGCACCGTTCCCGACGCGGTGCTGCTCGACATCGAGATGCCGGGTCTGAACGGTTACGAGGTGCTGCAGCGGCTCAAGGCCGACCCGGCGCTCGCGCACATCCCGGTCGTGTTCCTCACCAGCCGCACCGACACCGCCGACATCGTCGCCGGTCTGCGCGGCGGCGCGCACGACTACCTGAAGAAGCCGTTCGAGCCGGCGGAACTGCTCGCCCGGGTCGGCTCGGCGGTGCACCTCAAGCAGGTGCAGGACCAGCTCTGGGAGCGCAACGCCGAGCTCGACCGGATCAGCCGCACCGACAGCCTCACCGGCCTGTACAACCGGTGGCACCTGCAGGACGAGTTGACCCGGCAACGGCGCACCGCGCAGCGGCACCGCGAACCACTGGCGGTGATCCTCTTCGACATCGACCACTTCAAGCAGGTCAACGACCGGCACGGCCATCCGGCCGGCGACCTGGTGCTGTGCGAGTTCGCCCGTCGGTTGAGCAGCCAGGTGCGTTCGGGGGACGTGGTGGGCCGGTGGGGCGGCGAGGAGTTCCTGGTCCTGATGCCGCGCACCGACCGGACCGGGGCGGTGACCGTCGCCGAGCGGATCCGCGCGGTGACGGCGGCCACCCCGGTCTCCGGGGGCGACGTCGACATCGCGATCACGGTCAGCGGCGGCTGTGCGCTCGGGTCCGCGGACGCCTCCGACGATCTCATCAGGCTGGCCGACGACCGGCTCTACGAGGCGAAGACCGGTGGCCGGAACCGGATCGTCGCCGGACCGGTGCCGTGACGGGGCGGTGAGGGGTCCGCGGCCGTGGCCGCGGGCCCCGTCCGGTCGACGCGGCGAGGGGGCCCGCGGCCGAGTGTGCAACGGGCCCCGTCCGGTCGACGCGGTGAGGGGGCCCGCGGCCGAGTGTGCAACGGGCCCCGTCCGGTCGACGCGGTGAGGGGGCCCGCGGCGGGTGAGCCACGGGCCCCGTCCGGTCAGGTGCGCACGAGCTCCGGAGCCGGCGCGCCGGCGGCGAGCCACTCGTCCAGCGTCAGGGTGTGACCCTCGAGAGTCGGCCCGAAGTAGACGATGTCGTCACTGCCCTCGTACCGGTAGAAGTGGTCGCCGAGCAGCCGGCCGACCGCGGCCGGGGTGGGGAAGTCCTCGCTCGCCCAGAACGCGAAATCGATGACCTCGCCCGTGAGGGGCTGCCCGTCGCGTTCGAAGACGTACTGGATCCCGGGGGCGTCGGACCAGCCCAGCTTGTAGAAGCCCTCCCGGGCGAAGACCTCCGGCGGCTGGAAGCCGCTCGCGGCCCACTCCCCGAATGAGAGCTTGTGGCTGACCTGGTCGACGTCGCTGTACAGGAACAGCTCCGGCGAGGTCCCCCACTGGTACAGGAAGGTGTACGGGACCCAGGCCACCGTGGTGGCGGCCGGGTAGCCGGCCCTGGCCCAGCCGGACGGCGACAACGCCTCGACGAGCAGGTAGTTCGGCAGTGGGGTGCTGCCGTACACCGTGCTCGACCAGGCGTACTTGACGTAGTTCGTCGCGGTGCGTTTCGGGGTCGGCCTACCCAGGTACAGCCAGTCGTCGAGGGTGAGCAGATAGGTCTGCCCGTCCTCGACGTAGTAGATGTCGTCGCTGTAGGCGGGCTGGTAGACGACGGCCGCGGCGGCGGCCGGGGTGGCCGTCACCACCGACCCGGTGACGGCGAGCGCCCCGGCGACGAGTGCGGCGGTGATGCTGTTCTTCAACGAGACCTCCTGCGGTACGGCGGAATCCGGTGACCCGGGCGGGTCGCGGACGGAACGGCGCGGCGTTGCGGGCCGACACGGGCCGCATCGCAGTCGGTGGACCCCTACCGTCCGGAACGGAAAGCCCGAGGGCCCGCCGCGACGGATCGCGGCGGGCCCTCGGGACCGGTGGTGGGGCGACGCTCAGCTGGGGGCGACCGGCGTCGGGAAGCCCGCCGCCTGCCACTCGGCGTAGCTCAGCGTGTAGTCGGCCAGGGTCGGGCCGTCGTAGACGATGTCGCCGTTGCCCTGCAGCAGGAACTGGTCACCGTAGATGCGGTTCACCTTCGCCGGGGTCGGGTAGTCGTAGGCGGCCCACGCCTCGAAGCTGATCTCGACGGCGCTGCCCTCCTGCAGATCCTGGTAGGCGATCCCGGGGACGTCCACCCAGGCCAGCTGGTAGAAGCCCTGGTCGTTCAGGAACTCCGGCGCCAGGTAACCCAGCTGACCCCACTCGGCGAAGGTGAGCTTGTGCACGTCCGGGCTCTGGACGTTCGCGGCGAACAGCTCGTCGGAACTGGCGAACTTGGCCACGATCGTGCCGGGGATCTGGGCGGTGACCTGCGGCGCGGGCCAGCCGGCGCGCGCCCACTCGTCGGGGGTGAGGGCGTTGATGAGGGCGTCGTCGGCGAACGGGGTGACGGCGTAGATGACCGGCGACCACGGGTAGGAGCCGTACTCGGTGTTCGGCGCCAGGGTGGGAGCCGGGAAGCCGGCGGCCTGCCAGTCCTCGTAGCTCAGGGCTTCGATGGTGCCCTCCCCGAGCACGTACAGCGTGCTGCTGTACGGAACCGAGAAGACCGGTACCGATTCGGCCTGGGCCGGACCGGCCAGCATCACCGAACCGGCGGTCGCCATGACGCCTGCAGCCAGTGCGGCGATGAATGTCTTCCTCATGTTGAACCCCCATGTCGTTCGAACTCCGGATGCAGGACATTACGGTTCGATCAAAGGGTCTACAAGGCATTCACGAACCTGTTCCACAGAAATTTCACCGGTGTCTCCCGCCAATTCCCGACCGCCACTCTGCGTATCGGGCCCGACCGTTCCGGCGTAATGGCGACGCCCATCCGCGCCCCATCGACCATGCACATTTCCCCCATCCTGTGGTCGTAGCGTGGTCCATGACCGCAACTTGCCCATCACAGGAGAACCATGACCACCCGCATGGCGGATCGCCCGCTCGACCAACGACGGGCCATCCACCTCGACACCGTCGAGTTGGTCAACATTCACGGCGCGGCCGCGGTCACTCCGGATCTGTTGCACGACCGCCTCGGACGCCATTCCCCCGGGGTCGCATTTCCCGTCACCTCGGTGGACGAGGTGTATTCCTCGGTCATCCAAGAACTGGCCGGGCTGCATTTCGAGCGGGTGGCCGCCACCGTCGCCCGGCGGCGGTCGTTGACCGATTCCCTGCAGATCGCCCTGAGTGCCCACTGGGACGCCGTGGTGGACCATCGCGACGAGCACCGCGCCGTCCGCAGCATCCAGGCCCGCCGGCTCGACACCGCCGCGGAACGCGGGTGGACCGCCGGACGCGGCGGGCCGTCCATCCCGACCGCGGGCGGCGGTGACACCGGACCGGCCACCCCGGGGGACATGGCGTCGTGGGCGCCCGCCGCGGGCATCGCCACCTGGCTCGACCTGATCGCCGACGCCCATCACATCCGCTGGGAACTCCCCCGCGAGCAGCTGGCCCTGCTGGTCGCCGCGACCCTGGAGGGCCTGACGATCGGTTACCTGGCCACCGGTGACGCCGGGCCCGCCCGCGCGGTACTGCGGGTACTGGGCTACCAGGTGGCCCGCTACGGCCGGCGGCCGGCGAAGAACCAGCAGCACTGAGCGGGCCGGGCGGCAGGGCCTAGGCTGGGCGCTCCGCCGCCACCCGGCGGACCGGCCGGAAGGAGACGGACGTGGTCGCCGCACTCGGTCTCGGGCTCGCCGCCCTGGGTCGCCCCGCCTACATCACCACCGACCGGGCCGCCGACCTGCCGGCGGACCGGCCCCCGGCGGTGATGCGCGCCCGCACCCACGAGATGCTCGACGCCGCTGTGTCTCTGGGTGTCCGCTACGTCGACGCCGCCCGCGGGTACGGCGCCGCGGAGGAGTTCCTCGCCTCGTGGGTGGCCACCGCAGCCGACGTGCCCTTCGTGGCCAGCAAATGGGGCTACCGCTACACCGCGGACTGGCGTGCGGACGCGACCCGGCACGAGGAGAAGGACCACTCCCGCGCGATGCTGGACCGGCAGTGGGCGGAGACGACGGCGCTGCTCGGCCCGTGGCTGCGGCTGTACCAGGTCCATTCGCTGACCCTGAACAGCCCGTTGTTCGACGATGCCGCCGTGCTGGCCCGGCTCGGTGAGATCCGCGCGCAGGGCGTCGAAGTGGGGTTCTCGACCTCCGGACCGGACCAGGCGGCGGCCGTCCGCCGGGGACTGGCCCTGACCGTCGACGGCGCACCGCTGTTCACCTCGGTCCAATCCACCTGGAACCTGCTCGAGCCCTCGGCCGGCGACGCTCTCGCCGAGGCCCACGCCGCGGGTGTGCGCGTGGTGGTCAAGGAGGCGTTGGCCAACGGGTTGCTGGCCGGGCACCCGGCGCTGGCCGGCGAGCACCCGGCGGACCGGCTGGCGCTCGCGGCCGCCCTCGCGCAGCCCTGGGCCGACGTCGTGCTCACCGGAGCCGTGACCGTGTCACAGCTCGAGAGCAACGTGGGCGCAACCGGTCTGGTGGTCGACCCCGATGCGTTCGGTGCGCTCGCGACACCGCCCGCCGCCTACTGGGCCGCGCGGAGCCGCCGCGCCTGGGCCTGACAGCGGCCGCCGCACGCGGGTGATCGTCAGCCGGCGGCGCGGTCCCCGCCGGGGACGGCCCGGACGGCCGGGGTGGCGTCGACGGCCCGCTGCGCCGACAGGCCGCGCCCGGCCGGCGATGCCGCGCCGACCACGATGCCGGCGGCGTCGTGCACGACCACCCGGTCGCGGCCGGCGCGCTTGGCCTCGAACAGGGCGGCGTCCGCCCGCTCGATGAGCTCCGGGAGGTCCTCGCGGTCGTCTCCCTGCACGAGGCCGAAGCTGACGGTGAACGCGGGGAGCCCGGCGACCGTGATGGCGGCCTCCAGCCGGGTGCGGACCGCGTCCAGCACCCCCCGGGCCGTGTCGGCGCCGCAGCCCATCAGGGCGACGACGAACTCCTCACCGCCCTGTCGGCACACCAGGTCCTGGCTGCGCACGGAGCCGGCGAGCACCTTGGCGAACAGCCGCAGGGCGCGGTCACCCGTCTCGTGCCCGTAGGTGTCGTTGAGCGTCTTGAAATGGTCGAGGTCGGCCATGGCCACCGCGACGACCGGAGACTCGCGACGCGCGCGCGCCACCTGGGTCTCGAACGACCGCCGGTTCAGCAGTCCGGTGAGGCTGTCGGTGGCCGCCTGCAACTGGGTCTCGGCCATCACGCGCAGCAGCCCGATCCGGGCGCCACCGAGCTTGGACAGCGTGCCCAGGTCGAGCACGGTGTCCTCGGCGACCTGGGTCCCGGCCTCGCCGGTGGAATGGATGACGCCCACCGTCCGGCCCATGATGGACACCGGCACGCACACCGCGGACACCGCTCCCTCGGCGCGGCCACGCAGCTTGGGGCACGCGTCCAGGTCGTCGCTGTCGTCGAACCGCTGCACCTGCGCGCGGCGGGCGGCCGGGCAGTGGTCGGGGGAATCCACACCACAGCCGGGTGCGCCGGCGGCCGAACTGGCCATCCGGGTCAGGTGCGCGTGGCTGTTGTCGGCGAGCAGCAGCTCGACCGGGGCCGCCGGCAGGATGGTGGCGAACGACCGCTCGATGACGTCGATGACCTCCGGTTCGCCCTCGGCCATGTCCAGCGCATTCGCCAGTCGCGTCTCGAACTCCTGGCGGTCGGCCTGCAGTTCGCGGCGGCGGGCCTGGGACTCCGCCACCTCCACGGCCCGCGAGAGGTGCGACGTCAGGGAGCCCACCAGCCGGTTGGCCCGGTCCTGGTCCGACCGGACGAAGCGGAACAGCAGCACGACGATGGGCACCGAGATGATCAGCTGGATCGCGCCGGCCATCAGGTAGGAGTGGTGACCGGAGACGAACTGCTCGCTCACCACCATCGCCGAGAGCGAGACCGCCGGGATGGAGAGGGCGGCGACGACGGCGGTCACCTTCAGGCGCGCCAGGTTGCGCTGCTGCGTCGCGAGCCAGGCGGCTTCGCTGATCTCGGTGTCTGCGACGGTGTCCACAGCGGGGCTCTCCTGTCCGGCGGGCGGCGACCGGGCGGTCGACCGCGGCGACGGAGCACCGTCCCGGTCATCACTATACGTGATCGAGAGCTAGCAGGCAGTGATATCCGCCGACGGGCGGGCGCGCTGCTGGGAGCCGGCCACGGACTTCGGATCCGCCCGTGTCCGGTCGAGCGCACCCCCGCAGACAGCGACAGGGGCCGCTCCCTGACGGGAACGGCCCCTTCTCGCGACGCTGTCGGGATGACAGGATTTGAACCTGCGACCCCTTGACCCCCAGTCAAGTGCGCTACCAAGCTGCGCCACATCCCGGTCGAGCCCGGCGGACCGGGCGGGGACAAGACTACCGCAGCCGACGGGGTGTCCCCGACGGGTTTCCGGACGGCCCCTGCGTGCGAGCATGGGCGCCATGACCGACGGCGCGGTGCGGCTCGGCCCCGCGCTGGCCGGCCTGTGCGTCGTCTTCGCCCTCGCATCGGCGCTGCTGGTCCGGTGGGCCGACGTCGGACGCGCCCGCGACGTGCTCACGGCCTGCGCGCGGGCCGCGATCCAGCTCGCCGGCGTGAGCCTGGTCATCAGCGCGGTGCTGCGGTCGATGACCCTGACCGCGGCCTTCGTGGGGCTGATGCTCGTCATCGCGGCGGCCACCTCGGCGCACCGGGTGAGCGGCTCCCGCCGCCCGGCGCACTGGTGGACGATCGTGCCGGTCGCGGTCCCCGTGCTGATCGCCCTGTCCCTCATCGTCGCCAGCACGGTGCTCCCGCCGGTGCCCGTCGCCGTGCTGCCCGTCGCCGGCATCGTCATCGGCGGCGCGATGACCGCGACCTCACTGGCCGGGCGCCGGGCCGTGGAGGAGCTACGCCTGCGCGCCGGCGAGTACGACGCGGCCCGGGCACTGGGCCTGAGTCGCCGCGAGGGGGTGGCCCTGATCGGCAGACCGGCCGCGGCACTGGCCCTAATCCCCGTCCTGGACCAGACCCGCACCGTCGGGTTGGTCACGCTCCCCGGCGCCTTCGTCGGGGTGCTGCTGGCCGGCGCGGACCCGTGGCAGGCGGGCACGGCCCAGCTGCTCGTGCTGGTCTCGCTGGTCCTGGTGCAGGCGATGGCGACCGTCCTGACCGTGGAGCTCATCGGGCGCGGACTGATCCGCGGCCCGTTCGGCCGACTGCCGGAGTGAGCGGACCGCCGCGGGCCGAACCGGCAGGACACCGCCGGGTCGATCCCCCACCGCGGACCGCGCCGATCGAACCGCGGCGGCGCTGTCCACGTACCTCTCACAGAGCACCGCCATACTCGACCCCCCGGCACACCCCTGCACCCGTGCGGACGACCGCCGACCACGAAGGGCTTCCATGTTCGACACCGCGTTCGGCCTCCCCCTGCACCCGCTGATCGTCCACCTGGTGGTGGTCTTGCTGCCGCTGGCCTCGATCACCGTGCTGCTCGCCGCCGTCTGGCCGCGGTTCCGCCGTTGGGCCGGGCCGCTGCCGCTGGGGCTCGCCGTCGTCGGGACCGCGGCGGTGCCGGTCGCGACTCAGGCCGGAGAGGCCCTGGCCAACACCGGCCTGGGGCAGAAGCCGACCGTGGCGCCGCACGCTGCCCTGGGTGAGCTGATGATCTGGTGGGCCCTGGCCCTCCTCCTGGCCGCAGGCCTCGTCTTCTGGCTCCACCTGAAGACGCGGACCGTGGACAGCAACCGCAAGCCCGGTCAGGCGCTGGTGGCGGGCATCGCGGTGTTCGCTGCGGTCGCGGCCGTCGGCACGGTGGTGCACGTCTACCGCGTGGGCGACAGCGGCGCGTCGTCGGTCTGGGGCGGAACGAGCTTCAGCAGCACCGGCTGATCCGTCAGGACAGCGTCAAGATCCCGACCCCCCGCGTCAGGACAGCGTCAAGATGCGGCCCTGACCGCTGACCTCCGTCCCACGCTGATCCCGACCCCGCATCCGGCGGGCGTCGGGAGGAGTGCGCGGCCGTGGCCGATCTGTTGTTCGTTCTGGTGATCATCGCGGGGTACGCCCTGTGTCTGTGGGCGCTGCGTGCGCTGCAGGCGTCGAAGGCACGGTGATGGGCACCGTCGTCCTGCTCGCGGTCAGCGCCGCACTGGTGGTCTACCTGTTGGTGGCGCTGCTGTCGCCGGAGCGGTTCTGATGAGCCCGGCCCTCGCGGCCGCGCTCCAGCTCGCGTTCGTCGTGGTGGTGCTCGCCGTGGTCTACGTGCCGCTGGGCGACCACATGGCGCGCGTCTACCAGGGCGCGACCCACTCGCGACTCGAGCGCGGCCTCTACCGCGCGGCCCGCATCGACGCCACCACCGACCAGACCTGGGCGGGATACGCCGGCAGTCTGCTCGGCTTCACCGGGGCGAGCATCGCCGTGCTCTACCTCCTCCAGCGCGTCCAGGGTGTGCTGCCGCTGAGCAACGGGCTGTCCGGGGTGTCACCGTCGGTGGCGTTCAACACCGCGGTCTCGTTCGTCACCAACACCAACTGGCAGTCCTACGTGCCCGAGACGACGATGGGGCACCTCACCCAGCTCATCGGCCTGACGGTGCAGAACTTCGTCTCCGCGTCGGTCGGGCTGGCCGTGGTCGTCGCCCTCATCCGCGGTTTCGTGCGGGCCGGCGGCGGCGGTCTCGGCAACTTCTGGGTCGACCTGGTCCGCGGCAGCCTGCGGATCCTGCTGCCGCTCTCGGCCCTGGTGGCGGTCGTCCTGCTGACCCAGGGCGTGGTGATGTCGCTGCACGCCTCCTTCGCCGCCACCGGACTGGACGGTGCCGCCCAGCGCATCGCGGTCGCCCCGGTCGCCTCCCAGGAGGCGATCAAGGAGATCGGCACCAACGGCGGTGGCATCCTCAACGCCAACTCCGCGCACCCCTTCGAGAACCCCACCCCGCTGAGCAACGTCGTCCAGGTCATCGCGATCCTCGTCGTCCCGGTCGCGCTGACCCGCACCTTCGGCACGATGGTCGGCAATGTGCGGCAGGGGCTGACCCTCCTCGGGGTCATGGCGGCCCTGTGGGGCGCCCTGCTCGCCCTGGCCACCTGGGCGGAGTCCCACGCCACCGGGGTGGCCGGCCGGGCGGCCGGAACCATGCTCGAGGGCAAGGAGGTCCGGTTCGGGATCCCCGGCTCGGTGCTGTTCGCGGTGAGCACCACCGGGACGTCCACCGGTGCGGTGAACTCGATGCACGACAGCGCCTCCGCCGCCGGTGGCGGGCTGTACCTGCTGAACATGCTGTTCGGCGAGATCGCCCCGGGTGGCGTCGGTTCCGGCCTGTACTCGATGCTCGTGTTCGCCATCATCGCGGTGTTCGTCGGCGGGCTGCTGGTCGGCCGCACCCCGGAGTTCCTGGGGAAGAAGATCGGCCGCCGCGAGATCACCATGGCCGCGCTCAGCGTGCTGGTGATGCCCGCCCTCGTGCTGATCGGGGCCGGTGTCGCCGTCGCACTGCCCGGCACCCTCGCGGCCCAGGGCAACGGCGGTGACCCGGGCACGGCGTCGTCGATCCACGGCTTCTCCGAGGTGCTCTACGCCTACGCCTCGGCCGCCAACAACAACGGCAGCGCCTTCGCCGGCATCACCGTCACCAGCGACTGGTTCCAGACGTCGCTGGGCCTGGTCATGCTGTTCGGCCGGATCCTGCCCATCCTGTTCATCCTGGCGCTGGCCGGCTCGCTGGCCGCCCAACAGCCCACCCCGGCGTCCGCCGGCACGCTGCCCACCACCGGGGTGCTCTACGGCGCGCTGCTGTCCGGCGTCGTGGTGCTCGTCTCGGCGCTCACCTTCTTCCCGGCGCTGGCGCTGGGACCCCTCGCGGAGGCCCTGCTGTGACCGCTCCATCCACCCTCGAACCCGTCGTCGCCGTCGAGGAGCCGACCACCCGGCGCCGGGTCCCCACCGGGATCTTCCGGCCGCGCCAACTCGTCGCCGCGCTGCCCGGTGCGCTGCGCAAACTCCACCCCCGCCACCAGGCCCGCAACCCGGTGATGTTCGTGGTCTTCGTCGGCTCGATCGCCTCGACCGTGCTGGCCGTGCTGTCCCCGAGCCTGTTCGGCTGGCTCGTCGTGGTGTGGCTGTGGTTCACCGTGGTCTTCGCCAACCTCGCCGAGTCGGTGGCCGAGGGTCGCGGCAAGGCCCAGGCGGCCACGCTCCGGCAGGCCAAGCGGGACACCGTGGCCCGCCGGCTCGGCGCCGACGGCACCGAGACCGCCGTCTCCGGCAACGATCTGGTCATCGGCGACCGGGTACTGGTCGAAGCCGGCCAGACCATCCCCGGTGATGGCGACATCGTCGAGGGCATCGCCACCGTGGACGAGTCGGCCATCACCGGTGAATCCGCACCCGTGGTGCGTGAGTCCGGCGGCGACCGGTGTGCCGTGACCGGCGGCACCACCGTGCTGTCCGACCGGATCGTCGTCCAGATCACCGCCAAGCCCGGCGAGTCCTTCGTCGACCGGATGATCGGGCTGGTCGAGGGCGCGGCCCGGCAGAAGACCCCCAACGAGATCGCCCTGAACATCCTGCTCGCCTCGCTGACCATCGTCTTCCTGCTGGTCGTCGTCGCGGTCGGTCCGATGGCGGCCTACGGCGGACAGACCCAGGACCCGATCCGGCTGATCGCCCTGCTGGTCTGCCTGATCCCGACCACCATCGGCGCCCTGCTGTCGGCCATCGGGATCGCCGGCATGGACCGGCTCGTGCAGCGCAACGTGCTGGCCATGAGCGGTCGGGCGGTCGAGGCGGCCGGCGACATCGACGTGCTGCTGATGGACAAGACCGGCACCATCACCTTCGGCAACCGGCGGGCCACCGCCCTGCATCCGGTCGACGGGGTTCCCGTCGCCGCCCTCGCCGCGGCGGCGCGGTTGTCCAGCCTGGCCGACGAGACCCCCGAGGGCCGCAGCATCGTCGACCTGTGCGCCGCGGAGTTCGGCCTGCCGCACACCCTCCCGGCGCCCGAGGCGGATGCCGTTCCCGTCGCGTTCACCGCCCAGACCCGGATGAGCGGACTGGACCTCGACGGGCGGCAGATCCGCAAGGGCGCCGGCACCTCCGTGCTCGCCTGGACGGTGGAGCGCGGCGGCGCCGCGCCGGCCGAGCTGACCCGGCTGGTCACCGAGGTGTCCCAGCGGGGCGGCACCCCGCTGGTGGTCGCCGTCGCCGAACCCGACCGGGACGCCGCGGTGCTCGGCGTCGTCGAGCTGTCCGACGTGGTCAAGCCCAACATCGCCGCCCGCTTCGCCGACCTCCGCGCGATGGGCATCCGGACCGTGATGGTCACCGGCGACAACCCGGTCACCGCGAAGTCCATCGCCGCCCAGGCCGGCGTCGACGACTTCCTCGCCGAGGCCACCCCCGAGGACAAGCTGGCGCTGATCCGCCGCGAGCAGGCCGGCGGCCGGCTGGTCGCGATGACCGGTGACGGCACCAACGACGCCCCGGCGCTCGCCCAGGCCGACGTCGGGGTCGCGATGAACACCGGGACGTCGGCGGCCAAGGAGGCCGGCAACATGGTCGACCTCGACTCCGACCCGACGAAGCTGATCGAGATCGTCGAGATCGGCAAGCAGCTGCTCATCACCCGCGGTGCACTGACCACGTTCTCGCTCGCCAACGACCTCGCGAAGTACTTCGCGATCCTGCCCGCGATGTTCAGCGGCATCTACCCCCAGCTCGACGCGCTCAACATCATGCGCCTGGCCACCCCGTCGTCGGCGATCCTGTCCGCGGTCGTCTTCAACGCACTGGTCATCGTGGTCCTCATCCCGCTGGCCCTGAAGGGCGTCCGCTACACCCCCACCACCGCCGCCCGGCTGCTCAAGCGCAACCTGGCCGTCTACGGCCTCGGCGGCGTCCTCGTTCCCTTCGTCGGGATCTGGCTCATCGACCTCGTCGTGCGCCTCGTCCCGGGAATCGGCTGATCACCATGCGCGTCCTGTCCTCCCTCCGTCAGCTCGGCGCCGGCCTGCGGGTCCTGCTGTTGCTCACCGCCGTCCTCGGCGTCGTCTACCCGCTGGCCGTCTGGGGTCTGTCCCGGATCGGCGTCGGCTCCGCCGAGGGGTCGGCGCTGCGCGACGGCACCGGCTGCGTCGTCGGCAGCGCCCGCGTCGGCGTCGATCCGCAGGTCGCCACCGGCGCCCCGGATCCCTTCTTCCACCTGCGGCTCGACGGCGACGCCGCCGCCGGGGACCCGTTCACCGCTGGTGACCCGGCCGCCGCGGACGCCGACGACCTCGGGCCGAACAACGAGACGCTGCTCGCCTTCGTCGAGGCCCGCCGGCAGGCCGTCGCCCTCCGCGAGAACGTCGACCCGGCCGTGGTGCCGGCCGACGCGGTGACGTCCTCGGGCTCGAGCGTCGATCCGCAGATCAGTCCGGCCTACGCGGACCTGCAGGTGCCCCGGGTGGCCCGGGTGACCGGTCTGCCCGAGGACCGGGTGCGGGCGCTGGTGACCGAGCACACCGAGGGGCGGCAGTGGGGATTCCTCGGCGAGGAGCGGGTGGACGTGCCGGCGCTGAACGTCGCGCTCGGCCTCACCGCACCGTCGTGCACCACGCCGTGACGCGCCGCGGGCCCGCACGACGATGATGGGAGCGTGAGCACGGTGGGCAGGGGCGAGCTGCGGATCTACCTGGGCGCCGCGCCCGGGGTGGGCAAGACGTTCGCGATGCTGGGCGAGGCCACCCGGCGCCGGTCCCGCGGAGCGGATGTCGTCGTGGGCGTGGTGGAGACCCACGGGCGCCGGCACACCGCCGCCCTCCTGGAGGGTCTCGAGGTGGTGCCCCGGCGGTGCCACTCCCACCGCGGGGTGGAGCTGGCCGAGATGGACACCGACGCCATCCTGCTGCGCCGCCCGGAGGTGGTGCTGGTGGACGAGCTGGCCCACACCAACGCCCCCGGAGCCCGGCACGCCAAGCGCTGGCAGGACGTCGAGGAGCTCCTCGCGGCCGGGATCGACGTCATCTCCACGGTGAACGTGCAGCACCTGGAATCGCTGAACGACGTCGTCCGCGACATCACCGGGGTGGTCCAGCAGGAGACGGTGCCCGACGAGGTGGTGCGCCGGGCCCAGCAGGTGGAGCTCGTGGACATCACCCCGGAAGCCCTGCGGCGCAGACTGTCCCACGGCAACATCTACCGTGCCGAGCAGGTCGACGCGGCGCTGGGCAACTACTTCCGGCCCGGCAACCTGACCGCGCTGCGGGAGATCGCGCTGCTGTGGGTGGCCGACCAGGTGGACCTCGCGCTCGCCCGGTACCGCAGCGACCACCACATCACCTCGACCTGGGAGGCCCGGGAACGGACGCTCGTGTCGGTGACCGGCGGGCCCGAGTCGGAGACGCTCATCCGCCGCGCCAAGCGGATCGCCGCCCGGGTCGGTGGCGAACTGGTCGTGGTGCACGTGGTCCGCGGGGACGGCGTCGCCGGGGTCACCCCGTCCGACCTGATGCGGATGCGCCGCCTCGCCGAAGGTCTGGGCGCCGCCGTGCACAACGTCGTCGGTGACGACGTGCCGGCCGCGCTGCTGGAGTTCGCCCGCAGCATCAACACCACCCAGCTGGTGCTGGGGACGTCCCGACGGTCGCGCTGGGCGCGGGTGTTCGACGAGGGTGTCGCGGCCCGGGTCATCCGTGAGTCGGGTCCGATCGACGTGCACCTGGTCACCCACGATCTGGCCGACTCCCGGCGGCTGCGGACCCCGGCCGTCGGCCGCACCCGTCGCCGGGCGGTGCTGGCCTGGCTCGCGGCGCTGCTGGCGCCGGCCGCGGCGACCGGGTTGCTGGCGCTGCTCGACCGCTTCACCTCGCTCAACAGCCAGGGCGTGCTGTACTTCGTCGTCGTGCTCGGGGTCGCCCTGCTCGGCGGCGTCGGCCCGGCCGTCCTCGCCGCGGTGCTGTCCGGTGGGTTGCTGAACTTCTTCTTCACCGCCCCGCGGTACAGCCTGACCATCGCCCAGCCGGACAACCTCATCACGCTGGTGGTGCTGATGCTGGTCGCGGTGGCGGTGGCGATGCTCGTGGACACCGCGGCCAACCGGGCCCGCGACGCCCGGACCGCCGCCCGGGAGGCGGAGCTGCTCACCCTGTTCGCCTCCCACGTCCTGCGCGGCGCCGACCTGCCCGCGCTGCTCGGTCGGCTCGTCGAGGTGTACGGGCATCGGTCGGCGGCCCTGCTCCGCCGGCCCGCGCCGGGTGCGGCGCCGGTCGTCGCGGCCGCCGTCGGACCGGATCCGGCGCCGTCGGCCGAGGAGGCCGACACCTGCTGCGAGGTCGCGGACGGAGAGTTCGTGCTCGCGTTGCGCGGACCGGCACTCAGCGCCCGCGACCGCCGGGTGCTGCGGGCGGTGACCTACCAGTCGGTGGGACTGCTCCGGCAGACCGAACTCGCCGACGAGGCGGCCGGCGCCCGCGCCGTCGCCGAGGGCGACCGGCTGCGGCGGGCGCTGCTGTCCGCCGTCAGTCACGACCTGCGCACCCCGCTGGCCTCCATCAAGGCCGGGGTGTCCACGCTGCGCAGCCCCGACGTGGTGTTCTCCCCCGGCGACACCGCGGAGCTGCTCACCGACGTCGAGGACGCCACCGACCACCTGACCACGCTCGTGGACAACCTGCTGGACTCCTCGCGGCTGGCCGCCGGCGCGGTCCATCCGCAGCTGCAGGTGGTGTCGTGCGAGGAGGTGGTGCACCGGGCGTTGACCGGGCTGCACCCGGCGGGCCGGGTGGTGGTGCAGAGCCCCGGTGACACACCCGACGAGCTGCTGCCCACGGTCCTGGCCGACCCGGGGTTGCTCGAGCGGGTGCTGGCCAACATCCTGGGCAACGCGCTGCGGCACGCACCCCACGGCGCGATCACCGTGTCCGCGTCCGAGCGGGCCGGGAGGGTCGAGATCCGTGTCGCCGACACGGGTCCCGGTGTCTCGCAGGAGGCGATCGGGCACGCCTTCGAGCCCTTCCAACGACTGGGCGACACCGACACGAGCACCGGGGTCGGCCTGGGTCTGACCGTGGTGCGCGGCCTGACCGAGGCGATGGGCGGCTCCGTCGGCGCCGAGGACACCCCGGGCGGCGGCCTCACCCTGGTCGTCGACCTGCCGAGCGGCGCGACGGTCGGGGCGGCCCGGTGACCCGGGTCCTGGTCGTCGACGACGAGCCCCAGCTCCGCCGGGCACTTCAGATCAGCCTGCGGGCCAGGGGTTTCGAGGTGCTGCTGGCCGCGGACGGCACCGAGGCGCTGCACCTGTTCCGGACGTCGCAGCCCGAGATCGTCGTCCTGGACATCGGTCTGCCCGACCTCGACGGTCTCGAGGTGCTGGCGGTGATCCGCCGGCAGAGCACGGTGCCGGTGATCATGCTGTCGGCGCGGGCCGACTCCGCCGACAAGGTCGACGCGCTGGACGCCGGCGCCGACGACTACGTGACCAAGCCGTTCGGGATGGACGAGCTGCTGGCCAGGCTGCGGGCGGCGATCCGCCGGGCCGACACCGCCCCGGACGCCGCGCCGGTGGTGGTGACCGCGTCGTTCACCGTCGACCTCGCCGCCAAGAAGGTGATCCGCGACGGTGAGGTGGTGCACCTCACGCCCACCGAGTGGGGCATGTTGGAGATGCTGGTGCGCCACCGGGGTCGCCTGGTGACCCAGGCCGAGCTGCTGCGCGAGGTGTGGGGACCGGCGTACTCCACCGAGAGCAACTACCTGCGGGTGTACCTGGCGCAGTTGCGGCGCAAGCTGGAGCCGGAACCCGGCAGGCCGCGGCACCTCATCACCGACCAGCGGATGGGCTACCGGTTCGAGGTCTGAGGCGCGTCGCGGTCGGCCGCCCGGGGTCGCCCGCGACCGGCCGGCCCCGCCGTGGCGGGCCCGCTCCGGTCACTTCTTGGCGCGTGCCCGGTCGCTGCGCTTCTCGCGCACCCGGACGTTGATCCGGACCGGCGAGCCGTCGAAGCCGAACTCCTCACGAACCTTGCGCTCGATGAACCGGCGGTAGCCGGCCTCGAGGAACCCGCTGGTGAACAGCACGAAGGTCGGCGGCCGGTTGGCGGCCTGGGTGGCGAACAGGATCTTGGGCTGCTTGCCGCCGCGCACCGGCGGCGGCGTGGCCTGCACGACCTCACCGAGGAAGGCGTTCAGCCGCCCGGTGGGGATGCGCTTGTCCCACGACTCCAGCGCGGTCCGCAGCGCCGGGGCCAGCCGCTGCACGGCCCGCCCGGTCAGCGCCGAGATGTTGATGGTGGTCGCCCACGGCACCCGCACCAGGTCGCGCTCGAGCTCACGGTTGATGTCGGTGCGCCGGTCCGCGTCGACGAGGTCGGCCTTGTTGAGCGCGACGACCAGCGCGCGGCCGGCCTCCTCGACCATCGAGATGACCCGCTGGTCCTGCTCGCTCATCGGCTCCGACGAGTCGACGAGAACGACCGCCACCTCGGCGGTCTCGATGGCGGTCTGGGTGCGCAGCGAGGCGTAGTACTCCATGCCGGCGGCGTGCGAGACCCGCCGGCGGAGCCCCGCGGTGTCGACGAAACGCCAGACCTCGCCGTCCAGCTCGACCAGCGAGTCGACCGGGTCGACGGTGGTGCCGGCGACACTGTCGACGACGGAACGGTTCTCGCCGGTCAGCTTGTTCAGCAGCGACGACTTGCCGACGTTGGGCTTGCCGACCAGGGCCACCCGGCGCGGCCCGGACACGGCGCCGAAGATCTCGGCGGGGGTCTCCGGCAGCGCGTCCAGGATGGCGTCCAGCAGGTCACCGGAGCCGCGACCGTGCAGCGCCGACAGCTCCCACGGCTTGCCGAGGCCGAGGCTCCACAGCTCGGCGGCGTCGGCCTCGAGCCGCTCGTCGTCGACCTTGTTGGCGATGAGCAGCACCGGCCGCTTCGAGCGGCGCAGGATCCGGGCGACGGCCATGTCGGTGTCGGTCGCACCGACGGAGGCGTCGACGACGACGAGCACCGCGTCGGCGGTCTTCATCGCGTACTCGGCCTGCGCGGCCACCGCGACCTGGATACCCTCGGGCTTCTGCTCCCAGCCACCGGTGTCGATCACGGTGAAGCGCCGGCCCCGCCAGTGGGCGTCGTAGCTGACGCGGTCACGGGTGACTCCGGGGACGTCCTGGACGACGGCCTCACGGCGGGCGATCAGCCGGTTCACCAGCGTGGACTTGCCGACGTTGGGCCGTCCGACGATGGCCACGGTCGGCACCCGGACGTCCTCGACGACGAAGTCGTCCACATCGACACCGTCGACGAATTCCGGATCGGCGGCGCCGTCCTCCCAGCCGGCGAAATCGCTCTCGTCGGACCAGGTCTCGTCGGCCGGAGCGGCCTCGGGGCGCGCGGAATCTTCGGTCATTCTTCTTCCCTCACGGTTCTCGCGACGGCCGGGAAGGGCCGCCGCGACCGGGACGCACACCCGAGGGCCGGGGGCGTCGTGCGATCACAACAGGCTGCCGGACCGCGCGCGGGAATCGTCCAGCGCGGTGACCAGCTCCTTCAGGGTAACGCGGATCCGGTCGGTGGCCGCCGTGACGGCGGTCCGGCCGACGCCGGGCGGCACCGTGAACGGGTCGCCGATCAGCACGTCCACCCGGGGTCGGAAGCGCCGGCCGGACCCGGTGGGGCGGTGGGTGCCGCGCATGGCGATGGGCACGATCTGCGCCCCGGAGCGGCAGGCCAGCCAGCCGGCACCGTTGAACACGCTCTCGACGCCCCCGGCGCCGCGGGTGCCCTCCGGGAAGATGCCGATCGCGCCGCCGCCCTGCAGCTGGGCGAGCGCGTTGAGCAGCGGCGCGCGGTCGGGGACGTCGCGGTGCAGCCCGTACTGACCCACGTTGGTCAGCACCCAGCCGACGGGGCCGTGGAACATCTCGGCCTTGACCAGGAACGACACCCGCCGCGGCAGCGCCCCGAAGAGCACCGGCCCGTCCAGACCGGACGAGTGGTTCACCACGAACAGCACCGGTCCGGTCGGCGGGATCCGCTCCGCGCCGCTGATCCGCATCCGGTAGGACACCAGCTTGGTCACGATGCCGATCCGGCGTCCGATGTCGACCTTGACCGGGGTGGTGACGGCCGGCGTGGGGTCGTCCCGTCCGGGCAGCCGCAGGAAGCTCACCGGATGCCCCGCTCCGCCGCGAGGGTCAGGACCGCCTCCACGGTCTGGCTGATCTCGAGATCGGTGGAGTCGAGCACGACGGCGTCGGCGGCGGCCATCAGCGGCGCGTGCGCGCGGTTCGTGTCGTGGGCGTCCCGCAGCGCCAGGGACGCCCGGACCGTCTCGACGTCCCCGGCGGTGCGGGCGGCGGTGTCGGTGTGGCGGCGCAGCGCGCGCACCCGCTCGTCGGCGGTCAGGTAGATCTTCAACGTCGCGTCGGGGGTGATGACGGTGCCGATGTCGCGGCCCTCCACGACCATCCGGCCGGCGGCGGCCAGCTCCTGCTGCCGGCCCTTCAACCAGGCGCGCACCGCCGGGTTCGCCGAGACCGGCGACACCGCGGACGTCACCTCGGCGGTGCGGATGGCCCCGCCGACGTCGGCGCCGTCCAGCAGGTGCTGCTGGGCGTCGGGGTCGGTGGGCGAGACGAAGGCCAGCGTCGCGAGCAACCCCGCGACCGCGTCGTCGTCGTACGGGTCGATGCCGGCGTTGAGCACCGCGAGGGTGACGATGCGGTACATCGCGCCGGTGTCGAGGTACCCCGCCCCGAGGGACGCGGCGACCTTGCGGGCCACCGTGGACTTCCCGGTGCCGCTGGGCCCGTCGATGGCGATGACGAAGTCGCTCACAGACCGACCGCCTTGTACAGCTGGGCGACCTCCGCCGGGCTCAGCTTGCGGACCGTGCCGGGACGCTGGTGGCCGAGCTGGACGTCACCGATCTGGGTGCGGACCAGACGCGACACCGGATGCCCCTGCGAATCCAGCATCCGCCGGACGATGTGCTTGCGGCCCTCGTGGAGCACGATCCTGAGCACGGCGCGACCGTTGTGCTGATCGACGATCTCGAAGTCGTCGACTTTCGCCGGGCCGTCCTCCAGCTCGACGCCCTTGCGCAGGTTGCGGCTCAGCTCGCGCGGGATGGGCCCCGGCACCTCGGCCATGTAGGTCTTGGAGACGCCGAACGACGGATGGGTCAGCCGGTGCGCGAGGTCGCCGTCGTTGGTCAGGAGGATCAGCCCCTCGGAGTCCTGATCGAGCCGGCCGACGTGGAACAGCCGCTCGCTGCGGTCGGCGACCATGTCGCCGATGCTGGGGCGGCCGAGTTCGTCGTCCATGGTCGACAGCACGCCGGGCATCTTGTTGACGGCCAGGTACACCTGGTGCTCGCCCAGCACGATGCGGTTGCCGTCGACGTGGATGACCGCGTTCTCGGGGTCGACCCGCCGCCCGAGCTCCTTGACGAGCAGCCCGTCGACCTTGACCCGGCCCTGGGCGATCATCTCCTCGGCCTTGCGGCGGGAGGCGATGCCGGCGGCGGCGAGCACCTTCTGCAGGCGGACGCCCTCTTCGTTCGGATCCTTGCGTTCCATGTGATTCCCAGTTCTCCTGCGTGCTTCGGTGACTCGGGTGCGACGGTGGCCGGACTCCGTCGGGGCCGGCTCCGGACGTCAGTCCTCGAACAGGTCGAGGGCGTCGACGTCGGGGAGCAGCGGCCCGAGCGGTGGGAGTTCGTCGAGCGAACCGAGCCCCATCCGCTCCAGGAACAGCTCCGTGGTGCGGTACAGCAGGCCGCCGGTGTCGGCGTCCGACCCGTCCTCCTCGATGAGTCCGCGCGCGGTGAGGGTCCGGATGACCCCGTCGACGTTCACCCCCCGGACCGCCGACACCCGCGCACGGGTGACCGGCTGGCGGTAGGCGATGACGGCCAGTGTCTCAAGTGCAGCACGCGAGAGCCGGGTCTGTTGACCATCGAGCACGAAACGCTCCACGACGGGTGCGAAACGGTCCCGGGTGTAGAAGCGCCAGCCGCCGCCGATCTGCCGGAGATGGATCCCGGAACGGGTTTCCGCGAGCCGGTTGGCGATGCTGTGGAGTTCGTCACGGACCCGCTCCGGGGGGAAGCCGACCGCCGCCGCGAGGGCCTCCTCGGTGACCGGGGTGTCGACGATCAGCAGGACCGCCTCCAGCGCACCGGTCAGCTCGGACTCGTCGACGAAGGACAGGTCGGGCGCGGCGGGCGCCCGGTCGTCGGCGTCCCCGGCCTCCTCGACGGAGGTGTCGGGGGTCTCCGGTCCGTGGAGGGGGGCTCCGTCGATGTCGATCCGGGTCACTCGTACTCCTCGTCGCTGATGACGGTGTCGGCGTCGCCACCCGACCAGCGCACGGTCAGCTCGCCCAGCGGTTCCGGCTGGTCGAACAGCACCGCCGCCTCCCGGTACAGATTGAGCAGCCCCAGGAACCGTGCGACGACCTCCAGGGTCTCGGTGCAGCCGGCGATGAGTTCGGCGAAGGTGGCGACCCCACGTGCGGCGAGGAGGTCGCGGATGGCGGCCGTGTGCTCGGCGACCGACACCCGCGAGGCGTGGATGTGGGCGAGTGACACGGTGGGCGGCGGGGGTTTCGGGCGGAAGATCCCGGACGCGAACTCCGCGAAACCGTGGGGACTGAGGCCGATCTCGACCTCGGGCAGCAGCCCGAGGTAGCGGCCCTCCAGCGTCACCGCCCGCGGGTAGCGGCGCAGCGCGGTCGCTTCCAGTTCCTTGAGCAGCACCGCCACCTGCTGGTAGGCCTTGTAGGCCATCAGCCGGGCGAAGAGCAGGTCGCGGGCCTCCAGGATGGCCAGGTCCGCCTCGTCCTCGACGTCGGCGTCGGGCAGCAGGCGCGCGGCCTTGAGGTCGAGCAGGGTGGCGGCGACGACCAGGAACTCGGTGGCCTGACCGAGGTCCCAGTCGTCGCCGAGCGAGCGGAGGTGGGCGATGAACTCGTCGGTGACGATGTGCAGCGCGACCTCGGTGACGTCCATCCGGTGCGAGGAGATCAGTTGCAGCAGCAGGTCGAACGGGCCGTCGAAGTTGTGCAGCTGGATGTGGAACCGGCCGCGCGGCGCGGCGGTCGTGGTCGGCTCACCGTCCGCGGGCGGGGCTGCCGACGGCCCTGTCGACGACCCTGCGGAGGCCGCCGGCAGGGCGGTCATCAGGCCGGCTTCCTGCTGATCATCTCGCGGGCCAGTTGCAGGTAGGCCTGCGAGGCCGGTGAGTCGGGCGCGTAGGTGAGGATCGGCTCACCGGCGACCGAGGTCTCGGGGAACTTCACCGTCCGGGAGATGACGGTGTCGTAGACGGTCTCGCCGAACTGGTCGACCAGCGTGGCCACCACGTCGCGGGAGTGCACGGTACGGCCGTCGTAGAGCGTGACGAGGATGCCGTCGATGGCCAGGTCGGGGTTGATGCGTTCCTGCACCTTGGAGATGGTGTCGATCAGCAGCGCGACGCCGCGGAGCGCGAAGTACTCGGCGGCCACCGGCATCACCACGGCCGACGAGCACGCCAGCGCGTTGACGGTGAGCAGCCCGAGCGACGGCTGGCAGTCGATGAGGATGTAGTCGTAGGCGTGCAGCACCGGCCGCAGGGCGCGTCCCAGGGTCTGCTCCCGGCCGACCTCGTTGATCAGCTGCACCTCGGCGGCGGACAGGTCGATGTTGGCCGGCAGCAGGTCCATACCGGGGACCTTGGTCGGGACGAGGACGTCGCCGATCTGGGTGCTGCGCTCCAGCATCAGGTTGTAGATGGTGCGGTCGAGCTGGTGGGAGGCGACGCCGAGACCGGCGGACAGCGCGCCCTGCGGATCGAGGTCGACGACGAGGACGCGGCGGCCGTAACCGGCGAGCGCGGCGCCCATGTTGATCGTCGAGGTGGTCTTGCCGACGCCGCCCTTCTGGTTGCAGACGGCGATGACCCGGGCCGGGCCGTGGGCGTGCAGCGGCTCCGGCACCGGGAACTCACGCGGCATCCGGCCGGTCGGGCCGGGCTGGACCTCGACCGGTGCCGCGGCGCGTGCGGCGGCCTTGGCGGCGGCGCGGGCCGAGATCGCCCCGATCCGGCCCGGGCGGGCCTGCGCCGCGAACAGGCCCTCGTCGGCGGTGGGCCGGGTCGGAGCCGGTACGGGGGCGGGGACGGCGGGGACGGTGGGTGACCCACCGGCGTCCTGCGCCTCGTCGTGCCGGTGCTCGTCCTGCCGGTGCTCCTGCTCCCCGTGCTGGTGCTCGGCGTGCTGATGATCTGCGTGCTGGTGCTCGGGGCGCTCGCTGGGTCGGTGTCCGGTGTGCTCCGCGTCGTGGTGAGCCGCTTGGCCATGGCCGTCAGGGTGGTGCTCCTGGTCGCCGAGGTGCCGACGCGCGTCCTGCCCGCCCGGCGCGACGCCGTCGGGCTGCCAGTCGGAGTGCT
The DNA here is from genome assembly GCF_003260015.1 of Nakamurella deserti. Classification (NCBI taxonomy): domain Bacteria; kingdom Bacillati; phylum Actinomycetota; class Actinomycetes; order Nakamurellales; family Nakamurellaceae; genus Nakamurella; species Nakamurella deserti. Next base: position 34,863 of record NZ_QCXS01000002.1, on the reverse strand, counting down.
GACCGCCGGAGTGCCGGTCCTCGTCACGGCCGTTCTGCTGCCCGTCGTGTGACTGGTGGTGCTCGTGGTGCTGGTGCTCCTGCTGATCACCGGCGTGGTCGTGACTCTCGCCCGCGAACCATTCCCCGTGGTTCGGCTGGCTCATCCGCTGCACTCCTGTCGCTGGGTGATTCTGCAGGTCAGGTCACCGACACGGACCGGACCGCCCCGCCGTGCGGGCCCTGTCCCACACTATGGTGCCCACCCGGCCCGATCCAACGCGACGGGCCTGCGGTGGTCGCGGCACCGCCGTCGGCTCACCCGGCCGAAGCCGCGACGGCGTCGGCGTGAGCCCGTTCCAGACGTTCCCCGGCGGACTCCCGGCCGGTCCGGGGTCGGGGAACGCCGAGGTGACGCTCGCGGAGCTCGTCCATCAGGTCCGACCACATCATCGGGCCGCCCGCCTCCAGCAGCTCGGCCCGGATCCGCAACTCGCGGGTGGTCGGCCGGTGCCGGAGCCCCCAGGCGCCGAGCTGGGCGAAGACCGGCACCAGCTGGATCGCCGCCTCGGTGAGGCTGTAGGTGGCGCGTCGCCCGGGCCCGGCTCCGTCCCGCGTGAGCAGGCCACCGGCCACCAGCCGCTTCAGCCGGTCACTCAGGATGTTGGAGGCGATGCCCTCCTCGGACTGGGACTGCAGTACCCGGAAGCTGCGGCGGTCGCCGAACATCACGTCCCGCAGCACCAGCAGGCTCCACTGGTCGCCGAACGCCTCGACCGCCGCGTTGATCGGGCACCCCGACCGGGCCTGTCCCGCCATCCGACCCTCCTCCCGAAAGTGCTTGCAATGTACTACCGGCCGGTTCTACGGTGAGAACCGCTTGCAGTTCGCCACCGGTGCCGACCTCAGGAGACGTCATGACGATCACCCGCCTGCTCGCCCAGATGACCGTGTCCGACCTGCCCGCCGCCGAGCGGTGGTACGGGCGGCTGTTCGGTACCGGGCCCGACGCCCGGCCGATGGACGGGTTGCTGGAGTGGCACCTCTCGCCCGCCTTCGGCGTCCAGGTCTACGTCGAACCCGACCGGGCCGGACGTTCGTCGATGGTGCTCGGCGTCGACGACGTCACGGCCGAAGCCGGCCGGCTCACCGCCGCCGCGATCGATCACGACGGTGCGCAGGACGCGACCACCGTGCGGATCCTGCCGCTCACCGACGCCGACGGGAACCGCATCGTCTTCACGTCCCCGCTGCGATGACGGCCCTGCACGACACCGTCGCCGGGCACCTCACGGCTCCCGGAGCGGTGGCGTTGCTCGCCCGCGGTGACGACGTCGAGATCGCCACGGTCGGGGCGGTGGACGTCGACGGAAGCGCACCCATGCGGCGGGACACGCTCTTCCGCATCGCGTCGGTGACCAAGCCGATCACGGCGGCCGCCCTGTCGGCGCTGATCGACGACGGCCTCGCCGCCCTCGACGACCCGATCGCCCGGTGGCTGCCCGAGCTCGCCGACCCGGTCGTGGTGCGCCGTCCGGACGGTCCCGCCGAGGAGGTGGTACCGGCGCCGCGGCCGATCACCGTCGAGCACGTCCTGGCCTCGACCGCCGGCTGGGGCTTCCCGGCGGACTTCACCCTGCCCGCCGTGCAGCCGTTGTCCGAGCGGTTGCGGCAGGGACCGCCGCAGACCCCGGTGCCGCTCGATCCGGACGCCTGGCTGCGGACCCTCGCCGACATCCCGTTGCCGGCGCCGCCGGGTGAACGGTGGCTGTACAACCTGTGTTCCGACCTGCAGGGCGTGCTCGTCGCGCGCATCTCCGGGCGGTCGCTCCCGGACTTCCTCACGGAGCGGATCTTCACGCCGCTCGGGATGGTCGACACCGGGTTCGTGGTGCCGGGCGACCGGATGCACCGCTTCACCGACTACTACGCCCAGAGCACCGACGGACCCACACTGGTCGACGCCCGGGACGGGATCTGGAGCCGCGAGCCGGTTTTCCCGTCCGGCGCCGCGGGACTCGTGTCCACGGTGGAGGACTGGTGCGCGTTCGGTCGGATGCTCCTGCGGGGCGGCCGGAACCACGAAGGCCGCCGGGTGCTGTCGACCGACGCCGTCCGCCGGATGACCACGAACCGCCTCACCCCGGCGCAGCGGGACGCCGGCAGGCTGTTCCTGGAGGGACAGGGCTGGGGCTTCGGCGGGTCGGTCGACATCGACACCGCCGACCCGTGGACGGTGCCCGGCCGCTACGGCTGGATCGGCGGCACCGGGACATCCGCCCACATCGATCCGTCCCGCGGCACCGTCGCGGTGCTGTTCACCCAGCTCGAGATGGACAGCCCGAGCGCACCTGCGGTGATGCGGGAGTTCTGGACGTACGCGCGGCTCGCTAAGTGCTCGCCGTCCGGATTCAGCAACGGCACCGTCACCCGTCAGGTCACCGGGGCCGCGTTGACGACCCTGATGGAGGCCACGCACCAGGAGTCCGCACCCGGCGTCCGGATTCCCGCGCCCTGAGCACGGGCCGCGGGATCAGCGCGGCCAGCCGGGCTCCCGCCGGGAGTTGATGGTCAGGTTCTGCACGAAGGTGTCGGGCGGCAGCGTCATCATGAACTCGACGGCCGAGGCGACGGTGTCGGGCGCCATCATCACCTCGTCGGACAGGTGCCACTGCTCCATCATCGGGGTGTTCATCGCGCTGGGCATCAGCCCGTGGATCCGCACCGGCCAGCGGTACTCGTGCGCCTCCCGCTGCATGATCTTCGTCAGCATCGCCAGCGCCGCCTTGGAGCTGTTGTAGGCCGCGGCGTCGGTGCCCACGGTGATCGCCGAGATGGAGATGACGTTGACGACGTCGGCGGGGTACTCGCGGTCGGCGGTGCCCAGCCGCCGCAGGAACTCCCGGGTCAGGTACATCGGGCCGGTCTGGTTGACCCCGACCACCTGCGCCCACTGCTCGTCGCTCAGGTCGAGAAGCCCGGCACCCCGGTCGGTACCGGCGTTGTTGACCAGACCGTCGAAACGGTCCCCGAACTCCTCCGCCACCGCGCCGACCACCGCACGGGCGCTCTCCGACGAGGTCACGTCCAGCCGGTGGGCGGTCGCGCTGCCGCCGGCCTCCTCGACCAGCCGGACGGTCTCCGCCGCCCCCTCGACGTCGACGTCGCCGACCGCGGGATGCGCCCCGCCGGCGGCCAGCCGACGCGCGATCGCCCGTCCCAGACCGCTGCCGCCACCGCTGATGAGCACCACCCGACCGTTCAGACCCCGCACCGTGTCTCCTGTTCCGTTGTCGTGTCCATCAGATCCCCGACGGCGTCGAGGACCTCGTCCACGGTGATCCGCAGCAGCGCCGGATCCGGCGCCGCCCCGTGCGGATCCCCGGTCCCGTCGCCGTGCCACAGCACCCGGTGCGGTCCGTCGGCCGGCGGTCCCCAGATCCGCGGCGACACGGGACCGAACAGCAGCACCGACGGGGTCCGGTACGCCGACGCCAGGTGCGCCACCCCGGTGTCGCCGCACACCACCAGTCGGGCCCGGGCGACGACGGCGGCGAGCTGACCCAGGCTCAGGCCCAACAGCGGCATCACCTCGGCTGCGGCGGCTATCCCGGCGACAAGCTCACGTTCCGCCGGACCGCCGGTGACCACCACGCGGTGCCCCTCCGACCGCAGGGCGCGGGCCACCGCCGTGAAGCGGGCCGGGGGCCACCGGCGGGCGCCGGACGCCGCACCCGGGTGCACCACGGTCACCCCGGCCGGTACCGGCGCGGTGGACCGGCCCAGAGTCCCGGCGACCCCGCCCGGGGCCACGACGCCGAAGGCGGCGCCGATCAGCCGGCACCATCGGTCGACCTCGTGCTCGTCGCCCCGCCACACCGGTCCCGGCATGTCCACCCCCGGGTAGGCGAAACCCACGACCCGCCGCGGCGCCACCGCGGCCAGCAGCGTCCGGCTGGCCGGCCCGTTGCCGTGCAGATCGACCGCGACGTCCACCGGGCCCGACCAGCCGTCCAGCGGCTCGAGCTCGCCCCGCGGGAACAGCCGGTCGATCTCGGGGACCAGGGCCACCAACGGCGCCAACGCCGCCGGCGCCGCGAGCACGATCTCGTGCCGCGGCAGAGCCGCGCGCAGCACCCGGATCGCCGGCAGGCCGGCCAGGAAGTCGCCCAGACCCAGCGCGCGGAGCACCAGGGCCACCGGCCGCTGCGTCACCGCCGGGCCTGGTCGACCGGTCGGGCGGCCAGCTCCACGAGTGCGGTCGTCGACCGTCCGGCGAGGTAGGGCACGGTGACGGCCTCACCGCCCCATTCGGCGAGCACCGCCGCCTCCGGCAGCACCATGCCGGTGTAGTCCCCGCCCTTGGCCCACACATCCGGACGGACCCGCCGCAGCGCCGTCGCCGGCGTGTCCTCCTCGAAGACGACCACCGCGTCGACACAGGCCAACGCGGACAGCACCTGTGCCCGGTCGACCGCCGGCTGCAGCGGCCGCTGCGGACCCTTGAGCCGGCGCACCGAGTCGTCGGAGTTCAGGCACACCACCAGACAGTCGCCCAGGGCCCGGGCCGCCTGCAGGGTGGCGACATGGCCGGCGTGGAGCAGATCGAAGCACCCACCGGTCGCCACCACGGTGCCGCCCCGGCCCCGCACAGCGGCCAGCAGGCTGTCGAGATCAGGTGTCACCGGGGCGATCTCGCCGCCGTCGAGCCGGAAGCCCGCGGCGCCGCCCGCGGCGACGAAGGCCCCGGCGGCGGCCACGGCGGTCACCACGGCGTCGGTGAGCAGGGCTCCCCCGGCCAGCGCGACCGCCACGGTGGCGGCGAAACAGTCACCGGCACCGCAGGTGTCCCGGGCGACGACCGTCGGGGCGGCCACCAGGAAGGGCATCTCGCCGGTCCGGCTGACCATCGCCCCACGGTCGCCGAGGGTGACGCACACCGCCCGGGCCGACCACCGGCGGCCCAGCTCCTCGGCCGCCGCGCGCCACCCGGTGACGCCGGCGTCGGCCGGGACTCCCGCCTCGGACGCGTTGGGCGTGACCACGGTGACGCCGGGGACAGGGGTGGCACCGCGGGGGTGCGGGTCCCAGACCACGGGCACCCGGCCCGACCTGGCCTCGATCGCCGCCCGCAGCGGCGGGTGCGCCGTCGCCCCGCGCCCGTAGTCGGCGACGAGGATGCCGGCCGCCGCGGCGAGCACCTCGGTCACGCGGTCCGGCAGCTCCCCGATGTCCCCGGGGTCGCCCCCCTCGTCCAGGCGGGCCACCGGATGGTCACCGGCCCGGATCCGGGTCTTGACCGGGGTGGACCCGGTCCACGACAGCGGCACGACCTCGACCCGTCCGTCCAGCAACCGGCGGAGCTCGCGACCCGCGGCGTCGTCGGCGACCGGGGCGACCAGCACCACCGGCCGGTCGCCCGCGGCCCGGGCGAGCAGGGCGGCCAGCGCCGCGCCACCGGGTCGTCGGGTGTCGACCACGGAGTGCAGCACCGGCACCGGCGCCTCCGGGGACAGCCGTGCCGCCTCCCCCGTGCGGTCGACGTCGAGCATCACGTCCCCGATCACCACCAGTGGCGCGGTCACGAGGTCACCGCCCCGGGTGCGGCCTCGAGGGCCTCGTCGAACGCCTCGCACAGCACGTGCAGGGCGACCAGGTGCAGCTCCTGCACGGTGGCGGTGGTCCGGGCGGACACGGCCAGCGTCTCGTCGCACACGGCGGCCAGCGGGTTCGGGGTGGGGCCGGTCATCGCCCAGGTCAGCAGTCCGCAGCGCCGGGCCCGCTCGGCCGCGACCACGACGTTCGGGCTGCGTCCCGACGTCGACAGCAGGACGCAGACGTCGCCGGGCCGCCCGTGGGCCTGCACCTGACGCGCGAACATCTCCTCGATGCCGTAGTCGTTGGCGATCGCGGTCAGCGCGGACGGCTCGGTGTGCACCGCGACGGCCGAGAACGGCGGCCGGTCGTCCCGGTAGCGGCCCACCACCTCGGAGCTGAGATGTTGTGCCTGCGCGGCACTCCCGCCGTTGCCGACGACCAGCAGCCGACCACCGCCCAGCAACACCGGCGCCAGCCGCCGCCCCCAGGACGCGGCCAGGTCCGCGGCCGGTCCGAAGGCCGACAGCGCCTCCGTCACATCGGCCAGGTGCCGACGGGCGACCGTCTGCACCGCCGGATCGATCAGGCCGGTCACCGGGCGCTCCCGGCGCCGGCCACGACCGAGCCCAGGGCCGCGTCGTAGGACCTGCCGGTGAGCCGGGCGACGTCGTCCCAGCCGTAGCGGGCCCGGGCCCGGTGCGCGCCGGCGCGGCCCATCGACTGCCGCCGGCCGTCGTCGGCGAGCAGCCGCTCGACGGCCGCGGCCAGCGCGGCGGGGTCGCGGGGTGGTACCAGCACCCCGGTGACCCCGTCGACCACGGTGTCGGTGAGGCCGCCGACGGCGGTGGCCACGACCGGCACCCCGCACGCCATCGCCTCCAGCGGGACGATGCCGAACGGCTCGTACCAGGGCACCGCCAGCACGGCGGCGCAGCTGCGGATCAGGGCGGGCAGATCGGCACGGTCGACGCGGCCGACGAGGTGCACCCGGTCAGCGACCCCCAGCTCCGCCGCCAGGGCGGTCAGGGCGACGGCCTCCGGGTCGGCGCCGAGGCCGGACCGGTCCGGCCCGCCGGCGACGACCAGCTCGGCACCGGGGAGCCGGCGCATCGCCCGGACGGCGTCGGCGATCCCCTTGCGGGCGACCAGCCGCCCGAGGACGAGCAGGCGGGGGCGGCCCGGCGACGGCGCGGTCGGGCCGGGGGTGAACAGGTCGAGATCGACGCCGCACGGCACGATGTCGATCGGTGTGCGGGGCGCGTCGAGGGCCCGCAGCTCCGTCACCTCGTCACGGCAGGTGGCGACGATCCGGTCGACGCTGCGCGCCAGCCCCGCCTCGATGCCCAGCCGTTCCGGCGGGCTCGTGTCGGCCGCACCCTGCCAGCGGCGCTTCACCGTGCCCAGCGCGTGGAAGGTCTGCAGCAGCGGTACGGCGCTGCCGGTGAGCGCCCGCTGCGCGGCCCAGCCGCTCATCCAGAAGTGCGCGTGGACCACGTCGGGCGGATCGACCTGCCAGGCCCGCTCGAGCCCGTCGCCGAAGGCGGGCATGAAGGGCAGCAGCTCGTCCTTGGCCACCGGCGCGGCCGGCCCGGCCGGGACGTGCACGACGTCCACCCCCGCCGACATCGGCACCACGGGCGGCAGGCCCGGCCCGTCGGCCCGGGTGTACACCCTCACCCGGTCCCCGCGACGGGCCAGCGCCGCGGCGAGCGCCGCGACGTGGACGTTCTGCCCGCCCGCGTCCACGCCGCCGAGGCAGGCCAACGGGCTGGCGTGTTCGGACACCAGGGCGACTCTCACGGCGACACCACCTCTCGGGACACCACGCGGTCCAGGACGTCGTCCCAGTCGGCGAGGAATCGGTTGAGTCCGTACCGGGCGAGGGCGGCCGTCCGGGCCAGCCGGCCCATCGCGACACCCTGCTCCGGCTCGTGCATCAGACTGTCGAACTCGCGCAGCAGCCGGGCCACGTCGGTGGAGATGACACCCGCCCCCGGGGGCACCGCCTCCACCACCTCGGTGGCGGCCACCGCCACGACCGGCATCCCCAGGTGCATCGCCTCGATCAGCGACAGGCCCAGGGACGTCCACCGGGTCGGGTGCAGGTAGACCCGGCGCCGGGCGAGCGCGGTGTGCATCTCGTCCTGCGTCCGCAGGTCCTGGTGCGCCGTCACCGCCGACGTGCCGAGACCGGCGACGAAGGCGGCGCTGTCCATCCCGAACAGGTCCACCGGCGCCACGCCGGCGAACCGCGGGACGAGGTCCGCCCCGACGACCCTTCCCCGCCGCCCCGCCTCGTTCAGCACCACCGCGCCCGCGGCGAGCTCACCGGTGTAGCGCAGTCCCGGGTCGACCACGCCGTGCTCGACGACGACCGTCGGGGCGCGACCGTTGTCCCAGAACAGGTCGTTGAAGTGGGTGACGTGCACGATCGGGATGTCGTCACGGTCGGCGAGGGGATGCCGCTGCCGGCCGGGGCTGCCCTCGGGGGTGTTGTGCTCGACGTACACCGCCGGGAGGTCGACCCCGGGGCGCCGGCCCAGCCAGGTCGCGGCCAGCTCGACCTCGTGCGGCCGCTGCAGCAGCACCAGGTCGAAATCCTCGTGGCGCAGCCGTTCCGGCGGCAGCTCCGTCACCGTCGCCGGCCAGTCCCAGGTCCGCGCCCGGCCCACGCCGTCCGCGCCGCGGTCGGGCAGCACCGGCACCACGTACCGGTGCCGGCCCTGCACGAACGCGGTCGCCCAGCTGCCGTGGACGTGCCAGAGCAGGATCCTCACCGGACCACCGCCGGCAGCGGGGCGAGAGCGTCGACGGCGGCGACGATCTCGTCCGCGGTGATCCCGGTCAGACACGGGTGTCCGGGCACCGGGCAGGTGGTGGCCCGGGTCCCCCGGCAGGCCGCGTGCTGATCGCCCAGGACGACCGTCGGGACCCCGTACGGCGCCCACCGCAGAGCGGGCACGACCGGGGCGAACAACGACACCACGGGGGTGCCGACCGCCGCGGCGAGGTGCGCGGGTCCGGTGTTGGCGGCCACGACGACCGCCGCCCGGTCCAGCACCGCCGCGGTCGCGGTGAGCGAGAGCCGTCCGGACAGGTCCGTCGTCCGGGCCGGATCGCCCGCGGCCGCGATGCGGGCGCCGAGGTCGGTCTCCCCGGGGCCACCGGTGACGACCACCGGACGACCCGCCGCGGTGAGCCTTCCGACCGCGGCACACCATCGTTCGGGCGGGTAGGCCCGCGCGGCCGCCGAGGTCCCCGGGTGGACCACGACGGCACCGGCCGGGACGTCGGTCCCGGGCAGCGGACGGCGGACGGCGAGCCGCCCGTCGTCGCCGGCGGGCAGCGGGTAACCGGCCGCCTCGGCGACGGCGAGCATCCGCAGCGGTTCCGGCGCGTCCGGCGGATCGGTCAGCCGACGGTCGAGCAGGCTGCCGGGGTAGTCCTCGCTGCACGCCGCGATCCGGTCCACACCGGCCGTCCGCAGCAGCAGCGCGGTGGGCAGCGCGGACTGGTGGAACGACGTCAGGATGAGCGCCTCGGTGATCCCCGACGCGCGGACGCGGTGCGCCAGAGCGTCCAGGTCCGCGGCCCGGACGGCGGGCGCCGGGTTGAGGATCCAGGGCGCGGCGAACGTCTCGACCGCGTCGACGCCGGGCAGCAGCCCGGCGGCGTCCCGCCCCAGCGGGCCGGCCAGGACGGTGACCCGGTCGACCGTTGCCGCCACCGCGCGGATCGCCGGCCCGCAAATGAGCATGTCGCCCATGCTGTCCAGCCGCACGACGAGCGCGTGTCGGGTCACGAGGCGCCCGCCAGGATGAGATCGACCGCGTCGCCGAGGGTTCGGGCCCGTTCCCGGGCCGCGCGGACCTCCTCCGTGCGGGTGGCGGCGGTGGGCACCAGGATGCCGCGGGCGCCGGACGCGGCCGCGCACTCCATGTCGGCGCCGATGTCGCCGATCACCACGCAGCGCCCCGGCTCCACGCCGAGCAGCTCCGCGGCCTGCAGCGCCAGACCCGGTGCGGGCTTGCGGCAGTCGCAGCCGTCGTCGGGTCCGTGCGGGCACACCAGCCAGCCGTCGAACGGCCCGAGCAACTCCTCCACCCGGGCGTTGACCGCGCGCACCTGCTCCATGGTCAGCAGGCCGCGACCGACTCCGGACTGGTTGCTGATCACCGCGACCGGCAGGCCGGCCGCCCGGAGCCGGTCCAGTGCGTCCCGGGCGCCGTCCATCGGGCGCACCTGTGCCGGGTCACCGTTGTAGGGGACGTCGTGCACCAGGGTGCCGTCACGGTCGACGAGGACGGCGGCGGGCCGCGGACGGCGCACCGGCCGCACGTGGCGGTGCCGCCACAGCCCGGCCAGCCAGTGCCCCGTGGCCGCCGGCGGGATGAGGACGCTGGTGGCCAGCATCTCCACCAGCTCCCGACGGTCGCGCGGGCCGGGCAGGATCCGGCGACCGGCGAACTCCGCGGTCACCGCCAGCCAGCCGGCGGCCGCCGCCAGCGCGGTCCGCCGGCGGCCGGCGACCAGGGCCGTCAGCGCCGCCACGGCGAGCCCGGTGCCGACCAGGTGTTGCGGACGGCGGCCGAGCGGTGCCCGGGCCCGGGCCCGCCAGTCCCGGCCGTGCCGGCGTCGCATCAGCACGTCGTCGGCGTTGCCGCGCTGTTGCCGCAGGCTCGCCCAGCGGGCGGCGGGGCGCACCGGGTGGGTGGTGGTGCGCTCGCCGCGGACGAGCCGGTGGCCCGTGTCGAGCACCCGCAGCGCGAGATCGGCATCCTCCCGGAAGGCGCGCGGGAAACGCTCCTCGAAGCCGCCGACGGCTTCGAGAACGTCTCGCCGATAGGCCATGTCGGCGGTGATCCAGGACGACGTCGCGAGACCGGCGGTACCGCGCTCCCAGTCGGTGGGTCGCCGGTCCGGCGGCAGCGGCACCACGAGTCGGGCCTGACTGCCGGCCACGTCGGTCGGCACCTCCAGGTCATGGCGCAGCCCCGTCAACCAGTCGGCGCCGACGACGACGTCGTCGTCGAGGAAGGCGATCCAGTCGCCGCTCGCGGCCCGCCACCCGACGTTGCGCGCCGCCGCCGGACCGCGGCCACCGCAGCGCAGGACCGTGACACCCGCCGGGACGCTCAGCCCCGCCGCCGGGCCGGGACGGTCGTCCACCACCAGGATCTCCGGCACCGGCCCACCGCCCCGGCGGACGGCGAGACCGAGCGAGGTGAGCAGCACCTGCAGCGACGGGCGGCCCACGGTCGGGATGACGATCGACAGCGCCGCGCTCACCGCGCCGACCCGGAACCGTCGCGCCGGACGGCGAACGGGCCCAGCGCCAGCAGGTCCACGGGGGTGGAGCCGAAACACTCCAGCGCATCCATCGGAGAGTCGACCATCGGCCGGCCGGCGGTGTTGAGACTGGTGTTGACGACCACCGGCAGGCCCGTCCGTCGGGCGAAGCCGGTCAGCATCCGGGCGACCAGCGGTTCGGTCGCCGGGTCCACGCTCTGGATACGGGCCGTGCCGTCGACGTGGACCACCGCGGGGATCCGGTCGATCCACTCCGGGGCCACGTCCTGGACGAAGAGCATGTACGGCGACACCAACGGACCGCGACCGAAGATCCCGCCCGCCCGCTCGGCGAGGACCATCGGCGCCACCGGCCGGAACTGCTCCCGACCTTTCACGTCGTTGAGCCGGCGCAGGTTGTCGGCCCGGCCCGGGTGGGCCAGCAGCGAGCGGTGGCCCAGCGCGCGCGGTCCGAACTCGCTGCGGCCCTGGAACCAGGCGACGATCCCGTCGGCGGCGAGCGCCTCGGCCACCGTCTCGGCGATGTCGTCCGGTCGGTCGTAGGGCACCCGGGCGGTGCGCAGCACGGCCTCGAGCTGGTCGTCGCTCCATCCCCGGCCCAGGTCGGGGCCCGGGAACGGCTGCAGCTCGTCGAAGCCCTGCTGCGCGGCGTAGAGGGCCCCGCCCAGTGCGGTGCCGGCGTCACCCGCGGCGGGCTGCACCCAGATGTCGTCGAACCCGCTGTCGGCGAACAGGCGACTGTTGGCGACACAGTTCAGCGCGACCCCGCCGGCCATCGTCAGCCGGGTGGCACCGGTCTGCTCGCGCAGCCCGCGGGCGAGATCGAGCAGCACCTCCTCGAGCACCGCCTGCAGACTCGCGGCCAGGTCGGCGTGCACCGGCCCCCAGTCCTCGTCGGCACGGCGTCGGGGCGCGAACGCACTCCAGTCGACCCCGGACGTGCGGAAGCCGCCGTCGCCGGTGGCGTGGACGTGCTCGCGGAGCCGGTCCAGGTGCCGGGGGGTGCCGTAGGAGGCCAGCGCCATCACCTTGTACTCGTCGGAGCTGCGCAGGAACCCCAGATGGTCGGTGGCGTCCTCGTACAGCAGGCCGAGCGAGTGCGGGAGGCCCTGGCTGGACAGGATCTTCAGCGCACCACCGTCGAACAGGCCGCCCAGGTGGCTGTGCTGCTCGCCGCGGCCGTCGAGGACCAGGGTGGCGCAGTCGCCGCCGAACGGGGCCGCCAGCCCGGCGGACGCGGCGTGGGCGACGTGGTGCGGGACGAACCGGACCTTCGCCGGGTCGAGTCCGGGCACGGCGGCGGCCAGGAACTGCGGGGCGCGGACCGCGTAGTCGTGCCGGAGGTGGTCCCACGGGTCGTCCAGTCCGAGCTCACCCGGCGCGAGATGCAGTGCGGGATCGAAGGAGTAGGTCACCACGTCGAGATCCGCCGCGGTCAGTCCCGCCTCGGCGAGGCACCACGCCGCCGCCAGCTCCGGTTGCTCCCAGGCCGAGAACGGCACCGGCCGCTTGCCGTGCTTGCGCCGGCTGAACCGCTCCTCCTCTGCCGCGGCGACGGTGACGCCGTCGACCACCAGGGCCGCGGACGGATCGTGGTAGAGCGCGTTGATGCCCAGGATGCGCACGGGTCAGCCTTTCCGGAGGGGACTGAGTTCGTCGGCCGTCACCCGCGGCCGGGGCAGGTCAGCGGTCCAGCCGTCGAGCGTGGAGAACAGCGACCGTTCGCGGACGTCGTCGATGGTGGCGGCGAGTCCGGTGGCCCAGTCGACCTCCGGTCGCCACCCGAGTTCGCGCTCGATGAGCCGGGTGTCGGGGCGACGGACCGCCGGATCGTCGACGGGCCTTGCCACGAAACGGATCCCGGACGTGGACCCGGCGGCCGCGATGACCTCACGGGCCAGCTGCAGCACGGTCATCTCGTCGGGACTGCCGATGTTGACCGGCCCGGCCAGCTCGCTGCCGGCCACGGCCAGCACGCCGCGGACGGTGTCGTCGACGAAGCACACCGAACGGGTCTGCCGCCCGTCGCCGGCCACCGTGAGGTCGTCCCCGGCGAGCGCCTGCCCGATGAACGTGGGGATGGCCCGGCCGTCGTCGGTCCGCATCCGGGGACCGTAGGTGTTGAACAACCGCACGATCGCGGTGTCCACGCCGCAGCGGGTGCGGTAGGCCACCGTCAGCGCCTCGGCGAACCGCTTGGCCTCGTCGTAGACGCCGCGTGGCCCCACGGGATTGACGTGGCCCCAGTAGGTCTCGGGCTGCGGATGGACCTGCGGATCACCGTAGGTCTCGGAGGTGGAGGCGAGCACGAACCGGGCGCCCTTGTCCTTGGCCAGACCGAGGGCGTGCAGGGTGCCGATGCTGCCGACCTTCATCGTCTCGATCGGCAGCCGCAGGTAGTCCACCGGGGACGCCGGCGACGCGAAGTGCAGCACCAGGTCGACGGGGCCCGCGACGTGCACGTACTCGGTCACGTCGCAGCGGATCAGGTGGAACCGCTCCGACGACCGCAGGTGCGCCACGTTGGCCGGTGAACCGGTGAGGAAGTTGTCCAGGCAGACGACGTCGCTGCCGGCGGCCACCAGGGCCTCACACAGGTGCGATCCGAGAAAGCCCGCACCACCGGTGATCACGACACGCGAGAAGGAACGCATCCGGCCTCCGAGGAAGTTCCCACCCGGTGCACCACGACGACGTGGCCGACACGGGCAGGGAGCCGGCGGAAACCGGCGACCGCGTGCGGCTGCTGTTCAACCGTCCGTACACACGACCACCGCCGCCGTGAGGGACCTCGCGGCGACGCGTTCCGGCCGTGCGTGTCCTGTCTACCCGAGAACCGCTTCTCGTGCACGTCCGATCAGTGCAGGTCACGCCGGGTGCGTGGGGCACGCGTCCGGGCGCCGGGTCGGCACGGCCGGGACAGCGGTCAGCGGGCCCGGGGGTGCGCGGTGGCGTACACCTCGCGCAGCGAGTCGACCGTGACCAGCGTGTACACCTGCGTGGTGGTGACCGAGGCGTGTCCGAGAAGCTCCTGCACCGAGCGGATGTCGGCCCCGCCCTCGAGCAGGTGGGTGGCGTAGGAGTGCCGCAGGGTGTGCGGTGACACGCGGTCGGCCAGCCCGGGGACGCCGCTGCGCTCGGCCGCCGATCGCAGGATCTGCCACGCGGCCTGCCGCGTCAGCCGGCCACCGCGGGTGTTGACGAACACCGCGGGGCTGAACCGCGCGGTGCGGCCACCGACCAGCGCCGGCCGTCCCTGGACGAGGAAGGCCTGCAGCGCGGCGATCGCGTACGAGCCGACCGGCACCTGCCGCTCCTTGGAGCCCTTGCCGCGCAACCGCGCCACCCCGGCCACGAGGTCCAGGTCGTCGACGTCCAGCCCCACGACCTCGGAGATCCGGGCCCCGGTCGAGTAGAGGAACTCGAGCATCGCGCGGTCCCGCAGCGGCCGCGGCTCGGTACCGCCGGCCGCCTCCAGCAATGCCAGCACCGACTCGAAGGGGATGGCCTTGGGCAGTCGCCGGGCCGGCGCCGGCGGCCGTACGTCCCGGGAGGTGTCGTCGGGAACGGCGCCCTCGGCGGTGAGGAAGCGGTGCCAGCCGCGGGCGGCGACCACGGCCCGGGCGGCCGAGGACGCGGCCAGGGGCTGCCGGTCGCCGTCCCCGGACCGCAGCGCGGCCAGGAAACCGCTGACCTGGGCGGCGGTGATCTGCTCCGGGCTCGTGACGCCCACCGCCGTCAGGTAGCCGACGTAGCGGGTCAGGTCCCGTCGGTAGGACAGCACCGTGTTGTGCGCCACCCCCCGCTCGACGGTCAGGTGGTCCAGATAGCCCGACAACGCGGCCACCAGCGCGGGCGCCGGCGGTTCCGGCTCGGCGCGTTCGACCGGACCCGCGGGCTGCGAGGTCATGCCCTCAGGGCGGGCGGCTGGGTCAGGGCTTCGTCGTCGCCCCGCACGAGGGCCTGGCTGTCGGTCCACGGCTGCGCTCCGGGCCGCAGCGAGCGCTCCCCGGTCAGTGCCGCCTGCGCCGCGAGGAGTCCGCTGACGGCCATCCCGTTGACGATGTCGCCGCGGAAGATCCCGTCGACGGCGACCGCGAGCGGGACCCGTTCGATCGTCAGGTCCGCCTCCTCGTGGGCGATCTCGCCCTGCCGGCCGATCTCGACGAGACCGCGGGCCAGGAAGATCCGCACCCCTTCGTCCATGATCCCGGGCGAGGGCACCACGTCGACGAGCACCTGCCAGCGGTTCGCCCGCAGGCCCGTCTCCTCGGCGAGCTCGCGCTGGGCCGCGGCCAACGGCAGCTCGCCGTCGACGTCGAGCAGACCGGCGGGCAGTTCCCACAGCCGGCGCCGGACCGGGTGCCGGTACTGCGCGACCAGCACCACCCGCTGCTCGTCGTCCAGCGCCACGATCGCCACCGCCCGGTCGTGCCCGACGGTCTCCCGCGCGGCCACCTTCCCGCCCGGCATCCGGACCTGGTCGACCCGGACCTGGACGATCCTGCCTTCGAAGACGGTCTCGCTGGAGACGACGTCGAACACGCCCGGTTCGGTCACCGTGCGACGCCCACCGGGGTCGGGGCCACGGACGCTGCGACGGCGGCGTCCTCGGCGTCGATGGGCAGCCGCTCGCCCTTGAGGTAGTTCAGCGACGCCTCGACGAAGGAGTAGAACAACGGGTGCGGCCGGGTCGGGCGCGACTTGAACTCCGGGTGCGCCTGCGTGGCGACGAAGAACGGGTGCAGCTCGCGGTCCAGTTCGACGAACTCGACCAGGTTGCGGTCCGGCGACATCCCGGACAGCCGCAGGCCGCTGGACTCCAGCAACTCGCGGTAGCCGTTGTTGACCTCGTAGCGGTGCCGGTGCCGCTCGGTCACCTCGGTCCCGCCGTAGATGTCGGCGACCAGGGAGCCCTCGTCCAGCACGGCCGGGTAGGCACCGAGTCGCATGGTGCCGCCCATGTCGCCGGCGCCGGCGACGATGTCGACCTGCTCGGCCATCGTGGCGATCACCGGGTCCTTGGTGTGCTGGTCGAACTCGGTGGAGTTCGCGTCGGCGAGACCTCCGACCACGCGGGCGATCTCGATGACCATGCACTGCAGGCCGAGGCAGATGCCCAGGGTGGGGATCCCGTTCGTCCGGGCGTAGGTCAGCGCGCCGAGCTTGCCCTCCACACCACGCACGCCGAAGCCGCCGGGCACCAGCACGCCCTGGACGTCGGCCAGCACCTGCTGGGCGCCCTGAACGGTCTCGACCTCGTCGGCCGCGACCCACTTGATCTCGACCTTCGCGCGGTTGCCGAAGCCGCCGGCCCGCAGCGCCTCGGTCACCGACAGGTAGGCGTCCGGCAGGTCGATGTACTTGCCGACGAGGGCGATCCGCACGGTCTCGGTGGGCTGGTGCACGCGGTCCAGCAGGTCACCCCAGACCGTCCAGTCGACGTCGTGGAAGGACGTGTTGAGCCGACGCACGACGTAGGCGTCCAGGCCCTCGTCGAACAGCACCCGCGGGATGTCGTAGATCGACGGCGCGTCGGGGCAGGCGATGACCGCCTCCTGGTCGACGTCGCACATCAGCGAGATCTTGCGCTTCATCGACTCCGGGATCGGCCGGTCGGAGCGGCAGACCAGGGCGTCGGGCTGGATGCCTATGTTGCGCAGCGCGGCCACCGAGTGCTGGGTGGGCTTGGTCTTGAGCTCCCCGGACGGCGCCAGGTACGGGATCAACGAGACGTGCAGGTAGAAGACGTTCTCCCGGCCGAGCTCGTGGCGGACCTGGCGGGCCGCCTCCAGGAACGGCAGCGACTCGATGTCACCGACGGTGCCACCGATCTCGGTGATGACGATGTCGGGGCGGTTGCCGTCGCGGTCGGCCGCCGACATCGCCAGGATCTGTTCCTTGATCTCGTTGGTGATGTGCGGGATGACCTGCACGGTGTCGCCGAGGTACTCCCCGCGCCGCTCCCGGGCGATGACGCGGGAGTACACCTTGCCCGTGGTGACGTTGGCGTCGGCCGACAACTCCCGGTCCAGGAACCGCTCGTAGTGGCCGATGTCCAGGTCGCACTCGGCGCCGTCCTCGGTGACGAAGACCTCGCCGTGCTGGAACGGGTTCATCGTGCCGGGGTCGACGTTGATGTACGGGTCCAACTTCTGCATGGTGACCCGGAGTCCGCGGCTGGTGAGCAGCTGTCCGAGGCTCGAGGCGGTCAGGCCCTTCCCCAGCGAGGAAGCCACCCCACCGGTCACGAAGATGTGCTTTGTCGACCGCGCTGATGGCGCCAAGGGGACTCCCGTTCCGCAATTTCAGACTGTCGGACCAAGGAGGGAACGCTCGGTTTCCGACACTCACTCACGGGATTTCACCCTAACAGTGCACGGGCCTCCCGCGCGTGCAGCCGGGCGGATCCGCGAGCCGACCGACCGGCGCCGGGACCGCCCCCGCAGACGACGGACGCCGGCGGTCCGGACCTGTGCAAGGGTCCGGACCGCCGGCGTCCGGCGGATGCGGCGAGGGCGGCCACCGGCCGCCGGGCATCAGGTGCGCAGGGTCGGCACCCGGGCCTCCGCGGTGTCGGCGACACCGTAGCGGCCGACGCCGCCGCCGTCCTGTTCGGCCAGGCCCAGCACGGTGGCCAGGCGCCCGGACGCCAGGTCGACGTCGTCCACGGTGGTCACCGCGGCGCTGTCGGCGGTGTCGGCCCGGATGACCCCGACCGGTCCGGTGCCGGCGGTCTCACTGCCCTGCCGGCCGGCCACCACGACCCCGTTGGCGGTCAGCTTCAGCTGGGTGGCCATCGAGGCGATCATCGCGGCGCGGTCGCCCTCGGACCCGCCGGTGATGTTCCCGCCGGTGAGCACGATCACCAGCCGGCCGGCCGCGGGCGAACCGCTGACCCGCACGAATCCGCCGGTGTCCAGGGCGGTGAAGGCGGTGGCGGCCTGGTCGGCGTCGGCCTTGCTGTTGCCGGTCTCGTCCGCCACCACCAGCAGGCTGAGGAAGGCACCCGCCAGAGTCCCGGGGTCGTCGACCTCGGGCAGGGTCTGGCCGGCCGGCAGCGTCGACGTCAGGACGGTGCGCAGCTCCTGCGAGCGGGCCGGGTCGGTGAAGTCGGTGGTCAGCTGGATCTGGGCGGCCACCGGGGCACCCGCCTTGTCCAGCAGCGCGAGGACCGCGTCACGGTCGGCGGCGTTGGCGTCCGCGGTGGTGATCAGCACGACGTTGGGATCCGGCCGGAACACCCCGCGGACCGCGACGTCACCCAGCGATTCGGCCATCTTCTCGGCGGCTGCGACGTTCGCGGTCAGCGCCGCGTTCTCGGTCTGCAGCTGGTCGCGCTGCTGCGACAGCGTCTCGGTGTCACCCTGCAGACCGGCCAGCAGCGGCGAGTTGATCTTGGTGGCGCCCAGGACGATGCCCAGCGCGAGCGCCAGGAACGCCGCCGCCAACGAGATGATGTGGTACCGCATGGAGATCATGGCCAGCCTTATCGGGAGGTTCGGGCGATTCAGAAGAGGTTGCGCACCCAGGCGGTGACGTCGTTCCACCACTGGCGGATGAGGTCGCCGTAGGTGCCGGAGACGTCGGAGACGAGCAACGCGACGACGATCGCCACGGTCGCGGCGATGATCAGCAGCATCACCGCCCACCAGGTCACCCGGGCGCGGTAGAGCTTGGTCAGCGCGGCCGCCTCGACGACCTTGTTCGCCACCCGCATCCGGACCAGGAAGCTGGACGCGGTGTTGCCCTGCCCGCGGTCGAGCAGATCGGTCAGCGTGGTCCGCATACCGACCGTGACGATCAGGGAGGCGTCGTGGGCGTCGGCGAGCAGCAGCGCGAGGTCCTCGCTGGTGCCGGAGGCGGGGAAGGTGACCGCGCCCAGGCCCAGGTCCTGGATGCGCTCGATCCCGGGGGCGTGCCCGTCGGTGTGCGCCGGGACGACGACCTCGGCCTTGGAGGTCAGCGACTCGGTGCTGATCGCGTCCGGGTTGCCGATGATCAGGTCCGGCTTGTGCCCGGCGGCGCGCAGCGCGTCGGCGCCGGCGTCGACACCGACCAGCACGGGCCGGTAGTCGGCGATGTACTTCCGGAGCTTCTTCAGCTCCTGCGCGGTGTCGGCGGACGCGGCCACCAGCACGACCTGGCGGTTCTCCATGTCGGTGCTGATCTCGGGGATGCCCACGCCGTCGAGCAGCAGGCTGCGCTCGCGCTTCATGTACTCGATCGCGTTGGCGGCGAACGCTTCCAGCTGGGCAGACATGCCCGCCTTGGCGTCGATCATCAGATCCGAGACGGACTCCTGGTTCTGGACGGTGCCGGTGCCGATCAGGTCGTCGCCGACGAACAGCGAGCCCTCGTCGAGGCGGACCTTGGCGCCGTCCTTGAGCCGGCCGAAGACCTTGTCGCCGATGGCGTCCACGAGCACGACGCCGGAGTTGACCAGCACCTCGGGGCCGAGGTTGGGGTAGCGGCCGGAGATCGACGCCGAGGCGTTGACGACCGCGGCCACTCCGGCCTGCACCAGCAGGTCGGCGGTCTTGCGGTCGAGGTCCGGATGGTCCACGACGACGATGTCGCCGTTGCCGGCCCGGCTGAGCACCTCGGCGGTCTGCCGGGACACCCGAGCGGACCCTGTGATTCCTGGTAGCTGGCGTGACCCACGTGACAGAAGTTTCATGGCTCCAGAGTGGCAGCTGACCTGCGCACATCGGCGGAGGGCGCGCGGAAGTCCACGTGTTCGGCGGTACTCGGACGGGTGAGAATCTGGTCACCTGGATCAGCGCGGGAACGGGCGCATCGGATGGGTGACACTCCGACCGGAAGCGGGATCGCATGGCCTACGACGAGCAGTACCTCGCACGACTCCGGGACCGGGCGTGGTTCGTCCCCGGCCGGGACGCCCTGCGGATCAGCGACCCCACGGTGTTCGCCGAGGACCGGCGGGCGCCGTTGAGCGGACGTGGCACGCGGTTCTCCTGGTACCGGCCCGGCGAGTTGCTGGTCCGCGTCGACGCCGACCCGGAGCTGCCGCGGTACCTGGCCGACAACGACGTGCAGCGCCGCCGTCCCGACGACCCTGACCACTGGCGGACCGCCGGGGACCGCCGGGTGGACGAGCGTCTCGACGCCACCCTGGCCGAGGCCGCCGGCGTGGAGCTGTGGACGACCGCCCCGGACGCGGACCTCCCGCGGCTGATCCAGGGGGCCCGGCGGCGGAGGCTCGCCGACCGGCGCGACGTGACGCTCAACCACGTCGCCTTCGGCGAGCCCAACGGCAAGTACATGGGCGGCCCCGGCAGCGTGCCGACCAGGGCGGACCGTCCCGTACTGCCGCAGTGGTTCGGCGCGGCCGAGTCGGCGCAGGTGGACTTGGCCGTGCTGGACACCGGTCTGCCGGTCGACTGGTCGGCGCGGGGGTCGCAGTACCGGCTGCAGGGGGTCATCCGGCCGGACGACCTGACCGGGTCGCACGAGTGGGACCTGCTGGACGAGAACGGCAACTCCGACCTGGACCGGCAGGCCGCCCACGGCCTGTTCATCTGCGGTCTGGTCAGCCGGCACGCCCCGGAACTGCGCATCGACCCCGCCCAGGTGCTGCATCCCGACGGCAGCGGCGACGAGGTCGAGATCATCACCCAGGGGCTGGCGACCGTCACCGCGCCCGTGGTCAACCTCTCCCTGGGGTGCTACACCGACGACAACCGCCCGCCGCCGGCGCTGGCCGAGGCGGTGCAGCGACTGCTGGACCGCGGCGTCGTGGTGGTGGCCGCGGCGGGCAACAACGGGCGGGACCCCGACTACCGGGGCCGCCGCTTCTTCCCGGCGGCGATGTGCGGCGTGATCGGCGTCGGCGCCTACGACTCCCGGGCGGACCCGCCGATCGCCGCCGACTTCTCCAACCGCGGCACCTGGGTCGACGTGTGGGCCCCGGGCGTCGAGCTGGTCAGCGACTACGTGCCGGACTGGCGGGTGCCCTCCCCCGACTGGTCCGACCCGTCCGAGCCGCCGCCCGGCGACGAGCCCCCGGCCGGGTCCTCCACCGCGTTCGTGCACTGGTCGGGGACGTCGTTCGCGGCCCCCCTGGTGGCCGCCGAGATCGCCCGCCGGGTCCGCAGCGACCCCACCGCGTCCGCGACGATCGTCGAGGATTTCCTGGACGGGTTGCCCTTCGATCCCGTCTTCGGCCGGATGTACGCCGCGGGCGACTACACCGTCTGAGCCGGCCCACCGCGCGTCACGGTCGGAGGCGGGACACCACCGTCTCGAGGGCTCAGTGCCGCTCGGTCGAGGACACCCGCGCGGCCTGCGGTTCAACGAGCCCCGGCGCCGCGGCGCCGGTCCCTGACCCGCCGAAGCAGGTGAACCCCGCCGCCGTGGCGGCCAGCGCCAGGTCCCCCGGGTCGACCGCACCGCGCACGCGGGCCAACGCCGCCGGCGGTGCGCACCCGGCCGCCAGCTCCCGGTGGAACAGCTCCATCAGGGCGCCGGTGGCGCCGTCCGGGGTCTCCAGCGCGGTCGCGACGACGGTCCGGGCGCCCAGTGACAGCAGCGCGGCGACGAGGCCCAGCAGCTCGTCGCCGGCACGGGTGGCCGAGACACCGGACCGGCAGGAGGGCAGCACCACCGTCCCGGGCGCCGCGCGGAGTCGCTCCAGGTCGTAGATCGTCAGCGGTCCGTCGTCGAGCAGCAGGGCGGAGAACAGGGGGTTGTCCGTGCGCAGCAGGCCGTGGACGGCGAGGTGGGCCAGCGGTGCCCCGTCGAGTGCGGTCAGCACGGCGTCGGTGGTGGCGTGCGGCGGGGTGAGGACGGTGGCGGTCGGCATCACCCGGTGCAGCGCGGCGATCTCCGCAACCGCCGCCGGCAGCCCCGGTCCCGCCACGAGCACCGGGACCCGTGCCGCCCGGTCCCGCCCGGCGCCCGACCCGGCGGCATCGGACACGACCGTCGCCCGGTACCAGGCCGCTGCCGACGGGGCCACCAGGAACGGCCGGGGCCACAGCCCGGGCAGCAGCGCCCACGGAACGGCGTGCACGGTCGCGCTGGGCACCACCACCACGGGACGGGACAGGTCCGGGTCGGCGCCGTCGAAGAGCCGGGCCCCCAGCCGCGCGGCCGCCGCCCGCAGCGCGTCGTCGGTGGCCCGCCGGGACCGGCCCGTTCCGAACCCGGTGGTCAGCCGGCGCAGCCCGAAGTGCACGTGGGCGATCTGCGCCGGCAGCTCGGCGAGCGGCCCCAGCCGGTGCAGGGAGAACCGCCCGTCCGACAGGTCCACCCGGTACAGCTGTCCCCCGTGCTCGACGAACTCGGTCAGCACCGCGTCGCCCAGCGTCGCGGCCAGCAGCTCGGGAGTCGCGGCGTCCGCCGGGGCACCCGGCCCCGCCGCCGTCCGGCTGACCGCCACCACCTCCTGCTCGGCGCGCCGCCGCTCGGCCGCGGGCGGGGCGGGGTCACCGTCGAGTTGGGCCGCCACGGTGTGGGCGTGCAGCTGCCGGACGGTGGCCAGCGCCCGGGTCAGCGCCGCGTCCTGCGGCGGTCTCGCGGGGCGGGGCCGGGTGGCGCGGGCCCGACCCAGGTCGGCCCACCGGAGGACGTCCCGGGCGCGCCCGGCCGCGAGGGCGTGCCCGAGTCCGAGGCCGACGAGGTCGGCACCCACCGCGCTGACCGCGACGCGGAGCTCGGTGGCCCCCAGCAGGGCCTGCTGCTCGTCCAGCACCCGCAGCCCGGCGCGCAACGCGACCCGGAACCCCCGACGGTCGCCGAGCTCGTCGGCGAGCAGCGCTCGGGCGTACCACCCGCGGAGCCGGGAGTCGACGGTGCCGAGCCGCCGGAGCTCGGCGGCGCGGGTGAGTTGCTCCCGCCGGACGACGGTGTCGCCCCGGCGGGCGGCGGCCCGCGCCGCGATGAGCCGGGCGTCCATCTCGGCGAGCGGCCAGCCGATGCGTCGGACCCGGTCGGCGGTGCGCAGCGCGTCGCGGAGCAGCGGTGCGGCCGGCGGGGCGGCCGGCTCGGCGGCGCGCAGCGCGGTCAGGTCGGCCAGCGCCGCCCAGTGGTGCCGGTGCTGTCGGCGGAACAGCCGGCGGGCGCGGCGGGCCGCCTCCGCCGCGGCGGCGTGATCGCCGTGCGCGGCGTGCGCCTGGGCGAGGACGAGCAGCGCATGGGGCAGGTCGACCTGCGGGCCGGCGGCTGCGACGGCGTCGACCGCGGCGGCGGCCTCGGCGACCGCCTCGCCGGTCAACCCGACGACCAGGAGGGTCTCGGCGCGGTCGATCCGCAGCTGGGGGTTGGGCGTGCCCCGGGCGACGTGCTCGGTGTGGACATCGTCGAACCTGGCCAGCGCCAGCGGGATGTCGCCGGCGAGGGTGGCCACGACGGCCAGGTTCCAGGCGGCGTCGGCGGCGAGTGAAGTCATGCCTGCGTCGAGCAGCAGGGCGCGGCTGCCGGAGAGGTCCGCGGCGGCGCGGGCGAGGTCACCCCGGTCGGTGTGGAGGCGACCGCGGTTGTTGAGCAACCGCGCCTCCCAGAGCCGGTCGTGGTGGCGGCGGAACACCGGCAGTGCGTCGCCGTAGCCGGCGAGCGCCTCGTCCAGACGTCCGATCCGCTGCAACACGAGTGCCCGTTGGCTCGCGGCCCGGGCCGCGGCGAGTCCGGTGCTGGCGTGTACCGCAAGGTCGGCCTGGTGCAGCGCGGCCCGGGCCCGGCCCGCCTCCAGGAGCAGGAAGGCCAGAGTCATCCGGGCTTCCGCCGCCGTGGCGGACGCGCCGGCTCGGACGGCGGCGCGCACCGCGTTGCGGACCCGGCGTTCGGCCGTGGACAGGTCGCCGAGTTCCCGCAGGGCGAGCGCGGCGGCGCGGTGGGCGGTGGCGGCGGCGGCGGTGTCGTGGTCCCGGTGCGCGACGGACACCGCCCGGTCGGCCAGGGTCAGTGCGTGGCGGGGGTCGCGGCCGACCTCGTCGAGGGCGGCCGCAGCCAGACCCGCCGGGTCCGGATCGTCCGCGGGGTCGGGGTGTGCCGTGGGCGCCGCCCGCGACCTCGGAGCGACTGCCGCCGCGGCTCCGGCCCGTGCCCGGCCCACCGGGGTCGCGTGCGCAGTCGGATCAGGGCCGGCCGGCTCCGGAGGTGCGGGTGGTGCCGCCGGTCGCGCGACGGGACTCGGCGGTCCGGACGCCTTGGCGAGCCCGGCGTGCTGCGGAGGCTCCGTGGGGTCGGTGACGCCGCCGGCGGGGTCGACGAGCGAAGTCACGGTTCTCAGCTTCGCAGCCCGGGGGCCCGGCGTCACTGGGAACGCGGCCGGCCCGGTCACCCACCGACCGCCAGCTCGCGTCGCCCCCAGCCCAGCCGCTGGGGTGCGGCGTCGCGCTGGTCGGCGCCGTCCAGGTCCGCGCCCCCGACCCGGGCCGCCGGTCTGCGTGAGCTCGTCCCGCGCGCCGCCGGTCGGACGGTCAGTCGAGCCGGGTGGAGATCCAGGGTGTGGTCGTGCGGCCGGTGGTCGGATCGGTGAGCCTCACGCGCAGCAACCCGGCCGGCAGTCCGGTGGCGTGGAACCAGCCGTGCGGATCGACGGCGAGGCGGGTGCGGCTGGTCCCGGTGTCGACCTCGAGGACCGCGTCGCCGCGGCCGGGGTCGATGCCGGTGATCAGCCCCCGGACCTCCACACCGTCCGCGGCCCGGTCGATCTGCACCTCGATCCCCACCGTGTCGGTCTCGAACGACAGCATCCGGGGGGCGACGGTGCCGGTGGACCGGACGAGGGCGAGCCGGTCGACGTCGGAGTCGCCGGTGAGGACCGCGAGCTCGGCGTCGAGCTCCCGGGTCTCGAAGGCGGCCCGGGCGAGCGCATCGACGAGGGGCGGCGGCGCATCGTGATGGGCGAGCACACGGAGCCGGTCCATCAGGTCGTCGAGGGCGGGATCGGCGCGCTCGGCGTCGGTGGGCTCCGGCAGGTCGACCGGCCCGGGGTTCACCGGGCACCCCGGGGTGGCGGCCGTCGCCCGACGTCGGGTTCCGCGGTGATGATCGTGCGCAGCTGGGCGAGGCACCGCTGCCGGGCCGGCCCGATGCTGCCCATGGGCATGTCGAGAGCCGCCGCCACGGCGCTGTAGGGCGGGGGTGGGGAGGCCATCAGGACGCGCAAGAGCCGGCGGCACCGATCCCCGAGCATCCTCATCGCCTCCCAGAGGGCGCGATCGCGTTCGTCCTCGAGAAGGGCCGCGTCGACCGGCGGGGCGGGGTCGGGAACCGACTCCAGGAATTCGTCGCCCCCGTCGAGGCGGAGCCGTCCGGATCGGCGGAGGTGCTGCAGGCACTCCCGCCGGACGGTGGTGCCCAGCCAGGACGCGATCCGGTCCGGCTCGGTGATCCGGTCCAGGTTCTCGACGAGCCGCATCCACGTCAGTTGCACGGCGTCGGCGGCGTCCGCGTCGGACAACCGGAAGCTCCGGGCCACGGACCAGACCAGGCGGTTGTAGCGATCCACGAGTGCGTTCCACGCCGCCGGGTCCCCGTGCCGGGCGGCGGTCACCAACAACCCGACGTCGGTTTCACCGGCCTCCGCGGTCCTGTCGTCGGTGTGCATGGCGATCCCTCTTCCGCGATGCGGCCGCCGGCCGGTGTACGGCCCGATGCGGCCTCACGCTACTGATCAGAGGACCCGAACGGCAGGCCTGATACATAGCGAGCCGGCCGGCGGTGGTCCTGCGCCGGCCGCCGACGCTTCGGATTCGCGGCGGCTCACCCCCGGGCTCCACCTTGGCGCGAGCCGGCCGGCGGTGGTCCTGCGCCGGCCCGCGGTGGTCCTGCGCCGGCCGCCGACGCTTCGGATTCGCGGCGGCTCACCTCGGGCTCCACCTCGGTGACAGCGGAAGCGCTGGTCGGAAGCGGATCCGCTGCGCGTCCCAGCACCGGCGATCAACGGTCCACTCAGGCCGCCCGGGACAGCTCCTTCCGCCGTGTGCGGGCCGCGGTGACCAGCTCGGCGGCGTGCTGGCGCGCCGACGCTCCGACCGTGCCGCCGAGCATCCGCGCCAACTCCGCCTCTCGCAGATCACCTTCCACGGCCCGTACCGACGACGACCGGATCGCGCCGTCCTCGGTGGCGTCCACGACGAGCTGCCGGTCGGCGTACGCGGCGACCTGGGCGAGGTGGGTGACCACGACCACCTGGTGCGTGCGGGCGAGGCGGGCGAGCAGTGCACCGATCTCGGTGGCCGCCCGGCCGCCGACGCCGGCGTCGACCTCGTCGAACACCAGCGTTCCGACCGGGTCGGCCTCCGCCAGGACCACCTCGAGCGACAGCATCACGCGTGACAACTCCCCGCCTGAAGCGCCCTTCTGGATGGGCAACTCGGGGGCACCGCGGTGCGCGGTGAGCAGCAGCTCCACCGTGTCGAAGCCGTCGGGCCCGGCCGTGATGTACCGACCGCCGACCTTGAGCGCATCCGCGTGCCCAGGCGCGACTTCGGTCTGGGTGACCGCGACCCGCAGCGTCGCCCGGCCCATCGCGAGGTTGGCGAGCTCGGCGGTCGCGGCGGCCCCCAGTTCCTCGGCCCGGGCGGTACGGGCCTTGGTCAGCCGCTTCCCGGCGGCCACCACGGCGGACGCCAGCTTCTTCTCCTGCTCACGCAGCGCGGCGATCGCCTCGTCCGAGGTGTCCAGGGACGCCAGCTCCACGCGGGCCGACTCGGCCCAGTCGAGAACGGCGTCGACGTCGGCACCGTACCGGCGGGTGAGAGTCCGCAGGACGGCTTGCCGTTCCATGATGGTCTGCAGGCGTTCGGGATCGGCGTCCAGTTCGTCCAGATAGGCCGAGAGCTCCATCCCGACATCGGTGAGCAGCACGCCGGCTTCCCGCAGTGCCTGGGACAGCGCGCGCAGCTTCTCGTCCCCGGCGCTCTCCAACGCCCGGCGCGCCGCGGTCAACTGGCCGACGGCCGAGGCCACGTCGGGATCGGCGTCGGAGCCGTCGAGCGCCGTCTGGGCGTCGGCGGCGGAGGCCCGCAGCGCGTCGGCGTTCTCCAGTCGGCGCGCTTCGGCGATCAGCTCGGCGTCCTCTCCGGGCAGCGGGTTGACCGCGGCGATCTCGGCGAGGCCGATCTGCAGGAGTTGCTCGCGCTGGGCACGCTGCTGGCCGGACGCCAGCCGGTCGGTGAGTTCGCGGCGGGCCGCCTGCCACTCGCTGCGCAGCCGCCGGTAGTCGCTGATCTCCGCGGTCAGCCCGGCGAAGCGGTCCAACACCGCGCGCTGCTGCGCCGGACGCAGCAGGGAGATCGCCTCGGACTGACCGTGGATGGCCACCAGCGGATCCGTCACCTCCGACAGCGTGGCCAGCGGCGCGGAACGTCCGCCCACGTGCGCGCGCGACCGGCCGTCGGCGGTGACCGTGCGCACCGTGATCAGGCTGCCGTCGTCGTCGAGCTCCCCTCCGGCGGCCTGGGTGACGCCGACCGCGGGAGAACCCGCGGGTGGCAGGAACCGCGCTTCGACGGTGGCGCGGGCGGCACCCGTGCGGACGCGGTGCGCGTCGGCGCGGCCACCCGTCGCGAGTCCCAACGCGGTGACGACCATGGTCTTGCCCGCGCCGGTCTCGCCGGTGACGACGGTGAGACCCGGGTGGAGCTCGAGGACAGCGTCGTCGATGACCCCGAGCCCGGTGATGTGCAGTTCACTGAGCATGACGCCACGGTAGACGATCCGCACGGGTGTTCGAAAGAGGCGCACGGGCCTGTGGACAGCTCCACGCTCTCGCGCGGCTGTGGACAACCGGTCAGTGCCGCTTGTCGCGCCACCCCTGGACCGGCAGCGCGAACTTGCGGACCAGCCGGGTGGAGAACGGCAGCTCGCCGAGCCGGACCATCTTGACCGGTTGCACGCCGCGGCGCACCCGGATCCGGGAGCCGGCCGGCAGTTCGGTGATGCGACGACCGTCGCAGGCCATCGCCGCTTCGTGTCCCTTCGGGTCGATGTGCACGGTGACCTCGACGCTCGGGGCGACGACCAGCGGACGCGCGAACAGGGCGTGGGCGTTGGACGGCACCACCAGCAGCGCCTCGACCTGGGGCCAGATGATCGGTCCGCCGGCGGAGAAGGCGTAGGCGGTGGAACCGGTGGGGGTCGCGATGAGGACGCCGTCACAGCCGAACGCCGAGATGCCGTGACCGTCGACCTCGACCACGACGTCGAGGATGCGTTCCCGGGTGGCCTTCTCGACACTGACCTCGTTCAGCGCCCAGTTGCGGGTGATCTCCACGCCGTCGTGCTCGACGAGCACGTCCACGGTCATCCGCTCGCGGACGGTGTAACTGCGGTCGATGACCGCCTGGATGACCCCGTCGAGCTGCTCGGGGTCGGCCTCGGCCAGGAACCCGACCCGACCCAGGTTGATGCCCAGGACCGGCGCGTCGATCGGCCGGGCCTTGTCGGCCGCCCGCAGCAGGGTTCCGTCGCCGCCCAGACCGAGCACCATCTCGATGGAGTTGTCCGGTCGCGGGTCGACGCAGGGCAACCCGAGCAGGTCGTTCTCCCCGGGCAGGGCGACCAGGTCGACACCCGCGCGCGACAGCGGCTCGGCGATGCGGCGGGTGAGTTGGTTGATGTCGTCCCGGCCGGTGTGGGCGACGAGCAGCACGCGACGGGTCACTGTGGGCCCTCGTCCACTGCGGTGCGGATCCGGCCCGCGACGTCGTCCGGGTCGGTGCTTCCGGTGGTGGTCAGGTGCACGAAGTACTCCACGTTGCCGCTGGGTCCGGGAAGGGGGGACGCGACCACGCCGGCCAGTCCCCAGCCGAGGTCGCGGGCGGCGGTGGCGACGTCGGTGACCACTTCCGCCCGGAGTCCGGGATCACGCACGACTCCCCCACTGCCGAGTCGTTCCTTACCCACTTCGAACTGGGGCTTGGTCATCAACGCGAGGTGTCCGTCGGGGCGGCAGCAGGCGATCAGCGCGGGCAGCACGAGCGTCAGCGAGATGAAGGACAGGTCGGCGACGACGAGGTCCACCGGTCCGTCGATGTCGTCGGGGGTCAGGTTGCGGACGTTGGTGCGGTCGTGGATCTGCACGCGCGGGTCGTTCTGCAGGCGCCAGACGAGTTGCCCGTAACCGACGTCCACGCAGATCACGCGGTCGGCGCCCCGGCGCAGCAGCACGTCGGTGAAGCCGCCGGTCGAGGCCCCGGCGTCCAGGCAGCGCGCCCCCTGGACCCGGATGTCGGTGAATGCGTCCAACGCGCCGACGAGCTTGTGGGCACCGCGCGACGCCCAGTTGTCGTCGACGACGTCCTCGCGGACGACGACCGGGTCCGCGGCCGAGACACCGGTGGCCGGCTTCGACGCCTGTTGGCCGGCGACCGTCACCCGCCCGGCGTGGACGAGCTCGGCCGCGTGTTCTCGGGACCTCGCGAGACCGCGACGGACGAGTTCGGCGTCGAGCCGGGCACGGCGCATGTCAGCGACCGCCACCGGGCGGTCGCCCGGGTGTGGCCGCACCGGCCGTGCCGGCGGTCGCGGCCAGCGCGTCGGTCAGCGCGGCGTGGATGCGCCCGAAGACGGGAACCTGACCGGCCGGGTCGAGGGTCTCGAGCAGCTCCAGATCGGCGTCGACGGACTCGAAGGGATCGACCGCCGGACGCGCCGCGGGCGGGACGGGATTGCTCATCGGGCCCTCCTCGCTGACCTGGACGGCGCGGCTCGCACCGGGCCGGACACCGCGCGGACGGGATGTCCGCGCGGTGTCACGCTATCCGACGGTCAGCCGGCCCGGATTCCGAGGCGTTGCAGGGTGGCCCCGGCCGCTTCGTCGCCGGCGTGGACAGCCCCGACGGGCGTCTCCGTCGCGGCCCAGCCGGCCCTGGCCAGCGCAGCGAGCGCGTGCAGCGCGTCCGTGTCGGGCAGGGTGTCGCCGTCGTCGCCCGATCCGTCGCGGCGCAGGGTCAGACCACCGTCGCCGAAGTCGGCCTGCCACCCGTTCCCACCGGAGGCGATCTCGACGCTGCGGGCGGCGTCGACGACGGCGCGCATGTCGAACCCGACGTGGGTGGGACGCCGCTCGGCTGCGGCGGTGACGACCTCGGCGGGGGTGGAGACCCCGGTGAAGACGAGCAGCGACGGGACTCCGGCGGTGACCGCCGCTTCGATGTCGGTGTCCAGGCGGTCGCCGACGACCAGCGGAGTGGTCGAGCCGTACCGGGCGATCGCGGCGTCGATCATCGGCCGGGCCGGTTTGCCGGCCACCCGGGGACGGCGTCCGGTGGCGGTGACCAGCACCGACACCATGGCGCCGTTGCCGGGCAGCAGCCCCCGATCGGTGGGGAGGGTGGCGTCCACGTTGGCCGCGACCCAATCCGCCCCACCCCGCAGGGCGAGGCACGCCTCGGCCAGGATCGGCCAGCCCGTCTCGGGCGAGTGGCCCTGCACGACCGCCACCGGGTTCTCGGCGAAGGTGCGCACCGGGGTGAGCCCGCGACGGGCCACCTCGTCCGCCAGGTACGGCGCTCCGACGACCAGTACCGCCGCACCGGTCGGGTGCCGGTCGACGAGCATCGTCACCGCCGCCTGCGGTGAGGTCAGGACGTCATCGGCGGCGGCGTCCAGTCCCATTCCCGACAGCTGGGCCGCGACCTCGGCCGGCGGCCGCGACGCGTTGTTCGTGACGTACACCGAACGGGCGCCCCGGCGAGCCGCCTCCTGCAGCGCCTCACCGACGTGGTCGATGGGTTGATGTCCCAGGTAGACGGTGCCGTCCAGGTCGAGCAGCAGGACGTCGAAGCGCTCGGCCAGCGACGTCACGATTCCTGGCCCGAGCTGAACAGGACCGATCCGCGCCCGATCGGCACCTCGCCGGCCGGAGTGGGGCGGCCGTCGAGCTCCTGATCGGCCCCTTCTTCGTCATCCGCGTCCTCGTCGTCGGCGGCGACGTGGTCGACAGCGGCGTCCTCGGCGTCCTCGGCGTCCTCGGGAGTGTTGTCCTCGTCGACGGCGACCTCGATGGGCGCGGTGCCGGTGCGGTCGTCGTCCTCGATGTCGGCGGCGACGTCGGTCGACGCAGTCGCGATGTCGTCGGCACTGTCGTCGAGCGCGGCGTCGTCGGTGACGAGCTCGGCGCCGCCCGCGACGGTGTCCCTCTCCGTGTCGGCGGTGTCACCGCTGTCGGCGACCCCGGGCACGTCGGAGGAGCCGTCGGCATCCTGGGCGGCGTCCGAGGCGGCCACACCGCCGCCGTCACGGATGGCGATGAGGTCGGCGATACGGTCGGCGGCGTCGGTGTCCCCGTCGTCGTCGGCGTCGTCGGCGCGGACGAACCACTGCAGCGCCTCGTCGGACCTACTGGCCGTCAGAAGCAGGTCGGCGTAGGCGTAGTACAGACGAGCCGACCACGGCTCGGGACGGTCGAGGTCGAATCCGGGACCGTCCTGCAGAACCGCCATCGCCGCATCGAGCTGACCCAGATCGGCACGGGCGCCGGAGGCCACGATGCGCAGCTCCGCTGCGCCCTCTTCGTCGAGCTGGGCCGCCTCGGGGCTGCGGGCGAGATCCAGTGCACGCTCCGGGTTGCCCAGAGCGCGTTCGCAGTCTGCCAGGATGGCGACGTGGCCAGGGCCACCACCCATGCGGCGGGCGGCACGGAGCTCCGAGATCGCCTCGGCCCACTCCTGCGCCCGGTAGGCGACGAGCCCGACCGTCTCACGGACGACGGCGATACGCCCACCCTTCGAACGGGCGGCCCGCGCGTGCAGCCAGGCCTCGTCCGGCTCCTCGTCGGCGAGGGACGTCGCGGCGACCAGGTGGCGGGCGACGAACTCGCTGTTCTCCTTGCTCAGCCCACGGAGATCGCGGAGGACCTCCGGCCCCAACTCCGACGGCTCTGCCCACTCCGGCGCGTCGGGCCAGACCTCGTTGGCGTCTTCGGGGCGGATGCGCGAGCCGGTCGGCGCCTCGCGGCGCGGGCGGTCGGCGCGGTCGTCGTCGAAACGACGGGGCGGGCGGTCGGCGTCGGCGCGAGGAGCGGAACGATCCGGCCGATCGGACCGCTGCGGACGGTCGTCACGCCGAGGCGGGCGGCTGTCGTCGGACCGGTACGCCGGACGCTCGCGGTCGTCCGTGCGCGGCGAACGCGGACGATCACGGTCATCGCCGGCCACCGGACGGTCGTCGGTGCGCTCCGGGCGGTCGGCCGGAGCCTTGAAGGTGTCACTGAGGTTGCCGCCGAAAGGACTCCGGGATCCCGGACGGTCCTCACGCTGCGGACGCCGATCATCGGGGCGGTCACCACCGGCCCGCGGCGCGCGGTCGTCCCGCTGGCCGTAGGGGCGGTCACCGCGCGGACGGTCGTCGCGCTGGCCGTAGGGGCGGTCACCGCGCGGACGGTCGTCGCGCTGACCGTAGGGGCGGTCACCGCGCGGACGGTCGTCGCGCTGACCGTAGGGACGGTCACCGCGCGGACGGTCGTCCCGCTGACCGTAGGGACGGTCACCGCGCGGACGGTCGTCCCGCTGACCGTAGGGGCGATCGCCACCGGCACGCGGCGCACGATCGTCCCGCTGCCCGTAGGGACGGTCACCGGCACGCGGCGCACGGTCATCACGCTGACCATAGGGACGGTCGCCGCCGGAGCGCTCGCCGCCGCGGTAACCGCCACGGTCATCACGCTGACCATAGGGGCGGTCGCCGCCGGAGCGCTCGCCGCCGCGGTAACCGCCACGGTCGTCCAGCTGCCCGTAGGGGCGATCGCCACCGGCACGCGGCGCACGGTCATCACGCTGCCCGTAGGGACGGTCACCGCGCGGACGGTCGTCCCGCTGGCCGTAGGGACGGTCACCACGGGGACGGTCGTCCCGCTGGCCGTAGGGACGGTCACCACGGGGACGGTCGTCGCGCTGCCCGTAGGGGCGATCGCCACCGGCACGCGGAGCACGGTCATCACGCTGACCATAGGGGCGGTCGCCGCCGGAGCGCTCGCCGCCGCGGTCCTCACGCCGACCGTAGGGACGGTCACCACCGGCACGGGGCGCACGGTCATCCCGCTGACCATAGGGACGGTCACCGCCGGAGCGCTCGCCGCCGCGGTAACCGCCACGCTCACGGTCGTCACGCTGACCATAGGGACGGTCACCGCCGGAGCGCTCGCCGCCGCGGTAACCGCCACGATCGCCCTGCGCGTCCGTGGGGCGCCGCCCCTGGTATCCCTGCCCGGCGGGACGATCGCCCGTGCCGCGCTGGTCGCTGCGGTCACTCCGATCGCGGTCGACTCCGAATCCGGAACCGCCGCGGTATCCGCCTTCGGGGCGCTGCCCGGTCCGCGGGCCGTCCGAACCACCGCGGTATCCGCCGCGATCGTCAGGAGTCCGTCCCTGGTAACCGGTGCGTGGGCGGTCGCCCTGGCCGCCTTCTCGGTCACCGCGGTAGCCGCCACCGCGCGCGTCGCCACCGTCGCGAACACCCTGATATCCGCCGGCGCGAGGACGATCAGAACCACCCTGGTAGCCCCCCGTGCGGGCACCCCTGTCAGCGTTGCCCTGATACCCGCCGCTACGGGGACGCTCTCGATCGCCCTGCCCGGAACCGCGACCCCCGAAGCCACGCGGACCGCCGCTGCGGTCTCCGTTGCCGGTCGACCGGTCTTCACGCCCGGAGTCCTGACCCCGCGCACCGCCCCGGGGGCTCTGCGCGTCGCGCCGGTCTCGGCGAACGTCGTCGCCTCTGTCGTTATCCTGCGGCGCCATGGCCAACAACTCCTGAATCGCTGTTCTGATGTACATCTGATGGTAGTGCGTGGCAGACCCCGCTCCCACGAACAGCGTGCTTGTGGACGGGTGACCATTCCGATGCCAGCCCGCAACGTGCGCTGCCTGACCGCCAGCGGAGTGAATGACAGCGACACGGTCACGTGCGTGGCGATGGTCGACCACACGCACAACGTCACGAGTTTCTCAACGCACACTCCCTCGTGCGACGTGAGAACTCGCCGAAAGCGGACCACAGCCAACCCAGCGGCGTCGTACACCGGGTTGTGTCACCGTGACGATGAATTCGGGCTCTGGTGCTCAGGCGGTTGATGGCCGAAGGTCCCGTTGGGGTGGTTCGGTGGCTGGGTGTGCTCTGCGTGTCGGCGCACGTAGCGACGGGCGTGGTGGGGCGGCGGGGTGGTTGGGCGCGGCGGGGTGTGTGATGGGCGGCGGGACGGTTGGCTGCGGTCCGTGCGGCACGGCGGTCGGGACCCAGGTCGCTGCTGGTTGTCGGTCGGGACCCGGGTCCCTGCTGGGTTGTCGCTCGGGGCCCGGGGGTCGCTTCTGGTTGTCGGTCGGGAACCCGGGTTCGCTGCTGGTTGCCGGTGGGGGTCGGGGGTTGTGGGTGGTTCGCCGGGTTGGGCGCGGTCGCCCCTGCTGGTTGCTGACCACCCGCTGCCGGTATGGGGCGGTGGGCGGATGACTTCTCCGTCGGGGAGGCGGTGCGCCGGCGCCGGCGCGTGCACCGATCATGACTGCGGTGGCCGCGGGTGTCGGGGCGGGTGATTGTGGTGTCGGGGGGTGACCCGTGGTGTCCTGAGAAGCACGGTGGTGTCCTGAGAAGCACGGTGCGGCTTCGACCAGAACAACGCGCCGGTGAAATGCAGAAAAGGGGCCCCCTCGTGGGGGCCCCTTTTCTGGGATGTGTGTTCGGCAGTGTCCTACTCTCCCACACCCTGGCGGGTGCAGTACCATCGGCGCTGTAGGGCTTAGCTTCCGGGTTCGGGATGGGACCGGGCGTTTCCCCTACGCTATGGCTGCCGTAACGCTGCGAAACATCGTGTTCCAACCCCCAGGTGCTGGCAGCTGCCGGTCGTGCCCCACCAATAAATCAGGTGAAGGCCGGCCGGAAGCAGCAACCCCGGGGGGTTTGTTGTTTCAGGTATCGCACAGTGGACGCGTAGCATTTTTGTGGTAAGTCCTCGGCCTATTAGTACCAGTCAGCTCATAACACCTTACGGTGCTTCCACTTCTGGCCTATC